>NZ_GL629647.1:0-14217 GCF_000185845.1 Segatella salivae DSM 15606
CATAGCTCTGATAATTTAATGGTTCATACTTTATGCTGTAGCTTTCATTCTTCGGCTTATAAGACCTCGATTGGCATTGACAAGGTTTATTATCTGCTCGTGATATTCTGTATTCTTGTTGCACACCCCACGACTTTGCACCACCTCCAAAGTTCTTAATGATACTTCAATGGTCTCTATCCGCTTGCCTTCAATGGTAGCCGAAAGGATAAGGGAGTCCTCCTTGAGATAATAGGCGTTGGAAAACACACAATGGTGCATTGATACACCTTCTTCTAAATGTTCCTGCACGCTCTCTAATACGTGGACTTGAATAGTGCCGTCCGTGAAACAGATACCGAAAAACTTGGATTTGAGTTCCTTGAAACGTTTTTCATCTTCCATAGCCTTCTGCTGCTTCTGTTCTATCTCTTCCCTTTCACGCACTCTGAGAAGTTCCTCGTGCCTGCGGTCGTGTTCGGCTTTAAGGTCTGTGGGGCATAAATATTTTGGATTATGAATATCCTTACCTAATCTTCTAAGTGTATCTACATAATCATTCCAAAGAGAAATGTCTGCTATCTCATAGCCGTTACGGACTGCTATCTTGTAGGACTGCCATAGTTCCTCAAAAGTCCTCCTGTTACCAAGAAAGTAACGTAAGTGGTCTGTGCGACCTGCTTTTAACAATGTTTCCACACGGCTGTCTGTAAGCAATGCAGGAATAAGCTGGGTAGGCACGATGCCATAGAAATTATCCTTAAAACCATTTCTGCGAAGTATGTCTGTAACCTTGAACTTCGGATATATCGGTGAGTAGGCAATATGCTGATAGGCTTCATTATCGTTGCGTATTGCCATAGGACTATAATAGGAAAAGGTATCAACATAGTGTCCCAATACTCTCTGTATGGCAACCACAGTTTTTCGTCCCTGCATATTCCACCAATATTGCCCAATCTCAATTATGGAGGTCTGAGCTTTGTAACCTTTCTCCATACCCACGATAAGTAGGAACATACGTAATACTTGAAACTCTCCGCAAGTGGTAAGTAGGGTGAAATACTGCTTCTGATGCAACTTGCGCTCGTATGTTTCCTTGACCTGCAACTTTGCCCTGCAATGAGGGCAAGTGCAAGTTTCTCTATGTTTGTTCATTATCCAACTATGCCCACAATCCATACAAGTGGTGCGACCTTTGGGCAGTCGGTAGGCGAAGTGGTCTATGCACTCACGGAATGCCCACTTACTTTGTGTCTTGGTTATCGGGCGAAGATACTTGCTTTGTTCCAAAACTGCCTTTTCAAATTTGTTTCTCGGTTTCATAGGCTTAAAAATCAAATAGTGATGGTTGTACTTGGGTTGCTACGTTCTCGGTTTTTTTCACTCGTGCGTTACGGCTCTGTATCTTGGCAAGTTCCTCACGCTGATATTGCTTAATGGCTTCCTGCCTTGCTTCGGCTTTTTCTTCCTCTGTGAGTTCTACAACGTGATTAACGGCTACTTGGCAAGAAACAGCCTTGCCGACCTCTATATCGTCCTCATCATAGTAGTGAACAGCCATAGAGAAGATTTCATCATCATCAAAGCCGTTACAACCGCTTTTCTGCACTTCATTAAGAATGTAGGTGATGCACTCTTCGATATTCTTGTTCGGCTTCATCAAGTTAGGGGCAAACAAGGGGTCTGTTATAGCACGCTGATTGAGATACTCGGCTATTGTCCGTGTGAAATGTTCTGTTCCTTTCATATTGCTTAGTATTTAGGGATTTCTACTATTTGATTGATGCGCCCATATAGGTAGGCTCTTAGGCTTGTTCTGTCGGGTGTGTAATACTCTGTCCATTGTCCGTACTGATTGACAAGGTATTTCTTCAGTACATCAAAGAAGTCAAAGCGATAACCCATTAGTGGAACGGCTGTACGGAAGTAGGTATTGGTGTTCACCGTTTCGGCAAGCCAATTCTTTTCCTCACGGCTCATTCGCTCACCACGATTGAGTTTCACACGCAGGATATATACTTTGCTGTTACAAAGGCTCTCCAAAGGGGGAACGTCCCATTGTACAAACTTAATTGCCAACACTTGCTCACTTTTTCCAACCACAGGATTAATGCGGTAATGAGAGGAGGAGCTATATCCTTTTCTGTTCATCGAAGATGTTGTATTTACTTTTTGCTTATCCATAGCGACATTTTTTTATGCGTCCAAAGATCGGAGTATGCTGATTCCTTTTTGTAGCAAAAAAGAGGTAGCGGGGCAGGCTTACACAAGGTTTTGGCGGAAAATACAACCCGTAGGTGTGGAGATTTTCCAGACAAACCAAGCGGTATAGACCTTTTGAAAGCCACAAGCCTCGTACTACCTTTGCGGATAAAAAGGGAACAGCATCCGTCTTCTTCATTTCGCATATTGTGGAGCATTGGAAAGGAAGCGAAAGTGCAACGCTCGTAGTGGAAAATAGAAAAGGTGGCTATCTCAATATGCGAGATAACCACCTAATGAAATAACATGAAAGGTATTACAGAGCCGTGCTTCTCAAAGCACGAAAAGCAGGATGGCACAGAGAATTGCCAGCCAGAAGAGAATGCTCAGCAGCGTAATTGTCACTTTTAGAATTACCCTGACTATAAAGCGTAGTATCAGAAAACCTGCAATGACAGAAACGGCAGTTACGACTTGCGGCGTTACAATCTTTGAGATAAGCCAAATGGCACCGATAACGACGGAAAGCAGGATAGCGAGTTCAATGAAGCGTGTCCAACCGAAACGGCGGACTTGCTTGAGAGAAGTCGGCTGCAGCTTGATATTATCGCTTTTGTTCGATGCGTCTGCCTTGATGAAGGCAGGTGTGTGGACATCTTGATTCATGATGATTGTATTCATATCGGAGCTTTTTATAGTTTCAAGAGTAATAACAAGATACTCTTCCACACAAAGCCAAGTGTTTGTAAAACTATTGGTGTGTGGAGAAGAGTGGTTATCTTGGCTCTTGAAACTACAAAAGCTCCCGATGGTGTTACATCAAGTCATGTTCTCACTATCGACGGTTGGCAGGCCATTAACCTCTATAAGCAGAACGATTGTCCCTGTCAGTTCGGTGTAGAGTTTCTCATACTCTGGACTCGCCCCAAAGTCGTCTGTCAGTTCATACTTGTCGAAAACGCTTTGCACAGCCTTATTCTTCAGAAGCATTGGTGTTAGTCTTTCAGGAAGAGGAGAAGGGAGTTCTTTCTCGAACTCATTCTCTAAGACAGATACAAGCGTGTCATACTTGGAAAAGTGCAAACCCTGGTATAAGACTTCACTTGCCATTGTCTCAGCTTCGGGATGCGAGAAGCCCTGTGCCACTGCATCACAATAGGTAGTAAGGGATTCATCTGCTCTTGCCGTTATGAATGGGTTGTCACTCATCATTTCTGGGAAATGCTCACTGAGGTAGTTCTCTAACTTCAAACGGAAGTAGGAAAGCTCTTTCTTTGTTGTTGTCATAATCTTCTTGGTTTAGGATTGTACATTATTTTGAGTTGATGCCCATAGCAACTTTGAACTTGTCTAACTTGCCAGCCAACTGTTCCATATCGTGTTCTATTTTCTTATTGGTAATGCGAGCATAAATTTGTGTCGTTTTAATGTTGGTATGCCCCAACATCTTAGACACACTTTCCATAGGAACGCCCTTGCTGAGCGACATGGTCGCAAATGTATGCCGGGCAAGATGGAAGGTCAGATTCTTCTTGACACCGCAAAGGTCGGCAATTTCTTTTAAATATGCGTTGGTTTTTTGATTCGTTAGGATGGGAAATAGTTTGCCGTCCCGATAGGTCTTATGACTGTACTTGGCTATGATACTTCTGGGAATATCGAGAAGCAACACATTGGTTTCCACGCTTGTTTTCTGCCTCTTGGTCATAATCCACTGCTTATCATCAAGTGTTACGATATTGTCCGGTCTGAGATTGGAAACATCAATATATGCTAGACCTGTGAAACATGAAAAGATGAAAACATCCCTTACTAACTCCAAGCGTTGAATAGCAAGTTCCTTGTTGGCTATCTTCATAATTTCCTCATCCGTGAGAAAACCACGATTAACTGGCTCCAAGTGAAAACGATGATTGAGGAAGGGGTCGTGAAGAAGATAACCACGTTTTTGCGCATAGATGGTTACGGTCTTGAGTGCCTTCATTTTCTTGACAGACGTGTTGTAAGCGCAGCCTGCCACCGTGCTCAGATACAACTCAAAATCCTGTACCACGGATGGCGTGAACTCTGTGAGTCCTATATCCTTCCTTCCATATTTATGGATAAGGAACTCTGAGAAATGTCTTCTCAAAACACTGTACTTTTGTAGGCTGTCTTTGCTGATGGTGTGTCCGACGCGTTGCCTGATGTCTTCGTTGAATCTGTCGAATACAGGGAGGAAAGTTGTATACTCCCTGTCTTTTCCCACAAAATAAGATCGGATTTTCTCCAATGACATGGAGGAGTCGTCCTCAAATTTGTGATAGATGTTATTCAGTGTAACAGAAATAGAGTCCAATGCGGCATTGGCGGATAAAGCTTCAGCCGTCCGACCTTTGAGCCGACTTGTGGCATTATTCCATACTATCTTGTCCACGAAGATTTTCGTAGATCCAAAATTTGACATCTCTCCGTTAAGGAATACACGGAGCATTACAGGCGACTTTCCTTCTTTGTTCTCATAGTTTGAGCGTAGGTAGAAGGATACCTTGAAATTTGTTCTCATAATGCATCATTCTTTTGTGTAGCACTCGGCTGCAAAGTTAATATATAACATACTGAAACAGAAAGAATTGATGCCTTCAATTTGGTATTCAAAATCCCGTCACTGCTACATTTTTTGCTGCTACAATTTTTGTGTAGCAGTTTATGTAGCAGAAATTGACCGAATGATGACTGTCAAAATATAGGGTTATGCCGTCAGGCAATGAAGGTATATACAAAGAAAAATCGTTGTAAAACCTTGATTTTACAACGATTATCTAATTTTTGAAGGCTAAAATGAAGACCCTTGTGAAGACCTTTTAAAGCCTATTAGCGGAGAGAGAGGGATTCGAACCCCCGGTGCCTCTCAGCACGACGGTTTTCAAGACCGTTGTAATCGACCACTCTACCATCTCTCCAATGGATAGTAACCAAATGCTTTATTGTAAAAGCGATGCAAAGGTAATAACTATTTTTGAGATAACCAAATGTTTTGAAAACTTTTTTGAAGTTTCTTTAATTTGTTTTCTAAGGAATAGAATTCTGCGTTTTATAATAATGTCCGATGAGATACTTATGGTATCCTTATAATCTGTCTAATTCTTTAATACTTTTCTCCACTTTATTGAGTTTCTGTTTACCAAAGCTATAGCTAAGGCGTAGGATGATTTTACGACTTTCTCCATATCCCCATGACGAGAGATTTAGGGCATTTTTCACTCCATAACTATCCCAACGCTCTGTATGTAAGACATCGGTCATCAGTATTGAAAGCCGGACGCAACCATCAGACCAACTCTTGTTAAGGCCTAAATCAATGCTCCCTGTGGACATACTCACTTCATAACTCCCTCCTTGTCGCTTTGAATAGTATCGTCCGGAGAGTTCAAAGTTTATCCCCCAAGGCAGGAGAATGTTACTATTTGCAGAGAAAGAACATGATGGACGCTTATATTCTTGTTTATAATTCTCATAATCCAACTTATTCACAAAGTAGTAAATTCCTATATTCGTACTAAAATTCCACCAAGAATTTAGATGTTTAGAGAACGTTGCTTCCAGTCCAATTTGTTGTTGTGTTCCAATGTTTTTCGTTGTCATTATAGTCTTGTTGCTCTCAAAAGCGTCTGTAAGTGAAGCGAAATAGTCATTGAGTTTATTATAGTATAAGTTGAAGGACAAACTTTTCCGCGTATAGTTCAACGTTATTTTGTTACTAATCTGCGGCTTGAGGAAAGGATTTCCTTTCCAATAGGAGAGTTCATCAAGCAAATATTCAAAGGGATTAAGATCTTCATATCGTGGCTTATCTTGCCTTCTACTATATAAAAGGGCTAATTTATTCTTGTCATTGATAGTATAAGATACAGCCATGTTGGGGAATAAACGCAATTCTTTTCTGTTGTTTTCTTCTATTTTATGATTGCTATAAGCGCTTAATTTATTAAAGGTATACATATATTCTATACGCAAACCAGCACTAAATTCCAATTTATTCCAAGTATGAGTATATTGCGTGTAGCCTTCAATATTATGTTCGTTGTACTCAAATTTATTTGAACGTTGTAGGTCTATCGTCTCATTTCTCTTGAAAAGAAAGGTGTTGTTACTTTTGATAAGCGAAGTCTTAATACCCATCAGCCACTCACTCTGTGCATTAG
This sequence comes from Segatella salivae DSM 15606, assembly GCF_000185845.1. Classification (GTDB taxonomy): domain Bacteria; phylum Bacteroidota; class Bacteroidia; order Bacteroidales; family Bacteroidaceae; genus Prevotella; species Prevotella salivae. The sequence goes on from NZ_GL629647.1 coordinate 6,369, forward strand.
GATTACACTTATAATCAGCTAACAAGGCATAAATGTCAATGTCTTTATCTGGTTGAGAATAAAACAAATCTGAACGAATAAGCGTATTTGTTGGTGAAAAATAAGTGTTAGGCTGTTCGCATTGGGCTTTACCGTCAAAGTGGGTCCAGTCTGCCGAAAGTGCTAACTGCTTTTTTTCTGAGGGTTGGTATAGATAGTTCGCACTATTACTATATCGAATCGTTTTCTGTTTTAGATACTCGTTGCGAGCTTTTAAGATACAATCCAATACTGAAGTCCCTTGATAAACTCCTGTTGTTGTCTCTGTTAAGCCTGGGCCAACAAGCAGGTTCATCGTACTATTCAATGATAATTTGTTCTTCAGATTGGGCTGCCAAGTAAAGTCAAAGCCTGTTGAATATGTATTTCTTTTATCAGTATCCTTTGTTTCTGACAAACTTTTATCTCCATTTTGAATCTTCTCATAGCCATAATCCATGGCATGATGCCCTATACTATGATTGTAGTTTAGTCCTAATTGCCATTTGTTTGTGTTATAAGATAATGTGATATCAGAGTTTTGTTTTACGTTTTCCCAATAGGCAATGCTATGTGAAGTAGTTAGGAAAATGCCTGATTTCTCTGTCGTTTTCAGAATGATATTGATAATGCCTCCAGCCCCTTCTGTTCCATAATATGCATTTGGATTGGGAGAGATCTCTATCTTAGAGATTCTTGATGAGGGTAGGGTACGCAAGTAAGCTGACAGCTCTTCACCTTGCAACATAAGTTTCTTTCCATTGACATATATGGCAGTTCCTCCGAGTGATGACAGGGAAATGTCGCCCTTATTATTTACAGAAATACCTGGAGAATGCTTCAAAACATCCAGTGCATCTCCTATATCTGTGAGATAAGTTTGTGCCACATTAATCTGTGTTTTCCCATTAGACGAACTTATCATTGGTTGAGATTTACGTGCTGTTATGACAACATTTTTCAAGATAATATCGTCTGGTTCTAATTGCAAATCGGGAATATCCATATCTTCATGGATAGTAATTTCCCTTTTTATCTCTTTGTAGCCGAGCATCCTTACACATAGAAGGAACGTGCCTTTCCGTGGTTGTAATGAGAACATTCCTTTGCTGTCGGTGAGTGTTGTTGCCGAAAGAATACTATCTGGTTGGGTAAAAAGCATGACAATTGCAGCTTCGGCTCCTTGGTTATGCTCGTCTATAACTCTTCCATTCACTATGTTTTGTGCACTCACGGATAAAGCATAGCCCACCATTAAATATAACAATAGTAGGGATTTCTGTGCTTTGTTCCATCTCTTAGGCTTCATCATATTGTTTATGTGAATCTATGGATATAATGGTTGGCTTGCTTTGATAATCTGTTTATATATTTCTTACATAGTGTTCTGCTTAATCTCGAAGCGCATGTATTGTTTTTCTCACCCGATTTATCGTTGTTTCAAAAATCGTATCCTCATCAAAGTCCGCATTACCCATAAATACTGAGGGATTAGAATACTTCATTTGACTTTTCTTAGGCTCACGAGCTGAAAAGTGAAAAGCACGGACGCCAGTCTCCTTCTGAATCTTTTTAATATTGTTTTCATTTACACCACAGCCAGCCATAATGATGATTCGGTCTCCCACAACATTGTTTAATTGATGGAGTAGGGGAATACCCATCTCTGCAGTAGCCTGTTGTCCTGAGGTTAACACCCTGTTGAAGCCTAATGAAATCACTGATTCTATGTTTTTAAGTGGCTCTTTACAGCAATCGAATGCCCGATGAAATGTTGTGCTCATACCTGTTGCATGTTCTAATAAGAACCTATTGGCGCCGTTATCTACATCACCTTCCGCTGTTAAACAGCCAAATACAACTCCATCTACACCTATTTTACGACACAAATCGATATCCATGGCCATGCGTTCCAACTCTCTTTGGGTATAAAGAAAGTCTCCTCCACGATTACGAATAATGACATGCAACTTCGTTTCTCTAAGTAAATCCCTCGCCATTTGAATCTCTCCATACGAAGGAGTGGTTCCTCCTTCAGGGATTCCCATGCAAAGTTCAACGCGATCTGCGCCAGCTTGTTGAGCAGCAATACAGCTTTCAACGCTGTTGGCACAGATCTCAAATTCAAATTTGTTTGTCTCAATCATGTTTTATGCTTATAATTTACTGCTTGTTTTCACCAATTGTTCGCCTAATCCGATGGTATATCCTTGCGAAATGAATACCACTCGATTGAAGGTATCAGCGATAATGAATAATGGTAATTGGTTTTTATTCTGCAGTTTCATTTCTCTTACAATCTCCTTTTGAATGGCTCCATCTTTATCAATGCCGAAGATTGTTTTCTGAGGTAGGCTTCCAAATTCAGCCTTTTGGGTTTCAAATTTCTCTTTTTCGGCTTCGTTTGTGAATAACAATACCATTGGCCGCCCCCATTTTTCTAATTTTTCTTTCATCTTTACGATGTCATGTAGTGCATGGTTGGTAGGTTCTTGTCCTACGCCAAGAATGCCTAAAACATAATATCCTCGTCCGGTTTGGCTAAGAATTGAAACCTCTTTTCCGTCTTTTTCAAACAAATCTTCACTGTTGAAGTTACCAATCACCTTCACACCCTCGGTTTCTTGGCGAATAACAAGGTCTAAAACAGTTGTCTTTCCAGGATTAATGGTGAAGAAACATTTATGTGCCATCACGCTACCATCAGCCATTCTTTGTCCCGAAACCAACATATAGGTTCCTTCATCCAATGTAGCGCCTTTCTTAAAGATGTTTGCCCAGGTAGTGCCTCCGCCCATATCAACCTGTCCTTCATCAAAGTTCATGAGCCAAGTACGCCCATTTACAATCTTACTTATCGTGAAATGGGTGTAGTATTTTGGGTCATCTAAGTACTCTGTTGGTTTGTATTTTAAGACAAGTGTGCCTGTCTTTGCCACTTGTTCTGTAGCCGAATCGAAGTCTACATCTACCCAATTACCACCTTTTTTATATTGTAGTTTCCAGGTAACTGGGTCTATTCGTGCTTCAATTCCAAGGCTTCTTGCTACATCAACAAAGAAGATATCACGGCTACGAGCATCTGTAACTCGGCTTTCCCACACGCTGATTGGGGTTTGAGGAATCCTCATTGCATGAATGTCTGGATTCATTTTTATATTCTCTTTAATCCAAGTTACGAGCAAAGAAGGATTTTTTCTGAATGCTTCTGCCTCTTTATCAAACACTTTTGCAAAGTAGTTCTTGAACGGTTTCAATATTAACTCGCTTTCAACACGAGGCGAAAGTTGGTTACTTGGAGCACTCATGTTATCGTCTAATATGTACATTGGCATGTCGCGGAGATCCTTGTCACTTAGTGTACTCAATAGTTCTATGGCACGTTTGCGGTCAGTAGAGTGTTTCTCCACAAACGCTTTAATCGTTCTCCAGTTGCCACGTGCCTTGATAATATAAGGTGTTGCCTCTGGAATAGCATAGTCTTTCATGCTCTCTTGCGTAGGAAAGGTGGCGATATAATTATTGCGAATGGCGTCTTCTTCAGTCAAACGCTTATTGTTTTGCGCCCGTTCTGCTTCTGAAACTTCAGGTATTTGCACATTTTCTTTTGGGGGAACAATGTCTAAATTGCTATCTTTTCCCGGATGTTTCTCGTCATAAGAAAGTTTGATAGTGATGTTTTTATCTTTTCCAAAAGAGGCTTTTGCATAGCCATACTGCCCATTTTTAGATGCCCATACAAACATATCGCCTTTTCCGGCAGAAAGAAATGTCTGTCCATTCTTATTCGTATATTTAGAAGCGGCAGTGTAAAACTCTGCATAATTGTAGATTTTGAAGTCTACTCTTGCATCAGAAACGGGCTTGCCTTGTTTGTCAACAACCTTAAAATCAATTCTTCCCGTACTGCCATAATTGTCAATGAGATTGATTTCTGTAAAGTTGTTAGTGCGCAACATCACTTCTTCCGGACCTCTATAATCACCAAATGCACGTGTGTGCATCAGCATTGCACGTGATGCAGGAGCATTAAACCAGGCTAAATTCAACACGGGTTCGGGCTCACATGCACCGAGAAAATACCACTTTCCATCAGCCCACGCCTCGACCCAAGCATGATTATCGTCGGTGTGTGCCCAGCGGGGAGTGTACACTTGGCGTGCAGGTATACCAATAGCACGTAGTGCACTCACGGTGAATGTACTCTCTTCACCACATCGTCCGCGTCCAGTCAGGATAGATTGAAGCGGAGAAGAGGTTCGTGCATCAGAGGGTTCATAGGTTACTTTCTCGTGACACCAGTGGTTAACTTCCAAGATTGCGTCTTTCATCGACTTTCCTTTCACGCGCTCTTTTAATTCATTATAGAAGATAGCGCGTGAGCTATCTAAGGGTTCATTGTTTACACGCATCGGCAAAACAAAGTGCCTGAACAACAACTCTGGAATCTGTTTACCCCATGCAATCTCTTTTTGTGTGCGGAAAGCAGTCTGTACATTCTTGAGATGATAAGCCTTTGGATAGTCTGTTGCGTCTGCAATGGGCATGTAAGCATATAGGAACTTCAACGCTTCTTCCTCTTCTGGAGTGGCTTTCTGACCTTTATCTTCCCAATATTTCCAGCCAATGAGGTCCATCTTTTGTTTCCATGCAGCCTCTACTTTTTGCCTGAAAGCGGCATCTTTAATGAAGTGTTGTGCATGCACGGATAGTGAAATTGCAAGCAACAAAAGCGTAAACAGTTTCTTTTTCATAGTTAGGTGTTTAATAATAGGTGTGCTGTCAGGCGTAAAAGCGCCTCACAGTTTAAGTTAATTTCTTTTGCAATATTCGTGAAAAATATCGAAATATGCAAATCTTTTCAATGAATTTCTCGGCCCAAAGCTAACTTTTAATCCTTAGAATAGCGGAAACATGTGTGCTCATGGTCGTTGATTATGCCAATGGCTTGTAGGAAACTATAAATGATTATCGTTCCAACATATTTGAAACCACGCTTTTTTAAGTCTTTCGCAACATGGTCACTGAGCGTATTTCTCACGCAGGGATGTTGCTGATGTGAAGCATATTGTTTTGATTTTCCTTTCGTAAAGCTCCATATATAGGCATCAAACGAGCCGTATTCTTTGCGTACTTGGCAGAATGCACGAGCGTTTTCGACCATAGCTTTCACCTTTCGTTCGCTGTGAATCATTCCTTCTGTTGACAAAATCTGATCAATATCATCGGTCGAAAACGTGGCAACAACCTTGTAATCGAAGTTTGCAAAACAGGTGCGGAAAATCTCTTTTTTCTTCAACATCAGTAACCATGACAAACCACACGACATGGATTCCATCAGCAAATACATGAAAAGAAGGCTATCATCGTGTACAGGTACGCCCCATTCTTCGTCATGATATTGTTGTAAGAGGGGGTGACTGTTGGCCCAAGCGCAGCGTGTGAGGTCGTGGTTTGTTGGTTGTTGTTTCATGAATGTTGGTGTTTGAGATGATTTTGTTTTAAATTTTTCTTGATGATTGTATTGTTCTCGATAGCAAAGTTACAAAATATAGGGAACAAAATCAAGTGCTTGTACACAAAAAAGTGATAGAATTATTGTTGGCTTATTATGTGAACTTTGTGCGACTATCAATCTTTACCTCTTGTCTTTTGGGCGCTACGATTTTGAGATAAAGATTTGTAAATCTTCTTGTTTCTATGGAATCGCACTCTAATCTCAATCATTTTGCGCGATGTTTTCATTCATATTGACGCGCAAAATGATTGATTTTGTTTGGTGAAAATAACGCTTTGAAATCGCGATATTCAGCTTGCTGATTGATGGCCTCTAAAATAAGAGTGAATCATTGAAATGTATAAGGCAGATGGTTAAGCATAATGACGCTCACACCCTGCGTTTATTCACATCGTGTGATGCGTTGCTTGTATTTATTGTTGATGACAAATGGCACTCGCTCTACAGTTACATTACTCGTGTCTAAGCCTAAGGCTTGCTCGTCGTCGATACCGATGTGGCGGATGAAGCCAAAGAGATGTAGCATGAAATTGTCTGAAGCGCTCACGACTGTTGATGCATAATAGATGCGATGTAGAACGATAAAGCGGAAATCTCCGGCTATATTGTGCTTGCGAAGTGAGGGATAGCAGCTTCGAATATCAAAGCGATGTTGTGCAATGAGGTCTTCAACAATCTGGCGAAGATATAGTGTCATCAATGGATTTACACGATAACCTACGCGTATGTTGATGGCATATAATGTTTGTTCTATCAGCTCGTGGCACGTATAATTCAGTGTGTCGGGCGCATCATCATTGCTGAAATGCACTAAGAAATAATGGTCGGCGCGTTTAGGTTGCTTGTTGATGATAGAATAAATGAGCTTGTCTTCTACCATATCATCGCTGTCAGACTGCCGTATATAGACAAGATTTGTGGCATATTTAGGTATGGTTTCATCTGCCTTTAGGTCGCGAATGATGTCATAATAGTCTGAAAGTTTCTTGAATTTCAAGTATTTCCGTCGAATGTTCCATGCGCGATACCAGATATACATCGTGCTACCTGCGATGAGAGCCAACATGATTGTGAACCAACCTCCATGTGCAAACTTTGTGAGGTTTGCAAGGAAGAAGAAGCCTTCTATAAGGAGATAGACCAGCAAGAAGGCAATAACGAGCCAATGTGGGGTGAAGCGTTGTTTCAGATATACAGCCAACATAACCGTTGTTGTGAGCATGGTTATGGTGATGGATAGCCCGTAAGCAGCTTCCATGTGGGCTGAAGTTTGGAAGAGAAGTACGGTGATGATGCACAGAATATAAAGCAGATTATTAATTCGTGGGATATAGATTTGCCCCTTATCTACTGAAGGATACTTGAACTTCATCGTCGGCCAGAAGTTTAAATGGACTGCTTCGCTGAAGATAGTAAAGCATCCACTGATGAGCGCTTGACTGGCAATGATAGCTGCTCCGGTAGCCATGATGATACCAGGGATAAGTAACCAGTTGGGCATGATGGCGTAAAAAGGGTTGATTCCCGTGTGCATGGATGCAGAATGACTAACAATATATGCGCCTTGTCCCATGTAGTTGAGGATGAGCATGACTTTAACGAAGATCCAACTTATCGTGATATTGCGTCGTCCGCAGTGCCCAAGATCAGAGTAAAGTGCCTCAGCTCCTGTTGTACAAAGGAACACTGCACCGAGAATTAAGAACCATTCGGGGCTTGAAGCCAGTAGTTTTATGGCATAATATGGGTTGAATGCTTTGATGATATAGGGGTAATCCACGACGTGAATCATACCCAATATTCCCAAAAGTAAGAACCAAACCAACATGAATGGCCCAAAATAGGTGCCAATAGAGCCCGTTCCAAAGCGTTGAATAAAGAATACTGTTGAGATGATAAACAGCACAATAGGTACAATAGGAATATCCGTTGATAGCCCATGTAGTCCTTCTATTGCTGAGGTTACAGTGATTGCAGGCGTAATAACCCCATCAGCAATCAACGTACTTGCCCCAAGTATGGCCACAATAAATAGCCAACGGTAGCCTCGTTTGCGGATTAAGGTGAAGAGCGCAAGTACACCTCCCTCACCTTTATTATCGGCTCTGAGGGCTACAATCACATATTTCAGCGTCGTTTGAAGTGTTAATGTCCAAATAATACACGACACTGCACCCAAGATATAGTTAGCATCGAAGTGAGGATTAGCCCGCAATATGGTGCGCATGACATAGAGTGGGGACGTTCCAATGTCACCAAATACAATTCCGATTGCAATGAGCAGCCCCATGGCGGTAAGCTTTTTGTGCGTAG
>NZ_GL629647.1:14267-47879 GCF_000185845.1 Segatella salivae DSM 15606
AAACATAAATAATACTGACATAAATGGAGTGGTGGATAGGGCAATATGTGCCAGCCTGTCAGTTGGCACGGTGTTTGTATTTGTCGTGAACAGAAAATTAAAACATTATATATTATGCAGAAAGGAAATATCGGGGTTACCACAGAAAACATCTTCCCCGTCATCAAAAAGTTTCTTTATTCAGACCATGAGATCTTCTTACGCGAGATGGTTAGTAATGGTGTAGATGCTATTCAGAAGTTAAAGACCCTTGCAGATAAAGGCGAGTTTAAAGGCGAACTCGGTGATTTGAAAGTGAATGTTAAGCTTGATGAGGAGGCAAAGACTATCACTATCAGTGACAATGGTATTGGTATGACCGAAGAAGAGATTGAGAAATACATCAATCAAATAGCCTTTTCAGGAGTTAGTGACTTCTTAGATAAATATAAAGATAATGCAAATGCCATTATTGGTCATTTCGGATTAGGTTTCTATTCGAGCTTCATGGTGAGCGATCGTGTTGACATTATAACGCGTTCTTACAAGGAAGGAAGTAAAGGATTCAAGTGGACTTGTGATGGAACTCCAGCCTATGAGATAACTGAAGTAGACAAAGAGAGCCGCGGAAGTGATATTGTTCTTCACATCAGTGATGACTGCAAAGAGTTCTTGAACAAGCAGAAGATAGAGGAACTGCTTAATAAGTATTGCAAGTTTATGGCCGTTCCAATCGTCTTTGGCAAGAAACAAGAGTGGAAAGATGGCAAGATGGTCGACACAGATAAAGACAATGTTATCAATGATATCGAACCACTTTGGACGAAAGCTCCGTCAACATTGAAAGACGAAGACTATAAAAAGTTCTATCAAGAGCTTTATCCTATGCAGGATGAACCTTTATTCTGGATTCATTTGAATGTGGATTATCCGTTTAATCTCACGGGTATTCTCTACTTCCCACGTATCAAAAATAACATTGATTTGCAACGAAACAAGATTCAACTCTATTGCAATCAAGTGTTCGTTACAGACCATGTAGAGGGCATTGTGCCTGAATTCTTGACGTTGTTATATGGAGTTATTGATTCACCGGATATCCCATTGAACGTTAGTCGCAGCTATTTGCAGAGCGATGCAAACGTGAAAAAGATCTCTACTTACATAACAAAGAAGGTGGCAGATCGCTTGCAAAGTATCTTCAAAGAAGACAGAAAGGCTTATGAAGAGAAGTGGGATAACTTGAAACTCTTTATCAACTATGGTATGCTTTCACAGGAAGACTTCTATGATCGCGCAAAGGATTTCGCGTTGTTCAAGGATGTTGATGGGAAACATTTCACGTTTGAAGAATACAAAACGCTTATCAAGGATGAGCAAACTGACAAGGAAGGTTATTTGGTTTATCTCTATGCAAACAATGTTGAGGAGCAATACACCTACATAGAGGCAGCAAAGAATAAAGGCTATAACGTGTTGTTGCTCGATGGACAGCTTGATACTCCATTGGTAAGCATGCTTGAACAGAAGTTTGAAAAGTCTCGTTTCACACGCGTAGATGCCGATATTGTTGACAGACTTATAGTGAAATCAGACCAGAAACAGACTGATATCTCATCGGAAGATAGCGATAATTTGAGTCAGGTTTTCCGTTCACAAATGCCAAAACTCGATAAAGTTGAGTTCAATGTTGAAGTTCAATCATTAGGCGAAAACAGTCAACCTGTTGTCATTACTCAAAATGAATATATGCGTCGTATGAAGCAAATGAGTCAGTTCCAGCCAGGAATGAGCTTCTATCAACAGATGCCTGACAGCTTCACCTTAGTGTTAAATAGTGATCATGTGCTTGTAAAACAGGTGCTTAATGACTGCAATAATAACACAGCTGAGGCTTTGAAACCTATATTAAGTGAGCTGAAAGGCCAGCAAGCACGCCTTGCAGCACTTCGTCAGAGCCAGGATAAGAAGAAGCCAGAAGAGTTGACTCAGGAGGAGAAAGACGACTTGCAGAATACCGAAAAGGCTGTTGATGAGCAGAAGAATAAGCAAACAGAGGTGATTGAGGCTTATGCAAAAGGCAATAATGTCGTTCATCAGCTTATAGACCTTGCCCTCCTTCAAAATGGAATGCTTAAGGGAAAGGCGCTCGACGAGTTCCTAAAACGCTCGGTAGACATGATTAAATAAGATGGAAAAGCAGTCATTTCGTGTGGTAATCCCATAGGAAACAGACGATAAAATCAGTCAAAGCTCATTGCAGAATGAATCATTTCATTTTGCAATGGGCTTTTTCTTTGCTCATGCTTCCCATTTCTCCTTGCGCTCTTATTATTGCATATTATCTGTATATCGCTATCAATAATGGTATGAAAACAATTAATAAACGTTAATTGTAATATTTATTAGGGCTTTGTTTTCGGTTATTTAATAAAAAGTATTACCTTTGCACACGCAATTAAGGAAATGGCTTCGTAGCTCAACTGAATAGAGCATCTGACTACGGATCAGAAGGTTCCGGGTTTGAATCCCAGCGAAGTCACTTTTTATTGCATCCTAAACGGATGGCTTCGTAGCTCAACTGAATAGAGCATCTGACTACGGATCAGAAGGTTCCGGGTTTGAATCCCAGCGAAGTCACAATAAAAGAGAGGTTCAATTCAGAACTTCTCTTTTTTTGTTTGTGTTAATTTTGCTCATGTTTCCTTTTTGTTCCCTTCCATAGAAAGTTCTTTAACTCTCCATCTTATTTTATTGAACCAAGAAAAGTGGTGCATTTCATCTCGTGAAAAGGGCCATTTGGCGGCGTCATCCAGCCCATTTCATCGCCTAATTACGTACATTTTGCAAAGCGGGGGAGGGGGATGAAGGCATGAGAGAATGCAAAACATACTGAAAAATAATGTTTTTTCTTTGTTATTCTCACTTTTTAGATTATATTTGCAGCAATATAATTGTTAAATTAGAGATTGAAAAGGATATGAAGAAAGTAAGTAGTATGCTGCTCATCTTGGCTGTTTCGTTGGTCATGGCAGCATGTGGAACGACACAAACTGTGCCTGTGACGGGTCGAAAACATTCGCTGTTGGTGAGTGATGCACAAGTGTTGAGTCTTAGTAAAGAGGAATATAGCAAGTATATGAGAAGCGCAACGCTGTCTACAAACGCTGCAAACACGGCTATGGTAAAGCGTGTTGGCCGTCGATTGGCTACTGCGGTAGAGGCTTATTTGCGTAATAATGGTGCTGCAGATGAGATTAAGAACTTCGCATGGGAGTTCAATCTTGTGGCCGATAAGAATGTAAATGCGTTCTGTATGCCAGGGGGTAAGATTGTGGTTTATGAGGGTTTGTTGCCTGTAACACAAGATGAAGCCTCGTTGGCTATCGTACTTGGTCACGAGATTGCACACGCTGTAGCAAAGCATAGCGCTGAACAGATGTCGAAAAAGATACGCCAAAGCTATGGAACTCAAATCGGAAGTCAGATTCTTGGGGCTATAGCGGGCCAGTCAGTAGGCGATTTAGCCGGTGCGGTTGCACAGCAAGGATTCAGTTTTGCCAATCTACGTTATAGCCGAGATAACGAGACTGAAGCCGACCATATCGGTCTAATCTTTGCGGCAATGGCTGGATATGACCCACGTGAGGCAGTGCCTTTCTGGCAAAGAATGGCTGCACAGAGTGGCAGTAATAATAGTAATGACATGTTCAGTGACCACCCAAGTGATGCCAAACGTATAGCTGCTATTCAGCAATGGATGCCAACTGCCATGAAGTATTATGAGGCTTCAGGTTATGCTTCGAAGTCAGTTCCGACAATGAAAGTTAGTGCTGGCAAGAAGAAAACCAGTAAACGAAGAAGATAAATATAGGGAATCCCGGCTCTCTCTTTCCTCATCGGGGAGGAGAGCGTAGGGATTTGACAATATAAGTCCCCTTTTTAGATAGTAATTTATATAGTGTTTCATCTTTAAATAATCATAGCCATGATAGATTATATCGTAAGTAACTTATGGATTTTCTGGGCAATTATCATTTTTAGTTGCCTTATTTTGGAATTGAGTTCGGGTGATTTCTTCATCACTTGTTTGGCTATTGGTGCTCTGTTTTCCTTGGGCTCTTCGTTCTTTTTGCCTTTCTGGGCCCAGATTTCGATAGGCGCTGTCTGCTCAGTCCTAAGTATTTGGCTCATACGTCCCAAGATTTTGCATCGTTTTCACGCCTATGGTGAAAACCGTCTCAGTAATGCCGACGCATTGATTGGTAGGATTGGAATCGTCATTGAAGCCATTCCGGCAGGTGGAAGCGGTTATGTGAAGGTGGATGGTGACGAGTGGAAGGCTGTCAGTCAGGTTCCACAAGAAATTAAAAAAGGCAATAAGGTAGAAATTATTGGCCGTGATTCAATCATTGTCACAGTGAAATTAATCTAATCTTTAACGAATAACATAAAATTAAACGTATGGGAATTTATTATGCAGCGGCTGTATTTGTAGTATTAGCCATTATTTTTATCAAGATGACCGTAGTCATTATTCCACAAAGTGAGACTCGTATTGTGGAGCGTTTGGGTAAGTATTTTGCCACACTTAAACCTGGTATTAATCTGATTATCCCCTTTGTAGACCGCACAAAGACTGTTGTGGCGATGCACAATGGCCGTTATGTCTATACCAATACCATTGATTTGCGTGAGCAGGTGTATGATTTTGCACGCCAGAATGTAATTACCAAGGACAACATTCAAATGCAAATCAATGCCTTACTCTATTTCCAGATTGTTGATCCCTTTAAGGCTGTCTATGAAATTAATAATCTTCCGAACGCAATTGAGAAGTTAACACAAACCACTTTGCGTAATATCATTGGCGAAATGGAATTGGATCAGACACTGACAAGCCGTGATGTTATCAATACAAAGCTTCGCGGTGTGTTGGATGATGCCACAAACAAATGGGGAATTAAAGTCAATCGTGTCGAACTTCAGGATATAACTCCTCCACAAAGTGTGCTTCAAGCCATGGAGAAACAAATGCAAGCAGAGCGCAATAAGCTTGCCACCATCTTGACAAGTGAGGGTGACAAGCAGGCACAAATCTTGCAAAGTGAAGGTGATAAGGCTGCCATCATCAACAAAGCTGAGGCTGCCAAGCAGCAATTTATTCTCAATGCAGAGGGTGAAGCGACTGCACGTATTCGCAAAGCTGAGGCAGAAGCTATCGCAATCGCTAAGATTACAGAGGCCGTTGGTAAGAGTACGAACCCTGCCAACTATCTACTTGCGCAGAAGTACATTCAAATGATGCAGGAGTTAGCCCAAGGTGATAAGAACAAGACGGTGTTCTTGCCTTATGAAGCGTCGAATCTCATGGGAAGTATTGGTGGAATTAAAGAACTTTTCAAAGGCGAATAAGAAATTAACTTGACTTTTGTTTCATTGTCTTGTGATATTTTCTTACTTTTGTATTAAAACACTTAACTATGAATATTGCTATCGTTTGCGGTGCACGCCCTAACTTAATGAAGGTTGCTCCGATTATACGCGCTATAAGAAACAATAAACATTTCGGTGGAGTTAACTATCAGTTGATTTACACTGGGACTGAAGACGACCCTTCACTTGAGCCATCTCTCTTCAATGATTTAGAGATAAGTCGGCCTGATGTGTATTTAGGGGTTGACTGTGAGAACCTGAATGAGCTCACAGGTCAAGTCATGTCGAAGTTTGAATTGTACTTACAGCAGCACCCAACGGACGTTGTAATTGTCGTTGATGACCTTGCAAGTACGATGGCAGCAGCCATAGTTGCCAAGAAACAAGGAATCAAATTAGCTCATATTGCGGCTGGAACGAGAAGCTTTGACATTAGTATGCCGAAGGAGATTAATCGCCTTGTTATTGATGGTTTGAGTGATATTCTCTTCACAGCTGGAATTAGTAACAACAACATTGCTAATAAAGAAGGGGCTGAATTGAGTAAGGTTTACATGGTAGGAAATATCCTTATCGACAATCTTCGCTACAATCATGGTCGTCTTAAGCGTCCCGCTATCCTTGATAAGCTTGGACTTGACGACCATAGATACCTTGTTTTCACGCTCAATCGCAAGGCTTTAATTGAAAATAAAGCCCATCTTTCAGAGCTGATTAGGGCTATTATAGGTGGACTAAAGGATGCAACCTTCCCCATTATTGCTCCACTTCGCGGGAAGGCTGCAGCCATTGTGAAAGAGATTTTGGCTGAAACAAGTTACCCCTCTGTCATCACTTTGGTTCCTCCTCAGAGTTATCTTGACTTTGGATATATTACTGCTCACGCGGCAGGAATCATCACTGATAGCGGCAATGTGGCTGAAGAAGCAACGTTTAATCAAGTTCCTTGTATCACGCTAAACAGCTATACAGAACATATTGAGACGGTAAAAGTGGGCACAAATGTCTTGGTTGGGGAAGATCCTGAACAGCTTCGCACTTATGTTTCGGAGATGATTGCCGGACGATGGAAAGCTGCTGGTATTCCCGATCGATGGGATGGACGAAGTGCAGAGCGTATATTGCAGATACTCTGTTAGTTACATTGTTTGGTGAACATTGTCAAATTATAGTTGTTAAGCATTGATATGTGTTCGCCAACAATGTTAAACTTTGTACTAATGCTTGCTTTTTTGTTTTGCTTTCTCTATTTTTGTGGCAGATAGAAAGTTATTTTATTGATTATCAAGATGAGTGAATCTCATCTTAATAGGAATGTTTTCGAGGCGTCGAAAGGTAAGAAGCGAAACGTCTCTATTTAGCGTAATATTTACAATTCGCATTAATAAAGCTTCAATTTAGATTCGATAGGTTATAGTTGTTAAGGAGGTTTATTCAGGAAATGATCATTAAGAAGCCGTTAGGCTGTATCCTCTTAGGCGCTGTATGCTTGGGCAGCATGCAGCGTTTGCTGTGTATAGGAGTTTGTAAATAAAGCGACTTGGCTTTAGATTAGTTTAACATTAGCTTGTGAAATGTTACAAATTTTTGAGTAATTTGTTTTTTTTTATATATTGATTAAAAAAAGAACATCGAATATTTGGTTGCAAATCATTGTTTGATTAAATTTGCATGCATAGAAGGAAATAGTTTAATTAAATCTTTATTTATATTTATGAACCGCAAATTTATTACCACAATGTTGGCTTTATGCCTTGTTTTTGTGAGCCATGCACAGGAACATAAGATTGAACATAACTTCAATTTAGGCGTAGGAGTGGCCAGTTTGGCAAAGTACAATGTACATTATTCTCTCCGAATTGGCTATGGATTGAATTATTATCTGGCTGAAAACTGGTCGATTATGCCCGGGGTTTCTTATAGAACTGTATTCGAAGATCCTTTCAAAGGCGATGTAGTTGGCGTAGAATCTGATGATTGTTCTTTTATTGATGTACCTGTTTTGTTGCAATATCACCAGCATGCGCGTGGTGAAAAAGGCTTTGTTGCCGAGCTTGGTCCAGTCTTTTCATTCCTTACTTCGAATAGTACTCATTATGTAGATGACGATCCTCAGGACGAGTTAAACCACAAAAAGATATATAAAAACTTTGACTTTGGCATACAGCCCGGTGTTTATTATCAAACCGGAAAGCATTGGCGCTTTGGTGTTCAGGCTCACATTGGCTTCTGCAATATGTTGAAGAAGTATCCAAGTATTAATGATTCAAAGCGTTTAAACGATGTCGCTGCGACAGTAAACTTTAGTTTCTAAGTAGCTATACAACACAAAGAAGAGGAAAGAATCAAGCAATAAAACAGGCGATGTGGCTTTCGCTGTGCGTCTGTTTGTATTCAACCGAACAGGTAGAATGGCTTTATTCTTTGCTCTTCTTTTTCATTTTCCGTCCTCATTTCTTTAATTATACTCCCTCACTCCCCATTTCTCAGCCATTTCTTTCAGCATATTGGGTTTGCAAATGCCATAGAAATTGTTGGCACGTGCAGTATTATAAATCTCCTTACAATCCTCCATCATCACCGAAGTCCAGGCAGTTTGGTCCCAGCTTGCATCGGGATCATCGGGCATCATGAAGTCTTTATATCGGTTACGAATCTTATATTCCGAGTTTGCAAAATAGCAAAAGATTCGTGCTTTCTGTTCAAGGTTGAAGTGATAAACATTATTTTTATTATCTCTTAGCAACTCCATCACATACAAAGCGAAATGATGATCATAATAATCATGGTCATTTCCTGTAGTGTTTCTTTCGATAGTTTCAATTAAAGGCAAATGAACCACGAGCTTGTTTGTGGCAGACTTTACGAAGATTCTTTGGAAAAAGCCGAGCGCAGACTCTTTATTTGACTTGAAAACCCATTGATTGAGCATGGCATTCCCATAATAATTATACGTACAAAAGAGGTCTTTCAGCATCTCTTGCCCTCCATAAATGTCGCCAACTCCCCCATAATTGTTGCTAAAGCTGTTGGCATTCATGTGTTTAAGATAGTTGAAAGCCGTCGCCTTTCCATAGAAAACAAAGTTGTTTAGCGCCAAAATCTGTTTAAAAAAGCATGGATCCAAGACGACCTTATTGCCTTTTATCGACACCATATCATTGAGAAGCCAGTTGAAAGTGATGATTCTCGATGAACATAATGCAAAATGATTTGACGCAAAATCATAGTCGTTGTCACTCCATAAAGGCTGATATGCGCGCGATTGAAGGCTAATTTTCTTGCCATAAACCTGCTGTATCTGCCTAAGAAACACTTCTTCAGAAGGCTTTTGGTAGCCATGTGTCTGCAGATAGTATTCAACCAACGGAATTGTTAGGTCGAAATCTTCGCGTGTAGGCACATATCTTGGCTTGGACTGGTCGTCTCTAAAGTCTCCACCATACCAGGCTCTGTCTTGCAAAGTCAGGTGTTTCTTGAGCGTGTTCCAATCAATTCCCATATTTTTTAACTGCTCCTTTGTCAGCACACTATCATATTTTGTGGGCAAGGTCGCTGGTTGTTGTGCCATAGTTTCAGCCTTATCCTTGGGCTTAGCCGTACAATGTACAAACGAGATTGCCACAATGAGTGTCATCATCAGCGTCAGTAGTTTTCTCATGTTCAGTCTTTTTTGTTTTCAACAATCATCTTTTTGTCAAATCATATCCTTGACTTTCGAGGCACAAAGCACGATGTTTGTGGCACAAGGATGAATAGATTATAGGCAAAGATACAATATCTCTTTCTTTTATCCAATCTTTTTGTGAGGTATTTTCTCTCTTTTCATTGCGCTTATCCATGTGAGGTTCATCACTTTACGGACTGAATCAGCCCATAAAGTGCAGCATGTGGCAGCACAACCTCTTTCAAAGTTGTATGACTTAGCTATACGAAAGGGTTGCAAACGGACTTTGTGGATAGCCATTTGCAGGGTTTATGACGTTCGTCTTACTATTATTTTCTTGCCCAGAAGCATGTTTCTTCTCCCATTCAATAGCATAAATCTTGTTTTGATAAGCCATAAATTGGGCACGCGTATTACTGCCGGGACGCATCAAATTGGATAGATAGTCCTTGGCATCAGCCTCGTCTCTGACCAGTTTCCCATGCGACTGGCAGTAGTGATAGAACCAAAAGAGCAGGTTGCGCCGCACAATACAGTTTGTGCGCACAGCCAGATTTCCAATGCGTTCGAGGCATATCATGTAGTCGTTATCTTGATAGAGTTTTGCCAATAGCTCACGACTAACGCCTGCTTCGTGCTGTTTGGTGGCCCTTTCTGTTGGGGAAGTCTGACTCATAGCTACTACATTACGAGCTACTTCCTCATGCTTCAAAGTTGCGTCGGCGTCGGAATTCTTCATCAAACAACCTTCGTCGGCGTCGAACTCCCCTCCTTGTGAGGGGTTGGGGGAGGGCTTTCTCTTTTTCTCTTTCGTCGTTCTTTGTTCTTGTTTTAGTTCTTTGTTCTTAGGAAGGCTAAGTGATTGATTATCAATATGCCTATTTGTTAATTTTTCTAAACCATCGTTTGTCTCTTCATTCCTTGCTGAACATTCGCCAAAGAGTTGCTGTAAAAACGGACTATAAAATACCTTTTTGTTGCTTTCAATTTGGAACAATGAAGGGAAGTCATTGATAAGTTGCAATACAAACTTAGGACTTTTGTGACAACCATGGGCAATTTCTGAGATAGCATAGAGCGGAGCGCGACAATTAGTGCGTCGTTCTAACAGAAATTTCATCATGTAAATGGCAACGCCCCAGCCGGCAATACTATATTTTTCTTTTAGCATTGCCATGTCATATGAGTTTAGAAACGATAGTTCAAGGCGCAAATGAAGTTGTGAACTGCCTGTGTTGCGTCTGTTGCGAGCTGTCTTGTTGCCCGCCAATGTAATTGTTTTTATCATATCCATAAGATTTAATGGTTTTTTTATTAGCTGAAATAATGTTATCCTTATATTAATAATGTGTATCTCTTTTTATGCAATAATCCCCCTGCTATGACTCATGTTGAGACACAGTTAGTTGGTATTGCTGAACAAAAGCAAATCTTATTGTTACCCTTAAAACTTCCAGAGCGTGTGCTTTCGGAATGATTTTAGATATCAGTTACAAAGATACAAAATTATGACCCCCTTTTGCAAGTTTTTTGGAAGAAAAATAACGAGAAAATGAAATAAAAGTTTTTAGCCTGTGATTCCTATCATTTTGCAAGCTGAATTGAATCAAAACAGACGACGAAATGGGTCAAATTAAAGTATGGTGCAAACATATAGAGAGGTTCAAGAGAATGATGTATGTTTGACATTTGAAGTGAGGCTATCTTTCAAATCTTTATTTTTTATGAAAGAAAACTATCATATTGTTTGGTGGAATGAAATGAAAACTTTACTTTTGCAAAAGAAACAGTTGTATAATGTGACTGTACATCAGAAAAACAAGATATGAGTTTATATGCATCTTTCTTTTATTATTATTTTTACTTTGCAAAGAATTGTGAAGCGGGAAGTTGCGTATGAATTTCAACTTAAGGTTTGAGTAAAGAATAAAACAAAATACACTACGGTCCCGCTTGATAGAGTGAGGGCCGTTTTTCATTTTTAACCTATGAAGAAAATAGCAATACAAGGCACGAAAGGCTCATTTCATGACATTGCAGCGCATCAGTTTTTTGAAGGAGAACCCATAGAATTGATTTGTTGTAAAACGTTTGAGCAGGTGTTCGAAGCCATTCAACAAGACGCAACTATCATGGGATTGGTTGCCATCGAGAATACCATTGCAGGTTCGTTACTTCATAATTATGAGTTGTTGCGGTCGAGTGGGGTTGTCGTTGTGGGCGAACATAAACTTCATATCAAGCATTCCATCTGCTGCCTTGCCGATGACGACTGGAACAGTATCCATGAAGTACATTCTCACCCCGTTGCCTTGGCACAATGCCGCAAGTTTCTTGACCTACATTCTGAATTCAAAGCAGTCGTGTCAGAAGATACAGCTGGCAGTGCAGAAGAGATTGCTTTACATGACAAACACGGTTGGGCTGCCATCTGTTCTGACTATGCAGCACAGCTATATGGGCTGAAAGTGTTGCAAGAAGACATACACGACAATAAGCACAACTATACGCGTTTTCTTGTGTTGAGCTATAGTTTGCAAGCTCCTTCCATGTTGCCGGATATACAAATTGACAAGGCCAGCCTTGTGTTTAGCCTGCCTGATGAAGAAGGAAGCCTTAGTAAGATACTCACCATTCTTAGCTTTTATGACATCAATCTCACTAAGATTCAGTCACTTCCGATTATTGGTCGCGAGTGGGAATATATGTTCTATGTCGATGTTGCGTTTGCAAACCCAACGCGATATCGCCAGAGTATAGACGCCATTACACCGCTTGTAAAGAACATTAAAATACTTGGAGAATATGAAAGCTGCAAAAAGAGTCACTGAGATACAGGAATATTACTTCAGTAGAAAGCTGAAAGAAATCGCTAAACGTAATGCTGCCGGGGAACAAATTATTAGTTTGGCCATTGGAAGTCCCGACCTTCCACCTTCTAAACAGACCATAGAGAAGTTGTGTGAAGTATCGCGTGAGCCCGATGCTCATGGCTATCAACCAACTGCTGGCACGCCAGAACTACGCGAAGCTATGGCTGGTTTCTATCGCCGTTGGTATGGAGTTACGTTGGATGCACAAACAGAAATCCTGCCCTTGATAGGCAGTAAGGAAGGTATTTTGCATACCACCTTAGCCTTTGTAGACCCAGGGGACAAGGTCTTAGTGCCCGATCCAGGCTATCCCACCTATACAAGTCTGAGCAAAATTCTTGGTGCAGAGATTGTGAACTATCCTCTTCGTGAAGACAACGACTGGCAACCCGACTTTGACTTGCTTGAGAAAATGGACCTCACGGGCGTCAAGTTAATGTGGGTGAACTATCCCAATATGCCCACAGGAGGGAATGCCCATCGTGAGACTTTTGAGCGGTTGGTGGCCTTTGGCAAAGAAAACGACATTATTATTGTTAATGATAATCCTTATTCTTTCATTCTTAATACAGATGAAAAGAGGTCAATTATGCAGATAGAAGGGGCGCGTGATTGTTGCATTGAGTTCAATTCGATGAGTAAAGCCTATAATATGCCGGGCTGGCGTGTCGGTATGTGTGTGGCCAATCCAACGTTTATCAGCTGGATATTAAAGATTAAAAGCAACATTGATAGTGGCACATTTCGCGGTTTGCAGTTGGCAGCGGCTGAAGCTTTTAACACAAATGACGATGCATGGCATCGCGAATTCAATGTAAATGTGTATCTTCGCAGAAGAAAGATTGCCGAGAAAATAATGGCTGCTTTGGGTTGTTCTTTCGACCCACGGCAAGTTGGTTTGTTTCTTTGGGGGCGCATACCAGAGCGTTATTCGGATGTAGAAGACTTCACGGAAGCCATACTTCATCAGGCCAAAGTCTTTATAACGCCCGGTTTTATCTTTGGAGAGCGAGGCAAACGCTATGTGCGTTTAAGTCTTTGTGCAAACGAAACACTATTGAATGAAGCCTTAGAAAGAATCACAAGTGTTTCATTTTAGCACGCTGTCTCCATGGTTTGAAGACTTGAACTTCATTGAACGTGTAGAAGTTTTCATTGTAACACTTGCTTCGTTGCAAGTAAAACAGACAATTATTAAGCAAATAATATAGCATAAAAAAATATAAACGATATGGAACTTGAATTACAAGCATTAAACTTACCGAGTGATAGTGAGCGGCCTTCCTGCGTGATTGCCGGTCCGTGTTCAGCTGAAACAGAAGAACAAGTGCTAACCACCGCAAAACAACTGGCTGCTAAAGGTTGCCACATCTTTCGTGCAGGAATATGGAAACCACGTACAAAGCCCGGAGGATTTGAGGGAAATGGTGAGATGGCTCTGCCTTGGATGAAAGAAGTTAAAGCACAAACGGGCATGCTCACAGCCACAGAAGTGGCCACGCCTGAACATGTAGCATTGGCCCTGAAATATGAAATTGATGTGTTATGGGTAGGAGCTCGCACGACCGCTAACCCCTTTGCAATGCAGGCTTTGGCTGATTGTTTGCAAGGAATTGATATTCCTGTGTTGGTGAAAAACCCCGTAAACCCCGATATTGAGTTGTGGATAGGTGCACTACAACGACTGAATCAAGCGGGCATTAAACGCTTGGGCGCAATTCATCGAGGCTTTTCGAGCTGCGAAAAGAAGATTTATCGCAATCAGCCCATGTGGCAAATACCGATAGAATTGCATCGACGCATTCCCGAGTTACCCTTGATTTGCGACCCCAGTCATATTGGAGGACGACGCGATTTGATAGCACCCTTGTGTCAGCAAGCAATGGATTTAGGCTTCGATGGATTGATAGTTGAGAGCCATTGTTCGCCCGATGAGGCTTGGAGTGATGCCAAACAGCAGGTGGCTCCAGATATTTTGGATTATATATTGAGTTTGTTGATTGTGCGAGATGAGCATACAACGAACGAAGGTATACGCCAATTGAGAACGCAAATCGATGATATTGACAGTCAATTGATGGAACTTTTGGCCAGGAGAATGCGCATTTGCCGAGAGATTGGAACTTATAAGAAGGAACATAATATGACGATTCTGCAGACCAACCGATATAATGAGATACTGTCAAAGCGTGGTGCTCAGGCGAGTCTTTGTGGCATGAGTCCGGAGTTTGCGGCTCAAATCTTCGAGCATATTCACGAAGAAAGTGTTCGTCAACAGATGGAAATCATAAATCAATAGCCATGAAAATATTAGTGATGGGAGCAGGAAAGATGGGGAGTTTCTTTATCGATTTGCTCAGCTTTGAACACGAAGTAGCCGTCTATGAGAAGGATATTAGGCGCATGCGCTTTACGTATAACTGCCAAAGATTCACCGATCTTGAGGAGATAAAGCAGTTTTCTCCCGAGTTAGTTATTAATGCTGTGACGGTTAAATACACGCTTCCTGCATTTCAAGAAGTGCTCCCTTATTTGCCGAAAGATTGCATTTTGAGTGATATAGCAAGTGTAAAGACGGGCTTAAAGGCTTTTTATGAGACCTGCAAACGACCTTATGTGAGCACTCATCCCATGTTTGGACCGACGTTTGCCAACCTACATCAGCTGAACGAAGAGAATGCAATTATCATCAATGAAGGGGATTATATGGGACGAATCTTCTTTAAGGACCTCTATCAACGACTGGGATTGAACATCTATGAGTATTCTTTTCAGGAACATGATGAAACAGTTGCTTATTCATTGAGCATTCCGTTTGTCTCTACTTTCGCCTTCGCCGCGGTCATGAAGCATCAAGATGCGCCGGGAACAACATTCAAACGGCACATGAAAATAGCCAAAGGAGTGTTGAATGAGGATGATTATCTGTTGCAAGAAATCCTCTTCAATCCGTTCACGAGTGGGCAAGTGGCTAAGATTAGAGAGGCTTTGAAAGAACTCATTGACATCATTGACCACAAAGATGCTGATGCAATGAAAGACTTTCTCGCACGGATTCGCCGACATGTAAAGGAAGATATCTCTTAGAAATAATGCTTATGCACTGGTTGTATCTGTTACTTGGGGTCTTCACTTTCGTTGAATTGAACTGCGAAAACCTTTTCGACACACAACATGATAGCTTGAAACAAGACATGGAATACTTGCCAGAGAGTTATCATCACTGGAATAAAAGTCGCTATTGGAATAAACTTAACCACATTGGTCAATCCATAATAGCTTGTGGAAAGCATGAAAACAAATGGCTTTTACCTGATCTTGTTGCACTGTGTGAAGTCGAAAATGACAGTGTGGTGCGTGATCTTACCAAACGATCCCTACTTCGTCAGGCACGTTATGAGTATGTGATGACCGAGTCACCTGACGTGCGTGGCATTGATGTTGCATTGCTTTATTCACCTTTTACATTTAAGTTGTTGCGCTGGAATAGCATCCGTGTGACTCCGATTAAAGGCATGCGACCAACCCGAGATATACTCTATGCGGCAGGACAACTAATAAACGATGACACACTTCATGTGTTTGTGGTGCATGCGCCAAGTCGAATGGGCGGCGAATTAGCCACTCGTGATCACCGAATGGCAGTCGCAAAGCGATTGGTTGAGGCTGTCGATTCTGTGAGAAATCATTCAAACAACGCAAAGATTGTTATTGCGGGAGACTTTAACGACTATCAAAAAGATGTTAGTATTCAGTATGTTATGCATCATGATTTCTTAGATATTTCTGCATCGGCTGTTGGGAATCATGGTGCGAAAGGTACGTATAAATATCGTGGAGAATGGGGAAGTTTGGACCATATCTTTTGTAGTGACCCACTGATTCCTTTCTTTCAGCGTTGTTATGTGGCTGACTTTCCATTCCTCTTAACTGAAGATGAAATCTATGGTGGAGTCCAACCATTGAGAAATTTCCATGGAGCGCGTTATCAAAATGGATTTAGTGATCATTTACCTTTAGTTTCACTGTTCAATTTTTAGATGCATTGGGCATATTTTAACATGTTGAATCATTTTTTTCTTAATTATTTATAAATTCATGTTTAGATAGTAGTGTTTTTCCTATATATTATTTACTTTTGCATTGTCTAAAATGAGTTGACTTTCATTCTCACTAAGAAGACCTCATTTTTAATGAGAGAATTATAAAAAAAAGACTTTAATTTATGTTTGAAAACTTAAGTGATAGGTTAGAACGATCATTCAAAATATTGAAAGGTGAAGGTCAAATCACCGAGATTAACGTTGCAGAGACGTTGAAAGATGTACGTAGAGCCCTGCTCGATGCAGACGTTAATTTCAAAGTTGCCAAGAGTTTTACAGACACAGTAAAGCAGAAAGCCATGGGCATGAACGTGCTTACAGCAGTTAAGCCGGGTCAGTTGATGGTGAAGATTGTGCATGATGAGTTGGCCGATTTAATGGGAGGAGACACTGTTGACATTCAACTTGAAGGCCATCCTGCCATCATTCTAATGAGTGGTTTGCAAGGTTCGGGAAAGACAACTTTTAGTGGAAAGCTCGCAAACCTGCTTAAGAACAAACGCAATAAGAAACCTTTGTTGGTGGCTTGTGACGTTTATCGTCCTGCTGCTATTCAGCAATTAAAAGTCGTTGGCGAGCAGATTGGTGTTCCTGTATACTCAGAACCTGAGAGCAAAGATGTCATTACGATTGCTAACAACGCTGTGCGTGAGGCCAAAGCAAAGGGATATGATGTTGTTATTGTCGACACTGCAGGTCGTCTTGCGGTTGATGAAGAGATGATGAATGAGATTGCTAATCTCAAAAATGCACTCCATCCAGACGAAACTCTCTTTGTGGTTGACTCCATGACTGGCCAAGATGCTGTGAACACGGCAAAGGAATTTAACGACAGACTCGACTTCGATGGCGTTGTTTTGACCAAACTTGATGGTGACACTCGAGGCGGAGCTGCGCTTTCAATACGTACGGTTGTCACGAAACCCATTAAGTTTGTCGGCACAGGAGAGAAGATGGAAGCGATTGATGCGTTTCATCCTGTGCGCATGGCTGACCGAATTCTCGGCATGGGTGATATCGTTTCACTCGTTGAACGCGCGCAAGAACAGTTCGACGAAGAAGAGGCAAGACGACTCCAAAAGAAGATACAAAAGAACAAATTTGATTTCAACGACTTCCTCGGTCAGATTGAACAGATTAAGAAAATGGGCAATCTTAAAGACTTAGCAAGTATGATTCCGGGCGTAGGTAAAGCCATTAAGGACGTTGATATCGATGATAATGCGTTCAAAGGCATTGAAGCCATCATCAAAAGTATGACACCTAAGGAGCGCACTAATCCTGAAATACTCAACACGAGCCGCAGACAACGCATCGCAAAAGGTTCAGGAACGAATATACAAGAGGTGAATAAGCTCATCAAGCAGTTTGACCAGACGCGTAAAATGATGAAAATGGTTACGGGAAATCAAATGGCAAGCATGATGAGTCGCATGAAAGGTATGAAAATGCCGGGTATGCCTAAGTTCTAAAGTCTGACGAATTGATTCACTACCATGCAGATTATTGACGGTAAAGCAACTGCAACAGCAATCAAAGCTGAAATCGCTGAAGAGGTAAAGAATATCGTGTCAGCTGGTGGAAAACAACCCCATTTGGTGGCAGTGTTAGTGGGTCATGACGGCGGTTCAGAAACTTATGTGCGCAATAAGGTTATCGCTTGCGAGCAATGTGGCTTCAAGTCCACGCTCATTCGCTATGAAGCGGATGTTACTGAGGCTGAGTTGCTGGCTTGTGTAGACCGACTTAATAAAGACAAAGACGTCGATGGATTTATCGTTCAGTTGCCTTTACCGCGGCATATTGACGAGCAAAAGGTCATCATGTCTATTGATTTCCGTAAGGATGTAGATGGATTTCACCCCATCAATGTAGGCAGAATGTGCATTGGTTTGCCCTGTTTCATCTCTGCCACTCCGTTGGGAATATGGACGCTTCTCAGTCACTATAACATTGAAACCAGTGGTAAGAAGTGTGTTATTCTCGGTCGAAGTAACATCGTGGGAAAGCCTATGGCGCAGCTGATGATGCAGAAACAATATGGTGATGCGACAGTAACTGTCTGCCACAGTCATTCAAAAGACTTGAAGAAAGAATGTCGTGAAGCCGATATAATCATTGCAGCTATCGGACAACCTAACTTCGTTACAGCCGATATGGTGAAGCAAGGTGCTGTCGTAATTGACGTGGGTACCACGCGCGTTGAAGACAAAACACGCAAGAGTGGCTTTCGTTTGAACGGCGATGTAAAGTTTGATGAGGTCGCACCCAAATGTGCATTTATTACGCCAGTTCCTGGTGGTGTTGGCCCAATGACAATCTGTTCGCTAATGAAAAATACGTTGGCGGCAGGCAAAAAAGAATATTACAAGTAGACTTATTAACATAAGTAGTAACTTGATTTTTTATAACTCTCTAATTTTTTTATAGGGACTGGTACGCAGTGATGCGAGTCAGTCCCGTTTTTTACTACAACAGGTAAAGTAAACTGAAAGTAACGATGC
This sequence comes from Segatella salivae DSM 15606, assembly GCF_000185845.1. Taxonomy (GTDB): domain Bacteria; phylum Bacteroidota; class Bacteroidia; order Bacteroidales; family Bacteroidaceae; genus Prevotella; species Prevotella salivae. Next base: position 32,830 of record NZ_GL629647.1, read on the forward strand.
TGTGAATTGACGCAGAAGATGAGCTAAAACGGCACAAATCGTGCGCCAATTTGATACAAAAGTCAGAAGCAGCTGAAGCCTGAAACAAAACATTCTGATTCTCAATGAGATAAAGTGTGTCGCAAACGAAATGAAAATAAATCATATAACATGAAACATAAGATAATACTTTTCTTGGCATTATGCTTGGGTGGTGGAGCCGTTCAAGCTCAAAATATAACGCCAGCCTATACGATTATGGGCAAAGATTCTACCTGCCAGGTCTTTGTTTATTCACCGAGTGCGCGCGAAGGACTTCATCTTGCCTTTCTCGGCGACGATGATCAGTGGCATGAAGTGGGTCAGCTTTGCGCCTCAGACTATGGACCATGGGGCGCAGAAAAACGCATGTTTGACCCTTATGTGACTAAGGCTGCTGACGGAACGTGGCGTGCTGTGTGGTCAGTGAATGATAGTGCGCCTGTGTTTGCAGCGGCTTATTCAGATGATCTCATTACATGGCGCCCGCAAGATTATCCCCTTGTGCGTGAGAAAGGGGTGAAAAGTCCTGTCGTTTATCAAATGGGAGATGGTTCTTTTGATATTTATTTGAAGACTTCTAAAGGCAAACGCTATGTTCATGCCACAGAAGATTTTCGTCATTTTGAAGAAGATTCCATTCCATCACAAGCCGATGAAGTGCTTTGGCAGAAGGATAATGCCGTGATAAATGGGAAAAAGTTCTTGGGAAATGCTTTCGATGTGTCGGCTTATCATCTTCAGTTTATTCGTTCGTGGTTTGCTGGTTTGAAAGCCGATAACGTGCGTTATGCAGAGCAAATGAAAGACGATAAGTCGCGTTTTGCAACTTTGAATCGGCCTGTTGAGGCTACTTTGCATGTTGACCTCACGAAAACAAAACCGATAAGTGATAAGCTTATAGGCGTATTTTTCGAAGATATTAGTCGTGCAGCTGATGGTGGTTTATACGCACAATTACTTGAAAATGGAGATTTTGAGTATTCTCCTGCCGACCATCGAGGATGGAATAGTCAGACCGCTTGGACCTCGGATAAACCTATTGTGATAGCAACGGCAGAGCCATTGAGTAAGAACAATACACATTATGCAGTTCTAAATCAAGCTACTTTGACGAATCATGGGTGGGATAATGTTATCTATGACCATGGCGAACAATTTGATTTTTCGGTTTATGCACGTTGTATTGGTCAGAAGAAAGCTACATTGCTCGTTCAGTTGGTTGATTCTTTGGGGCAGGTTTTGACTGAAGGAAAGGTGAAGGTTGAGGGAAATAGCTGGCAGCCTTATTCGCTATCGCTAAATACTTTGACCAAAAAGAGGGCGCAGCCCGTAACACCTGTGCGTTGCAGTCTGCGTATTGTAAGCACTAAACCGGGAGATGTTGCGATAGACATGGTGTCACTTTTTCCTCACGATACTTATAAAGGACATGGCATGCGTAAGGATATTGCCGAGACAATTGCAGCCTTGCGTCCAAAGTTTATGCGTTTTCCAGGAGGCTGTATGCTGCATGGTGACGGAATAAACAATATCTATCATTGGAAAGAAAGTATTGGACCACTTTATGATCGCAAGCCCGATCGCAATATATGGGGCTATCATCAGACAAAGGGTTTAGGCTTTTTTGAATATTTTCAGCTATGCGAAGATCTTGGAGCAGCCCCACTTCCTGTGCTTGCTGCAGGCGTTCCGTGTCAAAATTCGGCTGCAAACAAAGAGGGTTTAGCCGGGCAACAATGTGGAATTCCTATGAATCAGATGCCTGCTTACGTGCAAGATGTGTTGGATTTAATCGAGTGGGCGAATGGTAATCCGGCTTCTTCTAAGTGGGCAAAGATGCGTGCCGACGCAGGACATCCAGCTCCTTTCCATCTAAAGATGATAGGCATTGGCAATGAAGATCTTATTACAACGGCGTTTGAAGAACGCTATTTGATGATTTGCAAGGCTGTAAAAGCAAAATATCCTGATATAGAAGTTATTGGAACTGTTGGTCCTTTCCATTATCCTTCGGCTGATTATATCGAAGGATGGAAGGTTGCTAAGGCGAATAAATCAGTTATAGATGCCGTAGACGAGCATTATTATGAATCACCGGGCTGGTTTCTTCACAATCAAAACTATTATGATCAATATGACCGAAAAGGTCCGAAAGTTTACTTGGGAGAGTATGCTTCGCGCTCAAGAACGGTTGAGTCGGCCCTTGCTGAGGCTATACATCTTTGCAATATTGAGCGTAATGGCGATATTGTTGAAATGACAAGTTATGCTCCTTTGCTGTGTCATGAGAAGCATCAGAACTGGAATCCTGACCTCATTTATTTCAATGCGTCTCAAATAACGACAACTCCTAATTATCATACCCAGGCCTTATTCTCTCAATTCTCAGGCAATCAATATGTTACTTCGCATGTTGATATAGCCAAAGATTTGGCCTATCGTGTTGCTGTTAGTGTGGTAAAAGATAGTAGAACAGGCGAAACAATGTTGAAATTGGTGAATGCTCTACCTGCAACAATTAACTTAAAGTTAGACGGAATCAGTCTTCCTGGTGACAGCCGTGTGGTTGGTTTTGATGGAAATCCAAGCGATATGAAGGTGAAAACGTTTGATGCTATGCGCCAGGAAAAGCTCATCAACGTGAAAAATAGCGTGTTGCAGTTGCCGGCTTATAGTGTGATGGCCATAAGTTTTAATTCAAATATGGTGACAAAATAATTGATATCATAGTTCAATTTCCTCAATGCCTCCGAATGCTGTAAGGTTTTCGAAGGCATTTTCTTTAGGAAATAATCCACCATAAATGCCTGCACAAATGAGTACACCGCCATGAGCAAAGATGCCGACATGCTCAAATGGTTGTTGTTTTAGCCAGTCAAGGAATGACGAAACGCGCTTGAACAGCATCGGAAAACTTTCACCTCCCGTGGCTTCAAGGTGCATATAGTCTTCATACCACGCCAGAATATGCGGGTCTTCTTTGGCAATATCGTCGTATAAACGCATCTCCCAATCTCCCATGTTCATCTCTTTCAGTCGGTCATCAAGTGTGGGATTATCGTATCCGCAATAAGAAGCAAGCTTGCGAGCACGTGTTAATGGCGAAGAGAACACGGCGTCAAAAGGTGGTCTTTTAGATAGGTTTGCTTTCGTGATTGCAGCCTCTTCACAGAATGAATCGGCTACGGGTACATCGCTCCAACCATAACATGTGCCTTTGGGAACATTCACTTTGGTGTGTCGGACAAGGGTAACTTTCATAAAGATGCTAATGGATGAAGTGAGAAAATGACATAAACGAGGTAGAAACTCAACTCTGTTAGGAGGAAAACAGCACCGCAACAATCTCCGGTATAACCTCCAATGCGGTGGTGCATCAATAGATAAAGGAGATAATAAACAAGTGCAGGAAGGGCTATACAGATATAAGGTAAGCCGAAGAAATACCACAAAGGAAGAGTTGGAAGCACGCCTTGTATGAAGAGACTTATGCCAGATTTAATGCTCAACTTACGGTAAACGACTCGATTTTTTGCTGTATCTGCCGTTCGAGCATAAGGCATGTATTGGATGAGATTGGCTGTAATCATCTTGAAGAAAGGGTCTGCAGCCAGAATCATTAATGCCGTAGTGTGGGCAGGAAGAATTGTAAGGCACTGATACAATAACATGAAATAAAGAATCAAACCGAGTACACCGAAGGTGCCAATACGGCTATCTTTCATGATATCTAAAATGCGTTTGCGGTCATTTCCGCCTCCGCCGAAGCCGTCAAGAAAGTCAGCTAAGCCGTCTTCGTGTAGGGCTCCAGTAATTAAAATGCGTATTACGATAGCCAAAATTGCGGCAAACGAAAGAGGCATATACATCGAACCGAAGTAAAAAGTGGCTGCCATGCACGCTGAAGTGAGCCATCCTGTGAGGGGCCAAAACTCAATTATCGTTTCGTAGGCCTCTTTTTTAGGTTGATAGATGCGCCAAAAGGGGAGGCGAGTAAAGAATATTAGCGCTGCAAAAAGGCGGTCGCGCCATGAAATATTGTTTTGAATGTCTATCTGCATGAATTAAAAATATTTGGTAATATGTGCATTTTCAAAGTTATTCATCTCGTTAATCATGCGCACAGCAGAGTCAATAATGGGGTAGGAACATAAGGCTCCAGTGCCTTCACCAAGTCTTAAACCTAAAGATAATAAAGGCTTAGCATTCATGAGTTTAAGCATTTTGCGGTGTCCTCCCTCATCACTGCAGTGCCCATAGATGGCATAAGCCAAAACCTCGGGGTGCATTTGAGATGCTGCCAACATGCAAGCGGTCATGATAAATCCGTCAACAAGGATGACCATGTGACGTTCGGCTGCACGCAGCATTGCCCCTATTGCCCCAACCATTTCAAAGCCTCCAAAATATGGAATGGCATCAATGGGCTGATAGCCTTGGGCAAAGAATCGGTCGATGGCAGTCTGAAGTACAGCTAATTTGTGTTGCATCTCGGTATGGTTTAGGCCAGAACCGGCTCCAATACATTCGTTTAAAGGAAGGTTTTCAAAGATACTCATCCATATACTTGACGGACTTGTATTGGCAATTCCCATTTCACCTATACTAATAATGTTACATCCTTCGGCAAAACAATCATCTACTAATGTTGCACCTATATGCAACGCACGCTGGAATTGCTCATCATCCATGGCAGGATTATGAAGGAAATTCGCCGTTCCATGCGCGATTTTGTGATTGATAATGGCTGGATAGGTCGTTAAATCATGGTCTACTCCCATGTCGATGAGTCGCAGTTTAAATCCATGTTGACGGCAAAACAGGTTGACACCTCCACCTCCTTGTGTGAAGTTTATCATCTGTTGCCATGTCACATCTCTTGGAGATACCGACACGTTTTCACGCTCAATACCATGGTCTCCACCAAAAAGTAGGTGGCAAGGATGATGCAAAGAGGGAGACAATGTCTGTTGAATAAGTCCTATTTGCGAGGCTATTTCTTCCAATCTTCCCAGTGAACCTTTGGGCTTATTTAGATTGTTTATCTTCTCAATCAGCGACTTTTCTATGGATAGATTGGGTGCTTTTATATTAAAATTGGTCATGTTATTTGATTTTAACTGGTATTCCTGACACCATCAGAACAACCTCATCAGCTTTTGATGCTACATATTGATTCATCCAACCCTCCATGTCTGTGAAGCGTCTTTGAACCACATTATCACTCACTCCGCCACTACCAATTTCGTTAGTCACAAAGATAAATGTTGCATCTTGGGCCGTAAATTGATCAAATTCCTTTTTAATTGCATCGAGTGCTTCATCAATCACTGGCTCTTTTGTATTATTTTGGTTTGCATCGAAAAAGAAATTAGTGCACCAAAGCGTAATGCAGTCGACCACACATACCTTATTATATATAGTATGGTGCGACAGATATTTCTCTTCTTCGATATTAGTCCAATTGTCTCCTCTACGTGCTTGATGTCTTTTTACACGCTCTTTGAACTCTTCATCCCAAATACGTGCCGTGGCAAAATATATTGGTTGGTCGGTCAATGATAAGGCTAAACGTTCTGCATACATACTTTTCCCAGAACGTTGTCCTCCTGTTATCAGTATAATCTTTTTCATATTGCGAAGATAATAAAAACTCGTTTAATAATAAGATCTTAGAGGTAAAAAACAAGTATAAAACGAAAGATAATTTGATTAAATAATTGATATTTCTCATTTTTTATGTTGTTGAGCATAAATTCCTTAGTAAAAATTTGGCAGTTCGAATATTTTTTAATTACTTTGCACTCGTAAACAAGAAAAAAGATTATAAACAATAATTATTAATTAATTTTTTAGAGAGACATGAAAAAGTTAGTTTTATTAGCTGCTGCTGCCTTAATGACAGTATCAGCATCTGCACAAACTGTACAGGAAAGTAAGACTTTTGACAACATTTATGTTGGTGTTAATGGCGGTGTTGCAACAAAAACAACCGGTCATGCATGGTTAAAGGGTCTTGATCCAAATGCAGGTCTTCGCATTGGTCGTTGGTTTACTCCAGTTGTTGGTTTGGCAGTAGAGAGCAATGCTTATTTCTCAAATAAGCCTTATGCTTCAACAGGTACTATCGTTCGCTTCTTGAACACAAGCTTGTTGGGTACTTTGAACTTCAGTAACTGGTTTGGTGGTTACACAGGTGAGCCTCGCTCATTCGAAGTAATCGCTGTAGCTGGTCTTGGTTGGGGCCACTTGTTTGGCAACACTGCAGAGTACAAGAGTTTCAAACAGGTTAACAACTTGACTTCAAAGTTAGGTCTTGACTTCGCTTTCAACTTCGGTTCACAGAAGCAGTGGCAGTTCTATGTTGAGCCATCTATTGCTTATGGTTTGAACGATAAGAGCGGTACTCCTTACAATATGGGTAATAGCGGTATCCAGTACAACATCAACCACAGCTTCGTTCAGTTGAATGGTGGTTTGATTTACAAGTTCGCTAACTCAAATGGTACACACAACTTCAAGATTGTTACTCCTCGTGATCAGAGCGAAATCGATGCACTTAACTCACAGATCAGCGACCTTCGTAACGAACTTGCTAAGAAACCAAAAGAGGTTATCAAGGAAGTTGTTAAGGAAGTTCCAGGTGCAAGCGTAGTTAACCCATTGTTCGTAACATTCGCACAGGGTAAGTCTAACTTGACAAGCGAAGCTAAGTCTGTTCTTGATAACATCGCTAAGGGTAGCACTGTACAGATTGTTGGTACATCTTCTCCTGAAGGTTCAAGCTCACTTAACAAGAAACTTTCTCAGGATCGTGCAAACGTTGTTGCTAACTACCTGAAGAATAAGGGTGTAAATGTTGAGCAAGCTAATGGTAAGGGCGTTCAAGGTACAACATCTAACCGCCTTGCTGTAATCTACGTAAAGTAATAAAGTAGACTCAATTTACAAGATATTCCCCGACGGAGTAATCCGTTGGGGATTTCTTTTTTAAATACTTCGTCTCTTATAAAGTGTGTTTCTTGGGTATTGTTTCTGATTAAGCAATCAATGAAATAGATGAAAAGAAATATAAACATCACTATAAGTCAATCTTCCTTCTCATGATATTATGATATAGAAGGTGCAAAATAGTGTTACGTTACCTCTTCGGTAGCGAAAACAATGAAATTAGAAGGCAAACCAAAATAAGCTATTTTGCAAGTTAAAATGGCTGAGATTAAGAGGTGTTTTAATGTTGTTTACGCGATAAAATGAATGGATCTGTTTTTCAGGATAGGTTCGTTTTATCGATTACTATATTTATGTTGAGAGATAATGCAAAATGATATTGAGCTTAAAGAAAGTCCTTTCATTGCGCATCTTGACCAAAAATGGATTGAAAGTATTCGTTAGCAGCTTCGTATGGTAGGTTTGCTTGTTCAAAGAACGCTTTCATTTTAGCAAGCGCGCCCTTTTGTTCTTCATCATTAATCGTGTATTCCTTGAGTATTTTAGACGTCTCTTCTTCAATAGATTCTCCGAGTCCTGTGAGGGCATCGAATGCAGAAAACTGGTTAGCATGCTCCCATGAAGAAAGCCTTTTACGTCCGATTGGCTCTACATGAGGCAGTTCAATGATGTCGTTATATTCACTTGTGTCTTCGAACATAGACATTTTATTTTAAAAAGTATAGCGTTTCGCGAAGTAATTTCACGAAACCCTTTACTTTTAATCAATGTAAGTATCTAATATTTTGGTATGACCATTCACAGGAATAAGGTCATAATCTGCTATTTCTGCAGGGATCATACAGCTAAATCCTTCGTGCAATTCAATCTCATCCCCAGTCGAATGAACGTGAATTTTGCAGTCGCCTTCAAGGCACATCACAATGACAAAGCTGTCATGTTCCATGAGATTGCGGTGGAATGGGGCAGTGGTGTCAATGATATGTACAGAGAAATATTCTGTTGAAAGCACCGTACAATCGCACTCTTTCTGGTCAGAATAGTGTGTGCGATAGTCTTTTTCTACATGATAATTGAGTGCTTCTGCGGCTAATTCTGTATGTAGTTCGCGTGGCTTTCCATCTATTCCAGGCCGGTTATAGTCATAGATTCGATAGGTAAGATCACTACTTTGTTGAACTTCTGCAAGCAAAATGCCTCCGCAAATCGCATGAACGCGTCCTGCAGGAAGGTAGAAAACGTCTCCGGCATGCACTTCGTGACGAGCTAAGACGTCAGTAATTGTGCCTTCAGCAATTCGCTTTTTATATTCATTTCGGTCTATTTCTTGTTTAAAACCAACGTAGAGTGATGCGCCAGGATCAGCGTGAAGGACGTACCACATCTCGCTCTTTCCAAACTTACCATGTACTCGTTGCGCCATCTCATCATTGGGATGAACTTGTATACTCAAGTCATGTCGGGCATCAATAAACTTTACTAAGAGTGGCATTTTACCTGCATAACGCTCTGCAACATGCTTTCCAAGTATCTCGTTTGGATAGCTATCAATGAGTGAAATGAGGTCTTTGCCTTTATAAATTCCGTTAGAAATGATGTTAACACTTGATGGAACAGCACTTACTTCCCATGATTCTCCAACAGGAGCAGTGTGCTTTGGCAGATGTTTCCAAGTTGTTAGTTTGTCTCCTCCCCATACCGTTTCATGAAGATTAGGTTCAAACAACAACGGATATAAATGTTTCATATTTGATTGTTGATTTTATTTAAGACTGTCTTGATACCAGGTATAGAGTTTCGCTACACCTTCTTCGATTTCTATTTTGTGTGTCCAGCCTAAACGATGTAACTTTTCTACGTCGATGAGTTTACGTGGGGTGCCGTTAGGTTTTGAGGCATCCCAAACGATTTCTCCAGTGAAACCAACTGTTTCTTTAACTAAGTTTGCTAATTGTTTAATCGTGAGTTCTTTTCCTGTTCCGACGTTAATATGGCAGTTTCTGATTTCACCTAACGATGGAATAGCACCGCCTCGACCTTCAGAATTATTACGATCTACAACACCATCTGTCTTTGCATCATAGAAAACAGATGAGTATTTGTCAATGCCTATGATGTCTTTGAAGTCAACATTCAATAGCACATGTACGCTTGCATCAGCCATATCTTCACTCCAAAGGAATTCACGGAATGGACTACCATCGCCCCATAACGTCACCTTATTATCCTCTATGCCATAGAAAGCGAGGGCTTTTAAGATGCGTTCTTGCGTGTTATTACCGTCTACATTGCCTTCACCAACAAGCTTACGCAAGGCTGGTGGAGGGTTGAGTGGACGTTTATTCATGTCGTTGTTAATAGCATTCCAGTCTCCATCATGAATGAGTTTGGCTAAGTAAATCTTACGCATCATGGCAGGCATCACATGACTATTCTCCAAATGGAAGTTGTCATTAGGACCATAAAGGTTAGTAGGCATGACAGCAATATAGTTCGTTCCGTATTGCAAATTGTAGCTTTCACACATCTTAAGTCCGGCAATTTTGGCGATTGCATATTCCTCGTTGGTATATTCCAAGGGCGAGGTGAGTAGACAATCTTCCTTCATTGGTTGCGGCGCATCCTTTGGATAGATACATGTCGAGCCTAAGAATAGTAATTTTTTCACCCCATGTTTATACGCGTTTTCAATCACATTGCATTGCATTTTCATGTTCTGCATGATGAAATCTGCACGGTAAAGAGAGTTCGCCATAATGCCTCCAACGAATGCAGCAGCAAGAACTACCGCATCGGGTTGTACCTCATCAAAGAATGATTTGACGGCAGATTGGTCTGTCAAGTCAAGCTCTTTATGACTCCTTCCAATAAGATTGGTATAGCCACGTGACTCTAAATTCTTCCAAATGGCAGAGCCAACAAGTCCATGATGGCCTGCAATGTAAATCTTACTATCCTTTTCTAATGTCATTTCTTTATTCTTTTTACCTTATTATATAGTCTATTTTTTGCGTGTAGCTCTGATGAAGAATGTAATCAAACAGATGTAAGCTATCAAAGAGCACACTTGACTTGCGACACTTGTCAACCAGGTTGGTGACACAGCGAGCTTCATGTCGGACAACCAAACCTCAAAACCTGCAAACTTCAGCAGTGCACTTATCACGCCCATTAATGCTCCACCAGCAATAAAACCGCTTGCAATCAGCGTACCACGCTCACCGCGTTGCTTGTTCACTTCTTCATCTTTACTGCGAGAAGTAACCCACCAGTTGATGGCACCTCCCACAACCAATGGTACGTTTAGCTCTAAAGGAATGAACATTCCCAATGCAAAAGCGAGCGCAGGAACCTTACATAATGTCAGAATTATGGCCAAAGCAGCTCCTATACCATATAGAATCCATGGCGCACCTACACCGTTCATAAGAGGATCTATGACTGCAGCCATCGCGTTAGCTTGTGGTGCTGCCAGACTACCGCTTGCGAAACCATAAGTCTCATTGAGTAATATCATCACGCCACCAACTGTTGCTGCGCTGACCAAAGTGCCCAAAAACTTCCAACTCTCCTGTTTCTTTGGCGTCGTTCCAAGCCAATATCCTATCTTCAAGTCAGTGATAAAGCTACCCGACATGCTTAAAGCGGTGCAGACAACTCCTCCCATAATGAGGGCAGCCAGCATACCGGCAGAACCTTTTAAGCCTACAGCAACCATCACAACACTGGCAAATATCAACGTCATTAGCGTCATTCCTGATACAGGATTGCTACCAACGATGGCGATAGCATTAGCTGCAACGGTCGTAAAAAGAAAGGCAATAACGGTCACAAGCAGTATACCTACCACAGCAAATAAGATGTTTCCTTGCATCACTCCAGTCCAAAAGAAGATAAAAGTGAGTAATAATACCACAATACTTCCTATGGCAATAATCTTAAAACTGATATCTCTTTGAGTGCGTTGTACGTCATCTATGTTCCCACCTTTACCTTTTAGTTCACGCGCTTCCAGTCCAACAGCATCACGGATGATACCCCAACTACGGATAATTCCGATGATACCAGCCATAGCTATGCCTCCAATGCCGATGCTACGTGCATACGATCTGAAGATTGTTTCTGGGTCCATAGCGCCTACAGTGAGTGTAATGGAGGGGTCCCACTGGTTTAATACTTGGTCATGGAATAGTAACGACATGCCGGGAACTATCAACCACCACACTGCAATGCTACCAAAACAGATGTATAGTGCATATTTCAAGCCCACAATATAGCCCAAACCAAGGACGGCAGCGCCTGTATTGACTTTGAAAACAAGCTTTGCCTTGTCGGCCAATTCTGTTCCCCAACCTACCACACGGCTTGTAAAGTTCTCATTCCACCAGCCAAGTGAGGCCACAATAAAATCGTAAAGTCCACCTACAAGACCTGATAATAACAGTGGTTTTGCCTGATCTCCACCTTTCGCTCCACTCATTAATACTTGAGTTGTGGCTGTAGCCTCGGGGAAAGGATACTTGCCATGCATGTCGCTTACAAAGTATTTGCGGAAAGGAATAAGGAATAATATACCGAGAACACCACCTAATGCCGAGGCCATGAATATCTTAAAGAATGATGTTGTCATTTCAGGATACTTGGCTTGCAATATATATATGGCAGGCAAAGTAAAGATAGCACCAGCTACAACAGCACCCGAGCAGGCGCCGATACTTTGAATAATAACGTTCTCTCCAAGCGCATTGCGACGCTTAGCGGCTGTAGATGCGCCGACAGCAATAATGGCTATGGGGATAGCGGCCTCGAAAACCTGACCTACTTTGAGTCCAAGATAGGCGGCAGCTGCTGAAAAAAGCACTGCCATGAGAATGCCCCAAATGACTGACCAGCTATTCACTTCGGGATAAACCTTGTTAGAGCTCATCACAGGTTCATACTTTTCGCCTTCTTTTAGTTCGCGAAATGCGTTCTCGGGCAGCTGTACTGCCTCCATGTCTTTCGTTTCTTTTTCCATAATTCCGTATTATCTTACAAAGATAAAACAAATGAATATAAAATCAAAATTATTGGTTCTATTTAGTCAATATAATTTGATTTTGGATTCTCTAAAGCTTATACTTCTGTCAAAAAGAAATAAAAAACCGGGAGACTACAAGGGTCTTCCGGTTTAGTTTCTTATTTATTTCAATAAGTCGGGACGCAAACGTTTTGTCCGTTCCATTGCTTGATCAAACTCCCATTGGCGTACTTTCGCTTCGTTTCCACTCAAAAGAATGTCTGGAACCTTCCAACCTTTATAGTCAGATGGGCGAGTATATATAGGTGCTGCAAGCATATTGTCTTGAAAACAGTCGCTCAATGCACTTTGTTCATCACTGATTGAGCCTGGAATTAGCCTCACTATAGCATCTGTCATCACTGCAGCGGCCAACTCTCCGCCTGTAAGCACATAGTCACCAATACTTATCTCTCGCGTAATCAGATGGTCTCTGATGCGCTGATCAATTCCTTTATAGTGGCCACAGAGGATAATCATGTTGCCTTTTAGAGATAGTTCGTTGGCTAAAGGCTGGTCAAACTTCTCGCCATCAGGGCTGGTGTAAATTACCTCTTCATAGTCGCGTTCGGCTTTAAGCGCAGAGATGCAGCGGTCAATAGGTTCACATTGCATCACCATTCCTGCGCTTCCACCATAAGGATAGTCGTCAACGCGACGCCATTTATCAAGTGTATAATCGCGAAGGTTATGTAACTGAATCTCAACAAGCCCTTTTTTCTGTGCTCGAGCAAGGATAGATTCAGTGACAAAGCCCTCAATCATTTCCGGGATTACTGAAATAATGTCTATTCTCATGACTGCAAAAGTAATGCTTTTTCTTTGATTGAACAAGCATACTCATGCTTTATCGGCATCGAGTTGCATATTTAATATTATTCTTTTCCAAACTTTTCAATAAATTCTTCTTCTGAGATTATGGGGATTCCCAATTGTTGTGCCTTCTGATTCTTTGAGCTTTGAGAGGCTACATCGTTGTTAATCAAATAGTCGGTAGACTTGCTGACGCTTCCCGTTACCTTTCCTCCTTGACTTTCTATGTATGCTTTCAGCTCGTTACGATTCTTATAATGTGTCACATCGCCAGTCACAACAAAGGTCAATCCCTTGCAACTGTCGCCCTCTGCCGCTGTGTTTTCTTGGCTCACGCGTACTTGTTGAAGCAGTTCTTCAACCATAGCGAGATTTTCTTCATCATGAAACCAAGTCACCACTTGATTGCTTTTTTCGGGTCCAATGCCTGCAATGAGAGAAAAAGGTGAGTCGCTTGCCGGAACAATATTTTCGCTTTTACCACTTGCAATGGTGATAATATCTTGCAGCGAATAGGCACTTAGCAACCTTTTACATACGTCTTGACCACACAAAGGAATGCTCAACGCATATAGAAAGTGGTGTGCTTCCACGTCACGTGCTTTCTCAATAGAGCGCAAAAGGTTGCGAACGCTCTTCTCACCAAAGCCATCTGTTGACGAAAGTTGAATGGCGTGATCTTTCAATTTGTATAAATCGGCATAGGTCTTTACCCATCCAAAGTTGATGAATTTAGCCACTGTTTGCTCTGACATGCCATCGATGTTAACTCCTTCTTTGCTTACAAAGCGCGCAAACTTACGTAGTTGTTTCGCTGGGCATTTGGGGTTTGTGCAATGAAGGGTCTTTGTTTCGCTGGCCGAACTAATCGTTATGCGGGTTGGCGCATTGCAAACCGGACAAGAACATGGAATGTCTAAGTCGCCAACTTTCTCAATAACACGAATCACTTTCGGTATAATCTTATTGGCTTTGATAACACTTAGTTTCGTTCCTTGGCCGCCGATACCTAATCGTTCACATTCACTGATATTACAGAGTGAGGCACGTTTTACACTCGTTCCCTCCAAATCAACAGGTGAAAACACGGCAACAGGTGAGATTGTATTGGCTGCACAACTCCATTCTACATGGTCTAACACGGTGTCTGCACTTTCATCTTGCCATTTAAAGGCAAGGCCCGCACGCGTTGCATGATGTCCCGTGACACTGCCAGTTTGGGCAAACGCTGTGTCATCATAGGTAATTACCAAGCCATCTACAGGGTAGGGGTTCTCTTTTCCCGTTACTTTCTCTGTCCATTTTGCAATGACTTGTTCTATGTTTTGCAGTGTTGGATGTTCTATTTCCTCACGTTCTACCGCCTTCATACCATTCTTTTCAAGCCAATCCATACGCTTTCCCCATGACGTTATGACTTCATCGGTATAGACTAATGTAAAAGGAATCCACACAAGATGACGCTGTTTGACTTCATTAATGTCTTTTAATGTCAGCGAACCTGAAGCTAAGTTGCGTGGGTTTGCATATTCTTCTTCGCTCTCAATATTAAATTGTTCGAAGTCGGCATAACTGATAACACATTCTCCTCTGACTACAACATGGCCCTTGTTCTTTATCTCTTGTGGAATGCCTTGAATGGCAGTAGCCAAATGAGTGATGTTTGTTCCGATGTGTCCATTGCCTCGTGTCACCACCTTTGTAAGTTTTCCGTTGTTAAAAGTGACTACAAGTGTCAACCCATCAAGCTTCCAACTCAGCCAAATAGGATGCTCTTCTGCCCATTTCGCGAGTTCAACAGGTTGCTTGGTCTTTGCTAATGAGAGGGCAGGAAATTCGTGTTCTTCCTTCTTTCCAATAATATTGTCTTCCGAAACTCGGTTGGTTGGTGAGTCGGGGAACTGCTGCCCAGTCTCTTTTTCCAAGTGTTTCACTTCGTCAAACAAGGCGTCCCATTCGTAGTCTGACATCTGTTCACCCTGTCCATTATAGTATGCATTGGCCGCGGAATTAAGCTTGTCAACAAGCTCTCGCATGGTTCTTAGTTTGTCTTCTGCCATTTTATAGAATTCAAAAGTTATGGTTTAGCAAAAATACAACTTTTATATCATAAACTATTCTCATTGTAGGAAAAAGTTGATTCTTGCGTTTTGGGGAAGTGCTTCAAATGGTAATAAAAAATAATATAGTTTATATTGAGTGAAAT
>NZ_GL629647.1:47929-70888 GCF_000185845.1 Segatella salivae DSM 15606
TCAGACAGCATCGCGAGAACCTGCAATATCTCTATTGATGTTGCGCTGGTGCAAACTTCACGCATACGGGATGCTGAACCAAAATGTCTTGATGTGTGTCGCTTAGTAAGCCCGTTTGAGGGTTGCGTGCATAGACTTGAATCTTATTTGCATCACGACAAGCGACGAGAACAAACTTTCCATTCGGTGTAATGATAAAGTTTCGAGGATGCAATCCTGTGGGTTGTTGTCCAACGCGAACAAGCTTTCCCGAAGCCAATCTCTTGAAAATGGTGATTCCATCGCCTTTTAATCGTGTGCTCGCATAAACGAACTTACCATCAGGACTGAGGTGAATATCGGCTCCACCGCGGGCTTTTGCATCGTCAGCAGCAATGGTTTGGAAGCGTTTCAGCAGGCCATTGGCATAATGAAATGCCGTGATGTCGCCCGATAATTCACTCATAAGGTAGACGTCTTTACCATTGGGTGAGAATGTGAGATGACGCGGACCAGAGTCTTTGTCGACATTAACTGGCGCGGAATAAGGTGTGAGTGTACCTGCTGTTTTGTTGTATTTGAATGATAGAATTTGGTCTGCACTGAAGTTTGTTGCTAACATATAACCATCTTTTGTGAATCGAGTGCAGTGCACATGAGGCTTGTCTTGTCTCGTCAAGTCAGGGCCTCCTATCGTTCCTTTGTGTTGACTGGCCATAGGTTTCAAGCTTCCATCGGCTGCAATTGGAAATACAGAGAGACTTCCTCCCGAATAGTTTGCCGTCATAACTACGTGTCCATCGGTCTCCACATAACACGGATCTTCGCCGTGTGTGCGTTGAGTGTTGAGGAGTTTCATGCTTCCATCTCGACCGAAGGCTATGGCATTCAAGCTTGCTGTGGTATCATTGTTCTCACTAACTGCATAGAAATATCGGCCATTTGGTGCGAAAGCAAGGTATGAAGGGTTTTTAAGTGCCAGCGAATGTTGTGCAGTTGCTTTCCCCGTTTGTTGGTCAAAAAGAAAAGAATAGACACCTTTGCTGCCATTATCAGTATAGGTTCCGATAACCATATTGAGCTTGTTGTTCGCTATACAGAGGGCTGGAAGGGCAGAAGCCACCACACTTAACACGATTGTTTTTGTCTTCATTGAATTTATTTTTTATGATTTGATACTGTTATTTGTTCTCTTTTTGCACCTTATAACATAGTTATGGCATCATGGATTGGTTTGTCTGAACTGGTTAGGAGTGGTAGAAGTGAGCCTCTTGAAATACTTACAGAAGAAGCTTACCGTAGGAAAGTTCAGCTCATCAGCAATCTCTATAATCGTTTTATCACTGTGTTTCAACAATACTTTGGCTGAAGTAATCAGGGCACGGTCTATCCATTCTTTTCCTGTTTGACCGCTAACAGCCTTCACAACCGTACCAAGATAGCGGTCGGTGAGGCACATCTTTTCAGCATAGAAGCCCATTTGATGTTCTTGTTTGCAGTTTTTGTTGACTAAATAGATAAAGCGTTCGAAGATGTTTCGCTCGTTAGAATGTTGCTCAATGATATTTGTTTTCACTGCAGAGAAGTGGTAATCATATTGTAAAATGATAGTACGAATGATGCTTTTGATAACTTGCTGATTATTGACTTGTTGTGAAACGGTTTGCAAAAGCAAGCTGAACATTTGCCGAATCAAGTCGCTTTCGCTCGCAGTGAGTATCTTTTGAGCGTCTTTCATCGTTTGATTGAACGTTGAAGATAGGGCATCATTCATGACGATATGCATGAAATCGGGAGAACAAGTCATTCCCGTTAGCTTGAAATCTTGCGTCACTTCGATGGGTTGAACAATGGTACCTGGTGTTATAAATACTATCATTCCAGGAGTTAGTTGCTTATCAATGAGGTTGATACGGGCGTGTGCTTGTCCTGCACTTACATAGCCGAAGCGATAGTCTTGCAGTTGAAAGATGGAGTCAAATCGCAACACAGCTTGGATTAAATAGTCCATATCCACAACGATAGTGAAGTCTTGTAAGACCCTAAAATTACTTGCTTTGTCAAGTTTGTTGGACTCAATGAGTTGCTTAAATCGGTCAAATGTGAGCGAAATGGGTTTGCCTTGCATTGCTTTTTTTATTGATAATATGATACAAAGATAATTCTTTTTCTGTATTATAGAACTTTTTTCTCTTTAAATCTAACGAATAGAACATTATCCATTTGAAATAGATAACAACAGAGTTTGTAATAAGTCTTACCTTTGTAGCATAGAAAAAAGAAGATAATGAAAAAGAGATTATTATTCGTTTGCTGTTTGTTGCCTTTGCAATTATGGGCACAAAAGCTGACATTAGAAGCCTGTAAACAAAGTGCAGAGATAAATTATCCGGCGGTAAGTCAGTATCATTTGATGGAGCTTACACGTGATTTCACCTTGGAAAATGCTGCAAAAGCCTGGTTGCCCCAAGTGTCTGTGTCGCTTAGTGGCATTGCTTTTACAGACTTGTTGAATGTAAGTGGTGTGATGAAACAAATGGGAATGGAGACTAAAAACACGTTGGCTTCGGGCATGGTGATGCTGAATCAGAATGTGTATGATGGTGGAAAGATTCATGCTCAGCGTCTGATAGTCCGCACACAAACCGAAGTTCAGCGTCAGCAATTGGCTGTTTCGCTGTATGATTTGAATCGGAGAGTGGAGCAACTCTATTTTGGTGTGCTGCTGTTGGATGCGCAAATCAGCCATACATTGTTGCTGATTGATGACTTAAAACTTAGTCGGAAGACCATTGAAGCAATGATGCGAGGAGGTGTTGCCAATCCAACGGATGTCGATGCAGTGGCAGTTGAGCAAGAGAATGCATTGCAATTGCTCGATGCGCAGCAGGCTTCGAGACAATCTTTTCTTAAGATGTTGGGCCTCTTTATACATCAATCGTTGGATAAAGACGTGCAATTGCAGTTGCCTATTGCATTAGATTTGAAGTCGGAAGAAGTGAAACGCCCAGAACTTTCCTATTTCCAAGCACGCGAAAATCAGTTAGATGCGGAGCGAAAACGATTGAATGCAAGTCTTCTTCCAACGCTAAAAGCCTTCGGAATGGGCGTGTATCATACAAAGGTTACATCGCTGATACACAATGGAATGCTTGCTGGTGGTTTAACTTTAAGTTGGAATGTTGGAGCCTTATATACGCGAAAGAATGATCTTCAAAAGCTAATGGTGCAACGACAGCAGATAGAAAGTGAGCGTGCTACCTTTCTTTTTAATAATCATTTGGAGGTGGAAACAGCCGAAGGGAACATAGCTATGCTCAAGAAACAACTGCTTCGGGACGATGAAATCGTAAGACTTCGGGAGCAAATTCGTGGAAAGAGCGAGAAGAAAGTACGCTTAGGAACGGAAAGTATCAATGAGATGTTGCGGGATATTAATGCAGTTTCCAAGGCACGTCAACAGCGTTCGACTCATGAAATCCAATTACTTGAAGCCTTATACGCACTTAAAAATACGATAAATCAATAACAACTGAACGGAATTATGATGAAGAAAATAATGTTATTTGCTATAATGTGCCTATTGATGTGCTGCAGTAACAATGATAATGTCTTTGACGCAACAGGAACTTTCGAGGCAACAGAGGTGACTGTTTCAGCCGAACAAACGGGCAAACTGATTCGCTTTGATGTTCAAGAAGGTGGAAAAGTTGTTGTAAACAAGGAGGTTGGATGTATTGATACCATTCCCTTTTATCTGAAAGCACGGCAGATTGGTGCACTAAAAATGGTGTATCAAGCACAGAAACCGAATGCTTCTACGCAGGTAGCAGCCTTGCGTCAGCAGATTGTTAAGGCCCAAGAAGACGTCAAACGCTATGCGGAGTTGGTGAAAGATGGGGCTGCCAATCGGAAGATATTAGATGATTCACGAAACCAATTGCTTGTTCTTCAGCGACAGTTAGCAGCTCAAAATTCCACCTTGGGTAACTCTACGCGCAGTCTTTCGGCTCAAATGGGGACGGCAGATGTAGAGAAACTGCAAGTCATTGACCAGCTTCGGAAGTGTCATATCACGTCACCTATCAGTGGAAACGTATTGGAGAAGTATGCTGAACAGGGTGAGTTTGTCATGACAGGAAAGCCTCTTTTTAAGGTCGCTGATATCCAACGGCTTTATCTTCGGGCTTATATCACGAGCCAACAACTAAGTAAAGTGAAGCTCGGTCAACGTGTAACTGTCTTCTCAGATTACGGGAATAACCTACGTAAAAGCTATCAAGGTGTGGTGTCATGGATATCATCTCAGAGTGAGTTTACACCCAAAACTATCCTCACAAATGACGAGCGTGCCGACTTGGTTTATGCCATAAAGGTGGCTGTTAAGAATGATGGTAGCATAAAAATAGGTATGTATGGCGAGGTCAACTTCTAATCATCAGCCGTCAATATCTGTCAGATCATTGTCTAAAAGCTATGGAAGAGTGCAGGCATTACATGACGTTTCGTTTGATGTTGAGCATGGAAAGATCTTTGGACTCATAGGACCTGACGGCTCAGGGAAGACCACTTTGTTTCGTATTCTGACGACTCTTTTGTTGGCAGATGCAGGAAAAGCCAGTGTAGATGGGTTTGATGTAGTTCGGGATATGAATGATATTCGGAAACGAGTAGGGTATATGCCTGGCCATTTTTCACTCTATCAAGACCTTACAGTGGAAGAGAACTTGAAGTTTTTTGCAACACTTTTCTCTACAACGATAGCCGAAGGCTATGACTTAATCGCTCCAATCTATTCGCAGATAGAACGATTTAAGACGCGAAGAGCAGGCGCTTTGTCTGGTGGAATGAAGCAAAAACTGGCGCTATGTTGTGCTTTAGTGCATAAGCCTTCCATTCTTTTTCTTGACGAACCCACTACGGGTGTCGACCCCGTTAGCCGTAAAGAGTTTTGGGAAATGCTTGTAACCTTGAAACAAAATGACATCACAATAGTAGTTTCTACGCCTTATATTGACGAAGTGTTGCAGTGTGATTGCGTGGCATTCTTACATGAAGGCAGGTTGAAAGGAGTAGGGAATCCCAAGACAATATTAACGCAATTCAAAGCTATTTTCAATCCACCCGCGTTGGTACATGAGGTAAACGACAACCAGAAGGAACACGAAGAAAACGTCATTCAGGTGCAACATTTAGTGAAATCCTTTGGAGATTTCCGTGCCGTGGATGACATTTCGTTTAATGTTCGCCGTGGAGAGATCTTTGGTTTCCTTGGTGCTAATGGTGCAGGAAAGACCACAGCAATGCACATTTTGACGGGACTTAGTCAGCCAACAGGGGGACATGCCACGGTTGCAGGCTTCGATGTGTCTACTCAGTATGAGCAAGTGAAGCGACATATTGGCTATATGAGTCAGAAGTTTTCACTCTATGAAGACCTTACTGTGACTGAAAACATTCAATTGTTTGGTCATATCTACGGCATGAAGTCTGCTGATATCAGCCGCAAACTCAATCAGTTGCTCCAACAATTACAGTTCACTGACCATGCCAACGACATTGTTTCTTCCCTCCCATTAGGCTGGAAACAGAAACTCGCTTTCTCCATAAGTATCTTCCATGAGCCTGATATTGTGTTCTTAGATGAGCCAACTGGGGGTGTCGATCCAGCCACAAGACAGCAGTTTTGGACGTTAATTTACGATGCAGCCAGAAGCGGAATAACTATCTTTGTGACTACACATTACATGGATGAAGCCGAATATTGCGACAGAATCTCTATCATGGTAGATGGTAAGATAAGTGCAATCGGGACGCCTTCTGAACTTAAATCACAGTTCAATAAACGTGATATGAATGAGGTTTTTACTTTCTTGGCGCGACAATCCAACCGACAAAGTGTTTAGTATGAAAGAGTTTTGGTCATTTATTATTAAGGAAAAGCAACACATTATGCGTGATAGACGCACGATGATGATACTCTTTGGTATGCCCATTATACTGATGTTGATCTTTGGTTTTGCAATCTCTACTGACGTAAGAAACGTGAGAACCGTTGTCGTTATGTCTCAGATAGATCATCAAACACAGCGGATGATTAATGCACTTGATGAGTCGGAGTATTTCAATGTGCTTTATAAGGTGCACACACCTGCCGAAGCTGAGCAGCTGATTCGTAATCAAAAGGCTGATATGGGCATTGTTTTTAGTACTGATTTTGCCAGCAAATATGGAGAAGTTCAGCTCATTATAGATGGTACAGACCCTAATATGGCACAGCAATATAATAATTATGCTTCACAGATTATGGGCACTCAGCTGATGAATGTCATGCAAAGAAAGGCCCCAAGTGCTATTGCTTTGAAGATGCTTTATAACCCCCAAATGAAGAGTTCCTATAACTTTGTGCCAGGAATCATGGGGATTTTGTTGATGTTAATATGTGCAATGATGACGAGTATCAGCATAGTTCGTGAGAAAGAACGAGGCACAATGGAGGTGTTGTTAGTGTCACCTGTGCGCCCGTTTCTAATCATATTGGCGAAAGCAGTGCCTTATCTTGTGTTGGCATTTGTCGTGCTTTTAGCGATTCTTCTCATGTCACGTTTCGTGTTGTTTGTACCAATCGCTGGCAGTCTTTGGCTCATTTTACTTGTCTCAACGATATATATATTCATGGCTTTATCTTTGGGATTGCTCATCAGTACGATAGCAAAGACACAGATGGCAGCCTTATTAATGTCGGCCGTTATGCTGTTAATGCCTTGCACTATGCTAAGCGGCATGATGTTTCCTATCGAGAGTATGCCTCATGTTTTGCAATGGGTTGCGGCACTGATTCCACCGCGTTATTATATCTCTGCAATGAGAAAATTACTCATTATGGGTGTATCGTTTCGATATGTTTTGTCAGAAGTCATCACCCTTTTAGGCATGACGGCGCTCTTTTTGACGGTAGCGTTGTTGAAATTTAATAAAAGATTGGGGTAGTATGCTTATTCTTTATCTCATAAAAAAAGAGTTCTTACAGATGAACCGCAATCACTTTCTCAAGGTGTTGGCGTTGGTTTATCCTGTGGTTGTTATGTGTGTATTCCCTTGGGTGATGCGTATGGACGTGAAAAACGTAGCGGTTGTGGTGGTAGATAACGACCATTCTACACTTTCACAACAATTGGTTCATCGCATAGAAGCAAGCCATTATTTCGTTTTTAAGGGGCAGAAGGCTTCGTATACTGATGCTTTAAGTGCTGTAGAACGATGTGAAGCAGACGTGATAGTAGAGGTTCCTGCGCACTTCGAACGTAATGAAACGCGGGGCGAACACCCTCAAATACAGATTGCGGTAAATGCTGTTAATGGGTCGAAAGGCATGTTGGGGGCTTCATATATGAATCAGATAGTGACCGCATCTGTTGCTCCAGAAGGACTGCTTACCACTTTAAGTCAGCGTGTTTCAACCTTATATTTATATAATAAGCACTTAGACAGTAAGCGATTAATGATTCCTTCACTCTTTGGAATCTTGTTAATGATTATCTGTGGAGCCTTACCTGCCCTGAACATTGTAGCCGAAAAGGAGGCTGGAACGATTGAAGCTATCAACGTAACTCCTGTGAGTAAGTTTACGTTTATCATGGCAAAGCTCATCCCTTATTGGCTACTTGGCATGTTGGTCATGACGATTTGTATCGTCCTTACAAGGTTTTTATATGGTTTTTCGTGTGTAGGAAACTTGTTTTGGGTGTATCTTCTAGCCCTGCTTTTATCTTTTTGTTTCAGTGGTTTGGGGTTGGTTATTTCCAATTATAACGATACTATGCAGCAAGCCATGTTCGTTTTATGGTTCTTTTTGTTGATATGTCTGTTGATGAGTGGCTTACTTACGCCCGCACGTTCTATGCCTCACTGGGCTTATTTGACTACTTATGTCAATCCTGTTGCCTATTTTATTGATGGTGTTCGAACGATTTATGTGCGTGGGGGAGGTTTTATGAGCATTCTTCCACAGTTGCTTGGGCTCAGTCTCTTATCTGTTTTTGCAGATACTTGGGCAGTATTGAGCTATCGGAAAAATAGATAATTCTTTATGAAGGTGTGCTTTCAGTGAGCGGTTTAATATCGCCTAACGCTATCATCTCATGGCGCACGATATGAAAAGAAATAGCCTTCATTGTAGTGATGCCAATCATGTGTAAAACGATATGGGGCAAAACACGCGGTAATCTCCGTCGTTTTATGCTGTAAACTACGCCATTTCGCATTGCAAAATGATGCAGTTTGCAGCTTAAAACGGCTTGTTTCTGTAGTCTTAATTTGCTGGTTTAATCAGTTTTCTCTAATCATTCATACAACATCCTTTTTGTGTTCGTGATTCTTGTTTAGGTATTTTTAGAAAAAAAATAATGGACTTAGTGAATAATCTATTTGAAAATCACGTATCTTTGTAGCATAATCAGTGGTGAAAAGAATATCAGAATATAGACAAATTATGAGGAAAATTAAATGGTATATCGTCGCTTTTGCTTTATTGTTAACTGCTTGTAAGTCTGCAAGTTTACAGGATGAGGCTAAAGGAAAGTATGGGCAGGTGAAACTGAATGATGCAGAACGTGCTGAAGTTGACAGCATGGTGAATGGTGTGGCCTTTCGTTTGGTTCATGAGATGCAAAAGAATCATGGCAACTTATTGGTCTCTCCACTTGGTCTTTGCTATGCTTTGAATATGCTCAATGCTGGTGCTGATGGGGCGACACAACGGCAGATAAACCGTGTCTTGGGTCGGAATATATTGGCAGATCGTTTATGTCGCACGATGTTATTGGCTGATGCGGCAACAAAAGATGGGCAAGCGAAGGCGCAAAATGATAAAGTAACAACGCTGATTGTTGACAATAGGGTTGATGTTGGTCGCGGAATTGACCTGCTGCCAGCTTTTGAAGAGCGCATGAAAGTATGTTATTTTGCTGCAATAGAAGAGGAAAATGAGGCACAAAAGATTATTCTTAGTAACACATTACGATTTGATGGAGTGTGGAAAGAGGCTTTTGACTCATCGCAAACTCAAGTAAGTTTGTTCACAACAGCCGAGGGAAAGCAGCAGAAAGTACCGCTGATGAGTGGGCGGTTTAAGTTAGATTATGCCGAAACAAATGATTATCAATTGGTTAAGATACCATATAATGGTGGCTTTAATCTTTATGTTTTATTGCCTAAAACAGGAGAAAAGTTAGAATCGATTGTGTCAAAGTTGAATGTGACAACATGGCAACAAGCGCTCAAACAGATACAAATGGCCGATGTAAGTCTATGGTTTCCACGCTTTAGTACAGCCAAGAAGAATGACATGATAAGTGTGTTGAAGAACTTAGGTGTTAGGGATGCCTTTGACATGCAACTTGCAAACCTTTCAAAAATGACTTTAGGACAGGCGTATGTTTCAGGAGTTAAGCAAGAGGTTCAAATTGATTTTAACGAACAACGCACTGAAGCTGAGGCCAAAACAACGATGGAAGTAGCTGTACTTTGTGCTACAGAAGAGCCTAAAAAGAAAGAAATTCAGAGACGATTTGTACGCTGTGACCATCCATTTCTTTATGTGGTGACCAATCGGTTTGGTGCAATCTGTTTCATCGGTGAGGTTCAACGGTCTTAATATAGTAAGCTTATGAAACAACGATTGGTATTGTGTTTAGTACTCGTCTTATTGTCTTTGCAAGGTTTTGCCATAGGACAAGAGAAAAAGTTTGTTCGTGTTCATGCGACGAAAACAAAAGGACCGATTTATGAATTCTGTGATACAATGCCCGAATTTCCAGGAGGTCAGCAGGCAATGTTTAAATTTATAGCTGAACATTTGCGATGGCCGACAACAGAAGTAGAGTGTACTGGCAATTGGAGAGTGGTGATAAAGTTTATTGTTGAGACTGATGGGACCCTCTCATGTCCCCAATTTGTCTACCGAACGGATATCGAATTTGAGAATGAAGCCCTAAAAGTTTGGCGACTGTTTCCACGATTTAAGCCTGCTATCAAGGGCGGACGTCCTGTTCGTTGTAGGTTTGTTGTCCCGATAAGATTTAAGGGTTTACAGTGATTTTGATTTGTTTTGCAAAATGAAAGTCCGCGTTTCTTGATTTTTTTACCTACATTTGTAGTCATTATGGAAGTTATTGTAAGTAAAGAAATAGAGCAAGTTTGTCCTCACTTCGTAGGAGCTTGTGTGGAGGCTAAGGTTGAAAACTCTTCTTTTTGCAGTGAATTGTGGGAAGAAATCCATGCAAAGGGTGAGCAGTTTCGTAATAAACTGACTACAGAAACACTAAAAGATATTAGTGGAATTGCAGCAACCCGTCGCGTTTATCGCGCTTGTGGAAAAGATCCTTCGCGTTATCGTCCTGCCGCAGAAGCCTTGATTCGCAGAATGTTACAAGGCAAAAAACTCTATCAAATAGATACTTTGGTAGACTTAATCAACTTGGCTTCAATCGCCTTTGGGTATAGTTTAGGTGGTTTTGATGCAGATAAGATTGTGGGAAATCAATTGACTTTGGGCGTTGGTAGAGCTGAAGAACCTTATGAGGGGATAGGGCGTGGTCCATTGAATATTGAAGATTTGCCTGTATATCGCGATAAAATAGGGGGTATTGGAACGCCAACGAGTGACCATGAACGCACGAAAATAACAGCTCAAACGACGCATCTCTTGGTGCTTGTCAATGGATATGATGGCAATGAAGATGCTGTTCGGTCTACTGCTTTGTATGTACAAGCGTTGCTTCGAAAGTATGCTTGCAGTGATGGGGGCACGTTCTTTGTCTATAAATAAAATCAAACAAAATTTTGTTGGATGTGATAAAATCATTAAATTTGCACTATTACTCCATATTATTTGAATCAAACAATTAGAGTTTTATAAGGAAAAGAAGAATTATGAAAAAGAAAATTATTTTATTGTTCACGGCATTACTGATGACAATCTCAGCCAATGCACAGTTTGAAGAAGGTAAGCTTTATGCAGGAGCATCATTGACTGGTTTGAATTTAAGCTACAATGGAGCTAATGAACTGAATCTTGGTGTTCAGGCAAAGTTAGGATATATGGTAGCCGATGAATTGATGTTGTTAGGCAATGCGGGTATACAGACAAGCTCAAGTCATGTGACTCCAAACAGCTTTTCATTAGGTGTTGGCGGACGATATTATATCGAACAGAATGGAATCTACCTCGGAGTAAATGCTAAATACATTCATTCTAAGGGATATAATGACTTTATGCCGGGTGTAGAAGTGGGTTATGCTTTCTTCTTAAGTCATACAGTTACCCTTGAGCCGGCTATCTACTATGATCAAAGTCTCAAGGATCACAGCCAGTATTCTACAATTGGTTTGAAGGTGGGTATAGGCGTTTATCTCTAAGATCTATGTCAGATAAATACCCTTCTTCACTCTTAGAGAAGGCTGTAAGCGAGTTTTCCAAGCTACCAGGTATAGGGCGCAAGTCAGCATTGCGCCTTGTATTGTATATGCTTCGACGTGAAAATGAAGAAGTAGATGCCTTTAGTGAGGCCATCACTACACTCAAACACGAGGTGAAATACTGCAAAGTATGTCATAATATCAGTGATACGGAAGTCTGTCCGATATGTTCTGATGTTAGAAGAGACGCCACAACAATCTGTGTAGTGGAGAATATTCAAGACGTAATGGCCATAGAAAAGACCCAGCAATATAATGGGTTATACCATGTGTTGGGCGGAATTATTTCGCCGATGGATGGTATTGGGCCGAACGATATAGAGATTTCATCACTTGTAGAACGTGTAAAGACGGGCAAAATAAAGGAAGTTATTCTTGCATTGAGTTCTACAATGGAAGGTGATACGACAAATTTCTTTATCTCACGAAAGCTTGCTGATTTCGATGTTGCTATCAGTGTGATTGCCCGAGGCATTTCTGTTGGCGACGAATTAGAGTATACTGATGAGGTGACGCTTGGTCGTTCAATCATCAATCGAACTCCTTTTAAACAATGAACAGTACTTATTAAACGATGAAACGTATACAAAAGATACTCCAAATTAATTATTTTCTTAACCTCATTATAGTCTTATTGTGGATTGTTCTCAATGAAAACGATGTGTTTAATATCGTTGGATCTGCACATGAAAACACTAATTCAGACTTTCTTTCTGCCTCAATAATGGAGGTTATTACCATTTGTTTTATTCCTGTTTCCTTACGATTGTTTAAGTTTGGAGCTATTCGTCAAGCCATAAAAGACGATAAAACTCCACTTTTGAATACGTTTTTTGCCTATTCATTAGTGAGACTTGAAATGCTGCTTATGCCGATGTTGGTTAATGCTGTGCTTTATTATGTCTTCATGAATGTTGCTTTTGGCTATATGGCCATTATCCTTTTTCTGTCTACTCTCTTTATTTTTCCTACGCAAGAACGTTGTGAACAGGAATACAATACTATCATTCAATCCTAAGTTTTCAGCCTTTGTGACGCGTGATTCAGCTCTCGATAATAATCGTTAACTATAATGTGAAGTACTATTTAGCACAATGTCTCCATTCACTTTGTCGTGCTTTGGAGGGGTTGAATGCCGAGATTCTTGTTGTTGATAACCACTCCTCAGACGATAGTATCACTTATTTGAAGGCGCATTTTCCTGCAGTTCGTTACATTGAAAATCGTGAAAACATGGGCTTTGCACGTGCAAATAACATTGCAATTGAGCAGAGTCGGGGAGAATATGTGCTTTTATTGAATCCCGATACAATAGTGGGTGAGGGTGTGTTGAAAGCCGTTTTATCTTTCATGGAGTGTCATCCCAAGGCGGGAGCAGCAGGAGTTTGCATGCTCAAAGCAGACGGAAGTTGTGCCAAAGAGAGTCGACGTGGACTGCCTACTCCCATGACAGCACTTTATAAAATGAGTGGGCTTAGCAGGTTGTTCCCTAATAATAAGAGGTTAGCGCATTACTATATGGGAGGTATTTCGTGGGATATGCCTCACCAAATTGAGGTTGTCAGTGGGGCCTTTTGTTTTCTTCGGCGTGAAGCTTTGTTACAAGTGGGGATGTTGGATGACGATTATTTCATGTATGGAGAAGACATAGAACTCAGTTGTCAGTTGCTTTTGAGAGGGTGGGAGAATTGGTATTTGCCACTAAAAATACTGCATTATAAAGGCGAAAGCACTGCAATGACTTCCTATCGCTATGTGCATCGGTTTTATAAAGCCATGCTAATCTATATCCGAAAGCATTATGGTGTCGTTTCGTTTGCAGCCTATTTCTTGAAAATAGCCATTGTTTTTAAAGCCTTAATGGTTGTTGTTCGCCAGACTGTTCATAAGCTTTTGTATTCTATTGGCATATCATTTCAGCAGAAGAAACGCCGTTCATATTATGTCTTTATTGGGCAAAGTGCGATGCTTGATGACTGCCAAAAGATAGCCAAGAACCATGGTTTGTCTGCTCTTTTCATAGAAGGCAGTCCAACAAATATGCCCGTTATTCCAGAAAAGAGAGATTTTTCACTTACTTATCTCGTTTATGATATGGACGTTTTCGACTATACTTTTGTGTTGAATGATATGGCTTCGCGTGCAAATGAAGGCTATTCTATGGGAACATATGCATCAAAAATATTAATCACTGAAGATAAAGTCATATATGGAAAGTAACAAAGTGAGACTCAGAGCCATGGAGCCTGAAGACTTAGACCTGCTTTATGAGATTGAGAATGATATTGAAACATGGCATGTTGGGGCTGTAAACGTGCCCTATTCGCGTTATCTTTTACATGATTATATTGCTCATGCGACGGGAGATATCTATGCAGATCGTCAGCTCAGACTTATCATTGAAGATAAAAAAGGGAATAGTGTTGGACTGATAGATTTGGTAGATTTTGACCCACAACACAGCAGAGCAGAGGTCGGAATCATTCTTCAAACGAAGCATCGCCGGCGTGGTTATGCCACAGAGGCAATGAAACTCATCTTGGATTATGCACGAAAAGTGGTCCATCTTCATCAAGTTTATGCTATTGTCTCTGTCAATAATCAACCTTCTTTGAATCTACTTAAATCGTTGGGTTTCAGGGAATACACGACAATGAAAGACTGGTTGCGCGAAGATAATTGTTTCGTTGATGCACAATTGCTACAATATTTTTTGTAAAAAAGGTGTAGAAAGGTTTGCAAGAATAAAAATTTATCCTTACCTTTGCACACGCAATTCAGAACAAGGTGCCATGGTGCGTTAGTTCAGTTGGTTAGAATGCCTGCCTGTCACGCAGGAGGTCACGAGTTCGAGTCTCGTACGCACCGCCATCATCCTTGTTGAATTAGCACATTGGTGCGTTAGTTCAGTTGGTTAGAATGCCTGCCTGTCACGCAGGAGGTCACGAGTTCGAGTCTCGTACGCACCGCAAACCTCATTGCTCTTGCAATGAGGTTTTTTTATGCTTATAGGCAATAGGCAACTTGAAGTCAATGCTTTTGTGAAATAAAATAGTGCATTTCATAAGACAAAAGCAGTCACTTTACGCAGTAAAAGGATAGGAATGGTATTGTGTTTTGAGGCATCTTGTGTTTTAAGATGTAGCGGAATGTAAATCAATGTGTTGCGATTTTGATAGAAAAGAAAAATACTTTATGCGTTTCTCCCTAAAATATTGTGTGGCGCATAAAGTTATATGGCGTAATAAAGTTTGTGATAATGGCCCTGCAATTATATGTTTATACGTGTAGGATGCAATTTAATTAAACGCTGTTTAAGACTCAAGAGGTTTTTGTATTGCGCTTTTTGCTGAAACAAATCCACACCACCAATAGGGCAATCATCGTCACGTTGGCTATCAATACATAGCCTAAGGTGTCGAGTTGGCTTAGTGCAAACTGCTGAAATGCAGGCATTTGGGTATTGTAAACTTTGAAGGTTTTCAGTGCAATTCGTGCCTTATCCCAATAATAATAATCTGTCATCATAAGACCATGAAAGGCTATAAGCAGTGCAATTTTTATCCATTTATTCATAGTTTTCTATTGTTTTTTGAGAGTTAGTGGGTGCAAAGGTAATGAATTTTCACTGAATATATCAAGCATTACAAATAGATTTATCTGACATGTTGCCAACTTCTCCTCGCTCAAATCAATCTTCGAATGATTTCCTGAATATATAACAGCAAATGAATATGACAAAGATTGAGCAGAGACCACCAAAGATAAAGTATATGGTAAGCAGTATAAGGGTAAACAGATCAAAGTCCATTGAAGGCAGAAAACATATTGCAAACACAATGAGATTACTGATAAAAACTTGCAATATAGCCATTTTTATCCATGAATCTATATTGAAGAATATCCATGAAATGGCTGCTCCAACGGGATAAGCAAGTGCAAACGAAAGCGTAATAGGGAGTAAATCCAAGTTAAAGAGATTGGTTCCATCTTCTTCAAAGAACCATATGATCATCAGACCATGGTTGAAAATAATCATCAAAAGATAGATAAAGAGATTTGCCAACACAATGTTTCTGATGGTATGTCGTGGAGTATAGGTTTCTTTTTCCATGAAATAATAATTTATATTGAGTGTTATGATTAAGCATCGCCATGTAAATCAAACGCGATAACCTCTCTGTTGGTGAGGTCTATTATGGCTATTCCAAAGTCGCTTCCACCGTCATATACTCTTATCCAGTCTTTGAATAGTAACTCATAGTTATAGTTTATCATATCTATTCCTAAGAGATTAACAGATATATAAATATGTCCTTCTTCTTTTTCTCCTTTATATTGACGATAATATTGGTTGAAGGGGAGGGGTGAAGGGCCTAAATTATAAGGCCTATTATTTGCTCGTTTACCATGTTGTTTGACAAGTAATTGCTGCATATTTCGCCAATATTGTGTCGTATCCATAAAGGTTTCGAGAATTGTTCTGGCTTCAACCATCTGTTCTTTTGTAATGGTGAAGGTTATTTTGTCAGGGTTCTTGATACTTAAACTGTCTGCATTAAGGATGATATCTAATTGTTGTGGTTGTAATTTCGTAAAGGAAACAGGTGCTGTTTTCATGCCAGGAAATGCAGAAAGAACAAGCTGATTGTGATTCAACTTACGTATAACAATCTTTTGATTTTCGTTATTTTCAGTCTTTATTTTCAGCGTGTCATCACATAAAGCATAAGGAGTGAAACAGGAATAGACCCCAAATTCTCCCCAAGAATAAGCAATATCATGCTCTGAAATGTTCAATACAAGTTTGTGAAGTGTGCCTTCTTTGATGTTACTGAGCCATATTCCGTGGAGTTGTGTGGTGTCAACGGGCGACTTAATGAATTTAACCTTTTCCTTTTCTCTAAAGGGAAGTCCTGTGATTTCAAGGGAACTATCCTCTAAAGAAAGGATAACACATTCATAATTCTTAGACTTCTGATAATTGAGTCGTAGGCTATCATGATTGATTTTGTAGCTATCGAAGTAGATAACCGTGTCTCCTATTGCAGGATCATAATAGACTTCAGCCTTCGAAATGGTGAGTGTTTGCGCCATGTTCAATGGTTTCTTACTGACACTTTCCCATTCTCCAAGGAGTTGATGAGCATTGATAACTTGCTTTTCTGTTGTAGAACAGGCAGTTGAAATGAGTAAAGTCAGCGCAGTAAAAAGGATAGAAAATGTCTTCATAACTTGTATTTTTCTTTCAGTTTAAGGACAAAGTCAGTCATGGCTTCACCCTCTTTAGCAATAATAATACCTTGGTTCTTAGCGTACATGAAATAGAAATGTGTTGGGGTCTCTATGATTTTATAGAGTTTGTCATAGGGAATATTGCCCTGTTCTAAGTCCGTCAGAGTTTCAATATGGTCGTCAAATAGTGATAGTTTGATTTGGCTCAGACTATTAAACATCTTGTTTTGATCATAAAGTTTACTTGCCTTGCGGTCTCTTCGCTTTCTAACGTTCCAGTTATAAAAGACAATCATGAGGATGTTTAGAAGGAATAAGGCAGCCGTGAGCACCTTACTTTGTAGATGGATAGATAAGAGAACATCGGTCCATATAACAAAAATTACAATGCTAACAATAGTGACAGAGCGTTTGAAATGAAACTCTTTGTCGCTAATAACGCGGTTAAATTGGATGAAATCCTCCTTGGTTGGTTTCCTTGTAATAATGAATTTAGGCTCTTCCATAACTTCTTTTATAGATTGTTTTCACAAAGATATAAAATTTATTATATATGATTTGCGTTTTACTTCCTTTATTTTAAGAAAACGAAAAGAGTCTCGTTTCTTCGTTGTTCGAATGAAGAAAAGAGACTCTTTTAATGGATTTATTCTCTCTTATATGCAGGTTGACAATACTATTACATAGTTCTCACCCTTTCATATAATGAGATTTAGAAAGCGAATACTTTATTTTTTCGTTGGCATAGCAGCCTTCATTTTCTCTGAAGGCTTATAAGCCTTGTTCAAACCAGCAATAATTTCGTTGGTGATATCAAAAGACTTATCAGCATAAAGCAGGTTATCCCCAGCCTTGCTAAGGATTAAACTATAGTGTTTATCCTTGTTATAAACCTTCAAATAGTGCTGAATGCTGTCACGAAGAGCGTTGTTGTATTTCTCCGTTTCAGTCTGGAACTCATTCGTTAAGCGTTGATTGAGTGCCTGTAAATCAGTGTTTTGCTTCTGAAGATTAGCGTTAATAGCTTCTGCTTGCTCACGAGTGTAAGCGTTTTGTTGTACCTTTTGCTGGAAGTTTGCAGCCGCAGCTTGCAGTTGTTGCTGTTTAGCGGCCAAAGTATTCTGGATGTTTTGTCCCTTCTTTTGAAGCAAAAGAGAGTAATCTTTGCAGAATTGATACTGGCTCATGATGCTATCTACCTCAACATAAGCAATCTTTAAACCTTTTGGTGTCGGTTGAGCGGCATCAGATTTCTCGTCTACTTTTGGTGCAGACTGATTACAACTGGTCATAGCTACTGTTGTAATTGCAGCTAAAGCCATTGTTTTTAGAATGTTTTTCTTGTTCATTTCTTTTATGTTATTTTTGATTTTATACAATATTTAGAATGCTTTATTACTCTTTCTTGCCTCTTTGTCTTGATCAATGACACAATGAATACCCTGCTTTCTCAATGCAGCATTGTCATGAATATGCTGAGAAGTAAACTTTCCTCCTTTTAGAAAGATAATCTTTATGCATAATAACGCAACGGATATAGCAATTATTAACACGCTCAATACTATTGTCTTGATCATTTTTATTACTTTTGCAGTGTACCTTTAAGCAATTAAATATGGGCAAAGGTAATATAAATCGATAAAAGAACAAAATAAAACAAAGTAAAAAGATATAAAAAATGAGTAATGTAGAACTAAGACCTGCTCGCGTGTTTGAGCAGTTTGCAGAGATTAACAAGATTCCACGTCCTTCCAAACATGAAGAGAAAATGGCAGCATATCTTAAGAAGTTTGCTGCCGATCGCCATCTCGAGGTAAAGGAAGATGAAACTGGTAATGTGATTATTCGTAAGCCGGCGACCAAAGGTTTGGAGCATTTGGCAACGACAATCCTACAGAGTCACATGGACATGGTATGTGATAAGTTGGTGGATGTAGACTTTGATTTCCACACAGATGCTATCCAAACCTACGTCGATGGCGAGTGGTTGCGTGCGAAAGGAACTACACTTGGCGCAGACGATGGTATCGGTTGTGCGATTGAATTGGCTATTCTTGATAGCAATGATATAGAACATGGTCCTATAGAATGTGTGTTCACACGTGATGAAGAGACTGGTTTGACAGGAGCTTTTGGTATGAAGCCGGGCTTCATGACAGGCAAATATCTTATCAATCTCGATTCAGAAGACGAGGGACAGATATTTATTTCTTGTGCAGGAGGTATCAATACAACTGTTACTTACGAGTTCAAACGTGAGGAAGCACCAGCAGATTATTTCTTTATGCAAGCCTCTTTGAAAGGTCTTAACGGCGGACATTCAGGCGATGACATAAATAAGAAGCGCGCAAATGCAATTAAAATCATGGCTCGTTTCCTTTATTTGGAGCAAGAAAAGATGGATCTTCGCTTGTCACAATGGAACTCTGGCAAGATGCATAACGCCATCCCACGCGATGGAAAGATTATATTCGCAGTGCCAAATGACCGTAAGGAAGAGGTAATGGCTGATTGGAATGTGTTTACAGTAGGTGTAGAAGATGAGTTCCATGTAACAGATCCTACGATGCATTGGGCTATTCAAAGTGTTGAGCGTCAGCAAGTCATTCCACAGAATGTATCACATGGACTCATCTTGTCTATGCAAGCGCTTGACAATGGTCCGCTTACAACATGTCAAGATGAAGCTATTGCCTACATGGTTGAAACCTCAAGTAATGTTGCAAGCATTCAAAGTGAGGCTGAAAAGATTGTGATTGTTGCCAGTCAACGAAGCAATGTAATGAGCAATCTTAAGAATATGGCTAATACCGTAAAGGCAGTTTTCGAACTGAGTGGAGGCAAAGTGGTTCAGAATGACGGCTATCCTGCTTGGAAGATGAACCCAAACAGCAAGCTCGTTAAGCTTACTGTAGACGCTTATAAGAAGCTGTTTGAGAAAGAACCCACCGTGAAAGGAATTCATGCGGGGCTTGAATGTGGTCTCTTTTCTGAGAAATATCCCGAGTTAGATATGGTTAGTTTTGGTCCTACTTTGCGTAATGTTCATACACCAGATGAATGTTTGCACATCCCAACAGTACAGATGGTGTGGGATCATTTGCTTGAAATCCTTAAGAATATTCCACAAGAATAAGTTCTAATAAATAGCAAACAAAGAAATAGCCTCACTTTCAATAGTTCTTATAAAGTGCTTTGAAAGTGAGGCTTTTCTATGGGTTGTTCGTTTGATTATTCTTTTTTTGCCTTTAATTTCGGTTGCTTAGATGTTGTCTTTCCTTTTAATAAATTGATACCAGTGGGGCAGATTGTATTAAAAGGACAATCATCACATTGCGGTTTTTGGCTCTTGCAAACATATCTTCCGTGCAGTAACAGCCAATGATGTGCATTACTTACATCAGCTTCAGGAATGTGTTTTAAGAGTTCCAACTCTACTTTTAGGGGAGTATTTGCAGCTTCTGGAACTAAGCTTAGGCGGTGACTAACGCGATATACATGCGTATCTACTGCTAAGGTAGGCTTTCCAAACCATACCGATTGAACGACATTTGCTGTTTTTCTGCCTACGCCTGGAAGCTGAGTTAACTCTTCTGTGTTATCAGGAACCTTGCCATTGAATCGCTCTACCAGTATCTTTGACATCTCACTCAAATGATGTGCCTTTGCATTGGGATAGCTCACACTCTTTATTAGCTCAAAGATGTCCTCCCAATTTGCCTTTGCCATAGCCTCTGCGGTTGGGTAATGGCGAAACAATTCGGGGGTAATCATGTTGATACGCTTATCTGTACATTGTGCACTTAGCAATGTTGCAACAATCAATTGGAATGCACTTCCAAAGTCAAGTTCCGTAGTTACAGGACCTTGTTTCTGTCGAAAATAATTTAGAATATAGTCAAATCTTTCTTTTCTTGTCATGCAACAAAAGTATAAAAAATATAGTATCTTTGCAAAAAATAAAAGAGAAAAGGCTATGGATGCAAAAAGAATATTGCGTTATTTACGTGATTTATCAGCCAATAACAATAGAGATTGGTTTCAGGAACATAAACAAGAATATAATGTTTGCAGGCAGAATTTTGAGGAAGGAGTAACACAAGCTGTTGCAACGATTGCGCAGTTTGATGCTTCTATCTCGCATATCACTCCCAAAGATGCTTGCTATCGTTTCAATCGTGATACGCGTTTCAGTGAAGATAAGCGCCCTTATAAAGACCATCTTGGTGCTTATATCTGTGCGCATGGCAAGAAATCGTTGCGTGGAGGCTATTATCTCCATTTGCAACCGGGCCAGTGTATGCTCGGTGTTGGTAGCTATTGGTTGCCTACCAACATCCTAACGGCTTGCCGAAATGAGATTATGGGGAATATTGATGAATGGAGAAAATGTGTTGAAAACGGGAAGTTCATCAAACTTTTTGGCTATCCTAACGACGGAAAATGGGGCGATCCATGTGGAAAAGGCTTTGGATTGGAGTGCTTAAAGACTGTTCCTAAGGGCTTTCCACGTGATTATGAGTTTGTGAAATACTTGCGAATGAAGGATTATTGCTGCTGGCATGCCGTTCCAGATGACTTTTTTGATGGCGATGGCTGGCTCAAAGAGATTGTTGATATCTTTAAGACAGCCAAACCAGCAATGGACTTTATGAACAATGTTATTGACGATTACGAATAAAATCTTCGGCACGTTGTAGGTCTTCGGGAGTGTCGATACCAACTGTTTCGACATTCGTGATGCCTACTTTCACACGATATCCATTCTGCAACCAACGCAGTTGTTCGAGACTTTCGGCCAATTCGAGAGAAGATTGTGGTAGTTTTGTAATCTCTCTTAATATGTCTTTGCGATAAGCATAGATGCCCAAATGTTTCAAAAATGGGTAGTTTTCCAACCAGTTTTGCTTGTCAACACCGCGTACAAAAGGGATGATGCTTCGGCTGAAATACATGGCATAGCCACGATTATCGACAACAATCTTCGGAGAATTTGGGTTCTCTACGGCTTCAATGTCAGCGAAAGGCTTTCCTAAAGTGGCTATCTGTGTGTGGTCATCATCAAAACAATGGCACAAAGTTTCTATCTGACTTTGTTCTATAAAAGGTTCATCTCCCTGAATATTCACTACAACATCAAAGTCGCCTCCAATCTTTTCGAATGCTTCTTCGATGCGGTCTGTGCCGCTGTGATGTTCTGTTGAGGTCATCACTGCCTTGCCTCCAAACGCTAATACCTTATTATATATGCGCTCATCATCTGTTGCTACGAAGACAGCATCAAGCACTTTATTTGCTTGTTCGTATACATGCTGAATAACAGGCTTGCCTGCCAACAACGCTAAAGGTTTGCCCGGGAAGCGTGAAGAGCCATAACGGGCTGGGATTAATCCAATAAATTTCATTTGTGTTTAATGTTTATTGTTCTCGCAAAGATAATGAAAAATCTTATATTGTCATACTAATTTTATTTCAAAAATACATCTGTTTTTCGGTAATAAGATAATAATGATGTGTTTCTCTGTGGCTTATTCTATTGTAAAAAGGCTCATATTGCATTGCGATTTGCATGATTTCATGACATGAAATGACGCAGATAATGCAGTTGTTTGACGCAAATTGCGGGATGCCCCAATGGGCTTCAAAGTGCTTTTCAAAAAGCATCACCTTGTGTGATGAATAAAAAGAACTTGCTTTTCCTTATAAAAAAGAAGGCTCCCATGCCCTTATTAGCATGGAAGCCTTGTGTATTTGGAGGATGATGTTTAGCTTAATGTAGCAACAAGCATCCAAACTTTCTTCTCTTGACCAGTCAAATAGTCATCTATCATGGCTATAGTTACTTCGTCGTCAGCCTCTTGTGCAGCTGCCAAAATGCGGCGTTCCTGTGCAATGATAAGCTTATATACGTCGAGAATATACTTCAAGCCCTCGAACTTCTCTGGCTCAAAACCATTTTCTTTCAGTTGAGATATCTTGAGATATTCGCTGAAACGGTTCTCAGGACGTGCATCTAACTGCAACAAACGCTCTGCAACTTGGTCTACTTTCTCTGCAGTCTCATTGTATTCACCCTCATAAAACTCGTGGAGTTGATAGAATTTGTCACCCTTTACGTTCCAATGGAAACCGCGAAGATTAGCATAATATACTTGGAGATCAGCCAACAACTGATTTAATTCCTTTACAACCTTTTCTACTTTCTTGGCATCTAAGCCTGTAAAATCTAAATTTTTCATTGTCTTAATTTTTTAATTAATTACTGAA
>NZ_GL629647.1:70985-76262 GCF_000185845.1 Segatella salivae DSM 15606
TAGATAGTTCTTATCCTTGTTTATGTTTAAACTCGCAGTGTGTTTTGGTATCTTGGTTTCTATATACCTATATATATAGGATTAGTTTGGCTTATTTTTTAGGTAAATGAAGCTTGATAGTTTGACTTAAAATAATCAAAGCGCATGGTTCATTCACTATTGTTCTGGGTTGAAGTCAATCAAGATTGCACGGATAGCGATAGTTTTGGTTTTGTGGTGACTTTGTTGTTATATTGATTTATCATGCGAAAAGGCGTGAGAAGTCATCCTAATGATAATCTGTATTGTTCTATAAAAAACGCTAACTAATTTTGTTTTGTTCCATTATTTTCTTATCTTTGGCCTTGAAACTATAATTGCAAATACAGTGAAAAAACTTATATTATTCACATACGCTTTGCTTATGCCTCTGTTTTTGTTGGCACAAAAGATAGTCTTGGGTTCTTGTACAACGCATGATGGCGGGCAATATAAGGGACAAATGATGAATGGAAAGCCTAATGGAAAGGGCCATACTACATTTAAAAATGGCGATACCTATGAAGGCGAATACATCAAAGGTAAGCGTGAAGGATATGGAACTTATTCATTTTCTGATGGAGAACGATATGAAGGTCAATGGTTTCAAGACCAACAACACGGCCGAGGAACCTATTTCTTTGCCAATAACAATAAATATGTAGGACTTTGGTTTCGTGATTATCAGCAAGGACAAGGCACGATGTATTACTATAATGGTGATAAGTATGAAGGCAACTGGGCCCAAGATAAACGCGAAGGAAAGGGTAAATACACCTATTCCAGTGGTGCATATTATGATGGTCAGTGGAAAAACGACCAGAAAAATGGGCATGGTTTCTTTGATTGGGGCGACGGAACAACCTATGATGGCATGTGGGCGAACAATCAACGGTCTGGCAAAGGGACGAATAAGTATGCCGATGGAGACGTATATGTTGGTAACTGGGCTGATGATATACAGAATGGAAGAGGTATATATAAGTTTCAAAATGGCGATGTTTATGAGGGAGATTATGTCCAAGGAGAACGTACTGGAGAAGGAATCTTCAAGTATGTGAATGGAGATCGCTATACAGGTCATTTTGAAGAAGGAGCCAAAAGCGGGCAAGGCACGTTTGAATGGCGTTCTGGTGATGTCTATGTTGGACAATGGAAGAACGATTTGCAGAATGGTTACGGGAAGTTAACAAAGAAAGCCGGTGACACCTTTGAAGGCAATTTCAAGAATGGAAAGATAGATGGTGAGGTGATTATTCATTATGCAAATGGAAGTCGTTTCAAAGGAAGTTATAAGAAAGGTATGCGCAATGGTCCTGCAATTGAAGAGGATAAAGATGGCAATCGCTTTGAAGGTAGTTATGTAGATGACCGTCGTGATGGGCGATTTGTAGAGAAAGACCGAAATGGAAACGTCACTCGTTCAGGCCGATATGAATCAGGTCGGCGTTTTGAGGATTAAAGATTAGAATTTAATTTCAACGAAAATGATCATTGATAAAATTGCAAATCTACACAAATATGTGGCATTAAACCCTTTGTTTTGTGATGTAGAGGCTTTTCTACAAACCCATAATCTCATGCAACTTGCCGAAGGACAGCATCTGATAAAAGGGAATGACCTGTTTGTAAACATAGAGGTTTGCAAGGGAAAACAAAAGGATGAGGCTGTGATAGAGTTTCATCGAGAAATGATAGACATTCAGATACCTTTGTCTTCTGATGAAATTTTTGGGTATAGTCCCGTTGAAGATTTGCCCGAAGTAGACTTCGATGTGGAAAGAGACATCGCTAAAGTGCCAGGTGTTATGCCACAAAACTATGTCAAGGTGAAGCGTGGTCAGTTTATCGTTTTCTTTCCACAAGATGGTCATGCGCCATGTATTGCCGATGGAAAAAGTTTTAAGAAAGCCATATTCAAGGTGAAAAATAATTGTATTTAGCTATGGAAACAAAGAAGGGAAGCTCGAAAAGAGCAGTTAAAAGAACAACAAAAGAACAGAAAGTTGTAAAGCATATAGGTCTTGTTAAAAAAGATCCTTTTTTGGAACCCTATGAAAATGCGATACGAGGACGCCATGACCATGCGCTGTGGAAATTGTCGCAATTGACAAATAACGGCAAGAAGAGTCTGTCGGACTTTGCAAATGGATACAATTACTATGGGCTTCATAAGCTTTCTCGCGGTTGGGTCTTCAGAGAATGGGCCCCAAATGCTACTGCAATCTATTTGGTAGGAGACTTCAATAACTGGCAGGAGGAAGAGAAATATCTTGCGAAGCGCATTGAAGGAACAGGAAATTGGGAACTCCGATTGCCCGAAAAGGCCTTGCATCATGGTGATTTATACAAGATGCATGTGAAGTGGAATGGGGGAGAAGGTGAGCGTATTCCCGCGTGGGCTACACGCGTTGTACAAGATGAAATGACGAAAATCTTCTCTGCACAAGTATGGAATCCGAAAGAAAGCTATCAGTGGAAAAAAGATAAATTCAAGGCTCAAACCTCTCCATTACTGATTTATGAGTGCCATATTGGTATGGGACAAGACGCAGAAAAGGTTGGAACCTATACGGAATTTAAGGAAAATGTGTTGCCACGAATCATAAAAGATGGTTATAATTGCATTCAGATTATGGCGATACAAGAACATCCTTATTATGGTTCTTTTGGTTATCATGTGAGTTCTTTCTTTGCTCCTTCGAGCCGATTTGGCACTCCCGAGGAATTAAAAGCTCTGATTGATGAAGCCCATGCCAAAGGAATAGCAGTCATTATGGACATCGTTCATTCGCATGCTGTAAAGAATGAAGTTGAAGGTTTGGGGAATTTGGCAGGCGATCCTAATCAATATTTCTATCCCGGAGAACGTCGCGAACATCCTGCTTGGGATAGTCTTTGCTTTGATTATGGCAAAGATGAGGTGATGCACTTCCTGCTTTCTAACTGTAAATATTGGCTAAACGAGTTCCATTTTGATGGCTATAGGTTTGATGGAGTTACTTCAATGCTTTATTATAGTCATGGATTGGGCGAAGCCTTTGGTGGATATGGTGATTATTTTAATGGTCATGAAGACGATAATGCCATTTGTTATCTCACTTTAGCCAATAAGCTTATTCACGAAGTAAACCCCAAAGCGATTACAATTGCAGAAGAAGTTAGTGGCATGCCAGGCCTTGCTGCCAAGTTTGAAGATGGCGGTTTTGGTTTCAATTACCGCATGGCGATGAATATTCCAGACTTTTGGATTAAGACCATTAAAGAGCAAAAGGATGAGAATTGGAAGCCAAGTTCAATCTTCTGGGAGGTTAAAAATCGGCGCGCGGATGAGAGAACAATCTCTTATTGCGAAAGCCACGACCAGGCGTTAGTAGGGGATAAGACGCTCATTTTCCGTTTGATTGATGCTGATATGTATTGGCATTTCAAGATTGGAGATGAAAACGACGTTGCTTTCCGAGGCATTGCACTCCATAAGATGATTCGTTTGGTAACCGCTTCCACCATAAACGGAGGCTATCTTAACTTCATGGGAAATGAGTTTGGTCATCCCGAATGGATTGATTTCCCACGAGAAGGAAATGGCTGGAGCTATAAATACGCTCGTCGTCAATGGAATTTGGTCGACAACAAAGAACTTGATTATCATTTCTTGGGTGATTTTGATCGAGAAATGTTGAAAGTAATCAAGAGCGAACGAAACTTTATCAACACCGAGGTACGTGAGATTTGGCACAACGATGGCGACCAAGTCTTGGCTTATATGCGTGGAGATTTACTTTTCGTTTTCAACTTCTCACCCACAACTTCTTTTACGGACTATGGTTTTCTTGTGCCAGTTGGTAGTTATGATGTTGTGCTCGACAGCGACAACAAAAGCTTTGGAGGAAATGGTTTCAATGATGATTCCTTAACTCATCTGACAAACTACGATCCTCTTTATGTCAATGAACATAAAGAATGGCTGAAACTCTATCTGCCGGCACGCACTGCTTTGGTGCTAAAGAAAAATTAATATTAATAGATGTCACCACTCTTTTCAAAAACATACGGCTCACGTCCATATATAATAATGTGTGCCTTGTTCTTCGTAGTCTTCACGTTTAGTTATCTGTTTTGCTATCAAGATAACCTGTTGGCTATGATGCAACACATACTTTCAAACGGACAGACCCATTACAATCGGTTGATAGGGGCAATAATCATCACCTCGTTGCTGATGTTGTTGCAGCTCGTGCTGTATGTTGTGACGCATTTGAATGGTCGTTTTCATATCCTGACGTATGTTCCCTCAATTGTTTTGCTCACCACTTTAACCGCAGTTGACGGGAACTATACGAGCGGAATAACAATCGGGAAATGGTGGTGGATAGCGCCGTTGATTATCATTCTCGACGCTATTGCCCTCTTTTATGCGCGTCAATTACAAGACTATGATTTCTCAGAAGGTGAATTTGGTTTCTTCAGTAGAACGTCGTGGATAAACTATTGCGGACTGACGGCTTTGTTTATGTTAGTGATGTTTGGTGCAAATCATCAGCGCGTGCTTCACATGCGCTTGGATGTTGAACAATGTATCGCCTCGCAGAATTATAAGAAAGCTACAGCAACTTATGCACGTGCGCTGCAAACAGATTCGTCTTTAACCAATCTTCGCGTCTACGCGCTATCGTTGTCTGGGCAACTTCCCGAGCGATTGTTCGAATATGCTTTGGTGGGAGGTTCAGCCGTTATGCTGCCAAGTAATCCCGATGTGCATTATCTTCTTTGCGGACAAGCCCCTTTATATCAGCATTTGGGAGGAATGTTTCGGCAGAAAATGAGTACGATGCACTATTTACACTTTATCCATCAGCACCATTTGGCAACTAAGGCAGCACATGATTATCTGCTTTGCGCTTATTTGATGGACGGCAATTTAGATTTATTTGTGCATGCAATCGGAAAATATTATGATCTCAAGAAACCACTGCCCAAACATTATCGCGAGGCTCTTGTGCTTTATAATCATTTGCGATCTAATCCCTATGTTGTCTATCACAATAGTGTCATGGAAGCCGATTTCACTGATTTCCAAACATTGATAAAGCAATATAGTGATGCTCGGCAACGCATTGCAGCTATCCGCGACACCTATGGCAACACCTATTGGGCGTATTATTATCAATTAAAACATTAGTGCGTAAACCTCTTATAAACCGATATTTTTCTTCTTCAAATAAGAAAAGATTTTGTATGAAATGGCGCTTCATTTGA
>NZ_GL629647.1:76595-81555 GCF_000185845.1 Segatella salivae DSM 15606
TTCTTCCTAAAGTTCCAGGAAGTAGTGAAGAAAAATGGGAAAATGAAAAAGAAGAGATAGGAGGAGAATTT
Source organism: Segatella salivae DSM 15606 (assembly GCF_000185845.1). GTDB lineage: Bacteria > Bacteroidota > Bacteroidia > Bacteroidales > Bacteroidaceae > Prevotella > Prevotella salivae. The sequence continues at coordinate 76,667 of NZ_GL629647.1, forward strand.
GAACCTTAAAATATTTCGAAGCTCTTTATAAATATTCATCAATGATATTCATAATATCGGCTAAGTAATAATTATAAATTAAAAGAAAAGACGATGAAAAAGATATTGAAGTTAGCAAGCTTCGTGTTCGTAATCATATTTACGGCTTGTAGTAGCGAAGAAATTGCGACTAATGATAATAAAGTAGAAGTAACAGAGAATCATTTTTCGTTCTCTCCAGAGCATTATACTTCTGATGAGACTCTTACTCGTGCTGCGACAACGTCTGTTACACCTCAGGTTGTAGATTTAGGCGATGGGCTACAAGCTGAAATTAATATTGAGCAAGACAAAGAATCACCGCAGACTCGCGCCACTCAACCAATCAGTGATGGTCATTATACAATCTACGCTATAGATGCTACTGGTACGCGTGTCACTGGGACTAATAGCAAAGTGAGTGGCACTATAAGTGGTGGAGTATTTACAAAAGATGCTGGTACAAAACTTGAACTCACTCCTGGAACCTACACGTTTGTGTGCTTCAATGATGCCGTAACCGACAATGGAACGAATCTCACTGTTGCCAGTGATAACGATGCGCTAATCGGTACAGCTACAGAAACGATTAGTGGAAATGCTTGGCATGTAAACTTCCTCATGAAGCACCAAACAGCTCGTGTACGTTTCCGTTTCACAGGTTATACAGACCAAGCAGTCGGTGTAACAGCTAAATTTACATTTACAAGTCCACAGCCTGTTGTGAATACTTATAGCGTAGATGCATCTACTATCACTCCGGCCACAGGCACCTCAGCTAACAGCTACACCATGCCTGCTACTTCTACTACGTTTAACACCAAGTATGTACAAGCTCATGATTTCCTAACCAATTATAGCTATGTGCTCCCCGATATTCCAACAGCCGATACAAAACTTACTTTTACAGCTGGCACAATCTATGGGAAAGCCTTAACAGGAAAGTCCTTTAGTCTTTCTAAGCTTTCGTCACTCCTTTTTGAACGTAATCATTCTTATACGGTGAGCATTAAACTCAAAACCATTCTCTATCTTTTTGAAGATGGAACCGTTGGCGTTTTTGCAGAGAAAGGGAGTCGTACACCTATTGGTGTGGTAGCAAATGAGAAAACCAATACAGAAGCAGGATTTGCCTGCGCATTAAGATACTATCAGAAATATGAGATGGGATTTACAGGAAATAGCTATTGGAAAAATACGGGTGACCATATCAAAGAGAACTCCGGTCCTTCGCCTACAAATATGGTGGAGGCTGCAACCGACATGAATGGTTACAACTGGACCTACTCTCCCAATTTGCAAGGAGTGGTTCGCGCCAATGAGCCTGTAATCTATCCAGCCTTTTATTTGGCTGCACATCACAATCCTGGTGTTACCATTACTGGGGCTAACGTTGGTAAATGGTTTTTACCTGCTTATGGACAGTTGGTGAAATTTGCAGAAACCTTAGGTTTTACTCCGCTTACATTTACAACTGACGAAGAAAAATGGCCGCATTACAAAGAAGGTTTTTCTGCAGGCTTAATTGATAAATTAGAACAAATCGTGACGGCAGCAAATCCTTCTGTAACAATTATGCGTAATTATTTCTTTTTAGCAAGTACACAAATAATTAATAATTCAGAATATCGTCCCATGTATTTATATTTCCAAGATGAGGCGCCATCATCAACTAAAATATTTACAGGCACTTGCTGGAATACAATGTCTAATTCTTGTGTACTACCATTTGTGGAGTTCTAATAGGTTAGATGCTTCCGCGCTTGGCGAAAGTCGTTTCCCGAAAGGTTTAGCATTTCCGCGCATGGCGAAAGTCATTTCCTGAAAGGTTTGACCTTTGCCGATATGTAGAAACCACAAGGAATCTTCAGTCGGCAGAGGATAGAAAATAAAGGCTTCACGAAGCCGAATCGCTCTTTGACATACTGACACACGACGGAAACGAAAATCCAATCGCATGGATTTGGAGGTATCGTTTAAAAATGCTATTTTTGCAAAAGATTGGCGGCGTTCGGCAAATTGAAAACAAGTTTTCTTTGCACTCACTTGCACAATCTTTGTTCGTGGCACTAAAACGTTGAACCTTATGGCAAAAATTACTGTTCAAAACACCGTTGTTTCAATCATCAAAGTAAATTCTGATGACTATATCTGTCTTACGGATATGTTACGTGCCAAGGATGGAGATTTCTTTTTCTCCAACTGGCTCCGCAATCGTAACACTGTGGAATTTCTCGGCATTTGGGAGCAGTTGAATAATCCTAATTTTAATTGTGCCGAATTCGACATAATTAAAAGTCAGGCAGGACTAAACAACTATCGTCTCAGTGCCAAAGAATGGATGACGAAGACAAATGCTATCGGTATTATTTCTAAGGCTGGACGTTACGGCGGAACATACGCACACCGCGACATAGCCTTTGAGTTTGCCATGTGGATAAGTCCAGAGTTTAAGGTATACTTGATTCATGAGTTTCAGCGTCTCAAAGCTGAGGAGCAAAAACAACTGGGGTGGTCGGCTAAACGCGAGTTATCAAAAATCAACTACCGCATTCACACTGATGCAATCAAGCAGCACCTCATTCCTGAGGAGGTGACTCCCGCACAAGCTAGCGTCATCTATGCCGAAGAAGCTGATGTGCTCAATGTGGCTATGTTTGGCATCACTGCCAAACAATGGCGAGAGGCTAACCCTACGCTGAAAGGTAATATTCGTGATTATGCCACCATCAACGAACTGATATGTTTGTCGAATATGGAGAATATCAATGCCGTGCTCATTGATGATGGTCTTCCACAATGTGAACGACTCGTAAAGCTCAATGCAGTGGCTATCCAGCAAATGCGTGTATTAATGGGTAGGGATAGAGGAGAATTACTCACTGACGAGCACTTATAGGAGGTTAGATTATGGCAACTACAATCACAAACACTGAAAACAATACAATAAGTATGTATTGGAACACGTTGCGCTTGATGAGTAAGAATATCCGACTGGCTTTGGCGGTCAAACTTACCAACTCTGTGCTCGAAGAAGAGCGCGAAGAAATGTCAGATGCAGCCTACAATAAGGAAATGCGTGATAGATTCTTTGGAAAATGGGAAGGCAATGAGACGGCTGATGAACTAATGAGTATCATCAAAGAAAATTCAACTTCCTGTGGCAACAGAGAATGTGAAGTACCTTGGTCGTATTGAAGGACTTGAAGTGCAGAACTGGATAAAGCGATAGTATAAAAAATCCAGCTGAACATCATACTATTTTAGCATAAACACTCTTAATTTTTTTTCGTCCCACGCTGCAAACAAGATGTAGCGTGGGACGATTGTTTAACACTCTTCTGAAAATATCGTTATCCGTCGTGTTGAAGTATTAAAACCTTTGGTTTGACATTTCCGCGCTTGGCGAAAGTCGTTTCCCGAAAGGTTTGGCATTTCCGCGCTTGGCGAAAGTCATTTCCCGAATGGTTTGACATTTCCGCGCATGGCGAAAGTTGTTTCCCGAAGGGTTTGGCGTTTCCGCGCATGGCGAAAGTCGTTTCCCGAAAGGTTTGGCATTTCCGCGCATGGCGAAAGTCGTTTCCCGAAAGGTTTGGCATTTCCGCGCCTGGCGAAAGTTGTTTCCCGAAAGGTTTGAGGCTTTCGCCACGTGGCGGAAAGTATTTTCCAAAGCGTTTGAAGTGCGGGCGAATCATTTATTCATAAAGAAATAAAAATAAGATAACGTCGGAAGAATCCGACACATGTTAAACTAAAAAAACAATAAAAATGCCAGAAGAAACACCTTCAAAGCATGATTTCACCAAGGTGGTGGAAATTGCACAAATTCAGTTGTCGCATCTCAACAATGGTGCACACTTTCAGTTCGTGAAAAACGTGAGTGACCGCTTGGCCACTGACACGAAAATTAAGGAGAATGCTGTTGGGCAGGTCGCAATTAAGGCACTGACGGAGGCTTTAGCCGCAGAAGACAAGTATTTGGTATTGTCGCAAAAGAGTCTTTTAACCGATGAAATCATCAAAGCCGACAAGGAGCGCGACACCCTTTTTGCTGGCTATCGAACGGCAGTGAAAGGCTTTTTGAATATGCCTGTGGCCGATTTAGCCAAACATGCTCATCAGTTGTGGCAGCATCTCGTTGACTATGCCATCGACCCCAAGATGCAGTTGGAACGCGAAACGGGACTCATCACCAACCTTTGCACAGACCTTGTGGGAGAATATGCCACGCAGGTGCAGGCCTTGGGACTGAAACCCTATGTCGATGCGCTGAAAACGGCCAATGAGCGCGTGGAAGCGTTGCTTGTGCAGCGCACGGCTGACAATTCGACGAAGGTTATCGGTGCGTTGGCAGCTGCTCGGAGAACTTCCGACGATGCCATCCGCAATTTAATAAAGGTGGTCAATGCCTTGGCCATCCTCGGCAAGCCAGCTGATTATGCGGCTTTCATCGACTTTATGAACACCCTCGTCAAGCGCTACAAAGAGCAGGCAATGACCACAACTTCATCGAAAGCGACAGCCGAAAAGCACAAGGCCGAGTATGAAGCACGTGTAAAACCCAAACTTGCATCGTTTGAGGAGCAACAAGGACTTGAAAGTGATTCGCTTTCGTTTACGGGCAAGACAAAGGGCACGGCTGCCAAGCGCCTGTTTGAGCTATCGGTAAAAGGCCAGAAGGCGGCCGATGGCAAAGTCAAAACCATTTGGGTGGGCGTGAATAAGGATGGAACGCTGTACCTCGTGGAGGAGAAGAAGTCGAAAGCGAATGAAAAGCCGAAAACGGGCGGCGGAACAACCGAACAGCCCGACTTTGGCATTAAACATAAAAACCAACCATAAAATTGTCGAGCTTAGGGAAATGCGCAAGG
>NZ_GL629647.1:81605-99473 GCF_000185845.1 Segatella salivae DSM 15606
AAAGTGGTGGTGCAGCATTGTTGAGATAACAGGCTGCACCCTTTTTTATAGTTTCATTTTTATTTAAAAGTTTCCTGATAAAGCAGCTTTTTCGGATTGCTTTGAGAATGCACAACATATTTGAATTGTATGCCAGCCTCACGATAGGTTTTGATTCCAGTGTCGTTGATGAGCGCCTCGCGAAGTCCGTCAGATAATTTCTTGCGGTTCTGGTTAACGATTTGTTCATTATCCATTTTATCCGTGAAAGTGCAAAAATATATCATCGTATGCGTGTTTTTATCAAACACCATACTGTCGGTGCGTGTGAAATTCACAATTGGGGTGGGGCACATCTTCTGCGTATACTCTTTTGCTTCTCGTTCTGCGCGTTCTTCAATAGATTCGTGATGACATGCGGTTAGTGTTAAAAGGAGTAGTGATGAAAATAAGATTTTTTTCATTGTTTCTATTTTTATTTTTTGCAAAGATACTAAATAATAGATATTTTTCTTTAACTTTGCACGATAAAAAAGCAAATGAAGCAATGGACACGATAGGTAATATTCGAAATTTCTGTATCATCGCACATATAGATCATGGAAAGTCAACGCTCGCCGACCGCTTGTTGGAGAAAACGCAGACGATTCAGATTACAGAGGGACAGATGCTGGATGATATGGAACTTGAGCGTGAGCGTGGAATCACGATTAAGAGTCATGCCATTCAGATGAATTATAAGGCGAAGGATAATAAAGATTATATCCTGAATCTTATTGACACTCCGGGACACGTGGACTTCTCTTATGAAGTATCTCGGTCTATTGCTGCTTGCGAAGGTGCGCTTTTGGTTGTTGATGCGACACAGGGTGTGCAAGCACAAACCATTTCAAATCTCTATATGGCCATAGAGCATGACTTGGAAATTATTCCGGTGATCAATAAAATTGATATGCCGAATGCCATGCCCGATGAGGTGGAAGATGAAATCGTAGAGTTGATTGGTTGCGATAGAAAAGATATTATTCGCGCTTCAGGAAAGACAGGCGAGGGCGTAGAAGATATTCTTGAGGCCGTTGTGGCGCGTATTCCTGCTCCCGTAGGCGAGGTGGATGCACCGGCTCAAGCCTTGATATTTGACTCAATTTTCAATAGCTTCCGTGGCGTTATCGTGCTTTGCAAGGTGATGAACGGAAAGATTCGAAAGGGCGAAAAGGTCAAGTTCTTTAACACAGGAATGGAGTATGATGCCGATGAAGTTGGTGTGCTGAAAATGGATATGGTTCCAAAGAAAGAACTTTCAACGGGAGAAGTTGGCTATATCATCAGTGGTATAAAGACGGCTACAGAGGTGAAGGTCGGCGATACGGTAACTTCTGTTGCCAATTCATGTAAGCAAGCCATTGCCGGTTTCCAGGAAGTGAAGCCTATGGTGTTTGCGGGCGTCTATCCCATTGATCCGAATGATTATGAGAATTTGCGTGCATCGTTAGAGAAATTGCAATTGAATGATGCCGCTTTAACCTTCTCGCCAGAAAGTTCGGTGGCCTTAGGTTTCGGTTTTCGTTGTGGATTCTTGGGACTATTGCATATGGAGATTATCCAAGAGCGACTCGACCGCGAATTTAATATGGACGTCATTACCACCGTTCCTAACGTGTCTTATATGGTGTATGACAAGCAAGGAAACGTTAAGGAAGTGCATAATCCTTCGGGATTACCCGAGCAAACGCTTATCGATCATATCGAAGAACCCTATATTCGTGCGTCGATTATCACGGCAGCCGACTATATTGGTCCCATCATGACCTTATGTCTTGATAAACGAGGTGAGCTGATTAAGCAGGAGTATGTTAGCGGAAACCGAGTGGAATTGCATTTTATGATTCCTTTAGGTGAAATCGTTATAGACTTTTATGACAAGCTGAAGAGCATATCAAAAGGCTATGCTTCGTTTGATTATCATATCGATTGTTTCCGTCCTTCAAAGCTGGCCAAGTTAGACATATTGCTCAATGGCGAACCTGTTGATGCGCTTTCAACACTCACCCACGAAAGCAACGCCGTATTCTTTGGTCGAAGGATGTGTGAAAAACTTAAAGAACTAATTCCTCGCCAGCAGTTTGATATCGCCATACAAGCTGCTATCGGCGCGAAGATTATAGCGCGAGAAACCGTTAAGCAAGTTCGTAAAGACGTGACAGCGAAGTGCTATGGCGGTGACGTAAGTCGTAAAAGAAAATTGCTTGAGAAACAAAAACAGGGAAAGAAGAGAATGAAACAGGTGGGAAATGTGCAAGTACCACAGAAAGCTTTCCTTGCTGTTTTGAAACTCGATTAATTTATTTCTGAATCGAAAAAACTTATATAATTATTGGAGGACATCCTAACATGAGAGAACCATTAAACACACCACGAGATATTGCTCGTGAACTTGCACGAAAGTACAGTACCATGACCCATGAAGAACTTGACGAATTAGAAAGTATTCTGGTTCCGATGAAGTTTAGTAAAGGGGAGATGATATTGGAAGAAGGAGAGGTTTGCGAGAACATCTACTACATCGATAAAGGCTTGATTCGTCAGTTCTATTTCAAGAATGGAAAAGAAGTGACAGAGCATTTGGGTGCAGATCGTTCCATCTTTATGTGCATTGAGAGTCTATTTCTTGAGATGCCAACCCATCTTCAGGTAGAAGCCATCGAGTCTTCTATTATTTATGCCTTGCCAAAACGTCGTTTAGAGAAGGTGGCATTACATAACGTTAATATTCAGATTCTTTATCGCAAGATCTTAGAAGAAAGTCTGATATTATCGCAAGTACATGCAGATCTCGTTCGTTTTGAGACCGCAGGAGACCGCTATAAGAAGATGTGCAAGCTTATGCCCCAAGTGGTTTTGCGAGCGCCTTTGGTTTATATCGCAAGTTATTTACAAATGACTCCTGAAACATTGAGCCGTGTAAGAGCAACAACTTTGATTGATTAGAATACAAAATAAAACGGATGAGGCACTCACAAATGCCTCATCCGTTTTTATGTATAGATGGATTTCTTTATAGATTATTCTTCACTTTTTCAACATACGCATCAATAACGGCAACAGCAGTAATATTCACTACGTCGTTAACAGAACTTTCAAAGTCTGTAAAATGGATAGCTTTGTTGAGTCCCATCTGTATAGGACCAATGATTTCGCAATCCTGATCAAGTTCCTGTAACAATTTATAGCTGCAATTAGCACTACTCATATTTGGGAACACTAACGTGTTTACATTCTTTCCTTTCAGTCTGCTGAATGGGTATTTATCGTCTCGAAGTTCTTTGTTAAGCGCGAAATTAACTTGCATTTCGCCATCAATAGCCAAATCAGGGAATTCTTTTTGCATCTGTTCTACTGCGTTATGAACCTTCAAAGGACTACCAATGTCATCAGTGCCGAAATTCGAATAGCTTAGCATTGCAATAACCGGTTCGTCGTTAAAGAATTTCACTGTGTGTGCACTAAGCTTTGCAATGTCGGTTAATGTATTCTCATCGGGATGACGATTAATCAGCGTGTCTGCAATATAATAAATGCCTTTCTTTGTATTGAGCAAATGCATTGTTCCGAAAGCTTTATACTCTGGTCTGATGCCAATAACCTCTTTCGCAACCTTTATCGTATTGCTGTACTTGGTATATAAGCCAGTGATGAACGCATCAGCGTAGCCATTTTCGACTAAACTCATACCAAAGTAATTGCGCTCATACATCTTGTCATAAGCCTCTTCAAAGGTATAACCCTGTCGAGCACGTTTCTCTGCTAAGTGTTTGGCAAATGTTGCGCGTCGGCCTTGTTCCTGGTCAGCTCGCATATCGATGATTTCCACTCCAGAAAGGTCTAATTTCAAGCGTGCAGCCAAGCGGTTTAGACGATCTGGATTACCAAGAAGTATTGGAATACAGATGCCTTCTTGTTTTGCTTGTACAGCGGCTTTCATCATTGTAGCGTGTCCACCTTCTGCGAAAACCACCTTTTGTGGATGCAGACGTGCAGTGTCGTGGAGCTTTCGTGTGAAGGCCGTTTCCTGACCAAGTAACTGCAACAGGTTTTGTTTATAATTGTCCCAATCAGTTATCGGAGTACGGGCAACACCGCTTTCTATGGCAGCTTTGGCCACAGCAGCACTGACTTCTGTGATGAGCCTTGGGTCTACAGGTTTCGGTATAAAGTATTTAGGACCAAATGTTAAGTCTGTAACGTGGTATACTTCATTTACCACATCAGGAACCGGTTGCTTAGCCAAGTCTGCAATAGCCTTTACTGCTGCCAGCTTCATCTCTTCGTTAATAGCCTTCGCATGAACATCAAGTGCACCGCGGAAGATATAGGGGAAGCCAATGACATTATTGATTTGGTTAGGATAATCGCTACGACCGGTGCTCATTAGTACATCAGGTCGGCTTGCAATTGCATCTTCATAAGAAATCTCTGGAACAGGATTTGCCAATGCAAAAACAATGGGTTTATCAGCCATACTGCGAACCATGTCTTGGCTAAGAACATTTCCTTTGCTCAATCCTAAGAACACATCGGCACCTTTCATGGCTTCTTCCAAGGTGTTAACATCTGTTCTTGTTGTTGCGAACAATGCCTTTTGTGGAGTCAATTTCTCACGATTTGTTGTGATAACGCCTTTGGAATCGAGCATCACAATGTTTTCTTTCTTTGCTCCAAGCGCCACATATAGTTTTGTGCAACTAATGGCTGCAGCGCCAGCACCATTAACAACAATCTTCACCTTACTGATATCTTTTCCTGCAACCTCAAGGGCATTGAGAAGTCCTGCTGCAGAAATGATGGCGGTTCCATGCTGATCATCGTGCATAACGGGAATGTCAAGCGTCTTCTTTAAGCGCTCTTCGATATAGAAACACTCGGGAGCTTTGATATCTTCTAAGTTGATACCACCGAAGGTTGGTGCTATTCTCTCTACGGCTTCACAAAACTTTTCAGGGTCTTTTTCTGCTACTTCAATGTCAAAAACATCTATACCACCATAAATTTTGAATAGCAATCCTTTTCCTTCCATCACCGGTTTGCCACTCATCGCGCCAATATCTCCAAGACCAAGTACGGCAGTTCCGTTACTGATTACAGCGACTAAGTTTCCTTTATCCGTATATTTATAAACATCGTTGGCTTCAGCTTGGATTTCAAGACAGGGGAAAGCAACTCCTGGCGAATAGGCTAAGCTTAAATCAGTTTGTGTGTGGTAAGGCTTTGTTGGCTTTACTTCTATCTTGCCCGGACGTCCATCTCTGTGGTAAGCCAAGGCTGCTTCTTTCGTAACTTTTACCATGTTTACTTCTTTTAAGTTCTATATTCTAATTTCCTTTCACTTTCATTAATTGCAAAGTTAACAAAAAACGCGAGATTGAATGTGCGTTTTTTGTTATTTTTTGTAACTTTGCAATAGAATCGTTTACAGATATATAGCTGGTAATCTTTTATGTACAAAACAAACGTAACCACAGAATATCGCGAACAATTGAAAGGACGTATCCTTCAATCTGCTATGCACGAATTTCGGACGAATGGTATCAAGCAAGTTAAAATGGATGATATCGCCCGAAAATTGAGTATTTCCAAGCGTACATTATATGAGATTTATGGAAATAAAGAGGACCTTTTGATGGAGGGAATCAAAAGGGATGAAGAGATATTTAATCGTCACATGGAGATGTTTATTACTGAACATCATGGCACTTTAATGGATATCTTTGCGGAGTATTTTCGTTATGAGCTGGAACAATTCAAGTATACTTCTCTTAACTTCTTTATTGATTTACAACGCTATCCACGTGTGCTTACCTATCTTGATGAACTGCACAAGGCCCGTAATAGGAAAGGTATCTCATTCTTTAATCGTGGTGTTGAGGAGGGATATTTCCGTCAAGATGTAGATTATGAACTTGTAGAACAGGTCTGTTCTGCAAGCATGCGACATGTTATGGACAATCAACTTTTCCATAAATATAGCATGCAACATATTCTATATAATGTGGTTTTTCTGTTTATGCGAGGGCTTTGCACTGAGCAAGGGCTACACGTTTTGGAGGAGAAATTAAAGTTGTTCAAATGAAAATAACATTGATTGGCGCTGGAAACTTAGCCACTAATATTGGTCTTGCCTTGCATTCTGCGGGACATACCATTGTGCAAGTATATAGTCGTCAGTTAGCAAACGCGTCGTGTTTATCATCACGTTTGGGTGCTACAGCTATTAATCAGTTGGATAAAGTCAATGATTTGGCTGATATTTATATCTTCTCTTTAAAGGATAGTGTTTTGCAAAGTGCAATCGAAAAGGTGTGTAAGCATAAAACCAATAAAGTGTTTTTGCACACAGCAGGAAGCATGAATATGCAATTGTTTGAAGGATATGCAACTCGCTTTGGTGTGCTTTATCCCATGCAAACATTCTCAAAAAATCGCCCTGTTGATTTCAAATCGATTCCTTGTTTCATAGAGGCGAGCGATTCGAAGACTTTAGAATGTATTCAAAGTTTAGCGCTTTCGATATCAGAAAAGGTTTATATACTTTCTTCACATGATAGGAAGTATCTTCATCTTTCTGCCGTTTTTGCCTGTAATTTTGTGAACCATTGTTACGAGATTGCAGCTGAAATACTTCATCAACACGATATTCCTTTTGAAGTTTTACAGCCACTTATTGATGAAACGGCACGTAAGATTCACATGCTTTCTCCAAGAGATGCGCAGACAGGTCCAGCCGTGAGATATGATAAAAACGTGATAGAAGCGCAACGAAAGCTGCTTGCAGACTTGCCACTCTGGCAGGAAATCTACGAAAGAATGAGTGCGTCTATTCATCGCACTGCAATAACAAATAAGCCCAATCACTATGATAAATTATGATTTAACAAAGATAAAAGTCATTATCTTCGATGTAGATGGTGTGCTTTCTGCCGAGACAATCTTGCTTTCTCGTGAGGGAGAACCACTTCGAACCGTAAATATTAAGGACGGATATGCCATTCAGCTGGCTGTAAAATCAGGCCTTCATGTTGCTATTATCACTGGAGGAAAGACAGAAGCTGTCAGACTTCGTTATGAGAGTCTTGGCGTTCAACATCTCTATATGGGTTGTTCGGTGAAGCAGAAAGCCTATGATGAACTGATTAAACAACTCAATGTCCGTGACGATGAGGTGCTATATATGGGAGATGATATACCTGATTACGAGGTGATGCGTAGGTGCGGATGCCCTTGTTGTCCGTCAGATGCAGCTACAGATATTAAGGATATAGCGCTCTATATTAGTGAAAGGAGTGGGGGAAACGGCTGTGGTCGTGACGTTGTCGAACAAGTTTTGCGTGCACAAAAGAAGTGGATGAGCGATGCAAAAGCATTTGGTTGGTAAAAAAATGAATAAGATGAATTGTCAATATAAAATCATTTTAGCAAGTAACTCACCACGCAGGAAAGAACTTCTTGCTGGTTTAGACATTGATTTTCGTGTTGAAGTGAAGCCGGGAATAGATGAATCTTATCCCGAAACCTTACCACCTGATGAGGTATCTCTTTATTTATCTCAATTAAAAGCAGCAGCATACAGAGACGATATTGCCGCTGATGAAATGATTTTAACGGCTGATACAGTGGTCATTGTTGATGGAATCATTTTGGGAAAGCCCAAAGATGCTGCCGAAGCATGCCACATGTTGCGTATGATTAGCGGCCGAACGCATCATGTGGTTACGGGAGTTAGTCTAACGACACAACAGAAACAACGTAGCTTTAAGGTATCAACGGAAGTGACGTTTAAGGCTTTAAGTGAGGCCGAAATCAACTATTATGTTGAGCATTACCAGCCTTTTGATAAGGCTGGTGCGTATGGTATTCAAGAGTGGATAGGCTATGTAGGAGTTGTTTCGCTTAAAGGAAGCTACTTTAATGTAATGGGACTGCCTGTGCAACGCATCTATGAAGAACTTGCACACTTTTAAGTTTGGAGCTACTTTAATTCTAATTGTGAGTAAAAAACTATCATGTTGTGAAAGTTTCTCATCTTATATGATGCTCATGTCTTTGAATTTAAGGTTGGCTTTCCTTAGGGCTCACGATACATTGAACACCGATACTATACGAAATCAAAATGCTTTTTAGAAACAAGGGATAGGAGAAGAACTTGTAATCTCTATTGATTTATGGCATAATTTAAGTCTAATTATTGTCTGTTTTGACGCTTTTTGCAGTGTGATTTAACTGAGTTTGGAGAATGATGATTGAATGATGTTTTGAGGTTTTCAAGACTTACTTTGTGCTGTTGGCGCATTAAGTCAATACAATATAACTGTAATTCTAATAATAAAAACGCTCTTTTATGTGCTTATTTGTAGAAAGAGAAAAAGAAAAAGAGGATGCCTTACGACATCCTCTCCTATATTCTTGGTTTTTGTTAGATTGATTAACAAACCTTATGTGAGCCTTCGCTGATAACCACAGGATAGACTTCTGGTTCATGTCCGTACTTAGCAGCAAACTTAACCTTGGCATCTGCGATAAATTTATCATAGACTTCGTCCTTTACAAGGTTGATAGTGCAGCCACCAAAGCCACCGCCCATGATTCTGCTTCCTGTCACACCATTCTCTTTTGCGATATCGTTAAGGAAGTCAAGTTCTTCACATGATACTTCATACTCTTTGCTTAGACCATCGTGAGTCTCATACATCTTTTGACCAACAGTTTCATAATCGCCCTTTTCGAGTGCGTCGCAAACAGCCAAAACGCGGTCTTTCTCACCAAGAACAAAGTGTGCGCGCTTGTAGTCTTCTTCTCCAACTTCAGCTCGAACCTCTTCTAATTGTTCCCAAGTGCAGTCACGTAATGTCTCAAACTTGCCTTCTGGATGTTTTGCTGCAATGTGTTTTACCACATTCTCGCAGCTATTTCGGCGGTCATTATAAGGACTTCCTGCAAGCTCATGCTTAACTTTAGAGTTCACAAGCACTAACTTATAGCCTTGTGGATTGAATGGGAAATATTCAAATTCTCTGCTTCTGCAGTCCAAGCGCATAAGCTTTCCTTCTTGTCCAAAGACGCTTGCAAACTGGTCCATGATACCACATTTTACACCGATATATTTGTGTTCTGTAGCTTGTCCGGCAAGTGCCAAGTCCCATTTAGATACTTTGTTGTTACCAAAAAGGTCATTAAGTGCGAAAGCAAAGCAGCTTTCAAGCGCTGCACTTGAAGACATTCCAGCACCTAATGGCACGTCACCATAGAACGCAGCATTAAAGCCTTCAACTTCTACACCAAGGCTCTTCATCTCTTGAATGATGCCATAAATGTAACGTGCCCAGCTTGCACGAGGACCATTGGGGTCGTCTACTTTGAACTCAACTCGGTCCTTAAGATCGATTGAATAGAGCATAACCGTGTTGGTTCCGTTAGGGCGAATCTCAGCCATTATGCCTTTATCTACGGCTCCAGGAAATACAAAACCACCATTATAATCAGTGTGTTCACCAATCAAGTTGATTCTTCCAGGAGACATATAGATGTTTCCAGTCTTACCATCAAAATGCTTAATAAAGCGACTTCTAACTTTTTCAATGTCCATAATTAAATAGATTTAGATTGTGTCTTGGGTTAAAAAGTATAAAACCCTCAAATTGAACATACAAAATGAGGGCTTAGGTTATAGTTTAATCTACAGGAATATCTTTATTTACATTCTTGCTTCCGATGAGTGCATAGTAGCACATGAAAGCCAAAGCAACAAGAGGTACAATATAAGAGAACATGTAAGAAGAGTTGTCTGCAATGAAATTTTGGAATAAAGGAAGCAGACCTCCACCGACAACCATCATCATAAAGATTCCTGAAGCGGCTGCAGAGTACTTACCAAGTCCTTCTGTTGCCAGGTTAAAAATACTGCTCCACATGATTGAAGTGCAGAGACCGCAGAGCACTAACAATAGTGCTGCAACAGGAACGACTACCATTTGGAATGATGTTCCAGTGAAAACGGGCATAGAAACTGTTGTAGATTTGCCTAAAACCATAGCCAAGACAATCAGTATCATGCCTGTAATTGTTGTGATAATCATCATAGAACGGCTTGAAACCTTACCGCCAATGAAACTTCCAATGAAGCGTCCTACCAACATTAAGAACCAATATGTTCCTGCAACGAAACCGCCAATAGCTGCTGCATTCGTTAGTAAGCCTGCACCCTTTGCAGAAGTATCGCTGATGTAGAAGTTCAATGTACCAGGAATACCAACCTCAACACCGACATAAACGAATATGGCAATTGTGCCAAGAACGAAATGACGGAAAGCCCAAGGACTATGTTCAAAGACTGTCTTACTTGTCGTCTTACCCATCTCTGGGTCTGCAATTGGGATGAAAAGCAGTACTACAAATGCTGAAGCGAATACGCCTAAGGCAATAAAGAGAACAAGGTTTACATTAGCCATCTTTGTGGTTGCTGTAACTGTTCCAATGAGTGCACCAACCAACATCGGTGTTAGTGTTCCGGATAATGAGTTGAGTGTACCTCCGATAAGATTTAACTGATTGCCTCGGTTACCGCCACCTCCGAGTAAGTTTAGCATTGGATTAACGACAGTATTGAGAATACATACAGCGAAACCACTAATGAAAGCACCGAAGAGATATACAGCAAAACCACTTACGTCAGCACCAAATTTACCAGAGATAAATTGAATGAAGACACCAACAAAGCCTGTTGCAATACCTGTTAGGGCCGTGTTCTTGTAGCCAATCTTAGTTAGTAACTTACCGGCAGGGATTCCCATGAAGAGATAGGCGAGGAAGTTCATTGCATTACCAAGCATACCTATCATGTTCTCACTACCCGTTCCGTTGAATACGTTTTTCCAAATTACACCGATAGGAGCCGCGAGATTTGTAACGAAAGAAATCATCGCGAAGAGAAACATCATTGTGATGATCGCAATGATGTTTCCTTGTTGTTTTGTGTTTTTTTCCATTTATTTATTTGAATTATTTGTCTATTCCGAATTTGTAGATGGTTTTTTGCTTGTATTGTTCCCCTGGATTTAAGACAACAGAAGGGAAATAAGGCCGATTTGGACTATCAGGGAAGTGCTCAGCTTCAAAGCATACAGCAGAGCGGCGAGGGTAAGTAGCACCATGAGTGCCTTTCATACCATTCTCAAAGTTTCCTGTATACATCTGAACTCCTGGTTCTGTGGTATACATTTCCATTGTACGTCCACTATTAGGCTCTACAATCTTTGCTGCAAAACTTAATTCTCCTTCTTCTTTTTTGTTAAGTACGAAGCAATGATCATAGCCAGAACCATTCTTAATTTGTTCGTTATCATCATTGATTCGCTTTCCAATCGCTTGAGGTTTACGGAAGTCAAATGGCGTTCCTTCTACCTTTAGAATCTCTCCTGTGGGGATGCTTGTCTCATCAATGGGGATATAGAAATCGGCATTGAGTTCGCATTCAAGCGTGTCTATTGTAGGAGTGGGGTTGGCAATTCCTGCTAATGAGAAGAAAGCGTGGTGTGTTAGATTAATGATTGTCTTCTTGTTTGTGCATGCTAAGTAATCAATCACTAACTCGTTATCATCGTTAAATGTATAAACGACAGTCGTTTTCAGCTCTCCAGAAAATCCTTCTTCACCATAAGATGATACATAATGTAGTACGAGAGCTTGCTCATTCATCAACTCTGCATCCCAAACTTTATCGTTGAATCCCTTCTTTCCACCATGCAAAGAGTTTGGACCATTGTTGATAGGCAGGCAATATTCTTTGCCATGCAACTGGAATCGTCCTTTTGCGATACGATTTCCAAATCGTCCAATGAGTCTACTTAAGTATGGTTCAGGAGAGTTGATAACATCATTAATGTTATCGTGTCCTTGAATAACATTCGCATAGTTTCCTTCTCTGTCAGGAACCATGATGGCAACTACTGCACCGCCATAATTAGTGATGGCTACTTCGTTACCCAAAGCATTGCGAAGGATATACAAGTCTGTTTTTTTTCCATTTACTGTTGTTTGAAAATCTTCACGTTTCAAGCCACAGATGTTTTCGTTTGGGACTGTGTTCATAATATCTTTTAGTTTTTAGTTATATTCAATCTCCCTGCAAAGTAAATAAAAAATAACGACTTACCCAAACGAAACAGTATAAATCTTTCTTAATTTTTGATTATTTTTCAACAGGTGAAAGCAAGTCTGCAACAATATAGCTTGACCCTCCAACAAAGATGAAGTCATTACTATTTGCATCGTTTAATGCCTGCTGATAGGCGGCCTTTACATTATTATATAGGTGGCCATTAAGGTTGAATTGTTTAGCAATCTGTGCAACTTTCTCGGCAGGGATAGCTCGTTTGGTTGATGCCTGCGTCCAATAATAGGTTGCATTTTGAGGGAGCATGCGCATTACTGTCATAATATCTTTATCATCTACCATACCGAATACCATTTTAAGTTGCTTGCAAGGTTGTGCTTGTATTTGTCTGGCAAGGTAGGTCCAACCGCCAACATTGTGGCCCGTATCGCACACTACTTTAGGTGATTCGCGTAAAGTCATCCATCTACCAATGAGATGTGTCAGTATTGTCACATGGTCTAAAGCTGGTAATTGATTTGTTAAGTTAACTCCCAATGTCTTTAATACGTTGACGGAATTTAGTACTGTATTCATATTTTTGACCTGATAGTCGCCCATAAGTTCAGCATGGAAGGTTCCAAAATGCTTGGTTTGATAAATTCTTCCACCTGAAAGGTCGATTTCACTGCTAATAACTTCTGGGGTATCTTGCGCAAAAAAAATAGGGCTTTGCAGTTCTTTTGCCTTATTTTCAAAAACAGGTCGTGTCTCATTTGTGTATTCTCCAATAACTACTGGGACGCCTTTCTTAATGATTCCAGCCTTTTCATAGGCAATCTTGGCTAATGTGTTACCAAGAAATTGCGTATGATCCAAGCTGATATTTGTTATAATTGATAGAATAGGGGAAATGATATTTGTCGAATCCAAGCGTCCTCCGAGTCCTACTTCAATAACTGCAATATCAACTTGTTGTTCTGCAAAATATTTAAATGCCAAGGCTGTTGTCAGTTCAAAGAAGCTTGGATGAATGGTTTCAAAGAAGTCGTGTTCTTGTTGAACGAAATCAATTACGGCCTGTTCACTAATACATTCTCCGTTGACTCTTATGCGTTCGCGGAAATCTATGATATGAGGTGAGGTGTAAAGTCCAACTTTATACCCTTTCTGTTGTAGCATTGCAGCTAATGAATGCGAACAAGATCCTTTCCCATTTGTGCCTGCGATGTGAATCGTTTTATAGTGCTGGTGGGGATGATTAAAGTGTTCATCTAAGGCTAAGATGTTATCTAATCCCTCTTTATACGCAGAAGCACCCACATGTTCGAAAACAGGGGTGCTGTTAAAAAGATAATTTGTAGTCTCTTTATAGTTCATTTTGTCAATTGAAATAGTTCTTAAATCTCTGGAAGATGGTTTGTTTCGTACTCTCATCTCCTTTGAAATTATCGCTATTCTTAAATTTCTCAATTGCTGCTTTCTCTTCTTTATCGAGCGTCTTTGGTATATATACACTGATGTTTACTACCAAATCACCCATTCCTGAACCATATCCCTGCACAGCAGGCAGGCCTTTTCCACGAAGCCGAAGCGTTTTTCCGGGTTGTGTACCAGCATCAATTTTAATCTTAACTTTAGTGCCTTGTATCGTCGGAATCTCTACTTCTCCACTGAGTATTGCCGTTGGTATATCTAAAAGAAGATTGTAGATGACGTCTTGTCCATCTCTGATAAAGGTATCATTTGGTTGTTCTTCAATGTAAACTTGAATATCTCCATTGACGCCATTACGCATTCCTGCATTACCTTTTCCTGGGACATTGACAACCATTCCTTGAGCGACACCAGCCGGAATTTGTATTTCAACGACTTCTTCTCCTTTGACTACACCTGTTCCGCCGCAGTCTTTACATTTATTTTTGATTATCGTTCCTTCACCATGGCAGTCTGGACATTCGGTTTGTGTTTGCATCATACCGAGCATTGTGCGTACTGTTTTTGTGACAACACCATGTCCTCCACACTTAGGGCAGGTCTCGCTACTGCTTCCCGGCTCTGCACCATTGCCATGACAATGTTCACATGACACATCCTTACGCACCTTAAACTTCTTGGTAACGCCAGTAGCAATCTCCTGTAATGTAAGACTTACTTTCAATCTTAGGTCTGCACCACGATATTGTGCGTGGCGAAAACCACCACCACCTCCGGTACTTCCAAAGCCGCCGAAGCCTCCGCCATGTCCTCCAAAGATATCACCGAACATAGAGAAAATGTCATCCATATTCATGTTTCCGCTGAAACCACCTCCGAAGCCACTTGCACCTTGCATACCTTCAAAACCAAATTGGTCATATTGTTGGCGTTTCTGAGGATCACGTAACACATCGTATGCCTCTGCAGCTTCCTTAAATTTTTCCTCAGCCTCTTTGTTTCCGGGGTTTCTGTCAGGGTGATACTTAATGGCAATCTTGCGATATGCAGCCTTAATCTCTGTATCAGTAGCGGTTCTTTCTACATTAAGAATCTCGTAATAGTCTCTTTTCTCTGCCATGGTTAATTGTGTATCATTATTGACCTACAGCCACTTTTGCGTGTCTAATCACTTTATCATTCATTGTATAACCTGATTGTACGCAGTCAATTACTTTTCCTTTCTTGTCATCTCCCATTCCTGGAACCATGGCAACAGCCTCATGGTAGTCGGTATTGAAATCGGCTTTATCCGTTTCAATCTTTTTGACACCCATGCTTTCAAGGGTCTTTATGAATTTATTGAAAATCATTTGCATGCCTTCTTTGATTGCTGTTGCATCTTTAGTTTCATTACTTAGCGCACGCTCGAAGTCGTCAAGAATAGGCAATATGTCTGTAACAGCTTTGCGACCTCCATTTAAAATCAACTCAGCCTTTTCTTTGTTGGTTCTTTTTCTGAAGTTATCAAATTCTGCAATTGTGCGTAACAATTGATCTTTGAGCTTCGCATTTTCATCCTGTAAGTTTTCTACAGGATTCTGTTCTTTCTCTTCTGACGATTCTTCAGCTGCCTTTTCGCAATGCTTCTCGGCAGATTCTGTCTCTTTATTATTGTGTCCAACCTCGATGTTTTCTTGTTCTTCGGCAGACACATTCTGGTTTTCTTTCATACGTTCTACTTTTAATTGTTACATTTGTTTGTTATGGTAAATCACAAAAAGCATGCCAAAAGCACCAAAGACACGTTGCTCTGTCTGAATAACAGACTTTGTTCTCGTGGTCTTTGGTGCTTTTATGGTTTAATTATACATCTTTGCTTTCTGCTCTTTAATGCCTTCATCATGAATATATTCATCATAAGACATTAACTTGTCTATTGTTCCCTTTGGAGTCAATTCAATGATTCTGTCGGCCACAGTTTCAATGAATTCGTGGTCATGACTTGAGAAAAGGATGTTTCCTTTGAATAATGTCAGGTTGTTGTTAAAGGCCTGAATGCTCTCCAAGTCGAGGTGGTTTGTTGGGGTATCGAGGATCAAGCAGTTTGCATTTTGTAGCTGCATACGTGCTATCATACAGCGCATCTTCTCACCACCTGATAAAACATTGACTTTCTTCAGCACTTCTTCACCACTGAAAAGCATCCTACCTAAGTAGCCTTTCATCATGACTTCATTACCTACACCATATTGACTTAGCCAATCAATAAGATTTTTGTCGCTATTGAAAAAATCGGTGTTGTCGAGTGGGAGATAGGCTGTTGTGATGGTAACTCCCCATTTATAAGTGCCTGCATCGGCTTGCCTGTTGCCATTGATAATCTCAAACAAGGCTGTCATAGCTTTGGGATTATGGCTCAAGAAAACAACTTTCTGTCCTTTTTCAATATTGAAATTGACATCATCGAAGAGCACGGTTCCATCTGGCTCAACGGCTTTCAAACCTTCAACTTCAAGAATTTGATTGCCCGGTTCACGTTCCATTTGGAAGATGATTCCTGGATATTTACGGCTTGAAGGCTTGATTTCATCAACATTCAGCTTTTCAAGCATCTTCTTTCTTGAAGTGGTTTGTTTACTCTTTGCAACGTTTGCAGAGAATCGACGGATAAACTCTTCCAACTGTTTCTTCTTCTCTTCGGCCTTTAACTTCTGGTTTTGTGCCTGACGAAGTGCCAATTGAGAACTCTCATACCAGAACGAATAGTTACCTGAGAACACCGTAACCTTTCCGTAATCAATATCAATCGTTTGTGTTGAAACGGCATCGAGGAAGTGGCGGTCGTGGCTGACTACGAGCACCGTTTGCGTCTCGTCAATCTCTCCAAGATAGTCTTCCAACCATTCAACAGTATCCAAGTCGAGGTCATTCGTAGGCTCATCAAGCAACAAATTGTCTGGTTTGCCAAACAAGGCCTTTGCCAACATGACACGCACTTTCTCGGTATTGCTCAGCTCGCCTACCATTTTCTGATGCAAATCTTCTTGAACACCTAAGTTCTGCAAGAGTTGTGCGGCATCACTTTCTGCCTCCCAACCATTCATTTCGGCAAACTTCTCCTCTAATTCTGCAGCCAAATTACCATCTTCTTCGGTCATTTCTGCCTTCGAATATAAGCGCTCACGCTCTTTCATATTCTCCCAAAGAGGCTGGTGGCCCATAAGAACCGTGTCCATAACACGATATTCATCATATTTGAAATGGTCTTGCTCCAGCACCGAAAGGCGTTCACCCGGCCCGAGCTCCACACTTCCGTGATTCGGCTCTAAGTCACCACTAATGGCACGAAGCAACGTAGACTTACCTGCACCATTGGCTCCAATGACGCCATAGATGTTGCCACGTGTAAACTTAATATTTACGTCTTTGTAAAGTACTCTCTTTCCGAATTGGATAGCAAGATTTGTTAATGTTATCATTTTATCCTATGCCTTATAAATATAATTTGGTGCAAAGATAATCAAAAAACTTCGGATTCCCGAGGTCATGCCTGCTATTTTCACAAATATGGTAAATTCCCGTGTGTTTACTCCGGTTTGTTTTGGAAAAAGCCAACGAATTGGTTAAAGTCTTGGATTATCTGATTAAAATGTAGATTTGTAGACTGAACGATAACGGCAGCATAGTGTCTACAGCCCATACGGAATAAGGTGTACGAATGTTTAGACGATTAAGATTGAGTGCTTTCATGACATTTTTTATTAAGTGTTGGTAGACCTCAATTTGGCAAGTTCTTTAAATTCTTGCTCTGTTTTCTCTACCCATTCGCGTTTGCGCTCTATCATTTTGTGTAGCGCCTCCGCTGCTTCCTCGCGGTTTGAATATTTTACTGTCTTGTATGCCATAAGTTAACCTCCTGTTTTTTTGTGATGATGCAAAGATAATGCTTTCCTCTGATAACTCCAAATATGTGAAGAAAACAAACCCACAAAAAAAGGGTGTAGCACTGTTATCGCAATAGCACTGCACCACTACTTTAGACTTAGGAGTATTTATGACGATACCCTATTGTATAACTACGCCACTGAGCAAGTTTTCGTCACAATAAGAGTTAATTTTGAATGCGACTTTGCGCATTTCCCTAAGCTCGACAATTTTATGGTTGGTTTTTATGGTTAATGCCAAAGTCGGGCTTTTCTGTTGTTCCGCCGCCGGCTTTCACCAATTCATACATGTTGAACTGGAACTGCAAGTGATGCGAATTAATGTAGTTCGAGCAATTACTCCCCTCAACTTTGAGCACCTTGGGAAGTTGCAAAGGCTTCATT
>NZ_GL629647.1:100509-102002 GCF_000185845.1 Segatella salivae DSM 15606
ATCGTTGGATAATCTTACACCAAGAGATGTATATTTAGGCCAAGGGGAGAAAATTAAAAATATAAGAGAAACAATAAAGCAAAATTCAATCAACAAAAGAATTTTTGATAATAAAACAATGAAATATCAGAGTAAATAACTATATTTGCAGTTGTGCACTTTTGTTTGACAACGTACAGTTTACAAATGTCAAAAGTTTCCACTTGATTTTCGGAGTATATTAGTATGAAAGCATTTTTTTTTAGTTTAATCCTGATGGCTTGCAGTAATTTGCTGATGGCACAACAAGATAAAATATACTTTTACTATGACAAGTACGGATATAAAGATGTTGCCCAAGGGAGATTTATGGATTTATATTCAAAAGAAAAAAGTAGTAAAGTTCCTGTTTTTTCAACAACTATGGTATCAGATAAATACAAAGAAGAAGATTTGGATCTCATATCAATACCCATTTTGGAGTGGAACCACCAATCATATAGGTGTGGAGATAATCTTGAGTCTTTGGTAGCATTTAAGCAAGATTTCTTATTCCAGAAGGTATTTATTGTAACGAAAGAAGGTCATTTAAAGGTTGGGACTTTTGAGATTTTTGATTCTTACAATGAAGAAAACCGAAAGAAAGACAGTATAAATAACGTGAAATATTCGTTGCATGGAAGACCTGTCATGTCAGATAACGAAAAAATGGAAAAGAAAATCTATAAATATTGTTGGGAGAATCCCAACGTTTTCGTTTTTATGATTCGAGGTTTGCATGGCTATTGGGGTGTCATCGATGGAAAACTTGTAAAATTAATCGTGAAAGGTCGTGAAATCATCGGAGAGGTTGGCAGTGAATTTGTTTGTAAAAACTATGGAGAACAATTCATTAATGATGCTATTGTGGATTGTCTTAAGACAGGTTATGGATATGCAGTCTGTCCCGATTGCAAAGTAAATAGCCCCATAAATATTGACATTAAGATTGCGAGTTCGTGTAAAAAGCTATATAAAGAGGAGATAAGATTAAATGAAAATCTTGATGTTACAAAATGATACGATTTAGAAAAGGGTATACCTTTTCCGCATCGACATGATGGTGCAACTTTCTACAATAATAAAGATATTTTACCACTAAAACCATCAGGATACTATAGAGAAGATGTAGTTCCTACTCCTGGAATTAAAGGGGCTGGAGTTCAACGTATCGTTATTGGGAATGGAGGTGAATGGTATTATACGCCCGATCATTATAAAACATTTATTCAGTTTAAACCTTAAAAACATGATTAAAGATACTTGAGTTCGGGATAAGTTTAGCATGAAAAGAGTTCCAACTGCCTTGTTTTTTCCACATACACCGGCAGTGCCTCTGGTTTGTTCTCAAAGAAGCAGTATGCTGTAAGGGCAGAACACAAGTTCATGATAAAGTTGTGTATCGAGCGGTGTCTTGAGTGAACAAGGTTCTTCCGATGGGTTTGTTAAATAAAAGTGCACAACTGCAAATGTTG
>NZ_GL629647.1:102052-102555 GCF_000185845.1 Segatella salivae DSM 15606
CTTGCGCGCGACGCTTTAGGGCTAAAAATCTCTTTTTCATGCTTGCGCGCGACGTTCTAGGGCTAAAAATCTCTTTTTCATGCTTGCGCGCGACGCTCTGGGGCTAAAAATCTCTTTTTCATGCTTGCGCGCGACGCTCTAGGGCTAAAAATCATTTTTTCATGCTTCCGTGTGGAAGTTTACAGGAGTTCCTTCCAGGATTAGGGGCTTGGATTTCAAAGATAATGCGGAATTGCCTATTTTGAGACAATTCTGCACGAAAAATCATACTTTTTAGTTTTACCAGACAGCAATATTTCAGAATCAAGCTTTTATCGTATTCTGCATGAAAGAGGTCTATTGGAACATGTGGAGCATGATTTCGTCGTTGCAGCCGATACTATAATGAGAGAAGGTTTCATGAATCGTTGGATAATCTTACACCAAGAGATGTATATTTAGGCCAAGGGGAGAAAATTAAAAATATAAGAGAAACAATAAAGCAAAATTCAATCAACAAAAGA
>NZ_GL629647.1:102870-103412 GCF_000185845.1 Segatella salivae DSM 15606
CCATTTGGCGCCCAAAATATTCTTTTCGCGCTTCCGTGTGAAAGTTTAGGACCAAAAATCCTTTTTTCATGCTTCCGTGTGAAAGTTTAAGGCCAAAAATCCATTTTTCATGCTTCCGTGTGAAAGTTTAAGACCAAAAATCCTTTTTTCGCGCTTCCGTGTGAAAGTTTAGAACCTAAAATCCATTTTTCGCGTTTCCGTGTGGAAGTTTAGGACCAAAAATCCTTTTTTCATGCTTCCGTGTGAAAGTTTTGGACCAAAAATGCTTTTTTCATGCTTCCGTGTGAAAGTTTAGGACCTAAAATCCTTTTTTCATGCTTCCGCGCGACGCTCTAGGGCCAAAAATCTCTTTTTCATGCTTCCGCGCGACGCTCTAGGGCAAAAAATTTCTTTTTCATGCTTCCGCGCGACGCTCTAGGGCTAAAAATCTCTTTTTCATGCTTGCGCGCGACGCTCTAGGGCTAAAAATCTCTTTTTCATGCTTGCGCGCGACGCTCTGGGGCTAAAAATCTCTTTTTCATGCTTGCGCGCGACGCTTTAGA
>NZ_GL629647.1:104709-113199 GCF_000185845.1 Segatella salivae DSM 15606
TTATTTTTCCCTATAATATAAGCTAGGCACGTTATTGAAGCCCATATATTGATTAATGCATTTTTATAATAAAATGAACCTGTACATATTCCCAATATCATATAACCCAAGATTATAATCAAGCTAATGATTACTACACATTGATAAAATGTGCTGGAATATATGTCGAATATATTTTTGGAAATAGATGCCATAATCTTAGTGTTGCAAAAAAAACAAGAGAATCCGACGATAGACATGGCAAAGATACAAATTAGATCTGAGAGACTCACTCTTTTTGGGGGATTATTTTCAATCATGGAGCAATTTGACTCCACATTATCATCTGTAATCGACTCAACCCTCGGTCTAAGGTGTAGATCGTTCCATTTCATGGCACGTCTTCTCGCCATGGCAGAGCTTAAGTAAACTTAGCTCTGCTCATCTGGCTTAACGAAAACCTTCGGTTATCAGTACAGCGAAATCATCCGTTCTCTCATGAGTATCTACTTCTGTGGTCCCAGGATGTCACTACTCATTTGATGAACCACCTCTCGCTTCATCCGACACTTCGCACTTGTAGCTCTGATACTATCCTCAGAGCGATAAAGGAGTTGACGCAAGAAAACATTTCATACACATCAGATATGGGCAAGACCTACGATTTCAATACGGCTGACACTCTCAATACTTTATTGCTCAATTGTATATTTGCATCTGGCCAACTGAAAGGGGGGTGAGATGTATGATGTTGATTTCGACCATCAGTTCATAGAGACAGAGAAGTATGATGCAAAGCCTACATACAAGAAGTTCCTTGGTTATCGCCCTAGCGTGGCGGTTATTGGCGGTTTGGTTCTCTTCCTTTAACGATTTATTGCCGTTATTTCTATTGGTTCATCAGGAAATGTTTGAATGTTTTGAAGTCATTTTGCATTTCAACACTTTTCTTTTTTCCTTTCATGAATGCTGCTAAGCGCTGTGGGATTTGAATGTTTGTAGAAAGGATTTCGTCTACTTTCTCTTTGAATTTTGCAGGATGAGCCGTCTCAAAGAATAGTCCTGTTTCGTTTGGTTGCAGTTGTTCTTTCAGTGCCTTGTAGCCACACGCACCATGCGGATCGAGGACATAGCCTGTGGTTTCGTAACATTGGCGCATGGCATTTTGAATTTGATGGTCCGTGTAAGTGGCTCCGCTGATATGCTGCTTGATGTTGTCGTAGCTTTCATGATAGAGCGCATAAATGCGTGCAAAGTTTGAAGGATTGCCCACATCCATTGCGTTGGCTATAGTCTGTTTGCTGGGCTGGGGATGATATTGCCCTGTTTTTAGAAAGTTGAAGAATACATCATTGGCATTGTTGGCAGCGATGAAGCTCTTCATCGGTAATCCCATTTTTTGTGCAAATAGGCCTGCGCAGAGATTGCCAAAGTTTCCACTGGGCACCGAAACCACTAAGTTGTTTGCCTTTCCTAACTTTTTGAGTTGGGCATAAGCATAGAAATAATAGAAAGATTGTGGTAGGAAACGTGCCACATTGATGCTATTTGCCGACGTGAGTTTCAGTTGCGCATTGAGTTCATTGTCCATGAAAGCCTGTTTCACTAATGCCTGGCAATCATCGAAAACCCCATTGACTTCTATTGCAGTGATATTCTGCCCTAACGTTGTAAACTGACTTTCTTGGATGTGGCTCACCTTGTCTTTTGGGTATAGCACATAAACGTGAATGCCCTCAACACCGAGAAAACCGTTTGCAACAGCCGAGCCCGTGTCGCCGCTTGTCGCCACGAGGACATTGATTGGTTGCTGTCCTTTGCGTCGAATAAAATATTGCAGCAGGCGTGCCATAAAGCGTGCGCCAACATCTTTGAAAGCCAAAGTTGGACCATGGAAAAGTTCGAGAGAATAAATATTGTCTTCAAGTTGCACTGCTGGTATATCAAAAGAAAATGTTTCTTGGATAATCGTATGGAGGATATCAGCCTCTATATCCTTCCCAAAGAGCGAGTTGGCCACAATAAAAGCTATCTCTTGGAGACTGAGCTGGTCTAACTGTTGGAAAAACTCGGCTGGCAATTTCTGAATTTCTTCTGGCATATATAGGCCGCGGTCGGGGGCTAACCCATGGATAACCGCCTCTTCAAGTGAAGCTTTAGGAGCTGTTTTATTTGTGCTGTAATATTTCATTGTCATTGAATTTTCATAAACGTTTCCATGAATTGTTGTAGAGAAAGCATTCCATAACCTCCCTCACGACAACTCACTTCGTCGTAGGTAGACACGTTGTCGGGTAGGATGTTCGGATGCCAGATGACGAAAGGAACAGGCTCTTTCACATGCGTTCGAATCTCAACAGGAGTAGGGTGGTCGGGGAGAAGGGCGATGCACACGGGCTCTTGCCATTTACTTATCGTCTCATATAATGGCTTGATGACCCTTGTATCAAGATTTTCGATAGTTTTCAACTTCAAGTCTAAGTCACCATCATGTCCTGCTTCGTCGCTGGCTTCGATGTGAAGATAAACAAAGTCTTGTTTTTCCAAAGCTTCGATGGCTGCCTTAACCTTTCCTTCGTAGTTAGTGTCTGCCAATCCAGTGGTTCCGTTGACCTTGATAACATCAAGCCCAGCATAATGGCCTATGCCGCGAATTAAATCGACAGCCGAGATGACGCTACCGCTTTTTATTTCGGGATAAAGTTGCATTAGGGTAGACATTGATGGTCTGTAACCGCCACTCCAGGGCCAAATGCTGTTGGCTTTGGCCTTTCTGTGGAGGTTAAAAGGATGATTTGCAAGCAGCGTTTGGCTTTTAACGATTAACTCATTAAGAAGATTAGCCGTTGCTTGTGGACTCATTCTGTGGTCATCTTTCATGTGATACCCTTCTTCAGGTTGCACAAGAAGTGACTTCCATTCTTCATTAGGATGGTCGTGAGGAGGCGCACATGTAATATGTTTGTTTCCACCTTTAATCACCAATAAGTGCCTGTATTGTATACCAGTGATAAATTTTATCTGTTCATTTCCTAACTTATCGTTTAAGAATTGAATGAGCATGTCGCCCTCTTCGGTAGTTAAATGTCCTCCGTGATGATTCTTAATGCATTCGTCTTCTATTTCAATAATGTTACATCTTAATGCCAAATCATCGGGTTGCATGTCGTATTCAATTGATGCAGCCTCTAAAGGCCCACGCCCTTCGTAGACTTTATTCAAATCATAACCAAGGATGGCTGTGTTAGCAACTTCTGAGCCGGGAAGGAATCCTTCGGGGATAGTGTTGAGCATTCCCGACCTTCCTTGTTTAGCCAATAAATCCATATAGGGAGTATTGGCATATTGAAGCAGCGTTTTATCTCCTAATCTCTTTACGGGATGATCGGCCATGCCGTCACCTAAAATGATGATATGTTTCATATAAAATCAGATGTTTGCCACTGACATTATATTGGCAAAGACACCTGCTGCAGTAACGCTTGCGCCGGCTCCATAGCCTTGTATCAACATAGGATACTCCTTATAACGTTCAGTTGTCAATAAAACAATGTTGTTGCTCCCCTCAAGATTATAGAAAGGATGATTTCGGTCGATTGCTTTTAAGCCTACGTTTACATGATGACCATCAAGTGTTGCCACGAAGCGCCAACGCTTGTTTGCCTTCTCTAATGCCTGTCGTTTGCGTTCAAAGTCTGCGTCTAAATGGGGTAATCGCTCCCAAAACTCTTCAACACCACCTTCGAAGTAGTCTTGGGGAACAAATAAATGTTTCTCCACATCACTTTGTTCTATTTGATAACCAGCCTCACGAGCCAGGATTACTAATTTACGCACAACATCAGTTCCGCTAAGATCAATGCGGGGATCTGGCTCGCTATATCCTTCTTCTTTGGCCCTCTTCACAGCTTCAGAGAAGGGGACTTCGGCACTGATTTCATTGAAAATAAAGTTGAGCGTACCACTTAACACAGCTTCAATCTTCAATATCTTGTCTCCTGAATTGCGTAGATCGTTAATGGTTCCAATAATCGGTAGTCCTGCACCAACATTGGTTTCAAATCTGAATTTGACACCACGATGGAGTGCAGTCTTCTTCAGTTGTATATATTTCTCGTATGGGCCACTGGCTGCAATCTTATTCGCAGCTATGACACTGATGTTATGGTTGAGAAAGCTTTGATATAATGCAGCGATTTCTTTGCTTGCCGTACAATCAACAAACACGCTGTTGAAGATATTCATCTCGATGATTTGGTCGCGCAATTTCTCTGGAGTACTGGGCTCTGAACTTTTTAATGCTTCACGATAGTCTGACAGATTGAGACCATCGCGGTTAAAGATTGCATTCTTCGAACTTGCGATTCCAACAACATTAAGTTTTAGTTGGTTGCGCTCTTTTAGTTCATGATATTGCTTGCGAATTTGTTCTATCAGCTTACCTCCAACGGTTCCTATACCACAAATAAATAGGTTGAGCACCTTATATTCAGAAAGGAAGAAAGAATCATGAAGCACATTGAGTGATTTTCTGAGTGAATCACTCTTGACAACAAAGGAGATATTGGTCTCACTTGCACCCTGTGCACAAGCAATAACACTAATACCACTGCGCCCTAATGTGCCAAAAAGTTTACCTGAAATACCTGCGGCGTGCTTCATTTTCTCACCAACAATCGCAACCGTTGCTAATCCTTTCTTTGCATGCATGGGGAACATTGCGCCGTCTTCTATCTCTGATGAGAACTCTTCGTTAAGCACTTTGACAGCTTCATCGGCATCTTCTTCTCTCACACCAATACTCGTTGAGTTCTCTGAAGAGGCTTGAGAAACCATAAAAACGCTAATGCCTTCGTTGGCAAGGGCTGTGAATATGCGTCGGTTAACACCAATAACGCCGACCATAGAAAGGCCTGTTACTGTAATCAGTGCAGTTCCGTTGATAGAACTTATACCTTTAATGAGTTTGTTGTGGTCCTCAATTTTATTCTTGATAATTGTGCCAGGAAGACTTGGATTGAATGTGTTTTTAACCCTAATGGGGATGTTCTTAACACATACAGGATAGATTGTTGGGGGATAAACAACCTTTGCTCCGAAGTTACAAAGCTCCATTGCTTCAATGTAACTAAGTTCGTTTATCGTATAAGCAGACTTGATAACGCGTGGATCTGCTGTCATAAAGCCATCTACATCGGTCCATATTTCAAGGACTTCTGCATTAAGTGCTGCCGCTAAAATGGCTGCAGTGTAGTCACTTCCGCCACGTCCAAGGTTGGTAATTTCATCCGTTTCACGATCTCTACTGATAAAACCTGGAACGAGAGAAATGCGTGGGAGGTCTGCGAAGGTATTGCAAACAAGTTGATTTGTCAATTCACTGTCGAGCGTGTTCTTGTGATTTATCCTTTCTGTTTTTATGAAATTGCGGCTGTCAAACCATTTAGCGCCACGGATTAATGTAGCTACAATGACGCTTGAAAGCTGTTCTCCATAACTCACAATGGCATTTTCTGTTTTTTCGCTAAGGTCATGAATGAGATAAACTCCAAAATAAATACTTCGTAATTGGTCAAATAAAGCGTCTACTTTATTAAATAATGTAATACGCTTTTTGGCATCCGTGATGATGGTATCAATCATCTTGTGGTGACGCTCTACCATCAGATTAAACTCTGTCTTCCATTGTTCATCGTGTTGAAGTGCTAATTTTGCTGTGGCAATCAATTTGTCTGTAATGCCTCCAAGGGCACTAACAACAACGATGATACTGTCTTTTTTAGCCTCGTTTTCTACAATCTCTTTTAAGCTGAGGATGCTTTTTACAGAACCAACCGATGTTCCACCGAATTTTAATACTTTCATTTTGTTGACAATTTTGGATTTAACCATCCACTCGACAATAGTGGCTTATCACAATAGATGAATTAAATGGTGAGGTTTATAGCGTATCCCATTCTCTTTTTTCCACACAACAACAGAGGTAAATGAAAACAAAATGCGATATAAAACTTACGATTTAATCGAATCTGTGGGCAAAAATACGAAGATTTATTATCTTGACCAACAAAATAGAACATATTTTTCTGTTTATCAATTAAAATGGGTATCTTTGCGAATATGATACAAGAATTCCAAATACGTGTAACGCCCCAGGAGGCTTTTACAGAAGAAAGTATTAAAAGATACATTGCAACGGAGAAAGGACTTGACATTAGAACACTAAATCAAGTGAGGGTGCTTAGGCGCAGTATTGATGCTCGTCAGCGACAGATTTACGTTAATTTAAGCGTTAGAGTCTATATAAACGAGTTTCCACAAGATGAACAATTCACCCGGACAGAATACCCAAATGTGGAAAAAGGTAAGGAGGTCGTCGTCGTGGGAGAAGGACCTGGTGGACTCTTTGCTGCACTGCGGTTGATTGAGAAAGGAGTACGCCCCATAGTAATAGAGCGTGGTCGCAATGTGCGTGAACGCAAAAAAGATCTTGCTTTAATTAAAAAAACTCAGCAAGTAGATGAATTAAGCAATTATAGTTTTGGCGAAGGAGGTGCCGGAGCTTATAGCGATGGTAAATTATATACGCGAAGTAAGAAACGTGGTAATGTCGAAAAGATTCTAAATGTGTTTTGCCAGCATGGGGCATCTACCTCTATTTTGGCTGATGCTCACCCACATATAGGAACTGATAAGCTTCCAAGGGTTATCGAAAATATGCGTAATACGATTATCAATTGTGGGGGAGAGGTTCACTTCTTGACAAAAATGACGGAGTTACTCATAAGGGAAGATCATGTCATTGGCGTCAAAGCTGTAGATTTATCGACACAAAAAGAGTTGGAATTTCATGGGCCTGTAATTCTTGCAACGGGGCATAGTGCCCGCGATGTATATCGATATTTGAATGCAACAAAAATTGAACTTGAGGCTAAAGGTATTGCTGTTGGTGTACGATTAGAGCATCCCAGTGAACTCATTGATAAGATACAATATCACAATAAGAATGGAAGAGGAAAGTATCTTCCTACTGCAGAATATTCTTTTGTGACTCAAGTGGATGGGCGAGGTGTATATAGTTTCTGTATGTGTCCGGGTGGATTTGTTATACCGGCAGCAACAGATAAAGAGCAAATTGTAGTCAATGGAATGAGTCCAAGCAATCGAGGGACGGCATGGAGCAATAGTGGAATGGTTGTGGAAGTACGCCCTAAGGATTGTGTCCAAATGTCAACAGATAAACAAGATGACTTGTTGAGCGTTATGAGGTTTCAAGAACAATTGGAGAAAACCTGTTGGATGCAGGGGAATATGAAGCAAACTGCGCCTGCACAACGCATGGATGATTTCGTCAACAATCGTTTAAGTTACGATTTACCCCGTAGCTCTTATGCCCCTGGCCTAATAAGTAGTCCTCTTCATTTCTGGCTTCCTGACTTTATAAGTAAGCGATTGCAGGCTGCATTTAAGGTCTTTGGAAGAAATGCTCACGGCTTTCTCACAAATGAAGCAGTGATGATTGCTGCAGAAACCAGAACCTCCAGCCCTGTAAGAATTATTAGAAATCGTGATACCTTGCAGCATATTCGTTTGCAAGGGCTTTTCCCTTGTGGTGAAGGTGCTGGTTATGCTGGCGGTATAGTGTCTGCAGGTATTGATGGAGAGCGTTGTGCTGAGATGGCAGCCTCGTATGTGGAAAGCCTTAATGTGTAGCTTTCCACCATTCAGATTGCTGCTTTGTATCATATACTGTAGAATTCCTTGTTGGATCACTGATAGTTATTCCACAGCATTTATTTATCTTAAAAGTGTTTTCTGAATTAGTAGTGTCACCATGTCGATAGTAGTTTTTATATATCGTATATATATAAGGTGTACATGCTTTATAGGGAACTAAAGCTTGTAGTGCCTGATTAAAAGTGACACTTAGAGGTGGAAGAACTCCTAATTCATCAATGTATGAGCTTAAATCGAAGAATACATGACTATCATATCCATCAAGGAATTGCAGATTGTTTAGCCTACTATTGTTGAAAGTATAACTCTGATTGATTGATTTCATGACAGAAGCCATCTCTTCGATATACTTTCCACATCGAATGGCAGAAAGCTCTCCATAGGGATATTTGTAGTTTATGTAGAATTGATAGAAGCCATCTACCCATTTCTCATAGTCTGTTTGACCTAAGATATAGCTAAAAACTTTATCATAAGGAATACCTTCTGCCATCACTTCACTCGTTGAAGCGACCAGCATTTCGGTTACATCCTTTAAGGCGTATGCCGTTTCTACATTTGCCATGTAGCAGTCATCGAAGCAGATAAAGCTCACCTTTTTCATCTGAGATTGTGCAATTGCATTGCGAAGATCGCTAATATTATATTGCATATCAATATCACTTCCACCAAAAGCTCTGCTTAAAGCCTTAGGCATTGTACTGTCGCTACCTCGTGGAGTCCAGCCACTACCATGACAACCAATAAGTAAACTATATTTACCTGTATTGCTAT
>NZ_GL629647.1:113249-128348 GCF_000185845.1 Segatella salivae DSM 15606
ATTGAACAAATTTCTTAAATTAGATTCTGAAACACTCACAAAACCTGCATTTCGCTTTAAGGTATCAAGCTCACAACGCTGGCGAGTTGTGTTATACTTCATACGGAAAATAACACTACGGGTTTGATTTTCTGCTACAAAGACGATAATATCTGTTTGTTTTACCCCTTTATTCTGCTCTATATTCTGACGCATTGCAGCGATATTCTTATCGAAATATGCTTTAAGATTATTCTCGGAAGTATTTTTTGTGCCCGTCCATGGCATATAAACAAAGAGTGTTTGGTTTGTATTCTCATACGCATCAATGATAGGAATTTCATCATGGCAGGACGAAAATAGCAATATAAAGAATGCAACTAAAGGGAGATTCTTTAAGAAATGAATTGTTGAATCACACAAAAAGTTAGTTGTTATTTTGCGATTCTCTCCATAATTAGCCTTCACAAAGAAGTCAGTTATATGTTGTAAATATGAAACTCTCTTTCTAAACATATTATCTTGTTATCCTATTACTTGAAACAAATGAGTAAAAAATAACCCCATTCTCCCTCTGTTTATGTAAAAGGAAGAATGAGGTTACTTTGTATTTATTTCTTTTTTAGCTCTTCAATTGTCTGCTTCAATGCTGCAATCTTCTCTACCGAGTCACTCTCTTTCTTACGTTCGCGAGCGACAACAGCCTCTGGTGCGTGTGCAACGAAGTTCTCGTTACCAAGCTTTTTGCGGATACCCATGAGGAAACCTTCCAAATGTTGCAGTTCTTTTTCAGCCTTTTCAATCTCTGCTGCAACATCTATCAAATCACCAAGTGGTACTGCATATTCGTTGGTTCCTACCATAAAGTTGCTTGAGTCTGTGCTCTTTTCAGCAACAACCTCAATAGATTTGAGATTAGCCATCTTCAAAATAATGCTATTATAAGCACTCATTTCGTTCTCACCTATAGCCTGTAACACCAGCAACTCTTTGGGAGCAATGTTCTTTTGATTGCGAACAGTGCGTATGTTTCCAACAATTTGTTTAACAACCTCAATATCGTTGATGATTCTTTCATCATTATTTTTCGGCGCCTCTAATTGCAAAGTTGCGCGCATAATGCTTTCACCTTGCGTTCTTTCTGTGATATGTTGCCAAAGTTCTTCTGTGATAAATGGCATAAATGGGTGAAGCATTTTGAGTAGATTATCAAAGAATCCTATCGTTGCCTCATAGGTCTTATGATCTATAGGCTGTGCTTCGCCATTGAGGTATGTTGGCTTTATCATTTCAAGATACCAGCTTGAGAACTCATCCCAGAATAGTTTATACACGGTCATCAGAGCTTCTGAGATACGATATTGCTTGAATTGTTCCTGTAGTTCAATGTTTACCTGCTTCAGTTTTGCATCAAACCATTCTACTGCAAGCGCGTTACATTCTGGTTGTTCGATATCTGCAGTCTTCCAACCTTTTACTAATCTAAAGGCATTCCATATCTTATTGTTGAAGTTACGACCTTGTTCGCACAATGTTTCATCAAACAAAATGTCGTTTCCTGCAGGTGCACTTAGCATCATACCCATGCGTACTCCGTCTGCGCCATACTTCTCAATGAGCATCAATGGGTCAGGAGAGTTGCCCAAACTCTTGCTCATCTTGCGGCCCAACTTATCGCGAACAATACCTGTAAAGTATACATGTTTGAAAGGATAGGTCTTTCTATACTCATAGCCGGCCATGATCATGCGAGCTACCCAGAAGAAGATGATGTCAGGACCAGTAACAAGATCTGAAGTGGGGTAATAGTAATCAATTTCCTTGTTGTTGGGGTTGTTGATACCATCAAACACAGAAATAGGCCATAGCCACGAAGAAAACCAAGTGTCAAGACAATCACTTTCTTGCTCCAAGTCTTTGAGTTCAAGGTTGCAATTCTTTGCTTTTGCTTTTTCCAATGCAGCTTCTTCTGTTTCTGCAACGACACAATCGCGCTTACCATCAGCATTCATAAAGTAGTAGGCTGGTATGCGGTGACCCCACCATAACTGTCGAGATATACACCAATCCTTAATGTTTTCGAGCCAATGGCGATAGGTGTTCTTATATTTTTTAGGGTAGAACTCAATCTCATCGGACATCACAGGAGGAAGTGCCAAGTCTGCAAAATGTTGCATCTTCAAGAACCATTGCGTTGAAAGTTTAGGCTCAATAGGAACGTTTGTACGTTCAGAGAAGCCAACTTTGTTGTCATAGTCCTCTATCTTTTCCATCAAACCAGCAGCTTCTAAATCTTTAGCAATCTGCTTGCGCACGTCCATTCGGTCTTGACCTACATAGAGACCTGCTGCTTCACTGATAGTACCATTATCGTTAAAGATGTCAATCGTCTCCAAACTATGTTTCAAACCAAGTGCATGGTCATTGATATCGTGGGCAGGAGTAACCTTCAAACAACCTGTACCAAATTGGATATCAACATACGTATCTTCTATAACTGGAATCTCACGGCCAACGAGTGGTACGATGACATGTTTGCCTTTGAGCCATGTGTTCTTTACATCTTCAGGATTGATACACATTGCGGTATCACCCATGATTGTTTCAGGACGAGTTGTTGCCACTACAGCATAGTAGCCTTTCTCATCTTTATGCATCACGTTTCCTTCGTCTACCTGCTTGCAATCGGTTTCAACAACACGATATTTCAAGTAATAGAGCTTTGAGTGCTCATCTTTATAGATTACTTCTTCGTCGGAAAGAGCTGTCTGAGCTTGTGGATCCCAGTTCACCATTCGAACGCCACGATAAATCAATCCCTTATCATAAAGGTCACAAAAGACCTTAATGACACTCTTGCTTCGAGTTTCATCCATGGTGAAAGATGTGCGGTCCCAGTCACAAGAACATCCTAATTTACGAAGTTGTTTCAGTATAATTCCGCCGTGTTCGTGTGTCCAATCCCAAGCATGTTCAAGGAACTTCTCACGACTAAGATCAGTTTTTTTGATTCCTTTTTCAGCCAATTTGCCAACAACTTTCGCTTCGGTGGCAATGCTGGCATGGTCAGTTCCTGGCACCCAACAAGCGTTTTTACCTTCCATTCGGGCATGTCTTACAAGGATATCCTGAATCGTATTGTTCAGCATATGCCCCATATGAAGTACTCCTGTTACGTTTGGTGGAGGAATAACTACGGTATATGGTTCGCGTCCATCAGGCTTACTGCTGAACAATTTATTATTGAGCCAATACTCATACCATTTTGACTCCACTGTCTGTGGGTCATACTTACTTGCAAGTTCCATTATTTTTAATCTTTTGTTTACTTTATATTAAACGTTGCAAAATTACAAATAATATTCGAAATTTCACTATCTTATAAGGTGGAATATAGTTTATGGATAAAAATCGTCACCAGATAAGCTGTGTGATTGATATATTATTGTATTGTAATTTGCCTCATTTTGCATGGTAATCCCTATTAGATTGTGTGGTCAAATAATGCTCTTTCTGGTTCGATTTCAAGCATTTCGTTTTTGAATTTATAATATATTGTTTAATGTGATGATTATAAGTGTGTTATGAAGATGTGTCAAATAAAATATTTAATCTTATGAATGCTTTAAATAATCATGTTGTTCTATGGTCTGTTTATGGTTTATTTGTTGTTGAAAAAATATCTTTTTATATCAGAATGCTTTTCAAATAAGAAAATAAAACAAAGGTAAGATGATTGATTTTCCCTTCAACTTTTATTTCGTTTAAGTATAGCAGAGTTCTTTAATTATAAGCCAAAGAAACAGCTTTCACGAAGCGTAGGCCAAAGAAAAAGAGGATGAACGAATGTAGTCGCGCATCCTCTTGCTTATAAACGTATTCAAAAAGTTTGCTTAGTAACTTCTCGCAATGATAACACGATGTTTAGATGGCTTACCTGAAACCATGTCAATACCTTCTGTTTGCTCATAATCAAAAGGCACACAGCGGATGGTTGCTTGTGTATCTTCTTTAATTTTGGCTTCAGTTTCAGCTGTGCCATCCCAATGACAAAGGAAGAAACCCCCATCTTTCACACGTTCCTTAAACTCGTCATAATTGTCACATTCGAAGATATGTGCATCGCGATAAGCGCGTGCTTTCTCAAATAAGTTGCGCTGAATATCGTCAAGTAGCGTTTGAACTCGCTCGACAATACCATCGAAACTAACGTTCTCTTTCTCCAAAGTATCACGTCGCATAATCTCTATTGTGTTGTTTTCGAGGTCACGACCACCCATGACTAAGCGCACAGGTACACCTTTTAATTCATAGTCAGCGAACTTAAATCCTGGCCGCTTATTATCCGAATCATCGAATTTAACGCTAATACCTAACTCCTGCATCTTCGTGATTACAGGTTGCAATTTGTCGCTAATGGCTTTACGTTGTTCGTCACCTTTATATATAGGAACAATAACAACTTGGATAGGAGCAAGCTTTGGTGGAAGCACAAGTCCATTGTCGTCACTGTGTACCATGATAAGCGCCCCCATCAAACGTGTGCTGACTCCCCATGAAGTTGCCCATACATAATCAGGCTTGTTCTCTTTGTTGAGGAACTGAACATCAAAGCTTTTGGCAAAGTTCTGGCCCAAGAAGTGACTTGTTCCACTTTGTAATGCCTTACCATCTTGCATCATTGCCTCAATAGTATAGGTGTCAAGTGCGCCTGCAAATCGTTCTGTTTCGCTCTTAACGCCTTGCAAAACAGGTACAGCCATCCATTTTTCTGCAAAGTCGGCATATACCTTTAACATTGTTTGTGCTTCTTGTTCAGCTTCCTCTTTCGTTGCATGTGCAGTATGACCTTCCTGCCAAAGGAATTCAGAAGTACGCAAGAAAGGACGTGTACGCATTTCCCATCGCATCACGTTACACCATTGGTTGCACATGATAGGGAGGTCTCTCCAAGAATGAATCCACCCTCTATAAGTGTTCCATATTATTGTTTCAGAAGTAGGACGGATAATTAACTCTTCGTCAAGTTTGGCTGCTGGGTCTACAACAACACTGTTTCCGTCTTCACTTGCTTTAAGACGATAGTGGGTAACTACGGCGCATTCTTTTGCAAATCCCTTTACATGCTCGGCCTCTTTACTAAGGAAACTCTTTGGAATAAGCATTGGGAAATATGCATTTTGCACTCCCGTCTTCTTAAATTCTTTATCAAGTTCAGCCTGCATCTTTTCCCAAATAGCATAGCCATAGGGTTTAATGACCATGCAACCACGTACAGGTGATTGTTCTGCTAAATCTGTTTTAACTACCAAATCATTATACCATTGGCTGTAGTTTTCAGCCCTTTTGGTAAGTTGCTTTAGTTCTTTTGCCATTATATAGATATTTTATTATTTGTCGTTTTATTCCCCAATGTTTAGGGAATCCCCTATATTCAAATAGGTTTTTCCTTTTTCTTATGTTGTGAGAAACGTGTTATTTTGTGGCAAAATTACAAAAAATAAATGGTAATCTGCATATAATGATGGAAAAACGACTATCTTTGCAGAGAAATAATAAACGTATTTAAGAATAAAAATTATGAAGAATTTGAAAATGGCAACGATGGGATTGTGTGTCCTTTCAGTATGTAGTTGCGCAACAAAACAGGGTACAGGTACGTTGATTGGCGCTGGTGGTGGCAGCGTTTTAGGTGCAATTGTTGGTAAAATAGCAGGTAACACGGCTGTAGGTGCAGCTATTGGTGGTGCTGTAGGCGCAGGTGCAGGTGCACTGATTGGTCGTCATATGGATAAAGTTGCAGCTCAAGCAGCTCAGATTCGCAATGCAAAGGTTGAAGAAGTAACAGATGCCAATGGTTTGAAGGCAGTAAAAGTTACCTTTGATAGTGGTATTCTCTTTGCTACAAATCAAGCAACTTTGACAGCATCTTCTAAGAATGATTTAGTTAAATTCTCTAAGGTCTTGAAAGATAATTCAGATTGTCATGTTGACATCTATGGTCACACAGACAATACAGGCAATGATGCAATCAATATTCCATTGAGTAATCGTCGTGCAGAGAGTGTTGTAAACTATCTTAAATCTTGTGGTGTTTCGAGCTCACAATTCCAGAATGTTGTTGGAAAGGGTAGTTCAGAACCAGTTGCCGACAATTCAACAGCAGCCGGACGCAAGCAGAATCGTCGTGTGGAAGTATATCTATATGCTTCTCCCGCAATGGTAAACGCAGCAAAGTCAGGTACTCTTTCAGAGTAATTAAAAATAAACAAATTAAATTATGGGAGTGCACTGTGTAGGCAGTGTGCCCCCTTTTGCATTAATGAAAACCATAGTTTGGAAAGTTATCAGATGGGCTTTTGTGCTCTTCTTTGCTTCATCCGTCTTTGCGGTTGTACTCCTTCGGTTTGTCCCTGTATATTTTACACCGCTGATGTTCATTCGTTGTTTTCAACAGTTAGGTGCTGGTGAGAGTGTAACACTACATCATCATTGGATACCTTTAGATGAGATATCTCCTCATTTGCCTGTGGCGGTGATGGCGAGTGAAGATCAACGTTTCCTTTTGCATCATGGTTTTGATTATGATGCAATAGAAAAGGCAGCCAAACGGAATTTAAAAGGCGGAAAACGTAAGCTCGGAGCAAGTACCATAAGCCAGCAAACGGCGAAGAATGTATTTCTTTGGCCCGGGAGATCTTGGACGAGAAAAGGTTTTGAAGTTTATTTCACGGCATTGATAGAACTGCTTTGGAGTAAGCAGAGAATAATGGAAGTGTATTTGAATTCCATTGAAATGGGAAATGGAATCTACGGCGCTGATGCTGTTGCTGAATATAATTTCGGGAAACAAGCTATCGATCTTTCACGTTCTGATTGCGCTACAATTGCAGCCACGTTGCCTAATCCTCGTGAGTTAAGTAGTAAGCATCCAGGACCTTATGTCATGCGACGTCGGAGACAAATTTTAGCCAATATGCGTTTCATTCCGAGTTTTCCAAAGCCCGGAGAAGATTATGATCCACACACTGCTTCAGGCGGAGTATATGCCCATTGATTATTATGAATTTAGAGTTAAATGATGGACAGCGTGCTGCTGTGGAATATTGCGACGGACCTCAGTTGGTGATTGCCGGTGCAGGTTCGGGCAAAACACGTGTACTTACGTATAAGATTGCCTATCTGATAGACGAAAAGCAGTATGAGCCTTGGAGTATTCTTGCGCTTACGTTCACAAATAAGGCCGCCAATGAAATGCGCAACCGTATCGCGAGAGTTGTGGGCCAAGATCGCACGCGCTACCTCTATATGGGAACATTCCACAGCATTTTCTCAAGAATTCTTCGTGTCGAAGCTGAAAAATTGGGCTATTCGAAGCAATTTACCATCTATGATGAGTCAGACAGCCGGTCGTTGTTGAAAAGTATCATCAAAGAAATGCAGCTTGATGATAAAGTTTATAAGCCGGCCAGCGTACATGCAAAGATTAGCATGGCAAAGAATCATCTTATCCTGCCGAATGCCTATGCGGTGGACCAGGATGCTTTGAAACGAGACGAACAAAACCGCCAAGGAAAAATTTATCAAATCTACCAGACATATCAACAGCGTTTGCAGACAGCCAACGCAATGGACTTCGACGATTTGTTGGTTCTCACATGGCGCCTCTTTAAGGAGCATGATGATATTCGAATCAAGTATGCGGAGCGATTTAAGTATGTGTTGGTTGATGAGTATCAAGATACAAACTACGTGCAGCAATGTATTGTTTTGCAGCTGACGCAAGAGCATCATCATGTGTGTGCGGTAGGAGATGACGCACAGAGTATTTATGGTTTTCGGGGCGCAAATATTGATAACATTCTTGATTTTCAGAAGATCTACCCTGAGACAAAGCTCTTCAAACTCGAACAAAACTATCGTTCGACGCAGAATATTGTACAAGCGGCCAATAGTTTGATTCTCCACAACAAGCGACAAATACACAAAGACGTTTACAGCCGAAATGCCAAGGGCGAAAAGCTGGTACTACGTCCGGTCTATAGTGATAAGGAGGAGGCTGCTGTCGTTTGCCGATATATCAAACAATTGCAGCTGAAAGAACACTTCAATTACAGCGATTTTGCCATTTTGTATCGCACCAATTCGCAGAGTAGAATCTTTGAGGAAGAGATGCGGCGGCAGACCATCCCATATCGCATTTTTGGAGGAATGAGCTTCTATCAACGCAAAGAAATTAAGGATGTTTTGGCTTATTTCCGCGTTGTAGTTAACCCTGAAGACGAGGAGGCCATTCGCCGAATCATCAATTATCCCACACGCGGAATTGGCGCTTCGACGATTGAGAAGATTATCGCCTGTGCTCATTTAAATCATGAAAGCTTCTGGTCAATCCTCAATTCTCCCGTCAAATTTGGTCTGAAAGTTAATAATGGAACCCTAAATAAGCTCCGTTCTTTCACCGAACTGATGTCTTCGTTCATCGAAAAGGTCGACACAATGGATGCCTATCAGTTGGGCGTCAAAATCATTCAAGAAAGTGAAATTAATAAAGATATTTTCTCCTCAACCGACCCCGAGGCTATTTCGCGCCAGGAGAATATTGAGGAATTTGTGAATGGTTTACAAGATTTTGTTGAAAGTCGATGCGAAGAAGGGCGTGAGGAATATTCGAAACTTACGGATTTCCTCCAAGAAGTTTCGTTGCTGACCGATGTCGAAAGCGACGATGACAAAGAGGGCGAAAAAGTGAGCTTAATGACCATTCACGCAGCAAAAGGCTTGGAGTTTCCGACGGTTTTCATCGTCGGAATGGAAGAAAATATCTTTCCCAGCCCAATGTCGTCAAGCAGCGCGCGCGAATTGGAAGAGGAGAGAAGATTGTTGTATGTTGCAATCACGCGTGCAGAGCAATACTGCTTTCTGACCTGTGCTAAAAACAGATGGCGATTCGGAAAATTGGAGTTCGGCACACCAAGCCGTTTCCTCAACGAAATTGACCCCGCTTTTATGGAGATTTTTAGTGACGATTTCGTTTCAGAGCGACCTTCGCGACCTGTTTCTCCGAAGCCTACTTTCACGGCTGCATCGATTCGTCCGGCGAAATTGAGACCAGTCAAAATTCCGCCTGTCGTCTCAAAGAACCATGCAGACCAGCCCACATCGCAACCTATTTCTACGGCCGACGGACTGAAAATAGGCAGTGTCATCGAGCACCAGCGGTTTGGAATCGGAACGGTGGTGAATATTGAAGGGATGGGAGAGAATCAGAAGGCAACTGTCAACTTTAAGAATACGGGGCAGAAGGTTCTTTTGTTAAAGTTCGCCCGATATAGCATTATAGAGTAGGCGATAAACAAAAAAGAGGCAATATGTGATGTTTGGCGCATTCATATTGCCTTTTTTATGCCTTTTTCTGGCTGTTGGCCGTTGTCAACGCGTAGCGCCGACCTCTGTTCTGCTTTTTGCCAACAGCTTTTAGTCAGTCCTTAAACAAATTCTATAATTTCGTCTAAGGTTTTTCTCTGTTTTTCTTTTCCGACACAATCTTGTGCCGCATATCCCATCGGAACAATGGCCACGGCTTCATATCCGGGTTGGCCGAAAAGCGCATTGAGCCGTTGGGGATCAAAATTACAAACCCAACAAGTCCCAATTCCACATTCGGCTGCACTCAAACAAAGATGTTCTATCGCAATGGCAAGGTCGATATCTCCGTGTGGCTTGTCATCAAACGCACGAACCCAATTATTTGTCGTATCCTTCATGCAAATGACATAAAGTGGAGCCGAACGAAACCATTGCCTGTCGTAACATTGCACAAGTTTCTCTTTTGCTGATTCAGAACCGACGACAATAAACTTCC
The DNA here is from genome assembly GCF_000185845.1 of Segatella salivae DSM 15606. Classification (GTDB taxonomy): domain Bacteria; phylum Bacteroidota; class Bacteroidia; order Bacteroidales; family Bacteroidaceae; genus Prevotella; species Prevotella salivae. The sequence continues at coordinate 123,094 of NZ_GL629647.1, forward strand.
AAGGCTGTCGATTTACTGCCGATGGAGCCATTCTTACACACTCCATGATATGTTCTAATGTTTGCTCATCAATTTTCTGCGCACTGAATTTGCGGGTGGAAAACCGCTTCTTACAAAGTTCTAAAAAATCCATAAGTTTATGTTTTGTCCGCGTCAAAGATAACAAAATTTATTGATTTTGATAATGATTCCAAAGTTTTTATGTAAGTTTGCAATGAATTATGAGTATTAAAACATTAAGATTATGATTAAAATTTATGGAATGAAGTCCTGCCCCGATTGTTCGTTTGTAGACGAGCAGGTTAAGGGCAATGGCCGTTACGAAGTGATAGATATTGGTGAGCATGTGAGGAACTTAAAAGCTTTTTTGGCATTGCGAGACAACAATCCGGTGTTCGACGACGCTAAAAAACATGGTTATGCTGGCATTCCGTGCTTCGTCTTAGAAGACGGACGTGTGACGCTCTCACCGGAAGAAGCTGGCTTGAAATCTCGTCAGGATGAGGCGCCAAGCTGCAGCATTGACGGAAAGGGTTGTTAGTTTTAAGCGAAAAACTTCTTTTCGCTTTTATTATTTTATCGGTTTTTCATGAAAAACTGCTCGGCAACGGGTGTAAATTTTTAGTTTTTCATGAAAAACTGCTCGGGGACGGGGTACAATCATCAGATTTTGTGAAAAACTGCTCGGGGACGGGGTACAATCATCAGATTTCGTGAAAAACTGCTCGGGGACGGGGTACAATTATCAGATTTTGACGAAAAACTGCTCGGGGACGGGGTACAATCATCAGATTTTGTGAAAAACTGCTCGGGGACGGGGTACAATCATCAGAATTCGTGAAAAACTGCTCGGGGACGGGTGTAAATTATCAGATTTTGATGAAAAGTGTTCATACACCCGGGGTAGATGAGCAGAAATTGCTGATTTTTGATAAAACACCCGGGGTAGATGAACAGAAATTGCTGATTTTTGATAAAACACTCGGGGTAGATGAGTAGAAATTGCTGATTTTTGATAAAACACCCGGGGTAGATGAACAGAAATTGCCGATTTTTGATAAAACACCCGTGGTAGATGAACGAAAATCGCGTGATTCTGATAAAACACCTGGGGACAATTGCAGAAAATTGCGTGATTCTGATAAAACACCCGGGGTAGATGAATAGAAATTGCGTGATTCTGATAAAACACCCGGGGTAGATGAACGAAAATCGCGTGATTCTGATAAAACACCCGAGGTAGATGAACAGAAATTGTGTGATTCTGAAAAAATACTCGGGGATATGGCCAGTTTTTTAATGAGAATTGAATAGAGAACTCGGTTTTTCGTCAAAATGAGGCTTCAAACAGAAGTTTGGCTGTGGTTTCTGTTCAGTTTTTGGTTTGTTTTTGAATATAAGAAAAGTCTCCTTTCCAAATCAAAGCTTTGTTGTGATTGGAAAAGAGACTTTTTGTTCAGTTTATTTCGTGTGCCTGAGGTTTGTCTATCGACGGCCGAACCGCAGGCTTATTGAGTTACGCTCTACTGCTGTTTGCGTTCAGAATAAGAGCCTTTTTTGCAGTCATTCTAACTCAGAATGAAATTGAGGAGGAACAAGACGGATAAAATCAGTAGCGTGGGATTAAGCACTTTGTATTGTTGGGTGCATAACTTGAGGATAACATAACTTAGGATGCCCATGTAGATTCCATCCGCAATAGAATAACAAAGCACCATCGTAATCATGGTGATAAACGCGGGGAAAGCTTCACTTACTTCTGTCAGTTCGAGTTGTTTCACGCTGTCGAGCATGAGCACGCCGACAAGGACCAACGCGCCGCTTGTCGCTGCGCTGGGAATCAGCATGAATAGGGGAGAAAGGAAGAGCGAAATGATGAACAGCAGTCCAACGACAGCAGAAGTCAGTCCACTTCGTCCGCCTTCGGCAATTCCTGACGCGCTCTCTACGTAGGTAGTCAGTGTGCTTGACCCGAGGAAGGCTCCGCATGTGGTTCCGATGGCATCGCTCATCATGGCTTCCTTAATATGGGGGATAGAACCATCTTTGCCAACGATTCCGGTCTTATAGGCCAGTCCCACAAGAGTTCCGACCGTGTCGAAGATGTTTACCATGAGCAGAGAAATAACCACTAAGCCCGTTTTGAGCGTGAAGAGTCCGGTAAAGTCAAAATGAGCAAAGATTGGGCTGATATCCTGTGGCATATCAACAGGCAGCCAGCCAGTAGGGAACTTTGTTACGCCCATCGGAATGCCGATCAGCGTTGTGATGATGATGCTCAGGAACAATGCTCCCTTTACGCGGCGGGCCATTAAAACACCGCTGAGGATGATTCCAATGACCCCTAAAATTGCCGTGGGCGTGAATTTTCCAAGCCCAACATAGGTCGCGCTGTTAGCGACAATGATTTCGGCGTTCTTTAATCCGATAAAAGCTATAAACATTCCGATGCCGGCGGATATAGCATAGCGTAGGTTTTGTGGGATTGCATTGAGAATATGCTCCCGTATGTTCAAGAATGTGATGAGCAGGAAGACAATACCCTCAGCGAGCATAATGGCTAAGGATTGCTGCCAGGTGTAGTGCATCGCTTGGCATAAAGTGAATGCGAAAAATGCGTTTAGACCCATACTCGGCGCTTGGGCGAAAGGAAGCTTCGCCATAAATGCAAGCAGCAACGTTGCGATGGCAGAAGCAATTGCAGTTGCTGTAAAAAGCGCGCCTTTGTCCATTCCTGTCGTGCTCAGAATGTCAGGATTGACTGCAAGGATGTAACACATGGTGAGAAAAGTGGTAGCTCCGGCCACAATTTCTGTGCGAGCCTTCATCGTAGAGGAATTAAATCCTAAAGCTTTTTGTAAGAACATTGTTTTTAAGTTTGATTGCAACAAAATTACGAAATAACTATAAATTGATTAAAACATTTTACAAGAAAAATGAAAGAGAGCCTCACCTTTTTACAAGGAGAGGCTCAAAATGTGGATTTATTTATGATTAGAAAACACCTAATTTAGAGAAAAGAGCCAATGCACCGATGCCTAAAATCAAAGTGACGATACCGACTGACACTCCGACTTTGAGCATATCGTTTTGCTTGACTAATCCTGTTGAGAAAGCTATGGCATTTGGTGGCGTACTGATTGGGAGGCACATTGCCGCACTTGCAGCGATTGCAATACCGACTAAAACGGTTACTGTACCACCGATCATATTCAAACCATCGCCCATTCCTTTACATACAACGGCGAGGATAGGCACAAGTAGGGCTGCTGTTGCGGTATTGGAAATGAAGTTACTCAAAAGATAGCAAATGAGACATGCGATAACGAGGATTACGACCGGATTCCAAGCTCCGAATGGAATACTCTTAATGGCATTCTCTGCCAAACCTGTTCCGTTCATTGCATTACCCAAGGCAAAGCCTCCCGCAACCATCCAGATGACTGACCAATCTATTTCTTGCAAATCTTTTGCTGTGATTACGCCGCAAAACGCAAATACAGCTATAGGAAGCATCGCCACTGTGTTTGCATTGATGCCAAATAAATCTTTTCCTTTAATCCATAAGAATATTGTGAGCAGGAAAGTGATAGCCACAACCACTGTGCGCCAATTGTGAGAGACTTCTCCTGCAATTTCAATCTTAATTGTCTTTTGTGTGAATGGGAAGAAATGAAGAATCAGTCGCCATGCAATAATAAGGAGGATAATAACTAAAGGAACCATCACCATCATCCAATGTGAGAATGTTATTCCAGTATTTAGTCCTGCTGGGTCGTTTAGATACTTCAGCGCAAATACATTAGGGGGCGTTCCGATTGGAGTACCCATACCTCCGAGATTAGCACCAACAGGAATGGCCATCGTGAGCGCAATTCTTCCTTTTCCATTTGCAGGGAGTGCTTTGAACACGGGAGTTAAGAAGGTGAGCATCATGGCTGCCGTTGCCGTGTTGGAAATAAACATAGAGAATACTCCTGTGATGAGAAGGAAACCTAAAAGCACATATTCACTCTTCTGACCGAATGGTTTCATTAATATTCTTGCCATAAGAACATCAAGCCCACTCTTTGTTGCTGCGATAGCTAATATAAAGCCTCCAAGGAATAAAATAATTGTAGGATCAGCAAAACATGCCATTACTCCTACATGATCAAGCATCGTTCCATACTGATCTTCTGTGCCTTGAAAGAAGGAGAACGACGAGTCACTGACGCAAAAGAGCAGTATGAAGATAATTGTAATAGACGTTGCCCATGCAGGGATAGCTTCTGTTATCCACAGCAAAACGGCCATAACGAAAATAGCAATGACACGTTGTTGGACAATAGTAAGGCCATCAATGTCAAAGAAACTACTCGGAAGATTCCACACGATTACGGTTAAGAGCGCCGTAATCAAACACATCAGGAATTTCTTTTTATTGAAATCACCCGATAAAACAGATTTGATTGAGTCTTGCATAAATTATTAATGTTTTTATGGTTATAAGAACTTTTTATATAAATTCGGTTGACAAAATTACATTAAAAATATGAATATAGCAAATAAGTAACTTTGTTTTTTCATATTAGATGCTTTCAATAGTTATAAATAATAGTCTGTTAGAAAATAAAAAAGAGATGCTGTTGCATCTCCTTTCGTACACCCTTAGGGATTCGAACCCTAGACCCACTGATTAAGAGTCAGTTGCTCTACCAACTGAGCTAAGGGTGCAATTGATATTTACAATGAGAATATGCTCCCGAATTGCGTGTGCAAAGGTACATTCTTTTCATTAAACAACCAAATAAATGATAGTTTTTTTTCAAAAAAATAGTTTATGGATATTGGCGATGCAGATTTGCTCTGTAGTTTTATAAACTTTATGAGACCTCTGCAAAACCTGCACTCTCTCAATTTTCACCCATATACTCTTAGAAGAATGAATATTTTTTGACCAAAAGATGCCGTTGGAGGGGAGTTTTGAGTAGATAACAATTTTTTATCGGTGTATTTTCATATTATCTGATAGAATTTGACACAATAATCCCTAGCGTTCGGTATAAGTTGTAGGCTATGGATTCCATAATATGCTGCGCATGTGTTTTTGAAAGTCCAACGAGAAGTAATAAAGCAAAATTCAATCAACAAAAGAATTTCTGAGAATAAAAGAATGATATTACAGAGTAAATAACTATATTTGCAGTTGTGCACTTTTATTTGACAACGTACAATATTTTAATGACATAATGAAGAAATATAGTTTAGCTAAA
>NZ_GL629647.1:128398-169224 GCF_000185845.1 Segatella salivae DSM 15606
GATTATAAAATAAACCTATTATATAATTGTACAGATACAACAGTTTTATATTCAATAGCAAATGATTTATTATTAAACAAAAATGTATTAGGTCTACTTGGGATTTGGAATAATTGTAGAGTATCAAAATTGCCTGCATATCGCCAATTTGTAAAATGGTGTTGTGAAAAACGACAACAAGAGATAATAGTAATGCTTGTAATAATTAATCATAACAACGGTAATATAATGGAAGAAAAAAGATTATTAAAGTATGTAAAAAAACACAATTTATATCCAAGATTACGTCTCTTATTACGAAAGAAACGCATAATAAGCTATTACGACTATTATATTATGTAAGTATGATAATTGAAGATACAGAAAGTTTTGAAAACGTATTTGTGAGCAACTATTGGTACGATGCCGATGGCGAGCGCACGGTGAAGACATCAGGCGAAAACGAAGCCATCTATGTCAACCCATACTTAGTTGCAGGGCAAGGTGGCGAGTACACCAAGCATATCTACATTGCCGCGCTGGGAGAAAGTCTTTTTCCGAGCAGTTTAGCATTTCCGCGCCTGGCGAAAGTCGTTTCCCGAATGGTTTGGCATTTCCGCGCATGGCGAAAGTCGTTTCCCGAATGGTTTGGCATTTCCGCGCCGGGCGAAAGTCATTTCCCGAATGGTTTGGCATTTCCGCGCCGGGCGAAAGTCATTTTCTGAGTGGTTTGACACGTGCGCGAATCGTTTATTTATAAAGAGATTATTGCTGTCTGGTAAACCTTCTCCAGATATAAAAGTTAAGGGCCGAAATCCGAGAGAGGATTTCAGTCCTTTTTGTTACCTTTGTCTCGTGGAAAAACTTCAATAAGATGGGCAAAAGTACACATTTTATCAGGCAATAATAGTTAATAATATGTGTCTTTGGATGAAAGAGAAGTCTGTGAGCGGAATACGGGAGTCGAACCCGCCTTTCAAGCTTGGGAAGCTCGCGCACTACCGATGTGCTAATTCCGCATAAGAGCCGATACCGGGACTCGAACCCGGGACCTACGCATTACGAATGCGTTGCTCTACCAACTGAGCCATATCGGCAATTCTACTTATGCTTTTCGATGTTTGCTGTGCAAAGGTATATCATTTTTTTTGAAAGACCAAATTTATTCATTCTTTTCTTTTGCATACAAAGCTTCGAATTTAGCACGTAAGATTGTTTTATTATCAATAGTTTCTTGTATATTCTTGAGCTTCTTTGCATTAGGACTTCCTGGAATCCATAAATGGATATAACCATTACGTGAATATTTTTCATTCATGTGTGCTTCAAATCGTTTCCATTGTTGCTCTTTGTTTAATTCTGGATAATTTTCTAATCCATATTGAATAGCTCGACTAAACACAACATCGAGTTCTAAGTCTCTGTCTGCTTCAGCGACAATCTTACCATATATTGTTCGCGGTGTATGACTGGAACTTGCGCGATGGTCTTCAACAGCCTCTTTCATAATTTTCAATTGATCGGCATTGAACCATTTTTTTAATCTGCTATCGTTACTTAAAATCTTGCCACCTGTAAGATGATGAATTGCGCGCGGTCCAGACATTCCTAAGTCATGATAGGCTGCTATAACATAAACCATGTTGATATCTGCACCTGTATAATTGGCTAATTCTATCGAATTTTTTATCACTCGATTAACATGTTGTAGACCATGACTTTTTCCAAATGCTGTATATCTGGGGAGAATATTATGTTCTATAAACTCCATTATCTCTAATGAAACTTGTTGCACCATTATATTAAAATTGAAACAATTGATAGAATGCCAAAAATCATAATATTGCGAGCTGTTAATCCCAATATACGGTTAAGTTCTTTACCGCGTTTTATCTTTTGCATTTTTTCATACGTAATAAAATGTAGTAATAAATAAACCATCAAAAGAGTGGGGGAAAGCATATTTTCAGAATAGCTCTTAGAAACAAATAGCATTAGGAACTCTCCAACAAGACCTGATATAAGATAGAGTCTTTGTCCCCATTTTTCTCCAATGTATACTATAAGTGTTGTTTTTCCTGCTTTCTGATCGTTGTCTCGGTCTCGATAATTATTAACAATAAGGAGGGTGTTTATAATAAATCCACATGCTAACGAAGCGATGAATACCTCAAGAGGTATGTTCCTTTCACTTCGGGGCATAGTGACATAATAAGACAAGCACGTAGGAACAATGCCAAAGAATATGAGTACTAATAGGTCACCTAAGCCTAAATAAGATAACTTAGTTGTGTATAAGAAGCAGAAAGCTACACATAGAATTCCAACTAAAACCATTTCATATCCACCATATATAATAAGAGGTGAACCTATGGTGCATGCAAGAATTGTTGTGATAATAATGGCTTTTTTCATTGCAGAAGATGTAATCCATCCTTCTGTACATGCCCTTTTCGGCCCTAATCTAACTTCAGATTTATCATTACCCCTCTTATAATCAAAATAATCATTAATAAAGTTAGCATCTATTTGCATGATTGAAGCAAATAAAAGGCATAGTATTGCAGGAGTAAAAGAAAACAACTCTATTCCTGTTTGATTAAAGGCTAAGCTTACTCCAATAGCAACTGGCACTATAGCTCCAATCAAAGTTTTAGGTCTTGAGGCTAAGAACCAAGCCTTTAATGAGTTTGTTTTAATATTGTTTTCGTCCATTTTAATTAAAGAAGTTCCAACTTAAGCCGAATCTTAGAATGCTTTGATTAAGTGGATAATGAGGAGTAAAGAAATAGTTCTTCCTTCCTGTGCCAGCATTGAAGTGGCTTAGCATAATAAAAAAGCGAGTATGTTTAAGGTGGAAATTAGCATAAACATTCGCAACGGGATAATTTCCAATCTCTATACGATTATCACTTCCGTTTGTATCTGTGTTTGTTTGTATTGCATATTGTCCTAAGATTGGGACATAATCAGGTGCATAATATTTTGTGAAATACCTCACATCAGCACCAAAATCACATCGTAATACATGAGCAATCTTAAATCGAAGATACAGATTACTATAAATATTGAGTGCAGGAACAGGTAAGACTGTCTTATTACTTGAATTTTGATAAGTTATCATATTTTCCCAAGTTATGGGACCAAATGTGAAGTCTTGTGATATCGACGCCGTTAAAAGATGAATTAATCCATTGTTTTGTTTAACAATAATAGCATGATTTACGCGATTATCATTAACTGTATTATACGATGAAGCGAAGTAAGTATAGTTTTTAATCTCATCTATTTCGACACGTAAAGTGGTTCTCGTTTTCTGATAATTAAGTATTCCTTGTATCCTCGAATGAATGATTTTACTTAGGTTATTATTATCCCACCATGCATGACGACTATGGAAGTGGCGATAATAAAAAGTCGGATTAAGACGGTATAGAAAACCATTGGCAGACAGAGTCAACGTGTCTCCGAATAACTTAAAGTTGAGATCCGCATTCACATCGAGTTTCATTTGTCCTGCATCACTACCAGTTAGCCAGGTTTCTGCTATTGCATCATAATGTAATAGCTTTCCTTGTGTTTTGCTTAATTGTGCTCCTATACTTAAATTATGCTCATTATAAGAATCAATTCCTGTAGTGTTAGGGAGTGTAAAATGTCTGAGATCTGATGTGATAAAAGCCTTAAGGCCTGCTTTTGCCCATTTATTAAATCCCTCTAATAATGATAAAGCAAACGTGTTTTTGAGACTATAATAACGCGTTTTATCATATATAGAGTCGCCAGAGAGATACTCTTGAACATTATAATTGTTTGCATAATAGTTTGAAGGAGTATTATATGCTTGATAGATACGCCTATAATTGTCAAATTGTATGGTATGAATGAAACTTGTAACAGGAATAAATTCTTTTTTCATCCACATTGAATCTGCTTGTTTTTTGCTCTCTATCGATAGTAAACTATCAGCAGTATGTTTGTCCAAAGCCAATCGATCATTTGTTTTTTTCTGACCATCTGGTTCTGTTCCCATAATTTTTGCATTGTCAGGTCTACCTTCTATAGGCTCATCTTTTTTGTTATTTCGAGAAGTTTCTTTTTCCTGTTTAGAAGATTCATTATCTTTTTTTGATGCCATTGCAAACTTCTTAGCTTTTATTTCGTCGGCAGTCATAGGTACTTTTCGACTAAATCCCAAGTTATATCTGTGTGTAAAGAATATATGCTGGTTGTCGTTTCTATTCCAGTTTTGAGATAAAACAGTTGGAATTTCACTTGTAGTATACTTGTCACTATAACTTTCAGGATGGATGATATAGTTATCATTTGCAATACCTCCATTCTCTGTAACTTTCTGATGGTTTGTAGAAAGAAGTAAATGAGCTTGATAATGGTCTCCTATGTAAGAGCCATACATCGTATAATTGAAATGAGCCGTGCTTTGATCTTGATAATATCCTCTTCCATAAAGATAGTCAAATTTGAATCCTACGCCTAATTTCTTTCCGGCATTAACACCAAATTTTGTTGTTAAATGATCTTCACCATTCAGTCGATTACCTGCAGTATTGTAGGTAATATTGGTAAATGGCGATAATGTATTAGTGAAATGAAATTGTCCAATAGGTGTAATGAAGAAGTCAAATGGCTGTGTAAATATGAATTGCCCTTCATTTTTCCGGTCTGTAAAAACACGATTGATTCTCGGTGCACCTAAGTTTCCGGTTGTATTATACTCTCCTCGTAAGCCTGTTGTAAAGACAGTGTTCATAAACATGTGTGAAAGTGTGTCTGGAAGAGCTGGCTTTCGGTCACCAAAACGACTGTCTATCGTCCATACTTTGATTCCTTCTGGAATTTCTTTTTCGTTCTTTAATGAGTCTTTCCTATTTGTTTTATTGCGTGAGGTCATGTTGCCTTCTGCATCAATCTGATTATAGTTGTCATCAAATTGTGCAAAGCTAATAGAAGGAAATATGAAGAAGAGAAGGGTGAGTATCTTTGCTTTCATTATTTAAACATTCGTAAAGCAACTTCAATGAATTTCAAAACAACAGCAATAATCAAGATGATTGTTGCAGTAGTTCTATATTCTGTTTGTGTAAAAATAACGACTCCTATAATTGTAAGTAACATAAACACAATATTAAGTATATTGCGGTATTTTAGCATATGATTGTCGTTATCAATCAATCTTTTTTGTTTGTGATGAGGCCTTACTGCATACTCTGTCTCGTTTGTATTTTTTTTGTCTTCTTGATTGATATCCATCATATTTTATTTTATATTTAATTCTTGTTTGATTTGATTAAAAATCTCATGTACTCGATCAATTGTTTTTATCCTGAATTTAGCGTTCATACGTTGTAATTTAGTACCATTCTTGTTGAGAGAAGCCTTATCTGAGATTAATTCTTCGGCGTTAGCTTTAAATCCAGACGGGCGATTTTCCTCATAACTATAGTTTATTCGACTCAATGTTAAATCCAAAATACCATTATTACATTTTGCTACTATCGTATAATTAAACTTTGTTCGATCCAAAGAAAGAATATTTTGTGAGAAAACCAACCATTCTTCATAACGTGCAGCAATGGTATGTTCTGCTTCGTTCACTAAAACAATCCTACTATTTCCTGCTTGATGATCATCATGTGCCAATCGATCTAAGATGGCATAAACGCGTTTGTATAACTCGTTTGCATTAATATCACTAATCGGTTCCTTGAGTTCAAATACCACTTTCCCATCTTTTTCGGGTACAGCACCTGCCAAATAACCTTCATACGGATTGTTGTTTTTTGTTGTTGAAGGCTTCTGTTCTGGTTTTGTTTGTTGTGGTATTGTCCAACTATCTTTTTGTGGTTGCGATGTTTGTGTTGCTTGTTCTGCAGCTTCTGCGGCTTTCAAGGCTTCTTCTGCAGCCTGTTTTGCTTTCTCCGCAGCTTCCTTTGCTTCTTTAGCTTTCTTCGCAGCTTCGGCCTTTAAGATTTCGACTTGTGTTGCAGGAACAGTGCCAACAGTTTGTGCATTGACAGACCATGGCAATAAAAAAAGTATTGAAAAGAGTAGATGTTTCATAAGTTTATCAAATATATTATGACAAAATTAATAAAAAATACTGAGAGTTCTTGTTTCAACATGTTTGATTTTTCAAACTTAACGATAATTAATAAAAAGGAGTTCTCATAGCATTTTATCCTTCATTTAATATTTCTTCTCTTTCAATTGGTTTTGTAAACGTATAATTTCATCACGATATTGGGCCGCTTGTATAAAGTCTAAGTCCTTCGCAGCTTGCTTCATTAGAGCTGTTGTGTTAGCAATGCTCTTCTCTAATTCGGCTTTTGACATGCGTTTAACAATTGGATCTGCTGCAAAAGCACCAGCTTCCGGTTCCAAATAAATATCCTTGTATTTGCTGTTTTGGCGGATGTCTTCTTTCCCATTATTGTTTGTTTGTGAAGAAAATGCCAATGTAGAACCAATTTTTTTCTCTATTTGCTTTGGAATTATATAGTGTTCTTCGTTATATTTCAACTGAATACTGCGCCTTCTTGCAGTCTCTTCAATTGTTTTTTGCATACTTTCTGTTATGGTGTCTGCATACATAATAACTTTTCCATTGACATTTCTTGCAGCACGTCCTGCCGTTTGTGTCAGGCTTCTGTGACTGCGCAAGAAACCTTCTTTGTCTGCATCGAGAATAGCAACCAAGGATACTTCTGGCAAGTCAAGCCCCTCACGAAGGAGGTTTACGCCAACAAGCACATCATAAATTCCTGCTCTTAAATCATTCATTATTTTCACTCGGTCAAGTGTCGCCACGTCACTGTGAATATAATTTGCTTTTATTTCATGATTTAGGAGATACTCTGTAAGTTCCTCTGCCATACGCTTTGTCAAAGTCGTAACCAACACTCTTTCATGCCGATTGATGCGCGTTAGAATCTCATCCATGAGATCGTCTATTTGATTTTCAGAGGGTCTGACCTCTATTTCAGGGTCTAATAGTCCCGTAGGACGAATGATTTGTTCAACCACTACACCTTCTGCTTCTTCTATCTCATAGTTGGCTGGAGTTGCACTGATATATATCACTTGGTGCATGAGGTTATGAAATTCTTCAAATTTCAAAGGTCGGTTGTCAAAAGCTGCAGGTAATCGGAAGCCATATTCCACAAGATTTTGTTTTCTTGCACGGTCTCCACCATACATTGCATTAATCTGTGGTACACTCACGTGGCTTTCATCTATCACCATTAGATAATCTTTGGGGAAGAAATCAAGTAGACAATAAGGACGTTCTCCTGGATTTCTTCCGTCAAAATAACGTGAATAGTTCTCTATTCCGCTACAATGTCCGAGCTCTTTTATCATTTCCATATCATACTCAACGCGTTCTTTAATTCGTTGAGCTTTAATAGAATCACCAATCTCATTAAAGTAATTCACGCGGTCAACTAAGTCATCTTGTATCATGCGTATAGCGTGTTCAGTCTGCTCTTTGGATGTTACAAAAAGGTTTGCAGGGTAGATTTCGTAAGTCTCAAAACGCTCGATAGTATGAAAAGTGATATTATCAACCTCTTCAATACTATCAATTTCATCATCCCACCACGTCACTCTTAGGATGTTATCACTATATGCCATCGATATATCTATCGTGTCTCCTTTTACTCTGAAGGTTCCCCTTTGCAGGTCAATATCATTTCTTACATAAAGTGCATCAACGAGTTTACGCAAGAAAACGTTTCTATCAATGGTTTGTCCACGTTTAATTTTGATGATGCTTTCTTGCATAGCAACCGGTCCTCCCATACCATAAATACATGAAACTGACGATACAACGATAACGTCTTTGCGTCCAGAGAGTAGGGCAGATACTGCTCCAAGTCTCAGTTTATCAATCTCATCGTTTATTGCAAGGTCCTTTTCTATGTAGGTATCTGAGGTTGGTAGGTAAGCTTCTGGCTGATAATAATCATAATAAGAAACATAATATTCCACTGCATTATTAGGGAAAAAGCCTTTCATTTCTTCGTAGAGCTGAGCGGCTAATGTCTTATTATGGCTCAAAATTAGCGTTGGCTTATTCACATTTGCAATGACATTCGCTACCGTGAAAGTCTTTCCCGACCCTGTAACTCCTAACAGCACTTGAGCCGGAATCCCATCTTTGATACCTTCAGTTAGTTCTTTGATGGCTTCAGGTTGATCCCCTGTAGGTTTATATTTCGATGTAAGTTTGAAATCCATTTATTTATATTATCCTTTCTTTTCGCTGCAAATTTACAAAATCTAATGTGAATCTGCAACATTCATTTAGAATAAAACCTCTTATTTCTTATGTGATTTCAACCATAGTTACTTGTGGAAGTCTTGATTATAACCAGCTTTCTCTCTGTATATAACTATATCCTTGACGCATTAATGATGTTTTTTAGGATTCTCAAAGAACATAATTTGCCTTTTGAATCATAATATTTAATTTTTCGTTTTTATTCAACCGTTATAAAGATTAATATTTTACGAAAAAGTGTATCATTTACTTTGTAAATCATAGAAAAGTCAGTATCTTTGCAAATCAAATGTTTGATATGAAGAAAAAGATTTTGATTCCTATATGCGTTACATTGCTTTTCACAAGTTGTGCGCAAGAATTCAATAAAGTATATAAGACTGATAACTATCAGTATAAATACGAATTCGCCAAAGAATGTTATGCAGAAGGGAAATATACTCAGGCAATTACGTTGCTGACAGACCTCATTAATATTGAGAAAGGAACAGACAACGCTCAGGAAAGTCTTTATATGTTGGCCATGGCTGAATATGGAAGCATGGACTATGAGGGCGCATCTCAGGCTTTCAAACGTTACTATCAATCTTATCCAAAAGGCTATCTTGCAGAGATGGCTCATTATTATGAGGGGCTTGCTTTATATAAAAGCACACCTGAACCTCGATTGGATCAGTCTATGACGATTTCTGCAATTAATGCTTTTCAAACGTTCCTTGATCTTTATCCTGATGCTAAATTAAGGCCCGAAGCACAAAAATATTTGTTTGAATTACAAGATAAACTTGTTTTGAAAGAGTTGTACTCAGCTCGCCTTTATTATAATCTCGGCCCTTATTTTGGCAATTGTTCTGATGGTGGAAATAACTATGAAGCCCGTATTGTCACTTGTCAGAATGCATTAAAAGATTATCCTTACACTTCTTTGAGAGAAGAGTTTTCTCTACTTTTGATGAAAAGCAAGTTTGAACTTGCCGAACAAAGTGTTGAATCAAAGCGTTTGGAACGTTATCAAGATGCAGAAGATGAATGCTATGGCTTTATGAATCAGTATCCCGATTCAAAAGATAAGGCTTTAGCTGAGAAATATATCAAGCGCTGTAAAAAGTTCACTGGGGAGAATTCTTCTGACAATCAGTCTACAGAAAACAATAATAAATAAATATAATTAAACGTATAATGGATTACAAGAAATCAAAAGCGCCGGTAAACACCGTTACCCGTGATATCATGGAGCTTTGTCAAGAGACTGGAAACATCTATGAAAGTGTTGCAATTATTGCAAAGCGTTCTAATCAGATTTCTGTTGAAATTAAGCAGGATTTGAATAAGAAGCTTGCAGAATTTGCTTCATATAACGATTCACTTGAGGAAGTTTTCGAGAATCGCGAGCAGATAGAGATCTCACGTTACTATGAGAAGTTGCCGAAACCAACATTGCTTGCAACAGAAGAATTTGTTGAAGGTAATGTTTATTGGCGTGATCCTTCAAGAGAATCTAATATCGACGACTAATGATACAGCGTAAACAAACTCTGTATTTACTTGCTGCACTGATTGTAACGATTGTGTGTCTCTGTCTTCCGATAGCATCATTAAAGGCATCGGGAATGGAGGTTGATAGTATTGTTACTAATCTTTGGATTCATGACAATACGGGTTATTCTTTCAAAACCAGTCCTTTGTTCGTACTGCTTCTTTTGACATGCCCACTCACTTTGTTATCAATCTTCAAGTATCATCAACGTTTGTTCCAGGCAAAGTTATGTGTAATCAATGCTGTGCTTATCATACTTTGGGGCGCTTATTATGCCTTTTTCTATGCTACTTCAGCTGTAAGCATCACGCCGCATTTCGCTACTTGTTTGCCTGTTATAGCCTTGATTCTTCATCTTATGGCGCGTCATGCCATTCTTGCAGATGAAAAATTAGTAAGGGCTGCTGACAGAATACGATAAAAATAAACTTAAAGTCCCACTCTTTCCCTTTTATATCATGGAGAGAGTGGGACTTTTTCTGTACTTCAGCAACGAAAGATTCCTCTAAGAACTCTCTGTTTTCTTCAAAAGATTTTGTTTCTGTAACATCATGAAGAAACTATATTTAGTTGCCAACACCAGCTAATTTGTCTCCAAAAACTTGCCAACGAAAGTTCTTATATGGGCTTTGCATGAGTTTCTGTCGTTTCATATCACCATTCACACACACGTAGTTTATGATACTGTTTAGATATTCTTTTTGATTTGATGTCAGGCTTTCTGAATGGATACGCTGTGAACTTCTTATGTGCTTTAATGCGGTCTATCCCACACATCGAACGGATTAATACTGCGACTTTATCTCCATAGACTTCTCTTCATGGGCAAAAGTTGGCATCATATTGTTGCTTTGTACTTTAACATCCCACATTATATGTTCGTATTTCGTCTGAAGTTTAAATAGTTTGTTAAAGGTAATACAAATGTTTGAATACGAAGGGAAACTTCAAAAATATATATTTGTGCTATTGTTTTTGCCAAAATAGAATTGGAAAAAGTATATCTGGGTGATAAAAGAATAGCGCGTGAATTTATAAGAATATGTGAAAGCGAAGATTAAGGTAGGGGAACTATTTTATGATTTAGGGTAGGAAACTGTATGATTTGAGTCGAAACGAGTTACGTTTCGTAGCGAATTAGTTCGTGAAGTGCGTCATTCTGCATGGTAAAAGCATAGGGTTTACGCTGCGAAATGAGGTATTTGATGTAAGCAGAATTAAGAGAAGCTTTTATGATATATCATAAGTTTATCCCTCATTTTGTCATGTTTTTGAGATGAATATAAAATGTAGGAAACAAAAAAAAGACGCACAATATTGTGCGTCTTCTTTTTATTTAGGATTCAATTTTAATCAATTGTCTCACTCCAATCTTCCTTACTCTTACGTTGGTAGGTCTGATAACGGAGCTTAGCCATCTTCTCTGCCTCTGTGAAGAGCTCTTCTGCCTCAGCAGGATAAGCCTTAGCTACAGAAGAGTAGCGTACTTCACCCATGAGGAACTCACGGAAGTCAGCGAAGTTAGGAGCCTTAGAATCCAACTGGAATGGGTTCTTTCCTTCGTCTGCCAAACGTGGATCGTAGCGCCACAAGTGCCAGTAACCGCAGTCAACAGCAAGTTTTTCCTCGTTCTGGCTACGTCCCATACTGCGTTTCATGTTCTTAGTTCCCTTGATACCATGGTTGATACATGGAGCATAAGCAATGATAAGAGATGGTCCTGGATAAGCTTCAGCTTCACGGATAGCCTTTAATGTCTGTGCATTATCAGCACCCATTGCAATCTGAGCTACATATACATAGCCGTAAGTGGTTTGCATAAGACCGAGGTCTTTCTTGCGGATGCGCTTACCTTGAGCAGCAAATTGTGCAATGGCACCAAGTGGAGTAGCTTTTGAACTCTGACCACCAGTGTTAGAATATACCTCAGTATCAAGTACGAGGATATTTACATCTTCACCAGTAGAGAGTACATGGTCGAGACCACCATAGCCAATATCATAAGAAGCACCATCACCACCGATAATCCACTGGCTACGCTTTACGAGATAATGGTCGAGTGTTTGCAACTCCTTGCATACGTCACAACCTGCTTTTGCACCTTCTTCGATGAGCGGTTTCAAGGCAGCTGTTGCCGTCTTAGAAGCGTCTGCATCGTCTTTATTGTCAAGCCAGTTCTGAGCAGCTTCCTTGAATTGTGCTGGAACCTTATCGTCGGCAATTTGTTGTTTCAATAGAACAGAGATACGTTCCCTCATCTTCTTGTTACCCATTGCCATTCCAAGACCGAACTCACAGAAGTCTTCGAACAATGAATTGTCAAAAGCTGGGCCCTGACCCTTATCATTTGTGGTGTAAGGTGTTGATGGAATAGAAGCAGAGTAGATAGAAGAGCAACCTGTAGCGTTAGCAATCATTTCACGATCTCCGAAGAGTTGAGAAATCAATCTAACGTAAGGAGTCTCACCACAGCCTGAACATGCACCAGAGAACTCAAACAAAGGTTTTGCAAACTGGCTGTTCTTTGGGTTTGACTTGAGGTCAACGAGATCCTGTTTAGAAGCTACTTGCTTCATCATGTATTCCCAGTTCTTTGTCTCTTTAACTGTTTCAGGAGCATCAACATTGAATGGAGTCATGACAAGAGCTTTCTCACCCTTCTTTCCTGGGCAGACATCTGCACAGTTTCCACAACCAAGACAGTCAAGAACATCAACCTGAATGCGGAATTGCATGCCTTTAAGTTGCTTTGGTGCAAGGATATCTAACGTTGTATCCTCAAAGCCCGCCTTTTCCTTTTCGTCAAGAACGAACGGACGAATAGTTGCGTGAGGACAGCAATATGCACACTTGTTACATTGTATACAGTTTTCGGCTTTCCATACAGGAACAAAGGCTGCTACACCACGCTTCTCATAAGCTGCGGTACCATTATGCCAAGTACCATCGATAGTGCCATGTTTAACAAAGTCAGAAACTTTGAGCAAGTCACCAGATTGTGCGTTGATAGGACGAACAATCTCTTTGATGAATGCTGGAACATCACCATCTTTGTCTTCATCGGCAGGGAGATTAGCCCATGCAGGGTCAACAGTGAGTTCTTTATATTCGCCACCGCGGTCAACAGCTGCATAGTTCTTATCAACAATATCTTGTCCTTTGAGGCCGTAAGACTTCACGATGAAAGCCTTCATCTGCTCTACAGCAAGTTCGGTTGGGATAACCTTTGTGATGCGGAAGAAAGCAGACTGGAGGATGGTGTTTGTGCGGTTACCGAGTCCAATCTCTTGAGCAATCTTCGTAGCATTGATATAATAAACCTTGATGTTATGCTTAGCGAAGTGCTTCTTAACCTTATTTGGGATGAAGTTTACAAGCTCATCACCTTCGAAGATGGTATTCAAAAGGAAGGTACCATTATCGCGAAGACCACGTGTTACATCATACATGTGGAGGTAAGCCTGTACATGGCATGCCACGAAGTTAGGCGTATTAACCTGGTAAGCAGAGTGGATTGGCTCGTCACCAAAGCGGAGGTGTGAGCAAGTGAAACCACCAGACTTCTTTGAGTCATAGCTAAAGTAAGCCTGACAATACTTGTTTGTGTTGTTACCGATAATCTGAACAGAGTTCTTATTAGCACCAACCGTGCCATCTGCACCTAAACCATAGAACTTAGCTTCATACAAACCATCGCCACCCATAGGTACTTCTTCAACTTCAGGAAGTGATGTGAAAGTTACATCATCAACGATTCCCACTGTGAAGTGATTCTTTGGCATTGGCAACTCAAGGTTGTTGAAAACAGAAATAATCTTAGAAGGTGTTGTGTCTGAAGAACCAAGACCATAACGACCACCAACAATCAATGGCTTGCGTGGGTCTTCATAAAGAGCACTCTTTACGTCAAGATATAGTGGTTCGCCTTCAGCACCTGGTTCTTTAGTACGATCAAGTACTGCAATACGCTTAACTGTATCAGGAATAGCCTTGCGGATAGCCTCAACAGAGAATGGGCGATAGAGGTGAACTGCAACCATACCAACCTTCTTTCCTTGCTTAACGAGGAAGTCTATAGCTTCACGAGCGGGTTCAGTTGCAGAGCCCATGAGGATAATAATGTTCTCCGCGTCCTTAGCACCATAGTAATTAAAGAGGTGATACTCACGTCCGGTAATCTTAGAAATCTCACCCAAATACTTCTCAACAATCTCTGGAATGCGATCATAGTATTGGTTGCATGCTTCACGATGTGTAAAGAATGTCTCTGGGTTTTCAGCTGTACCGCGTGTTACTGGGCGCTCAGGTGTGAGGGCACGATCGCGGAAGTTCTTAACGAACTCTTGATTTACAAGAGGACGAATGTCTTCCATATCCATCTCTTCAATCTTATGGTACTCGTGAGATGTACGGAAACCATCGAAGAAGTTGATGAAAGGAACTGATGATTCAAGTGTAGCCAGGTGTGGAACTGCTGAAAGGTCCATTACCTCTTGTACTGAACCAGAGCAGAACATCGCAAAACCTGTCTGGCGACATGCCATTACATCTTGGTGATCACCAAAGATACAAAGCGCATGAGAAGCCAGTGTACGTGCTGAAACATTAAACACACAAGGGAGCAATTCACCTGCAATCTTGTACATGTTTGGAATCATCAGTAACAAACCCTGTGATGCAGTGTAAGTTGATGTGAGGGCACCTGCCTGCAAAGAACCATGAACAGCACCTGCAGCACCAGCCTCAGATTCCATTTCTTGGATAGAAACAGTCTGACCAAACAGGTTCTTACGACCTTTAGCAGCCCATTCATCTACATGCTCTGCCATTGGAGATGACGGAGTGATAGGGTAGATTGCTGCAACCTCTGTAAACATATAGCTTACATGAGCGGCAGCTGTGTTACCATCACAAGTGATAAACTTTTTTTTCTTTAGCCATTTTATGTCTGATAAATATTAATGAATGTTTTTGTATATATGTTATATTTCTTTTCTCGTTTTGAAAGACTTAATGTCTTGTTTGTGTTTCAACTTTGTTGCTATTCCCTTTAATACAGGAAACCTAACAGCCAAAGAGGGATGAGATTATCTTTTCCTACTTCCGTATTATAGCGTGCATAGATGGTGTCAGGGTTACATCGTTGCTTGTGTTCGCTTAATGCATCCGTAATCTTAAACTTACGATTTCCATCAATAGTAAAGTAATGATCCTTTGAAGCTTGATTGACTTGATGATCTTTCCACAAAGAATTGACGAAGAATGTCTCCATAACCTCTTGCTCGTTTACTTGAATCGGGTAGATGGCATACATCAAATTGGAGTTGTGCATCATTACTTTACTCGGCTTTTTAGGAAATTCATGTCCGACGGGATAAATGATATTAATGAGTCGAGCATCTGCAAGATACTTGATATAGTTCATTACTGTTGCACGACTTGTTTGTATTTCATGCGCCAAATTACTGATGTTTGGTGCTTTTGGGCCTTCAACTGCCAATAAATAAAAGAGCTTTTTAATCTTGGTCAGATACTTTAAGTCTATTTGTTTGATGAGCAGAATGTCGACTTCTGTCATCATGTTCATTGTCTTCAATAAGTTTTCGGAGAAGTTTGCGTGTTCTAAGAAGAAAGGATAAAAGCCGTGATGAATGTAATCAGAGAAGTATTTCATCGGACTAATTAATGGGAGGATATCTTTAATAATGTGCTCGTGATTATGTAAAATCTCATCTAAGGTGTAAGCATGGAAGTTATTTCCTGTCATTAAATTAAGATATTCTCGAAATGAAAATCCACGAAGATTATAGCTTTCAACTATACTATGGAGTTCAGGATTCTCTTCTTTGAGTCTCATAACGCTACTACCCGTGAAGACAATCTTTAGATTTGGATAAGAGTCATAGCATTTACGAAGTTCTGTACTCCAATTAGGTTGTTTGAACACTTGGTCAATCAAAAGAACTTTTCCACCATTGTTGACAAAGTCTCCAGCAAAATCTGCAATACCTTTACCCTGAAAATAAAAGTTATTCATATTGACATAGAGACATCTCTTGTCGTGTGCACCAAACTTTTCTTTCGCGTATTGCAATAAGAAAGTAGTCTTTCCAACACCACGCGTGCCTTTAATGCCAATCATACGATCGTCCCAATTAATCTCATCCATTAGGGTGCGACGTACAGGTGCGTTTGTATGTTCAACAAGATAAGCGTGTGTACGAAAGAAAGCTTCCATTATCTATGAGTTATATTATATATAAATACAATGCAAAGATAATACTTATTTCCTTATTTGCAAACTGTAGATAGCAAAAAATGGTTTTTTTTTCATATTTTAGCACATTGTCAAATATCACAAACAGAAATAGGAATTGTGCAGAGCTTTGTCACCCGTGTTTGTTTTGTTGGATACGATAAGTTTTGTTTAATCGTCAAAATCATCTTCATCATCGAAACCAAACATAAGCGGATCAACAAAAGAATCAATAGCGCGACGATCCTTTTTGGTGGGTCTTCCTGTTCCTCGTGCACGATCAACAAAACCACTGATACGACTCATTTCAAGCAATTCATATTGCTTTGGAGAAGTAACATTTTCATAAACTTCGGGAATCAATTTCGCTCCAACACGTTGTTCGATACATTTTAACACCTTATAAGAATAGGTGATAGGTGGCTTCTTAACGTTAACTACTTCGCCTACCTTAATGAGGTGGCTGGGTTTGACGTTTACTCCGCCCTTTGTTACACGCCCATTCTTACATGCATCTGCAGCAATAGAACGTGTCTTGAATATGCGAGCGGCCCAAAGCCATTTATCTATTCTTGCGGTTTCCTGCATATTTATTTCTTCCCGAGTTTATTAAATTGGTTCATTGTGATATCTATTCCAGCTAAAGCAAAGCTTTTAATGATATCGCATGCAATATTGATGCTGGGTTGTAGTATGGTCTTGTCATTGTCATCGTATTTCCCCAAAACCCAATCAACCTGGCCTCCTTTGGGGTAATCATTTCCGATTCCCATTCGTAAACGGGCGTAGTTTGTGCCAATTAGTTGTTGAATATGCCCCAATCCATTGTGCCCTCCATTATTACCATTTGCCTTAAGGCGGAATGCCCCAAGAGGTAAAGCGATATCATCGCTAATGACAAGAAGCCGACTTTGGTCAATGTTTTCTTTGTTAAGCCAATACCTTACAGCGTTACCGCTTAGATTCATAAATGTTGTTGGCTTCAATAAAATCAATTTACGACCTTTGAGAGTGGTTTCTGCAATGAATCCATATCGCTTGTCTTCAAAATGAATATTGGACGCTTTTGCAAAAGCGTCCAATACCATGAATCCTGTATTGTGGCGGGTTTCTTGATATTCATCACCAGGATTCCCTAAACCACAAATTAGAAACTTATCCATTGTAATTATTCAGCAGCAGATGAATCTTCAGCACTTGCGGCTGCAGCTTGTTGTGCTTGTCTTGTCATCTTAACAGAACATACAACAACATCTTTGCTGGTTGTAATCTCAAGACCTTCGAAAGAAAGTTCTCCAACCTTAATACTCTTACCAATCTTCAATGCTGTAACATCGATGTCAAGATGCTCAGGAATTTGCTGATAAGGTGCAGTTACGTTAATCTTACGAATAGAAAGGTTCATACGTCCACCATCACGAACACCTTGTGCAAGACCAGTCAGCTTGACAGGGATACCAATATTGATTGGTTTTTGGTCGTTTACCTCATAGAAATCAACGTGAAGAGGTGCATCTGTTACTGGGTGAAATTGAATCTCTTTCAAAATTGCTGTGTGATGCTCACCTTCAATATTCAAATTGATAACGTAGATGTGGGGAGTATAGATGATTTTACGAAGCTCGCTGAATGCAATTGTGAATGCATGTGCTTCAGGCTTACCATCAGCGTTTTTCTTCTCTCCATAAAGGTTACAAGGAATAAAACCTTGTTTACGAAGTTCTTTAGAAGCTTTTTTACCAAGGTCTGTTCGCTTCTGACCTGCAACATTAATCTCTTTCATAATTTGTGTTACTCTAAATTAAATTGTTATGAATTAATTCGCCATCACACGAGATTGCTCTCGGAAAAGCGTTGCAAAGGTAGTCTATTTTTGGGTTCTATGCAAATTTCTTCTAAAAAATATTGAAAATAAGAGCTTTGATTTGCATATTCAGTTGAAATCATCTACTTTTGTGGCTAATATAATCAACGATATAGGAATCCATAAATTATTAGAGAATGATTAATAGGGAACTTATAAGGATCAAGGTAGTTCAGTTAACCTATGCATACTATCAAAACGGTAACAAAAATATTGATACTGCTGAAAAGGAATTGTTTTTCAGTCTTTCAAAAGCGTATGACTTATATAATACGTTGCTTTTGTTGATAGTTGCCATAACACGTGAAGAACGTCATCGGGTTGAAATAGCAACACAAAGAGCACAACGCGAGGGAACAGACGCACCATCTCAGAAATTTGCTTATAACAAATTTGCAGTTCAATTGGAAGAGAACAAGATGCTCCAAGATTTTGTTGAAGCACAAAAGTTATCTTGGGCTGGTGATATTGAGTTCTTGCGCAAGATGTGTAACCTAATAGAAAGTAGTTCGATTTATACAGACTACATGTCTTCAGAAGAGGATAGTTATGAAGCTGATCGCGAAGTATGGCGCAAGATTTATAAACAGCTTATCCAGAATAATGAAGATCTCGATGCATTGCTTGAAGAGAAAAGTCTTTATTGGAATGACGACCGCGAAATTGTTGATACGTTTGTGTTGAAGACCATTAAGCGTTTCGAACAAGCTAATGGTAGTGAACAGGAGCTTCTTCCTGAATATAAAGATGACGAAGATAAAGAGTTTGCACGTAAGCTTTTTAGGGCTACAATCATCAATGCAGACCAATATCAGCACTATATGAGTGAGGCAAGTCGCAATTGGGACTTTGGACGTTTAGCTTATATGGATATCGTTATCATGCAAATCGCAATTGCAGAAATGCTCACATTCCCTAATATCCCCGTGAGTGTCACTATAAATGAATATGTGGATTTAGCTAAATTATATAGCACATCGAAGAGTGCTGGCTATATAAATGGAATGTTAGACTCGATTGCTCGTTTTCTGGTAGACAATGGAATGATGCTGAAAACATTAAGAGAGCATGTAAATAAAGGGAAAAACTAATTAATTAATATCTAACTAAAATGAATATAATGTTATTATCTGCGCAAGCAGCTCAAGGTGGAGGAATGGGAGTTTTTGTAATGATGGGTGCCATTCTTATCATTTTTTGGTTGTTCATGGTTCGTCCACAACAAAAGAAACAGAAGAAGATTCGTAATTTCCAGAACTCTCTTCAAGAAGGTTCTAAAGTCGTAACGGGTGGTGGTATCTATGGAACAATAAAGCGTGTAGATATTCAAGCAAACACTGTTGATGTTGAAATTGCGCGTGGCGTAGTTATAACAGTTAATAAGGGTTACGTCTTTGAAGACGCATCATCTCAAATGCCTAATGCATAAACTTCTCACATTAGCTAAGAATGTCAGAAACTTTTTGTTTAGTTCGCTGAATAGAGAGTTTCTGATTTTTTTGTTTTTCCTCGGATTGAGTGGAACATTCTGGCTTCTTATGGCTCTCAATGAGACGTATGATGAAGACATTCATATCCCTGTGAAATTAGTCAATGTGCCCAAAAATGTCGTTATTACGCAAAATGTGAGTGACACTATTGATGTTACTGTCCGTGATAAAGGGTTTACTTTACTTGCTTATACCTATGGAAATAAGGTGCAACCCGTTCTCATTGATTTCGAAACTTTTGCTAATAGGAGTACAGGAACAGGCAAGATTACGTTGTCTGATTTGCAGCGTCTGATTTATCTTCGACTCTTCAGTTCTTCAAAAATATCTGCTATTAAGTCCGATTTACAAACTTTTTATTTCAATTATGGCCAGTCTCGGCAGTATCCTGTTCGTATTTCGGGGGTTGTAGAGGCAGGGAAAAGTTATTATATCTCTCAGATAAAGTTCTATCCGTCTATGGTAACCGTTTACGCGGACAGACACACGCTCGACAGCATTCGTAAGATTTCGACAGAACTTTTGTCCATGTGTCAGATTGAAGACACGATAACGCGAGAGGTTTCATTGCGTGGTATAAAGGGAGCGAAGATTGTTCCGCAAAAGGTGAGAATGACAATATACCCTGATATCTTGACTGAAGAGAGTGTTGAGGTTCCTATTGTGGCTATCAACATGCCGGCAGGTAAGGTGTTGCGCACTTTCCCCTCAAAGGTAAGAGTTTCATTTGCCGTAGGCGGAAGCAGATTCAGATCAATTCATTCTGACCAGTTTATTGTGGCGGTCGATTATAATGATATCGTAGGTCAGCCTTCCGATAAGTGTTCCATAAGGCTTCGCCAATATCCAAAGGATATCATTCATCCCCGATTGCAAATGACTCAGGTGGATTACCTGATTGAACAGCAATAAAAGGTTTATACATGAACGTTATGTCTCAAAAGATTGCTATTACGGGTGGTATAGGTTCGGGAAAAACTTTCATTTGTCATTTGTTGACTGCTCGTGGCATTAAGATTTATGATTGCGACAAGGCAGCCAAGCGTCTTATGCGTGAGAATGATGACCTAAAATGCAAATTGACAAATCTTATCGGAGATGATGTCTATCAAAATGGCATGATGGTAAAAAGTGTTTTAGCTTCTTTTCTATTAAAAAGCAATGAAAACAAGCAAGCCGTCAACAATATCATCCATCCATTTGTAGCAGAAGACTTTCTCTCAAGTGGCTTTGATTGGTTGGAAAGCGCAATCCTCTTTGAGAGCGGTTTTAATCATCGTGTGCATTTTGACCATATTGTTTGTGTTTCAGCACCCATACAAATCAGGGAAAAACGCATAATGGCGCGCGACAACATCAGTCAGATGCAGGCATTGCAATGGATAAACTGCCAAATGCCGCAATCGGATATAGAACGGCAGTCTGATTTTGTGTTGCTCAATGACGAACGCGAAGATTTGAATTTGCAAATAGAGAAGATGCTTGAAGTATTTCAATATAAGGTATAATTAAAACAAAATAATAATCAAATCAATTAAGAAAATGGAAACAATCCTTTCAATTGCAGGCAAACCTGGCCTTTACAAATTGGTTTCTCGTGGGAAAATGAATCTCATTGTAGAAGCACTTGACGATACGCACAAACGTGTTCCAGCCTTTGCCTCTGATCGTGTGACAAGTCTTGGAGACATCGCTATCTATACCACAGGAGAAGATATTCCTTTGTGGAAAGTTTTGGATAGTGTATCTAAAAAGGAGGCCGGCAAAGAGGTTTCTGTCAATTATAAGAAAATGAGCGGCAAAGAACTTCGCGCATATTTTACTGAAATCCTGCCTGAGTTCGATGAAGATCGCGTGCATGACAGTGACATCAAGAAATTGCTCCAATGGTATAACCTGTTGGTTAAAGCCGGAATCACAGACTTTGAAGCTACAATGGCTCCTACGCAAGGAGATAATATTGATGACCGAAAAACAGAAGAGTAAATTAGAAACAGCACCACATTTTATGTTTTGATGGCATAAGAATGTGAATGATATAAGCCTCGCAGATTAATATTTGCGGGGCTTTCTTTTATCATCTCTTTTAAATCGTTTCCGCGCCACGCGGAAATATGAAAAATTGCTTTTTTGGTGTTTCCGCTCCGTTGCAATACTTCAGGTAGGTGCGCTGCTCGAACTTGTCGTAACCAATCTTGTTCACATAATCGTAGCCATAGGGCTTGTAACCACGGACGTGGTCTACCTGCCCGCCGAGGTTGTAGCCGTAGGTTACCTTCTCCTCATCGGGGTAAATCATTTCCAATAGGCGGTTATGGCTGTCATACTTCCACTGTGTTACGTAGGTTGCCACAGCCTGATTAGGTACAATCAGCGTGCGTACCGTCTTCAAAACTTTACCCATTTTACCGTAGTAATACTCGATAGCGCCACTGCCGTCCTCACGAAGCATCAATCTACCGATACGGTTCTGAGAGGCGTTGCGACCAGATAAATATTCCGCGACGAAAGCCTGTATATATATATTGACACTAACGTTCACAACAACAAGGCGTTAGATTCTACATATAGTATAAGTATAGGAAAGGTAAACAGATTTTGATTTAACAATAAATCTGTTTATGGATCGTATTGTCAGACCCATAAACAGACTTATTGGAATCAAATCTTTTCGATTATTAAATCTAAAGATCCTTCTTCAAGAGAGTTGTACTCATCAAGATGAAGATGAGTTCCTATAGGAACCGATGATTGGGATAAATTTAGCAAGTGATTTGCTAAAGAAACTAATCCCTCGGTATTAGCCTCAATTGAGACGCTCCCATTTATATCGGAGACCTTAATTGTGAAATTACCTTCCCAATTGAGTACCACTCCGGTATCAGGGGAATAATTCGGAACATTTAATGTGACTTTTTTCATTCTATTATTCGGTTATGAAAACATGATAATTTTGATCAACCATCATCTTTCCAGGTTTGTTGGGATTTGGCTTCAGTGTTTCAAAATTCACATGAGGTCCACCTCCATGTTTACCTAAAATATCATTGTCACCCATGCGGAACACTCGTTTTCCATCGGCTGAAACATATCTACCAGGACCAACTTCTCGGTAGCCTTTCCCAAGGAATTCTTGTCCTAACTCTAAAGCTTTGGTTGATGTCGTTTTCATTCCATCTTTAATACCTAACTCCGAAGCAGACTTAACCCCTTGCTTAGATGCTTGAGTTAACGCCTTAGCCGCAACTTGTACGTTGTCAAACAAAAGTGCACAACTGCAAATGTAGTTATTTACTCTGATATTTCATTGTTTTATTATCAAAAATTCTTTTTATACTTCACATAGGCTTCCATTACCCTGTATTGATAGTATAAGAATGTGAATGATATAAGCCTCGCAGACTAATATTTGCGGGGCTTTTTTTATCATCTCTTTTAAATTGTTTCCGCGCCACGCGGAAGCATGTAAATTTGCTTTTTGGTGTTTCCGCGCCACGTGGAAGCATGAAAATTTGCTTTTTGGTGTTTCCGCGCCGCGCAGAAGCATGAAAAATTACCTTTTGGTGTTAGATACGTTGTATTTACGATGAAAAAATGCTTTTTGGTGTTAGATACGTTGTATCTGCGATGAAAAATTGCTTTTTGGCGTTAGATACGTTGTATCTGTGATGAAAAAATGCTTTTTGGTGTTAGATACGTTGTATCTACGATGAAAAAATGCTTTTTGGTATTAGATACGTTGTATTTATGATGAAGAATTGCTTTTTGGTGTTAGATACGTTGTATCTACGATGAAAAATTACTTTTTGGTATTAGATACGTTGTATCTACGATGAAAAATTGCTTTTTAAAGGCTCTGATAACCTGATAATAATTTTTTGTTAATAT
This sequence comes from Segatella salivae DSM 15606, assembly GCF_000185845.1. Classification (GTDB taxonomy): domain Bacteria; phylum Bacteroidota; class Bacteroidia; order Bacteroidales; family Bacteroidaceae; genus Prevotella; species Prevotella salivae. The sequence continues at coordinate 151,715 of NZ_GL629647.1, forward strand.
ACAAAACATTATCATAAGCTAAACAGTTTGAATGTTATTTTTTGTATTATTCAACTGCAATCCTCGTATAAGATTTGCTATTATCAATATTTTTTCGTATCTTCGCATCAGAGTTTAGTTAGCTTATGTGACAAAGGTTACCAAAATAAGCATACTTTTACTACATAAACCTTGTATTTTATAACATAATTAAAACCGAAAAACTATGTCAAAAATTGGAAGCATTTTATTAGGAGTAGCAGCTGGAACAGTTGCAGGTATAGGTGTACTTTTTGTACTTGACAAAGATAAAACCTTATGTAAAAAGAATTCTATAGGCGATAAAATTGATGACTTAAAAGATCAGTTTGATAGTCTTACAAGAAAAATGCGTGATAAATCAATGGAGTTAAAAGGCACTTTAGAAGAAAAGGTTGACAATCTTTTATCAGATTCAGACAGTAAACCAGAAGACCTTGTTAAGCTATTAGAAAAGAAATTAGCGTCATTGAAAGAAAAAGTTAAGAAATAACTTAGCTGATTAGTAACCCTTAAAATAAAATTATTTATGAAAAAAATCTTCAGTTTAGCTACTTTGATTTGTTTATTCATTGTAGCTCTTACCTCAATCTCTTGTAGCAAGACAGATGACCCTGCAGACAATGATATCTTTGTAGGAACATACAAAGGAAGAATCTCTTATTCAGGTGATAAAATAAAGAAAAGTGCCGATAACGGTTCTATAACTGTCATTAAAGCAGCAGGTAGTTACTATTTTAGATTTTCAGATGGAATCCCTGACCTTAAAGGCGTAACCTTTAAGAAGGAAGGTGACCACACTTTAGTAAATATCGACTTGAAAGAAGGTGTAAAAATAATTAGAATCAATGCTTCATCATTGAATATTCTATACACTAAAGATGGGAAAATATGGACTGCTAACGGAAAGAGATAGTAGAGAAAAAACATAATAGTAAGAGGGTGTGTCAAAATTGATACATCCTCTTTTTTACTCTTCCTTTACCTTGTCTACCACACAATTCATTATTTACTGTAGCTATGTTGCTAATTTCATATAAAATGATTTATTGGGCTTTAAATAGCCTATATAAACTTGTATAGAGCAGCTGAAGGTTACTAAAAGTACCTCCATTACGCCTGTATTGATAGCATAAGAATGTGAATGATATTAGCCTCGCAGATTAATATTTGCTGGGCTTTCTTTTATCATCTCTTTTAAATCGTTTCCGCGCCACGCGGAAGCATGAAAATTTGCTTTTTGGCGTTTCTGCGCCACGCGGAAGTATGAAAAATTGTTTTTTGGCGTTTTTGCGCCACGCGGAAGCATGAAAAATTGCTTTTTGGTGCTTGATACGTTGTATCTACGATGAAAAATTACTTTTTGGTGTTAGATACGTTGTATCTGCGATGAAAAATTACTTTTTGGTGTTAGATACGTTGTATCTACGATGAAAATTTGCTTTTTGGTGCTTGATACGTTGTATCTACGATGAAAATTTGCTTTTTGGTGCTTGATACGTTGTATCTGCGATGAAAATTTGCTTTTTGGTGCTTGATACGTTGTATCTAATCATAAAATGCCCTTTGTGGACTTGTGGTACTCCTTAGCGGCATGAAAAACTTTGTTTTAAATTCTTTTTTCTCCCGATATAACATTACCTTTGTGATGGTTAATCGGTGGATAGCTACTGATTTTTAAGTTTCAAAGTTTCTTAGTTAAAAAGATATCACGATGAGAAAAGCTTTTGTTCACTTTCTATGGGGGACATTGATTATATTGGTGTGCGGAGCAGCGCTTGCCTTTACAGCCATTTGGAATGGTTGGATTGGTTATATGCCTCCTGTAGAAGATTTGCAAAATCCTATTAATAGGTTTGCATCACAGGTTTATTCTTCGGATGGAAGGGTGATTGGTACATACAATCTCAATAAAGAAAACAGAATTATCATTCCTTATAGCCGCATCTCAAAACATTTGGTTGATGCTTTGGTGGCAACAGAAGATGAACGTTTTTATGAGCATAGCGGAATTGATTTTATTGCTTTGGGGCGTGCCATTGTCAAGAGAGGAATGCTGGGCCAGGCTTCAGCAGGTGGCGGTTCGACCATCACTCAGCAGCTTGCGAAACAATTGTATTCTGCGCAGGTGCACAATACGTTGGAACGAATGTTACAGAAGCCCATAGAGTGGGTGATAGCTGTGAAACTTGAACGTAATTATACAAAGGAAGAGATTATCGCTTTGTATTTGAATTATTTTGATTTCTTGCATAATGCGGTAGGTATTAAGACGGCAGCAAATACTTATTTTAATAAGGAAGCTAAGGATTTGGATGTTGACGAGTCGGCTATGCTTATAGGTCTTTGTAAGAATCCGTCACTTTTTAATCCTGTGAGATTCCCAGAGCGCGCGCGTAATCGTCGGAATGTCGTTTTAGGTCAGATGTTGAAAGCTGGTTATTTGTCGAGGTCACAATATGATGAGTATTGTGCTAAGCCAATTGCTTTAAACTTTCGTCGAATTGATCATAAGGATGGAGAGGCAACATATTTCAGAGAGTTCCTTCGTCAGTATATGATGGCCGAAAAGCCTGATAGGTCGAACTATCCATCTTGGAATAAGGTGCAATATACTTTGGACTCGATAGCCTGGGTTAGTGACCCCTTGTATGGTTGGTGTAACAAGAATTTCAAGAAAGATGGTACGCCTTATAATATTTACACCGATGGTTTGAAGATTACAACGACAATCGACAGCCACATGCAACAATTTGCAGAAGAATCGGTATATGGTCATGTGACAAAATTCTTGCAGCCAGCCTTTAATAAGGCTAATCGAAGTAAGAAGAATGCTCCGTTTACATCTTCGTTGACTTTGGCTCAGTTGCGTTCGATTTTGAATCGAAATATGTATCAGAGTGAGCGCTATCGTAATATGAAAGCTCAAGGTGCAAGTGAGCAAGAGATTCGCGCTGCCTTTCATCGTCCGGTTGAGATGACCATTTTCACCTATCATGGTGACATTGACACGGTGATGACTCCAATGGACTCAATCAAATACTATAAGAGTTTCTTGCGCGCCGGCTTTATGAGCATGGACCCCAAAACGGGCGCAGTGAAAGCCTATGTGGGAGGTTTGGATTACACACATTTCATGTATGATATGGTTACGGGAGGTCGCCGACAGGTTGGTTCTACGATTAAACCATTCTTGTATGCACTTGCCATGGAAAATGGTTTTTCTCCATGTGACATGGCGCCTAATGTACAAAAAACCTATATGGTAGCAGGCAGACCATGGACTCCGCGTAATGGTTCGCATGCACGCTATGGGCAGATGGTGACGCTTCAGTGGGGCTTGGCAAATAGTAATAACTGGATTTCAGCCTATTTGATGAGCAAGTTGAACCCTCAGCAGTTTGTATCAACACTTCATGAATTTGGCATCAACAATCCTGACATTCATCCTTCAATGTCACTTTGTCTCGGTCCGTGCGACGTGAGTGTGGCTGAAATGGTAAGTGCCTATTCTGCATTTGCCAATCATGGAATACGAACAGCACCAATGTTTGTTAGCAAGATTGAGGATAACGAGGGAAATGTGATTGCAACATTCCAGCCGCGTATGAATGAAGTGATTAGTGCCGAGAGTGCAAACAAGATGCTTGTCTTGTTACAAGGCGTTGTTGATGGTGGAACAGCAAGTCGACTCCGCTATAAATATCACATGGAAGGACAAATCTGTGGTAAGACAGGTACAACGAATAATAATAGTGATGCTTGGTTCATAGGTTTTACTCCTCAATTAGTTACTGGTATTTGGGTAGGCGGAGAAGATCGCGATATCCATTTCGATAACATGTCAATGGGGCAGGGTGCAACGATGGCATTGCCGATTTGGGCGTATTATATGAAGAAGATTTATCGTGATTCTTCATTGGGTTATAGCAGTAAAGCTACGTTTGGGTTGCCTGAAGGCTTTAATCCTTGTGGGAAACAAGATAAAGAAGATGATGATTTCCAAATTGATGATATTTATGAATAGATGTCTCACCTTGGCTTTGATGTGGATGATTTCAACGGGAATCGCTGTGGCGCAGAATTCAAATGCAATGCGTGATAGCCTAAAAGCAGCATCCGATTCTTTGGCTTTCCATCCGGAAAGTGTTGCATTGCGACTGCAAAAAGCTTCATGGAACGTTCGTCTGCATGAATGGGAGTATGCTAAGGAGGAATACGATAGAGTATTGGCGAAGGATGAAAACAATCCAACAGCACTTTACTTTCGTGCGTATGTGAATGAGAAATTGTCGCGATATAACTTTGCAAGACAAGATTATGAGCACCTATTATATATAGTGCCTGGTAATTTTGAAGCGCAATTGGGGCTGGCGTTACTGAATGAAAAGGATAAACATTATACGGAGGCATTTGATGGTATAAATCGTTTAATCAATCAATATCCAGATAGTGCCGTGGCTTATGCTGCAAGAGCCAACATGGAGCGAGAACGAAAGATGTATAGTTTGGCTGAGTTTGACTACTCAGAAGCTATAAAGCGATGCCCTAATGAACAAGATTATCTTCTTTCACGGGCATTCGTTAGAATACAATTAAAGAAGAAAGAAGAAGCTTTAGAAGATTTACGAAGTCTTGAAAAGCTCGGAGTTTCAAGAGTGGCTTTGAAAGAGTTCTATGATAAAGTAAAATAATAATCCGATTGGAGTAATGATAAATATAATATTAAAGATATGAAGATAATCCATCCATCCTATGAAATATGGGCTCAAGAAAAGGGACTTAATGGCATTTATAAGCAAATAGAACGAGCCGGAAGAGTTTGTTACAAGAGTGAGAAGAATGCCTCTGAAGATTCTGCAAAACCATTTGTTGAAAAGATGATAGCATCCGATCATACGGCGATGCTTGAACATGGTACGGTATATTTGAAATCAAATTCGGAGTCGCTCATTAATCGCTATGCTAACAATCGATTTTCGCATATGAATCTGAAAGATGGAGTGGCATATATAACTACTAATCTGAGGGTGCTCGCTGAAAACAAATGGTTGGATGATTTGCAGTTTGTGTGCGACCCTCTTCCCCTACATGAGCTTCGTATTACTGTTCATTTCACCACTCAAGTTGGTGTTACGCGTGAGTTTAACAGGCATCGTGCCAACTCTATGGCTGAGCAATCAACACGCTATTGCAATTATAGCAAAGAAAAGTTTGGTGGAGAGATTGCTGTGAATCTTCCTGACTGGGTAATGAAAGAGAGTGATTTTAGTGAAAAGGAAGACGCTGCTAATGCTGAATCTCTAACGAAATATTGTGCAGACATTATTGATTCAAAGCCCCAAGAGCAGTGGAGTGCGTTTGATTTGTGGCTTTTTGCTAACCTTGCCTGTGAATTTTCATATATGAATTTGATTTCAAAGGGAAAGAAACCTCAAGAAGCTCGTGTTGTATTGCCATTAGATACGAATACAGAATTAGTACATACTGCGTTAGTAAGCGATTGGAAACATTTCTTTGATTTGCGCGCTTTAGGTACGACGGGAGCCCCTCATCCTGATGCAAAGGCAATTGCCTTACCACTCTTTGAGGAGTTTAAGCGTCTAAAACTATTGTAATTACGCGGTCATTTGCATCAAAACATCTCTCGTTTAGATAGCTTTTATAAAGCATTTATATAGGAATGAGTTTCCTAAATGTTTTTGTTGAGTAGATATTATATAATGATAGATAAAGAAAAATGGAGAAAGTGTTGGCTTTCTCCATTTCTTTTAATTACTTATTTGAAATAGTAAAGGAAGGTAGCTTCGCCTTCAAGGGCAGGCTTTTTCTCGTTTTCTATTTCAATTTTGAATCCGATTTGTACTTTGCAGATACCTCTTAGGTTCTCAATTTGATTGAGCGTTGTTGATAATCTGACACTATTCCCTGTGAGAACAGGTTTACCAAAGCGCATTTTATCCATGCCATAGTTGACCATCATCTTGAGATTGTTTACCTCAATGATTTGATTCCACATGTAGGGAAGCAATGACAATGTCAAATAACCATGTGCAATAGTACTCTTATATGGGCTTTCTTTCTTTGCACGTTCTTCATCAATATGAATCCATTGATGGTCTAATGTTGCATCAGCAAAGTCATTAATACGTTTCTGATCAACTTTAAGCCATTCTGAAACGCCTAAATGTTGGCCTAAATGTGATGCAAACTCTTCGTATGAATTAATTATTAACTTACTCATTTTAATCTTTGTCAAGTCCTAAACTCTTTTTTATTGCGTTGATTTTCTCCATTCCTTGTAGTTCAAGAGCAGCATATTCAGAAGCCTTCTTGATGTCACCTTTCACTTCAAGATAGAACTTAATTTTCGGTTCTGTGCCTGAAGGTCTTACACTAACTTTAGTTCCATCGTTGCAGAACCATTGCAGAACATTACTTGTTGCAGGCATGTCGAGCTTTGTCTTCGAACCATCTTCATGAGTTGTTTCAAGTGTTTGATAGTCTTTCCACAATACAACTTTACTACCACCAAGGTCTTTAGGAGGATTATTTCTGAAGTTTGTCATCATCTGTTTAATCTCTTCAGCTCCTGTCTTTCCTGGTCGAACAACGTTTACAGTGAACTCTTTTGAGAATCCATATTCCAGATATATATCCATGAGGACATCGTAGAGGGTCTTTCCTTTATCTTTTGCCCAAGCGCAAATCTCTGCCAAAAGGCTAATAGCTGAAACGGAATCTTTATCTCGAACAAAATCTTCTGCAAGGAAACCATAGCTTTCTTCGCCGCCACCAATATATTTCTGCTTTCCTTCAGAGAGTCGAATTTCACGTGCAATCCACTTGAATCCTGTATAGCAGTCACGCATTTCTATTCCTGCTTTGTCGGCAACCTTTTTAATAACTTCGGTTGTAACGATGGTCTTAACAATGAAATCAGTTGGTTTTAGCAAACCTTTCGCCTGACGATTCGTAATGATGTAATAAAGGAAAATCAAACAAGTTTGGTTACCATTAATCAAAACCCATTCGCCCTTGTCATTCTTACAAGCCATTCCTACACGATCTGCGTCTGGGTCAGATGCCATTACAATATCTGCATCCAAAGCCTTTGCATCACGTATCGCCAAAGCTAATGCTTCGCCGTTTTCTGGGTTTGGACTAACAACGGTTGGGAAATCACCACTTCTTTGCATTTGTTCTTTGACGCAATGTACATTGTCAAATCCCCATAGTTTGAGGCTTTGTGGGATTGCCATCATGCCAGTTCCATGCAAAGGTGTATAGACAATTTTCAAGTCATGATGACGTTTGATGACTTCAGGATCTATACTTAGTGTGTGGATTTCTTTCAAATAAGGTTCATCAATATCTTTTCCAATGCTCTGAATCAATGAAGGATTGCCCTTGAATTTTACGTCTTCAACCTTTACTTTGTTAACCTCGTCAATGATACCTGTGTCATGAGGCGCAAGTACTTGTGCTCCATCTTCCCAATAAGCCTTATAACCATTATACTCTTTTGGGTTGTGGCTGGCGGTGATATTTACGCCGGCTTGACAATGTAAGTGTCGAATGGCATAAGAACATTCAGGAGTTGGGCGCATATCATCAAACAAATAAGCCTTTATTCCATTAGCAGAAAAGATATTAGCAACCGTCTCTGCAAACTTCCGACTGTTGTTTCTGCAGTCATGACAAACAACAACTGCTATGTCTTTCTTACCTTCGAAGTTCTTCTTTAGATAGTTAGCGAAGCCCTGAGTTGCCATTCCAACCGTGTAGATATTCATGCGGTTAGAACCTGCTCCCATTATACCGCGGAGACCACCTGTACCAAATTCAAGATCTTTATAAAAGCTTTCAACCAATTCTGTTTTGTCTTCTGCCTTTAATTTTGCTTCAACTTCTTTTCTGGTCTCTTCGTCAAAGGCCGGTGATAACCATTGTTTGGCTTTTGCTTCACACTGTGAAATTAGTTCTGTGTTATTTGCCATAGTCTTAAAGTATGAATTATTTTATAAATTGTTCTCACGCAAAGTTACACATTTTCAATTAAAAAACATCGATTAATATATAATTTTTTTGTAACTTAGCGACCTAAAAGCTATAACATTATGTATTTCACTGGTATAATAATTGCAATTTCTACATTCATGATAATAGGCTTATTTCATCCTATTGTCATTAAAACAGAATATTATTTTGGTACAAAACCATGGATTCTATTCCTTATTTCGGGCATCGTCTGTGTGCTTTGTTCAATGTGTATCTCACATATCATTTGGTCATCTATATTCGGTGTGCTCGGCGCTTCATTCCTTTGGTCGATTGGTGAACTTTTTGAGCAAAAGAAAAGAGTTGAAAAAGGTTGGTTTCCTCGCAGAGAAAAGAATAAGGTTAAATGAAAACACTTCTTATTTTAGTGGGGAAAACCATTAATAAACATTTTATTGCAGGCATCAACGATTATCGAGAACGCATCGAACATTACATGCCTTTTGATATCACGGTTATCCCTGAGTTGAAGAATACGAAGAAACTCAGTAATGAACAACAAAAGGAACGCGAGGGAGAGTTAATCTTGTCATGCCTTAAACCTGCAGACACGGTTGTACTGCTTGATGAGCATGGTAAAGAGTTTCGCTCTATTGAATTTGCTGAATGGTTACAAAAAGAACAGCATACTGCCCGCCGTCTTGTTTTCGTAATAGGTGGTCCGTATGGATTTTCAGCAGCAATGTATCAACGGGCAAATGAAAAACTCTCATTGTCACGCATGACATTTAGCCATCAAATGGTTCGTCTCATCTTCACAGAACAACTTTATCGTGCATGTACTATCATCAAAGGTGAACCTTATCACCATGAATAGCGTTTTCGAACACTATTGTTCTTTCGATAAAGAGGGTAGTGAGTTGATGTGCATTGAATAGTGTCCTGCCTGAAAACTCATGCGCATGACACGTGGAACTTCAACCTTTTGCGTTAGCGCTAAGGCCACATGTCCCATAGTTTGGCGCAGGTTCAGTTCTACACATGGATGTATATATCCATTGTTAAGAATCATCATGTCAACTCCAAAGGGGCCAGTATAGACATCTTTGAGGGCAGAAGACATGATGTTTTTAATGATATCACGGATATTTTTCAAGCATGTTGTCAAGACATATCTTGATAATATTTTCTCTTTTTGAATCTCATCTGCCAACACATTACCTGTATACGCACCATTTGTTGTGTTGAATACTGATAAGCCAAGATAGTCAATAGTCCCATCTTTGTGTGCATAAAACTCCATTCCAAAGTCACATACCTTACTATAATATGGCTCTGCTGTGATATATTTCTGTTTGTCTATCACATTCTTAATCCATCCTTTGAGATGGGTTGAAATGCCTTCGTGATTCATGTCAACAAATCTCAGTCCACGACCACTACTGCTCCATGGGGCCTTTAATACGTATTGATAGGCTAAACCATTTTCTTCCGGTTGCAAATATTGTGTTAATGAAGTGTAGTTATCAAAGATTTCAACTTCACCTATTGTTTTGTCAACCGATGATGTCAAGCGGGGTAGGAGGTGTAGTGCACTCCAACCTCTTCCACTTATATTTCGAATACCTTCTAACTGCTTTTCTGACGGAAGAAAATCTTCAATTAATCCTTGTGTTTTATCAATTAATTGTTGGCGTAAAGCTAAATCCCATCCCCAAGGAATAAATTCAACATCTTCTTTAATATGATTCGCTAAGTCATTGAAACCAATAAAGTTCACATGTGAAGTATATTGCTTAAGATAGGTAGGTACTTTCACATGATTCTTATCTTCCACAAGGATATAGCTTTCTTCTGTAGCCCATAAAGCTGGAAGAAAAGCCAAGTCGGTTTGTAATTGGCGTGCAGCATGAGGCAGTGTGACATATTTCTGATGTGCTGCTAATGCTATATCGTGACCAGGATTGAATAGATAAACTTTCATTTTAGTCTGATAACTTAAAATCCTTCGGGAAGTTTCATCACAACTTTATCATCTACCCATGTACCATTTCTTTTCTCTGCCATCATTTTTCTGTATTTATCTTCATGATGTTTAGCTTTTTCTGCTGCAGTTTGGGCATAAGGATTGGTTTCAAATTCTTCGGGATAGATGCGTAGAGTATTAGCTTTTTTGACAAGATCTTTAACCACTTCACCTCCAATAATCAGTCCAGCTGCAGCAGGCACCCAGGCATTGCTTGCTGGAATGTCACGTCTGTCTGTACATTTTCGCATGTCTTTATCTGGACAAATGCAATGAAATCTACAACTGATATTTGGGTCATCAATCTGTTTGATGGGCTCTTCTTCGCTATAAACTACTTTCAAGCGTGGAATATTCAACTTGCGTAGTTTCTTTCTTATTACCTTTGCAAGTGGATCCATCTTTGTTTTATTGATGTCAGCAACCTTAAATGATGTTGCATCTAACTTGTTTGCAGCTCCCATACAAGAGATTATTGGGATATGTAGTCGGTGACATCGCTTAATAAGTTCAAGTTTTGCACTAACCGTATCAATGCAATCTACAACATAATCAAACTGTTTTAAATCGATTGCATCGGCATTCTCGGGGAGGTAAAACATCTGATATTTATGTACGATACAGTGACGATTAATATCGTGTATGCGTTCTTCTGCAACATCAACTTTATGTTTTCCTACAGTGGATAGTAGTGCATAAAGTTGTCTATTGACATTGGTTAGACAGACACGATCATCATCAAAGATGTCGAGTTCACCAACACCGCTACGTGCCAACACTTCGGTTACGTAACTACCGACTCCACCTATACCGAAAACGGCAACGCGCGCACCAGACAAAGTGTCCATGGCTGGCTTACCAATCAGTAATTGTGTGCGTGAAAATTGATTCTGCATAACAACTAATAACCTATTTTTTGGCTGCAAAGGTAAGGAAAAAGAAAGAAAAAGCAAAGTTAAAACAATATAAAGAATGGTGTATTTTAGTTTGCTAAGGCTATTGACCTTTTGCAGTCTTATTTGGTCTTCATGATATTAGATAAGTGGGGCAGTAGTTGATACTATGGTTTTTTATCGAGTAAAATGATGCATATTCTGTCGTTGTTTGATTCATTTTGCAGTGTAAAATGATTCAAATAACTCACTGATTTGGCACATTTTGTTTTGACGATTCCCTTGTTTCTTGTTTTTCTTGAATTAGAATGGTCTAATAAACTTCATTTTCTTTATTTCTCAAATTTATTGGTTTCATTAAACGAACGTTATTATTCATAAGATTTATTTACATGTATTTCTTCTATAAAGTTGGTTGTTATTTTTTCTTAGAAAGCTCATTTATCAACTCCATTTCATTTGTTTTAATCATGTTAATAGGTCGTTTTGTGTTTCAATGTAGGTCTTTTAAATTTTCTGTATAAATCATAATGGAAAATGTTTTGATTATCTTTTTTGTTCCTATTTAGTTGAAATATAAAGCATTTTTTAAGAGATAAAAGCGAAAAAAAATTTGCATGGAATATAAAAAAACTGTATTTTTGCGAAGAGAAAGATTTTTAACACTTAATGAGGCAACTGAAAATCACAAAATCAATCACCAATCGTGAATGTGCTTCGCTTGATAAATATCTGCAAGAGATAGGTCATGAAGACCTTATTTCTGTTGAAGAAGAAGTTGAGTTGGCGCAGAAGATAAAGCGTGGTGACCGTCGTGCATTAGAGAAACTAACGCGCGCAAATCTTCGTTTTGTAGTTTCTGTTGCCAAACAATATCAGAATCAGGGACTGAGTTTGCCCGATTTAATCAATGAAGGCAATTTAGGATTGATAAAAGCAGCTGAGAAGTTTGACGAAACTCGAGGGTTTAAGTTTATTTCTTATGCTGTATGGTGGATTCGACAAAGCATTCTTCAGGCGATAGCCGAACAGAGTCGTATTGTTAGATTACCATTAAATCAAGTTGGTTCTGTTAACAAAATAAAGCGTGTTCTCAATAAGCTTGAGCAGGAGAATGAGCATTTTCCAACCATCGAAGAGATTGCTGCGAAGGTTGATATACCAGAAGAAAAGGTAGCAGATGCTATCAAATCGAATGGTAGACACGTGTCGGTGGATGCACCTTTTGCAGAGGGAGAGGAGAACAGTCTTTTAGATGTACTGCCAAATTCCAATGCACAAATGGCGGATAATGTACTTGTTCAGGAGTCTTTACGTGATGAAATATCAAGTGCTCTAAAATCTTTGAATGAACGAGAACGTAATATTATAGAGGCATTCTTTGGAATTAATCAAGCAGAAATGACGCTTGAGGAGATTGGAGATAAGTTTGGTTTAACGCGAGAACGTGTGCGACAGATTAAAGAGAAGGCTATACGTAGGTTACGAAATAACTCGAAGAATAAAAGTTTAAAAGCCTATCTTGGACAATAAACTATTTACTCTTGCGTTATTAATAATAAAATTAAAAGGTAAATGAGATTGAAAACATTATTTGTTGCAGTGTGTACTTTCTTTGTGTGCACCACTGCTTTTGCGGGAAATAACAAGGTATATCTTTATGGTTTTGCCGCTTCATTCAATGATTCTACAGTTTATTTCACCGATATTCAAGAGGTAGATTCTGCTGTTATTGATAGAAGTGGGTTCTTGTATGGACGCGATAGTTACTCTTATCAGTTAAAGGATTATCTTGCATCAATAGGATTTGAACATGCCACATGCGTTACATTATGGGCTGCAACACGTGATGCCGTTGAAAAGAAATTCCAGAAATTGAGAGACAGATATGCTATTATTCCTGGTAAGAAGGTCTCAAAGAAACCAATTTATAACGTAAAATATCTTACAACGGATGAGTTTAAGTATCAACCTGTCATTCCAGATGAGAATCAGGTTGTGGCACCAGTGAAGAAAAGTAAACGGAAATAATTTTAGTTTTACTATCTTCCACCAACCTTTAAATTAATCTTTGACATCAGGTACTTCAGGCTATGAGTTATTATTTCGAAATTGCGGAGCATTTTATAAAGATTGAATATCACGATGAGAATATCTCACTTTTCAATCTTCTTCCTGCATTCCGGCCCTTTATTTGTGATGCCGTAGAAGATAATAGACTTCTTTTTAGCTTGTGCGTGAATCCTGATTTAAGAGCTGTTGATAAGGAAAAGCGTCACCATATCCGCACATTCGATACAGGAAATGGGGATACTATAGTTGATAAATTACCTGATGGAGGTTATCAGTATGTAATCAAAGACATCAATAAAAAATCATGTGCGTTAGTCATTACTGATAAGGCATTTTGCAATTGCAGTTGTGCTTTGAATGGAAATGTAAATATGCAGAGCTTTGGATTAAACAATGCATTGATGTTGATAATGGCGTTTGCTGGTAGTAATTGTCAAACCGTATTGATACATGCTTCACTTGTGCGCGAAAAAGATTATGGTTACGCATTCATTGCAAAGAGTGGAACTGGTAAAAGCACACAGGTGAGCCTTTGGTTGCGTTATATTGAGGGGTGTGATCTAATGAATGATGATAACCCTATCATAAGAATGATTGATGGAGTATCTTATATTTATGGAAGTCCATGGAGTGGAAAGACCCCATGCTATCGCAAGGTGAAAGCTCGTTTGGGTGCTATCACCCGCATAGCTCGTGCTTCAGAGAATAGCATTGAACGTCTTCCTGTCGTAGCTGCCTTTGCTTCAGTCCTTCCTTCGTGCTCTTCCATGAGATGGGATAATGATATTTCTGATTCAATCTGTAATATTGTCGGTGAGATTATAGCATCGACTCCTGTATTTACACTCCATTGTAAACCTAATCAAGATGCTGCATTGTTATGTCATCAAACAATATCCATAAAGTAAGAAAGCTTTTTGCAAATAGTGTTTTGATTCCTGAAGTTATAAAAATGCTTGAGGAGGGACATTCGGTTACATTGCCATTACGTGGTTTTAGTATGCGTCCATTCTTAGAAGATGAACGGGATATGGCGTTGTTGACAAAGCCTGGTAAGGTTAAGATAGGTGACCCTGTCTTGGCAGAGATACATCCTGGTGCTTATGTCTTGCATCGGATTGTTGCAATTAAGAATGATGATGTCACATTGCGTGGTGATGGTAATTTAGGATATGAGTATTGTACACTTTCAGATATCAAAGCATCTGTAATAGGTTTCTATAGAAAAGGTCGTCACAAACTTGAACGAATAGAGGGATGGAAGTGGAGAACTTATTCTCATATTTGGCTTGCATTGTCCCCACTCAGACGCTATCTTCTTGGATTTTATAGAAGAGTTTGGGTTCGGTTTTTGGGGCCAATGTAATGATAGATTATTAATTTTATTGAGTATTGACTAATTATGAAAGCAAAACAAGGATTTAAACTTCGAAACATTTGCGGTGAATATATTATCGTTGCAGAAGGCGAATCGAATATCGATTTCAGTAACATTATCAGCATGAATGAAACTTCTGCTTATCTATGGGAGAACATTCAAGGGAAAGAATTCACGTGTGATGATTTAGTAAAGTTATTGACCGATGAATATGAAGTGGATGAGAACACGGCACGAAAAGATGTTGATGTGCTTGTTGGTACATGGAAGGATGCCGGTATTATAGATTGATTTGAAACTATAATAAGATAAAAGAAACCCAAAAGTAGAAATACTTTTGGGTTTCTTTTATCTGTTCAAACAAGGTTTAGTACGCAAAAAGTGGGTAATCTTTCATTGTTTCATTCACCTTTTCTCTTACTCGTTTAATCACTTGTTCATCCTCAGGGTAATTTAATACCTCTTCAATCAACTCTGCAATTAGATGCATCATGTCTTCTTTTGCACCGCGAGTTGTCATTGCTGCCGTACCAAGTCGGATGCCTGATGTCTGGAAAGCACTGCGCGAATCAAATGGAACCATATTCTTATTGACTGTAATATCGGCCGCAACTAAAGCATTCTCTGCAACCTTTCCTGTCAAATCAGGGTATTTAGAACGGAGATCGACCAGCATCGAATGGTTATCAGTTCCCCCGCTTACAATGCTGAAATTACGTTGTATTAAGTCATTGGCCAAGGTTGCAGCATTCTTTTTCACTTGTAAAGCATATTCTTTCCATGAAGCCTGAAGGTTTTCTTCAAAGCCAACAGCCTTTGCTGCTATCACGTGTTCTAACGGACCTCCTTGCGTGCCAGGGAAGACGGCAGAATTGAGTAGGGTGCTCATCTTTTTGATCTCACCCTTCTTGGTTGTAAGCTTCCAAGGATTATCAAAGTCTTTTCCCATTAAGATGATTCCACCTCGTGGTCCTCTAAGGGTTTTATGCGTAGTGCTGGTGACGATATGTGCATATTTCAAAGGATTGTCGAGCAAGCCAGCTGCAATCAATCCCGCTGGATGCGCCATGTCTATCATGAGTAAGGCTCCTATTTCATCAGCGATTTTTCGCATACGAGCATAATCCCATTCACGACTGTAAGCCGAACCACCGCCGATGATTAATTTGGGTTTATGTTTGAGAGCGAGTTCTTCCATCTCGTCATAATCAACCCGTCCTGTCTCTTTATTAAGATTATATCCAATGGGATGATATAACAAACCAGATGTGTTGACATGGCTACCATGTGAAAGATGCCCACCATGATCAAGATTCAGTCCCAAGAAAGTATCGCCTGGTTTCAAAACAGCTAATAGAACTGCTGCATTTGCCTGTGCTCCTGAATGGGGTTGAACATTCGCAAACTCTGCTCCAAAAAGTTTCTTCACTCTTTCACAGGCAAGATCTTCTATTAAGTCAACCACCTGGCAGCCGCCATAATAACGCTTTCCAGGCAAGCCTTCTGCATATTTGTTTGTTAAACATGACCCCATGGCAGCCATGACTTCATCACTTACGAAGTTTTCTGATGCAATAAGCTCTATTCCTTTCTGCTGGCGTTGATGCTCTTTTGCAATTAAATCAAAGAGTTGCTGGTCTTTCTTCATTGTGGATTATATTTTAATGGACAATAATATATTCTGTTTATTTAAGCTAACTATGACTGCAGCCGTATCATTCCGAGATACATTAACAAAGTTTGATGTTATTGATATCTTGTTCTTTATCGCAATATCTGCATTTGAGGATTCCTTGTGCCTTGTCAATTACATTGAAAACCGTTTGCATCGGTTCGTTATTTGTGATACATTTGGGGTTGTTACATTTTACGATTCCTCGAAGCTCTTCTGGCAATTCAACAGTTTTTTTCTCGGCTACCTCATAATCTTTGATGATATTAAGCACGATTTTTGGGGCAACAACACTCAATCGACTGATTTCCTCTTGAGAAAAAAAGCGATTTGTTATCTTGATAATTCCTTTCTTTCCTATCTTCTTTGATGGGAGATTATAACCAATCGTAACAGGAGCTAAAGAGTTTTTTAGGCCTAACAAATCAACAACCTCATAGGTTTTTTCTGCAGGGATGTGGTCAATAACCGTTCCATTTTCAATTGCAGAGACTTGCATTTCCTTTTTTCCCATAATCTTAGAATTTAGATTTGATTATCGTGTTGTCGTTTTTAATATCTTCCAACGAGATTCCTAAGCAGTGACAGAAGATAGCTTCGCGTGCATAAAGTCCATTGCGCGCTTGTTGTATATAATATGCATGTGAGTCATCATCCACATCATAAGCAATTTCGTTAACTCTCGGAAGTGGATGCAATATGCGCATATTCGCTTTGGCATGCTTCAGCATTTCTGCTTTTAGAATATAGACATTCTTGACATGTTCGTATTCCATTAAGTCTGAAAATCTTTCTTTCTGAACGCGAGTCATATATAATATGTCTGCTTCGGCAATGATTTCATCCGTAAATTCAGTATGTTCTTCATACTTGATTCCATTCTCCTTGCAATAGAGTTTATATTCTTGCGGCATGGCAAGTTCCTTTGGTGCAATGAAATGGAAGGTTGGATTGAAATGGCGCATGGCCATAATCAGCGAGTGAACTGTACGACCATATTTAAGATCGCCCACCAGATAGATATTCAAATTGTCTAAAGTGCCTTGTGTTTGATAGATGGTGTAGAGATCAAGCAAACATTGTGAGGGATGCATGTGTGCACCATCTCCCGCATTGACAATTGGAACGGGGGCAACTTCAGACGCATATTGTGCAGCTCCTTCAATGTAGTGCCTCATGACAATGGTGTCTGCATAGTTGCTCACCATGAGGATGGTGTCTTTAAGTGTTTCTCCTTTTGAAACACTCGAAGCTTTTGCATCGCTAAAGCCAATCACCCTTGCACCGAGTCGGTTTGCTGCTGTTTCAAAACTAAGTCTTGTTCGAGTCGATGGTTCATAAAAAAGAGTGGCAATAACCTTTCCCTTTAATAATTCTCTGTCTGGATGTTGCTCGAACTCATGTGCCATTTGAATAAGATACATTAAATCATCCTTATTCAAATCGGCT
>NZ_GL629647.1:169573-185156 GCF_000185845.1 Segatella salivae DSM 15606
TGCACACGACAGAAACACCAAATGAAACTTTTTCGTGCTTCTGCACACGACAGAAACACCAAATGGAACTTTTTCGCGCTTCTGCACACGACAGAAACACCAAATGAAACTTTTTCTATGCTTCTGCACACGTCAGAAACACCAAATGGAACTTTTTCATGCTTCTGCACACGACAGAAACACAAAAGAAAATGTAAAATCACTTGCAATGTAACGATGTTATATCTATTTTTGCAAAATAAACGATAGTAATAACTGACAAAGGAAGATACGATTGAGAAGCCCCAAAAGATGAACGCAAAACAAAAGTTACCGAATAACTACATAGGTTCAGTTTTCAAGATAAGATAGGGCTACTTCAACGATTTTTTCAATAAAAACTCGGTGATAACATTAAAGAAATATGGGAATGGACAGAAACAGTAAGAATGGAAGTCTAAAAGGTATGATTTGCTCTTTATGTGTCATATTAATGATATTTAGCTGTGCTGATAAACAGAATAGATATGGCATAAATTTTAACGACCAAAGGAGTATTATAAAGTTACCTCTATTGGATTCTTCTTGGATATATTCCCCCTCCTATACATCTGAGGGTGGAACTTGGGTTAATCCGCAAAAAAAAGACGGAGTACCTTGTTATTTTCAAAAGCGCAATTTAATAA
Organism: Segatella salivae DSM 15606; assembly: GCF_000185845.1. Taxonomy (GTDB): domain Bacteria; phylum Bacteroidota; class Bacteroidia; order Bacteroidales; family Bacteroidaceae; genus Prevotella; species Prevotella salivae. Next base: position 170,239 of record NZ_GL629647.1, read on the forward strand.
AGAACAATAGGATAATTTGGGAAAGTGATATATATTTGGGAGGCAAAACTTACACGACGATAGATGGAAGTATACGAGAATCTTTGACTGTTACATACTATTTTGAAAAAAAGAAATGGGAATATGTCTATCATACAGCTAAAAGAAACTACAATAGTAGTAACAGTCCTTCTCAAATTAAAGATTTATATAATAGCGTTGATATCGTACTATCAAAGTGTGAAGCTGACTCTATACTCTTCTCTTGGAATCTATGATTGAATTATGGATATAAAACTAATCTTATTGTTGTATGACAATGTTTACTTTACACTCTCTGCTTTTTAATAAGAAAGTTAGTTGTTTACTTCTCAATACTACTTTACTAAAGTTTTCCACCCTCAAAAAGTTGGCTTAAAATAACAGTTTTTCAATAGTTATTGGTAACTTTGTAGTGCTTTATTACATTGATTAACAATAAATTAAAGAGTAACTATTATGGATGCGAAACTAGACAATTTCAGCGAGATATCCAAGCTTTTGAGTGTTAAAAGTAAGATGAGTAGCGATAATCTCTCACTTTTCTCAAAATTTGGTCTTGGACGTCTACTCTGTAGGCTTTCTTTGGAGAAACACGATGGTATTTCCGCTATTCAACTGATTCTTTCGCTTTGTCTTTTGACCATTAGACGTATTGCATTTTCAGGCAGTGTATCTTGGTTACTTTCGGTTTTATCTTGGGTACTTCTCTTCCAATCTTGGTTACTATTCCAGTTAATTGTACCCCCCCTTGTCTGCTCGTTATTCACAGAAAGGATATTGAGCCCGATTTCAAGCGTATGGGAAGTCACTTCTCGTACGAGCCATTATTTATGCCATTCAGACTGGTGCAACATTATCTGTGGAAGAGGTGTTTCTCGTGGTTGAAAGATCAAAATGTTCATTTTCAGCGCTGGGCTATCTCAAAAGTTAGTACAGATAACAGTTCCATGGGTTCAACGCTGAGAATGGGAGAAAATCGCTTAAAACTGCTACATAGTTTTAAACCTAACAAATGGCAACTTGACTTTTACCTACAAAATCTATATTTACATAGTTATGCCTTCTGTCAAATTCATTAAGTCCTGCACGCATTCTTTTATCTCTTTTTGAATATCCTTGTTAAACAATTTTCTATATACATATTCTCGTCTCCAGTCATTATATTTAAAATCTTTTATATAAGCCCACCATTCTTCAGAACGTCCATCATGAGTCTTTTCTTGGATTCTCTGTTTAATATTTTCATTATCTTCTCTCGTTTTTGGACTATTATACCTTATCCCATAGCTTAGCTTATTGAAATTAGCATTCTTAAATTCAAAGCATATCTTTGCATAGTTCCACTCCTTCTTCCAAAGAAGGAAGTGACTATACTGCTGTTGCCAATAACCGTCCTCTGTCCGAAACTCTAATTCCAACCTCAACTCGTTGGCTATTTCCTCAACTTGCTTTCTTAACTCTACACCAATAACCTTATTGAGGATTCGATTATAGTTATCATGTATTCGGATTGCAGTAAAGATATTCTCGGAGTTCGCAAGTAATTCTATCAACTCCTTCTGTTTTTGCTCGTCCATATTCTGATACGTTAATAATGATAATAAGTTCCTATATTGTATAATTGTCTCTCTTACTAAGGGCTTATCAAAAGCCTTCTCGGTACACTTCTGAAGCCACGGACGTATAAAATCTCTATAAGAAATACAAAAGTAATCTTCGTTTTTCTTCATCTTCCTACTGCTTCCAGTAACGGATATATCATGAGGAGAATGTCCATCTAAGGTCAGATATAAAATTAGGAAATTCTCCAAACCATACTTTTGCTCAGCAAATTGATAATACCTATAGAGTTGTTTAGTTTGATCGCTGGCATAAATTTTATTTTCTATGATAATAGCTTTTGTCTTATCACCTTGTACATTGCCTGATTCTATCAGAATATCCATTCTTCCTCCTTCTTCTTTATCCCTCGAGATACCACCTATCGACTTTTCAATATTTACAGTAGCATTGGTTGAATCAAAAACAAAGTTAGAGTATTTACTATCGCAAACGAAGTTTTGGAGTTGCTGGCAAAACAACTCTAAGAACATTGTTCCACAACTATGCGTACCTTTTGGGTCCATCAAAGCTGCAAGCATAGCTGAGTGCGTACGAACTTCATCATTCTCAACGTGCATTATCTTAAAAACATTAAAGTCTTCTCCACGCTTACTTTTTTCTTTCTTCAAGAATTCATCTTCATCTATAAACCTTCGAATCTTATGCAATAGTTCTTTAATATCTTCCATAAATTATTGTTTTTCTTTATGATCTAAATCAGACCCACATGTCATTATAGCTTCATGATATTTCCTCGTGAAAAATGTTCCTTACAAACTAATTTAAAGAGCTGATAAAACAGGAAGTTCGTAATCACTTTTAAGTTTAATATCATATACTACTATCTTCTACCCATTTCTCACATCGTGTAGGCTGTATGATGCAAACACTGACTGGCTTTCTCGCAGTGAGTGCCAGCACAGTGTGCGTAGTCGTAGGATAATTGGTTGTCTTCTTCAAGGGTCATAAGCTACTATTGTTACAAAAAAATCTACACCCATTCTTTAACTGTTGTCCTTACCAAATCTAAAATCATAGCTTTATCTTTAGACTCTATAATATCATAAACTTTCCGACCCTTAAATGTTTGATAAATAGACAAACGAATAACTGGGATTTCCATTATAAGTCCAGTAACATCCCTTAGAAAGTCATAAAAAGCACGCTGCCTCCATCGTGAACTTCCAGCCCCATCTAAGCATCCATTATCATCACTTTTTACAAACAACTTCTCTGATGAATTATTTTTCCAAAATCCTCCATGCTTACGGCAACCAGACTCGTATTGTGTACAGAAACGCATATATTCATCTAAACGGAAACCATTTATCATCTGATAAATATTAGAATTTAAAGTCTGTAATCTATATCTATTGAAATGATTTTCCTCATCCAATTCCAGAATAAACTCAGGGGTTGAAATATCCCACGAGCCAAATGTCAATGGAGGTTCTCCAAGTATTCCACCTAATTCTTTGTACATACTCTCCACCTCAGAATAAAACTCAGATGAAAGTAGAAACTGCCCCCTGGTAAGTTTTAGATGCTTTTTCTCCCCATATTCTTGCAATACGACCTGCTTTAAGATACTTTCTTTCCTCATTGTTTAACTTAGATTAGGTACTAAAGTTTCCCACCCAAATAAATAGATAGAAAAATAACAGTTTGTCGAATTTTCTTTGTAAATTAGTAATCGCTAAACAACTGATTTTAAAGACAAGACAACAAAACTATTATGGAAGCAAAAATAAAGAAAATAAGTGAGTTTACCCAAACTCTTGAGTGTTAAAACTCAAATGAATGATGATTTATTTCATCTTTTTGGCAAGTTTGGCATCGGTCACCTATTATCTCGCCTGTCATTATAGATGACACCATGCTTAGGAAGAGTGGCGTGAGAAAGTCGGATTAGCAGATTTTCAAGGTTGCTACTTTAATAGCCAGATAGCCGATGCTACGCTGTGTTACCTTACATATACTGTCATGGCCTTGGAAAAGCGGTTCACAGAATATCAAACTATGGGCGAACTCTTTTCAGACATGGAGGGCGATCTCATGGCACTCACGTTATGGAAACGAGTTCTTATCTGTATCGAACGCATTCTTCGCATTTTAGGAGAAACGCTTGGAATAACGCCCCAACACCTTATGGCTACAATCAGCAGAAACGACAAAGAGATGAGCAAAATCCTTGTAATGGCTGAAGCGTTGGAAAAATGGGATGAAGTATGTGGACAGTCTGCATAACTTCTGTTAGTCACGTGTTAACAGTCAATGGATATGGGGGACGACAAGCAAAGGAAAATGAGAAAAGTTAGTGTTTTAAGGGGTGGGAAACTTTAGCTACTTTATTAATTTAAAATGTCTTTTTCTATTCGTCTGACAGTGTAAATTCATGCTTCAGTGAGCTGTTTACTCATATTCATTGCTGCACGTCGGCCGTCTCCCATAGCCAAGATTACAGTTGCACCACCACGAACAATGTCTCCTCCGGCATAGATTTCTTTACGGCTGGATTGCATCTGATCGTTCACTGCGATAGTATTCTTGCGCCCAAGAGTCAGTCCTTCGATGCTTTTGGGCACTAAAGGATTAGGAGAAACTCCAACAGCCACGATGACTTGATCACATTCTATCGTAATTGTTTCACCTGTAGTTTCGGGTCGTCTTCGGCCACTTTGGTCTGGTTCGCCTAACTGCATGACATCAAGCACAGCTGCCTTAACAGCGCCGTTCTCATCTGTTAGATATTCTTTTGGATTGTGCAAGGTCAGGAATTTAATACCTTCTTCTTTTGCATGCTTCACCTCTTCTATTCGTGCCGGCATTTCAGCCTCACTACGACGATAAACCAAGGTGACATCAGCGCCTAACCTCTTTGCTGTGCGGCAAGAGTCCATTGCTGTGTTCCCGCCTCCAACAACAAGCACCTTTTTCCCTAAATTAATGGGGGTGTCTGTGCTTGGATTGGCTGCATCCATGAGATTCACACGGGTGAGATATTCGTTACTCGACATAATATTGAGTGCATTCTCTCCTGGAATGTCCATGAAATTCGGTAGACCAGCACCTGAGCCTACAAAGATACCTTGGAAACCTTTTGCCTTCAGTTCGTCGATGCTAATGGTTTTACCGATGATGACATCCGTTTGGAAGTGCACGCCAAGCTTTCGAAGATTGTCAATCTCTGCCTCTACAATTCTGTTGGGGAGCCTAAATTCGGGGATTCCATATTTTAACACCCCACCAATCTCGTGCAAAGCCTCAAACACATAAACTTCAAAACCATTTTTAATCATGTCGCCGGCAAAACTAAGTCCAGAAGGTCCAGAACCCACCACAGCCACCTTGATTCCATTCTTTGGTGCAAGTTCGGGCAAGACTGTTTGGCCACTTTCACGTTCAAAGTCAGCTGCAAAGCGCTCTAAATAACCAATCGCAACAGGTTCGCTTTTCATTTTGTGATGAATACAGCGACTTTCGCACTGCTTTTCTTGGGGACAAACTCGGCCACAAACAGCGGGTAGGGCAGAGGTTTGTTTGAGCACACGTGCTGCTTCTAAGAAATTACCTTTCTCTATCTGCTTGATAAAGCCCGGGATGTTTATATTAACGGGACATCCTTCCACGCATGTTGGCTTCTTACAATCAAGACATCGTTGTGCTTCGCGAATAGCCATTTCGGCAGTAAGTCCTTGATTGACCTCTTCTAAACGAGTTGTTGCACGATAAACAGGGTCAAGTTCGGGCATGCTAACACGTGGAGTCTTAATGCGATCTTTAGCTTTTAAGTCTACAACTTGTGCCTCTTGGTGATGTTGTTGGATAGGATTTACCGATTGATTCTTGGCAGTTGGTGCACCTTCATCTTTGCATACATGCGCCTGAAAGCGTGACATGTCTTCTTGTTCTACAGCTTTAAACGTGCTCATGCGCTTAAACATCTCGTCCCAATCAACTTCAGCACCATTGAATTCTGGTCCATCAATACATACAAACTTTGTTTTACCACCGATAGTTAAGCGGCAGGCACCACACATACCAGTACCATCTACCATGATAGTATTGAGTGAGACGTCAGTGGGAATGTTATATTTTTGCGTAAGAAGACAACAAAACTTCATCATAATGGGAGGTCCGATGGCAAATACTTTATCAATGTGTTCCTGTTGAATGAACTTCTCAATGCCAATTGTAACCACTCCTTTTTCTCCATAACTGCCATCGTCAGTCATGATAATTAGTGCGTCACTTGAAGCTTTTACTTCTTCTTCGAGGATAACAAGTTCTTTGTTTCGTCCTGCGATTACAGCCAATACACGATTGCCTGCATCCTTCAATGCACGCATGATTGGTAGCATTGGGGCTACGCCTACACCACCTCCCGCACAGATAACCGTACCATAATTTTCAATGTGAGTAGGGTTTCCAAGCGGTCCAACCACATCTGCAATGAAGTCACCTTCATTGAGATTACAAAGCTTTGTCGATGATAGGCCAACCTTTTGTACGACAAGTTTAATTGTTCCTCGAACCTTGTCAGAATCTGCGATAGTAAGCGGCATGCGCTCACCTTTTTTATCAACTCTTACGATGACAAAGTTTCCGGCCCGTCGACTCCGTGCAATCAAAGGAGCCTCAATGTCGAAACAAAATACTTTTTCTGAATACTGTTGTTTTGAAATAATTTTGTTCATGGAGATTAGATAATGTTTTTGTGTGTTGAAATAATAATTAAAGCGAAAACATCAGCATTGACAAATCATTCAATCGGTCAATACTGATGTTATATATATTAATCGTTTTTATCATCAAGATATTCAAATCCACAATAGGGAACAAGTACTTTTGGTACCCGGATACCTTGAGGAGTTTGGTTGTTCTCTAAGATAGTCGCAACAATGCGAGGTAATGCTAATGCAGAACCATTAAGCGTGTGGCAGAGTTCAATCTTCTTGTCTTCAGAGTGGCGATAGCGACAATGCAAACGATTCGCTTGATAGCTTTCAAAGTTTGAAACAGAAGAAACCTCTAACCAGCGGTGTTGTGCAGCTGAGTAGGTTTCAAAGTCAACACAAATGCTTGAAGTAAAACTCATATCTCCACCGCATAAAAGCAACAAGTGATAAGGTAATTCAAGTTTCTTCAATAGTCCTTCAACATGATCAAGCATTTCGTGCCATGACTGATAAGAGTGTTCCGGTGTATCAATGCGAACGATTTCAACTTTGTCAAATTGGTGAAGACGATTCAAACCACGTACATCCTTACCATAGCTACCTGCTTCACGGCGGAAACAAGCAGAGTAAGCACAACGCTTAATTGGTAGGTCCTTTTCATCAAGTATCTCGTCACGGAATATATTTGTGACAGGAACTTCAGCCGTAGGAATAAGGAAAAGGTTGTCTAAGTTGGCATGATACATTTGTCCTTCTTTGTCTGGGAGCTGTCCTGTTCCTAAGCCTGAAGCTTCATTAACCACATAAGGAGGTTGTATTTCTAAATAGCCAGATTTGCGTGCTTCATCTAAAAAGAATGCCTCAAGTGCGCGTTGAAAACGGGCCATTTTACCAATATAAACGGGGAATCCTGCACCTGTTATTTTCACACCTAAGTCGAAATCAACAAGATTATATTTCTTAAGCAAATCCCAATGACAAAGTGCTTCGTCGCCGAGATGAGGCATATTGGTTAAATCTTCCTTGATAACAACATTACTGCTTGCGTCTTTTCCTTCAGGAACATCTTTGTTTGGGATGTTTGGGATGTCAAGAAGGACATGAGTCATATCAGCCTGTGCCTTATCCATTATCTCCTGAAGTGCTTTGTCGGCAGCCTTCAAGTCGGCAACAGTCGTTTTGATATTTTCAGCCTCTTCCTTTTTCCCTTCTTTCATCAGGCTGCCAATTTGCTTTGCTAATTGGTTCTGTTGTTGCTTATTGGAGTCAAGCTTCTGCTGGGCTTCACGACGTATTTTGTCATATTCTAAAACTTTTTCAACAGCCTCGCGAGCACCTTCAAAGTGCTTCTTTTCCAGGCCTTTAATCACACGTTCAGTTTCTTCACTGATGAGTTTAAGTGTAAGCATAGCTTGTCTTTTAATTTTTTATTTCGTTATTTGCGCAAAGTTACTAATTTTTTTCTTTGTGACAAAAAATAAGTTTCTAACATTATGTTGCTTGATAAAGAAACTTTGATGAATCTTTATTCTGCAAATAACATAGATTATCCCGAGTTCAGGTGACTTAAGGAATATTAGGGCAATTTCTCCTTCACCCGAGAAAAGAAGCTTGTTGCCTCGCTTGCTCTTATGGCTAAGGTTCGTATACTCTGCTGCCAACTCCTTTAGGGGGGAGCTGGGAATGAATGCGTCCAAGTTCGCTTTTTGCAAAGCTTTCACGATAGCTCTGTAAAAAATCGAACTCTGTAAAGGGCAAAGTTGGTGTTATATCAGAAATTTTTTGTATCTTCACGACGATTTTTTAAGTTTCCCCCGATTCTGCCCGTGATGGGTCGTTCGGGGGATTTTATGTAAAGGTACAAATAATATATGATGCTGACAAACAATTAGTTAAAAAAAATCTGAATATCCCTAATTAGTCATCTTTTATTAAATCGAGACCTCTGCAAAACCCCTTCTATAATTTGTCTTTCTTAAATATTTTTTATACCTTTATGGCATGAAACAGAAGTTATCCTCTCCAAGTTTTGTTGACCTATTCCTTGGGCAAAGAAAGGTCAAGCAGACATTATTTTCACAAATAAATACAATCATTGATTGGGGACCTATTCGTGCTATAATAGAAGTGGCTTATACAAAAGGCTATAAGTCTACTGGCCGGCCCAGCTATGACAGCCTTGTTTTATTCAAGATTGAATTACTCCGCACCTGGTATGGTCTGAGTGACGGAGAAGTTGAAGGTCAGGTTAACGACCGCCTGTCTTTCAGCCGTTTTGCAGGTCTTGGTATGGAAGATATTGTCCCTGACAGTACTATAGTGTGCCGTTTTCGCAATGTTCTTGTTGAAGCGGATCTGTATGATACGCTTCTTGCGGAGTTTAATAGGCAATTGGAAGCTAAAGGGATCATTGTTAAGCGTGGTGCCATTGTTGATGCCAGCATTACGAATACACCCCGTCGCCCCCGCGGAGGTAAGAGCTATGAGGTCGTTGAGGATAGAAAAGAGGATGAGAACATGGAGGCTTCGGAGAAAGCCATGCTCAAAGAAGTTGTCAAGCCTAACGTAGACGCAGAAGCCCGTTGGGTAAAGAAGATGGGAAAGCTCCACTTCGGTTACAAGCGTCACACGGTAACGGATGAAAACGGATTGGTGCTTGCCGAGGAAACGACAGCTGCCAATGAAAGTGATATGAAACACTTAGAAACGCCCCTAAAGAAAGCTAAATTGCCACGGAAAGCACTTGTCTATGCCGATAAAGGATATGACTCGATGGAGAACAAAGAAACCCTCAAACGTATGAAACTCAAAAGTCGTATCATGCATAAAGGAACAAGAGGACATGAAATTACAGAAAGGCAGCAGCGTATCAACGTTGCGATAAGTAAGACACGCTACAAAGTAGAACGTACCTTTGGTTCTATGCATAGATGGTTTGTTGCTGGAATAGCAAGATACGTTGGACTTTCAAAAACACATGCGCAGCATATAATGGAGTCCATTGCCTACAACTTATACCGAACACCAGGGATTATTGTGTCAAATTGTATCAGATAAGGGGAAAATACACCGATAAAAGATTATTATCTACTCAAAAATAACCTCCAGCGGCATCTTTTGGTCAAAAATATTTATTCTTCTAAGAGTGTATGGGTGAGAATTGAGAGGGTGGTAGGTTTTGCAGAGGTCTCAAATCATAAATTTATCTCTTGAATTTCTTTTTGTAATTTGAATGAGTTTAGTGATAGTTTACTATCATTTTACAAAGGGAAGTGGGTCATTTTGTCAACTAATATCAGCCATTTTGTCACGGATAATCAATGGGTTTATGAGATGAGTTGATAATCAATGATTTATAAATGATTGAAGACAAGAAAATAAACATTCTGTTATGACGAAAGACATTGCGTTTGTCGAACATAAAATTTGAATTCCTTCTTTATAGAATTGGGACGTTATTTAACACAGAATTATTTTCATTGTTATTCAGTTTTACCCCATAACGTAATGGAGTTGGGCATGCTTTTTGCTATTGTTCCACTGAGTAAAAATTATAAATATAAACAAAACGAAATAAAATTATGGCTTTTATAGACTATTATAAAATTTTAGGTGTCGACCGAAATATTCCACAAAAGGATGTAAGAGCAGCTTACAGGAAGCGCGCAAAGCTTTTTCATCCAGACCTACATCCTAATGATCCAAAAGCAAAGGCAAAGTTTCAGGCGCTTAATGAGGCTTATGATGTCATCAATGACCCCGAGAAACGTGCGAAGTATGATAAGTATGGAGAGCAATGGAAGCAGGCAGATGCATTCCAAGGTAATTCATCTGGGGCATATAGCGGAGGTGGAAATCCTTTTGAAGGCTTTGATTTTAACAGCTATGGAGGTGAGGGTGGTGGCTTCTCAAGCTTTTTCCAAGACCTCTTTGGAGGTGGACATTTCCGTTCATCAGGCTTTGGTGGCCAGCAACAACAGCATAGTGGACAGATGGAAGCAAAGGTAAGTTTGGATATGTATACGGCACTTCTGGGTGGCGAAATCATCATACAACTTAACAACGGGCAAAAAGTGAAGTTAAAAGTAAAGCCTGAAACTCAGAATGGTACAAAGGTTCGGCTTCGTGGTCGCGGTTATAATCGTGGCGATGGAACCTATGGTGACTTGATTATCGTTTATGAAGTGAAGTTGCCAACAGGGCTAAGTGAGCGACAGAAACAGCTGTTACAGGAGATGAAAAACAGCTAATGTTGGTCAAATTTAATTGTATAAAAAAGGAGAATAGATGAAGATGTGGCGTTGCTATAAAGTAGTTGACGCCATATTTTGTTATTCCTAAAGTAGAATGTAGAGTAGAGGTAAATTAAGAGAAGAAAAGAATTACAGGATTGCAGTTTATTCTTTGATTTCTGAAAAAGGAATAAAACAAATGGCAAAAGCTTTGTTTTATGCGATATTTGCACTAACTTTGTAGGAAAATTTAAGCCAACAATATGAAACAAACAAAAATAGTAGCTTCAATTAGTGACCGAAGATGCGACCAAAGCTTTATTCGTAAGCTATTCTTTGCAGGTATGAATGTTGTTCGAATGAATACCGCTCATGCCACTCCTGAAGGTATTCGGACTATTGTAAAGAATGTGCGTGCCGTATCTCCACATATAGGTATCATGATTGATACAAAGGGGCCAGAGGTTAGAACGACTGGTGTGGAGTCGCCTTTAGAGTTTAAGATTGGCGACATGGTAAAGGTGTTTGGACGTCCAGAGATGGATTCTACACATGATACGATTAATCTTTCTTATCGAGATATTACCAAAGATGTAAAGGTGGGTGACGATTTGCTGTTTGATGATGGTGAACTCGATATGCGTATTGTAGAGAATAATGGTCCAATGCTTGTAGCTCAGGTTCAGAATGATGGTGTTTTAGGAGCTCACAAGAGTGTAAATATTCCGGGTGAACATATTGATCTTCCTGCACTTACAGAGAAAGATAAACAGAATATCCTTTTAGCGATAGAGTTAGATATTGACTTTATTGCCCACTCTTTTGTTAGAAATGCGGCTGATATAAAGGAAGTCCAGGATATTTTGGACGAACATGGCAGTGACATTAAAATCATTTCGAAGATAGAAAACCAAGAAGGTGTCGACAATATTGATGAAATTATAGATGCTTCTTATGGTATAATGATTGCACGAGGTGACTTGGGTATAGAGGTGCCAATAGAGAGAATTCCTGGCATTCAACGGAATATCATTCGTAAATGTGTGGCATGTCGTAAGCCAGTAATTGTGGCAACACAGATGCTTCACACAATGATTAATAATCCACGTCCTACACGTGCCGAGGTAACTGACATTGCAAATGCAATCTATTATCGTACAGATGCGCTCATGTTGAGTGGTGAAACTGCAAGTGGAAAATATCCTCTTGAGGCTGTACAGACCATGGCTCGCATTGCAGAACAGGCCGAAAAAGATAAGTGTCTCAATGATGATATTGAGGTTCCATTGTCAAGTGAGGACTTGGATCAGCGTGCATTCTTAGCACATGCCGCTATAGATGCAACGCGAAAGTTAGGAGTTGCTGGTATTATTACAGACAGTGAGACAGGACAAACAGCACGTAATTTGGCTGCATTTCGTGGCCCAGTGCCAGTCTTAGCCATTTGTTATAATGAGAAAACTCAACGTTGGCTGAATCTCAGTTATGGTGTAATTCCAATTTATCAGCGTGAACAGGTGAGCTCACAATACATGTTCTTTGCTGCATTACGTATGTTGAGGCAGAAAGGTTACATTAAAGATGAGGATAAGATAGCCTATCTTAGTGGTAGCTTTGGTGAAGGAGGCGGTACTACTTTCTTAGAAATTAATAAGGTAGAAGAAGTATTTAACAGAAGCTATCAATTCCACCTTCCAGAAAACTTAGACCGAAACGTTGATGAACAGTAGGATAAATGTAACGAATAGTAGTTAAAATAATAATATAAATAAAGAGGAAAGTTCTAATGAACTTTCCTCTTTATTTTATTTCTTAAGCTTTTATTGTGCTATCTTTTTAACGCGACGTTCATGACGTCCACCTTCAAATGTAGCACTAAAGAATGCATCTAAGATTTTTTCTGCTGTCTTATTGTCAATAAAACGACCTGGTAATACAATAGCATTTGCATTGTTATGCTGACGGATTAGTTGTGCAATGTCCTTGTTCCATGCTAATCCTGCACGAACACCTTGATGCTTATTGAGTGTAATAGCCATTCCTTCTCCGCTACCACATATGCCAATTCCAGGATAGACTTCACCCTGTTCAATAGCTTCTGCTAAAGGATGTGCAAAATCAGGATAGTCAACACTCTCACTACTATATGTGCCAAAGTCTTTCACTGGGTAACCTTTTTTCTCAAGATACTCAAGCACAAACTGTTTCAAAGGGAAGCCCGCGTGGTCGCAGGCGATACCAACTGTCTTTACTTCCATAAGCAATTCCGTGTTATAGGTTAAAAGGATAGGGAAAAAGTCTATAGACTTTTTCCCATATAATATTTATTCTAACGATTCTGTAAGAAATGATTTAACTTGCTCATAAACGTTCTTCCCTGTGTAGCCCAGCTTCTCATCAAGTACCTTGTAAGGTGCAGAGAAACCAAAACTCTGTAGACCAACGACCTTACTATAAGGACCTATGCCGACAAGTCCTTCAAGTGTAACAGGTAGACCAGCTGTTAATCCGAACTTTTTCACGTTGTAGGGTAGAACTTTATTTTGGTATTCTTTACTTTGTTCACGGAATAAACCTTCAGAAGGTGCGCTGACTATACGTACTTTCACACCATCTTTACGTAGCAGTTCACTTCCGGATATAAGGGTAGATACCTCTGATCCACTTGCAACTAAAATAACATCAGGGTTCTCATCAGAGCCTTTTATAATGTAGGCACCTTTAGTTACTTGTTCATAGTCATTGCCTTCTGGTAGATTTTCGATTCCCTGACGCGACAAGATAAGAGCAGATGGTGTTGCTGTATTGGCCATAGCCAGTTTCCAACAAATAGTGGTTTCATGTGAATCTGCCGGTCTGAATACGCGTACACTATCTTTTCCTGAATGGTTTTTGAGCTTTTCCATGAGACGTATTTGTGCTTCTTGCTCAACAGGCTCATGTGTTGGGCCGTCTTCTCCAACACGGAATGCGTCATGTGACCAAATGAACTTGACTGGAGTTTGCATTAATGCTGCCATTCGAATGGCTGGTTTCATATAGTCAGAAAATACAAAGAAAGTTCCCATTGCTGCAATAACACCTCCATGAAGCATCATACCAATACACATATCTGCCATTGTAAGCTCAGCCACGCCAGCCTGGAAAAAGGCTCCACTGAAGTCTTTGCGAACTAAACTCTTAGTTTTCTTTAAGAAACCATCAGTCTTATCAGAGTTACTAAGGTCTGCAGATGCGCAAATCATATTAGGGACTTGTTCGGCTAAAACACTTAAACATTCTGCACTGGCAACCCGAGTGGCAACGCCTTCTTTTTGATTAACTTTACTCCAATCTATTTCTGGAGCTTCCCCACTGAACCATTTACTCATGAGAGTAGCCTTTTCAGGGTTTGCTTTTTTCCATTCTTCTTCAGCAGTTCGGCGTTTATGAACAATATTGTTCAATTCTTCCTCGCGTTTTGAATATAGGGTTTTAACATCTTCGAAGATGATAAATGCGTCCTCAGGATTACCTCCTAAATTCTTAATTGTATTTGTATAAGCATTTCCTCCAAGTGGTGCGCCATGTGTTTTTATATTGCGTTCGTATGAAGAACCATCTTCTTTCAATGCACCTTTGCCCATAATGGTTTTACCAATAATAAGGGTAGGGCGGTCTTCTTCTTTTATTGCTGCGTTTAACGCTTGTCGAATTTCTGATACATCATTACCATTAATGGTGATGACATTCCAGCCCCAAGCTTTATATTTCATTTCAGTATTCTCTGATATAACGACTCCACATTCTGTAGAAAGCTGGATATCATTAGAATCATAGAACATAATGAGATTGTTGAGTCCTAAGTTTCCTACAATTCTTCCAACGCCTTGAGAAATTTCTTCCTGTATACCTCCATCACTGATATATGCATAGATCTTATGCTGCATCATAGTTTTACTAAGGCGAGCCTCAAGAAACTTCTCTGCAACAGCTGCACCTGCAGCCATAGCATGCCCTTGACCAAGTGGCCCAGAAGAGTTTTCTATACCACGATATATATCAAGTTCTGGATGACCAGGAGTTACTGAGCCCCACTGACGGAATTGTTTTAAATCATCAAGGGTGAAGAAGCCTCTTAATGTTAGACCTGCATATAGCATTGGACTCATGTGCCCAGGGTCAAGGAAAAAGCGATCTCTTCCTGTCCATGTAGGATCTTTAGGATCATAAATCAAAAATTCGGAGAATAGTACATTAATAAAGTCTGCACCTCCCATGGCTCCTCCAGGATGTCCAGAGTTTGCTTTCTCTACCATAGCAGCCGAAAGTATACGGATGTTATCAGCTGCATGGTTCATAATTTTAATATCGTTCATGATAGTGTTTTTTATACTTTACAAAT
>NZ_GL629647.1:185342-192335 GCF_000185845.1 Segatella salivae DSM 15606
TATCTTTGAAAACGTGAGGAGTAATAGTTTGAGGATGCTCAAAGTCGTTATAATCAGAAATATCCTTGCATTTTAGGATTTCTCCTGTGATATTATTAATTGTTGATAGGTCTGAAACAATATCAATATCTTGTGATTTGTCGAGACTGATGTTTGCCAATGAAACGACAATAGAATTGTCTTTGGTCTCTGCTGCACTTGAAAAGATGGTTGGGATTGTTTGGTTTTCTCTCACTTTTATAGAGTCGCAACTAACCTCTAAAGGTAATGCTGTTGCGTCTTGGAATGGTTGATACATCCTGAAAACGTGATAAGTTGGTGTTAAAACCATATGACCATTTCCTTTCATGTCCGTTAAAATCATACTTTGTAGAACGTTTACTACCTGTGCAATATTAGCCATCTTGATACGATCAACATGACGATGAAAGATGTTTAGGGTTAAAGCGGCAACAAAAGCATCCCGCATAGTGTTTTGTTGATATAGATGTCCGCGGATAGTTCCTGGTTCTTCGTCCCACCAGGTTCCCCATTCGTCAACAAGAAGTCCAATCCTTTTTTGTGGATCTCTTTTGTCCATGATACTACAATGCTTTTTGATTACATCTTCTATCTCTAAACATTTTCCAATCGTCCAATAATACTCATCATTCAAAAATTTTGTAGCAGAACCTTTACTTCCACTCCAACCTTTTACTGTATAATAGTGAAGGGAAAGTCCATCCATGCGATTGCCAACATTATCCATTAGAACTTTTGTCCAATTGTAATCGTAATCACTTGCTCCAGAAGCTATTTTATAAAGCCTATTTGTATCGTAGTTTCGGCAATAAACGGAGTATCTGCGGAATAGATCACTATAATATTCGGGGCGCATATTGCCTCCGCATCCCCAACTTTCATTTCCAACGCCAAGATATTTAACCTTCCAAGCCTTTTGTCTTCCATTCTTTCTGCGTAGATTTGCCATTGGAGTATCGCCGTCGCTTGTCATATATTCAACCCACTTAGCTAATTCCTCAACAGTTCCAGAGCCTACATTTCCGCTAATATATGGTTCTGCCCCTAATAATTCACATAAGTTTAAGAATTCATGAGTTCCAAACGAGTTGTCTTCAATAGTCCCTCCCCAGTTATTATTCTGCATTTTTGGGCGTTTATCTTGAGGACCTATCCCATCCATCCAATGATATTCATCAGCAAAACAACCTCCCGGCCATCTTAATACAGGTACTTTTAGGTCCTGTAATGCATGTAAAACATCTTTTCGATAGCCATTAATGTTAGGGATAGAAGAGTTTTTTCCGACCCACAATCCACCATAAATACATGTTCCTAAGTGTTCTGCGAATTGCCCATATAACTCTTTATGGATTGTTCCTGCACTTTGTTTAGTATGTAGAATAATCTTTGTATCTTCAGCAAAGCTAATTAATGTATTGCTCAGAATAAAAAGAACAATAGTTAAGACTTTCTTTTTCATATCGTTTTTGATTTTTAGTGAGTTTAAAAAATAAACAGAGAGTAGCTCCCTCTGTTTATTTAAAAATTAGGTTGTTGAAAAGTAGTTGTTGAAATTTTATATTATTTTTTGAATTTAATGGCTGCTTGCTCAATGGATAACCCAAGTTTATAATTCTCTGTATAAGCATTAAATCCATTAATCTCATCATCGTTTGCAGTGACTTCTATCCCTGTATTTCCAGCGAAGACCTTATGGTTAAGGTATTCATCAAGAGTTTGGTTCGTTTCTTTATTGACAAGAAAGCTTGCAAGTAATGCTATTCCCCAGGCACCTCCTTCGCCTGCAGTTTCCATAATAGAGATTGGAGTCTTTAAGGCAGCTGCAAGGAAACGTTGTGCAACATTTTTGGTTTTGAATAGTCCTCCGTGCGCAGTAATTCTGTCAACCATTACCTTTTCGTCATTAAACAAAATATCATTGCCAATCTTTAGCACGCAAATGGTTGCATACAATTGCGATTTAATGAAATTAGATAAGTTAAATTTGTCGTTTACAGAACGTACAAAGAGTGGACGACCTTCGGTCAAACCAGTAACTGGTTCGCCTGAAATATAATTATAGTATATTAGTCCTCCACAATCATTATCACCTTCGAGAGCATGTGAGAAAAGTTTTTCGTAGATCTCACTTTCATCAATCTTGGCCCCAATAAGATATTGATATTCTTTGAAAATGTTTATCCATGAATTCAAATCTGACGTACAATTATTACAATGTACCATTGCTACAGGAGCGCCATCTGGGGTTGTAACCATGTCAATTACTTCGTAAGCTTTAGATAGTTCTCGCTCTAACACAATCATAGAAAAAGAAGATGTTCCTGCTGATACATTGCCTGTTCGTGGTCTTATGGCATTAGTTGCAACCATTCCTGTACCAGCATCACCTTCAGGTGGACATAAAGGACAGCCAGGTTGCAATTGACCAGAACTGTCAAGTAGAGCAGCCCCTTCTTTTGTTAGAGTTCCTCCACTTTTACCGGCTAATAGAATTGAAGGAAGAATATCTTGAAGTTTCCATGAAAAATGATAAGGGGTAATTAGTTCTTCAAACTTTCTTATCATCTCAGCATCATAATTCTTAGTTGTAGAATCAATGGGGAACATACCTGATGCATCTCCAATTCCTAAAACTTTTTCCCCTGTCAGTTGCCAATGTACATAGCCTGCAAGAGTTGTTATGAATTTAACTTCTTGCAAATGTCTTTCTTTATCGAGAATACATTGATATAAATGGGAAATGCTCCAACGTAGAGGAATATTGAAATTAAACAGGGATGAGAGCTCCGTTGCGGCCTTAACAGTGTTGGTGTTACGCCAAGTACGGAATGGAATTAATAGTTTTTGGTCTTCATTAAACGCCATATAGCCATGCATCATAGCGCTAATTCCTATCGCAGCCAATACTTTTATATCTGTATTATACTTCGATTTAACGTTTTCGCGCAAAGCTATATAACATTCTTGTAAGCCATTCCAGATGTCATCTACACTATAAGTCCATAGTCCATCAACTATTTTATTTTCCCATGTAAAGCTACCTTGTGCAATAGACTGATTGTTAGGTGCCACAAGAATCGCTTTTATTCGGGTAGAACCAAACTCTATACCAAGTACAGCTTTACCTGTTTCTATTATATTTTTTGCATCCATGGTTATCAAAATTATTTAGAAATTCAACGAAGAGCTTTATTCAACATGTAGTAAATTTCATTGAATTTCAGTTCTTTTCGAAATTGCTCGTAGTCTGTATCCTTATTAATAATACAAACTTCTATGTCTGCTATCTCTGCAAAATCACGCCAGTATTCATCTGTTAGACCGAAACTGAAGCATGAATGATGTGTACCGCCAGCATTTAACCAGCAACCTACGCCAACTTCAAATGATGGTTCTGGCACCCAAAGGGCTGAAGCCACAGGAAGTTTTGGTAGTGGTTTTGATTTAATCAGGTTGACATCATTTGCAATAAGGCGGAAACGATTCCCCATATCAACAATAGTTGCAGTAACACCATGACCTTGTTTACTTGTGAAAACCAATCTTGCCGTTTTACTCTTTCTATAACCTATACCAAGGAAATGAACTTCTAAACGAGGCTTTTCCTCAGCAATATCTGGATTGATTTCTAACATGTGTGCTTCAAGAATAGATGTATTCTCTCCATCAAAATTAAGGGTATAATCTTCGAGGAATGAAGTTCCACCCTCCAATCCTTGACTCATAAACCATGTTGTACGATATAATGCAGCCGACTTCCAGTCACCTTCCGCACCAAATCCGATTCCTTCGCTCATTAAACGCTGTGAGGCTAAACCTGGGATTTGGTCAAAACCATGACCTGTTTGCTCTATTTCGACATCGCCTAAATCGTCAAAGTTCGTAGTAAAGCCTTTTGCGCCATAAGCTTCCAATATTTTTCGTATCGCTATTTCTGCCTTAGCTGAATTCCATATCTTTTTATATTCTTCCGTATTTTTATCTTCAAGCTTCGCATTATGTTCGTAATCTTTGAAGTAAATAGTTACTAAGTTATCGACATCTGTGTCAGGAATCTTATCAAAATAAGACAAAACTTCTGAGAATGGACAATAATCTACATGATAACCCATAACCTGTTCGAAAGCAACTTTATCTCCATCGGTTACAGCAACGTTATTCATTTGGTCACCAAATCGTAGTATTAAGCAATCTTGAGCATCCGCCCAACCTGCACATACGCGCTCCCATATGGCGATATGCTTTTGAGTTTTCTCGTCTTTCCAATATCCTATCACGGTCTTGCGATTCTTGCGGAGCCTTGAAAGGATATGAGCATATTCTCGATCTCCATGAGCACTCTGATTAAGATTCATGAAATCCATGTCCATAGTGTCCCAAGGTATCTGTTGATTATATTGAGTATGTAGGTGGAGCAATGGTTTATTGAGAAGTTGTAACCCTTTAATCCACATCTTAGCTGGTGAGAATGTGTGCATCCATGTAATCACTCCGATACATCTTTTCTCATTATTTGCACGCAACATAACATCAACAATCTCTTTCGAAGAGTTTGCTGTACCTGCATATATTACTTTAATTGGAAGTAAACCAGAGTTGTTTAGGCCATCAACCATTTCTTTAGAGTGTCCATCTACTTGCTTGACAGCATCACCTCCATATAATAATTGTGCTCCGGTTATAAACCAAACTTCAAATTGTTCAAAAGCTTTAATCATGATTTTAAGTTTTTAGTTATTTACTTTTATTATTTATTTTCCTGTCCATAATAGGCATTTGGCCCATGTTTTCTATTGAAATGTTTCTCTATTAAGAGAGGATTCATGGTTGTTTGTGGATTGATATTGAATGAGATAAAGGCCATCTTGGCTACTTGTTCCATCACAACTGCGTTATAAACAGCATTATCTGGGCTCTTTCCCCAAGTGAAAGGACCATGATTTTTAACGAGTACTCCTGGTGTATGTTGATAGTCGATATGCTCTTTTTTGAATTTATCTACAATGACAACACCTGTGTTTAACTCATATTCATCCATTTGCTTCTTTACCATATCTTCGGTACATGGAATCGCATCATGAAAGTAATCGGCATGTGTCGTACCAATATTGGGTATGCAACATCCTGCTTGTGACCATGCTGTTGCATAGGTTGAATGAGTGTGTACAATGCCACCTATCTTCGTAAAATTACGATATAATTCTAAGTGTGTAGGCGTATCGGATGAAGGGTTGAGGTCCCCTTCAACAACATTTCCTGTAAATAAGTCTACAATTACCATATCAGATGCAGACATTTCATCATAACTTACTCCCGAAGGCTTAATGACAACTAATCCTTTCTCACGGTTAATGCCTGACACATTGCCCCATGTAAAGATGACAAGGCCATGTTTCACAAGGTCAAGGTTGGCCTTATAGACTTTTCTTTTTAGTTCTTCCAACATATTGGTCGTCTTTTATCATGAAATGTTATAACTTGAAATACGGATCATCTTCATAGGCGCGTTTATTAAAACGATACAATGCTGCACCACGTTTTGATGTCACTTTGTCTATCAATTCGGTTTTTTCGATGAAGTCGATTTGCTTAATTCGTTTTCTAAAGTTACGTTTATCGATTTCTTCTCCCAATATCGCTTCGTAGACATGTTGCAACTGAGTGAGTGTAAATAAGTCAGGAAGTAAATTGAAACTCAAGGGTTCTGTATTAATACGACGGCGCAACATTGTAATTGCTTTGCTGACCATGATATTATGATCTGAATAGAGTTTCGGCATCTCTTCTAAGTTTACCCACTCTAAGCCATGCTGAATCCGAAGCTTATCATCATAGTCTTTAACGTTGATAAGTGCGCAATATGCAATTGAAATAACGCGTTCTCCCGGATCACGATCTATATTTCCAAAGGCACCAACTTGCTTCATATAAAGATTTCCAAGGCCAGTGAGGTCTTTCAACACTCTATTTGCAGCGTCTGTTAAGCTTTCTTTTGCCCCCACGAAGCCGCCATAAAGCGATAAATCCCCACGTCCTGGGTCCATTTTCCTTTTACCAAGCAGAAGTTTTAATTTACCTTTCTCGAAACCAAAGATAATACAGTCTACTGATACGTATAGTTTGGTATGTTCACCATAAAAGTTTGTCATGTCTAATTAATTTTTTATGTTAGAAAATATAGTTCATGTTTCATCATTTCTAAATGTTGTTTATATTTTGATCACAATCTATCTTCATGTTTATTCTTACCATAACAAAGCATAAAGTAAGAAAGTAATCAGTACAATTCCACAGGTGCCAATCGTATATCCGCGGTCTGTTGCAAATAGTTTTAAGTTGATTGGGAGCGCCTTTACATCTTGAACCCTGTCTTTAGAATTACTATATAACCATATTGCTGATGAGCCAGTAAGCACCCCAAAGAAATAGAATGCTTGGAAACCGATGTCATTTAAATAGGCAATAACACTTGTATCAGGATTTCCTCCAGGGTGTATCATGCCCAAAATGGTTACAATAGCTGCTGCGAGAATCATTAGGATACCAGCGGAGCCTAATATTTTCGCCCAAAGTAACATTTGTTTTTGATCGGTTTCTGAAGGCTGTTCACAACGCACATACTTCTTATCGAAATAAGAAACCACAACGAAAAATACAAAGAGAAGGATGAAAATATATCCCGCACGGAATTGAAAAGCAACATTAGGTAACATTATTTTAAATAATATTCCCATAGGAATTGTGAGGATAGCTGTCCATACTGCAGCGGTAGAAGAGGCTCTTTTCCAAAGCAATCCTAAGCCAAACACAACAATGATTCCTGGGTAAATGAAGCCTGAATACTCTTGAATATATTGAAAGGCTTGGTCTAGACCACCTAATAAAGGCTCTACAGCAATCAAGGCAATGATGAGCGCTCCCACTGCAACTAAGCGTCCTACGCTAACCAATGCCTTATCTTTCGCATCT
>NZ_GL629647.1:192385-195206 GCF_000185845.1 Segatella salivae DSM 15606
ATATATTTTTTGTATATATCCATAGTGAATAGAGTAGAGGTAGAGTTGAACATTGAGGCCAAAGAAGAAATGATTGCAGCAGCTAAAGCCGCGAAACTCAAGCCTTTAATACCTGTTGGTGTGAAGTTTCTAATGAGCCATGGATAGGCATCATCGGCTCTTTCAATATGCCCAACAAGGTGAATATTAGAAAAGGCTTGTGGATCTTGCATGATGTAATAAGCACAAATACCTGGTAATACGACGATAAACGGAATTAAAATCTTTAAGAAACCTGCAAAGACAAGACCTTTTTTAGCCTCACTAATGCTTTTTGCAGCGAGACCTTTCTGTATGATATACTGATTGAATCCCCAGTAACCTAAGTTCGTAAGCCATACACCTCCAACAACAGCTGCTATTCCTGGCACATTCTCAAAAGCGCTTACGTTATGACTTTCTTGGATAACGAGGTGGAAATGTACATCGTTGACATGAGAGCCTGTGGTCAAATCTGTATATACTCTGCTTAATGCACCAATAGCATCTGTACCAAACACCTTTCCCATTTCGGTCAATGCAATAAAGGCGGTGATTAAACCTCCACCAACAAGGAAGGTAACTTGCATCACATCTGTCCATGCAACAGACGCTAAACCGCCATAGATTGAATACAAGCCGGCAATAATAAAGAGTGCAAGGATAATCAGCATACGCATTGAAATGGTAAATCCTAAGATGTTAACAGATAATCCTTGTAAACCAAGTATCTGTTCAATGGCTAATGCTCCCAGCCAAGCAACAGAAGTTAGATTAACAAAAACATAGAGGAAAAGCCACAAAATAGAGAATGCAAGCCCTACGCCATCATTATAACGCTCACGTAGGAACTGTGGTATAGTAAAGATTTTGCGGTCAAGCATCACGGGAAGGAGGAACTTGCCGATAACAACTAAGGTCACAGCTGCCATGACTTCATAAGCTGCTATGGCTATACCATCGCGGAATCCGGTGCCCGACATGCCAATAAATTGCTCTGCAGAGATATTTGCTGCAATCAAAGAGGCACCTACGGCCCACCATGTTAGGGTGTTGCCTGCCAGAAAGTAATCGTTAGCGCTTTTCTCTTTACCTGCTTTGTTACGGCTAAGAAAGAGTCCAAGTCCTACGAGTAACACAAGGTAAATAACGAGAATAATTAAGTCAATAGTCTTAAAGCCCGACTGACTGATAGCTTCTATAATCTTATTCATTGTTTAGTTATTAGATTAGAGTTTTTAGTTTATTTCTTATTCTGATTCTCAATAGAGAACTTGTAGATTAAATGACTATAGTATTTTTCGCCTGGTTTGAGTATTGGATTTGAGATTTCCCAACCCTTTGTCTTGTTGTTTATCTTCGTTGGTGAATCAGGATATTTCTGACTCTCAAAGCATACGCTTACATGCTTGGGATATTTAATACCATGTTTGCAGGCGATTCCTGTTCCCTGGAAGTTGCCCGTATAAACTTGAAGGCCTGGTTCATTGGTGTAAACTGATAGCTTAATACCTGTTTTGGGGGAATAAAGGCTCGCTGCAATGGCTTGATCGTTTCCTTTTCCATGCTGATATGTGTTCAAACACCAATTGTGATCATATCCTGTTGCATTTTTAATTTGGTCATAGGTCATATCTATTTTCTCACCAATCACAGCTGCTTTTCTAAAGTCCATTGGTGTCCCCGTAACATCTTTTATTTCTCCTGTTGGGATATAATATTTGTCGCTGGGGGTAAATTTGTCTGCGTTGATATACATTATTTGGTCAAAACCATCTTTCGAGAGGTCGCCATTGAGATTGAAATAACAATGGTTTGTCATGTTTATCACCGTTTTTTTATCGGTCGTTGCTTCGAAAACAATGTCCAATGAGTTATTATTCCTCACCGTATATGTGGCAGTTGCTTCCACTGTTCCAGGGAAACCATTCTCTCCATCTTTTGCTTTTATGACAAAAACTACTGATGAATCGGTCTTCGCTTTTATATCATAAACTTGATTCATCCAGCCACTATTGCCACCTCCATGAAGGCAATTACTGTTGTCATTGACTTTAAGTTGGTAACTTTTCCCATCAATGATGAGTTTAGAGTCTTTGATTCGGTTAGCATATCGTCCAACAGATGACCCATAATCTGAAGGGGAATGTAAGGTGTCGGCATATTGTGCAATGTTGTCATAGCCTAAAACGACATCAGTAGGTTTGTTGTTTTTGTCGGGTACACAAATTGAAACCACACGTCCTCCATAATTTGTTAGACAGACTTCCATTCCTTTTTGATTGGTGAGTGTAAGCAGTTCAGTCTTCTTTCCGTTAATCGTTGAATCAAAGGCTGACGGATTTAAGCCAGAAACGGTTGTGTGAATACCTTCTTTGTTGATGCAAGAAGAGAACATAAGGCTTGCCATTCCGGCTCCCAATAAAATAGTCTTTAAGTTTCTCATAAACATGAGTGATTATTTAGGTGAATAAATTTTTATGGTGTAAAAATACTACTTTTTTCTATAACTTGTATCTCTACAACATATATTTTTGGGGTTGTTAGTGTTTAATTAACACTTTTATATATTTCGTTGCCTATTTTGTTGGGTGCTGCATCCATACTTTATATGAATAAACGACTATCTAAATTGATTCTCTCTTGCTTGGAAATGGTTAATTTATAAAGCAGTTTATTCAACTCAATAGTGCATAGTCTCTGCAAGTTTTTATTTGCATTGATGAATGTTTGATTTGTCTTTAAGTTTACATGGTGTTTATTTCACCTTAATATATAAGGTGTAAGTATAGAAAGAAAATCA
>NZ_GL629647.1:195545-206746 GCF_000185845.1 Segatella salivae DSM 15606
TTGTATATTTAATTAATATGTATAGTCAGCGCACTTTTATTCTTAAATTATTATATTTGTTATTTAATAATAAACTACTTGTAATCAATAATATAAACAAATGATATTAAAGAAAATAATTATATGAAATCTTTTATATAATGGTTTCAGTCAAATTGTTGACTAATCTCAGTCACTTCGCCGTATGATTTGAGTCTTTTCGGAGGATTGTTTCAGCCAGTTTAGAAATTAGAATTACACACGCTATGATACAATAACTTTCGAGGATATTACAGGTAGAACAGGTTTGATAATATAAGCGGATATAAATAGAGGGTGCAGAACATATCCAATATTCTGCACCGATTATGTTTTGATTGAAAATGCAATGTTGAATTTGTAGCGTCTTCCTTTTAGATAGTTAAGACAAGGCAAGCCCATTCCCCCTCATTTTTACGTCCATATTCTTCTAACCCTAATTGTTTCGCATGATCAAGAATCATAGGAACATCCGCCATATAGAAGCCACTAAGAATCAAAAGGCTACCTTTGTGCATCACGCTCTTTAGCGTTGAGATATCATTGAGAATGATATTGCGATTAATATTGGCTAAAACAATGTCGAAAACTCCTGAGATGTGGTTCAACACATTGGCGTCTCCTTGATAGATTTCAATGTTTTCTACGTTGTTGATTTCCGCATTGTGTTTCGCGTTTTCTACGCTCCATTCATCTATGTCGTAGCCAACAACAGACTTTGCACCATATTTTAATGCTACGATACCTAATATTCCTGTACCGCAACCACAATCAAGTACCCGTTTGTCTGTTAGGTCAAAATGCAATAAAGTGGATACAATCATTCGGGTAGTTTCGTGATTTCCTGTTCCAAATGCTAACTTTGCATCAATGAAAATGTGGTCAATTTTATCATCTTTTGTATCAGGAAGGCTCTTCTTTGCATCACAAATCAAGAGCTTGTTATCTATGTTTATGGGAGTGAAACCTTGCTCTTCCCACTCTTTATTCCAATCAATGTCATCTGCATCACTAACAGAATATTGAATATTCACATTAGCAATGGGGAAATCATTAATGGCTTCTTTCATTGCGTTTTCATTCCAAAGGTCTGTTTGAACATAAGCTCTTAGCCCATTAGGTGTGTCTTCAAATGATTCACATCCAGCTTCTCCGGCTGCATCTGCAAGCAGAGCACGAACATCTTCCGCTACATTTGTGTTGCAATCAATAGAGAACTCTATTTCAAGATACTTCATAATGAATTTTAATTTTACTGCAAATATATATAAAAATAGGGAAAAACCTATCACGGATTAGGGAATTTCCTTACTTTTGTAGTATATATCTATATAATTTTGTAGTTGAAAAAGAATATAAACTTAAAATCAAAGTAATGATATGAAGAAATTGGTTCTCATGACAGTCCTTGCTGGAGTGTTGCCACTTTCATTAATGGCACAGGAAGACGACCTCTATTTCACACCGAAAAAGAGTTCGGAATACAACTCCATAACAGAGAAGTCTACGTATTATTGTGGTAGTGATAGAAACGTAGATGAATATAATCATCGCGGAAAATATTGGAGTCACTATCAGAAAATCGGTACAGACAAAAAGGGAAATGACATCATTCAGTTCACAAAGGGTGTAGGGGTCTATCCAGACTCAGTATATATTGACACGACTTTTGTTGGTAAGTACTACGATACTATTGTTGATAATGATGATTATCGCTATACACGTAGGATGAGCCGATGGGATGGTTACTATGATCCTTGGTATTATAGTTATAGTTGGGGCTTTGGTCCTTACTGGGGATATGGTCCACGTTGGCGTTATGGTTATTATGATCCATTCTATGACCCCTTCTATGATCCATGGTATTATAGCGGATATTACGGCTATGGATATCCCTATTATGGTTATGCTGGCTGGTATGGCGGTTGGTATAGCCCATGGTATTACGGCGGCTATTATGGCTATCCGTATTATGGTGGCTATGTAAGTTATAACCGTCCTGCAGGCACAATGAATCACAGTTATAGTTCAGAGACAGCATCATTCCCACGTGGTTCATTCGGAGGTTCACGCATGAGTGCAGGTGCAAGCCGTGCAGCTGCAATGCAAGATGCTGGTGTTCGGGTTGGAAACAGAGGTCTTTTTGGAGGTTCTCGTAGTATAGATGATCGTCGTTCGTATGATAATGGCGACAACAG
Organism: Segatella salivae DSM 15606; assembly: GCF_000185845.1. Lineage (GTDB taxonomy): Bacteria > Bacteroidota > Bacteroidia > Bacteroidales > Bacteroidaceae > Prevotella > Prevotella salivae. Next base: position 197,762 of record NZ_GL629647.1, read on the forward strand.
AATACCTTCTCGCTCTTATAATAACTATCCTTCACGTGATAACTACAATCAAGTGCCGACACGTTCTTACAATTCTGGAGGTTTTAACTCAGGCTCTTCATTTGGTGGTAGCGTTCATTCAGGTGGCGGATTCTCTGGTGGAGGCTTCTCAGGCGGTGGCGCTGGAGGCGGCGGTTTCCATTCCGGTGGTTCATTTGGAGGTCGTAGATAGAATTTAAAAACGCATAAAATATAACGAATATGAAGAAATTATATATGTCTGTTGTAGCGCTTTCCCTTTTCGGAATGCCTGCAATGGCTCAGGAAACCTACGAGAATACAAAGCTCGTTGATAACGATTTGAATGGTACAGCTCGTTATGTGGGTATGGGAGGTGCTATGGAAGCACTCGGTGCAGATATATCAACAATGAGTTCAAACCCTGCTGGTATAGGCTTGTTCCGTAAGTCTAAGATTGATATGTCCTTAGGCCTTGTCAGCCAACAAGATGCTGTTAAGTTCAATTCGCTTGGCAAAACAAATGCAAGTTTTGATCAGTTGGGCTTTGTATATGTGTTGAATAAGTCGCCGAAAACAGGGTTTAATATAGGTTTCAATTATCATAAGAGCCGTAACTTTGACCAGATTTTAAGTGCAGCGAATACGTTGTCAAATGCTTCGCAGAATAAGTTGACGTATGAGAAGTACCGCAATGGAATCTTCAAGGATAAGAAAAGCATGACTTATAGTCAAGTAGATGGTCTTTATATGGATAATCTTCTCTACAATAACGTTAGCCAACAATATCATTATTATCCTGCAACGGGCTACTTATACAATGGAGAAAGTAAAGGTTATATAGGAGAATATGATGTAAACTTGAGTGGAAACATCAACAACCGCATCTATCTTGGTTTGACTTTTGGTCTTCATGATGTGCATTATCGTAACTATTCAGAGTATACGGAGAACTTTGTAACAAATGCAGATCATATTCCTGGTTTGACTTTGAATGATAATCGGGAGATAACAGGAACAGGATACGATGTAAAGTTAGGTGCTGTTTTCCGTCCATTTGATGCGAGTGCATTCCGTGTCGGTGTATATGTGAACACACCAACATGGTATGATTTGACCACAGCCAATTACTCAACAATGACTGATGGTGCTAAAGTCGCATCAACAAAAGAATCTTATGATTTCAGAGTTGATACGCCTTGGAAGTTTGGTTTGAGCCTTGGTCACACTATAAATAATGTAGTTGCATTGGGTGCTACATATGAATATGCTGATTATGGAGCGACAAGCACACGCATAAAAGATGGCAGTTATTATGATTATTGGTATGGAGACTATTATGAAACCAGCCATAAAGATGCTGCAATGAATAAACAGACAGAGGCAACTTTGAAAGGAGTTCATACCTTAAAGTTAGGTGCTGAGTTCAAGGTTATGCCTGAATTGTCTTTGCGTTTAGGTTATAATTATCTCAGTGCAATGTTTAATGAGAAAGGAGCAAAGAATGGTTCAGTTTCTTCTCCGGGTTCTTACTACGCAAGTTCAACAAGTTTTGTGAACTGGAAAGATACAAATCGTTTCACATGTGGACTTGGATATGCACATAAAAACTTTAATGTAGACCTTGCATATCAGTATAGTGCTCAGAAAGGAGAGTTCTTCCCATTCATGAACTACTATGAAGGCAGTGGAACTTCTGTAGAAGATAACATTGCAACTGCAACAAAAGTAAATAACAAACGTCATCAGTTATTGTTGACATTGGGCTATCGCTTCTAAATTATTATAAATGAAATTCTGAATCCATCAGTTCGATTTTGAGAATGTTATACTTGCTTTTATACAAGGAAAACAATCAAAAGATACGATGAACTGAATAAGAATAAACATAAAGTAGAGCATTCATTTAAGCGATTAACATGGTTAAAATTAAAATTTTGAAAGGAGTTTGTCGTGAGACAAGCTCCTTTTTCTTTTGTTTCCTTTGTTTTCTTTCTTTTTTATACTACTTTTGTAGTTATGAATTTGATAGATAATTCCATCTTGAAATTGGCGCTTCCGTCAATTATTTCCAATATAACTGTTCCGCTGTTAGGTCTTGTCGACCTTGCAATTGTCGGTCATATTGGGTCTGAAACCTATATTGGTTCCATTGCGGTTGGGTCGATGATATTCAATGTTATCTATTGGATTTTTGGTTTCTTGCGCATGGGAAACAGCGGAATGACTTCTCAAGCATTGGGAAGGAAGGATTATAAGGCTGTGCTTCAAGTACTTAAAAGGTCGATGATAGTAGCCCTTTCTATAAGCCTTTTGTTTCTCATCTTACAACTTCCTCTTTGTAAACTCTCATTGTGGATAATGCATCCATCTGACGCCGTGAGCGAACTTACTCGCATTTATTTCTTTATTTGCATCTGGGGAGCCCCTGCAGTGCTGATGCTTTATGCATTAAATGGCTGGTTTATCGGTTTACAAAACACTCGTATTCCTATGATGATAGCTCTATTTCAGAATGTAGTAAACATCATTTTGAGCCTTTTCTTTGTTATTGTTTTAGGGATGAAAATAGAAGGAGTGGCTTTAGGTACCGTAATAGCACAATGGAGTGGTGCACTCATAGGATTGTGGTTTGCTTATGGAAACATGGAGAAACTACGCAAGAAGTCTACGCCTTTGCATACTCCTATTCAATGGATTAGCTTGTTTTTAGTAAATAGAGATATCTTTATTCGTACACTCTTCTTGGTTTCAGTGAACCTTTCTTTTACTGCATTTGGAGCCAGACAAGGAGATCTTATCCTATCTGCCAATACCTTGTTGATGACATTTTTCTCAATCTTCTCCTACGTCCTTGATGGCTTTGCCTTTGCCGCCGAGGCATTATGTGGGAAAGCTTTTGGGGCAAAAGATTTATGTTCATTCAAAAACTACACTTCACAGTTGTTGCGTTGGGGGATAGGGCTGGCGCTTGTCGGTACCTTATTATATATAGGTGGAGGACATTTCTTCTTGACACTAATCACAAATAGCAAGGTGGTTCTATCTGTCTCAAGTAATTACTTCTATTGGGTTGTGTTGATTCCTCTTTCTGGTTATCTCGCATTTGTGCTTGATGGGATCTTCATTGGAGCCACGATGACACGCTATATGTTGGTGTCTTCGTTCTTGGCAGCAATATGTTTCTTCGCCATTTATTTCTTGTGTTCACCTCTGATGGGTAATCATGCATTGTGGTTGGCATTTATTTTGTTCCTCTTTGTACGAGGCATTGTGGAAAAGGTGCTGTTAAATCGTGTTCAATTAAAACTTATTGATAAATGATAGTTGTATATATTTTAGTAGGAATTCTTGTAGGAGGCCTTGCTTCTTATATCTTTTTTAATGGAAAACTGAATGAGAGTAAGTTGGCTGTTGGTACACTTCATACTCAGTTGGAGGCAGAAAGAGCGCAACATCAAAAAGAGACTGAGAGCTTAAAAGATAGGTTTGAACATGAAACAGAATTGCGTAATCAGCAAAGTTCAAATGAACAACAACTTCGACAAAAGCAGTTTGATCAACAGTTAGAGACCATTCAAGAGCAGTTTCAAAATCTTGCATCAAAGATTTTAGATCAAACCACGCAGAAGTTAAAGTCTGAGAATGTTGAGTCTATGAGTCATATAACACAACCTCTCAAACAAAATATAGAGCAGTTACAACAGGCTATTGACAAGACAAATCATGAAACAGCCAAGAGTACGGCCTCTCTTTCAGAACAATTGAAGTCGGTGGCAGAGCAAACTGCAAAGATAGATGCTTCTGCCACACGTCTAACGAACGTTATGCGAGGCGCAAACAAGGTGCAAGGAAATTGGGGAGAACTCACCTTGATGAACTTGCTTGACAGTCAAGGTTTACGCTTAGGAGTGGATTATGACGTTCAACAAACCTTGTCGGATGATAGAGGTAATGTGCTTACGAATGAGGAAAGTGGAAAGAGAATGATTCCCGATGTTATTCTTCATTATCCCAATAACGAGGATATTATCATTGATTCGAAGATGACAATCGATGCCTATGCAAACTATATGAATGCAGAAGATGAGATTGTTAAAAAGAAATATGCCGACGATGTGGTAAAAAGCATTCGCACGCAATTTACTTCTTTATCTAAGAAAGATTACACATCATATATCAAAGCACCTCGCCGTGCGATTGATTTTGTGATTATGTATGTTCCATACGAAGGCGCTTTGCAACTCGCTTTACTTACCGATCCGAAGTTGTGGCATGATGCTTTTGAAAAGAAAGTCTTTATAACCAGTCAACAAAATCTTATGGCTATTTTGAAGATTATACAGATAGCATGGCGTCAATATGCTCAAACAGAGAATCAAAAGCGTGTCTATGACTTAGCCGATGAAATGCTTCGGCGCGTGGGCGACTTCATTAAGCGTTTCGATAAGGTAGGAAAGGATATAGAAACACTGCATAAAGATTATGATGAGGCTTATAAAAAAGCATATACCGGCCGGCAAAGTATTGTTCAAAAAGCGAATGATTTAAAAGTTTTGGGAGCGAAAGAGAGTGCAAATGCACCAATCCCAGAGACACAGATGCGGTTGGATGAAGCCTGAAAAGCAATGAAATGACAAACAGGAATGGGTGCAAGCAAATCTCCTTTGTACTTATTCCTGTTTGTTTTTAGCTTATAAATCAATTGTAATTCGCGTATTTAGCTGCCTTCCTGTGAGATAATTTGGGATGGCATATTGCACATTCCTCACATCCGTTATCCAATGATAACTGTTCACATTGCTTATACCAAACAAGTTTAAGCATTCAATGCCTAACCAAATGTTTTTGACTACAGCCGACGTTTTCTTTGTGTTGTCAATTAGTCTATAGCTCATGCCAAGGTCAACGCGTTTGTAGGCAGGTGCACGAAAGGCACTTCTTTTGAGTTCATTATGTGGAGTAGAGAATGGCAAACCATCTGCAAAGGTCATCGCCAATGATAGTTTCCACCTTTCAGTACCAGGGAAATAGTCGGTGAAGAACATGTTAAAGGCATAACGTTGGTCGGTTGGCAGAGGCATGTTTATGCCATGGTGTTGCATAGAAGTATTCATTAGCGAGAGGCTAATCCATGAGTTTGTGTTCGGAACAAACTCTCCATACAACTTAAAGTCTATGCCGGCAGCGTGTCCTTTAGCGTCATTTGCCCCATAATAAATCACCTTCACGTTGTTGATAGAGTAGGGAATGAGGTTACTTAGCATCTTATAATAAGCTTCAGCAGTAAACTTGAAGGGGCGCTTGCCTACAAAGAATCGATAGTCGAAGCCTGCTATGAAGTGAATAGAACGCTGACTTCTAATCTTCTCATTAAGCTTTGCTGTCGTGGTATGATTTGTTGTTGTCGTATCAAGGAGTTCTTTGAAGAAAGGAGCCTGATAATATAATCCTGTCGCAAGGCGGAAAGTGACATTCGAATTGAAGGCGGGGATAATGCCCAATGACAAGCGTGGTGAGACGATGGTCTCTTGATTAAAACTCCAGTGGCTCATTCTCAGTCCCATGTTCAATGTGAAATGCGTATGTTCACCTTTGCTTGTAAAGTTCCAAGTGTCTTGAATGTAGCCTTCGATGCGTGTTGCATTGATTGTGTTTTGTGCACGAAGTGAATAAATAAGATTCAGAATCTGGGGATTGTGAGGAATGTTATATCCGCTCGAATCACGCATCTCATATTCACTACTACGCTCTTCAATATGTTCTTTCTTTAGGCTTGCAGCTGCTTCTACTTGATGTTTATTTGCTCTATGCTGTAGCATCAGCTTCAATGTTCCTACGTTTGCATTAAGATAATTGCGTGCATGTTCAAAATAAGTCCCTACACCAAGGTTCTCACTTGTTTCTGTTTGGGTGAGCCAATATTGGCCTTGTATGTCATATTGTTCCTTTTCATGTGTGCTGAATGCCGCACCATTGAGCGATAATCTTGTGTTTTTCCCGAGGTGACGAGTGATAGATGCCGAAACATAATAAGTCTTAAACACATCTTTTTCCTGTCCATCGAAATACACACGGAACGACTTAACATTCTGCGAAGTGCCGAAACTTGTCTCCCGAGATACAGGAAGAAAGTTATAATTATTGAGGTTTATATTCCCAATAACGTCTATTGTCCAACGATCATTGGGGGTATAACTCAAATAGGTTTGATAGTCCATGAAACGTGGTCTATATTCTCCCGTAGTTTCTAATGTGCCCAAAAGGTTATGAGTAGACTTGTAACGAATGCTGTTAGACCACGAAAACTTGGAGTTGCCAATACCCACATAGGCATCGGCTGACATCAAACTTGCACTTATCTTGGCTTCAAAGTCCTTGGGCTTTTTGTAGATAATATCTAATGCAGAAGACATCTTATCTCCATATTTGGCTGCAAATCCACCCGTAGAGAAGTCGATTTTATCAACCATATAGGGATTAATGACCGACAATCCCTCTTGTTGTCCGCTTCTGACCAAATAGGGTCTGTAGACTTCATTGCCGTTGATGTAGACGCTATTTTCATCAAAGGCGCCACCGCGAACGTTATATTGTGAAGAAAGTTCATTGTGAGTAGACACACCGGCTTGCAGTTGAACAAGTTTTTCGACACTATTTCCGTTGGCGGCACGTACATTGTCTAAATCTTCTTGCTTTAATTGTTGGTTTTGTCCCGTTTGAATTTTCTGGCCACTAACGTCAATGGTACCTAACGTGTTTTGGCTTTCAGTGAGTGTAATCATCAATTTCTGAGTACCTTTAGGCTTTCTCAAAATGCGTGTTTTTGTTTTGAAACCAATAGATGAGAACTTTACAACAACTGAATCTGCACTTTGCAATGTGAGAGAAAACGTGCCTTTAAGAGATGAAAACGTCACTTTTCCTTGACTACTAATGGTGGCAAACTCAAGAGGTTTGCCCGAACTATCCAGTACGGTGCCGTGAAGCATGAAACTCTGCGCTTGCATGTGAAGCACAAAAGCAATGAAAAGGATGATTAAAGAGAATCTTGTTTTCATATCTATTTCATAAACGTAAATATGGAAAGCTTATTGTATAGTAAACCATCATGTGCTGTTGATATTTTGAAGAATCATCATCTGCCTTTTAAAACATAAAATATCAAAAGCATTATGAACTCATCTTGCTTTTTCATGCTTCTGCACACGACAGAAACACCAAATGAAACTTTTTCATGCTTTTGCACGCGACAGAAACACCAAATGAAACTTTTTCGCGCTTCTGCACGCGACAGAAACGCCAAATGAAACTTTTTCATGCTTCTGCACACGACAGAAACACCAAATGAAACTTTTTCGTGCTTCTGCACACGACAGAAACACCAAATGAAACTTTTTCGTGCTTCTGCACACGACAGAAACGCCAAATGAAACTTTTTCATGCTTCTGCACGCGACAGAAACACCAAATGAAACTTTTTTGCGCTTCTGCACACGACAGAAACGCCAAATGAAACTTTTTCGCGCTTCTGTACACGACAGAAACACCAAATGAAACTTTTTTTGCGCTTCTGCACGCGACAGAAAGACTAAAAAGAAGTTTTTCATGCTGCTGCACACTGCAGAAAGGCCAAACACACACTTAAAAACAAATAATAATCAGTAGGCTGATTGCTTAGAATTATTCTTTGTCGAGTTCCGTCACAGTCTGCTTAGTCTATCAAATTTGCAAATGGGCGTCTACCACCATGCTCTTCCTTAAACTTAGCTATCATTTTTTTTTCAACTACACGTGGATCTTCATCCATGGTTTTCCAGCATACGATTAGTTCACGTGAATCCTTCAACTGCCAAATATATCGACCACCCCAATGAGTAGCAAATTCCCCCTCGCCAAAACGAAGGTAACTACTAAGCCGAGTCTTCAAAGATTTGCCCTTTCCAATATAAACAATAGCCTCATTTGAAATCCAATTATCCCTCAATTCCGCAACAGAAACATTTGGATTCTTCGGGGTTTTTCGCTTAAAAAAACCACCAGTTCCTTGTTCAAGAAATTCAGGCTCAGAATTATTTAAGCGTAAGAAAAGATAAACTCCACTATATGTGGGAATTATTTTATGACTTTTCATAAGGTTTTCCACTGAGATAAAACCTTCGAAGCCATCTTTTTTTAATATTTGAATAACATCATTCATAGTTCGTTTTGATATAAATTTGCTTTAATATAAAGTTGTGTAGGATTATTTCTGACACCAATAAATGGAACTTGAGATAGCAACAATATTATTCCAGAAGAGCAACGTTTCACATATTGATTTATTAGGCTTCGTTCAACTGTACCGTTTTTTTCTAACAGACTATAAGCCATTTTTATGTCTTCTATCTCTATTTTACCACGATTACCTTTAGAGGTGATTCTAACAATACCACCCCAGTCAACATTGACGATTTTGTTTTCTCTGTTTCTTGTTTTCAACGTCTTACCTTTCAAGGGCATAATGTATGTTTCCCACATCTCGTCAAATGCCATTAGCCCCTTTATTGTTGTCTCATTTTCTATAACACTTTTATAGTTCTGTTCTTTGAGTTGCTGCACAGAATTATCTTTTAAGTAAATTACTTTTATACCCAATTTTATGGCTACATCTATGGCATCTGGCATACAATCTCCGTCAGTTACCATTACTGCCCGTGTACAATCTTTATATGCCATAGCACCATATAATTGCATCATCGCCAGTCGTGTTATTCTTCTGGATGAGCCTCCATACATCTTCGCTTGAATAGCTAATTTCTCTTTCCCCTTTGAGGCTATGACATCAATCCCCCAATCACCTGAATAAGGTGTAATAATTGTTTTATAGCCTTGTTGCTTATAATAATCTGAAACAAGGTATTCAAATTCTCTTGGTGTCATTATTCTTAATATTTTAATATACAACTACTTAAAGACACGTTGTCAAACAAAAAAAATGCACAACTGC
>NZ_GL629647.1:206796-208849 GCF_000185845.1 Segatella salivae DSM 15606
GATCAAAAGATTCCGTTGGAGGTTATTTTTGAGTAGATAATAATCTTTTATCGGTGTATTTTCATATTATCTGATACAATTTGACACAATAATCCCTGTTGTTCGGTACAAGTTGTAGGCAAATGATTCCATAATATTCTGCGCCTGTGTTTTTGATAGTCCAACGTATCTTGCCACTTTCATTGGCAGCTGTCGTTTCCTCGGCAAGCACCAATCCGTTTTCATCCGTTACCATGTGACGCTTGTAACCGAAGTGGAACTTTCCCATCTTCTTTACCCAACGGGCTTCTGTGTCACAGTAGTACTATCAGGAACAATATCTTCCATGCCAAGACCTGCAAAGCGACTAAAAGACAAGCGATCGTTAACCTGCTCTTCAACTTCTCCGTCACTCAGACCATATCAGGTGCGGAGTAATTTAATCTTGAATAAAACAAGGCTGTCATAGCTGGGCCGGCCAGTAGACTTATAGCCTTTTGTATAAGCCACTTCTATTATAGCACGAATAGGTGTCCAATCAATGATTGTATTTATTTGTGAAAATAATGTCTGCTTGACCTTTCTTTGCCCAAGGAATAGGTCAGCAAAACTTGGAGAGTATAACTTTTTGTAGAAGGGGTTTTGCAGAGGTCTCAACTTTTTTTTATATCTTTGCAAGCGACTCTAAAAAAGTTATTCTTATGAAACACCAAGATTTATCATTCTTCAAAATGCTAAAAAAATACTTCAATATTAATGCTGACAAGGAAGATGAACAGACTACGATTGAGAATGTGGAAAGTTCCATTAGCTTCCATGGAGCACAGCTATGGATATTGATTTTTGCTATCTTCATTGCTTCTTTGGGATTAAATATCAATTCTACGGCAGTTATCATTGGTGCCATGCTGATTTCCCCCTTAATGGGACCTATCATCGGTATTGGATTGGCTGTTGGTATTTATGATATTGGATTGTTGAAACGTTCGGCAATCAATTATCTGATAGCTACGGTTATCAGTGTGCTCACAGCCACCATTTATTTTTTAATTACACCTTTGAACGAAGCACAATCAGAATTATTGGCACGAACTTCTCCATCGCTCTATGATGTGCTGATTGCTCTTTTAGGTGGAGCTGCCGGATTCATAGCATTGACTACAAAAGGCAAAGGTAATGTTATTCCGGGCGTAGCAATTGCCACAGCACTTATGCCACCACTGTGTACAGCTGGATATGGAATTGCAGTTGGAAATTTATCCTATTTCTTTGGGGCTTTCTATCTATTCTTTATCAATACCGTTTTTATTTGTCTGGCAACTTTCGTTGGAACCAGAATGATCAAATTCAGGCAGACCACCATCATTGATGCCGAAAAGATAGTCAAGGTTAAAAGATTTATGATGGCTGTCGTGGTATTGACCATGCTCCCTGCTGCATATATGACCATGCTTATCATTAAACAGAGCATTACTAAAAATAATCTAAGGAGCTTTGTAAGGGAAGAACTGACGTTTAAAGGTACACATATTTTATCACAGAATATCAATGAGCATGACAAAATGCTCAATATAGTTGCTTTGGGGAAAATAATTTCGCATGATACCATCAAGAAAGCAAGCAAGAAGCTATCCGAGTATCAGTTGGCCGACTACAAGCTCAATATTATTCAGGGAGCCCAATCCGACAGCCTATTACTCATGAGTAAAGAACTTTCTACAGTCACAATGTCAAGGGAAGCTAATGACAAAAAAATGATAGAACAATCACAACAAATTCATGAGTTGGAAAAACAATTGGAAACCTATACACGTTACGAGTCTTTAAGTTCTGAAGTTTCCGGTGAGATGAAACAACTTTTTCCTTCTGTTAGTCAAATCAGTATCTCAAATATCAAAGAATTTGAGACAGATTCAGCCAATCACAAAAGATATATAGTTGCAATTATAAACAGTAAGTTAAGATTTAATAGTTCAAACAGACAAAGACTACAACTCTGGCTTAAGGAACGTTGTAAAGCAGATAGTCTCAGATTGATAATAACTCCATAATCATATCTTACATTAACGCGACC
>NZ_GL629647.1:208899-230311 GCF_000185845.1 Segatella salivae DSM 15606
TCTGTAAAACCTACCATCCTCTCAATTCTCACCCATACACTCTTAGAAGAATAAATATTTTTGATCAAAAGATGCCGTTGGAGGTTATTTTTGAGTAGATAACAATCTTTTATCGGTGTATTTTCATATTATCTGATAGAATTTGACACAATAATCCCTGGTGTTCGGTACAAGTTGCAGGCAATGGATTCCATAATATGCTGCGCATGTGCTTTTGAAAGTCCAACGTATCTTGCTATTCCAGCACCATATCATATCCTTTATCGGCATAGACAAGTGCTTTCCGTGGCAATTTAGTTTTCTTTAGGTGTGTTTCTAAGTGTTTCATATCACTTTCATTGACAGCTGTCGTTTCCTCGGCAAGCGCCAATCCGTTTTCATCCGTTACCGTGTGACGCTTGTAACCGAAGTGGAGCTTTCCCATCTTCTTTACCCAACTGGCTTCTGTGTCTTAGTAGTACTATCAGGAACAATATCTTCCATGCCAAGACCTGTAAAACGGCTGAAAGACAGGCAGTCGTTAACCTGATCTTCAACTTCTCCGTCACTCAGACCATACCAGGTGCGGAGTAATTCAATCTTGAATAAAACAAGGCTGTCATAGCTGGGCCGGCCAGTAGACTTATAGCCTTTTGTATAAGCCACTTCTATTATAGCACGAATAGGTGTCCAATCAATGATTGTATTTATTTGTGAAAAGAATGTCTGCTTGACCTTTCTTTGGCCAAGGAATAGGTCTGCAAAACTTGGAGAGGATAACTTTTTGTAGAAGGGGTTTTGCAGAGGTCTCATATTGATATTTGAACCAAGGACGAAATCTCCATATGAAACATTGGGAATCAGTCCTATATGTTTGTTGTTTATATTGTTTGAGTGGCAATGTGGACATTGAAACTCAACTCCCAATCTAGAGCGTAAAGTGCCGAAGCGTTCTCGTATATTCATTTTTTTTGGACTACAAACTACAAATATAGCAAAAGGCAGAGAATCTATCCCTGCCTTTATGCCTAATTATTTAGAACAAAATTTATTTTCAGGCAGTTCTTCTGATAACTCCCAATCTGGAGCATTACCCATTACCTATACCTAGTCTTTTTATGTGGAATATTAAGAATAATTACTTTATGTGTTTTATCAAAGAAGAGAATCCTATCAGGAATAGACTCTATAGGATGTATATATACATTATCTGCTCTTTGTAGTATTTTATATTTTACATTGTCTACAAATTCTCCAGTGAGAGCTATTGTGTCGAATTCTATCGAAATTAAATATAAATTCTCGATCTCTGACTTATATCCATTTCTCTTTTTTATTTCTGTAGTATGCAATGTGCCATTTTTTTTATTATATAACATAAGATTTATAACTACACAGGTTGTGTCGGAAAGTTTATACTCTCCGACATAACTCTTTGAAATCTTATATATTGTATTTGACGAAATCATACACCCAGAAAAGAGTAAAGTTAAAGTAATAATAAGAAAAAATATTTTATTCATCTGTTTTAGAATTTACGCTGTCTATATTTTGCCTCCAGTTAACTGCGTCCCAGCACCAAACCATCTATGCATAGAACCAAAGTTACGTTCTACTTTGTAGCGTGTCTTACTTATCGCAACGTTGATACGCTGCAGCCTTTCTGTAATTTCATGTCCTCTTGTTCCTTTATGCATGATACGACTTTTGAGTTTCATACTCATTTTGTGTAGAAGTCAATGATTTTTGTAAGTGCTCTTCGACAAACATCACAAAATTCGGGGTTTTCATTGGTTCTCATTCGACAATCCTGCATAGGTCTATACACTCCTTTAACAGAATAGCCTGCGCCTTCATATACTCCAACCTTATTTTTATTTGCTGGGGTTGTTGGGGTGGGGATGAGAGTGTTTTTCTTAATTAAATCATTCCATTTCGATTTGAAATCAACCAAAGTCGTAATGTTTTCCTCCCATGGTTCAATATCATGAGGATACATAGGAATTTGTTCTGCTTCGTATGCGTATTCGTCGGCGAGTCCTGCAAAACTATGTCCAAACTCATGAACTATCACGGGGCGTGTGAGGCGATGATGGGCCATTGACAGGTTATAGGAATTGAGAATGCCTCCACCACCATAATGATTTGTGTTCACTAAGACGATGATATGCTCATAGGGAATCCCAGCAAGCCAATCGTGCAAGTCTTTCAGGTTGAGCGTAGTCAGATATCTATCACTATAGAAAGTATCAAAATGACTGCTTAGTGCTGTATTCTTCCATATTCCCTTTGAAGGTTCGCTGGTTCCACTATCTTTTGATGGTGCTTCAACAGCAACAATAGAAAAACGGTCTTTCATGCTTTTGAAAGGTTCATGTGCAAACAAAGCTTCCATTGTGTTTTTAACATCATTGATAAATGTCGGCATTTCAGAAGTTTGATATCCTTCTGCAATATAGGCAATGTGAATGCAGTTGGTAGAGTCTTTCGGAGTAAGCATTTCAACAAAGGGAGTACGATTGTTGTATCCAATTTTACGAATGAGGATGTCTCCCGGCGTAACTTGGTGAGTAAAGCTCACCTGCGTTTCTCGTCTGTTGTTCTTTAGTTCTATAGTAATATCCACAGTATCTTTTGGCATAGGGACAAGAAACACATTTTCAAAACTACGTGATGTTTTCTTTGCCTCATCGTATGATAGCCATTCCTGGAAAAGCGTGGAGAAAGAATTGCGATAGATAACAGCATTTGATTTATGGTCGCGAACTATAATTTGTCCATTGCCTTCAACAGGAAGTTCACTCAGTCGCTTATGCTTTCCATACCAGTGGGGCGAACAATTGAGCTTGTCTAATGCAATCTGTTGATGATTAACATCACCTAAAAAGATATAATCAATTCTAAGTGTGTTATCAGTAAAATACTCGTCAAAGGATTGTGCTTTGAGTTGTAAACTTATAAAAATAACAATGAGAAGGCAGATTTTTTTCATATCAGATTCATTTCTTTAAGGAGTTGCTGGATATATGGGCGTTGCCAATCATTTATGTGCATTTTCTTATCGCCATATTTTAAAATATCGATATCAATAACAACTATCCCTTGCCTTCTCAATCGGTCTGTGTTGCCACATGTTAGTTCCATTTGTTTGATGTCTTTAAGAATCATATCAAGTGGTTCGGCCGTAGAACATAGTGCAATACGATTGATGAAATCGGGAGAAACAATACCAATTGGAGTTGTATACATCGGCTTAGAGAAAATGATATTAGGGAAATGCTTCCTCAAAACCATTTCTGCATGCGATAGATTATGCCGTGGATTGTAATTAGACCCTATGGCTATGATGATTTGTTTTTCGCCAGCCATGTTGCAAAAGTACTAATAATTAATAAAAGCCATCATAAAATCTTGTAGTTTTTTATTTGTTTTTGTAAATTTGTCGGCATGGTAAAGAAATTGTCCCTTTTCTTGTTTGCAAGTTTGCTTAATATATCCAATGTGTCGGCACAGATGCGTTGGAATTCTATTTATCAAAGCTATATTGATCAATATAAAAACTTAGCCATTGAAGAAATGCTCCGATATAATATTCCTGCGAGCATAACATTGGCACAGGGTATTTTTGAAAGTAGTGCTGGTCGAAGCGAACTCACAGTAAAAGGCAATAATCACTTTGGAATCAAATGTCATGGCTGGGGTGGTAATACAATTTATCATGATGATGATGAACGCAATGAATGTTTTCGAGCTTATGACAATGCGAAACAAAGCTATGAAGATCATAGTAAATTTTTAAGTCAAAACACACGTTATCGCAGTTTATTCTCTCTTCAACGTACAGATTACCGTAGTTGGGCTCGCGGTCTGAAGGCTTGTGGATATGCAACTAATCCTGTTTATGCAGATAAGCTGATAGAGCTGATAGAACTTTATAAATTATATGAACTTGATCGTGCTGAGCATTACGATAAGTTCATGGCTAAACGAGGAGGATATGATAAGCCCATTACGCAGGGCATGACGCTTCACCCTATAAAGATTTATAATAAGAACTATTATATCATTGCTCGTGCAGGTGATACGTTCAAAAAGATTGGGCAAGAGGTGGATCTCTCTTATCGAAAGATTGCAAAATATAATGAACGCAATAAAAATGATATTCTGCAGCCAGGAGAAGTTATTTATCTCAAGAAGAAACAAAAGCATGCTGATAAAGCCTATAAAGGACGTCCCCACATCGTGAAACCTAATGATAGCATGTATAGCATTGCGCAATTCTATGGCATTAGATTAAAGAGTTTGTATAAGATGAATCATCTTTCACCCGATTATCAACTTCGTGTTGGTGATGTGTTGAGAGTTTATTGATAAACGTTTAGTTATTAATGCCATAACCGAAGAGAGCAAAGTCTCCTTTTAATGGGTCTTCGGGGAAAATCTTGCACAACTTTTCTGTAAGTTCGCACGCAACTTTCATACTTGTTGATTTTGTCTTTATCAATCCCAATCGATTTGCCTCTTGAATAACATGTGTATCAAGGGGCATGATTAATGTTCGCTGGTCAATGATATCATTCCATAAGCCTAAGTCAACGGGAGACTCTTTTCTAATCATCCATCGTAAGAACATGCAAAGTCTTTTGCAGCTTGATTGAGTGTTTTTGGGAATGATATGTGTTTGTCCTACTTCGTTAAAATAGGAACAAAATGCTTTAATGAGTGTGATTGCTTTATGATCAGGAGCATGATAGGTAGCAAACTTCTCTAAAGAGCCATAGGTGATGAGTAGTTGCTTTAGTCTATATAAAAAGCGATTTATTATATGGTTTGTATATAGCCTGTAAAAGCTTTGTTCATTGTCTGGGATATCGTGCTCATAATTTCCTGAAAGAATCCATTGAACAAGTTTTGTTTTCGAGCAGTCAAGGATATACTGAATCTTAGGGAAAAATAATTCTCGTCTACCATAACTCATACATGATGCAATAAAGGCCATAACTTCTTTGTCGTGTTTCTCTTTGGGGATATGCATGAACAAAGCGGGATCTTTTAAGAGAAAGTCCTTTGTTTCATACAGAAGAGCTGCTTCCTTTAGTATTCTAATGGTCTTATTGTTCATGTATGATTCTGATAGTTTAGAGTTAAGCACTATTATGGTAGTGCTACAATCCATCTCAAAGGATGGATTGTAAAGCTTCAAGCATACCTTTAGTTTGAATGAGATCAAGATATTCTTTAACCATATCGGTTAGTCCTGGTATGGTTTTATTCAAATCTTCATGCCACACATAGTCGAAGGCAAGCACTCCTTCAGCTACCTTTCTCGTGTCTCCTGTGCTCCATAGCTCTTCCAATTTCTCGATGATTTTTTGATCATCCTTAGGGAGGATAGGCGTCCCGTCCAGTCGTTTTCCACCTTTATAATAAGTGATGATGGCTGCTAAACCCATTACAAGCCCTTGTGGAAGTGAGCCTTTCCTTTTCAAATATATTTTGAGTCCAGGTAAATCTCGTGTTTCAAACTTAGGGAAAGCATTAAGCATAATAGATGTAAGCTGGTGGTCTACAAATGGGTTTTCAAACCTCTCAAGTACATCTGTTGCAAATTTGTTTAGTTCTTCTTCTGGTAAATCCAATGTCTGCATGAGTTCATCAAATTGTACCTTGCGGATGTATTTTCCAACTAATGGATGCTCACATGCATCACGTACAATGTTTATGCCACCTAAAAAAGCTACGGGAGAAAGTACGGTGTGTGGTCCATTAAGCAAAGTTACCTTACGCATGTGATAAGGTTTTTCGTTATCTGTAATGAGGACGTGTAAACCGGCTTTGTGTGCAGGAAATTCTTCTTGTAATTGGGCAACAGTCATATTTTCAGCTTTTTCGATTACCCATAAATGGAAATTCTCTGCCTTTACCACAAGATTGTCCTTATAACAAATCTTATGTTGTATTTCATCAATGTTTTCGCGTGGAAATCCTGGAACAATTCTGTCTACAAGGGTAGCACATACATAGCAATCTGCTGTAAACCATTCCTTAAAACCTTCATAGTCATTTCCAAAGTCCTCTTTCCATAGTTCGATATACTGATAGATACATTCTTTTAATCGATGGCCATTAAGGAAGATCAATTCACATGGCATGATAATCATTCCTTTGTCATGAGCACCATTAAAATATTGATAGCGATGGAATAAAAGCTGAACCAATCTACCTGGATAGCTTGATGCGGGGCGATCTGTAAATTTACAAGTCGCATCAAAGGCAATACCTGCTTCGGTGGTATTTGATATAACAAAACGCATGTCAGGTTGCTCTGATAGTGCCATAAAGGCTTCGAATTGTGTATACGGATTGAGTGCGCGGCTGATGACATCAATACGTGTAGTTGTATCAACAGATTTCCCATCCTCTTTACCTTGAAGATTCACATGGTAAAGACAGTCTTGACCATTCAATCGGTCTATCATACCATGTTCTAAAGGTTGTACAACTACAACTGAAGAGTTGAAGTCGGTCTTTTGATTCATGTTGAAAACAATCCAATCAACAAAGGCGCGTAGAAAATTACCTTCTCCAAACTGGATGATTCTCTCTGGCATTACACTCTTTGGCGCTGTACGACAATTCAGTGATTTTAATTCTTTCATGATTTGTTTTTAGTTTGGTTACATGCTATTTTTGTTTGCAAAGATAATCATTTTGTAAGGAAGTGCATTGGTGTCCAAATAAAAAACAACGTAAAGGTTTACGCTTTGTTTTTATCAAAATATAAAATCATTAATAATGTAGATTTTAATAAGAAAATACATTCATAAACATTAAATGCCAGGCTGTTGAATGGCATGGATAAGCTTTTTGGATATTAACTTTATAAAAAATGTTAATGAATTAGGTGTTATTAATATAATTCATATATCTTTGTTTTCAAATGAAACAAATAGTCTTATCTGTGTAAGCGAATAACTTTCAAATTATTCCGAAATGAAACTAATAATGCTATGAGACAAGAAATTGTCTGCCTTAAACAATACTTGGTAAAACCAAATAAAGCGAATGGCTCAAAGATCAGTGGCTGATGAGTAAGCAATGCCTTGTCGAAGGGAGAACAATTCTTCCTAAAATGTTGTCGGCTAAATAGAATATTGTCGGCTAAAGTTAAGAACAAAATATAATAAAACCAAATACAATAACAATCGATTATGTGGAAACTGTTAACCCCACCGGCCTATAAAGCAGAACAGACCGGCCCAGAAGCCGACGCAAGGTACAAGAAACTGCGCTGGCAAGTCTTTTTAGGTATATTCATTGGATATGCTGGATTTTACATTGTTCGTAAGAATTTCTCAATGGCAATCCCAATGCTTGCCAACTTTGGATTTGAGAAAGGTGAGCTTGGTATCGTACTTTCTATGAATGCCATCGCCTATGGTTTTTCAAAGTTTATTATGGCGAGCATCTCCGATCGTAGTAATGCACGTACATTCCTTCCATTAGGTTTGATAATGGCTGCAATTTCGATGCTCTTTATGATTGTTCCTATTCAGTGGATAGGTGCCGATCATAAGTCATTTGCTATCCTGCTTATGGCAGCGTTGAACTTCCTTGTGGGTTGGTTCAATGGAATGGGGTGGCCTCCCTGTGGACGTGTAATGACTCACTGGTTCTCTATTAAAGAACGTGGAACCTGGATGTCGTTCTGGAATTGTGCCCATAACGTGGGCGGTGCATTGGTAGGTCCAATGGCCGTTTATGGTGCACTCTGGTTTGGTTCGTGGTTCTATGGTGCCGACGAACAACGTTATTTCCTCATCGGAACTTATGCATTTCCAGCTGCAGTAGCTATCTTGATAGCGCTGATGGCTTATAGTATGATTCGCGATACACCACAATCTTGCGGTTTACCTTCAATTGAAAAGTGGAGTGGCTCGGCTTCAAAGAACTATTCAGAGAAAGCTGAAGAGGTGCTCTCGACCAAGGAAATCTTCAAGATTGTATTGACAAACAAGTTCCTTTGGTATATTGCTTTCGCTAATGCTTTCGTTTATATGGTGCGTTATGGTTGTTTAGACTGGGCACCAACTATTCTTACCGAGCGTGGTATTGATATTAAGAGTGCTGGCTGGGCATACTTTGCCTATGAGATGGCAGCCATTCCTGGAACTATTATTTGTGGTTGGCTTTCAGATAAAGTGTTCCAAGGTCGCCGCGCGCTTCCTACGATTTTGTTCATGATACTCGTGGCTATAGCTATCGTTGTCTATTGGCAGAATATTGATAATGTGAATGTCGTTATAGGCTGTTTGATAGCCATTGGCTTCTTGATTTATGGTCCAGTGATGCTTATTGGTGTACAAGCGCTTGACCTGGCTCCCAAGAATGCAGCTGGAACAGCAGCCGGACTGACCGGTTTCATGGGTTATGTGCTTGGAACAGCATTGTTGGCTAACATTGTTATTGGCTATGTAGCTGAAGCAGCCGGATGGAACTGGACTTTCATCCTTCTGATAATTGCTTGCCTATTCTCTATCCTTTTCATGGGTTTAACCTATCGCGAGGAGCAGTATTTGGCAAAGAAAGCACAAGAAGAAAAGTAAGAGATGTTAAAATAAATCATAAACAACTAAAACCAAAAGAAAGATGAAGACTCTTTACAGATTAGGACTCTTGGGGTTAGCAGCCGTATCAGTCCTGTCCTCTTGTTCTGATGAGCAGGAGTTCACCAACGAGAACACAGATGCAAAGCGTATTGCAGTGCAGCAGATTTCTCCAGAGATGGCTAAAGTTCGTGACTATGTGCCTTTGTATGCTTGCATGGCACATCGTGGTTCAACCTATTGGGCTCCAGAAGAGACCGAAGCTGCATGGCGATGGGCACGAAACATGGGCGCAGACTATTTGGAAAGTGACCTCCAGGTAACAAAAGATGGTGTGGTATTGGCCAACCATGATGAAAATCTGAAGCGCACAACAAATATCGAAGATGTATTCTCTGATGAAGTTCCAACTGTACGTAAGGATTTCTATCGTAGTTTCCGTAATGCCGATGGCAGCCAGCATTTCACAGAGGCTGATATTGAGGCACAATATGACCGCGACAAGAAAGATTTCCGTTCAAATTACACCTTGTCTTATTACTATGCCGAGTTGTTGATGCTTGACGCTGGTAAGTGGTTTAATGATGCTACACCAGAACAGGAGCGTGCTTCTTTTGCAGCAAGACACAATGGTAAAGTAGTATATAGTGCCAGTGGTGCGCCTTCTATTCAATATTCAGATGGCTTGTATGTTTCTGCTCTTCAGGATCAGATTAACTATGCTATGGGTAAGATGCTCAATCGCGATGCTAATGGTCGCCGTGTTCTTACCTACAAGATTAAGCCTGAATATCAGAACATGACTTTGGCTGAAATCTACAAGGCTGCAAAGGCTGCAGTAAAAGTTGACGAGCCAAGTGTAGTAGGAAACAAGGCTGCTAAATACATGGACTTCGTTGAATATAGCTTCGGCGACAAGAACGGTTCTACGGCTTATGTCAATGACCCAGCCGACAATGGCAACCGCCCTGGTATTTATCCAGAGTTTAAGGAGTCATGGTTGAACCCGAAAGACATCGAGATTCGTGTTTATAACATTCTTGATGAATGGGGTTGGAACATTATTACAAAGCCAGAGAGCGTAAGCAGTCCTTTCTATAAGAATGGTAAAGTGAACGTGGGTAACACCAATGGTAAGGTTGTACTCCAAACCTTCTCTTTTGATGCTTTGCATCGTGCTTATGGTGTGTTTAAGGGTAAGGTGCCAATGTGCTACTTGCTGTGGATTACTAAACCTACACCTTATGCTACTGATATTGCTTTCGATACACCTTCTGGTTATGCAAGCATTATCAAATATGCACAAGACAATGGTGCACACATCATTGGCCCATCTATCGCAGGTGCTCCAAACAACTATCCTGAAATGAACAAGCCTTGGCAAGCTTATATGATTCGCAAGGCGGGTATGCTTAACCATCCATATTCATTCGATTCTGATGCTCAGATGAAGAGAAACATGGGTTATTATGTAAACTTCTGGGGACAGAACCCAACAGAGTTTGATGATGTTCTCAATGTAACTGTACAGCCTACTGCTTACACAACATTCAAGGAACCTGACACACATCCTGTTTACATGGATGGATATTTCACCAATCGTTCGGAGATTTCTCTCCATTATATGATTGAAAACGGATTCCGTTGCAATGCTAAGCTCGCTAATCCTTTCCATCCCGGACAGCTCTATGATAACTCTCAGGCACCTTCTAAGGTACCTAATGCCGACACTGTTCTCGATGCTTTAGGTTATTAATCAGGAACAAAATACCATCAAACAATCAAAGTAAGAAACGAATATGAAGAAATATATGTTGATGCCTCTGCTGGCTCTCACTGCATTGTCAGCAAACGCACAGGACTTCGACTCTAAACCGACCGTAACTATCGACAACAAGGCCGAAGACCTTCATTTCACCGTAGGAGCTCGCTTCATGGCTGATGCAGCCTACTATCATACAGATTTCACTCCAATGCAGAGTGGTGCAGCAATTTCAGATGCACGTATCCGTACCTCATTGACCTATCAGAATTGGTATTTCTATGCTGATTTCGGCTTCGGTGGCGGTAAGTTCAGTCAAAAGAACATCTTCTTGCAGTATGCTCAGGAAGACAGCAAGGGTGGCCGTCATGCCATCAAAGGTGGTTATTATAACGATGCCGCTGGTTCTATGGCTCGCAACACCTCATTAGGTAGCTATCACTTCATCTCACGTGCAGGTGCTGCAAATGCCCTCGGTGAAGGTCGTGAGTTGGGTATTACCTACAAGTATACCAATGATCACTTCTTGGCTTACCAGGGTGTGTTCACCGAAAATCAATACAACAAGATTGAGGCTGGTTATAATGGTCTTGTATTCTCAGGACGTTATCTCTATCGCCCAATCATCGACGAGAATCAAACCTTGGCTATAGGTGGAAACGTACGCTTCCAGCATGTTGGTGGCGGTGTTACCGAAGACAATGTGTTGAAAAAGACGGTGAAACTCGGTCAGAGCATGGAAACCTTCGTGGATGAAGACGAGCAGTTTGTATCTTGCGAACTTCCTTGGGCTGAAAACGTCTTTGACGCAGGTGCAGAAGTACTCTATCACAACCAGAAGATGTTTGTTCGTGGTGAATATCTTTACAAACATGTTACCAAGAAACGCGACTCAAAGACTCTCTTTGATGCCAGCAACAACAACATCGATACTTGGGGTACACTTGATGCATGGGTTGCTGCCAATCCATTGCGCTCAAACAATTTCCATGGTGGATATATCGAAGCAGGTTATATGATTTTCGGTAATCCTTATAGCTACGATAAGAACGAAGGTGTGCTTCGTGGTTTGAGTGGTCGTTCATTGGAAATCGTTGGCCGTTTCAACTACACAGGTTTGAACGACATCGTGAAGGGTGAATACTTCTCTGTAGCTCGTAACCAGTATTATCCTGATGGCTACATGGCTGACTGGCCTTACAAATCAACAAGTGTTGGTGGTGGTGCCGTTCGTTCTTATACGCTCGGTTTGAACTACAGCTTCAACAAGTTTGCACAGGTGATGGTTGATTATACTTATCATCATCTGACAAAGGACTTCTTGCCTTACGACAAGAACTTCCATGAGGTTCAGGCTCGTTTGCAGTTCGTATTCTAAAGTTCTATCTCTATAGATTAGCCTCCTCTAAACTTACGTCTTGATGACGAAAGCAGAGTAGAGGCTTTTCCTTAACTCTCTAAAAACTATAGTGCCAGACATTCATTTTGTCTGGCACTTTTTTGTTTCCAAAAACTCCGGCATTTTCATTTATGAATGTTAATCGTTACAATCTTAAATAAGTTATTGCGGAATAACTTTCGCCGAGCGCGGAAATGCTAAACCATTCGGGAAATGACTTTCGCCGAGCGCGGAAATGCCAAACCACTCGGGAAATGAGTTTCGCCGAGCGCGGAAATGCCAAACCACTCGGGAAATGAGTTTCGCCGAGCGCGGAAATGCTAAACTACTCGGGAAATGAGTTTCGCCGAGCGCGGAAATACCAAACCTTTTGCGGAATGATTTGCGGGAGGCCCGCAAGCACCAAAACTTTAAAAAAGAGGTTTGCGGGAGGCCCGCAAACCTTATATCAGAGGATGATGAAAGATTGTATGATGGAAAGGAGTTGATTGGTTCTTATGAAGCCAGTTCGGCCAACTCTAACCAGCGCATGCTCTTTTCGTCTAATTGTGCTTTTAAGATAGGCAGTTGTTTGCTCTTTTCGGTGAGTTCTTCAACAGAAAGATTGCCAGAACACAGCGATTCTTCAATGTGCTTACACTCTGTTTCAAGTTGTTCGATTTCTTTTTCCAACTGCTCAAACTCCCTTTTTTCCTTGAAACTCATCTTTCGGCGACTCTCATGATGATAGTCTGCCTTGGGTTTAGTTTCTTTGGGTTTGTTTGTTTTCTCCGCCTCTTCTTTTGATTTCAGATGCGACCATTCACGATATTGCGTATAATTGCCTGGGAAATCTGTGATTTTTCCTTCGCCTTCGAACACTAACAGGTGGTCGATTACCTTATCCATGAAGTAGCGGTCGTGGCTCACGATAATCACGCAGCCGGGGAAGTCTTGCAGATATTCCTCCAACACTTGCAGTGTTTGAATATCGAGGTCATTTGTTGGTTCATCCAAGACCAGGAAATTCGGATTTTTCATTAAGATGGTGCAAAGATAAAGTTTGCGCCGTTCGCCTCCACTTAGTTTATAAACGTAGTTGTGTTGTTGCTCGGGCGTAAACAAAAAGTATTGCAGAAACTGACTTGCTGTCATGTGACGGCCCCCTCCGAGGTCGATGTATTCAGCAATATCTGTAATCACATCAATAACTTTTTGTTGCTCATCAAACTGCAATCCATCTTGTGAGAAATATCCAAAGCGCACGGTTTCTCCGATGTCAAATTTGCCACTATCGGGTTTTTCTAAGCCCAAGAGCATTTTGATGAATGTTGATTTTCCCGTACCATTGTTGCCCACAATGCCCATTTTTTCAAAACGTGCGAAGTTATAATAAAAGTCTTTCAGAATGATTTTATCAGGGCTCCATGCTTTGCTGACATACTGGCATTCGAAGATTTTAGAACCAATATACACGTTGTTGGCCTTCAATCGCAATTGGCGTTCTTCAATGCGCTGCTTGGCCTTTGCTTCTAAATCATAGAAGGCATCTTCGCGATATCGTGCTTTGTGGCCTCGCGCTTGTGGCATGCGCCTCATCCAATCTAATTCTTTTCGATAAAGATTGTTTGCGCGTGCAATTTCAGCCCTTGCATTGTCAATGCGTTCTTGCCTCTTTTCCAAATAATAGCTGTAATTGCCTCTATAGGTATAGATGGTGTGATTGTCGAGTTCAAGAATGACATTGCATACTCGGTCGAGGAAGAAGCGGTCGTGTGTGACCATGAACAAGGTTTTATTGCCGCGGTTGAGATAGCCTTCAAGCCACTCAATCATCTCCAAATCCAAATGGTTTGTGGGCTCGTCTAAAATGATAAAATCGGGTTCGGTGATGAGAACGTTGGCCAAGGCAACGCGCTTTTGCTGACCGCCACTAAGCTGTCCCATAGGCTGCTGCAAGTCAGTAATCTTCAGTTGGGTGAGGATTTGTTTCGCTTTGATGATTTTTTCAGGACTCCCTTCGTGGTTGAAGCACGCATCGAGCACGCTTTCTTGCATGTCGAATTGAGGGCTTTGCTCAAGATATCCTATGCGAAGGTCGTTGCGATAGATACATTCTCCGCTGTCTTTTCCTTCTTTGCCAGTGAGAATAGAGAGCAAGGTAGATTTTCCAGTGCCATTCTGTGCCACAAGTCCAACCTTCTGTCCTTCGGCAATAGAAAACGAAATATTTTCAAAGAGAACCTGCGCGCCAAAATGTTTCGTTAGTCCTTGGACGTCTAAATAGGGTGTTTGTGCCATTATAACGTTTTATTTATTTCGTCAATATAATCAAGAAGCTCGTCACGTCCAAGTTTCTTTTCAGATGAAGTGATGAAGTAGGGGGGCAGAGTTTCCCATCTGTCTTTCAGCTGATTCATCCACTTTTGCGCATTTTGTTTAGCCTTTCCAGCTCCTAATTTGTCGGCCTTAGTGAACACAATCGTAAAAGGAACATTGCTTTCGCCAAGCCAATCAATAAATTCGCGGTCAATCTTTTGCTGTTCATGGCGTATGTCAATGAGAACAAAAACATTGACCATTTGCTTGCGCTGTAAGATATACGATGCAATCATTTGCTCTAACTTCTGCTGTACGGTCTTTGAACGTTTTGCAAAACCATAGCCGGGAAGGTCTACCAAATACCATTCATTGTTGATGATAAAATGATTGATTAGGAGGGTTTTCCCTGGAGTTGCTGAAGTCTTTGCCAATCCTTTGTGGTTGCAAAGCATATTGATTAAGCTTGATTTTCCAACGTTAGAACGGCCGATAAAAGCATATTCCGGCTTGTCATCCTTGGGACACATACTAACTGTTGGCGCTGAAATAACAAATTCCGACTTTTTGATTTCCATATAATCTATATTTTTTATTTGCAAAGATAACAAAAAATATTATCTTTGCAGTAAAAGAATGACAATATGAAACTAATCAGTTGGGGTTTTATTGGTTGTGGAGAAGTGACGGAAAAGAAGTCTGGTCCAGCTTTCAATGAAGTCGAAGGCTCTCATGTTGAAGCCGTGATGAGTCGTAGTGAGACCAAAGCCCGTTCGTATGCAGAACGTCATCATATTCGTAAATGGTATACAGATGCACAGGAGTTGATAGATGATCCTGACGTTAATGCCATATATATTGCGACACCTCCATCAAGCCATGCTACCTTCGCCATTATGGCAATGAAGGCAGGTAAGCCTGTTTATGTTGAGAAACCCTTAGCTGCAAGTTATGAAGATTGTGCTCGAATCAATCGCATTAGCGAACAAACAGGTGTGCCATGTTTTGTCGCTTACTATCGCAGATACTTGCCTTATTTTCAGGAAGTGCATAGAATATTGAATCAAAATTTGATTGGCAATGTGACAAATGTTCAGATACGATTCTCTGTTCCTCCTCGCGATCTCGATTATAAAAGCACCGAAAACCTTCCTTGGCGTTTGCAACCGGATATTGCGGGCGGTGGATATTTCTACGATCTCGCTCCACATCAGTTGGATATTCTGCAAGAATTATTTGGGGTTATCATTCGGGCGCATGGCTATTGTGCTAATCGTGCACATCTGTATAAAGCTGAAGATACTATCAGTGCGTGTTTTCTTTTTGAGAATGGACTACCAGGCAGTGCTTCATGGTGCTTCGTTGGTCATCAAAGTGCAAAAGAAGATTGCATAGAAATCATTGGCGAAAAGGGTTCGCTTTCATTCTCAGTGTTCAATTATGACCCTATACGCCTTGTGACAAGTGAGGGAACTGAGAATATTGTTGTGCCTAATCCGCCCTATGTTCAGTTGCCAATTATAAAATCAGTGATAGAAGATTTACAGGGATTTGGACTTTGTACATGTACGTCGGTCAGTGCAACTCCTGTGAATTGGGTTATGGATCGTATTTTGGGTAAATTCTGATAATCTGATGAGAAATAGGAGAATCTTTGGTATAGTCATCTTTGTCGGACTATCAATGCATGTTAACGCTGATGAACAACATCAGAAAAACTCTTTCTTCAATAAACTTTATAGTATAGTGAAAGAGTTTACTCGCGTTGACTCGAACTATATAGAAGCACAAAAATACAACTATGCGGCCATGCTTCAAAATACCAATACTTACGAGATGTATCGCATATCGAATAGCAAACATCAAACAGTAGACTTAGCTCCAGATCCCAGTTATAAGGTAGGACCATATTTCGGGTGGCGATGGATCTTTTTAGGTTATACCTTAGATGTTACGCACTTGTCAAGTAAAAACAAGCGAAAGGGTATTGATCTAAGCCTATATAGTAATCAGTTGGGTATTGATTTATTCTATCGCACAACAGGAACCGACTACCATATTCGCAGGATAAATCTCAATGATAACCAGAAAATAGATGTCAGCCCATTGAAAGGAGTTAACTTTTCAGGTTTGCATGCAGAGATTCGTGGATTCAATTTATATTATATTACGAATCATAAGAAGTTCTCATATCCGGCAGCTTTCAGTCAAAGTACATGTCAAATTAAGAGTGCAGGTTCACCGATTCTTGGTATAGGATATACACATCAGAAACTTTCTATGGATTGGAATGCATTCTGTGATGTTGTAACAGACCACATCGGACCAGTTGCAGGACTAAATAAAGCAGAACTTGATAGCGCAGGCTTGTCCGTTAGCCGTGTTAAATATGACAACTATTCAGTTATGGGAGGCTATGGATATAATTGGGTTTTTGCTCGACATTGGTTGTTTGATGCCTCTTTATCGGCTTCTTTGGCCTATTTACATACAATCAGTGAAGCTGAGAAACAGCAGAACTTCTTCCGTCTTAATAAGTTTACTATTGATGGAATTGTACGATTAGGAATAGTTTATAATAACTCAAAATGGTTTGCTGGAGCAAGCTCTATCTTCCATACGTACAACTATCATGAAAAAGAATTTTCGACGAATAGTGTCTTTGGGAGTGTAAATTTCTATGTAGGTTTCAATTTTGGAAAGAAGAAATAGAAACTATTTCTCTTTTCCAACCCTGATGATTCGTATACCTGTCTGCATCGGATGCTTTGCCATGTAGGTGCGAAGTAACATCGGCTCTTCTACAACCTTATGTCTAACTTGGCTTGCATTGAGCATGTGTAACCCATCTTTATGCCATACTGCAATGCCTATATGACTTGTATCTAATCCTTTTTTCGAAGTAATAATGGCGATGATATCACCATCTTTGATTGTATTTCGGCATTGTATGGTATTTGTAATCATATCCTTTGGAATGTAGTTGAACTGTTTGCCAGTCAAGCTTTGTTCCATTGTTCTAATCTCTTTAACCCATTCAGGGTGAGCCTTGAGCATAGGATAGTTCTCAATATGGCTACTCATATAGTCTGTTTTTACAGTTTGTATCTTTGTAAAAGGCGGTTTCTTCGACTTAATTTCGTAAACAAACCCAAGTTTATTGTTGTTGCTAATCCAGTGCGTAAAGTAGTGCAATCTCGTGGGATAGCCTACTTTTCCATCTTCATACCTAAGCATTCGGAGGTAATAACAAAAGTCTAAGAAGGTGGGTTGCTTCTTGTTTTCTGTACATAGTGTTAATGCAAGCACATTTTCTACATAGGTTGTACAATCTAATTGATGCAGATTGACAATCAATTGTTCTTCTTTATTGACTTCTAATGTTTGTGCTACATAAGGGATTCCTATTAGTTGGCGCGCATAAAAGAGGATAAGATTTTTGTCTTTTGCAAGTTTTTTCCCTTTGTTTAGTAGTTGCATTACTTTAATGCTGTCTGATTTTGTATAATTGATAGCAGCATACGATGGTATTGTGATGATAAAAAGTAATGCCAATAAGATTTTCTTCATTTTTATATTTTATGTCTAAATCCTTATAATTTGTTTTACCCCTTTTACCGTTTTCAGTTTCTTGATGAGTTGATTCAGTTTACTATTGTCTTCAATCATCAACACTACATTACCACTAAAGAGTCCATCGTGCGAATCAATATTAATGGAACGCATCGTAAGCTTATCCTCTTTAGAGATAATATTCGTGATATTGCTTACAATTCCAATATCATCATTGCCAATGATTCGAAGTGTAATGGCATATTGGCTTGTTCCTTTTCCACTCCATTTCGCCTTAACTATGCGATAGCCAAAGCGTTTCCTGAGTTCTGGAGCATTAGGACAATTATTGCGATGGATAGTGATACCGCCATTAACCGTAACGAAACCGAAAACATCATCACCATAAATTGGATGACAACATTGGGCTAATTTGTAATCAATTCCTTTCAGATTACGATCTATAACAAGTACATCATCATTCTTATATGCAAACTTTTCGTTGGGATTTTCATATTCAAAGTTCTTTGCACTCTCTGCTTGTTTTGTCCCATTATCATGGTCTCTAAGTTCCAAGTAGCGTTCAATGACAGTATTTGCATCAAGCTTTTCATCTGCAATATCTTTATAGAAGTCAGATGTTTCTTTATATCCCATCTTCTTTATGACATGGGACATCATACTTTCTTCTATTTCAATTTTTTTATTTTTGAATCGTCTTTCTAAGAGTTCTTTTGCATACAGTCCATCTTTGGCTTGCGTTTCTTTCAATGCAAGCCTTATCTTTGCTTTTGCTTTTGCACTTTTTACAATGTTAAGCCAATCTCTTTTAGGCTTTTGACTGCTTTGCGTTTGTATTTCAACTGTATCGCCTGAATGCAGCTTTTCTCTGAAACCGACAGCCTTTCCATTGATTCTTCCTCCTGTACAAGTGTTTCCTATGTTTGAATGTATATGGTAAGCAAAGTCCAAAATAGTAGCACCCTTCGGGAATTTCAGCAAGTCTCCCTTCGGTGTGAATACATAAACCTCATCTTCATAGAGATCCATTTTGAACTGATCCATAAGTTGGAGGTCATCATTATTCTCTAAAGCAGACCGTATATTGGCTAACCATTCATCTATTCCCCCTTCACTTTTGATCCCTTTATAACGCCAGTGAGCTGCTAAACCATGTTCGGCAATCTCGTCCATGCGTTCTGTTCTGATTTGCACTTCTACCCATTTGTTCTCTGGACCAAGTACTGTGATGTGTAAACTCTCATATCCATTGCTCTTAGGAACGCTCAACCAATCGCGCAATCGCTTGGGATTAGGTTGATACATATCTGTAATGATAGAGTAAGCTTGCCAACATTGCATCTTTTCTTTCTCCAAAGGAGCATCAATAATGATGCGAATGGCAAAGAGATCATATATTCCTTCGAACTTACATTTCTGTTTTTTCATCTTCTGCCAGATGGAATGTATGCTTTTCGTTCGGCCTTTCATGTGGAATTTTAGGCCAGCCGATGCAAGCTGCTTTTCAATTGGTTCAATGAAACGTTTAATGTAAGCATCGCGTGAAGACTTAGTAGCGTTTAGAGAATCCTTTATCATATAGTATACATCATGCTCAAGATACTTTAAGCTAAGGTCCTCTAATTCACTCTTAAGTTTATACAAACCAAGTTTATGAGCGAGTGGGGCATAGAGATAGTTTGCCTCTTCACTCACTTCCTTTTGCGCGTCTTTTGCCTGCGTGTCGCGTATCTGACGCATGAGATTAACTCTGTCTGCTATCATGATAAGTATTACACGCATGTCTTCAGAGAATGAAATCAGTAGGTTTCTAAAGTTTTCACTCTCAATAACGGGATTCTTCTTGTATAGATTATGAATTTTAACTAAGCCATGAACGATTCGGGCAACTCCTTCACCAAACTTACTTTTGATGTTGTCTATGGTCAAATGACCATTTAAGATAAGTGGAAAAAGCATGGTGGCAAGTACACCTTCTCGTTTTAATCCAATCTCATCAACTGCAATTTGAGCCGTACGAAGTGCCTGCAATATTGGATTTAATCCGAAGATATCGCGTTGTACATGCCCCTCATCAATAGCTGTTATCAGCTGTTCTCGTAGTTGTTGTTCGTCATCTTCCTTTAAGGAGGTGCCTATAATTTGCCGAAGATGAAAGAGTATCTCCTTTGTTTCTTCAAGTTCCGGCTTAGTAAATTCAAATTTATCCATATTTATTGATGTTGTTGCCTCAAAAGATCATTCACCGTTTTTACGGGATTAAATGTTTCAAGAGGCACTTCTACAAAAATTGTATTCCAATTACTCATCGCACCATTCCACAGACCTGGTAGCTCTTGTGCTTTTAGTTCGCGCCCGTCTTTACTTTTGTTTGTGATAAATCCTGTAGAATGATCGACGTAATTAGGTAGAGTAAAGGAATTACCTTGGTAGTCTTTAATCGCACAAACCAAATCAACGGGATTGAAATGTGTGCCATTTCTAAACATCTCTACATAGGCTTTGTTGCTCTTGTCTATCTGACTACTCTCCAAGATTTGTGGACTTATTGTTCCATCTTCATTGTATGTTAGGAACGGACCTCCTCCTGGTTCGCCTATATTCTTTACGACTCCACAAACTCGTATGGGACGATTTAGTTTTTCTTTAAGATATTCTTTTAAATCATTATCATTCAGTTTATTGATATCTTTCTTGTTACAGCATAATACTGTTTGTACGAATTGCTTAATTTCTTCCAGCTTTTCGTGATTACAATCTTTGGTTTTTAATTGTTTAATATAATCGAAAACCTTTTGTTGTGTATCAACTAATATTCCTGCAAGTAGCTGTTTATAGGTAACCGTTGAGGATTTAAGTCTGTCGGGAACAACGTTATCGATATTTTTGATGAACACAATGTCGGCGTCAATTTCATTAAGATTCTCAATCAATGCACCATGGCCTGCAGGGCGGAATAGCAAACTTCCATCTGCATTTCGGAAAGGAGTATTATCTGGATTGACAGCAATTGTATCAGTACTTGGCTTTTGTTCTGAGAAATTAATATGATATGTCACACCAAATTGCTTGGCTAAATGGTCTGCTTTTTCTTTAACTTTAGTCTTGAATAATTCCAAATGGTCATGACTAACTGTGAAATGAATGTTTGCTTCACCATTACAATCAGCGTAAAGTGCAGCCTCTACCAAATGTTCTTCCATCGGTGTACGAGGGCCATCAGCATAGTTGTGAAATAAAAGTAAGCCTTTGGGCAGGTTACCATAGTTCAGTCCGTTGCTTTGTAATAACTGACTTACGATATCTTTATATCTATTTTCAGCAAGCAAAGTAGGGATATCTTTCTTTAGATGCTGTTGACAAGCTTCGTTTAGTGTGTCATAGAAGGCAAACTTCTTTAATCCTTCAAAGAATGTTTTCTCAAATTCTGTTGTTGGAACCTCATAAGAAGCCGAAAGAAATGCAAACAAATCTTTGAACATTCTGCTTGCCGCACCGCTTGCTGGGACAAATTTTACTATCTTATGGGATTGTTTTTTATATTCTTCCCAAAGCTTAATATAGTTGGCTTGCACTTCGTTTGGTGGTGCGATAATCCCATTTCCTACTGCTGCAGCAGCTTCAAGATGCAAAAAAGGGAAGCCCTTTGCAAAATGATTTAATTGTACTTCAATCTGTTGTTCACTGATTCCGTGTGATGCTATTTGCTTGAAATCTTGCTCTGTTAGTGCCATATTTCTTTCGATTAGATTAAAATTTTCGTTATACAACGACAAATTCACAATAATTTTCTGT
>NZ_GL629647.1:230404-239150 GCF_000185845.1 Segatella salivae DSM 15606
GATAAGACATTATTTGTTTTCTTAAAAATAAAATAAAAAACATCAGTTATTTGCATTCTAAAGAATAATTGTTAACTTTGCCTTTCGAAATACAAAACGTTGTATAGACAAATATTCTTAGGAATAATATAAAAAGGTTATCTTTTAATTATGGCAAAGATTAAGACAATAGGTATCTTAACTTCGGGCGGAGATGCACCGGGTATGAATGCTGCAATACGTGCGGTTACACGTGCAGGCATTTATAATGGTTTCAACATTAAGGCAATCTATCGTGGGTATGATGGTCTTATTAATGGCGAAATCGTTGATTTCACGACAGAAAACGTTAGTGGTATCATCAATCAGGGGGGCACAATGCTGAAAACTGCCCGTTCTTCGGAGTTCAAAACTCCTGAGGGGCAGCAGAAAGCCTATGATAATATTGTCAAACATGGCATTGATGCTCTCGTGGTCATTGGTGGTAATGGTTCGCTGATAGGTGCGATGAAGTTTGCTCAAGAGTTTGATATCTGTTGCATAGGTCTGCCTGGAACAATTGATAATGACCTTTATGGAACAGATAGTACGATAGGATATGACACAACAATGAACACGATTGTTGAGTGCGTTGACCGCATACGAGATACTGCACAGAGTCATGAACGAATCTTCTTTGTTGAAGTTATGGGACGTGATGCAGGTTTTTTGGCACAGAATTCAGCCATAGCCTCAGGTGCAGAAGCTGCCATTATACCAGAGGATAGCACTGATGTTGACCAGTTGGCACAATTCATGGCGCGTGGAATTCGTAAGAGTAAACGTAGCTGTATTGTTATTGTTAGTGAGAGTCCTAAATGTGGAGCAATCTATTATGCAGACCGAGTAAAGAAGGAATTTCCTCAATTTGATGTTCGTATTTCAATCTTAGGACACCTCCAAAGAGGTGGTCGTCCTACGGCGCGTGACCGCATATTAGCAAGTTGTACGGGTGTAGGGGCAATAGATGCTATCATGCAAGGGCAGCGTAATATCATGGTAGGAGTGCGTAATAATGAAGTGGTTTATGTACCTTTAAGTGAGGCTATCCGAAGTGATAAACCTTTTGATAGGAATCTGATTAAAGTACTTAACGAGCTAAGTATATAGTTCTAAAAAGGTATAAAAAAACGAGTTGTATCAATTAAAAAGTGGGAATTCTTTTGCATTTTAGTTATAATATTGGTACTTTTGCTCAATAATATATTAATAGAATCAAAATATTAAAAAATAAAAGCTTATGTCACAGATTATAGGACATATCTCTCAGATCATCGGTCCGGTTATTGATGTGTACTTTGATACACAAGGCCAGGATACCGAAAAGGTGCTACCAAAAATTTACGAGGCGCTAAAGTTGAAACGTGCTGATGGTAGTGACTTGGTCATAGAAGTCCAACAACACATTGGTGAGGATACCGTTAGATGCGTTGCTATGGACAATACGGATGGTCTTAGACGCGGATTGGAAGTTGTTCGTACGGGAAGTCCTATCACAATGCCTGCCGGAGAACAAATCAAAGGACGTATGATGAACGTCATTGGTAAACCAATTGACGGCATGGCTGAACTCAATATGGAGGGTGCTTATCCTATTCATAGACCTGCACCAACCTTTGATCAACTCTCTACGCATAAAGAAATGTTGGCTACTGGTATTAAAGTCATCGATTTGTTAGAGCCATACATGAAAGGTGGAAAGATTGGTCTGTTCGGTGGAGCCGGTGTAGGAAAGACGGTTCTCATTATGGAGCTTATTAACAATATTGCCAAAGGACATAATGGTTATTCTGTTTTTGCCGGAGTAGGAGAGCGCACGCGTGAAGGAAATGATTTACTTCGAGATATGCTTGATAGTGGTGTTATCAAGTATGGTGAAGCATTCAAAAAGGCGATGGAAGAAGGACGATGGGATTTGTCATTAGTGGATAAGAAGGAATTGTCTGAAAGTCAGGCTACCCTTGTTTATGGACAGATGAATGAACCACCTGGGGCACGTGCATCTGTAGCATTGTCTGGACTTACTGTTGCAGAGGAATTCCGTGATCATGGAGGAAAAGATGGAGAGTCTGCTGATATCATGTTCTTTATCGATAATATCTTCCGATTCACTCAAGCTGGTTCAGAAGTTTCAGCTTTATTAGGTCGTATGCCTTCAGCTGTAGGTTATCAACCAACATTGGCCAGTGAGATGGGAGCCATGCAAGAGCGAATTACCTCAACGAAAAATGGTTCTATTACTTCTGTTCAGGCTGTTTATGTACCAGCTGATGACTTGACTGACCCAGCACCGGCAACGACTTTCTCTCACTTGGACGCTACAACAGAGCTCTCAAGAAAGATTGCCGAGTTAGGTATTTACCCAGCAGTAGATCCTTTAGGTAGTACATCTCGAATCCTTGATCCATTGATTGTAGGTAAAGAACATTATAATTGCGCTCAAAGAGTAAAGCAATTACTTCAACGATATAATGAGCTTCAAGATATCATTGCTATCTTAGGTATGGACGAATTGTCTGATGAAGATAAGTTAACTGTAAATCGCGCTCGTCGTGTTCAACGTTTCTTGTCTCAACCATTCACAGTTGCAGAGCAGTTCACTGGCTTAAAGGGTGTTATGGTTCCTATTGAAGAAACGATAAAAGGTTTCAATGCCATACTGGATGGCGAGGTAGATGATCTTCCGGAACAAGCCTTTATTAACGTTGGAACGATAGACGATGTAAGAGAGAAGGCTAAGCGTCTGTTAGAGGCAGCTAAAGCATAATTATTCAAAAGTAAAGAGTTTGTTTTATTATTCAACTTAAAGCTTAAATAGCTATGCTAAATTTGCGTATTGTTTCTCCCGAAAAAGTAGTCTATGATGGTAGGGTAATGCGAGTCGTTGTGCCAGGAACATTAGGGGAATTTGAAATATTGGAGAATCATGCTCCTATTATATCTTCCTTGGAAAAAGGGCTTGTAACCTATCAACCTTATGAAGGTAAGAATGAAATACTTGACATTCTCGGTGGTTTTGTAGAAGTACAAAAGAACGAGATTCGCATGTGTGTTGAACTATAAAAAAGTAAATGGCAATTCAAACAAATCGTAAATCAGCGAGCAAGAGATATATTCTTCAAGCACTGCAAATAGTATTTGCATTGTTCTTGATAGAATTATTGGCTGTACAATTATTAAAATTAAGGTTACAGTTAACTCCGATGCTTGTGAGTTTTGGGTTTGCTTTGTTGGTTGAAATTTGTGATGCATTGATATGGAAACGCCTTGAAGGCAAGGAGGATGAAACGAAAGCTTCTTTCTTTATGGCTGTATCGGGATTTCGTTTTCTATTAGCTTGTTTAGTGTTATTCATTTATTATATGAGCACTACTCATGAGGGCATGGTAACATTCGTTGTAATGTTTGCTCCATATTATTTAGCTTTACTTGTTCATCATTCGCTTTTTTTCTCACGTTATCGTGTTAATAAGGAGACTCATCGTTAATGACAATTGATTAAAAAGATGAAACAAAGAAAATCATTACTTCTTCTCTTAATGATGGTTTGGTTGCCATTACAGCTGTTTGCAAGTCATGGCACAGAGGAAGGTAAATTAAATATTTCCGAAATAGTGCTTGGTCACCTCTCTGATGACTATGAATGGCACATAGCTTCTTACAAAGG
This sequence comes from Segatella salivae DSM 15606, assembly GCF_000185845.1. Lineage (GTDB taxonomy): Bacteria > Bacteroidota > Bacteroidia > Bacteroidales > Bacteroidaceae > Prevotella > Prevotella salivae. The sequence continues at coordinate 234,090 of NZ_GL629647.1, forward strand.
AAAGTCGATAAGTATACCGCTTCCAATCATTGTCAGAAGTTCATCTACAGGGCAATGGACATTTTGTTTGCCAGAGGATTTACCTTCAAATTATTTCTTTGATGAGGCACATCATGGCAAGATTTACGAGAAGTTACCTGACGGAAGTATGATACGTCCTCTTGATTTGAGTATTACAAAGACTGTAGCTCAAATCTGGATAGTTGTCATAGTACTGATACTTGTCTTTTCATGTTGTTCCCGTTGGTATCGTCATCACGATTCAAAAAGTGAGGCTCCACATGGTTTTGTTGGTGCAATGGAAATGATAGTGATGACCATTAATGACGATGTTGTAAAGTCTTCGATAGGAGAAAAGCATTATAAACCTTATGCTCCTTTCCTACTAACAATATTTTTCTTCATCCTAACTGCAAACTTAATAGGATTGATTCCAATATTCCCTGGTGGGGCAAATGTAACAGGTAACATTAACATAACACTGTTCTTGGCCATTTGTTCAATGATTGTCATTAATCTTTTTGCTAATAAAGAATATTGGAAAGATATCTTTTGGCCTCATGTTCCAGTATTACTGAAGGCACCGATTCCATTGATGCCAGTCATAGAACTGTTTGGGGTTTTCACGAAACCTTTTGCTCTAATGATTCGTCTTTTTGCCAATATGATGGCTGGACACGCTGTAATCTTGAGCTTTACTTGTGTGATATTCCTTGGCTGGTCTATGGGAGTAGGTTTTGGTATAGGCTTGAATATATTCAGTGTACTAATGCTTATCTTCATGAATTTCCTTGAGTTGTTAGTAGCTTTTGTACAGGCTTACGTGTTTACGCTATTAAGTGCTGTATTTATTGGTATGGCGCATAAGGAAGAAGAAGTAGAATAAGAAAGATAAATAAAATCAGTTTAAGAAACAAGAATAAAATATTAATAACAAAAAACATTAGAATTATGATGATTTCAACTTTATTGGCTGCTACTGGTCTGGCTCAGCTGGGCTGCGGTCTTGGTGCAGGTATTGCAACAATTGGTGCAGGTTTGGGTATTGGTAAGATTGGCGGTAGTGCTATGGATGCAATTGCTCGTCAACCAGAGGCATCAAGTAAGATCATGACAAATATGATTTTGACATCAGCATTTGTTGAAGGTTGTGCATTGTTTGCTATTGCAGCTTGTGCATTTATTATTAAATAAGAAATAGAAATCGATTCGAATGGAGAATTTGCCATCAATATTGACGCCTGATTTGGGTCTTCTTATTTGGATGCTCGCAGCGTTCTTGGTGGTCTTTTTCTTTCTTGCTCGCTTTGGCTTTCCCGTCATCATCAAGATGGTGGATGAGAGAAAAAGATATATTGATGATAGCTTAAGCAAGGCACATGAGGCTGCAGAGCGTTTGCTAAATATCAAGCAAGAAGGTGAAGCCCTTATACAAGAGGCCCGAGAACAACAGGCTAAGATAATGAAGGATGCGGCTACAACCCGTGATGCCATTATCGAGCAGGCACAGGAAAAGGCTCGCGATGAGGGCGCACGAATCATCTCTGAAGCTAAAAAGCAGATAGAGGTGGAGAAACAAAGTGCTATTCGCGATATTCGTTCACAGGTGGCTGAACTCAGTATTCAAGTAGCTGAAAAGATCCTTCGAGAGAAGTTGTCAACAGACAAGTCACAAATGGAAATGATAGATAGGCTGTTAGATAACGTTTCTAAAAAAGAAAGTAAAGATTAAAAATTGTAGTTTATGGATTTAGGTGTTATATCAGTTCGATATGCCCGGGCTCTTTTGAAAGGTGCTCTTGCAGAAAAGCAAGAAGATGAGCTATATAAAGAAATGCAAATTCTTTATAAAAGCTATCTTGAGGTACCCGAATTGAGAACTACTATTGATAACCCTATGCTTGCGAAAGAAAAAAAACAGAAGGTTCTTGAAATCGCTTGTGGTGATGATATCACTAATCTCACAAAGCGTTTTATTGATCTTGTGTTAAAGAAGGATAGGGAATTTGCACTGCAATTCATGGCTGCATCTTATATTACGCTTTACAGAAAGTTTAAGAATATCACTCGTGGTAAATTGATCACAGCGGCAGATGTCAGTCTTGAAACTGTTGAAAAGATGAAGCGAATGGTTGAAAACAGAACTCGAGGAACTGTAGAATTCAATACAGAAGTCGACAAAGAACTCATTGGAGGGTTTGTTCTTGAATACGATGACTATCGTATGAATGCCAGCGTTAAGAGTAAACTTCGTCGTATTCTATCAGATCTTAAGAAATAATAATTCAGTTTAATAGAAAGAAAAGATGTCAGATAAAATTAAACCAAGTGAGGTCTCTGAAGTACTTCTCAAAGAGTTGGAGGGCATCAACAGCGGAGAGCAGTTCGACGAAATAGGTACAGTACTTACTGTTGCAGATGGCGTTGCACGTGTTTATGGACTTCGTAATGTTGAAGCCAGTGAACTTCTTGAGTTTGAAAATGGTACAATGGCCATTGTAATGAACTTGGAAGAAGACAATATCGGATGTATACTCTTAGGTCCAACGTCTGGAATTAAGGAGGGAGAGACTGTAAAGCGTACACATCGTATTGCTTCTATTATGGTCAATGACAATTTCCTTGGGCGTGTTGTCAATCCACTTGGCCAGGCCATTGATGGTCTTGGCGATATTGATTTGACGGATGCCTTTGAGATGCCATTGGACCGTAAGGCACCAGGTGTTATCTATAGACAACCTGTAAAGGAACCTTTACAGACTGGTTTGAAAGCCGTTGACTCAATGATTCCAATTGGTAGAGGACAACGTGAGCTTATTATTGGCGACCGACAGACCGGAAAGACTGCAATTGCTATAGATACAATTCTAAACCAGAAGAGTTTCTATGATGCAGGGAAACCTGTTTATTGTATTTATGTTGCGATTGGGCAGAAGGCGTCAACTGTTGCTACACTTGTACAGACGCTAAAGGATCATGGTGCTTTACCTTATACAATTATTGTTAGTGCAACGGCGGCTGATCCTGCAGCCATGCAGTATTATGCTCCTTTTGCCGGTGCTGCTATTGGCGAATATTTCCGTGATCGCGGACTCAGTGCGCTTGTTGTATATGATGATTTGTCAAAACAAGCTGTTGCATATCGTGAGGTTTCTTTGATTCTTCGTCGTCCTTCGGGTCGTGAAGCCTATCCTGGTGATGTGTTCTATCTTCATTCTCGTTTATTGGAACGTGCTGCGCGCATTAACAATCAGCAAGAGATAGCAGAACAAATGAATGATCTTCCTGAGAGCATGAAAGGACATGTTCGTGGTGGCGGCTCATTGACGGCATTACCAATTGTTGAGACTCAGGCCGGAGACGTATCTGCTTATATTCCTACAAACGTTATTTCTATCACAGACGGACAGATATATTTGGAGACAAACTTATTTAATCAAGGATTCCGTCCGGCCATTAACGTGGGTATTTCTGTGTCTCGTGTGGGTGGTTCCGCACAGATAAAGAGTATGAAAAAGGTTGCAGGTACATTAAAACTCGATATGGCTCAATATCGTGAATTGGAAGCTTTCTCAAAGTTCTCCAGCGATATGGATGCCGTAACAGCTATGACCTTGGATCGCGGCCGCAAGAATAACCAGTTGCTTATTCAGCCACAATATAGCCCAATGCCTGTTGGAGAGCAGATTGCAATCCTTTATTGTGGAGTACATGGATTATTGCACGATGTTCCGGTTGATCAGGTTCGCGACTGTCAAGACCAATTCTTGGATGCAATGCGTTCTTCACACAGCGATGTCATCAGTAGCTTGGCAGATGGCCAATTGACAGATGAGGATATAAAAGCGATTGAAGAAACCATGGCAAGTATAGCTGGCCAATACAAAAAGTAATCATTAAACACGCATTGAGATGCCTTCATTAAAGGAAATAAAGACACGCATAGCTTCTGTCAGTAACACGCGTAAGATTACAAGTGCCATGAAGATGGTGGCATCAAGTAAACTTCATCATGCGCAAACTGCCATTCAGAATATGTTGCCTTATGAGACTTTATTAGAGCATGTTATGAAGTCTTTTCTCGTTACAATTCCTGAAGTTCAGAATGAATTTGAGGCAATACGTGATGTGAAAAGGGTAGCACTTGTAGTTTTTACCAGTAATAGCTCATTGTGTGGTGGCTTCAATAACAATATTCTTAAGATGTTTCAACAGGCTGTTGATGATTATAAGGCCCAGGGGATTGACGATATTCTTGTCTATCCAATCGGTCGAAAGATTGAAGACTATTGTGTGAAACGAGGAATAAAGATTGCTGGGAGTTTTCTTGAATTGGCTGAAAAGCCAAAAGCCTCTGATTGTGCAGACATTTCAAAAGAGCTTCAATCGAAGTTTCTTGCGCACGAAATTGACAAAGTAGAGTTGATTTACCATCATTTCAAATCTGCTGGAAGTCAGATTCTAACGCGTAAGATGTTCCTGCCGATAGACTTGTCTACGGAAAAGATTGGCCTCGAAAATGATCGCGATTTGTCAAGCAATGTTGCTACGGCAAAGGCACAAGAATATCTCAGAAAGCGTAAAGAAGCTAAGGAAGCCAAGGAAAAGGCCGAGTCAAAAGCACTGAATGATAATTTCATTGTAGAGCCGAGTCTTGACGCTGTGCTTGAAACGTTGATTCCAAAAGAACTCAATCTTCAAGTGTTTACAGCTTTGCTCGATAGTAATGCCAGTGAGCATGCTGCACGAATGGTTGCGATGCAGACGGCTACAGATAATGCAAATGAACTCCTTCGTATGCTTAGTTTGCAATATAACAAGAGTCGTCAGCAGGCCATCACAAACGAATTGCTTGATATTGTTGGAGGAACTGTCAACAATTGATAGTTCTCTCTTTAATTTAATCATAATAAAAAGGATATTGTATCAAGACAATATCCTTTTTGTTTTGTATCACACAATCTTTTGACTTGTTAGAATATTCCTTTCAGTGCGATTCACATTACCCGGCGATATTGCTATAAACAGGCATTAAATGCATATAAAACCATGGGGGTTGAA
>NZ_GL629647.1:239280-252519 GCF_000185845.1 Segatella salivae DSM 15606
GGGCTCAACCGAGTTCCCTTTGTTTAGTAATTCGTGCCTTTTTGTGAACCAACAAAAGACAAAATAAGCTCAATTTATTCGTTACGCCTCATTAAACAAAATAGAAATGAAAATGAAAAAAAGAAACCAACACAAGTATCAAAAACCAGAATGTACAATCTACAAATTAGCTTTAGAAGCCTTTGTTTGTACTTCGGTTTATCCTGATGCGCCACGAACCACAGAATCCGGCTGGGAAGATGGAGGAGATGTTGATGGTGGCACCATTGAATTCTAAAACAATCAAGAAACAACAATTCAAAAAAAAACAACAATGAAAATCAATCGTTTTAAGGTAACATTCATCTTGCTCTCCATGTTGGCCAGCGTGGCACTTTCAGGATGTAGCAATGAGGATAACATAGAAAGCCAGCCACAAGAGGGAATGGCAAAGATTTCTTTCAAAATCAATGAAAAAGATTATGAGGCTGGCGAAGATGTTGCCGGCACACGTGCGGCTGCGCCGACTAAGCCCAAACTGCAAGACTTAGGCGATGGATGGTTGGCAGAAGTAAGTCTTGAGCCCGACACCACCCATGCGAAAGAAGCAAAAGCGGCTGAAGCAAAGACACGTGCCATCTATGGCTCTGCCCACTACACCATTCAGGCTTATCAAGGTGGAGTGAAGAAAGGCGAACTCAAAGGAACCTTCCAAGGTTCAACCTTTACTCCTGATGCAGGCACAGCAGAATCCATTTTCTTGCCTCATGGCACCTACGACTTCGTTTGTTTCAACGATAAGGTTTCAGCCAACGGCACACAATTAACAGTGCATCGTGCTGACGCAGAAACAGCTCGTTATGTAGTGAAGCGCGGGGTGGTTATCAATCAAGACCCAAAACAATACGTAGCATTTGAGATAAAACATGCTGGAGCCTTTTTAGCTACAACTATTGCTTTTGTAAATTGTAACATCAAAATTTTTGGTACAAATGAGAGACGTTATACAAATCCTTGGGAAGGTACATATGTGGCAAGAAGTATTAACCCTACAGATCATATTCAATATTCTTGGACATCAAATTCTAACAGCATTCCGGAAACAATGAATTATGATTTTGTTACAAACACATATTCTTATCCTACTGTTGGGAACTATTCTTATTCCAGTAAAGTCGATTGGGGAACAACAATGTCTCCAGGGAAGACCAATACTTATCGGCTAAACACAGGCGCAGGATATGCTTACTTCCTTCCTACAACAGATTGTGCCAACTTAAAGTTTACGATTACCGATGGTAGCCTATATGATAGAAGTCTCACGGGCATGATTGCTGTTCCCATACAAAAGCAACTTGAAGCCAACAAACGTTATTTACTTGTTATACGCCTACTTATGACTAAACCTCTGTATTTATTTAGTGATGGAACCATTGGTGACCTTGATAAAAATGTGGGAAAGACGCCAATAGGAGTAATACCAAGACCTGATGGGAATTATGCTATAGCACTCAATGATGTCGTTGATTCGTATGGTGCCGGTTCCGCTAATATCCAATGGTCAAATACAACAACACAAGAAACATCAAGCGTTTATACAAATTACAAAGATTTATTACGTGAAGGTGTTAGTGGAGCAAGTGGGACTATTCCTGCGGTACAAGCTGCAGCGTCTTACCAATCACAAGTCAGCAGACCATCAACAGCTACAACTTCTTGGATGGTTCCAGGGCTCTCCCCTTTTCTTTGGTTGGGGGTCTCTTATGCAGGTTTACCTGAAAGAAAACAAGGAAAAGTTTTATATTATGATCCAGGAAATTATTTTGAAAATCTTATTCCTGAGGGAGCCTCATCTACAGAATTTATACCAAGCCCATCATTTATCAACTTTTCAAGTATGAATATGACAAGGTTTAATAAGGCATTTACAGATGCTGGTGGAACTGCACCTCAAGGACGCTATTGGCTGGACACAGAAGTTATTGATGGAGGACAAGCAAAACAGGTGGTCATTGATATTTCGTCAAGTGGTTATCGTTTAGATTTTGCCTCTAAACAAAGTAGTGCGAAAATTCGCCCTATCATACACTTTAAATCGAAATGGGACGATTAATGTTTAGTCTTAAAACGTCACACGGAAGCATAAAAAAGAGTTTTTAGCTCTAAACTTCCACACGGAAGCATGAAAAAGGGATTTTGGGTCTTAGACTTCCACACGGAAGCGCGAAAAAAGGATTTTAGGTCTTAGACTTTCACACGGAAGCATGAAAAAGAGATTTTTGGTCCTAAACTTCCACACGGAAGCATGAAAAAAGGATTTTTGGTCCTAAACTTCCACACGGAAACACTAAAAGAATATTTTGGGCGCCAGATGGCGACATCTCGGCGCTCAATTTTTATTTATTAACCTATTAATTTAAAATAGAATGAAAACAAAAATGAAGCCTTTGCAACACCCCAAGGTGCTCAAAGTGGAGGGGAGTAATTGCTCAAACTACATTAATTCGCATCACTTGCAGTTTCAGTTCAACATGTATGAATTGGTGAAAGCCGTAGACAAACTGAAGTTGCACCTGACGGATGAGTTGCTGAAGACTTGGGCCGACTGCTTGGACTTGGAAACAGAACTGAACAAGCAGGCCACGGCAACAGTCTACACCGAACAGATGAAAGCGTTCGACCAACAACGCGACGACCTGCTGACCAACCTCTTTGGTGTGGTGCGGGCACAACTGAAATCGCCTGTGGCAGCAGTGCGCGAGGCAGCGAAGGCGTTAGACAAAGGACTCGGCGTTTACGCAGGCATTCAAAGTAAGGCGGTCGACGCGGAAACGGCTGAGGTGCGTGGCATGCTGAAAGACTTAGAGCGCTTTGCCACTGAGGTGACGGCCTTAGGACTGGCGCCAGTTACGGCACAGTTGAAGACTGTGAACGATGAGTTTCAAAAGGTGTATAACACGCGACAGGAAAAGGCGGTGGACCAGAAAATGCCTGCATTGAGTGAGGTTCGTCCGCAGACCGATGCCGTCTTTGGCGTAGTTTGCCGCTACATTGAAGCCAGCTATCTCTTTGCCACAACCGATGACGACCGCGCCCTGATAGAGCGTTTGGTTGACCGCATGAATCAGGAAAGCGACCACTTCAAGACTTCGCACAAACAGAGCATGGCGCAGAAGAAACCCACGCCCAAGCCTACGCCAGAGGAAGAAAACAGGCTAAAAGCTGGATTCCCAGCACTTGAACAGCAAATGGAGCTTGAAAGTGGCAGCCTCTCGTTTACAGGCAAGACAAAGGGCACGGCAGCCAAGCGCAAATATGAATTGACCATAACAGGCAAGACCACAGCCGATGGCAAGCCCAAAACCATTTGGGTGGGCGTGAATAAGGATGGCACGCTGTTTCTCGTAGAAAAGGCGAATGAAAAGCCGAAAACGGGCGGCGGAACAACCGAACAGCCAGGCTTTGGAATTAAACATAAAAACCAACCATAAAATTGTCGAGCTTAGGGAAATGCGCAAAACCGCATTCAAAATTAACTCTTATTGCGACGAAAACCTACGCAGTGGCGTAGTTATACAATAGGTATCGTCATAAATACTCCTAAGTCTAAAGTGGTGGTGCGGCGCTGTTGCGATAACAGCGCTGCACCCTTTTTGTGCGTTTGCTATTAAATCAGAGATGTTATAGAGCGTTATTCCGAGCTTGTTTTGATGTATTCAAGTTTTGAATATTAGAAACTAAAAAAGCTGAATCTCAAAACAGAGATTCAGCTTAAATGATTGTATATAGAAAAGAAACTTATTCTTCTATAGCAGCTTGTGCCGCAGCCAATCGTGCGATAGGAACACGGAATGGAGAGCAACTTACATAGTTCAGACCCACACGATGGCAGAACTTAACAGAAGATGGCTCACCACCATGCTCTCCGCATATACCACATTTTAGGTTTGGACGGGTTGAACGACCTTTCTTCACACCCATTTCAACGAGCTGACCAACACCTGATTGATCTAAAACCTGGAATGGATCGACTTTCAGAATCTTCTTTTCCAAGTAAACAGGCAAGAAGCTTGCGATATCATCACGACTGAAACCGAAGGTCATTTGTGTGAGGTCATTAGTTCCAAAGCTGAAATATTCGGCTCTTTCTGCAATCTTCTCGGCAGTTAAGGCCGCACGTGGAATTTCAATCATTGTACCAATCTTGAATGGAATCTCAACACCTTCCTTTTCGAATAGCTGATTGGCAGTAGCGCGAATGACCGCCTCTTGCACATCAAACTCGTTTGCACTACCAATAAGTGGTACCATAATCTCAGGTTTTGGGTCGTAACCAGCCTTTTTCAAGTCTATGGCTGCACCCAAAATGGCACGTGTTTGCATTGCAGTTATTTCGGGATAGGTGTTACCCAATCGGCAACCGCGGTGACCTAACATAGGATTATGCTCGCTCAAAGAGTTTACACGATGCTGAATTTCTTCAACCGATATACCCATTTCTTCAGCCATAACCTTTTGTCCAGCGAGGTCATGAGGAACAAATTCATGCAAAGGTGGATCAAGTAAACGAACATTTACAGGATAACCATCCATAGCTTTGAGTATTCCGTAGAAGTCTTGTTTCTGATAGGGTAGAAGTTTCTCCAAAGCTTTTTCACGACCTTCTTTTGTATCAGCAAGAATCATCTCACGCATTGCCTTAATCTTTTCGTTCTCAAAGAACATGTGTTCAGTACGGCAAAGTCCTATACCTACAGCGCCAAAGTTACGTGCAATCTCTGCATCGTGTGGAGTGTCTGCATTTGTGCGAACGACAAGTTTTGTGTATTTCTGGCAAAGCTCCATCAACTTGGCAAAGTCACCTGTAACTTCTGCAGGTTTGGTTTTTACCTCACCTAAGTACACTTCGCCTGTAGAACCATTGATAGAAATATAATCTCCCTCGTGAATGGTAGTTCCGTCAATCTCTACTGTGCGTGCTTTATAGTCAACATTGATTGCTCCAGCACCGCTGACACAACATTTTCCCATGCCTCGAGCGACTACGGCTGCATGGCTTGTCATACCTCCTCTTGCAGTCAAAATACCTTCTGCGGCACTCATTCCGGCAAGATCCTCTGGGCTGGTTTCTATGCGTACCATGATAACTTGGTGGCCATCGTCGTGCCAATGTTCAGCATCGTCGGCAAAAAAGACTACTTGTCCACAAGCTGCACCAGGACTTGCAGGAAGACCACGAGTCAGTACTTTTGCGGTCATTTGCGCTTCTTTGTCAAATACAGGGTGTAGAAGTTCGTCTAATTTATTGGGTTCACATCTCAAAAGAGCCGTCTTTTCGTCAATTTCTCCTTCACGTAAGAGGTCCATAGCAATCTTAACCATTGCTGTACCTGTACGTTTTCCGTTTCGTGTTTGCAAGAACCATAGATGTCCTTCCTGAACCGTAAACTCCATGTCTTGCATGTCGTGATAGTGTGCTTCAAGCTTCTGTTGGATGTCATTCAATTGCTTGTAAATCTCAGGCATGGCTTCTTCCATAGACGGATACTTAGAAGCACGTATTTCTTCATCAATACATTGCTGCTCAGCCCAACGTAGTGAGCCTTCTTTTGTAATTTGTTGTGGAGTGCGAATACCAGCAACGACATCTTCTCCCTGTGCGTTTACAAGATATTCACCATTGAATCGGTTTTCGCCGGTAGCTGCATCGCGACTGAAGCATACACCCGTTGCAGAGGTATTACCCATGTTTCCGAATACCATAGCCATCACACTGACAGCTGTTCCCCATTCAGCAGGGATACCTTCCATCTTGCGATAGAGGATAGCACGCTCATTCATCCATGAATCAAAGACTGCACAGATAGCTCCCCACAATTGTTCCATTGGGTCAACTGGGAAATCTCGTCCGGTCTGTTCTTTGATTGCTTGTTTAAATAAGGTAACTAACTGCTTGAGTTCATCAACATTCATTTCATTGTCGAGAGCGATACCACGCTGTTTTTTCACTGCAATGATAATTTCTTCGAATGGATCGATGTCTTCTTTGTTAACAGGTTTCATACCCAATACAACGTCACCATACATCTGAACGAAGCGACGATAGCTGTCGTATGCAAAGCGTTCATTTCCTGTTTTACGTGCTAAACCTTCTACAACCTCGTCATTCAAACCAAGATTCAAGATGGTATCCATCATTCCTGGCATGCTGGCACGTGCGCCCGAACGCACACTTACAAGTAATGGGTTTTCAACATCGCCGAACTTTGAATGCATCAAATTCTCAATGTGTTTTACTGAAGCCTCTACTTCACCTTTCAAAAGTTCAACAACCTTTTCCTTTCCTTTCTCAAAATACTCATTACAAACGTCCGTTGTGATAGTAAAACCTGGAGGAACTGGCACTCCAATCAAGTTCATTTCAGCAAGGTTCGCTCCCTTACCACCAAGCAGATTTCTCATATCTGCCTTACCTTCAGCCTTACCATTACCGAAAGTATATACTCTTTTCTCACTCATAGTTGATTAGGTATAAATGCTTTTTATTAAAAATTGTTATTATTATAGTTGCAAAAATAACGTAATTCTCTTAAATAGCCAAACATTTAACTGCTTTTTTGCTAACTTCACCTTACATTTCTACTATCATTTTGTTTCATACTTTATGGCGCTCTTCAAATTTGAAGCAATGGCTAAAATACGATAAGAATATTCCTTTCGTAAATGATTACGTTTATAATTATTGTTAATTAAAGATTATCTTTATCCATATTTTTATAACTTTGTAACTCAATAAACAGCATTTCATGTAACGCTTGTTAAAAAAGATAATGATGAGATCTCTGTATAAGATATATTTTTTGACCTTGTTTGCTATGGTTTCTCCTTGTGTTTCAGGTGCCATTGTAAACACAAATTTGAATGAAATCTCCAAATCAAATGAGGCAGAGATTTCCATTCAGTCAGAATATACTGCGTATTATAGGAGGTGTTGGACAGGTTGTTTATATTTATAATGTAACAGGAGTTTGTGTTATGTCGATGCGAGTAGATAGCAATGACAAGCGTTTTGATTTGAATCTTCATAGAGGGTGTTACATTGTTAAGGTCGGGAAAACGGTCAGAAAGATTTCTGTATATTGATATGTAACATTTAATCCAATAAGTAGAATCTTCAATGTATCGAATTCTTTCAAGTATATTTTTCATACTTTTGTTTTGCATGGCGTGCAGCAATAAATATGAAAATCCCAATAAAAACATAGAATTATCAGATTTTGAGCCTTTAGGCTCATCGGCATTTACGCTGAAGGCCAAGCGTATTCAGCATTTTTTAAGGCAAACAGCCTTTGCCGATGCCGACTCAACAGCCACTGATATGCGTGTGAAATCGTACTATTTAAATGGTGGAACATGTATATGGATTAATCGACAAGGTGTTAATGACCAGGCTGATACCTTGCTTTCCTATCTGAAGACAGTCGACCAATTGGGTTTTAGCAAGAAAAAGTTTCGCGTTTATGAGATAGAAGAGGGACTGAAAAGATTTCGAACGTTAGACTTTGACAAACAAAGCAATTCCATTAATAAGGTTGCTGCTCAGCTTGAATACAACTTAACAAAGGCTTATTTACGCTATACTACAGGACAAAAGTTTGGATTTGTCAATCCCTATCGTCTGTTTAATCGTATGGATGTGAGGGATAGTGACTCTGTAAGTGTTAGTTATGCAACTCTATTTGATGTTCCCATGCAGCGTGTGGGGAAAGACTTTTATAGATCAGCATTAGATAAAATAGAGCATGATAGCGTGGGAGTATTCCTTCATGAGATACAACCTAAGAGCGAGTTATATTCACAACTCCAAAGTTTATTAGCAATAACACGGGATAAAAACGAAAGAAGAACTATCTTGTGCAATATGGATCGCTGCCGTTGGCGCTATAAAGATACGCCTGATTTGCATGAGAAATATGTTTTGGTAAATATCCCTTCGTTTCATTTACGCATGGTTAATCGTGATGATGTGAGAGAAATGAAGATAGGATGTGGTTCAAAAGATACTAAGACCCCATTGTTGACGAGCCGTATTATACGTATGGATGTCAATCCACAATGGATAGTTCCGCGTAGTATTATAAAGAAAAGTATAGTTAATCATTGTGGTGATAGGCACTATTTTGATAGCCATCATTTCTTTGTTAGACACAGAAAAACGGGTAAAAAGATACCTTTTGACCAGATCACAAGGGAGATGTTGCTCAGCAAAGACTATTTAGTCATTCAGACAGGTGGTTTGGGTAATTCACTCGGTAGAATCATTTTTCGTTTTCCTAATGGCTTTAGTGTTTTCCTGCATGACACAAATCAGCAGAATATTTTTTCTCAAACTGATCGTGATGTTAGTCACGGTTGTGTACGCGTAGAACGACCTTTTGACTTAGCGGTATTCTTGTTGAAAGATAAAGAGGCTTCAATCATTCGGAAGCTTCATTATTCTATGACTGCAAAAATAGGTGAAGAGGGGGTAAACTCTTCTGAAGAGGAACATAAAAATATGGAGAAAACAAGGCCTGATACTCTAAAAAAGTCACTTATTCTCAGGTCTTTGAGCGTAGAACCTCAGGTTCCTATCTATCTCACCTATTTCACAATATATCCTGATGGCAAAGGAAAACTTCAGCATTTCGCGGATGTTTATGGATTTGATAAAGTCATCTTTAAATCTCTTAGGAACTATGGTGCAGAATGATGTTATTCATATGCGATTGGTTTATGTGAGTGTTTGGAAAACAATTTGCGTCATTTAACCTCGTAATTAGATACGTTTTACAGGATAAAATGACGCTCTTTATGATATAATTCAATACAAAACCCAAATTGCTTGAATGTCATTCGAATAGCGAAAGAATGGGAAAGAAAATATAGATGTATGCAAAGATATTTCATTTATTTTTGTTATGATGGTACAGCATACCATGGTTGGCAGATTCAACCCAATGGCATGTCTGTGCAAGAAACTCTCCAAAATGCTTTGTCGACAATCCTTCGGCAGCGTGTAGAGATAGTTGGTGCAGGACGAACTGATACAGGTGTGCATGCACGTATGATGGTTGCACATTTAGATTTGGCCGAAGAAATTGAATGTGAGCAGTTAACCTATAAGCTCAATAGACTCCTGCCGCGTGATATTTCCGTTTTTAACATCCAACCTGTTGATAGTAACATGCACGCACGTTTCTCTGCAAAATGGCGTACTTATCGTTATTTCATCCACACACGAAAGGACCCTTTTCTTCGAAAATACTCGTATGAAAGTCCTTATTTGCTTGATTTTGAACTGATGGAGCAAGGAGCTGAGCTATTGAAACAACACCAAGACTTTGCTGCTTTTTGTAAATCGGGGGCAGATAATACAACAACACTCTGTACAATTAAAGAGAGTAAATGGGTTAAGACATCTCCTTATTCATGGTATTTTGAGATTACTGCCAATCGCTTTTTAAGGAATATGGTGCGTGCAACCGTTGGAACACTAATTTTGTTAGGAAGACATCGCATTACAATTAAAGACTTGGAACGAATATTAGAAGAAGGAAACCGGAGTCAAGCAGGTGAGAGTATGCCTGGACATGCTTTGTTTTTAGAAAATATAGAATATTAATAGATGATGTGGTTAATTTTAGCTTTTCTCTCAGCAGGCCTGTTGGGATTTTATGATTCGTTCAAAAAGAAAGCGTTAAACGACAATGCAGTGCTTCCGATTCTATTCTTGAATACGGTCTTTTCGTCACTAATCTTCTTGCCTTTTATCGTATTGTCATCAACCACTCATATCTTTGATGGCAGTATTTTCTATGTTTCACAAGGAGGTTGGGAGGTTCATCGCTATATCATTCTAAAAAGTTTGATTGTTTTGTCGAGTTGGATATTCGGCTATTTTGCAATGAAACATCTCCCACTTACTATTGTTGGACCAATCAACGCTACACGCCCTGTAATGGTACTTGTTGGTGCTATGCTTGTATTTGGTGAGCGTTTAAATGGTTGGCAGTGGGCCGGTGTAACACTTGCAGCCATTTCTTTCTTGATGTTGAGTAAGAGTGGACGTCGTGAAGGAATTGATTTTAAGCACAATAAATGGATTTTCTTCCTTGTGATTGCAGCATTATTAGGGGCTGTTAGTGGACTATACGACAAATATCTGATGGCAAATGCTACTGATGGTGGTGTTGGAATAGACCGTATGATAGTGCAAAGTTGGTATAACATTTACCAGATGTTATTAATGGGAATCATGATGATTGTATTGTGGTGGCCAACGCGTTATCGTACAACTCCATTTCATTGGGACTGGTCTGTGGTGTTTATCTCAGTGTTCTTATGTGCTGCTGACTTTGTTTATTTCTATGCTTTAAGCTTACCAGGGGCTATGATTTCAATTGTAAGTATGGTTAGACGAGGAAGCGTTTTGGTTAGTTTTCTGTCGGGAGCAATATTCTTTCATGAGAAGAATCTTAAGGCAAAAGCTTTTGATTTGGCATTAGTGCTGCTGGGAATGATATTTTTATATATAGGATCGAGAGGATAAAGTAGGGAAGAACTATACTTCTGAATTTATTTGTCAGATAATCTTTGCAAATCGATATAAATCTTGTATCTTTGTAGACATGATTGAAAGTAAAAACAATACGATATGGCACACAACATCTTCAAAGGCTTAGGAATAGCTTTGATAACCCCCTTTACATTAGAAGGTAAAGTGGATTATAAATCACTTAGACGGCTATTGGACTATCAATTGGCTAATGGCGCTGACTTCTTATGTATCTTGGCGACCACAGGAGAAGCTCCTTGCTTGACAAAAGAAGAGAAAGAAGAACTCACTTCGTTTATAAAAGGTGTTGTTGGAGGCAGGATTCCTATACTGAAATATTGTGGAGGAAACAATACTGCAGCTGTTGTCGATGAAATAAAAACAACAGATTGGACGGGAATTGATGGTATTTTGAGTATATGTCCTTATTATAATAAACCTTCGCAAGATGGACTTTACCAGCATTTTAAGGCCATAGCAGAAGTTAGTCCGTTGCCAATTGTATTATATAATGTACCAGGACGTACAGGAATCAATATGAAAGCAGAAACCACAGTCAAGCTTGCTAAGGACTTTTCTAATATAGTTGCTATTAAAGAAGCCAGTGGAAGCCTTGAACAAGTGGATGAGATAATAAAGAATAAGCCAGATAATTTCGATGTCATTAGCGGCGATGATGCACTTACTTTCTCTATGATTGCAAGTGGGGCAGCAGGAGTTATTTCGGTGATTGGTAATGCACTACCAAAGGAATTTAGCAGAATGATTCGATTAGAGTTTAATGGTGAGTATGAACCTGCACGCAAAATTCATCACATGTTCACAGAACTTTACTCTTTACTCTTTGTAGATGGGAATCCTGCGGGCTGCAAAGCATTATTAAACGATATGGGAATGATTGAGAACGTACTTCGACTTCCACTCGTTCCTACAACCATAACAACAAAACAAAAGATGGCTGATATCTTGAAAGAATTAAGAATATAATACATTCTTTAATTTCAAATGCAAACGATTTAATTTCTCTTTAAAAACGCTAAATATGCACTTTATAAAAGAGAATGATGGTATTTCTTTTGGAAGAACACAAAAAAATACCTATCTTTGCAACATGTTTTTCATGGTATTAGATTATTAAGGTTAAAGAAGAAATTGGTTGTCGTGAGGCAATCAATTTTTTTTCATTTATAACAAAGTTATTCATTTATTTTGTAAAACACATCTTTTGCGTTATCTTTGCATACAGAAAGCAGTGTTTCGGCTCTGTTGCTGGCGTTTGTTTTGACGCGAGAGGAAAGTCCGGGCAGCATAGGACACTCCACTTCCGAAAATAGAAGCTATTGGTGACAGTAGGTGTTGGTAGAAGAAAATAACCGCCTTGTAAAACGAAACTGAAAGGAATAGCCTTTCAAGTCCATTCAAGGTAAGGGTGAGAAGGTAGTGTAAGAGACTACCAGCTGACAGGCGATTGTCAGGCTGTGCTATCTGGAGGCTGCAAGTTCATGTATACCGTAGACTGAAAGTTGTCCGCTTAAAGATTATAAATCGCTACGGAGGGTAGAATGCTTAAGCTGTGGGGTGACTCACAGATTAGATAAATAACAGGGCGCCATCGCTTTGATGGAGACAGAACCCGGCTTATAGGAACACTGCTTTCTTTTTTCTTTATTCTTTAATAAAATTTATTTCGAAACATGAACTTTACCTTAAATGAAACAGAATACAAAGTAGATGATTTGCAACAAGCTGTTTGGCGGATGATTAATACATATGGAGAATCTGATGATTTTCCACAGATGAAAAGCTATGGTGTAACCAATGAATCTTTGCAATCATATTTATTTGATAAACAAATGATTCTTGATAGCATGGGAAGTGAACGTTTTCAAATGACTTTATGCGGTATCTTTATCGTTATTCCAATCTTTATTGCTTCATTTTTCCCAGATAAAGATTTACCATTTGGACGCTATACGGCTATTGTTTGTGGAGTAGGGGGAGCACTCCTCTTTGGAGTTATCAAGTTGTTTATGAATTATATCATCAAGAAAAGGCTTCAAAAGTTATTTGATAGCAATCATGAAACTTACATAGAACAAGTGCTTTCATATAAAAGATAATAGGAAAAAATAAAAGGTTGAGTATAAAACTCAACCTAAAAGAGGTACCTAGCAGAGTCGAACTGCTCTACACGGTTTTGCAGACCGTTACCTAACCGATCGGCCAAGGTACCATTTCGTTTCCGAATTGCGGTTGCAAAGGTAATATAAAAAAACAATTTGACCAAATATATTCATTGTTTTTTTTCTACTTTTTTGCATTTATCATAAAATGCACAGCCTGCACATTTGTAGTCTTTACATTTAACGTTGTTATAAATAGCCTTGTAGAGATTTCTTAATACAAAGCAGACTGAAAGTGCAATGACTACAAAAATTACAATATATTGAATGGAAATACTCATGCTGTATTTGGTAAACGGACAGAATTATATATTTTTATATATACAAAATCTGCCCGTATAATCAACCAGTTTTCAAATAATCAATTAATCAATTCATCTGTTTGCAAAGATATATTCAATTATTTTAAATTGCAATCCTCATTTTTTATGATTTTTCTTGTAAGCTTCTTAAATGATAAAACTAAAACTTTATATTGAT
>NZ_GL629647.1:252600-262090 GCF_000185845.1 Segatella salivae DSM 15606
CTAAAACTTTATATTGATAATATAACAAATACTTGAAAATCAGTAGTTTGCAATCAAAATACAATTCATATCAAATCGTTGTATAATCTTAGCCATTTTATTCCACCATTAGATTAAGATTGTCTCCTGAAGTGCCATTAAACGTTTTCTTGTAAGTTTCATATTATTTCCGCATTTAATAGTGTTGGCCTCACAATATGCCTTTTGTTATATAATCATGATTATGATAAATAGTAGATGCTGAAGTGAAAAAGTTCTGTGATTACATCCTACTTTACTGTTAGATGGAAACATCCTTGGTGCACTTCGTACTTAATGTGACACCTATTTTGTTTTCTCATGTCATTTAAAACTTCACTAAGAATCCATTTCAATGTATCATTGCGCACAACACGTCGCTTTTCGTTTGGTGCTTCTACAGTTTTATATCGATTGTAACAAATATCAACAGTAGTTCCATATAGATGACAACTATTAACTGTTGCATTTCCATTGTGGCTACGAAGTCGCAGTACATCGTCTTTTGAACGCATTACACTGGTGATAATAATCTTATGTAATGGAATTCCTTTTATTTGTAAAGAGTCAAAGAAATTGTGTCCAATATCCTGCAGAAGTATTGCTGCTTTGGGAATCAAATAAGGAATACTGGACTTTAAATTGTCTATATAATAATATGGATTTCCACCGATATAAACTAGTTCTCCCTTTCTGTTTTCAGCATCAGCTCGGTCTTTCACAGGTGTAACTCCAAGCGCTTTTGCTGACAACAGCTGAACATCATTCTGGTCAGGGAAAGCTTTTCCGAAATTGGGAACACTATAAATACGATTCTTTACGACAGAACCATCAGCCTTAAAAAATACGGAACTAACAGGTAAAGAGGATTTCGTCTGTGCAAAATTAATATTCTCTTGTATTGGCTTTTGATGTGTTTTTATAGTTGGTTTTACAATCTTCTCGGCACTCATTTGATGTGTTCCATTACCTGCTATAGACGGGAATAGACAACGGATAAAGCCCAAAAATACTACCGACAGACCAAAACCTTGTAAAAACCGATTTTTAGAAATCTTCATAACACTATCATAAACTTCTTTTACGAGATGCAAAGATAGACCAAATATTTGGTAATTTCAAAAAAAAACTCTAAATTTGCATCCATATTTAAGGAGTTTATACATTGATAGAGAAGCATATATTCTTAGAAGATATTGATCCAGTTATATTCTATGGACTCAATAATTGTCACTTGCAAATGATAAAATCTCTTTTTCCTAAATTGAGAATCGTTGCGCGAGATAATGTTATCCGTATTCTTGGTGATGAGGAAGAGATGGCCAAAATAGAAGAAGATATTGCTTCTATGCAGAAACATGTGTTGAAGTATAACTCTATTTCTGATGAAGATATCCTTGATATTGTAAAGTCTGGAAAGACTAAAGGTGACAGTATCAAGGGTGTTTTGGTTTATAGTGTATCAGGAAGGCCCATTAAAAGTCGGTCGGAGAATCAGCAAAAACTTATCGATGCATTTAATAAAAATGACATGATTTTTGCGGTAGGTCCAGCTGGAACTGGAAAAACTTATTTAAGTATTGCACTTGCAGTAAAGGCACTAAAGGAAAAAACTGCAAAGAAAATAATACTAAGTCGCCCTGCTGTAGAAGCTGGAGAAAAGCTTGGTTTTCTGCCTGGAGACATGAAAGATAAGATAGATCCCTATCTACAACCCCTATATGACGCTCTTGAAGACATGATTCCTGCAGTGAAATTGCAAGATATGATGGAGAAACATATTATCCAGATTGCCCCACTCGCTTTCATGCGCGGACGCACATTGAGTGATGCTGTAGTAATCTTAGATGAAGCACAGAATACAACTCCTCAGCAAATTCGAATGTTTTTGACGCGTATGGGATGGAGTACGAAGATGATAATCACGGGAGATATGACGCAGATAGATTTGCCGAAAGCTCAAAAAAGTGGGCTAAAGGAAGCGTTAAATATACTTGGAAAGGTCGAAGGGATTAGCGTTGTGAATCTATCACAAAAAGATATTGTTAGACATAAACTTGTTACGCGCATAGTGGATGCCTATGATTCGTTTGACAAAAAGCAAGAGCAAGAGTCAAAAGAAAAGAGCAAAAGAGCTGCAGCAGAAAAGCAACAAACTGAAAAAAAAGAAGAATTTACAATATTTGAAAATTCAGACAACGATTTTAATTAATATTCAAAATGAAAGCTTTAACAAAGACAGATTTCCATTTCGATGGACAAAAGAGTGTTTATCATGGTAAAGTTCGTGATGTTTATGACATCAATGATGACTTACTTGTGATGATTGCTACCGACAGAATCTCGGCTTTTGATGTTGTTTTACCTAAGGGAATCCCCTTTAAAGGTCAGGTTTTAAACCAAATTGCAGCTAAGTTTCTTGATGCAACAAGTGATATTTGTCCTAACTGGAAACTGGCAACACCAGATCCAATGGTTACAGTCGGACTTAAATGTGAAGGCTTTCGCGTAGAGATGATTATCCGTTCTATCCTCACTGGAAGTGCATGGCGTGCGTATAAGGAAGGATGTCGCGATCTTTGTGGAGTAAAACTTCCAGAAGGAATGCGTGAAAACGAGAGATTCCCTGAACCAATCGTAACTCCTACAACAAAGGCTGACGAAGGTCATGATATGAACATCTCAAGAGAAGAGATTATTGCTCAAGGTTTGGTTTCAAAGGAAGATTATGACGTTATAGAGGATTACACTAAAAAACTCTTCAAACGTGGACAGGAAATTGCAGCCAAGCAAGGTCTGATTTTGGTTGATACGAAATATGAATTTGGCAAGCGTGATGGAAAGATTTATTTGATAGATGAGATTCATACTCCAGATTCAAGTAGATATTTCTATGCTGATGGTTATGAGGAAAAACTTGCAGCAGGCAAGCCTCAGAAGCAGTTGTCGAAAGAGTTTGTACGCCAATGGTTGATAGAACATAACTTTATGAACGAGCCAGGGCAACAAATGCCAGAGATATCTGACGAGTATGCTGAAAGCGTTAGTGAGAGATATATCGAACTTTACGAGCATATCACAGGCGAAAAGTTTGATAAGAGCGTTGAAAGTGGTGATATAGCAGCACGTATCGAAAAGAATGTTGAAAACTATCTGAAGACGGTTAGATAATCTTCCACACGAATTTGCATGTATAAACAAGAAGAGATAAAACCATACGGGAAGACTGGTGAGAAAGGAAAATTGGTTGAAGAAATGTTTGATAACATTGCTCCGACTTATGATACTCTTAATCATCGTCTCTCATGGGATATTGATAAAGGCTGGCGAAAGAAAGCTATTCGCCAGCTTTCACCTTTTCATCCTAAAACGATTTTAGACATAGCAACAGGTACTGGAGATTTTGCCATACTATCTGCAAAGTTGTTATCTCCACAAAAGATGGTCGGAATAGACATCAGTGAGGGGATGATGAAGATTGGACAGCAAAAGGTTGAGAAGGAAGGATTACAAGAAATTATCTCTTTCAAGAAAGAAGATTGCACGCAACTATCATTTAACGACAATTCGTTTGATGCTGTCACAGCTGCTTTTGGTATTCGAAACTTTCAAAATCTTGACCAAGGACTCAAAGAAATGTGTAGGGTGTTAAAACCTGGTGGACATTTAAGTATTGTAGAATTAACTACACCTGTGAGTTTTCCGATGAAGCAATTATTCAAGATTTACTCACATTCAATCTTACCTGTTTATGGAAAACTAATTTCAAAAGATAATAACGCTTATAGTTATCTGACGAACACAATAGAAGCTTTCCCTCAAGGAGAAGTGATGTTGAAAATCTTAAAGAAAGCTGGCTTCAAGGATGCAAGCTTCCAAAGACTAACATTTGGAATCTGCACAATGTATTTTGCACGAAAATAAAAAATAGATAACATCTTGTTGTATGGATAAATATGGTCTTATAGGATATCCACTAGGTCACTCCTTTTCAATTGGTTACTTCAATGAGAAGTTTGAAAACGAAGGCATAGATGCTCAATATTGTAACTTTGAAATCCCTAATTTAGATTTCCTTCCAGAAATCATTGCACAAAATCCTGACTTAAAGGGACTAAATGTTACAATTCCTTATAAAGAGAAAATCATTGATTTTTTGGATGAATTAAGTCCTGAAGCTAAAGATATTGGTGCCGTTAACGTGATTAAAATTACCCATAAAGGGAAAAAAATCATAATGAAAGGCTATAATAGTGATGTCTTTGGCTTTACCAAGAGCATAGAACCTCTTCTCGAAAAATGTCATAAGAAGGCACTAATTTTAGGGACAGGTGGTTCCTCTAAAGCTATTCAATATGGTTTAAACTCACTCGGTATCGAAACATTAAAAGTCAGTAGATTTGAACGCCCAGGCACAATATGTTATCAATCGGTAACTCCGCAGGTAATTAAAGAGTATAAAGTGATAGTGAATTGTACTCCTTGTGGCATGTATCCAAAAGCAGACGAATGTCCTACCCTACCCTACGAAGCAATGGATAGTCACACATTGCTTTACGACTTAATTTATAATCCAGACGAGACTCTATTCATGCAAAAAGGTGCAAAATATGGAGCAACCGTAAAAAATGGATTGGAAATGTTACTACTTCAAGCGTTTGAAAGTTGGCATTTTTGGCATAGTAAAGACTAATATAATTAATTTCTTATGAACAATAGATACATGATGCGTGGTGTTAGCGCTGCTAAAGAAGATGTACACAACGCAATCAAAAATATAGATAAAGGTATATATCCACAGGCTTTCTGCAAAATTATTCCCGATATTCTCGGCAATGACCCTGAATATTGTAATATTATGCATGCTGATGGAGCTGGAACAAAGTCGTCCTTAGCCTATATGTATTGGAAAGAAACAGGCGATATCAGCGTATGGAAAGGTATTGCTCAGGATGCCATTGTCATGAATACAGACGATTTGCTGTGTGTAGGTGCAGTGGATAACATACTTGTTTCAAGTACTATTGGCAGGAATAAAATGCTTGTTCCTGGCGAGGTTATATCAGCTATTATCAATGGAACAGACGAATTACTTGCTGAGATGCGCGACATGGGTATTGGCATATTCCCGACTGGAGGAGAGACTGCTGATGTAGGAGATCTTGTCAGAACAATTATCGTTGACTCTACAGTTACATGCCGCATGAAGCGTAGTGATGTTATCAATAATGCCAATATTAGACCCGGAGATGTGATTGTTGGTCTTAGTTCTACAGGACAATCATCTTATGAAAAGCAATATAATGGCGGCATGGGAAGTAATGGTTTGACCAGTGCACGCCATGATGTCTTTGCAAAATATTTGGCCAATCGCTATCCTGAAAGTTATGATCATGCAGTGCCAGAAGAATTGGTTTATAGCGGAAAATATAAGTTTGAAGATTCCGTTGAGGGCAGTCCTGTTAATGCAGGAAAGCTTGTTCTTTCTCCAACACGCACTTATGCCCCTGTAATTAAGAAAGTACTTGATGAGTTGCGTCCTGAAATTCACGGAATGATTCATTGCACAGGGGGCGCTCAAACTAAGCTCTTGCATTTCATAGGAGATAATTGTAAAGCCGTAAAAGACAACCTGTTCCCTACTCCACCGCTGTTTAAGGCTATTCAAGAATGTTCAAAGACAGACTGGAAAGAGATGTATCAGGTTTTCAACATGGGACATAGAATGGAGATTTATGTGCGTCCAGAGATTGCAGACAAAGTTATTGCAATTAGTAATAGTTTTAATATTGATGCACAAATTGTAGGACATATTGAAGAAGGGAAACGCAGTCTTGTTATCCATTCTGAATATGGCACGTTTGAATATTAAGATCCTCACAACGCGATGTTGTTGGAATTAAAATAAATTATATGGCAGAAAATAATAGTATACTTGAAAAGTTAGATGGTTTAGAAAGTCGATTTGAAGAGGTAAGCACATTGATTACTGACCCAGATGTTATTGCAGATCAGAAAAGATATGTAAAACTTACCAAAGAGTGGAAAGACTTAGGCGACATCATGAACGCCAGAAAAAGATATATTTCTTGCTTAGATTCGATTAAAGAAGCCAAAAATATATTAGCAAATGAAGATGATGCAGACATGAAAGAGATGGCACGTGAAGAGCTACAGGAGAACGAAAGTCT
This sequence comes from Segatella salivae DSM 15606, assembly GCF_000185845.1. Taxonomy (GTDB): domain Bacteria; phylum Bacteroidota; class Bacteroidia; order Bacteroidales; family Bacteroidaceae; genus Prevotella; species Prevotella salivae. The sequence continues at coordinate 258,810 of NZ_GL629647.1, forward strand.
GCAACCCAAATTAGAAGAGGAAATTAAACTACTTCTTGTTCCGAAAGATCCAGAAGATGCAAAGAATGTACAAATGGAGATTCGTGCTGGTACAGGAGGCGATGAAGCTGCTTTGTTTGCTGGCGATCTCTTCAATATGTACAAGAAATACTGCGACATGAAAGGTTGGATACTGAGTATAACTGACGTGTCAGAAGGTGCTGTTGGTGGGTATAAAGAGATTGACTTTGCCATCAGTGGTACTGATGTTTATGGTATCATGAAGTACGAAAGCGGAGTACATCGCGTGCAACGTGTCCCTGTTACTGAATCAAATGGCCGTATGCAAACGAGTGCTGCTACGGTCGCCGTCTTGCCTGAAGCCGATAAATTTGAAGTAAATATCAACGAGGGAGACATCAAATGGGATACCTTCAGATCAAGTGGTGCCGGTGGTCAGAACGTGAACAAAGTTGAATCTGGTGTTCGTTTGCGCTATCCGTGGAAGAATCCAAACACTGGTGAGGTAGAAGAAATTCTGATTGAATGTACAGAAACGCGTGATCAACCGAAGAATAAAGAGCGTGCCTTGAGCCGTCTTTATACCTTTATTCATGATCGTGAGCACCAAAAGTATGTGGATGATATTGCTGACAGAAGAAAGAGCTTGGTTTCAACAGGCGACCGTTCGGCAAAAATCAGAACTTATAATTTTCCACAAGGCCGTGTGACAGACCATCGAATTGGATATACTACACACGACCTTCAAGGGTTCTTGAATGGTAACATCCAAGACATGATTGATGCGTTGACAGTTGCTGAAAATGCAGAAAAATTAAAGGAAAACGAACTTTAAAAGAATCATTTACAATGGGTATTAAATATACAAAGAAAGAAGATGATAAGGAACAGCAGGAGCGTACTGTTCAGGCTGACGATTTTATGAATCTCTTGGTTTCCACTCAGCGAAAAGAAGATAAGAAAAAGGAATTGCCTAAAACCGAAAAATCAAAATAAATGAACAGACAACAGCTCGTAAATCAAATCTTTAGTAAGAAGTCTTTCTTATGTGTGGGATTGGACATCGATTTGGAAAAGGTACCGAAACATCTTTTGAAACACGATGACGCAATCTTCGAATTCAACAAAGCCATCATTGATGCAACTGCCCCCTATTGTGTTGCATACAAGCCTAATCTTGCTTTTTACGAGTGTTATGGCTTAAAGGGGATGATAGCTTTTGAAAAGACAATTCAATATCTGAAAGAAAACTATCCTGAGCATTTCATCATTGCTGATGCAAAGCGTGGTGATATTGGGAACACAAGTCGAATGTATGCCAAGACTTTCTTTGAAGAATATAATCTCGATGCACTCACCGTGGCTCCATATATGGGCGAAGACAGTGTAAAACCATTCCTTGAGTATAAAGATAAATGGGTGATTTTGCTTGCACTAACAAGTAACAAAGGCAGTCAAGATTTTCAGCTCTTCACCTCCAAGGATGGACAAAAACTTTTTGAGCGTGTGTTGGAAAAGAGTCAACAGTGGGGTAATGAAAACAACTTGATGTATGTGGTTGGTGCAACGCAGGGTTCAATGTTTAGTGACATTCGCAAACACGCTCCCAACCATTTCCTTTTGGTTCCAGGCGTAGGCGCACAAGGCGGTAGTTTGCAAGAAGTTTGCAAATATGGCATGACAAGCGATTGCGGCCTGCTTGTAAATTCTTCTCGTGGAATCATCTATGCAAGCCAGCAAGAGGACTTTGCTGAGAAAGCAGCTGAAAATGCTAAGGGACTACAGCAACAAATGGCTAAGGAATTAGAGAGATGTTGAGAACTCTCCAGGCACAATAGAAGAAAGAAAACCATATAGACTAAGATATTCTAAAAAGCGCAGCCTTTACAACAGGGCTGTGCTTTTTCTTTTTTAGTGAGCATTGTATGACTATATAAATTTGAATGATAATCCTTTTAGAATGAAAAAGGTGCAGTCGCTGTTATCTCAACAGCACTGCACCACCACTTTAGATTTAGGAGTCTTTATGACTACCCTATTGTTGCGTCATAGTCAATTTATGAATGCGGCTTCGCGCATTTTATGGCTATTATTTGTGTTTAATACCGAAATCGCCTTTTTCAGCTGTTCCGCCTTCTGCTTTCGGCTTCTCATTCGCCTTTTCTGATAGAAATAGCGTTCCATCTTTATTCACGCCCACCCAAATTGTTTTAGGTTTGCCGTCAGCCGTTTTCTGGACTTTTACTGACAGTTCAAAAAGTCGCTTTGCAGCCGTTCCCTTTGTTTTACCCGTAAACGAAAGACTGCCCGTTTCAAATCCCTGTTGCTCCTCAAACGATTCGAGTTTGGGTTTTACGCGTGCCTCATATTCTGCCATATGCTTTTCAGCAGTCGCTTTCGCCGTACTCGTAGGTATGGCCTGCTCTTTATAGCGCTTGATGAGTGTATTCATAAAGTCGATAAAAGCTGCATAATCGGCAGGATTACCGAGGATAGCTAAGGCATTGACCACTTTTGACAAATTGCGAAAAGCTTTGTCCGAAGCCTCGCGAGCAGTGCGCAAAGCTCCCACAACTTTCGTCGAATTATCTGTGGTGCGCTGCACAAGCAATGTTTCCACGCGCTCGTTGGCTGTTTTCAGTGCATCAACATAGGGTTTTAGTCCCAAGGCCTGCACCTGTGTAGCATATTTTCCTATGAGATCAGTGCAAAGGTTGGTGATGAGACCTGTTTCACGCTCGAGCTGCATTTGCGGGTCAATGGCATAGTCGGCAAGATGTTGCCACAATTCGTGTGCATTTTTTGCTAAGGCAGCTACAGGCATATTCAAAAACCTTTTACTGCCGTTCTATAGCCATTAAAAAGCGTGTCGCGCTCTTTATCAGCATTAGCAATTTCGTCGGTCAAAAGACTCTTTTGTGATAGCACCAAATACTTGTCCTCTGTAGCCAAGGCCTCTGTCAGTGCCTTAATTACAGCTTGTCCAACGGCATTCTCTTTGATTTTCGTGTCCGTAGCCAAGCGGTCACTCACGTTTTTGATGAATTGAAAATGCGCACCATTATTCAGGCGCGATAAATCGGTTAGTACAATCTCCACCACATTGGTGAAGTCATGCGTAGAAAGTGTTGTTTCTGGCATATTATTCTATTTTTAATTAAACAAATTATTTGCATAGAGATATCCTAAGAAGATATTTTCCTTTCATGCAAAATCTTTATATTATATTTTTCTTGGTACTCAACTTGATGCAAAGGTAAATTATTTTTTTTATTTGACCA
>NZ_GL629647.1:262140-277747 GCF_000185845.1 Segatella salivae DSM 15606
GAATGCCAATTTAAAAGGATAAGATAATGTGCTTTTCAAATAACATATAGAATGTTTTGTGGAGTATTAGAAAAATGATACTTTTGTAATTGTAACAAATAAACGAATCATGGAATCCAGAATTATCATTTCAAAAGCTATTGAGCAACAACTTTCCTGTGCACTCATTTCGTGTGCGTGTGATAAGCTTTTTGTTCTTATGGATAAAACGACTTATGCACTTTGTTGGCCAAAGCTTGAGAAAATGTTGCAAAGCTATAAGCCCATTTTGATAACCATTGAGGCCACCGACACTCATAAAGATATTGATTCACTCATGAATGTGTGGAAGATATTGAGCGATAAATGTGGTACGCGTCAATCGTGTTTGCTGAATCTTGGCGGAGGAATGGTTACTGATTTAGGTGGATTTGCAGCTTCAACCTTCAAACGTGGTATTAATTTCATTAACATACCAACGACTTTACTCGCGATGGTTGATGCTTCTGTTGGAGGGAAAACGGGAATAAACTTTAATGGATTGAAGAATGAGATTGGCGTATTTAATGACAGCCGATTTGTGCTGATTGATACTCTGTTTCTAAAAACTCTTGACTCAAAGAATCTTTGTTCCGGCTATGCAGAAATGCTGAAACATGGACTTATTTCAGATGAAAAGATGTGGAAAGAGCTTATCAGTTTTTCTTTGTTCAGTCCTGATTTTGAACAGCTTCAACGTATGGTTAGCGAGTCTATTCAGGTGAAAGAAAAGATAGTTGAACAAGACCCACATGAGCAGAATATTCGTAAAGCTTTGAATTTTGGGCATACTTTCGGACATGCATTTGAAAGTTGGTCGCTTAGTAGAAAGCCCATTCTTCATGGCTATGCCGTAGCTTATGGTATGATATGTGAACTTTATCTCAGTTGTATCAAATCAGGTTTCCCTACGGAAAAAATGAGAACAACTGTGCGTTTTATTCGAGAGCATTTTGGTTATTTGCCCATTACATGTGATGATTATGATGAGCTTATAACGCTGATGACACATGATAAAAAGAATAGAAACGGCATTATCAACTTTACGTTGCTGGGAGAGATTGGAGACATACACATCAATCAAACCGCAACGAAGGATGAAATAAAAGAAACTTTAGATTTCTTTCGCGAGGGCTAATGCTTTAGCTCTTGCGGGCTTACCGGTTTCGGTCATAGGCAAACTCGCTACATGAACATAAGCTTTGGGTTGCCTGTATTTCGGAAGTCTTTGCAAACAGATGTCTTTCACAACAGAGAGCTCGGAGTCTTCGGTCAGTAGCACCATTATTTCTCCAAATTTTTGATCAAGTCGTTTGCTTATCATGAATGGATGCTTAAGCCATGGTCTTAATGCAGTCTCAACTTCTTCTATTTGGATTTTTATGCCACCACAACAGATAACATTGTCTTTTCTACCACAAATTTTGAAGCATCCGTTTTCGTTTATTTCTGCTATATCATTGGTGACAAGTGGGCCAGCGTGAACAGAAGGTGCATTAATAACGAGACAGCCGTCGTTGTTTATCGCCACACTGACATTAGAAAAAGGTTTATACCATTCAGTAGCTTCAGGACCATTCAAACGGCGCAGCGCAATGTGTGAAAGCGTTTCGGTCATTCCATACGTGCTCCAAACATAGTTGGGAAAGTCTTTTAAGCATTCGGCTAATTGGGTGTCTATGGCTCCGCCGCCAATAATCAGATGTGTGAAATGTTTTAGTTGTTCAGTTTCTTCGGCCACTTGTAGGGTGTTATACACTTGCAATGGAACCATGGCAGCCAAAGAATGCCGGTTTGAATCGACTGTTATTCCTTTCAAAGGATGGCCTGTGGGTTCTACAACTTGAAGCTCTAATTGGCGCTCAATACTACGGACAACCATCATCTTGCCTGCAATATAATCTAACGGCATACATAGAAAGGCAAGGTCGCCTGGCTGCAAACCAAGAAAATCGCAAGTCATTCGGGCAGAGCTGAGCATACGTTTCTTTTCAACAAACATCGGCTTTGGCTTGCCAGTGCTTCCGCTTGTATGAACCAAAACGCGGTCGGTGGAGTCATTCCACGAAGTTAGAAATGCATCTAATGTCATAAGATTGTTATTGGGTTATCCACATTTCATCCCCTCTAATCGTTAGCGGCATGGTGATATTGTCTGTAAACAATAGGCCCGTTCCCAAACCCTGAGGTGTAGAAACGTGTGGGCCATATACCTTGGCACAAAGTTGTGCAATAGCATTTAGCCCTACATTACTCTCTAATGCACTTGTTATCCATGACCCAATTCCACGTGCATTAGCAAGTTGAATCCACTCTTCCGTGCCACGCATCCCACCATGTAGGCTGGGTTTGAGAACGATATATTGTGGTCGAATGGTGTCGAGCAGAGCCTCTTTCATTGCCGCAACATTCACTCCAATGAGTTCTTCATCTAAGGCTATCGGCAGTGGTGAGGCAGCGCAGAGATGGGCCATATCTTCCCATTGATGCTGTTTTATGGGCTGTTCAATAGAGTGAATATCATATTTTGCCAATGTTTCAAGGTGCTGTAAAGCGTTTTTTGGCGTAAAGGCTCCATTGGCATCAACACGCAATTCGACTTGACGTTTATCAAATGATTCGCGAATATGGCGAATGAGTTCTATTTCTTTTTCAAAATCGATAGCACCAATTTTCAGCTTTACACAATGGAAACCCTGTCGCAATTTCGCTTCCAAACGCTCAGCCATTTCGTCAAAACTTCCCATCCACACAAGGCCGTTAATGCGTATTCCTTCTTCTCCTCGTCCGAAAGGTGTATCAAACAACATAGTGCTGCCATGTGCTTTCAACTGAGCAAAAGCAGTTTCTAAACCGAAAAGAATACTTGGATAAGGACGTAACAAAGCATAAGGAATCTGGTCGGTTGACTCAACCAACTTACAAATTTGATGTAAGATGGTTTCATAATCCGGCAAATCATCGCACGAAAGTTTGGGTAAGGGTGCACACTCTCCCACTCCCTTTATGCCAGTCATGCCGTCATCTGTTAAGGTCAGGAAATAGCTTTGACGGGTTGTATAAATACCGCGTGACGTACCGGCGGGTTGCTTGAAATGAAATATTCGTTTAGAAATCTCAATATGTTTCATCAGGGGAACTGAGGATATTTATCAAAATCGGGTTTGCGCTTCTCAAGGAAGGCCTTTCCACCTTCTTGCGCTTCATCCATGGTATAATAAAGCATTGTGGCATCACCAGCAAGTTCTTGGATACCAGCTTGGCCATCAAGTTCGGCATTAAGTCCTGCTTTTATCATCCTCAGTGCAAGCGGACTATGCTGCATCATGACTTCGGCCCATTCCACACATGCGTCTTCCAATTGTTCAAAAGGAACGACCTTATTAACCAATCCCATTGCTTCGGCTTCCTTTGCACTATATTGTTTGCACAGGAACCAGATTTCTCTTGCCTTCTTTTGTCCTACGATTCGTGCAAGATAACTGGCTCCAAAACCAGCATCAAATGAACCAACCTTCGGGCCTGTTTGACCGAAAATAGCATTCTCACTTGCAATCGTTAAGTCGCACATCACATGTAAAACATGCCCTCCTCCAATAGCAAATCCATTGACCATTGCTATCACAGGCTTCGGTAAACGGCGTATTTGCATTTGAACATCGAGTACATTCAGGCGAGGAACTCCGTCTGTTCCTACATAACCTCCACGTCCTTTCACGTGCATATCTCCACCTGCGCAAAAGGCTTTATTGCCTGCTCCAGTCAACAATACCACACGAATGTCTTGGCATTCCCGGCAGTAACTAAAAGCCTGACTCATCTCCCATGTGGTCAAAGGAGTAAAGGCATTGCGATAGCGTTCACGGTTAATGGTAATCTTTGCAATATGATTGTAGTGCTCAAAAAGGATTTCTTTAAAGTCAACTCCTTTGATTTTTTCCCATCTTCTTTGTTCCATGATTATATTGTTCTAAAGTAATCTTGATATATTTTCATTTCATTTTTTACATCAGTAAAGACTTCTAATAGCATTGGTTGTGGCGAATTGTCGAATACCAAGGCATGAAGTGCTTGCTCTAATGACGACTCATTGTTTGCCGAAAGATATCGAATGTGGTTGTCATGGCATACTCCTTTTGCAGTTGTGGTATGCTCTGCCATAACCATTTGCTGTCGAACAGGACTATCTTTTAGGCCTTCAAACTTACTGAAAATGCCTCCACCACCATTGTTTAACAATAGGATTCTGAAGTTTCCACCAAGATTTTGATTCCACAACGCATTTTGATCATAAAAGAAACTCAAGTCTCCAATCACACAAAAGACACGTTGCTTTGTTGCCAATGAATAGCCTGCAGCTGTAGACAACGAGCCTTCTATTCCGTTAACTCCACGATTACAGAATACAAAATGTTGTGCGTAGATGCAACCTAATCGTACAGATGTGCTATTGGCATAATGCACAACACATTCTGATTCGACTTGATTTATAAGTGTTTCAAACTGCTTTACAGCCAACATACTTGAGTATTGAGGCTGAAACTCCACACGATGTTTGCGTGCCTTTTGCTTTAGGTTTTCCCATTGTTCAAACCATTCGGTCTCGCCTTTACAGGGCAAAGCGGACAAAACAGCATTAGAATCTGCTTGTATAACGCCGTGTAAGTTCATAAACGTATCATACAAAACACCTTCTGAATTGACAATCCAACATTCTGCATTTCGAGTCTTTCTCAAAAACTGTTTGACACGTTTACTCACAAGATGCCCACCGATATACAAGATAAAATCAGGTAAGAATGCTTTGTCATCACCAATGAGTTGCATCATTTCTTCAATGTAACCCTCACCTCGCTCAACACTCAACGGCTCATAAAGTACAACATATTGCTGTGCATGCAAACGCTTAAGTGCAATAGTTAATGAGGCTGAAGGCTTCTGTTGTCCAATAATAATTAAGGGTCTTTCAGCCTTGCCTACTGAATTAAACAAAGGAGAAAGCTGTAGCTTTAACGACTCTTCATCTATAGAAGACACTGATAAGAGTTCAATTTTGCGTTCTGTTGGTAAAACGTTTACATTGAATTGATACAAGGGCTCGGTAATAGGAACATTGATATGTACAGGGCCACAACTCCCCTTTACACATTCTATCAGTGTTTCATTCACCAAGCGATTACAGTACCAATGATGCTCTTCGTCTGTTGGTTCTAATAGATTAACGCTTTTACGGACAAAGTTTCCAAAGATATTTGCTTGCGGAAGTGTCTGCCCATCCAATTGATCTATCCATTGAAGTGGCCTATCTGCCGACACAACTATCAAAGGAAGATTCTGATAAAAGGCCTCTGCAACAGCAGGTGCAAGGTTTAACAATGCTGTTCCGCTTGTCACACAAACAACTACTGGACTATTAACAGCCAGACAAAGTCCAAGAGCATAGAAGCCAGCACTACGCTCATCTGTAACTGGGTAGCATTTAATCTGACCACAAGAAGCTAAATTATGCACAATAGGAGCATTTCTACTTCCTGGACAAATAACAGCATAACGCACTCCGTGAGTTATGAGAAGACTCGTTAATATATTTATATTATCTTTATCTGAGAACATCCATCATTGTGTTTAACTTATATTCTGTCTCCCTCCATTCATGCTTTTCGTCTGACTGATCCAATAAACCACCGCCTGAAAATAGCCTGCAACGTTCGCCAACAAGTTTCATACAACGCAGCGAAACGAATAGATGCGAAGAGCCGTTCAGATGCAGTGGGCCACAAAAACCACTATAATATTCACGATCATGAGATTCATTTCTCATGATAAATGCTTGGGTTTCATGCTTTGGTATACCACATACTGCAGGCGTAGGATGCAGTGCTGAGATAACATTTCCTATTGATACGCCATCTTTCAACCTAAATTCGAAGTCACTGCAGCGATGATATAAAGTTGCAGCTTTACGTGTATAAGGTTGACTTCTATAGATATCAGTAGCATAATCTGCTAAGCATTGTTCGATATAATCAGCTACATATTCTTGTTCTCTGCAATCTTTTTCATCCCAAGGTCCATCTTTGCGCATTGTTCCAGCCAAAGCCATAGTGTGCCAAGGAGATTCTTTGTCCTGTTGTTCAACCAATATTTCAGGGGTAGCCATTAGCCAAGTACCGCTTTGTTCGGTTGAAACTAAGCAAATAAATTGGTGAGGATAGAGAGCGCAAGCTTTCAAAAATAAATGCATTGGGTTTGGTGTCGTGTCGCATTTTACATCAACATGGCGTGACAACACAATCTTTTGAAAGTGGTGATTAAGTAATTCTGCATGAAAATTTTCGAAATCAGAATGATAACTTAAAGGGTCTTCATTCTCCTTTTTTATTCTTCTCGCTATCAGATTATCTGCAAAACACGTCTTAGTATCAATGCTATCGGCCTGAATCAACAATAAAGGTGTAGACTCCGAAATTGCAAATGGTGCGACAACAAAGCCCTCCTTTCCTACTAATTCTGTATAGGTGGAAAGAACAATTGGGGCCTTTTGCGAACGAATATATACATAATCTTTGGCTTCAGGAAGCCTATATGCGACAAAAGAACTCATACTTTTGGAGCAGAAGATTTCATGATGTAATTAGTGACTTGAACGGTAGAAATCAACTCTCCGGCTGAATTTGTGATATCAATGTGCCATACATGCAAGGTGTTTCCTTTTGATTGAAGACGGCCAACAGCGGTAACTGTATCACCTTCAAGCACTGCTTTGACATGACTTCCATTGACATTGATGCCCACACAGATTTTTCCTGGACACAAAGCTATGCTTCCTACACCAGCCAAATTCTCGGCTAAAGCGAGTGAAGCGCCTCCAGAAAGGAAACCAAAAGCTTGTTTGTTGCGTTCGTCAACTTTCATTGTAGCCTTACAAGTGTCTGGTTCTGGAGTTGAAATAAACTCCATTCCCAACGTATTGGAAAGCCCATCATGCTTGCGAAGCATCTTTTTAATCTTTTCTACATCCATAGTTTGTTGATTTTATCAACCTATGCAAATATACATAAAATAATTAGAAAGCGCGCAAACAGAAAGGAAAAATTACGTGATACCACGTTTTTCCTCCCCCTTTTCCAAACACATGATAAGCCTATTTTATAGCTTTCGGATTACTGTTATCGTGTAATCACTGCTATCAGTATCTATTAATGCGAGTTGATAGCCTGAAGATTGCCATTGGTTATTAATGATATCACAACAATGAGGAATATCAAGTCCTTCGTGAAGCAACGCAGTTTCTATTGTCAAATGATGCTTTTTCATACGCACAAGACTTTCAACATTCCATAAAAAGTCTTCAAGTCCTTCTTTAGGGTCAACATTTCTTACAACATTTGCCTCTGAAAGTAGATATAACATGCCTATACTGGTCAAAGTCTTGATATCATCTTTCGAGTCTAACCAAAATGCTTCATAATCTATACTATCATTATTTGCAGTCTTAGCCTTATGTTCATAGAACGTTTGGGGATTCACAAAACTCTCCTGAATAACTTGCATAAGCGACTTATCATCATCAATTAATTGGCTGGCAAGCACCTCTAAATCATGCTTATTCGTAGGAAGAGGAATAACAGTTACTTGTGCTGATTCTCTCTTCTCTTCGTCTTTAGTCGTTGGCATGAGGAGAGAGATAAGAGGAATACCAAAGAGCAGTACTCCGAATACCCCTATAAAGGCAATAAAGTAATGACCTGTTTGGAAATTGTTGACCATGGCCCATACCGAAGCTATGGTTAAAAGGAGACATACAATCCACATAAAGGCACTGGCAAGAAAATCTTTCATACGCTTAAATTTAAGAATCTTATATAAAGAAGAAACTTTAGTCCCACCCTGGAATATTCGTTTCTATTTTGATTATAAAGTTGAATGTTTTTTTATTGTGCTGAAAAACCTGTTGTAATCTGCATCGAAACAGCTTGTAATTTGTATCGAAACACTCGATAATTAGACTTAAAATGCTGCATGATTTGACTCAAAACAAAAAGAGGTAATATATTCATTAAACCATACTACCTCTTTTCTTATCGTTTTTATACAGCTTTCATTACGCCGTCATTCTATTGAGTTTCTTCAACAAAGCAAACATAACGAGAGCACTAATAAGGCAAAGTGCAATTAGAATTCCCCAGTTTGCCATCAAAGGAACACGATTCCAAAGCATTGAAGGAATTGAACTGAGATAGTTACCAATAGCTGTTGCCACAAACCATCCACCCATCATTAAACCTTTATACTTAGGAGGTGCAACCTTACTAACAAAAGATATACCCATTGGCGAAAGCAGAAGTTCGGCCAAAGTCAAGGTGAAATAGGTAGAAATCAACCAACTCGGTGAAAGAATGCTTTGTGTCTTATCGCCCAAATCCATAGGAGAAATCAGATTGGTTGATGCCAATGTAATGACGCCAAAGCCTAATGCTGCTACTAACATACCCCAAGCGATACGAGACGGAGCACTAATTTCGTGTCCTTTTCTTGCTAAAACACCAAAGAAAAGCATACTAAAAGGAGTCAAGGCGACTACAAAGAATGGATTGAACTGTTGGAAATCCGAAGGCTGAGCCATTGTAGGATTGCTCATATTCATAAAGAGAGCCAATGCGCCTCCCCATGCAAGTAATGTTACAATGCCACAAATCATCCTGGTGTTTGACTTCTTTGCCTGGAAAGCGGAGAAGCCTGTATATACAGAAAGGGCAATAAGTGCGAGACTAAAAATATTAAACCATATTCGCATGGGCCCTAAAACACTGAGGTTTGTGTATTTCTTTGCAAAGAAAGTTAGTGCAGAACCATTCTGATGGAAAGCCATCCAGAAGAAGATTACGACTGCAAAAACAAGTAAAAGAGCCTGTATGCGGTCTCTTGTTTGTTTCGGAGTGAGTTCTTCTACCTGCTGATCCGTCCCCTTAGCTTGCTTAGCTGTGATGTCAGCATGCTTGAACCAACTGCGACAAGCAAAATAGATAACCGCTGACAAAATAAGTGAAATACAAGCTACGCCAAAGCAAAGACCATATGCACCATAAAGCGCCTTGAGGTAAGCAGGATCGAAATTGCCTGCATCATAAACGAAACCATACTGTCCAAGATAGAGGTTGGTAATCCATTTTGCCATAGATGGTGCAAACATTGCACCGATATTGATGGCCATATAAAATAGACTGAAAGCAGAATCTCGGCTACTTGAATACTTCGGACTATCATAAAGATTTCCTACAAGCACTTGAAGATTACCCTTGAAAAGGCCTGTTCCCAATGACACACAAGCCAAGCCAGCAAACATTGCGACTTTACCTACACTGTCAGCACCCGTGGGAATAGCAAGTCCAAGATATCCCAAGAACATGGTAGCAAAGCCAATTGACACGCACTTTCCATAGCCAATCTTGTCTGCTAAGATACCCCCTAAGAGGGGAGCAAAGTAGACTACAGCCAAGAAAATGGCATAAACTTGTCCTGCTTGTGACTCAGTCCATCCAAACTTTGCTTGCATAAATAACGCAAAGATGGCTAACATGGTGTAATAACCAAAGCGCTCACCAGTGTTGGCAAGAGCCAGAGCATAGAGTCCTTTCGGTTGATTTTCAAACATATTATTTACTTTTATTGTGATTATTTCGGTTTTTTCGTTCTGAGAATATCAAAGAGATATGTAGCTTTTATAACGATATTACCATAGTTTGACTTTGAAAAGAAGTCACGTTTTGATGAACCATAGATATTGCCTAAACCATAATAGTAACGCGCTTCGAGTAGAAAGTGCCCAACTTTAGGATGACTATATTCTCCACCTAAACCTATAGCAATACCATAATCAAACTTCTTTTCTACCTGCATCGTATCTTGTGCCACAACAGGATTAACACGATCATGTGTGTTTCGCTGGTTAAAGTCGAAGTTCATCTTAGTACTTTCATTGATCATAAACCCAAATTGAGGACCTAAATTTACAAAGAAATTCATCCCCTTACGCTCTTTTCCCCATGCGAGATGAGCAAAAATAGGAACTTGAATGTAATTAATCGTACGACTATATTGTTCAGTTAATCCCGTTATTGCATTAACTACGGGTTGCTCCTGAGCATCAACGATATCTTCTTTCCAGCCCAATTGTGCATAGTTTACTTCTGCTGCTATGGAACAAAGTGTAGAGAAATACTTCTCACTTTTATATCGAAGTGAGAGTCCAAACGTCATTCCTCCATGCTGTTTTTGGTTCACTTTGGGCACAAATCCCACGCTACTCATCACGTAACCACCATTGAAACCAACAGAGAAATCATCCCGGTGTTCACCTATCTGCGCTTGAACGTTTTGATAAAAACAGCAAGTCAGGAGTACTATACCTATTATCTTAGATTGTAATTTCATATAATTCTTTAGCAAGGCTGACTAAAATCAATAAGCAATACTTTCAACATTACCATTATAAAGGTAATGAATTAGTTCAAAGGTAGAATTGATTCGCCCACCATTATCTACGGGAACGAACTTCAAAGGCGTTTGCAATGCCTTGTAAGGTTGCTGCCATTTACTGCCAAGAAATTTCTTCCCATATTGTGCTAAGCCCCGAACAAAGAACTCTGCATGGTCATATCCCATGATGGCAAAACGTGGTAAAGCCTGCAACATAGGTTCATGGAACCAGGCGCGATAGCTACTTTCCAATGCTGTTGTACTTGAAGAGGAGGCATTATAATAAAAGGTTGAAGGGATATACGTGTCATATTTGCAGAAATGATTAAAGTCATAAGGAGCATACATCAACCATTCTGTATAACCAAATAAACTAATCAGCGTGCCCGGATGTAACTGATCAAGACGTTCTAACTTAACAAAAGTCTCGTTCAATTCAGGAGAGCGTGCTGTATTTAATATAACAACATTTGTTTGTCCTTTGACAAAAGCTTTGGCAAATGCATTGTCATCTGATTTTAGACTGGTGAGATTATAACGTATTCCCTTTACATCGAGTTCTTTGCGGAGTGCAGATGTGAACGTGCCTTTCTTGCTTGTAGCATCTGAACAGTCAACAAACACAGGATGACATTTAGCAAATCGCTCAATGAATGCTTGTACTGTAGCGTTTGTTAGACGTGTTTCGTCTTGGTAAATCTGAAAGATGCTGCTATTATATGCTACATCATTGCCCGTAATAGAGAAGGGAATCACCAGACGAATGCCTTTGTTTTTACAGAAATCTGCCAGAGGTTTAACTTGCTTGCTATACAAAGGACCGAAGATAACGTCACATTTCTCTGCATTAGGATCAAGTAATGTTGTCTTAATATCAGCGTCAATATTAACATTCCATGCATGAACATCAATATGATATCCTTCAGTTTTCAGCTGGTTGAAAGCCAAAAGCATTCCCCGATAATATTCAACCATACGTTTACCATCACCATCTACTTGATGGAGTGGCAACATAACACCGACTGAAATGGTATTGTTGTTTACAGCTTTACTTGTAGTCCACCCTATAAGCGCAAGCATAAGGAGCAATATATACTTATTTATCAACTTCATCTTCATAAAATATTAAAGTTACAAGTGCAAAAATACAAAAAATATGTCATTACACAATATCTTGTCTTTTCTTTTTAGTAACTTTGCAAAAATATAGTAACAACAAAATGAAAATAAAGGTATTGGCTTTGCTTTTCTTGTTCATCGCAAATAGTTTGCATGTCATTGCTGATGACAATCCGATAGTTTCGCCGACACTATCTGTAAGGGATAGTGAAGGAAATGAAAGCGAAGGAGAATACAATGGGCAGGCTCCTGTGCAAGCATCTTTTATGGCTAATCCCCTACATTCGACAGGATGGGATGCCTATTATGAATGGCGTTTCTATCATAACAGTGAGCAAAAGCCTTACCTTTTAAGGTATGAAGAGAACACTTCTTATACATTTAACCGATCGGGGCAACATAAGGTTGTACTCTATGCAAAGTTTGTTCACGGCACTGATACTATAGAACAGCTTTGTGATCCGATTTCAATTACGTTGTCAGAAAGTAAACTTGAGATGCCAAATGCCTTTTCTCCGAATGGTGATGGCATTAATGATATCTACCAAGCCAAACCCAATAGTCGCAGTATTATAGATTTTCATGCCACAATCTATAACCGATGGGGACAGAAACTCTATGAATGGAATGATATTTATGGTGGTTGGGATGGGAAATTCCATGGCAAAGCCGTTAACGATGGGGTTTATTTTGTTGTTGTTGATGCCCATGGAGCTGATGGCAAACACTATAAAATAAAACGTGATGTGAACTTGCTTCGTGGATATACTGAGTCTGGTCAGCCTTAGAAAAGATGAGAAAAAACAAATAAAAGAGTATTCAAGAAACATTATATACAGAAATTTTTTAATGGAAAACGAAGATAAATATATAAACGTTTGGGGCGCACGTGTTCATAATCTAAAAGATATTGATGTGCAAATTCCCAGAAATTCACTCACTGTTATTACGGGATTATCCGGTTCTGGTAAGTCTTCATTAGCCTTTGACACCATATTTGCCGAAGGACAACGCAGATATATTGAGACTTTTTCAGCATATGCACGAAATTTTCTTGGGAATATGGAACGGCCAGATGTTGATAAAATTACTGGTCTTAGCCCCGTAATCAGTATTGAACAGAAGACAACCAACAAGAATCCACGGTCAACTGTCGGTACAACTACAGAGATTTATGACTATCTCCGCTTACTATATGCACGGGCAGGAACGGCATATAGCTATGCAACGGGCGAGAAAATGGTGAAATATACCGAAGAGAAGGTCATCGAAATGATAACAACCGACTATATAGGTAAGCGTATTTATATCTTGGCTCCACTTGTTCGAAATCGTAAAGGCCATTATCGCGAACTATTTGAAAGTATGCGACGCAAGGGATATATATATATTCGAGTAGATGGGGAAATACAAGAGATAACACGAGGCATGAAGACTGATCGCTATAAAAACCACAATATAGAGGTTGTTATCGACAAGATGATCGTCGAAGATGTGTCCCATGAACGGCTGACAAAAAGCATTCAGAGTGCTATGAAGCAGGGAGATGGGTTGATTATGGTATTAAATAAGGATACAAACGAAGCGAAATTCTTCTCCAAACGATTGATGTGTCCTACATCGGGAATATCATATAAAGACCCTGCACCAAATATATTCTCTTTTAATTCGCCTGAAGGGGCATGCCCACAATGCAAGGGTTTGGGTTATGTTAATGAGATAGATCTCAAGAAAGTCATTCCCGATGATAAGTTAAGTATCAGAGATGGTGCCATCGCTCCATTGGGAAAGTATAAAAACCAAATGATATTTTGGCAGATAGAAGCTATCCTCCAGCGCTTTGAATGTAATCTAAAAACACCATTCAGAGATATTCCCCAGGAGGCCGTAAACGAAATTTTATATGGCAGTTTGGAGAATTTGAAGATAGATAAAAGTCTTGTTCACACGTCATCAGATTACTTTGTAGCCTTTGATGGCATTATAAAGTATCTACAAACTGTGATGGAAAATGATGACTCTGCAGCCGGTAAGAAGTGGGCCGACCAATTTATGGCAACCACAACGTGCCCAGAATGTAAGGGACAACGACTTAATCGAGAGGCTCTCTCCTATCGCATTTGGGACAAAAACATAACTGAAGTTGCCAATCTTGATATCAATGATCTTGAAGAATGGCTTGAACATGTAGAGGAACACATGGATCCTCAGCAAAAAAAGATAGGCAAAGAGATTCTTAAAGAAATTCGAACACGTGTAAATTTCCTATTGGAAGTGGGACTCGACTATCTCTCTTTAAATAGACAAAGCGCCACTCTCTCGGGAGGAGAAAGCCAGCGTATCCGCTTAGCTACACAGATAGGAAGCCAATTAGTCAATGTACTCTATATCCTTGATGAGCCAAGTATAGGGCTACATCAACGTGATAACGATCGTCTTATCCGTTCACTTAAAGAGCTACGAGACCTTGGTAACACTGTCATTGTAGTTGAACACGACGAAGATATGATGCGTGCTGCCGACTGGATTATAGATATTGGTCCGAAAGCAGGACGCAAAGGTGGTGAAGTTGTGTTTCAAGGCACTCCAAAAAACATGCTGAAACAACATACGATTACTGCTGACTATCTTAATGGTGAACGCAAGATTGAGATTCCAACTGAGCGCCGTCAAGGAAATGGTAAGCACATAACAATTTATGGAGCAAAGGGAAATAACTTGAAAAATGTTGATGTTGACTTTCCATTAGGTAAGTTAATAGTCGTTACCGGCGTATCGGGCTCGGGCAAATCAACATTAATTAACGAGACTCTTCAACCCATTCTCTCACAACATTTCTATCGTTCGTTGAAGAAACCTATGCCATACGATAAGGTAGAAGGTATTGATAATGTTGACAAAGTGGTAAATGTTGACCAAAGTCCTATTGGTAGAACACCACGTAGTAACCCTGCAACCTACACGGGAGTATTTAATGATATCCGCAATCTTTTCGTCAATTTACCAGAAGCAAAGATAAGAGGCTACAAACCAGGACGCTTTTCTTTCAACGTGAAAGGAGGCAGATGTGAAGCTTGTGGAGGTAATGGTTATAAGACAATTGAAATGAATTTCTTGCCAGATGTAATGGTTCCGTGTGAGGTTTGCCATGGAAAGCGTTATAATCGCGAAACACTTGAGGTGAGATTCAAAGGCAAATCAATTGCTGATGTGCTTGATATGACCATTAATCAAGCCGTGGAATTCTTTGAGAATGTACCAAGTATTCTACCCAAAATTAAAACACTTCAAGATGTTGGCTTAGGCTATATTAAACTCGGACAAAGTTCAACTACGCTCTCAGGTGGCGAAAGCCAGCGTGTAAAGTTAGCCACAGAACTGGCTAAAAGAGATACTGGTAAAACGCTTTATATTTTAGATGAGCCTACGACAGGTCTTCATTTTGAAGATATCCGCATACTGATGGATGTGCTTCAAAAGCTTACTGACCGAGGTAACACTGTGATAATTATTGAACACAACTTGGATGTTATCAAGCTGGCTGACTATATTATTGATGTCGGTATAGAGGGAGGACGAGGTGGAGGAAGGATTCTCTCAACAGGAACTCCCGAAGAAGTGGCAAAGAGTAAATTGGGATATACGCCCAAGTTCTTGGCAAATGTATTAAAAAAGGCTTGAAAGTAAAATAAAACGAGTAATAAACGCTGATTTCATTTGGTATTGACGACGCTTAAATGTGTGTGGAAATGACCGATGAAATCAGTGTTTTTTTTAATGTAATCCACATCATAATAGCTTTCAAAACAGCTTAAATAAAAGATGAACTTATATGCTTTGAAATGTCCTTACAAACTATTGTAGAAACGAATAAAAAACATCCATTTCATCGTATGATACTATTCATTTTGTAATAAGCGTCATTTTACCTTGTGTTTTGTATTATTTCATAGCATGAAATATAACTGATTACGAGACAATTAGACCTATA
>NZ_GL629647.1:277797-288091 GCF_000185845.1 Segatella salivae DSM 15606
ACTTGATGTAACAAGGTTATCTTATCAAAATAAACAGCGTATTTATTTGGTCAAAAAACGCTTTTTTCTTATATTTGTTCCATAAAAAAAGACTATGCCCTATCCGATAGAAACGCAATACTTAGAACATCATCCGTTAGTGAGCTTCATCATTACTGCCTATAACATTGAAGCGTCATTACTGCGTTCATGCATAGAAAGCATTCTCGGATTATCGTTGAATCCTGAAAATCGTGAGATCATTGTTATAGATGATGGAAGCGAAACACCTGCCATTACATCACTCCTTGACGTATGTGATAATCTCATTTATGTGCGACAACGTAATCAAGGATTGAGTGTGGCGCGCAACAGAGGCATAGATATTGCTCAAGGGGATTTCATTCAGTTTATTGATGGCGACGATTCTCTACTACAATTCACTTACGAACATTGCTTAGATATTGTGAGATTTCACAATCCTGACATGGTGATTTTCGAAGCGTCTACTAAGCCTTCAGTAGATATTACCGAAGAGATTGCAGGACCATTTGAGGGTACTTCTTATATGGAAGAACATAATATTAGAGGGTCAGTATGCTGTTATCTCTTCAAAAAAGACATCTTACGAGGGCTCCGTTTCCGTTCAACATTGACTTATTATGCTGAAGATGAAGAGTTCACTGCACAGCTAATGTTGAATGCAAAACGTCTGTTTGTGACTCCAGCTAAAAGCTATTTCTATCGTCAACACAAGCTTTCGATAATGCATCGCAAAGGAAAACGCGATGTCATTCAACGATTAGAAAACACAGAAAGTGTTATCTTTTATCTCCAAAGTCGACTTCAAACACTTCCTCAGTCAAAGCATGTGGCATTACAAAGGCGTATAGCACAACTTACAATGGATTATGTTTATAATACTGCCCGACTAACACATTGTCTTTCAAAACTTGACGAAACATGCGAAAGATTGCATGAACATGGGTTGTTTCCACTGCCAAACAAGGACTACACAAGCAAGTATCAACTCTTTCAAAAACTATCCAAACATCGCTGGGGGCGTAGAATCATCATTGCCGCTACACTGATATGAAGATATTGCTCATCGGAGAATATAGTAATGTTCACGCCACATTAGCCAAAGGACTAAATCACTTGGGGCATGAGACTATGGTTGTTTCCAATGGAGATGACTGGAAAAACTATCATCGAGATATTGATATTAGTAGAACTTATGGCCCTTTCGGTGGGCTAAAGTTATATGCAAAATTATTGACTTTACTCCCAAAACTCCGTGGGTTTGATATTGTTCAACTCATCAATCCGATGTTTTTTGAACTCAAAGCTGAGCGACTTCGTTTCTTCTACGACTATCTTCGACGTCACAATAAGTATGTGGTACTTGGAGCGTTCGGCATGGATTATTATTGGGTTCATGAGTGTATCACTCGCTTTCCCTTGCGTTATAGCGACTTTAATATAGGTAAACACGTGCGGACGGATGAAGAATCGCAACGCTATATTAGAGATTGGGTGGGAACAGCAAAGGGAGATTGGTGTCAATATGTGGCAAAAGATGTAGATAAAATCATTGCTGGGTTATATGAATATTGGGCATGTTATCAGCCCATCTTCCCTGAAAAGACAGTTTTTTGCCCCTTTCCCATTATTCCAAGTCATACAACCTACCGTCCATTTGATGGCAAACTACACCTCTTTATTGGGATAAATAAAATGCGAAATCGTTATAAAGGAACTGATATTATGCTCAAAGCAGCACAAAAAATAGTAGAAAACTATCCTAAAAAGGCTGATTTGCAGGTTGCAGAAAGTGTTCCATTTGAAGATTATGTCAAAATGATGGGAAAGTCAGATGTTATTCTTGATCAGCTGTACAGCTATACTCCATCCATGAATCCGTTGGAAGCGATGAGCCAAGGACTAATCTGTGTTGGTGGTGGTGAACCCGAAAACTATGATATTATTAATGAACATGAGTTGCGTCCAATTATCAATGTAGAGCTCAATGAAAGCAGTGTGTATCAAGCTTTGTATGAGTTAATTCTGCATCCAGAACGAATTAATACGTTGAAACGTGAGAGTATGGCTTATATCAAGCGTCATCATGATTATATAAATGTGGCTCAAAAGTATATAGCGTTTTATGAACAACTTGACCATTAAACTCATTCATACTACTGATATCCATGGATGTTTCTTTCCATTTGACTTCATTGAGGGACGTCCTTGCAGTGGATCAATGGCGCGAATCTCTACTTATGTGAAGCGAATGCGAAGCAAATATGGTAATCGTTTACTACTCGTTGATGGTGGAGATATATTACAAGGTCAGCCCACTTGTTACTATTGTAACTTTGTTCAGCCTCAAATGAAGAATGTAGCAGCAAGAGTTGTTAATTTCATGCGCTATGATTTACAGACTATAGGCAATCATGATATCGAAACAGGACATGCAGTTTATGATAAGTATGCAGCAGAATTAGATTGTGATTTGTTGTCAGCTAATGTAGTAAATGAGGTTACATTAAAGCCTTACTTTAAGCCTTATGCAATTCGAAATATAGAAGGTGTCAAGATTGCTTTTATTGGAATGTTGACTCCGACAATACCCTATTGGTTGCAAAAAGACTTATGGAGTGGCATGAAATTTCTGGATATACCGAGTTGTATGGCACAATGGGTAAAGCATGTACGTGAAGTTGAGCATGCCGATGCAATCGTTGCACTCTTTCATTCGGGGTTCGATGGAGGCATTCAAGATGCTAATGGCAGTGAAAATGCATGTGTAACAACAGCACGAAATGTACCTGGAGTTGACCTCATTCTATGTGGACATGACCATCAATTAAAACGAGAATACGACACCAATCATGGCAAAGAGGTTTGTATTATAAATCCATCGAGTAATGCACATTACGTCAGTGAGTGTAGTCTTTGCTTTGAATTTAATCAAGAAGGAACACCAAAACTCAACGCGGTAAAAGCGCAATTGAGGAATATTGATAATGAGAATGTGGACGAATCTTTCATGGAACAGTTCAGCAAAGACATAGAACAAGTAAAACAATATGTTAATCGTAAGCTTGGAATCTTTGTGCATTCTATCTATACAAGGGATTGTTTCTTTCGGTCAGCTCCCTTTGGAGATCTCATTCATGACATTCAATTAGAACACACAGGAGCTGATATTTCATTGAATGCTCCGTTAAAATTTGATGCATGTATTCGCAAAGGAGATGTTCATGTCAGTGATTTATTTAATCTTTACACGTATGAAAATCAACTATATGTTGTCAAAATGACGGGTAAGGAGATTAAAAAACTACTTGAAATGAGTTATGGTCAATGGGTTACAACCATGAAATCGCCTGATGATCACATTATGCTGATGAAACAAGATGGCACGGGGCATTGGCATTGGACTAATCTTGCATTCAATTTTGATACGGCTTTTGGCATTGATTATGAAGTAGATGTTAGGCAAAATTATGGCAAAAAGGTTAATATTCTGCGTATGACAAACGGACAACCTTTTTGTGAAGATAAGACTTATCGTGTGGCAATGAATAGTTATCGGGGTAATGGTGGCGGGGAATTACTAACTCGTGGTGCAGGAATCTCTCTCAAAGAACTTCCTAATCGTATAGAATATGTAAGCGAAAAAGACCAAAGAAGTATTATTATGGACTATATTGAACGCCATAAAGTGATTGATGCAAAACCGCATAACAACTGGTCTTTCGTACCAATGGAATGGACAGAACCAGCTTTAGAACGCGACTATAAACTGTTGTTCGGTAAGCATTAATTTATCCATCTTAACGTTCTGTATAATCATTAGATTTGATTAATAATCTATAAAAAAACAAGTTATGGAAAGAAATAATCCATTTTGTTTTGTAATTTTGCAAACAGTTTAACATAAATAGGAAGGAATATGAAAAAGTTATTAATCATAGCATTAGTGCTCCTAACATTTGTTACAATGGCTTCTGCACAGAAACAGGCAGAAATTAAATTCGACAAATTGAGTGTTGACCTTGGAACATTCCCAAAGAGTGACCCAATTCGTCAAACCACTTTCGTATTCACAAACACTGGAGACGCTCCTTTAGTGATCAATCAAGCTATGGCCAGCTGCGGATGTACAGTGCCAACATACACCAAAACGCCTGTAATGCCAGGACAAAAAGGTGAGATTAAGGTCACATATAATGGCTCTGCATTGTTTCCTGGACACTTTAAGAAGAGCATAACAATACGTAGTAACGCCCAAACGGAAATGGTTCGGCTTTACATTGAGGGAGTAATGACCGACTCAAATAATAAATGATATTCTACTTTTCTGCAACAGGAAACACCCTTTGGGCTGCTCAACGAGTTGCTCAAGTGACTGGAGAAAGACTCCTTTCTGTAGCAAAACTTATCAAAAGCCAACATGCTTTTGCCTTGGAAAAAGACGAGCGTGTTGGCTTTATCTATCCTATATATGGATGGCGTCCGCCTGTAATCATGCGAGAGTTTGTGCGGAAACTTACCCTCACCACACAGCAACCATCAGATAATCTTTCGTTACATTATTGCTTCGCATTATGCACTGCAGGAGACGATATAGGGCTATCGATGGACTATCTAAATTCAGATTTAAAGACAGTTGGATTGCAAACGAACGCTACTTTCTCGTTAAAAATGCCGAATACTTACGTGGGATTACCTTTTATGGACATTGATTCTGAGGAAGTTATCCATAAGAAACGTGAAATAGCAGAAGTTCAACTACGTGAATATTGTGAGCAAATTTTTGACAGAATTCATTGTAAGAACCAGCGCAATCATAGTCATTGGCCACGCATAAACAGCAATATTCTTGGGGCATTCTTTGTTAATAAACTCATCACTGATAAACCTTTTCACGTTGAAAAGCAACGATGTGTAAAGTGTGGGATATGTGCTAATGTCTGTCCTGTAGACAATATAGAAGGTGGACACGGCCTAATGCCTAAGTGGAAACATACAAATCGTTGCCTAACTTGCTTTGCATGTTATCATCATTGCCCACATCATGCAATCGAATATGGTAGACAAACCCTACATAAAGGCCAATATGTATTCAAATAATACAATGTGATTTTAGAACTAACTAATTGAAAGAATTTATTAAAAGAATTATAATGAAAACCATTTTACTCACTATTGGCATGATGCTTACAGCCCTTTCAGGGCATGCAATGCCTGCCGATACAATATATGTCATGCGAAATGACGGCGTAATGGTATCTGCACCAACCTTCGGAAGTGCTGAATCTGAGCTTATAACACCACGCAAACATCCTGACAATTTGCAAGTAATTCCGACACGAGCAATCGACACTTCACAACGCTATACGCCTCATACGGGTAGGCCACATATATTGGTTATCCTCGCAAACTTTAAGGATGTGAAGTTTCAAGTTCATGAACCAAAGGCGGCTTTTCATGATTTTTTTAATGCTGAAGGACCTATTGTCAATCGCGGAAATGGTAATAACGAGAACTTCGGGAGTGTCAGTCAGTATTTCAAAGCAACAAGTCTTGGCGCCTTTGAGCCTGTATTTGAAGTTTATGGCCCAATCGATTTGCCAAAAGATATGACTTATTATGGAGGCTCAAATGCCAATAATAATAGCGATGAGAAGCCAAGAGAACTTGTGCAGGATGCAGTTAATTGTGTCAAAGATCAAGTCACAAATATAGATCGATTGGATTCAAATAACGATGGATATATAGACTGTGTCTATGTGATCTATGCTGGATTAGGGCAAAATAATGGTGGAAGTGCAGAGTCTGTATGGGCATGTACAAGCGTAATTAGCAACCCTTCATTGAAGGTTGGCAATAAGAACGTCTATAATTTCAGCATTGGTGCAGAACTCTTTCCCAGTCGAATTAGGAACCAAGCCAATGGACAAGAGCGCGCAATGCAAATTAATAGTATTGGTGTTACGTGTCATGAGTTCTCGCATGCAATGGGATTACCCGACATATATCCTACTATTTCATCTGCCTATTTAGATAACCAAGAGATGGAATATTGGGACTTAATGGATGGTGGAGAGTATGCAGGTAATGGAGGTTTTATACCAATGCCTTATACAGCTTGGGAGAAAAAACAAATGAATTGGCCTGTAAACATTCAACCTTTAACGTCAAAAGGAAACATAACTATGAATAAATCAGCTGATGATGGAGGCGTCGTCTATAAGATTGTTAACCCTGGAGATCCAAACGAATACTTTCTTTTAGAGAACATAACCAAGACTGGTTGGTATGCGGGGGCAAGTAATCAAGGATTACTTGTCTATAAGGTGGTCGACCAAGGCAACGTTAATATGAGTGATCATCCTAACAACACACCATACAGACCCCGTATGGCTGTCGTGCCAGCTGACGGACTTTGTATGTCAAGCTATTCAATTCAAGTTCATGAACAAACAGAACCTAACTATAAAGAGCTTAATAGACAGGAGAAAAGAAAGTATAAGAACCAGCTAAAGGGGGACGTTTTCCCCGGAACAGTCAATGCAGATAACCTGAATGACAACTCTAATCTGCCCAATTTCTGGTGGTACACAAAGGGAGATCTTAATGAAAGAGCAACATTAAATCCATCTTATTATAAAGTGAATCAATCACTTAAGAATATTAAACTCAATGCAAATGGGGCTATATCGTTTACATTTTATCCAAAATATAATAGCCTTGATGGCATAAATAAAATACAGATTGAGAACTCAGAAGACCACCATATCTTTACACTTGATGGCAAATATGTTGGCAACCAGCTTGAGAACCTATCCAAAGGTGTCTATATTCGCAATCATAAAAAAGTCATTGTAAAATAAAGTTCGCATTGAATGAATAGAAGTTTTGGGGCTTATACGCTTTAGAACTGAAAATAAAATATTTTTTTATCAAAAAAGATTGCGAAATATTTGGTAATCCAAAAAAAAGTCATACCTTTGTATCGTTATCCTGAAAACAATCTTTTTACCTTAAAAAGGACTAATACCTATTGAAGATTTGGAGCGGTTACCTGTGAAGGTCATCGCTTTTTTTTGCACTATTTTGAATCTACTGATTTTAGAACTAAGTTGAATAATAGACATAGAATAAATTCATATCTAAGAAAAGATTATTCACAATACAAATTGAAAAATAAAGTTCCATGATGTGATTACTAATCATCATAAAAATGTAATCAAATCAACCTGCATCCCTTTAATTAGAGTCGGCTCTCCCACCCTATACAACACAATCGCCATTTCGCATCATCTCTTTTCCCTCTCAAGCACTATTTAATAGTAATAGTCTGAGGAAGCATTCACTATTCTTCCTTATTGAATTACGTTACACTATACGGAATACGTTATTAATGTATTTATTTCATATAGTTAATTCATTATACTGATGTTCAAAGAGATATGATGCTACTTTGTAAGCTTATAGCATATAAAAAGTAATCTGCGTCAAATCATCGTGTGATTTGACGCAGAAATCACAATAAAATACCTTATATCATACGATAATATGACATAAATCATATTATCAGATTTAATCAATTCTACTCAAAACGCATTTATACCATCAAACGCATTTTACCATTAAAGCCTATGATAACTTTAATTTGATAGGCTGTAGGACTATCAGGCACACAAACATTTGCTGTAAATAAGAAACCATTTGTATTTGTTTCAGTGTAGTTTATGTCACTTAATATACTCTGACTCAACACGCCTGAAGGTATCTGCTGTTTGAAATCAGACTTCCGGAAATCACGACTAAAGAGTTGATTACTTCCCTTAAAGATGCTGACATGAACAATATTATCAAAATACACATTATCAACCTCAACACCTTCGTCATTATAAGTCTGTTTCGCTACTTTGAAAGTAGTTGGATTAACCTGTGTATACCAATGATAATGAGCGTTTCCATAGATGACTACAGAATCGCGTTTAATCAATTTTTTCTGGTTTAATGCTACAGGATGTGACATCCCGAAGAAAGACAAATAAGTGTTATCATTTGTCTTTATACATTTAATCAAGTCACCATTTTGGTTCTTGAACATGAAAAGGTGAGGCGCTTGCTTCACAATCTGATACTTAGCAACATTAGAACTGTGAAGAACAAGTGAGTCTTTTATTATTTGAAAGTACACAGGTTGTGAGGTACTATCAGGATAAAAGATAGTATCACCAACCACACGAAAGGCAGGACTATCATCATCTTCATTCAACCAAAGACCTTGAAGCATCTTTTTTGCAGTATGATCTTCTGAAGGCTGGTCTGTAGAATTTGTTTTATGATTACTACATGAGACTCCAACAAGGGTCATAGTAACCACAAACAACATAGGTAATAAGCTATATTTTCGCATCAATCAAATAATTCTGCATCTTGTAAAGAGCAAGCTTTCAGATCCTTTTCTGATGTCAAAACATCCTTTGAATCGATAGGCCACTCAATGTGAATTTGCTCATCATTCCAACGAATACTGGCCTCATGTTGTGGTGCATAAACATTATCTACCTTATAAGTAAAGATTGCTTCGTCACTAAGAACAAGGAAACCATGAGCAAAACCACGTGGAATAAAGAGCTGACGCTTATTCTCTTCAGAGAGTTCTACCATGACATATTTTCCAAAGGTAGGGCTACTCTTGCGAATATCAACGGCAACATCCAAGACCTTTCCCTTGATTACGCGAACCAATTTTGCCTGAGAATACTCTCCTTTTTTGATAGTGGAGACCACGCAATACGCCATAAGAAGACTTAGATTCATTGTCTTGTATAAACTTGATTTTACCTATTTTCTGCTGGAATTCTTCGTCTTTCCACGCTTCAAAGAAATAGCCACGAGCATCTTGAAAGACACGAGGCTCGATGATAAATACACCTTTTATGTCCGTCTGTTTATACTCCATCACTTGTAAAGTGTTTGTTTTTCCATGGCACAAAGATACAACTTTTACAATAGTTATCAAAATAAAAAAGATAAATAAATGATTAATGAAGATTTTTTTCGCAAAACTTTGAAAGCTAAAATAAAAGTACTAAATTTGCAACGTGATTGAGTTAGAAAGACATATCGAAATACTTTTGCTCACGAATGATTGCGTCATAATTCCTAATTTTGGTGGATTTATGGCACATTATCGGGCTGCTCACTTTGACGAAAGAGACAAATCGTTTCTTCCGCCAACACGAACTGTGGGCTTTAATCATGCCTTAAAACTCAATGATTCGCTGCTTGCGCAGTCTTATGTAGAGGCTTATGACATCAGCTATCCAGAGGCTTTACGACGTATTGAGCAAGATACTGAAGAATTGAAACAGGTGCTTCAGAATGAAGGTGAATATAATTTAAGGAATCTTGGACGCCTTTCACTTAACAACGAAGGGCAATATGTCTTTGAACCATGTGAGGCTGGTTTGCTTACTCCATCGCTTTATGGACTCAGTAGCTTTGAGTTCAAAAAACAAAAGCAATGCTCTGAAATGCAAACTGAAGTTGAAACTCATATAAAAGAGACTCAACCGAAAGCACAAATTCTTGACTTTGTTGTTCCTGAAGCAATCGAAGAAACAGAAGAAAAGTCATATACGATTCGTCGAAGTGTAGTTAGAAATATTGCGGTTGCCTGTATTGCTGTATTGTTTTTCCTATTATTACCTTCAACATTAAGTAATGGAGAAAAGGCTACAATGACTGGAAACAGGATTGATACCAACCTCTTAACGGCTATCATGCCTAAGGAAGTAACGATTGGTAATGCAGCAAATCACATTACAAAAGACATGACTAAGAAGGCTTTTGAAGCTGTAAAAGAAGAAAAAATTGCTGAAAAATCTTCGTCAACTGAGGTTGAAGAGAGGAATACTCCTGCTAAAAGCTATTATAGTATAGTATTAGCCTGTAGAGTAACTCGCAAGAATGCTTCTGATTTTGTAGCTCATCTACATCATAAAGGTTATGATGAAGCAAAGGTGTTAACACAAAGAAATCGCACAAAAGTTATTTATGGACAATATGATTCAGAAGAGGCTGCACGCAAAGTAGTGAATAAACTTCATCAAAAAGCAGACTTTTCAGATTGTTGGATTATCCATATCAAATAATCATTTCCTATATTTTTATATGAAACGCGTACGTTGCCCCAAATGTGATAACTACATTACATTTGATGAAACCAAATATCAATTAGGACAATATCTTGTATTTGAATGTCCCGAATGCGGCAAGAACT
>NZ_GL629647.1:288141-309642 GCF_000185845.1 Segatella salivae DSM 15606
GCGGCAAGAACTTTGGCATTCGAATGGGAGTCTCGAAACTTAAAAATACACAAAAGGAGGAGAACCCTGATGAACAAGCAAATGAAAAGGGTTGCGGTTCGATAGTAGTAATTGAGAATGTGTTCCACTATAAGCAGGTAATACCACTCCAAATGGGTGATAATGTCATTGGACGCTATATGAAAGGTAGTGGAATTAATTGCCCTATAGAGACTAATGACCCAAGTATAGATATGACACATTGTATTATCAACGTCAGTAAAGATAAGCAAGGACGTCTCAAATACATTCTCCGCGATGGACCAAGTTATACTGGAACTTTCGTTGATAATGTGATATTGGGTGATAGAGAACGTCGCGTTATTGAAGATGGAAGCCTATTTACAATTGGCGCTACAAGCATTATACTTCGTGGAACAGAAGGGAATGAATGATTGTTAGATGTATAATATCATTTTAATTGCTTTTGTTAGAAATAACATATAGCCAACTCTTTGATATTAAACATTATTCTTTTTGGTTTATTCAATAGCATTAATGATATAAAATAAAAAGGGCAAGTTAAACGACTCGCCCCTTTTTATTAATCAAGATCTTTATTCTGACACTTTAACAACCTTGTAATCACGCTTTCCTGAAGGCCAAATTCCCTTTATAATCAACACTGGATCTTGACTTGTAGAAGCACTCTTTACAAGCTCTTGTAAGTCAGAAAGGCTCTTCAAAGGAGTGTCATTAGCATACAACATGATAAATCCTTGTTCGATACCTCCACTCTTAATAGCTCCCTTTTCGACTTTAGTTACCTCGAGACCAAACGTCAAATCAAATTCCTTTTTCTGTTGTTCTGTCACAGGACGGAAGCTTGCTCCAAGCACATCTAAGTCTGCAGTCTTAATGACTTTCGTATTTCCTTGTGCGTTCTTTAGCGTCACTGTCTTAGAGTGTTTTGATTTATTATGTAAGTAAGTTAGGGTTACTTTCTCACCCGGACGCTTCTTAGACAGGAGCTCCTGAAGCTCAGACATCTTCGTAATCTTCTTGCCATCGGCTTCTGTTATGACATCACCTTTGACGATACCTGCGGCAGATGCCGAACTACCTTCAGTCACTTCAGCTACATAAACGCCTTCATTTGTGCCGAGATCTACGTCTTTTTTCTCATCTTTTTGAGCATTAATATAGTTGAGAACATCACCACCTCGAATACCAAGAACAGCGCGTTGTACTGTACCATATTTCTTTAAGTCGTCAACAACTTTAACCATAATAGTCGTTGGAATGGCGAAACCATAACCACTATATGAACCTGTTTGTGAGTAAAGCATGGCATTAATACCCACCAATTCGCCTTTAGCATTGACCAAAGCACCACCAGAATTACCTGGGTTTATAGCTGCATCAGTTTGAATAAAGCTTGAAATCTGTGGCCCATTTGAGCCTTCTCCACCCATTGAACGAGCTTTCGCACTAACAATACCAGCCGTTACTGTTGAGCTAAGATTATAGGGATTACCTACTGCAAGCACCCATTCACCAACTTTAAGATTGTCACTATCGCCAATAGGAAGCGTCGGAAGATTCTTTCCATTAACCTTAATAAGAGCCAAATCTGTATTTGGATCTGTTCCAATTATACGTGCAGAATACTCTCGATTGTCATTTAATGTCACGGTAAGTTCATCGGCTCCATTAACAACATGATTGTTTGTAACAATATATCCATCAGGACTGATAATCACACCACTACCTGTAGCCTCCTTCTTTGGTGTTTGAACACGACGTTTCTGGCGGCCGTTCCCTTGATCAGGATTACCAAAGAATCCGAAAGGACCAAAGAAATCACTGAATGGATCCTCTTGAACATCGACGGTTTGTACCTTAGAATTCTGCACATATTTAATATGAACAACGGCTGGAAGTGCCTTTTCCGCAGCATAGGTTAAGTCTATCGGTTGTCCCGAAGGAACCGCTTCAATCGCTGGGGAGGCATTTACTTTGATAAAAGCTCCCGTTGAAAGGGCAAATGCACCTACACACATTGCCCCCAAAACATACTTACTAAACATTTTCATAATTATCTTTTTGAATTTACGTTTTAATTTGTTTATAATTCGTTTTAAACTTTAATTGATTGCAAATATACAACTACAATTGATAAAACTAACTGAATTTCTTAATTCTTTATCCGTATTTAACAATTCAATTTAACACATTAACAGCTCTTAAACGACCTATTTTTTATTTTTACACTTATTAAATTACGACATTATATAAAAGGTATTCTATCTTAAAAGAAATGCTATGAAAAGACGAATAAAATGTATGCATTAGACCGAAAATAACAAAAGTAAAACGATAACAACCAATTCCACATAGCGATTTAGCTTAATTGCTACAATCAAATCCTTAGAAGTAATCTCTCGGTTATACCTTCCAATATAAGGCTTCGATATCATTTCTCCATGATAGATATGCGGTCCACCAAACCGACAAGCCAAAATCGAAGCTAAAGCAGCTTCAGGCCATCCGCTATTGGGACTGAGGTGAGCCTTTGAAAACATCAATATGTCATGCCAAATAGACATGAAACGACTCCGTGACATAGGTGTAATCACAACAGAAACCAATAGCATCAACAATGCTGTTAAACGTGCAGGTACCCAATTAACCACGTCATCCAAGCGTGCAGCAAACATTCCAAAACGACGAAAACGACGTGTACGATATCCTATCATTGAGTCAAGTGTGTTAATCATTTTATAGGTCATCATACCTGGAACCCCTAAAACGACCAACCAAAATAAAGGTGCAACCACTCCATCTGAAAGGTTTTCAGCTAAAGTTTCAAGTGCAGCCAAACGAATTTCCTGGGCAGAAAGTTCTGATGTATCACGCCCTACAATGCGCGAAACCTGTGTCCTGCCCTGCTCAACAGAAACATTTACTGCTGCAAACACACTCTTTACTTCTCGCACAAGTGTTGTACCTGCAAGGCAATAGAATATACAAACAGCTTCTAAAACAATGCAAATGACGTCATCACATAAGGATAAAATCAACGTGAAAAACATGAAAGTACAAGCTGTTAACACGATAGTTAATGCAGCCCCTTTTTGGCAACGTCTCTGTCCTTTGTTTAACTTCCGCTCGCCAAAAGCAATCACTCGTCCAAAAGCCACAATTGGGTGAGGCAACCATTCGGGGTCTCCGAGGATGCGATCCGCTATCCATCCTATAATCAAAGATACTGCTTTAAACATGTTAACAGCGTTTCATTTTCTTCATGCAACTGTGTCGCTAAACGAATATAATGGTCATCTAATCCCTCAAACGATGATGCATCACGAATCAATATGCCTTCCTTTGTAGCTAAATTTTCTTTAAGTAGCGAAGAATTTAGGTGTTTCAAACGAACCAGAAAGAAATTCGTTTGCGTCGGAAATGCTTCTAATCCTTCCATTTGATTAATGCTTTCACGAAACCATTCCGTTTCTTTTCGCATCCAATCTATAGATGGTAACACATTGATATCATGCGTTACAAGATATTTTCCAGCTTCAATTGCCAAACTATTTACACTCCATGGTGTTCTAAACTCCCTCAACTTTGCAATAATATCACGATGTGCTGTCAGATAACCAAGACGTAAACCAGGAATACAATACTTTTTAGTCATCGAATGAAGTAAAATCATCCTTCCATGTTTTACAATGTCTTCATCACGCAACATTGTTGCAGTTGTATAATCTTCATAGGATTGATCAATGACAAACAGTTCGTTTTCATCGTCCGAAGGATAGAGCTCTGTTGATGAAACACACATACCTGTCGGGTTATTTGGATTGCAAATCCATCGCAAACACCCTTGTCCTCCATGATGAGGATATTCAGAAAAACTCGGAACCGATACAATATGTCTTCGCGATTCATAGGCTTTTGCAATTAGATGGATAGCTGAAGTGATGCCGTTTGTCACCATTATCTCATCCGAACTCACGTGAATTTTGCCTGCAATTAGGTGCTCTAAAGATGTTGGTTCGGGTTCAGGATAATGACGAATGATGTCTATATGCTGGCAAAGATGTGCTTCCAAATCACTTAAATCAGCATGCGCCCATATATTAGAACTAAAGTTCAACCGAATATTTGGATAGTGAAATAAATCATCTCCGTGCTCTTTCATTTGTTGTTTTCTATTTAAGTAACTTCAGAACTCGTTTTCTACACAAAACAAATTGGTACATAGTAACTTACAAAATGTATCTCTTTATACTGCAATCTGCCACATATTATCGTGCAAAATGACGCAAAACATAAAGTCATTTGGCATAAATTAAAATATAAATTGATAGTATCATCTATCCCATATGAATTTCGACGCTACATCATTCATCTTTCATCAGCTTTTTAAGTGCATCAATATCCAAATGATTTCTTACATGGTTGGCAAGTAAATCATATTGTTTTTCACGAAAATTCCTATCGTTCAGTAACTCATTATCAGGTGAATCCCCATGCAACGTGTCCTCCTCTTCAATGACGATATCGTCAAAATAAGGAATGACACCTAACACAGGCACACCACAATAGGATTCCATCATCTTTCTTCCTTCGTCAAACAATCTTGCGTCACCACGGAATTTATTGATAATTATGCCTTTAATACGTTCTCGGTCATGTGGAGATTGAAGCATAATACTGCCGTAACAACTTGCAAAAACGCCTCCACGATCAATGTCAGCTACTAATAAAACAGACGCATTGGCATAGTGAGCCATAGACATATTGACTAAATCTTGCTTCAAAAGATTCATCTCTGAGATACTTCCTGCACCTTCAATAACAATTGGGTCATATTGTTTCGCTAAACGATTATAGGCTTTTTGTATGCAAGAGCGTAAGTAATTGCGATCTTCTTCAGCGTAGAGTTGCATCGCGGTTTTAATGCCAATAGACTCTCCTTCGACTATAACCTCCGACGATTTCTCCCCTGTTGGTATCAACAAAAGAGGGTTCATTTCAGTTGAAAGCTCTATACCTGCAGCCTCAGCCTGTACCCCTTGCGCACGCGCAACACGTTTTCCATCGGCTGTAAGATGATAGAATGGCGCCATATTCTGCGCCTTGAATGGTGCCGGATGCATGCCATCCTGTTTAAAGATGCGGCAAACAGCTGTGACAATAACACTCTTTCCGACATCACTTCCCGTGCCACAGAACATTATTGGACGCATAGTGCCAGAATAAAAAGATAGTCACTCAATCGGTTCATCAGTCTCATTACCTCGTCATCTAAAGTGTAATCACGGCGCAAAGTCCACATTCTGCGTTCACAAGTACGCGCTTTTGTGCGTGCAAACTGTAGCTGTGCTGCCAACAAAGAGCCTCCGGGAACAACAAAACAAAAGCGTTCTTTACTTGTGTTTTCATCAATATAGTGTTCTAAATCAACAATCATTGATGAGAAACTTTTATCTTCTGAGGGCAGAACATTAGAACTATCAGCTATCATTCCCATGATTTTCATCAGCAAAAGTTGCAGATTGTGCAATCTCTCCCGTTCGGGATTGTCTGCAGGCATTAGTGCAACCACAATGCCAAGCAAAGCATTCAGTTCATCAATTTGGCCGTTTGTTTCAATACGAATATCGTCTTTCGCTACACGTTCACCATGTCGTAGAGAGGTTTTTCCTTGGTCTCCACGCTTCGTATAGATTTTCATTGTCATTTATTTTTCATTATAACATAAATAATTATAGGCGCACCCAACAATGGAGTGACTGCATTTAGGGGAAGAATCCCAAGTTCTCCTGGAAGAATACAAAGCAAATTACAGAGTAAAGCCACAACAGATCCCGTCAGCATTGTTGCCGGAAGAAGTGAGAGATGATTGTCTGTATTCAGCAATAGGCGTGCAATATGAGGAACAGCTAAACCTATGAACGCAATAGGTCCACAGAAAGCTGTCGTAATAGCCATTAAAAGTCCCGTTATAATCAATAGGAAATTGCGTGTGCGTTGAACGTTAATGCCAAGATTTTCGGCATATTGCTCACCAAGAAGAAGGGCATTTAATGGTTTCATCATTAATAAAGCGGCAAGCAAACCTAATAAAACGATGCTTGCAAACAGAGGCATTTGGGCCATTGAAACGCCTCCAAAGTTACCCAATCCCCAAACTAAATATGACTTAACGCCTTCTTCTGTAGCATAGAAATTCAATATAGAGATAATTGAATTTGCTACATATCCAACCATGATTCCAATGATTAATAGCAGTATACTGCTGCGAACCAGCGAAGAAAAAAAGAAGAGCAGCAACGTAATCAGCATTGCGCCTACGAATGCAGCCAGCAAAATGGCTAAAAAACCACTAACAGAAAAGGCCGCTGTTGTCACGCTTCCTCCTAATAAAAGCATTACCAAAGCAACGCCTAATCCGGCTCCACTGCTAATGCCGAATATGCCGGGACCTGCCAAAGGATTTCGAAATGCAGTCTGTAACAACAAGCCACAAGCCGACAAAGCGGCTCCAGTGAGTAATGCCGTCAAGGCTTGTGGCAATCTCGATTCCATGATAATATATTCCCAAGAGGGATGTATCGCTAAGAGATTTGATGTAACTTCATCATGCAAAAAGGGGAAAATTACGTGAAGAGTAGTTGAAAAAGGTATGCTGACACTCCCCATAATGAGGTTTAGAATCAGCAACATGATAATACAACCACACATCAAGATACAATATCTAATGCCTTTTTTTCCCATTCAATTATAGCTTATTTCAAACGTTGATAGTAATGCATTGGTGCAAAACCAGCAATATCCGGATATACAATTTGAATTACATCGCTCAACAACCTGTCGGGATGAAAGCTCACTTCTTCATAATATGGCCGACGAGTACAGTCACATGCAAAAACTTGATGCGTCTTAACAGCCTTAAACTCGCCGTAACCAGCATTTTCTTTTAATAGTTCCTGTAATGTAGAAGGATGCTCATTGTATTTGAATAACCATATATCAGCCTTGCCAGCCCTATCTAAAACCGATTCAAAAGATAAGGCAACACTCCCTGAGTGGGTATCGTTTGCAAATACATATCGTGCTCGGGCATCTTGCAATAAGCCGCCAATCACGCTACGACCACCAGGAACATACCACACGTTTCCCATCATTCTTTCGGTGAAAACAGAGCGTGTTTGCTTTGCTGTTTGAGCTTTTTGCATAAGTCGTTCGTAATTGCTTTTTACCTTATTAAATAATGAATCGGCTGCCTTTTCACGTCCAAAGAGCATACCATAAAACTTCATCCATTCGGCTCTTCCTAACGAAGACTCTTCCATATAGTCAGCCATTTCGATGAGTGGAATATGAAGTTTGTCTAATTTTCCATAGCCACCACTATTTTCAAAGGGTGAAACCATTATCGCTTCAGGCTTCAAGTCGATTATCTTTTCTACGTTAGAACTCATGCTATTACCGCAATCAAAAACGTGATGTGCATCAGATATTGGCAACTTTGCACGTTGTTGTACATCTGGAATCGAAATATATTGCAAATCACATACCCCTTTGATTGCTGACTCTGCTTTCAAATCATAAAGCAAAGCACAATGAACGGTTGTGAAAACAACCGAGCGAGTAATCGGTGTTCTGACAATCGTCACCTCTTGATTATTGTCAGAAGAGAACGCTTTGCATACCTCGTCACCTGCTTTTCCCTTAGGAACAAGTGCATAAGTATGAAGGATTTTACCTTGTTTCCACGGATCAGTCAGCGTAGCAATTGAATAACCTTGGTATTTAACTATCTTCAGATGGCGAGCATACTCAAAACGAACGGTGTCTCCACCACTCGCTTCCAATCTCGTTTGAGAATGGTTGCAAGAAGTGAAAACACCGATAATGATGATTAGAAATGCGAATAAATCTTTTCTCATTACTTCCAATCGACCTTTGTATTAAAGAAGATTGTAGCCGGACCTACACCCACTTTAGTTGAGTGAAGTTCATTACCGCTTGCATCAAATTCCTTCAAATAACCTGCAGTTGAATAGCTCAAACGACCTCCAATCCTTTCATAGAAACTTATAAATATGTGACCAGACACAGGATCTACAGCGATGGCACTTGGCGCGAACTTAGTTGCATCATATTTATATGTCATGGTTGACGTAGCGTTCTTAAGTGGGTCATAAATAGAATAACTTACCGTAGGAGCACCATAGGGCGCGTTAACTGTGTAGAAAGAACCGCGATAATATGATACCAACGTTGCGTTGGGCACAACATCTTCTACTATTTTTTTGCTATCCTCAGTCTTAAGTATCTTTAAACCTGCACCAAGTTGGTGATAATTTGCATCATAACTGCCCCAATCCAACACATAAACACCAGTTAGATTAATATAGATAGCTTGCGGATTCTTTATTCCTTCAATCTTGAATTCTTTTACTTCGTCTGTTGATAGATTAATTTCAGAAATAGAACCATTTCCATTTCCCCAATCACTATTTGCTACATAAATGAAGTTTTTAGCGGCTGTAAGCCCTTCAGGATATGAACCTACTTTGTAACTTTTGCGCAATGTAAACGTGGTTGTATCAATTGCAGCAACATATCCGCCGTATGTTGTTACCCAAACTGCACCTGCACCTGCAATGATGTGTCGCGGCTTCTTACCATTTGCAGCACCTAACAAGTCGGTGGTTTTAATCTGCTTTACAGACTTCTGATTGCGGTCCACAACTTCGATTGTACTTTCGTCAGTAACCACATAATAGATTTTACTTCCATAACAAACGCCGTCATTCACCGTACCACCTAACAAACGACCATTGGCCTTTGTGAAAATATTCTCCGAGACAGCATTTGTTGCATAATCCCAATAGCTTATTGACCCAGGAATCTTCGATTTCATATTTCCGGAACAGGCAACAAACGCACCATTAGACGTAAGCACTGGCTGCAAATCGGGAGTGTCGTCTTTGTCACATGAAGTGAATAATGCGATACTCAACAATACAGTTGATAAACTTAAAATGATTTTTTTCATATCTTTTTATTTAGAATTTATAATTAACTACAAATTGATAACTGATGCCAGGCATAGGATAGTTCCCCACTATCTCATACTGCTGGTTTAAGATGTTCTTGATGTCTCCGCGCAAAGAAAACTCCCCGTGTTTCATCACAAAACGATGACTGCAGGTTAATCCCATATCAAAATAACCAGCCAATCGTGTTCCGTCATAATGTGAGTTCGACGCCCATCGGCTGCCATACCCTGCTCCATGAATAACAATGTCAACCCACGGATTTCCCCATTTAACTGAACCAGAAACAGAGTGTAAAGGGATATATGCAATCTGTTTTCCATAATCGGGAAGAGATTTATCCTCCCGGTCGGTCACATTCTGATAACTATAGCCGCCGAAGAACAGAAGATTATGCTTTTCTGCCAATTGATAGTCGCCGCGAAGCGAAACTTCAACTCCTTTTGACTGAACTCTACCGATATTTACATTCGTCCAGATAAACATATTATAAGGTATGGCCACAATCTTGTCCTTTATGTGATTTAGATAACCATCGGCCGTAATCTCCAGATTAAATCTATTTGAAAACTGCTTCTGCCACGTCACACCAAGGTTTAATTGGTCTGTCGTTTCGGGTTTCAACCTTGGGCTCCCGAAATGAAAGAAGTAGTTTTCGTTGAATGTCGGCGCACGAAAGATATTCTTATACGATGTTCTGATGTAAAACTGTTCGGAAGAGAAAGGACGATAAGACAAAGAGCACGATGGCGATAGTTTACGCCCATTCTTTGCTGCTTCGCCACGCTCTGCCCCATTCAAATAAACAGAATATAGCGCACGTCCAAGCAAAACCAAGCGCGGAGCAACATATTTCACCGAAAAAGACTCCAACAACGTATGCCGAAATGGACGCACATCCGTGGCCAAACTGCTATTCAGGTTATTGAATACATAATCACTCGCAAAAGCGAACGAAAGTCCATCGGTCGGAGTAAACATTGCTGCCAATGAGCCGTATGCCTCGCGTTGCCAGTAGTCTGCATCCATAACATGATTAGGAGAATACTTATCGCGGTAGCGCGAGCTGCTCCAGTTAAATTTGCCCTTAGCTTTCCAGCTCCACAACCCATTGGCTGCATGTTGCCGCCAGCCGAACTGCGCAAAACCATTGCGGTCGTGCAATGACTCACCATTGATGTCACTATAATACTTTACGATGCCCGGCAACAGGCGACTATTGTCATAATAATAGACTTTTCCATCGATTTCCCCATATTTCCCAGTAGAAATATAAGCATTCAACTCGCCGTGCCCGCTATTCATTCGGCTGTTGTTGCGTCGCCCATGTGTTTTATAGATTCCATTGCGCAACGTGAAGGGATAATCATTTTCGGCGTAGATATATTCGCCATTTGCCGACAAAGTCACACGATTGCTCACGGATTGAACGTAGTAAACAAACGGACTTACATAGCCGAATGAGCCGAATTTCAGCTGCGTTTGCAGGTGGACGCGATGATCTGCCGGACGTTCAGTCAAGGTGGTCATTCTGAACAGCGCCGCCGAAGAAATCTCACGCGCCGACAAAAACACATCGTTCTCCCCACCTATCGACAGCGTCAACGACTCAATATTGTCTAATGCATAGCGCGAAACATCAACCGAACCGCTCTGGGTGTCGCTCAACATGAAGCCATCATAACTCACACCCGTATGTTGGGCGCCAAACCCTCGTACACCAATAGTTTTCATGCCTCCGGCGCCTCCATAATCACGAAGATTGACACCGGGCATGCGATGCAGCGCGTCGGCGATGTCCGTAATGCCCATATTGGCAATGTTCTCCCGATTGAGCACGCTGCCTGGCACAACATCAGTAATGCCACGACTTCCGTGATAGCCGATAACCTCAACTGCCTTCAAATCATGCACGCGCACGCTGTCTTTGGGCTGCTGTGCCCACGTTGGACAACAAACAACACAAGGAATGCTCAAAACAACGACAAGCTTATGTTTAAGCTGAATCATTTTCGGTCAAACTTTGAATAAAACTTCAACTATCTTCCTCGAAATAGTGAAGCAATAACTCGCAACGGCAGGTCTTCTGACTACACGATTCACGAAAGAGTGCCTTCCCAACAATTGCCGTCAGTGGCTTGTTTCCTTTCTAAAATATCGTTCACAGCAGCGGGACTGTTAAGGAATCTCACCTTATTCCCTTTTTAATCACAATGAATTATGAACCAATTGCGTGTGCGAAATTAATATAAAAAATGTAATTGAGCAAGAAAACGCGGCTTATTAACTAAAAGATTATGGCCGACAACTGCTTTATAGGCGTGCGATGACTTTTAACTTTGGGAGAATATCAGAAAAGAAGATAAAACTGCTCAGGAACTGGGGTAAATTATCAGAATTCATGAAAATCTGCTCAGGAACTGGGGTAAATCATCAGAATTTAGCTAAAAACTGCTTAGGAACTGGGGTAAATTATCAGAATTCGCTAAAAACTGCTTAGGAACTGGGGTAAATTATCAGAATTCGTGAAAAACTGCTTAGGAACTGGGGTAAATCATCAGAATTCGCAAAAAACTACTCAGGAACTGGGGTAAATTATCAGAATTCGCGAAAAACTGCTCAGGAACTGGGGTAAATTATCAGAATTTAGCTAAAAACGTTCAAACATCCGGGGACAATTGCAGAAAAACGCGTGATTCTGATAAAACACCCGGGGGCAATCATCTATTTTCGTTTCAAAAGTGAGGATATCTTAAAAATTAAGGATAAAAAAGACCTCCCGTGAGACAAAAAACGAGAGGCGAATGGCCAAACAGGCCGTTGAAGAGAAGAAAAACACAAGGTTATGAAAACAAATCGAGTTTGTTCTTGCGTGCTTCGTCTAACGAAATTATCTTTTGTTGTTCTTTCTCATAACCGCTCCGCAATTCGGCATACTTTTCATCTAAATTGTGCTTCAAAACAGCGCGTTCTTTCTTGTTCAGCAGCTTTGCCGCTATTAAAGCATTTTGCGAAGCGTCTTTCATCCAAACAACGGGACCTCCGTAGACGGGCGCAATCTTCAACGCCACGTGAAGCTGACTTGTGGTTGCGCCACCAATCATAATTGGAATCTCAAGCTGTGCTTTTTTCATTTCTAAAGCCACATTTACCATCTCTTCTAACGATGGCGTTATCAATCCGCTCAGCCCAATCATGTCGGCGTTCTCTGCAATGGCGCGCTTGACAATCTGCTCGGCAGGCACCATTACCCCCAGGTCAATCACTTCATAATTGTTGCACGCCATGACCACGCCCACGATGTTTTTGCCAATATCGTGCACATCGCCCTTAACCGTCGCGAGAATTATCTTGCCCGCCTTGTAAGTGTCGTCAGCTTTCTCCATTTCTATGTAGGGTTGGAGTATGGCTACCGCTTGCTTCATGGTTCTTGCCGTTTTAACGACTTGGGGAAGAAACATTTTGCCGGCACCAAACAGTTCTCCCACCTCGTTCATCCCGTCCATCAAGGGACCTTCGATAATATCAACGGCATGAGGATATTGCGCTAAGGCTTCGGTCAGATCAGCTTGCAAATGTTCAGAAATTCCCTTTCTCAATGCATATTCCAATCGTTTTGCGACAGGAAAATCGCGCCATTCCTCATGCTGTTCAGCTGTTTTGCCAAGAACCTCCCCACCCGCTTTGCGTGCGTCTTCATTGGCCTTAATTTCGTTGGCCAATTCGATGAGCGCCTCGGCAGCGCCCTCTTTGCGGTTTAACACAACGTCCTCAATGATGCGAAGATGGTCGGAGGGAATGTCCGCATAGGTGATTTTTGTCGCAGGATTGACAATACCGAAGTCCATTCCTTGGTTTATTGCGTGATAGAGGAAAACGGCGTGCATCGCTTCGCGGATATAGTTGTTGCCGCGAAAAGAAAAGGAGAGATTACTCACGCCACCGCTGATATGTGCACCTGGAAGATGTTTTTTAATCCACCCCGTGGCTCTGATGAAGTCTACCGCATAATTATCGTGCGCCTCAATCCCAGTGGCAATAGAAAGTATGTTCGGATCAAAGATAATGTCTAAAGGATTAAATCCCACCTTGTCGACAAGCAGACGATAGGCCCGTTCTGCTATTTCTATCTTGCGTTCAAACGTCGTAGCCTGTCCGACTTCATCAAAACACATGACGACAACCGCCGCACCAAAGCGTTTGATTTCACGCGCATGGCGAAGAAACTCCTGCTCGCCATTCTTCAAAGAAATGGAGTTCACCACGCACTTTCCTTGCATGCACTTCAGTCCGGCCACGATCACGTCCCATTTACTTGAGTCAATCATCACAGGAACACGCGCCACATCGGGTTCAGAGGCTATGAGATTCAGAAAATTCACCATTTCTGTTTGCGCATCAAGCAAGCCGTCATCCATATTGACGTCAATGATTAAAGCGCCATCTGAAACTTGCTTTCTCGCAATGGTTAAGGCCTCTTCGTAGTTCTTTTCTTTGATTAAACGAAGGAATTTGCGGCTACCGGCGACATTACATCGCTCGCCAACATTGACGAAACGCACTTCGGGACTCACTTCTAAGAGTTCAAGTCCGCTTAACCACAAATCTTTCGGCCGTTCAACAGGTTTGCGGGGAGCTTTTCCTCTGGCCATCTCTGCGTAGCGACGAATAAACTCTTCGGTCGTTCCGCAACATCCTCCGACAATGTTTACAAGTTGTTCATCGATGAATTCTCCGATTTGTGGGGACATACTCTCAGCCGTTTCATC
The DNA here is from genome assembly GCF_000185845.1 of Segatella salivae DSM 15606. Lineage (GTDB taxonomy): Bacteria > Bacteroidota > Bacteroidia > Bacteroidales > Bacteroidaceae > Prevotella > Prevotella salivae. The sequence goes on from NZ_GL629647.1 coordinate 301,970, forward strand.
ATATTCGCCCATTGAGTTAGGAAGTCCGGCGTTAGGATATGCGGAAATATAATAAGGTGCCTTTTTACCTAATTCTTTAAGATAAGGTTTCATTTGACTTGCACCGAATGAACAGTTTAATCCCACAGAAAAGATTGGATAGCTACATATACTCCCGAGGAAAGCCTCTAATGTCTGTCCGCTTAACGTTCGTCCGGCGAGGTCACTCACAGTTACACTCAGCATGATGGGTAACTCAAGGTTTCGCGCTTCCATTGCATTGGTTGCGACATCAATCGCCACTTTCGCATTCAAAGTGTCAAAGATTGTCTCAATAAGCAAGGCATCTACTCCACCATCCAACAAGCCTTTGATCTGTTCTTCATAGGCAAAGTAAAGTTCATCGTACGTCAAATCACGCGCTGCTGGATTACTAACATCGGGGCTCATTGAACAGGTTTTATTCGTTGGTCCGATGGCTCCTGCAACAAAACGGCATGTGCCATCGGCCAATTCATCGACAGCTTGTCTTGCCAGCCGAGCGCCCTCATAAGCCAATTCGTAGCTAATGTCTTCCAACCCATAATCTGCCTGCGAAATGCGTTGAGATGAGAAAGTGTTTGTTTCGATGATATCCGCACCTGCAGCCAAATAGCGTCGGTGGATATCGAGAATGACATCAGGTCGCGTTAAGCTTAATAAATCATTATTTCCCTTTAATTGTCGGCCCTCAACCTGTTGGAAACGTGTGCCACGAAAGTCTTCTTCTGTCAAATGATACGATTGAATCATTGTACCCATGGCACCATCTAAAATCAATATCTTCTCTCTAATTAAGTCTTGTAGTCCCTTCATTCTTAACAATAAACTCTTGTATTCGTTAGCGCATCAGCTTAAAAATGCTTTAATGCGCGGTCCATTTCACGTTTATCTTGCTTCTCCCGCAGTGTTTGACGCTTATCAAATTCCTTCTTTCCTTTAGCCAAAGCAATGTCTACTTTAGCCCTTCCGTGTTTATCGATAAACAGCAGTGTGGGCACAATAGTAAAGCCAATTTGTTTAGAATCCTCTTCCAATTTATGGAGTTCACGCTTCGTCAGCAATAACTTTCGGTCACGTTTGGCTTCATGATTGCTATAAGATCCATAAAAATATGGACTTATATTCATCCCCTTCACCCACAATTCACCTTTATATATCACACAGAAAGAATCAACTAAAGAGGCTTTTCCGTTTCTAATACTTTTGATTTCTGTCCCCGTAAGCACAATGCCTGCAGTGTAAGTATCTACAAAGAAATACTCAAACGAAGCCTTTTTATTTCTTATTTGAACAGGACTCTTCTTCCTGATTTCTTGCTCTTCTTTATTCATTGTCTATCGTTGCAAAATGTTCTATGTGCTCATCAATGTAATGAGCAACCTTGTCTGTGAACATCTCTTCATGTTCAACAAAGGCATCATCAAAGTCATCAAATACCGCAAACTGCTCGAATAAAGCCATAAATTCATCATCAGTGCAGTCGCTTTCTATCGTTTCATGATACATCGAATAGTATTTATGACTCTTGTTTATCAGCCTATATAGTTCGGGGATTCCCCATTCTCTAAAAGCCTTATCCGTTGGATTCAGGTAAATAAAAGCGCCATAACCATTATGAATTAGCTGCACAAAACCTCCATCCATCACTTCTTCGTGCAGAAAATGATAAGCTAACAGGGTAATCTGGTCAGCGTTTAAATCTCCTATATTGTCATTTGTCAGTTGACCACCAATGGCATCTAAGATTGCATTTACAAACACTTTAACAAATGCATCCACACCTTCAGACGCGGCTTTCTGCAGGACGTTATCTTTTATCTTTACCTCAATCATAAACGAGTTGTTTATTGCAAAAGTAACAAAATAATATGAAAAAGCAAAAGACTTACTTTTTTTTATTACTTTTGTAAGATGAAGTTATCGGTTATTATCCCTATATTCAATGGAGAAGACACGTTGCAACGTTGTCTTGATTCGGTCGTTTCACAACAGGTTGAAGACTTAGAAATCATCTTGGTAAACGATGGATCTACCGACAAAAGCCTGCAAATCTGCGAACAATTTGCCGAGCATCATGAGCAAACAGTCATCATAGAGCAAGATAACCAGGGGCTAAGTGTTGCTCGAAATTCCGGACTTCAAGTTGCAACAGGTGACTATGTGACTTTCGTTGACAGCGATGATTACCTTGAATCTAATTCATATAAGGCATTAATTTTTAAGCTGAATGAGGATAAAGATATAGACATCCTTGAATATTCTGTTGATGAACGCATCGGCGGTAAGTATCATACACAACTAAAACTCACAGATAAACTCTATACAAACTGGAAGAGTTATTGGCTTGAAACAGAAGCTTATAAACATACTTATGCCTGCAATAAAATCTTTAAGAAAAAGATTTTTAGCTATGAAATGTTTAAGCCTGCGATTCTCTTTGAAGACCTTGAACTCATGTCACGTCTGTTAAAACATTGTCATCGCATACTAACAACATCGCTGGGCTGCTATCTTTATGTTTTCAATGCCAATGGATTGGCGGCCAATGCAACTGGAGAGCAGTTGGAATCAATGCTTACTACGCACTGCCAAATCATGAAACAATGTTGTAACGAGACTTATTTTAGCCACGTAATTAACATACAATTGGATGTTTATAGGCTCACTCGGCATCTTATTTTAACAGATAAATATCCCTATAAGCGCGGACTTAAGTTAACAATATACCACTATTGTGGCCTTAAAACACTTTGTGTGCTCCATAAGTTGTTTTGGATTCTTAGGAATAAATGTGTATCTTCAAACAATAAATACCAATAGATTTATGTTTTATTACTACTTAAAATTTATACGATTTCTATCTGAAAATAGACTTAAATGCTTACAAAATCTACCCCATTTCTGAATAAACACAGAATTTGTTAATAGTTATCACAATACTTTACAAATGAGGTTCAACATCTTTCCATATCAAAATAAAAAATACAGTTGAATGGAAATACAGCTCATTTTCTATCATTTTGTATTCTATTGACTATCATAAGTTTACACAAGTAAGATTGTTATGTCAAACATTTTCACGTAGAAAAACAGCATGATTTGACGCAAATTAAAGCCTACAATGGTGCATTTCACACCATAAAATAAGTCTGTTTATCCTGTAATTCGCCATGATTTACTACATAATATGCACAAGAAACATGCGCAAATTGATAAGAATTGGTTTACAACAGGATAAAAACAATGTAATCAAACCCAAATTAACATCTTACAATTGCTACCTATCACTATCGTAAAGTGTTAAAAAACCAACAATAATCTATACAAAAATGTTATATAATTAGATGCGATTCAAACTCGATTGTTAGTTTGATGACAGATAGAGCCACGCAAGAATAGCAACAAATACAACAGCAATAATAATCTTAAAAAGGCAACTTGTCACCTTTTTTACAATGAAGATGCCGACCACAATGATCAGCAACATGAAGATATATTCTGCAAAATGATTCATAATTAATACTTTATAAGCTTACGAAATGAAGTGGGTATTGGGGTTTCAAATGTCATAGGGGCATGCGTAATGGGATGATAGAAACACAAAACATAAGCATGCAAGCAGAGACGCCCTATCGGATCATCTCCATTTCCATACTTAATATCGCCACAAACAGGATGCCCCATGTCGGCAGAATGTACGCGAATTTGATTCTTCCGCCCTGTTTCAAGTTTGTATTCTACAAGAGAATAATCATTGTTTTGACCAAGAACATGGAAATGAGTCACTGCATATTTACCTCCATTATCCACGGGTGAAGAATAGGTTATATAGGCTTTATTGTCTTTCAACCAATTAGCAATCGTACCTTCTGGTGCCTCTATAACTCCCGATACCACTGCAACATAACGCCTATCATACACAATGTGATGCCAATCTTGTTCAAGTAGCATCTCTGTTTGTTTGTCTTTGGCGTAAATCATCAGACCACTTGTGTCACGATCAAGCCGATGTACTACGTGTGCCGTACACTTTTGACGAGACTTTTTGAAATAATCGTCGAGGATAGTCTTAACATTTAATGTCGAATGTCCAGCCGCCATAGACAATATTCCGATATTCTTTTCAACAACAACCAAGTATCGGTCTTCATAAACTATCTTCACATAGCGACTCTTAAAGATATCGTTGTTACGCTTGGTACGGCTTACTGAGATTTTCATACCAGGCGAAACAGGATAATCAAACTTTGTAATCACCTTGCTTTCTACCTTTATACCGCGCCCTTGAAGTGTCTGTTTAATCTTTGATTTACTGAGACCCTTCACGTTCTCAAGCAGCCATTCCAACAATTTTCCATCACGATTGACGACTAAATGATCGTAATCTCCCGGTTTATTATAATTGTTTTGAGCAATCATAGTTTAACTTTTTTCTTCGCAACTCTACTCTCATTACTCATTCGATCAAGCGAAGTGATGGCATAAACATACTTTTTCTTCCCATCCTCATAAGGGAGTTTATAAAAGGTTCTTGGCGTTATAGCTACAATCTTTGATGCATCTTCAGTGTTGATATGTTCACCTTTATCAAATCGATACACAACATATTTCACCGCAATATCATTCCATTTCTTTCCACGAGGAGCATTCCAGAAGAGCACATATCCATCATCTGTCCAGATGGGTTTAACGTGTTTAGGCTTCTTTGGCGCTTTATCATCGATGAAAGGCATCTTGGGTTGTAAGGCCGGATATTTCCAATAACCATTCCGCATGGCTGTAGCGTAGTTGCCAATGTTATCACAAAAGTTCTTTGCATACCACAAAACAGTTCCATTTACATGGGGAAGTGTGTTATGAAGTCGGCGTTTTGCATTCAACTGATGGCTGTTGGGATTTTGTAGATCGGCATATTTCACTGTACGTTCAACGTCTTCTCCAATGAAAAGAGGCCGCTTTCCGGCATACTTATCCCACCAACGTGCAAGCTCTTCATAGTCAGCTGTGGGATGACCTATTTGCCAATAGATTTGTGGAACACAATAGTCTACCCAACCATTGTTGACCCATAACAATACATCGGCATAAAGATCATCATAGTTTTGCAAACCCTTCGTATTGCTCCCTATAGGAGAAACACTTTTATTTCGATAGATTCCAAATGGTGAAACACCAAATTTTACCCATGGTTTTATTGCATGTATACTATCAGAAAGCTGTTTCATAAAGAGGTTTACGTTATATCTTCGCCAATCACCTCGGTCTTTTAATCCATTATTATATAACAAATACTCACGATCATCGGCTATTGTTTGACCGGCAGCTGGGTATGGATAGAAGTAGTCGTCAATGTGAAAACCATCTACATCATAGCGCCTCACAATGTCAGTCGCTATCTTGCAAATATAGTTTCGATTCTCAGGAAGACCTGGATTGAGGATAAGCTGACCATCATATGCAAAGACTGAGCCGGGCTTTTTTATCGCGATATGATTGGATGATAAGTTACTGGTTGTCTTAGTCTTTGCCCTGAATGGGTTAATCCATGCATGTAACTCCATTCCTCGCTTGTGACACTCGTCTATCATCCATGCCAATGGATCCCAATATGGCTGAGGTGGAAGTCCCTGTTGCCCTGTAAGAAAACGACTCCAAGGCTCGTATGGACTGGCATATAAGGCATCACATTCTGGTCTTACTTGGAAAATAACAGCATTAACGCCATCTTTCTGCATCTCATCAAGTTGACTTCGCAACACTTGTTGCATCCTATCTTTCCCCAATCCAAGGAATTGTCCGTTCACACATTGTATCCATGCACCGCGAAACTCACGCTTTGCTTGAGCCAATAACACTTGAGTTCCAACAACAACGGATAAAAAGAGGGCAATAAAAAACTTACGATTCATTTTCATTTTGATTTACTTCGCAAAATTACTAAAAAAAGAAAGAATACTAATCCATTTCTTGAAAAAGATAGATTAATTTGGAGTTTTGTGGTCTTTTTTATAATTTTGTCACGCATAAAGATGTGATGAAAGCACGGTTTACACATATTTCGAGTTTACTTCTCGTGGTAATTATAGGATTACTGCAATGCTGTTTTCATGCAAAAGCGAATAATATAATGCGACAAGATGATGCTCTTCTGTCTCGCGTTTTTGCTTATTCGAAGTCGGTTGAAGGTGAGAAGATTGCTCAACAAACATCATATTCTTATACGAAATATTCTCTCTTTGTTCGTAAACGCAACTTTTTGTTGCTAGCAGTCCCCACGATGTGGGCTGTAGCACATGGGGAAAAACGACATTATTTGGGTGAAAGTTACGAACGAGTTGTTTATAGCCAAGATGGGAAACCAGAGATTCAGCGACTAACAAGTCGTACAACAATTCCTTCAAGTCGCGGAAGTCTTACCACCGTTCTTAAGTATCTGACCCCTGATGTATATCAAACAACAATTTTTAAAGATGGTATTCTCTCGCCATTTTATGAAAAAAATCAAAGTTATTACAACTATAAAGTGACACTCTTACCCAATGGGAAGGCGCAAGTTAAGTTTCAACCACGTGTTAACAACACTCGACTTGTAAGCGGAGAAGCCCTGATTAACTTTAGTGATGGACGCATTATAAGCCTGAAAATGAGTGGAGAATATGACATGGTAAACTTCACTTTATCCATTGTAATGGGGCAATCCGGGGCTGAATCTTTACTTCCAAATGATGTAGATTTAAGCTGCCAATTCAGATTTTTGGGTAATATCACTGATGGAAGGTTCCGTTCTATCTATAATTTGAGAGGCATTTTACCCGATAGCGTGGTTGAAAATGATAGGAACAGCCTTGCACTTGTGCGTCCCGTTCCTTTGACAACAGAAGAAAAAATGCTTTATGACAAAGAACAAGAAACTCGGGAACACAGAGATTCTATACGCAAAGAGTATTCTAAAAAGAAAGAAAACGCGTGGAAAACAGTCTTTTGGGATGTCATCGGGAATAACGTTATAAACCAAATAAAAAGTAACTTTGGCAAGAATAATGAAGGTTATTTACGTATAAATCCTATTTTGAATCCACTTTATATGGGTTATGATCATAAACGAGGGTTTACATATAAGTTTGATGTTCGATTGAACTATATGTTTACTTCGAATACTTTGCTAACAACACGCATTAGGTCTGGCTATTCATTTAAGCAAAAACAGCTCTATTTTTCATTACCTATTATGTATTGGTATGATAGGCGTCACAACGGATATATAGAGATAGAAGTGGGTAATGGGAACTGGATAACGAATGGAAATGCAGTTAATTATGCCCGAAATCAAATTGGAGACTCTGTTGTTAACAAGTATTTGAGGTCAGACTTCTTTAAGGATAGTTATGTAAGATTACTCAATAACTACGACTTTAATAGTCAGTGGGGCTTTCAAGCTGGTATAATACTACATCATAGGAAGGCTGTTGAAGGAGACGTTTACAGACAAGCTGGTATGCCAACGCAATATACTTCAGTGGCTCCACTACTTGAAATCCAATGGCGTCCGATAGGATGGCAAGGCCCATATATCACACTTGATTACGAAAGAGGAATTAAACGATTTCTTAAAGGAAACATAGGCTACGAACGATGGGAGTTAGATGCGCAAT
>NZ_GL629647.1:309692-316779 GCF_000185845.1 Segatella salivae DSM 15606
AAACTAAAGCTTAGGCAACTTAAAAGCCTTCAAATGAGACTCGGCTTTGGTGGATATACACTGCAAAGTGGACACACTTTTTTCCTTGATTATACAAACTTTAGGGAGAATCATGTACCTGGTGGGTGGAATGATGATTGGAGTGGAGAGTTTGAACTGCTTAATTCTAATAAATATAATGAATCCCGTTGGTATGCTCGGGGCAACATAACGTATGAAAGTCCGTTATTAACAATATCACACTTACCTTGGGTTGGGCACTTTATAGAAATGGAACGAATCTACGCAAGCGTACTGAGTTCGAGGAATTGTCACCCTTATATAGAGATAGGTTATGGCTTTACAACTCGCCTTTTCTCTATGGGAATGTTCTTAAGTAACGATAGTGGTAAGATAAAAGAATTTGGATGTAAATTTGGTTTTGAACTATTTAGACACTGGTAATGAACACTTTAACTGTATATAGAGCAAGCGCTGGCTCGGGAAAGACCTTTACCCTTGCCGTGCAATATATCACATTGTTGGTCGAAAACCCTCAAGCCTATCGACATACTCTTGCTGTCACCTTTACAAATAAGGCTACAGAAGAGATGAAAATGAGAATACTTAGTCAATTATATGGCATCTCTGTTGGGCTAAATGAAAGTAAACCATACTTGGAATGTGTCAAACAACTAAGTGGATTAGACGAAAAGACCATCATTGCCAATGCTGGTTACGCACTGCGTGAACTCATTCATCACTACAGCTACTTTCGAGTGGAAACAATAGATGCCTTTTTTCAGACTGTATTAAGAAATTTAGCACGCGAACTTGAGCTTACAGCCAACTTGAGAATAGAGCTGAATGACGAACAAGTTGAACAACAAGCAGTAGACCAACTCATAGAAGATCTCAACGACTCTTCACTCTTATTGTCTTGGATTTTGGATTATATTCAAGAGAATATTGACGACGATAAGTCGTGGAATGTCATTGCACAAATTAAACAATTCGGTAGAAATATTCTCAAAGACTACTATAAAAAGAATCGTCAAAAGATTAAAGAGGTCTTTGAAGATAATGACTTTTTCAAGCAATATACAGGTCAATTGCGCGCTATTAGCAAACACGCTGAAGAACAGATGAAAGCATGTGGTGACGCCTTTTTCAAGTGCATAGCCGATAATGGCTTTGATATTACCGATTTTTCTAAAGGGGCTTCGGGCGTATGTGGATACTTTTTAAAGCTTCAATCTGGGGATTTTACAGATGATGAAAGGGTGTTTAATTCAACAGCTCAAGGGGCTTCGGAGAATCCTGAAAAATGGGTTGTAAAAAAGAAAGCTATAGTTGGCGAACCAATCTATGACTTAGTGTGCAGTACTTTACAAGAAATATTGATCACAACTGAAAGGAAACGAAAGCTGCAAAGCCGCTTATTTAAAAGTGTTTCACTGACATTGAAGCATATAAATCAGTTGAGATTGCTTGATAGTATAGGCGATAAAGTCGAAGAATTGAATTTAGAGCTCAACCGCTTTATGCTTAGTGATACCCAAACTTTATTAAAGTCGATGATTGGAGAGAATGATTCGCCGTTCATTTTTGAAAAGATTGGTGCACAATTACACAACATTATGATTGATGAATTCCAAGATACAGGTTCGGTACAATGGGAGAATTTCAAGGTGTTGTTACTCGAAACGATGAGTCATGATAGTAATAACCTTATCGTTGGTGACGTGAAACAGAGTATATATCGATGGAGATCAGGTGATTGGAGACTTCTAAATGACATTGAGGGACAATTTAAAGAGCACGAAATAACTATTAAACCATTGCAAGTTAATCGTCGTTCAGAAAGAAATATCATCACATTTAACAACACTTTTTTTCAAGAAGCGGTCCGTCAAGAATATGAACAATTAAAACAAGATATCGGCGATGAGGCTGAATTACTACAAAAAGCATACGCAGATGTGACACAAGATATTCCCTCAGATAAGAAAGAAGTAGGTATTGTTGAAGTCGAATTACTACCTAACACCCCTGAATATGAAGAGGAAACTCATAAGAAAATAGCAGATAAGGTGCAGCATCTCCTTGATAATGGTGTTAGAGAAAATGATATAGCGATTATCGTTAGATACAATTCCGACATAGAAAGGATTGGAGAATACTTCATGAAAAACAAGCCGGAGGTACATCTTATTTCCGAAGAAGCGTTTCATCTTGATGCTTCACAAGCCGTGAATATCATCATCAATGCAATGAAGGTGTTGAACAATCCTAATGATGATATTGCACAAGCCGCCCTAACTAAGCTTTACATTAAAGCAATTAAGGATAACAATTTGACTGACAATAATATATTGTTAAAGGACAAATCATTAAAAGATTGTCTTCCTCCACAATTCTTCAACCAAGAAAACCACTTGCGAGGACTATCATTAATTGACATGGCAGAAGAGATTTATCGTATCTTTGAGCTTCAAAAACTCTCGGGACAAACGGCATATATATGTGCGTTTTACGATAAACTAAATGAATATATGCAAGATGGGATCCCCGATTTACATGGATTTTTAGAACAATGGACAGACAATATACACAAGTGTTCAATTCAAAGTAGCAGCAAAAAAGGTATTTCTTTATATACCATTCACAAGAGTAAAGGGTTGGAATTTGACCATGTTATCGTGCCTTTTTGTAACTGGGAACTTGAAAAAAGGGACGTAATCTGGTGCGAACCTGACGTAGAACCATTTAATGCTTTGCCTATAGTTCCAGTGTCGTTCAGTCGCAAGCTAATGAAAAACTCTATCTATGAAAAAGATTACGCGCATGAACATTTCCTCAATATCGTTGATAATCTCAACCTCCTTTACGTCACTTTTACCCGTGCTGGGCGTGGATTATACGTTTATGGCAAGCGAGGTGACAAAGGACAAGGACGCTCTTGGGTGATTGAAAACAGTTTAGGCGCAGTTGCAAATCAACTAAATGCAGAGTACGACGCTACGAAAGAAAAAGACGAAGAAATTCTGTTTACCTACGGAAATGAATCTTCTCTTGTCAATAATCGCGTTAAAAAAGCGACCAAGAACATATTTGAACAAACTGCAGAAGATATTGAAATTGCAATTGATAATTATGAGAATATCGTTGAGTTCAAGCAAAGTAACAAGAGTAAAGAATTTGTTTCAGACGACAATGCCAGTGATGAAGAAAGCACAAAAAGGCAGAGTTATATTAAACTTGGCAGTGTTTTACATGCTGTATTCTCTACAATCAAGACAAAAGATGATGTTAATAAGGCATTAAATGATTTGGAAGCAGAAGGTATTTTGTATGATAAGATTATCACACAAGACCGACTTCACAAACTGATTACAGACCGTTTAAACGACCCACGTGTAGCTTCTTGGTACTCTAATCAATGGACATTGTTCAACGAGTGCAGTATACTTAAGCTCAATACTCTTACGGATAAGGTAGAAGAACGACGTCCTGATCGTGTCATGTTTGATGGAAATGAGATGATTGTTGTTGACTATAAGTTTGGTGTTCCCAAAGAAGAGCACCAATCACAAGTAAAAGAATACATGAACTTACTAAGTGAAATGGGATATAAAAATATTACAGGTTACTTATGGTATCTATTCTCAAATAAAATGATTAAACTATAATGAAAAGCTTCTTACAATATGTTGCCGAGGACATTCTGCATAAATACGGAACAGATCTCTCGCGTATCACCATCATTTTCCCAAACAAGCGTGCCTCTTTATTCCTTAATGAAGAACTTGTTCGCCTATCAAATAAACCATTATGGAGCCCAAATTATCTCACAATCAGTGAACTTTTCCGTGCACATTCAAGCAAATCAGTGGGCGATCAAATTAAACTGATATGCGATTTACATAAGATTTTCAACGAATGTACAGGGAGTGACGAGACTCTTGACCACTTTTATGGTTGGGGACAGGTGCTTTTGGCCGACTATGATGACATAGATAAGAATATGGGCGATGCTCATTTGATATTCAAAAGCATAAAAGACATTCATGAATTTGACGACGCTTCATACCTCAATGATGAGCAAAAAGAGCTGTTAAAGAAGTTCTTTGCCAACTTCACAGAAGACATAACATCAAAACTAAAAGAACGATTTATAAACCTATGGAGTAACTTTGAAGAGATATATACAAAGTTTAATGAGCGTCTTTCACAACAAGGCTTGGCCTATGAAGGTGCACTTTATCGAGAGGTTGTAGGGAAAGAACAGCTTGATTTCCATAGCGACATCTATATTTTCGTAGGTTTCAATATGATGCAGACTGTTGAACAAAAGCTTTGTGAGCGTCTACTGAAGCAAGGAAAAGCAAAGTTTTACTGGGATTTTGATGACTACTTCATGAGTGAAAAGCATGGACTCAAACATGAAGCAGGCACATATATACGACAATATTTGAAGTATTTTCCGAATGAACTCGATACTACTGATAAAGCAATTTATTGTAACTTCGAAAGACCAAAAGATATTACTTATCTCAGTGCTACAACCGAAAATATTCAAGCACGCTATATAAGTACATGGCTAAAAGACCCAAAACGTGTCGCAGCAGGACGTAGAACAGCTATTGTTTTGGCTGATGAAAACCTCTTACCTACTGTTATTCATTGTCTCAGTCCAAATCTAAAATATGTCAATATCACTACAGGTTATCCCTTGCAACATACGCCAATAGCCTCCTTTGTGCGACTACTTGTCATGCTTCAAACCATGGGATACAATACAAAGCGAAAGTCTTTCAGTCGTAAATGGTGCACAATGCTTCAACAACATGTGTATATGAATTACGTGAAAGACAATGAAAGAATCTTTGGGAAGCATTATGCTGACGTGCCATCTGTCAATGCTTGGATTGTAGATATACTCCAGGAAATTGGTAAAAACTATACAGCCGAGGGTGAAGATGCTCCGCTTGTTCATGAATCTATATTCAGAACCTACACGCTTTTCAATCGATTAGATGCATTGATTGCATGTGGTGATCTTGTGGCAGATTTTAATATATATAATAAACTCATTAATCAGTTGATTTCATCAACATCAGTTCCTTTCCATGGAGAACCTATTGTAGGACTGCAAATCATGGGAGTTCTTGAAACACGCAACCTTGATTTCGACCACGTTCTTGTGCTTTCGTGCAATGAAGGCAATATGCCCAAAGGAGTAAACGACACATCTTTCATCCCGTATGCTGTAAGAAAGGCTTTTGGATTAACAACAATTGATAATAAAGTAGCTATTTATGCCTATTATTTTCATAGCCTTCTGCAACGTGCAACGGATATAACATTAACCTATAATAAAGCAGCAAGTAAGACAGCAACAGGCGAAATGAGTCGCTTTATGCTGCAATTGATGGTTGAAAGTGGACAGAATATTCATTTTAAGAACCTCAATGCATCTCAAAATCCATTGCAAAGTATCAAGAAACCTATCGTGAAAAACCAAGAGGTTATGCGCAATATCTATCAGACAGATCGGCTCTCTCCTACCGCAATTACTACTTATTTGCGTTGTCAAATGAGGTTTTACTATAGATATATTGCAGGCATAAAGGAACCTGATAACGAAGAAGATGAAATAGATAACCGCATCTTTGGTAACATCTTTCACCGTGCAGCTGAGTTGTTTTATGAAAGCAAATGTAACAAAGATGTAGTGCAAAAGCAAGATATTATTAATGCACTGAAAGATAAATCGCTATTGCCTCGTATCATAGAAGAGGCGTTCAGAGAAAAGCTTTTCAATGTCAAAGATGATAAAAATATTACCTATAATGGATTGCAAATTATCAATCGACAGGTAATTATCGAATATATAAAGAGACTGTTAGCTATAGATCAGAAGCTTACTCCATTCTCAATACTTGGCTTGGAAAAGCCTATTGAGATGCCTTTTGACATCAATACGCAAGAAGGTTTGAAACAAATTAGTCTGTTTGGAAACATTGATCGCATTGACAAAATCGACGAAAATGGAAGTACCTGCATCCGAGTGGTCGACTATAAAACAGGGAGTAATGATAAGACAAGCATTAAAAGTGTAGACGATATCTTTAATCCAGAAAAGATAGAGAGCCATTCTGACTACTATCTCCAAGCGCTACTCTACTCGATTATGCTATATAATAACCGCAATCTTAATCCAAATCATCTTCCTGTTAGCCCTTCCTTACTATTTATTCAACATGCAACAGGCGATGATTATACACCAATTCTAAAGTTCGGTAAAGACATCATTACAGACGTTTCGATATATACAGAAGACTTCTTAACCAAGTTGAAGGAACTCATTGAGGACATTTTTAATCCTGATATAGCTTTTAATCCAACGGAAAATACAAAGAGATGTCAATATTGTCCTTATCGGGAAATATGCGGATAATTAGAAAATAGAAGATACATAGCATAACTTAACATTGTGTCGGTATGCAACGTATTGTATGAAGGCCATCAAAGACCATCACACGTTGCTAATAACCGATATAGTGTTAACGGCTCTTTATGAAGAGAAGTGACACATATTATCATATAAAGTATGTCATTTTATCGTGTAAAATCATACATATTGCGAGATAAAATGACTGCAAACATAATGCGATACAACTAAAATTAAAGTGAAAATTTATATAATATAAGTAATAAAATAATAATCAATAGTTTATAACATGTAAATTATCAGTTTATCATCCACTACAAAAGTTGCCTTATTGAGCAAAAAATAACATTTTCTTATAAGCAAATACACATATCAATCCATACAAAAAAACAGATTATTTATTTTACATTTTCATAGATTAATCGTGTATTATGAAAGCGATTCCTATCATATAAAAGAATAAAATGCAAGATATCCACTCCAAAAGGAATTACCAACAGGTTAAGATTCGCTATAAAACAAGTTTAGTTTTTACACAAATAATTGAATATATACTCGTACAATTCAACTTAATTTCGTAATTTTGCAGTCTGAAGTTACGAAAAGAGTGTAATTTATTGGAAATGAGCGTAGGTTAATTGCTCTTTATGG
>NZ_GL629647.1:318875-324350 GCF_000185845.1 Segatella salivae DSM 15606
CTCTTGATAGTAATAGGTTACGATTTAGTTAGTTATCTACTGCATTATCCTTCTGCGCGTTGCGTAACCTTCAAAGAACTCTTCGTATGCAAAAGTAGCTATTTAATTCGAGATTTTGATATAAACTCCCGTTTTTTATCCCCTCATTCATAAGAATTTTCCGTAAAAGCGGTATTGTCCGTCGGCACACCATTGCCCAAAACGAGTTTGGAACAAACGTGTGCCGACTACCGCATAGCTGGAGAAAAGGGCATTGCCTCACGCCTAAACGATGTTTAGACAGATGAAGCAATGCCCCTTTCTTTTGCGCCTATGCCAAGAGGTGCTTTTACGGGTTTTCAAATGATTTTTCTTTTTTCGCTGTCTCTTTTGCCGGAAGCGGAAAGTGAATGCAGAGTGTGTCAGCCTGCCCCATGAATGAAACAGGCGCCCACACACAGCCGGACAAACCGGGAAGAATGATTGTTGCCACCCGGCTGAACAAGTTCCGTCGGATCGGAAACAATCATACTTCCTTTGTTGTGGTTTGCCCTTTTCACGCTTCCGGTGATGTCTTTTTCCTTTTGGTGATTCTTTTTTTTACGGATTTTCCCCTGAAGTTTTTTTCTACACAATCTGCCTCTGTTTTCGTTTACCTCCATTTTGCGCCTTTCAGTAAGCCGCATCAGTCAGTCATTTTCGTTCTGGGCGCAAAGGTAATTCCGGGATTGGACGGGAAAGCAAGGTCAAGCCTCCTGTTTTCGGTAAAAATCTCCAGCCCTGCGGGTAGTATTTTGACCGAAAAACCTTGCATTCCCTAATCCCTACCTTTTCAAGCACCCGAAACGAAAACGACCGATGCGACAGAAAGACGCATAAAAAAAATGTCGGATAAACGAGAGGCAGATAAGATAGTTTGAAACTCAACTCCCTCAGCTCTTGAATCCGCATTAAAAACAAAAAAATCAAAAACAGCGAAGATATGACGGCAACGGCAAATTTCAGACAAATGGCGCAACACATCGGGTTGGCGATATGCGGCTTGATGATGCGCACCGCCTTCGGGGTGTTCGGCATCCTTTGGGGCATCATCAGAGAGATTGTAAACGGAGTGTTCCGAGTGGCGATAGGTGTAATCGTGGCTATCCTTTCCACCATTGCCTTCTTTGGCTTCATCCTTTGGTTATTCACCCTTTAACCCTTACCGACATGGCAAAAAGAAACAGCAAGACGGCAGCGCAGCAGTGCAGATATTACGAGGTGGACAACATCTTCGTGTATATGGTGGAAACGTACATCAACGGCAATTTTGAAACTTTCCGAAGATTGTACCACGAACTGAACAAGGACGCACGGAGGGATTTCATGGACTTCCTTCTCAGCGAGGTAGAGCCGACCTATTGGAGAGAGATACTGAAACAGATAATCTAAAAATGACAGCGATATGAAAGGAACAGACCATTTCAAGAGAACGATATATATGTACTTGGAACAGCGTGCGGAGGAAGATGCGCTATTTGCAAAGAAGTACCGCAACCCTGCCAAGAACATGGACGAGTGCGTGACCCACATTCTGAACTATGTGCAGAAAAGCGGTTGCAACGGTTTCACGGACGGAGAGATATTCGGGCAAGCCATCCACTACTATGAGGAAAACGAGATAGAGGTGGGCAAACCGATGGACTGCCAAGTGGTTGTGAACCACGTTGTGAAACTCACGGCAGAGGAAAAGGCGGAGGCACGTCAGAACGCTGTCCGCAAATACCAAGAGGAGGAACTCCGCAAGTTGCAGAACCGCCACAGACCGTCAGCGAGAAAAGAAAACCAACCCCAACCCTCATTATTTGATTTAGGCTTATGAAACCGAAGACCAAGATACAGAAAGAGGTGGCAAGACTTTCCGCCAACCTTCGCCCCATATCAGCGACACAAATAGATTGGGCATACCGCCACTGCGTTGAGCATATCGGCTACCGCACCAAGAAAGGGAACATCACCTGTTCCGACTGCGGTCACGAGTGGCACAGCGACAGCGGACTATGCGACACCCTTGAAGGCTGCACCTGCCCCAAATGCCATGCCGAACTCAAAGTGCAGGACACACGCAGACGCATCTACAAGGAAACGCAGAATTTCAGCGTGATAACCACCTGCAAAGGGTATCAGGTAATCCGCGTGGCGCAGGTCAGATGCGAGAGCAGGAAAGGCGAACCGATGCGTTTCTACTGCCACGAGGTCGTGCAGCGTTGGATTTCACCCGACGGCAAGGTTACGGACATGGCGTTGCTCCGTGGCTTCCTTTTCTGCTATTGCGATGTGTGGGCATTAGGCAGCGATATGGAGGTAAGACCGCACAACAGCCTATACGATGATGTGGTGGCAAGAAGCTGTGCATATCCAAAGATGAGGATATTGCCCCAACTCAGACGTAACGGCTTCAAGGGCGATTTCCACGGCATCTCCCCCGTGCGTCTTTTCAAAGCCTTGCTTTCAGACCCAAGAATTGAAACCCTTATGAAAGGCGGTGAGATTGAGGTCATGAAACACTTTCTTTTCAATACCCGTACTGCCGATGAATGTTGGGCATCATATCTGATTGCCAAGCGTCACAAGTATCAGATAGACAACCTCTCAATGTGGTGCGACTATCTGCGTATGCTCAAAAAACTCGGTCAAGACCTCCGTAACCCGAAGAACATCTGTCCCGAAGATTTCATGGCGGCACACGACAACGCAACCCGAAAAATTGAAGCCATACACGAGAAGGAAAGAGCCGCAGAGCAACGCCGTTGGGAGATTGAAAGGCGTGAGCGTGAGCAACAGCGACAACTCCAACGAAAGAAAGATGCGGAGGATTTCATCGCCAACAAATCCAAATTCTTCGGCTTGGTAATCACGGACGAGGAAATAATCGTCAAGGTGCTTGAAAGCATAGACGAGTATTACAACGAGGGCAAGACGCAGGGCATCTGCGTGTTTGGCAGTGGATACTACAAGAAAGCCGACACCCTCATACTATCGGCAAGGATTGGCGATGAGATTATTGAAACCGTAGAGGTGGACTTGCGAACCCTCGAAGTGGTGCAGTGCCACGGCAAGCACAACCAGGACACCGAATATCACGAGCGCATCATAGACCTTGTGAACAAGAACGCCAACCTTATCCGTGAGCGGATGAAAGCGGCATAGCATAACCCCTAAAACAACATTGATATGGAAGTAAGAATTGAAAGTATGATTTGTGTGTGGGATGATGCAATCCCCACGATGTTCCTTGAATTTGTGAACCTCCTCACTCTCACAACGAGTGAGGGGGAATTGAGAAAGAGCGTAAAGGAGTTTGCCGAGAAGCACGAACTTGACAAGTTTTTCCTTTACGGCTTCGGCTCACACCATTTCTACCTGCACCAACGCTACACAAGCAACCCCGAAATGGTGATGAAGAACAGAGTTCTGTCAGTACATTTTTAACCATCTAAAAAGCAACATTATGACAACACGAATGACCATCAACGGAGTAAGCACCTGCGCGGAAGCAGGTACGGAGAAATACGAGCGTTTCCAATCGGGTATCGGAAGACGCAGGCGGACACTTGTGCAGTACGACTACCGCCACCCCATAGACAGAGAATTGTTCTCTTGTGTCAAACCCACGTTGGACGAGTGCCGAGCCGCACGGGACAAGTGGCTGAACGCAAAGAAGGGAAAGGAGGACAGACTATGAACACGACCTATCAAACGCTGATAGTCAAGTTCAGCGAACCTATCACGGCATTGGACGGTATCTTTGACGATACCGGAGCGTGGGGAACGGACACCCTCAAGGGGTGGATAGATGATTACGAAAGCACACGTTTCACCGCCACCGACAGCCATACGGCAGTCATCACGAGCGAGTACAATATGGAATGTGTGAAAGAGTGGCTACAACGGCAGACCCCCATTTCCGAAATGCGAGAATTTTGAACGGGATGGCGGTGTCCGCACCGCCAATACTTAAAACCCTAAAAACAAAAGATATGATAGCCAAGACGATATTACAGCAGATAGGCGGAAAACGCTTCACCGCCATGACAGGTAGCCGTGATTTCATAGATATGGGCAACGGCTTACGGATGAGCCTTGCAAGGAACAAAACAAGTGCCAACCGCCTTGACATCATCTATGACGAAGGGGCAGACCTCTACAATATGCGCTTCTACCGCAGGACGTTCAGCAAAAAGACCTTTGAGTGCAAGACAAAGGACATTGCCGTACACGAGGGTATCTATTTTGATATGCTGGAGGAAATGTTCACGATGGTGACGGGACTTTACACACGCTTTTGAGTGGCGGGGCGGCGAGAGCCGCCCTACTTTCTTTCAGTGAGCATGATGGCGGACAAAGAAAGTAGCAAAGAAACCTTTGTCCAATCTGCGATAACTAAAAAATCCGCAAGTAAAACTTGCGGAGGCTATATATTGGGTCGTTATTTTTTGGTGGAGGGGAATGATAATCTCGAACCGTTGAACTACACATTTCTGCTTCGTCTCCATTTCCCCCAACGATTTGATACGTTCAATCATTTTTGTTGTTCCTTTCTGAATTTTCCTAAATACTTTCTTCATAATTTCGCTATACTTTTTATGGTTAATAACTATGTTTTGTATTGCTCTCACAACACTTACAACTTGAAGTGTTATTTGGAAACCGATAGGCAAAAATGGCTCAACGATGTCAATTAACGAGAAAATCCTACGATAATCTATCAAGTGATAGAGCAAAAGACGTGCCAAGTTAAATATGGCACGTCTTTTGCCAGTTTTGTCAGTCCTTTTATGGGATATACAACAGCGCAAACTCCGCCTTTCTCCGTTTGAGCAGCATGGCGTGGCGTTTTCCTTTGTAGTTGCAGAAGGCTATATACTCACGGTAGATGTTCCTGTCACCAGCTTCCAGCTTCTTGATTAAGGTGCTTTTGGGGATTGTTTTGCTGCCTAACAGCTTCGCCGGTCCCACATTGTAAGCTAACGTGCCAAGCAAAATCGAATCAACCCCGAATTTACGGAACATGGCGACAAATTTGCGCAGGTCTTTCCGCAAAAGTTCATCCGCATCCCGTTTTGTCATGGTTCGTGCCGAATACTTCTCGTTTGGCAAAAGTTTGTGACCCCAACCGACGTATGGGTAGTGTTTTTCTGAGTGCCAGCCTTCAAAGTAGCGGCAGCATAAAAAAGCACGTTCCATAAGCGGCAGTCGGTAGATTGCCGCCTGCCCGTCCGTTCCCTCTTGGCGGCTGATCTGCGCGGACACAGAACAGACCGTCAGAAGTGAACAGAGCATTGTCATGAATACACGCATCATTTCAACAAGGGGCTGAAGTTGCCGATGGGAACGATGGTAAGATCGTCGTCCTTTACATTCCTGTTGTTGAAGTCAAATTCCAGTTCGTAGGAGTTGCTAAAGTTATCCTCCACCACCACGATGAAATTATGCGCCTCATCACCCGCCGCCGTG
>NZ_GL629647.1:325937-342228 GCF_000185845.1 Segatella salivae DSM 15606
CCAGCAGCCTTTCAGCGGAAAACGATACGTCTTGTATGCCGTTTCGTTACCTTTGCGGCAAACTCTAAATGACATGAATATGGAAATAGTATCTATCGAGAAAAAGACTTTCGAGATGATGGTGGCGGCATTCGGCGCACTCTCGGAGAAGGTCGCCGCCCTGAGGCGCAAAAGCGACACGGGGCGCATGGAAAGATGGCTCACGGGCGAGGAGGTCTGCGGGCAGTTGAGAATAAGCCCGCGCACGTTGCAGACGCTGCGTGACAGGCGGCTTATCGGCTACTCGCAGATAAACCGCAGGTTCTATTACAAGCCAGAGGAGGTGAAGCGGCTGATACCGCTTGTCGGCACGCTCTATCCGCACGGCAGATGATTTGATTTATTCACCCACTGAATCCGAAGTTATGATGAACGAGAACAACGATGTTTTTACGATGGAAGACGAGCCGATAGCCTCTGTGGTGCAGGATATGCGCAAAGGCTCGAAATGGCTGTCCGCATTTCTGGAAAGCTACCGTCCTCCGCTGGACGGGGAACGTTACCTGACGGACGGCGAGGTGTCGGAACTGCTCCGTGTGAGCCGGCGCACCTTGCAGGAATACCGCAACAACCGCGTGTTGCCCTTCATACTTTTGGGAGGGAAGGTGCTTTACCCGGAAACGGGGCTGCGCGGGGTACTGGAAGCGAACTACCGCAAGCCGCTGGAGTGAGGCGGTTTCATGAAAAAGTAAACGGGTGACACCTTTTGTGGTGCTACCCGTTTACTTGTCTTATGGGGTATGTGCAATCAGCAATACCCGGCTTTTCCGTTCTGTATGAACATCACGTATGTCTGCCGTTTCTCTTGTGAGAGTGCCTTTCCCACCAGCCATGTGCGGAACAGGTG
Organism: Segatella salivae DSM 15606; assembly: GCF_000185845.1. GTDB lineage: Bacteria > Bacteroidota > Bacteroidia > Bacteroidales > Bacteroidaceae > Prevotella > Prevotella salivae. Next base: position 326,824 of record NZ_GL629647.1, read on the forward strand.
GGTGTTGTAGGTATTCACCCTGAAAGCGACCGGGATGATGATTTCAAGGGCGTACACGTCCGCGTGCAGCCCGTTTTCAAGCTGCATGTAGCGGCACACCTCGTAGTCGTTCAGCACGTCCGACTTGCGGACGGCTCTGATGGCGGCGTTCACTGCCGGGACGGTCGTATGGAACAATCCGGCTATTTCGGTGGCGGTCATCCACACGTCGTTACCGGTTACGCTGACTGCCTTGTCCTCGATGATGATTGTGTCACGTTTCATGGCTTTTCTTTTTAGATGGTGCAACCTGCAAATTCCTCGACGCCGTTCAATCTTGCGGCAAGGTTCTCCATGTCCTGATTGAGCTTCTCTTTGGTTATCTTTGCGTAAATCTGCGTCGTCTTTATGCTCTTGTGTCCGAGCATGGAGCTGACCGTTTCGATGGGAACACCGTTGGAGAGGAATATCGTCGTGGCTGCCGTGTGGCGGCTCTGATGCCACGTGATATGCTTGGTGATGCCGCAACGCTTGGCGACGGCACGGATACCGGCAAGGCACGTGTTATAATGCGGAACGGGAAATATCCTGCCGTCCCCGCACAGTCCCCGGTATTTGCCGATTATGCGGTTGGCGATGTCGAGCAGGCGGATGTTGGACACCACGCCCGTTTTCTGGCGGTTGATGTTTATCCACTCGTGTTCGTCGAAGTAGGTGCGGATATTCTCTTCCGTAAGGTTGCGCATATCCGCGAACGACAGCCCCGTGAAGGCGCAGAACAGGTAGAGGTCGCGGTACAATTCCTGTTTGGCGTTTTTCAGTTTCCCCTCCATCAGCAGGCGGATCTCATCTTTGGTCAGGAAACTGCGTGTTGTTTCCTCCTTCTTGATTTCATACTCGCGGAACGGGTCGCGCGTCAGCCACTCGTTGTTGATGGCGATGAATACCATCGTCCGTAACGGGCAGACGTACAGCCACACGGTATTGGTGCAGCAGTGCTTGTCCGTGCGCAGGAACATCTCGAAGTCGGAGATGAAAGCCGGGGTAAGCTCTTTTAGGGCGATGTCCTTCACATGGTAGCGGATGTCGAGGAACTCTTGCATGTGCTTGTAAACGGTGCGGTACTTCAGCAGCGTGCCTTTGGCTTTCATGCCTGCCTCCACCTGCTTCTCGTAGTCCTCGTTGTGCTGGCGGAACACCTGCATCAGCGTGTGGTAGCGGTGTTCCAGTCCGAGAAAGGCGTTCTTCACCTTCTCCGCCGTGACGAAGTTGTCACGCTCCATGATTTCCTGATAATGCCTGTTGATGCGTACCCGCATCTTGTCAAGCATACGGTTCGTTTCGAGTGCCGCCGTGCTTCTGCCCGTGACACGTCCACCTTTGGTGTCCCACAGTTTCGGATCGACAGTCAGTTTGCAGCTGAACTGTGTCTGGCTGCCGTCCACCGTGATGCGTCCCATGACGGGAACTGTCCCGTCCTTTTTCACTACCTGACGCTTGAGGTAGTAGATTACTGAAAATGTACTCTTCATTGTCCTTAATTTTTGGGTTTCAAAATTAGTTGGTGAAGAGTCCGGTGTTGGTACGCAAAACGGGGAGGAACGGCGCAATCTTTTTCCGTAACCTGATTTTTCGCATGAGTTATGGATAACTCACTATTCCTTAGAGCCTTGTTTCGCTATTCGTACCCGTTTGTCGCATTTTCGGGCATGGTTACGAACAAGTAACGTAGCGGCGTCAGGATTTGGCTTCGGCAGGGATTGTAATGGCTTCACGGATTATCGCCACTTCAACCAAAACCCTTGTAACTCAATTCTATCACTATATCTTTCCGCATTTCACTTTTTTGTAGTAACTTTGCACATAGAAAATTAGCATAACTCGCAGACGAAAAACCTGCAAGCATCAGACAATATTTCTTAGATGACAATACAATCATGACGGAAAGAATTAGGATTAAAGACATTGCAAAGAGATCAGGAGTGTCAGTTGGCACTGTAGACCGCGTGCTTCACAATCGTCCTAACGTATCAGAGCCAGCGCGAAAGAAAGTAGAAAAGGCCCTTGCTGAAATGAATTATCAACCCAATATGTATGCAAGTGCATTGGCTTATAATAAATCTTATACGTTTTTTCTTTTCATTCCGAAGCATGAAGAGGAAACTTATTGGCAGGAAATTGAGGAAGGTGCCGCGAAGGCTATGGAGTCAAGACGAGACTTTCACATAGATGTTAAGTTCATTTATTATGAGCGTTTCAACGACGATTCATTCAGAACAAAAAGCAAAGAATGCCTGCAACAGAAACCAGATGGCGTTGTAGTGGTGCCAGCTGAGTTCGAAATTACACGTGAATTCACTGAAACCTTGCATGAAAATAATATTCCTTTCATCCTATTGGATTCGTATATGCCTGAGCTTAAGCCCCTATCTTTTTATGGACAAGACTCACTTAGCAGTGGTTTCTTTGCCGCAAAGATACTCATGATGAAGGCTTTTGACAATCAAGAAATCATGTTAATGAAGCAAATGAAGAACGGACATGTTTCCAGTACGCAACAAGTGAACCGGGAAGTAGGGTTCCGTAACTATATGAAAACATTTTTTCCAGATGTCAAAATCATCGAGGTCAACCTGCCACGTGAAAGTAGTAAGGAAGAATATGCTAATATATTGGAAGACTATTTCACGACACATCCTAATACACATCACTGCATAACGTTGAATTCAAAGGCACATATTGTAGGAGAGTTTCTTTTGAAAACACATCGCAATAACATTCAAATTATGGGCTATGATATGGTTGCTAAGAACGCAGAATGCATCAAAAAAGGAAGTATTTCATTTCTCATTGCGCAACATGCATACCAACAAGGTTACTCATGTGTAGACGCTTTGTTCAGAACTATTGTGCTAAAGAAAAAGGTACAACCCGTGAATTATATGCCAATAGAACTGATAATGAAGGAAAATATCGATTTCTATAGACGAACACAACTATAAAACAATCTAACAAACTACTATTTACATGAAACAAACTGCTTATTTACAAATCAACAAAAACGATAATGTCGTGGTTTGCCTCCGTGCAATGCTTGTTGGCGAAGAGATTAAAACATCACATGGCATTATTCATGTGCTCAGGGAGACTCCTGCTGGTCATAAGATTCTTCTTCATGACACAAATCAAAATGAGCCTATCATCAAATATGGATATCCTATTGGGCACGCGAAAGAACCCCTCAAAGCAGGAGAATGGGTCAATGAAAAAAACATTAAAACCAATCTTTCTGGTACACTTGAATATGAGTATCAACCAAGAATAATGCCTCTTGAGATAGAACATGAAGACAGACATTTCAAAGGTTTTCTACGTAGAAATGGAGAAGTTGGCATTCGAAATGAGATATGGATTGTACCAACTGTAGGTTGCGTTAATGGCATTGCAGAGCGCTTAGCAAGGCAACTTGAAAAAGAAACCCAATTAAAAGGAATTGACGGAATACATGCTTGGCATCATAATTATGGCTGTTCTCAGTTAGGAGATGACCACGAAAACACACGTAAAGTGCTTCGAGATATCTGCCAACACCCCAATGCCGGTGGCGTGTTAGTTATTTCGTTAGGATGTGAAAACAATCAACCAGAAGATTTCATGAAGCTTCTTGGTGACTATGATACAGAAAGAATACGACTCCTAATAACGCAACAAGTTGAGGGAGATGAAGTAGAAGCCGGCATGAACATTTTAAGAAAACTGTATCATAAGGCTGCACAAGATCAGCGGGAAGAGGTTAGTGTGGATAAACTCCGTATCGGATTGAAGTGTGGAGGCAGTGATGGTTTCAGCGGAATAACAGCAAACCCTCTCGTAGGAGCATTCTCTGACTGGCTAATTGCACAAGGAGGAACAACAGTATTGACTGAAGTTCCAGAAATGTTTGGTGCAGAAACAATTTTAATGAATCGTTGTTTGACTCCACAACTATTTCAAAAGACAGTGAAAATGATTAACGATTTCAAGACATACTTCCTTGAACATGGTGAGCCTGTGGGTGAAAATCCATCACCAGGCAATAAAGCTGGTGGGATTTCTACACTCGAAGATAAGGCCTTAGGCTGTACACAAAAAGGTGGACATGCACCAGTTTGCGGCGTACTTTCGTATGGAGAACGAATTGAAGTTAATGGATTAAATCTGCTTTCTGCGCCAGGAAATGATCTTGTTGCAGCCACAGCACTGGCAGCTTCGGGTTGCCAGATGGTGTTATTCACAACAGGCCGTGGTACACCTTTTGGTACATTTGTCCCCACAATGAAGATAAGTACGAACTCACAGCTCTATCAAACTAAACCGAACTGGATTGATTTTAACGCAGGAGAACTTGTAGAGGGCACCGAGATGCAGACACTTCGTAATAAGTTTATCGACAAAATACTTGCTGTTGCCAATGGAGAAAAGGTGCAAAATGAGGTCAACGGCTATCAAGAAATTGCCATTTTCAAGAATGGAGTAACATTATAATACAAGACATTGAATACAAAAAAGGGATTATTAGCATTATCGCCATTGTTTGTTTTGATTGCATTCATCTTGATGTTTACAATCTATTCAGTCGACAAGAGTAAGAATGAACCAAATCTTTCGCTCTCTGTTGCTTTCATGTTATCAAGTATTTATGCTATCATTATATCGGGAGGACTTCCCATAAAGAAAAGGATTGATACCTTTAGTCGTGGGGCCGGCGCAAGCAATCTTATGCTTATGCTTTGGATTTACGTATTAGCGGGAGCATTTGCTGCATCAGCTAAAAGCATGGGAGCTATTGATGCGACTGTCAACTTCACATTACATTATCTACCAAGTGGAATGCTTCTGCCTGGTCTTTTCCTTGCTGCCTGCTTTATATCAATATCAATTGGTACGAGTGTTGGTACAGTTGTAGCTCTTGTTCCGATAGCCGTTGGCGTGGCACATTCAACAGATTACAATGTAGCTATGATGACAGCAGTCATCGTTGGCGGTTCATACTTTGGCGATAATCTATCATTTATCTCTGACACTACAGTCGTTGCAACGCAAACTCAAGGCTGTTTAATGAAAGATAAGTTTCATGTTAACGCATTGATTGTAGCTCCTGCCGCCATCATTATTCTCATTATATATTTCTTTTTGGGTGAGCATGTCAGCAAACCGACAACAATTCCTCCTGTAGAATATATCAAAATCCTTCCCTATTTACTTGTGTTGATTGCAGCAATTGCAGGAATGAATGTCATGGCTGTATTGACATTAGGATTATTTCTCTGTGGTATCATTGGAATAGCAATGGGAGATTATAACGTATATGGATGGTTTGCAGCGATGGGAGACGGCGTACTTGGCATGGGAGAACTTGTGATTATTGCGATGATGGCAGGTGGAATGCTCGAAATAATCCGTGAAAACGGCGGTATAGATTATGTCATTGAGAAGATTACTCGCAAAGTAAATGGCAAGCGAGGTGCCGAACTTGCTATTGCAACTTTAGTTTCATTTGTCAACGTTTGCACTGCAAACAACACAGTAGCAATATTGACTGTGGGGGCGATTGCAAAGAAAATAGGAGATAAATATGGTGTAGATAATCGGAAAGCCGCAAGTATTTTGGATACATTTTCTTGCTGTGTACAAGGTCTAATCCCTTATGGTGTTCAAATGTTACTGGCAGCTGGCTTGTCAGGAGTAAGCCCAATACATATTCTTTCCTATCTATACTACCCGATGGCTATAGGTGTTGTCGCGCTAATGTCCATCATCTTTCGATATCCAAAGAGGTTTTCTTAATTCAAATGTCATTCATTATGAATATTATTCAACGCAATCTTTTCACAAAACTTAGGATAGATAACTTCCAAACTAAAGAGCAATTAGAGCCCATGTCGAGGTTCAAGCTGAAGAAACTCATGGTGCTTATGAAAAACATTGCAGACATGCCAGCGGGCGAAGTGACCCTATCCAACCCCCTGTTGAACAAGAGATTGAAGAAGATTCAGAAAGAAGAAGCAACAGCAACTCAGGTTTCTAAAGAAACCATCTACCTCTTACGAATCATCATAGCAAATGTAAATGCAACGATGAATCATGGGATTCCCGTTCGTGGTATTATCCAATTGGGTCAATATCTGCGTTCCCGTGGAGAGAAAGTTGACTTTATGAAGTTAGAACGTTGGCTTTCAAAGCTTCATGTTTCGCGCCTTGCACAGTTGCAAGGTAATATCCTTATAGACCTCCTTGGCTTTGAAAAGGCGGAGCTACCTTTTGTAAAACAGCCTGAGAAAGAAGCGATTTCACTAACTCTTCGGTCTATAACAAACATAGAACATGACACAGAAGAGTGGCACTTTAGACAAGGAAACAGCGTTTTTGTACATAACAATCAAAAGTTGCTTAGACGCAATTTGCGACGCAGTATGCGTTATATAGACTACGCACCCATAGAAACAACCAGTAATTTTCTATTGAATTTCTCACGTAGTTTGTCTGAAATCGAGGAATAAGCAAAATAAAATTAATTTATTTTGCCATTCTATGTATTTGCTGTAATTTTGCAAATATGAGGTTCAAGAATTTATATTTAATCGTCTTTTTCATTTTCTTCACACCCACACTCCTAAATGCTCAGGAATATGTTCAGTGCGAAGATACGTGTAGTCACGTGCATGGCATCGACTTAAGTCATTATCAAGGGGATGTCTTTTGGGAGACTGTAGGAGAAAACTCTAAGATGGCCTATGTCTATTTGAAGGCATCTGAAGGAGGAGATCGTATTGATACAAAGTATGAACGCAATATAGAGTTGGCGCATAAATATGGACTTAAGGTTGGTTCTTACCATTTCTTTCGTCCTAAAACAGATTTAAACAAGCAACTACTCAACTTTATGACTCAATGTCGTCCAGGCGAACAAGACCTTATTCCGATGATAGATATCGAAACAAAAAGCGGACTTGACACTGAGGAATTCTGCGATTCTTTGTTCAAATTCATACATTTGGTGGAGAAAGCTTATAACCAAAAGCCCCTACTCTATACCTTTGTGAACTTCTATAACAATTATCTTTTAGGAAAGATTGATGGATATAAACTGATGATTGCACAATATACACGACGCATTCCCGAACTGGCTGACCAACGTGACTTTACAATGTGGCAATACACGGGTAAGGGAAGAATCAATGGAGTCAACGGATTTGTTGACAAAAGTAGGTTTATGGACAAACACAGTCTTCGCGAAATTCGATTTAAACACTGATATTAATTAAAATAAACAAACACTATGGCTATTATAAAATGTCCTGAATGTGGAAATCCTGTGAGTGACAAGGCACCCTATTGCCCTAAATGTGGCATCGAGATTGCAGGCAAAATAAAATCTCAAACCATGACACCTCCCCCTGTTCCCCCCGCTGAAAAGCCTTCTAATTCACAATCACCGAAAGATGAAAATAAAAAGAATGGTACGAGAAATGTACTCATTGTTTGTCTTGTTATCGCGTTAATCGCATGTGGATTAGCCTTATATTTTTATCACGATGCACAATCAAGTAAAGAGCAAAGTGAATATGAATATGCTATGAAATCAACAGACCCAGCTGTATTACAAGCCTACCTTGATACGTTTACTGACGCCCCTGAAGCTCATATTGATAGCATTCAAGCTCATTTATTGATGCTACAACAAGGAGATAAAGACTGGTCTAATGCTTTGGTTAGTAACTCAAAATCAGCTTTTGAGGCCTATATTGCAAATCATCCAGACTCTCCTCACAAGGCAGAAGCAGAGCATAAGATAGACTCTATTGATTGGGCTACAGTGTCAACTACAAACACAGTAGACGCTTATAACACCTATCTTCAAGATCATCCCAACGGAGAACATGTTGATGAAGCAAAAGATGGAATCAAACAAGTCAATGCAAAGACAGTACAACCAGAGGAAAAACAAATGATTAGCAGTTTGTTCCGCCAATTCTTCCAAAGTGTAAACACACGTGATGAGATTGTACTTACTAACACATGTGAAAGTCTTATGACTTCATTCTTAGGCAAACCAGACGCTACAAAGAGTGATGTTGTGACCTTCCTTGATAAGATTTGGAAGGACGATATCACCAATATGACTTGGCGTATCAATAATGATTATACAATCAGTAAAAAAGAAGTTGGAGATGATGACTACGAATATACCGTACAATTCTCTGCTGTTCAGTCGAAAACTACGGAAGAATCATCGAAACCAACAAATACTCTTTTCCGTATAAATGCAAAGGTTAGTCCTAACGATAAAATCAGTTCATTTAGCATGGTTAAGATTATTGAATAACAGGTTATAACTAACAGTCTGACAATATTTTATTTATTACAAAGTAAACTGCATCAAATCATTGAATGATTTGATGCAGTTTGTTTTATGAATCCATAGGAATTAATCAGTCATTCCTATCTTATCATTTTCTTGGTTATATTCTTTCATTTTATGTTTCAGTTTCTATTAAATTGCCTATTTCGAAAAATAGTTGTCTAATTATTACGATTTCATTTGCATATTTTATATAAATTGCGTAATTTTGAAGCTAAACTTTATTATTTAACAATATATGATTGACAAAAGAAATCACGTCGTTATTATGGCAGGAGGAGTCGGAAGTCGCTTTTGGCCGATGAGTACAACCGAATGCCCAAAGCAATTTATTGACGTATTGGGCGTTGGTCGATCCCTTCTTCAGCTTACATATGATAGATTTCGGGACATTTGTTTGCCGGAGAATATATGGATTGTAACGAACAAAAAGTATTTAGACATTTGCTGCGAACAACTGCCTAATATACCCATTGAAAACATATTGTTAGAACCATGCCGTCGAAACACTGCTCCATGTATAGCATATGTCAGCTGGAAAATAAAGTCAAAAGATCCAAAAGCCAATGTCGTTATATCACCAAGTGACGCTATTGTCACAGACACGGCAGAGTTTCAACGTATCATTTGCGCATGTCTGAAGTTCACAGGTGAGACAGATGCTATTGTTACCTTAGGCATAAAACCGAATAGACCCGAAACGGGTTATGGATATATTCAAGCCGATTTATCAGTTTCTTCCCCTCGAAATAAAGGCATATTTCGTGTTGATTCATTCCGTGAAAAGCCAGATATTACAACAGCAAAGAAATATATTCAGCAAAACAATTACTTTTGGAATGCAGGCATATTTATATGGAATGTAAGTACAATAGTGAATGCTTTTAGAGTATATCAGCCGGCAATTTCAAAGGTGTTTGAAGGCATGGAACATATTTATGGAAGCTTAGAAGAGCAACAAATGATTGATGAACGTTATCCAGAATGCGAGAATATATCAGTAGACTACGCTATTATGGAGAAGGCAGAAGAAATCTTTGTGTGCCCAGCAGACTTCGGATGGAGTGACCTTGGAACTTGGGGTAGCTTGTTAGACAAAAGTAAAAAAGACTTCTATGGCAATGCCCTAATTGGTAACGACATCACTCTATATGATTCACATGATTGCATTGTTCACACAATGAAGGAAAAGCAAGTTGTTATTCAAGGCCTCGATGGATATATTGTTGCAGAGAATAACGACAGATTATTAATATGTAAACTCTCTGAAGAGCAACGAATCAAGCAGTTTTTTGATAAAAAATAATAATAAAATGGATAAGAAAGTAGCACTTATTACAGGTATAACAGGTCAAGATGGGTCTTATTTGGCCGAATTATTGTTAGAAAAAGGATACGAAGTTCATGGTACAATTCGTCGTTCATCCGTAGACTATCGTGAACGAATTGCCCATCTTGAAGGGAAAGCTCATTTTCATTTGCACTATGCAGACTTAGGAGACTCCATGAGTATCCTTGGGGTTATTGGGAAAATTCGTCCAACAGAAATTTATAATCTCGCTGCACAAAGTCATGTTCAAGTTAGCTTTGATTCACCCGAATTTACCGCAGATATAGATGCTGTAGGTGTATTGCGTGTGTTAGAAGCAGTACGTCAGCTTGGACTTACAGACACTTGCCGAATCTATCAGGCCAGTACCTCTGAACTTTATGGTAAGGTTGAAGAGGTTCCTCAGAATGAAAACACTCCATTTCATCCCTATAGTCCCTATGCAGTTGCTAAGCAATATGGTTACTGGATTGTAAGAGAATATCGTGAAGCTTATAACATGTTCTGTTGTTCAGGAATTCTTTTTAACCACGAAAGTGAACGACGTGGTGAGACGTTTGTCACGAGAAAGATTACCTTAGCAGCTGCACGCATTAAGCAAGGAAAGCAAGAAAAGCTCTTCTTGGGTAACCTAAGTTCACTTCGTGACTGGGGATATGCAAAAGATTATGTTAAGTGTATGTGGCTCATTTTACAGCATGACAAACCTGAAGACTTTGTTATTGCAACAGGAGTTCAACATAGTGTGAGAGAGTTTTGCTATTACGCATTCAAACGTGTGGGTATAGAGTTAGAGTTTAAAGGTGAGGGGCTTGAAGAAAAAGGCATAGATAAAGCTACTGGTAAAATACTCATTGAAGTTAGTCCCGATTTCTATCGACCAACAGATGTTGTCAATCTATGGGGAGATCCAACAAAAGCTAAAGCAGAACTTGGTTGGAATCCAGAAAATACAAGTTTTGAAACATTAGTAAATATCATGGTTGATAGCGATATGGCAAAAGTCGCTTCTGAAGGTGCAGCAGAGAAAGTGAGAACAAATCTCGCTGAATATTTAGAAAAAGGCATTGTAAAATAAAGATATTTAGATTATGTAAATAAGACAAAGAAGGCGTAAGTTCTCGTAAAGAACATACGCCTTCTTCTTTTAATTCATCATGAATTTGAAATTCAAAACATTTTCTTCACTAACATAAATCAAAGATAATGCAATATATTTCAGTGGAGATTTTTCTGTAAACCTTATAAATCTTCACACTCTTTTAGCCACAAAGAATTAGACGCATCACTTGGCATGCGCCAGTCTCCGCGTGGACTTAAGCTGACACTTCCCACTTTCGGTCCATCAGGGAGGCAACTACGTTTGAATTGTTGACTAAAGAATCGGCGGAAAAATATTGTTAACCATTTCTTTATACACTTGACATCATATTGCCCTGCAAAAGCCTTTTCTGCTAAAATAAATATTTTCTTTGGCCGAAAACCATATCGAAGGAAATAATATAAAAAGAAATCATGAAGTTCATAAGGCCCAACTAAATCTTCAGTCTTTTGAGATATACTATCGTTTTGAGTTGCAGGCAAGAGTTCAGGACTAATTGGTGTATTAACAATATCAATAAGTATTGATGCTATATCTGGGGACATTGTTGTTGCCACAAATCTCATCAGATGCTGAATCAATGTCTTTGGAACACTAGCATTAACTCCATACATACTCATATGGTCACCGTTGTATGTAGCCCAGCCTAAAGCTAACTCTGAAAGATCACCTGTTCCTATAACAAAACCACCAACTTGATTACTCAAATCCATAAGAATTTGCGTACGTTCGCGTGCTTGCCCATTCTCATATGTTATGTCATGAACAGACATATCATGACCTATATCTTCGAAATGTTGGGTAACGCTCTTCGCAATAGATATCTCACGAATAGATATATTAAGTTTTTCCATCAGATGGATAGCATTCTGATAGGTGCGATCTGTAGTCCCAAAACCAGGCATTGTAACCCCAATTATCCCTTTACGGTCTAACTTTAATTTATCGAAAGTGCGTACACAAACTAATAATGCCAATGTAGAATCGAGACCACCACTAACTCCTAATACCACATGTTTACACCCTGTATGAATTAGACGCTTAGCCAATCCCATGACTTGTATATTGAAAACTTCCTCACATGAATCTGCTAAATCATCTTCTTCTGGAATAAATGGACATGGACTAATAGTACGATCTATATGAAATGGCTTCTTTTGTTCAATAGCATAACACAGTTCCTCATTAGGGTTCAACATTCCTGCACGTTGTGCATTTACAAAAGTTGTATTATTACGTCGCTCTGCACGAAGTCTTTCTACATCAATTTGAGTAACAACAAGCTGGGAATCAACCGAGAAACGCTCACCCTCTACCAATAAAGTACCATTTTCATAGATTAAAGCATTACCACCATAAACAACATCTTGAGTGCTTTCACCAAAGCCACAACTACTATACACATAGCCACTAATCATGCGTGCACTCTGCTGCGCTAACAAACTCTTTAGATATTTATGTTTTCCGAGTAGTTCATCAGTAGCAGAGAGATTCAAAATTAAATCTGCACCAGATAAGGCCAAATGGTTACTTGGTGGAATCGGAGCCCATACATCTTCACAGATTTCAACACCAAACTTAACTCCTTGTGAAGTCAAGAATAGTTTTGATTCAGCAGAAATTGTAAGTGTATGACCAGCATAACTGATTATCGTTGGTCGTAAATCTTGAGACGAGGCAAACCATCGTTTTTCATAAAACTCATTATAATTAGGAAGATAAGTCTTAGGAATAATCCCAAGAATATGCCCTTTCTGAATGATAACTGCACAGTTTAACAAGAGATTACCAACTACAATTGGAGCGCCAACAACAACTATAATATCTAACTGTTGTGTAAATATAAGCAGCGATTGTATAGCTTCTTCCGTTGAGTTTAATAGCAAATCCTGTCGAAAAAGGTCCTGACATGTATAACTTGTTATTGCTAATTCAGGGAAAACAATAATTTCTACGCCTTGATTTTCTGCTTTAGAAACTAACTTTTCTATTTGTTGCGTGTTATAATTTACATCGCCAACCTTTACAGAAGGTATAGCACTTGCAACTTTAATAAATCCGTAATCCATATTTATTTGATTGTTACTTGTGTAGCTCCATAACCATATTCTTGGAACGAAGCATCTTGATAACTACATCTTTTATATCGATAATGCAATTTATTTACTATCGCATTACGCAATACCCCTTCTCCTTTTCCATGAATAAATATGATTTTCTTTCCTTTCTTTCCCTTAAAACGATCGATAGTTTCACGAAATATCTTTAATTGGTAATTCAGAATATCTAAAGAAGACATACCGGTGATTGAATCCAAAAGCGATTCTGCATGAAGATCAATAACAGAAATATCTTCATTATTATGGTGCTCGTGATGCATGAAAACACCTTCTTTCTTCTGCAAATCATGACCTAAATTCTGAGAAGTTCTATGGTTTGTGTTCATCGATAGCCGTTGGTTAACAGAAGAAAACATTTCTTCCTCTATCTTTTTTGAATCAACTATCAATGGTTTTATTGGGATATCATGTTCTACAATGGGATACAATAGAGCTTGTGTATCAAAGAAATCATTATCCGAAAAACTATGAAGTTTATAAAATTTCACAGGATCAAGACGAAATTTCACATCAATGCTTGGCTTCAGAACAAAAGACTTATCACGTTTGTATGCAAACAATTGAATTGCAATTTGAGACAAATCATTGAGCACATCTCGTCCAAATTCTCCTAAAAGTATTTTAGTGTTAGGTGCAACTTCACCTTGATATCGAAGCTCCCAAGTATTACCTTCAGCAACTAAATAACTATATTGAATATGATAATTGCAATCATTCACAAAATAAACCTCAAATGCAGAAGAAGTAAATTGTTTTATATTCGTTGGAATAAAAGCAAGATAAGTATTTAAAAGATCACCCCCTTGGCGCTCTTCCGTAGGAGTTTTGAATGTAATCTCTTTTTCGTCATCTATTTTATCAAAACGAAATTCATCATCAAATGAAAAAGACATATCATCCTGTCCTTCTTTCATCTTTGATTTTATACTCCGATTATCTTGATTTAATTCTATTTCTGATTCTCCATTTTTTGATTTGATTGTAGGCATTGTAAACTTTGTCGAAGAATAATCTTCGCTACTTATAACAACAACCTCATTCTTTGGGAAGGGTATTTGGAACCCATCTTCATCTTCAACAAGAACGATATTATTTTTTTGGAAGCCTATAATTTTACCTCCACCTGTTTCACTTAAGAAACGAACTTTATCTCCTATCTTCATATCTACGTTGATTCTACTTTGAATTATAATAAAAAACCTGATTATGGAATAAGTAACGAACTATCACCATAACTAAGAAATCGGAAATCATGAGTTAAAGCATAATCATAAATACATTTCCAATCCCCGTTAACAAAAGCACTTACGAGAAGCAACAAGGTACTTTGAGGCTGATGGAAATTTGTAATTAGCATCTTTACAATTTTATATTTATAGCCTGGAGCAATAATAATTTGAGTGCTTCCATGCAATACTTTTACATCAGATTTGTCTAACCAGTCTATAATGTTTTGAAGTGAGCGTTCTGCTGTAATATCTTTAACCAAACCTCCATCATGTGATTGCTCATAAGGTTCCCACTGATTAACATGAAGTTCATCTTCAGATGCATCTGGATTTTGCTCTAATTTTACACCTATATAATATAAGCTCTCTAAAGTTCTCACACTTGTTGTACCTACAGCGATTGCATTACAACCATATTTCAACAAGTTAATTAAAGTATGTCTATGAACAACAATATACTCAGTATGCATTTCATGCTGATCTATTTCCTCACTTTTCACAGGTTTAAATGTACCAGCACCAACATGAAGTGTTAGTTCTTCACGCTCAATGCCATGCTCATCAATCGCATGCAAGACTTCATTTGTAAAATGAAGCCCTGCGGTTGGAGCAGCAACACTTCCCTTTATCTTACTATATACTGTTTGATAAGTTTTCTTGTCACTATCTTGTGTTTCTCTATTTAAATAAGGCGGAATAGGCAATTCTCCTACGACTTCAAGAATTTCTGCAAAGTTAACGTTATCGTTATCCCAATCGAAATCGACCCAATAGTTTGTTCCTGTTGAACTTTGATTCGTCTTTTCCTTATGTAATGATGCAGAAAGTGTCTGTGACTTACCTGCTATTACGAAATAACGCTTTAGACTTCCTTCTTTCCACTTCTTAAGATTACCAACCATGCAGAGCCAAGAACAATGACCTTTTGTTTGAAACATCAGCTCGTAGTCTGAAGGAGAAGCAGGTTCCATTAAAAATATTTCAATTAAAGCTCCTGTTTCTTTCCGAAAATGTATACGTGCCTGAATTACTTTCGTATTATTAAATACCATTAAGCTTTGCTTTGGAAGATAGTTGGGAAGATTATAAAATAGATCTTCAGAAATATCCCCATGCTTATAAATTAACAATTTACTATGATCTCGATTAGCTAAAGGGAACTTCGCTATACGTTCTTCTGGAAGATTATAATCATAATCATTTATTTTAATATGTCTTGTATCCATTTCAAATTTATTTAATAA
>NZ_GL629647.1:343097-344657 GCF_000185845.1 Segatella salivae DSM 15606
ATATAAACTTAAACATTCTTTTGTATTATATTTTTTATTATTTCTAAAGAAAAGTTCTATCTTAGTGATAGCTGCAAAGGCTGAATCAAGAGTCTTCTTCATATTCCCAGCCATGTCTCCTGGAGCATACCGTTCATATTCACACTCATCGATAGCACTAATAAATAGTTGTATTATTGAATAATCAACACCACGAGCAGAGAGTTTTTCTGAAATATTTGTACGTGATAGTTCCTCTATAGACATATTTAGTTTATCACTAACATAGTCCCATAAAGTATGTAAGACTTCATTATAAAACTCTTCAGTATCTCCTCTTTCCATTAAATTATTTGCTAATTTAAGTTTCTTTGTAGCCATTTTATTAGCATGTACGCCTCGTAATTTAACAGCATCCTTTTTGTCATTTTCATACCTCCTTAGTAATATAAACATAGAGACAAAAATTACAATCAGCAAAATAATGATAATAAAATATGCAATAGATCCAAAGAAATAATCTCCAACTTCATGATTTTCCTTATCATTAGCCTTTATTTCATGAATATCATTATCATCTTTCTGAAACTCAGAAATACCATTATCCCTCTTATTTCCTCCTAATACTTTTATACTTAAATTTTGTGTTTTAATATCTTTATAACTTTGTTTTTCTACATCAAAATAGTTAAATGAGATAGCTGGAATAGAATATTCACCTTGATTTTGAGGTATGACCAAATACTCATATATCATTTTCCCTTCAACTCCATTAGAAGTTAAATGAGTTTTATCCGTAATCTTAACATCATATTTTTCGAAATCTTTTGGAAAGATAACATTAGGTTGTTTCAATAATTTAAGATTCCCAACCCCACTAATTTCAATGGTTAACGTTACAGGTTGTCCAGCCTTTACAATCGATTTACTTAATCTTGTTGAAACGTTAAATTTCCCAACACCGCCAGAAAAGTTCGCGGGACGATTAGGCAATGGATCTACTTGAATTGTAAGACTTGGTGCTTTTATATCTCTTTTCACTTCTGTATAACCAGAACCACCATTAAAGAAAGCCTCAAATGGATCTACAGAACGATTTTGTTGTACTATTATCCCTTTAAATGTAATACTTGGAATGGTAAGTTTTCCTGTCATTTGAGGATACATAACATATTGGCTCCATGTGACACAACGATATGGCCTACCATTTACTCGTTCTATATGAAAACTCTTTTGTTGTGGCAATTTAACCTCTTGTGTATGAAAGCCTGTTAATTCAGGCATATCACCTTTTAGTTGAGTTAAATCAACAAGTGTATAAACTTTATATGTCAACGTTATTGGTTCTTGTTCACAAACACGACGTTTATTTGCGCTGACACGAATAAAAAGGCTATTTCCAGAGATACGCGAACTTACATCATGCAAATCTCCATCCTCATTATATTGGTTTTTGATATTATTACGGCTATGCCCCTTACCAACTATAGTAACTTTAACTGCATTAGATTTTATCTTACGCCCATTAACGACGGCCTGTGCAGAAGGCAAACTATAAATGCCTTGTTTGACTGCATATAA
>NZ_GL629647.1:344707-345994 GCF_000185845.1 Segatella salivae DSM 15606
AGCTATACCACACAAAACACCCCAAATCATGCCAACAAATACATCTGTTGGATAATGCACTCCAAGATAAATTCTGGTTATACCATTTAAGAAAGCCCATAGAAATAATGCGATGTTTAAGAGGCGACTACGTATTAAGAAAGCTAAATATGTAGCAATTGCAAAAGTATTAGCTGCATGTGCAGAGAAGAAACTATATTGATTTTTATTCATCCAAATGAAATTATTAATACAATATTTAATATCTAAATCATTACATGGACGTAAACGAGAAATCCAAGGTTTAATCAATAAATCATCAATACCACCTGCCATAGCTACAGCTAAAATGCATCCCGAAATAGTTAAGACGATTTGTCCCATCGTTTCGTTATTTTTTATAATCAAATAACAAAGCGAAAGATATAACGGAAACCAATAGAAACCATTAGTGAGGGTCATCATAACCCCACTAACCATTATATTATCATAGCCATTGATGAAAATCAAAAGCTGTCTGTCTAAGTCTATAAAATCAGATATATTCAATGCAACCAATAATATACAATGTATAATTAAATTTCTTCTACACTATGAATTGGTAGCCAACCTTCACGATTATCAGACAACTTTACTTTATACCAATCCTTAAATGTACGATCAATAATATAAACTTTTGTTCCTTCATGTAAAAGGATTTCATTTGTACCAGTCTTATTTGGTGCATTTTTTATATACACAATAGGTGATAATACAATCGCATAATTATTATCAGTTATGACAGATTTACGTGAGATTGCAAATATTGTGCTTAGTATAAATAGTACAATTCCTATTGATGAAATATAGAATCCATACTTCCTTATAGCTACTGAACTCATGAAAAAATATGATAAAGAACCAAAGATTGCTATGATAATACTAATGATACCCAATATAGCCCAACAATCTATACTCATTACATTAATAATAGACTTATACCATTTCATAAGAAAGGACTCATCTTCATCAATAAATCCATCTTTTAATTGGGCGCGTACAAATTGTAAGTTAAATTTTATATCACGATCAGATGGATTAATTTTAGCAGCTCGCTCGTAATTCAAGATAGCTTTAGTATAATTTCCTGTACGATAATATGCATTCCCCAAATTGTAATAAAGAGAAGCTGTTCTTTGGGTGCGTAATAACAGCTCGTAATCTTTTATTGCTTGTTGGTATCTCTTTTCCTTGTATGCCTTATTGGCATTATCCACATTTGTAGCATCTATAGAAGTTGAACAGAATAAACAAACGAATAAAAGGAAT
>NZ_GL629647.1:346592-352666 GCF_000185845.1 Segatella salivae DSM 15606
TATATGTAAAAGTTATCAAAGATGAAGAACTTGTATGTCCATTAACCATTTGGTAACTTGATTGCTGAGAAGTATAAGGACCTGCAATAATTTCTATTCCAGAAGGTACCGTTCCAGCATGAAAGTTCTCTACATCTTGAGAATTTATAGTATAAGATAATCTAAAGTTTTCTCCAACATAAACCTTCTCGGGAATACTTATTGTAATTTTTTGTGCAACAAGTTTATTGCAACAAACAAAAGTCAATAATAGAAATATAAAGAGTTTAGAATTCTTTTTCATTTTTCTCAACGATTAAATATTACCAATTCTTTTGTAGTTTTCTACGACTTGACTGTTGAATGGCTTTCGATATACGCTGTTGTGTAGCTTTCTCATCTTGAAGAGCAGCATTTAGTAATTGCTCTGCATTCTCTTTACTCATTTGATTCTCTTTAGGATTCTGCTTTTTATCCTTTTTTTCATTTTTATCTTGTTGGTTATCTTTATTTTCCTTATCCTTCTTACTTTTTTCTTTATCTTTATCTTTATTTTTACTATTTTGATTTTGTTTTTTATCTTTTTGAGGATTATTTTTCAGCAGCTTTTTACAAAGAGCTAAATTATAACGTGTCTCATCATCATTGGGGTTATGACGCAAAGCTTCCTTGTATGCTTGTATTGCTTCTACATACATTTGATGAGATTGGCAAATATATCCTATATTATGAAAACATTGTGCCTTTCGAACCTCATTTTTTTCAACCTTACAAGCTTTCTGTAACATTTTTATTGCAACAGAGTCTTTCTTTTGCATTAATAATGCCGTTCCAAGATTATAAAGTGCTTGCGGGTTAGTTGGATTGAATGCAATTGCCTTACGAAATTCTATTTCAGCATTTACATAGTTCTTCTTTTGGAATTCACGATTACCTTTTCTTATCAACTGTCTATCCGTCTGTGCCTTACAGAAGATACTAAACATAGAAAAAAACAATAAAAATATAAAATGACAATATCTCATATTTATTTATCCCTAAATAGATTAATCTGTTTGAACAAAGGATTTCTCGACTCCAACAATATTGTTTCCACAATTAACAATAACAAAAGAATAATCCCAAAAATTTGAAATTGTTCATTATATTCACTATAAACCACAGTATCTGATATACCCGATTGTAACTTCGAAAGCTCTTTGTTTAATTTTTCTTGTGCATCACTTGTATTATCAACATGAATATAAACACCATTACCAGCTTTTGCCACTTGCTGACACATTTGTTCATTAAGTGTAGACAATACTGTTTGTCCACTATTATCTTTCAAATATCCTCCATTACCATCTGGAATAGGTGCTCCTTTAGATGTTCCAACTCCTAAAATAAACACGTTTATCCCCTTCTTATATGCTTCACGAGCAGCTTCAAGTGCTCCTCCTTCATGATCTTCACCATCAGTTATCACTATAATAGCTCTACCGATGTGTTCTCTTTGTGTAAAGCAACTTTGGCTCAAACTAATTGCACGTGCCAAATCTGTACCTTGAGTTGTTATTAAAGAAGGATTAATATTTTGAAGAAACATTTTAGCAGAAACATAATCATTTGTTATTGGTAATTGCACAAATGCATCTCCAGCAAAAACAACTAAGCCTACTTTATCATTTGTAAAATGATCAACAAGATCCTCTATTAAGAGTTTACTCTTCTCCAATCGTGATGGAATAACGTCTTGCGCCATCATAGAATTGCTTATATCCAATGCAATAAGAACCTCAATTCCTTCACGTTTTTCATGTGAAATCTTGGATCCTACCTGAGGGCGAGCAATCATAAATATTAAGATTGTAATCGCAGAAAGAAGTAAACAAAACTTTATCGTCGGACGATATTTAGAAACATCTGGCATCATTTCCTTCAATAAAGAAGGATCACCAAGCTTTCTCAGATTACGTTTGCGCTTTCTCCAGACAATAAATCTCATCAATACAAGGATAGGAATGATGAGCAGCATCCATAAATATATAGGGTCTTCAAATCTCAGCATGATATATCTTTTTATGGTATTCTCCTAAATACTACTGTACGCAGAATCACTTCACACAATAAAATAAGAAGCGCTATTATAGCGAAAGGTTGATAAGCTTCGTAAGATTTAGAGTATTTCTTCATATCTATCTTACTTTTCTCCAACTTATCAATATCCTTATAAATTTGTTTCAATTGATTATTGCTTGTAGCTCTATAATAATTACCATCTGTTGTTTCTGCTATATTTTTTAGAGTCTTACTATCTATTTCTACAGGAATATTGACATATTGCACTCCACCTGCAACAGGCATGGGATAAGGAGCAACCTTATTTGTACCAACACCAATAGTATATACACGAATTCCTAAACTCTTTGCAATCTGAGCACTGGTTAACGGAGATATGTCTCCCATATTGTTACTACCATCAGTCAAAAGTATTACAACCTTACTTTTTGCTTTCGAATCCTTTAAACGACTAACCGCATTAGCTAATCCCATTCCAATAGCAGTTCCATCCGAAATAAGACCTCGTGCAGCGATATCTGTCCTAACACTTCTCAACATATTAATCAGCGATGCATGGTCGGTAGTCATTGGGCATTGCGTAAAGGCTTCACCTGCAAAAATCGTTAAGCCTATATTATCATTCGGCCTATCAGATATAAACTCTGAAGCAACATTTTTTGCTGCTTCTAAACGATTTGGCTTTAAATCCTCTGCCAACATCGATGTAGAAACATCCATTGCAAGCATAATATCAATTCCTTCTACTTGCTTGTTACCCCATGAAGTATGCGTTTGTGGATGTGCCATCACAATAACTATGAATATAAAAGCTAAACACCGCAATACCATTGGCAAGTTGATAAGCTTCATCTTCCAACTCTTTGGTGCATAACGATAGGCAAAAGTATCGCTCATCAACATCGTTGGTTCCCGCTTATTCTTGTATAGGAAATACCACAGAATGTAGGGTATCAACAAAATCAACAGTAAGAAATATTCTTTATTTGCAAATTCCATGATTAAAATCCTAACAATTCTGTAATTAAATATAATATATATATAACAAGACTCATGAGAACAACAATAAGTGAATATATTGTGAACTTTAACCAAAGACGATTCTTCTTTGTCAACTGCTCCTGTGCTGTTAACTCTGGAACTACACGTTTCTCTATTTCTTGTGTCTCCGATTTTGTATCATTGATAAACTTAGCTGCGTTAACCAAATTCAAATCATTTTCATTAATTAGTGCATTATACTTAGCAAATTTTACTAAATCTGCAGTAGTAAATAACTCACGAAGCTCATCTATACCCTTTTGATCACCAGCCTTCTGCAACAAATAGATAATTTCACTACTTGTCATCTCCTTAGCATTGAAGCCAAAACGTTCCTTTATATACTGTCGCAAAGCATCAGTAAGACGTGTATAATACTCTTTCTGATCTTGCGATGTCATCATATGTTCAGCTTTAATGTCTTCTATCGCCTTTAAAGCTTTTTGATGTGCAGGCACAAACTTAACTATTTTAACTCGTGCCACAATCGGTTTATTTTGCTTTAACCTAACAATAAAATAAACTGTCAGTAGACAAAGCATAATGAAAAGAATACTTAACCAAAATGGTAAGCTCCATTCTTTCCACAAGAAAGGGTTGTCTTGTACCCCTTTTGCTGGGTAAAACTTATTTGGATGCAACGTGTCAACGGGAACAGTCATTACTTTTAATGCTAATTGTTTACCAATATATGACTTTCCGTCGACTTTAATTTCTAACGCCGGAACAGAATAAAGTTTCTCATCAAAACTTGTCAACGTATAAATTCGGCTAAACTTTTTCATTCCATCACTCTCGGAGGAAACTATATTCTGCTGCTTTAGAATTTCTATTCCTGGAACAAGAAAGTGTGACGTCTTTACTTTTGGCCAAACTATACGACTACCTGGCTTCGCCGTAACTGACAAAGTTAAGTGTGTTTGCTGACCGATAAGAATTGAAACAGAATCAATACTTTGATCAACAAAAACCTTCTGTGCAGAACATATCGTTGAACACAAAGTAAAAAATATGATGAATATAAATTTTAATATCTTCATTTATGCTCTTTTCTTGAATAGTAGCATCAACGCCTTTGTAAAGTCTTCATTCGTTGCTACCGAAGTCCAATCAACTTTACTCTTAGAGAATAGCTCGCGAAGCATAGCTTGACGTTCAAGCCAATATTGTGTATGTGCCTGTCGAAGCTTGGCAGAACCTGTATCAATAATCATTTCATGACCAGTTTCTGCATCCTTAACTTTCATCAACCCTATATTTGGTAATGTTTTAGCGCGAGGGTCATACACCTGAACTGCTATCATATCGTGTTTCGAATTGGCTATTTGTACAGCCTTACTAAAATCTTCTTGCGTATAGAAGTCACTCAAAAGGAAGACTGTAGCACGGCGTTTCATCATCCGTGTAAGATAAGAAACTGCCATACCTATATCTGTCCGAGCACTCTTTGGTTTGAAATCTAAAAGCTCACGAATTATATATAGTATATGATGACGCCCCTTTTTAGGAGGTATATATTTCTCGATATGGTCTGAAAAAAAGATAACACCAATCTTATCATTGTTTTGTATAGCGCTAAAAGCCATTGTTGCAGCTATCTCGGTGACCATTTCACGCTTAGTTTGATGCACTGTTCCGAAGTTAAGCGAACCGCTGACATCAACTAAAAGCATAACTGTCAGTTCGCGTTCTTCTTCAAACACCTTCACATAAGGATGATGAAAACGAGCTGTAACATTCCAATCAATATCACGAACATCGTCACCATACTGATACTCTCGCACCTCACTGAAAGCCATACCACGACCTTTAAAGGCTGAATGATACTGTCCAGCAAATATATTTTGACTTAGACCACGGGTCTTTATCTCAATCTTTCTTACCTTCTTTATAATCTCTGATGTTTCCATCAAGGCACCTCAACCTTATTTACGATTTTTGAAATAATCTCTTCGGCATTGACATTGCTGGCCTCTGCTTCGTATGAAAGTCCTATACGATGACGCAACACATCATGAACCACAGCACGAATATCTTCTGGAACAACATATCCTCTGTGTTTAATAAATGCATACGCACGACTGGCCTTAGCCAAATTGATACTTGCACGAGGACTTCCTCCATAAGTTATTAAATCTTTAAGTTCGTTCAGACCATAGCGTTCTGGATACCTACTGGCAAAAACAATATCGGCAATATACTGTGCAATCTTATCATCAAGATAAACTTGATTAACGACTTCACGCGCATTTATAATCTCTTCTGCACTAATAACTGGTTTTACAACAGGGAATTGATTTGCGATATTCTCTCTGATAATAAGCTTTTCTTCTTCTAATGTAGGATAGTCGATTACAACTTTCAGCATGAAACGGTCAACCTGAGCTTCTGGGAGCTGATAAGTACCTTCCTGCTCGATAGGATTCTGTGTAGCCATAACCAAGAAAGGCTTTGGCAAAAAGAATGTCTTCTCACCAATAGTTACTTGGTGTTCCTGCATCGCTTCAAGCAAAGCACTCTGCACTTTAGCTGGTGCGCGGTTAATTTCATCTGCCAATACAAAGTTTGCAAACACAGGACCTTTCTTCACATGAAAGCTTTCATCTTTTTGTGAATATATTTGTGTTCCGACAACGTCAGCAGGAAGCAAGTCAGGAGTAAATTGAATACGACTGAAATCAGCATCTATCAATTGGGCAAGTGTCTTTATTGCCAGTGTCTTTGCCAATCCTGGAACACCTTCTAAGAGGACATGTCCATCACTTAACAACGAAATCAACAAAGCATCTACTAAATGCTTTTGTCCAACAATCACTCGATCCATACCGGCAACAAGGTTGGTTACAAACCCACTTTGCTGTTCTATTAATATATTCAGTTCGCGAATATCAATCGTTTCTGCCATAATTAGAATATTTGACTATTAATATTTTGTGAACGCAAAAATACAATAAATCAATAAGAGAATATAATATATGCAACTAAATTATATT
>NZ_GL629647.1:353685-356754 GCF_000185845.1 Segatella salivae DSM 15606
AACCCATATATACGAATGATTGTAGACATAACGAAATAAGCTATTAGCGCAAGGTCCGATTCTATTATGATTTAAACTCTTTTCCTTTCGATTTCTACTGAAAACAAAGTGTGTTTACAATCAAGAATTTGATTTTATTCTTATTCGAACAATAATAAAAAAGGACGAACATATAGTCCGTCCTCATTACCTATGGTTCTTAAAAGATGTCTAAGCTTCTGCTGGCGCAGCTTCTTCTGCTTCAGGAGCAGCCTCTTCAGCTGTTTTTTCAGCTTCTGCTTCAGCCTTCGCTGCAGCTTCAGCAGCCTTCTTCTCAGCTACTTTCTTAGCGATGCTTTCATTCATCTTCTTTTCTGCTTCGAGTTCAGCTTTTTCAGCATCCTTCTTTGCTTTCGCATCCTTTTCACGGATATCATCAAAGCCTTTCTGCTTATTCTCTTTCCAAGCGTCAAACTTCTTCTGTGCTTCAGCTTCATCAAATGCACCCTTCTTTACTCCACCACGAAGATGTTTCATCAAATAAACACCCTCACGCTTTAGAATGTTACGAACAGTGTCGGTTGGCTGTGCACCTGTTTCTACCCAATACAAGGCGCGGTCGAAATTCAAATCTACAGTAGCTGGATTGGTGTTTGGATTAAACGTTCCAATCTTCTCAGTAAATTTACCATCACGTGGTGCTCTAACATCAGCGATTACGATACCATAAAAAGCATAACCTTTACGGCCGCCACGCTGCAATCTGATTCTTGTTGCCATTTTCTTTATATATTAATTAGGTTTGAATTTATGCTGTCAACTCGTAACAGCGCATGCAAAGGTAAGAAGATTTATCAACAACAAACTTTATGTATCTGCATTAATACATTTGTTTAAAGTTATTTAACCAAAGAGAGTCTACATTAAAAACATTGTAGACTCTCTCCTATTAGTTTGAAGTTATTTTATGCTTAAGCTCATCATAGGGCTTAAATGATGATTCTCCTTACATCACTCCATCTTCGCGAAGTTTCTTTTGCCATTTCCATGCACTGGCAAGAACCTCTGTCAATGGTGTGTCGGCTTTCCAACCAAGTTCTTTGTTGGCCTTACTACAATCGCCCCAAATCTTTTCGATATCTCCTTCTCGACGCGGACCATAGTGCCAATTCACCTTTACTCCCGTTGCTTCTTCAAATGTATCTACGATTTCTTTGGTTGTGTTTCCGTGTCCCGTACCTATGTTGAAATAGTCTATGCGGTCTGCATCTTTCTCTAATACTCGACGCATCGCAGCAACATGGGCTTTGGCAAGATCCACCACATAAATATAATCACGTATACATGTGCCGTCAGGCGTATCATAATCATTACCAAAAATGGTCAACTCTTTGCGTATTCCTATTGCTGTTTGTGTTACATAAGGAATAAGATTTGCAGGAACTCCATTAGGCAACTCGCCAATTAAAGCTGTAGGATGAGCACCTATCGGATTAAAATATCTTAGGATAATACTCTTTATATCAGCCCCACTATGTATGTAATCATAAATAATCTGCTCATTTATTTCCTTTGTATTGCCATAAGGTGAAGTCGCCTTCTGATGAGGAGCATCTTCTGTAACTGGCAAATTCTCTGGCTTGGGTTGACCATATACAGTGCAACTTGAAGAGAATATAATTCCTTTAACACCATACTGCGGCATCAATTCCAACAGATTAATAAGCGAAACAATATTGTTTCTATAATAAAGCAATGGCTTCTGAACGCTCTCTCCCACTGCCTTTGAAGCTGCAAAATGAATGATTCCAACGATATTAGAATACTTCTTAAACACCTCCTCGGTTGCTTCTTTATCGCGAAGATCTACCATCTCGAATGAAGGACGATAACCAGTTATTTCCTCTATGCCGTCAAGTACCTCCATTTTTGAGTTACTTAAATTATCAACAACGACAACATCATAGCCGGCTTCAATCAGTTCCACTGCCGTATGTGAGCCTATAAAGCCCGTACCACCTGTAACAAGTATAGTTTGTTTCATAGAAATTGTTTATAAGATTTACGGCAAAGTTACACAATTTGCATTGAATACACGGCATAAAGGCGTAAATAATTATTAATTTAATAAAGAAACTTTCTTGCAGGAATATAAATTGATAATAGTAAACGCACAAAAAAGGGTGCAGCCTGTTATCGCAACAGCGCTGCACCGCCACTTTAGACTTAGGAGTATTTATGACGATACCTATTGTATAACTACGCCGCTGCGCAGGTTTTCGTCGCAATAAGAGTTAATTTATGAATGCGGTTTTACGCATTTCCCTAAGCTCGACAATTTTATGGTTGGTTTTTATGTTTAATCCCAAAGTTGGGCTGTTCGGTTGTTCCGCCGCCGGCTTTCGGCTTCGGCTTCTTCTCCTCTACGAGAAACAGCGTGCCATCCTTATTCACACCCACCCAAATGGTTTTGGGCTTGCCATCGGCTGTGGTCTTGCCTGTTATGGCCAATTCATATTTGCGCTTGGCTGCCGTGCCCTTGGTCTTGCCTGTAAACGAGAGGCTGCCACCTTCAAGCTCCATTTGCTGTTCAAGTGCTGGGAATCCTGCTTTTAGCCTGTTTTCTTCTTCTGGTGTAGGCTTGGGCGTAGGTTTCTTCTGCGCCATGCTCTGTTTGTGCGAAGTCTTGAAGTGGTCGCTTTCCTGATTCATGCGGTCAACCAAACGCTCTATCAGCGCGCGGTCGTCGTCGGTTGTGGCAAAGAGATAGCTGGCCTCAATGTAGCGACAAACTACGCCAAAGACGGCATCGGTTTGCGGACGAACCTCACTCAATGCCGGCATTTTCTGGTCCACGGCCTTTTCCTGTCGCGTGTTATATACCTTTTGAAACTCATCGTTCACGGTCTTCAACTGTGCCGTAACTGGCGCCAGTCCTAATGCGGTCACCTCAGTGGCAAAGCGCTCTAAGTCTTTCAACATTCCACGCACCTCAGCCGTTTCCGCGTCAACCGCCTTATTTTGAATGCCTGCGTAAACGCCGAGCCCTTTGTCTAACGCCTTCGCTGCCTCGCACACCGCTGCCACGGG
>NZ_GL629647.1:356865-374833 GCF_000185845.1 Segatella salivae DSM 15606
GTGAAAAACTTCTTTTTGGCCTTTCTGCAGTGTGCAGAAGCATGAAAATCTTCTTTTTGGTCTTTCTGCAGTGTGCAGAAGCATGAAAAATCTCTTTTTGGTCTTTCTGCAGTGTGCAGAAGCGCGGTTTTATGTTTCGTCGGCCGACAACAGCTTGTTTTTATTTTCAGCTTTAGTCGACCGACGAAGAATTTATTATATGAACTTTCTGTTATATCTTAGTTATCTTCATCCCATGGATTATTGTCAGACACCTCTTCGTCAAAGAAGGGGGCACGCTTGGCAAGGCCTTGGTCCTCACCTACAGCATGCGAACTAACGATAAACTGAGCAATATTATCTGTGGTCATTAACCGAGCAGTTGCGATGTGGGGCGTTGTATATTTCTTTTTCATTTTGTATGCGATTATTTGATGACTTTCTTTCCGTTAATAATATAAATGCCATGCGTTGGGTTTTTCACACGACGGCCTTGGAGGTCGTAGATAACATTGTCGCGGCCCTCTGCCTCTTGTCCGATATTGCGGATGCCTGCAACATTTGCATTTTCGCGAGCAGCATCAAAATCGATGAAAAAGCTTTTTGCACGAGCTATACTTTCCGTCAGTCGAAGACCAGCGCGATGCGCTTTTAGCTTGATAGAAGCGCCTCCACGAGTGCCTTGCTTGTAAAAGCCGAGGCCCTGGTCGCCGCTGTTTGAAAGAACGTAATATTTGTAACCAGCCCCACTAATCTCTCGTTCGGTAGCTGTACCTACAAGGAGATTGCCCGTCACGTCTTCTTCGATGCCTGTAACATTAGCCTGATAAACGATAGTGCTGTTTGGCGTTCCTTGCAAGATGAAGCCCGTCTGCTTAGGTATGATTTTTCCTGCGCCGAAAGCTTTCACAATGGCATTATCGGGAGTGGTGATGCTGCCGCTGGGTGTGACGCCAGTGATGATATAGGCGGTACAGCCATCAGGAACTTTGAAATTCTCATTTTCGAGGTAGAAAGTGGTGTAGCCGGAAGGACCGATATTCACCTGCTCATAAATTTTACTTTTTAAATTTACCCAATAAGCTGCTACTTTATAGGCAGCAGAAGCATCCGTGGGGACATAGATTTTTAGAGAAGCATTTGAGCCAAATGTATAATCTTGGTCAAGAGTTGGGGGAGTAGTAGCTTCGATAACAACATTGGTAAGATTATCGCAGCCAAAAGCATCCCAGTGAATCTTCTCAACACTTGCAGGAAGCGTAACCGAAGTGATAGGAGTTTGTCCAAACGCCGAAAACCCTATTTCTTTCACATCTTGAAGAAAGTCAAGAGACATTTTTAGCTTATAGTTGCAAAAGAAGAATTGGCCGGGAATCTTTTCTAATTTAAGTTCTTTCAGTCCTTCCATTTTTTCCAAGTCAACCATCTGACAAAAACAAGCTCCACCAAAATTACGTACGGTAGAAGGTATCTTTAGCGTTTTAAGTCCATTGGAAATAAAAAAAGCTCCTTGATCAATAGTTTCTAATCCTTCAGGAAGATTTAAAGTGCCTAAAGTAGTTCGCATAAGAGACCATTCGCCTAAGGTTTTTATTGTTGCAGGCAAAGTTAGAGAGGCCATGCTTGCATGTTCAAGACCATAGTCGCCTATTTTTGTTATGGTATAAGTAATTCCTGTGTTACTATCTATTACTGTTGAAGGAAGTGTGACATGCTGCCCTGTAAATGTATAAGTGTATGGATAGTCACGTGAGGGTTGAGTAACTTCAACGTAGTGATTAGTCGCATCGATGATATGATAGTAAAAGAGTTGTCCCCCATCGGTAGTTGCTGAAAAATCTACAGGAGGTTGCTGCGCATAACCAATGAAAGTGATTAAACAGCAGTAAAAAACCAATAAAATTCTTTTCATCTTGATAATTATTTAATTTTTTGAATACTTGCACTAAAATTGCTGTTATTTCTTTTTGCTCAGTTTCACAAAAGGGCATAAAAAAGCGAACAAAGGGAACTTCGGAAAGCCC
Organism: Segatella salivae DSM 15606; assembly: GCF_000185845.1. GTDB lineage: Bacteria > Bacteroidota > Bacteroidia > Bacteroidales > Bacteroidaceae > Prevotella > Prevotella salivae. Next base: position 358,869 of record NZ_GL629647.1, read on the forward strand.
TTTGTTTATGGGAGATACGCTGCGCCTCACGCGCGCGTAGGAGAAAAAATTTTAAAGTGTAGTTATTGGCGTGGCGCCTATGAGAGAGAGAGAGAGAGAGAGAGAGAGTAGCAAATTATTTGGAACTACCAAATAATTTGATGACTTTTTTGTAAAAAAGCCACACTTTTTTTGAGCCATAAATCCACGCTTCAAACGAGCATTAGATTGCTGCAAAATAATATGATTCTCTGTTAATCTCAACTTCTTATCTGTTTAGAAACTGGCGCAAAGGTAGAATATTATTTCGAATTGACCAAAAAATTAAAGAAATAAAATTCAAAACCCATGGTTTTATATGCATTTAATGCCCACTGATAGCGATAATAAAAGATATAAAAAACAGAATTGCCAATAGTTATTGTGGGATTTCTTGTCCCCCTATGGCAATTCTGTTATATTCTAATGAATTAGCGATTTGACGCTATTAGAATCTAAAATCAACCTCGACATCAATCATATTATAATTATGTTTTGCCAAGGTGCGGTCATTGATACGCGCATATTCAACGTTGATTTGAAAGTTTTTGTGGAAGTAATAGTCTGCTCCCACTTCATACTGCGTGCGTGACCTATTCCATTCTGCAGTTGGCCGATATAAATCGTAACGTGCTTTTACATGAACCTTCTTCTGAATTACAGGGGCGATAACCAAGCCATAAAAACCATCAGCCTTATTGCCTAAAGCTGTGTTAACCTCACAATTTGTGAAATTTGGATCTTGCGCATTGGTATTTGTAAGCGCCTTTGCAAAAGCATATCCTGTGGAATGAACGTATTCAGAACGCAAAGTCCAATCATTGAATTTATATTCTCCACTGAGCGCATAGCGATGTTTTGGCAATGAACGAACCTCACCCGTGTGGGTGACACCAGCAGCATCAGTCCAATTTCCCTTTCGTGCAGATGAACCTTCCCAGCCAAATACACCTAAGCGCAGTCCTTCTACAGGCATCACCCAAAGTCCTCCGATGATATCCTTGCGCTGATCAACATCTTTCGTATTGATGCCTTGGCCATTGAATACGCCAATCTGATAGTGCAAGAGATTGCGACCAGCTGCATTTTTCAGGAAATCGCCTTGCACTTGAAGTCCTAAGTCGCGGCCATTGCTCGGATGTTCGCCTGTTCTGTCGCTGAAACCAGATAACTTTGAGATGACTTGTCCAACCCCCATGAAGCCCTGGTCGATAGGATGCAATGGATTATCAAAGGTGAATGGGCGTTTGAACTCACCGATTTTAACCTTAAAATAATCATACTTCTGCCACTCAGCAAACAAGTCTACAAGTCGCGGACTGCTTCCCAAAGTAGAAGTGTTTCCATTGACTTGGATTTGTGCTTTCCAATAGAAGTCGTTTAAGATTCGACCATCTAAGACCAAACGGAATAGTCTCAGATTAAACGAATTGCTCTTGTTTCCTTTCTGGTCGGAATATTGATATTGTGTCATTCCATAGCCAGAGAGTTTCACATTGTTAAACCATTCTTTCTTTTGTGCACTACTTGACAGCGTTGTTAGCGCGAGTAGTGCAATACATAAACTCTTTTTTACCATAACTCATGAATTAGATTTTAATATTTCGTTTATCTTCTTTCCAACAGAACCACGTTTTCCACGTGTGGCGTATGAGGGAACATATCAACAGGTTGAACAGCTGCCACTTTATAATCCGCATCCATCAATTGCAAGTCGCGTGCCTGTGTGGCAGGATTGCAGCTCACATAGACAATGCGTTTTGGTGATGCATTGAGAATCACCTTAACCACATCGGCGTGCATTCCGGCACGAGGTGGATCGGTGATGATAACATCAGGCTGACCATGTCCTTGGATAAAGTCGTCTGTAAGAATATCTTTCATGTCACCGGCATAGAATAACGTATTGTTAATTCCATTGACATGGCTGTTTTCTTTGGCATCTTCTATCGCCTCAGGAACATATTCTATTCCGATTACTTGCTTTGCTTGATGTGCAACAAAGTTTGCAATCGTTCCTGTACCTGTATAAAGATCATAAACTAACTCGCCACCAGTGAGCTGGGCAAACGAACGTGCTACACAATAAAGATGATAGGCTTGGTCTGTGTTTGTCTGATAAAAGCTTTTCGGACCAACCTTAAACTTCAAGTCCTCCATCGTCTCATAGATGAAGTCAGTGCCCTTAAAGGTTGTAAGTTCCAAATCACCGAAGGTGTCATTCCCTTTCTGATTGTCAACATAAATCAGGCTCGTGATTTGAGGAAAGGTGTCTGCAATGTGCTGAAGTAGCTGCATAGCCTTTTGTTCATCGCCTTCTTCGTCGTAATGGAATTGCACTAAAAGCATGAACTCCCCTGTGTTAGAATTGCGCATCATCAAGTCTCTCAGCAGTCCATGTTGTGCCCGAATATCATAAAAAGATATCGAATTCTCTTTTGCATAGCGACTAATCTCATTGCGAATCTCGTTGTGCAAGTCGTCCATCAACCAACATTTCTTGATAGGATAGATTTTATCAAAGGCGCCAGTAATATGAAAACCTATTGCACTTTCCGACAGATTGCCTTCTTGTCCTTCCTCTTTTGGAGGCAAAGCAGCTATCTCTTCTTTCGTATACCAACGTTTATTGGCACATCCAAATTCAAGTTTATTTCTGTATTCTTTTGTCTTTACACTTCCCAATATTGGCTGAAAAGGTGGAAGTTCAACCTTACCAATGCGTGTCAACTGATCAAAAACCTGTTGCTGTTTGGCTTTCAATTGTTCCTCGTATGGCAGATTCTGCCATTTACATCCACCGCAAATACCAAAGTGTTCGCACATAGGAGTTTCGCGAACCTTGCTATATGAGATTATCCTTTCTACCCTTCCCTCCATGAAACTATGTTTCTTCTTGGTGATTTGTACATCAACAACATCGCCAGGAACACAGAAAGGAACGAACACAACCTTATCATCGTAATGGAAGATACATTTACCTTCGGCTGCAACTGATTCTATTGTAATATGCTCTAAAAGGGGTAATGGTTTATGCTTTCTCGTCATTCTCTTGTTTTATTTACATGCAAAATTAGTAAAATTATTACGAATTATGCCGTTAATACATAGATTTAATTTCATAATAGGCCTGTAAAAGGCATTTGATAATGTTTATTTTGTGCAATGGAAAGAGTCTCTATTTGCGTTGAATAGTTTTCATTAGGATGCCATTTCGTTCTGTGAAACCAGGAGGAAGAATCTTATTATACATCAAAAACCATCCCTTCATTCGTTAAGAAGCTATTTTTAAACACCTCTTTTGCTTCATCAAGTAGGCATTTTTCATTGTCATAGCGTGCACTAAAATGTCCTAACAGCAGCTTACCAACATGAGCTTCACGCGCAACCATCGCTGCTTGGCGAGCTGTTGAATGCCAATAGAGTTTGGCACGAGCAGCATTATCATCTGCATAAGTGCTCTCATGATAAAGTGTGTCAACACCTTCAACCAACTTATATAACGTTGGAATATAACGTGTATCACTGCAATAGGCATACGCCCTTGAGGGATCTGGTGGAGTCGTCAAACGTTCATTGGGAATCAATTTGCCTTCAGGCGTTGTCCAATCCATGCCTGCCCGGAGATTATTTAGCTGGCTTATTGGCACCTCAAAGCAATTAACCATTTCGCGATTAATGTGTCTCTGCTTGGGTTTTTCTCTGAAAAGATAGCCGCATGTGGGGATTCTATGTTGCAGTGGAATAGTTTCAACCGTAATACTCCGGTCTTCATAGATAACGGCATGCTTCAAAGTGTCGACAGAATGGAATACAACTTCAAACTCTAATCCATTGCAAAAGAATTCCATTTGACTTTTCAGAATTGGCTCTAAGGCTTCATGCGCATAGACATGTAAAGGAGCTGTGCGTCCCAACATTCCAAAAGTACTAATCATTCCTATCAAACCAAAACAATGATCGCCGTGTAAATGTGAGATAAACACAGCTTGAAGCTTTGTAAATCGGATTCTATTCTTGCGTAGTTGCAATTGAGTTCCTTCCCCACAATCAATCATAAAGAGTTTTTCTCTGACTTCAACAACCTGTGAAGACGCATGATGATTGAGGGTTGGCAGTGCTGAACCACAACCAAGAATATGAACTCTGAATGGCTCCATTATATGAGATTTATTTTTCGTTAAATAGAAATGACTTCTAACTACACCTTAATATATATAGTGTGCTGGCGCTATTTTAAACGTTTGAAAGCAAAGATCCCATCTTTATTTTCAAGATAAAGCGAATCAGCTCCTAAGTTGTCAATCACAAATGTATCTTTGTTCAGCAATAATTTTCCATTGCATATCTTCCAGGAAGTCCACGGATTAGTTTCTGCTTTGACATTATTCTTAATCTGTCCACCTTCAAGTATTTCAAAGTTCTTATCTAAACTCGTCCACTTTCCAAGTAAAGTCGTAAGGTTTATCACACGTTGTGCATAACGTTCTCCATTTACTTCATGACCAATTACAGCAAGGCGATCACCTGCCAAGAGTCCACCAAGGATAACTGCAGAGTCACTTCCCTCATCCATTGCCATGAATTCTAACGTATCTCCCAAATCAGTGATTAGCTCAATGTTATGCATAGAACTTCCCTCACCACACAAACCATAAAGCGTTGTGTCTGTAACCGACGAATCATTTAGGCTGTCTTTGATTTCCAAATTAGAGGAACTCTGCTTGTGTTTGCATGCAACAACGCTCATCATTCCTAATAATATAACACCGAGATAAAATAGTTTCTTCATATCTTTTTGTTTAATGATTCATATTTTTCTTTGCTTCTTCCCAAAGTTTATCCATATCCTCCAGCGATAAATCATTCAGCTGCCGATGCATTGCTTTTGCTTTTTGTTCAACATAATTAAATCGTTGAATAAACTTTTGATTCGTTCGCTCCAATGCATTGTCGGGATTTAGATGATATAATCGTGCTGCATTAATGATGCTAAATAAGAAATCTCCCAATTCATTGGTTGACTTATCTTTATCTTCCCGTTTAAGTTCAACCTCCAATTCATCCAATTCCTCACGCACTTTCTTCCAAACATCTTCTTTATGTTTCCAATCAAACCCAACATTTCGAACCTTATCTTGTATTCGGTAGGCCTTTATTAGTGCAGGCAATGATTGTGGAACACCCGAAAGTACAGACGTATTACCATCTCTTTCCTGCTGTTTGCGTTGTTCCCAAGTAGCCGATACCTCTGAAGCTGTTTGGGGTTGCAACATGTTTTCTTTTACTTCTTCATCTTTGTAAACGACATGTCCCTGTGTATTTATTTTCATTTCAGGATTGGTTACAGTCCAATCACCATCCTTATTCCAATCAATGAAATCATGTCTAAACATCAGTTTGTCAGCTTGGGAATTGCATACATCTGCAATATCAAAATCGTTAGATTCCTCACCTAACATAGCATAAAAGACAATATGCTCTAAAACGTCTCCCAACTCCTTGCAAATATCCTTATGATTATTCTTAATCAGTGCATCACAGAGTTCAAAAACCTCCTCAATAGTATTCGGACGAAGGCTTTCATTCGTCTGTTTTCTATCCCAAGGACACTCGCGTCTGAGTCTTTCTTGTACATCAAGTAAGCGTGCAAACGCTTGAAGCTTTTCTTCTTTTGAATGTTTTTGTTGTTTCATATTACAAATATAAGCAAAAAATGGCATATAAACAACCTCATCATAACGAATTTATTGATTGCAGTTATAAATGCCTTTGCGCGTTCATCTATGTTACAATTGTAAGTGTCAAAATACGCTTGGTTTTCTTAGTTACAGCAAAGCGTTGATCCACTCTTACGCCGACAACCCATAAAATATGCCCATGAGCATCTTCAACTATAAGCTGTTGTTGCTTATCTATAATGGAATATTTGAGGTTTGTGAGTAAATCGCTGACAAGTTTACTGCCTTTCATACCAAAAGGCTGAAATCGATCACCCTGTTTTATGCATCGAATCGTTAAAGGAAAAGCTATGATTTCACCGTCTAAAGTGACTTGTTTTGGCTCACGACTTGGCTCAAAACACGAGGTAATCTCACTTAAATTAATTTTGAATTTAATATGCTCATTCCAAACGAATAAACCTTCTTCAGGAACTCGCAACACTTTTGTTGTTGGCTGAGTACGTGTAGCAATAAGTAGTGTTTCCCTATCTTTTACAAGCTCATGAGTCTTTGAATACCATCTTTTTCCTGTAGAAGCATTGAGAGATTGAGCGATATTCTCAATCTGAGCAGACGAAAAAGAGTAGTTAGATAACACAGAATATAAAATATATTCGGGTGAAACTTCTTTTTGTAAAGCCTTGATGTTAATCGCAATCTGATTTTGTTTATACACTGAAACAACTCTCTTCTGCCCATCTTTTAAGGCAGAATTAAGTACATTTGAAGCCTCATTTAAGTGTTTAATTGTTGTAGATATATTGTCTGATACAGAGGGATTTAATGTTTTAAGCAAAGGGATTACTTCTAATCTAATTTTATTTCTCATCACGTCGGCAACTAAATTACTGCTGTCAGTGACATAATCTTGATGAATAGAAGATAAATATTGTTCTATCTCTTTACGTGAAACAGACAATAATGGACGAATGATATGCCCATTCTTTGGCTTCATACCCAACAAGCCTTGAATACCTGTACCACGTATTAAATTTAATAATGCAGTCTCGATATTATCATCTTGGTGATGAGCAACAAGAATATCATCTGCTGAAATATCTTTTCTTAGTTTTTCAAAATAATCATAACGTAATTCGCGTGCAGCCATTTCAATACTAACATGATGCAAACTTGCATACGCTTTCGTATCAAAATAAACGCGATGAAATGGCACTTTTAATGACCGACAGAGTTCTTCACAAAACATTTCATCGCGCTTTGATTCGGCATTTCTAAGTTGAAAGTTACAATGAACCGCTGCAACATGATAGTTTAATTCTATCATAATACGAAGCAGAGCTACACTATCACATCCGCCACTCAGTGCTAACAGATAGGTACTTTCAGGCTGAAGCAGTTGATTTTCAGCTATAAACGCTTTTACTTTTTGAGCAAAACTACTCAACATATAATACTAAGCCTTTCAAATACTCACCTTCAGGGTGATAAATATTGATTGGATGATCGGCGGGTTGATGTATCTGATGCAAAATTCTTACCTTGCGACCAACCTGTACTGCAGCTGCAAACACTGCATTACGGAAATTATCTTTTGACACAACTTGTGAGCAACTGAAAGTAAACAAGATACCTCCATGCTTGATATGTTGTAGTCCATTCATGTTAAGACGTGTATACCCAGACAACGCTTTGCGTAAAGCGGAACGATGTTTAGCAAAAGCAGGTGGGTCAAGAACAATTAAATCATAATTGTCATCATGGTTAGCCAAGTATTTGAATGCATCTTCACAAAAGGCTTCATGACGTGTATCGCCAGGGAAATTGAGTTCAATGTTACGATTAGTCAATTCTACTGCCTTTGCACTACTATCCACTGAATGCACTAATTTGGCTTGCCCTCTCATGGCATATACCGAGAATCCGCCCGTATAACAAAACATATTGAGAACACTTTTACCTTTTGCATAGTGCTCCAAAAGGCTTCTATTCTCTCGTTGATCGACAAAGAAACCAGTCTTTTGTCCACGCAACCAGTCTACATGGAACTTCAAACCATTCTCTAATGCCACATCATTCTCTGTCTTACCATATATGAAACCATTCTCTTGTCCCAGTTCCGCTTTGTAGGGAAGTGTTGTCTCACTCTTGTAGTATACATGCTTTATTCGACTCCCCATGACTTCAATCAAAGCACGACAAATATCTTCTCTACACATATGCATGCCCACACTATGTGCCTGCATGACTGCAGTCTCACCATAACAGTCAATCACTAATCCTGGAAGGAAGTCTCCTTCACCATGCACTAAGCGATAAGTATTATTATCAAGGCTATCTGCTATGCCTATACTTTGGCGCATCTTAAATGCAGCATTCAATCGTTTGCACCAATAATCATGGTTAATTTCAATATTAGAAAACGATAATACGCGCACTGTAATTGAACCAATCTGGTAATGACCAACTGCAATAAAGTCATTGGAATAAGTATATACATTAACGATTTCGCCCTCTTCTATTCCGTCGTCCATGTGCCGTATTGCACCCGAAAAAATCCAAGGATGAAAACGATTCAAAGATTCTTCTTTCCCTTTCTTTAGATATATTGATTTATACATATTGATTAATGTTGACAATGTAATGTGATTTGATATAAGAAATAACCGAAAGATACGATTTCATCGATGGATTTCTACTACTTCTTCGTTGTGAGACGCATCCGAATCCATAGGCTCCGACGAAACGACAAGCGTGTATTCTTTGGTCTTGTAAAGCCATTTTATCTCTTCATATAATTTAATACATGCCCACGCATCCGTTGCAGCATAGAGCTTTTGCTTGTCAGAAAGCACATCAGCTTCCCAGTTTGTAAGCCGTTGTCGCTTGCTAATCTTCTGATGAAATATATTTGCGTAGAGCTTTTGTAGACTTAAATCTTTTATTCCTATTTCTTTAACTATATCCTGTAAATCTACAAAATACCCAGGGTTAAATTCTACTCGGCGATGAAGTGAAAGAAGATCATCATGCCAAGATAAACCAATCTTTGGCACAGTACAATCTTCCAATAACCTGATTACAGATGGAGGAATACCTATATCGTTAAGTCTGAAAAGGAAACATGTATCCCGTGATGCGACTTGTAGCAATGCAACCTTATGTTGTTCGCCTTTACGGAACATGGGACGGGTTTCAGTATCTACTCCCAAAATATCGCAAGAGAGTAAATAATCAACGGCTTTGTCAGCATCATTTTCATTGATAATCGTTATAATCCTACCAGGAAATAGAGCTATTGGCAATTCTGTTATCAACTTCTTATCAAACTTACTATATATTGTTTTCTTCATTTCTAATTGTATATACAATCTGCAAATTTAGAAAAAAGTTATGAAAAGAACGCTATTTCTCGGAATTTTACGTTAATTTTGCAGGAAATACAATAGAAAAAAAGACATGGTTAAGAAAAAATCTAACCGCAAACCTAAGAACATAGGAGAAGCAGTTGGCTTTCGTAATGTATTCAGCAACGAAAAAACAGATTTTCTTTTAGGAGTTATTCTCTTACTGGTTGCAATCTTTGTTGTTATTGCAATGGTCTCATTCTTTTCCACAGGACAAGCTGATCAGAGTCTACTTGAGAGCTTAAGACCTGGAGAATGGATGAATACAAATCGTATTTTCACTAATTATTGTGGTTCTATCGGTGCCATCATGTCTTATTTCTTTATGGCCGTTAACTTTGGAATTCCAGCTTTCTTTATTCCTATTTTCGTTGTATTAGTGGGTGTAAAGCTCATGAAAATCTATACTGTTAACTTGTGGAAATGGTTCTTTTCCATGATGCTAACAATGATTTGGTGTTCTATTGCGTTTGCAAAGTTCCTAACACCCATTATGGGTGGCCTTTTCTTTAACCCAGGAGGAGAGCATGGTTTGTTATGTGTCCAACAATTAGAAAACATTGTTGGTGCACCAGGCTTAATCGGAATTCTTCTTTTTACGGCTTTAGCCTTCTTGACATATCTAACAACTGAAACCATCGAAATAGTTAGAAAGGCCATGAATCCCGTGAAATATCTTACCTCAAAGGTAAGGTTTACCATCACGAATCATGAGCCACAATCTGAGGAATCAACTCAAGAGGAAATGTCAGAAGAAGAGAATGAAGAGGTGACTACTGATGAATCGCTTATTGATGAGGGGCTACCAGAAGACCTTCCTGCCCCAATTGTTGACTTCACAAACTACGAAGAAGCAAGTAATCCAACGATAAACCCTGTTGAAAATACTCCTATCATAGCACTCTCCCCCATAGCAGACACTCCGAAAGAAGCAACAACTGACGAAGACAATAAACTCACAGTAGAAGTTGCAAAGAATGAAGAGAAGGCTGGAAGTGATGTGGTTAATGTCGAAGAAATCCTAAGTACACCGATTGATCCACTTGAACCTTTCACTAAATATAAGAAGCCGACACTTGATCTTCTCAAGAAGTATGATGATGGAGATAAGCCAAAAGTCGACATGGAAGAAATCAAAGCGAACAATGCTCGCATTGTAGAAGTACTCAACAGTTTCGGTGTTTCAATTCGTGAAATCAAAGCTACTGTAGGCCCTACCATTACACTTTACGAAATTACACCAGCCGAAGGAGTTCGCATTTCAAAGATACGTAACCTTGAAGATGATATTGCTTTGAGTCTCTCTGCATTGGGAATACGTATCATTGCACCTATACCTGGTAAGGGAACAATTGGTATTGAGGTCCCAAATAAGAATCCACAGATTGTCTCTATGGAAAGTATTCTAAACTCAAAGAAGTTCAAAGAGACAAAGATGGAACTCCCCTTGGCACTTGGAAAGACTATAACCAACGAAGTCTTTATGGTAGATTTGGCAAAGATTCCTCACTTATTGGTAGCTGGAGCAACAGGACAAGGTAAATCAGTAGGCCTTAATGCCATCATTACTTCATTGCTCTATAAAAAGCATCCGAATGAGTTGAAGTTTGTTTTGGTTGATCCTAAGAAAGTAGAATTTAGCGTATATCATAAGATTTCAGACCACTTCATGGCTTGTTTGCCTGAAAATGATGACGAACCGATTATTACCGATGTCACAAAAGTGGTCAGAACACTTAACAGTTTGTGTGCACTGATGGATCGTCGCTATGATCTTCTAAAAATTGCAGGGGCAAAGAATATCAAAGAATACAATGCAAAGTATGTCAATCACAAGCTTGATTTGACGAAAGGACATGATTATATGCCCTACATTGTAGTCATTATTGATGAGTTTGGCGACCTTATCATGACAGCAGGTAAAGAGATTGAGCTTCCAATTGCACGTATTGCACAGCTTGCCCGCGCTGTAGGCATCCACATGGTCATTGCTACACAGCGCCCAACGACTAAGATTATTACGGGTAATATAAAGGCAAACTTCCCTGGGAGAATGGCTTTCCGCGTTAGTTCTCAAATTGATTCACGCACGATTCTCGACCGCTCTGGGGCCAATCAGCTTGTAGGACGAGGCGACTTACTATTCCTTAATGGTAACGAACCTGTACGTGTACAATGTGCTTTCGTTGATACGCCTGAGATAGAACGTATTAACGACTATATCACCGATGAACCTGGACCAGTTGAACCCATGGAACTTCCTGAACCAATTGAAGATAATAGTGGTGGAAGTGTAGGCAGTGGAGGTGCAGATTTGTCATCCCTTGATCCGTATTTTGAGGAGGCAGCCCACGCAATAGTACTCTCTCAACAGGGTTCTACGAGTATGATTCAACGACGATTCTCCATTGGTTACAACCGTGCCGGACGTTTAATGGATCAACTTGAACAGGCTGGTATTGTTGGTGCGGCACAAGGAAGTAAACCTCGTGAAGTGCTCATCCAAGATGAAAATCAATTGAACAGCCGTCTGCTTCAACTTCGTAGCTAAACCAATAAGAATATAATAACACTCTAAAATATAAACAAAATAGGGGCTAAACAGCCCCTATTTGTTTTTTTCTCAGACATTTTTATGCATGGAACAAAATCAATTGCATTATTCATCATAACACCTTAATTTATATAGTATTTCTTTCGATTTTTCCTTTTGCTTGATTTTACACGATGAAATGGGACTTTTCGTGGGATGAAATGACTGAGTTTACTCGATGAAATCGCCTATTTTGTTTTTCAATCTCTATCGTTTATAAAAGGCTATTATATCTTTACATAATTTCAAACTGAATACATAACTTTGCCACAAACCTTTATTTTCATCATCTTTCTTTAATACCTTTAACATCTTGTGTGTTTTATCTTTTAGTGAACTTATTGAAGTTCAGATAAATTATATACCTTTGCATGACAAATATAAACTGATGTAATGATGAAAAAGATTATTCTTCTCTTATGTATGGTATTGGCATCTGTTTGCTGTATGGCACAGAATGCAAAAGAAGCATTAAAAGTTTTGGATAAAACTGCAGCCATTGTAGGACGTAATGGTGGTGCTTATGCCGGATTCTCTATTAGTGGGAGTAAACTTGGCGCTACCAATGGAACAATTGCAATAAAAGGAAATAAGTTCTATGCACATACTCCCCAAGCTACTATTTGGTTCAACGGAAAGACCCAGTGGGCCTACATGAAGGCAACAAACGAGGTGAATGTTACCACACCCAACGAGGCAAAGCAAGCACAAATGAACCCTTATAAGTTTATAACTCTATATAAATCAGGGTATAGTTTGACTTCAAAGAAACAAGGAAATACTTATCAAATACACATGGTTGCACAAGATAAGAAACGTAGTATACAAGAACTTTATATCACGATTGGAAAGAATTATATCCCTTCACAAGTCAAAATGCGTCAAGGAACTAATTGGACAACAATCAACATCACTAATTTCAAGGCAAAGAATCAAAGTGATGCAGTGTTTACTTTCAACGCAAAAGAATTTCCAAAAGCCGAAGTTATCGACTTAAGATAAGGCATTTTCGTTCCGTTTCTATCGTTTATTGATGAGAAAAAAACGTTTACTTCTCGGCTTCTTTGTATTATGTTTGTTGGTCATAGCATGGTTTGTCTATCGTCTATGGCCTACAGACACGACACAGGCAAAGCGTGCTCTTGTGCAAGTTCAACATCAACGCTACTATCAACTCAGCGATACGAAAGGCAATAAGCTCTTTTTTTCATCACTAAATTCTGATAGTTTACTTGAAGGAGCAGCATGGAATGAGAGGGATGTAAGGCCCAGTAAGTGGATTACCGATGGCTTTTGGGTGAATAAAACATGGCTATATCCTTCATGTAATGGTGAAATTGTCACTGCAGTTTCTGACAGTTCGCATGTGATGGCAAACAAATTAGAGGGTATTCTACTTGTTTCAAACCAATTAAACAAAAGCAAGCGACAACTCAATAGTCTAAAACATCAACAAAACGAATTACGTTATTATCTGCGTGTACATGGAGTCCAAGATATGGGATATAACATTGTGGCTGGCTATGCAAATGATATTCATTTGCAATGTGACACCTTGAACAAGGTGATTGCCCTACTCCAATTAATGAAGAAAAGTCAGAAGGTAAGATTATTACGTAAAGATATCTTTACCATTAGTTATAAAAACGCTGAAGGAAAGGTTGAGAAGACGCATTGTAATGTGATTCGTGAAGATGCCAACCATAAGATTTTAATTCTCAAAACGAAAGATTCGAGGTTCCCTTCCAATGCGTATGCGATGACAATAGTTCCGTGGAATATTGACGACATGAATGAAAGTATGGCTGTAACGACACGATTCCGCCAGCCATGTGTTATTGAATTTGCACATCCAGGAAGTATGATTTTTGTGTCAACCTACATGCATAAAGGGAGATTTTCAGGCATTAAACTATCAGACGGCTATTATAATAGCAGACAAATAGATAAACTTATTCATTTAGAAGAAAAGAATTGAAAAGGATAACACACATATTTTTTATATGCATTTCTATCATTTGTTGTGTCTCATGTGGAGAAATGACAAAGGATAATCATTTGAACTATGGTATCGTTCGTAAAGATGGATTAGTTTATCAGGGTTGTTTGGTGCATGGAAAGCGCCAAGGTGATGGGAGAATGTGTGATTCTATCGGGAACATATATATAGGAACATGGAAAAATGATACGCTTATTCGTGGCACACGTATAGATACTTTAGGCAATCGATACACAGGAAAGTTCAACTCAAACCTACAGCCTCATGGGTATGGTACATATCATTCGAAAGATGGAGGCTTTTATGAAGGCAACTGGAGTAATGGACAACGTAATGGCTTTGGTATCAGATTGGCTGCTCACAGTGAACTAAAAGTGGGTGAATGGCATCATAATCATTATCGAGGAGAACGCCTTAATTATACTAATGAGCGTGTTTATGGTATAGATATCGCTAAATATCAGCATATTGATGGAAAGAAAAGATATGCTATTCAGTGGAAGAAATTAAGAATTATCGGCTTGGGAAAGCTTAGCAAAAAGAAGGTTATTGGACGTGTTAACTATCCAATCAGCTTTATTTATATAAAGAGTACTGAAGGGAAAAGCTTGCTTAATCCTTATTATAAGAAAGACTATCAAAGTGCTAAGGCCGCTGGTTATAAAGTTGGTACATATCATTTCTTTACTACTTTGACACCAGCTGCACTACAAGCACGTTACTTTCTGGAACACTCTTATGTAAAAAAGGGAGATTTTCCGCCTGTATTAGATGTGGAACCTACGCATGCTCAGATTATGAGAATGGGCGGAACTAAAGAACTTTTCAGTGCTATTAGAACCTGGTTGCATATTGTTGAGCGTGCAACAGGTCGCAGACCAGTTCTATATATCAGTCAGATTTTTGTGAATCGATACCTTCCTGAGGCTCCAGATATCAAGAGAAATTATCATATTTGGATATCTCGTTATGGAGAATATAAGCCTGGTGTGAAACTTATCTATTGGCAATTGTCTCCTGATGGTAGTGTAAGCGGTATTCATGGTAAGGTAGATATCAATGTGTTTAATGGCTACCAAGACGAGTTTGAGCGCTTCTGTAGTCATCATTAAATATTAAACCACACAAGTCTTAGACTGGCTACTTTTGCCAACAACTTATAAATATTACCGCGTATGCTTTGCCAGCATAACACTTTATAGCATTAGTTTTCAAGACAACTCTCTCCTATTCTCTACTATCAACCTGTAAATCATGAACACTTCAGCCACAAGTCGAATCATACTAACTGGCAGATAAGACGTAGAGAACAGAGTAAACAAGTTGTGTGAGCAATACATAGATGATAAAGAGCGGGGATAGTTGTAGATTTCCTTGACACAACATGTCAAATAATTCAGCTTTTGTGTTGCATCTTCCTGATAAATATGCATAAGTGATAGACGTCATACAGACAACTAAAGAGAGGTAAGGTATAATGCTATTCGCAAGACTTCCAGAGCAAATATCACCATCAATACTCAATAAAACAGCATGAGGCATCAACGTAAGTAAAAGGATGATGGCCACAAAAACAACTATTTCAAAGACAACAAAACGTATGGCAACTCGCTGACGAAAGTCCAATGGGTGTTTAAGTTCTAAGATACCACATGATGAAAGACAACCATAAGCTATTACAGCCACTATCAACCATGCAGTAAGGGGAGTTGCTATGTTGCTTGAAAATTGACCGAAAAACCAACGAATACCTTCACTACTCAATAATGAACGCACTGATAAATCAGGCAATGCAGCTGAAAGCAACCATGACAATAGTATAATCATGAGCTGAGCCACAACGAGTATAATTATGAAGACGCCCAGGTGACGTTGTAATTGTTTACTCTTCATCAGGTTTTAGATTGTCAATATCCAATATACGAAGTTCAATTGCTCTCACAACCAAGCGTGTTGCATTGATTCCAACGCCTCCATTACCATTGGGAAACAGCTTTTGAATAAGTTCGTTTTGACGCTTTTCTAAGCTCTTTACACCAAAAGGCATGCCACGAAGATTAGTGATTTGCTCTTTCGTATAACCTAAAGCAAGATGTCGGAGGAAACGTTCATCGTATTCATCTATCTCATAATTGACAAGTGCTTCCTGTCTCATGAGCTGATTGTTAACGCTTTCTTCAAATCTCGAAACAATCTTTTCAAGAATCGGTTGATTAAAAACAAGGCGCTTACCATCCATTACACTCGACACATCCCCACGTGTAAGA
>NZ_GL629647.1:375070-387498 GCF_000185845.1 Segatella salivae DSM 15606
CTGCATCCAACACATCTACCCAAAGCTTTTCGTTCAGAATTTCTCCTGTGAAGATAAGTACTTTGATATCGGGATGCAATGCTTTTGTGTGCCTACATATCTCTACTCCAACAGTAGTGCTGCCACCAAGTCCAAGATCAAGTAATACAAGATCTGGCAAATTAGCCTTTAATAGTTTCCAATAGGCTGCCTCATTTTCAGCAGTTCCTATGATTTCTGCTTCTGGAATGTCATTCCGAATGATTCCTTCTGTCCCTTTTAATTCCAAAGGAACGTCTTCAACAATGATGATTTTAAAGTTCTTCATAAGTCTCATTTAATATTTAATTGCCGTGGAAGAGTTATCTCTATCAATGTACCTTGGCGACCATTCAATTGACTTGCCGAGATGCCGCAGCCTCGAAGATTAGTTGTTTCCCCAATCTCTCGCACGATTTGTCGACACACCATATAATGTATATCAATAGATAATGGAGTGAACAACACGGCACATTGTGCGTCAGTTAGATGCAAAGAAGGTAACTCTAAGCATATCATTACGTATAATTTATCCTTATCTTTCACTGTCCTTTGTATGTTGGATTCTCCACTTATCTTTTTTATGAGTTCAAAAAGATAGTTAACCAATCGTGAGTTTACCTTAAGATTATTATCCAACTGGACCATAGCCTGCTCACTAAGTAAAGCATAAAGTTGCTTATAATAAAGTGCGACCTCGCGTATTGCATTGAGATCCTTCTTATCTTCATCAACTAATTGGCGAATACGTGAAGGGTAATACATCGTTTCATGCTTTAATGTTGAAAGGCAATTATCAAGTACATTATTACTAACATGAAGCTTTTGATTTTCATATATGATGCGATGTAGTTCATCATTCGCTAATTCTAAATTTGTCGTCAGCTTACTATCGTCTTCTATTTTGTCTGAAAGTGCAACACGAATCTTCGACACAACATCATTCAACTTGTTGGTCGTTGACTTCAATAAAACACTTGTTTGCGCCCAGATTTCGTTAATTTGACTCAATTTTTCATGGGAAGATATGTTAGACAACAGCACAGAATTTATCATATTTACACGGTCAACAGCAAGTCGATAATATAGACGATGACGATAATATAGGAAATAATAGGCTGGGAAAATAGATATTAAAAGCAATACAAGAAGTATAATAGCAACGTTCTTATTATTCTCTGAACGTTGCATTACACGCACATATTCTCCCAAACTATTATCAGCTGAGGTCTCACGGAATAGTAATGTGTAGACACGATTATTGTAATGATACGCATCCCACTCGTGCAATGCAAGATTAGCAACAGCAGTTTCATTGCGAATATCAAGGATAACATTATAATCAAAGCGTAAATGTTTGTGATACCAAGATATCTCTGGTGGGATAACATCTGTCTCAATATAACGCAATGTGTCATTACTATCGTGTGGTTTCAATGTTCGATAGTACTTGTTTAGATAGGTTCTGCAACTGTCTGCATAGTCTAATGTACGATGATATCGCCCTTTTAAGTTACAAAAATAAGCGCTATCGGCAAATGAAGCAGCCTTTTTAAGCAGGAAAGGAGATGAGAAAGCAGGCAATGATATGCTTGATATAAATAAACAAAGTAATAGTCGAACTGTTCCTTTGGGTAAGCGGAAAGTGAAACGACTGCCTTTTCCAAGCTCGCTTTCTGCTTTGATAAAGCAAATTGAGAATATCGAACTAATCTTCTTGTACTTATCAATGATACCCTTACAATTCATTAATCCAAAGCCATGTGACTTCTCGTCAGTAATAGAATCACCTTCTTTTAAAGATTCATCTACAATAGTTTTATGATCAAACAAATGAGAAACCTGCTTCTCTGACATTCCAAGTCCATTATCTTCTATGACAATATCTACCGAATTTTCCGTAGAACGACTATAGATTTTCACACATCCACCTTGCTGAGTATACTTCCTTGCATTATCAGCAAGCGTGTTAATCATAAACAAAGTCAGGGTTTTATCAGCTTTAACCACATCTTTTGTCGGGCTAACTTCCAAAGAAATGCCTTTCAACTTGAAGCTCATATACCCCTTAGCTACGATATTAAACAAATCTTGTAGGGCGAAACTTTCCACTCGAATACTAAGTTGTCCCTGACGAAGTTGAATCCATTGGGTCAAGACATTATTGTATTCACTTATCTGATCAGTGAGTTCGCTGATATAAGCATACCTTTCTTCTCGCACCTTTTCGGTCTCATGGCGTTTTCTCAAACAATTAATTTCATGTATAATACGGTCAATCAGTGGAGTAATGCTGTTGACAAGAGCTATCTTTGCGCGTTGTTCAATGTTTCTTCTCAAGTTATCTGAGAGATGCAAATTCTCCATTTTAATCTGCTCATCGACCTGTTCGAAATCTTCTTCTCGCTTTAATCGAATAACCCTTTCACGCTCTTGCCATTCATTTAATGGTGCAATGAGCCGCTTCATTGAGAACTTTTTATCGCTTCTTACGCGCATTCTATCAAATATAATCAATAGAATTACTACTATAACAATCATGAAGACAACAGCTCCTATCATATAGTTCAGCGTGGAAGCAGACTTATTTAACTGGTCAGCACGAGCCTCAAGTTGACGGTCTTGGCGTGTTTTCTCCTGCATATCTAAATAGATATTGCGATTAAAATCACTTTGCATCTTGTTGTCAATGGCTGAATAAACCAATGACATTTGTTCGCGAATAGACGCTACAAGAGCTGGTGCTTGGTTGATAACTGTATCTCGAAACAAAGCATCATTAAGGCAAATGCTCGCCGAATGATAATCATGAATATGCCAATAGCATTGTGCCAACGTTCTATATGCACCCGCAATCTGATACACATCACCATACTTGACAAAGATGTTTAATGCTCTTTGTGCAAGATTGCCTGCTAAAAGAGAGTCAGGCATATGGTCAACGTTCAAGTACTTCATTGCTGGAAGGTTATCTGCTATCAGCATATTGCGTTGCTTTGTATCTTGAAGATGCTCACTAATTGCCTGCATTGAGTTTGCCTCCCAATAGGGATAGTTATGCTGACGGGACAATAAATAGCTCTTCATTAGATAGTCAAATTCTTTTTGAATGATTTCTTTCCCTGTTCCAGAAGATATCATTCCTCCTGAGCCTATATTGTAATAATAAGACAACAGCTGTGCCGTGTCCTGCTGAATTGCTCCATAAGGGTCTATGTTATTAAGTGCTTCAATAGCCTGTTTACGTAGACCTATATAATAAAAATAGGTTGAATTGACTATATCAAACTCAGACTTAGCATAAGTAAGTCGCTTTTGTTGACGAAGAGTTAGCGTTGATTGTTCTTCTTTTATACGGCGAAGTCGATGAATAGCACTCTCTCGGTAAATGTAGAAGTCTTTGTTTCGAGATTGTCGTTGGCAAAGACGCATAAACTGAACATCGGCAACAAGTAATTCAATTTGATTGTCTGTAGTCTTTAATGTGGTGTTCAATAGTTTATAAGCATTGTCATAATGCATCCTGACAATACTCACAAAAGCAAGATTATTCAATGCTTCTGCATGTCCATTATCATAATTTTGGCTAAGATTCAGAGCCTTTTCTGCATAGTGTTTCGTTGAATCTAAATTACGATAATGATAAGAATAGGATATATCATTCAGCCTGTCAACCTGAGTTTTATGCTCTGATTGACAAGCTGAAAGTAAGAATATTCCCATTATTAAAAAAGGGAAAAGATCTTTTATTGATTTAATTTTATGAGCGAGCGCTAACAATATAGCCTAATGCTTCTATACATTTATCTGTGATATACTGCCAGTTCTTAGCAGCGATAACATCTTTTGGGAACAATTTTGAACCCATACCAACGCAGAGAACGCCTGCCTTTATCCACGCACTAAGGTTCTCTTGATCGGGAGAGACCGCTCCTGTAACCATTAAATTGCTCCATCTCAAGGGGCTTAATACGTTCTTTACAAACGATGGACCGCCCACATTACCAGCAGGAAAGACTTTTGTCACATCACAACCAGCCGCTTGTGCATTACTAATTTCACTAACACTACCGCATCCTGGAGCATAAGGCACTAAACGCCTATTGCAAACTGGTGCTATTTCGGGATTGAAATTAGGACCTACAATGAAGTTAGCCCCCAACTGAAGATATAGAGATGCTGTCGGCGCATCAACCACCGTACCTACTCCAAGAATAAGTTCGGGACAATCTTTTGCAGCCCATTTTATTAATTCACCAAACAACTCATGGGCAAAATCGCCACGATTGGTGAACTCAAACACACGCACTCCACCTTTGTAACAGGCGCTAATAACTTGTTTGCAAACTTCTAAATCTTCATGATAGAACACGGGGACCATTCCCGTTTCTTTCATTGCTGTTATCACTTGGACTTTATTAAATCTTGCCATAATATCAAATAGTATTATCGTTGAACACGGCCATTAGCATTACCTTTGGCTAAACTTTCTACTTCAGAAGTTGAAACGAGATTGAAATCACCAGGAATTGTATGCTTCAATGCACTTGCTGCAACAGCAAACTCTAAGGCTTTAGCCTGGTCTTTATATGACAACAATCCATGAATCAAACCTGCAGAGAACGAGTCTCCACCTCCAACTCTGTCAATTATAGGATTAATATCATAGTGTTTGCTTTCATAGAATGTTTTACCATCATAGATAAGAGCCTTCCAACCATTATGGGAAGCAGAATAACTCTCACGTAATGTTGAAACAACATACTTGAAACCAAATTCCTTCATCATGCCTTTGAAGATCTCATAATAACCTTCAGCATCGGTCTTTCCACCCTCAACGTCTGCATCAGGCTTATAACCAAGACACATATTTGCATCTTCTTCATTGCCTATACAAACGTCAACATATTGCATTAAGGGGCGCATCACAGAGATAGCCTTCTCTGATGTCCAAAGCTTTTTACGGAAATTAAGATCAACCGAGACAGTAACACCATGGCGTTTTGCTGCTTCACAAGCAACGCGCACAATCTCGGCAGCTTTATCACTGATAGCTGGCGTGATACCACTCCAATGAAACCAATCGGCATCTTCCATGATTTTATCAAAGTCGAAATCAGAAATATCAGCCTCGGCAATAGCACTATGTGCCCTGTCATAAATGACTTTAGATGGGCGCATGCTGGCCCCTGTCTCGGCATAATATAGTCCTACCCTATCACCGCCACGCGAAATATACTCTGTTTTGACGCCATATCTCCTCAAAGCATTTACAGCTATCTGACCTATCTCATGAGAAGGAAGCTTTGAAACAAAACAAGCTGCGTGACCATAATTAGCAAGACTCACAGCAACATTGGCTTCTCCACCCCCTGGAAAGATTTGGAAAGACTCACTCTGAACAAAGCGATAGTTCCCTGTAGGAGACAAACGAAGCATAATTTCGCCTAATGTTACAATTTTACCCATTTTACTTTAGATTGTTTTTTTGATTATAGATTAAGTGTTTTGTTTATCATCGCAAAAATAGTAATTATTTATGAATTTGGAAAATAAAACAAAAAGAAAATGATTATGAACGCAATTGTTATACGATAAAAGAGGTATTACCATGCTTTTTAATGATACATAAATTCAAATTATTTATATCTTATGATATTAATATAATAAAGTTAATAACTAATTGTATGTCAACCATTTGTCAATTTCTATTTTGATAAAAACTAAAATGCATCATTTTACACAACCAAACCTATCATATAAGCATTCAAAATCATTCATTTCATGAGATTAAATGCATCATTTTACAACGGAAACAAATATAGAAAACAAATGAATTAAAAAGTAATAAGAGAATGATAAGAAATACTTCGAAATAAACTTGATATACAATCATGGCATGGAAAATATATTTGTAACATATCATAAAGGTAAAAGCAAACCTTAACACCTTATTATATATACACAGCTTTAATCCTATCTGCAACAAATAATGCCTTTTTGGAGGAATTGATAAAAAACAAAGAAAAATATAATTTTATTTTCTTGTCTAATTCGTTGGAAAATAGTAACTTTGCAGGCGTTTAGCAAAAATAGCACAATTAAAATAGTTGAATGAAGAATGACAAATTGAAAAATCAGTACCGTATTAACGAACAAATACGTGTACGCGAAGTACGCATCGTAGGAGAAGATGGCTCTGAAGTTGTACCTACACGCAAAGCGTTAGACATGGCACGTCAGAACGGCGTAGATCTTGTAGAGATTTCACCCAATGCTCAGCCTCCGGTTTGTCGTCTTATCGACTATTCTAAATTCCTTTATCAGCAGAAGAAGCATCAAAAAGAGATGAAACAGAAGCAGGTGAAGGTTGAAGTTAAAGAGATTCGCTTTGGACCTCAGACAGATGAACATGATTATCAATTCAAATTGAAGCATGCTCGTGAGTTCCTCAACGAAGGCAATAAGGTTCGTGCTTATGTATTCTTCCGTGGACGCTCTATCCTATTCAAGGAGCAAGGAGAAGTTTTATTACTTCGTTTTGCCAATGACTTGGAGGAGTTTGGAAAGGTTGAACAGATGCCTAAGTTAGAGGGAAAGAAAATGTTTCTCTATCTTGCACCGAAGAAAGTTGGGGTCGTAAAGAAGAGTCAACAAAAGGTAGACAGAGAAAAAAGAGAGGCAGAAGCCAAAGCTGTTGAACAGAACCAAAAGAATGAACAGGCTGAGAACAATGGCCTATTCGCCAATGCAAAGAACGGAGAAGACGTTCTAAGCAAGCTTAAAAAGGAAAGTTCTGTAGAATAATTAAAAGAAGTGCGTAACGCCGGGTATATGCGTTGCCACAATAAATAACAATTAAAAATTTAAAAAAATGCCAAAAGTAAAGACAAATTCCGGTGCAAAGAAGAGATTCACATTCACCGGTTCAGGTAAGGTTAAAAGACATCATGCTTACCACAGTCACATTCTGACTAAGAAGACAAAGAAGCAAAAGAGAAACCTTGTTCATCAAACACTGGTTGATCAGAGTAATATGAAACAGGTACGTGACTTACTCCGCCTTCGTTAATTAACTTTTTAGTGGAACATTTAAAGACAGAAAATTATGCCAAGATCAGTAAATCATGTTGCTTCTAAAGCAAAAAGAACAAGAATTCTGAAGCTCACTAAAGGTTATTATGGAGCAAGAAAGAATGTTTGGACGGTAGCAAAGAACACCTGGGAAAAAGGTCTCACCTATGCATATCGCGATCGTCGTAATAAGAAACGCAATTTCCGTGCATTGTGGATTCAGCGTATTAATGCTGCTGCTCGACTCGAAAACATGAGCTATTCAACTTTGATGGGTGCACTTCATAAAGCAGGTATAGAGATTAACCGTAAGGTTCTTGCTGACCTCGCAGTTAATAATCCTGAAGCATTCAAGGCTATTGTTGACAAAGTAAAATAAGCTTTTAGATTAAAAATAGCATATTAAAGAGAGTGAATTACAATAATAGTAATTCACTCTCTTTTCATTTTACAATATTTATTTCAACAAGTGGTAATATCTTTCAATGCATATTCAATCCTATAAAAGCCCACCATAGACTACCCTACTATTGAAAAACTATGCAAAACATCTTCTTTCTTATTTTTTTTTCTTATTTTTGTAACTCTTACATTTAATAAGAAATGAAAATAAAAGATACATTATTATATATATGCATTGTGTGTGTGTTACCCACAACATCAGTTGATGCGCAAAACCATCAGAAAGTAAAGACTAAGGCTTCAAAGACACAACGTATGGGTATTAAACACAGCATGAACAACGCTTTGTTTACAGAGATGTTGCCATCAACAGCGAAAATATTATTCGTTGATAGTGTTATTGTAGACAAACAAGACTTCTTCAGGCACATCCCTTTTGATAAAGTATCGGGACAATTCACAAAAACCTCAAGTTTTATTCATGGAGTTGATGAGCCAAACATGGTAACTTTCTTAAATGGTTTACAAGATAAGGCTTATATATCCAAGGGAGATTCAACACAATCAACAATCTTTTATACTGATAAGATTGGTGGGCAATGGATGAAACCTACACGAATCGCAGCAATCGATGATACTTATTTGCAAGCAAACTATCCTTTCATGATGCAGGATGGAGTAACTCTTTATTTTGCAGCAAAAGGCAATCATAGCATTGGTGGTTATGACTTGTTTATGACAAGATACAATAGTGAGCAGCATAGCTTCTACAATCCAGAGAATATAGGCTTGCCTTATAACTCCCCATCAAACGATTATTTACTAGCTATTGATGAGGTACATGAGTTAGGTTGGTTGGTAACCGATCGAAGAATGCCAGAAGGAAAGGTTTGTATTTACACCTTTATTCCAACTAGACAGCGGCTTTCCTATGAGAAAGATAATTTTACAGCTAAACAGCTTGAGGCTCAAGCACAAATAACTTCAATTGCTTCTACATGGAAGAATGGGAATCGCGAACTTGCACTAAAACGCTTAAATGATCTTATTTCAACTCATAAAATTATGAGAAAGGAGAAAACTCGCCTCCATTTTTTTGTGAATGATGAAGTTGAATTGAATGATATTACAGAGTTTAAACCAGAGAATCAGTCAAGAATCTCTAATTTACTAAAACTCAAAACACAAATAAAGCAACAAGAAACGGAGTTAGAGAATCTCAGAGAACGTTATAGAAATTCTTCTCAAACAAGTAAGAAAGAGCTCTCAAAATCAATTATAAACGGAGAGAAACAGCTGTATGACATGCAACAGAAAGCTTCAAACTTAGAAAAAGAAATACGTAATATAGAAAACCTTAAATAAAAACGAATATGAAAGAAAAGAAATATTTTGCACCATCAGAACTCATTATAAATGAAGATGGAAGTGTTTTTCATTTACATCTTAAACCAGAACAATTAGCGGACAAAGTAATTTTAGTTGGTGATCCCGGACGTGTAGCCTTGGTTGCAAGCCATTTTGAAACGAAGGAATACGAAGTTCAGAGTCGTGAATTCCATACAATTACAGGAACATATAAAGGGAAACGTATCACTGTTCAAAGTACAGGAATTGGTTGTGACAATATTGACATCGTGTTAAATGAGTTAGATGCTTTAGCGAATATAGACTTCACTACACGTACAGAGAAAGAAACACATAGAACACTATCCCTTGTTCGCATCGGAACCTGTGGTGGTTTGCAGCCCAATACACCTGCAGGAACCTATATTGCCAGTGTTAAGAGTATTGGTTTTGATGGCCTATTAAACTTTTATGCAGGTCGAAATGAAGTATGTGATCTTCAATTTGAAGAAGCTTTCAAACAACATATGCATTGGAATCCCTTATTGTGTTCACCATATGTTATTGATGGTGATAAAGAGTTAATCGACAGAATTGCACAAGATGATATGGTAAGAGGGGTTACAATTGCCTGCGGCGGATTCTTCGGTCCACAAGGACGGGAACTGCGTGTGCCATTAGCCGACCCAAAACAAAATGAGAAAGTAGAATGTTTTGAATACGAAGGACTACGCATTACGAATTTTGAGATGGAGAGCTCTGCACTCGCTGGTCTTTCAACGCTTATGGGACATAAGGCTATGACATGTTGCATGGTTATAGCAAATCGCTTAGCAAAAGAGGCAAATACTGGCTATAAGAATACAATTGACAAACTGATTGAAAAAGTTTTAGAACGGATTTAATGGACAATCATACTATCTGCGCATTGGCAACTGCTACGGGAGGTGCTATTGGTATTGTGAGAGTAAGTGGAGAGAAAGCTATAGAAATCACAGATTGCATATTTAAGAGTACGCGACTTAAAACCTTGTGTGATGCAAAAGGAAACTCATTGCACTATGGTGAGGTGCATGATAAAGAAGGAAATGTAATTGATGAAGTTCTTGTTAGCATTTTTCGTTCCCCTCACAGCTATACAGGTGAAGATAGTACAGAAATATCTTGTCATGGTTCTGCATTTATTTTAGGTCAAGTAATAAAGGCTCTTATTGACTCTGGGTGTCGACAAGCAGAACCAGGAGAGTTCACAAAACGTGCCTATCTGAATGGTAAGATGGATTTGAGTCAGGCTGAGGCCGTGGCCGATTTAATTGCGTCATCGAATAAAGCATCTCACCAACTTGCACTCAATCAGTTAAAAGGGCACTTTAGTAGTGAACTATCACAACTTCGAGAACAACTATTAAAGATAACATCACTATTAGAACTTGAGTTAGATTTCTCTGATCATGAGGAACTTGAGTTTGCCGACAGAGGGGAACTTGAAGCACTTGCTGAGAAGATTCAACATCGAATATCTGACCTTATTCTATCTTTTGAGACAGGAAACGCCTTGAAAAAGGGAATTCCTGTAGCCATTGTTGGCAAAACAAATGTAGGAAAGAGCACACTTCTCAATTGTTTGTTACATGAAGATAAGGCTATTGTAAGCAACATTCATGGTACAACACGAGATATCATAGAAGATACTACAGAAATAAATGGAATCACCTTTCGATTTATTGATACTGCAGGGATTCGTAAAACAGAAGATTATGTTGAACAATTAGGCATTGAAAAAGCTTTCAAAAAAATTGATGAAGCGTCTATTGTATTATGGACTATAGATCAAATACCCACGGCAGATGATATTAATGAGATGCAACGACTTACTGAAGGTAAAAAACTTCTCATTGTATTTAATAAGATGGATTGCCTTTCTCAACAACAAGTCGATAACCATTTGCCTTTCCGTGTAATTTATATATCTGCAAAATACAAAGAACATATTAACGAATTAGAAACTGCAATATATGAATCTGCAGATATTCCAACAATTAGAGAGAACAGCGTTATTGTGACTAATGCACGCCATTATGAGGCTTTGGCGCGAGCAAAAGAAAGTATTCAGCGTGTTATTGATGGAATCCAACTTGGGTTAAGTGGAGATTTGATTAGTGAAGATCTTCGTCTTTGCCTTGAACAATTAGGCGAAATAACAGGTGGACAGATAACGACGAACGAGGTACTTGGAAATATTTTCAAACATTTTTGCATCGGAAAGTAGACCTTATTTGGATGTGTTAAATCGGATACAAAACCAATATAGCTAACATGAGATTACAAAAGGAGTTTCAATGGAATAAGCATCGGAAAATAAATTGAAAATTTTGTATTAATTATATTACTTCTGTAGATTCTTTATTGTTATATTCTTACTAGAAATATTAAGTATCAAAATAAATAACTACAAGACGAAACACTCGCACTACTTTTCGATCCGTACCAATAATTATTGAAGAAATCTTGCTTGAACAATTTAAGAGATGCATAAGTCTATTACTAAATATAGCTGTAATATCGTTATAGATTAGGAATATTCAGAATTATCTTAACTAATTGTTTGTCAGCATCATATATTATTTGTACCTATACATAAAATCCCTCGAACGACCCATCACGGGCAGAATCGGGGGAAAACTTAAAAAATCGTCGTGAAGATACAAAAAATTTCTGATATAACACCAACTTTGCCCTTTACAGAGTTCGATTTTTTACAGAGCTATCGTGAAAGATTTGCAAAAAGCGAACTTGGACGCATTCATTCCTAGCTCCTCCTAAAGGAGTTGGCTGCAGAGTATACGAACCTTAGCCATAAGAGCAAGCGAGGCAACAAGCTTCTTTTCTCGGGTGAAGGAGAAATTGCCCTAATGTTCCTTAAGTCATACACAGGTCTGTCTGACGATAGTCTGATAGAGATGTTTAACGGAAGCATCCACATGCAGATGTTCTGTGGTGTTCTGCTAGCCCCCTCCTATCCCATCAAGGATGGAAAGATTGTAAGTGCCATACGCAATCGTCTTGGTCGCATTCTTGACATAAACAGTTTTCAGAGCATATTGTACGCCAAATGGCAAGATTGTCTCAAGGATAAAGATCTATGCTTGACGGATGCAACCTGCTACGAGAGCTACCTGCGTTTTCCTACGGATATCAAGCTGCTCTGGGAGTGTTGCCATTGGCTTCACACTCTGCTGGTCTCCGAGCGTAAACACCTTTCAGAGCGTATTCCGAGATGCAAGTATAATAATATTGACAAGGCCAGGCTTGCATACGCCAAGCAGCGCAAGCACACAGCCTCGTCCACGCGCAAGCTCAGGAGAAGACTCCTGAGGCTCCTGTCCAAACTCCTTTCTCAATGGAATCGTCTGCATAAACAGTACAATCCTTGCATCTGTCTGTCGGCAGAACAAGAAAAGCGGCTGTCCGCTGTGCGTGAGGTATGCCTCCAACAGTCAGAACTATTCTCCGGTAAGGAAGTCAAGCCCGTCCCTATCTACGTCCCATTATCAGGGGAAAGGAAAACAAGCGTGTAGAGTTTGGTG
>NZ_GL629647.1:387805-389750 GCF_000185845.1 Segatella salivae DSM 15606
CTGCCTTGGAGAGTTCTAAGAGGGAATTAACTGAAATGTCCTAACTTATGAGATATATCTATCCATTTAACGGAAGAACCATAATTTATAGCATAATATACTATGAATCAGAGGAATATTAGGTTTATAAGGGAGGATTAATTAGGGGGCTTGAATTTCAAAAAATGCGGAATTACCTAAAAAAGGCAATTCCGCAAGGATTTCTATTCAATTTAAGTTTTACCGGACAGTAATATTTAGCAATATAATATCACTTGCATATCCCGACTATTCATAACTAGGATACCATTTTATACGCTCAACAGCAGCACGTGCATCAGTAATATTCTCTCTTGTATTTTGATGATCAATAGCATATTGTGCTACCACCTCAGCAAGATGTTGTGAAAAAGAAGTTATTTTGTTCACAGGAGGGAGTACTGCTGCACCTGGTTGTGATGCATCCACAATTCCGCCTAATGCATGCGCTGCAGCCGATAATAGTGATTGATCTACTAATTTTGCAGTAGAAGCTATCACTCCCAGTCCTAATCCAGGATACATTAGAGCGTTATTTGCCTGTCCGATAGTGTAAGTTACTCCTTTATAATTGACAGGTGAGCTTGGTATACCAGTAGCGACGAGCGCACGTCCATCGGTCCATTCTATCAAATTAGAAGCCTTTGCTTCTGCAAGTTCTGTTGGATTTGATAGTGGGAAGATAATAGGACGTTCTGTATGTGCAGCCATTTCCTTCACAATTTCTTCTGTAAATGCTCCTGGACATGTAGAAGTTCCTATTAATATGGTAGGACGAATAGCACGAACTGCTGCGAGTAAAGTAGGTTGAGGCACCTGTAAATCACTTGTCGAGCGTGCAAAGAACTGCTGTCCTTCTGTCAAATCAGTCATGTCATCAGTGAGTAATCCCTGCTTATCTACTAAATAAATATGTTGCTTTGCCTCATCAGAAGATAGTCCTTGTTGCATAAACTCTTCGTAAATCTGAT
The DNA here is from genome assembly GCF_000185845.1 of Segatella salivae DSM 15606. Classification (GTDB taxonomy): domain Bacteria; phylum Bacteroidota; class Bacteroidia; order Bacteroidales; family Bacteroidaceae; genus Prevotella; species Prevotella salivae. The sequence continues at coordinate 388,795 of NZ_GL629647.1, forward strand.
GTGCAATACCTGCGCCTGCTGTTCCTGCACCAAACACCATCACACATTGGTTAGTAAATTTCTGTTTTGAGATATTCAGTGCGCCGAGAATACCCGCCAAAGCAACTATACCTGTTCCCTGTATATCATCATTGAATGTTGTAATCTTATTTTGGTAGCGTTCGAGAATGGCCGCTGCATTAGGGCGACCAAAGTCCTCCCAATGAAGGTATAAGTTCGGAAAGAGACGTTCTGCTGTTTCAACAAACTTGTCTACAAATTCATGATATCTTTTACCACGAACGCGTTCATGACGAGTGCCTAAATAAAGAGGATTGTCGAGCAACTGTTTATTATCAGTTCCCACATCAAGTACTAATGGCAATACCTCATTAGGGTTAATACCAGCCGCTGCAGTATAAACCATTAGTTTTCCAATGGCAATAGCAACACCATTTACACCCCAGTCACCTATACCTAATATGGCCTCGGCATCAGTAACCACAATGAGTTTTATATCTCTTCCTTCTGAAGCATTGCGCAATGATTTCTCAATATCTTCAGGATGGTCAATAGAGAGGAATCCTGCATCCTGTGGCTTCATGAATAATTCGTCGTATTGTCGAATAGCATCTGCAACAACCGGATCATAAACAATCGGCATGAACTCCTCGATGTGTTGCGCCATAAGTGCATAAAACAGAGTGCGGTTGGTATTGAAAAGTGTCATCAAATATACACGTTTCTCCAGATTATTTACCTTTTTCTGATATTCCAGATATGTTCTTTCTATCTGTTCCTCAAGTGTCTGCACAACCGGAGGGAGTAATCCTACGAGATTTAATTTCTCACGCTCAGCCATACTAAAGGCTGTTCCTTTGTTAACGAAAGGGTTGTTCAAGATTTCATTAAATATACCCATACTTTCTTAATTTTTAATAGTAGAGAAAAGTTACCCCTCCTACTTATTAGAATCT
>NZ_GL629647.1:389800-400420 GCF_000185845.1 Segatella salivae DSM 15606
TGACAATCTTATTTGATATCAAATTTGTCTAATCTTTCAGTGTTATGAAGATATCTTTTAATAACTCCATTAATAACTAAAGTTTCTTTTACCGAAGGGTATCTTTTATTTTTTCCTTATAAATACAAAAAATGAGATAACGACAAAGAATAGTACACAGGATATGTTTAAGTATTCGCCTTTCGAAAAGTCTATTATCCCACTATAAAAACCATAGTTTAATCTCCACACTGTACCATAGGGTATAAGATAGATATAATCTTTATTTTGAGCAATAACCCCAAAGATCGTCATGAAACCAGCAAACCCGATAGGTAAAACAAAACTCTTAAAGATCAAACTAAGATAATATTGCATAATTGAAACAGCAGAAAGTGCTATAAACAAATATGAGAAATAAAAAGCTGTTAGGTTATTAACATTATAACTGGAGAATTCATATCCAGGTAATAACTTATCCAGAGCAAAACCAGACAGAAGGAAAGCAAGATAACCTATGAGGAAAGAAATAAAGTTAATCTCTAAAAGGAAGACCATTTTGCTCGAATAAATTGTCAGCTTGCTAATTGGTCTTGTAAAAAGAAGTCTAAATCCATAATTCTTATATTCTACATCGCATAAAGAATAACTCAAAATGGCTGCAAGAATTGGATAAAGCAGAGCATAGAAGTCGAAGATGTATCTACCCAATACCCATACCCAAGGATTATAATCAAAAGTTATTGTTGGATTATTGACAGCATCAGCATGTTTAAACAAAACATATATATCAATGCATAAAGTCATGAACAAAGGAAATAACAAGAAGATCCAAATGGCAATATTAAATCTTAATTTATAGTGTTCACTTTTAAGAATAGTAAAGAGCGATATTGGTTTCATAAGTCGGTTTTTATTAGATGAAGGAATACAGACTCCAAATTTTCTTGGTATGTATCTGCAAATAAAATTTGAATGTGGTTTTGTTGCATTAATTTTTTAAAACTGTCAAAGGAACCATCTTGCTCTATTTCTATGATAAGCGTTCCATCAGAAATCCTTTTTGTGGGAATCAAGTGTTCTTTACATATCTCCATGCATCGTTCCGGTTGGTCCATATGTATTAAATAAGATTGCTTTTTCTGACTGAGGAGACTGTTAATTTCTCCTTGAAACAATAATCTTTTATTATTTAATATTCCGATATGTGTGCATATTTTCTCCATTTCAGCTAAGATATGTCCTGAAATGAAAATAGTTTTTCCTTCACTTTTAAGTTTGAGCATTAGCTCTCTCATTTCAAAAACACCTTGAGGATCTAGTCCATTGAGTGGTTCGTCAAGAATGAGTAATTTAGGATTATGAAACATTGCCATCGCAATTCCCAAGCGTTGTTTCATTCCTGTAGAATATTTTCTAACTTTTTTGTCTTTATCTTTAGTCAAATTCACAAGCTCTAGAACCTCTTGAATGCGTTTTTGTCCACAATGATATAGTATATCCAAATAGTTTAGATTCTCATAGGCACTCAAATCTGCATAGAAGAATGGATGTTCAATCAAGCATCCTATATTTTGAAGGATATGCAATCTGTTGGAATGAAATTCTTTTTTATTGAAAAATACCGTATTTATTTTAGTTTGCTCCAATCCTAAAAGTATCTTTATCGTAGTTGATTTACCCTCTCCATTCTTGCCTAAGTATCCATAAATGGAACCTTCTGGAATCTTCAAGTTAATGTCTTCTAATACAGAATGATTTCTGTAGTTAAAAGTGAGATGGTTAGTTTCAAGTATATTCATAATCAACACTTTCTTTTAAAATTATTCGTATTTAAATGATTTAACTAAAGTTTCCCACCCTAATAAATAGATAGAAAAAAATAACAGTTTGTCGAATTTTCTTTATAAATTAGTAATCGCTAAAGAACTCATTTTAAAGACAAGACAACAAAACTGTTATGGAAGCAAAAATAGAGAAAATAAGTGAGTTATTCAAACTTTTGAGTGTTAAAACTCGAATGAGTGATGATTTATTTCATCTTTTGGCAAGTTTGGCATTGGTCACTTGTTATCTCGCCTGTCATTGGAGAAACATGACAGAGTTTCGGCTTCGGAATTAATCCTTTCTCTTTGCCTCTTCCGCATTGTGGGTGAAAGTATTCACCGCATATGCAAACATAAGATATATGACCTTTCAAATCATGGTAAAAACTGTTTCTATCGCATGATGATTCGCCCACAGATGGATTGGAGACGCTTGATGAACTTATTTACAAGGGTATTTCTATTGTAGTTTCAATCGTTTCTTGCGCGCCTATATAGCCTCCCACAAATCACTTTTTAAAGTTTTTGGTGCTTACGGGCCTCCCGCAAATCACTTTTTAAAGGTTTTGACGCTTGCGGGCCTCCCGCAAATCACTTTTTAAAGGTTTTGACGCTTGTGGGCCTCCCGCAAATCACTTTTTAAAAGATTTGGTGCTTGCGGGCCTCCCGCAAATCACTTTTTAAAGGTTTTGGTGCTTGCGGGCCTCCCGCAAATCACTTCCCGAAAGGTTTGGAGTTTCCGCACATGGCGAAAGTCGTTTCCCGAAAGGTTTGGAGTTTCCGCGCATGGCGAAAGCCGTTTCCCGAATGGTTTGGCATTTCCGCGCATGGCGAAAGTCATTTCCCGAAGGGTTTGGTATTTCCGCGCTTGGCGAAAGTCATTTTCCAAAAGGTTTGGAGTTTCCGCGCATGGCGAAAGTTATTTCCCGAATAGTTTGGCATTTCCGCGTGTGGCGAAAGTCTTTTCTTGAAGGTTGGATGGTTATGTATCTTGCAATGAAGGAAGGTGTGGTAATATTTGTGGAGTTATATTGTAAAGGAATGACTCTAAACTTTCGTCATTAAGAACTTTTGTTAGCTAAAAACCAATCTTGTTATTCTATATCTATTTTTGCAAAATAAATAATAGTAATAACTAACAAAAGAAGATACGATTGAGAACCCCCAAAAGATGAACACTAACAACAAAAGTTATAAAATAACTACATAGGGTCAGTTTCGAAGATTATATGGGGATAGTTTTAATGATTTTTTCCAGATTATCTTATCCTTAGAGGAAATTTGCATAATATTAAATGTAAATTAATGTTTTGCACAATCAATAGTGAGAGGCGTTGCTTCGATTGGGATAGCGCGAAGGAGTTGCTGTCCGGCCTTTAAAGGAGTAGTGATGAGTTCGGGGCGATTGTACGTTTTAAGGAAACCATCATAGAAGCGAGGAGTCTTTTGGGGCAGCACAAACGGTTTGGTTGCTTGGCCTGTTTTGCTATCGAAATGCGTAAACCATGGCTGTGCCCATCCACCATTCAGGCGCTTACTGCTCAAGACCATCCATTTCCCTGAAGCAGAAAATCCGTGCCAACTATCCACATTGGGGCTGTTCACGGCCTTTAGTTCACGACATTCTCCCGTCCGAACATTCAACATCCACAAATCGCTTTCGGGATGCCAGATGGAGAAATTGCCATAATCAGACAAGGTGAAAACCACGAAATTGCCATCGGGTGAAACGACGGGAAAGGAGGCTGAACGATGGAATTTTGACGCAGGATAGATGGTTTCAACGTTTCCAAACTTCATTTTCTGTGCGTCAAACGTCACACGGCAGAGGTCATAGCGCATGCTATCGAGCGCCAAACGCGATTGTGGCATGCGTGCTCGACAGAAATAAAGCTGTCGACCATTTGGACTCCATGCAGGAAATGTCTCGGCATGCGTGGGAAGCCCAATAGCAGAAAAGGTTTGCACACGATGATGCTCCACATCGTAGACCACTAAGTCGGCTGCTAAATCGGCCACTTCGATGGTTTTCTTGCCTGCCGAATGGAAGAATTGCTGAATTTCATTAGTTGAGAATGCGATGAGTTTCCCATTAGGATGCCAGGCCGGATAAGTCAAGCCGTTGGGCAACGCATCAGCCTTCGACGCCACCTTTTCCACACGACCATGACGATAGATTAACGTTCCACCATCCTTTCCGCGCACATGCAACATAGCCTGTTGTGCATCGTTATGATTAAACGAATGGCAGTTGACACACTGCCGATTAAAATCTTTGTTTTCAACAATGGGTGTTTGCTCGAAAGACGTGAGATTACGCTGATAGATGCCCATTTCATGCCACAATTCGTAGCCCGGATAAATGAGGCGATACACCAAAAAAGAATCGATGGCATCACGCGAAATGCGGTTCGTTATGGACGGATAAACCACCCACTTGCCAGCCTCCTTCACGCTGATGCGAAAGAAAATGGCTTGCCCGGCAGCCGTTTTCAGCAGTTGGTGCCAAGCAGTTTCGTCTATTTCAACTGTGGGTTGAGCCGATTGTACCAAAATATCGGCATCCCGTCCGACGATGCCAATCTCGGTTTGGTAGGCCTCTCCCTTATGCAAAATTTCAAAATTCGTGGGCGCAATATTCCACGGAAGCGTCACGTTGGTATAGTCGGGATAGATGGACAACTTGCGTTTGGCGCGCACATCGGGCTGGTGATAGCGTGAGCCACAACTGGCTCCGAGCAACAGCATCGACAACAAGAGAAGAAAAGAAAAGAGCTTTTTCATAACTGCTTAATTCCATTTTGATGCGCCTCCTGTGACTCCTCAATCACTTGATGACCATAGGGGCTGAGATAATTCAAATAATACCAATAAGTGTGGCCAAACTCCTGCTGCAACAACGGCTGATTGCCCTGCTCGTTGAGCTGCATGTAGCGGGCGAAACGGACGCGCGTATCGGGCGAAATGGTGAAGCCGCACCGCGCAAACGTGGCCTTATCCACACCCAATTGATAGATGAGCAATGCCTCTTCGTAGCAAGGCGGCAGCGCAGCCACATGAAACGCACGAATGCAAGGCAGCTGTTGCGCAAACAAACTGACATGATTGCTCAGCAGCAGCTGTGCCATGAGATAGTCGAATGCCATGCGATTGTGCGGATCGTGCTGCAAAAGATATTGCAACTCTGGCCCCAAATTCTGCACATTGGTGAAGCGCACACCCTCGCGGTCTGCACCCCGCAAAGCATCACGAAGATGGGGAACGCGTCCTGCTCTAAGCTGCTGTTCAAGCTGCTTTGCCTGCCCGCGATAGAACAACGTGTGCTTGAGTTGCTCGATAAACACCTGCGCCACCCGCGGCTTGCCCAGCACAATGTTATAACGAGCCAAGTTCACCAGATGGGACGCCGTTGGTCCATCCACCACCAACGCCTCGGTTTCCCAATGGAGCGCCTCGTTGAGCAACCCCAACTGCTCGAACAGCATGCCGCCAAACTCAGCTTCGGCTGCATTGCCCCGCCAAGGGAAATAGAGCGTTTGCACCCCCAACGAAGCCGGATAATCGAAGAGCCGCGCCGGCAACTGCCCTGCATGATAGAGCGCCATGGTGTGAAAATAGGCGATGAGCGGATTGGTTTTGCCCGCGTCAAGATAGCGCTGCGTGTAGCGAAGCACCGCAGGCCAATCGCCTTGTCGCGCATGAAAAACGGTTTGCAACAAGATGCCTTCTTTAGCCGGATAATGCTTCACGAAGCCCACATAGCCCACGCCCAACGCCGTCATCCCCGTGAGCAGCAGGCTGATGGCTTGTGCCTTCGTTGACCAAGGTTTTTGAACACGGAACAGGGGTAGCCACGAAGTAAATCGCGAGAGCAACGCCACCAACAACCAGCCTACCCCAATCAGCATCGCGCTCAGCACCACCCAGCACAAATCGTGGGCTGTGGTTTCGGTGTAGATGAGCAGCAACAACACTGGCACGAGCCCCAAGCACAACGGCAGCGCACGCCCGAAGAGCAAGCGTTTGAGCATGCCCTCCACACCAACGAAGATGAGGGTGAGCAGAACGGCCATCACCATTGCACCCAACCACGGATGGAAGAAAAACTGCACAACGAAGTTGGCAGCATAGTGCAACAGCCCCTCTTCGGACAATGTTTGCCGAAAATAGTCGGCAGTGAAGCGAAACAGATGGTGTTGTTCGTGATAGCGGAGCACATTGGCCAAAGGCACGAGATAGGCATAGCCCGTGGCCAAGAAAACGGTTAGCGTGGTCAGCGAGCGAAGTGCCGAGAGAGAAGTAAGCTTTTTGTTCATTCTATTTTGCGTTTGCGGAGTTTCCCGACGACTTGTTTTTTCTAAATTTGGCCTTGAGGAATTTCCCGATGCCTCATTTTTTTCATTTTTAGGCTTGCTGGAGTTCCAGCAGACCTGTTTTTATAGAAAGAAAGGAGGGGGCGCCAACATGTGCGCCCCCGTCAGCCGCAGTGAGAGACAACCATCATCGTACTGCGGCCAAAAGCCTTTTTACTGCGGATAGCCCGGGTTCTGCGTGAGCTTTTTATTCAAGTCGCGCTCCTTCTGCGGAATGGGATAGAGCACATTGTGAGCCTCATAATGCCCATCGCGCACCTTGACGCGCACAGCGTTCGGGTCGCTTGAATAGAGGTCGCACACGCGGTTGTTGTCGCCAGGCTGCGCCGTTTCGCCCGCATGTGGAGCGCGCAACAAATAGGTCAGCCCATAAACAGGTGCATTCAACACCTGAGCGGCAATTCCCCAACGACGAATGTCCCACTGACGATGGCCGCCCTCAAGGGCAAACTCCACGCGCCACTCGTTATGAATGCGTTCACGCAAAGCTGCCTGCGTGCCACAATAGGTGGGCAAAGCGGGATTGGTGTTCTGCAAATCGGGCATGCCTACACGCCGTCTCACTTGGTTCACGGCATCGAAAGCCGATGCCGACAGGGGCGACAGTTCGTTTTCGGCCTCGGCATAGGTGAGCAACACCTCGGCATAGCGCAAAATTTTGTAATCACCGCCCATGTGCCAGCCGTCGGTTTGCGGATTACACGTGGGGTCGAGCCATTTTTGCTGGTTGTAACCGGTGGCCGTAGCATCGCCGTGGGTGCCAATGCCCGTGGGATAGCACGACTGCAAGGGTGCCACTTTGAGCGTCTTTCCATACATGGTTTCGCCATCGTGGAGCACTACCACCTCTAAACGTGGGTCGCGGTTGGCAAAGGGGTTGGCGGCATTGTAGACGGTAGATTGCGCGATAGGTGCTCCGTTGACATCTTCGAAAGCATCGACCAAGCTCTGCGTGGGGTTGAGTCCGCCCCACCCCATCGTAGGGAATGCCTCCCAACCAATGAGATACCAGTCATTCTTATTGGCCACAAACTGACGTTTCAAGATAGTTTCTTTGCAATTCACATCGGTTTCGCTCCAAAACAACTTCTTGTAATTGCCCGTGTTGTGCGCGTCGTAAAGTTCGTAGATGTTCATGTCCATCACGGCCTTTGCGGCATCGCGTGCCCGTTGCCAATCGTTCTGACTCAATGCAGCTCGCGCCTTCATGGCCAACGCTCCACCCTTGGTGATGCGGCCATCATCGGCACCACTCCATGATGCCGGCAGATTGGCTGCGGCATAATCGAAGTCGTCCATCAGATGGCTGTAGACCTCGGACTTGGGATTGCGCACAATATTCTCTTGGTCGGAGAGCTCTAAGGGCGATTCGGTGTAGGGCACATCGCCAAACTGACGAATGAGCTGAAAATACTGATAAGCACGGAAGAAGCGGGCCTGCGCCATGACGGTTTTCTTCTCGGCATCCGTCATCGCAGCAGTCCCGGGCACCTTCTTCAAGATGATATTGGCCTGGCGAATGGTGCCATAGTTGGTGCGCCAATCAAAATCCTGAGGGTCATAGATGCCTTTGGCCAAATTGCCTTCCGACCATTTGATGCCATGCACGGCGTCGTCTGAATTGATCGCCTCATCCACCAAACCAATAATGCCGTTGCCGTCCCACTCGGGATAGCAGGTGTACAAATCGTTCACCGCCTTCGTGGCATCCTCGTTGGACTTCCAATAGCTGCCATCCGAGAGTTGGTCGAGCGGAATTTTGTCTAAATCATTGCAGGAGGTCAGTGCTGCAAACGCCACCAACAGCCCCATATATTTTGCTATATTCTGCATAAAAATTACGTGTTAAAATGAAACTTTCAAGCCTAAAGTAAACTTCTTCACATTCGAATAGAAGGCACCGCGGTTATTAGACGGAGCTTCTGGGTCTAAGCCTTCGAGGTGACTAAAGGTGAGCAGATTTTCGCCTGTAAGGAACACATGTGCACCTGTCACACCCCATTTCGAGAGAAAAGCACGAGGAATGGTGTAACCCAACGTGACATTCTTCAGACGAACATACGAAGCATCTTGCAACCAGAACGAAGATGTGGCGAAGTTGATTTGGCTGTTGCGTGTGATGCGCGGATAGGTAGCATCGTGGTGGGTGGGCGTCCATCGGTCGAGATGACGCTTCAACACCTTGCCACTATTGAAGAAAGCATAGGAAGCCTCGCCTGTAAAATAGGCATCGACGTTGAATGCACCCTGCCACAACATGGAGAAATCGAAATCCTTGTAGTAAACAGCCAGATTGAGTCCGCCCGTCCAGCTTGGGAAGTTCTTGCCAATAGGCTTGCGGTCGGCTGCAGTAATCTTATTGTCGCCATCGAAATCTTTGTAGCGAATATCGCCCAATTTCTCCGCTCCTGTGCGTTTCGGACCATTGGTGAGCTCGTCTTGCGTGTTGAAGTATCCATCAGCCACATAGCCATAGAACGTGCCAATCGCTTGTCCTTCCATAAACCAATAAAGCTTGTTGTCGGGGTCTTCACCATCGGTTCCTTTCAAATCCGTAATCTTGTTGTGCACATAAGATAGGTTTAGATTCACAGCATAGCGCAAATCCTTACCCAAACGATAGTTGTGGAACACATTCAAATCGAAGCCAGTGTTGCGCACGCTTCCGGCATTCTGCGCGGGTGGATTCACACCAATCACACCTTGGATAGGGAGCTTCAACAACATGTTGTTGGTGTTCTTTTGATAAAGTGACAACTCAAAACCAACCTGGTTATCAAAGAACGACGCATCCAATCCCAACTCATAGTTGGTGACTGTGGCCCAACGCAATTTGTTGTTCACATAGCGCGCCTCATAGGTTGTGGTGGTCTCGGTATCGCCTAACACGGCTTTGCCAAAAGCATAGGTAGCCACAGCTGGATAAGTTTCGTTGATTTCCTCATTACCAGTTTTTCCCCAACCCAAACGAAGTTTCAAGTTACTCAACCAAGAAGCTTGCCGCTTAAGGAAGGCTTCTTCGGACAAACGCCACGCTGCAGACACAGCTGGGAAATAACCCCAACGATTATCCTTCGGGAAAAGCGAGGAAGCATCGGCGCGCAGATTGAACTCAAACAAATATTTGTCTGCGAAATCATACTGCAAACGACCGAAATAAGACCGTCGTGCCACCTCTGATCCACCATCATCATTGGTTTGGCTCTTTGCATCCAACGTGTTCAGGGACCAGGGTAGTTCGTCGCTTCCGCCACCCTTACGCGTGGTTTTGGTGTAGCTATAAGGATTGTTCACCTGTTCATAGCCCAACAACGTGTTCAACGTGTGCAACTTTGCAAACGTCTTGGTGTAGTTGGCCAAGAGCTGTGTTGTGTACCAATTCCAATTATAATAGCTATGTTCGCCCTCCCGATCACCCGAGTTTGCTAAGCTGCTGGCGTTACCATAAACCAAGTGCTTCTTAAACCTGCGATAATCACGCGCATCGTGACGCAGATTATAAAGCGCCTTTAAACTCAATCCAGCCAAAGGACGCACCTCAGCATAAGCTGTGCCAAAGAACTGTGTATCGTAGATTTTCGTTAAGCCCGTAGCCGTTCCGCGCAGTGCAACCGGATTGGCTAAGCCACTATAATTGAAACTACCATCTTCATTATAGATAGGAATAGTGGGCGCAATGCGGTTGACATACTGAACGAGGGCAGCCGACGACTCATAAGCATCATCTGTAATGCCACGATAAGCTGACGCGTTCAATCCGATAGACAGCCACTTTGTCACGCGCGAATCAAGATTGAGACGTCCCGTGAAACGCTTATATTTGCGTGCATCGGTAAGTCCATCTTGATTAACGAAACCTATCGAGCCCATATAGGTCGTGGTCTGCGTTCCACCACTCAACGACAGATTATGCTGCGTTTCCCAAGCCGAACGCTTAAAGGTTTCTCGATACCAATCCGTATCTGGATGACCAATGGGGTCGCTGCCATCGCGGAACTTCTGAATATCTTCATCGCTATAACGCACACGTGCGCTGGGATTTTCATTCAATGTTGCTTCGTTATACAGCATGGCATAATCACCAGCCCCCAAGAACTTCAAATGAGTTGTGGGACTGGCATTCGAAACCATACCCGTGTAATCGACCCGCGTCTTCTGTCCCGTCTTACCTCTCTTTGTTGTAATCAAGATAACGCCATTGGCTGCCTGAACACCATAGATGGCTGCCGATGCTGCATCTTTCAACACAGAAAGTGACTCGATGTCTTGTGGATCAATGTTGTTCATCGAACCAGGTACACCGTCGACAATCACCAAAGGACTGGCTGCATTGATGGTGTTGCGACCGCGAATGGTGATACTGCCCGTTTGCGCGCCAGGCTCACCCGAACGCTGAATGCTCGTCACGCCTGGCATCGTTCCGGCCAAAGCGGCCGACACGC
>NZ_GL629647.1:400470-401034 GCF_000185845.1 Segatella salivae DSM 15606
GGGCGGTTGGCCAAAGCCTCGGCATTGATAGAGGCAACAGATCCCGTCAGGTTGGCTTTCTTTTGCACACCGTAACCCACGACAACCACTTCATTGAGCGATTGCTGGTCCTCGCGCAACGTCACGTTATAAGTCGACGTGCCCTCTTTCACCTTAAACACTTGAGCAGTAAATCCCACAAACGACACCTGAATGGTCGTTCCTGCAGGGACATTGAGTTTGAAGTGACCCGTTGCATCGGTAATCGTTCCCACACCCAACTGATTTAAATCGGTGATGGAGGCACCTATAATCGGCTCACCATCAGGGTCGGTTACCACACCTGTAATCACTTTGTTCTGTGCAACGACCGCTGCCACGCTTGCAGCCCGAACGGACTGTGGCGCAACGAAAGGCACGAACACTACTAAACCGGCGGCTGCTAACGACAAGACTCTTGCTTGCGAGCAACCCAATAATAAATGCTTACGCTTTATTGAAGCCATATTAGAAGAGGTTTGATAAATTGATGTATTAGACAATTTGTTAATAAAGATTACAAAGTAAATTAATATCTACAAATAT
>NZ_GL629647.1:401105-409340 GCF_000185845.1 Segatella salivae DSM 15606
TATAGAATAAAAGACTTCCAAGACTATTTAGAAGGCTATACTATAACTTTAATTTTATGGTGATTATTTCTAAATTCAGTTGGTGAACATCCCTTCTTTCGCTTAAAAAATACGATTGAAGTTACTCATATTATTATATCCGCATTTAAAACTTATCTCAGCAATCGTATCTGTTGTATCAATCAGCATACGAGTAGCATAACCTAATCTTATATCTATTATGTAATCGCTCAAGCGGCGACCTGTATGAAGCTTGAAAAAACGGCAAAACGCACTCTCACTCATATTAGCTAAGTCCGCAAGGGTCTTCAAACGAAGTTCATACATATAATTATCTGATATATATTTCTTTACTGATAGTATTCGTCTACTATCATCTTCAACATCGACTTTAGCATAACTGGTTGTTGCTAAGGTTCTGGCCCCTTTACTTTTTGATAGGATGTGCAAAATGTTTAGAAACTCCATTAAAGCTGAAAAACGGTCGGTTATCTGACTCAGTCCGCTGAGTTTACTATACACTTTCATAATAGCAGACATAGGAAAGACTAATCCTTTCTGAGCTTCTTTCATCATTTGACGTATACTTTCAAAAGGAGTCTTTCCAAAGAACAGATCATTCTCATTCATGCCTGCACCGAAATTAAATTGTATTGTGATTTCACGTATATCATCACTACTACATTCATACTGCTCCCATGCATGCTCGAGTGTTGGATTAGTGATAAGAACTAAGTCATAATCACCAATAACTTCAGTGCTATCTCCCACTATTCTTCTTACTCCTGCCGCATTTTCCACAAAGTTAAGCTCGTAGACATCATGATTATGTACAGGGTAAGAAAACTCGCCTTTATGCCTGTCTGCAATATAAAGTGCATCAGTCTCCATCAAAGGGGTTATCTCATGTAATACATAACTATCCATAACCAGTAAATTATAACTTTTCATTCATAACAGAACCGCACAGATTTGAACCAATAAAGATTTAGTGATTCTTCATCGCTTCATATCGTTCTATTATCTCTAAACACATTCTTGTATTGTGATAAGGGCATTTCCAAAAACCTGCTTTATCGTCACTTCGATTTGGATTTCCAGACTGATCACATCCCCAAAACCATTCGCCCTCGTGGTAATCTATAAGATGTTCTTTAGTATATTGCCAACAACGACGTGCTATCTCTAAGGCTTTCTTATCTCCAAAATATTGATAAAGGTCCACATGTCCTATGATACATTCACACATTACCCACCATTGACGCTGTGAATCAACCTGATTCATATCAAGCCAACGTTCGTATATCATTGAACCATCGGGCTGAAGACCTTCATCTGCGGCTTTAGCAATCTTCTGAATTACATTCTCTACTTTAGCTCGTAGACTTGTATTACCCAATTCTATAACAGATTCATGCAGCAACCATACAGCTTCTATATCGTGACCAAAGCTCTGAATGTTTCGCTTTCCATGCCATTTGTCATCAAAAAATAAGTCAAGATGCCTTGTGTTTTGATTCAATATATTGTTCAAAAAGATATCAATTAAATTATGTATCCGTTCGGCAAGCTCTGGAGTTCGCCACACTCGATACAAATTAGTATATGGCTCTATAATGTGTAAATGTGTATTCATGGTTCTCGAACCATTTTCATCTTTATCACTTAATCGCATATCAGCAATTGGTTTCCAGTCACACGTCAACGCCTCTACATAGCCATTATGGACAGCATCAAAGGCATATTGTTCAAGATCTGAAAAAAGTTGTTTTGCATATTCCAAAGCCTCGTTATCTCCTGTTGCACGAACGAATTCACTAAGTCCATAAATAGCAAAACCAATAGCATAGGTCTGCTTCTTTGAATCCAAAACATTTCCTTTTTCATCTAAGCTCCAATAGACACCACCTTGTTCTCGATCGATGAAATAACGCACAAAGTAATCTTTGGCTCTTGTTGCTATTTCTAAATAGCTTTGCTTGCGTAAGACACGATATGCTGCTGAAAATGCCCAAAGAATTCTTGCATTTAAGACAGCGCCTTTTTCTGCATTCTGAACAGGATTGCCATATCCATCAATACGACCCAAGAAACCTCCGTTGACATTATCAATCATCTTATCCATCCAGAACGGAAGTATATTATGCTCTAACTCATATAATAATGCTTTTGAAAGCTGTTCCATAATACGTAAACTAATTAACAACTAATTTGAACTTGATACATTTTCACTACGTCTAACCTCCAATTCTCCTGTTATCCGCTTCATCTTTTCTTCACTAAGAGGATAGAAGTAGATAAATAATAATGAGATAAAGGCTCCTACCGCAGGTAAGATAGAGAGAAACATCTTAATTCCTTGTATCGTTTCAGCAGACTGAACGGCATTTGCTTGGAATCCAAATTGGGCAAGCATCCATCCTGTTATCGCTGTTCCAAAAGCCCAACCAAACTTTTGACTCATAGAAGAAGAAGAGAAGATTAAGCCTGTTGCTCGATTTCCTGTACTCAATTCACTATAGTCTGCACAATCCGCATACATGCTCCACAATAGAGGGAATATACTACCTGCACATATACTAATAAGTGTCTGAAATATAAAGATGAGCGCAATTTGGTCTTTATCAAGCCAGAAAAAGCCTACACTAAGTAATGATGCAAGCAACATAGCAAACATAAATGTACGTCTTTTGCCTATAAAATTACTGATTGGAGCTGCTATTACAACACCAAGAATATTGGCAGCTTGGCCTATTGCCAAATAAAGACCGCTTAGAACAAAAGGAATTTTTAAGATCGTGATATTCCCAAAAGCAGTCTCATCCACATAATACTTAAAATAATAAACTGTCGCTCCGTCTCGAATGGAGTTAAAAACCAAAGAGGCTATGCCCGCTCCCAATAGTATCCACCAAGGTTTATTGTGTAATAAATCACGAAGATCAGTCTTTAATGAGGACTTTTCTTGATTCGTTGGTTTCACTCGTTCTT
The DNA here is from genome assembly GCF_000185845.1 of Segatella salivae DSM 15606. Taxonomy (GTDB): domain Bacteria; phylum Bacteroidota; class Bacteroidia; order Bacteroidales; family Bacteroidaceae; genus Prevotella; species Prevotella salivae. The sequence continues at coordinate 404,097 of NZ_GL629647.1, forward strand.
TTGTAAGTGCAAAACAACCAAGGAAAAGGATGACACAAACAACCGCAAATATAGCTACTGTTATAAACCATCCGAACTGTGAAGCGCTTAACCAGCCCAGCCTATCTAAACTTGAAAACTGTCCTTCAAAGAGATTAACCAACGGCATAAAGAGTAAAAGCGCAACAAAAGAGCCAATATATGCAAACATCATACGATAAGAAGCCAACGTATTCCTATCTGTAGGATTAGGACTCATCACTCCTAACAATGATGCGTATGGAACGTTAATGGCTGAATAAACCATCATCATTAATCCATAGGTGATAAAAGCATAAATGATTTTTCCTGTCTCGTCAAATGGTGGAGTGAAAAAGGTTAATATACCGACTATACCAAATGGCAATGCCAAGAAAAGTAAATAGGGTCTGAAACGCCCCCAACGTGACGAAGTCCTATCAGCAAATGCACCCACGATAGGATCGAAAAAGGAGTCCCAAATACGCGTAACAGCGAACATCGTACCAACAATTGCTGCCGAGATTCCAAACACATCAGTGTAGAAAATCATTAGATAGGCACCGAAAAGTTTCCAAAACATTGACGAAGACATATCGCCAAGTCCATAGCCTATCTTTTCACTTAGTCCAATCTTCATAATGAATGATTTCTGTCTATGAGTTTTTTTATAGTTTCAACACTTGCCGAAGTAGTAAGTCCATCTTGTGGAGTATTCAAACAATAATCTACTAACTTATCAATTGTTGAGGTTGCAACATGCATACGAGTATCAGAAGAGGCATAGTAAATAAATACACGTCCGTCTTCATCAGCAATCCAACCATTTGAAAAAACAACATTCATTACATCACCTATATATTCAGGCCCTTCAGGAACTAAGAGATAACCACCTGGTTGTGCAATCATGCGTGTTGGTTCATCCAACGCTGTCATATACATATATAATACATAACGAAGTCCACTGGCACATGCTCTTACTCCATGAGCTAAATGTAACCATCCCTTAGAAGTCTTTATAGGATGGGGCCCTTCGCCATTTTTCAGTTCCATGATTGTATGATAGTGGCGAGGATTAATAATTGTTTCTTCCTGCAATTCTGCATGAGTAATATCATCAACCAAGGCCCATCCAATTCCACCACCAGACCCAGTGTCGATAAATCCATCTTGTGGTCGTGTGTAAAAGGCATACTTACCATTAACGAATTCGGGATGAAGCACAACATTACGCTGTTGACTCTTCGATTTTAAATCAGGCAAACGCTCCCATATTTTGAGATCTTTTGTACGAGCAATTCCTGCTGCTGCCACCGCTGCAGATAAGTCATTTGGCTGACTATCATCATGTCTTTCCACGCAAAATATTCCATATATGTAACCATCTTCATGGCGTGTAAGCCTCATATCATAGATATTAGTCGCAGGTTGGTTTGTATCTGGCATTGTAATTGGTTCATCCCAAAAACGGAAATGATCAATTCCGTTAGGGCTTTCAGCTATTGCAAAGAAGCTCTTACGGTCAGCCCCTTCTACACGTACAACTAAAACATATTTATCTTTCCATTTTATAGCGCCAGAATTAAGCGTTGCATTAATCATAATTCGTTGCATTAAAAATGGATTTGTACGTTCATTCATATCATAACGCCATTCCAAAGGCGTATGCTCTGCTGTAAGAATAGGATTCTCATAACGGTCATAAATACCATTACCAAATTCAACTTTATGATTAGGTTTTGCGAGAAGAGCTTCGTGATGCAGACGAAGAACATTGAGTTTTGTATTGAAAGTTGACATATAATAATTATTTTTTATTTTAAACTACTTTTGTATGTGAATTATCTTTTCATTTATATTGTTGAACTTTATGCAGGAAAAGCAATTCGTTCTTATTATATAGTTCCTTGAAATCTTTAGCACATGACTTCTCAGGTGCAGGGCCAAAGTTTTCTTCAGCTTTATCCCATGCATTGCGCCATAATAGGATATAGCATGGAGAGTAGCCCTTAATAGCTGGCAACAAGGTAGAAGTAAACCACTTCTCATCAGGAGTATTGCGATATCCGGCTTCTGTTAAGGCGTATAGTTTATGGTGAGTTTTTGCATAAGTTGACATGATATTCATTTCATTTTGACATTGTTCAACAAATGCTTCCCTTGTACCATATTGGTAAAGATCAACACCTAACACATCAACAAACTTATCTCCTGGATAATTTCTAAAATAATTATCAGATGTATCATTTGCTTTAGCATTTGGAGAAAAGCTCCACACTAAATTCTTTAGTTTTTTTTCTTTCATTGCTTTGTAAGTAAGCTGATATAAGGCTCTATATTGTTCTGATGTACAATGTTTGCTTCCCCACCAAAACCAATCACCATTCATCTCATGCCAAGGCCGGAAAATAATAGGAATTAGTTTTCCTTTATTATCTTTAAGAGACAAAAAGAAATTAGCAAGTCGTTCATGCCAAAGCTTCATCTTATTCTTTTCACGCCCCCCAGGCAACACTTCTTTAACAGCATCTCCCCCTGTATTCCACGCATCTTTACCTGTAACAGGATTATAGGGATGCCAACTGATTGTGACAATACCTCCATTTTGATAATGCTTTATAATCTCTTGGCGCATTTTGTCAAAAGGAACTCCGTCAAGATTCTTTTCATTTCCTAACTCCAAGCCACCAAGTTCACACCCCAATACAGCTGGATAATCACCACATACATCATGAACATCACTCCTTCCATATTCCCATTTCCATGTCGTTCCATAAAAATATGTATCTTGATGACCAAACATTACACCTACCTTCTGCAATCTTTCTAAACGTTCTATAAGAGATTGCGCTGGTGTTTGATTAATTTTATGCTGTGCATAGGCACTCATTGTGAGCAAGCCTGTTGCTATGATTAATACAATTCTTTTCATATCTATTTCACATTAAAAGTTACTTGCTGTAAATCTTCATCTTTACTACTCCCTCCTATCATTACTTTAAACTCCCCAGGTTCAATCTTTAACTTCATGTCAACATCGTAGAAAGCAAGCTTATCAGGAGTAATTATGAATTCAATTGTTTGTTTTTCTCCAGCTTTTAGTGTAACTCTTCTAAAATCTTTCAATTCTTTTACGGGACGAGCTACAGAAGAGACAATATCATTAATATATAATTGACACACTTCTGTACCCTCACGATTTCCAATATTCTCTATCGTTATTTGAGCTTTTATGGCTGATTTACCATCATTCTCTATGACTGTATCACTCAAAACCAAATTACTATACTTGAACTTTGTGTAACTTAATCCATAACCGAAAGGATATAGAGGTGTATTATCCGCACAAACAGCAGGATGAAAATAAGCCGAACGTTTATGATTATACCATGAAGAAATCTGTCCAACATGCCGAGGTATGGTCATAGCTAACTTTGCTGATGGATTAATCTTCCCGTAGAGTATCTCTGCTATCGCTTGTCCACCATATTGCCCAGGCTCCCAAGCATTCACTATGGCAGGGACATGATCAGCTGCATACCTTACACTTAATGGGCGACCACTAATAATAATTAGAATAGTTGGTTTTCCAGTTTCATTCAATCTACGTATCAACTGCTCTTGAAGCCCAACAAGTTCTAAGTTATCTCGATCAGTATCCTCACCAGAAGTGCGTTCATTCCATCGGAAGCGCATCATATATTCTCCACAACAGACAATATTTAAGTCACTTTCTTTTGCAGCTTCGACAGCAGCATCTACTTGAGATTGTGACATATTTCGTGGATCCCAACCTTGATCAACAAATCTAAAGTCTGTATGAGGTGACACTAACTTTAATCCTTTGAGTACAGTCCACACCTTATCTTCGGGTTGAAGCTCACTCCAATCCCCCATAATGTTCTGGTCGTTGGCATTGATTCCTGTTACAAGTACCTTTTTATATTTTTGTTCATCAAGTGGCAATAACTGCTTTTCATTCTTTAATAAGACAATGCTTTCACGTGATGCATCTAATGCTGTTTGCTTATGTACAGGGTCATTAATCACTCGGTCACGAGTCTTCACATCACTATAAGGATGTTCAAAGAGTCCTAATCTAAACTTAACTGTTAGTATTCGACGCACACTCTCATCTATTCTGCTCTCAGGAATACGACCTTCACGAACTAACTCCACTACATCTTTCTGCCATTCAGGCCCATGCATGTGCATATCCATACCCGCCATAATACTTTGGTAAAAAGCTTCTTTGTTGTCCTTTGCAGTATGATGTTGATCAACGCAATGCTCTATATCCATCCAATCGCTAACAATAAAGCCCTGGAATCCCCATTCTTTTCGCAAGACATCAGTCATCAGCCACCGATTTGTATGGCAAGGTATACCATTTAATTCATTATGTGACATCATCACATTCCAGTCTCCACCCTGTTGAAGGGTAGCCTTGAAGGGAGGAAAGAATACTTCTCGAAGAGTGCGTTCTGATACATCACAAGGTGCTCCATTAGTTCCATTAATAGAATATGACCCACCAACGAAATGTTTTACACATCCTAAAACATCTGAGGTGTTATCCAAATTACGCTGATAACCTTTATTTGTTGCAACACCCATCTGCATAACTAAGTATGGATCTTCACCAAATGTTTCACCACATCTCCCCCATCGTCCGTCTCTTGCTACCTCAACGTTGGGATTAAAGTTCCAATGCATGTTCATTGCACGCATCTCTTCTGCTGTTTGTCGTGCAATTTTATATGCTAAATCAACATCAAATGATGAGGCTAATCCTATGTTTGTTGGATAGACTGTATTATTTTTACACTTCGCATTACCATGAATCGCATCAATGCCTATAATAAGAGGTATCTGCAAACGACTTTGCATACTCAGTTTCTGCAAATAGTTAGCTTCTTCAAGTGTAAGTACATGAAGAAAAGAAGAAACCCAACCACGACGTACCCAATATTCTATTTCACTAACAGTGACACCTGGATAAAAAGCCGTTGCTGTGTTTGTAGCTAACTCTTCAGCTGACATTGTTATAGAGTTAGTCTTGAAATGTTCTATACCAACAAGTTGATTCATCTGTCCAACTTTCTCTTCAAGCGTCATCCTTCGCAACAAATCGTCTACTCGTTGCGCTACACTTGCATTCGGATTTTTATATAAAGGCTTCTCCATCTTTGCCAGCATAATTTGAGATATAGAAGTTAAGAGAATAACTATGAATATTTTTTCATG
>NZ_GL629647.1:409390-431893 GCF_000185845.1 Segatella salivae DSM 15606
AAGACCTTTTATAGCTTTTCTGATAATATTAATTGTACTTTTATCAGATGAGAATACCGAATTCAGCCCTTGAGCCTCTTGGGCTGGATCACCAGTATACTCATCCCCTGGCTGCCACTGCTCGTGTTTAGGCTGCGCTATACCTCCCCAGCCCCAAAAATTACAGCCAACAAAGTACCCATGTTGAGCCACATCATTCAATAAAAGCGAGAAAACAAAGCTATAATATGAATCTCGTGCCTTTGTAGTTGTCTGTTTTGAAAACGAGAAACCATCTCTTGGATATCCAAATTCCTCCATTACTAAAGGCTTATTCAACTTGGCACATATCGCCAAATGCTTGTCTATATACTCTTTTGTATTATCTTCTGCACGCTTTAAGTTCTGTAATAATGAATCTTTCTTAGCCCAACTCCAGTTATAAGGCCATACATGTATGTTACAATAGTCAACATTCTTATCTGCACAAATACGCATCCAAACATCATAATCAACTTCACATCCAAAAGCACCCTCAGAGCCTATGCTCACCAAATGATTTTCATCTATTTGCTTCATCAATGCTGCAGCTTTGGCAATCCACTTTTCAAATGCCGGCAATACAGCCCGATCAAAGGCCCGAGGCTCATTTGCTATTTGCCAAGACATAATAGCGGGGTCATCAATATAACGCTTACCTGTGTATCTATTGGTGCGATTTAGGATAAAATTCAAATGATTATAATAAAGTTGTTGCGCTTTTTCATTCGTAGAGAACTGTGATGCATACTTTATGTAAGCTGAATATCCTGCTTCATTTGGCTGAACAGCTTTTCCAGCCCCACTATTCTCAAGATAAAAACCATAACCACCACTCCATTCCCACGCATTATTCAGATAGAGCACGGCAACCATTTTACGACGCTCCAACTGTTGCATTAGGTAATCTAACCCATCAAGAATCGTATCGTTATATACTCCTGGAGAAGTCTGTAAGACGGGTTTTACCTTCCATTTAGAATCATCTTGTCCATCACTTCCAACAAGAATTCTAAGATTGTTTATACCTAAGTGTTTAAGTTCATCCAACTCACGATTCAATCGTTTGCGGTCACCTCCACTTCCTTTTGACCCAAGAATTGCTCCATACCAATAGTTTGCACCAATAAAAGTATAAGCTTTCCCATCACGCTTTAGTCGCCCATTATCCACTGTTACGAATGATTGTGCATGTAGAATTGTAGAACAAGCAAGAAACAAACCTATAAAATAGTATCTCATTTTATTCATATCTCAATGTAATTTTACTGTTCCAACTTCAATTGTTTTGCTATCCAAGACTGCCATTCATCCCACTGCTCTTGGAACCAAAAATGACCTGTGGCGGGATACACACTTAATTTCTTAGCTCCTTTCACAACATTATAAGTGGCATACGAACTATTAGGTGGGACAACTTCATCATTATAACCAAACGAAAACCAACTTGGTATTGTTAAAAGGCGTGCAAAATTCACACCATCAAAATATCCACTTACTTCCACTTTCTGCAAATTTGGATGCTTTTGTCCATAAAAATAGTGCGGCCAGCCACATGCTTTACCATACAAAGACGCTTTATGATCACACAAAGCTGCATGTACAGCACCAATAAAAGTTACCTTAGGATGCAATGCACCACACACAAGTGAAAGCATACCACCCTGACTTGAGCCTGTAACTCCAAGTTCTTTACCATTCCACTCAGGCAATTGAGTAAGATAATCTACAGCTCTTAATGCACCAATAAATATGCGTTTGTAAGGCATTTGGTCGCGATTATCAAGATTTGCTTCCCAATAACCATTCAACGCCCCATGTAATAAGTCGTCGTATACTTGCTGTTGCATTGTCACAGGAATCCCGTGTACTCCTATCTCCAAAGTAATTGCTCCACGTTCTGCCATCCATATATCTCCCTGGTAAGGTCTTACACCAGCTCCTGGAACTCGTAAGAGTGCCGGATGTTTAATATTTGACGCTGTCGGGATACAAAGAATACCATATATCCGACTCCCCGGATTGATGCCATTAAAGTTCACTTCATAAACCATTGTACGCTCAGTACAACGTTCAGGCAATAGTTTTCGATGAGCATCAAGAGGATATCGACTTGCATCTTCATAAGCTTGTTTCCAAAACTGAAAGAAGTCTTTTGGGCAATTCTCTGTAGGCAGCAATCTATCGGGAGCGAAACCAATGGTACATAGTCCATCATAGGTACGTTCACCAACGTGTGCTGTGACCTTCAAACGATAGAAACCTTCTTTTGTCATCTTTGCTTTCCATGTCATTTTCCCATCTTTCAAGACCACTTTTGAACGTTTGACATCAGGATACATCACAGGACCTGCTTCTATATCTACTTCCGCTTGTGGCATGGGACAAGCATCCTTCAATACCGATATATTGAATATAGCCTCTTCACCTAATTGATAATTCCAATCAGTATGATTGGGACTAATCAGTACCATGACTTCATTACCACGTATTTGTGACATCAAATTCAATGTCAAAAAGAAAGTAATAAGAAGGGTTACGGAACGTTTTAATGAAATAATCATATTCTGAAAGATTAATAGAATAAATACCGAAATAACTTATTTTCTATACAAGCGATAAGTAACCACATCTTGTGCAGGAATTGTAAGCTGACGATCAATCTTGTTCTTCAACGATGTTTTTCCTTCCATTCGACCAGTCCATAGGTTCCTTACCTTATAAACGATTTTATTGAATGCAGTACTTCGCTTGCTTACAGCCTCATCTGTAAAGTTAAAGTCTTGCCAATTCACCTTGCAAACAATAGGCTGACGTGTTGGATTTAATATTGTCATAGCCCAATCACCATTTGCAAGTGGTTTAAACCAATAGTCCAATCCCTCTCTACGCAAAAAGCGAAGACCTTGTACACCAAGTTCATCTTGGTCAATAGCAATAAGTTCTCGATTTGTCAGTATAGCCTTAGTTTCAGCACTCATGTTACGAACATCATTACCAAGAATTAGTGGACTGGCCATCATACACCACATTGTGAAATGTGCTCTGTCTTGATTTACGGTTAAACCATTACCCACTTCGAGCATATCTGGGTCGTTCCAATGACCAGGACCAGCATAAGATCGCAAGCTATCATTCTTGTTAATACAATCTAAAACGCTATATTGTACATAAGTGGGGAATACTCTTGTTGAGTCAAACGAACACCAAATATCAGGCCCTATGCGCCAGGAGTTACCAATATCTCTTGCCCATCGCCATGGATTATTATCCCCCCATTCACACATAGAGAAGAAGATTGGCCGACCAGCAGCACGTAAAGCGTCACTCATCAGTTGATAAGCACCGCGCGCATTAATATTTGTTGTGTTACACCAATCATACTTTAGATAGTCTATATCCCAACGTGCATACTGTAATGCATCTTGATATTCATGACCCAATGAGCCTGGACGGCCCGCACATGTTTCTGAACCAGCATCACTATAAATACCAAGTTTTAAACCACGTGCATGTATATAATCTGCAAGTGCTTTGATTCCATGTGGGAAATGCTTTGGATCAGCCTGTATAAAACCATTAGAATCACGCTTACCATGCCAGCAATCATCTATATTTACATAGATATATCCAGCATCACGAAGCCCACTTGACACCATAGCATCGGCTATACTCTTAATAATATCCTCATCAATGTTGCCTTGAAACTTATTCCATGAGCTCCAACCCATTTGGGGAGTCTTCGACAATTCATCCCATTTCTGAGCACTAACTCTAAGCGATAGGAGTAAAAGCAATAGTAAAGTAATAGCGTTCTTTTTGTTCATGTTATTGAATTTGAATTTTGGCTTTAGGTAATTACTTTGCAAAGATAAAACTTAAATATCTAAATCACAAATACTATTTTGACTAAAATAGACACTTTCATGGGGCTGTAACTATTTCTTTCAAATGTATTTAATCTTTGTTACTATCAATTATATTTGACGATGTCTAATGAATAAGAACATAAGATGAATTTGAATAGCTCCATTTTTTTATAATTTTTAGAAGCATCTAATATCATTCAACCATCAGAATCATCATTTCTTTTATACACTTTATTTAGTTATACAATCTATTAATAAACAGTTAATTATAAAGATTGATTCAATTGATATTTAAACTAAAAACTTATCATAATTCACACTGAATTTAACAACGATATGAATAGACTCATTTTACCAGGTAATCTGATGCACTTCATAGTACAATTTAAGTCAGATCAAGGCTTAAAATACCTGATTTCATATCGTGATTATTTCATATCTATAATTAGACTGCATCCATTATACATTTAATTTTCTCATGATGTTATCAATACTTCGTATGATTTTCCACAGATATATCAATCGACTTGTCTTTAGATTAATATTATTTCAACTGAAATTATACTAATTGTCTTGCTGTATTTCCATTTCCTCATACAAATATTTATGTTCAATCTGTTTTGAAAGGAAGCAGTGGTAGCCCCGCTTGATTCTTCACTGTTCCTAATTGAAAGTTATGATAACAATAACGAACCGCAACAGGGCGGGTAACATTGGGTGATGTTAAAAGGAATGTGTTATTACGGATATATTGCGCATTTGCCGGATAAAACACTTTATCTTGGCCTGCTATTTCAAATCCTTCATACGATTTCGCAGCAATGATTCCATGATATGTATCTTTCAAGTGAACAAAACAACTGTCATTTCTGATTTCTAACTTCTCAAAACTTGGACTTCGATAGAATACTTGATCAAAGCCATAGTCACGTGCTATAGCTGCCATAGCCAACCGTTCACCTACCAATCGCTTCTGACAAGGGTGGATTTGTTCCGCTTCAAAAGGATAAACTAAATCATTTGTGCCTATAAGTACGGTATTAGATACATTATTTGCCACTTCTTGTTGTTGTGAACGGATGAATGCAGCCGCAGTACCCATGGCATCGCCATAATTATATGGAGCAATTTCTACAAAGTAAAAAGGTAACTCAGATGAATGAAAACCTTTTCTCCATTGATTGATAAGCTCTGTTAAACATTTTGCATACGTAGAAGAGTTATGGTCAACATTGCTACAACCTTGATAGAAAATAACACCTCGAATAGTACTATTGAGGATGGGATGGAATGTTCCATTCCCCCAAAGTAAAGGTCTAAGCCAATCCTTTGGATATTTCATTGCAATCTCAGAAGAGTCAGTTGGTTCATCGGTATAATGTTGAAGATAGTCCTTATCAAGCCAACTCTCTACCATTGTTCCACCCTTATTAGCGAGAATTAAGCCTATCGGAATATTGAGAACTTCATGGAGTTTACGGCCAAAGAAATAACCAACTGCACTACAATATGAAGCAGAATTAGGATTAATCTCTTCCCAACGACAAACAGCATCATCTTTTGGCACAGCACTCATTGACGCTGGAATCTTCACATATCGCACACCTTTCATTTGTCCAGACGTAGCAATTGCATCTTGATATCCTTCAACAGGACACTCATAGAAACCTTGAAGAGGCATCTCCATATTGCTTTGTCCAGCGCAAACCCATACTTCTCCTGCAAGGATATTATGCAAAGTAACAGCTTGTCCGTCATCAAACGTAATATTGAGTGGTGTATAACTTGCTTTCGGTGTACGAATCTTTACATTCCATTTCCCATCTTTATCAGCAACAATCGATACTGGTTTACTCCACGAAGGCTTTACTACGACACGTGAATTCGATGTTGCTGTACCCCAAAACTTCACTTCTGCCTGTTGCTGTACAATCATATTATCATTCAGAATGTGTGGTAAATGTACCTTAGCTGTAGCAGGCAAGCTCAAAATTAGTAAGAAACAAAATATCAAGTAATAATGATTCTTCATTGCTTTCAATTATTTTTAAGGAAAAAGAGAATTTAATTTAAAACGACAAATCCCTCCTCTCAAAAGAGAGGAGGAATAAGATGATTTATCGCGTAATAACATAATCACTGTTCATTGTGGACTTCCACCAATCATCAGAAGCATGACTTCCACCATACCATGGCATGAACCAACTCCACTTTGCATTTTGTTTCCACTGATTTGGGATATCTGTTATCGTACCACATTCTGTTAGTGCAATCATCTTTTTGGGGTAACGATATGCTAAAGTATTAAATCTTTCAGCCATTTCTTCTGCAGAAAGTGGTACATTTTGTTGACCATAAGCGTCTGTACCGATGACATCTACATATTCATCTCCAGGATACCAGCTCGCATCGGCTTTCTCTGAAGTCCATACCCAAATGAGATTATTTAGTCCTTTTTGTTTGAAATAATCATACATATAACGCCAAAGCTTTACGTAAGATTCAGCAGAACCATTGCCCCACCAAAACCATTTACCAGCAGCTTCGTGTAGAGGACGCCATAAAACAGGTATTCCTGCCTGTTTCAGTTGCATCAAATAAGGAGTCAACTTCTCTAAATCGGCCTTCATAAATCTATTTGCCCAGGTGCCATCTTTAACAGCATCATCAAGTGTAAACTCATTTTTTGCAGCATAGAAATCATATTTTACGCTACCAGCAGCTTCTACAGTGACTCCTGTTATGGTATAATCGTGTCCACCAAGTATTAGTCCGTTAGCACGCATTTCATTAAGTGTTGTCTGATCAAGTGTCATTGAATAGCTATCACCGCTTATATTAAAGTAATCCCAATTCTTTCCACTTTCATCCACAAAGCCAGCCCAACTACTATTCTTTATAGAGCCTTGAGCGCCTGGTTTAACGTTAGTAATTTTCACTATTAACTTACTTCTTATTGAAGCTTTAGCCAATATGTCTTTCGTAGCCTGTGTAGTTAGCTGTATATTACCGCTCCAATCACTCGGAATAACCTTATTAGGACCAGAATAAAGCGATACGGGAACTGCAGAAACATAAGGATTTGATGTTGGAACACTCCAGTGCCAACTTATTGTAACCATACCACCGGCATTGTGCCACGACTGGACCGGAGTGATGTTTGAATAATCAATCCAGCCACCAGGAGTACTTGATTGCAGATGAATATAATCGTATCCATTAATTGCAGGGTACTTACCTGTGAGCTGATGTACCTTTTCTGCATTTTCATTATTCCATGAAACATTTGCCATCGTAGCAGAAAACACCTTCTTACCATAGTTGTTAAGCAACTTCTGATAAAGCGCTTTTGCTTCAGTAGAGGCATTAGGATTGACTGGAGTTTTATCTATTTGCTGCGTCTGTGCCGTGAGATTAGCCTTTACCATAGGTGCAGCAACGCGATTAGGCCCTATAACAACTCCTTCTGGAATAACCAATTCATAATTCTGATCACGGTCAATATTAGCCATAATCAATAACTGATTAGACGATCCTATGACATTAGCGCTAACAACAGGAGAACCATTTAGCGTAATCTTTGCATAATCTTCTGAGGCAAAAAAGACATTTTTGTCATAGCTAACTATAATGGAATCAAGTCCTGCTTTGATATTTGTTTGCGGAGAAACACTGACAAATTCAGGAGCGCCAACAGATGCAATATAATGTTCTACAGTATCACTACATGCAGAAGTAGCAAGTGATAGTAAAACAAACGCAGCTGTGTTAAATCTATTTTTGAACATATATACTTTTATTTTATATAAAAAGAATGATGAAATTAAATTCTCCTCCATTTATGAATGAGGATTAAGCTGGAATACTTTTAACATATAGCATTAGATGCATTCCAAGCTTATCTTATTCCATTACAGAGGATTTAGCTATTTGATTGGTACAACTCTGACATTATCTATATCCAATTCGGGAGTACAATCAGTTCCTTCTATACCACCACTCCATAAGAAGAAAGTAAAACCTGTCAGCATATCTTTCGTAATTGTCTTTCCTGCAGCTTGTCCTTCATAAGTCTTATTGAAAGCAGAAAGTGGAATTGTAACTGTAGTCCAATGGCTTCCAGTATTAAAAGAACCAGAGTTCTGCCATGGCAACCATAAGCCTCGTGGAATATCTGCATTGTAATATTGGCTATTTGCAGTTTGAAAAGTAACATTATTGTTACCTGTAAAAATCATCTGTAAAGCAGAAGCACTCCATGGAGAAGAGGCTGGTACACGACACTCAAACTTCAAAGCCATATCATTGATATCGCAAGTGTCGAGTAACTCTTTAAAACTTGTGATAGAAGATAATTCAGGGAAGCCTGCAGAAGGCTCGGGCCAATAGTTCATTGCAAAGTCATCTTCATCCCAAGTAGCACCTACTTTCCCTAACATATTAGCTCCTCCAAGATAAAGATAGCTTCCATCTATGCCATTATTACGTATGCGTCCGGGACGCCATCCATGCCCTGCAGTTAGTCCACCATGTGAACCATCGAAGTCAAATAATATGTTTCGCGTGTCTTTATAAACGAATTGAGACTTACTTTTACCATAAACACTCTCCACATACACCCGTCCAGATGTTGCTCCTACAGGCACGATAAAGGTTAAACTGTTTTTACTAATCGATTTAATCTCAGTTACAGGCAACTCCCCATCGTTGAATGTAATCTGTAAAGGTTTATAAGGATCTTGTATAAAGTAATCTCCTGTAACCGTCACTTCATCACCCGCCACAGCATATTCACAGCTCATTGACGAAACAACTGGTGGCGGAACAATGACATGGAAATCATAAGTTGTTGTATCACCAGCACCATTAATCATATAAATCTTATCCGTTACAGCAGATGGAATGTTCTTAGGGATATCAACTAATAACGTGTTATCAGTAATAAAACTTGTATTCAACACAGCCTGTTGATCATTGAACAAGATCTTATGTATACTGCGAAGGTTCTTTCCAACCAAGCATATTGTCTTCTGAAGATAACTCTTTGTGATAATAGAATCTGCACTTTGAGGTAACCGAATATATTGAACTTCAGGCTTTCCACTTGTTGATTTATATTCATCGGGTTGATCTTTACATCCCGTGAAGCTCATAGTGGCAAAGCTTGTTAAGGCTACCAACGCGATATGTAAATTCTTGGAACGTTTCATGTCCGTATAATTTTAAATGTTTTATATTTAATAAGCGTAAGTTGAACGAACGTCAACATGTACAGGAGTCTTTTGAAGATTTCCATTAAACACTACATCTTGACTTGGGAATGGCAAAGTAAATGTCTGCTCTGACACATTAGGAGCCAGTGTTTCTGTAGCATAATGCATTGTTGAAGCATCTACATTCCACGACTTACTCTCATAATAGTTCTTATATAGCGTATTAAGTCCATAATAAGCTCCTCGTTTTTGCTGTTTCAACTCATTGGTAGCACCACTCATATCATAATAACTGCGACGCACAAAGTCATACCATCGGTCACCTTCCATAGCTAATTCAAGCCGGCGTTCTTTCCAAACATCATTCCAAGTGATAGATGTTGGGCGTGCAGCTGATTTAATAGCACGGCTACGTACTTTGTAGAAAGCATCTATTGCACTTGCATCCGTGGTACTATTATTATTTCCAATAACAGCCTCTGCATAGACAAGATAAACATCTGAGAGTCGTAATACAGGAGTAGCCAAGCTACTATGCATGTTAGATGCAGAGATTCCATCTACAGCATGTGTCTTATGGTCGTAAGCATCGCCATAAAGATGCTTCACACTATTAACACCTGTCGCACTTTGTAATGTCCCAGGACCACCTGAACCATACCCATTACTATCGTAAAGGAATTGTAAGAAATTAAAGCCTTTACGTCCCTGTTCATCTGTTTTGTCCTCCCAGAAGTAATCGTAGAAGTCACCTGCCATCATCATGGTTGCTTTACGACGCTCATCTACATCTGTTCTTGTTGCAGGATCATCTAATGGTGAGACACCAAAGGCTTCCTGTAAGTCGACAGAAGGTCCACTATATCCACCCCAACAATCACCAAACTCATCGAAACCTTGCATTGCGAGATCACTCTGAAGCGTATTCTGTACGGTCCAAATACTGGTATCTGCAGTCCAGAGCCAAGAGAAAAGACACTCACGATTCAGTGCATTCTGCAAACGGAAAACATCAGAATAATTCGCCATTAAAGTGCGTCCGCTATGTTCAATTACATCTTTAGCGTATGAAGCAGCTTTATTAAGGTCGTCAGAATTACGTTGTCCATGACCATTTGCATTCACACCACTTTTATAAAGATACACTTTTGCAAGCAGACCTTCTGCAGAATAATAATCAATACGACCAGGGTTACCAGCCTTAGGCAAAAGTTCCATCGCCTTTTCTAATGTCATAATGATATAATCATATACATCAGACTTCTGAACTCGACTGACATTGCTATACGAACCATCTGCTAACATCGTCGAGTTGTCATGAACAATTGGCACATCTCCAAAAGATCGCACGAGAAAGAAATAAGCCATAGCCTTCCAAGCAAGACATTCTCCCATGCATTGATTCTTTACCGACTGTGAAGCTGAGGCATTTTTAAGGTAATTATACACCGTATTAGCATGTCCTATGACTGCCCAAAGAGAGTTAGACATATTCATCAAGTCAGCATCTGTACTATTAACAGTTAGTGTCATATATGGACTTGAGCCCCAGTAATAGTTTCCAGACATCACCTCTCCTACTTTTATAAAGCCTCTTTGAAAGTCATACCATGGAGAATTATATAGATAATTGACACCTTGTACACATTGACTATCATCTTTGTAGAAATTACCTGCATTGTAAGAGTCCTCTGCTGGCCTATCTAAAAAGTCACCACAAGATGTTGTGAGGATAGCACCTGTAAAGGCGAATGCAATATATAGATATTTAATATGCTTCATTGTAATATAGATTTTATGTTAGAATGTAAGATTCAAACCAAAGGAATAAGTTGTAGGAGAAGGATAACGACCATTGTCTACACCATAAGTATATCCGTTAATATCGGCTGTACTTGCTCCAATTTCAGGGTCGTAACCATCATATTTGGTTATAGTGAACAGGTTTTGGATATTCATTGATACACGAATATTTTCAAAACCCCACTTCGATATCCACTTCTTAGGCAATGTGTAACCTAAAGCTATATTTTTGAAACGGATATATGAACCATCTTCTATATACCTATCGCTAATAACATCATTATCATTTGGGTCTGTAATTGTTGCGCGTGGAATACTCGCTCCAGGGTTGGCCACACGTACATTGCTAATATCCGTGTACCAATAACTACCTGCGGCATAAGTCTTTGACGGATCAATAGCTTCTAAACGTGCTCTTCCGGTCACATCTTTTAATTGATTACTCCACAGTGTATTCATGTGAGTAAGTTTCATTTTCATGTAATTATAGACCTTATTGCCATAAGTTCCATTAATGAAGATATTTAAATCGAAGTTCTTATAACGGAAAGTATTGGTCCAACCAAATGTGAATTTGGGCATAGGAGAACCTATATTTGTCTTATCATAATCATCAATTTTGCCATCAGGCTTGCCATCTGGGCCACTAATATCCTTAAATTTCAAGTCTCCAACCCAAGGAGTTGTATTGCGTTCGAAACTTTTCCCGTCAGCAGGATATTTTGAAGTCTTTGGTGAAAGCTCAAGGTCTTTTAAATCTTTATATACTCCGTCAGTAACAAAACCATAGAAACCATAAAGAGATTCACCTACATTTGAAACACTTATCACATCACTCCATTGTCCGTATCCAACGATTGCTGCATTCTTTGTGCCTGAGAGAGCAACTAATTTATTCTTGTTCCATGAAATTTGGAACTCAGAATCCCACTGGAAACGACCTGTTATAGGATGGGTATTCACTGTAAGTTCAACACCGGTATTACGGATTGTACCATAATTTCCATAGGGAGGAGCAAGAACAGAAGATACATTGCCAGATGTACCCATATAAGAAGGTAGTTGAAGTGGCATAAGCATATCTTTAGATTCTTTGCGATACCAATCCAATGTTATATTAACACGATCATTTAGCAAACCTAAGTCAAGTCCAATATTCCATTGTTCTTGGCTCTCCCATTGGATATCAAGATTGGGAATATTATCAGGACGATAGGACTTTCCTAACAAAGTAGGCATCGCTTTCATAAGCGTTCCCCATTTATATGAACCAATTGCAGAGTTACCTGTTTGTCCCCAACCAGCTCTCAACTTTCCATTGCTGACATATTTACTAAGGGCTGATTTCTGGAAGAAACTCTCATTAGTAAATCTCCACGAAGCTGCGAATGAGTGGAATCCTGCCCACCGTTTGTTAGGACCAAAGTTTGAGCTTCCATCATAACGATAGGTGTACGTTGCATTGTAGCGATCATTGAAGGCATAAGTTAGTCGTGTAAAGACAGATGACATCGCCGAGCTACCAAAACCAACTTGGATTGCAGGCGTTCCTGTACCTAATGCAGGATTGTTTACTGCGTTAGATGGGAGGTTAGTATTTTCCGTTCGGTTATTATCATATGTACTTTCCCACATCTCTTGGCCAAGCATAGCCGAGAAATTATGTTTACCAATCGAATTAGAGTAAGTTACATAGTTCTTTAATTGCCAAAACGTTCCCGTTCCTTTTTGTACAGACGCTGCGTTAATTTTACGCTTCCAACTGCCGAGATCAACTGTTGGCAGGAAACGGCGGCCACGATTTTCACTTAAATCATAACCTAACTCTGCATGCCAGACTAAGTTTTTGATTGGAGTAATTTCAAAGAAAAAGTTACCATTTAGCTTACGGCGATCCAATTTTATTTGGTTCAACATCGCCATAGCTATAGGATTTGGATTTGTAAAACCTTCTTTTGAGACCGACGAGTAGCTGCCATCTATATTATAAATAGGAATATCAGGCGGCGTTGTTAGTGAATAGTTAATAATTCCATCATCACTATCTGCGAGCTTAAGATCATCGTGTGTCGTCGAGAAATTTGCACTTAAACCTAATTTGAGCCATGATTTCAGCTTTGCATCCAAGTTTACGCGCATGCCCAATCGATCGAAATTACTTCCGATAATCGTACCTTGTTGGTTCATATAATTTGCCGAAACATAATACTGAACTTTATCAGAACCGCCCTGTGCTGCAATCTGATGTGAATGCATTAACGCTGTTCTGAAGATTGCATCTTGCCAATTTGTACCTTTACCAAGCAAAGAGGGGTCTGCGAAATGTGGATCTGCAGTAGACGAATTAATTTGACCTGTCGTCACAAAATCATTGTAGTAATCTGCAAATTCGCGCAAATCCATCACATTTAATCGGCGGTTTTGACGACTTACTGCCATCATTCCGTCGTAAGTAAACTTCGCTTCGCCTGCTTTTCCACGTCGTGTGGTGATTAATACCACACCATTCGCGCCTTGAGCACCATAGATTGCTGTAGCAGAAGCATCTTTCAAGATTTCCATTGAAACGATATCGTTTGGATTTATCGTAGATAGTGGGGAGATTGTTGACACCTTACCATTACCTAAAGCATCGCCTAAACCAAACGATGACCCACTTGAACCACTGCCCTGCACGATAACGCCATCAATTACATAGAGAGGTTCGGCGTTTGCATTGATGGTTGCTTGGCCACGCACGCGGATACTCGTCGAAGTGCCTGGCGCTCCTGAAGTACTTACAGCTGTAACTCCAGCCGCACGTCCTTGCAATGTTTGGTCAAGGGAGGTGACGATAGAACCACGCAATTTCTTCTCATCCATCGTAACAGATGCACCTGAAACATCACTTTTCTTCATCGACCCATAGCCAACGACAACCACTTCGTTGAGCGTTGCATTGTCTTCAGATAAAGTGATCACATAAGAATTTTGAGCTGAGATCTTAACGTCTTTCGACGCATAACCGATATAAGACACTTCAAGCGTGCTGCCCTGTGGAACTGAAAGCGTAAAATTACCATCTAAATCGGTAATTGTTGCGTTATTCGTACCTTTTTGTTTAACTGTAGCGCCAATAATCGCATCTTTACCATCGGTTACTTTTCCCGTAATTTTCCGGGCTTGCTGAGTCACGGCATACACGGTATTCCCCCCTGTAGCCCCTACTTGTGGAGAATAACTGAACATTGTCAGCGTCAGACATCCAACAAGTAATGTCGTTTTACTATTATTTAAATCCATGGGTATTGGGTTAGATTGTTTTCTGCTTTGAAACTTCTGTTTCTGAGCGCTTTCGGCTTTCAGTCACATGTTTCGTTATTGGTTTTTATCTGCTTCCAAACACAGCTGCTTTTCGGCCTGTGTTTTTTCGCATATCATTTAGGTAATTTGTTTCATGTCATTCCATTCGAGAATGAATCTGGTGCAAAGATAAACATTATCTTATGAAACAAACAATGTTTTTTTATTATATACTGATACTATGTTGTCGACAAGCTGTTTTTTATCAATTTCCAAATATAAACGCCAAACGCTCATCTGTCTGTAATGCCTTTTAACAAAGAGACTCAAGCAAAATTGCAGCTTAAATCTAAGGCTGCAAATCTTTTAGCGAAAATGGTTAAAATCAAACTCTTTTTGCATTAAAAACTGCTATACACTATCAGAATTTGATGCAAAATAACATTAATACAAAAGGAGATGTCCACAAAGACACCTCCTTCTGTATTTCGCTCCATGTTACCAGGCAGCCTAAGACTCCTGAACCTGTTTCAGCTTCTGTTTCCAACGAGAATAGGCTTCCAAATACTGCTCACGACTATTAAAATCAGCTTCAATGACCGCCAATCTCTTTAATGTCGAGAATGCCTCATCCCTATTTTGATAAATTCCGGCTCCCAACCCTGCTCCCTTGGCAGCCCCTATGCTACCATCGGTTTCGAAGAGCTCGATTGAGGCCCCACTGACGTTGGCCAACGTTTCGCGAAACAAAGGACTCAGAAACATGTTCGCGTTTCCTGCGTGAATCTTGTTGATTTCCATCCCCATTTCCTGCATGACTTCCATCCCATAGCAAAAACTAAAAACGATGCCTTCTTGGGCTGCCCGCAACAGGTGGGCTTGAGAATGTTTATTAAAATTCAATCCATGCACCGAGCAACCCACAGCCTGATTCTCAAGCACACGTTCGGCCCCATTGCCAAAGGGGATAATAGTCACGCCATCACTTCCGACAGGGATTTTCGACGCCATTTCGTTCATTTCTGCATAGCTCACATTGGGGGTGACATTCCGATGCATCCAGGCGTTCAAAATCCCAGTTCCGTTGATACACAGCAACACACCGAGACGATCTTCCGCTGTTGTATAGTTGGCGTGAGCAAAGGTGTTAACGCGGCTCTTTGCATCATAGTTCACAGCGCCCAAAACTCCATAAACCACTCCAGAAGTGCCCGCCGTACTGGCTATTTCTCCGGGATTAAACACGTTTAAGCTCACCGCGTTGTTGGGTTGGTCTCCGGCACGATAGCTTATTGGCGTACCAGCCTTCAATCCTAATTCTAAACTGGCTTCTTTCGACACCTCACTCTGAAGGGCGAAGGTCGGCACAAGTTTAGGCAGTAAATCTTCACTAAATCCGAAATAATCTAACAGGAAATTGGCAGATTTTTTCGTTTCGAAGTCCCACATCATTCCTTCTGACAAGCCACTGATGGTGGTTTGAATTTCGCCACTTAATTTCATGGCAATATAATCTCCGGGGAGCATAATCTTGTCAATCTGTTCAAAAATAGCAGGCTCGTTGTCTTTCACCCATGCCAATTTGGCAGCCGTAAAGTTACCGGGCGAATTGAGCAGATGAGTTAAGCAGCGTGTCTCTCCGAGTGACTTAAAAGCTCGGTCGCCATACGGAATTGCGCGCGAATCACACCAAATAATGCTTGGGCGCAACACTTTTTGTGATTTATCTACACAAACGAGGCCGTGCATCTGATAAGAAATGCCGATGGCTGAAATATGCTCGCCGTCAATCTGCGCCTCAGCCATCACTGCCTTCACCGCCAATTTGAGATTGTCCCACCACATCTGCGGTTCTTGTTCTGCCCACCCAGTTTTTACAGCGATGATGCTCGCTTCGCACTTCGGATAGAATGCCGATGCAGCCACGCTCCCAGACTCAACATCGACCAATGAAGCTTTAACAGAACTGCTCCCGATATCAAGTCCTAACAGAAATTTTTTATTCATGGAATTAAAATTTGATTTGTTGTTCACCTTATATTATATATACGATAGCAAAAGTAATGAAAAAACTCAAGTTTAGACACAAAATTGGGAACGTTTTACATTTTATACGCTTGTTGGAAACCAGAAATCATGATGTTTCTGCTCAAACACCCGGGGTAAATGGTCAGAATTTGCTGTTTTTCTGCAAAACACCCGGGGTAAATGAGCAGAATTTGCCAATTTTATATAAAACACCCGGGGTAAATGAACAAAAATCGCGCGATTCTGATAAAACACCCGGGGTAAATGAACAAAAATCGCGTGATTCTGATAAAACACCCGGGGTAAATGACCGAAAATCGCGTGATTCTGATAAAACACCCGGGGTAAATGAATAAAAATCGCGTGATTCTGATAAAACACCCGGGGACAATTGCAGTTTTTCGCGAAATTCTGCTCAGGAACGGGCGTAAATTATCAGAATTCGCGAAATTCTGTTCAGGAACGGGGGTAAATTATTAGATTTCACGAAATTCTGCTCAGGAACGCGAGTAAATTATCAGATTTCGTGAAATTCTGCTCAGGAACGGAGGTAAATTATCAAATTTCACGAAATTCTGCTCAGGAACGGGGTACAATTATCAGATTTCACGAAATTCTGCTCAGGAACGGGGTACAATTATCAGATTTCACGAAATTCTGCTCAGGAACTAAGGACAATCATCAGTTTTTAAGATAAAAGCGAACTTTTACCGATGATTTTAATCAGAAAAGCGCATTATGCTGATGCGTGGCGTTGGAATCTATGCAAAACGAAGGCCCATTCTCCCCTATTATTAATGATTCCATGCACCACAATAAGGACAACGGCCTTTACGCCGCAGGGGATGACCACAATTTCCGCAAATGAAGGTGGTTCGGTTTTTTGTAGCATAGCGATAGAGGGCAAAGAAGACGTAGGCCACCAACAACAAATAGCCAATGTAATAGAGTGAAAGGATGCTGAAAACAATATAGTTAACAGCACACACGCCGACCAGTCCGCAGATGTAAAGTACGGCCTCGCCTGCTGGCAGCTTATGGAAGGTGTCATCTACGGCGGCAATTCCAACGATGAGCATCGCCCACACCGACGAAAGGAAGATGGAGAGCAACGGTGGAACCGAACAAGGGTTTAACGTCGGATGGAAGTAGAAATGTCGCCATACATCGGGGGCGAAATTCTGAATGCTGGCATAGAATGTCGCTGCCGTTGCAACAATGATTGCCAACAGCGTGGGATAGAACGAATCTATGTCGCGAAAATGAACGAGGTGGGCATTTTTGCGCATCAACTTGCGGATAACATATCCGGCGAAAATCAATGCGACGATAATCAAAGAGATTAATACATGAATGTCTGAAAAAGTGGAGATAAACTGAGAGATGGGATCATCGGGCACCACTTTTGACAACAAAACCGACTCACGCTGCCAGCCAAACGTGTGTTGGTCACGAGCAACCTGCACCCAAATGGAGTCTATTGAGTCGGAGGGCACAGTGCGAATATCAGCAACCACAAGATGATCGTGTTTGTGAATATAAATCGTGTCGATGGGCAGTAATGCCGACACTTCTTCAGGTTGCTGGCGGATTAAAGCGAAAGAATCGGCCTTGACTATAAAGTTATAGTTGTTTGTGTAGTGATGTTTGGCCTGGAATGACAAAGAATCAATTTGTTTTGCACTATAATTGACCACGGCGTCGTGTGTCTTTGGTTTCTGATGATAACATGAGGTCATCATGAAAAGAACCGCTATCCCATAGAGACAGCTAAGCAAATAGATGCGAAACTCTTTTATACAATGATTCATTTGACAATGATTTTGATTATTCAGCATAGATATTCATCTGACATTCCTTGCAGTCGAATTCCAACCGAAAGCGACGGCCGTCCCCAAGTCTCAGGAAGAGAGGTTCATCCCACGTTGGTCGCTTTCCGCCTCGTTTCTCACAAAAACCTAAGGCAAATCGAATGCAATGGCGGCATTGCATGACTAAAGGGTTGGCCGAAGCAGACAATTCGAGGGCAGGCTGAACAGAAGTGAGTCCGTGAGCCTTGTAAAACTGCTTTGACAGATGATTTGAAATGTTATAAAGGTAGGAATGAGCTTTATAGGCCTTCGGAACGATGTTTTCAACGTTGGAAGAAGGTTGGTTGTGAACATTTGCTTCAGGCGCATTTTGCTTTGCTTGCTTCAACTGACTTTCAAGCTGGTCCACTGCTGTCCTGCGCAGCTCGGCTAACAAGCTGGAGGGGACAAAATATTCGTCAGCGTGATTTTCTATTTTGATTTCTTGGCATTCGAAGATAGTATTCCCCAATTTTGCAAGTTGCTTGATGATATTCTCCCGCTGCGACTGACGTGCTGCCTGGTGCTCAAACACAATGTTTGCAGTGGCCTTGATTTCTGCTTCGTGGCTTGAGGCACAAAGAAAAAAGCCGTCGGAAGTTGCACCGAAACGCATGGCGAGCTGCAGCCTGCGTCTGGCTGTGACGTTAGCCAGCAGCCGAGAGAAAGCCACATCGTTGTTCCGATAAAGCGCCATTCCCGGCCTTAATCTCTTGGGGAGTTTCAGCGGATAAAGTCTGTTTCCTTCGGCCTTATTGATGCGAAAGCCCTCAAGTTCGTGTGCATCATTGATGAAACAAAGTCCGTCGCCATTTTCAAACGCGGCCGTTCCTGAAACATTAAAGGAGTTTCCACGAATCTCTTTGACTTTTCCAACGTATTCACCCATGGCCTTCGGAGTGTCGAAGTTCGCAATGTTGGCCTGACGTCCGTTTAGGAAATATGTGGTAAAACCTCGGTTAAAAGTCTTTCTGAGATCAGGTTCGAAGGCGTAATCTACCCTGCCATAAGACGCGCGTGAATATAAATCAGGGTGGGAGTTTACAATCTTGTTCAGTTCTTTACTGTATGCGCTGACAACATTCTTAACGTATTCAACGTCTTTCAATCGCCCTTCGATTTTGAATGAACAAGCACCGCTTTCTGCAAGTTCATGCAAGTGTTCAAGCTGACACATGTCGCGCATGGACAAAAGATGGCGTTGATGTTCAACTTCATGTTGATTGCTGTCGAGTAAATCAAATTTCATTCGACAAAATTGCGCACATTCGCCTCTATTCGCACTACGATGAAAGCAATGTTGCGAAGCGTAACAAACGCCAGAGTAACTTACGCACAATGCGCCATGGACAAACACTTCAAGATCCATTTCAGGCACAGCGTGGTGGATTCTGGAAATCTCGCGAGCAGAAAGTTCACGTGCCAAGACAGCGCGCTTAAATCCCACCTCTTGCAACCACCTTACCTTCTCAGCTGTACGATTATCAGTTTGAGTCGATGCGTGCAGCTCCATTCTGAATGGAACTTTCGCGTCCCAGTGTTCAATCAGTTCTAAGATGCCCATATCTTGCACGAGAAGCGCATCCACACCAATTGTGTTCAACGCCTCAAGCATTTCTTTGGTGGCAGCGAGTTCATCTTCATAGATAATCGTGTTTATAGTCACATAAACTCGCGCGCCGAACTGATGCGCATATTCACAGAGTTGCTGTATGTCGTCGAGAGAATTGCCCGCGGCCGCCCGTGCGCCAAAGCGTGAGGCACCAATATATACGGCATCAGCACCATGAGAAATTGCTGTCATGCCACATTCAAGGTTTTTCGCCGGAGCCAAAAGTTCTAAATTCTGCATCTATTTGATTTCATCAATGTTGTAAGGAGTCTCTTGGTAGACATAATAATTTATCCAATTGCTGTAAAACAGATTGGCATGCGCGCGCCAAGTGACAATAGGCAGTTTAGCTGGATTGTTGTTCATATAATAGTTTACGGGAACATCCACGTCGTCACGCTTACCTTTATCGCGCTTATATTCGCGGTCAAGCGTGTCAGGCGCATATTCTAAATGGCCAGTAATGAAAAACTCTCGTCCGCCTCTCGCCATGACAATACTCACTCCACTTTCTGGTGACTCGGCGATAATTTCCAACTCTTTATGCGCTAAAATGTCTTCCTTTCTCACCTCTGTATGCCTACTCTGTGGCATAAAGAACGTGTCGTCGAAACCTCTGAATATCGGAAGAGCGGGATTTAGTGTCTGCTGCTGAAAGATGCCAAACATCTTTTTGGGTAGTGGATATTTTGGAATTCCATAGAAATGATAAAGCCCGGCCATTGCTCCCCAACACAAAAACATTGTACTTGTAACGTGAGTACGCGACCAATTGAAAATAGCCTGAATCTCCGCCCAATATTCAACAGCTTCGTAATCCATATTCTCTATCGGCGCACCTGTTATGATCATGCCGTCAAACTTCTGAGAAGAAAGTTCTTCAAAAGACTTGTAGAACATCATCATGTGCTCTACAGGAGTATTCTTCGGCGTGTGACTTTGCAATTTCATAAAACAGATATCCATTTGTAATGGAGTGTTTGAGAGAAGACGAATCAAATCGGTCTCTGTCGTAATCTTAAGTGGCATAAGATTGAGAATGACAATCCTCAAAGGCCTGATTTCTTGGTTATGGGCACGTGTTTCGTCCATAACAAAGATATTTTCTCCTTTGAGAATGTCAATTGCGGGGAGTCTATCGGGTAATCTTAATGGCATTTTATCAATTCATTAATACTGCAAAGAGATTTAACGCAGTTTGTAACCTTTGAAGGCATAGAACACAATGTAAGCGAAACTTACCAGGCAAATGCTATACGCCCATTGAATGTCTGCGATATCTTTGAGTAAACCAAACAAAACTGTAATCACAGCACCACCGATAAGTCCCATAGTAAGCAGCGAAGAGCCTTCTTTGGTAAACTTTCCTAAATCCATCAACGCTAATGGCCAAAAAGCTGGCCACATCAATGAGCAACCTAAAGCCATGATACCGATGCAATAGATGCTCAATGTTCCTGGCAAGAAAACAACGAGGGCTGTTCCTGCCAAAGCTATCAATGAACATATTTGCAATGCACGGGTTTGCGAGAGATGCTTTGGAATAAGAATAATCCCTGAAAGATATCCAACACTAATACTGATTGGCCCTATCCACGAATAGTTTTCAGGATGGCTAAGACCTAACTCGTTTGCATAATCAATCAAGGTTCCCAACACAATGGTTTCTACACCAACATAAAAGAAGATTGCCAAGGAACCAAGAACCAAATGTGGAAATTGAAAGATAGAATGTTTGCTGTTGGCATAAGCTGCCACCTTTTGGCTTTCAGCATCCTCTTCTTTGTTGCCCTCACCAACCGCCTTAACTTCTGGCAGCGGCGCAAAGAAAGAAATAACGCCCAACAAAACAAAGAGGCCAATAATGACAGCAAATGGCTTCGCCAGGTCGGCTATTGCAATATGGTCTGAATTACCTACAACAAATGCAATGAAAAGTGGCGACACTGGCCAAGCCAATTTATTAATCATGCCCATGATAGAAATGCGTTGAGCTGCACTTTCCGTAGGACCTAAAATCGTTACATAAGGATTGATAGCCGACTGTAAGAATGTATTTGCGGTACCACAAGCAAACGAGGCAACCAAGAACAAAAGAAAACTTTCTTCTTTTGCAGACAAAATAAATACGACAAAAGCAAGAGAAAACATTGCAAAAGCCGATGCCATCGTATGCTTATAACCTATTTTGCTAATCAACATTCCTGCAGGATAGCCAAAAATAAGGAATGGCAAGAATGTAGCTCCAATAAGCATGTAGGCCTTCATCGAAGTTACCTGCAACGACACTTTAAGCACTGGAACCAACAGCGAGTTGATGCCCAATGCAAACCCGCAAGTGAAAAACATTAATCCTATAAACGCCATAGGAATAAAAAAGTTCTTTTGTTCTTTCATAAATTACATTTGCAACACAATTTTAGTTAAAGTTCTCATAATATTTTAGCAACAACATCGCTGCATTTCTGTTTAGTCTAATCAAAAAACAAGCTTAACTTGTGTTGCAATAATTATTAAGTTGTTCTCAAACAAGACGTAGCAAAGGTACGAAAAAAATAAGAACAAACGGCGTATAGAAATATTCTTTAATACACTCATCTCAAATTTTATCAATATTTCAAAGCCAAAAGAAAGGAAAAGCACTATTTTCGTGGCGCGGAAAGGCCAAAATTCATTTTTTCATGCTTCCGCGCGGCGCGGAAAGACCAAAATTCAATTTTTCATGCTTCTGCACACTGCAGAAAGACAAAAAAGAGATTTTTCATGCTTCTGCACACTGCAGAAAGCCAAAGAAGAGTATTTTCATGCTTCTGCACACTGGAAAAGCC
>NZ_GL629647.1:435449-435960 GCF_000185845.1 Segatella salivae DSM 15606
TACTATTGCCGCCGGAGCTCCTTCGAAATACAGCATGGCATTCTCGCATCCCTTAATCAGGTCTTCCTTGCGCTGCGACCATACGGCCTCACAGTAGGTGTAATGACTGAATGGAAGGATGGCAACAAAGACTTCGGCCTTCTTTGTCTCGCCTGTCATCTCATCGACAACTTCAAGCCAGTCACCGGCAAAATCAACATACATCTGGTCTGCGGCATAGTGTTCGACATGGCCGACGACCTTGATGTGGAACTTGTACTGGCGGACTGCTCGCTTGAAGGAAGACAGCTGAAGACCATCAGGATACTCGGAATGATACTCCTTGAAAAGTTTCCTGACACTCATCCCTTTACGTGTCAGGCGGGATACATATCCGGGAAGCAAAGCCTCCAATTCAATCCTTTTGGAAGATGGCTCCCGACGTCGGGATTCCATACTGCCAAACATCTCATGTAACTGCTCCTCGGAAAGGGAGAGAAGCTGAGCGATGCTTTTCCCACTTGAAAGGAAT
>NZ_GL629647.1:436872-445210 GCF_000185845.1 Segatella salivae DSM 15606
ACTCTAACGACACTTGTACTAAGTGGTCAATATTATTTTGACCAAAAGGGGCAATCATTTTATGGCCAAAGTGAGCAATCCTGTTTGCCCAAAGGGGTCAAAGTAGAGTGGCTTTTCCAGGCTCTTTCAATCTGCTTGTTAGCATGCTCTACACCTATCAGAAAGATAAGCCCCGAAACGCCTACGAGCATGTCTACCTTTCTGCCTTCGTCCGTGTAACCGTAAACCTTAATCTTGAAATCTCGGTTAATCTCCCGTGTGCTGTACTGCAATTTATTTGCTTTCATAATCGTTCTTTTTAAGTTTACCCCTTACAGGGTATTGTTTATTTCAAAATTTATTTATATCTTTGTTTCAGATTTCTATGGCAAAGATAAACTATTTGGTTGAATGAAACAAACTTTTAGTTTATTCTTAACATTAATTAAGTTTATAATAAACTCATATTTCAAATGACAGGAGAGGAATTGAAGTACATTTTAGCACATACACGCTTACAATTCAAGGATTTAGCAGCGGAATTGGAGATGTCGCAGCAAAATTTTTCAAAGGCCTTAAAGGTTTCTGACATAAAAACAGGCTTTCTTGAAAAATTATGCGATGTCCTAAATGTTTCTATGGACTTCTTCTATAAAGGAACAAAGTATGCATCTACATCTGTTCAAGTTACCGCCTCTGGCAATCAGTCTATCGCTACTAACTCTGGCGATGTGACAGTAGGTGCACAAAATGAAAATAGTGGGCATATAGGCACGCAAAACAATTACAGCTATCCAGATGCACAGCAAAAGCAAGATAATGTCACCACGCTGACGGAAACTGTGTCTACGCTGACGAGAGAGCTTGAAACCTCACAACAACAGAAAAGTGACCTGATAGATGTAGTAGCTACTTCGCAAAAACAGATACAGCAGCTAACGAACATGGTCGACAGATTAACACAATAGAACATGGAAGGTAAAGAAGTAAGGAAAACATTGCAAGAACACTGCATAAACCTTGCATGGCTTGCCGAGCAGTTAGGCATCAGTCCGCAGGGGCTGAACTCTCGCCTCAACGCACACCTTTTCAAAAGCAGTTACTTGCAGGAGATAACAAACATCTTGCAGAAAGATATCTTCGGGATCGGGACAAAGCCTAACATGCAGCCTATACTGAATATCCGGGTTCGTGACAATATCACAAAGGAACTAAGTACAACAAACTTCCCCGTCATCGAGTACGTTTCTATCCCAGCTTTCGCCGGCTGCTTAGGCTTCATCTACTACGGGAAAGATGCAGCACCTAAATACGAGGCTGGCGACATTATCTTTATCCTCCCTGAAACAGAAGCTATCACACCGGGCCGAAAATACCTTATCATAACAGATAGCGACAGATTTGTAAGGTTTGCATACGAAGCAGATAAGAAAGGACGTGTGCGTCTGTCAGCCATTAACCCAGCAACCGACACAGAGGGTGCAAGAATTTACCCAGACACGGAAATTAAGACGTCGGATATTCTGCACGCATACAAGGTCGTAGGCTCTATATCACGTGAACAAATTTAATCAATATAAATTATGAAGCAAATAATAGTAATCATCGCGTTGCTGGTAAGCATCAGCACGCACGCACAGAAAATTCTATCGCACACAACAACAATCGGAAAGTTTGCGGATAGTAGTATTGATTTCACCGAGTACACAAACGGAACCAGCGACTATACCGTCTACCTTTCAACAAGCGATTTAAAAAACATTGGCACAAAATTAGTAAAAACAAACACAGAGAGAATACGCCTCGAGTTCAATACAAAAGAACAAATGCTGAACTGTCTTCACTATCTATACGACTTCGACAAAGGTGAAGGATATTATATAGATTTAGAAAACAAATCTAACAACATGGTATTATCAGTAAAAAACGGCTTTATCATCGGTGCACTTGGCCAAATCGATAAACCAACGATAAGTAAATGGCTGATTGGAAAATTACTAAACACAATTGGTATATCTGTGAAAAAGGACAAAGACCGAGAAGATAAAAATGGTGATGATATGTATACCAAACCAAGCTCACTTTTTTAAACAATTCGCAATAAAACGAATATATCAATAAAAAGATAAGCAGTGTAATATACATAAAATCAGTATATTACATTTCTTCGCTCGGATAGTCTTCTAAGCTGTGGGTCTTGGGTTCGAATCCCAACGGAATCACCACTACAAGGAAAGAGAATTTTGGAAACAAAGTTCTCTTTCTTGTTTATAGATAGTTAGCTTGTTGGTGCATATAGAGAAGTTTATTTGAGTGTTTGCATACATGATTCTAAGAGCAAAAATGGAGGATTTTCGTGCTACATACAACGTATGTAAGACCAAATGGAGGATTTTCATGCTACATACAACGTATGTAAGACCAAATGGAGGATTTTTATGCTACATACAACGTATGTAAGACCAAATGGAGTATTTTCATGCTACATACAACGTATGTAAGACCAAATGGAGATTTTTTAGGCTACATACAACGTATCTAACACCAAATGGAGGATTTTCGCGTAAGATACGATGTATCTAACACCAAATGGAGGATTTTCGCGTAAGATACGATGTATCTAACACCAAATGGAAGATTTTCGTGTTAGATACAATGTATGTAGCACTAAAAACGAAAAAATCATGCTTCTGAGTGACTCCGAAGGGGGCATAAAAAGAAAAGAGAACGAAAAAAGAGGCTATCGACGGATAGAATCATTTCTCGTTCTCTTTTAATGTCTTATAAATTGTATTCTTGGAAAAATTTATTTCTTCTGCAATTTATATTCTTTGATTTTCTTATGAGTTACCTCATGACCAAGTTTTACTTTCAAGGGATTATGTGTGTTTATTCTTTATCCCTTTTATTTATTATTTGAATTGTAGCTCATCTTTATTGGGAATCTTGCTCACCGCAATGGTATCCCCTTCATGAAGCTCGCCCGACAGCAGTTTTTCGCATACACCATCTTCGATATAATTCTGTATAGCGCGCTTTAATGGGCGTGCACCGAATTGGACATCATAGCCCTTTGTTGCAACAAACTCTTTTGCATTGTCTGTGATTGTCAACTGATAACCCAGCGATTCAATTCGTTTATAGAGGCCTTTTAGTTCGATATCTATAATCTTCTTTATTGCTTCAAGATCAAGTTGATCAAAAGTGATAATCTCATCTAAACGATTCAAGAACTCGGGGGCAAATTGTTTGCTGAGACTTTTCTGAATGATGCTGCGCGCATATTCTTTATCTTTGTCATTAAGACTTATCCCCGTGTTTCCTCCTGCGTTGAAGCCCACACCATGACCAAACTCTTTCAGTTGTCTTGTTCCTGCGTTTGAAGTCATGATAATTACAGTGTTTCTGAAATCAACTAATCTTCCATTACCATCCGTCAGCCGTCCTTCATCGAGCACTTGGAGTAGCATGTTGAAGATGTTGCCATGAGCTTTCTCAATCTCGTCAAGCAAAATGATAGAGTAGGGGTGTCTGCGCACCTTCTCAGTGAGCTGTCCTCCTTCTTCATAGCCTACGTATCCGGGAGGTGCACCAACGAGTCGTGAAGTATTGAAACTTTCTGAATATTCACTCATGTCCACACGAATCAGGGCATCATCCGAACCAAACATATATTCAGCGAGCTTCTTTGCAAGATATGTTTTGCCTACACCTGTCGGCCCTAAGAACATGAATACACCAATTGGGTGGTTGGGGTCTTTGATGCCAACTCGGTTTCTTTGAATGGCCTTTACCATCTTTTCAATCGCATTGTCTTGGGCAATCACCTGCGCTTTCAGCACATCTCCCATGTTTCTCAGCCTTACATTTTCGGCTTCAGCAATGCGTTGTACGGGAACACCAGCCATCATCGAGACAACTTCTGCAACCTCATCTTCGCTGATCGTTTGTCGCGTAGTGTTGTCATCTGAAGTCCATTGGCGATTCAGTTCATCGATTTGTCGTTCTAAATTGGTTTGACGATCACGATAGGCAGCGGCAAGTTCAAAGTCTTGATTCTTCACTGCTTGCTGCTTTTTCTGTATTGTTTGCTCCAATTCCTTTTGCTTTTCAACCAGTTCTTCTGGCATTTCAGCATGCTGAAGATGTACACGTGACCCCACTTCATCTAAGGCATCTATGGCTTTATCAGGGAAATAGCGATCAGAAATGTAGCGTTCTGTCAATTTGACACAAGCTTTCAGCGCCTCATCTGTATAGTTTACATGATGATGAAGCTCATATCTGTCTTTGATATTATGTAGAATTGTCAGCGTTTCTTCAGCCGTTGTAGGTTCTACCATGACCTTTTGAAAGCGTCTTTCTAACGCTCCATCTTTTTCAATACTCTTGCGATATTCATCGATTGTTGTAGCCCCTATACACTGAATCACACCTCTTGCCAAAGCCGGCTTCATGATATTGGCGGCATCCATGCTTCCGGGAGTGCTTCCTGCACCAATCATTGTGTGAATTTCGTCAATGAAAACAATGATATCGGGATTCTTTTCAAGTTCGTTTATCAATGAACGAATACGCTCTTCAAATTGTCCTCTGTATTTTGTTCCAGCAACAATCGCCGTTAAATCAAGATTAACAACGCGTTTGTTGAAAAGAACAGGTGACGTCTTATGCTGCACAATAAGTTGTGCCAAGCCTTCAACAATCGCACTCTTTCCAACTCCTGGCTCACCGATGAGAATAGGATTATTCTTCTTTCTGCGGCAAAGAATCTCTGTGACACGCTGAATTTCCTTTTCTCTTCCAACCACTTTGTCAAGCTTTCCCTCGGCAGCAGCCTTGGTTAAATCCGTTGAAAAGTTGTCGAGAACGGGTGTACCTTTTTTCTGATTGCCATTTACAGTCTTTGTGGTTGCATTGTTTTTGCCACCTCCGTTTTGGGATATCGCCTCCTCTTCTTCCTCTTCTTCGTCGGGCATACCAAAGCTGTCAGAAGGTTTTGCATTGCTACTTTTCTGAGTTTTCAGATAAGTAAGCGTATCTTCATACGTCATGTGATTTCCTTCTAAAACTTCTTTCGCACCATTATTCACTTGGTCATGCAGAATGGCCAATATCAAATGTTGAACATCAACCATTTGCGTGTGTTGTATACGAGCCTCAAGAACAGCAAGCTTTAGAATGTTGCTGGCCTGCTCATTGAGCACAAGTTCCGAGTCAATGATGACTTCTGTAATAACATCTTGCCTAACTTTGTCTTCCAATTCATTTTTAACATCATCGAGATTGATATTCATTCGTTGGAAAAGCAGATGAAGCAAACTGTCTTTTTCGCGTAGTATGCCAAGCACAAGATGCTCAGGTCCTACCGAACGACTGGCAAGTCGGTTGGCTTCTTCTCTGCTGTAAGCCAATATTTCTGATACTTTTGGGGAAAACTGACTCGTCATATATAATGTCTCCTATTTTAGTTCGTGATTGATTTATACTTATAAAAATAGCTTTTATCATTGAAGTTTGCAAACGTTATGCCAAAAAATATCTTTGCTGTTCAATCTTTCTCTTTTTTCATTTATATTGGTGCATTTCATATCATCATTTAATTCCTTTTTCTGTTTGCATCAAATCATCGTGTGAAATGCAAGAGAATGCAGCCTTGTTTGCATCATTTTGTGTAATCAATTGACGCTAATGATGAACTGCACTAAAAGAATAGCTTTTATGTTAACACTATCATAGCATTCAAATAGAAATAAAAAAGCCAGCTGGAATGAACCAGCCGGCTTTAGTTTTATTATGTTTCTTGCTTTTATGCACAAGTATAACCTCTTCCATTTAACATGGCCTCACCATAGTGCTTCATTGATCTCTTGTATGCTTTTACAATCTTTGCGATAGCTCTCTTCATAATGTTCATTAAATTTTCCATCTCTTTTACTTTTTAAATTCTACTTAAACTAAACATCTAAAGCGTTTATCCAACGCTTGTTATCCTTATTTTTGTGCAAAGTTAATACTAAATTTACTTGGCAGCAAGAGATTGGCCTTTGAAAGTGTTGATTCTAAGTGATTTCTTGACGAATATCAACTTATTATCAATCAAGGAATAAAGCAATGATAATGAGAACTAAATGATGTTGTTTTCTTCTATTTCTTTTGATTCCGCATGGATAGTGCGATACGCTGACGCTTATGATCTATCTCTATCACTCGTACGAAAACATGTTCGTGGAGCTTTACTATTTCATTGGGATCTTTTATGAATTTATCGGCCAATTGAGATATATGAACGAGACCATCCTGATGAACACCGATATCAATAAAGGCTCCAAAGTTTGTGATATTTGTCACTATGCCCGGTAGTTCCATTCCAACAGAGAGGTCTTCTATTGTGTGAACGCGCTCATCAAAACGGAATTCTTCAAGCTGACTACGGGGATCAAGTCCGGGCTTTTCAAGCTCTTTAAGGATATCATTGAGGGTAGGCATTCCAACTTCTGATGTGACAAATCGAGACAATTCAATCTTTTTTAGCTTGTCAGGAGAGCCAATGAGGTCGCTCACTTCACAATGTTGTTCTTTAGCCATGGCTTCAACAAGGGGATAACGCTCTGGATGCACGGCAGAATTATCAAGCGGATTGTGCGCTTTTGGGATGCGAAGGAAACCTGCACATTGCTGAAAAGCTGCATCGCCAAGTCGAGAAACACGTTTTAATTGATTGCGCGAAGTGAAGGCACCATGCTCTTTTCGGTATTCAACAATATTCTTTGCAAGCGACATTCCGAGCCCGCTGACGTAAGCAAGTAAGTGGATAGATGCAGTGTTAAGATTAACTCCAACTTGATTTACACAACTTTCTACGGTTCTGTCAAGAGCTTGTTTTAACAAGGTTTGATTCACATCGTGTTGATATTGCCCTACGCCGATGCTCTTGGCATCTATCTTTACGAGCTCGGCTAATGGGTCCATAAGTCGGCGTCCAATAGAAATTGCGCCACGAACCGTAAGGTCAAGTTGAGGAAATTCTTTGCGTGCGTTCTCTGAAGCCGAATAGATGGAAGCCCCATCTTCACTGACTACATAAACAGGAATACCTTCTAATCGACGAAGAATGTCTGTTGTTTCACGACTTGCTGTGCCATTCCCTACAGCAACGGCCTCTATATGATATTGTTGTGCGAGTATATGAAAATCGGCGAGTGCATCATGTTGAACTTTGTTTCCAAGTGTATAAATTACTGAATGATGCAGTAAGTTTCCCTGTTCATCAAGACAAACCACCTTGCATCCCGTGCGAATGCCAGGATCAACAGCCATAACGCGCTTTTGACCCAAAGGGGATGCTAAGAGTAGCTGACGGAGATTTTCTGTAAATACATGGATTGCTTCTTTGTCAGCGGCCTCTTTACTGGAGTTAGCAAATTCTGTTTCAACAGATGGTTTGATAAGTCTTTTATAGGCATCTATGCACGCTTCGCCGACAAGTTGTTGACATTTGCCATATCCATGGATATATTTCTTTTGTATTTGGTCCGTGCATTGTTTCTCTTCTACATCGATACTAACTTTCAAGTAACCAGCTTTTTCGCCACGACGTATAGCTAACAGGCGATGACTACAGCAACGTTTAAGTGGCTCAGTAAAATCAAAATAGTCGGAAAACTTCTGTGCTTCTTCTTCGTCTCGTTTGCTTTTGACGACTTTTGAGCTTATCATTGCCTCACGTTTGAAGACATTTCTCACTTTTTGTCTGATGATTTTGTCTTCACTAATGACTTCTGCAATGATATCCATTGCGCCAGACAAGGCTTCTTCTGCGGTCTTTATATTACCTTTTATATAATAGTTGGCTACTTGCTCTGGTTGTCGTTCACGTTGAAGAAGAATGATTTGAGCCAATGGTTCGAGTCCATTTTCACGTGCTACCTGTGCTTTTGTTCTGCGTTTAGGTTTGAATGGCAGATAGATATCTTCGAGTTCGGCAGCATCCCATGTTGCTTCAATCTTCTGTTTTAAGGCAGGTGTAAGTTTCTCTTGTGCCTCAATAGTCTTGCAGATGGTTTGCTTTCGTTTTTCAAGCTCCTTCATTTTCTCGGCTTGTTCGCTGATGGCTGCAATCTGCACTTCATCAAGTGAGCCTGTACGTTCCTTGCGATAACGTGCAATAAAAGGGATTGTGAAACCCTCGTCAAGTAGTTCTGTGGTGTCTTTTACCTGCTTTTCAGTTAATGATAAGCTTTTTGCTATGATTTGATATTCGTGGTTCATGTTAATAATCGTTGGCAGACAAAGGTACTACTATTATTAAATAAATAGAAATTATTTTTGTAATTTTATTATATTGCCTACCTTTGTA
>NZ_GL629647.1:445604-449873 GCF_000185845.1 Segatella salivae DSM 15606
AAATTATAAAAGAAGATGATATCAGTAGAAGGTTTAAAGGTTGAATTTGGTGTGAAACCGTTGTTCACCGATGTTAGTTTTGTGGTGAACGACCGTGATAGAATAGCACTTGTAGGGAAGAATGGCGCAGGAAAGTCAACAATGTTGAAGATACTTTGTGGTCTTCAACAACCCACGAGTGGAATGGTTTCTGTTCCAAATGATGTCACTATAGGCTATTTACCCCAGGTGATGAAACTGCAGGATGATACTACGGTGCGTGAAGAGACACGCAAAGCTTTTGCCGACAACACAAAAATTGCGGCTCGGTTGAAGAAGATGGAGCAGGAGATGGCCGACAGAACAGACTATGAAAGTGATAGTTATAGCAAGCTCGTTGAACAGTTTTCGCAAGAGCATGAGCGTTACATGATGATGGGAGGTGAGAACTATGAGGCTGAGATTGAACGCACATTAACTGGGTTAGGCTTTACGCGTGACGACTTCGAACGCCCCACAAAAGAGTTCTCTGGAGGTTGGCGCATGCGTATAGAACTTGCCAAAATACTATTAAAAAAGCCTGATGTGCTCTTGTTAGATGAGCCAACTAACCACTTGGATATAGAGAGTATACAATGGCTTGAGCAATTCTTGGTGCAGAGTTCAAGTGCAGTTGTGTTGGTAAGTCACGACCGCGCTTTTATCAATAACGTGACAAACAGAACGTTAGAGATTGTGTGTGGCCATGTAGAAGACTATAAAGTAAAGTATAACGAATATTTAGTGTTGCGCAAAGAGCGACGAGAACAACAGCTTCGTGCCTATGAAAACCAGCAGAAAGAAATTGCAGATACAAAGGCTTTTATAGAGAGATTTCGCTATCAAGCGACGAAGGCTGTGCAAGTACAACAACGCATTCGACAGTTAGAAAAGATAGTTCCGATTGAAGTAGATGAGGTAGATAATAGTGCTATGCATCTGAAATTTCCTCCTTGTTTGCGTAGTGGCGATTATCCAGTTATATGTGATGATTTACGGAAAGATTATGGTTCGCATACTGTCTTCGACCATGTCACATTAACAATAAAGCGTGGTGAGAAGGTTGCTTTTGTCGGTAAGAATGGTGAAGGAAAATCAACACTTGTAAAATGTATTATGGGTGAGATTCCCTATACAGGCAAACTGAAGATTGGACACAATGTGCAGATTGGATATTTCGCTCAAAATCAGGCACAACTTCTTGATGACTCTATCAGCATATATGACACGATTGATCAAGTCGCAACAGGCGATATGCGATTAAAAATCAATGATCTTCTTGGTGCATTTATGTTTGGAGGAGAGATTGCTGAAAAGAAAGTGAAGTTTCTTAGCGGTGGAGAACGTAGCCGACTATCCATGATTAAGCTTTTGCTTGAGCCTGTAAACTTACTGATTTTGGATGAGCCAACCAACCATCTTGATTTGCCTTCAAAGGATGTTTTGAAAGAGGCTATCAAAGCGTTTGATGGAACTGCTATCATCGTTAGTCATGACCGTGAATTCTTAGATGGTTTAGTTGACAAGGTTTATGAGTTTGGAGGTGGCAAGGTTGTTGAGCATTTGGGAGGCATCTATGATTATTTGCGTGCGCGCAATGCTTCTACCATCCAGGAAGCGATAGACAACAAGACTGACAATGTGACGCAAACAAATGCTCCGAGTGAAAGTAACGCTGATAACAAGCAGAGTTATTTAGAGCGCAAAGAATGGCAGAAGAAACTCAATAAAGCCGAAAAAGCAGTGAAGGAATGTGAGAATCGTATAGCCAAGATGGAGCAACGAATAAAAGAACTTGATGCGCTTTTAGCTGATCCTAAGAACGCTTCAAATATGGAACTTGTTACAGAGTACACCATGATTAAACAGCATTTAGATGAAGAAAACGAACAATGGTTCACGCTTTCTGAATCATTGTCTGAACTTAAAAATAAGGTTTAACAACAAAAACATATTAATATGAAAATGAAAAAATCATTCCGATGATGATGATGGCAGCTGTTCCTGTTGCAGGAGTTGCTCAAAATCAATCAGGACTTTACGAAAAGAACTTTGATCGTTCAGTTCGTCCGCAAGATGATTTCTACCAGTTTGCTACTGGTGGATGGCAGAAAAACAATCCTCTTCCAGCCGCTTATAGCCGATTTGGAAGTTTTGACCAGTTGCAGGAAGACAACAACAAGCGCATCAATACCATTCTTAGTGAGTTGCAGAAAAAGCAGTATAAGAATGGAACGATTGAGCAAAAGCTTTCTGATTTTTATAAGTTGGCTCTTGATGTTGATAGAAGAAATAAGGACGGGATTGCGCCTGTTAAGAATCTCTTAGATGAAATTGAAGGAGCGAAGAGCGTAAAGGCACTCCGTGACCTGCAATTGAAGTATGCGGCACAAGGCTATGGTGTTCAGTTCAGCTCAGGCTTTGGCGCAGATGAGAAGGATGTTAAGAATAACATTCTAAACATCTATCAGAGTGGTCTCACACTTGGACAAAAGGATTATTATCTAAATAATGACTCTGCAACCGTTGCCATTCGAGATGCTTATAAGAAGTATATTAAGCAAATGTTTGTACTTTATGGATTCAATGAAGCCGAAGCTCAGAAAAGGAGTGACGAGGTATTTCGTCAGGAAACTTTGGTTGCTTTGATTTCTAAGAGCATGACCGAGTTGCGCGATCCTCAGGCAAATTACAATAAGATGACATTGGCTGAGGTGAAAGAAGATTATCCAAACATCCCAATCGAGCAGCTTGCTAATGCAGAAGGAATTAAGTCTTCTTACATTCAGAAGATGATTGTTGGTCAGCCTGCTTTTATGACAGGACTTGACAAACTGATGTCACTTCAGACAGCTGATGATATTAAGGCTCTCATGGAGTGGGATGTTATTTGTAGCAGCGCAAACTATTTGACTGATACTATCCGCGAAGCAAACTTTGATTTCTTTGGCAAAACCATGAGTGGACGAAAAGAAGACTATCCTCTTTGGAAGCGTGCTACGAATCAGGTTGAGGCTCAAATGGGAGAAGCTTTGGGACGCATCTATGCAAAACGCTATTTCCCCGAATCTTCTAAGAAGATGATGATGGATCTCGTTAAGAATCTACAAGTGAGTCTTGGTCAGCGTATTGATGCACAAACATGGATGAGCGATTCGACCAAAGCCAATGCACATGCAAAACTAAATCGCTTTTATGTGAAAGTGGGCTATCCTAATAAATGGACTGATTATAGCCGTTTGACAATCGACCCAAAGAAGAGTTTCTATGACAATGTAATGGCATGCCGACAGTTTGCGCACGATAAAGAAATTGCAGATAAAGCGGGTAAGCCTGTTGATAGAGACGAGTGGGGAATGACTCCGCAAACGGTCAATGCTTATTATAACCCAACAACCAACGAAATCTGTTTCCCCGCAGGTATTCTCCAATATCCTTTCTTCGATCCTAAGGCTGACGAGGCATTCAACTATGGTGCAATCGGCGTTGTCATTGGTCATGAGATGACTCACGGCTTTGATGATCAAGGTCGTCAATATGATGCTGATGGAAACATGAAAGATTGGTGGACAGCCAATGATGCTAAGGGCTTTGATAAGCGAGCTAAGCTCTATTCTGATTACTTCGATGGTATTGAAGTGCTGCCAGGACTGCATGCTAATGGCAAATTCACATTAGGTGAGAATCTTGCTGACCACGGAGGTCTTCAAGTAGCCTACAATGCCTTTTTGAATGCTACAGCCAAGAAACCTTTGAAAGATAAAGACGGCTTTACTCCTGCTCAGCGTTTCTTCTTGGCTTATGCTGGTGTTTGGGGACAAAACATCACAGACAAAGAGATTCGTAATCGTGTAAAGCGCGACCCACACTCATTGGGTAAGTGGCGCGTTGATGGTGCTCTGCCTCATATTGATGCTTTCTATAAAGCATGGAATGTGAAAAAGGGCGATAAGATGTATTTGCCGGAAAGCGAGCGCTTGCAGCTTTGGTAATACGCGCTTACAATTGATTTGAATAAAGAGGAGAAAAGCTCATCTGCTTTAGATGGCCTTTCTCCTCTTCTTTTTTGCCTTTCCGCGCCACGCAGCAGCATGAAAAACTTCTTTTTAGCCTTTCTGCAGTGTGCAGAAGCATGAAAAATCAACTTTTGGCCTTTCTGCAGTGTGCAGAAGCGTGAAAAATCTCTTTTTTGTCTTTCTGCAGTGTGCAGAAGCGTGAAAAATCTCTTTTTTGTCTTTCTGCAGTGTGTGG
>NZ_GL629647.1:451556-465390 GCF_000185845.1 Segatella salivae DSM 15606
CCCTTTCAATGATTTTGATTATACAAAATTCATCACGGTGTTGGAAGAGAGCAATATTACCTTAAATGGTGACAACAACTATTATCCGCAATTGCCTTCTGATGTCGGGACGCTGCTTAAATGTGAAGTTAACAGTGCAACAAAACTTGAGCAAACTCGCAAGATTTGGGGGCAGGATTTCGACGGTACAAGCAATGTCACAGGGGAGTTAAGCAGCGTGACGAATATCAATAATCTGTTACATTTAGCAGGAAACAACGTCGGTATTGGTACAAATACTCCTGTTTACAAACTTGACGTAAACGGCAACATGCGGATATCTGATGAGCTGTTTGTGAACAGCTTTCTCTACCTTGCAAATAACAAGGGGCTGTGCCTGAAAGATAAGGAGGGTAGTAACCAGCGAGCCTTGTTCATATCCTCTTCTAATACTGTTTATTTCGGTTGTAACGACCGTCCTCTTTACACACTTTTTGAGGGCGACGAACTGCAATTTAACGTGTACAACAAAGGCTGGCAGAATGCACTCGTTATCAGCAGAGACAGAACGGCAATTTTTACAGGAAACGTGCTGGCGCAGGGTGGCGTAACAGCTTATACCACTTCAGACCGGAGACTGAAAGAAAATATCAAGCAGGTTGATAGTATGCGGATAATTCGCTCGCTCGGCGGTACCTGGCAGTTCGATTACAAGGACACGGGCGAGCACAGTATCGGATTTATTGCACAGAGCGTGAAAGGAAGTGCACTCGGGAGCATGGTTTATACAAATGCTGACGGCTACATGAAGCTGAACTACCTTGACACGCGACTTATTGCACTCGCGCTCGGGGCAGCAGTGCAAGTTGATGATAAGGTCGAGCGGTTGAAGAAGCGTATAAAAGTACTTGAAAAAGAAATTGAAAAATTGAAAGGAAACTGAAAATGAGCATCGTAAATGGCATTATACAGGCCCCTGTCAGCATCGCAGATGTGAAGACTGTTTTGGGCGAAACAAGCAACGACCTTGCAATACTTTGCAGGAGCGACAAGATAAACATGTGGGCGAAGTTTAAGCCTGTGGAACTGAACAAGCCCTTTACCTCCGACGAGTTCGATTTTACAAATAACCACTGGCGTGACAATGCAACGTGGTTCAAGGGTGCAGACTTTGAGGGTGTTGGGATATGCGGTATAAAAATAGCACATAGTAGTAGTCTACAAAGTCTTACAGAATTATACGATAAAGAACAAAGTAACTGGGAGCGTGTGAAAGTAGGCTCTACCTTTGTGTGTCCTTACCGGCTGTCTGATTTCATAGGCTACAAGCATGCTGCGACTGCACCTTTCAAAAGACCTTTTGTCACAAGTAAGACAAATGAAAATGGCAGCGTCTTCGCAACTATGATGATAAAAAATCTTGGTGCGGAAAACGAACTGACGCTGCAGGAATTCGGTAAATTGTCAGAGGCTTACCTCGGGCTTGCGCTGAAAAATGCAGCAGGACAGATTGCTTATTTCAAAACTTCTGACAAACCGCTGAAAGACGGGGGAACAAGCGTGGAAATGCAGGGGATGATTTTCGCAACTGGCAGCTATAAAGCCTATATTTTCCTTTGTTCCAGGGCGCTTGCATTCAACATACCTCCGGTGCAGGCTACTACATA
Organism: Segatella salivae DSM 15606; assembly: GCF_000185845.1. GTDB lineage: Bacteria > Bacteroidota > Bacteroidia > Bacteroidales > Bacteroidaceae > Prevotella > Prevotella salivae. The sequence goes on from NZ_GL629647.1 coordinate 453,203, forward strand.
CTACACGATACATGACTTCAAATCATCTGCTGTAGAAGTCGTTTCTGATGCACAGCACATAAATGACTACTTCACGATTAAAGCGCATGAGGACTTCAGAGGACGTATTATCGTAGAGGTGGAGATTAAAGACAACTATGTACGGAGGTCTAACAATAAGGATTTCTATATAATATTAAGGTTCGCATCGAGTGAAATCGGCTCACCGATGTTGGCAGGAGAGCAGGCGTTCACCTTTACTGATGTCGAAGCTGGAACAAAATACACACATATCTTTGACGGACTGAAGGCTGAACAGCACTACAAGATTGAATACACGTTCATGACCGTAACACAGGAAATCTATATCAGAGAATTAAACCCTTTTATTAATCAATAAAAAGACAATTATGGAAGTAAAAGTAAAAGCAATCGCAGGTTTCAAGGCGAGTGTTGAAGCAGTAGGTACAGGTACGACTATCAAAGCTATCGTTTCGGTTGAAAACGACAAGTATGCAAACATCGAAAACGGAAGTGTCAGCAGCAACGAGGGTAACAAGGAAATGCTCGCTACATTTGCACATTTCGGAGGTATCAACATCAGCTATTTGACGACTGACGAAGATGAAATCATCAGCGTGGTCACCGACGTGACGCACTTCGTGAAGTACTGCAAGGCCAACGCAGCGAAGATCGGCACAGTCAGCGCAACAGAAGCAAAAGAAAAGTAAATAACAAAGTAATTTAGTAAGAATTAAAGTAAAAATGAAAGTAAAAACGATTAAGGCAGTTGAAGCCTACAGAGCATTAAAAGCGTTGAAAGTGGGGGGTATGAGCGATGAAGCCATGCTCGCGGTGTGGAAGAACCTCAAGGCTTTGCGCCCTGTCTCGGAGGCCTACGACAAAGATATCGAGGAGGTACGAGCAACACTTCAGGACGAAGAGTTTGAGAAGATGCAACAGCGAGTGAAAGAGGCGCAGGAACTTGAGCGACGGGCAAAGGAAGATGTGCGCGATATGACTGCTGCTGAAAAGCAGGAAATCTCTGAAATAAACACCTGGTTTGCTGCGTGGAGCAAAAAAGGTGAGGAGTATTTCAAGGAACTTGCTGAAAAGGAAGTGAAAGTCGATATCGTAGAATTTGAAGCAGAGGAGTTGCTTAAAGCGTTCAAGGCTTCGGATAAGACTTTTGAAGAGGTTGAGAGGCTGGCGTGGCTGACTAAGTAAAAGAACGAGGAGGTAAAAAATGGGAGAATTTAAGTTTGTTATATGCAGCATCATCAGCGGAGTGATGAGTCTGCTGTTCCCGATCAGGGACTTCATGATAGCGATGATTATCGTGTTTTCGCTGAACTACATCTTCGGCTGGGTAGCAGGAATGGTGCACGGAGAAAAATGGAGCTTGAAGAAGTCAATGGTGTTTTTCTATCACTGCACTATCTTCTTTGTACTGACGGCTTCACTGTTCATTACAGGCCATTTCCTGCACAATGACGCTGAAACGCTCGGTGTGGTAAAGGCGTTGTGCGGTGTTGCGATTTGGTTCTATGCTACGAACATTGCGAGAAACTGGCAGGTGATGCTCGTTGAGGGAACTACTATGCACAAGGTTGCAGGGTTTGTCTACTATGTATTAACACTTAAAATGGTTGACAAGATACCTTATCTAAGTGAATATCTAAAGAAGCAATAAATTTTATGAGAACAATTAAATACATAGCTGTGCATTGCACGGCAAGTCATCAGACGGAGACGATAGAGGGGCTTCGGCAAGAGTTTAAGCGTAAGGGGTGGAAGAACCCCGGCTATCATTATGTTGTAGCCTCTGACGGGACTATTACCCAGCTGCTGCAAGAAGAAAAGGTTAGCAACGGTGTTAGGGGTTACAACTCTGTTACGATCAATGTCGCCTATATCGGAGGCATCGACGAGCACGGCAAGGCGGTAGACAACAGAACAGAGAAGCAGAAAAAGACGTTACGTTCCCTGCTTACTATGTTGCATAAGAAGTACCCGAGCGCTGTAATACAGGGGCACAGAGACTTCTCCCCCGACCTCAACCACGACGGAAAGATTACGCCGGGCGAGTGGATAAAGGTGTGTCCTTGCTTTAATGCAAAGGAAGAATATTCTAATTTGTAAAAACAATTTGTTATGCAGAATAAAGATTTTATCAGACGGTCGGGGTTAGTGTTTGTGATAGCTTCTATACTCTTTGTGCTGATGTTGCAGGGGTGCAGGACGAAGTACGTCAGTGTGCCTGAATATCACAACGTGTACGTAACAAAGCACGACACACTTACAAAGCACGACAGCGTCTATCAGAAAGAGTTTGTCGATAGATACGTGAAAGGCGATACTGTGTTTCTTACGAAGACAAAGGTAGACTATCGGTATAAGAACCTATACAAGACGCTATACCGTGACAGCATCAAGACAGACAGCGTGCGTGTTCCCTACCCTGTTGAAAAGAAATTAAGCCGCTGGCAGGGTCTTAAAATGGAGGTCGGGGGTTGGGCTATAGGCGTGTTGTCGGTCGTGGTGTTAGGGGCTATAGGATATATAATAATGTGGTTAGTGAGAAAGTACAGATAAGCTTCTTTAATTTATTTAAGTTTGTTATTGTTTTTCGGTTCTTTGTACGTGAGTATAGAGAGCCGTTTTTTCGTGATAACAATATTTAACACGATAATAAGTGAAATAATTGCTTATTTATTTTGATAATTCAATTTTTCTCTGTATCTTTGCATCAGATAATTAAAACAATAACAAACTTAAAAAGGTGAGACACACCGTAAAAACTGTTCAAAATCATGAAGACTTACACAGAGAACGAACTTATTTACGTTGGTACAGAAATGGAATTCTCTCCAATTGCAAAAAGCATAGAAGATGTTATTGCACCAAATAAGTACACTGCAGTATCAGAAGAAAAAATTCTTTCTTTTTTGAGAGAAAATGAAAGCGAATTTAAGCTTGAGAAGTTTGAAAATGGTGATTGTGTAGCCTCTGTATATTATAAAAACAACGACATAATTGGCATAGTAATTACTACACAAGAAGATGAAATTACAGACTTCTATTATGGTGATAAAGAGGAAATTGAAAAGGTATATCAACAAGTAAAAGAATTTTTTATTAACAAATAATAATCTAAACGCTGCGCTATCGGCATGACGGGCAAAGAATATGATAAAGAATAAGGAAAACAAAAAACAAGTTTTAGTAGAGAATTTTAGTGCGTATAACGGCGAAGAGCCTGCAACCTTAAGAGGATATGTTGAGCGCGAAGCAGATAACGACCCTAACTTCTTCGGCTGGTTGTTCGATAACGGTGATATTGAGAGATATGCCGACCTTGCTGATGAGCAAAAGCAAGAGTATAAGGATTTCTTAGACAGCTTGCCTGATGTGAGTTCACAAGACCCAGAACCGCTTGAAACTTTGGCTGCTTTTAGCGAAGATAAAACATCTTTATATTTCCACGAATTTGAGCTTAAGGAAAATGGTTATGACATGCTTGACATCACAGAAGCATACCCAGAATACGACTTTGTCGAGAGAGAAGCAGACGGGCGCCTTGTCTTTCAGCTCAATTGAGAAAACGAATAACAAAAATGCCCCTTACTTCACAGTAGGGGGCAATACCAATTAATAATCTAAAACCTTCAATGGCCTCTGCCAAAGGGTATAAAATTATTAATATAACGGTGTTAAACTAAAATTATTGTATATGATTTCAGAACAGCAAGAAAAGAATATTGTTTCTTTGTACAAAGAGCAAAGATATTCAATTGCTGACATTATGCGAAAAACTAATGTCGGATCTGCACAGACGATTTACAAGGTGTTGGAAAAACACGGAGTAAGGCGACAACGGAGAAGTAAGCAGATAAGAAAAATATCTGTTTGTTTAGATGAGAAAACAGATGAAATTCTGCGAGCAATCAAGCCGAGGAACATCTCCGACTTTGTGTGCAACTTGATAAAAAAATGTGCAGTAGTATAGTATCTATGCAATTGATAGCGTAAAGTGGTGTGATTTTATGTCGCACCACTTTATTTTTATCAGTTTTACGGCACACGGCGATTAATTGTTATCTGTGATAACTTGTACATTTGAAAGATTATCGAGTATTTGACGTATAGCAACGTCGGCATGTTTACGCATAATCTTCAGATAATTGAATATTGGGCGATTATTCTTTACAGACTGACCTATACAATACTCAAGAACCTCTAATGATATGCCGAGGTCAAAACCGTGCTGGACAAAAGATTTGCGAGCAGTATAATAACATACTTTCTTGTAGTTCGGTATATCGAGGTCTTTTGCAAGGCTTTTGATAGAACGTGTAATGAATTGCAGGAAATTCTTGTAAGAAAATTTATACCCGAAATCAAGCTTGCCCGTGTTTCGGTTCATCCATTTTCTGATGAGTTCTTTCGCTTCGGGTTGAATAGTGAATGATATACGTTTATCTGATGTCTTTGTGTTGCGGGACTTATGTCGGACGTATTCTAAGACAGAAACACCACGAAAGTCGATATTGAGCATGTCTATCAGGTTAATTCCGCCGAGGTAATAGGACAGCATAAACAGGTCGCGAGCTATGCGCTGCTTCTTTAGTTTCGGTTGTGCATCTCTGATAGCTGCAAGTTCCTCAACAGATATGTCGATTTCCCTTTCTTCGTCTGCAGGTCGTTTCCAATATGCGAAGGGGTGTAGCTGGTAGGTGACGAGCTGTGCACGAATGGCACGATTGATGATAGTGCGTGTCATGGAAAGCGTCATGCTGGTATAAGTCTGTGACAGTCCCTTTCTTTTCAGCCAGCGTTCGAATTCAGATATGGTGACAGTGCTTATTTCGGATAGAAACATGTCTCCGCCTGAAAAGTCACGAAAAAGTCTCAACGAATTCTGAAGCATGCCGGCATAAGAACCGCGCCCGTCTTCTGTAAGTTCTTTTTGATATTGTTCAGAGACCTGCGAAAAAGTAGCTGTAGAAGAATGAGGACGCATTGATTTGAGCAAGTCGCGAAGTTCTTTGCAAGTATAGTCTTCCGGGGAGGGTATTCGTTCTAAACGCTCGTCATAGTCGTTAAGAAGGTTGCGGAGCTTAACGTTGATTTCATGTGCGTTGGGAATTTTTGTTACGATACCTCCGACAAACTCTGACGGACTGTTTACCTTATATTTTGTAACGATGTAATGTGTTTCGGATCTGTGCCCGATGGCTATGCGTATCTTATACGAGCCGTCTTTTGATTGCGTGTGCTTGAGCACTGCGAGTTTGATTGTTGCCATATTGCTAAATTTGAAACGAATAGAAAAAACTTGCTTTACGGTCCAAATTTGGACGAAATAAGCGTTTTTTTTATTCCCGAATAGCTTAACGGCTGGGGAGAGAGAAAAGAAAAAGTGCCTAAAAACCTATGTTATAGGCACTTTTTAGAAAGTGATTCCGTTGGGATTCGAACCCAAGACCCACAGCTTAGAAGGCTGTTGCTCTAATCCAACTGAGCTACGGAACCCCTACATATAAAACGTGTGCAAAAGTAATCTTTTCTATTGAGATATGCAAATCTTTTGAAAAGTTTTTCTAACTTTGCAAACATATTAGAATTAAAAAGATAACAAAATGCAATACTTTATTATTGAAAATGGTGCACAAGCAGGGCCTTTCTCACCAGAAGAACTTGTCAACACAAAGAATATATCTGCTGAAACTTTAGTTTGGACTGAGGGACTAAAAGATTGGACGCCTGCATGGCAAATTGAGGAGATAAGACAAGCCTTAGAGAATCATATAAACACTCAACAGACTCCGCCACCTGTTCCCGAAGCAATACAAAATAATACAAAGGAGGAAAAGCCTCAAAATGAAAAGAAATGTCATAAAGCATGGTGGTTTATTCTTGCGACGATATTTGTGATTTTAATTATACTGATGGTTAGTAACCCAAACAAACAAGATCATAAAGAGGCTATTAAAACAGAAGTTACAACGGCTATCAATAAATTGGCTGATAAGGACAATGACGAAGATGACCTCCTCACAATGGGAGTTAAAACGTTAATGCGCTTATTTGCTGGCACAACTGTTGATGTAACACTCGATCAGATTCTTAATTATCACAATTATCTTATTTATTCTTCAACAGATGTCACCTTCGATGGTGAGCAACACAAGGTTTCGTATGGTATTCTTGGCCATGTATTCACATTCAACGCAGATGATGTGGTAAGGAGTTATGAAGACTATAGCAAGACAACGAATGAAGCTTCTTCAAGCGACAATGAAGAACAAACAACCAATAATATTGATAGTTTAAAGAGCAATATTGATAAAACTGTAAGCAAAGAAGCTGGAAAACTCGTAGATAAAGTTAGTAAGAAGGTTGAGGATAAATTAAACAAAGAGCTTGACAGCAAACTTGATGAGGTTTCTGATAGTGCAGAGAATGTTATCGACAAAATTATCAAGGCTTTAGGACTTTAATCTTTCAAATATAATCGGAAAAGAATGATTGACAGTTCTGCTTTTCAAGGTAAGAAAGCAACATATTACACATTGGGTTGTAAACTCAATTTTTCAGAGACATCTACCTTTGGCAAGATGTTATCTGATATGGGAGTAGTCACTGTAGACAAGGGCGAAAAGGCTGACATTTGTCTTATCAATACGTGTAGCGTCACAGAAGTGGCTGACCATAAGTGCAGGCAGGCCATCCACAGAATGGCGCGTGAAAATCCAGGTGCATTCATTATTGTGACAGGTTGCTATGCCCAGCTTGAATCAGAGAAAGTAAGTAAGATTCCAGGTGTAGATCTCGTGTTAGGCTCAAACGAGAAAGCAAATCTCATTCAATATCTAAACGATGCCTTTACAAAAAGGGAAACAGGCGAAACACTTCATCAATTCCATTCTGTAAAGACAAAAGACATCAAGACTTTTCAAGCTTCATGCTCGAAGGGTAATCGCACTCGGTATTTCTTGAAAGTACAAGATGGATGCAACTATTTTTGCACTTATTGTACTATTCCCTATGCGCGTGGATTCTCAAGAAATCCAACGATTTCATCGCTAATTAAACAGGCCGAAGAAGCTGCAGCTGAGGGAGGTAAAGAAATTGTTTTAACTGGTGTCAACATAGGTGATTTCGGAGAGACTACGCATGAAAGATTTATAGATTTAGTAAAAGCCTTAGATAAGGTTGAAGGCATCAAGCGATTCCGAATCAGTAGTTTGGAACCAGATTTAATTGATGACGAGTTAATTGCTTTTTGTGCAGAAAGTCGGGCTTTCATGCCTCATTTCCACATTCCATTGCAAAGTGGCAGTGATACCGTTTTGAAACTGATGCACAGGCGTTACGATACATCTTTGTTTGCGCATAAAATAAAACTTATTAAAGAATTGATGCCTGATGCCTTTATTGGTGTAGATGTAATGGTTGGATGTAGAGGTGAAAAACCTGAATACTTCGAAGAATGTTATAATTTCTTAGAACAACTCCCCATCACACAATTGCATGTCTTCCCTTATAGTGAACGTCCTGGAACATCTGCATTAGCAATTCCTTACGTTGTAAATGAGAAAGATAAGAAACTACGTTCAAAACGCTTGTTAGAATTAAGCGATAAAAAGACTCAGCTCTTTTATCAGAAGTTTATTGGCTCAGAACGAGAAGTTTTGTTTGAAAAGGCACCACGCGGTAAAGCTATGCATGGGTTTACAGACAACTATATCCGTGTTGAACTTCCAGCATCACTTGCAAAGGAAGAGTATGATAACGAACTTATACGCGTTAAGTTGGGTGACTTCAATCACGACAAATCCGCACTTAAAGTAGAACTTATTTAGACATCTAAGCATGAAACTTGCAATAGTGATTTTAAATTGGAATGGGAAAAAGATGTTAGAACAATATCTGCCAAGTGTAATCAAATACTCTTCTAACTATGCAGATATATTTGTTGCAGATAATGCCTCTACAGATGATTCCATAAAAATATTGGAAAGCAAATTCCCTGAAATAAAAATCATTGCATTAAACAAGAACTTCGGTTTTGCGGAAGGTTATAATCAAGCATTAAAAGAAATTGAAGCAGAATACTTTCTTTTATTAAATTCGGATGTTAGGGTGACCGAAAATTGGCTTGTTCCACTTATAGATTATATGGACAAACATCCTGATGTTGCAGCTTGCCAACCCAAACTATTGTCAATTCATCACCCTAATGAGTTTGAATATGCAGGTGCTGCAGGAGGCTTTGTGGATAAATTTGGATATCCTTTCTGTCGTGGAAGAATCTTTGATATTATAGAAGAAGATAATGGTCAATACGATTCTATCATTGATATTATGTGGGCTACAGGCGCTTGTTTATTTATCCGTTCAAAAGACTTTTGGGATGCAGGAGCCTTTGACGGACGATTCTTTGCACATAATGAAGAAATTGATCTATGTTGGAGACTCAGGCTTAAAGGAAAAAGAATCGTATGCATTCCTTATAGTAAAGTATATCATGTAGGCGGAGGCACTCTACCCAAGAAAAATCCAATGAAAACTTTCCTAAACTTCCGCAACAATCTCACTATGCTCTATAAGAATCTACCAGATAAAGAGCTTAAACAAGTTATGCGAATCCGTTATTTTCTTGATTATCTTGCTGCGTGGCAAACTCTTATCTTTAATAGAAATATCGATGATTTCAAGGCAATTTATAAAGCTCGAAAAGCTTTTAAGAAATGGCGACATGCCTTTGATGAAGATAGAAAGTCTATACAACAGCAAAGAGTTAACGAACAAATTAACGAACGAAAAAACTTCTCTATCCTCTCCCAATTCTACATTCATGGTCGTAGAACATACAATACCATCATGGATTTTTGCAAATAACATCAACGCGGATTGGGTGAGCTAAAAGTTCTTTCCATCTTTTTAAATATGAAAACCAACTCTGAGCCTGGTGGAAGCCATAAGACTCCTTATCACTGGAATAAGTAAGATAATATCTCAAATATCCATTCTGAGGTGCTATAATAAAAGCGTCATTCAAACTATCACAAGGCATCTCTTGACACAAATATTCATCAGGAACAAATATCCCCATTCCTAACGTTTGAGCATGAGCCATAATCGAATCTGTTGGATTACAACTTTTACCCCAATTGCCTCGTAATCCTTCATGATTAGAGTATTCCTTTCCATTCAAAAGATGTTGTAAACCAGTAAAAAAACGAATACTATCATTCGAAGGATTTAACCATGCCTCAAAAATAACATCTCTACATCCCGCATATAAAGTAAAACGTTGCTTAAGATTTATTCTGTTCTCTCCCTTCTTCCAAAGCCATCCTTTATCCGTCACTTCAACAATTGTTCTTATCGGACCCTGACATACAATACGCTGACCACGATATTCAACATCATCTAACAATTGTTCTTTACATTCTACCCATCCACGCAAAGCACCCAATCCTAAAGCATTGCCAGCCCAAAGAATATCATCTCCATACCCGTCTAATAGTTGCTGTTTATTTGGATAAAATTGTGTATCTTTAATTTCAAGACCTTTCCGCTTCTTTCCATATAAATCAAGAGTCTGACGCTTATCAAAATATATCCTTAGTGCAATCAATTCGTTTTCAAAAGCAACTCCATGATGATGCAGTAAATGGAAACTATCATCTAAATCTTTTCCAACAACAATCTGCTGAATAAATAAATCTTGTTTATTCTTCTCTTTAACCTTTGGATTTTTAAGTAACAACTCAGCATATGTATGTGGTGAATATCTTTTTGGTTCACCACCCTTTTCCAAAATTACTTGAAACGAATATTTTTGTTTCTTCTTTACATTGACAAAGAAACACAATTCATCATTTATGCCATCCCCATCAAGATCATCAAGTTGCGAGGGGAGCTCTATATTATCAGAATAAACAATGCTTCTTGTTACAGAAGGATAGTCTTTCAGTGAAATAATTACAGGATAATCACCATCATAATCAAACTTTGGACATGTGACTAACACTATCAATGTATCAATAGATGGTTTACTCATACTCCCTAAACTTATAAATAAGTTTAGAACAAAGAATAATAATAATCTTTTATTTGAAGTAACAAAGGCTAAACTAAACATGTAACAAAAATAAATATTTTTTTATTGATAAGTATTCCTTTTTATGAATTTTAGCTTAAAACTAACTTTTTATGTCCTTAATTTTAAGTTTTTAGCAAAACATTTGCTCTTGAAAATAAAAATTAGTATTTTTGCCTTGAAAACAAAAATCACCAAAACTTTTGAAAAAGATATACTATATATTATTTGCAGTAATGATGCTTTGTATAGCTTGTGAAATCAAGCTGAAGCCCAACGATAATGCACAGAGCAAAATAGAAGTTGTGCGTTATGATCGTCTGCAAAGTCGTTATCTTACAACAGGTGATTTCTCTGCTCTGCAAGAAATGAACACAGAGTATGCCATAGAGACTCGAACATTAATTGAAAATGTGCTTAAACTTGGTGCAGTTTATGAGCCAGATATTAATAGTAGATTCCTAAACTTTTATCAAGACACCTTATTACAAAGCGTTATCTCTGCTGCAGAAACTCAATATGCCAACATGGAAGACATAAATAAATCGTTTACCAATGCTTTTAATAAAGCAAAAAGGACGCTTCCTGGTTTTGTTGTTCCAAAAATTTATACGCAAATAGGTGCTTTTGATCAAAGCATTATTGTTGGTGACACCATCATTGGTATTTCTCTTGATAAATATTTGGGAGAAGATTATCCGGCATATATTAAATTCTATTCAAAAGCTCAACGCAAGACAATGACGAGGGAATATATCGTTCCTGATTGCTTAAATTTCTATTTGTTAAGCTTATATCCTTCTAAGAATTTCGATAAAAAGACTCAATATGAAAAGGATATTCATATGGCACGTGTAATGTATGTTACAAACAAACTGGTTGGATACAAAGCTTTTTCTTCCCAATATATCAATCAGGTTGAAAAATATATGAATGCACATAAAGAGGTTAAACTTATTAATTTATTAAAACTTTAATACGTTAATATTGCATTGCACGAGCTGGGTACTCTTCACGAAGTCCCAACAACATTAAAATCAAAAGTATTCCTATTACGTAATCTAGGGATATTCAGAATTTTCTTAACTAATTGTTTGTCAGCATCATATATTATTTGTACCTTTACATAAAATCCCCCGAACGACCCATCACGGGCAGAATCTGGGGAAAACTTAAAAAATCGTCGTGAAGATACAAAAAAATTCTGATATAACACCAACTTTGCCCTTTACAGAGTTCGATTTTTTACAGAGCTATCGTGAAAGATTTGCAAAAAGCGAACTTGGACGTATTCACTCCCTGCTCCCCCTAAAGGAGTTGGCAGCAGAGTATACGAACCTTAGCCATAAGAGCAAGTGAGGCAACAAGCCTCTTTTCTCGGGTAAAGGAGAAATTGCCCTAATGTTCCTTAAGTCATACACAGGTCTGTCTGACGATGGTTTGATAGAGATGTTTAACGGAAGCATCCACATGCAGATGTTCTGTGGTGTTCTGCTAGCCCCCTCCTGTCCCATCAAGGATGGAAAGATTGTAAGTGCCATACGCAATCGTCTTGGTCGCATTCTTGACATAAATAGTTTTCAGAGCATATTGTACGCCAAATGGCAAGATTGTATCAAGGATAAAGATCTATGCTTGACGGATGCAACCTGTCATGAGAGCTACCTGCGTTTTCCTACGGATATCAAGCTGCTCTGGGAGTGTTGCCATTGGCTTCACACTCTGCTGGTCTCCGAGTGTAAACACCTTTCAGAGCGTATTCCGAGAAGCAAGTATAATAATATTGACAAGGCCAGGCTTGCATACGCCAAGCAGCGCAAGCACACAGCCTCGTCCACGCGCAAGCTCAGGAGAAGACTCCTGAAGCTCCTGTCCAAACTCCTGTCCCAATGGAATCGTCTGCGTAAATAGTACAGTCCTTGCATCTGTCTGTCGGCAGAACTAGAAAAGCGGCTGTCCGCTGTGCGTGAGGTATGCCTCCAACAGTCAGAACTATTCTCCGGTAAGGAAGTCAAGCACCATATCGTCAGCATCGACCGTCCCTATCTACGTCCCATTGTCAGGGGAAAGGAAAACAAGTGTGTAGAGTTTGGTA
>NZ_GL629647.1:465940-471633 GCF_000185845.1 Segatella salivae DSM 15606
AGCCTTCTCTGTTGTTAGAAACTATCCGAATGATAGTTAGTCTAAAGTCTTCAATTGATCTGCAACTTCGTCAGTAATACGCTTTGCAAACTCTTCCATCTTCATGGTAGCTTGCTCGCCTCCACCTTGTTTTCGCATAGAAACAAGACCTTCAGCAGCTTCTTTCTCACCAACAATTACCATATATGGAATACGTTTCAACTCGTTATCACGAATCTTACGACCAATCTTTTCATTGCGATCGTCAATAACAGAACGTACGCCCACTGTATCAAAGTACTGCCCTACCTGCTTCGCATAATCATTATATTTCTCAGAAATTGGCAATATCGCCACCTGATCTGGTGTGAGCCACAATGGGAAATGACCAGCAGTGTGCTCTATAAGTACTGCAGTAAAACGTTCAAGAGAGCCGAAAGGAGCTCTATGAATCATTACAGGGGTCTTCTTTGTATTATCTTCTGCAGTATACTCTAACTTGAAACGAGCTGGTAAATTGTAATCAACCTGAATGGTACCAAGCTGCCATTTACGTCCAATAGCATCTTTAACCATGAAGTCAAGCTTAGGTCCATAGAAGGCAGCTTCACCTATCTCTTCATGTGCAACAAGTCCTTTTTCCTTACAAGCTTCCCGAATCGCATTCTCGCTTTCCTCCCAAATCTCGTCAGAACCAATGTATTTCTCTTTGTCTTTTGGATCACGAAGAGAAATTTGTGCTTCATAATTGTCGAAATGGAACGTCTTGAATACCTTCAAAATAATATCAATATTCGTCTCGAACTCTGATTTAACTTGATCAGGTCTAACAAATATATGCGCGTCGTCTTGCGTGAAAGTACGAACTCGAGTCAATCCATGCAGCTCACCACTTTTTTCATAACGAAATACGGTTCCAAACTCTGCAATTCTTAAAGGAAGGTCTTTGTAAGAACGAGGCTTACGTGCATAAACTTCACAATGATGAGGACAATTCATTGGTTTGAGCATATATTCCTCATCTTCTTCAGGAGTATGGATAGGTTGGAACGCATCTTTACCATAATGAGCATAGTGACCTGAAGTTACATATAGACTCTTTCCACCAATTCCAGGAGTAATAACTTCTTGATAATGATATGGACGTAAGAGGCTACGTAGTAATTTTTGAAGACGCAAACGCAATTGAGTTCCCTTCGGTAACCAAATTGGAAGTCCTTTACCTACACGGTCAGAGAACATGAAAAGTTCCATCTCTTTTCCAATCTTTCGATGGTCACGCTTCTTTGCTTCCTCTAACATTACAAGATATTCATCAAGCATTTTCTTCTTCGGAAAGCTTATACCATAGATACGAGTCATTTGTTCACGCTCAGCATCTCCACGCCAAAAGGCACCTGCTACGCTTGTTAACTTAACAGCTTTAATTACACCTGTTGACACCAAATGAGGCCCTCTACATAGATCAGTAAAGTTACCCTGTGTATAAGTTGTTATTGTTCCGTCTTCAAGATCTTGTTCAATATGCTCACATTTATATGTCTGACCATCAGCCTTAAACTCTTTTAAAGCCTCAGCTTTAGACACTTCTTTACGTACAACTGGTTCATCTTTCTTTGCCAACTCAAGCATCTTTGCTTCTATTTTAGCAAAGTCATTCTCTGAAATTACTTGTCCTTCTGCAGGCATTACATCATAAAAGAAACCATTTTCAACAGCAGGACCAAAGCCAAACTGTATCTGAGGATATAACTCTTGTAATGCTTCTGCCAAAAGATGTGCTGATGTATGCCAGAATGTTCGTTTACCTTCCTCGTCCTCAAACTTATAAAGTGTGAAGTTTGCATCTTCATTTATCGGACGATTTAGTTCTACAGTTTCACCATTAACCCCACAAGATACAACGTTGCGAGCGAGAGCCGGTGAAATACTCTCAGCGATTTGTAAACCAGTTACGCCCTGTTCATACTCACGAACAGAACCATCTGGGAACGTGATTTTAACCATATTACAAATTAGTTTTATAAATCAAATGTTATGGCAAAGTTACTTTAATTGTATGAAATGACAAAATAATGAAATACAAAAATCATTATTTATGCATAGAAATCTGTTTAATCAAAGCATAAGCATCATAGAGTCCGAGCTCACCTGCAATACCTAAATCTCTTAAAGCCTCTGATTTATGATTCAAAACCATCTCGGTTAATCCACGATTATAATATACTTCAGCAATTTTACTATTGAGTTTAGTAGCTCTATCATAATATTCCTTTGCCCTTGTATAATCTTTTAATAACGCATAAACAGTACCTAAATCATATAGTATATAAGCATTCTCTGTGTCAAGAGAGAGTGAAGATTGTAAATCATCAATGATTTTTTTATAAGACAAATCATTAGACAACGTTAAAGTTTTATTTTTTTGCATGGTCAAATAACATACAGCACGCTGCCAATAAGCCAAAGATAATGTTGAATCCTGTTCTAAACAAGCATTCAAATCATTCAAAGCTGCTTCATAATTATATATCGTAGAATAGGCAACTGCACGTTGTAAGAGTAACGTTGGTAAGACTGAAGAATGAGAAGTGTTTTGAACTTGTGAATTTAATTGTTCTATTAACTGAAAGAAATGTTTTGTCTGATGCACTTCAGAAGGAGAGATTCGACAAGAAATATATAATTTGGAGGAAACAGGTTTGCAAAGATTGAATGCATCAACAGACTTATATGAAATCTGAAATTCACTGATTCCATTTGAATAAGACTGAAGAGATAAACCATAAAGAGGCATATAATCAAACGAGACCTCACGATTTTGAATGTATCCTCGAACCTTACTTGAATACTGAGGTGTAGATATTTCGTCGTTGAGTACTATCCATTGATCATATTTTTCAATATCAAAGTCATTCATTTTCCTAACTTGACGAAGCTTTTCTTTACTCCATCGCTGCTGAATTCCCAAATGTTTATTCATTTGAGCCTTTAGTACTTGAAACTCATCAAGTTCGGCTTTAGCATTCATTCCTAAATGCCGATAGCATTTAGCTCGGCTGAGAAGACCAGACCAAAAATTAGGGAATTGTGCGATAACACGAGAATAATCAGCAATAGCACTACGATAGTCTCCTACTCTATCCAATAATAATGCACGATTATATCGAGCCTGAAGATTATTTGGTTCGAGTCGTAATACATAACTAAAGTCTTTGATTGCATTATTATCATCGCCTACTGTCATCCCCAAAAGTCCACGATTATAGTGTGCAAGAAAACTATTAGGATCCATCTCTATAGCCTTATTGAAGTCCTCCATTGCTTGCCGGAGCATATTCAAATTAACACGACACATGGCACGATAAGTGTAGTTATTGACCACGTTTGGAATGTAATGGATTGCTTGACTAAATGCCTGTTCGGCCCTCTTCCAATTATTCTGTCTAAGATTCAGCCGTCCTAATATGGACCAAGAGTTACCATCATACGGATTAATCTTAAGCGTTTTTTCTACCCACTTACGTGCTTGTAAGGTGTCATTGGCACTCAAATAGGTCTCTGTCATCAATGCATAGGCGTTCGGTAATGAAGGCCATCGCTTTAATATATAATAAAGATCTTGACGTGTTTGTTTAATGTTATGTTGATAGAATCGGGCCAACGCACGATTAAACCAATATTCTTTATTATCAGGACTCAATTCAATTGCTTTGCCATAATCTTGATCTGCCTGTGAAAACAATCGTAGATTCATTCGATTATTAGCACGTTCACGTAACAATTCATGAACGTAAGGATTAAGTTTTATCGCTTGATTAAAATCATCTTCTGCTCCAGTATAATCTCCTAAACTTTGCTTTGCGATTCCCCGATAAAACCAAGCTTTATAAAGATAAGGTCTGTTAGAGATGATATTATTACAATACTGAATGACTACAACATAATCTTTATTATCCAAAGCCGTAGCACTAACATCAAGTAAACGTTCAGTATTATACTGTGAATATCCAGGGATATACACAATAAATATAATTGCAAATAATATCAACAGACGCTTATACATTTGCAATCTTATTTATGTGCCACCTTGGTTCGGTAAGCACAACGGAACTTACCCTTTAACATCGCTTTAAGTTTACTATAAATCATCTGTTTACGCAAAGGCGGAATACGATCAATAAACATCTTCCCTTCAAGATGATCAAATTCATGCTGCATCACACGAGCCAAATAACCTTCAACCCATTCATCATGTTCTACAAAATCTTCATCTTGATATTTTACATGAATTCGAGTTGGACGAGTAACTTTTTCAGATAACCCTGGCAAGGAAAGACAACCTTCTTCCAGCGTCTCTTTTGGTGAATCATCGTCAACTTCAAGGACATGCGCATTTATAAAAGCCTTTCTAAAGCCCTTATACTCAGGGAAATCATCACTTAAAACATCGAGATCAATAACAACAACTCGAATATCTTTCCCAATTTGTGGGGCTGCTAAACCAACACCATTACTTGCCGTCATCGACTCAAACATATCTGATATTAGTTCTTTTAGTTGAGGATAATCAGGAGAAATGTCTTGGGCCACCTTCCTCAACACAGGCTGACCATATATATATATAGGTAATATCATTAATTAATCTTTTTGTCTATATAACATGGAACGTTTATACTGCATGAAGTCTTGCAAGATAATTGTTGCAGAAATCTCATCTACTAAGCCTTTCCTTTCTCTTCTTGCTTTCTTCTTTATACCACTATCTAAAACAACTTTATGGGCTATAACTGAGGTAAAACGTTCATCATAATATTCTATAGGAACTTTAGGCATGAGCTTACGCCATCGATTTACAAACTGTTCTACACGTGCAAGGTTCTCACTTGGAGTACCATCTGGCTTAACAGGCCGACCTATAACTATCAACTCAACAGTTTCTTTTGCAATGTAGTCTTTAAGGAAGTCTATCAATATTGACGTAGAAACAGTGGCTAATCCATTTGCAATAATTTGCAAAGAATCAGTCACTGCCAATCCCGTACGCTTTTTACCGTAGTCTATAGAAAGTATACGTGCCATATAAATAGGTAGTTCTCCAAAGAGAACTACAATTTATTATTTCTTAAATAGCAACCATGCATCAGCATATCTACTACGCAAAGCATCACGACTTCTAACCGCATCAGCTTTATTATTGAAAGAAGATGCAACAACACGATACATGCTTCTTTCACTATTAAACACGATAGAAGCATCATATCCAGCACCCTTCAATGTTCTTTGCAGCCCTTCTGCATTAGCTTTCAAAGAGAAAGAACCAACAACAACACCAAAGCTCTTCACCTCAGGACCACTTACTACTGAGAAATTCTCTTGACGAACAACAGCATTATCAACATTATCCATAACGGTAACTTCATTTGCTGACTTCTGTTCGAGAGGCGTTACAACCGGTGAAGTCGTTTCTGCTTCGTTTTGTTGTGATGCTTCTTGCGCTTTAGCTTTATCATACATTTTCCTATAAGCACTCTCACTTGACTTACAACTTGTAAATGCTAAAGCTGCACTGAGACTTATACATAATACTAAAGTTTTTTTCATAATCCTCTTATTTATTAGAAATTAGACTTATTTTTTCCTCATGCGAAAATATAAAATATATCACAAATACGCGAGACTTTTGTGCATAAAGTTTGTTAAATCAAACAAAT
>NZ_GL629647.1:471697-483865 GCF_000185845.1 Segatella salivae DSM 15606
AACGCTTTTCTTGTTCAATCAACAAACTTTCTCTATATTTGCGTATGTATTCAAGATGTTATTCAAAATACTTCAAGAAACATTTTACAATTGTATAATTTAATTTTAAGATTATGAAGACTTTAGGTTACATTGGAGCTTTCTTAGGGGGCGCAATTGCAGGTGCTGCATTAGGTCTATTAATGGCTCCAGAAAAAGGTACTGACACACGCTCAAAGATTACAGATGCTGTAGATGATTTCTGCAAAAGACATAACATAAAACTTACACGCAAAGAGGTAGATGACTTGATTGATGACATCAAAGATATCGCACCTGATGCTGTAGCAGAATAAGATATGTTCTCAAACGACAGAAATATTGAAACTATAGGGCAACTCGTTGAGGTGCTTAAACATTACATCGAGCTTCAAAAAGAATCTATGAAGCTTGATGTAGTGGAAAAAATTGTGCATCTTATTACAGCAGTTACAATCTCTGCAATAATCGTTGGATTAGTAATACTGGCCCTTATCTATCTCAGTTTTGCAGCTGCTTTTCTTTTAAGTAACTGCGTAGGCACCGTTGCTGCATTCTCCATTGTTGGATGTTGCTATCTATCTATGCTTATCCTTTGCGTCATTTTCAGACATCAATGGATAGAAAAACCATTAGTTCGCTTCTTAGCTCAACTCTTTTTTAGCAAGTAATTTATGGAAACAATCAAAGAATGTCAATCACTTAACGATATAAAATTACGTAAAGAGATTATACGTAATGCTATATTAGAGGATGAAAAAAAAATAGGAACACTATGGCATAGCCTATTCAAACCATCCGACATCTTTGACAGAAACTCTTCGCCATCAAAAAGAATCACAAGCTTCATTAATACTGGAGCAAGCATAATTGATGGTGCAATCTTAGGCTGGAAGCTTTATAGGAAGTTTAGACGATAATCGTTTCTCCATCAAAACCAAATTGAATTCCTGAAGGAAGTAATAGGTTTGCCTTTGCATGTAGGCCTATTTCGTGTGTCATATGAATGAGAAACACTCTCTTAACCCCTAACTTTCTTGCAAAAGAAATGGCATCATCCACCAATTGATGACTATGATGTTCGCGTTTCCATCGCAATGCATTAATGACTAAAACACTAATCCCTGATAGATATTCAAATTCTTTTTCTTCTATATTTTTCATGTCAGTGATATAAGCAAGTTTGCCTATCCTATATCCCAAGATTGGTAATTTATCATGCATTACCGTTATCGGCATAACCTCAATATCACCAATATTAAATCCAACATGAGGTTTGATTTCATGTAAAATAAGCCTTGGTACTCCAGGATATAAATCTCCTTTCTCCGGAAAACAATACGGCATATTATGTTTTAAGCCTTTAATGACATCAGTATTTGAATAGATATTGATATCTCCGAAACGGCAAAAAGGTCTTAAATCGTCTATTCCTCCAACATGATCATAATGAATATGTGTTAACAGAACAGCGTCAATTTTACGAAAAGGCTGTGCCAACATCTGCATTCTAAAGTCTGGTCCACAATCAATCAGAATTCGTGTTGAAGCTGTTTCTATTAAAACTGAGGTTCGAAATCTACGATCATGTGGATCATTACTTTTGCAAACTTCACAATTACAACCTAAAACAGGAACTCCTTGCGATGTACCTGTTCCCAAAAGAGTTACTTTCATCGAATATTAACCTCAGGATTAATCCATATACCAAAGCGTTTTTGCACATCACGCTGAATGGTTTCACATAATGTTACAATATCTTTTCCCGTGGCTCCCCCAAGGTTTATCAACACCAAAGCTTGTTTGTCATGGACAGCAGCCTTGCCCAAAGCCTTACCTTTCCATCCGCATTGTTCTATCATCCAACCCGCAGGAATTTTATATTCATTTTGCGATACTCGATAAAAAGGCATTTGTGGATAATCAGAAAGCAACTGTTTGTGTTTCTTTTCATCTACAATTGGATTCATAAAGAAACTTCCCGCATTCCCCGTCACCTTTGGATCAGGTAGCTTTTCTTGACGAATCTCAATAATAATATTACGCAATTGTTCTGCAGTTGGCTTCTCTATTTGCTTCTCTACAAGCTTGATCTTAATATTCCCATAATCTAAATGCGATTCAAAAAGACTTGAGAGTCGATATGTAACGGCTGTAATGAGATACTTATCTCTCCATTCATGCTTGAATTTACTCTGTCTATAACCATACTGACAATCTTCATTTGAAAAACAAATGAGTTTCCCTGACTCTATTTCTACAGCTTCAATCGAATGTATAAAGTCTTTTATCTCAACGCCATAAGCACCGATATTCTGAACAGCACTGGCCCCCACTTCGCCAGGAATAAGTGATAAGTTCTCTAAACCATAGTATCTATGCGCAACAGCATAATCCACTATGTTATCAAAAAAGCTCTCCAGAACCACAACGAAGGAAATAATCATTGCCTGTCTGTTTAACTTCAATACCATGTATAGCCGAATGAATAACTGTTCCAGAATAATCACCTTTTAATAAAAGATTACTTCCTTCACCTATTATTAATAATGGCCTATCCTCTTCATTCAATTGAGAAACTAAGTCAACAGCCTCTTGAATAGAAGAATATTCCAGAAACCTTTTACAAGAAGCAGCTATTCCAAACGTATTATGTTCTAATAAACCATAATCTCTTATATCTTTCATAACAGACTCCTTACATTGAAAGTTTAGTCAACATCCATTTTCCTTTATGGCGCTTGAAGGTCAACTCTGTTTCCAATCCATTTGCAATTCCTCGCATAACAAAAATCTTTTGGTCACTCTCCGTGTACTTCTGACCATATATAATATTATATATCAAGCCATGAGGAAGCTGTGGTGCAAACGAAGGCCATTGCTCTGGGAGTAACGTTCCAGATGTTGTCGTGAAATCATTATCAGGATCTGGGCCAACAAAAATTAAAGGATCATGAACACTCTTCACCTGGAATGCAGAATCAACAGCAAAACGTTGATAAAACTTTAAGAATGAAGCATTAGAGTTTTGATACATATGTTTATAGTTGATTGAAGTCAACATCCACTCACCATTGATGCGATTAAAAAGATATTGTTTAACGTTTTTCGTCTTAAAATATATCTTTTCAACAACAACATGGCTAATAGTTGTATCCTTAACTACATGCATTTGTTTGATATTATCAAAGATTAAAGTATAGAAATCCTGCCTCATGAAGAAGTTATCTATCTTCCATTCATTCTTTGCAATCGTTTTAATGACTTTCCCATCTGTATATACTGGCAAAGGAAAATGAATTCGTTTACGTTGTAGTTTCCTATTTGCTGCAAAGTTAAAAAAGAAGTCATCAAAGAGTTCATCGGCAGCTTTTGGCATAGGCTGTTCTATCATTAAAGCTTCCATTGTATCAGCAGATGTTGAGTCTTTCTGCATAGAATCAATCGTAGTACTATCCGTTAGAGATGCTTTTTTGTCTGTACATCCCGTGGTAGTAATACAAGCTGTTATCACAACAAATATAAAAACAAAAGCTAAAGTAAACCTTCTCATACCTATTTTAATTATGTCTAAATTTGTTAAATTACAAATTCAATGCAAAAATACAACTTTATTTCGATTATAACAACAAACAAAGATAAAAATAAAAAGCAAGTACAAAAATATCATTTTGCACTTTTTTTTTTCCAATAAAATACGTAACTTTGCGCTGTGTTGAATGAATTAAAAACGTTTTTAACAAGTATATGCTTTTAGAGAAAATAGAAGAACTTCTCAAAGAAGTTAGCAATTTGTCTGCAAAGAATGCAGAAGATGTTGAGCAATTGCGATTAAAATATCTCAGTAAGAAGGGAGAAATTAATGCTCTTATGGCTGATTTTCGCAATGTTGCAGCTGATGAAAAGAAGAATATCGGTATTAAAATTAACGAGTTAAAAAAGACCGTTACCGATAAAATCAATAGTTTGAGAGAACAACTTGACGAAAATCAGACTGAAGGGGCTGACATTGATCTAACAAGAACAGCCTACCCTATTCGCTTAGGGACACGACATCCTCTAACAATTGTTACGAATAAAATTATTGATATCTTTCAACGCATGGGCTTTGTCATGGCAGATGGCCCTGAAATTGATGATGATAAGCATGTATTTACCATGTTAAATTTCGCCGCAGATCATCCTGCACGCGACATGCAAGACACATTCTTCATCGAACAAAGTGATCCGAATGATGTAACAAAGAACATTCTATTGCGTTCCCATACTTCTGGAGATCAGTCACACTTTATGGAGACTCACAAGCCTCCTTTCCGTATTCTTTGTCCAGGACGTGTGTATAGAAATGAAGCCATCAGCGCTCGTGCGCATTGTTTCTTCCATCAAGTTGAAGGATTGTATGTTGATAAAAATGTCAGCTTTACAGACCTTAAACAAGTTCTTCTCACCTTTGCTCGTGAGATGTTTGGGCCAGAAACCAAGATTCGTCTACGCCCAAGCTACTTCCCTTTCACTGAACCAAGTGCAGAAATGGATATCTCTTGCCATATCTGTGGAGGAAAAGGGTGCAGCTTCTGCAAACAAACAGGTTGGGTAGAAATCTTAGGTTGTGGAATGGTTGACCCCAATGTACTTGAAGCTTGTGGAATAGACAGTAAAGAATATACAGGATATGCCTTTGGAATGGGAGTTGAACGAATAACCAATCTCAAATATCGTGTGAGTGATCTAAGGCTATTCTCTGAGAATGATACACGTTTCTTAAAAGAATTTGAAACTGTACATTAACATAGAAATTAGGTATTTGACGGAATATTGTCAAACACTATAAGACATAATATAAAAGAATAATCCTCATCAAAGGGTTATTCTTTTTTTATGAATCTATGAATCTAAACGGATAGAATACGTCAAAAGAATGATGCTTAGAAAACTAATAACGCACAAAAATACAACCATTAATACCAATAAATAATCCATACTTTATATCAACTACATCTTATTGAAATTTTAAAAC
Source organism: Segatella salivae DSM 15606 (assembly GCF_000185845.1). Taxonomy (GTDB): domain Bacteria; phylum Bacteroidota; class Bacteroidia; order Bacteroidales; family Bacteroidaceae; genus Prevotella; species Prevotella salivae. The sequence goes on from NZ_GL629647.1 coordinate 476,733, forward strand.
GATAGAAATTGTATAGTAAAGTAATAGCATTCACTCAGTCATTTAATAGAGATTATTTCACAATTTCAATGAGTTTGTTTTTTATTCAACACAAATAATATAACTTATTGAATTAAAGCATATTACATACATCCATTAATTGTATAGACAAAGCATAAAATACACTTTGAAAAAACTCTGATTTATATTTTAAAAGCCATAAGTATATAGGCTCTATATCATGCATCTGACACTTAGAAATCGTCTGTTTGACAATACAAAATTTATAAAAACAACATCCTACTCCATATCAAACAACTCTTAAATGAAGAAAAATATTCGGCATATTTAATTGAAGTTAACAAAGTAAATAATACAAAGTATATCCAATAACAAATTGACTTTCCCAGTTAATAAATTAAAAAAAGAAATGATTTTTTATATTTACCAAATCAAAATTTTTAATTTTGCAAAATAATGAAGCGCATGCTATCCATCATAATGCTGCTGTTTTTCCTGGTAAGTGTATCGGGAGTAAACGTGAATATTCACTATTGCGATAGTGAATTGATAGGCATGACCGTAAATGGCATTCATTTTAAGACAGAAGCTGGACAGGAGATGGCTGATTCTTGCAATGAGAATACGGGCTGTCCGATGTGTAAGCATGTTGCGCATCATTACCAGCTGCACCAGCAATTCATGCAAAGCAGCACGCCACAGGTGCATCCTTTGCTCCTGGCCAACGATTGGTTTCATGGCGTAACCATCAACTTTGATTACTTTTTATTTAATTTTATACCTGCAGAGGAGGGCAGCAACGGCAACGCTTATGCGTATGTTAACTCCTACTTGGGCTGCCTTTACCTTCCGTATAGCGGACTTCGGGCTCCTCCTACGATGAAACGGATTTCGTTTCAACATTTATTTATGGTATAATTTGACCGAACCGAAAGTTTGATTTTCGCAAGAAAAGAGACCGATCGTACAGATACGATTGGGCGATGCTTTTCTTTTGATGAGTCTTTAGCACGGGTGAGGTCGTTAAATAACAAGTACATTCAATGCACAAAATTATTAGATACTTTCTTCACAACCGTTTAATCACGGCACTTGTGTTGATATCGATTATAATAGGTGGGCTGTCTACCGTCCCCTTTAACTGGCATAGCGGTCTCATACCACGCAATCCTGTGGCTGTAGATGCTATCCCTGACATTGGTGATAACCAACAAATCATCGCAACAGAATGGATGGGGCGCTCGCCAAAAGATATTCAAGAGCAAGTCACATACCCCCTAACAACGGCATTATTAGGAATTCCCGGTGTCAAGACCATTCGGTCATCGTCGATGTTCGGCATGTCGTTTATCTATATTATCTTTAATGATGATGTCGACTTTTATTGGAGCCGGTCACGCATTTTGGAAAAACTCAACTCGCTTCCTGCCGGTTTATTGCCCGAAGGAGTGAAACCAACACTCGGGCCAGATGCCACGGCATTAGGCCAAATTTATTGGTATACGCTCGAAGGACGAAACCCCAAAACGGGAAAACCTGCCGGCGGTTGGGATCCAGAAGAATTGAGAACCATTCAAGATTACTATGTAAGATACCAATTAAGTTCGGCCGAAGGGGTCAGCGAAGTGGCTTCAGTAGGTGGTTATGTGAAAGAATATCAGGTTGATCTTGACCCAGAAGCTATGCGTGCTTACGGCCTGAATCTCGTACAAGTCATGTTGGCTGTGAAGAATTCGAATATCGATGTAGGCGCGGGAACAATGGAAGTGAACCGCGCAGAATATTTGATTCGCGGCCTCGGTTACGTCAAAAAGCTGAAAGATTTGGAAGAGGCTGCCATCACAGATCGCCATGGTGTGGCCGTGAGAGTTAAGGATGTGGCTAAGGTTTCGTTTGGACCCGGAGACAGACGTGGCGGACTTGACAAGGAAGGGCAAGAGGCTGTGGGCGGCGTTGTCGTGGCACGTAACGGCAGTAATCCCATGGAAGTCATCAACAATGTGAAAGCAAAGATTGCCGAAATGCAAGGGGGGCTACCTGAGAAAACGTTAAAAGATGGCTCTAAATCACGCGTCACCGTCGTGCCTTTTTACGACCGTACCAGATTGATTAAAGAGACAATTGGCACACTTGAGAGCTCACTGATGCACGAAATTCTCATCTGTATCATTGTTGTTCTTATCCTGGTGCTCAACCTACGCGCTTCTTTCGTGATTGCAACCATGCTGCCTTTGGCTGTATTAACCACGTTTATCATCATGAAACTCTTAGGGATTGAAGCCAATATCGTGGCACTCAGTGGTATCGCTATAGCCATTGGTGTGATGGTTGACGTAGGAGTTGTGTTCATGGAAAATGCGGTTCGTCATCTGAGCACTGCTCCCAATGCCCGCGGTAAGCAATTAGAAGCATTGATTTTGAATGCCGTTCATGAGGTTTCAGGGGCAGTTATGACGGGCATGGGCACTACGATTATCAGCTTTCTACCCGTATTTGCCATGCAGGCACAAGAGGGAAAGATGTTTCATCCATTGGCTTTCACAAAGACTTTTGCCCTATTATCGGCCCTGCTTTTAGGCATTTTAATCCTCCCGACGTTAGCTTACTGGATTTTCTCACTAAGGATTCCAAAACGATGGGCATTGAAAATTTTCAAAAAACGAGTGCCGCGCACCTTCAAAATCATGCATTGGACAGTCAGCACCAACATGCTGATTATTGCCATTGTGGTGCTTTTAGCTACCTATGAGCTTTCAAGTGTGTGGCTTCCTTTAGGGCCACAGAATGGAATGTTACTCAATTTACTGTTCGTTATCGTTACTGTGGGGGCCATCCTATCTATCCTTTGGCTCCTGGTGCTCAAGTATGAGCAAATCCTTCGTTGGTGTTTGAACCACCGATGGAAGTTTATGTCTATCCCCATATTGACTCTGATTGCCGGCGGAATGATTTGGATAAAGACGGGAAGTGAGTTCATGCCCACCTTAGATGAAGGCGCTTTCTTGCTCATGCCAACAAGTATGCCCAACAGTGGTGTTGAACAAAATAGACAGAATTGCAAGATTTTGGACCAGCGCATAAAAGCCATTCCCGAAGTAGAATCGGTTGTTGGCAAATGGGGACGTGTGGAAAGTGCTCTCGACCCGGCACCCATTCAAATGTATGAGATAACCATCAACTACAAACCCGAATACCAATTGGACGATGATGGTAAACGCATTCGCGACAAGAATGGCGACTACATACGTCTGTGGAGAGACGAGATTAAAAACGAAGATGACATTTGGAAAGAGATTGTTAAGGCCACTAATCTCCCGGGATTGACAGGAAGTCCGAAACTACAACCCATTGCAACTCGGCAAGTGATGCTGTCAACAGGAATGAAAGCCCCTATGGGATTAAAGATATATGGTCCTGATTTGGCTTCGATTGAGCAGGCAGGCTTGCAAATGGAGAAGGCGTTGAAAGCGACACCCGACATCAACTCATCCTCTGTGTATTATGATCGTGCAGAAGGAGCACCTTATATAGAAATTAACCTCGACAGAGAAAAACTCGGACGTTATGGCATTCAAGTGGGGACTGTGCAAAGTGTTATCGAGACAGCTATCGGTGGAATGGCTGAAGGAAACACCGTTGAGGGGCGCGAACGATTCCCTATTCGTGTGCGTTATGCACGTGAATTGCGAGATGACCCCGAGGTGTTAAACGGGATACTCGTTCCAACAGCTGAAGGAACACAAATTCCTTTAGGCGAATTGGCGACCTTTCATTTCGTCAAAGGCGCGACGATGATTCAGAGTGAAAACACGTTTTTAGTGGGCTATGTCACGTTTGATAAGGTGGGTAACAAGGCTGAAGTGGATGTTGTTCATGCGGCTCAAAAACACATTGACGAGCTTGTAGCTCATGGAAAGATTAAACTTTCTAAGGGCGTCACGTATAAATTTACGGGCACTTACGAGCAACAAATTCACGCTGCAGAACGCCTTCAGGTGGTCATTCCTATTGCGTTGATTCTGATTTTCTTGGTCCTTTTCTTCCAATTTAAAAGCGTCACGGCCTCAATGATACACTTCTCGGGCGTTTTTGTAGCCTTTGCGGGTGGCTTTATCCTGATTTGGCTCTACGGACAAGACTGGTTTTTAAACTTCAATATCGCGGGAGTGAATATGCGAACCCTCTTTGGTATGGGACAAATCAACCTCAGTGTTGCCGTTTGGGTAGGCTTTATCGCACTCTTTGGCGTCGCTACAGACGATGGTGTTTTGATGGGAACCTACATCCATCAGGTGTTCTTAAAACGACAACCCCATAGTCCTTTAGAGATTCGCGAGGCTGTTGTTGAAGCCGGAATGAAGCGTATTCGCCCAGCAGCAATGACCACTGCGACAACACTCATCGCGCTATTACCCGTGCTTTCATCCACGGGAAAGGGCTCAGATATTATGGTTCCGATGAGCATTCCTACCTTTGGCGGCATGTTAATACAGACCATGACAATGTTTGTTGTGCCAGTTTTCCAATGCTGGTGGCGTGAATCGGCCTTGAAACGTGAACAAAAGAAAAGTATGATTGCAAACAAAAATGAGCATGAAGAATAAGATTTTATATTTCCTATGCATAGGACTATTCACCTGCTATGGCAGTGCTTATGCGACAGGAAAAGACAATAAAGAAGATAGTTTGGCCGTGTATATTGCCGAAGCAATACGCAACAATCCTGGTCTGAAGAGTGAATACCAGGCCTATCAGGCGCAAATGGTCAATGCGCAAGGTGCGGGTGTCTTGAGCGATCCACAGCTAAGTGTAGGCCTTTTCCCACAAGCGATGCACCATGTCAATGGAAAACAGCTTGCAACTATAACCATTATGCAGATGTTTCCATGGTTTGGCACACTGAAAGCAGGTCGCGAACAAATGGAATATAAAGCGCAAGAGGCCTACCAGAAGTTTCGCGAAAAAAGCTTATCAACAGCCTTCAACGTTGAGAAACAATGGTATTCCATACTCGCAACGCAAGAAAAGGTGAAAGCTGTAAAACGGAAACGCGCGCTTTTAAACGATATTAAAAAGGTGGCTATCTATCTTTATAAGAACTATACTGCAGGACGTGACACGAAAATGAGCGACCAATTACGCCTTGATGCAGAAGAGGAGCGATTGAAAGAACAAACGGAAAGTCTTGAAACCCAACTGACTTTACAAAAGCAGCAGTTCAACATCACGATGCATCGGCAGCCAAATGCAGCTTTGTCCCTACCCGATTCCATCCCATTACGGCAGATGCCCACCTTTAATTGGACAGAGATTGAACGAAACAATCCCAAACTTGCACAGTATTCGGCTATGCAAAAGGCGTTTAAATCACAAGAAGAGCAGACCAGAGCAAAAGGTATGCCCATGATAGGTGTGGGACTTCAATATACGCTCAATGGGAAAGTTGACATGCCAATGATGCCCAACATGAACGGAAAAGATATGGTGATGCCCATGGTGAGCGTCACAATCCCCATTTATCGTAAAAAGATTACGTCGGCTATCCATAGTGCACAATTCATGGAACGTAGCGCAGCCTACAATTATCAAAATCAGTTGGATGCACTTCAAAGCACATATCTCAGCATTGAACAGCGTGCTGACGATATAAAACGCAAATTGAAGCTTTATGAGAGTGAGGTGAGTTTGCTCAACAGAACGCTCGAACTGATGCAAAAAGAATATGCTACGGGGGCGGCATCGCTCACAGATATTCTTCAAACGACTCGCGAAGGCATCGACTACGACCTCTTAAAAGCCGAAGCCAATGCGCAATATAACACCATCACAGCAGAGGCTATCCAGCTCCTTGCACGCGATGTGAAGTAAAAGAATGTATAACAAAAAAAAGCAAAAGATGATGAAAGATTTTATAAAAAAACATATCCTGCTATCGTTTGCCGTTGCGCTGACGATAGGACTCCTATTAGGGTGGCTCCTCTTCCGCACCACTCACGCAACAGATACACACCAACATTCGGGAGGAAAAACGATGTATACCTGCTCCATGCACCCACAAGTGAGACAGGATCACCCCGGAAAATGCCCCATTTGTGGGATGACTCTTATCCCTGTCAACGATGAAAAGCAAAGCACAGCAACAACCGATTCCAATGCTATTGTGATGAGTGATGAGGCCGTGGCATTGGCAAATATCGAGACAGAGGTTGTTGGCAGCGGAGCAACAAACAAAGAAGTGCGCCTATTCGGGAAGATATTGCCCGACCAGCGCTTAGAACAAACGCAGTCATCTTACGTGGAAGGACGCATCGAGAAACTATTGATCAATGCGTCGGGCGACCGTGTTAGTCGTGGACAAACATTGGCTGTAATCTATTCTCCGACGCTATACGCCATTGAACAAGAACTGATTGCAGCACTGAACTTCCCTGCATCGCCCCAAAAGAAACCGCTGATTGACGCAGCTATTGAGAAGCTTAGACTGCTGAATATCACGCAAGCACAGATTAATCAACTGATGCATACACGCAAAGCCTCCCCTTACACCACGCTGAAGGCAAATACTTCGGGCACTGTGATTGAAAAGAATATCAATCAAGGTGACTATGTCAAACAAGGACAAGCATTGATGAAGATTGCAAATCTCGGTAAGGTTTGGGCCATGTTCCAAGCATATGAAAGCGACTTACCATTTATTCATGTTGGCGAAAAGATTCACTTTACTACCGAAGCAATGCCTGGAAAAGTGTTCACAGGCAGCGTAAGTTTCGTCGATCCCATGATTGATTCTTCCAGTAGGACAGCTGGTGTGCGCGTAGAAATGAATAATACAAATGGATGGTTTAAGCCCGAAATGACCTTGACTGGCAACATTGTGGCTAATATGAAGCAATACCATGGTGAGATTGTCGTGCCAAAGAGTGCCGTGATGTGGACAGGAAAACGAAGTATTGTCTATGTAAAAGACACGGGAGAAACGCAACCTACCTTCAGATTACGACGTGTAACATTAGGTCCTTCGCTATCCAATGGCTATGTCATTACAGATGGTCTGGCTGAAGGCGAAGAGATTGTGACGAATGGAACCTTTGCTGTTGATGCCAGTGCACAGCTGGCTGGCAAAGAAAGTATGA
>NZ_GL629647.1:483915-494902 GCF_000185845.1 Segatella salivae DSM 15606
ATGAAAAAAGTGATTTTAACAATGCTTGCTGTTGCAGCCATGAGCGCAACCATGCAGGCCAAAACAGTGAAAACAGAAATCCCTGTAAACGGGAAATGTAATGAAATGTGTAAGCCACGCATAGAAAAAGCGGCTAAATCTGTTTCTGGAGTTCTATCAGCTACCTGGAACCTTAAAGCGCAAAAACTCACCCTTGTGTATGACAACACCAAGACAGATACCAAGAAAGTGCAAAAAGCGATAGCGGCTTCAGGCCACGATAGCGGCAATATAAAAGCCTCACAAGCCACTTATAACAAACTCCCTGGATGCTGTAAATATCGTAAGTAAGCAGTAAATATCAGACCAACCGGTGCATAAAGGAACGATTATCATCGTCCTCTATTCGATAGTTGGTCTGTTCTTATACCAACATTTACTATAAATAAACACTAAATTAATAGGAATTACAACTAAGAATCAATGTTATGACAAGACATTCTACCCATTCCTCTACCCTATCAAAATGCAAACGACAAACTTTCATCATCCATTTCTTAGTTTAAAATGAATAACATCAAATTATCGTTTGCTGCATTTTACACGATAAAATGATTCAAATTATTCGGTAAAAAGGCACCGTTTACCATGTAAAATAAAGCAGTTTACAGAATAATCTAACCAAAACTTAAAAACACACTGATTCACAACAACTTACCACGTGATTACAAACAACCTTATACAAGGGTGAAATCAAACTTTATACCAACGCTTAATATAATCTCTACACTCTTCCATCAACCACTTTGGAGTGCTTGTTGCACCACAGATTCCTACGGTATTAGCTCCATGAAACCATTGCATATCAATCTCATCTGCACTTTCTATCTGATAACTATTGGGGTTTACAGTCAAACATTCCTTAAAAAGCACTTTCCCATTAGAGCTCTTTTTACCAGCAACGAAAATCACAACATCATGTCTACTTGCAAAACTTGCGATGTTAGGCATACGATTTGCCACCTGTCTGCATATCGTATCAAAGCTCTTAAACTCTGCATCTGGAGAAATATGTGACTGAATATAATCGATGATATGATGAAACTCATCCAAGCTTTTCGTAGTCTGCGAATAGAGATATATACTGCGATTGAAATCAAGCTTTTTCACATCATCAAACTTTTCGATTACAATCGCCTTGCTGTTGGTCTGCCCCACTAATCCCAGAACCTCTGCATGACCATTCTTTCCGAAAATAACGATCTGACGATTAGCATCCGTTTGCTGCACTAATTCATCTTCAACATCTTCGTATTGCCTCTTGATTCGTCTCTGAAGTTGCAATACAACAGGACATGTTGCATCAATAATCTCAATGTTATTCTTATGTGCTAATGCATAAGTTTCAGGCGGTTCACCATGTGCTCTCAGTAAAACCTTCACATTATGCAATTCTCTTAATTGCTCATGATTAATTGTAATAAGACCATTTTCATGGAGTCTTTCAACCTCCATGCTATTATGTACAATGTCACCAAGGCAGTAAAGGGTTCCCCCTTTGGCTAACTCTTCTTCGGCTTTCTTTATTGCTGTCGTTACCCCAAAGCAGAAACCACTGCCATTATCAATTTCAATCTGTAGCATTTACTTAACATGTATTTTGATAACCACCTTTCCATTGTCAGGATCATTGGTTATCATTAGGATTCTCAATGCCCGGTTTGGCTCTTTGATTTGATCGCGAACAGCCGTTATTTTAAGCTTCGCTTGCCCATTAGGAGCAATCTTTGTCTTATTCAAGGCTATCTCTAAACCATTAGAGAACATTTGTAAGTTGCGCACTTCAAGCGTTGAATGCCCAGTATTTGTAAGTTCAATCTCTCCCTTAATTCGCTTTCTTCCATTGAAGTTTCCAAGGTTAAGACTATCTGTCGACAGCTTTAACTTAGGAGCATTTGTTATTTGTTGGGGTGTCATTTGTTGGAAAGCAGGCAGCAAAATAGTTGAAACCTGAATCTGCTTTTGCTCAGAAACTTTATCACCAGGAGCAAAACCGAGATACACATTGGTTTGTGTTAGTCCAAAATCACGTAGCTTCCGAGAGTCAAGCGAAAGCGTTGCTGTTCCCGAATGATGAGGAGCTATACGTGAAGGAGACACTTCTGCTGTAAGATAATTAGGCAAATGCATGAACACAGGCTGTGCAATCTCGTTAGAATTATTAAAGATATGAATCTTCATCGAAGGTTGATCGCCACGATTAATATCATCAAATTCAATCTCATTCACGTCAACCTTCAAATCACCAAGACTATAAGCATAGTTTCCTATGAAATCTTTTATTTCATTGACAACCACACCTTTCATTGTCAACATAACAGGTTCTTTACTTGCATTGCTATAAATAGCCACCTGCTTATAGAAGTTTCCGAGTGTTTGTGCATTGTAAATAGCACTCACAGTAAACTCCTTTCCAGCGTTAACAACCTCTGGAAATGACACTGTTGTACATCCACAACTGGTCTTAACCTCCTTTATTCGTAAGGTCTTTAAGCCTTTATTCTTTAGTATAAACTCTGCTTTTACAGGCTGTTTGAAGAGCACTTGCCCTACATTTACAACCGGTTGATCAGCATTGATGCGTTGTGCTTGTGCAGAAAGCGTAGCACATAGCAACATGCTTCCTATCAAGATATTACTTTTCATTATTCAATTTAATTGCTTTATCACGTCCGCTGAATTCAGGACTATACGTGCATCGTGCAGTACAAATGCCACTCATATAAGCGCCTTCGCGGTCAATATAGTATTCTGTTTCTATCACATGAGTTCCTTTTGAAAGACAATCGAAGTAGTAATTTGTAGTGTAATCTCCAGGAGAATAATAGTATTGCCAGTTGAAACCACTCATTTGATCAACAGGTTCAAGGCATGCCGGGCGCTTATCTACTACTTCTACAAAGTCATAATCACGGTCTGCTTTAAGTGTAATGCGCACTCTTAGCTTGTCACCCACTTTGAATTTGTCTGTTGTTACAACCTTTCCATCGGCATCTATGAGCTGACGAGTCACACTAAGTTGGGTAGATTGTTGACTAACATCTTTGATATCCTGATCATATTCAGCATAAACAGCCCCCCAACTAATATTGTTTGAAGTCTTTTCGGCTGTTAAAACACCAAATCTTTTACCTGTCTTTTCAGCCTCAACCATAGCACGTCCTACAGAAGTTTCTTTTGTTTTAAGCTCTGTACCATTAAGTTTTAACACCGTATTAGCACCATAGTTCGTAAGACTTTCCTTTGTTTGCCCTTGCATAAAGGCATAAATAGCGTTGACAGCGTTAATCGGAGTGTCCCAACTTTGAGTGCGCTTGCTTTGCAACAACCATCGTTGCATTTCACTAACTGTCTTTTTATCTTCAGGAGTTACCATCTTTATAGCTTCTATTGCAGCTACTTCAGTTGGTATTCGATAATCAAACCAAGAATAAGAAGCACGTTTTGTATCAAAATAACGGCCCATTTCATCCGTATAAACCATATATTGCTTAAGACTTTCAAGGTGTTCTTTCGCCAACTTCACATTACCATTACGAGCCAAAATAACGCTCATCATTGCCTTACCATATATAGTAAACAAGGCAGGACGTTTCTCTACAAGTCCTAAAAGATATTTATTATCAGGGTGATTTAGCCCTTCTTTGCGCATAGCACAAATGTAAAGATACTGCATATCTGCTTCAGAAGGTAGCAAATTATCATATTTCTTAGCCTCTAAATGCTTAAGAACTTCGACATGTTTACTAACCTCTCCTGCCATAAACTTCATGCTGTTGGTCAACAATTTCTTTGTAGATGTCTGCTCACCTAACATCATATTTAGACGTTGAAGCATTTCTGTTACTGCCACTGTTACATAGAAAGAACCTCGCATTCCAGGCCACCATGCAAACGAACCATCAGCAAGTTGTAATTGACGAAGCGCGAAAAGGGATTCTTCTTTATAGGCATTCATCACAGATAAAGAATCATTCTGTCCTGCAATCTGCATCAAGTGAGCCGACAAAGTGTTTGCATAATATTTGGCAGCAAGGCCGATAGCATCCTTTGTTGAAGCGTGAGCAATTGTTGGAAGAGCCTCAACCATCATCCAAGCAGGGTTATTTGTATAGGTAACCTTTAGCTTATTGTCATTCTTCTTAACAGGGAACAGCTTATCAACAGCTATCGTTTCAGTTCCTGGTTCATATTGACTGAACGCCAAAGTCGTTACGATATGTTCCTTATCTGAAAGAATTGGCAGCAAGTGTTGTTCTCCATCACTGAATGACTCTCCATTAACTTTCATGCGACAAACTACAGCATCAAGGTCATAACCAATCGAACGAAGTTGTGACGGAACCAAAGTGAAGTCACAATTTGAAGTTGAATTAGCTGCAAGCGTTATCTTTTTAGATGAAGATAACAATTGTTTCTCGGTCTTAGGATCAAGTATTTGCATTTCAACTTGTGCTGTTTGAGCAACATTTGTAGTATTAACAATGCGATTGGATAACACAGATTCGTCTCCCATTCGAATAAAACGAGGCATATTCGGCATAATCATTACGCTCTTCTTTGCTACAGTTATAGCTTCAACCAGCGCATTATTCATGTGTTTATCATGTGCAAGTCCCATGAAACGCCATGTTGTTACACTCTCCGGTAACGTGAATTTTATACTCACATTGCCTTTATTGTCTGTCTGAAGTGCTGGGAAGAAAAACGCTGTTTCATTGAAATTCTTACGTAATGGAACTTGTTCCTGCTTCGGTTTTGGCGCTTCTGTGCGAGTCTTTGATGCTGAATAAGCTAATGTAACAACCTCTTGGAGTTCGGGACCTCTTGACCCAAACAGAGAGCTTTCAGCTGAATCATAAACCGCATTGCTGCTTGCTGTCAAACACTTCTTCACCCCTGACACTGCTCCTCGTATCATAACAGCAGGTCGAACACCATCATTCAACACGTAATGTGTAAAGTCAAAGGGACGCACATAGAGTTGTTTCAGTGGCATTTCTCCATAAAGACTCTGTGTTGAAAATCTGTTTCCAGACCATTGAAAGTAAGGAAGTGACCAGTCAAAATCTACAAATAAGTTCCACTGATGACTATAAATGTCATCAAGACTCATGTCATACATTGTTGCCATGAGTTGCGAACGGGCTGGTTTTCCGTCTTTATCTGTGATCTGAAGAGTCCAAGTTTCTTGCTGACCCGGTGTGAGTTTATCACGGAAAGTAATCCACTTGGTTTTTAGTTTCAACACTGGAATCGGCCGCTGTATATTGACATTATGTACAAAGAGCTCACCATCTTTCACCCAAGCATAAGCTAATCTAATACCATCATGATACTCTTCTTTATATTTAAAAGTACGAGTTCTCAACTCATCATTAATGACAAAGCTTCCATTCTCAAGTATTTTGCTTCCTGAAAGAATAGTATAATATACCTTGACATCTTTCAAACTCGAACCTAACTGCACATAAATAGGTTTTCCATCTTCCTTAAAAGATTTACTGCTTACGTAGAACCAATCCTTCATTTCGGCTGCAGGCTTCTTATCTTTTAATGAGAAAACAGTGAATGAACGACGCAAAGTATCTTCATTACAAATAGCTTCCAAGAGATGAACTCCCGTCTTAAACTTCTGAAGATTCAATGCAATTGGCTCATTTGTATTGGCTTGATAGGTTGTATTATCTATCTTATAATGTACTTTTCCAGCAATATTTTCACTTTGAAGATTCTTATATTCAAAGGTAAAATGCAACATACTATCACGCTCTATGCGTTCTGGTATTTGACAATTAAAATAACTTGAGCGATTACTTAGTAATAAAGTTGTTATGCCTTCATGGCTTTCTCCCGCACCATCTGTTACAGTCGCATTCACTTCTACAAAGTAATAACGTGGTAGATTATTATTTGTTTCAGGCATAATAAGCTTTACAGGCACGCTGAATTGCCCCGTTTCATCTGTCTTAATCGTATCACTACCAAGCGTCATTTGCGACTCATTAGTAGCTCGCCACCATGTCCAAAGTGGACGACGCGTAACCGTATACACCACTTTTGCATGCTGAACAGGAGTGCCTACATAGCTCTTGGCTTTTCCCTCTACGTGAATAGTATCCCCATTCTGATATGCTTTTTTGTATGGAGTGAAATCAACCGTGAATGTAGGACGCTTATATTCTTCTACATGAAACTCTGTTTCTTCATCATCATTGGCTTCAATTGAAAATTCACCAGTCTTGCATGATTTAGGAAGATCAAACGTTGCAGAAGCCGTTCCAAATTCATCGGTGACGACTTTCTTCGTTGCTATCTCATTATCATCAACGTCATTAAGAACCAAAGTAACACTATCAGCTACATTGACAGTAGCTTTTTTCGTACGACTATCGGTCTTATAGTTGATTAAACTCACTTTTACTTGCTGACCAGGTCGGTAAAGACTTCTATCAGTATAAAGCTGAATATGATTCTCTATGAAATCATCTTCATCTTCTTTTGTATATTCATCTCCTGCTGAATAATAAGAACCAGGGCTTGTACTCAAACAAAACTTATCATCAGATGTGTAAGCTTGATAATAAATACTATAAGCATCTTTCACTTGTTTGAAAGTAACCTCACCCTGTTTATCAGTAAGAAGTGTCGTAGTGTATTTAGGTTCCTTAGATTTTGAAACACGATACTGCACATTAATCTTTGCATTCGGAATGGGCTTTCCTGTTGTAGCACTCAGCACTATAAGTTTACTTTTTTCTTCAGGAAGTTGCTCTTGCAACAAATAGATATCTGAAATATGCAGCAAAGCACGTTTTGGCGTGATTTCTTTATTGTCAGTTGAGAACTCAATGAGATATACTCCCTTTTGTAAAGGAGCTATTCTCATCGAATCACTACTCACTTGATATGCAGGAAGTCCTACATAACGATGTGTCAACGATACAGCAGTTGGAGCCAATAACAACTTTCCTAATTTATCAAAATCATACGTTCCATTCTGATTAGGCAATACACATTCGCGTACATTCAAGCGTGTTATCGTCATCGTTAGGCTTTGAATATTTGTCAGTTGACGAATTCTTACGATGATTTCTTTGTTTGGCAACTGCACAGAAGGGCCAAAATCAGCCATAAAACTCGGTAGTGTAAGTCGGCTTTGCGCATTACGAAGGATGTTCATACGAGGCCAATTCCCCCACTTTGAGAGTGCATAGTTAAGGTAATTCATTTTCTCTACAGCCGTAACATCGTTCGCCTGATCCATAAATTCATAACGAGCGATGGCCAATTCTCCTGCAATTGGCAAGTCCTGATAACATGAAATAAGGGAGTCAAGACGCTGCAGATATTTCGAATGTTTCATCTCATTACGAGATGACTTGTGTTGTTCTTCAAGTAGTTTGAAGGCACAATAGCAGGCAGCACTACGATTATTATGTGAAGAATACCATTGATAAAGCGTGTGATAATCTCCTGCTACGATACCCAAAACATGCAAAAGATCATCATTAAAGATACGGCTATCAATACCAGTAACCATCAACGACGTATATTTATCAGCTTTTACAGCTGCTAATAAGGCTGGATCTTGCATCGAACGCTCAAAGAAACGTTTGCAAACAACCATTGAATCAGCATTATTAATGAAATGTGATTGATAGAGACGACCAAGCACATTGTTATAGATTGCATATACAACAGGTTCACTTTTCTTTGTTTTTTCAGCAACAACACGTAGTCGTTCTAACTGAGGCTGCAATGAATCACCCGATAAATCCTGTAAGGTTGCAAGCTGTTCAAGTTCAGACTTGATGAGATTGCCATAGGATTTTCCTTCACGTGCCTTTGTTATAATCTCTTTAAGTACGTTTAATGCAGAACGCGGCTGATTCTTTTTCTGTAATTGTTCATAACGTTTCCACAAAGAACTATAGCTATCTGCCAACGTAACTATAGGTAAAGTGAAAAACAATACCAGTACAAATATTACCTTCTTCATAGTCTATATGATTATAGCGAGTGTAAAACGATAGTTATAAACACCACCTTTCATTTACTGCAAAGATAGTAATTTTTTTATCAGCTATACGGAAATAATCTGTTTTTTTAGCTTAAAAACATGACTACAATTAATAATTCAAAAAGAAGTATAGGCAACTTAAATTATGATTTGATGCGGATTACTCGATAAAATGGCACAAATGAGCGCATAAAATGACGCTCATTAAGAGATAAAATGACACAAATAACAATACGAATCCACGTCATCTTAAGTGATGATATAAATCAGACCTTTTACCAATTTGAATATCAAAACATTACAAAGCATGAATAAGCTGAATCGTATTGATATTAATCAAAAGCGTTATCAGCTTCAAATTAGACATTTAAAATATTGAAATTGAAATAACAATCAAAAGAAATCAAAAGGTTTAATCATAAAAAAGGACATGCCAAATCATTATTAGCATGTCCTTTCTTAACAGATATCTTAAAACTTATCCAAAGTTATCATACATGATTGCATCTTGATCTACACCAAGACTATCAAGATAATCCGTAACAGTCTTAATGAGCATAGGAGGACCACAGAGATAATATTCGCAGTCTTCTGGTGCATCATGTTCTTTAAGGTAAGTGTCACGGATGCAATTAACAGCAAAACCTGCATAGTATTTCACGCCAGCTGCATCAGCCTTTGGGTCCGGTTGATCAAGTGAAAGATGGAAATGGAAGTTAGGAAACTCCTTTTCTAACTCCCAGAAGTCCTCGAGGAAGAAGGCTTCAGACAAAGCACGTGCACCATAGAAGAAATGCATTTCACGATCAGTGGTATGCAAAGTCTTTGTCATGTGCATGATTTGCGAACGTAAAGGAGCCATACCTGCACCACCACCAATCCATATCATCTCCTTACCCGAAGTGAAATTAGGGTGGAAATCGCCATAAGGACCACTCATCATCACCTTATCTCCTGGTTTAAGAGAGAAGATATAAGAAGACCCTATACCTGTAGGAACATCTTGGAAACCTACTTGAGGACGTGGCAAGAAAGGCGTTGTTGCGATACGAACTGTAAGCATAATGATATCGCCTTCAGCCGGATAATTAGCCATTGAGTATGCACGAATGGTTGGTTCTGGGTTATGAGCCTTCAAAGAGAATAGGTTAAACTTCTCCCATCCACCAAGATACTCATCACCAATAAGCCCCTTATCAAAGTCTTTATCATAGTCGATACAATCATAAGCGGGGATCTTGATCTGCGCATATGAACCAGGAATGAAGTCCATGTGCTCTCCTGGGGGTAATGCTACCTTAAATTCCTTGATAAAAGAACTAACATTTTGATTGGAAATAACAGTGCACTCCCATTCTTTAACACCCATAACACTCTCGGGAACCTTTATCTTTAAGTCTCCCTTTACCTTGCACTGGCATCCTAAACGCCAATGATCCTTTATCTGTTTTCGTGTGAAATGAGGCTTCTCTGAGTCAAGAATCTCACCACCACCCTCAAGTACTTGTAGTTTACATTGACCACAACTGGCCTTACCACCACAAGCAGAAGGTAAGAAGATTCCATTCTCATTGAGCGTTGTCATCACACTACTTCCCTGTGGTACTTCAAGGGTTTCATCTCCATTTATCTCTATTTTCACGTTACCACTTGGACTAAGATATTTCTTAGCAACAAGCAACATAACGACAAGAAGGAGTATAATGATGAGGAATACTCCAATACTTAATATAATGAATTGTTCCATATACCTTATTATATTTTAAGTCCACTGAAGACCATCATAGCCATAGCCATAAGTCCAACAGTGATAAACGTGATACCTAAACCTTGAAGTGGCTTTGGAACATCACTGTACTGAAGCTTCTCTCTAATAGCACCCATGAGCACAATCGCTAAGGTCCAGCCAAGTCCTGAACCCACAGCATAGACTATTGCGTCTACAACATTGCCTATATATTGTGTGTTAGTAGGGTCCAAATTAATACGTTGCTGCATGAAAAGCGACGCTCCCATGATAGCACAGTTAACGGCAATCAAAGGCAAGAAGATACCCAAGGCAGAATAGAGCGAAGGAGAATACTTCTCAACTGTCATCTCAACAAGTTGTGTAATACCAGCAATAACTGCAATAAACAGAATAAAACTTAAATAGGAAAGGTCTACTCCATCTATCAAACAATTGGGACCAAGGACCTTTGTCTGTAATAAGTAGTCAATAGGAACCGTTACAAGCAACACGAAAGTAACCGCGATGCCAAGTCCAAAGGATGTTTTTACGTTCTTACTTACGGCAAGGAATGAGCACATGCCTAAGAAGAAAGCAAAGATCATGTTATCAACGAATATCGAACGGAAAAACAATGATATGATATGTTCCATCTTATTTCAATTTATTATTTCTCTTTATAAAAGTAAGAACGATGTATCCAAATGACACAACCCAATAGAATCAGAGCCATAGCAGGCATTGTCATCATGCCATTATTCATATATCCTGCGTTATAAACAGACTGAGGTATCAACTGGAATCCAAGCAGACTACCACGTCCTAAGAGTTCACGAACAGCACCGACAATAACTAATATCATAGCATATCCAAGTCCGTTACCCAATCCATCAAGGAAACTTGGCCATGGTTTATTCATCATGGCAAAGGCTTCGAGACGTCCCATGAGAATACAATTGGTAATAATCAGACCAACATAGACTGATAATTGAACACTGACATCATAGGCAACCGCTTTTAAAATCTGACTAACAATAGTCACTAAGGCTGCAACAACCACCAATTGAACAATGATTCGGATTCGCATTGGAATTGTTTTACGAATTAGAGCGATAATAACATTAGAAAAAGCAGTAATGATGGTTACAGCAAGTCCCATGACAATCGCCGGTTTTAGTTGTGAAGTTACAGCTAAA
>NZ_GL629647.1:494952-498388 GCF_000185845.1 Segatella salivae DSM 15606
CCGGTTTTAGTTGTGAAGTTACAGCTAAAGCACTACATATACCAAGCACTTGAACCATGATAGGATTATCAAGATTCAATGGATTGATAAATGCTTCTTTATTTTGTTTACTAAACAAACTCATCTTTTATCTTTATTAATGAATTATTTTTGATTTATAAAAACAAGATACTTACCCAATGCTTCATGCAACATATCGCGCACACCATTACTGGTTAACGTTGCACCTGTAACGGCATCAACCTGCGTAGTTGGGTCTTCAACCTTCTTTTCAACACTCAAAGCTATTGCCTTATCATCTCCGTTCTTAAACAATTTCTTGCCTTGGAACTTCTCTTGCCAAGCTTTATTGTCTTTGATTTCTGCCCCAAGACCAGCTGTTTCGCTTTCATGATTGAAATAAACTCCATATACAGTCGACTTATCTGCATTCAAAGCAATATATCCACTAATTGGTCCCCAGAGCCCCATGCCGTATACAGGAACCACATACTTAGTCTCTCCATTAACTCTACATATATATAAGGCCAACTTACCTTCCTTATAATCCTTACTTTCAAGCTTGAAACCAGCATTCTCTCCACCAGTAGTTCCCGGAAGAAGTACCTTTCCTTTTTCGTCTATTACCCTATCAGCTACAACGACTTCCTTATATTTAGCATCGGCTTGAGCATCATTTAAATCACGAATATTTAACGAATTAAGAATCTGTTTCTTCTTATCGAGTGCAACATTAGCATCTTGCATGGGCTTCAAAGCCTGGAATACAAAAGCTAAAAGGAATGCAACAATAACAACAATGATAACAGAATATATGATGGTATATGAATTTGAATTTGTCTTCATAATCTACTTCTTTATTATTGTACTTTCGAAATACGTTTCGCTCTGCGTGAAATATTGCGTTGAACCACACAATAATCAATCAATGGAGCTATCATATTACCGAAGAATATAGCCAACATCATACCCTCAGGGAAGCCAGGATTCATCACACGAACAATCACCGCAAGCGCTCCAATGAAGAATCCATAGTAGTATTTTCCAGTCTCTGTGCGTGCTGATGTAACTGGATCGGTAGCCATAAATACAGCACCAAAGCAGAAACCTCCTAAGACAATATGTTCATACCATTGTATAGGTGTCATCCCTAATGCATGAAACAAAACAGCCATTACTATTCCTCCTACAAATACAGTGCCCATAGTTCTCCAACTTGCAATACCAGTCCACAATAGGATTACAGCCCCTATAGCTATTGCTATAACACTTGTTTCCCCAATAGATCCAGGTATAAGACCTATTATAATATCTGCCATTGAAACATTAGGAATAGTTCCTGATGCCAATTGGCCAAGAGGAGTAGCGGCCGTAAAAGCATCAGGCAGCGTGTTGCCCAAGCCACATATAGAACTGGTTGCTACCCATACGCGGTCTCCAGTCATTGCACTTGAATAAGAAAAGAACAAGAACATGCGTGCAGCTATAGCCACATTAAAAACATTCATGCCTGTTCCACCAAAAATTTCCTTAACGAAAATAACTGAGAAAGCACACGCTAAAGCCAACATCCACAAAGGACAACCAACAGGAACTATCATTGGAATAATGATGCCTGAAACCAAATAGCCTTCTTGAATCTCTTCACCCTTCCATTGAGCCCAAGCAAATTCAATCCCCAAACCAACTACATAGCTGACAACTATTTTGGGAAGAACAGCTAAAAAGCCAAAAAGAAACATGTCACAGAATGATGCTTCCGCCAACTTTCCTGCCGCCTCATAATTTTGATAGCCTATATTATACATCCCAAAAAGTAAAGCTGGGAGCAAAGCTATAACTACAAAACTCATGATTCGCTTTGAATCTATCGCATCATGAATGTTAGTTCCGCTCTGAGATGTTGCATTTGGAACATACAAGAATGTTTCCAAGCCTTCAAACACACTTTGAAACGCATGGAGTTTACCTCCCTTTTCAAAGTTAGGTTTGATTGTATCAAGATATCTTCTTAAACTCATAATTCTTTTATCCTTTATAATTAAGCATTCTCTTTGCGGAGCATGTCAAGACCATTGCGTACAATCTTTTGTAATTCTAATTTGGAAGAATCAACAAACTCGGCTACAGCAAAGTCTTCAGGACTTACTTCATAGATTCCCAATTGTTCCATTTTATCAATATCTTCAGCTATAATAGCTTTTATAAGATATTCACCATAGATATCCATTGGTAGCACTTTATCATATTCTCCACTCATAATCATATGACGTTCTCCCCCTTTTATTCGTGCATCGAGGTTATAAGTCTTCTTTCCCATGAGCCATGAGAAATAGCTTTTTGAAACGGAGAATAAATTCGTTCTGGGAAGAATCCATCCTAAGAACTCATTAACATCATCACCTTCAGGAATTACTGTTACCTCAGATGTATGCGCTCCGACAAAATCTTCAAGTGTTGTTTTGCGCCCAGTAAGAGGATTTCCATTAATAATTCGAACGTGCTCAGTAGACTTCAACTGCCCATCGAGAACCTTAGATAAAGGGGTTCCAATAAGTATTTCAGCGTAAGAAGGATTCTTTACCTCACTACCAGCAACAGCAATCACCCTCCTTAAATCAACTTTTCCTGTATTAAATAATCTTCCAAAGAATATAACCGCAGCAGGATCTATAGTCCAAACCACCTCACCTTTATTGATTGGATCTATATGATTGACTTGAACACCCACATTACCTGCAGGACATTTGCCATCAAAGACATTGATTTCAACATCCTTTGCATTTACAAGTGCCGATGCAGTCTGGTGCACAGAAAGTCCTAAATAAGTCTTTTGTATTTTAGATAATGCCGTTAATCCTGTTTGAAAATCCTTTTCATTACCCTTTAATTCCACTTCAAAGTCTGAAGCTAAAGGCATATCTCGAAAAGCAGAAACAAAGATTGCTTTCGGCATTGTATCAGGAGTCGTTGTCACAGCATAAGGTAACTGTTGAATAAAACTAAACAATCCACTCGCGAGTAAAGCTTCTTTGATTGCCTTACCATCCAACTTCTCAATATCTTTTATACCAAAATCAACGAATTGCTGCGTCTCATCAGCCTTTACCTTAACGTAAAGAACCTTTCGACGATCACCTCTCACCACCGCTTTTACAGTTCCACTGATTGGTGAAGCAAACTTCATCTCTGGATATTTCTTATCCACAAATAAGGCATCTCCAGCCTTAACACAGTCGCCTTCACGCACAATAACCTTTGGCGTAACACCTCCGAAACTATCAGGAACAAGTGCTATCTCAGAACTATCTATCCTTCTAATTGTTTCAAAATTGGCCTTACCTTTTAGGTTAATGTCTAAGCCCTTACGCAACTTAATTACATTTGCCATAATTATATTTATATATGAATATTCCTTTTACCTTAATATAACAGA
>NZ_GL629647.1:498845-525018 GCF_000185845.1 Segatella salivae DSM 15606
ATTCCTTTTACCTTAATATAACAGAGTAAAATAACCGATGCAAATTTAAGGAAAAATAAGCATAAAAGAAAGAAAAAAGTTCAAATAATTCTCCTATCAATTAAAATTACTGTATTTTTGCAATACAATTATATCACAGACACAAACTGAAGAAACTCAAACATATTGTCAATGCCTTAATATGGACCTTGACAGGACTATATTTTGCGCTTATAATATTGCTACATATACCAGCAATAAAGAGTTGTATTGGCACTGAAGTGAGCCATGTTCTGGTAGAGAAGATTGGCACAAAAGTTAATATTGGCTCTATAAATTTAGGTTTTTTGAATCGTGTTATCATTGATGACATCCTCATCTATGACCAAAATGGTCAAAAACTTCTAACCTCTTCACGTGCATCAGTCAAGATAGATTTGATACCACTACTTGAAGGTCGCATCTCAATTTCATCCGCACAATTGTTTGGTGCCACAATAAAAGCCTACAAACTTACAGCTGAATCAAAACCCAACTACCAATTTATCCTTGACTCGTTAGCATCAAAAGAATCTACTCAAAAAAATGAACTTAACTTCCGAATTGGTTCACTTATTATTAGGAACGGACAACTAAAATACGACCAAAAAGATATAAAAGCTGCTCCGAACAAATTGGACTTGAAGCATCTTAACGTATCAGATATCAGTGCGCACATTATTCTTAACGAACTAACAAACGACAGTCTTAATCTCGCAATCAAGAAACTCTCCTTTAAAGATGCTTGTGGTTTGAATCTTGTTTCACTCTCTTTGAAGCTTGAAGCAAACAGACAACAGGCACTTTTGCGAAACTTTAACTTACAATTACCAGGGACCAAGCTCTATATTAAAGAGGGAATAGCGAGTTATTCATTTGAATCAGATAAACTTCAACTACCTTCTTTACAGTACTCCTTAGCCCTTGAACCCTCCGTTATACGCCCTGCGGATTTGTCTTTTATAATTCCTGAACTACGCAATTTTAAGAACAAGATTGATCTTTCGTTAGCTGTTAGTGGAACAAGTACTTCTACTCGCATCACCAATCTACAAGTTAGTGGACGCAGTATTTATCTTTCAGCAAATGGTTCTATTAGTAATTGGCAGTTAAAAGCACGTTGGATTGCTGATATTAACAGCCTTACTATGCAGGCGGATGGCATCAAATTTATCAGTGAAAACTTAGGGCATAAAATGAACATCCCTATTGAAATTACGCGTTTAGGAAACATAAAGTTTAAGGGAAGCATTGGAGGTTACGGCAAAGATATTGCCATGAAAGGTGCGCTTTATACTGATAATGGAGCTGCAAAACTAACAGTTGGCCTACATAAGAATAGTTTTAATGGACGTATTGAGACCTCCGGAATAAACTTAGGTAAGATTATAGATAACGCCCAATTAGGCATAATTGCTGCAAAACTCAATGCAAGTGGTAAAGCTGAAACAGGAAATCTTAAGATAAAGGCAAACGGAAAGATTGATAGATTGGATTATAACCAATATTGTTATCACAATATCAATATCAATGGGGTTATTCAAAAACAAAACAAACAAATGAGTTTCAATGGTAAACTCAATATCAATGATCCCAATGGTAAACTACAACTTAATGGTGATTTCAGTAATATTGGACGCTATCCCAAAATGAATCTCACTGCAAGTATAGTTAAATTTAATCCTCATGCTTTAAAACTGACCAGTAAATATCCATCGACTACGTTTTCATTGGATGTCAAAGCAAACATCAGTGGACGAAACCTTAACACAACAAATGGAATTATTGTGCTGAATAACTTTAAGATGTTATCTCCTAACAACAATTATGAGCTCAAAGAATTAAAGCTTGAAGCTGGTCAGGAAGACCATAAACATGTTGTTACTATGCAAAGCGATTTCGCACAAATACAACTCGTTGGGCACTATAGTTATGCTACTTTGCCCAATAGTATCGCAAATATTATAGCCAGCAAACTCCCTACTCTTCCTGGACTTCCACACATGAAACCTACAAAAGATAATGAGTTTGTTTTGCAAGGAGAAATCAACAAAAGCGATTGGTTACAGAAATTATTTGGTGTATCATTAGATTTAGAGCAACCAGCAAAGCTGTCTGTATCTGTTAATGACCACCAACGACAGATGAATCTCAAAGCGATTCTACCATCATTTACGTATGATGGCAATCATTTTGAACAAGGCTTTATCAACCTTTCTTCACCTTCTGATACACTAAAAGCAAACATTCGGGCACATAAAATCTCTGAAAATGGGAAAGGAATCTATTGGGATATACAGGCTAAAGCAGCTGACAACAAGCTGAATTCTGTGCTTACTTGGAATAATCTTAACGGCAAAAAGATTTATGGTTCCTTAGATACTGAGACCAACTTCTTTAAGAAAGAAGGTCATGATGCAGCACATATCAACGTACACTCTTCTAAGATTTTTATTGATGGTACGACATGGATTGTTCAACCTTCAGATATCATCTATCAAGCGAAGGACCTCACTATCGACCATTTTGCTATTACTCATGGTGATGAACATATTATCATTGGAGGACGTGCAACGCCATATTTGAAAGACTCTGTTACTACAGAACTCAAGAATGTTGATATCGCATATATTCTTAATCTCGTCAATTTCCACTCAGTTGAATTTAGTGGGAAGGCAACAGGAAAAGCCAATATAGCAGCTGCTTTCGGTAAACTCTCGGCCTCAGCAAAGCTTGAAGTCAATGATTTTCGATTCGAAGAAGGTCGAATGGGCACACTATTCGCTGATGCTAAATGGAATGAAAAGGAAGGTCAAATCGATATTGATGCGCTAGCAAAAGATACAACTTCAAACCTTCTTACAAATATATTGACGCCCATAGAAACAAAGATTACAGGCTATATATCCCCCAAAAAAGATTATATTGAACTGAATATAGGAGCTAATGGCACACGCGTTGAATTCTTAAAAACATTCTGTAGCAGCTTTATTGATCGTGCCGACGTGTTTGCAAATGGCAATATTCAAGTAGCAGGTCCACTCAGTAATATCAATCTCACGGGTGATGTTACGGCAAATGGAAGCCTACATCTCAGTGCATTAAATACCACATACACACTTAAAGATGTACATATTCATGCCATTCCCAATGAGATTCACCTTGTCAATGACACGGTAAATGATCGAGACGGCCATTTAGGAATTGTAAATGGAGTGTTATATCATCAGCATCTTACAAAGATGAGTTATGATATTCACATAGCAGCAAATAACTTATTAGCCTATGATACGCATTCATTCGGCGACAATACGTTTTATGGAACCGCTTATGCTACAGGAAAATGTGACATCCGTGGCAAAAGTGGTGAAGTCACAATAGACGTCAATGCAACAGCAAACGAAGGTAGTCAGATGGTCTATAATGCAGCCAGTCCGACTGCTATCACTAAACAAGAATTTATCCATTGGAATGATCGCGATAGCTTAATTATGCGTGCTCTTCATCCAAAAGAACAACGACAAGAAGCACCCGAAGCAGATATTCCTTCCGACATGCACATTAATTTCTTGGTTAATGTCACCCCTGATGCCACACTGAAGCTGATTATGGATCCCTCAAGTGGCGATTATATAGCCCTTAATGGCAGTGGAGGTCTACGAGCTACCTACTATAATAAAGGCAACTTTGATCTCTATGGCAATTATCTCATCGATCATGGCATATATAAACTAACAATACAAAATGCCATAAAGAAAGACTTCCAGTTTATTCCTGGAGGGACAATTAGCTTTGGTGGTGATCCCTATGCAGCTGCTTTGAAACTCAAAGCACAATATACTGTACAAGGAGTAAGTTTGAGTGATCTTAATCTTGGACGCAGTTTCTCGAACAATAACATTCGAGTGAATTGCCTAATGGATATCACAGGAACTCCTGCTTCGCCTAAAATTGACTTTGGATTAGACCTGCCAACAGTAAACAACGACGCTAAACAGATGATATTAAGTCTCATCAACAGCGAAGAAGAGATGAACCAACAAGTGATTTATCTCTTGGCTATTGGGCGATTCTATATGCAAGGTAATAACAACGCTGCAGCCGAAACAGGTCAAAGCCAAACAAGTTTAGCGATGCAAAGTTTGCTTAGTGGTACGGTAAGTCAACAGATAAACAATGTTCTCAGCAATGTTGTTAACAACTCAAACTGGAACTTTGGTGCCAATATTTCTACGGGAGATGAAGGCTGGAACAATGCAGAATATGAAGGAATACTTAGTGGTCGTCTGCTAAACAACCGCCTTTTGTTCAATGGTCAGTTTGGTTATCGGGACAATGCAAATGCAACAACAAGCTTTATTGGTGACTTTGACCTCCGTTATCTACTCTTCCCTAATGGTAACTTCGCTATACGCATGTATAATCAAACCAATGATCGCTACTTCACTCACAATAGTTTGAATACTCAAGGAATCGGGCTGATTCTTAAAAAGGACTTTAACAACTTGAAAGACCTGTTTAGAAGAGAACGAAATAAGATTATCATTAATGAAACAAATAATCATAAACAACCCTAACTATAAGGTTATCGACTATATAACTCTATAAAAATATCATGATAAAAAAATACTCTTGACTCAACAAGACTTTTGATAGTCTTGGAAAAAATAGAGTAACTCATGGAAAACGAAATTTTATTTGTGGTGCAAAATCTAATCAATAACAACTTGAAAAGAATGATGAAATAAATCAACAAAATGCCTTTGTATTTACGACTAAATTCTATTCTGTTCAGAATATGCCATAAAAGACAAAACATAGTAACTACCTATATATTAGGAGTTTATATGTTTTATCAAATAATATCGCACCGAATAGAAAATGAAACGCCCCATTTTGCTGCATAAAACCTATCAGATTACCTTCTAAAAGCAATGCTATCATTACTTCTTTTACATCAAATACAAGCACGATTAGGCTGTAATTAACTCAAAAAGCTTATGAACAAAGTAGATAAAAGCCCAAAATAAGTATCTAAACTACCTTTCTCTCGGCTTATATTCCCTTATTTCAGATATTACAAGGAGTGTTTTTTTTAAGAGATTTTCTTACAAGAATCAGCAATAATACAGAATCATTCTACCCTATAGAAAAATACAATCCTACATCTTTTTATAAGTGAACGTTATCATATTTGACAGAAATACAAAAAGAAAATTATTGGAGATTACTTAGAACTCACATTTAATTCTAATGAGGAACACCTTATCTCACGCCTCAAACATGTAGGAAATGATATTATCAAAAGGCCTACCACTTGTTACGCCCAATAGTCATTTGTTTAAGATCGTAATAGCTTCCGTTATATATATTGAAGTCAACATATCCTTTTATTCCAGGAAGTCGTCCTGCATCTGTATGCTGCCAAAACTTCCAAGGGCCCTTATACTCCACCTTATCTACATAATAATGTGCTATCCAATAAGGATAATCATTAAACACTGGCGCTGAAAGATAATTCTGTTTGAACTTATAATACGTGTAGATAATAGGTTTTACATGATATTTATCCTCTACTATGTGAAGCCAAGTGAGTACATCACGCTGAAACTCTTCAACGCTTTTATCTTTTGGTTTATGCTCAATATCAAGCACAGGTGGTAGATCTCCATCATTGAGATGTACCTTATTTAAAAAGAAATGAGCTTGATCGCGCGCAGAAGACTTATTACTCCAGAAGTGATATGCACCTCGAATAAACCCATAATCGCCTGCACTTTGGTAGTTTTTATAAAAGTTTTTATCAAGTTTTCCAGCCCCTTCAGTACTTTTTATAATAATAAACCTGATGGGACACCCCTCTATCATTGCATTAGATAGACGTTCCCAATCAATATCAGCTTGGTAATGAGAGATATCGATACCATGATTTTCATAGCCATCCGGATATTTAGCATCACCATAAAGAGCTCTCCATCGGAAACCAGTTGGGCTTACAAAGAAATAATAGAAACACCAAACATAGAGTGCAACCATACCCACTGCCCCCAATATAACAGCCCATTTGGGATAACGTCGAAAGAAAGAACGACGCGAACGCCTACACCTCCGCTTACTTTTCGTATGCAAGGTTTGAGTAGTTTTCTTATTGGAGGTTCGCCTCGTACCCATGTTTATTAAGAAACATATAGGGGATAAAATCTATTTTTCAAAGATTTTATCACCCTATATGATTATTTTTGTTGTCAATCAGGATTGATTATTCCTGCTCAAGTTTCAATGTTTTGGTTGGCTGATCACACACTTCAGCTGGTCCCCAATATTGAATTGGACCAGGATAAACATATTCTGTATTCATAGCCCATTGGTCACGGTTTGCAGCAAAAGCCTTGAATGGCTTACCATCAAGTTCAACCAACGCCTTACGAATAACTGGTTTCATCTCACCATTGCGTCTTTCCATGTTCATCATCATAGTGATTGGCACACCACCAGCTCTCCATTCGTCAGTCTTTGCTGTGGTATTCTTGATGATTGCCATATAACCAGTTTTACCATTTGCAACAAGTTGAGCTGCACTTGTTCCCAAAGCATAGCAGTAATCTGCATCAAAATTAGAAGGCGCAGCACATCTACCTTCATAACCAAAGAAGTGATGTTGAGGTGCAAAAGAGCCTTTATACTTACCTTCTTTAGCCCACTTTTCAAGCTTAGCTCCTACCATTTCAGAGAGCAACTTCTCTGTTTCTATCAATGAAACCTGTACATTTCCATGAGGATCACGGTCAAGACTCAACTGACGAGCAACTCCTTCAGGAAGGGTTTCAAATGTAGCTGCATTCTCTTTTGAAAGATGTTCAAGGATATATGCCCGCTGTGCGTCTTTATCAAGGTCCTTATAATCAGAACCATGAGCAGCAAGAAGGTCATTTAACTCTTGAATCAAGCGACCAATAGCAGGGATAAACTCTATCAATCCCTCAGGAATGAGGACTACACCAAAGTTATTTCCTTGCTCTGCACGATGTGCAACAGCCTTAGCAATGTTTTCAACAACATCGTTTAATGTCAAGTCTTTAGCTTCTATTTCCTCTGAAATAAGACAAATATTTGGTTGGGTTTGGAGTGCACATTCAAGAGCAATATGAGATGCAGAACGTCCCATTAACTTAATAAAATGCCAATATTTGCGAGCAGAATTGCAATCGCGCTCAATGTTACCGATAAGCTCTGAATAAGTCTTTGTTGCGGTATCGAAACCAAAAGAAGTCTCAATTTGGTCATTCTTTAAGTCACCATCAATAGTCTTTGGACAACCGATAACCTGTACACCATATTTCTTTGCAGCATAATATTCTGCCAAAACACAAGCATTTGTGTTAGAATCGTCACCACCAATAATAACAATTGCCGAGATATCCAACTTGCGAATGATCTCAAGACCCTTTTCAAATTGGTCTTCCTTTTCTAACTTTGTACGACCTGAACCAATCATATCGAAGCCACCAGTATTACGATATTGATCAATAAAATCTGATGTTATTTCAATATATTCATGGTCAACAAGACCACCAGGACCCATCAAAAAGCCATAAAGACGATTCTCTGGATTCAACTTCTTCAGTGTATCAAAGAGACCACTAATTACGTTGTGTCCACCAGGGGCTTGACCTCCTGAGAGAATAACACCCAGATTAAGTTTCTTGTTGTTGGCTTTTTCACCTGGTACGAACTCAATCAGAGGCATACCATAAGTGTTCGGGAATAACTTTTTAATTTCTTCTTGATTGTCAACACTCTTTGTTGGAGCACCCTCAACAATCTTTACTGCACCCTGAAGAGCTTTAGGTAGCTTTGGTTGATACGCAGCTCTTTCCTTTTGCAATGCACTAATTTCCATAATTTGTTAGTTTTTTATTTTTTGAATAACTAATTTTCTCCATTTGAACAGCTGCAAAAATACGGCTTTTCCATGAATTATGGAAATAAAAAAGCATAAAACAAGAATGGAACAAAACTTTTTCTGCATTATATGCACTACTTATCTTATTTTTAATTATCTTTGGCATGTAGAAATAACAAATAAGATTAATATGGCAAATAAACGTACATTGAAAAGGTCTATCAATTATATTTGTGGAGACTTGTTTGCAGAAGTAGCAGCAACATCTTTGTATAATAAAGATGTAAAACAAGAAAATGTTGATGCATTACTAACATCTATCCTCAGAGTTCATAATGACTTTATACGCCGTGTATCTCATCCCGAGCCAGGATTAGCACCAAAAGCTTATTATAAAGCAATTATTGAAGACTTCAATAAACAAGCCATTGAGATTATAGACCACATTCAGAATTTATAGAAAAAGAATGATTCAGGGATTCTGTAGATGGCTTTTATATAAGAAATTGGGATGGACTAAGTGTGTAACTGTGGCTCATCCTGATAAGTTTATCATCTGTTTAGCGCCACATACAAGCAATTGGGACTTCATTATCGGACAACTCTATGCTCAAGCTGAGGGTTTTAAGATTAACTTCCTAATGAAAAGAGAATGGTTTTTCTGGCCGTTGGGTGTCATTTTCAAAAGCTTAGGAGGCATTCCTGTATGGAGATCGAAGCACACAAGCATGACAGATAACTTGGCAGAGACAGCTAAAACAAAGGACTCTTTCAAACTATGTATTACTCCAGAAGGTACGCGTTCACCAAATACTGAATGGAAAAAAGGGTTCTATTTTATTGCACTAAAGGCGGAGATTCCAATCCTCTTATATGGTGTTGACTATGAGAAAAAGAAGATAGTCTGTACAGATAGTTTCACTCCTTCAGGCAATATTGATGAAGATATGCCTAAAATCAAAAGCTATTTCAAGGATTTTAAGGGGAAAAAGCCTGAGAATTTTGCATACTAAATAATCACTTTTATGAGAAGAATATTAGTTGCAATTGGTTTCTTTTTAACTTTTTCGATGCCATCTTTGGCTCAAACAACAAAGGAGAATACATCTATCACAAATGCGATTGAAAGTTTTCTGTCTAATTATTGTATAGAAAAGAAACATTCTTCTGAGTCAATACACATTAATAAACTTCAGATAGATAACTCTAAAAAAACAATCAACATCTCTATAAGTAATAGCTTTGCTAATATAGATTTTACGTCCAAAGAGGTTAAAAAGATATTCAAAGGGATAAAGAAAAAACTTCCTTCATGGTATAAAGACTATCAGTTGGTTGTTCAAACGTGTGGTATTCCATTGCAATATCTTCCTGATGACAGCAAAATTCCTGATGATGAAGGGAATCGTTTTTGGGGAGATATAGAATACAATGGCCTACCTTGGACAAGCAATGTATCGCGTCCATTTAATATTTCGCATGGACTATATAACAAACATGTAACTATTTGGGCTAGTCATGGCAGCTATTATGATTCTGAAAAAGGAGTATGGAAGTGGCAACGACCAAATCTTTTCGGAACAACAGAAGACTTGTTTACTCAAACTATAGTAGTCCCCTACCTTATTCCCATGCTTCAAAATGCGGGAGCGGTTGTGTTTACACCACGTGAAAGAGACTGGCAAACCGAAGAGCTAATTATAGATAATGATGTATCTAAACAACCTTCATATCTTGAAGTAAATGTAAAAGGCAATTGGGAAACAGCACCTCAGAAAGGATTCTCATACCATTCTGGCACTTATGAAAATGGAGAGAATCCCTTTATTGCCGGTACTGCTCGCATGATTAAAGCGACAAAAAGTAATCGTTACTCTTTAATTTCCTATCAACCACAATTTAACAAAGAAGGTAGATATGCCGTTTATGTCAGTTATCAAACATTAGAGAAAAGTGTTCCTGATGCTGAATATATCATATATCATAAAGGAGAAGTAACCCGCTTTAATGTTAATCAAACCATGGGTGGAGGCACATGGGTATATCTTGGAACTTTTGATTTCGCACAAGGTAATAGTCAAGACAACAGAGTTGTAATCACAAATCACTCTAAACATCATGGAATTGTTACGTCAGATGCTGTAAGATTCGGTGGCGGTATGGGCAACATTGAACGTGGAGGAATAGTTAGTGGTTATCCAAGATGCCTTGAAGGAGCACGCTATTATGCACAATGGGCGGGCGCACCTTCATCCGTTTATAATAGCAAATTGTGGCAAAATGACTATGCAGATGACATTAATTCGCGTCCTTATATGAGCAATTGGTTAGGTGGAGGATCATGTTTTGAGCCAAGCATTGAAGGCAAAAAGGTCCCTATCGAACTTTCACTTGCTGTTCATAGTGATGCTGGTTATGATAAGGATGGAGGCTTAATAGGTTCGTTAGCAATATGTACAACCAACTTTAATGAAGGCAAATTAAATGCTGGAATATCACGTTTGACATCAAAAGATTTAGCCAATCGACTCTTAAATGGATTTGATAGGGATTTACCTTCAATAGCAAATCATTGGATAAGACGATATCTATGGGATCGTAACTATTCTGAAACACGAAACCCAGAGGTACCTTCTGCCATTATAGAAACACTTTCTCATCAAAATTTTCCAGATGTTCTTTTGGGACAAGACCCAAACTTTAAGTTTACAATGGCACGCTCATTATATAAGACGATTACTCGTTTTATTAACGAAGGTCATGGGAAACCTACAATAATACAACCACTTGCACCTGGTAATTTCAAAATAGAATTCACGAGTATTGATAATATCAAGTTGTCATGGACACCCACAGAAGATAATTTAGAACCTTCTGCACACCCCACAGCTTATGTTGTTTACACGGCTATTGGAAACTCAGGATATGATAACGGCACTGTAGTAAAAGAACCATTCTACAATATTAAAACAGTACCTGGAGTGCAATATAGCTTTAAGATAACAGGAATTAATCGTGGAGGTGAAAGCTTTCCTACAGAAGAATTGTCTGCTTATCGACAAGAAGGAGCATCTAAAACGATTCTT
Source organism: Segatella salivae DSM 15606 (assembly GCF_000185845.1). GTDB lineage: Bacteria > Bacteroidota > Bacteroidia > Bacteroidales > Bacteroidaceae > Prevotella > Prevotella salivae. Next base: position 509,853 of record NZ_GL629647.1, read on the forward strand.
GTTGTTAATGGATTTGATCGTCTTTCAGGACCATCAGTTATAGATAATGACGAAAAACAAGGAATTGAATTAGATAAAGATCCAGGCGTTTCGTATGGATTGACTGCAGGATGGAATGGAAGACAGCTAAACTTTGACAAGACAAAGATGGGCATTGAAGGTCCAGGAGGATTAGGATATAGTGGTAATGAACTCGCAGGAAAATTCATTATGGGGAATGATTTCTCTGCAGTAAAATCACATACAGAAGCAATTGCAAGTGCTAAAAAATATAATGTTGTGAGTTGTTCGATGCAAGCATTTGAAACATCAAACATAGATCTCTCTAAATATCAAGCGATAGATTTCATTTATGGCCTGCAAAAATATAACAAATATGCATTGAAAAATTATCAAGTTCTTTCTAAAACATCACAAGATCTTTTACGGAAATATACTAAAGATCATGGTAATTTAATTGTTAGTGGCAGTTATATAGGGAGTGAGATGCAAGACAACGAAAAAAGTACATTCTTAAATGATGTTTTGAAAGCTATCCACCAGCAAAATGATTCAAGTCAAATTGGAGAACAAATCAATGGACTTGGCACAACGTTTTGTATCTATCGACAAGGTAATTCAAGGCATTATGCTGCAACATCAGTAGACAGACTATCTCCCACTATGAATGCAATCTGCGCAATGCAATATAGTGATGGCTCAAGCGCTGCAGTTGGATATCAAGGCAGTGACTATCATTGCTTCACCATAGGCTTCCCACTTGAATGTATAAAATCAAATAAGGAAAGAAACGAAATCATGCGGGGTATACTTCAATATATAATGAAATAAATAAAATAACAATCTAAAACATAATACAATGTATAAAATACAAGCAAACCAATCAGGTACGCGCTCAATAGAGATCAGCGACAAACATTTAGAAACCATAGACAAATATCAACTCATGCGCAACCTTGTTGACAGCAATGGAATCATTGATGAGGTAGTACTTGATAAGCTAAAATTCAATGTTCGTTCTCTTTTAGAAAGTGAAACAGGCAATGATAAAGACCTCTTAGACTTGTGCTTGGATGTTATTTACAATCCAAATATGAAAGCCATCGGCCTTCATAATCTTGTAATGCTTTATGCAGATTGGAGAAATAAGCAAGAAAAAGCATAATAAGCTTAAATGTTATTGAACAAAATTAGCATGGTATAATTGCTCATTTTCACTTATTACAAACAATAAAAGATTGAATATAGAACAATATAAATTAACAGATTTCCTTCCAACAACCAAGAAAGAATGTGAACTTAGAGGTTGGAAGGAACTCGACATCATATTATTTTCAGGGGACGCTTATATTGATCACCCTTCTTTTGGAGCTGCCGTTGTGGGACGTTCTCTCGAGGCTGCAGGCTATCGTGTGGCTGTAGTTCCCCAACCAGATTGGCATGGTGACTACCGAGACTTTAAGAAATTAGGACGTCCACGGTTATTCTTTGGAATCTCTCCGGGCTGTATGGACTCTATGGTTAATAAATATACAGCGAACCGTAGACTACGTTCAGTGGACGAATATAGTCCTGACGGGCGACATGATTGCCGTCCGGAATACCCTACCATCGTATATTCTAAGATATTAAGAAGCCTATATCCTGATGTTCCTATAGTCTTAGGAGGAATAGAAGCATCAATGCGTCGTCTCACACATTACGATTATTGGCAAGATTGTTTGCGTCGATGCATCCTTTGTGATAGTGGGGCTGACCTTATATTATATGGCTCAGGAACAAAATCTATCATTCAACTTTGTAAAGAATTAGAGGCTGGATTGTCTATAAAACACATTCATCAAATTCCTCAAACAGTTTATTTAGCGAAAGAACAAGACGTTGAAGGTGGGATTACAGACAATGATATTATACTTCACTCACATGAGGAATGTCTACAAAACAAACGTGCAGAAGCCGAAAATTATCGTCATATTGAAGAAGAATCAAACAAAATTCATGCGCAAAGACTCCTACAAAAGGTTGGTGATGTTTATGCCGTCGTCAATCCTCCTTACCCTACCATGACGACAAAAGAATTGGATGAGATCTTCGATTTGCCTTATACTCGTTTACCACACCCTAAATATAAGGGGAAAAAGTTATTGGCTTATGAGATGATTAAGTTCTCTATCAATATGCATCAAGGGTGTTTTGGTGGCTGCGCTTTTTGCACAATATCAGCCCATCAGGGCAAATTTGTGGCATGCAGAAGTAAAGAAAGCATCGTCAAAGAAGCCAAGAAAGTAATCAGTATGCCTGATTTCAAAGGGTACATCTCTGATTTAGGTGGCCCATCTGCCAACATGTATGGTATGCATGGACGTAATTTAACGGCATGTGAACATTGTAAACGTCCATCATGCATTAATCCTCAGGTATGTCCAAACCTTGATACTGATCACACAAAACTATTGGATATTTACCATACTGTTGACAAGTTACCTGGTCTAAAGAAGAGTTTTATTGGTAGTGGTGTACGTTATGACTTGCTATTACATAAGAGTAAAGACGAGAAAGCAAACGCTTCCGCGCAACAATATACTCGAGAACTCATTAAAAATCATGTTAGTGGACGCTTAAAAATTGCACCAGAACATACCCAGAGTGATGTTTTGAGACTAATGAGAAAGCCTTCTTTCACACAATTTTATGACTTCAAAAAAGTTTTCGATCAAGTCAACAAAGAGGCTGGACTCAAACAACAAATCATCCCATACTTTATAAGTTCCCACCCAGGATGCCACGAAGAAGACATGGCTGAGCTTGCTGTTATCACTAAAGACCTTGATTTCCATTTGGAACAAGTGCAGGATTTCACCCCTACTCCAATGACTATATCAACAGAAACATGGTACACGGGCTATGATCCCTACACACTTGAGCCTGTTTATAGTGCTAAAACACCAAAAGAGAAATTAGCACAGCGACAATTCTTCTTTTGGTATAAACCCGAGGAACGGAAAAATATAGAAAGGGAACTTAAACGGATTGGACGCGAAGATTTAATCAAACGCCTATTTCCCAAAGGTGAATTCCCTAAAAGATCATTCCAACGTGAGACAAGATATAGCAATCGTCCTGTAGGAAGTACATTTGAAAAAGTTCCAAACGCCCCCGTAAATAGCGATAATGTCAGTAGGAAAAAAAGGGCAAAACCAACAAAAGAGAATCGCCAAAACAACTATTCGAAAGTAAAAACCTCAAAGAGTTTCAATCCCAACTTTTATAAAACAAACCATAAAAAAAGATAACTTGAATGTTAAAAGCATCATCATTAGTGAGTATTTTTTTTAAATGAATAACCTTGTTAAACTATAATATATATTGATTTTAGTACATTTGCAATAGTAAAGTATATTTTATTATGAAATTATCAGAACTGAAAACAGGCGAACATGGTGTCATTGTGAAAGTTATTGGGCACGGAAGCTTCAGGAAACGTATTGTTGAAATGGGGTTCATAAAGGGTAAGATGGTAAAGGTTTTACTTAATGCTCCGCTCATGGATCCCGTGAAATATAAAATTATGGGCTATGAAGTTTCATTACGAAGAAGCGAAGCTGAGATGATAGAAGTAGTCTCTGAATCGGAAATTAAAACTATAAAAGCCTCACAATCACACGAGAATAAAGAGATAAATACACAAGAAGATGACTCATCAATAGACGACATTCCAACCGAAAAGCAATTAGAAAAAATTGCTCAAGAGCGGCACAAGATTATTAATGTTGCATTGGTTGGCAATCCAAATTGTGGAAAAACATCACTATTCAACTTTGCATCTGGAGCACATGAACACGTTGGAAATTACTCTGGAGTGACTGTAGATGCAAAAGTAGGACATGCTGAATTTGAAGGATATACATTCAATCTCGTCGATTTACCAGGCACTTACAGTCTCTCAGCCTATTCACCTGAAGAACTATATGTACGCAAACAAATCATCGATGAGACTCCCGACATTGTGATAAATGTTATTGATGCAAGTAATCTTGAGCGCAATCTTTATCTCACAACACAACTTATTGACATGAACCTAAACATGGTTTGTGCTCTTAATATGTTTGATGAGACGAAGAAACGAGGGGACAAAATTGATCTCAACAAATTGTCTACACTCTTTGGAGTGCCTATGATTCCAACAGTTTTCAAGACTGGTGAAGGCGTTAAAGAACTCTTTCATCAAGTTATAAAGCTATATGAGAACAATGGAGAAGAGCATCCTTACGTCAGACATATCCACATAAATCATGGTCATGAGATTGAAAATGGTATCCAAAATATCCAAAAATATCTCAAAAATGACGTCAATGTACGACAAAAATACTCGACTCGTTATCTGGCCATTAAACTTCTTGAGAATGATGCAGACACCATAAAGTACATTCAAACACTATCAAATGCAGAAGCCATATTTAAGGCAAGAGAATATGCAGAGGCTCGAGTGAAAGAAGAAACTGGTGAGGATTGTGAAACAACAATCATGGATGCGAAGTATGGTTTCATACATGGCGCCTTAGAAGAAGCATTGTATGAAACAGGAAAAAACAAAGATATCTATCAAATGACCCAGTCAATTGACCGCGTCATTACTAATCGATATCTTGGCTTTCCCATATTTATCTTGGTTCTATTCATCATGTTTTCAGCGACCTTTATCATAGGACAAATACCTATGGATTGGATTGATGCGGCCGTAGCTTGGTTTGGAAAGATGATTTCTCAGAACCTACCTGATGGTCCAATTAAAGCTATGCTTGTAGATGGAGTAATTGGAGGTGTAGGAGCTGTTATTGTGTTCCTTCCACAAATCTTAATTCTTTATTTCTTCATTAGCTTTATGGAAGACTCCGGATATATGGCTCGTGCAGCGTTCATCATGGACAAATTGATGCATAAAATGGGACTCCATGGCAAATCGTTCATTCCTTTAATCATGGGATTTGGCTGCAATGTACCAGCTGTTATGTCAACAAGGACCATTGAAAGCAGACGTTCTCGCCTCATCACTATGCTCATTTTACCCCTTATGAGCTGCTCTGCTCGTCTACCTATATATATCATGATAACGGGTTCTTTCTTTGCTTTGAAGTATCAATCTCTTGTGATGCTTTCCCTCTATGTCATTGGAATTACAATTTCGATTATATTGAGTCGCATTTTCTCTAAATTCGTTGTCAAAGGTGAAGATACACCTTTTGTAATGGAACTTCCCCCCTATCGTTTCCCAACCTGGAAGGCTATGGGGCGCCATACATGGGAAAAGGGCAAGCAATATCTAAAGAAAATGGGAGGAATCATCCTTGTTGCCAGTATTATTGTATGGGCATTAGGTTATTTTCCACATGATGATAGCCTGTCTCCTCAACAACAACAGGAACAAAGTTACATCGGAAAGATAGGAAAAACCGTTGAACCAGTTTTCCTTGCACAGGGATTTGATTGGAAAATTGATGTTGGATTGCTCTCTGGTGTTGGGGCAAAGGAGATTGTAGCCAGCACGATGGGAGTTCTTTATAGCAATGATTCGAGCTTTAGTGAGGACAATAAATTCAATGATGCTGGAGGCAAATATCAGGCTTTACGCCGACAAATGACACACGACATCGCCAGACTTCATGGCATCAGTGATATCGAAGCGGCTCCAATAGCTACACTTACAGCCTATTGTTTCCTACTTTTCGTACTGCTCTATTTTCCTTGTATAGCAACAATTGCGGCTATAAAAGGAGAAACTGGGAGTTGGAAATGGGCCCTTTTTGCAGCAGGTTACACAACCATGTTAGCTTGGGGAGTCAGTGCCGTGGTATATCAAATCGGTAGATTATTTATATAAATTAAGGTTGAAATAGAATGATAAGAGGCTATAAGTACATTTTTACCCTCCTACTATTGTGCTTTACAACTACTATAACGGCACAAAGAAATGAAGTCATATCGCCAGATATTGCGACATTGCAAGTAAGGAATGTCAACCAGCCTCTATCGATGTTACCCATCATTCAACTAAATTCTAACGAACAGATACAAATTTCTTTCGACCGATTTGGACACGAATATCATCGCTATACCTATAAGATTACCCATTGCGAAGCTGATTGGTCGCCATCCACCCAACTCTTTAGTACAGATTATTTAGATGGATTTCGCGATAATCTTCTAATTAATCAAGTGCAAGAATCAGTCAACACGAATGTAATTTACACGCATTATGCCTTCAGCTTACCTAATGATCAATGTCGTATAACCATGAGCGGCAACTATAAAGTTGAGGTATATGACGAGGAAGATAATAAGCTATTAACAGCTTATTTCATGGTTGTAGAGCCCTTGATGAAAGTTGAATTGACTTATACTTCGAATACAGACATCGATGTAAATCAATCACATCAACAAGTTGGAATGATGCTAAAATTTGGAAACTTAATGGTTACTAATCCTGCCACTCAAGTCAAAACAATAATACTTCAGAATGCAAGATGGGACGATGCGCGTGTGAATATACAGCCCCAACTCATATCACATGATGGATTACAATGGCAGCATTGTCGGCAATTTATTTTCGATGCAGGAAACAATTATCGTAAGTTTGAATGTCTATCTGTAGATCATCCTACCATGGGAATAGAAAGAATAAACTGGGACGGGCATAATTATCAGGCATATTTATGGCCAGATCTTCCACGAAGAAACTATGTCTTTGACGAAAGTGGCCAAGGAATTTTTATCATACGAAATAGCGATAATAATGGTAATGACTATCTTTCAGATTATGCTTATGTGAATTTCACCTTGCAAACAGATACTTCCGACGACGCCATATATATCAGTGGTGGATTGACTAATCATCACTTAAGTCCTCAATACAAAATGAAATATAATGAAACTCAACATCTATACACACTATCTTTACTCTTAAAACAAGGTTATTATTCGTATGAATACGTAAAAATAAAACCAGATGGTACTACACAAATACTGCCATCAGAGGGAAACTTCTATCAAACTAAAAATCATTATCAAGCTTTAGTCTATTTCAAAGGCGTCAATGACCGAACAGACAGACTTGTGGCAGTAAGTCAATAGGACAGATTCCACGATTATAAATATAAACAAATATACGGATGATTATGGATAACCAAGCAAAACAACAATGGCCTGGTCCCGCAGAATTAATCCCTGTTACAAGCGGAAAAGCGGAAGATGCCAACATACATAACCGCAATTTCCTTGATCATATCTTAGTGGAAATGAGAGTGATTGACGCTATTGAACCAGATTTGACAACAGAAATCTTTGGCCAAAAGTTTAATTCTCCCACCACCATGGCCGCATTCCATTTGGCATTCCCCCAGCTTATGCTCTTCCAAAGATTAAAGATGCACTGGCAGGAAGCAACATAAAAATCTTTGCTGACTGTGGCATTGAGTCTGGATATGACGCATATAAACTCTTAGCGCTTGGCGCAGATGCCGTCTCTGTAGGCCGAGCTATCCTTTCACCTCTATTAAAAGAAGGTAAGGATGGTGTCATCAAACAAATTAAAAAGATGCATGCAGAATTGTCTGAGCTTATGATGTATACTGGCATTAAAGACACTCGAACTTTTGATGTGAATGTACTTCATTATTAAGGATATAGCAATCTGATAATCAACGCATTATAAAGACTTTTTTAAACAGGCCATTTCACGACATGATTTGCCTCATTTTGCATTGTTATTTGAGCCAAATCATGTCGTAAAATGACTGAATAAGAAATCCAAAAGGATATCTATCTCACTTTATTATGTCCCTCATACCTTTATCCTTATTCTAAATTCATTTTATAAATTCATCTTTATGATAAAGAATACAGATTCATAACGTTTCATAAAATCTTTTTATCTCTTTCCAAAAATCCGTTTAATTTACAATAAAGAATAAAGGAAATAAATGGTTTGCACGCAAAAAACGTGAAATAATGCCACTCAAATCATTCAGTATGGATTAATTTTGTTATATTTGCAGAAATATAATTGAAGATACAATTTAATATGGAATTTTCAGCAAAGCAAATCGCTCAGTTTATCCAAGGACGTATTGAGGGAAATGAGAATGCAACAGTTAACACCTTTGCTAAAATTGAAGAAGGTGTTAAAGGGGCAATATCTTTCTTGGCTAACCCTAAATATATTCACTATCTTTACGACACTAAGTCGACTATTGTGCTTGTCGATAAACAGATAGAAATAGAGAAACCCGTGCATACCACTATCATAAGAGTTGCAAATGCACGTGATTGTGTAGCAAAACTCCTACAAATGTATGAGGCTTCTATGCGTCAGAAGAAGACCGGAATTGATTCATTAGCCTTTGTTTCTCCAAGTGCAAAGATTGGTAAAGATGTATATATTGGTGCATTTGCCTACATAGGCGACAACGTTGTTATTGGCGATGGATGTCAGATTTATCCTAATGTTGTCATGAATGAGAACATTAGTTTGGGAGAAGATTGTATCATTTATCCGAATGTAACCATTTATATGGGATGTAAAATCGGTAATCGTGTAATTATACATGCAGGCAGTGTTATCGGTGCAGACGGCTTTGGCTTTGCTCCAAATGGACAAGATGGATATGACAAAATCCCTCAAATAGGCATTGTAGAAATTGCTGATGATGTGGAAATTGGTGCAAATTCATGTGTCGATCGTTCAACTATGGGCAGTACAAAGATTAAAAAAGGAGTAAAACTTGATAATCTTGTGCAAATAGCTCATAATGTAGAAGTAGGTGAAAACACCGTTATGTCGGCTCAAGTTGGTATTGCAGGAAGTACGAAAATCGGTCAATGGTGTATGTTTGGCGGGCAAGTTGGTGTAGCAGGTCACATCGAAATTGGAGATAAAGTGTTCTTAGGTGCGCAGAGTGGTGTACCGGGAAGTCTTAAAAGTAACCAGATTTTAATAGGTACTCCCCCAATGGAAAAACTCCCTTACTTTAAGTCTCAGGCTATATTCCAGCGTTTACCAGAGATTTATAAGGAACTAAATGCATTGAAAAAAGAAATAGAAGAACTAAAGAAACAAAGATAAACATTATATGGAAGCAAAAAAACAGACAACTCTTAAAGGTAGTTTTTCGCTTTTTGGAAAAGGATTACATACAGGATTGAACCTCACTGTAACATTCAATCCCGCACCGGAGAATACGGGATATAAAATACAAAGAATAGACGTTGAAGGTCAACCAATCATCGATGCAGTAGCAGAGAACGTAGTAGATACACAACGTGGGACCGTGATTGCAAAAGGAGACGTGCGTGTTTCTACGATAGAACATGGTATGGCTGCACTCTATGCATCGGGAGTTGACAATTGTCTTATCCAGGTAAATGGCCCCGAATTTCCTATACTTGACGGCTCTGCTGCACTCTATATTGAGAAGTTTAAGGAGATTGGTATAGTCGAACAGAATGCTACAAAGGACTATTACATCATTAGACATAAGATTGAAGTAAAAGATAAAGAGACTGGATCTGTCATCACTATTCTACCTGATGACCAATTCAGTATTACTGCAATGTGCTCTTTTAACTCTAAATTTATTAACAGCCAATTTGCTACTTTGGAAGACATGTCTACCTTTGACACACAGATTGCGCCTGCAAGAACCTTTGTGTTTGTAAGAGATATTGTGCCATTGTTAGAGGCCAACCTTATAAAAGGAGGTGATCTCGATAATGCAATTGTTATCTACGAGCGCGAGGTTAGTCAGGAAAAATTAGACCAGTTGGCTGATGTTTTGAAAGTTCCACGCATTGATGCTAAGAAGATTGGATATATTCAACATAAGCCTTTGATGTGGGAAAACGAATGTACTCGACATAAATTACTTGATATTATTGGTGACATGGCACTCATCGGTAAGCCTATCAAGGGTAGAATTATAGCCACTCGACCAGGCCATACCATTAATAACAAGTTTGCAAGACTAATGAGAAAAGAGATTCGCAAACATGAAGTTCAAGCTCCAGTCTACGATCCAAATGAGGCTCCTATCATGGATAATAAGCGTATTCGCGAACTTCTTCCTCATCGATATCCCATGCAATTGGTAGACAAAATCACCGCAATGGGTCCAACAAGTATTGTAGGTGTGAAGAATGTTACAGCCAATGAACCTTTTTTCCAAGGGCATTTCCCGAACGAACCTGTTATGCCTGGAGTACTTCAAATAGAGGCAATGGCTCAGTGCGGTGGCCTGCTTGTGCTTGGACAACTTGAGGAACCAGAGAAGTATTCAACATATTTCCTGAAAATAGATGACGTGAAATTCCGTCAAAAGGTTGTTCCAGGAGATTCTCTTCTCTTTAAGGTTGAGCTTTTAGCTCCTGTGCGTCATGGCATAAGTTCCATGAAAGGATATATGTTTGTAGGTGATCAAGTAGTTTCAGAAGCTACATTTACCGCTCAGATTGTAAAGAACAAATAACTTAGTATAAAACAAATATGAACCAGATTAGTCCGTTAGCCTATGTCCATCCCGAGGCAATCCTTGGGGATAATAATATCATTGGCCCGTTTTGTTATATTGATCGAGACACAGTTATAGGTGATAACAATGTATTACAAAACAGTGTTACAATCAATGTTGGTGCACGAATTGGCAACGGAAATGAGATCTTTCCAGGTGCCAGTCTATCCACAAAGCCACAAGATCTGAAATTCAAAGGCGAGATAACAACCTGTCAAATTGGCGATGGAAATAGTATTCGAGAGAATGTAACAATATCACGCGGAACAGCATCCAAAGGGAAAACGATTGTTGGCAATAACAATTTGCTAATGGAAAACATGCATATTGCACATGATTGTGTGGTTGGGAATAATTGCATTGTTGGCAATTCTACAAAATTCGCAGGTGAAGTTACCATTGATGATAATGCTATTATCAGTGCAACTGTTTTGACACATCAATTTTGTAAAATAGGAAGTTATGTAATGATTCAAGGAGGTTGTCGTTTCAGTCAAGACATCCCACCTTATATTATAGCAGGTAAGGAGCCAACAAAGTATTGTGGAATAAACCTTGTTGGACTACGTAGACGAGGTTTTAGCAATGAATTGATAGACTCTATTCATGAAGCTTATCGACTGCTTTATTCAAAAGGTGTACTTAAAGAAGGAATCGAAGAGATTAAAAAGAACCTTCAAATCACTCCTGAAATCCAATATATCATTGATTTCGTAGAATCGTCTAAACGAGGCATTATTCGCTGATGAAGACACTTGTTGTTGTTCTTGGCCCGACTGGGGTTGGCAAAACAGAACTTTGTATCAAGATTGCTCAACACCTGAATACACCTATTATAAATGCAGACTCCCGACAGATTTATGCAGAAATTCCAATAGGTACAGCTGCGCCAAACCAAGAACAACAACATCAAATTCGACATTATTTCGTAGGGAATCATACAGTAACTGATTATTATAGCGCTGCTAAATATGAGTCAGATGCCTTGTTTCTGATAGAAAATCTTTTCAATAAAGGACATAACACCCTACTTTTGACAGGAGGAAGTATGATGTATATTGATGCCGTATGTAACGGAATAGATAACATACCAACTGTTGATCAAGAGACACGTGAACTATTAAAAGAGAAGTTAGCAAACGAAGGCTTGGATTCTCTTGTGGAAGAATTAAAACAATTAGATCCAGAACACTATCAAATTGTAGACAAAAAGAATCCTCGACGTGTAGTACATGCTCTTGAAATTTGTTACATGACAGGGAAAACTTACACGTCTTTTCGTAAACAAACTATAAAGCAAAGACCTTTTAATATATTAAAGATTGGATTAAACAGAGATAGAGACGAACTCTACACAAGAATCAACTCACGTGTAATTGATATGTTTAATCATGGATTGATCGAAGAGTGTGAACGAGTATATGACTATCGAAACCATAACGCATTAAATACTGTCGGTTATAAAGAAACATTTAATTTCCTTGATGGTTTACTAACAAAAGAGGAGACGATTAGACAAATCCAATCAAACACTCGCCAATATATGAGGAAACAACTCACTTGGTTTAAGCGTGATAAACAAATTAAATGGTTTCAACCTATGAACTTTGAAGAAATTATAAAATATATTGATGATAATATATAAATGCCGATATATTTTGTACATTTGTATTATTCAAGATACGCAAAAATTAAAAATATGAAGATAAAAAGAGTTTTTAAATGGTGCGTCAACCTTTTACGTAACTTCTGGCCTTGGTATAAAAAGTTATACAAAGGACGTGCATGGTATACTAAGACTATGATTGGTTTTGTTTCATGTATAGTTGCATTCTTTATCTATCTTGGTATGGTAGATATGAACTTCCTATGGCTTTTTGGTAAATCTCCAGGCTATTTTTCTGGTATTTTAGATCCCCAGACGAGCGAAGCTTCAGAGATTTATAGCGCTGATGGAAAACTCATTGGAAAGTATTTTAATGAGAATAGAACACCAGTTAAATACGAAGAAGTTAATCCAATGTTCTTCCGAGCATTGATAGATACGGAAGATGAGCGTTTCTACAAACATTTTGGAATAGATCCGATTGGTTTATTTGGCGCAATGAAAGATGCCATACTACGTCATGATGGACGTGGGGCTTCAACTATTACTCAGCAATTAGCCAAGAATATGTTCCGCGTTCGGTCGCAATATTCCACGGGACTTTTAGGAAAGATTCCAGGCTTAAAGATGTTAATTATCAAAAGCAAGGAATGGATTATCGCAACTAAACTCGAAACAGTTTATTCCAAAAAAGAAATTATAACGATGTATGCCAATACCGTTGATTTCGGCAATAATTCATATGGGATAAAAACGGCCGCAAAGACATATTTCAACACTTCACCAGCGAAACTTACCACAGAGCAAGCTGCTGTGCTTGTAGGTATGTTAAAGGCTACGTCTTACTACAACCCAAAAACTAACATAAAGAACTCTTTAGCACGCCGAAACACCGTATTAACTAATATGTATAATCATGGTGATTTAAGTCGTGTTGCATGTGATTCCTTAAAAGAAATCCCGATAAAGTTAGACTTTAAAGTAGAAGAAAACTATGATGGACAAGCTAAATACTTCCGTGAAGCAATTGCAAACTATCTGAAAGATTGGTGTGAAGAGAATGGTTACGATCTTTATTCAAGTGGATTAAAGATCTACACTACTATTGATACACGAATGCAAAAGTATGCTGAAGATGCTGCTAAGAAGCAAATGAAGCAAGTACAACAGAACTTTAATAACCATTGGGGTATTTATAGAAATCAAACGAGTAATTGGCTCCGTCAAGACCCTTGGCAAGACGAAAATCATCAAGTTATTCCTAACTTTATTCAACAAATTGCAGAACGTCAGCCTTTCTATAAAGCTTTATTAGCACGCTTCCCCAACAATCCTGACTCTGTTAATTATTATTATAAGGAATGGAAGCATCCAGTTAAAGTCTTTGATTATGATAAAGGAACCATCACAAAAGAGATGACATCTGAAGATTCCATCAAATATATGACGACATTCATGCATTGTGCTTTTGTAGCTATGGAGCCTCAAACTGGTGCAGTGAAAGCATGGGTCGGAGATATAGACTTTAATTCTTGGAAATATGATAAGGTTACAGCAATGCGTCAGCCTGGTTCTACATTCAAATTGTTTGTTTATACTGAGGCTATGAACCAGGGATTGACTCCTTGTGACAAACGACGTGATGAATATATCTCAATGCAGGTATATGACAAAAAACAACATAAAGAAGTTACATGGACGCCAAGAAATGCCAATGGCTCATTTAGTGGAGATTCTATCCCTTTGAAAAGTGCCTTTGCAAAGAGTATCAACTCGGTTGCAGTTCGCCTTGGCCAGGAAATGGGAATTAAAAGAATTATAGAAACAGCCAAGAAGATGGGTATTACAAGTCCTTTGGATGATGAACCTTCTTTGGCTTTAGGTTCCAGCGATGTAACCTTATTACAGATGGTAAATGCCTATTGTGTAATTGCTGATAATGGCAAACATCATGATCCAGTCTTAGTAACTCGAATATTGGATAAAGATGGAAATGAAATCTATGTAGGCCCAACAAAGTCCGAACAAGTTATTCCTTATAAGAGCGCTTTCTTAATGCAACAGATGCTTCAAGGTGGACTTCGTGAACCAGGAGGAACCTCTCAATCTCTATTAGGATATGTAGGAAATTATCGTGATACAGAGTTTGGTGGTAAAACAGGAACAACAAATAATCACTCAGATGCTTGGTTCATGGGAGTTAGTCCACGTTTGGTAGTTGGAGCTTGGGTAGGTGGAGAGTATAGAAGTATACATTTCAGAACTGGTGCATTAGGACAAGGAGCACGAACAGCCTTACCTATTTGTGGTTATTTCCTGCAATCCTTATTCAAAGACCCTGAATTCAAACAATATCATGCTAAGTTTGATAAGCCACATGATGATGATATTACCAATGATATGTATCTTTGTGCAAGCTATAGTTCACAAGCTAAACGCGACACTACACGCCGAGATAGCATCATTAGCGAAGAAGAGGTTTACTTAGATGAGGATGGTAACCCTATATCTAATCCTTCTGAAGAATCTGAAGAAAATTCAAAGAAGGCCTCAGATAATTTTAGAAACAATAAGAATACAGGTGAGTCTAAGAAAGAGAAAAAGAAGAAGGCCTCTGAACAACAAGTTAACTTAGACGACCTTTGATAAGGTATAAACTCAAATATTGCTGTCCAATGAAAACTAAACAGCATGATTTTTCGTGCGGAATTGTCTCAAAATAGGCAATTCCGCATTATTTTTGAAAACTAAGCCCCTAATCCTGTAAGGAACTCCCGTAAACTTCCACACGGAAACGCGAAAAAAGGATTTTTAGTCCTAAAGTGTCGCACGGAAACGCGAAAAAAGTATTTTTAGTCCTAAAGCGTCGCGCGGAAGCATGAAAAAGAGATTTTTTGCCTTAAAGCGTCGCGCGGAAGCATGAAAAAATGATTTTTAGCCTTAAAGCGTCGCGCGGAAGCATGAAAAAGAGATTTTTTGCCCTAAAGCGTCGCGCGGAAAC
>NZ_GL629647.1:525953-528745 GCF_000185845.1 Segatella salivae DSM 15606
TTTTATTTGACAACGTACAAAAATAATTGAACAGTCACGAGAATTAAATAACGAAATGAAATGAGAAAGAAACTATTTTTTTATTATTATTGATTTGTTGTACGTATCTTTTATCCGCAAAGAACAAACGCGAGCTCCCTTTCTATCAAGTTTTAGTTCCTAAGAGTATTGCCACACAACTTGATGAAGGTTACGGAAAAGAGTTTGTCAATGCAAGTGCGAATGTGTATAATTTACTAGATAAAAAGGAAAAAAATGGTAAACGGAATCTATGCCTTTAAAGGGCAAGGGCCACATTTTCCTCGAAAAATATTCATTTATCGTGATAAAAAGATTTTCTTCTTCCAAAGTGTTGGCGCATATAATCCAAACGGAATAATTAAGGAGTACTCTACATTCTTATCCGAGAATAAATTAACTAATGCCGAGACCATTATGTATCTAAGGGCAATATATGAATATTTAAAAGATGAAAACGGTATACAATATGGAGCTGAAATAAAATAGATAATGAATAAGGTTAAGCAAACCTTGTATAGGCAAGTTCAGCAATGTCTATGGTGTCAGTAGCAATAATATTACGGCTGGTCAGAAAGATTATGCTACACGCATGATGCAGATAGAGAAACAACGTAAGGAGTATTATAAGTCGCTCGGCACGCTGCCGGGTGTTCCTACGATGAAGGGGGCAACGGCAGATTCCGACAACACCCACCGTGGTTATAACGACATTATCGGGGACTTGGGCGACCACTCCGTGCCCGAAGGTTGGGTGCAACGACCGAAGTTCAATGAAAAGGGAGATGTTCCCGGCCCGCCTATTCAATGGCAGAAGCCCTAAGACCCGGATAATGCCCAACCTGGCTATGGTTATATCCCAACAGATACCACCAACACCGAGGACATTTTCTTCTATCACTCCGACCACCTCGGCAGCACAAGTTATATCACCGACAAAGACGCCAACATCACCCAGTTTGACGCCTATCTGCCCTACGGCGAGTTGTTGGTAGACGAGCACTCCTCATCAGAAGACATGCCGTATAAATTCAACGGCAAGGAATTGGACGAGGAAACGGGGCTATATTATTATGGTGCAAGATACATGGACCCTGTTACAAGTTTGTGGTATGGAATAGATCCTTTAACTGAGAAATATGCTTCCGTTAGTGGTTATGTCTATTGTATCGGAAATCCGATCAAGTTTATTGATCCAGATGGAAAAAAAGTATATCAAGGAAATATGATTGTTATTTATTATGAAAAGGGCAAATTGACTATGTCTCCAAAAGCCAACGAGAATACAAAGGCTCTTTTTAATGGAATGATGAAAACAGAGACCGGTAGGAAACAACTTGCATTATTAGTAAATTCTCCAACAAAAATACATTTAATATATAGCCATAGGAATACAGAAACAAAAACGACAACGACATATGCTGAGACTCAGCAAGCAACTGCTGATGGAAGTAGTATAAGACTGAAAAATAATCGTTATAGTTCCACATGGGCAAAAATAACTTTTTTCGTTGATATGATAGAAAAATCTACAAAAGAAGAAGGAAATGCAAATTTTGGTTTAAGTTTAGAGGAGGCATTAGGAGCGGAGGCTAGCCATGAATCTGTTCATGCAGCAGATCCCGTTCAAGTTGATCGGGATATTCGATCAAGTCAGCCCAAACAAAAAAAAGTTCCTTCCTCTACATATGAGAAAAAAGCAAGGCAAACGGAACAAAAATATCGAGATGAATTAAGTAAACAAAAACAAGCAGAAACACCAAAAGATGAAAAATAGATTTTGTATATTATTTGTGGTACTTTTTATGGTATTGCAGATTGGTGGTCAAAATTCCGAGATCACTATTACTTTACCTGATAGAATTGCTATTAAGGTTTGTAAGGAATTTAAAGTTAGAGTTAGGAGTAAAACCATCATAGGAAAGCTTTCTCAAATTAAGAGAGGAACATATGATGGCGTATACTCTTTTCGGTTAAGTTTTCAGCCGCATTACCCAACAAAACTTTTTGTTATAAATGGTGGAGAAGTTCATGTTTTTCAAAATTTAGGATTTGAAAATTCCGTAAATGTTATAAATGAAGTATGTAGTTATCTATCAGATAATAATTGTAATCGACGGTTTATAGAAATGGCATTGATAGGTTTATATAAATATGTCTATGGAGAATATGGATTAGACTATGGGACAAATGTCTATTATAAATATATACCAGATTTCAATAATGATAGTGAAAAGAATACTTTTATCCTATCAAGAGTTAAAAATATAAAGAATATTGAGGAAGAGGCTTTGCAATTATCAAATGAAAGAAACCTCTTATCTCATGCTATTGTAGATTATATTAAGAAAGAGAAAATGAATAGCGAAGAAGCTATTATACTATTAAAATATGTCATAGATGGAACAGGAGTAAAAAATCTATATACTCCCAAAGCAGATACGAGCAGTGGTAGACTTTGGACAAAGAAAGTAAATTGATATATCGATATGACAGATCGGGAGTTAATGCAGTGTTCCCTATCTCAATTGTAAAATAAGGTTTTACAATGTTTAAAAATATTACATATGTCATATTTTTGTGCTTCTGTATATCTGCAAAAGCACAAAAATTGAACAAAAAAGATTTATATGCAGACGCTATATGCAGATTGCATAAAATTCAGTTACAAGCTTCATATTTAAATTCTTCTGATACTCTTTATATTATTC
Organism: Segatella salivae DSM 15606; assembly: GCF_000185845.1. Lineage (GTDB taxonomy): Bacteria > Bacteroidota > Bacteroidia > Bacteroidales > Bacteroidaceae > Prevotella > Prevotella salivae. The sequence goes on from NZ_GL629647.1 coordinate 528,683, forward strand.
CTAATGACAGAAACATTAAGATAAAAAAAATAATATGATTTCTAATGACTTTCCACAGCTCAA
>NZ_GL629647.1:529075-530853 GCF_000185845.1 Segatella salivae DSM 15606
TTTAATATATGTCAGTTAATACAAGAGTCTAATACCAAACGCCGAATAGTTTCATCTGGATGTTTCATCTTTTATTATAAAGTAAAAAAAGGTAGGTATTATTACTATAGTTATAAAGATTATGGGATTTAGTCCATAATAATATCTAGTTTAATATAAATGGCAGCTTATTATGTTAAAACGCTTTCCGATAACCTCGGTTATGTAACCTGGATATATTATCCAGCAATGGGAACTTTAAACTGTAATCCCATGTTCAACAATGTATTATCAATCATATCTGTTTATGGCATACGTGATTGCTGTAACCAGATTAAATACGATTACGGAAGATTAGTAGGCATCAGCTATCTTGACCATTCAGAGAACGATATGAAGTACCACTACGGCGCCACTTACGACAGCTGGAACCGCGTGCGCACGATGACCTATCCCGACGGCGAAGTGGTTACTTATCACTACAATGCGGCGGGGCAGGTGGAAAGTCTTACGAGCAACAAACTCGGCAAAAACGAAACCCTTATCGAAAAGATAGGTTACGATAAAGACGGACACACCGTTTACACCAAGCTCGGCAACGGCACGGAAAGCCGCTACACTTACGACAAGCAGCGCGAGCGTTTGCAGGAGATGACGCTCTCCTCGGCGGGGAATACCGTCATGCAGAACAAGTATAAGTACGACTTGGTGGATAATATTCTCGGCATCACCAACAATGCTGATCCGCAGGAGATAGGCAATAAGAACAAGGCGAAGCTTGGCGGCACATTCAAGCACAGCTATGCTTACGACGATTTAAACCGTTTGGTATATGCCAGTGGTAAGGCCAAGCAGGCAAGTTACAGCATGCAGATGACTTTTGGGCGCATGAGCGAACCGCTTACCAAGGTGCAAAAGGTGGACTCCACAAAGACAGCACAGTCTTATGACTTCACGTATAAGTACGAAGACAGCAATCATCCCACCGCTCCCACGCAGATAGGGCATGAGCATTACACCTACGATGCCAATGGTAATCCTACCTTAGTGGAGAACGATAGCCTTGGTACCGAACGGAGAATGTATTGGGACGAGGACAATCGCCTGATGGTATTATCGGACAATGGCAAGACAAACCGATACACTTACAATGCCGCCGGCGAGCGTATCATCAAGAGCCACGGCGATTTGGAAGGGGTATATATCAATGGTGCGCCACAGGGAATCACTTTCCACAAAACGGAAGATTACACCATTTATCCTGCTCCGATTATCACTGTGACAAAGAACCGCTTCACGAAGCATTACTTCATCGGCGATAAACGTGTAGCAAGTAAACTCGGTGTAGGTAAGTTCAGCAATGTTTATGGCATCAGTGGCAACAACGTTACGGCAGGACAGAAAGACTATGCCGCTCGCATGATGCAGATAGAGAAACAGCGCGAGGAGTATTATAAGTCGCTTGGCACGCCGCCGGGAGTACCAACAATGAAAGGAGCAACGGCCGATCCCGACAACACCGGTCGCGGTTATAACGACATTATCGGGGATTTGGGCGACCACTCTGTGCCCGAAGGTTGGGTGCAACGGCCGAAGTTCAATGAAAAGGGAGATGTTCCTGGCCCGCCTATCCAATGGCAGAAACCCGAAGATCCTGATAATGCCCAGCCGGGTTATGGTTATGTCCCCACAGATACCACCAACACCGAGGAAATCTTCTTCTATCATAGTGACCACCTCGGCAGCACCTCTTATATTACCGATGCCAAGGCCAACATTAGAAAAGGCTATTGATAAGT
>NZ_GL629647.1:530903-549178 GCF_000185845.1 Segatella salivae DSM 15606
TTTTATTTGACAACGTACAAATGCGCTTGCCAATAAAGACAACTAAAAGTACAAAATGGAGAACTTATTTTACCTTATCTTTTTATTTGCAGGAATTGTTGTTCCTGGGTATCCTTCGAATCTGGGAGTGGACTGTAATAACAGTATAAGTGTTACAGGGGTAAGAAAAATTACCACAACAACACACGACAAATGGAGGATTGTTTGTCATTTCGACAGACAAGGCTCTCTTATTCGTGAGCGGAACTTTTATAAAGGAAAATTGAAGTCTGATTATGTATATGATTATCGGATTACGGACAGTGTCGTGGTGACAAGTATAACAGACATAAGTGCTCCTTACACCAAATTGGTGAAGAAATGCGAAGACTACTTTTCTCCTTCTGGAAAATGTTATAAACGCAGGGTATATATGAATGGTTCGGATACCGTATCATTATATATTGACAACTTTGTATATGACGGCGATTTGCTGATAAGCAATGAAGAGGCAACTGCCTGGCAAAAGGAAAATGGCAAAGTCTCGAAAGTGAACTATTATTATAATGAAAAGAAACAGAAGATTCTGGAAACCAAGTTTTTCAATGGAACAGACAGTGTATTCTATTCCTATGACAAAATGGGGAGGTTAACAGACGAGATAAAAAAATCAGATGATATATCAGTTTTGAGCGATATAGTTCCCTATGCTGACAATGAATTAAATAAAGTGCAACTCACATATTCTAATTTTGACAATAAAGGAAATTGGACGAAGAGTTATTATGCTACTCAAGAAGGAAAGAAAACGCGTTCTAAAAGAAAAATAGAATACTGGTAATCAGCAATATATTGACGAGAATTGGCCGTAGGGAGCCAAATGGGCAGGACGTGTTGAGAGTGTAAATTAAACTGTGTCATGCTACAATAAGATTAGTTTTACACAGTTTATTTATTATGGACAACAACGGAATTGATTACAAGCGGGCTGCGGAACAGCTTCGTAAGGGAGTACCATTATTCGGTAAGGATGGTGCTTTGGCACCAATGTTGGAGCGCATTTTGAATGCTGCCCTTGAAGGCGAGATGGATACTCATCTCTCTATTGATGAACGCTCAAAAGGCAATCGCCGTAATGGTAAGCTGCCTAAGCAAGTGCAGACATGCTATGGTGAGGTTACTGTAGAAACGCCTCGTGACCGTGACGGTTCCTTTGAGCCTCAGACCATCAGAAAGCGCGAAACAATCCTTGCAGAAGGTATGGCGGATCAGATTATAAACATGTATGCTTTTGGTACAAGCACTCGCGATATCAGCAAGTATTTAGAGCCTTGACACAGTTGAAAGTACACTACCGACAATAATGTTTACCGGACAGCAATAAAACTCAAATAAAAAACTATTGCTGTTAAATAAAACATATTCTCACATCAAGAAGTTTTATAAAACAGCAATAGTTTTTTGTAATATATAATATAAAAAGCTTACTCTTCTGGCTTCATATTTGTATAAACTGTTTGCACATCATCAAACTCTTCAAGCTTTTCAACCATCTTATCAATAGTTTCTCGCTCTTCAGGAGTAACATCTTTGAGATCATTCGGAATATAAGTAAACTCTGCTCCTGTTACTTCAAAACCCTCCGACTCTAAATGTTTCTGAATATCTCCGAAGCTTTTTGGGTCACCATAAATTGTGATTTCATTCTCTTCTTCGTCTTCATCGTATTCATCTTCTACTCCATAGTCTATCAAATCAAGAATCATTTCGTCCATATCAAGACCTTCTTTCTTCTTGAATGTGAAAACACTTTTATGGTCAAACAAGAATGAAAGGCTACCAGTCGTACCCATATTACCACTAAACTTGTTGAATATAGAACGTACATCAGCCACCGTACGAGTAGTATTATCGGTCAATGTATCCACCAAAACAGCCACTCCATGAGGGCCATATCCTTCATAAGTTACTTCTTTGTATTCACTCTGGTCTTTGCCCATTGCGTTTTTAATCGCGCGCTCAATGTTATCCTTAGGCATGTTTTCACGCTTACAGTTAGCTATCAAAGCACGTAAAGTAGGATTATTTTCTGGCTCTGGACCACCTGCCTTTACTGCAATAGCAATCTGTTTACCTAATTTTGTAAATACACGGGCCATGTGCCCCCATCGTTTAAGCTTTGTAGCTTTACGATATTCAAATGCTCTTCCCATTTTTATTATTCTTTTATATATGTATTCTTATCTCTCCATTACAATTATCTGAGTTCTGCCCCCAATTGTGTTGTGAGCTGCTTTATCAGTTTTTGCATAATTGCTTCAATAGCTTTATCATTCAAAGTCTTATTAGCATCTTGCAGAATAAAGTTGACTGCATAACTCTTTTTCCCCTCAGGAAGATTCTTTCCCTCATAAACATCAAAGAGTTCTACACGTTTTAAGAGTTTCTTTTCAGTCTGGAATGCAATCTGTTCAACTTGTTCAAAAGAGACTTTCTTATCAAGAAGCAAAGCTAAATCACGACTAACTGCAGGATACTTACATATTTCTTCAAATTCAAATTCGTTATTTCTTACCGCCTTAAGTAATGCATCTAAATCAATTTCTGCATAGTAAACAGGCTGCTCTATACCCATCTTTTTCAGAAGTTTCATATTAAGAATACCGACTTCTGCAAAGAGTTTACCACCTCTATTCTTATAGGAAAGTGCTTTAGAGAAGATGTTATTATCACTCTCAGAAACAACCAATGCACCTGCACTAACCCCTACTCGGGTAAAGATATTCTGCACATAAGCTTTCAATTCATAGATACTTGAATCTTCATCTGCATGAATCCACGAACCTTCTATACGTTTACCTGTAAGCCAAAGTGCCAAGTGGCGGTCCTCACTATAAGCCTTATAGGGAGCTTCTGCCTGCCATTTCTCCTTATTATATTTATAGACATTGCCCACCTCAAAGAAACGAATATTTCCATTACGGCGATTAACATTGCGCATAATACTTTCCAAACCACCGAACAATAAAGTTTGACGCATCACCCCAAGGTCTGCACTCAATGGATTCATTAGCTTCACTGTTGAACTCTCCGGATATGCATTTAGCTCCAAATCTGTATAATAATATAGCTTAGAAAGGGAGTTATTCAATATTTCATTAAAGCCACAGCCCACCAACTGCTCACCAAGAAGATTTGTCAATCGATATTTCTTATCTTCATCACCTGCAACAGTCAGCGAACTATTCAAGCGTGTTGGAATCTCTACATTATTATATCCGTAGATACGAAGGATATCTTCTACTACGTCAGATGGGCGCTGTACATCATAACGATAAGGAGGGACTATTAACTTTAGACCATCTTCTGTTTCTTCGATAATCTTCATCTCTAAAGAAGAAACTATATTTTTTATCGTCTCCTTTCCTATCTCCTTTCCAATCAGGCGATGCACATAATCAAATGAAAGATCAACGTTGAAACCTTCTATTGGTTCTGGATAGACATCTTTTATTTGCATTGAAATCTTTCCTCCTGCCAATTCCTTGCATAAGATAGCAGCTTGTTTCAATGCATAAACTACGCCATTAGGATCTATTCCACGTTCAAAGCGATAGCTTGAATCTGTACTTAACCCATGACGGCGTGCACTCTTACGAATCCATGTGGGGTGGAACACAGCGCTTTCAAGTACTACATTTCTCGTTGTATCATACGTTCCACTTCCTTTTCCACCGAAAACACCAGCAATACACATGGGCTCTTCTGCATTACAAATGCTCAAATCACGATCACTCAACGTATGTTCTTCACCATCAAGTGTCACAAACTTTGTTCCATCGGCCTGCGTACGAACTACTATTTTGTGGCCTTTCACCATGTCTGCATCAAAACAATGCATGGGTTGTCCATAGGCCATCATCACATAATTAGTGATATCTACAATGCTATTAATTGGGCGTAAGCCTATCACTCGTAGTTTATTCTGAAGCCAAGCTGGGCTTTCTTTAACTTCGCAATCCGTGATACTTACACATGCATAACGTTTACATGCATCCGAATTTTGCACTTCTACGTCAATCGGTAGGTCTTCGTTGTCAACCTTAAATTCATCACATGAAGGACGATGAAGTGTTGTTGGGTAGTTATTTTGCTTCAGCCAAGCATATAAATCACGTGCAACACCATAATGAGAAAGCGCATCTCCACGATTGGCTGTAATGTCTATTTCAATCAACCAATCACTTTCTAAATGATAATATTCAGCTGCCGGTGTGCCCACAACAGCATCATCAGGCAATACAATGATTCCACCATGACTATTGCCCACCCCTATTTCGTCTTCGGCGCAAATCATTCCAAATGACTCAACACCACGAAGCTTGCTTTTCTTGATTGTAAACGAGTCTTCACCATCATAGAGCACACAACCTAAATCTGCAACAATGACTTTCTGACCTGTAGCTACATTAGGAGCACCACAAACAATTTGTTGCGGTTCATCCTTACCCAAATCAACCATTGTAACATGAAGATGATCACTATTTGGATGGTCAACACAAGTCAATACTTTTCCAACATAAAGGCCTTTCAATCCTCCTTTGATGGTTTGTACTTCCTCCAAAGCATCAACTTCCAATCCTATCGAGGTCAACGCATCAGCTGTTTGTTGTGGTGTAAGGTCGAAATCAACGTACTCCTTAAGCCATTTATACGAAATATTCATATATTGTTTTTTTATATTTTCAAAACGATGCAAAAATACAAAAAATGAATCAAATACACAAGTACATAAATAAAAAACATAAGTAGAGGCTACACAACCTCTACTTGGATAGCAACAAAACGGAAAATAACCGAAAGAAGAGGACTATTAGCGTGCAACACAATGTAAAATCGATTCAAAGCATCTATGCTTCTCTTTCAATCATTTATAACATACTTACAAAGAGGTTTAGAGATAAATAAAAACACTTCTATTACATGAATTTTACAGCATAACATCATGACTTATAGCATCATACAAAAGGACACACTTTGGCCTGCAAAATAGCCTATATTAAAGCATAAAATGCCCCATATAACATCTTAAAACAACCCAGTTTAAAATCCGCTTTCGCTGCTTTAGAGAAAGAATTAATAAGGAACAATCCTTAGCACTTACTCGTTCTACTATATACAAAGCTTTTATTGTAAGCTATTTTGATAGAATTTAGAATATTGTTTATGAAGAAACAGCATGCAAAAATGGACATCATAAAACCTAACTTATAGCAATCTTAAAAGTGAATATTGTGATGAAAGCACATGTTCATATCGCTTTTCTCAACCATAGACTTTGGTTTTCTGCTTTTTTTGCATTACCTTTGCCTACATTATGAAACGACTTAAGACAATATCCATATTTATTTTTGCCTGTGCAATGACTATACACGCACAGACAACTCCTATGCGCACACTCCTACCGGCTAAGCCACGTACACTATATGAGCGCTATATTGATAGTCTACAAACTATGCGTCAGAATCTTGCTAACGTTCAAACGTCCTCAATTAAGGCAGACTATGCCCCACTCTTTCTACCTACAACATTCTATAAAGGAGTGAGTCATAGAATCTTTTCTTATGCAAAGACAGATTCCATCTCATTGACGAGCCAACTCAATGAAGCACTGTTGAACATCTATCTTCATAGACCTGACCTTGTGAGGACTACCGAAAGTCAACTTGACAACATTGGACCTGCACTTGAAGTAAACAATGCTATAAAGCCTAAGAACCAAGAACTTACAGAAAGAGTTGCACCCAAAACAGCTGAACCAGAATATGTTGATGCCAACATCGAAATTTATAAACCAAATTTTTGGAATTATAGTGGAGACTATTACCTTCAGTTCCTGCAGAATTATGTTTCAAACAATTGGTATAAAGGTGGGGAAAGCAATTACAGCATGGTAGGTTCGGTCACCTTGCAAGCCAATTACAATAACAAGCAAAAGGTGAAGTGGGACAACAAACTCGAAATGAAGCTTGGCTTCCAAACGTCTCAAAGTGATCAGATTCATAAGTTGAAAACCAGCGAGGACATGTTGCGTTATACAGGGAAAATAGGTTTCCAGGCTACAAAAAAATGGTATTATACAGCCCAACTTATTGCATATACCCAGTTCATGAAAGGCTATAAGAACAATGACCCATTTGTATATAGCGACTTCATCAATCCATTGAATGTCAACCTTTCTGTCGGTATGGATTATGAGGTATCATGGTTTAACAAACGATTGACAGGTAACATACATTTGGCTCCAGCTGCTTACAACTTCAAATATGTTAGTCGTCTTGATTTAAGTAAACGCTATGGACTGAAAGAAGGCAACCACACCTTGCATGACATTGGTTCAGAGTGTACGATAGACTTATTGTGGAAGATGAGCGACATGATAAAATGGAGAACTCGACTCTATGGATATACCACGTACAGGCGAGGCGAATTAGACTGGGAGAATACATTTACATTCCAGTTCAATCGATACATTAGCAGTAACCTTTTCATCTTCCCTCGCTTTGATGATGGCGCTGAACGCGATGGAAAATACGGCTATTGGCAACTTAAAGAATATGCAAGCCTTGGATTTTCATATTCTTTCTAAGGAAAGGTTTGTACATATCAAAGAAAAAAATTAAATTTGCATACTGAATTTATAAATTAAAAATATTGTGGCTGAAACAAAGTATATCTTCGTCACCGGTGGCGTTGTTTCTTCACTTGGTAAAGGAATTATTAGTGCATCCATCGGAAAGCTTCTGCAAGCCAGAGGCTACAACATCACAATTCAAAAGTTTGATCCCTATATCAACATTGATCCAGGGACGCTAAATCCTTATGAACATGGTGAATGCTATGTGACAGCAGATGGTATGGAGACCGATCTCGACTTGGGACATTATGAGCGTTTCACAGGTATTCAGACCACTAAAGCCAATAGTATGACTACGGGCCGCATCTATAAAGCGGTTATCGATAAAGAAAGACGTGGAGATTATTTAGGCAAAACCATTCAAGTGGTACCCCATATTACCGACGAAATCAAACGTAATATCAAACTTCTTGGGCAGAAATATCATTATGATTTCGTAATTACGGAAATTGGAGGAACGATTGGTGACATTGAAAGTGCGCCATTCATGGAAGCAATCCGACAGATGAAATGGGAGTTAGGAAAACGTGCACTCAGTATCCATCTGACCTACGTTCCTTATCTAAAAGCAGCTGGAGAGCTAAAAACAAAGCCTACACAACATAGTGTAAAAGAGCTACAGAGCATTGGTATACAACCTGATATCCTTGTACTTCGAACAGAGATGCATCTTAGTGACGCTATCCGAAAGAAAGTGGCAGCATTCTGTAATGTGGACTTTGATTGTGTTGTTCAAAGCGAAGACCTCCCTTCTATCTATGAAGTTCCAGTAAACATGCAGAACCAAAAGCTCGACGAAGCTATCTTAAGAAAGACAGGAGAACCTATAGGTAAGACACCAACACTTGGTCCTTGGAAAGAGTTTATTGAGAGAAGAGAGAATGCAAAAGAGACTGTTAACATCGGACTTGTAGGTAAATACGACTTGCAAGATGCTTATAAGAGTATTCGTGAAAGTCTTTCCCATGCAGGAACGTACAATGATTACAAGGTTAATATCACATTTATTAGTTCTGAAGAAATAACAGAACAAAATGTAAAAGAGAAGCTTGCAGGCCAAGATGGAATTGTGATTTGCCCAGGATTTGGGCAACGTGGTATCGAAGGTAAAATCACTACTGCTCACTATACACGTACACATAACATTCCAACTTTTGGTATCTGTTTGGGAATGCAGATGATGGTCATTGAATTTGCACGTAATGTGTTGGGCTATGAAGATGCAAACAGCCGAGAGATTAACGAAAAAACTCCACACAATGTTATTGACATCATGGAGGAACAAAAAAACATCTCCAATATGGGTGGTACCATGCGTTTGGGCGCTTATGAATGTATCTTAAAGCAAGGAAGCCACGTTTTCAATATCTATAAGAAAGAAAATATCCAAGAACGCCATCGTCATCGTTATGAGTTTAATAACGAATTCCAGAAAGAATTTGAGAAACATGGCATGATATGCGTAGGTAAGAATCCAGAAAGCGACTTGGTTGAAATCGTTGAGATTCCTACCCTTAAATGGTATATTGGAACACAATATCACCCCGAATATCAATCAACAGTACTTAAACCACACCCACTTTTTGTGGATTTTGTTAAAACAGCAATAGAAAATAAAAAGAAATAATGGATAAAAACAACATTATCGGATTCCTACTTATCGCAGCCGTTCTGATTGGTTTTAGTTGGTATAATCAACCATCTGCAGAAGAACAGCGTGCTGCTTTTGTGAAGGACTCCATTGAACAGGTAAACAAAAGCCAGTCTGAGAAGGCTGCTCAGATGGAAAAGAACAAGAGACAACAAGCAGAAAAACAAAAGGTTCTTTCCGATACTACTTCACTTTTCCATAAGGCACTCACTGGGAATGTCGAACGAATTGTATTGAAAAATAAAAAAGTAGAATTGACATTCAGTTCTAAAGGTGCTTACGTTGAACAAGCAGTCATTAAAGGTTATGTTGGTCATAACATTAAAGTGAAAAATGGCTCAGCAGATAAAAAGAATCTAACCCTATTTAGTGGTGCAGACCAAAGCATTAGTTATCTGCTTAATGCCAAAGAAACAAATATCAATACTGCCGAACTTTATTTCGTTCCGTCAGAGGTAAGTGATTCAACGGTGACCTTCATAGCTGATGCAGGTGAAGGAAAATCACTAACCTTAAAATATGAATTGGGGCGAGATTATATGCTCCACATGCAGATGAGTGTGCAAGGGATGGCTGGTCTTTTCGCCCCTGGTACACAGACTATGGATGTAAATTGGAAAGACAAAGCACGCCAACAAGAAAGAGGTTTCTCGTTTGAGAATCGCTATGCAACCCTCACCTATCATAAAAAGGATGGTGGAACAGACTATTTAAACGAGACCAAAGAAGAAATAGACAAGTCTATTGAAGAGCAGATTGACTGGGTAGCGTTCAAGAATCAGTTCTTTAGTGCTGTTATGATAGCCAAGAACAATTTTCAAAGCAATGCCTTAATGACTTCTATTCCTCAAGAAAAGGGAAGCGGTTATCTCAAACAATATGAGGCTAAGATGAAGACTTTCTTTGACCCAACTGGTAAGAAGGCTTCTGAATTTGAATTCTATTATGGTCCAAATGATTTCCGTCTGCTCCAGAAAATGGAAAAAGAAAGTCAGTTCCACAAAGACCTTCAGATGCAACGCTTAGTTTATCTTGGCTGGCCTCTCTTCCGCATTATCAACAGATGGTTTACACTCTATGTGTTTGACTTCTTGACAAGCATGAATATCAACATGGGTATCGTGCTCATATTGATTACACTTCTCTTAAAACTTCTCACCTATCCTATGGTCAAGAAGAGTTATATGAGTAGTGCGAAAATGCGCGTATTAAAGCCAAAATTGGATGAGGCTACAAAGCAATTTGACAAACCAGAAGACCAAATGCAGAAGCAACAAGCCATGATGGCAGAGTATGCAAAATATGGTGTAAGTCCTTTGTCAGGCTGTTTACCTATGCTTATTCAAGCACCGATTTGGATTGCAATGTTCAACTTTGTTCCTAATGCTATTCAACTTCGTGGAGAAAGTTTCCTATGGATAAAAGATCTCAGCACATACGACCCCATTTGGGAATGGAATCACAATTTATGGCTCATCGGTGATCACTTGAGTCTCACATGTATTCTCTTCTGTGTAGCTAACGTACTCTATACAATGATGACAATGCGCCAGCAAAAGGATCAAATGGTAGGCCAGCAAGCAGACCAAATGAAGATGATGCAATGGATGATGTTCCTCATGCCTATAATGTTCTTCTTCATGTTCAACGATTATAGTGCAGGATTGAACTTCTATTATTTTGTGAGCCTCTTCTTTAGTGCTGCTATTATGTGGGCACTTCGTAAAACAACAAATGATGAAAAACTTCTTGCTATTCTTGAAAAGCGTTACCAAGAGAATAAGGCCAATCCTAAGAAGCAAAGTGGATTGGCAGCTCGCTTACAAGCTATACAAGAGATGCAACAGAAGCAACAAGAAGAACTCAAACAAAAGAAACAAGAATTGAATAAGAGAAAGAAAGAACTTTAATTAATAGTCAACTACAACTCTGTAAAAAATCCTTTACTACAATTCACTACCTAATTATTAGTGAAGAGGAAGAAAATAAAGAAAAAAAGGATTTTACAGAGTTTGTGGTTTTTATTTTTCATTCAATGAATAAAAGTATTGCCATTGCGATGATGGCTGGTATGATAGCCACATCTTCACAAACGAATGCTCAAACCACAATTGGCCCAAGCAACATTAAACTTCAGAGTGATCTCATGACCCCAGAAGCTCTTTGGGCTATGGGACGAATAGGAGCAAGTACTGCTTCTCCCGATGGGAAGCAGATTGTCTATCAAGTAACTTATTATAGTGTGGCCCAAAATAAAAGCCATACAATCCTTTATATCCAAGATATCAATGGAAAGAATAAACGTCAATTGACATCCGACAATAAAAGTGAAAGTGATGCCACTTGGATAGAATCCGGAAAACGAATTGCTTTTCTACGTGATGGAGAGATATGGGTAATGAGTCCTGATGGAAACAATCGAAAACAGCTCTCTCACACAGAAGGTGCTATCGAAGGGTTTTCATTCTCACCTGATGAAAAAAAAGTAGTATATATCAAGAGTATTCCTTATCATGGAACTATTCGTGAAACTCCATCTGATCTTCCAAAGGCAACTGGACTTCTGATTACAGATATGAATTATCGTCATTGGGACCATTATGTGCAGACCATTGCACACCCCTTTGTTGCCAATATTACTCAAGAGGGCATACAAGAGGGTAAAGATATCATGCAAGGCCAGCCTTTTGAGGCTCCAGTTGCTCCCTTTGGAGGTATTGAGCAAATTGCTTGGAGCACGGATTCTAAATATATCGCTTATACCAGCCGTAAAAAAGAAGGTACACAATATGCCATCTCCACGGATACCGATATCTATTTATATGATATTAATAATGGTTCAACAATAAACCTTTGTAAACCAGCTAATTATCAAGAGCCCGAAATAGATGCCACTAAAACAATGAAGGACCAAGCAGTGAATCATCAGCAGGGTGATATGCAGGTAGGATATGATACCAATCCTAAATTCTCACCTGATGGTAAATACATTGCATGGCAAAGTATGAAGCATGATGGTTATGAGAGTGATCTCAATCGTCTTTGCATTATGGAACTTTCTACGGGCAAAAAGTATTACCTTATTGATAAAGGCAATTTTGATAGCAACGTAGAACAATATGTTTGGGCCAATGATAGTAAGAGTGTTTATTTTTTAGGTTGCTGGCACGCGTGTATCAATGTATACCAAGCATCATTAACAGGTAAAATAAAACAGCTTACTGATGGATGGTATGATTTTGGTAGTGTGAACACCTTAGGCAATACAAAAAACTTATTAGTAACACGCCATTCCATGCTCCAACCAGACGATATCTACCAACTTGCACCATCAAAAGTAGAGAAAAAAAGCAACCTTACACAATTGACTTTCGAAAACAAGGATATCCTTAACCAATTGGCTACACCTAAACTCCAACAACGATGGGTGAAGACCACAGATGGCAAAGAAGAACTCGTTTGGATTGTACTTCCTCCTCACTTTGATGCCAATAAAAAATATCCTGCATTGCTCTTTTGTGAAGGAGGCCCCCAAAGTCCAGTAAGCCAATTCTGGAGTTATCGATGGAACTTCTTTATCATGGCATCAAAAGGCTATGTTGTCGTAGCTCCTAACCGGCGTGGGTTACCAGGATTTGGAAGTGCATGGAACGAAGAAGTAAGCGGAGACTGGACTGGTCAATGTATGGATGATTATCTCAGTGCCATTGATGATGCATCAAACTTACCATTCGTTGATAAAAATCGATTAGGATGTGTAGGCGCCAGTTTTGGAGGCTTTTCTGTTTATTACCTTGCAGGCCATCATAACAAACGTTTCAAGGCCTTTATTGCTCACGATGGTGCATTTAATCTCGAAAGCATGTATACTGATACAGAAGAAGCATGGTTCAGCAATTGGGAATATGATGATGCTTATTGGAATAAAGACCAAAGCCAACATGCAAAGAACACTTACGCCAATAGTCCTCATCGATTTGTTGATAAATGGGACACCCCTATTCTCGTAATCCATGGAGAAAAAGATTATCGAATTAATGCAAATCAAGGAATGGGTGCCTTTAATGCTGCTCGCTTGAGGGGCATTCCTGCAGAAATGTTACTGTTCCCTGATGAGAACCATTGGGTCTTAAAACCACAGAATGGTATTTTATGGCAACGTACATTCTTTGATTGGCTTGACAGATGGCTTAAGAAATAACAAAACAAACAAATAAGAAAATGACAGAAATCATTAGAAAAAAACTTAGTGACAGTGCGGGAGCGCGCTGGACTGCCCTACTCATCGTTGCATTTACCATGATGATGGGCTATTTTATCACCGACGTGATGTCGCCTCTCGAAGTAATTCTTGAAACGTCAAAGGAACAAGGCGGACTTGGATGGTCTTCGAGTGACTATGGTTTCTTTGCAGGAAGCTATGGACTGATTAATGTATTTATGCTTATGCTTTTCTTTGGTGGGATTATCCTTGACAAGATGGGCATACGCTTTACCGGCGTTATGGCAAGTGGATTAATGGTCGTTGGTGTAATCATTAAATATTTTGGTGTGACAACGAATTTTGGTGATAGTAAATTTACCCTTGATTTTGTTAACTTCTCACTTCCTATGTCAGCAGCTATTGCCTCTTTGGGATTTGCCATTTTTGGTGTAGGGTGTGAGATATGTGGTATTACTATATCTAAAATTATAACGAAATGGTTCACTGGACATGAACTTGCACTTGCTATGGGTGTACAAGTTGGCTTAGCACGCCTTGGTACAACAGCGGCTATGGCTGGTTCCCTGCCTCTTGCAAAAGCATTTGGAAATCATGTTAGTGCACCTATACTCCTTGGACTTGTGTTGCTTATAGCCGGTTTTTTGGCATTTATTGTTTATACTGTAATGGATAAGAAACTTGACGCTTCCACTGGAGAGGTTACAGGGAATGTATCTGACGAAGATGAAGGCTTTCATTTTGCCGACCTTAAGTTTATCTTCACCAATCCTGGTTTTTGGTGCATCACCTTACTTTGCCTAATGTTCTATAGTGGTGTGTTCCCTTTCCTTAAATTTGCCACAAAACTGATGGTTGATAACTATAATGTTCCTCAAGACCTTGCAGGTTCTCTTCCAGGAGCTATTCCTCTGGGTACAATTATTCTTACTCCACTCTTCGGTACCATCTATGACCGTATAGGTAAAGGTGCTACTCTTATGCTCATTGGAAGCATTATGCTTACATTCGTACACTTTATCTTCATGATTCATATCCTACCTGTAGGATGGTTTGCTATCATTATGATGATCATTCTTGGCATTGCTTTTTCATTGGTACCTTCTGCCATGTGGCCAAGTGTTCCCAAGATAATCCCTATGAAATTACTGGGTTCGGCTTATGCCATTATCTTCTATATTCAAAATATTGGACTTAGTCTCGTACCAATGGCAATTGGCAAAATCAACAAAGCAGACCCTTCCTTTACCGGGATGGAAACTTTCTTTATTGGATGTGGAATAGCAGCTATCATTATAGCTTTTGTACTCATGTTGATTGACCGGAAAAAGCATTATGGTCTCCAACAGGCTAATGTCAAGAAATAAACTTATTCATTTCTTGGTATAACAGCCTATATTAAAGGTAAAAACCCCTGAGTTAGATAAAAAACTCAGGGGTTTTTATTTATAACCGACCCACTTTACATATTAATTCCACCTACTTTTATCACATATATCAGTCAACTTGTTCAGCATATCTACCCCAAGTGATTTTTATATTACGATTAAGTTTTGCTTTTGAAAGCCTCCATCGTCCGTCTAATACAAGGATATGATATTTACCCTTCTTGGGCATCTGAGACAAGGCACTGTCCAATGACAGATAATTTCCATGTCCCTGTGAAGATACCACGGCATCATAATGCCTTACAAATGGCCTTAAATCTTTTATCTTACGCCCCAAGGCATCTGCAAAGGCGTTTGCCATGGTAAAAGCTCCATATACATTATAATGTGTATTGTCTTTTCTTCCTTTGGGAATACTTGATAACTCACCCGGCTTTAGCCATACATGCAAATTCCGACTTCCTAACACTCCATGTTTTTGTTCAATCTGAGCAGATATGTTGTTTGCGTCTACAAAAAAGACATTTAATTTTTGTGCCACCTCTTGTGCTATATGTCTATATGCTCCATGAGTATCTATCAACGTGTCACTATTTATTTTTTCTTCATCATAGGCCACATCTCTCAGCTTTTCATCATCAATAAGACTATCGGCCATCTTTTTATAAAAACACCTTCGTGCAACAGGACTCATCAGTACAGGTACAGCTCCTTTACTTCTCGTTTCAAGAACATATCGTTCTAAATTCCTGAAAAATGTTGTTTTTGGATCTGTATGGCGTGCTTCATCAAGCTTTGAATCATTATGTCCAAATTGAATAATAACATAGTCACCCGGCTTAAGACTTTCAAGCACATTCTTCCACCTTCCCTCATCAAGAAAGCTCTTACTCGAACGACCATTCACGGCATAGTTTCTTATCAAGACATTATCTGAAAAACATCCTTGGAGCATCATTCCCCAACCTCGTTCTGGGTTATTCTGTGGGTCTTTCTTTTCGGCTGCTGTTGAGTCCCCAATAATATAGATAGTTGTTTGAGGACGTTTAAGAGAGGAAAGAAGAATCAAAAAACAAAAAAGGATAAATCCTAATCTACATCTCATAAATTAAATTATTAAGTTATTCTTTAAGATAAAAAGAAAAGAAGTAAGCAAAAACTTACTTCTTTCTTTATCATCCTCATTTTAAGACCGAAGCAATCAATTCTTTTGCAGTGACCAACTTTTGTTCACCCGACTGCATGTCCTTCAACATGAGTTTTCCTTTCTCAATTTCATCTTCACCTGCAAAGACAACATAAGGTATATTCTTTGCATTCGCATAATTCATCTGCCGTTTCATCTTTGCTTTATCGGGGAATATTTCTGCACGAATCCCGCTTTTACGGATTTCGGCGATGAAAGGAAGACAATAGGCTGTTTCTTTTTCTCCAAAATTGATGAATAAAACCTGTGTTGAACTCAGCATTTCTTTGGGATAGAGTTCTAAGGTATTCAGCACATCATAAATACGATCAGCACCAAATGAAATTCCTACACCACTCAAGCCAGGCATACCAAATATTCCTGTAAGATTATCATAACGTCCACCTCCAGTAATACTTCCCATGGGCGTATCGAGGGCTTTCACTTCAAAGATGGCACCAGTATAATAATTCAATCCACGAGCAAGTGTAAGGTCTAATTGTATTTCATTGTTCAAACCAACCGAATTGAGTGTATCAAGAATAAACCTCGTTTCTTCAACGCCCTTCAAGCCTACTTCTGAACTTTCAAGTACCTTCTCTATAGTTTTCAGCTTGTCTTCATTAGAGCCCTGCATAGTCAATATCGGCTGGAGCTTCTCGATTGCTTCATCTGTAATGCCTCCAGCTTTTAATTCTGCATTGACATTTTCTAAACCAATCTTTTCTAATTTGTCAATAGCTACAGTAATATCTATAATCTTATCTGCTTCATCAAGAACCTCAGCAATACCCGAAAGAATCTTTCGATTATTGATTTTAATCTGAATTCTTATACCGAACTTCGTAAAGACTGTATCAACAATTTGCATCAGTTCTACCTCATTCAGCAATGAATCAGAGCCGACAACGTCTGCATCACATTGATAAAACTCACGATATCTTCCTTTTTGAGGACGATCTGCACGCCACACGGGTTGAATCTGATAGCGTTTGAAAGGCAACTGGAGTTCATCTCTATGCATGACAACATAGCGTGCAAAAGGAACTGTTAAATCATAACGTAGACCTTTCTCGCATAGTTTTGAAGCCAAGTGAAGGGAATTGCGTTCATTCAATTCTTCATCAGAGATTTTATTTAAATAATCTCCTGAATTCAATATCTTAAACAACAATTTATCTCCTTCTTCACCATACTTTCCCATCAATGTTTGTAGAGTCTCCATTGCTGGAGTCTCTATCTGTTCAAAGCCATAAAGTGCATAAACATCTTTTATGGTGTTGAAAATATAATTTCGTTTTGCCATTTCCTCAGGACCAAAATCACGGGTTCCCTTTGGAATGGAAGGTTTTTGCGCCATTTTATTTATTTTTATAAAACAATTGTTTGTTCTCTATCTGGACCAATAGAAATAATCTTTATCGGTGTTTCCAAGAAGTCTTCCAAAAACTTGATATACTCACAGAATGCTTGTGGGAATTGCGTGGGGTCCTTAAACTTTGTCATGTCGGTTTTCCACCCCTTAAACTCTTTATAAATTGGCTCTACACCTTCTAATTCATAAGGCAATTCCTCTGTTACACTTCCATCTTTCAAGCGATATGCCACACAGGCCTTGATGGTTTCAAAGCTATCGAGAACATCACTCTTCATGAGAATCAATTGTGTCACACCATCTAACATTATAGAATAACGCAATTGCACGAGGTCTATCCAGCCACAACGACGTTCACGCCCTGTTACTGCTCCATACTCATGTCCTTTGTCACGGATAGCTTTACCGGTTTCATCAAACAGCTCAGTAGGGAAAGGACCTGCGCCCACACGCGTACAATAAGCCTTCATGATGCCATAGACTTCTCCTATCTTGTTTGGACCGATACCCAAACCTGTACATGCGCCTGCACAGATTGTATTGGATGAAGTAACAAAGGGATAAGACCCGAAGTCCACATCAAGCATCGTTCCTTGAGCACCTTCACAGAGAATGCTCTTACCTGAGCGTAGGATATTATTCATCTCGTGTTCTGAATCAACGAGCTTAAACCGACGCATATAGGCTATACCTTCAAGCCAATTCTTCTCTATCTCATCAAAACCTTCAAAGTCTGTCCACCCCAATGCTGCCAGCATTTTGAGATGACGAGCCTTGTGGGCTTCATATTTTGCTTCAAAATCTTCTAAAATATCTCCTACTCTCAGTCCGTTCCTACTTATCTTATCGGTATAAGTTGGGCCTATGCCTTTCCCGGTGGTTCCTACTTTTGCCTTGCCCTTAGCGGCTTCATAAGCACGGTCGAGGATACGATGCGTTGGTAGAATCAGATGGGCTTTCTTTGAGATATGCAGACGCTCTTGCAATGGGTGACCGCTTTTTTCCAAGTCTTTCGCTTCTGCCATGAACAAATCAGGAGCAAGCACCACACCATTTCCTATGATGTTTATTTTGTTTCCTTGGAATATACCCGAGGGTATTGAGCGAAGCACATACTTTCGACCTTCAAACTCCAATGTATGACCTGCATTCGGTCCCCCTTGGAAACGTGCCACTACATCATAGTTTGGTGTCAACACATCAACTACTTTTCCCTTTCCTTCATCGCCCCACTGTAATCCGAGTAGGACATCAACTTTTCCTGTTGTATTCATTATATCTATAGATTTTTGTCATCTCGTTTTTTTTGCAGACTTCCTCTTGCCTGGAGATAATCTCCTTGCATGGCAAGCCCCACACACGCCATATATATACAGATTATAATTGTCTCTATGAAAACGCTTGAATTTGAGTTCTTCTATCATTTCTATAAGCTGGGGATAACTCTGTTCGGTGATACGCCCACACTTACGGCAAATCTGCAAGATAGCGCCTTGCATCGTAGAAGTGTTATAATAGGTGGTGCTGCCTTGTAGATGGACTTTAACAATGAATCCTAATTTCAAAAACAAATTCACACAATTATAAAGGGTAGCCCTACTAACCTTGAATTTCTTTTCCGTCAACACCTCATCCAAATGGTCTATCGTAAAACGATTATCCATGTTGCAGATAGCCTCCAACACAGCATAACGCTCAGGGGTTCTACGCCGCTTTGTTGACACTAAAAATTCATTGAGAATGTCATAAGCTCGTTGTGTGTCTGCTTTTACCATTG
>NZ_GL629647.1:549671-553125 GCF_000185845.1 Segatella salivae DSM 15606
ATTTTTATTTTAAATCTCAATAATCCCTTGCAGTGCTTTACGTGCAATATTTTCATAGTCCTGGCCAAGTGCCGCAAAACTCATTACTGCATTTAAGGCGGCATGTTTCACGCCCAAGTTCTCAGTGCTAAAGGCTACAGACGCCTGATCCAAAAACTCATTTATCCCTCGTTCGTTGGGTTCCATTTGCTTGCCAAACAACCTACTCAGAATGTTATAGCCACAAATCTGACGGAGCACTTCCTCTGAGGCGATACACTCATAGGCAAGCACCGATGCAAAGTCGGCATATTGAAACACATTCATGGCAAGCATTTCGACAACCTCTTGCGTTTGGGCCTGTTCCAACCAAACATCTGCCAGCTCGGCATCCATCCGGTCGATGGGCATCAATAGCGTAGCCAACAGCTTGCATTCTCTAACATTGTCTTTATATAAAGTTATGGCAAGCTCGTAATTTTTGCCATACGCTTCGGCCATCTCACGCAAAGTGGGCAATGGAACACCCCAATTGACATGATAGTTCAGCCCCTTCTCACGCATTGACATTGAGCCTGGCCCATTCATATAGAGTCTGAAGCTTTGTTTTATCTCTTTTATCTGTTCTTCGATTGTCATAAGAATTGTTTTTTGTTTAATATTCACTTGAGTATCTTAACATCTGATGTGTATAACTCTCTGAATAGTCTAATTTCACGTCTATAATTTCGCCCTGTTTGCCATATTCAGGTTTCATCCACGGATTCAAAAAGCCTTTATAGGGAGCTATGTCTAACTTCTCATAACGACTCAACACCTCTTTGTGCAAAGCATCATCAACATGAACGGCATATTGCTCAACCAAACGGCGCGCCGCCACAAAGTCACCTTCACTCTTTATGCGCTGTATCTCCCTTAGCTGAATGGCAAAGAGAGCGCGCAAACGCTCATAATCTTTCACCCGCACATAGTGCTTCCCAGCGTGTTCTTCAATGACAACAGCCTGCCCCTCTTGGTCCATATCGAGAGCCCAACCCGCTATCAGTGCACGATTGCGCATATGAGCCTCCTCTATCTTATCGCCTTCCTTGATTCTCACCAATTGGGTCAGCAAACCATTCATCATATAGGTGTAATATTGGCTCTTATAAGCCTCTGCATTGGGCGTAAGTCCCAGCTCTACAAGCTTTTTATCGGCAAGATAATACAGGCCAAACAAATCGGCACGCGCCTCTTCTATCGTATTCCCATAAGACTTTAAGGCGTCGGGGTCTGTATCCTTCAGCAATTGCCCACTGCCATGACCGAGACACTCATGCAAATCTGTATGAAGATTCTCACACAACTCGCCATATTGCTCAATCGCCTGGCGCGTAGTGTCGTCTATCACAAACTCTTGCAAAAATCCATTGCCCAAAGAGGCGCGCTGATAAGCATCGGTGAGGTTTCCTATGGTCACACTCTTCGACCCATACTCGGCTCTAATCCAATCGGCATTCGGAAGATTTATCCCTATGGCTGTAGAAGGATATTCATCACCGCCAAGCATAGCTGCACAAACCACATTGGCCGTCACTCCTCTCACGGCTTTCTTCTTGAACGCTTTATCCACAGGAGAATGGTCTTCAAACCATTGCGCATGCTCACTGATAAGGCGTGTACGCTTCGTGGCTTCGATATCTTTATAGTGCACAATGCCTTCCCACGAACCTTTCAAGCCCAATGGGTCGCCATAAACTTCTATGAAGCCATTGATAAAATCTACCCTACTATCCTGGTCTTCCAACCATTTAATTGAATATTCATCGAACCATCGTAAATCTCCTGTTTGATAATAGGTTATCAACAGATGGATAACATCTTTCTGTAGGTCATTTTCGGTGTAGAAAGAGGCCTTATCCAACCAATGAATGATTTGCCGAATCTTGGCTCCATACAACCCCTCGGCATGATAGCGCAACTCTTTAAGACAGCCGTCCTCCTTAACGAGTTTCGAGTTGAGCCCAAAAGAAACGGGACGCCCTTCACAGGCTTGCTTCATACGAGCATAATACACTTCAACTTCTTGCTGACTGACATGCTCATAGAAATTGCATGCCGAAGTTTCTATCAAATCAACGCCATCTGCCTTGTTGACACGCTTCGGCAAACAACCTGCATCAAAAATCACGGGGAGAAGTTCATCGAGCAAAGCGCTCTTCTCACCCTCGTCAGTCAATCCCAACTGGTCTACGGTCAGCTGATTGTAGGCCTCACAAAAGAATTCCTGAGTGAAACCTGGCACAAACTTGTCGCACGCATAATGGTGATAGATGCCATTTGAAAACCACACACGTTTGAGATAAACCACAAAAGCATGGAAGTCTGCGGTGTCGCGCTTCCCTGTGTAGCACATGAAAATCTGTTCAAGCACCCTGCGAATAGCAAGATTATATTTTCCAAACTGATCAAAGGTGATATCTCTACCCGAAAGCACGGCTTTCGACAAATAATATATATATAACTTCTCACGCAGTGACAGCGTCTCAAATCCTTCTAACTTATACCTTAAAATCTGAATATCAGCAAATTTTTCATCTATATAGTTCATGAGTCTCTTTTTTTATCCCTTCCCATCACCGCGTTGTGGCAGTCACACCACAAATCAGCTTTCACGGCACCGCCCCACAAGGCCTTTCCCTATCAATCACACACAGACAGGCCTCGCGAAATCTTTTTAATGATTAACCATGAAACCTCTCGCGCTGACAAGGGTAGATGTGGAAGCTGCACAATAAAAGCTTTTTACAACTACACCTATCGCCGCGCCCTGACAAGGGTGGATGTGGAAAGGGATTAACGTTACATGTAATATTGTAATATGTAATATTTTGCATAACAATAAAGCCCACAAAAAAGATTTTTCTTCTTTTGTGGACTTCATCATCTCAGGGAATATCACTCCGCATCAATTGCTCTGGCAGCATTCTTTGAGCCTGGTTTGCGCCCTCTCTTCTTTGGCAACTCCGTTTGTACAGGCTGCTGCTGATAGCGGAGCTTGTAGTCGCGAGGCGTACATCCATTGAGCTTGTAGAACGATGCATAAAACGACTGACGATTAGAAAAACCAACCATGTCCGAAATATCCTCCATGTTCAGCTCTCTGTAGCGTTTGTCAGCCAAGAGTGTCATCGCCTCTTCAATTCGATACTTGTTTACGAACGAAGTGTAGTTCATGTGGAACTTGACATTCACAACGGCTGAGATATAACGCGTGTTTGTACCCAAATCGTCAGCAAGCTTCTTGGCAGAGTAATCCTTGTCCTTATACTTCTTCTGGATAAGAATGATGTCGAGAATCTTTTCTTTCAATTCATCCATTAATCCGGGTCTAACCAAAGCGCGGTATGCCGCGTCCTTCTCCCGTTTTTCTGTAATGTTATACTTTGCCATAATATTAAATAATAACTGAATTTCCTCCTTTCTGTTGCAAATT
>NZ_GL629647.1:553660-562547 GCF_000185845.1 Segatella salivae DSM 15606
CCTATACACTACTTTCTCCCCTTTTCTCGGCAAGGTGGAATTGAGTAAATGTTACATGTAATATTGTAATATGTAATATTTTCCATTCAGACAAAAAAATTCTGCATTTATTTGGTTTTTCCAAACTTTTTTATTACCTTTGTAAGGCACAGCTTTCACACATCCCACCCCTGCACATCCCCCTCTCGCGAGAGACGGCATCGCCCTGCACCTCCCTACCATCAGGCACCACACTCCCTCATGGCACACGCGCTGCCACGCTACGCACACGCGACTCTCTCACGCGCTGCACCTCGCAAAGGGGCTATGCTCACGCGCCACGCACACGCTACGCATCCTCGTCCCTCACACCACACACGCCCTCCACACTACCCCCCCCCCCCGCCAAAAGGGCTATGCCACGCACACGCCCCACGCGCAAAAATGCCGCAACGCTTTCCCTTGCAGCCCCCTCCTTTCTAAGAAGAAAGAGCGAGCCTCCACAACCAAAATATTACATATTACAATATTACATGTAACGTTTACCCGAATCGGAGTAAAGACTACACAAAAAAGCGAGGCAATCTTTTCCTTTATAGATTAAATTTATTATCTTTGCATGATGAAAGTTGAACAACCGATTCTCATTGTCAAAACATACACACACAGCGGTTCTCAGACATCAAATCTTCTGACACCAACACCCCTGTCAGAGCGTCGGCAACAACAAAAGACAAGTGCAATTAAAACAGAAAATCATCATGAGTTTAATAGATTATAAGAATGTTGACATCTATCAAGGTGAAAAACTCGTACTCCAAGACGTAAACTTTCACGTAGACGAAGGAGAGTTCATGTATATCATCGGCAGCGTGGGCTCAGGAAAATCAAGTTTGCTGAAAACCTTCTATTGCGAGCTCGACATCTGGCACGAAGAAAACAAAGAAGAAGAGAAAGCCGAAGTCTTAGAACGGGATATTTTTAATCTCAAACGCAAAGAAGTGCCCGCCCTACGCAGAGAAATGGGCATCATCTTTCAAGATTTCAAACTCTTACATGAGATGACCGTCAGAAAGAACCTTCAGTTTGTGCTGAAATCCACAGGATGGAAAAGTCAGAAAGACATCAACGAGCGCATAGAAAGCGTGCTCACCGATGTGGGTATGCTCGACAAGATAGACAAGCTCCCCCACGAACTCTCAGGCGGTGAACAGCAACGCGTGGCCATTGCACGTGCCATCCTCAACAAACCCAAAATCATTATCGCCGATGAGCCCACCGGAAACCTCGACCCCGACACCGCCGGCAAGATTATCGGCCTGCTCAAAGACATCAGCACCACGGGCACGGCCGTAGTCATGACCACCCACAACATCCCAATGCTCGACCGCTTCCCCGGCATCGTCTACCGGTGTAAAGACGGAGCCATCAACGATGTGACTACAGAGTACAACAAGATGGATCTCAGCGAAGATGCACAATACGACGCACAACCATAAAAATCAAATACACAACAATCATGAAGGTAATGAAATTCGGAGGCACCTCTGTTGGCACACCAGCCCGCATGAAAGAAGTGACCACCATCATCACAGAGAGCGGACAACCCACATTCATCGTCCTCTCAGCCATGAGTGGAACAACCAATTCGCTCATTGAAATCTCCAACTACCTCTACAAGAAAAACCCCGAGGGCGCAAACGAGATTATCAACAGGCTCGAAAATAAATACATGCAACATGTAGAAGAACTCTATACCACAGAGACCTATAAGCATAAAATCAAAAAGTTTCTAACCGAAGAGTTCAACTACCTGCGCTCGTTCACCAAAGACCTTTTCACCAGCTTTGAAGAGAAAACCATTGTTGCCCAAGGAGAGTTATTGAGCACCAACATGATGGTGAACTATCTGCAAGAGAAGGGCATAAAAGCCGTCTTAATCAATGCGCTCGACTTTATGCGCATAGACAAAAACGGAGAACCAGACCTGCAGGTGATTAAAGAAAGACTCTCCCAACTCATGAAAGCCAACCAAGGCTATCAAATCTATCTCACCCAAGGCTTCATCTGTCGCAATGCCTATGGCGAAGTAGACAATCTGCAACGAGGAGGAAGCGATTACACCGCCTCACTCGTTGGCGCCGTGTTGCCCGCAGAAGAAATTCAGATATGGACAGACATCGACGGCATGCACAACAACGACCCACGCATCGTGGAACACACAGAAGCCATCCGGCAAATAAGCTTTGACGAAGCTGCAGAGTTGGCCTACTTCGGAGCAAAGATTCTTCACCCCACCTGTGTGCAACCTGCAAAATATGCGGGCATCCCTGTGAGGCTGAAAAACACCATGGACCCCGAAGCAGAAGGAACACTCATCAACAACAACATCGTTAAGGGAGACTTTAAAGCCGTAGCTGCAAAAGACAATATCACGGCCGTAAAGATAAAAAGCAGCCGCATGCTCTTAGCAACAGGCTTTCTGAGAAAAGTTTTCGAAATCTTTGAAAGCTATCAAACCCCCATCGACATGATTACCACCAGCGAAGTTGGCGTATCTATGAGCATTGACAACAACAGCCATTTAGACGAAATCGTTGATGAACTCAAAAAATATGGTACTGTGACCGTCGATACCGACATGTGTATCATCTGCGTTGTGGGAGACCTTGATTGGCAAAATCGTGGCTTTGAAGCCAAAGCCATAACAGCATTGGAAGACATACCCGTGCGCATGATTTCCTATGGAGGAAGCAACCACAACATCTCTTTCCTCATTCAGGAAGCCGACAAAAAAAGAGCCTTACAACGTTTGAGTGCAAACCTCTTCAACTGCAAATAAGTTGTTCATGACAGAAAATAAGCCCACACACTCAGCTATCCCAGCCTACCCCACTCCCTTCTACTACTACGATACGAAGTTGCTTCAAGCAACACTTCACACGATTAGCACAGAAGCAGTGAAACACAAAGGCTTTCACGTGCACTATGCAGTAAAAGCCAATGCCAATCCCACGCTACTCAGGATGATTCAAGAGGCAGGATTAGGGGCCGACTGCGTTAGTGGAGGAGAAATTAAAGCTTCGATAGCGGCAGGATTTAAGCCATCACAGATTGTATATGCAGGAGTTGGGAAAAATGATTGGGAAATAAATCTCGGCCTTGACCAAGATATCTTCTGTTTCAACGTAGAAAGTCTGCCAGAACTTGAAGTTATCAACCAGCTGGCGGCCTGCAAATCGAAAATAGCACACATTGCACTCAGAATAAACCCCAACATAGGGGCACACACCCATTCGAACATTGTCACCGGCCTTGCCGAAAACAAGTTTGGTATAGCCATGCACGACATGCATGACCTCATAGAGCGTGCCACAAAGATGAAGAATGTGAAACTCATCGGACTACATTTCCACATCGGAAGCCAAATCCTCGACATGACCGACTTCATCAAGCTTTGCAAGCGCATCAATGAACTGCAAGACCAATTGGCCGAGCACGGCATAACATTAGAACACATCAACGTAGGAGGCGGATTGGGCATAGACTATGAACACCCTCAAGCACATTCCATTCCCGATTTCAAAACCTATTTTGACACGTTTGACACACATCTGAAACACTATCCACAACAACAAATACACTTCGAATTAGGACGCTCCGTAGTAGGACAATGCGGAAGCCTCATCACACGCGTATTGTATGTGAAGAAAGGCACCAACAAGCAATTTGTCATTGTCGATGCAGGAATGACCGAACTCATTCGCCCAGCACTCTATCACGCAACCCACCATATAGAAAATCTCAACAGCACGATGGAAGAAGAAACCTATGACGTTGTTGGACCAATATGCGAATCAAGTGATGTCTTTGCCAAAGATATCCAACTCAACAAAACCCAAAGAGGCGACCTTCTTGCCATCCGAAGCGCCGGAGCCTATGGCGAAATCATGGCCTCAGGATATAACTGCCGAGAACTCCCCAAGTCGTATTTCACAAACGACTGACATTCTCAATAAAAAACACAATACAAATAATGATAATAGATACAATCACATTGATTATCGGCCTGTCAATCACGTTAACAACAATCCTTGCATTGCTGTTAACCCCCTTCTGGCACAAGACCAAGGCCCTCCCCGCCTCTCACTCAAACACCCCATTGCCCGCACTGAGCATCATCATCCCCACACACGACAATGCACCAGAGCTAAAACGCAATCTCCCATTCTTCCTCCAGCAAGAATATGCAGGAGAATACCGAGTAATCGTAGTGGCAGACAAAGGAGACCATGACACCGAAGACCTCATAAAACAACTCCAAAACACCTATAAAAATCTCTATGCCACCTATTTACCCGACTCATCCCGCTATATGAGTAGGACAAAACTGGCCATTACGCTTGGCGTAAAAGCCGCCCACACCGAATGGATAACCATTACCGACCCTACATGCAAACCCCAAGATGAACATTGGCTCTCCTCGTGGGCAGAAAACATGAACGACGATTCAGATTTCATCATGGGATATGTAGCTATGGATGAAACCTGCCCCGCTATATGGCGCTTTGAGCATGCACTGTTGGCAAACCAATGCCTAAGTTCGGCCCAACGCGGTAAAGCATGGGCTACCAACTGCCCCAACATAGCCCTTCGGAAAAGTCGTTTTATGAAAGAAGAAGGCTTTCGGGGTAACCTGCAACTTGTCAGAGGAGAATATGATTTCCTGGTCAATAAATATGCACGCCATCACCGCACACGCATTGACGCACGCACAAGCTCATGGCTCTATGAAGAAGCCCCCAGCAAAAAGACATGGAACAACAGAAAAATGTATTTCCGTGCATCAAGACCTCAACTCAAAGGGTATAAGAGCCACAGACTATATGCCTTGCTCTCCAACTTCACCCTGCACGCAGGCGTACTCACCACGCTTGCAAGTGCCATTTATGCAGGACTCAGCCATAATTGGATATTATTGGGAGTCTCTGTCTTCTATTTGCTCCTCACCATCATAGTCCACACACTTCTATGCCATAAGACCATCGCGTTTTTTGATGAACACCTATCAAAAACAAAAATGTTTTTCTATGAAATGCGTATGGCCTGGCGAAGCTTCAAATACAAAGTAAACTTTATGCGTGCTGACAAGAACGACTTCACGAGTCATAAACTTTAAGAAGATATGCGCATCAAGATTTTTCATATCCTCAAACAAGACGACCAACTTCAGGAAGGCTTTATGAATGTTTTGCATAAAGCCTTTGAAGCCAGTGATATAGAAGAGGCCAAGGGTGAAGATTACGACCTCATACATGTCATAGGCATACCCACAAAAGAAATGAAAAGGATGATTCGTCAGACAAAAAAGAAGCTGATTCCCATCATCTATTCGCCCTTAGCTGAGATTGCGCCATGGAATAAGACACGCGTGGAACCTTCTTTGGCCAAAGATTTGGTGTTCCTAACCACGGGAAAGACCGAATACACATATATTCAGGAGAAATACCCCCAAGCACACGTGCATCTAATCAAAAATCCCTTGATTACAACGGCCACCACACAAACCCTATTCAACAATGAATTGGTGCAATTATACCACATGGTGATAGCACAACACGATGAACACATTAGAGAAGCAATAGAAAAGCGCATCGACAAACTAAAAAATAAAATAGAAGACAAGACGATTCGCAATGTGCTTAAAGGCTTTCTTTACTTGAATTATAAATACAAACGCCGACAAATCCTACAAAAGGATATAGACGAACAAAGCCTCTTGATGCAGTCTTCAGACTATGACGAAGATAAAATGAGCGATTTATTAGTAGAATGCAAACTCTTTGACTTTGTCTCAAGCTTGGAAAGCGTCATGGAAGAAAAGTCTTCACTCACCGAAGGCTTTATGCCCATCCCAGCAAAAGACAACCATCTAACAAAAAAGATAAATACAACAATGATATGAGAAAATATAACATCGAAAAAGATATGCGCTACCTGCAGTTGTTAGCCAACTCATTCCCAACAATAGCAGATGCAAGTACAGAGATTATCAATCTCCAAGCCATTCTCAATCTACCCAAAGGAACAGAACACTTTCTGGCAGACATACATGGCGAATATGAAGCATTCAGACATGTGCTGAAAAATGCGTCAGGAAACATAAAACGAAAAGTAAACGAACTCTTTGGCAATACCCTGCGTGAACAAGAAAAACGTGAATTGTGTTCACTCATATACTATCCAGAACAGAAACTCGAATTAGTAAAGGCCACAGAACAAGATATCAACGACTGGTATCACATTACACTTCATCAGCTTGTGGCTGTGTGCCGCACAGTGTCCAGCAAATACACACGCTCAAAGGTAAGAAAATCACTCCCCTCAGACTTTTCATACATTATCCAAGAGCTATTGCATGAACATACCGAGAACAACTCAAATAAGACAGCCTATGTCAATGTGATTGTCGATACCATCATCTCAACAGGGCGTGCAGATGACTTCATCATCGCCATGTGTAACGTCATACAGCGCTTGGCAATAGACCAACTCCATATCCTTGGAGACATCTATGACCGTGGACCAGGGGCACATATCATCATGGATACAATGGCCGACTATCACAGCTGGGATATTCAATGGGGAAACCACGACATCCTGTGGATGGGAGCATGTGCAGGCAACGATGCTTGTATCTGTAATGTCATACGTCTTAGCCTGCGTTATGCAAATCTCACCACCCTTGAAGAGGGGTATGGCATAAATCTTGTTCCCTTAGCCACATTTGCCATGGAAGTCTATAAAGATGATCCATGCGAAGAATTTATTCCACGATTGAATGGAGGCACCAAGCAACTCGATGAGAAAACACTCCGACTAACGGCACAAATGCATAAGGCCATAGCCGTGATGCAATTCAAAGAAGAAGCGCAACTTTTTGAGGCTCATCCAGAATGGAACATGCAGGACAGAGAACTTTTTAAGATGATAGACTATGAAAAAAAGACTATCATGCTTGATGGAAAAGAATACCCGTTGACAAGTTGCAATTTCCCAACCATCGACCCCAAGCACCCTTGTGCAATGACCTTCGAAGAGAAAACACTGATGGGGAAACTCCATCATTCTTTCCGTGTCAGCGAGAAACTGCATAAACACATCAGACTCATGCTCCAACATGGATGCATGTATGCCATTCGGAATGACAATCTGCTCTTCCACGCTTCAATTCCACTCAATGAAGACGGAACACTGAAAGAAGTTGAAATTGAACCGGGCAAGAAATATAAAGGAAGAGAGCTAATGCAACAAACAGGTATGCTCATCCGAACAGCCTTCCAAGATGATAGTACGCCTGAAGAAAAGAAATATGCCATCGACTATTTCATTTATTTATGGTGTGGCCCCAATAGCCCACTCTTTGACAAAAGCAAGATGGCTACATTTGAACGATATTTCATAGCCGATAAGGATACACACAAAGAAATAAAAGGCAACTATTTCCTCTTGCGTGATGATGAAAAAATTGTAGACCACATCCTTGATGCTTTCGGAGTAAAGGGTTCTAACCGACATATCATCAATGGCCATGTACCCGTTCATGTGGCAAATGGTGAAAACCCAATAAAAGCCTCAGGAAAGCTCATGGTCATTGACGGAGGTTTCTCAGAAGCCTATCATAAAGAAACTGGTATAGCGGGCTACACCCTGGTTTACCATAGCCGAGGCTTCCAACTCGTTCAACACGAGCCTTTCACAAGTGCGGCTGATGCCATCCTACGTGGAACAGACATTAAGTCAACAATACAAATTGTTGAAATGAGTAGCCATAGGATGCTTGTAGCTAACACCGACAAAGGTATTGAATTGAAAAAACAGATTGAAGACCTTGAGGAACTGCTCTATGCATATCGTCATGGACTGATTGGAGAAAAGGAACGAAAGAAATAAAAATCATACATAAATATTGCTGTCTGGTAAAAATTAAACAGCATGATTTTTCGTGCGGAATTGTCTCAAAATTATTGCTGTACGGTAAAATGTGTACTTTTGGCCATGTTATTGAAGTTTTTTCACAGAAACAAAGGTAACAAAAAGAGCTGAAATCCGAGAGTGGATTTCGGCCCTTAACTTTTATATATGAAAAAGGTTTACCGGACAGCAATATTTATAAATAAACGATTCGCGCACGCGTCAAATCACTCGGAAAATGACTTTCGCCCGGCGCAGAAATGCCAAACCCTTCGGGAAATGACTTTCGCCGTGCGCGGAAATGCCAAACCACTCGGGAAACGACTTTCGCCATGCGCGGAAATGCCAAACCACTCGGGAAATGACTTTCGCCACGCGCGGAAATGTCAAACCACCAGGAAAACGACTTTCGCCACGCGCGGAAATGCCAAACCACTCGGAAAAAGCTTGAAACTCATCGAATAAGCCCTATGCATGAATTGCATATACGTTATAGTGCGGAAGAGAAAGAGACTATAGTTCTGTCAGTAAAGCGTTCAGAGTTAAGTATTGTTCAGGCCCTCAAACGCTTAGGTATTCCAAGGCGTACTTTTTATAACTGGTATCAGAAATCTGCCACAGGTGGGGATGAATGCTCTTAGAGAAACGCCTTATAGGAGGCAAACGACATGGAAACAAATCCCCGACCATATTCGACAAATAGTGGTCGAACTTTCTTTAGAGCATCCTGTGCTCACTCCCAGGGAGTTGTCCGTCCTTTTATTGGAAGAGAGTCAGATATTCGTTTCTGAGTCAAGCTTTTATCGTATCCATGGCAAACCCTTGCATCCGCAGACGCAAGGAAAGATAGAACGATATCACAGATCGATGAAAAATGTAATTAAGCTAAATCATTATTTTTGTCCATCTGAATTAGAAAAGGCTATTGATGGGT
>NZ_GL629647.1:563415-564771 GCF_000185845.1 Segatella salivae DSM 15606
ACGACAGAAACACCAAATGAAACTTTTTCGTGCTTCTGCACATGACAGAAACACCAAATGGAATTTTTTCGTGCTTCTGAGCGACTCAGAAAGAGTAAATGGAGAATTTTCGTGCTTCTGCACGCGTCTGAAAAAGAAATAATAGTAATAAACCGGCAAAAGAAGATATGATTGAGAAGCCCAAAAAGATAAGCGCTAATAACAAAAGTTACAAATAACTACATAGGGTCAGTTTCGAAGATTACATGGGAACAGTTTCAATGATTTTTTCCAATTAGCCCAATAATAGCTGCATATTTTATATTCTCATCTTAAAATATCTTTGGACGTATATCATAATATTTCTTAAACCTATATTCAATCGTATCAGCTATTTGTTGATCACCAATGGATATATCCCAAATTACTTTCAGAAAGGGCGTCGAAGAATTTGGTCTTACAGAGTGTAGAACTAAAGAGATTACTTTATAACGTCCATTGGTACCTGGAGGTGGAGGTATATCGAAAGGAATTTGTTCTATTGCTATCAATTTACCCCTTTTAACACTATATGAGTATTGATAATATAGATAAGTAGGAAGAATAGCTCCTTTGCGGTCAAGTAATTTTAACGAATTAATTCTAATGAAAGGAATCGTATCTCCAGTTAATAGAAAATGATATTCAAAATTATTATACATAAAAGAATCTACATCCGACAGGGTTTTATGCACAAAATAAACTTTCATAGAGTCAGATAATTTATTATCTGACTCTATGTTGCTCAGGGACAAAGAACTATTAGGAGAACATTTGATTACTTGGTAATTATTTATTTTCCCTTGTACAAAATAACCCCAACCTGTTTGTATCATACATGATGTCATAAAAAAACAGGCAAACATGCAAATAACAACTAAATATTTCATTCTTCTTGTTTTACTCCTTTCGATTTTTCTTGTACGTTGTCAAACAAAAGTGCACAACTGCAAATATAGTTATTTACTCTGTAATATCATTCTTTTATTATCAGAAATTCTTTTGTTGATTGAATTTTGCTTTATTGTTTCTCTTATCCTTTTAATTTCTTCCCCTTGGCCTAAATATACATCTCTTGGTGTAAGATTGTCCAACGATTCATGAAACCTCCTCTCATTATAGTATCGGCTGCAACGACGAAATTATGCTCCACACGTTCCAATAGACCTCTTTCATGCAGAATACGATAAAAGCTTGATTCTGAAATATTGCTGTCTGGTAAAAACTAAACAGCATGATTTTTCGTGCGGAATTGTCTCAAAATAGGCTATTCCGCATTATTTTTGAAAACCAAGCCCTAATCCTGTAAGGAACTCCCGTAAACTTCCACACGGAAAC
>NZ_GL629647.1:564821-565900 GCF_000185845.1 Segatella salivae DSM 15606
AGGGGGAAGAAATTAAAAGGATAAGAGAAACAATAAAACAAAATTCAATCAACAAAAGAATTTTTGATAATAAAACAACGAAATATCAAAGTAAATAACTATATTTGCAGTTGTTCACGTTTGTTTGACAACGTACAGATCCGTTGAACAAGTCCTATAAGATTTCAAACAGTTTTGAATTTACAATAGATTAATAAATGTAGAAATATGAAAAGGATTACAATTATTTTATTTTCGCTAATTTTGACTTTGCCTATAGCAGCCCAAAAGAAAACATTGGAATTAGGCATATATGGAGGTTTGCAAACCTATACAAAAATCGGCAATCCATACGAAAACTCATTCAGTTCGGGCTTTGGCATCGGTTTTCTATCCAAGTATTATATCAGCAATCGTCTTTTTTGGACTACCGACTTATTCGGAGCGACCGATGATGGTACAGAATTGAAATTGACGAATATTCCTGAAGGTAATCGAATTTTATCTATGTCTCGTAAAGACTATTCAATAAGTACGGGGTTCGGTTTTAATGTTATATCAACAAAACAGTTCAACTACTATTTGCAATTGTGTGGTGGTATTGGCATTATTGATGGAAGCTACGAACACTTTACGCCTAACAACGGCACAGAACGTATAGATATAAAACATACGTCCTATATCATCTCCCCTTCTACTGGAATAGACTTTAAAGTTGCTAATCATTGGAAGATAGGAGCAGGATATACCTTCCGATATTTGGGAGATTTTGATGGAAGCCATTCCCTTTTTGCACGTATTACCTATGTTTTTGATTAGGATGCTAAAGAATTGACAAATCAGGAGGTTAATAAAAATGGCTGATAATTCGATTGTGTAATTTCAACTGTGTCAAGGCTCTAATCCTTCATATTTTACCTCATTTGGATAACACGATTTTTAATCGTGCCAACCAGATGAGGAGCCTTTCTTTGCGGGCAAAGTTACACATTTTAGCGGACAGCAATAATAATATATCAAAAGCATTATTAACTTATTTTGCTTTTTTATGCTTCTGAACGTTTCAGAAAGAGCAAATGAAACTTTTTCGCGCTTCTGCT
>NZ_GL629647.1:566440-568866 GCF_000185845.1 Segatella salivae DSM 15606
GAGATTTTTAGCCCTAAAGCGTTGCGCGGAAGCATGAAAAAGAGTTTTTTAGCTCTAAAGCGTCGCGCGGAAGCATGGAATTCAGGCTTCAACTTTTATATGACAATAATGCTTACTGGACAGCAACAATACATAAACAAATATCCCGTTCCAAATAACCATCCGGCAAGTCCTAATACAGGGCTTGCCGGATATCTTTTTTATTCTCTAATCCTTCCTTATAAAACTTAAAAGAATCATCGAGCATGCACGCTCAAATCTTAAACCTATTGTGATGCTTTGCACGTGAGGGAGACATATTGTCAAAACCTCCGCCAAACCCTTTGAAATGGTCTGAAGGAAAACCATTATCCTTAGACCTTACCACACCACGATATTGTGCCCAACGGTCCAGTATCCGATTGACATAGTTGACCGTCTCTTGCCCACGCATATATCCGTGCTTCACCACAGGATCATTGTAATATGCGGGTGTGCTCAAACGCAAAACAAACTCTTGAACCTCATTCCAGGAATAAGGATTACGCCCATATTTACGTGCTAAAGCCATGGCATCACGTATATGAAAAGAACCTCCATTATAGCCAGCAAGCACATAACAACTCCGTTCAGCAGGGTTGGGCACGTCTGCAAAGTGTCCCGACAATTGTCGAATATACTTAGCTGCTGCTGCTATATTAAGTTCTGGGTCATAAATATCCTCCCGAGCTATTCCCAGATGGTCTGCCGTTCTCGGCATGATTTGCATCAGTCCACAAGCCCCTGCCCATGAATGTGCGCGAGGGTCGAACGTCGATTCCTGATAGCATTGTGCGGCCATCAGGCGCCAATCCCATCCTGCCATAGGTGCATATTGCTGGAAATAAGAATCCCATTGAGAAATCTGACCACGCGCTCTATTCAACATGGGTGAGTAGACATGGCGTGTCACACTACGTGCCGACAAAAGGAAATTCTCCTCTTTCTTCAACGAAACTATCATTGATGGACGATACCAATGGTTCAAAGAGTCGGCTAACTCCACATTATTCTCTTGAACTGCCCATTGTGCATGAAGGGAATCAATCTTCACTCCACAATATCTTATGCCTTTATAGGTTTGAGGTAAAGGAAAGGCAACCAAATCTCCATCGCCCGACTTCAACTTCCTTACCATCTCCAACGTGTCTCTACACACTTCAACACGAAGAGAAACACCTAAACTTTGTGCAAACTTCTCAGCCAGAAGATATTGTAACCCCATACCTCTACCATGATAATCATAATAGGTTTCAGGACCCGACATCGTGAGCATAATTAGTTCTCCATTGTTCTGTATATCAGAAAGAGTAAATGCCTTCTGTGTACTTACAGAATCATCTCCACCCACCTCTTCGCCCCAGGGCGTAAGCATCTTTTCCTTTTTCCCCTTACATGATGCTAACAAACCAAGTGTCAGCAATCCCATAAGACATGCAATATATAAACGGTGCATAAGCATTATTATATTCTCAACAAACAGAGGAGTTTCTTCTTGTGGCCACAAAATTACAACATAATTTGGAAATATCCATTTAAATCCATATTTTTGCAAAGCAAATAGCATCATTAAAATATATTATTCATACGCCTTTGGAAGTTTATACTATCCAGATAATATTTTTCTTCAGAGGCATCTTCATAAGAAAACAATCCTATGAGAGAACTGAAAACTTTATGCCGGCAAAATATATGGGCGTTATCGTTAAAAAGAAACACTGAAAAAGCCCCATGCCAACACAAGGAAATCATTGCGTTAGACAAGAATGAGAATCCATATAACAAGCCATTCAACACCTATCCAGATTCTTATCAAGAAGAATTGAGACAAAAAGTGGCTGACATAAAAGGCATTTCTAAAGATAATATCATCCTAAGCAATGGCTCAAATGAGGCTATTGACAGGATAATCAGAACCTTTTGCGAACCTCACATTGACCATATTGTGACCTTGTCTCCTTCGTATGACATATATACATATTGTGCAGAAATAAATGGTGTAGACTATAAATCCATAACGCTCAATAGTGAATTCCAAACTACAGCAGACGAGTTACTCAATGCCTGTGAAGAAAATACGAAGTTGATTTTTATATGTTCACCCAATACTCCTTCTGGAAACATCATTAATCCTGAAGTTATCGAACAAGTACTTCACTCCTTCGAAGGTATTGTTATCATCGATGAAGCCTATATAGACTTTGCAAACCACCCCTCATTTCTAAGAATTATCCACCAGAATCCTAATCTCATCATCCTTCAAACCATGAGTCATGCATGGGCTTCTGCCGCCATACGCTTGGGCATGACCTTTGCATCCGAATCTATTATAAATTTACTGCAAACAGTTTGTATGCCTTATAGCCTCAATATACTAACACAAAAGCATGCTTTAGAGGCACTAAACG
>NZ_GL629647.1:570484-572610 GCF_000185845.1 Segatella salivae DSM 15606
CAAACGGGTAAAATTAATTAAGCAAGAACGCAATAGAATGATGCAAGCCTTCTTAGATTTGCCTTGTTGTGAAAAGGTTTTTCCTACAGAAACTAATTTCTTTCTGGCAAAGATGAAAAAGGCAGAGGATATCTATAATTATCTTATTCAACATAGAATAAAAGTCTATGATTGCAAAAATTTAGAACAATGTGATAATTGTCTACGCATAACGATTGGTACAAAAACTGATAATGAGGCACTATTAGCGGCATTAAGGAGTTATCAATAGAGATTATGCATGCAAAAAGGCTCATAATTAATCAGTTTGATGTGTAAAATGAGAAAAGAGTTCTGTCGGTGATAGTACAAAAGGTAAAGATGCAAAAAGAGAATGCTTCCTCGATATTATGAAAAGTATTCATTAAATCAGGCACTCTTTTATAATCTAATTACCTATTCCTTTTTCCTTAAGACGTTTGGCAATCACTCTCTTATAATTGACCTGTTCGAGAAAATGGAAAATCATTTTACCAAATGTATCCAAGGCTGCACTTTTGTTTGACAACGTACATATTCCTATTGGTTGGTTATTCTATTTTTCGATAATTTTACCATCATCCCTAATTATATAAGTTTTAACTTTCTGAGAAGAATCTATAAATGTAGTTTTAACCTTAATAGAAAAGTTTTTGTCAATTCTAAAGGATGTAATCTCCTTAGACTCATCACTGTCTGGTTCAAACCAAATTCCTTCAACATAGAGGTTTGATATGATGGTATTATTCTTGATAGATAGTAAATAAAATCGATAGTCAAAATCCCCACAATCCATTGGAACCAAAATCAAATATATATCGCCTTTATTGGGCAACGGTAGGTACCTGAGTTTATTCCCTGTACCACAAAGAAATTCAGAAACACCTTTCAGGTACTTACTTTCTATCAAATTGTATTTTACTGTCTTTATGTCAATACGCTTATCGTATGGCAATGTTTCGTTACTCTTCGCCAAGAGACTC
This sequence comes from Segatella salivae DSM 15606, assembly GCF_000185845.1. Lineage (GTDB taxonomy): Bacteria > Bacteroidota > Bacteroidia > Bacteroidales > Bacteroidaceae > Prevotella > Prevotella salivae. The sequence continues at coordinate 571,486 of NZ_GL629647.1, forward strand.
TTATTCGTAATTGCCCTAAGGGATTTATTGTGCATATCCTCCGTATTGGAATAAAATCCACTTTGGGGATTCTTATAATGTAAGACAAATTCTCTTTTATATATCAAGAACAGATCTTTCCCATTACAAGGTATTGTTTGCCATAAAGTATAATCCTCCCAATCAAAAGCACCATTCTCTTCATCCAAATATCTTTCTATTTGTAAATATGGTATTGAATCTTTAATATTTAATGAAAACTCTTTATTGGCTTTAATGAAATAGTTATGTAAATCTTTTATGTAATATCGGGTATCATACATAAAATAGGATTTGGGTATCTCTTTATGTTGGCTAAAAAGAATCTTTTGTTTTCCATTAATAATAAGCGTGTCCTTGTTTGTCTCTACTTTTGGAGGAACTGAGAGTCTCGTTAATAAGGAGGAAGCTGCTTGTGAGTCTGAATTATATATATTATCTAATGATATAAATTGCCAATTAATACGTTCTCCTACACAAGAAGACTTCACTTCTTGTTCTGAATAAATTCCTCTTTGCTCAGATACATACACTTTCTTTGAAGACGCTTTACACGCACATAGAGCTGATAAAAGTAAAATAATAACATACCTCATATCTAATTGTTTATGTAGTTGCTGTTGTTAAAGATGTCAACTTCTTTAAGTTTTCTGTTTCTTAAACCTTTTTCTGATGCCGTTCCTCTATTGATTGTACGTTGTCAAACAAAAGTGCACAACTGCAAATATAGTTATTTACTCTGATATTTCATTGTTTTATTATCATAAATTCTTTTGTTGATTGATTTTTGCTTTATTATTTCTCTTATCTTTTTGATTTTCTCCCCTTGTCCTAAATATACGTCTCTTGGTGTAAGATTATCCAACGATTCATGAAATCTTCTCTCATTATAATATTTCACTCACCCATCGATAGCCTTTTCTAATTCAGAGGGACAGAAATAATGATTTAGTTTTATCACATTTTTCATCGATCTGTGATATCGTTCTATCTTCCCTTGTGTCTGCGGATGCAAGGGTATGCCATATTTACGGCAGAGCTCTGCGATGCTCTGTTCACCACGGATTCCTTCCATCACAATTAAACCCTTTTGTTCTGAAGTGAAAA
>NZ_GL629647.1:573478-577601 GCF_000185845.1 Segatella salivae DSM 15606
GGTACCAGTTGTGCACATTTGTTTGACAACGTACAGGCTTACTTTATCACTCCATATTTCGGAAGAACTGTTTAAAAGTAGAAATACGCTTACAATGTGTATAGGAATGAAGTAATATAGGTACATTTACTGCTCCTTTGTATTTGTTTCTTCTTTTAACAGTGGTACAATAAATATAAAGACCTGCATACCGTCTTCCCGCTTGAAATTGGTCAGTTGCTCAAGAGCCTTGACATAACCAATAGAATTTTCGCGGATATTCTCTATTATCTCTGTATCAGATGTTCCGTCTTTCTTTTCTGTTGTATGGATTATTATATCTTGGCTGATAGTAGAACCATTCAAATAGCGGGAAGCCTGTGCCATAGCCTTGACACTTGCCACACGATTGAGTATTGCTTCTGTCTTATACTTCGCTTTGTCTAATACCAAGACTGAAATAAGGTAGGCATTATCATAATCGTTCACAACTCGCACACCCTCAAAGGGGGCGTGCGTGTACATACGAACGAGAAAATTGGTAAATGCCACACGGTCGCTGTTATAGCTTTGAGCATGAAGCCCTATGGTGTATAATAAAAATACAAATAATATTTTCTTCATATTAGACTCGCCTCTTTTAATATAGCCAATGCGGGTGACTGCACTCTATCAACATATTCTTTTAATGTTTGAGTATTAACTAACTTTAATTCAGAATATGCTTGAAAAAGGTTTCTTAAATCAATCTTAAAGGCTTTTCCTGTACTTAATCGAAATCCTATACAATAGTATCCATCTACTCTGATATCGGTATATTTTGCACCTTTTATACTGGTTGCAGACGTTATTGTCTGTATTTTCTTTCTAAAGTCTTTATCACTAATCTTATTCATTATTACTTGCTATTGTAAAGTTTGAAATTTTCATTAAGTCTTCAATTGGAATGTCCTCTCTATAGGAAAATATCTCCTTGTTTAGGTATATAGCTGGCATTCTTATGTTTAACAAGCCACTTTGGATGATTCTTACCATATTCTATCATGCTCGCCGTAGTCCACCCCATAGGTTTCTGTGACCATTCTATTTTTGCAGCATAACGTCCTACCATTTCAGAATAATTCATTGCTTTTGCTCTTTTATCTTTTGATAGAGGATTGATATCGACTCATTTATCGTTTTCTTGTATCTCATCTTCATAATATTGTGAATAAAATTTCAGGTTCTCATATCCATAATAATTCTTTTTTTTGAATCTATTGAACAATTCCGGATTCTTTGAATACGTATTATTTATAATACCGATAACACCGGGGGTTTGTTCCTTTTTTAATTCTTTCTTTGATATAAGTTCTAAGATATAGGCCACATCTTCGTCAAGATTACCCTCGTATTTTGTTTTATATGGTTCATTTAGAATCTCTTCAAGAAAAGGTATAAACATCGTCTGACAGTTTTCTACCTCTGCACAGTATTGTCTGAATATATTTCTTCTCAGCTTCCATTTTCCGTTTATCCCAATTCTCCCAAAGAATATAGAAAACCAAGCATCATTATCCTCATCGGCTTTCATCTTTTTAAAGATAAAGGCTTTAAGATTATCATCCCAATATCCAAAATCTTGTACTAATTCATATATGTGGTATAAATCTTTTTGCATGTATACAAAATCTGATTTCTTTCCATAGAATAGATAATTATTGAAAGCCAGTAGATATAATTTATCATCATATACCTCTGAATGAATATTCAAATCAACAAATCTATCTTTCCGATATATGATAAGGCTATTTGGCTCGTCATCAATTAAAGGATTTAATTCCACTTCGATGATATCACTTGTATTTTCTTTAATATCATATCCAAATATTTGTTTTATTTTAGACTGGAAATCTTGCGTACTCGGAAATTTAAAGCCACTTTTAGTCAAAAGTAACTTTCTCTCATTTTCCATATTTTTCATACTATCTGCCTCTTTCTTTGTCGCTATATTTTTATTGGGTATTTGACTCTTTCGCTGATTTCTCATACATCCATAGCTACAGCTAAGCATTATGCATTCAAGCAAAATCATTGCTATTCTATAATTCCAAACCATAATTCCCTTTTTAACAACATTTCTTTCTAATAATACTAAAATAACATCTTTTGAAAAATCCTCAAGATCAAGGATATTATTAATTATTTGGGTGACAATTTTGTTTGTCTTTTGACCTTTTTTTCTATTCCCATAGTTTGCTGTATGGGTTGTTAAGCATCCGACAGATCCTACAGGCCACCCACCATGAATAGCAATCCCACTTCTTGATCCATCTGGCCCGTTTATGTAACACTTTCCCATCCCTTTTGTATCGCTAATGTATAAATCGTAGCTCTGTTCTTTTAAACCTTTATTAATATAATATTTCTTCTTCGGAGGACATTCATTGTGAGTTCCATATCTTAACGTTGATCTTTTTTTGCTCGTCATATGTGCATCACGAGCTACATAAGTTGAATAATCTTCTTGAGGGAGATTGTTTGTTTTATAAAGTTCATTAAACCTATTATATGTCATATTTTTATATATACATAGTTTGTAAACAGTCTATTTTTTTCATTTTTTTGGAATTCCGTACCGTACTTATAACTCATACCATTGATAAATATTATTGTACCTTGACTATCTTTTGAAGATATAGAATTGCCACTAAGACATTTTTTACATATAAGACTTCTACTGCTTTATTGAAATATCTAATTCTTTCATTGAGGCCTTCTAATTTTGTATGGGCATAGACAACGTGTCGGCTAACCGTATAACGCACAGATTTTCCATTTGCATCTTTCCATTCCAAAGAAACAAACTTAGGTTCTGATACCGTTACGATGACATCGCCACCACCTTTTTTACTGCCATGATTCTGCACGTAGGCAAACACTTTATATTCTCCCTCCTCTGTAAAAAAGGAACGTAAGGGATTGGGAATAAACAACCTGTCCTGTTTCTCGCATAGAAAGCGTTCATATGGGCTTTAGAAAATTGAAGATTCAGTGTTTTGTGAATTTTCCATCATCATCAATAGTATATCTATTAACCACCTCTTTTTTTATAACTTTTCCTTTATGCAATTTATTCTTATACACAGTTATACCAAGATTCTTAGATATAGTAAAGGAATTAGCATTCCAATTTTTGCTATTTTCTCCGACTTGTGAGAAGACTGTTACTTCATCTATTATGCTTTTATTAACTGATGTTATTAGTCTGTAAATTAGTGAAGGAGTATTCTCAAGATAATAACAAATCATATCAAGCTGAAACTTCTTCCCTGTATGAAAGCGATAAAATTGGCTTGGCAAAGATTTATCCCATCGACTTTTATAGGTTTGCTCCAACTCTTTATTTCCCTTCACACTGATAGGATGATATGGCATTTCATCTTGTTCTCCCATATCATAGCGTTCTTGTTCTTTCTGGAATTGGCTAAAATCAAAGGGTAATGGGATTTCTTCCATACCTATTTCAGTTTGTTCTTCAATAGCTATCCTACTTTCTTTTAGGGAGTCAATAGCTTTAATTTCGGTCTTATATTTATTTGCATTATAGCGTGTTAATAGGACCTTCTCTGGTAAGTAAAACACACCCTTGCATTCCATTAGTTTCCAAATAACATTACCATTTTTTTGTTTATATATTTTTGCATTTCCCCTTGCATGGTCGTCATAGAAACCATAAAAAGATAGATAAAGAGTGTCATTTTTGAATATTCCACTTATATTATTCACATTTTCTGTGGAGCAATCTATCCTACTTCCACTTTCCTGTGTACTACAGTAATAACCGATAACAGAATTTTGTTTTGTTTTTTTCAATATAAGATGAAAAGTTTGATTAGTGTAAGATTGCTTCCCATCATATCGGTAATATATCCAGTTTCCTACTAAACTATCTATAGAAGTTTCCAATGTAGCCTTCAATTCAGTTTTGGCTGTACAACCACCGATAAAGAGACTTGCTACCATTGATAATATAATCTTTTTCATTGTTGTTATAATTTACGTTGCAAACAATCGTCAATTCTATTTAACCATCCATCTAAAAATGTACGTTGTCAAATAAAAGTGCACAACTGCAAATATAGTTATTTACTCTGATATTTCA
>NZ_GL629647.1:578153-579174 GCF_000185845.1 Segatella salivae DSM 15606
CAAATATAGTTATTTACTCTGATATTTCATTGTTTTATTATCAAAAATTCTTTTGTTGATTGAACTTTGCTTTATTATTTCTCTTATCTTTTTAATTTTCTCCCCTTGTCCTAAATATACGTCTTTGGGTGTGAGATTATCCAATGATTCATGAAATCTTTTTTCATTATAATTACCCACTCATCCATACTCGAGCATAGCTCCCAATGGGTAATATACCTGCTGTAGTCATCAATTATTGTAGAGAGATAATACCAGCCCCAACCCTTGACTTTGAAATAGGTAAAATCGGTCTGCCACATCTCATTGGGGAATTTAGTCTTATGATAGAACTCATCAGCTGCAAGGACGAAATCATGCTCCATACGTTCCAATAGACCTCTTTCGTGCAGAATACGATAAAAGCTTGATTCTGAAACGAATATCTGACTTTCTTCCAATAAAAGAACGGACAATTCCCTGGGGGTGAGCTCAGGATGCTCTAAAGAAAGTTCAACCACTATTTGTCGAATATGGTCGGGGATGCGGTTCCACGTTGTAGGTGCTCTGTAATGTGTTGCTCTGAGAGCATTCAAACCTCCCATAGCATATATCTTATACCAATTATAAAAGGTACGTATAGGGATTCCTAAACGCTTAAGTGCCTGAACAATACTCAGGCTCTGAACGTTTTACTGTTTGAACGATGCTCTCTCTCTTCCGCACTATAACGTATATACGATTCATGCATAGGACTTATTCGATGAGTTTCAAGCTTTTTTTTACAACGTCATATCTAACTACCAAATCGGCAAGGGCTTCTTTTAAGCGAATATTTTCATGACGAAGTTCCTTTACCTCATCACTCGTTGCTTCACGGACGGTATCACCATCAAGGCGAGCTTTGCCAGCCTCAATAAATTCCTTATTCCATTGCAGTAAGTGCTGTCGGATATACTATATTTACGACAGAGTTCAGCGATACTCTGTTCTCCACGGATTCCTTCCATCACAATCAATACCTTTTATTCTGAAGTGAAAA
>NZ_GL629647.1:579574-580275 GCF_000185845.1 Segatella salivae DSM 15606
GCTCAAGTTGTGCACTTTTGTTTGACAACGTACAGTATATTTAGGACAAGGGGAGAAAATCAAAAAGATAAGAGAAATTATAAAGCAAAAATCAATCAACAAAAGAATTTTTGATAATAAAACAATGAAATATCAGAGTAAATAACTATATTTGCAGTTGTGCACTTTTGTTTGACAACGTACAAGATACAATATTGAATAAAACTACATTTAGGAAAAGATATGAAATATGTTCATCTTAGATTGATTTTACTGATGTCTTTCGTAATTTTAGATGTTCATATTTCTGCTGCATCCAATATAAGTGGAGATACTGTTATTATTGATGGAAAATATAAATCTCATCACGAAATTAGAACTTTATCCAACTCGGTAAATGTTGAATATAGATGTATACGTAATAATTTACCTCTTGTAGACATTTTCACTCTAAGCTTGGATTTAAAAGGGCATCCTACAAGCATGAGGATGATTTCAAAAGATAAGCCAGGCACATACAAAGTGCGGATAAATTATGAGGAAAGAATAAATTTCATAAGGCTTGTGCTATGGAATATCGCAAATAATTATAACTTAAGTCATCTTCACCAGATATTTATATGCCCTTCTGATTTTGGAGATGCTTTTATTCAAATAAATAGAGAAATTAACAAGAATAAAAAACGAACAAATTATACTATCTCTTCGCAATTTAAGAATAA
>NZ_GL629647.1:580470-611560 GCF_000185845.1 Segatella salivae DSM 15606
AAGAATTCTAGGTGATTACAATCTCAGCATCAAAGAAGTCATAATAGAAGATGAAATATTAAAATATAGTAGAGAAGAGTATCTTAAGTTATTCAATTATTCTGAGGAAATAAACACCTTACCACGCGTGTTTTATGAGCCTATTAGAATTCTTTTGGTAATTCATAATAAAGAATAACGCGCGAGATCCTAAATTGGCTATTACAACATTATTTATGATAGTTTAGAACGATTTGATCATTGGATAATCTCAAAAGCAAAGAATTATAAATTGATTGTAATGTAAACTGCTTTGAAGATATTTCGTTGCGATGTCAGATTATTTTTACTTACAACATCAAATCAACTTCTGAAGTTCCAGCTTGCCTATTTAATCACGACTTCGGAGTGATTTAATCTCCCCTTTTGGGGCAAGGGTCTTTGTGGTACAAATGGCAATTTGTGGTACAAAGACACACCTTGCTGTATCAAGAATGATATGGATAAGCCCTGCTGTGTTACTGCATTCACTGAATACAGTAACTCGGCGTAGGCTTGCATTCGAGGAATGCAGTACTTCAGAGTTTCCGCCATCTTTCCACATCATCTTTGTATTGGTCGAGATGTTCTCGGAGCACCTGCTCCACATATCCTGAAACGCTTGCTCCCTGCTCACCGATTTTCCTCACCACGAAGTCCAACTTTCGTTGAGTTTCCTCTGATACATACACGGCTTTGCGGTGGCTGTTGCGAAAGGGCCGTAGATATTTCCCCTGAAACTCGGATAATTGCTTCCTGTCCCTTGTATTTCCCATTCGTTGATGATTCTCTTCGGTAGAAGTAGCCCTCTCCGTTGGTGACAACTCTGTTTCTTGATAGGACGGTTGAGAATAGTCCTTGTGACTCTCCTCGTCATTTTGTTCCTCAACTTTAACAGGCTCAAATCTTTTCTTCTCCTCTTCATAATCTACGGGCTGGTCAAAATCGGGCAATTCCTCGGGCTTGCGGAGTTTTACGCCATAATTTCCCATATCTCTGATGGCTTGCTCTAAAACGGCTTTTCTCTTTTCATCTATGGTCGGCATGGCTTCTTGTGTATTGGGTAATAATGTCTTTCAAGCATGGCTTGTATGTCGCTCTGTTTGTAGAGTATCTTGCCACCGATTTTGCAGTAGGCAATCATGCCATTGTCCCGATAGTCCTGAAGCGTGCGGAGACTTAGCCGTAAAAGTTTGCAGACTTCCTCGCCTGTAAGGTAAACCTCTCCGCCCAACATCGGACGGGCCGTAGCACAATACCGCTCCAATTTCTTTAATATGCCCTCCATCAGTTGTGCAAACATCTGCATTTGAGGGTCTTGCTGTGTAATGATTTCATTCTCTTCCATAGTTCATTCATTGTTTGAGTTCAATAACTCCGTGACGTCGCTCTCCTTGTAATAGCATTTATGTCCAATCATGGAGAAAGGGATTTTACCCGTGTCGCGATAGGATTGCAGGGTGCGTTTGCTGATGCCCGAGCCTGCGGCATACGGCTTCATTGTCGAGCCATTCGTCCTTTTCGGGCGGATTGCCGATGAGTTGTTCGATACGATGAATAAAGTCTGCAAAGTCGGAGCTGTGCCGATCCCATGCCTTGCGGTCGATGATAATGAGTTTCATTTCCTTGATTTTGTTTTGATTACTTTATTGTTACTCGGCAAACAAACTCATATACAGTCTGTTGCCACTATTGTTGTGTGCAAAGGTAAGCGTAGAACTACATTGAACAAAGCAACGCAGAAAAGCAAGGATATAGAAGGAAGAGAAGAGAAGTTAGTCTGTTAGTCAGAAAAGCTTATAAGCTTTTTGTAAATTGTACGTTGTCAAACAAAAGTGCACAACTGCAAATATTGTACGTTGTCAAACAAAAGTGCACAACTGCAAATATAGTTATTTACTCTGATATTTCATTGTTTTATTATCATAAATTCTTTTGTTGATTGTTTTTTGCTTTATAATTTCTCTTATCATTTTAATTTTCTCCCCTTGTCCTAAATATACGTCTTTGGGTGTGAGATTATCCAACGATTCATGAAATGATTTTCGCCATGCGCGGAAACTCCAAACCTTTCGGGAAATGACTTTCGCCGAGCGCGAAAATACCAAACCCTTCGGGAAATGACTTTCGCCATGCGCGGAAACACCAAACCATTTGGGAAATGATTTTCGCCGAGCGCGGAAATGCCAAACCATTCGGGAAATGACTTTCGCCAAGCGCGGAAATGCCAAACCTTTCGGGAAATGATTTTCGCCGAGCGCGGAAATGCCAAACCATTCGGGAAACGACTTTCGCCATGCGCGGAAATGCCAAACCATTCGGGAAATAACTTTCGCCAAGCGCGGAAACTCCAAACCTTTTGCGGAATGAGTTGCGAGAGGCCCGCAAGCAATTTCACCAACTTAAAAATAAGCGAAAAGAGGAAAAGGTAAACAACAAAAACCAATGCAGGCAATGCATAAGAAAGAAAGGATGCCAGAAACCAAACTACCCTCAAGAAGTAAACGACATCCAACAAAGTTCGTATTTTTTGCTTTTTAACCTTTTTCCATTCCCCACTTTTTCATTTTTTTACTATCTTTGCATCCGAAACTATAGTGTAATCATAAATGGGTTACTAATTGACATTAGGACAACAAAAGATTTAATTGATAAAAACTTATGAGTAAGCAAGTAGAAAAGATCAAACAGCTTATTGCAAAACGCGAAGAAGCTCGCCTGGGAGGTGGTCAGAAAGCTATCGACAAGCAGCACGAACGTGGTAAGTACACGGCACGCGAACGTATTGAAATGTTAGTGGATGAAGGTAGTTTCGAAGAATATGATATGTTCAAATTGCATCGTTGTCATAACTTCGGCATGGAGAAAAAACAATACTTAGGTGATGGAGTTGTAGCTGGTTCGGCAACTATCGATGGTCGCTTGGTATACCTTTATGCACAGGATTTCACCGTTAATGGTGGCTCTTTGTCTGAGACTATGGCACAAAAGATTTGCAAGGTTATGGACATGGCAATGCGTATGGGAGCTCCCGTCATCGGCATGAATGACTCAGGTGGTGCACGTATTCAAGAAGGAATCTCGGCACTTGCTGGCTTTGGTGAGATTTTCGAACGCAACATTCTTGCCAGTGGAGTCGTTCCACAAATCAGTGCAATCATGGGGCCTTGTGCCGGTGGTGCAGTCTATTCACCCGCACTAACAGACTTTACCATTATGACCGAAGGCACTTCTTACATGTTCCTTACAGGTCCGAAGGTTGTTAAAACCGTTACAGGTGAAGAGATTGATGCAGAACATTTAGGTGGTGCAAGCGTACATGCGAGCAAGAGTGGTGTTACTCATTTCACGGCAAAGACCGAAGAGGAGTGCATGGAACTCATTAAAACATTACTCTCATATATCCCATCTAATAACACAGAAACAGCTCCCCGTGTAGAATGTACCGACCCGATTGATCGTAAAGAAGACCTTCTCAACGAGATAATTCCAGAAGATCCTAATCAAGCTTACGACATGTATAAAGTCATCGGTGCAGTCGTTGACAATGGTGAATTCTTTGAAATCCAACCAAAATTTGCAAAGAACATCATCACAGGCTTTGCTCGTTTCAATGGTCAAAGCGTAGGTATTGTAGCCAACCAACCAGCTGCTTATGCAGGCGTTCTTGATGTAAATGCAAGTAGAAAGGGTGCACGTTTCGTGCGTTTCTGTGATGCCTTCAATATTCCAATCGTTAGTTTGGTAGATGTACCAGGTTTCTTGCCAGGAACAGGTCAGGAATATAATGCTGTCATCCTTCACGGAGCACAACTTCTTTACGCTTATGGTGAGGCAACAGTACCAAAGATTACGATCAACCTTCGTAAGAGTTATGGTGGTTCTCACATCGTTATGGGTTGTAAACAACTTCGTTCTGACCTCAACTTTGCATGGCCTTCAGCCGAGATTGCAGTAATGGGTGCAAGCGGGGCTGTTGCTATTCTTTGTGGCAAAGAAGCTAAAAAGATTAAGGAAGAAGGTGGAGATGTTAGAGCATTCCTTGCAGAAAAAGAAGAGGACTACACTGAAACATTTGCCAATCCTTATCAAGCTGCACAATATGGTTACATTGATGATGTTATTGAACCACGCAACACACGTTTCCGTATTTGTCGCGGATTGGCTCAACTTGCAACCAAGCGCCAGGATATTCCTGCTAAGAAGCATGCCTGCATGCCTATGTAATCCAAGTTGAAAACGAGAAATAATAACGTAAAAACAATGGATAAAAATATATATGCAGCTATTGCCATGGCACTCTATGAGTTTGAAGGCAATAACGTTCACGACAATGAACCTGGAAAAATCACAATTGCTTTGCGTCCAACGCTATGGAATGCCAAGTTCTTGTCATTAACAAAGAAACCAAAATAGAGTATGAAAGAGTTTAAATATACAATTGATGGCAAAGAATATAAGGTTGCTATCGGTGAAATTGACGAGAATAACATTGCATCTGTAAATGTAAACGGCGAGGACTTCAAAGTCCAAATGGAAAAAGAAGCAGAACCCGAGAAGAAGAAAGTTGTGCTTGGTAAACCTGCACAAACTGAGGAAACAGAAGCTACTCCATCAGCTAATGTCAACACAAACAATGCTGTTAAGGCGCCTCTCCCTGGTACAATCACAGCTATCAACGTTGAAGTTGGACAAGAGGTTAAGGCTGGAGATGCTGTTGTAGTACTTGAAGCAATGAAAATGGCCAATAATATTGAAGCAGAAAAAGATGGTAAGATTACAGCTATCTGCGTGAAAGTTGGTCAAACTGTTCTTGAAGAAGACCCACTTGTTGTGATTGAATAACAAATGATAACTACATTATAAAGAAAAGGATATGCTTCACTTAAAGCATATCCTTTTTTATATTCTCATCTTCTTTGATTTAATAAGGAAATAAAAGGCTGGCAACATGAACTTCTATTTGATTAAAATCATAGGATAATGCATATCAGAACATTATGCACTTATAATCAAATCATAATATCAAGTAAAAGTAAGATGAAAATTATATGTATCAAATTACTCCGTAAAATGCTTTATATTGATGCATAAACTGATAGAAATCATTCGATAATCTATAGCTATTTACTTCATCCAGCTTGACTCGTTATAAAAAAAGAGCAGAAGATTCACGCCTTTATTCCCCCACCCTTATAAGATAACCCTATGCTAAAGGCAAATTTAATGCGTTCCTCTCAACACCCAAATACCTCCAAAGAACATGAATAATGACCAGAGTGTGAGCAGCGCAAAACATAAGATTACAAAACCAAGTAACACTTTGGCCAACATATTTCGTCGTGACACTTCAACCAAAAATGCAATCGTTGAGGCAATAAACCAAAAGTAACCACCGAAGATTGTAAATAACCAAACAAAAGGAATCGCCTCCATCCAACTTGCAGAATAAGGCTGACCAACGGGATGTTTGTCTATAAACACATAACAAACCACAGCTGTTATTAGGCATAAGATATTGCCAAAATAGATATATTTGAACAGCTGTCGTTTATGAATATACATCATTATAGCCAACAGAATGATAAAAGTGATTGGCAAAAAAAAGCAAGATAAAATATTACTATCGTGTAACATAAGATTGATTATTATTAATTTCATTCAGACAACTCATTCATGGTGGAGAGTTCTTTCAACTTCAATCATCCATGAAATGAGCTCCTTGCCTTATACCATGAGCTTGCATGTAACGACAAAGCAAGTTAGTAAACTCATAATTCTTCAATCCCCATTTCGGTGCAATCAAAAGATTGGCAGGAGATTGGCTAACGAAACGCTCTAAAACAAGTGTTGGCCGGAGATAAGAAATATAGTCTGCAACCAGCCGAATGTACTCTTCTACCGAATAAACATGAAAGGGAGTAGCCCGAAATTCAGCTGCTAACCGCGTGCCACGTATAATCTGCATTTGATGAATCTTAAGGATATCAAGAGGTAAAGAAGAGATAATCTTTGCCTGTCTTATGCTTTCTGCTGCATCTTCTCCAGGCAAACCAAGAATGATATGCCCACCACAAAGGAGTCCACATGCGTGAGTTTTCATAATCGCTTGTTGGCAACATGCAAAATCATGACCACGATTTATTCGCTTAAGCGTATCATCATTGACACTCTCTATACCATATTCCACCAACACAAACGTATGCTTTTGCAGACCAACAAGATAGTCAAGCAATTCATCATTGACACAATCCGGGCGTGTACCAATAACAAGTCCGACAACATCTTCTACCTGGAGGGCTTCTTCATAGAGGGCCTTTAACTGCTGAAGTGAAGCATAAGTGTTTGAATAGGCCTGGAAATAAGCTAAGTATTTCATGTCAGGATACTTATGAGAAAAGAAACTTTTACCCACTTCCAATTGTTCCGTTACAGACTTATGCCGGTCACAATAATTAGGATTGAAAGTCTGATTATTACAATAAGTACATCCTCCTATACCGACATTTCCATCACGATTCGGACAGGAAAAGCCTGCATCAATACTTATTTTCTGTACTCTGAAAGGGAATTTCTTCCTTATCCACGAAGAGAAATCATTGTAAAAACCATCCATTGCATGCAAAGTTATGAAAAAAGCAGGTAAACAACAAATGATTATCAAGGCTTTTTTGTAACTTTGTAAACATAAAACAAAATGGTAATCAATATGAAAAAACTTTTTTTTCTATGTGTAACAATACTTTTAATGACGTCAGGAATGAGGGCTGACAATAAGATTACACTGAAAGATGTCACTGGACAAACCTTTTCACCTCAATATATTTCAGGGGTTGATCCCATACAAGGAACAGACTTATATGCCAGTATCAGTAAGGATGGCAAACAGATTATAGAATATGCTTTCAAATCGGGAAAACCAACACGTGTGTTATTTGACATAGCCAACACACAAGGAGAAAGCCTCAAACAATTTGATGGTTACAGTCTTTCTCCTGACGGAAAGCGAATGTTGATACAGACAAATACGCATAAAATCTATCGCCGTTCGTCTACGGCAGACTATTATATCTATACCATTCAAAGTCGGAAATTAGAGAAACTCTCGTCAGGTGGGCCTCAACAAATACCGACTTGGTCTCCAGATGGAAATCAAATTGCCTTTGTAAGAGACAATAACATCTTCTTAGTTAAACTGCTTTACGACAATGCTGAAAGTCAAATCACAAAGGATGGTAAGTTTAATGAGATTATCAATGGTGTGCCAGATTGGGTTAATGAAGAAGAGTTTTCGACCAATCGGTCTCTTTGTTTCACAGCAGATAGCCGCATGATATGTTGGATTAAATATGATGAGAGAAAGGTAAAAGAGTATTCTCTACAAATGTTTATGGGCAGTCATCCAGCAATGAAGGCTTATGAAGTTTATCCTGGAGCATATACTTACAAATATCCTAAAGCCGGAGAAGACAATGCTATCGTGTCAGTTTGGGCCTATGATATACAAAGTCATAAAACAAACAGACTGCAAGTACCTCTTGATGCTGATGGCTATATACCACGGATTAAATCTACAAATGACCCAAATAAAGTCATTGTGTATACCATGAACCGTCACCAAGATGTATTAAATCTATACGCTGTGAATCCTCATTCAACGCTTTCCCAATTAATTATCAAGGAAAGTGCTGACAAATATGTAAAAGAGGAAGCTATGGAAGGTATCAAAATCGGACAGAACAGCATTCTCCTACCAAGCGATCGCGATGGGTTTATGCACCTCTACCTATATAATATGAATGGTAGTTTGATTCGTAAAATTGGTGAAGGGAACTATGATATAACCAATGTTTATGGTTATGATGAGGCCTCTGGAGACGTATATTATCAGGCAGCTTCAGTCAATCCACACGACAGACAGATTTTTGTCAGCCATAAAAATGGCAAAACTGAACGCTTAACTGATGCAAATGGCTGGAATACAGCTATGTTCTCAGGGGATTATAAGTATTTCTTGAATACATGGAGCAACTATAATACTCCTTATGTTTTTACGATTCGTGATAACAAAGGGAAAGTGCTTTCAACTCCTGTTGACAACAAGGAACTAAAAGAGAAAATCAAATCATTTGGTTTTCATGGTAGGGAAACATTCTCTTTTACAACATCAGAAGGTATAAAACTTGATGGTTGGATGGTTAAACCGGCTGATTTCAACCCACAAAAGAAATACCCAGTAATTCTCTTTCAATACAGTGGACCTGGTAGCCAGCAAGTAACTGACGCATGGAGTGCTGGTTCTATGGGCAACGGAGGAGCCTTTGATTATTATCTTTCTCAGCAAGGTTACATCGTGGTTTGTGTTGATGGACGAGGAACAGGAGGCCGAGGTGCAATGTTTGAGAAGTGTACTTATCTGAAACTTGGTGAATTAGAATCACGTGACCAAGTAGAGACCGCCCTTTGGTTAGGTAGTCAAAGCTATGTTGATAAAAATAGAATTGGTATTTGGGGATGGAGTTTTGGTGGCTTCAATACATTGATGAGCATGAGCGAAGGCCGTCCAGCATTCAAAGCCGGCATTGCGGTTGCCCCACCAACTAACTGGAGATATTATGACACCATATATACAGAACGTTATATGCGCACACCAAAGGAGAATGGAAGTGGCTATGCAACAAACCCAATTCAACGTGCAAATAATCTTCATGGAGCACTATTGATTTGTCATGGTATGGCAGATGACAATGTACAACCACAAAATACAATGGAGTATTCAGAAGCTTTGGTGCAAGCAGATAAGGACTTTAAGGAGAACTTCTATACGAATCGAAATCATAGTATCTATGGAGGAAATACGAGAATACATTTGCTTCGACAGATTACCAATTGGTTTAATGATAATTTAAAATAAGGAAATAACAACATCATAAAACGTTATTATTCTATCATCATAAACAGATGATGTAGACAAAAGCAGGGATAAATTGTAGAAAACAATACTCCCTGCTTTTCGTTTCTATACAAAACAAAATTCTTTGTCAAGTATCTTTTGAATAAATTTGATGCAAAAAATAAAATGTTTCGAAAAAAAGAATGAAAAAGTCTTGGACAAATCAAAATGTTTTTATACCTTTGCACCGCATTTAAGAATAATGCTTGGCGAATCGGATACAATCCATCAAAGGAAGGATGGGTGAGTGGCTGAAACCAGCAGTTTGCTAAACTGCCGTGCGAGTTCTCGTACCGGGGGTTCGAATCCCCCTCCTTCCGCAGGCAATATTCTAAGAGAATATTAGCCAACTGGTCGGTTCATCTAACGGTTAGGATACAAGATTCTCAATCTTGGCATACGAGTTCGATTCTCGTACCGACTACAAAAGAGTCCTGCAAATCATTGATTTGTGGGGCTTTTTACTTTATAATAGGATATATATGGAATCGATTAAAGAGATATTCAAGATAGGAAAAGGTCCTTCAAGCAGTCACACAATGGGACCACAGAAGGCAGCAAAAATCTTCACGGAGCGGCATCCAGACGCCACCTCCTTTCAAGTAATCTTGTATGGCTCGCTGGCTGCCACAGGAAAGGGACATATGACAGACACTGCAATAGAAGAAGTCATGCAACCAACAGCACCTGTTGAGATTATCTGGCAACCTCAAACGTTTCTTCCTTTCCATCCAAACGGCATGAAATTTATAGCTTTGAATGATAAAGAAGAACCCACAGAAGAATGGACTGTCTATAGCATTGGAGGTGGAGCACTATCTGAAGGCAAGGCTTCTGATGATTTCTTTTCTACTAAAGAGGTCTATCCCCTTAACTCACTCCATGACATTATGCGGTGGTGTAATGACAATGGACGCAGTTATTGGGAATATGTTGAAACATACGAAGATGAAGATATATGGGAATATCTGTATCAAGTATGGGACGTTATGAAACAAGCCGTGAGATCAGGCTTAGCACATGAAGGCGTACTTCCGGGTCCATTACACCTTCCAAGAAAGGCCGCCACATACTATGTAAAGGCTACTGGATACAAACCTTCATTACAAAGTAGAGGCTTAGTTTATTCATATGCCTTAGCAGTAAGTGAGGAAAATGCATCAGGGGGAACTATCGTTACGGCACCAACTTGTGGAGCCTGTGGTGTAGTTCCAGCCGTTTTATACCACCTTTATAAAGCACATAACTTCAGTAACGAACGTATTATCCGAGCACTTGCTACTGCAGGACTATTCGGAAATATCGTAAAGAAGAATGCATCCATTAGTGGTGCCGAGGTTGGATGCCAAGGAGAAGTTGGTGTTGCCTGTGCCATGGCGTCAGCAGCAAGCTGTCAACTCTTTGGTGGAAGCCCCACTCAGATTGAATATTCTGCTGAAATGGGATTAGAACATCACTTGGGTATGACATGCGATCCTGTCTGTGGATTAGTTCAAATCCCTTGCATCGAGCGTAACGCCTTTGCCGCCACACGTGCACTTGATGCTCAACTCTACGCATCTTTTGGTGATGGGAGTCATCGTGTGAGTTTCGATAGAGTGGTAAACGTCATGAAACAGACTGGTCATGATTTGCCTTCACTCTACAAAGAGACCAGCGAAGGGGGCTTAGCTAAAGGGTATAATCTGGAATAAAAAATCTGCTTGTAGGCTAATTAGCGTCAGAATTTGTTGATGAATAAATGAGAGAAAGTTGTTCTTATAAAGACTTTACTTTCTCTTTTTTATTTAATCATATTCAATTTATCTTGTCAATGATGCTCAAAAGCCCCCATATCTGGAACTGACTTCCGTCTGATTCCATCATGATCTATCTGAGGGCATGAATTTTTATCTGCCTTTCCGATAACAAAAGCCTTATTTTTGAGATGAAAATCATAGTCTAACGCCTCATTATCCACCTTCATAAATAAGTTTGCCCCCATATTAATAGTGTCTTTAGTTGATTCAAAAATAACATCCTTATAATGTATCTGGTCTTTTTCTTTGGGTTTTGTTGTGCGCAACAAACTATTCAAAAATTGATAGGATAGATTTGAACTACCCTTAGATGGCAATTTTATCTGCTCATCAGCAAAACCTGTTATAATACTATTTAGAACCGACAAATGAGTTGGTTGATATTGAGATGAAATATAGAGTGCTTCTCCCCTACTACTATCAAAAGGATAATATTGTGCCAATGTACAAGCATTCAAAAGTACATCTGCCCCCTCCACTGACAAACAATTATGCAAAGTGTTAGATAATTGCGTATTAATTAGTTCAGCTTTACAATTTACTAACCTAACACCATAGCCCTGACAATTATGTATAGTAGCTTGTTCGAGCTTCATTTTTGTTCTATTTATATCACTACTATCACAGACAATGCCATTAAAACAACCACGAATATCAACATACGACAAGGTATTTTGATAAGAAGAGCCATAGAAATGTAGACCTTGCCATTGACCACTTACACGGTCATAAGGCAGATTTGAAAACATCTTATCCAATCTACTACCACGTAAAAGTACTCTTTTTTCAGATTCACCTTCTATAGACAGCCTTCCCAAAACATCTATTCCGGCATCATGATTAAAGTAAATGGTCGTACCACCTTTTATCCTTAATGTTGCACCTTCATGTATTTTGATTCCTCGTGAGCATAATATTGGACGCTGAGGACTATCTATAATGGTATCATTCGTCACCTCTAAACGATCAATATGTGTTGCTTGCCAAGACCAAGCCCTCAACTTCACCCGTTGTTCTACCCCACTTTCTAAAGTAAACACCACCTCATCATCAAATTCTTGCGGCTTAATCACATCCAAAGATGGTGCAGTTGCTTCAACAAACACACATAAACTATCTCCATGATAGACAGGAATATCATTCACACGGAACCCATTATTATTACTAAGTGGAATCCCATTCACATTGACTCTAAAACCTTTCTGATTGCCATTTGCTAACTTTACACTCGCGAGTCTCACACCCTTTGTGTTCCTATTATAAAGCCAGAACTCATACGTTGAAGACGAAGTATTAGAAAAAAGCGTATCTAAACTGAGGGTATCTGTAGAAAATACCAACCGATTATCCTTAGACAAAGAGAATGATTCTTCATTGTTGCAGGAAGAAAGTATAAGAAAAGCACCTATCAAAAGGAAGCCAATAAAAAATCGTTTCATTAATATTATAACGTAAATCAACGATTTTTATTTTCCATATACCAATGATGTACAAAACAATTATAATAGAGAAATGCCATTAAAACTAATGCAAACATAACCCACAATGCCATAAACTCTTTGTTAAAGAGGTATGACCAACCTAACGACAAACCTATTGATAGTCCTAACTCTGAGGCTAGAAAATAACTACTTTGTGATGTTCCACGTTGACAATGCTTACTTAACTTAATAAAAAACAATTGGAAACGCGAGGCAATTAAACTCACTCCAAAACCTATAAAAGCAGGAATCAGTAGATGGACTGACGAATCCTTACGCGTTAAAAACATAAGGATTGCCATAGCAATTGTAAGAAGTCCCGTAATGGTTTCACTCTTTAAGTTAGCATTAGCGAAAGCAAACTTCTGCGCCAATAATGCTACAAAGAACCCCACAGCCATCATTCCATAGAATGTGATTGAATGGACAAGCGACAGAAAGATCCCTAAAACCATAGAAACCAAAATGAGATTCACAAACAAATATTTACCTTGTGGAAGGAAAAACCTGTCTAAACTAAATATGGATAGGCCTTCTTCAGGGGCTTTAAAAGGGAATTTCACCATATAAATCAAAACCATCGAAACCAAACAACACAATGCAGAACCAATGACAAAGCCCTTCAGCCCGAATAAGTTACTGATAAACAATCCAAAAATTGGCCCAAAAGTCAATGCAAAGCGAGAAAACCAAGAGGCTGCATAATTAGCTTCCGTTCGACGAAATGATTCACAGACATCAATAATCAATGTGCTTGAGAGAATCATTTGAGATAATCCGAACATAGCACCGAGTAGAAAACACAGGCCAATTATTATCCAAAATAACCATCCACTTTCATACTTCTCGACAAAACTCAAAGCATAAATACAAACCATAACTATGCCTATACACAGCATACAGACACGATTGCGGCGATATTTCTCAACAAGATATCGACAAACTCCACCCAAAGAAAACAGTCCTACACCAAAAGAAACAAAGGCAAGTGCCACATGCCAATGTGTAATATGCTGTACTTTGATTAACCATCCAGGCACAACTGGAATCAACATATATACAGCCATACACAGAAAGAGATTGGATAGCGACAGCATCCAAAACTCACGATGCCACAGATTAATATGTACAGGCGTATTCTGAGTATCCATTCAATCAATAACTTTCGTCTATATTTGGGAAAGAACAAGTTTTAACTTCGCGAATATAGGCCTGAACACCAGCCGTCATACACTTGTTCACATCTGCAAAATGGCGCAAGAACTTAGGCTTAAACCCTTGAGTCATCCCCAAGGCATCAGCATAAACCAAAATCTGTCCATCTGTTCCACAACCAGCACCAATACCTATCGTGGCACAACGAACATTGCGTGTTACCTCTTCTGCAAGTTTAGCAGGCACTTTTTCCAATGTAATACAAAAACATCCAGCCTCATCTAACAGCCGAGCATCATTGAGAAGTTTCTCTGCTTCAGCCTCCTCCTTGGCACGAAGTCCGTAACCTCCAAACTTATGTACACTCTGTGGAGTTAATCCTAAATGGCCCATTACAGGAATTCCGGCATCAATAATACCTTTAACGGTAGCAATAATCTCTGCTCCTCCCTCCATCTTTAGTGCATCAACGCCTGTTTCTTTCATTATCCTTATGGCGTTCTTAACCCCTTCTTCACGACTAACTTGATAACTTCCAAAAGGCATGTCACAGACCACCAAACAATGACTACATGCGCGAACAACACTCCGAGCATAATAAATCATTTCATCTATGGTGATGGGGAGAGTATCTGAATTTCCTGCCATGACATTAGAGGCTGAGTCCCCCACAAGGATTCCATCAATGCCTGCATTGTCTATAATAGATGCTGTGGTGTAATCATAAGCAGTGAGCATTGTTATTTTCTCACCAGCTGCTTTCATTTCCGCAAATGTTCTTGAAGTAATCTTTTTCTTCTCTGTAGATAAGTATCCCATGATTATTTATTTTTCAGCTTGCAAAAATACATCAAAAACACGACATGTCAAAATTAATGTTTATTAAATTCGACGTTTAACCACTGATAATTGCAGCCTACATAATTAGGTATTACAATATCAGCATAAGCGCTTATGGCTGTTTCTGGATTGGTTGTAGATAGTCCAACAGTAAACTCTCCTGCCCCACGAACAGCTTTTAAGCCATTGAAACTGTCTTCAAAGCCTACGCACTGGGATGGTGTTAAACCAAAAACTTCTGCACCTTTCAAATAAGGTGCAGGATTAGGCTTACCTTCTGTGAAGTTTTCGCTCGTCAAAATACGATCAAACAAATTCTTAAATGTAGGAACTTTAGCATAGACATTCTCCATCTTTTGCCTATTACTACTGGTTACAACAGCTGTCTTCACCCCATTGTTCCTAAGATCTGTTACGAAATCAACAAAGCCTTCTATGAACTCAAAATGCATATTGACTTCAAATTCATTTAATTTTGCGGTTATCTGTGCTTGTTCTTCTATCCTGTTTGCAAAATACTTGTCATATATTTCCACAAGTGTCATCCCCTTTATTTGATTCTCTATTCCTGGGAGTTCAGGATGATACATACTAAATTGTGACTTCCAGAACATCGTATATTGGGGCTCTGTATTAAACACAACACCATCTAAATCAAACAAAGCTGCTTTTAGTTCTCTTACCATTTTTATTCTGTTATTCGTTCACAATAGTTATATCGTTGTGGCTATCCCTATTTTTGCGTCTCTAATTGGTTAGCAATCGCTTGAGAAGGCTTTGTTACAGACTGCTTATTCTTCATTACAAAATCTTTCCAACTACTATAATGTCGCGCATTACTCTCGGGCTTTCCCATCTGGAGAAAATGGCAATAAGCAGCAGCAAGCGCATCGGTTGCATCCATAAATCGTGGCATCTCCTCTTTCTTGAGATTCAAAACACGCTGCAACATTCCAGCCACTTGCTCCTTAGAAGATTGTCCTTGTCCCGTGATAGCCATCTTAATTTTTAATGGGGCATATTCATGAATAGGGATATCTCGGTGGATTGCAGCTGCAATAGCCACTCCCTGAGCACGTCCAAGCTTTAGCATTGATTGCACATTCTTACCAAAAAAAGGAGCTTCTATCGCTAATTCATCAGGAAGATAAGATTCTATTATCCCCGTGACACGTTCAAAGATATGACCAAGACGCAAATAAGGGTCTGGCATTTTTCGAAGATCAATTACCCCCATTGCCTCCATTTTCGCCCTATTTCCTTGTACACGGAGTACTCCATAGCCCATAAGATTCGTACCAGGGTCTATGCCTAAGATAATCTTTTCTGTCTTCTGAATCGTCATAGGCTAACGATCTAAATAAGGATTACTTGCAAGTTCGGCTCCAATTGTTGTCTCTGGGCCATGTCCGGGGTATACTCTTGTCGTATCAGGAAGCTGACAAATCATGCGAAGGCTTTGAATCATCTGAAACATTGAGCCTCCTTCAAAGTCTGTTCTGCCTATAGAACGCTGAAAAAGGGTATCACCAGAGAAGGCCACATGCTCTTCTTCGTCATAAAAAAAGACACTACCACGTGAATGACCGGGAGTCTCTATCACTGTAAAGGCATGAGAACCAAAAGACACTTTATCGTTATCATGAAGATATTTACCAACAGAAGGAAAATCATCTTGAAGCTTAATACCCGTCATTTGAAGTGCCTGCTGTGCCAACTTAGCCATTAAAGACTTGTCATTCTCATGCACTTCAACTTTCAGTCCATATTCTTTATAAACCATTACATTGCCAAAATTATGATCAATATGACCATGTGTAGCCAGCAAATGAACAGGAGTTAATTCCTCACTAACAATATAATCCCGAATAAGAGAGAACTCTTCTTCATCCATTGCACCACAATCTATGATGACACATTCATTGGTTTCATCGCTAACAACATAACAGTTTTCCTGCAACATGTTGCATATAAATCGTTTGATTCTAAGCATATTATCCTATTGGAACATAAATAATTTTCTTATTTTCACGATACCATTCTTCATCAAAGAAATCATTTAAGGGGTAAACTTCAACGATATTCTTAAATGGTTTGAGTTCTTCATGAAGATCACCTCCCTTTAAACACAGCAGTCCATTGGGCAAAGCATTATGCTGTTCCTTACGAATGTTCTTGCGAATTAACTTCATTAAATCAGGTAAAGGCATCACTGCACGACTCACAACAAAATCAAATTTACGTGTTTCTTCCTCTCCCCTACGCTGTAACGCCTCTACATTCGTAAGACCGATTGCCTTAGAAATCTCGGTTGCTACACGTATTTTCTTCCCTATACCATCAATTAAATGGAATCTACATTGAGGGAACATGATTGCTAATGGAATACCAGGAAACCCACCACCTGTACCAAAATCCAAAATCTCTGTACTTGGTTTAAAGCGTAAAACCTTTGCAATTGCTAAGGAATGTAACACGTGATGTTCATACAAATTGTCGATATCTTTACGCGAAATCACATTTATCTTGCTGTTCCAATCACGATAAAGTGCATCAAGCATCTCATATTGTTGGCACTGCAAATCGGTGAGATCGGGGAAATACTTCGTGATAATATCTATCATTTTTGTTATTGATTTGATAATGCAAAAGTACGAATTTTCTTTGTAAGTCTATGGAATAAAACACTAAATGTTTTCAAATCACGGAGGGAAAAGAAATTAGGTGCAAATGAATTGCAGGGCTTTAATATGAAGAACTAATGCAAAACAAAATCTTTTTCAATATTGTTATAAGTAACTAATAATCAATACATAAAACAATATCCTGTAAATTATTAAATGAAAGTAAATTAACCTGTTTATAAAACCACTTGAATCACGCTGTAAACTGACTGGTTTTACCTCTTGAAATGCATGGTTTTGCAGAGCAAAATGGCTGTGTTTATCACAAAGAGTGCGCCTTTCTACAAGTTAACGCAATCTAAAACTCCACATAAGAACAAGAGAAAGATAAACAAAAGGCTAAGAATGAAACTTCTACTCTCCATTAAATAAAAGCATGGAACAACAGAAAATATATTGTTTACGCTATAAAAGAGCGTTGAGATTAAATCTTTATCATGGCAAAACTACAATGATAAGGGATAAGAAAAAAGCAGTCCCGGAATCACTTCCAAAACTGCATTATCTTATGATTTGAAATTTCATTGTTGAGTGATTACTCACTCTTTGTTATCCACAATCTTTAATTTTACCTAAAAACTAATACTTTTCAAAATCACAATCTTTAAACCTAATAACTAAAAACCTAAACAATCTATTAACCTTTTGTGAGTGCAAAGTTAAACAAGATGTGAGGAACATCCAAACGATTGAATATTTATTATCAATAAATTCCGTTTTTATTGATTTATATCAAAATAGGTCTTATAAGATAGATTGCATCACTTCTTGTGTCCAATCTTGTCCATTTATAGCTAAGATTGTATGAATGCCTAATTTGTTTGCAGCTTCTACATTGCGTGGGCTGTCATCGATGAACAATACTTCATTGCCATTTATCCCCTCCTTTTCAAGGATATATTCGAAAAATTTCAATGAAGGTTTCAAGGTTTTCATTTGATAACTCACATAAAGTTCATCCAAATAGTGACGTATACCATTGCCTTTTCCATCGAAATCACTACTATCAACCCACGACATCATGAATGAGTTTG
The DNA here is from genome assembly GCF_000185845.1 of Segatella salivae DSM 15606. Classification (GTDB taxonomy): domain Bacteria; phylum Bacteroidota; class Bacteroidia; order Bacteroidales; family Bacteroidaceae; genus Prevotella; species Prevotella salivae. Next base: position 598,435 of record NZ_GL629647.1, read on the forward strand.
TATTGCTTGCCAAGGCTGTTCGTATTTTCATTTGACGCAAATGCAACAATAAATCAAGATTACGTTGAGGTAAAAATGTGGCATATCCTAACCAAGCATGCCTACATTCATTCCAGGAAATAGGTCTTTTTGCCTCTTCAGAAAGCTGAATCAGGAACTCTTTATCACTAATTTCTCCCTCTTCTAACGCACCAAAATAGCCCGTTTGTGTATACATATTAAGACGTTCTTCAGCATCCTTGAGTCCTAAATGTGAAAAGCGTTTCACAGCTTCTAAACGATTACTGGTGTAAATAACGCCACCTAAATCAAACAAAATCAAACGTAGTTTCATGCTTTTGGATTTTGAACTATTTTAAATAATGTACCTGTTGGGCAAACAAATCTGCAATAAGGATGAGGAACAAAGACGGAAAGAATGACCACAATCACGCCTAACACCAATACAACAGCAGAGGCGCTATGCAATATAAACGCAGAGAACACCTCGTAATCCATCCATTGGAATCCGATTCCGAGTAACATCATCATTGTTAAAACAGCCCACAAGGTATCACGAAAACGCTCCAAACTCTTTACTGTTTCGGCCTTCATCTTCCATTTTCTACGTTTATTGGTTTTGCCAAGTAATTCTTGAAGCGACCCACAAGGACAGATATGGTTGCAATAATAGTTTTTCTTTCCAAAGAAAGGATAAATGAAAGCCGTAATTAACATAATCACCGGAGTCACAGATACCCATAAGTTTATGCCATTAGACATGTATCCTACCATAAGAGAATAAGAGATAAAAGTGCCACACCAAAAGCCAAGTACACCAACGTTCAGTATCATTTGAATAGTTCGATAGGTCTTATTATGATAAAATAAAGGCACAATAGCAGCCATAAGTACCACAATTAATCCTGCAATAGTTTCCAAATTGAGATTCATTTTATCAATAAAACTCTTCTCATATACATGCTTAGAAGCATATTGAAGACCTCGTTCCACGTTACCAATAATACCTCTCGATGAGAAGGTTGCACCACTAACAGCGTCAACTTTCAACTGTTGTGCCTGATCAATTGTCTTGCCATTCCAAGCTGAAAGCAGTCTACTTGCCTCACTAAAGAAGTCGGGGGTCTCATGGTTTTTCAATGCAATGATACGCTGAATCCTGTTATTTTTAATATAAATTTCTAAGGGAACGTTTCCACCATAGCCTGTAACATCTTTGGCAAGTGATGTGGTATTGACCACTGTAAAGCCGTCAGCAGTATGACGAATCACGTCATCATTCATGCTTTTAACTATGGAATCATTTGGTAAAGTACGAACTTTATGCCCAAAAACCTGACCATCTCGCACCACAGCTATTACCGCCATAGCAATAAAACAAACGATGAATGATGCAACCTGTCTAAGCTTCTTATTTTCTATTTTCATTGTTATCACACTTAACAATGTGTAAAATTACAAATTAAAATAAATTTTGGAAGATAAAAAACTCCTTTTTAATATTAATTAGTATCTTTGCTTTTATGAAAGAATTAAGGATAAAACGTATTTATGAAGCCATCGAAGAACAAGATGGTTATCGTGTTTTGACAGACAGATTGTGGCCGAGAGGCATAGCAAAAGCTAAGGCTGCTATCGACCTTTGGGAGAAAACTGTTGCTCCTTCAACAGAACTTAGGGAATGGTTCGGGCATATTCCTGAAAGGTTTCCAGAGTTCACAGAACGCTATTTGCAAGAACTTGAAGATAATTCTGACGCAACCAAGTTTGTTGAACTCTGTCAAAAACAACTCGAAAAGAGTAATGTTACCTTATTATATGGTGCCAAAGATGAAGTTCATAACCAAGCCGTTGTGTTGCAAAACTTCATTAACAAGCATCTAAGAACAAAATAAAGCTATCAACATGGGAATGCTAACTTCAAGTATTAACCCATGAAATATGGCGACGGGTATTATTCGTTTATCGCCTGAAGCATTAAGAATTGAAGGCAGACAAACATCCATTGAACTGATACCTGCTGTCGAAATAGCTGCTAAACTCCCTCCTTTTAGAGTAAAGAAACGGCATCCAAACAAAGAAAGTAGCTCGCGAGCAACGTTCGTAAGCAATGCAATTGTAGCCAATTGTGTTGCTTGTGTAGCCCCTACTGTTATTGTTTTTAGCTGTGCAATCAATACAGATGACAACGAATAATAACCGAAACCACTTCCTATTGCCATTATATCTGAGAGCTCATGTGTATTGAAAAGGAAGAAAGCTAAAGCCGTAAAGACTAATGTTCCAACTATAGTACAAGCGGGTAATAGGAACATTTTCAAGTTAATTGAACGTAACATCTTCCCTAAATTGTCCATAGATCCCACGCCAATTCCAACCTGAATGATTAGCGCAGACAATACAATCATAGGCAAAGATGGGTTGAGTAACCACTCCGGAGCTATATCAAAAGCTCCAACTCCGATTCCAACAATCAACGCAAACAATAGGGAGAGATTATCTTTCATTGTTATTTTGTTCTTTATTATTAATGAAGCGATTAAACATATAAGCCGTTCCAAAACTGCCAATCATACCTAAAACAGCTATAACAAAAGCCTGCCAACCAAAATAACCAATATTAGAAATGAGGTCATGATTAGCACCTATCGAAACACCGAATATGAAAAGAAGAACTATTATGGTATAATGTGCGGTGTGATCTACCTTTTGTATTCCACGAATATTACGCAGTAAATACCCTATTCCAACACCAAGCAACAGCAGAAAAAGTATCTTGAACATGTCTATTTAATCTGTTTGTTTGATGCAAAGGTATTAAATTATGCCCTAATCCAACATCATATTTATGCATTTTTTAATCATATTGCCACTTAATTGATTTGAATCAATTACATAAACGAGTTAAAATCTACAAGTTATATACTTTATTTCGCATTAAGGTTACTATCACGCAAAAAGGAGATACACACAAAATGTATCTCCTTTTAATATAATATCACCGTTTGATAGATTATCAAACTCAATATGAATATTACTTTATAATTAAATTCTTGCTTACTTTTTATACTACATTATAAAACAAAGCATGATACGCATTGCAATTATTCAATAGTATATTCAGTTGATAATTCTGCGCCTTTTTCCCATTTCCCTGTCGCAATATCAAAGCCATAAGCATGCATATCATCATAGGTATTACGACGATTACGCTTTCCTATAATCCAAATCACATTGCCTACACGCTCTCCTCCAACCACTTCTGAGAAGCGATCTAACACTTGAGTCCAAAGGATTTTCCCCGTTTTATCATACAATCTAAACATAGACCGAGCGTCAGATGCCAAAGAAGGATTAAAATATATCAACGCATAATGTGCATCTTGATAAATAAACTGCCCATTAAATCCAACAAACCAATCGGTCATTGGGGTTGCACTTACAAACCTTCCACCACGATCTGAAGAGAAAGTACCATAAAACCAATCATAAAAAACAAAGTCCTGAGGGTCTCCTAAGTGGTATTTGGCATGAATATTCCATAATCTCAGCAGTCCTTTTCGGTCTGTATTATTGTTTGGTGACTTACTAATCAGCTGCCAATACAATGTATCTCGCACTTCCCCATTTAGTTGAGAAGGCGGTAATTGCCTTGCATAATTAAAGGCTTCTTCGGTATATAAACGATTCGTTGCAGGGAAATAATAGTAGCTTTCCGCTATATTATTCTCCACCTTAAAGCCTTCTCCATCAGCTGGATAGATGAATTTAATCGATGCTATGCCGGTATTCATAGCCTGCTTACCCTTAAAGAATGACTGAGAAACATCTGTTATTGTTAACGATGCAGGATTAACCTCATAAACAAAGCGGCCTGCTACGACTAAATACCAGTGCTTAGCTTGCTTTAAATAGCTTAGTTCTGTGTCTGAAGTTGGACTAATAGACTGTTTATCTGCATCGTCTTCAGACATAAAAAGCTGTTCTTTGAGCACCTTACCAGTAATTGCATCGCGGAAACCCATATAGTAACCATTTACATACTTCGACCCCGTTGAGCTGTAATTTGTATTAAAATTGCGCTCAACAAGATAGAAAATACAAGGTTTTCCTTTATTATTCATCGGCGAAACGAGGGTATACAAGTCGCGAACAGTTGTCGAAGAGCTGCTATCCGATGAGCTTCCACTACTTGAAGTCGTAAGGAAAATTGCGATAACAAAGACTACTATCAACGGCACCACTACTGCACCGATTGCAAGTTTGATGCCTGTTGATAAGTCATTATTCAAAAAATTGGATGACTGAAAATCGTAATGATGATTCACATTAACGTTAATATCGTCATCATCAAGGAAGAATTCAGTCCCACAATTTAAGCATCTATATCGCTTTTCGTCTAATTGTTCATGCTTCTCACTACCACATTGTGGACATTTTACAGCCTTTATTCGTGTTGCCATAAGTGCTTTAAGCCTTCTTTGAGTAATAAATTGCCAAGAACAACAATATAGCTTGAACAGCTGTTAGAATGACAACACTCAACAACCACCAGTTATTTTCCCATTGTTCTGGGGCAAAGAATCCTGTGATGAACTCTAAAGCGCCAACACCTGCAAAGATAAAACCTAAAGTTAAACGATGAGTACTCTCTGCATTTCCTACAAATGAGCCAGCAAGTAGCAATCCATTAAGAATAATTGCCAAGCTCGTAAAGAGAAAATTCGTTGGAGAATAAGCAGTTATCAGTAATCCCGCAAGAAGATTGGCGACTAATATTATAACAGAAATAACTAAAATTCTTTTCATAATTTCTCTAATATTTCATTCTTTTTCTTTGTAAATTCCTCTTCAGAAATTAACTGGGCATCAAAAAGTTGCTTTAATTGTGTCAGGCGAGTTGCAGCATCTGGCATTGCAACCTCTTGCGAAACATTAGCATCACTCTTCGTATTGAAGAATTCTTTTGCCAATTGAACCCCTGCACCTACTTGCAAACCAGCTCCTGCAAGACCGCCTTCTGTGCGCACTGCATCGCGTAAAGCAGCCAACTTTTGAACGCCAGCATAATCTAAATCAACTTCAGACGCAGCACGTTTCTCTGCTGTCATATCTGCAATCTTACCGATTCGCTCAAGTGTACTCTCATCAAATGTAACTGAATCTATACGGAAATCTGTCAGCACAAAACCCAAACGTTCTAACTCTTCGGTTGTACGCGCTTTCAAATCTGCCGATAATTCAAGCAAATGTTTATCTACTTCAGTATAAGGATAGCTTTTTTCGGCTAAGAAAGAAGTTAGTGGTGCAACGATACGTGAAGACACTAATTCGCGCACATCGCGTGCCGTATAGTCAGAAACCGAACCCAACAACGTTGTGAACATTGTCTCAGCGTCACCAATTTTAACAGAGAAGTTACCACAAGCTCCCAGTGCAACAGGAATATTATAGTTGGGTTCCATGTATTTTACAGGTGTAGCTGTGCCCCAAAGTACATTTACCAATTCTGCCGTACGGAAGAAATAGAACCGCATTTTGTGCTCACTCTCAAAGTTTTGTGCCAGATTGAGCAACGTGGTGATAAACGGATGGTTATCTGATTGAAGTTCATACGTGCCTTGTTCTGTTAGTACTGACTTCACCTTTCCATCATAAACTAAAAGACAACCTTGGCCTGGTGCAACAATAAGTTTACTTGAGTTTTTGATTTCATCGGTAGTAGTTGCCATTCGATGGAACAGGATATTCATGTCTTGTTCTTTCCACTCAATGACTGAACGCAATTGCTTTCTAAAAGGATTCCTTATATTCATAGGTGTTAGCTTTAATCTATGTGCACACAAAATGCATGCACTGTATTCTTAAAAGTTTTCGACAAAGTTAAGTAAATATTCTTAAACCTGAAGAAATATCATTCATTTTTTTTCATTTTATATGAAAGTATATAACTCTTTCTCGTTTGATTTATGAGAACTAAACACTTAAAACATGATACACTTGAGTATAAATAAGATAATAGAATCAGTAAATATCGTATCTAATTGCACATACTTTATTACGACATAAAAGAGGTAGAGCGATTCGATTCAATTGTAGGATTTCGCCCTTTCCATAGTCTTAATCATCTCATTTTAAGGCTTTGGCGGTTTAATAGCTATCACTTGGCATTGCGGTTTGCATCATTTTACCGCACAATATACGTCATTTTATCGTGTAAAACAAGTTTAATCACACGACCATTTGCATCAAAAGTATAGCTCAAGCAAAAGAGCTACGCTTTTATATGAATAGAAAAGAAAAGAGCTTATTAAACACTCTGACGCTCGAGGCCCCATTTTTCATGGGCTATAACATCACATCTCTGCGCATGGTATACCTCTCCTTAAAGAAAGGATAGGGGTTAAAGCTTATTCCCTTCTTTGGGAAATACAACAATAGGACTATAGTTTTTTGCTTCTTCGAAATCCATAAGTGCATAAGCAATGATAATCACCACGTCACCAACTTGAACTTTACGTGCCGCAGCTCCATTCAAACAAACACACCCCGACCCACGTTTGCCTTTAATGATATACGTTTCAAAGCGCTCACCATTATTGTTATTGACAATCTGAACCTTTTCCCCCGCAATAAGATTTGCCGCATCCATCAGATCTTCGTCTATTGTAATGCTCCCCATATAGTTTAGATTTGCCTCTGTAACCGTGGCACAATGGAGTTTACTTTTCAACACTTCGATCATCATTTCATTTTCCCTTTCTATATCTTATATGGTCAATGAGACGTATAGGAGTCATTCCGCAATAGACTGTTATACATCCAACAACCCCATGTTCTGACGTCCAATCATCAACCGCCAATAACGTTTTACCATCTACAATCTCAAAATATTCAACCTCAAGTCCGTCAATCGCATTTATTTCGGCTACGACTTTATCATGCGTTTCCTCAACAGAATGAGTCTTGGAATAATCCAAACTATCTTTTAATGCTTGATAAATTGCTGGAGCAATAGCCCGTTCTTCCTTCGTCAGCAGCTTGTTACGGCTACTCATTGCCAAGCCATCCGCTTCTCGAATTATCGGACATTCTACAATCGTTATATTGCTATTCATATAATCTACAAGTTGTTTGATGACCGCAATCTGCTGCCAATCTTTCTCTCCAAAATAGGCATTATCAGGGGCTACGATAGTAAATAAGCGACTAACAACCTGACACACCCCATTGAAATGTCCAGGACGACGCGCTCCTTCCATCACCGTTGTAACAGGAGGGAACTCAAACACACGCGTGTCGGGCTCGGGATAAATCTCTTCTACGGCAGGTGCAAAAACATAATCTGCACCACAAGCTTCAGCCAGACGAACATCTTCATCCAATGTTTTGGGATAACGTTCAAGGTCAGCCTTATCATTAAACTGAGTAGGATTAAGGAACACCGAGACAACAGTAATGTCATTGTCTTGTACACTGCGTTTAATCAGCGAGGCATGTCCCTCGTGTAAAGCCCCCATCGTGGGCACAAAACCTATACTCTTGTCTGCATTTCGCGCGGCATTGAGTTCGTTTTGAAGTTCAACAATCTTTTTTTCGACTTTCATTTTCTTTATCCAAATCGGGCCACAAAATAACAACTTTTTTCTTAAATAAGAAAGAATAATTATAAAAATATGCGAATTAATAAGCGCATTTGAGCCTTTATAGACAATTTTCTAATTTATTTCGTGTTTTTTTTATACCTTTGTGGCACTCAAATTTGAAAAAAGACATGGCAAAGAAAGTATTATTCATCAATCAAGAGATTACCCCATATGTCCCCGAGACGAATATGTCTGTCATGGGAAGAGACTTGCCACAGAAGGTACAAGAGGCTGGTCTCGAAATCAGAACGTTTATGCCTAAGTGGGGAAATATCAATGAACGGCGCGGCCAACTGCATGAAGTCATCCGACTATCAGGCATGAATCTCATCATTGATGATACCGACCACCCTCTCATTATCAAGGTTGCTTCAATCCCACAATCAAGGATTCAGGTTTACTTTATAGACAATGATGACTACTTTACCAAGCGACAAATGACAACAGATGAGGCAGGTGAAGAGTATGCAGACAACGGAGAGCGTGCTATCTTCTTTGCTCGAGGAGTCTTAGAGACTGTAAAGAAACTAAGATGGGCGCCGGATATCATCCATTGTCAAGGCTGGATGAGTGCTGTTGTGCCTTTCTACATCAAGAAAGCTTACCACGAAGAGCCTTCTTTTGCAAACACAAAGATTGTAACCTCACTCTTTTCAGAGCAACTCAAAGGGGATTTGGGAAGCAAATTCAAGTCTATTGTTGCTTTCAGAGATGCCAAGAAAGAACTTGTTTCTGGCTACAACGAGAAGTTTGACTTCGTTGAATTAGGAAAGCTTGCACTTGATTATAGTGATGGAATCATTGAAGCTCGCCCAACAGTAAACAAGGAATTATTAGACTATGCAGCTGAAAAGAAGTTGCCGATTCTTAAATATCCAGGAGAAGACTTCATCGAATCATATGTAGATTTCTATGATAAGATTTATCCAACAAGTGAAGATTAATCACAAAATCAATTATTACATGAAACTGAAAACTCTTGCAAGTGCACTACTTGTAACCCTAATGATATCGTCATGTGACGACTCTACCGGAACCATTGGTACGTCAATCACGAGCGACATGGATAAGTTGGAGATTAAAACCGACTCTTTTAATGTCACCACAAAATCGATTGCAGCTGGCGATGTCCTTTCAAGAAACATCAACGGATATCTTGGTAAGTTCAAAGACCCTGAGACTGGCTCGTATATCACGGCTGACTTCATGACACAGTTTGGCGTACTTGAAGACTTCAATCTTCCTAACGAGGGAGACATTGTGTCGAAGGATAATGGCAAAGTCATTGCAGACTCTTGTGAAATCAGACTTTATTATGACGATGTTGTTGGTGATTCTACGGCATTGATGCATTTGAAGATGTATGAATTAAGCAAGCCTGTAACAGATGCTGCAGCATTATATACAAACTCAAACGATATTGAAAGCAACTATCTCCGTAGCGGAGGATTTGAAGTTGAGAAGGCATATACGCTGGCAGATCTGACAACTGATGCGAAAGAAAAGGCTGAAAAGAATTATAGTCCGAGTATCAAAATCTCAATGAATAAGCCTTACACCGATAAAGATGGAGTGACATACAAGAACTATGGCACGTATCTGTTGCAGAAGTATTACAGCAAACCATCTGACTTTAGCAATTCATACACACTGATAAATAACGTCATTCCTGGCTTCTATTTCAAGTCGGTTGGAGGCTCAGGCTCTATCGGAAGGGTTTTCAATACTATCATGTTTGTTTACTTCCGCATTCAATACAATGGCAAAGTCTATAACAGAATCGCATCCTTCAGCGGTACGCAAGAAGTGTTGCAAGCCACACACATTGTCAATGACCAACAGGCTTTACAACAATTGATAAATCAAAACTCTGGAACCTATCTCAAAACACCAGCTGGAATATTCACAGAGATGACACTTCCTGTAGATAACATTATTGCAGGTCATGAGAAAGACAGCATCAACAGCGCAAAGATTACGTTACAACGAATCAACAACGTTTCGACAAGCCCTTATGCATTGCAAGCGCCAAAGCAGGTATTGATGATTCCAAAAGATAGCATTCAAACCTTCTTTGCACATCATAACATCATGAATTATAAGAATTCTTTCGTGGCAAACTTCAGCCAAAATGGTTACACTTTCAATAATATTAGTTCGTTGATTCGCTCAATGTATGAGAACAAAAAGAATGGAACAGCATCGGCTGATTGGAATAAGGTTGTCATTGTTCCTGTGACTACAACGAGCATGACCATTCAAAACGGAAGCTATTCTTCAACCTATTCAACGGGAGTATACAATGACATGTCGGTGAGAAGCGTGAAATTGTTAGGCGGAAACACGCCTCTCAAGATCTCAGTCATCTATAGCAAGTTCAAGTAACTCTATTCTTATGGCAGACAACTTCCTTGAACGCCAGCGCGAGAGTTACGAAGAGCGTAAGCAACAATGGCTGCGAAATAAAAAACACCTCACTAAGATTAAGAGGTCGCGACCCGAAAAACCCGAAGACGAAGCATTATAAAAACAATTCAATAAAGCCGAGACCACATCAGATGTCTCGGCTTTTTTCCACTGATAAACATTATATTTATGAAAAGACTCATTTCTTTTATGCTTTTAACAGCATTGATGCTTTCGGCCAATGCAACTGAAAAGAAAGTCACACTCCGCTTTATTGAAACAAGCGATGTGCACGGAAGTTTCTTCCCCTACGATTTCACGAACCGCAAACCAAGGGTCGGTTCAATGGCACGCATCAGCAGTTATGTAAAACAACTGCGCAAACAATATGGCAACAACGTTGTCTTGCTTGACAATGGAGATATACTTCAAGGACAGCCCACAAGCTATTTCTATAATTATGTGGCTACTAACGAGCCTAACATTGCAGCCCAAGTAATCAATTATTTAGGCTATGATGCAGAAACAATCGGCAATCATGACATCGAACCCGGCCATGCTGTTTACGACAAGTGGATTAAAGAGGTGAAATGCCCCGTGCTTGCATGCAACGTTGTTAACGTAAAGACCGGACAGCCTTACACGCACCCTTATGCAATCATCAAGCGCAATGGCGTCAAGATTGCCGTGTTGGGCATGCTCACCCCAGCTATTCCCAACTGGCTGACAGAGAATATTTGGGAGGGACTGCGCTTCGACGACATGGTGAAATCGGCAAAGAAATGGATGAAAATCATTCAAGAGAAAGAACACCCCGATGTTGTCGTTGGACTTTTCCACAGCGGACGCGAAGGCGGCATCAAAACGAAAGACTATGAAGAAGATGCAAGTTGTGTCGTTGCTCAGCAAGTGCCAGGCTTCGACATCATCATGTTTGGCCACGATCACACACGCTTCAATCAAAAAATCAAGAATATCGAAGGCAAAGAAGTGCTTTGCATAGACCCTGCAAACAATGCAATGACGGTAGCACAGGCCGACCTCACGCTTACGCTCAAGAATGGCAAAGTTACAAACAAGCAAGTTACGGGAACACTTGTTGATGTCACCAAACTCCCAATTGACGAGGAGTATATGGCACATTTCAAACCCGAAATCGAGAAAGTAAATCAATATGTTGACCGCATCATCGGCAACATTGAGAACACCATATACACACGTGACAGTTATTTCGGCTCAAGCGCATTCAATGACTTCATTCTCAATCTTGAATTGCAAATCACAAAGGCCGACATAGCCTTTAACGCTCCACTCCAGTTTGATGCATCTATCAAAGCTGGTCCGGTGAGAGTAGCCGACATGTTCAATCTCTATCGATTTGAAAATCAGCTCTACGTCATGCGTATGACAGGCGAGGAAATCAGAAAACATCTTGAAATGAGCTACGATCAATGGGTCAACACAATGAAGTCGCCCGACGATCATCTACTGCTCTTGGCCGACACACGCGGTGATGCACAGCGTTTGGGATTCAAGAACTTCACATTCAACTTTGACTCTGCTGCTGGCATTGATTATGTGGTCGATGTAACCAAACCCGACGGGCAGAAGGTGAAAATCCTACGCATGTCAAACGGACAGCCCTTCGATGAGCATAAATGGTACACTGTAGCCATCAACAGCTATCGTGGAAACGGCGGCGGAGAGCTGCTCACAAAGGGGGCAGGCATCCCCAAAGACAGTCTGAACAGCCGAATCATCTATCGCAGCCCTCGCGACCAGCGTTATTACCTCATGCAGGAAATCGAAAAGATGGGAACGGTTGCGCCGAAAGCCAACAACAACTGGAAATTCATTCCCGAAAACTGGACAAAACCTGCTGCAACTCGCGACAGCCTGCTATTGTTCAGCCACCAACGCAATCCTAAAGACGAAAAATAATGAAACACCTTTGGTTTATCTTTTGCAAAGGCGACCTCATGCTCGAGAAGCTTCCTAATGGGAGCTTTTCGATTCCCGAAGGCAACCAACCGCCTATTGCAACGAAGGATTGGACACATGTGCTCAATGTCTCACCCATGGACAATGGCGATGAGGTAAAGACTTTCCTCATCGACGAACCCGTCACCGACAATCCACGCTATGAAATGTATGGTCTCCGAAAAAGTTTCTATCATCTTTCCACCGACCTCTATCTCAAAGCGGGCAAATGTCACGAGCTAATCTACTGGGACCAGAACACAAAATATTGTGGCGTATGTGGTTTTCCGATGAAGATGCACACCGACATCAGCAAACGTTGTCCCAATTGTGGCAAAGAGGTATGGCCCACAGTAGCCACCGCCATCATCGTGCTCATTCATCGTGACGACAAGGTGTTGCTCGTTCATGCGCGCAATTTCAAAGGCAATTTCTATGGTCTTGTGGCTGGCTTTGTTGAAACCGGTGAAACTTTAGAAGAGGCCGTGCATCGAGAGGTGATGGAAGAAACCGGACTCACAATCACTAACCTACGCTATTTCGGCAGTCAGCCCTGGCCCTACCCGAGTGGCCTGATGGTGGGCTTCACAGCCGACTATGTCAGTGGCGACATCCATCTGCAACGCGAAGAACTCTCACGTGGTGCATGGTTTACAAAGGATAATTTGCCCGAAATACCCGAAAAACTCAGCATTGCAAGACAAATTCTTGACGACTGGCTCGCAAAAGCATAGAAAAACATTATCTACTTATTTATTTGCCCCTTTAATTTTTTCTTCTTACCTTTGCCGCCGTGAAACAATTAGCAATGACATATCAAGTGAACGAAGTACTGCAAAGAATCTCTCGATTCTTTGCATCTTTTTGCACTTTATCTTTGGTCAATCCAAATAATTTGCTAACACACACACACACACACACACACTCGCACCTGGCGTCACTAAGACATTTTTTCTTCTCGCATACGCGCGCGCGAAGCGTGCCGTAACCCCTGCAAACAAAGGACTTCTCGGAGTTTCCTTTGTTCGCTTTTTTATGTTCTTTTGTGAACTCTGTTTAGAACAAAATAAGAATGAAATAACAATTATTTTAAT
>NZ_GL629647.1:613661-619620 GCF_000185845.1 Segatella salivae DSM 15606
GTGGTTGTAACATTCGTAATGGTGGATTCATTCATTAAAATATTGGCATAAAACCTACGGCGTTGCACCGTTGCAACATTCGCAATTATGGATTCATTCATGGAAACGCTGGCATAATATCTACAACATTGCGTATTAATGACAAATCTATTGGTTTGCGTTAATACGTCTATTATAATGCATTATCATTGATATTCTCACAATGAAAACGATATATCATCATTTGATATGCCCTTTTCAACGCCATCGGTGTAACGCTTTTTTAATTTCATCTCTTTCAAAAGGGAAAGCGGCGCAAAGAGAGCGTTTTTCATAAGGATAGACGAACCCCATAGGGGTTCCGCTTTTGATAGCCCAGGGTTGCCAAACGATAGTGCAGGCTACCCTGGGTTAATATGTTAAGTGGAGCACAACGCCATCGGTGTTGCGCTTCTTTTGATTAATCCGCCATGAATCCCCTCGCTATAATCATGTTTTCTCAAAAAAAGCTCAACACCTATGGCGTTGAATCTCCTTGCGAACGCTTACCCAGGGTAGGCTCGTTCCTCGCCAACCCTGGGCTATCAAAAGAACAACACCTACGGCGTTGCGTGGTGAGAACATTCGTCATGGTGGATTCATTCATTAAAATATTGGCATAAAACCTACGGCGTTGCGTCGTTGCAACATTCGCAATTATGGATTCATTCATGCAAACGCTGGCATAATATCTACAACATTGCGTATTAATGACAAATCTATTGGTTTGCGCTAATACGTCTATTATAATGCATTATCATTGATATTCTCACAATGAAAACGATATATCATCATTTGATATGCCCTTTTCAACGCCATCGGTGTTGCGCTTTTTTAAATTTCATCTTTTCAAAAGGGAGGGGGGCTCAAAGAGAGCGTTTTTCATGAGGATAGACGAACCCCATCGGGGGTTCCGCTTTTGATAGCCCAGGGTTGGCGAGCACAGTGAACTACCCTGGGTTAATATGTTGCGTGGGGTACAACGCCATCGGTGTTGCGCTTCTTTAATTTCATCTTTTCAAAAGGGAGGGGGACGCAGGCAGAGGATGTTTGCAGGATTCCTACATGCGTTCGCACACTCACACAATCTCATACAAGCGAGAAAGCGCACATCGGTGTGGGATGATACATATAAACAAGAAGGGCATTTGGCTGAATCGCCAAATGCCCTTCTTCTTTTTATTCAGTAGCTATCCCGTAGATTGAATGAATAGTTATGCTTCAATCAGAAGGATAGCAACGATAAAATTATTAGTTAATGTTCTGCACCAAGCGACTCATGTACCCCTGACCAGGTGCTGAAGGGTCGGGGTTGACATAGGTGCCCTGTACTAATCTAACATGTATGATTCCAGAGCCTTTGTATGAAGAGGTGAAATAGTTTCCATGATTTCCCCATTGAGTAAGCGTTTTACTACCAACCGGTCTATAGGCTGACAACGGAATAAATACCACGCCACTATTCTTTATTTTATCGTATGTTGTTGCATTTTTAGTCATATGCGCTCCCGTTCCGAAAGTAGGATTTGATGAAGTGAACACCTTTTTGGCTTTGTCAAGCGTCATCTCGTCGGGGAAGATAATATAACCACGTTGCTCTCCAGGATTTCGCGTTCCATTTCCATTTTCATCAATATAACATTGTGCCCATTTGGGAATTCTGGTTGAACCACTCACCCAAATACGATCGGTCACTGTAGTTGTAGTTTTAGGCAACAGATAATCCCACTCATCAGAGGTCATTGTGCGTGTTTTTTCAGTACCTACATATAACTTATTACCGAAATCATACTGAGTTTCTATGCCACTTGCAGAACCACCAGGCCTAAAGTATTCAGTTGCTGAAAGTAATGTCGGATTATCTATCATTCCCCATGAAGGAAGGTCAAAATAACGATAAGTCTTTGGTGAAATATACTCCTTGCCATCCTTCTTGACGGTTTCATAGGTGTAAGTGCCATTCTCTCTCCTTTTATTCTTTGGCATAGCCATCTCCCATTGTTCAGGAGCTAAACGATAATAACCAGGATGTATGGTATATCTACCAGTGATTTTGAAAGGCTTATCATTTTTCGATTGGATAAGAGTATTAGCATTCATTACTTTTTCCATCATGCGTGTGTTATAGGTTGTCATAGGCATCACATACTGCATGTTACCATTGGTAATGGCAACTTTATGCGTACTACTGACAGAGAAAGTAGCTTTATGTCCATTGTAATAAACAAAAGACTCAGCTTCAGGATAGCTACGTGCCTTGGGAACCTTTGTTACCACATCGCTATATGAGCCATCATAATAGGCATCGAAAATTAGAGAAGTTCTACCAGGCACAAGGATAGCACAGAAGTTTGTCGCCCCTTCGTCGAAGAACACATTCTCTTCAGGATCAACTTCTGCACTTGTTGCTGTTGTTCCTGTGGCCTTTCCCGACGTTAAGTCAACAGTTGCAGCGGTGTAAACGCCCTCGCCTCGCATTCCTACTCGCGTGATATCAGTTCCATCATCCGTCGACATTGCAAAATGAACAACAGAAAACGCATTTTCCAATGTGATACTACCTTCAACGTTGGCATTAGAACCCGAAACGACAATCTTGCCCAAGCCCGACCATACACAATTATTCTTTAAACCATTTATACTCCCTGGCTGCTTGGATAGATCGATGTTAAGCTTACCTGCAGCTAATTCCTCTTTGCTGATAGTGTTCTTACCCATATAGAAGAAACGATAGACGTTTCCACTGACGATTCGACTTACAGGGATTAATCCAGTAAACTCGCCACTAACACCATCACGTTTAGTAGACGTCAATGTAAGTGTTGAAACCTTCGTCCTTGAACCATTCGTCGTTACGAGCAGCAGTTTGTCGCCACTCTCCCACTTCCTATAACTTTTAGCATTATGCTCATCAGGCAATGTATTTAGCGTAAATTCTGATTCAGCCGTTACAGTAAGAGTCAGCTTTTCCTCATTGGCATCATCTTCCAAATAATCGGTAGGGTCAGAAGAACAAGATGTGGTGATAATTGCCATAGCTATGCACACGGCTGACAAAAGAATACTTTTTTTCATTTTAATAGTATTAATACCAATTGGTGTATGACTTATTTTTTAACTCTCTAATTATCTGCATACAAAATTACGCAAAAAAGACAAAAATAACATGCATTTACAATGTTTAACTACATGTGTATCTACACATCATTGCACCAAGAGCATGTTATAACACCTTCAATCCACACCTTTAATTTGTATACTAAGTTTTTATACTTAGAACAACAAATAACTGATACAACAAAAGATGTTGGTGCTTAAAAACAAAGATTAGACCCTTTAATCTCTACTCATCATTCTCTCCCCTAAGCAAAGGCAGAGAGATGTGATATCTTACAGCCACGTATCTGACAAGGCAAATCACAAAAAACGTTACTATTGAGGTTATACCAATGTTTATACCAAGGGCAGCCAACAACCAATAGATTAGCCCTCCGGCAACACTTGCCATGGCATAAATGTCTTTCTGAAAAATGATGGGTTCTTGATTTAAGAGCACATCTCGAATGACTCCGCCCGCAACTCCAGTGATGCATCCCATAACGATAGCAACCCAGAACGGATGGTCATATTGCAGTGTCTTCTGTAATCCGGCGATGGTAAACATTGCAAGCCCCAAAGTGTCGGTGATGAGCCATGCATTCTCCATGCGACTGAGTTTTTTGGAAAAAAGGATTCCAACAAGCAAGGCGATGATTGTGCAGGTGAAATAGATGCTCGAAGTCATCCAAAAGGGAGTTACTCCCAACATCACGTCACGAATGGTTCCGCCGCCGATAGCGACCGCAAAGCCACACACAAAGCCACCAAACCAGTCAAAATGCTTCGCTGCCGCCATACGAATTCCCGAGATGGCAAAAGCAAATGTACCAATAAACTCGATGATGAGAAGCACTGTGTGTGCTACTTGTGGATTAGGGGCAATCATAGTTAGAGTTTAAGGATTGACAACGTTTTGTGGATGACCTTCAATGAAAGCTTTGATATTGTCGGCACAAATAGCTAACAATCTTGCACGCGCCTCCTTCGTAGCCCAAGCAATGTGTGGCGTGATAAACGCGTTGGGTTGCGCAAAGAGAGGATTATCTTCAGAAGGTGGTTCTGAACACATCACATCGGCACCATATCCACCTAACTGTCCATTCTCCAATGCCTCAGCGACATCAGCATCATTAATGAGTTGTCCACGCCCTGTGTTTATCAACAAAGCACCTTTTTTCATCTTGTTCAGCGTTGCTTTGTTTATCATCTCAAAGGTGTCGGCTGTCAAAGGACAATGCAAAGAGAGGATATCACTCACGGCAAACAGACCTTCGAGCGTGGTTTTCTGGATTCCTTCGGGCAAATCAGCCGAATTTTTGCTGGTGAAAGCAAAGACATCCATGCCGAAATCGCGCGCAATCTTAGCAACTTTGCATCCAATGTTTCCTAAGCCTACGATGCCCAAAGTTTTACCACTTATTTCGCGTAAAGGAGTATCCCAATAACAGAAATCAGAATTATGACTCCATTTTCCCTCACGATTGAGTTGCGCATAATGCTCCACACGATTGGTTAGATTCAAGATGTGTGCAAAGGTCATTTGCGCAACACTTTCTGTGCTATAGGCAGGGATATTTGTTACCACAATGCCATGCGCTTTGGCTGCATCGATGTCAACAACATTATATCCGGTGGCCAATACACCAATATATTTTAGTTTCGGCAGCTGCTCAATAATCTCTTTCGTGATATTTACCTTATTTACAAGTATAATCTCAGCATCTTTAGCCCGATTGACAATGTCTTTCGGTGCGGTACGATCATAGAGTTTGAACTCACCAAGAGCCTGTATTGTTTCCCAAGATAAATCGCCGGGATTTGCAGCGTAACCATCTAATTCAACTATCTTCATGTCTTTAATAATTTTGTTCTTAATCTTTAAACCTGTCTCCCCAGCAGTTTTCCATTTGCTTATTCAGCTTTTCTTCAGCAGCACTATGTTGTCCATGCCAAAAGCGAGTCTCTTTCAGCTCATCAGGCAGATATTGTTGTTCCGTAAAATGCCCGGGATAGTCGTGGGGATACTTATAACCGTCATGATAACCGAGTTCAGCCATCAGCTTGGTTGGGGCATTTCGCAAAGGAAGTGGAACTGGAAGATTCCCTGTTTCGCGTACCTTTGCCAACGCATTATCAATGGCAAGATAGGCAGAATTGCTTTTCTGACTCGTAGCCAAATAGACCGTAGCCTCTGCCAAAGGTATTCTTCCCTCGGGCCAGCCTATCTTCATCACGGCATCGAAGGCTGCATTTGCCATCAACAACGCATTGGGATTGGCTAAGCCAATATCTTCAGATGCACTGATTACCAATCGTCGCGCTATGAACTGCGGATCTTCTCCGCCCTCAATCATTCGAGCCAACCAATACAAAGCTGCATCAGGATCACTCCCTCGGATGCTCTTGATGAAAGCCGAGATAATATCATAGTGCATTTCTCCATCCTTATCATAGGCCAAAGGATTCGATTGCAATATGCTTTCAACAAGTTCGTCTGTAATCACAACCTCATCACCAGTAGCTTCAATAACAAGATCGAGGATGTTTAATAACTTCCGTGCATCACCACCACTAAAACGAAGCAGTGCCCCACTCTCTTGGAGTGTGATGTGCTTTTTCTTCAATTCAACGTCGGTAGTAATGGCCCGCTTGACCAATTGCAATAAGTCTTCTTTGTCAAGAGGCTTTAAAACATAAAGTTGACAACGTGAAAGCAAAGGGCGAATCACTTCAAAAGATGGATTTTCTGTTGTTGCCCCAATCAATGTTACAACACCACGCTCAACGGCTCCCAACAAAGAATCTTGTTGAGACTTGCTGAAACGATGAATCTCGTCAATGA
>NZ_GL629647.1:619886-632146 GCF_000185845.1 Segatella salivae DSM 15606
ACAGCACTAAGCGTATAGAAAGGTGTCTCCAACTTATGTGCAATAATCTGAGCTAAAGTGGTTTTTCCAACTCCTGGCGGTCCCCATAATATAAAAGAAGAAATGCGTCCTGCATCAATCATTTGGCGCAAAACGGCACCTCGTCCAACTAAATGCTGCTGACCAACATATTCATCGAGCGAATGTGGGCGCATTCTTTCTGCTAAAGGTTCACTCATAGTTGTTGCAAAAATAATTATTTCACATGATATGGCAAAAAAATATACGCTAAAAGTTTGTGAATATGATGCAAAGTATATACTTTTGCAACAAAGAAACAAGGTATATATGAGACAACAAAAAGTTCTAACACTAAAGACCCTAAACAAAAGTAATGTTTGGGATATTCAGGAGAATGACGTTTTTAGAATGTGGGAAGCTGCTGAAAAAGAAGCAGACCTCAAAGACAATGCACGTCATTATGTTGATATCATCCGCAGTGCTTTTGAAATCGAAGAAGTAAAAGTTGATAGACCGGAAGTCATCGCTAAATATGAGGAACGCGGCTTCAAGGTCGGCTTTGTTAAGATTGACGACAACACGAAAGTGAAATGGGCTATCAAGAAGCGCCCTATCCTACGTGTCACTGACCTCACTTATGAAAACATTCACCACATTTCAGCATCAAAGCTGCTCGAAGTTATAGAACGTAACTTCGGAGGAGGTTGGGATAGCCTTTCTCAAAGTATTCAAGATATCATCGAACGTGGCTTTGACATCAGCACAACGACCCTCCCTAAAGATCGTCTTCACAAGCCAGGTGGCATGTATGAAAAGAAAATTAACGATGGATATGAGGTTCTCGAAATTGAGAAAGGAACATGGGTTGAGGCTATCTTTGCTAAGGAAAGACCAGAATTATATCATGCAAAGATGAAATATGAATCTACAGAACAATTGCCCGAAGAATCTCCCGTGTCACGAGAAGATGAGGAAGAGGATGTAGTTGTTGACGACCATTATAATGATCCAGAAGATGAAGATGATGCTTTCGACGAAGATAAACTGACGGAAGAAAGCTATCGCACAACATACGATGAAGATCCAGAATCACTTGATTTAGAAGCATCTGAAATGAGTGATGACGAAGAATACTAATTCTCTGCATTGATTTCAGACTTATACAATATAGGCGTATAACTCATTTTTTAAAAAGCCTTTGAGTTATACGCCTCACTTTATATATAATTTTGCATCACCCATGAATGAGTGGTGACGCAAAATAATAGTAACTAAAATACCAATAACCTAAAGTCTACATGATATTACTCAACCTCGACAATATTCTCTGCAAAACTCAACTATAGACTAATAAAGAAATTAGCATTAACTAATTGCGCCAAATAGCCGAACCCACAAGCCCTTTGTGCCCCGAAATGTATATTTTACTGTCTTTGTTGAGTATCATTTTACAATTCCTTTCTCTAAATATTCAACCAAATTTAAACGAACATGCTCTGCTAAGTTGGAGCCATCTTGTCCTGTGATGCCAGTAATTAACGCAACTTTTTTCTTATCCATATGTTTATTATTGTGAGTTTTTTTTTCTAATATTAAGTTCTGTCTTTTTATAAGCTTACTTCCTATATATGTTTCTCCAATTTGAAGCGCATTTATATGTGAACGTTTTGAATGATTTGTGTGATAGAATCTTTTATCTTACACGCTTAGTTCTGAAAGGGATTTTTATAAAGTCCTAAGAGGGCTTTAAAGTAGAGAATGAAAAAGGACAAATCGCTGAAATATCGTTTAAACATACGTTTTGGTTCGCAGTAAATGCGATACAACCATTCTAAAGCTAATTGTTGAAAGATGTGTGGAGCGCGTTTAATTTGTCCTGCTTCGAAATCAATTGTCGCACCCAAAGCCATCCAAATTCTAACATTTGGCATGCAATCTTTATAACGGACAATCCATTTTTCTTGTTTTGGTGCACCAACACCAACCAATACAACATTAGCTTTGCTACGTTGGATGGTATTGCAAATTTGTGCGCATTCTTCTGCATTTTGTTCAAAGCCAAAGGATGGAGAGAGTGCTCCTACAATGATCTCTCTACCGACTTTCTCATTGATACGTTGCATAGCCTTCGTGGCAACTCCCTCTTTTGCACCTAACAAGAATATCTTACAATTAAGATTATCTTTATGATATTTATAGAATGCCGTAAAGAAGCTGCTCCCAGGGATTGCCTCAGGGATTGCTTTTCCAGCCAGTTTTAATGCTAAATAGAGAACTCTTGAGTCGCAAACCACCCAATCGGCCTGTTGATAAGCTTCCCAAAAAGCTTTGTCATGCTGCAATTTTACGAGGTGATCAATATTTGGTGTAAAAAGAACGCCTTCTTTCAAATCAGCTAATAACTGCTGTTGCGTGATTGCTTTTAAACGAATATTTAGTATAGTCACCATTAAATTGACTTCAAATCTTTAAATATTTATATTTCCCAGATAAATAAGGAATATACTTATCTATCATCCATGCAGTAAAAATTGATAAAGCACTCACTGCAACAAAAAGAACAATAGGATGACTAAAAAACATCTTCAAAAGTTCATAAAAATAAATATGAATAACAAGAATGAGCATTGAGAGCCTGCCGACAACAGCTAAGCTTGTAGGAATAAATTTACTAATACCTATAATCAGCAAGATACCTACTAAGCTATTAAATAGGAAAGTAGGATAATTTTGCCTATAATCATTCCAATACATGTCTATAGGAATCATACCAATATTGTATAACGACATCACGAAAAGAAACAATAGAAGTACAGATAATTTTATTTCTCTTCCTGTTTTCTGTTCTGGTAGTATTCTATCCTTTAACAAATCGCCAAGATAGGCAAAAGGAATTACAGTTAGAGTTGTATTGATAAAAAGAGGAAGTTTCAAATGATGTCCAAACAATTGATAAGTTCCTAAATAAAAGCCTATGATAGATAGGAGCATTATCAATAAACCCCTATACTCCACTTCAATTTTCTTAATACCATAATATATGATATAACATTCGAACATGCACAACAAAAACCAAGATGGACCATTCATAATCTCGTAGGGATTAAGCCACATTTTAACAAAAGCAAGAAAGGACTTTGTAAACAGGTAATAGATAAAGTATGGGATGCTCCATATTACAAAGGGGATTAGAAGCTGATTCGTTTTTTTTCTGATTTGTAATTTCAAGGAGATAGGAGTATGATAAAACACACCCATGATAAAGAAGAATAAAGGCATAACCCACATGGTTACACCAAAATTATCAACTCTACAATGCCATGAAACCACGAATAAAATTGCTATTCCGCGTGCAATGTCAATACTATAATTACGTTTTACCTTATTCATCTATAATTTTTTTAGGAGAGATTCCTATTTCTTGTAATTTAGATTCATATTTTCTTTTATCGACATCTGAAATGGAAGCAGTGCCAAGTACTTTCATTCCATGATAATATGTGTTAAATAAATTATCCAAATCTGACATGGACAAACGTTTTGAAGGTGGATAAACTGCTTGCTCATGCGCTAGTATCTGTGCCTTGTCAAACTTCACGCCTATAATCTTTGCTGGTATTCCTGCTATGACAGCATAAGGTGGAAAAGGTTTGTTTACCAAGGAACATGCACCAATAACAGAGCCTCTTCCTATATTTGAACCTGGTAGTAGAGTAACTCTCGTGCCTATCCAACAATCATCAGAAACTTCTATATCTTGACTCTTATCATTGATATGCAGACTTCCCGTGAATGTATAAGGAATACCAACTGTTGGAGTATGATTGTCAGTAACCACCGTAAAGTCAGTTGATATCTCTGTATAATTACCAATCCTAAGTTTCCCTTTTGTTCCAATAAAAGTAAAGCCACCCAATATTTTGCTGTAATCGCCTATGGAAATAAGTTCAGGTGCCGACACACTAAAAGGAACTGTAAGATAGATATTCTTACCAGTACTGTACATTTGGCGACATAGTCTGTTAATTTTCCATTTGTAAAATTGTTCTATTAACCACATAATCAAAAAAAATTACGCCTGATCAATGCATTGTATTAACCGTTCTATAAGTTTCTTAATCACAATATTTGACTGATATAGTTGAGCTGTTTTAAAGGCATTTCTATTCATTTCCAACTTCCTCTCATCAGGAAGGTTAATGTAATTAACAATACATTCACCCATTCTTCTGCTATTCCCAGGAGGAATAAGGAAACCATTATATCCATCTTTGATATAACTTTTTAAACCACCGATAGCAGACCCAATAACAGGTTTAGAAGCAGCCATAGCCTCCAAACCGACTAGACCTAAACTTTCTTTTAATGTTGTTGGAAAAACAAAAAGAGTGAGATTAGTATAAAATTGAGGTAATTCTGCATGTGAAAGAGCACCATAATAGGTAACTATATGTGATAAGTTTAAAGTTGAAATCAGATGTTTCAATTCTTCAACTTGCCTACCTGTTCCTGCAATTTTAACTTGAATGGGGTGTTCTTTGTAAATATCTTGAATCGCTCTTAGTAAAATATCCCATCCTTTACCTGTGTCAATACGTGAAACATAACCGATTGTGAATGGGGATTGTACAGGGGCTATCATTTCATTATAGAAAGACTTTTCTATTCCCCCCGATGGTGAAACAAATATATTTTGAAACCTAATATCTTTGAATTTATCTATTAGAATATCTTTGAAGAATTCAGATGGGACGACAACCAACTTGGAATTTATAAGAAGTTTATGTACTGCTTGCAATACGTTTTCAGCTACTTTTGATTTCGTTAAGAGGTCATCTCCATGAATATTGAATACGATATTAAGTTTCTTTATTTTCGACAAGAAAAGTAAAGGAATAGACGAATAGGTGATGTAGTGTACGTAAATAAGATCATAGTGATGGAATAGTATATGCAAGGTTATGCTGGAATAAAACCAAAAGTATTTCAACAATTTGCAAATCTTACTTGTTGTCCGTCCCTTAATGACGCATAAATCTGTCTTATAGTGCATGGAATAGCCTTGTAATTCGTGTGTAAAAAGTGCTACAAAGGTACCATACGATGGATCTTTCTCAGAGGGAAATAAGTTGGAAATGACGAGAATTCTTTTCTTACTTTTCATAAGATTGTTTGTAAAACATTAGAGCATTGAGTGTTGCGATGAATAGTCCAGCTGTACTTGAAAAATAAATATGTCCAGCAAAGGTGCTCATACCCAGTAAGATAATATCACTTGCGAAGATAATTTTAATGAGATTGTTATTCTTTTTATTCTGTTTTAATTTGAGGAAAAGGTATATCCATGAAGAAAAATAGATGAGAATGCCGGTATAACCCATGTTGAGGAGAACATCAAAAAAGTCCATTTCTACGGTTCTATTGCCTCCTATACCAAATAATTGGTCGAAGAATGGCGCATTAAAGAAGATGGACGTACGTTGTTCTACAAATGTTTGTCTGCTAGAAAGTAGTAATTCTATGAGTCCTCCTTTATTATATGCATAAATAGCCTTCTGCAGGTAAGCTGCATCTCCCGATAAGAAGTTGTCTAAGTTGAATATAAATATGAGATAAAAGGCTGCAGCTATTGTGAGGCCAATAATAGCTTTCTTGTATTTGGCTTTATAATAGAGAATCAAGATTACAGAAAAAATTGCGGAAAGAATAGCCGCTTTCGAAATGATTAAGATACCTAAACAAACGATTAAGCAGCATCCTATGAAGAATATTTTTCTCCCTCTCTCGTAAAGATTGTAAAGTATAAATGGGAATAGCGCCATACAGACTCCTCCTAATTCATTCAATGCATAGAAATAACCGCAGAAACCAAGACTGCCAAAATTCGTTTCGTAGGATCTAAAACCCAGTCCCAAAAGTCCAGAAAAAATGTTGATAGCAAAAATGATAAAATTATAGTTGAAAATTTTTTTTATCCAAAGTATGGCAGCATTATTATATTGTCGGATGAGAATAGATATGTAGACAAATATAAAGATATTGGTTAAAGGCTTCAACAAAAGCTGTAAGGACTCTGTATATTTTTCAGGGCTCACATATATGTAATGAAGGCTTTGCCATAGGATATAAATGACAATACAACACAATACACACCTCCCTTGTTTAAATTTTAATAGTCTAAACGATAGTAAAAGGATGATGAAAAGTTTATAGATGATAGATATTGGTACACCTTCTCCTAAACGAAGAAAGAAACCATTAATAGAATCTATTAGCAGCCAAAAGCAGAAGAGGTTGAGAATAAAGCAATCTCGCTGCTTAATAGTATTGATTTGGCTATTCATGGGGGCGTAGTTGTATATGGTTTGTACGATAGTATATGGTTAAAGAGAATATGCACCATAGCGCAATCATACATATAACCATACTCCTAAATGACCAGAGATATACAATATGTGGGAATACACCCATACTAATAATGGTAAAAATGATATAGCCAATAGTTATATCATCAATTTGATTTATGGCTACTTGTAGCAGTGAAACATTATCGAAAATAATCTTTAGAAATAAGCTACATCCGACCATGCAAAATAAAATAGGGCTACTAATGAAGTTTTCTCCTGCAATGAATCGTACAATGATGTCGCTTAATGTTGTAGAGATTGTTATAAATCCAAATGCAGCAAGTAAAGTCATAAGAAGGCTAATGTCCCATAATCTCTTACATTTTGAAATTTTTTTTTGGAAATAAAGTGTGGCTAATTTACTCCAAATAGGATTGAGGACACTTTGATAAATGCTCGTGAAGAATGTAAATACCTTTTGTGCAATATTGACAATTGCCGCCTCTTTTAATCCTAACAATGCACCAGAATAAATGGTTAAAATATTAGTTAAGAAGCTTCCTGCGAAACCAATAATTAAATATTTTATACCTAAAGGTAACAAAAACTTTATATCCTTAATCGTCTGTCCCATTTGAATCCGTATGTTCCACCATTTTCTTTTGTAAATAAAAAAACATGTGGAGATGATGTAAACTAAAAGTGGACAGATAAAATAGATGACAGATGTATATACAATTGAGACTTTTAAAATAGCAAGTCCGGATACAATGATGAAGGTAAAAACGCTTGATATAAAACCAAAGATAGCATTATACTTGTTTTCTCCATAGCTAAAGAATAAAGCCCCAGGAATCGATAGTGGTATCGTGAAGAAGAATAAGAGTAGGACAATCGTACAAATGATATGTCCTTGTTGTTGTAGCTGTAAATCTTCAGTCTTGAAAAGCTTTTCAAATGGGAAGTAATGATGAAAGAAGATTAATATAAGCGCTAATAGCAAGGCTAGTGTACTGAAGAAAATGAGTGTAGAATAAAAGTATCTTTTAGTATCTTCGTCTCCTTCTTTCCCACGGCTTAAATTTTTACTTGCAATGCTTCGCAGGACATTCGTTAATCCAAAATCGCCAGTAATGATGACTGCAGCAATGGAGGTGATGCTTCCCCAGAGCCCAAATTGCTCTTGGGTATAGAAACGAATAATAATAAATACTAATAAAGAACGTAACAGCGTCGCGACCGTTGTTGAAAGGAAAATCCAAGAGATGCCTTGTAATAAAGATGATGAAGAGAGCCGTTTTAACCTATTCATTAGGAAATAATAATGTGTGTGTTAAATTATAAAGCAAGATATTAATCTTTAAATGACGAGATTCCACTTCCATGCAAGATACTGTTTTATTTTTACAGGCAACGTATAGCGATAGGGGCTTAATATGGATTTGAACTGCTTTTGTTCATGAATTGGGGTTCTAATCGTCTCCAAAAAGTTTATATCTTCTTTAATTCTTTCAAAAACATTGTAGTTGAAGAGTATCCTTTTTTTAGCATCTTCTAATGTAATCGTAGAGTCAAAATCCCCTCGGAGAGCCTTTTGCATACATTGAATAGCTTGGTTATAATGGGTAATATCTAAGTAGACGAATGAGTTTTTTGGGAAAAAATCATCAATATTAGGGCACCCATAATAGAATGGTATACACGATGTTAGGAAAGCATCTCCTATCTTCTCTGTCCAATAGTTAGGGCAAAAGCAGTTTTCAATGGCTAAACAATATTTATACTTGGAGAGGACTTCAAACTTATCTTCAATAGGCTGATAGCCCATACCATATATGTCTAAGAGGTCGGGATATTCTTCTTTCACTCGTTCTACAAATGCAACTCGTTTACGATGGCCTTGTGTAAAGCGTTTATTTGAGGTGATAATACAAAATTTATTTAAGCGCTTTTCTATCGATTCCTCAAAATTTTGGAAGAATGTCGCATCTAAATTCTTCTTATTTCCTACGAGCCATGGCAAAACGGGATGACTTAGTTTGAAATGCGGATGATGTAGTTTATAAGGTCCAACAACGAGACCATATTGTGCTAAGTAGCTGGACGGAAAAGGTTTTATAAAAGGAGGTTCTCCTATGTACAAAATACGTTTATGTGTGGGTACTTTGCAAATGAGTTCTTTCTCAACACTATCAATCACTGCGATATAATCGTAATCGGTAGTGGTATCGAACACAAATTCTATGTTTTGAAACTGTCCTATGAGCAGTTGTCGCCTTAAATGCTGCTGATCTGACAGAACTAAGACCTTAGTCATTGTTTTATTTTTTTGAGAATTTTAAATGTAAATGCAGCAGGGATAATATAGAATCGGGCCAAATTATAGTTAGTTATATGGAGTACTAATCTCAAGAAGAACGGAACAGATGTATAAGCCGAAGGTGCTATACCTCTAATTTTAGTATGTAGTTCATAAAACGAGGCCTTGTCTTTTGCTTGACAACAGGCCACTAAATGATGAGAATATAATTTCAAAATGCCGATTTCTAAGGCTTCTTGATAAGAGTTCCTCTTGTCTCTAAAGAACTTTTGAAGCACTTCTATGCTCTTCCAGTCTTGTAAAAACCGTGAACGTGAATATTGATATGTATAAGATTGTTCATTAGTACAATTATAATAGTATAAAGTTTCGTGTATATTTTTTACACTATGTGCATAATAAGCCAGTCGAGCTGTTACTTGATAGTCTTCTCCACAGTTAATATTTGCCAGCGGTTTAATAGCATTATCTCTATATAAACTTGTGCGAATGAGCCGCCCCCAAATACAAACAGGCGCTTTCCTTGCTAATAACGCGCATACCATATCCTCTGCGTCTAAATACGAAGGTTGAAATACTACTTGCTCGAAATTACTATGTTGCTCTATAAAATCAACGGTTACAATATCACAATCATATTTTATTTGAGTAGCGACCATCTTTGTTACCATATCCTTACTCACATAATCATCAGAGTCAACCCAAGTTATGAAACGACCATGCGCATGTTCTATAGCTATATTTCGTGTAGCAGCAAGTCCTATATTCTCTCTATTTTCAATGATATAGTAATTGAGCTGACAATTTATTAGTCGTCTTTTTAACACGAGTAAACTGTCATCCGTCGAACAATCATCTACAAAAATATATTCTACATTTGGGTATGTTTGTCCCAAAATACTATCTAAGCAGCGATTGAGATATGTACTTACATTATAAATTGGTACACAAATCGATACTAATGGCGCTATTTCTTTGCCTTCTATCATCGGTGGTTTTAATCTAAAATAATCCAGTTATCACAAACACAATCACGATTAATGAAGTTATTGGGTGCAACAACGATATGATTCTCAATGGGATGTTGTAACCAAGCTCCCCACCAATAAAAAGTGGAGTTCGATATAATAGCATGTTGACATTGAGTCATGAGATACATATCGGCTATGGTTGCCCACGCATTGTCTTTCTCTTTCACGAAATAAAGATTAGCGTTCGTGGGAAGATTATTCATTGCCCATGCCTGTTCTTGTGTAAAAACAACAAATAAAGGGGCGGGGAGCTGTTCTTGAACGTGGGAGATGGCTTTCGCATAATAGTCTTTATTACAAAGTGGATATGGGGAGTCTTTCTTGTCTTTAACCTCTTGATAGCGACGAATACCTAACATGACTAAGGGCTTGCCTGTACCTTTTAGCATTTGTAGCTCATCTGTTATGGTATGTGGTAGGATACTCTTAAGTTGAAAGTCACGACGAATCTCATCGCTGTAATTCTCAAAATAGCGTGGACTTTGCCAATAGCCTTCTAAAAAGATATTTTTATTCGTAAATTCAAATAAGCGTTTTTCATAATGAAAAGGTTCTTTCTCTTTGATAAATTGATAATGGGGACACAGAAGGTTCCGACCAATTCTACGGCTAATTCTTTTAATATTTAATTCGCCTTTGTAGTTGAAAGTAATCCATTTGGCTGTAGGGAGTTGGCATTTAAAGTGGTTTAATTCAAGATGTCTCTGATATTTGTAATCTTGCTCAAAACCTTGTCTCAAATTAAATGCCATGGGGGTTCGGTAATGGAGTGATAATGCTTTTGCTGTTGCATAAATAAACATCTGGTTTCCTAAGCCGCCAAAGAGTGTTGTTGCAATCATATTTTTGAGATATATTGGGATATGGAATATCTTTTCTCTCCCTATTTTTAATCTTTCCCAAACAAATCGCGGGTGTAAACCTTCGTTTTTACGTCGTCTAACGTGCTGTCGTAGCGGTTGGCGATGATGGAGTTGGCTTGGGATTTGAATTGCGAGAGGTTGTTGACGACACGGCTTCCGAAGAAGGTTGTGCCATCGTCGAGGGTGGGTTCGTAGATGATTACGCGGGCACCTTTGGCTTTGATGCGCTTCATAATGCCCTGGATGGAGCTTTGACGGAAGTTGTCTGAGTGGCTTTTCATCGTCAGACGGTAGACGCCAATGATAACTTCTCGCTCGTCGTGGGGCGCATAATTGGTCTCTTCGCTATAGTTATAGTAGCCCGCGCGCTTGAGCACTTGATCGGCAATGAAGTCCTTTCGGGTGCGGTTGCTTTCGACAATGGCCTGAATTAAGTTCTCGGGCACGTCCTGATAGTTCGCCAACAGCTGCTTCGTGTCTTTGGGAAGACAGTAGCCTCCGTAGCCAAATGAGGGGTTGTTGTAGTGATTTCCGATGCGAGGGTCTAAGCAAACGCCATTGATAATGGCCTGTGTGTCAAGGCCTTTTACTTCGGCATAGGTGTCTAATTCGTTGAAATAAGACACGCGAAGTGCCAAATAGGTATTGGCAAAGAGCTTCACAGCCTCGGCCTCTTTCATGCCCATGAAGAGGGTGGGGATGTCGGTTTTGAGGGCACCTTCCTGCAACAGACGGGCAAAAACCTCGGCCTGTCGGCGCATGTTGTCGGGACTTGTCACCTTGTTGATAGCCTCATTCTCAGCCGTTTCGCCGGGGATGAGCTTGGGATAGCCCACGATGATGCGTGTGGGGTAGAGGTTATCGTAGAGGGCTTTGCTCTCTCTGAGGAACTCGGGTGCAAACAACAGGTTGAATTGCGCCGCGCCTTGCTGTGCATATTTGAGGTAGAGGTTGCGCGTATAGCCCACAGGAATGGTGGATTTGATGACCATGGTGGCCGACGGATTGACACTGAGTACCTTGTCAATGACCTCTTCTACGTAGGTGGTGTCGAAATAGTTTTTCGCCGGGTCATAGTTCGTTGGCGTGGCAATCACCACGAAGTCGGCATCTTTGTAGGCCATGTCGGCATCCAATGTGGCCGTCAGGCGCAAGGGTTTCTCGCGCAGATACTGCTCGATGTAATCGTCTTGAATGGGCGATTGGCGATGGTTGATGAGGTTAATCTTTTCGGGAACGACGTCAACGGCCATCACTTCGTGGTGTTGTGCCAGTAGGGTGGCCATGCTGAGGCCCACATATCCGGTGCCGGCGACTGCTATTTTTAGATCTTTTTCCATTCTTATCCGATAATTCTAAGACTTATAAAATAAATCAAATAGAATAATTAATCTTTATAAAAATCAAAACATAACAAATAAATACCATCTCTACTTCTTATTCAAAAGAGAATAAGAAATAGAAAAGATTTTGCACGTAACCCAACCATTTAAAAGAGAAGATAAAGAAATAAGGAAAAGAAAAGTACAAGTCGTGCAGACTATCATTGTACCCACTCTCTTTGTAAACCTAAAGAAAACCTAACCCCTATTAAATGAACAAGACTTCATAATTGTCTCGTCATATCCTATCTTACAGTTCGATTAATAGTAAATCTATTATTAATAATGCAAATATACAAAATATATTGATTACGTTA
>NZ_GL629647.1:632196-645797 GCF_000185845.1 Segatella salivae DSM 15606
TAATAATGCAAATATACAAAATATATTGATTACGTTATTACATTTTGATAACATTCTTTTATAAAGAATCGAAAAGTTTTTATTTTATGTTTCTTATACATAGAAAATGGGAATAAAAAAGAACAATTAAGCAATATACGCCATAAATTAGAAAGGCATAGGTTCCTTATTATTAATAGGAGGAGGAAAAGTCCCGTCTATATGAGTCATATCACCTTCATTCATCTTAGAACCAATAATTTCTCCATCACCACTTTTATTAGCTGTATATGATTCTTCAGGGTTACGGAAACTTGTAAATTCACCCTTAAATGTTAACAAGACATCACCTGTCGCACCTTTACGATGTTTCGCTATGATTACTTGTGCCATTCCATGTAAGTCGTTACCTTTTTCATCTAAATAGATGTGATAGTACTCTGGGCGATGAACAAACAAGACCATATCGGCATCTTGCTCTATAGCTCCTGATTCACGAAGATCACTTAACTGTGGACGCTTACCTTCAAGTCCCTCTCTATTCTCAACCGTACGATTCAACTGGGACAACGCAATAATAGGAATGTCAAGTTCTTTGGCTAATCCTTTCAATGAGCGAGATATCGTTGACACCTCTTCTTGACGGCTTCCAAATTTCATTCCATTAGCATTCATCAACTGAAGATAGTCAATCATGATAATCTTTACACCCTTTTCACGAACCAATCGACGTGCTTTCGTACGAAGTTCAAAGACCGAAAGACCTGGTGTATCATCCACATAAACAGGAGAACCCGTCAGTTTTGTTAGGTTTTTATCTAATCGATCCCACTCGTCAGGCGTTAACTGTCCATTAAGAATCTTACTACCTGCTATTTCACAAGTATTAGAAATCAAACGATTCACAAGCTGAACATTATTCATTTCAAGAGAAAAGAATGCTATAGGAATATGATAATCAACCGCAATATTCTTCGCTAAGCTCAATGCAAAAGAGGTCTTTCCCATGGCAGGACGTCCTGCTATAATCACAAGGTCACTCTTTTGCCATCCACTTGTCATTTCATCAAGATCGGTATATCCTGTAGGAATACCCGTGAGTCCACCAGTATTGGCAGACGCTTTCTGAAGAATATCTAAGGCTTGTTGTATGACTGGATCAATCTGCGTATAATCTTGCTTCATGTTCTTCTGTGATATTTCAAACAAAGAACCTTCAGCTTCTTGCATCAACGCATCAACATCAACTGTATCGTCAAAGGCCTTCTCCTCCACCCTACTGGCAAATTGAATCAATTGCCGAGCCAAAAACTTCTGTGCAAGAATATGAGCATGATACTCAACATTAGCAGAAGATGCCACACGATCACTAATATCAAGTAAATAACCAGGCCCTCCTATATCATCAATTGTACCTTGTGATTTCAATTCTTCGGTCACAGTCATGATATCAACAGGCCGTTCTGTCATATTAAGATTCTGAATTGCCTGATATATTTTCTGGTTTCTTGGCTCATAAAATGTTTCAGGTCGAATAATTTCTGAAACCAAAGAAAAAGCATCTTTGTCTATCATCAACGCACCAATAACAGCTCTCTCAATATCTGTTGCTTGGGGTTGTAAATGTCCATAAGTATTATCTACTTTGACTGAAGACTTGCGACGTTTTGTTGTATTACTATTATTTTCTGCCATGGGAGAATGATTTTCCGCAAAGGTAACCAATTTTTTGATTATAGAAGTTGATGGTCTATGGATTTTTTGTATTTTTGCAATACGAATTAAAGACAGAAACAATGATAACATTTCCTTGTGCCAAGATTAATCTTGGACTTAACATTGTTGAGAAACGAACTGACGGCTACCATAATTTGGAAACAGTTTTCTACCCCATTCCCCTTTATGATGCACTTGAAATCAAACACATGGGAGAAGAATTTCCCTCTCTTGTTGATTGTGATTTAAAGGTAACAGGAAACATAGTGGATTGTAATGAGGCAGACAACCTTGTTATCAAAGCTTATAATTTGCTGGCTAAAGATTATAAACTTCCTCGTGTTCATGCTCACCTTTTTAAATATATACCTTCACAAGCAGGACTTGGAGGCGGATCAAGTGATGCTGCATACATGATAAGATTGATTGATGAACGATTCAGATTGAATATAGGTAAAGCTGAAATGGAAAGGTATGCAGCGAAGCTTGGAGCTGATTGTGCATTCTTTATCAGTAGCGAACCAGTATTTGCAACAGGAATTGGTAATGTATTTTCTCCTATTAAAGGCATCAAGGAGACACTAAAAGGATACTATATCACAATCATAAAACCAGATGTTGCCATTTCAACAAAAGAAGCTTATGCCAACATAACACCTCACAAACCTAAAATATGTTGTCGTGATATCATTAAACAACCTATTGAAACATGGAGAGACCTATTGGTGAATGATTTTGAAGAATCTGTCTTTAAGCTTCATCCCGAAGTAGAGAATATAAAGAATAAGCTTTATGAGCAAGGGGCCATCTATGCTGCAATGAGTGGGAGTGGAAGCAGTTTATTTGCTATCTTCAAAGCAGAACCACAACATCTTGATAGTTATTTTACTGATTGTTTCACCTTTTCCGTACAACTCTAATGATGAAAGACAATGAAAAAGAAATGTTTCCACTCGTATTAGAGAATGGTAATATCATAGGAAGTATCAGCCGAAATGAGGCACATGATGGCACAAAACGACTGCATCCAGTGGTTCATCTCCATGTGTTTAATAACAGAGGAGAGCTATATCTTCAGGAACGTCCAGCCTGGAAAGATATTCAACCCAATAAATGGGACACAGCATGTGGTGGACATATAGATCTTGGAGAGAATGTAGAAGAAGCTCTAAAACGTGAAGTTAAAGAGGAATTAGGGATAACTGATTATATCCCTGAACGCATTGGACAATATGTTTTTGAGAGCGATCGTGAGAAAGAACTTGTCTATGTACATAAAACAACATACAATGAACAAATCTTTCCCAATGCACAAGAACTTAATGGAGGACGCTTTTGGACGAAGGAAGAAATTGAAAGCAATCTAGGAAAAGACATATTCACTCCCAATTTTGAAAGCGAATATAAACGTTTCTTCCATAAAGAAGAATAAACTTATAATAATAAAAAAAGAGATTACAATCTAAAATGCAATCTCTTTTAATCTGTTATCTTAGAAAAATTATTTCTTAAAGAAATCTTTTACAGCCTCATTTGGAACCATCTGCTCATCAAAAACATAAGCACCAGTCTTAGGGCTCTTTACCATCTTAATTACTTTTGAGTAAGCGCGACCATCCGTTGAACCTTCATGGAGGGTAGCGACCGCTTTCTTTGCCATATCTTATATGTGTTAAAAGGGTTATTACTTAATCTCCTTATGAAGAGTCATCTTCTTCAGGATTGGGTTATACTTCTTCAACTCAAGACGCTCAGGAGTATTCTTACGATTCTTTGTTGTTACGTAACGGCTTGTTCCTGGCAGTCCACTATTCTTCATTTCAGTACATTCGAGAACGACCTGCACTCTATTACCTTTAGCTTTCTTTGCCATGATAATTATTCTCCTATAACTTTAATGTCTTTCCAGTCGCAGAAACCCTTAGAAACGGCCTGCTTCAAAGCTGCGTCAAGACCAACTTTATTAATGAGACGAAGACCAGCTGCGCTGACCTTGAGGCTAATCCAGCAACTCTCTTCTACATAGTAGAACTTCTTGCTGAAGAGGTTTACATCAAAGCTCCTCTTTGTACGATGCTTTGAGTGAGACACATTACAACCTATCTGTGCCTTCTTTCCTGTAATCTGACAAATCTTAGACATTGCTATCTTTAATTTTTGTTTTCGTTTTTTGATACTTATTCCAAACAGGGTGCAAAATTACAAATATTTTTGAATTATACAAAACATTTCTCCAAAGAATAAGAGGAATTAAGTATTTTTTTGCTTTAACCAACTGTTTTGCCGGTTTTTTCTTTCATATAGTCAAGAAACAAACGCAAAGATTGATTGGTGGCAATGGCTAAGTTTATATCACGACCAAAGTCTTTATCAAGTTTCATCGTGCGAACATCATCCTTATTTCCGCAAGCCAACCATATTGTTCCTACAGGAATATCCGGTGTACCACCAGTTGGGCCAGCAACACCTGTTGCTGCCAAAGCATAATCAACACGTAAAGTCTCACATGCTCCTATAACCATTTGCTGTGCAACCTCTTCACACACAGCGGTCTTTTCCTCTAAGGTTTCATGACTAACGTGAAGTAAATTCTCCTTAACTTCATTTGTATATGAAACGATTCCACCCTTAAAATATTCGCTTGCGCCAGGAACAGCTATGATAGCTTCTGCTATACGTCCGCCAGTACAACTCTCGGCTGTTCCTATTGTGAGACCATTGTCATATAAATATTGCTGTAGTTCTTTACTTAGTACTTTCGTTTCAAGTTCCATCTTATGTTTTATTTAAAAGTTACTTTTGAGAATGCAGGAGCATCAATGCGACCAAAGTCATGGTCAGTAAACTTATATTGTCCCACAATAGCAATCATAGCTGCATTATCTGTAGTATAACTGAACTTTGGAATGTAAATAGTCCAACCATATTTCTCTGCATGTTCGCGAAAGGCATTACGCAAACCATTATTCGCCGAAACTCCACCGGCAACAGCAACATGCTTGATTCCTGTTTGCTTTACAGCCTTACGCAACTTATTCATCAAGATATCTACTATTGTATATTCAAGACTTGCAGCCAAATCATTCTTATGATGCTCTATAAAATCAGGATCTTCCTTCACCCAATCGCGAAGATTATAAAGAAAAGATGTCTTTAACCCTGAGAAAGAATAATCACATCCTGCAATTTGTGGCTCAGCAAATTTAAATGCAAGAGGATTGCCTTGACGTGCCAATCGATCAATAATCGGACCACCAGGATAGCCGAGACCCATTACTTTCGAGCATTTATCAATGGCCTCACCTGCTGCATCATCAATCGTTTGTCCAAGCACTTGCATATCATTATAGGCATTAACCTTAACAATCTGCGAATTGCCTCCTGACACCAACAAACAAATGAAAGGGAAAGGAGGAGCACTTTTATCATCATCATTTTCTTTGATGAAATGAGCCATGACATGGCCTTGTAAATGATTCACATCTAACAATGGAATATTCAATGACCGTGCTAAACCTTTTGCGAAATTAACACCAACGAGCAAAGAGCCCATCAAGCCCGGACCACGCGTATAAGCCACTGCACTCAACATTTCCTTTGTTATCCCGGCGCGCTTGATTGCTTGATTAACAACAGGCACCACATTCTGCTGATGTGCACGTGACGCGAGTTCTGGAACAACGCCACCATAAGCTTTATGTACATCTTGAGAGGCTGTCACATTAGATAACAGCACTCCATTTCGCAATACTGCTGCAGATGTATCATCACACGAGCTCTCAATACCTAATATATAAATATCTCTTTCTTCTTCCATAATCACGATTTACAATCTTGCATAAGTACATTAGTAAGATAAGACTTCAACACCCGTTTCAGTCATCAAGAAAGTGTGTTCCCATTGCGCACTCGGCTTTTCATCCCCAGAAATGACCTCCCATCCATAAGGATCGTCTGCATCAATAAACACCTTCCATGTACCCATATTTATCATTGGTTCTATCGTAAACACCATTCCGGGCACCAATAACATTCCAGTTCCACGATGACCATAATGAACAACATCTGGCTCTTCATGCATGGCAAGCCCTACCCCATGTCCGCAAAGATCACGCACAACACCATAATGATATTTCTCTGCATGCTTTTGGATAGCATGACCAATATCTCCTACAAAGCAATAGGGTTTTGCTGCTTCTGCGCCAATATCCAAACACTCTTTAGCAACCCTTACAAGCTGTTCTTTTTCAGGGGTAGTCTTCCCGCCGATGATAAACATTCGTGAGGCATCTCCAAAATAACCATTCACGCTTAAGGTCATATCAACATTCACAATATCCCCTTCTTTGAGAATATCTTCTTCTTTTGGAATACCATGACAAACCACCTCATTTATACTCGTGCATACACTCTTGGGGAAGCCCTCGTAACCTAAACAAGCAGGCACAGCATTGTTATCCTTACAATACTGCATACAAATATCATCAATTTTCTGAGTCGACATTCCTGGATGTATCGCTGCAGCTACAGCATCCAAACAACCAGTGTTTACTTTGCTGGCAATACGAATACCTTCAATTTGTTCCGGGGTCTTTATAAGATCGCGGGTAGGCACCTCTTTGCCTTTGTTCTCCCAATACATTACTTGTTTGTCGAGCTCTGTCAGAGGCTGACCTGGCAAGCAATGCCATCTTTTTTTCTTGAAATTCATATTTAAACGCTTAAACTTGAATGCAAAAATACAATATATAATTGAAACCAACAATTTTTTCTTCATAATCTTATGCAACGACTTTACACACCCATTATAAGCTGAAACACAGGGAACTCTATCTCTCTCTTCTATGTTAGAATCACACATTCTCGCGTGTAATTTCCTCTTTTTATTCTTTCTGAGTCACTCAGAAGCACATTTTTTCTTCATTTGGCCTTTTTGAGTCACTCAGAAGCGTAATTTTTCTCCATTTGGCCTTGCAGAGTCACTCAGAAGCGTGATTTTTCTTCATTTAGCCTTTCTGAGTCGCTCAGAAGCGTGATTATTCTCCATTTGACCTCTCCGAGTCACTCAGAAGCACATTTTTTCTTCATTTGGCCTTTCCGAGTCGCTCAGAAGCGTATTTTTTCTTCATTTGACCTTTCTGAGTCGTTCAGAAGCTTGACACTACTCTTTTTGACTTCAAATTGTGTAATTCTATGAAAACAAAGCACTTCGGAGAGCATTTTAAGCCCGATTTCCGAAAAAAGTAGCCATAAATTTTCATATCAACTAAAAAACTCGTATATTTGCAAACCCGTAAGGAAGAGAGGCAATTAAACAGAAAAGGAATACAAAATAATACAATACAAATATGACTAAAGCAGATATCATTAATGAAATTGCTATGACAACAGGCGTGCAGAAAAGAGATGTTGCTGTCGTTGTTGAAAGTTTTATGGAAACCATAAAGAATAGTTTACTTGAGAAAAAAGAGAATGTATACCTGCGTGGATTTGGTAGTTTCGTCATTAAGCATCGTGCAGCAAAGACCGCACGCAATATCCTCAAGAACACAACAATGATGATTGAGGCACACGATTTACCAAGTTTCAAACCGTCAAAATCGTTTGTAGAACAAATGAAGAAATAACGATAATAAATAATAATATCTCAAAAATTAAAAATTATGCCAAACGGAAAGAAGAAGAAGGGCCACAAGATGGCTACTCACAAGCGTAAAAAGAGATTACGCAAGAATAGACATAAGAGCAAATAAAGCTTGATAGCCTATTAAAAGGACTTAGGGGCATGTCAATACATCCACAAGGGAGTTGTGACATGCCCCTTTATAGTAAAGAAACTAAGTAAGGATAAAACAATGACAAGCGAAGTTGTAATCGACGTAAGGGAGAAAGAGATTTCGATAGCACTGCTGGAGGATAAGAATCTGGTGGAATATCAGAATGAGCCACGTCAGGCTTCTTTCTCTGTTGGTAACATCTACGCTGCAAAAGTTAAGAAACTCATGCCGGGACTTAATGCTTGCTTCGTAGATGTTGGTTATGAGCGCGACGCTTTTCTGCATTATCTTGACTTAGGCAGTCAATTCAATTCCTACGCAAAATACCTGAAACAAGTAAATAGCGATAGGAAAAAACTCTATCCTTTCAGTAAGGCACAACGAGTGCCCGACTTGAAAAAGGATGGAAGCGTTCAGCAAGTACTCACTGTCGGACAAGAAGTATTGGTACAGATTGTAAAAGAACCAATCTCAACCAAAGGTCCACGCCTGACAGGAGAGCTTTCATTTGCAGGACGTTTCATCGTTTTAATCCCATTTGGAGATAAAGTATCTGTATCTTCAAAGATTAAAAGTGGTGAGGAGCGTGCACGATTAAAGCAGCTCATCTACAGCATTAAACCAAAGAATTGTGGTGTAATTGTTAGAACAGTAGCCGAAGGAAAGCGCGTCGCAGAACTTGACACTGAAATGAAAGTGTTGAATAAACGATGGGAGGACGCTATTCTTAAGACGCAAAAACAACAAAAAAGACCACAATTAGTATTTGAGGAAACGGGCAGGGCTATCGCTATGTTGAGAGACCTGTTCAATCCAAGTTTCGAAAACATTTATGTAAATAACGAAGAAGTTTACAACGAGGTAAAACACTATTTGACGCTCATTGCACCTGAGAAAGCAGGAATCGTCAAGCTTTACAAAGGAAAAGTGCCTATCTTCGATAACTTCAATGTTACAAAACAAATTAAATCGAGCTTCGGTAAAACAATCAATTATAAGCATGGTGCTTATCTAATTATTGAACACACTGAGGCTTTGCATGTTGTAGATGTAAATAGCGGGAATCGTACCAAGGCTCAAAATGGACAAGAAGCCAATGCACTTGACGTAAACTTAGGTGCTGCTGACGAGATTGCAAGGCAATTAAGATTACGCGATATGGGAGGAATCATCGTCGTAGACTTTATTGACATGAATCTTGCTGAAGACCGACAGATGCTCTACGAACGCATGTGTAAAAATATGCAGAAAGACAGAGCAAGGCATAACATTTTGCCTTTGAGTAAGTTTGGACTTATGCAAATTACCCGTCAACGTGTGCGTCCGGCTATGGATGTCAATGTAGAAGAGACCTGCCCCACCTGTAATGGTACTGGGAAAATCAAGTCGAGCATCCTCTTTACCGACCAACTTGAAAGAAAAATTGACCGCCTTGTCAACAAGATTGGCATCGCAAAGTTCTATTTACACGTTCATCCGTATGTAGCTGCTTACATCAATCAAGGATTGATTTCCCTACGAAGGAAGTGGCAATTTAAATATGGTTTCGGCGTACATATCATTCCCTCGCAGAAACTTGCATTCCTGCAATACGAGTTTTATGATGCTAATGGAGAATTCATTGATATGAAAGAAGAAATAGAAACAAAGTAGAACACAATACTTATTAAAGTATTCTAAAACATAAAGCTGCATACAAGTCAGAATCTCTGAATGTATGCAGCTTATTGTTTTATGCTTATAAAGCGATTGAAAAAATTACTTTCTATGTTTACGTTTCAACTCAGGAATCTTGACCCTATCGCCTTCTTTTAGTTCTTTATTCTTGTTCATCACTTCAATATAACATTCCATGCCCGGACCTAAATACAGTCGACTGATTGACGAAAGAGTTTGTCCGCGTTTTACCTTTATCACTTGCTTAACCCCCACAATACGATAAGCACCAGTTCGAACACGTGCATCACTCGTGTTCAACGCCTCATAAGCATCTTCTTCCTTTGAAGAAACAGACTTTTCTGCAACAGAAGTAGGCTTTTCTACATCAGAAGTAGACTTTTCTGTAACGGATATAGGCTTTTCAGCGACCGATGTTGGCTTCTTTTCTTCTGCAGGAGCAGGCTTCTCAGCAACAGCTACAGGCTTGATAACCTTTGAAGGCCCCTTCATCGTGGAATATTGTTTCTTGAGAAGTTCCAGCTGAAGTGTCTGCACCTCCATTTTAAAGTTATAAATCTGTTCATTCTGCTGACACAATTTCATAAACATAAAACATATTGTACCAATCAGAACTACAAATAAGGCAACAAAGCCAACCACCAACGGCTTCATATAAGAAGACTTGCGAGGAGTATTCACTGTGGATATATTCTCCGTATCTTCATTGTCGTTTTCTCGACTATCAGTTTCCTCTATCATAGGCTCATCCTCCTTTTCTTGTGAAGATTCAAGCGCTTCCTCTTCATCCTTTGCTACATTATCTGAAGCTGTTTCAATCGTTTCCTGCGCCGTTTCTATTTGTTCTACTTCCGAAACATTAGTTTCTGAAATAGTTTCTTGCACCGTGTCTTCCTGCTTTTCTTCCTTCAACGACATTGTTTCGGCAGACATCTCCGACACAACAGCAATAGGTTCAACAGGCTCTTCACGAGGAAGCTCAATTTCTTCAACGGCCTTTTCCTCTACAATCTCTTTCTTTTCTTCGGCTGGAGCAACTTCTTCCACTTGCTCTTTGTATTCGTCCTCCAATTCTACCCCATCATTAACAACAACGGTTTCAAATTGTGAGAAAGGTTGATTTACTAACTCTTTCATGGCATTATCGGGAGCAAAAGAGAGCTTATCACGCCCTTCAATTACAATACGTTCACCGGTATTTACATCAATGCTTTCACGTGAACTGACGCTCGTCAACTTAAACGTACCCAAACCTTTTATCTTTACTTGCCGTTCACGATGCACGCCCTCATTAATGATTTCAGTCATCAACGAGATAAAAAGTTCAGCATCGGCCAATTTTATGCCATGCTTTTCAACGAGGAATCGGGCTAAATCTTTGATATTAGTCATTGTTTTCTCCTCCGTTTTTCAATTTCTCTTTTACCGATGCATTAGGCTTAAAAGCCAAGACGAGTTTTGGAGGTACAAGCATACGAAGTCCTGTCGAAGGATTTACAACAACCCGTTCCATGCGTTTCTTCACCTCAAACGTACCGAAACCTGACAGCGATACGTTCTCTCCGGCTTCAAAACTATTGCCCATTCCTTCAATAAGCGTGTTGACAAGCTTTTGAACATCGGCTTGCGTGTAACCGCTTCTCAACGCCATCTCTGAGATAAATTCTTTATTATTCATATCAAGAACTTCTATTTTATGACATGACCATACAAGTCAAAAGCTTCACTATCGGTGATTTCCACATGATAGAAATTACCAACCCGCAATTTCTTTTCTGATACAGGAATCAAAACCTCGGGGTCAACTTCAGGAGAACAAAACTCACTTCTGCCAACATAATAATCACCTTCTTTGCGGTCAATGATAACTTTCAAAGTTTTTCCAATCTTCGCCTCCTCAACAGCTGCACTGATTTCTTGTTGCACAGCCATTAAAGTGTCGAGACGCTTTTGCTTTACTTCTTCTGAAACATCATCCTTGTAATGTCCTGCACTATATGTACCTTCTTCTTCCGAATAAGTGAAAGCCCCCATACGCTCGAATTTTGCCCACTTAACAAAGTCAACAAGTTCGTTGAAATCTTCATCGGTTTCACCAGGAAAGCCAACCAACAATGTTGTACGTATGTGAATGCCTGGCACAGCCTCGCGTATCTTTTTAATAAGTTCTACCGTCTCTTCCTTGCTCACATGGCGGTGCATAGCATCGAGCATGTGGTTGGAAATATGCTGCAAAGCAATATCAAGATACTTACAAACGTTTGGTTTCTCTCGAATAACATCAAGTAATTCTAATGGAAATTCATTAGGATAAGCATAATGAAGTCGAATCCATTCTACCCCTTTTATGTCGGCAATATCACGAA
Organism: Segatella salivae DSM 15606; assembly: GCF_000185845.1. Lineage (GTDB taxonomy): Bacteria > Bacteroidota > Bacteroidia > Bacteroidales > Bacteroidaceae > Prevotella > Prevotella salivae. The sequence goes on from NZ_GL629647.1 coordinate 643,712, forward strand.
TGAGGTCAGCAATATGACGCTGCCCATCTATATCAACACCATAATAAGTGAGTTCTTGCGCAATAATCTGAAACTCTTTTACACCTTCTTCAACCAGTTCTTTTACTTCTTGAAGGATTTCTTCTTTCGGGCGACTTGTGTGTTTTCCCGTAATCAGGGGGATAGCACAATAAGCGCATTGACGATTGCAGCCTTCCGCAATTTTCACGTATGCATAATGGCGAGGTGTTGTCAGATGACGGCGACCATTGCAAGACGGAACATCGGCCTTACCAAGATCTGTCAGCAGTTGCTTATAATTGAATTTGCCATAAAACTTGTCTACTTCTGGAATCTCTTGCTCTAACTCATCTTTATAACGCTGCGAGAGACACCCCATCACATAGAGTCGCTTCAATCGGCCTTCATTTTTGGCATTGACAAACTCAAGAATGGTATTGATACTCTCTTCCTTTGCCGATTCAATAAAACCACAGGTATTGATGACAGCAATCTCACCATCGGGGCGCTTGCTGTCATGCACACAATGATAGCCATTGGCTTCGAATTGCTTCATCAGAAGTTCGCTATCCACGAGATTCTTCGAGCAACCCATGGTGATGATATCGATTTGATTTTTCTTCATCTATTATCCTTATAAACAATATCAAGCGAAAAGTGAATCAACAAATTCCTTGCGATTGAATAATTGCAAATCCTCCATCTTTTCGCCCAGACCAATATATTTCACAGGCACTTTCAACTGGTCACTAATGCCTATTACCACTCCGCCTTTAGCGGTTCCGTCTAATTTCGTGATTGCAAGACTTGTGATATTGGTGACCGCAGAGAATTGTTTTGCCTGCTCAAAAGCATTTTGTCCCGTGCTACCATCAAGCACAAGCATCACTTCATCAGGTGCTTCGGGCAACACTTTCTTCATCACCTCTTTGATTTTCTTCAACTCGTTCATCAGTCCCACCTTGTTGTGTAAACGGCCTGCGGTATCAATCAACACCACATCGGCGCCATTGGCCTTAGCACTTTGCAGCGTGTCAAAGGCTACGCTGGCTGGGTCTGAGCCCATTTGTTGCTTCACCACAGGCACGCCCACACGATCTCCCCAAATAGAAATCTGCTCTACGGCAGCCGCGCGGAAGGTGTCTGCAGCACCTAAATATACTTTTTTTCCTGCATTCTTAAACTGATAAGCAAGTTTGCCAATAGTCGTGGTCTTCCCCACTCCATTTACACCAACAACCAGAATCACATAAGGTTTGTGGTCGCTCGGAAGATCCCAACTATCATTATCGTCTGAATTGTTTTCAGAAAGCAGCGACGCAATCTCTTCTCTCAATATCCCATTCAATTCTGAAGTAGAAACATATTTATCGCGAGCAACGCGTGACTCTATTCGTTCAATAATCTTCAGCGTGGTATCAACGCCAACATCACTCGTGATAAGCACTTCCTCAAGGTTATCGAGCACCTCATCATCTACCTTTGATTTACCAGCAACGGCACGTGTGAGTTTACTGAAAACGCTCTCTTTCGTCTTCTCAAGTCCCTTATCAAGCGTCTCTTTCTTTTTCTTGTTAAACAGTCCAAAAATTCCCATAATTACGTAATTTGATGATAAACAGCAGATAAACAACATGATTAAAACAAACGTTCTTCTGAATAAATGCATCAGATGTGATAGCTATTCTAATCACAAACTGCTTGCAACGACATGCCGCTTATCGTTTGCAAAGATAATAAAAAAGTAAGGAAGAAAAAAAGGTCTCTATGTAAAATAACATGAGCCGAACGCAAGAGTGGCAAATTAAAACCTTATTTCACAATAACTTTTCTAAACTTGTAATCACAAACCTGCTCAACAAATTCTTTCTATCCACAGCTAACGATGCCATTTGCGAGGGTGCAGAAACGTCAAACCTTGTGGGAAACGACTTTCGCCAACCGCGGAAATGCCAAACCTTTCGGGAAATGACTTTCGCCAACCGCGGAAATGCCAAACCTTTTAAAAAGTGATTTGCGGGAAGCCCGCAAGCGCCAAAACCTTTAAAAAGTGATTTGCGGGAGGCCCGCAAGCGCTAAAACCTTT
>NZ_GL629647.1:645847-654241 GCF_000185845.1 Segatella salivae DSM 15606
CCTTTAAAAAGTGATTTGCGGGAAGCCCGCAAGCGCCAAAACCTTTAAAAAGTGATTTGCGGGAGGCCCGCAAGCGCCAAAACCTTTAAAAAGTGATTTGCGGGAGGCCCGCAAGCGCCAAAACGTTTCAGGAAAAGAAAAAGGCAGCCTGTATGAAACAGCCTGCCTTTTTTTATGGTTTTTGTTCTTCGTTTAGAAGAAGAGATATCTATTATCTACAACTTTTGCATTAATATAAAGTTCGTTCATGAAGTTTCCTGCATACTGCATAATCTTCTGACGAATCTTTTGTTCCATGCCATTGTCATCAAACTTGCCAGGACGCATCGTTTTGTTCACCACCTGGAACATGTAAACACCAGCGTTACCTTTGACAGGGTTGGTAGAGAACTTACCCTTAGCAGTTGCATATACGGCACCACTAAGTGCAGGTTCGCTTGCACCCGTGAGTGTCACAAAGACTGGAGCGGCGAAGGTTACCTGATTAACTTCGGCTACCTTAGCACCCTTAGCCTTAGCAGCTGCAAGAGAGTTAACGCCCTTAACCTTATTCATCAGCATTTCGGCCTTCTTGTCTTTCATCACCTCAGCCTTAACCATGTCTTTCACCTGAGCATCGTCCAAAGAACGATAACCAACAGGATTAATCTTTGTCAAGATAGCAACGAGGAGATGGTCGTTGTCGCCACAAGAATACATTGGAGAAACGTCGCCTTGTTTTGCATCAAAGAGCCACTTCAGTGCATCGCGTGTGCCATGGATGTTAGCCAAATAATGCTGTGCGGTTGTAACATCCTTAGCCTCTTGCACTCTGTAACCACTCTTTGCAGCATTCTTCTCAATATCTGCAGCAGTTTGATTAGCGCTGACAAAAGAAGAGAACTTATTGTAAGCCTTGCTGTAAGTGTCGTTAGAGAATACGATATTCTTTTTGATGACTGCAGCAACATATTTTTCAGTCATACCCTTTCTGTCAAGTACCTGAACAATGATATTTCCCTGACTCAATGGAATGTTCTTTGTTTCGTTAACAGCCATTGTGTTCAAGTTGTTGATATAATTCTTTGTATCATTGTCCATTGAAGGTGCACTCTGATATTGTTGAGTTGTCATCCATGCCTTCTGCCCGGTCTGACCATACTTCTTAGCAAGCGCTTCAAAGTCTGCGCCAGCCTTTAATGCTGCATAGATAGAATCAGCCGACTTATGAGCAGCAGCTGCAGAAGCACCGCCAACCTGTATCTGACGATACTGAACAGAATCAGGTAATTGTTGTTTTGAAATCAATCGGATAACGTTCAGTGTGTTGTCCAGCTTGTCTTCAATCACCCCAGAAGTTTGACCAACAGCCATTGAATCAAGTTTTGCGGCGATATCAGCTGGGAAAGCCGTTTTACCAACAGGAAGACCGAGATAGTTTACGAGTGAAGAACTCTTACGAACAACAGTTGAAGGGTCTTCTGCTGCAGCGAGATCTTTTGCATAACCCGCAAAATCTTTCTGAAGTGCGCTTCTGTCAGTTGCAGAAGGAGTAACCTGAACGTCAACATACTTGATGTCGCGGCTCTCTACATATTGACGGAAACGTGGCTTAAGCTCGTCGTATTTAGCTTTCAAGTCAGAATCAGAAATCTTCACCTTATCATCTTGGATTGAAGTGTAAGGGAAAGCAGCAAGTTGAATTTGACTTTCTTGATTTTCTTCATTGAAAGCCATCTTAGCTTCTACAGGATTAGACAAGAGACAATGTGCCAAAAGACTCTGATACTTCTGTGCAAGAAGTTGCTGGCGAAGTGTCTTTTCAATGAAAGTCCAGTATTTGTAGATGGTTTCATACTGCTGTGCCATTTGTGGATTTGCAGTGCGTTGTGCGTCATACTCAGCCAAGAACTTCTGTAATGCGTTAGCATCGAAGCGTCCAGTTTGCTGATTAACAAAAGGAGTTTGAAGTAACATTGGATTTGTTCCTTCTCTGAGCACATTTTGCATCTCAGTGTCAGTGACACGAAGTCCGAGTTCCTTTGCTTCTTTTTCAATAAGCTTTGTCTGCACGAAAGTGTTCCATACCATGTCTTTCACTTGATTGAGTTGCTCGTCATTCAATGCATCTGCACCTTGTTGCATCTTCACAACCTCACTGTACTCATCAAAAAGTTTCTGAAAATCATTCACACTTATCTTCTCTCCCAAGACTTCTCCGACCTGCTGACGCTCATTGTTACGCGTAGACTCACACGAGCGGAAAGCCTCTTCAGCAATAAATGCAAATAGACCCAAGCCGATGATTCCCATCAACAGAGCTCCTTTGCTTCTGATTTTTCCTAATGCTGCCATTACTTTAATTTGTTTTTTATTTTTTAGTTATTTCTTTCTTTGTATAAATTAAATTGCCCACAAAAATACGAATAAAAAAGCATATAGCGCAATTTTTCATGTAAAAATTACTTTTTAAGCCCTGCGCAAGACCAACTTAACAGAAGACTTTATGCAAAAAACATGAGTCAACAGTTCTTTTCATGATAATTATGCTTCAAATCCAAAGTTGAAAGAATCAATTAGAGAATGGTCAGCTTAACCAACTCTATCTTTGTCATTGTGCTTTTGATAATCTTAAAACTGAAATGATCAATTTTAATCACCTCATTGAGCTTTGGAAAACTCTGATAGAAATTTAAGATATAGCCGCCAATAGTCTTGTAATCGTCATCTTCGGGCAAATCAAGATTAAACATATCGTTTACCTTATCAATCTCTAAACGTGCTGATAAAAGATATTCGTTGTCATTAATCTTTTTAGCTACATATTTATTACTATCGTGTTCGTCTTCGATATCACCGAAGATTTCTTCCACGATATCCTCTAATGACACAATACCGCTTGTGCCTCCAAACTCATCGACCACAACGCCTAAACTCTTTTTACTTTGCAAAAATGTCTTCATTAGCTTTTGAGCAGCCATGGTTTCAGGCACAAAAGGCATCGTGCGAATAGACTTATGCCAATCCTTTCCTGCCGACTTAAACATTTCTGAAGAGTGTATATAACCTTCAATATGGTCTATATCGTCCTTGTAGACTATAATTTTACTATTTCCACTTTCAACAAACTTTTGCATCAACTCTTCTACTGTGCATTGATATTCAACTGCATTAATCTCGGTTCTTGGAATCATGCAATCGCGGACTTTTGTCTCTGAAAATTCCAATGCATTTTGAAAGATTTTCACCTCGTCATCAATCTCATCTCCTGATTTCGCATTGTCAATACTTGATTGAACAAGATAATCAAGATCCACTTTAGAAAACTCTTCATCATTGTCTTCTTTTTCGAGTTTTACACCAAACAACCTCAACAATAATTTTGAGAGGAACGTGGCCAAACGACTTATCGGCCAAAGAATAATATAAAACAGGAAAGCAACTGGAGAAAAGAGGTTCATCAAACCATTAGGATTGCTCTTAAAGAAGATTTTCGGCAGAAATTCTCCTGTAAAGAGCATAATAACAGTTGAAAGAATTGTATCCGCAGGAACCGTAAAGGCCGGAGCATAGCCCCAAAAGATAGAATTGTCAAAAAGACGAGCTATTAAAATACCATATATAACAAGTACAACATTGTTTCCAACAAGCATTGTACTTACAAAATCATTAGGATGCCGATAGAAAAAATTGATTAATCGCGTTGACAAGCCATGACGTTCTTTATCAACCTCGAAAAGCATTCGGTTGCTTGAAACAAAAGCAATCTCGGTGCCAGAGAAGAAAGCAGAGAATGCCATTGTTAACAATATGCCAATAATCAGAGATATATCTATGGATTCATTCATTTTCAAATAACTTAATCAATGCATCAATGGAATCGATGTGTTCTTGCGTTGTGGTGTAGCAATTGGGTGCTGATATTTTGCAATAGAGTCTTGAGCACGACGTGCTGAGTCTGTAAGGTTTGCATCAGAAGAACCATTGTTTGACGAATCAAAATCATCTTTTGCAAATGAACCTTTTGTATTAGAAATAAAATACTTTGTCATTCGCTCATCACTGCGGAAATAAGTACCTTCGAGTGTACGGTCGGGGGTGACCAACTTAGAGAAAACATTCGAATAAAGTTCATGCTTCCCTTCATCCCAAAATAACTGTTCACTGGAGAAATGCAGCCCACCTTTTGTGAGAATACGTACTCTTGAGCGCAACTCCCATAGTTTTAATTGATCAAAATAATATGCAGTATCACATTGTATGTAAGCCTGAACATGGAATTTCTCATCAAATTGTTCAAGAAACACACCTTTATTAAATATCCAACGTGAAGGACGGAGATTAGTATTAACCTCCCACTCTTCTGTCACGATACGATATTTGGCCACCCCAGAATCAGAAACTAAGGTATTAACTCCATAACTTACCATTACAGGTACGGAATCTCGTGCATGAATTGCAGGTGCAGTATGCTCATGTTGTTCTTCGCAAGCAAAGAAAAACATTACAAGCACCAATACACATCCAATATTTCTTAAATGGTTTAGCATGGAAAATAACACAAACCTGTTAGTTTATTCAACTTTCCACTTAGCAAACCAACGTTCGTTAAATGTAAAGCCTATATTAATACGGAATGTGTTCTCTTTAATTAATCCAGGAGCATCACGTCTAACCCACGAGCCACTGATGTTGAGCATAGAGCGGTTATTCCATTCGTTAATAATTGGTATACCAAAGCCAGCACTTACCCCATACTCTTTTGGTCCATCAACCCCATTAACTTTATAATAAGGTGTTGCATAAGATGCACCTATACGATAGTAAATGCGGTCTACAAATTTACGACCATTCTCATTAGGACAGAACTCCGCACCCACACTAAATTTATGACGATCCTTGTAAATCTGCTTAGACAAAGCATACTTAGAGAAACCATTCTCAACCGTATATTCAGGATAACCAACTTTACTGAATTGCATCAATGAATAATCTACACCGATATTCCATTTATTATTATGGTTAAACATCAAGCCAGCTCCATAAGAGTGAGGTAACTCTAATCCATTCTTTATTTTCAAAGAAGTTGTATCAGCGACATTTGTCTGTGAATTATTCGAAATAATACTACACTCTGGATCAGTTCCTAACTTATGTCCTAAGCCATAAGTAAGTCCTATGGTCAAATCATCCTTCTTTGAGAACCGAGCTGTATATTGCAATCCAACATCAAGTTTATAATTATTGATTGTTGCAGAATAATACTTAGAAATTGTGTTTACATAAGCATCGCTATAGGAGTTAATAACAGATCTCGTATAGTTTCCCCACAAATAACCTATATTTGCACCTATAGCAAGCCCATTAAAAGGTTGCCAACCTGCACCAAGATAAACCTGATGAAGTCCACCCTTTCCTTCAAATGTGTTCGAGTAAGTTTGATGAAAGGCCGATTGCCTGCTATTTAAGTCGCCTGTTGTTGCATAGCTATAACCGATATTAGTATAAGGAATTACACCAAAGCTGACTCCAACGTGTTTTGCTACGCGAAAACCAGCTACAACATAATCAAAGACTCCATTCTTTACATTCTTCTTTACATCTTTTCCTTCCTGGAAATTAGTTATTTGTCCAGAAAATCCAGCATCAAAAATGAAAGACAAAGAATCCAAAGAGGAATAGGAAGCCGGATTCAAATAATTAATTTGATTATGCTTATGAAATCCTAAGCCCAAGCCATCCATTCCACGATTAAGACTTGTACCGTAATCAGACAATAAACCTAAGCCGTACTGACTATATGGTGAATTAGTGCCACTTTGAGCTAATGCAGTTGTTGAAATCACAGTCAACAAGGCAGCGCTTAATATTATTTTATTCATAATTACTATATAATTGCTTGCAAAATTATCAAAAAAATTAGAAACAAATGCATGATAACTCGGAAATATAAGCTATTTTTGCATTGTGAAACGTTTTCAATATATTTTTAGAAGTGTAATCCTTGTTATATTTATAACATTTGTAGAGTGTTATTCACAAGCATCACAAACTTCATCAAATATTTATGGTGATTCTGTAAAGATTAGTTTACTCACCTGTGGACCTGGGCAAGAAGTCTATTCTTATTATGGACATACAGCTATCAGATTTCAGGATTTGAGGAATCATCAGGACCTCGTTATCAACTATGGAATGTTCTCTTTTCAACAAAAATATTTTATTTTACGTTTTGTTTTTGGATTAACTGACTACGAGATGGGTATTATTCCTTTTGAGAGTTTTTATGAAGAATACAAGAATGAAGGGAGATGGGTAAAAGAACAGATACTAAATTTATCTCCGAAAGATAAAGAGAACATTGCCTTAGCCATTGACAAGAACTATCAACCAGAGAACAGAACTTATCGATACAATTATTTTTATGACAATTGTACAACAAGAGCACGTGATATTATCATTAACAATATTAATGGTTTTGTAAATTTTCATGGTCTTGAACAAGCGACTTCCTCGTATCGAAAAGAGATTCATCAATGGAATTCTCAACACTTGTGGGCAAGATGGGGCAATGATTTATTGCTTGGATATAAGGCAGATTGCCCGCTTTCTATGGAAGAACGACAATTCCTTCCAGACTCTTTGAGTCTTTATTTCCAGCATGCTGTAGTAAAGTATAACCACAATGAAGTAAAGAACTTGGTTAGTAGCAGTCATTACATCATAGCACCAACTTCTACTTACAATGAAAAAAGTTGTAGTTTCTTTAATGTATTAACTCCTCGGTGTCTCATGATTTGCATATCAATATTATTGATTACATCAGGGCTCTTACAAAAGAAATATAAGATATTTCATATCTCTATTAATTCAGTTTTATCATTCATCACAGGATTATGTGGCTTAGTTCTTACAGCAATGATATTCAGTAAACATCCTACTGTGAGCTTTAACCTACAAATTTTAATCCTCAATCCTCTCAACATTTTATGGCTTTTCCCTAAAATAAGAAAAGCCAAGAGTTTCCGACTTCTTATGATTACTTGTTATTTATTGGGCACTATCGGAAGTTTCTTTCAATCATTTGCAGACGGAATTCAACTATTGGCATTTGTTTTGCTAATAACAAGCATATATTCATATAAAGTTACACAACAAGTCAATACAACGAAATTATAACGTGAATAGATATATTGCCATACTTATAGCTGCGCTAACTACAGCAGAGATGCAAGCATTTGATCTTGCACCTCGACTAATCGTAAGTATAACAATAGATCAGTTGAATAATAATAGTATTGATACTTTCCTCCCTTTCTTTAGTAATTCAGGCTTAAAGAAATTGATGCAAGAGGGGAAAATGTATGAAACAGGAACTTGTCCATCTGTACCTGTTTCACGACCAGCTTCTATTGCAACAATAGCAACGGGCACAACTCCATTCTATCATGGCATTATCGGAAACCAATGGATTGATCATGCATCTCTTCGTCCCTCGTATTGCGTTGATGACAAACAATATATTTATGGTCCATCTAAGCTAAAGACATCTACTATCAGTGACGAAATGAAAGTTTCTTCACATGGAAAAAGCATTATTTATAGTGTTGCCGCAAGCAAAGATGCTGCCATTCTGTCAGCAGGACACGCTGCTGAGAATGCGCTATGGTATGATGATGCTTTGAAAAGATGGAGGACAACAGCTTTTTATGGTGCTTCACCACAATGGCTGAACACCCCTACTGCACCAAGAACTATTGATAATGATGGAATTGTTGATAAAGCCATAAGCATCGTTTCAAAGAGCAATATGGGGAAAGATGACATTGCAGACATGTTAAATGTTACTCTTTCTGTTTCTAAAAAAGACAACATCCAACTTTATAATCGTGATGACTGGCAAAAACAAATCTATATTCAATTAGATAAAGCCTTAGCCAAACTTATAGGTTCTATAGAACAGCAAGTTGGGAAGAATCATGTTTTGTTCGTTATTACAGGAACAGGTACAAGCGATGATACAGAAAATGATTATAGCCTTTATAGTGTTCCAACAGGGATTTTTTATATAAACCGTACATCAAAGCTTTTGAATGTATATCTTAGTGCAGTTTATGGACAAGGTACATACATTGATGCAACATGTAATAACCAAATCTATTTGAATCATAAGATAATAGAACAAAAGCAATTAAACATGCATGAAGTTCTTTCACGTTGTCAGGAACTACTACTTGAAAGTGAAGGAGTCAGCGATGTATATACCTCAGAACGTCTACTATCAGGGAACTTAGGAGTTCAAGAAATACTGAAAGGATATAATCCATCGGTAAGTGGTGACATTATTATTAATGTATCACCTGGATGGAAATTAATAAATGAAGACACACAAGAAAACTATACCAGCCGCAATAA
>NZ_GL629647.1:654291-658351 GCF_000185845.1 Segatella salivae DSM 15606
AATGGATATTAAGCCAGAGCGTATATTTACTCCAACAACTATAGATCGTATTGCTCCTACAATTTGTAAGAGCATTAATATCAGAGCACCGAATGCTTGTTCTACAGCTCCTCTTTTCTAATAAAGATATATAGAATGAAGTATAAAAGAGGGAACAACAGTCTTATTTACAATGACTTCATTCAACTTTTATAAATATTGTGGGATAAATAAGAATTAAATTCGTAATTTTGCACCACGTATATAAATAGGTATATAATAAAAAACATAATAAAATGAATTTCAATAACTTTTTGAAATCATTGTTCGGTGATAAGTCAAACCGTGATATGAAGCTGATACAACCAATCGTTGAGAAAGTTAAGGCTGCATATCCTGAGATTCAGAAATTGAGCAATGACGAATTACGTGCAAAGACAAAAGAACTTCAACAGTATGTTCAAGACTCCGCCAAAGAGCAAAAGCAACAAATAGCGGAACTAAAAGCGAAGATTGAAAATACACCAATCGACGAACGCGAGGATATTTTCAATCAAATTGATAAACTTGAAAAAGAAGTTCTCGATTTGTATGAGCAAGCTTTAAATGAAGTTCTTCCTACAGCTTTCAGTATCATGAAAGATACTGCAAGACGTTTTGCAGAGAATGAAGACACCATTGTCACTGCAACCGATTTCGATAGAGAGTTAGCTTCTAATCCTGCAAATGACTTCATTACGATTGATGGTGATAAAGCAATCTATCACAATGAGTGGACGGCAGGAGGCAACAAACTCAAATGGAATATGGTACATTATGATGTACAATTATTCGGTGGAATCGCTCTTCATCAAGGAAAGATTGCAGAAATGGCAACGGGTGAAGGAAAGACGCTTGTTGCAACCCTTCCCGTTTTCCTGAATGCCTTAACAGGAAATGGTGTTCACATGGTTACAGTCAATGACTATTTGGCTAAACGCGACTCTGAGTGGATGGGACCACTCTATATGTTCAACGGCCTTTCTGTTGATTGCATAGACAAACATCAGCCAAACTCTGAAGCACGAAGAAAAGCATATCAAGCAGACATTACTTTCGGAACAAATAACGAATTTGGTTTCGACTATCTGCGTGATAACATGGCTCTCAACCCAAGTGATCTTGTTCAACGCAAACACAACTTTGCAATTGTCGACGAGGTTGACTCTGTGTTAATTGACGATGCACGTACTCCATTGATCATTTCTGGTCCGATTCCGAAGGGAGATGACCAAATGTTTGAGGAATATCAACCTCTTGTAGAACGTTTATACGAGGTTCAACGCAAGCAGGCAACTGAGCTTTTGGCTGAGGCAAAGCAAAAGATTACTGCTGGCCAAGAGAAAAATGACAAACAACTCTTAGAAGAAGGTTTCCTTGCACTCTATCGTTCATATAAAGCATTGCCAAAGAATAAACCTTTGATTAAATATCTTTCTGAAGATGGTATCAAAGCTGGTATGCTTTCAACAGAAGAGTATTACATGGCTAACAACAATCGTGAGATGCCTAAAGCTATTGAGCCATTATACTTTGTTGTTGACGAAAAGCTCAATAGCGCTGACTTAACAGATAAAGGTACAGCATGGTTGGCAAAGCAAACAGGGCGCGAAGACTTGTTCGTTTTGCCTGATATCACCTCTCAATTGTCTGACCTTGAAAGCCAAAAGAATCTTTCTGACCAAGAGAAAATAGACAAGAAGGATGAGTTGATGTCTCACTATGGCGTTCAAAGTGAACGTGTGCATACGCTTCAACAATTGCTGAAGGCTTACACCATGTTTAATAAAGACGACGAGTATGTCGTTATGGATGGCGAAGTTAAGATTGTTGATGAACAAACCGGACGTATTATGGAGGGTCGTCGCTGGAGTGACGGTCTTCACCAAGCTATCGAGGCTAAGGAACATGTAAAGGTGGAAGCTGCGACCCAAACTTTTGCAACCATCACCCTTCAGAACTACTTCCGTATGTATCACAAGCTGGCTGGTATGACTGGTACAGCAAGCACTGAGGCCGGAGAGTTCTGGGATATCTACAAACTCGATGTTGTTGAGATTCCAACAAACCGTCCTATCGCTCGACACGACCTCGACGATCGTGTCTATAAGACAGCACGCGAAAAGTATGCTGCCGTTATCGACGAAATTGAGACGATGCGAAATGCAGGCCGTCCTGTACTTGTCGGAACAACCTCTGTCGAAATCAGTGAGTTGTTGAGCAAGATGTTAAAGATGCGCCGCATTCCTCATAACGTCTTAAATGCGAAACTTCATCAGCGCGAAGCACAGATTGTTGCCGAAGCAGGACGCTCTGAGAATGGATTAGGTGCTGTAACGATTGCAACCAACATGGCTGGTCGTGGTACCGACATCAAGCTTACCGACGAGGTTAAAGCCGCAGGCGGTTTGGCCATCATCGGTACAGAACGACATGAGAGCCGCCGTGTAGACCGCCAGTTGCGTGGTCGCGCAGGCCGTCAAGGTGACCCAGGCTCATCTGTTTTCTATGTTTCATTGGAAGACAAGCTGATGCGTCTTTTCGCATCAGAGCGTATCGCCAAAGTCATGGACCGCTTAGGTTTTGAAGACGGCGAACGAATTGAAAGTCCAATGATTTCTAAGAGCATCGAACGTGCGCAGAAGAAAGTTGAGGAAAATAACTTCGGTATCCGTAAACATCTTCTCGAATACGATGACGTCATGAACAAACAACGTACGGTAATCTACGAGAAGCGTCGCCATGCCCTCATGGGAGAACGCATCGGAATGGATATCACAAACGTTATTTGGGACCGAGTTGTGAACATCATCGAAAAGAATGATTATGCCGGAGCTAAGGAAGAATTTATGAAGATCTTAGCAATGGAGATGCCATTCACCGAAGAAGAATTTGACAGCAACACTAAGGCTGAACTCGAAGAACGCGCATTCCAAGATGCCATGGCTTCATTCAAGCGCCACACAGACCGCATTCAGGCCGACGCCTACCCTGTCATCAAGAAAGTTCAAGAAGAACAGGGCGCAATGTATGAGCGTATTCTTGTGCCTATCACAGATGGCCGAAATCTCTATCAGATTCCTGCAAATCTGAAAGAAGCCTACGACAGCGAGGCTGCAAGCGTTGTAACAGACTTTGAAAAGACTGTTATGCTCCGCATCATTGACGATAGCTGGAAAGAAAACTTGCGTCAGCTTGACGAGTTGCGCCACAGCGTGCAGAACGCGTCATACGAGCAGAAAGATCCTCTTTTGATTTTCAAATTAGAGAGCGTTAAGCTTTGGGACAACATGATAGATGACATGAACAATCGCATTTCCAGTGTGTTGATGCGCTGCCAGATTCCTGTTGTTCAAGAAGTTCAAGAAGCTGCACCAGAGCAACACGCACAACGCTATCACGAACAAAAAGAAGATCTCGAAGCGCGTGCACAACAGGCAGCTGTTCATCAAGACACGCGCGAAGATGCAGACCAGGCAAACCACACGCCTTATGTTGCTGAACGAATGCCACGCCCTAACGACCCATGTCCATGCGGAAGTGGCAAGAAGTTCAAAAACTGCCACGGAAAGAACATTTAATTAAATCGTTCTTATCAATATAAAAAAGCCCATTCATACTCCAATGAATGGGCTTTTTATTCTACATCATACCAATAGAAACATCATCACAGCCCAACCTCTACCCTATCCGTAGACTTCAAAAATAGAATTTGAAAACAATATTTTCTGTTGGAAGGAGACAACAACAAGAATTTCAAGCTACAGCACCATTCTGTAAGGCAAAAAAGAGTTTTTCCAACGCTTCTGTCAACGACATAAATGCAAAATGAAGAAAATAATCGCTTCTGTCAACGACATAAGCACAAAATGAAGAAAATAATCGCTTCTGTCAACGACATAAGCGCGAAATAAAGAAAATAATCGCTTCTGTCAACGACATAAGCACGAAAAAAAGAAAATTGGTGCTTCTGTCAACGACATAAGCGCGAAATAAAGAAAATAATCGCTTCTGTCAACGACATAAGCATGAAAAAAAGAAA
>NZ_GL629647.1:658401-671375 GCF_000185845.1 Segatella salivae DSM 15606
AAGGCGAAAAAGAAAATTTTGGTGCTTAAGCGCGGCGCGGAAAGACAAAAAAGAGATTTTGGTGCTTAAGCGCGGCGCGGAAAGACAAAAAAGAGATTTTTAGTGCTTAAGCGCGGCGCGGAAAGGCGAAAAAGAGATTTTAGGTGCTTAAGCGTGACGCAGAAAGACAAAAATAGGAAAAAACATGCTTCTGAACATTTCAGAAAGACCAAAATGAAGTTTTTCATGCTTCTGCACACTGCAGAAAGACAAAAGAGAGATTTTTCATGCTTCTGCACACTGCAGAAAGACAAAAAAGAAGTTTTTCACGCTTCTGAACGTTTCAGAAACACCAAAAAGAAGTTTTTCATGCTTCTGAACATTTCAGAAAGACCAAATGGAGGTTTTTCGCGCTTCTGAACGTTTCAGAAAGACTTAAAAAGGAAGAATTGCCGTTAGCGCATAACTTTCTGTTACGATATAGTGTGAAAAGAAGGGAGGTGTCGCGCAATTTTAGGCACATTGCGTTTGGGGCCTAAAAATCGTCAAATAAAGACAAAGATTGGTCAACAGCAGCTTCCTGTGAACTCTCCTTTTCATCATATTCATCTTGAAATTGCAACATTAGTTGTTGAGAATGTTCATTACGCAAATTAATACGATACACGCCGCGCAAATCAGTTCGCTCTATAATGGAATCAACACACTTAGAATTGCGTTTCAGATATTGGCCTACATAAGCATAAACCTCATCGAAACTGACATTAGAAAACAAGGTGTTATGGGCATTGTGAACATGGCGTGCAATCTTCTTGACCGACAATCCATCATTGCCAGCCTCAGCTAAAACTTTTAATATTTCGTTATTGTAGATTTGCATAACCAATCGAAAAAAAGGGGAACTGAACGCTTATAGTCAGTTCCCCTTTCTCTTGACTCAATATTCTCTTCAGTGAATATTATGCGAGTGTCATCAAATTGTTCTCGTCCTTAACTTTGCCCTCTTTGAAGAGCCAGCCAATACCGAGATAAACTTCTTCGGTGCTAATCTTTGCAGCTTTAGCAATCTCAACTACAGAGAGAGCCTTACCTGTTGATGCCAAAGCCTGGTAAACATCACCGGCACGGAAACCTACACTTTCAGCATTGATAGACAATACAGACTCTTTTGCTGTGGTCTTCTTGGGCGCAGCGGCCTTCTTTGTTGCAGCCTTCTTTGCAGGCGCAGCCTTTGTTGTTGCTTTCTTTTCTGCCATAACTAACAAATTAATTAATCTTTATCATAAATGTGAGCGTATCATGTCAAACATTTAAGTTGACAGCACAAAAGTAATTATTATTTTTTAAATCGACTAAGCTTATGTAAGAAAACTTACAAGCCCTTATCTTAGAGAGCTATTTTCTTGACATATATCAACATTACTCTTTGATATCGAGCTTAAGCTGCAACTCGTCTAATTGTTTCTGATCTAACATTCCTGGAGCATCAAGCATCACGTCACGTCCACTATTGTTCTTCGGGAAAGCAATGCAGTCACGAATAGAATCGAGTCCGGCAAGGATACTTACAAAGCGGTCTAAGCCGAAAGCAAGGCCTGCATGAGGTGGTGCTCCATATTTGAAGGCATTCATCAAGAAACCAAACTGCGCCTCAGCTCGTTCTTTGGTAAAGCCAAGAACTTCAAACATCTTCTCCTGAAGTTGCGTGTCGTGGATACGAAGTGAGCCGCCTCCAACTTCAATACCATTGCAAACAAAGTCATAAGCTTTGGCACGCACCTTCTCGGGTTGGCTTTCAAGCAGTGGGATGTCGTCGGGATTAGGCATTGTAAATGGATGATGCGTTGCCATGAGACGCTGCTCTTCATCACTCCACTCAAACAATGGGAAATCAATAATCCAAAGGCATTTAAAGACGTTTTTATCGCGAAGGCCAAGTCGATCACCCATTTCAAGACGCAAAGCACAAAGCTGGATGCGTGTTTTATTGGCGTTGTCTCCACTAAGAATCAGCACAAGGTCGCCATCATTGGCTCCCATGACCTTCTTGATTTCAAGGAGTTCGTCTTCACTATAGAACTTGTCAATTGAACTCTTAATAGTTCCGTCGGTGTTATATTTAATGTAAACAAGTCCTTTCGCACCAACCTGTGGCCGCTTGACAAAGTCTGTCAACTCATTAAGTTGCTTGCGACTGTAGTCTGCACAACCTGGAACACAAATACCACCAATATATTTCGCTTCATCAAACACTGAGAAAGTGCCCTTTCCAGCAAAAGCATCCTTGAGTTCAACAAACTCCATTCCGAAACGCAAATCAGGTTTATCACTACCAAAACGCTTCATTGCTTCGTGCCACGTCATTTGTTGTAGCTTGGGCAACTCAACTCCGCGAATCTCTTT
Organism: Segatella salivae DSM 15606; assembly: GCF_000185845.1. Taxonomy (GTDB): domain Bacteria; phylum Bacteroidota; class Bacteroidia; order Bacteroidales; family Bacteroidaceae; genus Prevotella; species Prevotella salivae. The sequence continues at coordinate 660,784 of NZ_GL629647.1, forward strand.
GAACAAGTGGCGTGCCATCTCTTCGAACAAATTGATGACATCATCTTGGTCAACAAAACTCATCTCACAATCGATTTGAGTAAACTCAGGCTGGCGATCGGCACGCAAATCTTCATCTCGGAAGCACTTTGCAATTTGGAAATAACGATCAAAGCCTGCAACCATCAACAATTGTTTCAGCGTTTGTGGACTCTGTGGAAGCGCATAGAACTGGCCAGGATTCATACGACTTGGAACAACAAAGTCGCGTGCCCCTTCTGGCGTACTACCAATAAGTATAGGAGTTTCTACTTCAATGAAGTTTTGAGAATCTAAGAAGTTGCGAATCAAAATTGTCATACGATGACGCAACTCTAAATTCTTTCGCACCGCATTTCGACGTAAATCAAGGTAACGATACTTCATACGGATGTCGTCACCTCCATCTGATTCATCTTCAATGGTGAATGGAGGAGTTAATGAAGGTGAGAGAATTTGAAGTGTCTTTACTAAGATTTCAATATCACCTGTGTCAATCTTTGGATTCTTACTCTGGCGTTCACTGACAACACCCTTTATCTGGATGCAATATTCGCGACCGAGCTTGTTGGCAGCATCACAAAGAGAACGATCATCAGCTTCATTAAAAACAAGCTGTGTGATACCATAACGATCACGGAGATCAACAAAAGTCATACCTCCCATCTTTCTTGATCGCTGTACCCATCCAGCCAAAACTACTTCTTTTCCGGCATCAGAGAGACGAAGCTCTCCACATGTATTTGTTCTATACATAATACGTATGTGTTTATTATCTTTCTACTAAGTTGCAAAGTTACAAAATAATATTGAATCTGAATACCAATCAAATGATTAAAACAAGAACATTATCATACTTCCAAACTAAAATAATAACCTTTATTATCTATATACAAAAAGGAAACATTCCTCTATACGCATACAGAGAAGAACGTTTCCTGTTATAGAAACAAATGATTTGAACAACATTCTCAATGTTAGGGAAGTTATACGTTGCCTTGAATCATTTGCAAGAAGTATTTATGCACAAATGTGTTTTCAGTAAGTTCTGGATGAAAGGCTGTCACAAGTTGTTGGTTTTCACGAGCTGCAACAATTCTACCATCTACCTCAGAAAGCACTCGAACACCATCATTTACCTTACTAATATAAGGCGCTCGGATAAAAGTCATGGGAACAATAACATCGGCAAACGAAGCTTCTGTATTGAAACTTCCCAATTGTCTGCCATAAGCATTCCGCTTAACCTCTATATCCATAGTAGCTATTCGCTCATTCGATTCATGCTCAACCTGCTTGGCCAATAGTATTAAGCCTGCACATGTGCCAAACACAGGAAGTCCGTTTTGAATAGCTTCACGTATAGGAAGCAAAAGATTCAGTTTGCCCAGTAAAGATGCTTGTACAGTACTCTCTCCTCCGGGAATAATCAAAGCATCTTTCGACTGTTGCCAATCTGCAAGCTGACGAACTTCAAAACTTTCGACACCTAATTGATGAAGCATCTGCCGATGTTCAACAAATGCCCCCTGTAATGCAAGAACTGCGATTCTCATTTTCCGCGTTCAGCCATTAGAAGTTCTATTTCATCTTCATTAATCCCTACCATAGCCTCACCTAAATCTTCACTAAGTGCAGCGAGACAAGCAGGATCATTATAGTTAGTTACAGCTTGAACAATGGCAGCAGCACGCTTTTCAGGATTTCCACTCTTAAAGATTCCGCTTCCAACAAAAACTCCTTCTGCCCCCAAAAGCATCATCAATGCTGCATCTGCAGGTGTAGCAACACCGCCAGCGGCAAAGTTTACAACAGGCAAATGATTATGATCATGTACAAATTTAACAAGATCGTATGGTGCTTGTAACTGCTTAGCTGCTTCAAAAAGTTCATCTTCAGCCATACTTGATAGTCGATGAATCTCACCTTGCATCAATCGCATGTGACTTACAGCCTGTACAACATCGCCTGTACCAGGCTCACCCTTTGTGCGAATCATCGTTGCACCTTCTGCTATTCTACGCAAGGCTTCGCCTAAATTACGTGCTCCGCATACAAAAGGAACATTAAACTGAGTTTTATCAATATGATAAATATTATCTGCAGGAGATAAAACCTCACTCTCATCAATATAATCTATGTCGATAGCTTGAAGTATCTGTGCCTCCGCAATATGTCCAATTCGGCACTTAGCCATAACTGGAATACTTACGGCTTCTTGGATACCTTTAATCATCTTAGGGTCACTCATTCTTGACACCCCTCCTGCTGCCCTAATGTCTGCAGGGATTCTTTCTAATGCCATCACAGCACATGCACCGGCAGCTTCTGCAATTTTCGCTTGTTCGGGAGTTGTTACATCCATTATAACACCACCCTTCAACATCTGTGCAAGGTTCCGATTTAATTCTTGACGTTCATTCTTATTATTCATATTCTTTGTATTAATTAAATTATTCATGTTGAAGTTTTCTATATTCTGAAGGAGAAATCCCTTTTATTTTATGGAAAAACTTAGAAAAATGAGCTTGATTGGAAAAGCCAAACTCATAGGCAAGCTGTTGAATTGTTTTAGATGTTTCTGCCGTAAGAGATTTGGATAGCTGATCAACTATATAATCATCAATAATTGCTTTTGGTGACTTTGAAACCACGCGTTTACAAACCTGAGCTAAGTATCGTGCAGAAACATTCATACAATTAGCATAAAAAGCAACATCACTGTTTGTCTGATAATTCTGATGTACTAAGTGGATAAACTCGTGAAACAATTCTAAACTCCTACCATTAAGTGGGCTTGGCGAAACCATTGATTGTTCAACATACTTTCGGGCAAGCTGAAAAGCCTCTTCATTAGACTTTCCTTTCTGCAAATAAACAGCTACAGCACTGGTAAAAACATTCCGAACACCATGTCGTTTGATATCTTCTATGAAGTAAACATTAGGGAATGAGCACTCACCTAAAAGCAAATCATTCTCTGAATGCTGAATAATAATAACAGAACAAAGTGGTAAGAGACATGATCTAATCTGCGAGATAACATCTCGACTCATCAATTTCTCCTTCAAAAAAGAACTGATAACGGGGTCAAAAACAACATGCTTTGGCTTATACTTCACAATCGTATTGACAATAACATTCAACATTTCAACACTCCGAATCATACCTATTTTGATTACAGTAGGTTGAACATCATTGACAATTGCCTCTATCTGAGCTGCAACAATATCACATGGGATATCATAAAAACACTGGATGCCAAGCGTGTTCTGAATCGTTATTGTCGTTATTGCAGACACTGCATGACAACCTAATGCAGTTATCGTTCTTACATCTGCTTGCAAACCTGATTCACCAGTGCCGTCACTTCCCGTTATTGTTAATATCGCAGTCTGATTCATTAAATTAGAAATTAGATTACAAAGTAAAAGAATAAATTGCACAAAAAGAAATGATGTTCTCCTTTTGACAAGGAAAACATCATTTTAAATAAACTTCTATTGGATAACTTTGAAACGTATCCTAAAGGAGTGATTTGATTCATCCCAGTTCGTACCAAGCATTTCAAAACGCCCAATTTGTGAAGTAGAACGAACATGCTTACCTATACAAGGGCAGATATCAAATGTCCCTATATGAACCAAACGTAACATTTCTGATGCATCATTTGGTAACCTGTCAAGAGTAACACCATCTGGAATATGAGCTCTATCAACAAGTTCGTAAGTAATAGGTAAGTCTTCTTGAATAAGTTCATTCATCCTCCTTTCAATTTCTTCTTGTCTTGTAGGTTTATGATTCAAGATAAAGCTCATTTTACTCTTCTTCCTTTCAATATGAGCATTGTAACTCCTATCACAATGAAACATTTGAATCATTACTTGGTTGAGTAAATGTTCAGCAGTATGCGCTGGAGGGAACTCTTCTTTATTGTGTTCATTAAACAAATAATCATTATTCTTCATACTCAAATCAAACTTAAACACTCCACAACCATAAGCAGGGACCGTTACACGAACAGCCGAGTCGCATCTTAAATCTAAATTAAAGAATTTACCACTCAATAATTCTTGCGATACAACCTTCATCTCGGGAAGATGCCAAAAATCGAATGCGTGCGAAGGGATAATAACATCTGTATCTTTCTTTTCATTTGAGAAATTCGCTACAATGAGTAATACAACGTTGCCTTTCTTTCGCATAAATGCAAACTCTCTACATGAATCAAAGTGCTCACTATTAGGATTTGCATAGGTTAAATCAAAGAATTCACCTTCTTGAATTGCAACTTCCGTTCGAGAAATATGAAGTAGTTTACGATAAGATTCTGCAAGTTCTTTTTCTTCTTTTGTCAAGGACGGCGTCTCAGAGAAAGCTCGTCGAAGTGTTGAAACTGACCAATAATCAAAAATTGTAGTTCTTCCATCTAAACCACTAAAGCCCTCTTTATCCATACCTCGCTCTCCAAACTCCTGCCCACTATAAAGCATAAAAGGATTTTTCCTCATAAAAAGAGCTACAGCTACAGCTGGAATTGCTTTATATCCTTCACCCACAAAGAAATCACTCGCAATTCTTTGTTCATCATGATTTTCAAGAAAATAGAGCATATGAGCGTTGATATCATCTGTTGCTTGCCACCAATGTGTAATCTCATTAGCACTTCTTACACCCGTAATAATGCCACGCAAGCAATCATACATACCCACTTTATCATACAAATAGTCAAAGCCATTAGCAATATAGCTACGATATTGTGACATATCGTAAACTTCTCCTATAAAGATTAATGATGGGAAATTTGCTTTAATGTTTCTAATTGCATAGTTCCAAAAATCTACAGGAACCATTTCTGCCATATCACAACGAAAGCCATCAATACCCATTGAAGCCCAATACAAAAGGATATTTGTCATTTTATCCCACGTTTCGGGACGCGGATTAAAATGATAACTACGTCCTCCTGCATCACAATAGTCTACACCATAGTTTAATTTTATGGTTTCATACCAATCATTTGATGTTGGATGTGCATCGAAATGATCATTTCCTGTAGCCTTAGCGGGAATCTCGTTGTATGTAGAATGCGCTGTAATTAAACTTAAATCAAGAGGTTCTCCCCAGCAGTAATAGAAATTATTTGATGGAGAAAAAGCCATGGAAGAATTATCAGTAGCACCAAGATCCTGTACATCATGTGGTTTGCAAATAGATAAATACTCGCGTGCAACATGATTAGGGACAAAATCTATTATTACCTTCATTCCCGCAGCATGCGTACGATCAACTAATCGTTTCCATTCAGTCATTCGCAAAGAAACATTATCTGCAAGATCAGGATCAACATCATAATAGTCTACAATGGCGTAAGGTGAACCAGCCTGTCCCTTCACAAGTTCAGCATGTTGAACAGGAAGACCATATATAGAATAGTCTGTTTGTGTTGCATGTCTGATGATTCCTGTAAACCAAATATGGGTAAATCCCATATCACTCAAAGTTTTTAGAGTCTTATCATCAAACGAAGAAAACTTACCACAACCATTTTCGGCAATCGTCCCGGATTCAGTTAATGATTCGTTCCGATTGCCGAAAAGTCTTGGTAATACTTGATATATTAGTATTTTATCTTTCATTATGCAATGCCATGAGCATTAACATTCTTATCAATTCTACCAATCATCCCCTGAAGAGCCTTACCTGGACCACACTCCGTGAAATCATCTGCACCATCATGAATCATGGTTTGAACACTTGCTGTCCAACGGACAGGACTTGTTAGCTGAGCTATCAAATTCAATTTTATTTCTTCTGCATCTGTATGTGGCTTTGCATCTACATTCTGATAAACCGGACATTTAGGTGTCTTAAATGTTGTTTTCTCAATAGCTGCTTGCAATTCATCTTTAGCAGGTTGCATTAAAGGAGAATGGAAAGCACCACTAACTTTTAAAGGTAGTGCACGTTTCGCACCAGCTTCTTTCAATTTTTCACATGCAGCATTAACAGCATTGACATTACCTGAAATTACTAATTGTCCAGGGCAATTATAATTTGCAGCTACTACAATATCACCTTCAGAACTAACAGAAGCACAAATCTCCTCAACTTTTTCGTCAGGAAGACCTATAATAGCAGCCATAGTACCAGAATTAATTTCACATGCCTTCTGCATAGCATTGGCACGAGATGCCACTAACCTCAAACCGTCTTCAAAATCTAAAGCTCCCGAAGCAACAAGTGCAGAAAATTCACCAAGTGAATGACCTGCTACCATTGCAGGATTAAAGCTGTCGCCTAAACATAATGCTTGAATAACACTATGCAAAAAAACTGCAGGTTGGGTCACTTTGGTTTCCTTTAATTGTTCATCTGTTCCATTGAACATTATCTCAGTAATCTTAAAACCAAGGATTTCATCTGCTCTATCAAAATATTTTTTGGCAAGTGCATTAGTCTCATACAAGTCCTTACCCATACCAACAAACTGAGCACCCTGCCCAGGAAATACAAAAGCTTTCATTATATGATATTTAAATGTTTATAATATTCTTTGCAAAGCTACAAAAAAAAAAGCAGAAACATGCAATAGAAAAAGAAAATCCCGAAAACAAACAAGTTGTTCTCGGGATTTATATAGATTTGCTTTACAGTGCAATAATTGTTATTCTATTATTCTGCTGCTGGAGTTTCTTCTACTTCAACATCAGCTTTAGAAGTATCTTCTTCAGCAACTTTCTCTACAGGAGCGTTCTCAGCAACAACTATTACAGGTACCTTTACCTCTACCTCCTTATGGAAGTGTACTGTTGCCTCAAATTCACCAACCTTTTTGATGTCATGCATTGTAATAATCTTACGATCAACCTCAATGCCTTTCTTTGATAGTTCTTCTGCAACTGTAGCAGCATTCACAGAACCATAAAGAGCACCCGTTGCACTTACTTTCGCTGTGATTGTAAGAGAAACACCACTCAAAGCATTACCTTTCTTCTCAGCTTCAGCTTTAATAGCAGCAAGTTTGTGAGCTTGCTGTTTCAAATCTTCAGCTAAAACTTTCTTTGCTGAGTCAGAAGCAATAACACCTTTACCTGTTGGAATCAAATAGTTACGACCATAACCATTCTTTACATTCACAATATCATTCTTGTATCCAAGTCCGATAATATCTTCTTTCAGTATAATTTCCATATCAAAAATCCTCCTTTATTACTTCATCAAATCGGTTACATATGGAAGCAAAGCAATCTGACGAGCACGCTTAATAGCTTGTGCCACACGACGTTGATACTTCAAAGAAGTACCTGTAATACGACGAGGTAAGATTTTACCTTGCTCATTCAAGAATTTCTTCAAGAACTCAGGATCCTTATAGTCAATATACTTAATACCACTCTTCTTAAAACGACAATATTTCTTCTTACGAGTGTCGATTGAAGGAGCTGTCAAATAACGGATTTCTGTTTTTTTCTGCTCTGCCATAATTAAGCCTCCTCTTTTTTACCAAGTTTACTTCTGCGCTTTTCAGCATACTGTACAGCATACTTGTCAAGGCGCACTGTCATGTAACGAATTACTTTTTCGTCACGACGGAATCCTGTCTCAAGTGTGTTAACGATTGATGGTTCACCCTTGAATTCAACCAGGCAATAAAAACCTGTTGACTTCTTCTCGATAGCATAAGCCATCTTTTTCAATCCCCAGATCTCTTCATTCAAAATCTCGGCTCCATTATCTGTGAGGAGATTTCTGAATTTAGCGACCGTTTCCTTCATCTGTTCATCAGACAAAACGGGAGTCAAAATGAAAACGGTTTCGTATTGATTCATACTAATAAAATTGAAAAAATTATTATTTAAACGTTTAATTTATATTCGAAGATAAAATACTATTAGTCATTATATCTCCAAAAAGTTTTGCAAAATTACATTTAATTTGTGAGATAAACAAATTATTTTGTATTTTTGTGCCAAAATAAGATGAATGAAAAAGTTTGCTTTTACAAAAAGAAGACAATTACTAAAATTAGTAAACTTACCATTGGTATATTTAGGTGTCATTATTTTATGCATCCATCACATATTTAAATTATACCAATTGAACTATTTACTATTTACAAGTTTGGTGCTTATCGTCATTGGTATTATTGGACACACAATAAATGATAAGCACCAAAGTAAATATTAAATATCGAATTTAATCCTCTTCTGGAGTAATCAACTTATATCCCTTGCCATGGATATTAATGATTTCTATTTGAGGATCATCTTTCAGATGTTTACGCAACTTGGTGATATACACATCCATAGAACGTGCATTGAAATAATTATCATCAATCCAAATGGTTTTCAAAGCAAAGTCACGCTGCAAAATTTCATTGGCATGTGAACACAACAAAGCAAGCAATTCGTTTTCCTTTGTAGTTAATTTTGTTTGCTTCTCTCCAATCACAAGCAGTTGTTTTTGAGTATCAAAAGTAAACTTGCCAATATGATAGAGTGTGCTTTCTTTATTTTTCTTACCACGAACTCTTCTCAAAATTGCCTCAATACGGAACACAAGTTCTTCCATAGAAAAAGGCTTAGTGATATAATCATCAGCACCAATCTTAAAGCCTTCTAATATATCTTCTTTCAAGGTTTTTGCCGTTAAAAAGATAATTGGTATTTCCGTATTCGCCTGACGTATCTCTTGTGCCAGTGTAAATCCATCCTTTTTAGGCATCATCACATCTAAGACACAAATATCAAACTTTGTCTTCAAGAACTCTCTATAACCGACTTCGCCATCTGGACAAAGTGTAGCGGCATAACCTTTTGCTTGTAAATACTCACGTAGAAGCATTCCCAAGTTCTCATCATCTTCACATAAAAGAATCTTCAATTTGTCTTCCATAACTTCATATTTTTAATGTTAGTAATCTTATTTATAACTCTATAATTAACTCTCAACATAGGGTAACTTAATCGTAAAGGTCGTTCCTTTTCCATATTCACTATCTACATGGATATCTCCATCATGCAAATCTACCATTTTTTTCACATAAGCAAGACCGAGACCAAAGCCTTTTACATCATGTACATTGCCTGTATGTACACGATAGAATTTATCGAATACTTTTTTTAAGTTCTCTTTTTTTATACCCATTCCTGTATCTCTCACAGAGACACAAACCTTCTTTCCTTCATTCCAAGTCCTCAAATAAACATTCAAAGGCTGGTCAGGATTCTTATATTTTACAGCATTATCCAAGAGATTAAAAATCACATTCTGAAAATGCATATCATCAACATAGATCATGGAGTCAACTGCTTCTATCTCTGTATAAACCTTTCCTCCAGTATGTTCTACACGCAAGGTAAACGAATTCCCAATGCTCTCTATCATCTCATTGATATCTATCTCACGCTTTTTTAATACAGCTTTCTTGCGATCGTACATGCTCATTTGCAATACTTTTTCGACAAGGAACCGCAAACGACGGCTTTCATCATTAATAACGGAGCCCAAATGAGCCATCATCGACTCATTCTTCGTGACACTTTTATCATTCAACATCTGCGCAGCCAGAGATATACTGGCAATTGGAGTCTTAAGTTCATGCGTCATGTTATTTATAAAGTCATTCTTAATCTCACTATAACGTTTTGATCTAAAGATTATGACTATCGTAAAGATGAACGTTACCAACAACACCAATGTAAAGATTATACTTGGTATCATGAATCGAATACTCGAAAAAATATAATTATTCATATCCGGAAAATGAATCTTCACAACCCCCATTTTCGACTGAGGATCATTCCTAAACAGCACCTGTGAATAAGTAAATTCTTCCCCTTCATCCGAGTAATCTGGACAGCGATACACCTCTCTTCCATCCTGAGTTGAAACCGTAAAGTGATAAGGTATGTTGATACCATTATTCATTAGTTCCGCTCTCAAATCTTGATCAAGAAGCTTAAAATTAATGCGTTCCTTCAAGGGTTTATCCGAAGCAGAGTACAATATAGAATAAACGACTTCATCCAATAATGCCTTTTGATAGACATAACGATTCTTAATAATCTCCTGTAAAGACTTAGAAGCCTCAGACAAAGAGTTCTTATCCGTCTTGAGAATCATTCCTTTTGGCATTGAAGCCGGTTTTGTCGCTATGGTTTTTAACTCAAATGATGAATACACCGTACCATCTTTACCAATAGTAGAATACTGGTGGCTCTGCTGAATTGTACCATCATTGGGTTGCCCCGAACGTGTACCAACGGAATCACGAACAAAAGAACGCCGCTCACTTTCCTTCACATCTTTCTCTAAATATCGAAGGGTTTCATTCAATTCAAGATTGCGTGAAGCCTGATAAAGAGCTCGGTTGACGGATTCATCAAACTGCTCCTTCTTCATTTCTGCCATCTCCTGTATATAGCTCAACTGCAGGAATAAGAGCCCCATGAATGAGATTCCCATGATGGTAGCAATTGTCCATATCGTCCTTTTCTTCATAATGACAAAGATAAACTAATCTTTAACAAGTTAACATGAATGTGTTAAAATAATCATTCTAATTTATT
>NZ_GL629647.1:671425-675511 GCF_000185845.1 Segatella salivae DSM 15606
ATAACTTTTAATCTTGTTCTTCTGCCAACTCTGCACTATGTTCACTAATCAAATTTGCCTGTAAATCTGTCGGAACAAGTTCATAACTTGCAAATTTTGCTGTAAACGATGCGCGACCACCTGTTAATGAGCTCAACGAAATGCTATAATTATTCAACTCCTTCAATGGGATTTTGGCTTGCAACTTTTGATAACCAGCTTCTGCATCCATTCCCATAATCAATGCTCTTCGACCCTGAAGATCACTCATTACATCACCCATAAAATCAGAAGGAACAAATACTTCCAAATCATATATAGGTTCTAAGATCTTCGGTCCAGCATTACGGAAGGCATCAGCAAAGGCATGACGAGCTGCAAGCATAAACGAAAGTTCATTACTATCAACAGGATGCATTTTACCATCATACACTACTACACGAACGTCACGAGCGTAACTACCTGTCAACGGACCATGTTCCATACAATCCATGATACCTTTTAAAATAGCTGGCATAAAGCGAGAGTCAATTGCTCCGCCGACAACCGAGTTGATAAACACAAGTTTTCCACCCCACTCTAAGTCCACAACTTCCTTGCCTTTGATGTTTACTTTGAACTCTTGGCCATTAAAATTATACATTGTTGGATCGGGCATACCTTCAGCATAAGGTTCTACTATGAGATGAACCTCACCAAATTGACCTGCGCCACCACTTTGTTTCTTATGTCGGTATTCTGCTTTTGCCTTCTTGGTTATCGTCTCTCGATAAGGAATTCGAGGCTCCCCAAACTTCACTTGCAATTTTTCATTATTCTCTAAACGCCACTTCAAGGTTCTCAAATGGAATTCTCCTTGTCCATGAACAATAATCTGTCTCAGCTCTTTACTTTGTTCTACCACCCAGGTTGGATCTTCTTGATGCATCTTTACCATGGCAGCCATGAGCTTTTCTGTATCTTGCGAATTTACCGTTTTTATCGCTCTGCTGTATTTAGAATTAGGATATTTGATAAAATTATAATGCCAATCACAATCTTTTCCATTCAAAGCATTACCTGTTTTTACGTCTTTCAATTTGACTGTACAACCGATATCACCAGCATTTAGCATGTCAACTGCAATACGATTTGCACCTGCACAAGCATAAATTTGCCCCATACGTTCGCGACTTCCACGGTCAGAATTGGTCAAGTCATCACCCGATTTAACCTGTCCACTCATAACTTTGAAGTAGCTAACTTCCCCAATATGCGGCTCCATCCCTGTCTTAAAGAAATACAAACTCGTAGGTCCTTCTGATGCAGGAACAACTTCTTCACCTCGTGAATTGTGTTGTTTTGGCATTTCACTTACAAAGGGAACAACATTTCCAAGGAATTCCATCAAACGCTGAACTCCCATATCTTTTCCTGCACATACACAGAATATAGGGAAAATACTTCGTGTAATCAGGCCTTTCCGAATACCTTCTCGTAATTCATCCTCAGTCAAAGTTTCTTCTTCAAAGAACTTTTCCATCAACTGTTCGTCATTTTCTGCTGCTGCTTCAACTAACTTCTTATGAAGTTCTAAAGCCTTCCCCATTTCCTCTTCTGGAATATCTTCAACTATTGGTGCACCGCCTTCGGGTTTCCAAGAGTATTTCTTCATCACCAAGACATCAATTAAAGCATTGAATCCTGGGCCTGTTTGCAGAGGATATTGAACCTGTACACACTTCGAACCATAAATGTCTTGCATAGAAGAAGTGATACTTTCAAAATCACATTTTTCACTATCTAACTGATTGATTAAGAAGATAACAGGTTTCTTGAGCTTTTCAGTATAACGGAAATTATTTTGAGTTCCAACCTCAGGTCCATACTGACCATTAATCAATATCAAAGCAATATCTGTAACATTCAATGAAGTTATTGCCCCGCCAACAAAGTCATCACTCCCCGGACAGTCGATGATATTCAGCTTCTTATTATTCCATTCAACATGAAATACCGTCGGAAAGACTGAATAACCATACTCTAACTCTACTGGAAAATAATCGCTTACAGTGTTCTTATTCTCAACACTTCCTCGACGTTTAATTATTCCAGCCTCAAAAAGCATACTCTCGGCAAGCGTCGTCTTGCCACTTCCCGCACTGCCAAGCAATGCAATGTTTTTGATTTCATTCGTCTGATAAACTCTCATATCAAAAGATTTAAAGTGTTAGTAATAATTTCATGGTTAGCAAAGATATTATATCTTTGTTGGCCCCTAAGTTAAAAAAAAAGACAAACCAACCAAGAATATTTTAGAAAATTAGTACTTTTGTAGTCAAAAATCACATGGCAGGCCTATATATCCATATCCCTTTTTGTGCAAGTCGGTGCATATACTGCGGATTTTATAGTACTACGCAGCAATCACTTCAACAGAAATATGTTGATATGCTCTGTCATGAAATCGACCTCCGAGCGTCTGAGCTTTTCAACCTTAATACTGATTCTGACAACAAACTCCACACAATATACTTGGGTGGAGGCACTCCAAGTATGCTTTCTTCAGAACAATTAAACCAACTTCTCACATATATATATAAGGTATGGGGCAGCTTATCTGACTTGAAAGAACTCACCATAGAGTGCAATCCCGATGACATTACAGAAGAATTTGCCGTTCAACTTGCTGACTTAAAGTTTAATCGTGTTAGTATGGGAGCACAAACTTTTAGCAATGAACGCCTAAAATTTCTTCACCGCAGACACAATCGAGAGGACATTTTCCAAGCTGTTACACGATTACGTCATGCTGGTATACAAAACATCAGCATTGATTTAATGTTTGGTTTTCCTAATGAAACAATAGTAGACTGGCAAAGAGATATTCGTGAAGCGATTGATTTGGGAGTTGAACATATATCAGCTTATAGTCTGATGTATGAGGAAGGGACATCTCTTTTCAATATGAGGGAACATCAAAAAATTAAAGAAATTGATGAAGAAACAAGTCTCTCCATGTACAATATCCTTATCAACGAGCTAACAAATGCAGGCTATGAGCAATATGAAATCAGTAATTTTGCCCGTCCAGGCTTCCGTAGTTTACACAATAGTAGCTACTGGCATGAAATTCCTTACATTGGACTTGGTGCATCAGCTCACAGCTATCTTAATGGGATTCGAAAATGGAATATCAGCAATCTCAAAAAGTATATGGATGAAATTGTATGCAACAAACTTCCACAAGAGATTGAAATCTTAAGTAAAGACACCCAATACAACGACTTAATCACTACTGCCCTACGGACCAAAGAAGGGATTGATCTCAATAAAATGAAGAATAAATATGGTGAAGAACACTATAACTATTTAATGAAAGAAGCTCAACCTCATATCAATGCGGGGAAAATGAAACTTTCTAAACATCGTCTTTTCATTACAAGAATGGGCCTTTTCACATCCGATGACATCATGAGTGACCTTATTTATATAGCTGATTAAGATATTATTAAACTTTGTTGTCAACTTTATTATTAATGAATTGAACTATAAAACGCACTAAATTTAACTACTATATCAACTTAATTGTCCTATAAACAGATAGTAATAAAATGAGGATTCTTAAGTGTAATATAATTTTACAAAGCAATTTATAACGTCGAGATTTTCAAGTCTTAGCAAAATTATATTTTAATGAACTACTACTTTTTACGAAATCATAACATCCTATGAATCAACACATTAAACAATACCCTTCGTTTTATCTTATCAAAAACCAGAAATAGACTAACAATCTGCGTCAAACTATATGATAAAACATGCCTTTTTACTCGACAATTTGATTCAAATAGAGCGACAAAATGCATCATATCACGTCGTAGAAAGCTTGATTATAAAAAATAAATTCAATATAAAGTTATAATAGAATGCCTAAACATTACTTATAATGTCGTTTCTTTATGATAACAGAAATGGAATAGAAGTGATAGAACGTAAGGCTATATTTTACAAAACGGCAAAAGAATAATCAAGAAAAAGATAGTGTTCATTTGTGAAGTAGAGATCAATTTATGAAAGAATCAAAATCATCAATAACACAAATTCAGCTTTCAAACCTTATATAGT
>NZ_GL629647.1:675561-683841 GCF_000185845.1 Segatella salivae DSM 15606
GCAGATAACGCATGTTGGAATTCATTACGTAATTTCATTCATAATAGATTTTACAAAGAAAATCAATGAACCATGCCAAGAAATCCACTCTCTCAGCTCAGAAATGAAACAAAAAAAAACCGCTGAACAATTAAAGTTCAGCGGCAATCTCTCATTTTTCTACTCGTTTGCAAAATTACTTTGCAGTGTCAGCAGCAGCAGTATCAACAGCAGCAGTATCAGCAGTGTCAACCTGAGCTACAGAGTCTGAATCACCATTGTTTGCATTTGCTGCAGTTTTGTTACCACAAGATGCGAATGAGATAGCTGCAACAGCTACGAGTGCTAAAACTAATTTCTTCATTTTCTTTGCTTTTTAAATCTGTAAAACAATCATTTGTTTATTAAAACGATGCAAAGGTAACTATTTTTTTTAATTCACATTCATCTTTTAACTACTTTTTTTTACTCCGTATGTAACTTTTTATTAAGTTACTGATTATTAGTAATTTACAAACTGCAAAATATTGTTAATAAAATAATACCTTTTCTTTCACTCCAAAATTTAACAAAGAAAAAGGCACGCCCAAAGTTCTAACAGAACCCCAGGAATGCCTCTTTTCGTTGTTATTTTTTAATATTCATTCCATGACTTGATGTCTATGTCGTCAAGTTTTAATGTGCAGAAAGCGTTTATAAAGGCACTGGCTAAACGACTATTCGTGATTAATGGAACATTAAGATCTATAGCCGCGCGTCTCACTTTGTATCCATTTGTCAACTCATGTACAGTAAGATTCTTAGGAATATTAACCACCATATCAATCTTATGCTCATGCAACAAATCTAAAGCTTGGGGAGTTTGTCCTGCTTCAGAAGGCCAATAAGCTCGTGTATTGCTTATACCGTTTTCATCAAGGAACTTACTTGTACCTCCTGTTGCATAGAGTTCATAGCCATTTTCTACCAGTTGACGCGCCGCATCAAGCATCTCCACCTTCTGCTTTGCTCCACCTGTAGAAAGGAGTATCGTCTTTTTAGGAATTCTTTGCCCTACGGCTAACATACTCTTTAATAGTGCAGCGTTCGTATCATCAGCCAAACAGCCAACTTCTCCCGTAGAGCTCATGTCAACACCCAATACAGGATCCGCTTTCTGTAAACGATTAAATGAGAACTGGCTGGCTTTGATTCCAACATAATCAAGGTCGAACAAGTTCTTATTTGGCTTTTCGACAGGCAATCCTAACATTACTCTTGTGGCCAACTCAATAAGATTTATCTTCAAAACCTTACTTACAAATGGGAATGAACGACTTGCACGAAGGTTACATTCAATAACAAGTATGTCATTATCGCGAGCCATGAACTGGATGTTGAATGGTCCGTTGATATGCAATTGCTTAGCAATCTGACGACTAATTCGCTTAACGCGTCTAACTGTTTCTACGTATAGTTTCTGTGGAGGGAACTGAATCGTGGCATCCCCCGAGTGAACTCCCGCAAACTCTATATGCTCACTGATAGCATAAGCGAGTATCTCTCCGTTCTTTGCAACGGCATCCATCTCTATTTCCTTAGCGTGTTCAATGAATTTAGAAACGACAACGGGATGATCTTCACTTACATTTGCTGCCAATTGTAGGAAGCGTTTAAGTTCTTCTTCGTTAGAACAAACATTCATGGCAGCACCCGATAAGACATAAGAAGGACGCACGAGAACAGGGAATCCAACTCGTTTAATGAACTCATCGATATCTTCCATACTCGTCAAAGCACTCCATTCAGGTTGATTAATACCATTTTCGGTCAGCATAGCAGAGAACTTTGCGCGATCTTCTGCACCATCAATATCCTGTGCTTTCGTACCAAGAATAGGAACATTTTGAGCATCTAACTTCATCGCTAAGTTGTTTGGAATCTGGCCTCCCGTACTAACAACAACACCATGAGGATTCTCTAACTCTATAATATCCATAACTCGCTCGAATGTAAGCTCATCAAAATAAAGACGATCGCACATATCATAATCTGTAGAAACAGTCTCGGGATTGTAGTTAATCATGATAGAACGCCAGCCTTCTTTACGGATTGTATTCAAAGCTTGCACCCCACACCAGTCAAATTCGACTGAACTACCGATACGATATGCTCCAGAACCGAGCACAATTACAGAGCGTTTATCATTCTCAAACACGACATCACTCTTCACACCTCCATAGGTTACATATAGGTAATTCGTCTGTGCTGGATACTCAGCTGCAAGCGTATCTATTTGCTTTACGACTGGAAGTATATCATAGAATTTGCGTTTATTGCGAACCAAAAGGGCTGCCTTATGCATGTTACCGATTTCATTTTCCAAGCCAATGGCACGTGCAATTTGGAAGTCAGTAAAGCCATAAACCTTTGCTTCTCGCAGCAAATCACGATCTAAAGTATTTATATTTTGCTTCTTTAAAGCCTCATCTATATCAATGATATGCTTCAGCTTCTCTAAGAACCACTTATCAATCTTTGTGAGATTATGTATCTGTTCTACAGAATAGTCTTTGTGCATAGCCTTTGATATGACAAACACACGTTTGTCTGTTGGCTCACGAAGTGCTGCATCAAGGTCGTTAATTTTTAATTCTTTGTTCTCAACGAAACCATGCATCCCCTGCCCTATCATGCGAAGACCTTTCTGAATAGCCTCTTCAAAGTTACGTCCTATCGCCATAACCTCACCTACAGACTTCATACTTGAGCCTAATTCTTTGTCTACTCCATGGAATTTTGAAAGATCCCAACGCGGAATTTTGCAAACCACATAGTCGAGTGCAGGCTCAAAGAAAGCATTAGTTGTCTTCGTAACAGAATTCTTTAATTCAAACAATCCATATCCCAGTCCTAACTTTGCAGCAACAAAGGCAAGTGGATATCCCGTTGCTTTTGAAGCAAGTGCAGACGAACGAGACAGTCTCGCATTTACTTCTATTACACGATAATCTTCGCTTTTGGGATCAAATGCATACTGTACATTACACTCTCCCACAATACCTATATGACGAACTATCTTGATTGACAATGCACGAAGCTTGTGATACTCGCTATTTGTCAATGTCTGTGAAGGGGCAATTACAATACTTTCGCCTGTATGAATACCCAATGGATCAAAGTTTTCCATATTACAAACAGTGACACAATTGTCATAACAGTCGCGAACTACTTCGTACTCTATCTCTTTCCAGCCTTTCAAACTCTTTTCAACAAGCACTTGTGGGGAGAAAGAAAAAGCCTTTTCACAGAGCTTATTTAGTTCAGCTTCATCATCTGCAAAGCCTGATCCAAGTCCTCCTAAAGCGTATGCGGCTCGCACAATGACAGGATAACCAAGTGTAGATGCAGCCTTTCGTGCCTCCTCTACATTCTCACAAGCTTCACTTTTGATAGTTTTTACATCTATTTCATTTAACTGTTCAACAAACAGTTCACGGTCTTCGGTATTCATGATTGCGGCAACTGGAGTTCCCAAAACTTTGACCCCATACTTTGCAAAGATACCTGTCTTCTCCAATTCAACACCACAATTCAAAGCAGTCTGACCACCAAAAGAGAGTAACACGCCATCAGGTTGCTCCTTTTGAATAACTCGTTCAACGAAATAAGGCTGTATAGGAAGGAAGTAAATGTGGTCAGCCACTCCTTCAGATGTCTGTACTGTTGCAATATTTGGATTGATAAGTACAGTTTCTATGCCTTCTTCCCGAAGAGCTTTCAAGGCTTGCGAGCCTGAATAATCAAACTCTCCAGCCTCTCCAATCTTTAATGCTCCTGAGCCAAGAAGCAATACTTTCTTTATCTTTTCGTCTTTCATCGTCTTTCTACTTTAAAGTTTTTACAAAGTCATCAAATATAAAAGCTGTATCAACAGGACCAGAACATGCCTCAGGATGGAATTGACATGTAAACCAAGGATTTGTCTTATGGCGTATGCCTTCATTCGAACCATCATTCATATTCACGAACAGCTCTTCCCAATCCTTATCTAAGGTTGCAGCATTCACCGCATATCCATGGTTCTGACTCGTAATAAAACACTTCTCACTACCTACCAAGCGTACAGGCTGATTATGTCCTCTATGTCCATATTTCAATTTATAAATCTCTGCACCTGCAGCTTTTGAGAGTAATTGATTACCCATACAAATACCACAAATGGGCTTAGTGCTTTGATTAATCTGTTTCTTTATGACCTCAACGGCATCCGAACACATATCAGGATCGCCTGGTCCATTGGCAAGGAATAAACCATCATATTCCATATTTGTATAGTCATAGTTCCAAGGAACCCTAATAACTTCGATTCCACGATTAATTAAACTACGAATAATATTGGCTTTTACGCCACAATCAACCAATATAACCTTCTTTCCACCACCTTCATTATAACGAATAATCTCTTTGCAAGAGACCCTGTCTACGAAGTTTACACCTTCATAATCAGCTTCTGGTATGTTGTCAGGTTCATCATCAAAGATAATCTTTCCCATCATCACACCATGTTCACGCAATACTTTAGTCAACTCACGAGTATCGATTCCCGTTATACCGGGTACGTGTTCACGCTTCAACCAATCAGCAAGACTCTCCACAGCATTCCAATGACTATAGTCTTTACTGTAGTCACTTACAATGATTGCTGAAGCATAAATCTTATCGCTTTCCATGAAAGTAGGAATTCCATTGGCTTCCATTGTAAATGGAGGAACACCATAATTTCCTACAAGAGGATAGGTTAACGCCATCAATTGGCCCGCATAAGAGGGGTCGGTCAAACTTTCCGGATAACCAACCATTGCCGTATTGAATACCACTTCACCAGCAACTGGGGCATCATAGCCAAAACTTTTGCCATGGAACTTACTTCCATCACTCAAGACTAAAGTTACGTTTCTCATTATATACCTTTATATAAGCTTTAAACAGATTATTATTTATGTCACTATCCAAGTTTCATCAACGAGAGAAATGCATCTCATAATAGTTGACGAAAGCCTGATTACAGAGTTTAGTACCTCCAGGAGTTGGATAATGTCCCGTGAAATACCAGTCACCCTTATGCAAAGGAATAGCCTTATGCAATCCTTCCAAACTCTGATAAACCAATTCTATCGGAGTAGTTACGCCTTCTGGCCGTAACATTTCAATGATTTTAGCATTGATTTCTTCTATAGTGAATGGCTCATATATCGCACGAACCTGATTAACCATCATCGATTTAGGTTTCAATAACTCTTCTTGACAAGCCTTGTAAGTATCATGTATAATACTCTCCAGATGGCGTTCTTTCAACAAAGCGATAGTCGCACGGAACACACAAAACTCTTCAAGGCAAGGCATATCTATACCATAATAGTCTGGATAACGTATCTGTGGTGCACTACTTACTATCACCATCTTCTTGGGATGAAGCCGATCAAGTATTCTTAAGATGCTCTTCTTTAGCGTAGTTCCTCTAACTATGCTATCATCTATAATGACAAGATTGTCTTGTCCGGCTTCAATACTACCATAAGTAATATCATATACATGGCTGGCTAAATCGTTTCTGCTATTACCTTCTGTGATAAACGTGCGGAGTTTAATATCTTTCCATGCCACCTTTTCAGAGCGAACATACTCATGCATGATATCAACAAGTTCTTCATGTGTAGGCCTATGATCCAACGCTTCTATCTTCTTAATCTTCTGTTCACTTAGATATCGTGTAAATCCATCAAGCATACCATAATATGCAACCTCTGCAGTGTTAGGGATATATGAAAATACTGTATGGTTAGTATCATAGTCAACAGCCTTCAATATAGGTTCAGTCAATTGCTCACCAAGCTTCTTTCGCTCATTATAAATATCCCGATCAGAACCTCTACTGAAGTAGATTCGCTCAAAAGAACAAGCAGATTCTCCTCGCGGTTCAAGGATTCTTTTAATCGAACATTCACCATTTCGTTTAACCATCAAAGCCATACCTGGCTCCAATTCCTTTATTTCCTCACAGTCAAGATCAAAGGTTGTCTGTAAAACAGGGCGTTCACTGGCCAATGCAACGATTTCATCATCTTTATAATAAAATGCAGGTCGGATTCCCCAAGGGTCACGCATAGAGAACATTTCCCCACTTCCTGTCACACCACAAACAACATATCCTCCATCAAAATCAGGCATTGTCGTTTTTAAGACATTCTCCATTTTGACATGATCCTCAATATATCGTGTGATATCTTTATTGGTAAGATTCAGTTTTTGAGCCTCAACGAAGTTCCTTTCTACTTCTCTATCAAGCCTGTGCCCCATGAGTTCAAGCATGATATACGTATCACTATAGATACGAGGGCATTGTCCTTGAAGCGTCAGTTTCTCAAAGATTTCATCAACATTTGTCATGTTAAAGTTTCCACAGAAACAGAGATTCTTTGCTTGCCAGTTATTTCTTCTAAGAAAAGGATGTACATAAGAGATTCCGCTTTTACCTGTTGTGCTATACCGAAGATGTCCCATATACAGCTCACCAGCAAAAGGTAAGTTTGCTTTTGCATAACTTGCATCAGCTAAATCATGCGCATCAACATTTGTAAAGCAATTATGTACTTCGCCGAAAATCTCGGTTATAGCGTTCGAACCCTCAGCTCTTTCACGGAACATATACTCATGTCCTGGTGTAGAATCCAACTTTACACAAGCCAACCCAGCACCTTCCTGCCCACGATTATGCTGTTTCTCCATCATAAGATAGAGCCTGTTCAGACCATACATCCATGTTCCGTACTTCTGCTGATAGTATTCTAACGGCTTCAGCAAGCGTATTAACGCAACTCCACAATCTTCTTTTATTCCTTCCATCACATTTAATTGACTATTCTATTGTAACAGATTTTGTCTTATCTTGTCTATAATTTGTTTTCTTGTTCACATCTTCTACATCATGACAAAGAAGCTTTCAATGTCTCAACGCAAAAGCATTTCATCTTATTTATATTAAAAAGATTCCATCATCTGATGTCTACACAAACATAATCATCATTCGACTTTAACCTTTTCATCATCATGTTAGCTTTTCAAGTCTGTTGGGATCATTAGTATATTATACCAAACAAAAACACATTGTGCATCAATGTTTACAATGAATCCATACACGACTTCCGCTCATTAATCTATAGTTCAGAATTAAAAAAAGAAGAATGAAACTGATTTACAATCCATTTTCATTCTTCATTTCTTATATTTTATTTATCTTAACACAGTAGCTAACAGAGAAGCTAAACTTGTAACGATTCCCACAAAAGAGAACCAGAGTGACGTTGAAGAGCCTATGATAGAGTTCCTTGCCTTTACTTTGTTAGGCTCTACATAGATAACATCGTTTTGTTGCAAATAATAATAAGGTGAATTTACTATGTTTGCATCATTTAAATTCAGTCGATGAAATTCCTTACTTCCATCTGATTTCTCCCGAAGAAGAATGATATTATCTCGCTTTCCATATACGGTTAGGTCACCAGCTTGGGCTATTGCTTCTATTACACTCATCTGTTCTGTCGAAACAGGAATAACTTTTGGCGCGTTAACTTCACCGATAACAGTTACTCGATAACTGGAAGTTCGCACCGTGACAACAGGTTTCTCGTCAGCTGAAAGATATGGTGTAATCTTATTTTTTATCAAGTCTTCGCATTGCTCTTTCGTAAGACCAGCAACATGAATCTTACCCAACACGGGGAAGTTTATATTTCCAGCGTTGTCTACTAAATAACCTTGTGCCGTGCTACTTGCACCAGACGATGCTGTTGTTGAAAGATTAAATGGAGCCGAAACCGTAGGATTTATCGTATTTACTGATATGGTCAGCAAATCTTTCGGCATAATATGAGCATTATAAAGATCTTTAGATGCCGCTAAATCTACTTGATCTATGTTTTGAAAATAAGGCACTTTTTTTACTGAAGCACAACCACTTAATAATAAAAGTGCTACTAAAAATAGCAACGAAGCCAATGATTTTTTCATATCCTTTGTTGGTAAATTAAATCTCTGCAAATTTAATTCTATTTTTTTAGAACGGCAAATTTTTCATTCATTAAATGATATTAGTAACTCAATTTGCTTGTAAGACTGATGGCCATACTTTTTATATGCACAACGTTTCTTAAGGATTGTAAGTATAAAAAGCCTAAATACTTTTTGGTAAACCATGGTATCTATTTCTTAAAAAGGCTAACATAAATTATTAAACTCAAGGCTTTCGTTCTCAAGAACAGG
>NZ_GL629647.1:683891-712326 GCF_000185845.1 Segatella salivae DSM 15606
ATAAAGTTAATAAATATTTTATATCAAATTGATTATCAATAGATTAAGAATAATAATACAAAACCTATCATTTAATCAAACAAAACAGGCCAGTTGATCATGCAAAACGACTCATTTCGTTCTGTTAAATGACTTGTTTTACAAACTTAACTCTATGCAAAACAAATTAGTTATAAACTTTTGTTCTGTCACATAACCCACACATCGTGCTCCTTCTTGATTGAA
This sequence comes from Segatella salivae DSM 15606, assembly GCF_000185845.1. Classification (GTDB taxonomy): domain Bacteria; phylum Bacteroidota; class Bacteroidia; order Bacteroidales; family Bacteroidaceae; genus Prevotella; species Prevotella salivae. The sequence goes on from NZ_GL629647.1 coordinate 684,117, forward strand.
GACACATCACTATAAAAAAAGAAAGAGATACCGAAAACACGATATCTCACTACCAAAAGCGGAAAGGATAGGATTCGAACCTACGAACCGCTTTAGGCGGTTACACGCTTTCCAGGCGTGCCTCTTCAACCACTCGAGCACCTTTCCTTCGTCAAATGTGAATGCAAAACTAATCAATTTATTTTAATTTTCAACATGAAACGGCAAAAAAAAACATCACAGAAGAGAATTAAAACACATGTTTTTCTGTAATGTCAAAGAAATTAAGTATCTTTGCTAATCACTGAAAGTTTGTAATCATATATGGATAATTATATAGAAATTAAAGGGGCACGCGTAAACAATCTCAAGAACGTTTCGCTCAATATCCCACGCAATAAGTTTATCACCATTACCGGAGTATCAGGTTCTGGAAAATCATCTCTGGCCTTTGACACACTTTATGCTGAAGGACAACGACGCTATGTAGAGAGTCTTTCGGCTTATGCAAGGCAATTCTTGGGCCGAATGAGCAAGCCTGAATGTGATTTTATCAAAGGCCTTCCACCAGCAATTGCCATCGAACAGAAAGTAATCTCACGTAATCCACGTTCAACTGTGGGCACAAGTACAGAGATTTACGAATACATGCGATTGCTTTTTGCACGCATAGGACATACCTATTCACCCATAAGTGGAGAGGAAGTAAAACGTCATACCCCTGAGGACGTCATCCATTGTATCATGGGATTCTCAAAAGGAACGAAGTTTATGATGCTCTCACCACTGCATGTTGTTGAAGGAAGAACCCTTAAAAAGCAATTAGAAATGTATATGCAGGAAGGCTATTCTCGCCTGTACAAGGGGGGTGAAGTGCTACGCATTGAAGACTTGTTAAACGAAGATAACATTTCAGATACAGATGCTTCGAATCTCTTTTTGATTATCGCGCGAATGAGTGTTGACGATAGTAAGGATGCCATCTCACGTATGACCGACTCGGCAGAAACGGCATTTTATGAAGGTGATGGACTCTTGAAACTTGTATTTTTACCAGGAAATATCACCTATGAATTTTCAACTCGCTTTGAAGCTGACGGCATAAAGTTTGAAGAGCCTAATGATAATATGTTTTCTTTTAATTCTCCTTTGGGTGCATGCCCTACCTGTGAAGGATTCGGAAGCATTATAGGTATTGATGAGAAACTTGTCATTCCTAACTCTTCTTTGAGTGTATATGATGGTTGTGTACAATGCTGGCATGGTGACAAAATGGGGAGTTGGCGCAGTGAATTCATTCGGCGTGCTGCCACAGATAATTTTCCTATATTTGAACCTTATTATAAATTAGACCGCAAATACAAAGACATACTTTGGCATGGACTGCCAAGTGAGAAGACTCTTGATATTCATGATAAGGTATGTATTGATGCCTTTTTCCAAATGGTTAAAGAGAATCAGTACAAGATTCAATATCGAGTAATGATGAGCCGATATAGGGGTAAGACGGTTTGTCCTGATTGTCATGGAACCCGATTGAGGAAAGAAGCCACATGGGTGAAGGTGGGTGGAAAGAGCATTACAGAGCTTGTAGAGATGCCTATCATCAATCTTAAAGATTGGTTTGACCATTTGCAACTCACAGAACATGAAGAACAGATTGCCAAACGATTACTAACAGAGATTAAGAATCGCGTGGGATTCCTTGCTGAAGTGGGCTTAGGTTACTTAACACTCAACCGACAATCCAACACGCTTAGTGGCGGAGAGAGTCAGCGTATCAACCTAACGACATCATTAGGTTCATCATTAGTAGGGTCTCTTTATATCCTTGATGAGCCCAGTATAGGTTTGCACAGCCGAGATACCGACCGCTTAATCCATGTATTGAGAGACCTTCAACAGCTTGGTAACACAGTAATGGTTGTCGAACATGACGAAGAAATCATGCGTGCTTCAGACTATTTGATTGATGTTGGCCCTGATGCTGGAACACACGGAGGAGAAATTGTGTTCCAAGGAAGTACGGAAGAACTTAATGATTCACCTGAAAACATTCTAAAGAAATACCCTCGTTCTTATACCATTAAATACTTGACAGGACGAGATGTAATTGAAACACCTAAGTCAAGACGTAAATGGAATAAAGCCATTGAACTAAAAGGAGCACGTATGAACAATCTCCGCGGCATTGATGTAAAGTTCCCGCTCAACGTGTTTAATTGTGTAACAGGTGTTTCAGGCTCAGGAAAATCCAGTCTTATTAAAGGCATTTTATATCCCGCTTTGAAACGACATTTAGACGAAGTTGCCGATGCTCCTGGGGAATATACAGCGCTTGAAGGTGATTGGACGGCTATAAAGCATGTAGAATTTGTAGACCAAAACCCAATTGGAAAGAGCACTCGGTCGAATCCTGCCACTTATGTGAAAGCCTATGATGCTATTCGTCAACTCTTTGCAGAACAGCCATTAGCCAAACAGATGGGCTTTTCTCCACAATACTTCTCATTCAACACCGAAGGTGGACGATGTGAAGAATGTAAAGGAGCAGGCGTTATCAGTGTCGAAATGCAGTTTATGGCCGACTTAGTTTTAGAGTGTGAAGCTTGTCATGGACAACGTTTTAAGCATGACATCTTAGAAGTTCGGTTCCATGAAAAGAACATTAATGACGTATTAAACATGACCGTTTCTGAAGCAATTACATTCTTTGGAGAATATAAGCAGCAAGCCATTGTAAACCGACTCAAACCACTTGAGGACGTAGGATTAGGCTATATCAAACTCGGACAAAATTCAAGTACGCTCTCTGGAGGTGAAAATCAGCGTGTGAAATTGGCTTATTTTATTGGTCAGGAAAAACAAGAACCCACCTTATTTATCTTTGATGAGCCAACAACGGGCCTGCATTTTCATGACATCCAACGCCTACTTGACGCCTTCAAAGCACTCATAGAGCGTGGTCATACCATTCTTGTTATAGAGCATAATCTCGATGTTATCAAGTGTGCCGACTATGTAATTGATATCGGACCAAACGGAGGTGACAAAGGTGGAAGCCTTGTTTTTGCAGGCACACCCGAGGCACTTATAGAATGTAAAACAAGCATTACAGGACGTTATTTGAAAGAAAAAATCTAAAGAATTGCCCCACAAAAAAGAATTAAGTATACTGATTCCCTGCTACAACTGCCAGTGTGTAGAATTAGTAAAGGGATTAGTCACTCAATGTGAAGACATTGAGGGCTTACGCTATGAGGTCATTGTAGCTGACGATGGTAGTACAGATAAACACTTATGTTTATTGAATGAAGAACTATTGGATTTGGAACATGTTCGATATATCACACGAGAAAAGAACATTGGTCGCGCATGTATCCGCAACTTTCTTGTGCAACAAGCTACTTACGAATGGGTCTTGTTTGTGGATAGCGACTTGAGTATCATACGAGAAGACTACATTCTGAGTTATATTCAACTTGATAGTACATTCTTGGTTGCTTATGGTAGCTATGAAGTGGGAAACGAAAATACAACTAATCTACGCTACCTTTATGAAAAAAATGCAGCCCCCAAGCATACGATGGAACAGAGAAAGTTGCATCCTTACCACCATTTGCACACGGCAAACCTCATGATGAAGAGAACTACGGCACTCACCTACCCTTTTGATGAGCGTTTCAAACGCTATGGATTTGAGGATGTTCTCTTAGGAAAAAAATTGCAAGAACATAATGTTTGCATTGCGCAGATTAATAACCCTCTACTCTTCGACCATTTTGAAACTAACGATTCATATATGGAAAAGACAGAAGAGGCTTTGCAAACACTATACACTTTTAGAAACGAATTAAGTGGTTTTTCTTCATTATTAACATTAAACTATCACCTCCGTAAATGGGGATTACATTATATTATCTTGTTTATCTTCCAACAAAAAAGGAGAAAATGGCGTACAATACTTTGTGGAGAAAGACCTAACTTAAAACTTTACATAATATATAAATTAGGTTATTTCATTTCACTCTTTTAGGAAGTCCATCAAGATTAACTAACCACTTTCCTCCCTGATGAAACAATTTTATCTCATAAGTAGCCTCATCAATCACATGACTTTTCTTTCCTATTGTATCCATACATAAGAAACCTCTCACCAAAACATGAGATACGGCTACAGAATCTCCATCTTCTGTATCCACATTTATAATTTTGTAAGTCGCTCCTTGAGGCATATTACGTAACTGCTCAACATCATCTTGTTGAACTTGGCTGGCCACGTAACGTAACCATTTCTGTGATGTCAGCGTTACAAATGGCATAGAACGTTGGAACTGCCAATTGAAATAGTGCTGAGAAAACGAATCAACACATGCTTCAGCAGAATCTCTTTGATGGATGTGACCACAAGAAGAAAAACACCACAAGAGTATTATAAAGAATGAGATTCCAGCAAGTAAGTTAAAAAGTAGATGATTAAAACGATGCATATACTATCCTTTAATTTTAAACAAAGATAGATAAAATCTTTGGATTTCTCATCTTTTCTTAATAATTTTGTAGAGAGCAACGCTATCAATCCATACTAAATGGAACAAAAAATGGTAGCGTCAACAACATTATTATGTAGAAAGGACAACGATTAAAATGCTAAAATTCATATCATTAGGTAGTGGCAGTAGTGGCAACTGCTATTATCTTTTCACAGAAAAAGATAGTCTAATCATAGATGCAGGCGTCGGAATAAGAACGCTAAAGAAACATTTCAAGAACTACGGACTGCATTTGGAGGATGTAAACCATTTACTAATTACTCATGATCACACTGACCACGTGAAATCAGTAGGTAGTTTAAGTAAGGATTATAACCTGGATGTATATACTACAAAACGTGTGCATGAAGGCATAGAACATAACTATTTCATTAAGAAAAGAATTGAACCCACACACAAAAAAGTTATAGAGAAGGGCACAACTTATACAATAGGAGACTTTATTGTAACACCCTTTGGTGTTCCTCATGATAGTTCTGACAATGTTGGTTATATGATTAAATATGGCGATACCACCTTTGTTTTGATGACAGATATAGGACATATCACTACAGAAATGCAGACATTTATCGGCGAGGCCAATTATTTAGTCATAGAAGCAAACCATGATATAGAGATGCTTACACATGGAACATACCCTCAACACCTAAAAAACAGGATATTAGGACTTGATGGGCATCTCAGTAATGCAGCCTGTGGAGAAGCTATCGCAACCTTTGCCACGCCACGATTAAAAAAAGTTTGGCTCTGTCATCTAAGCGAAGAGAACAATCATCCCATACTTGCACAAAAGACAATTGAAGATGTTTTGCGAAACCATGGAATCATTGCAGGGGTAGATTTCACTGTAGAAGTATTGAAAAGAAAGGTTCCTACTGGCATATACGAACTATTATAATCAGTCCGTATATGCGAGATTAGATGATTTAGAAAGGAAAGCCTACTGCAAAATGAAATGCTAAATCACGTCCAAAGTTAGGATGTATCAGAGCGAAATGCTCTTCCTTGTTTCTGTAAGCAGGATTAATAGCTTTCATTCCTGCATCAAAACGAAGAATGAAATAATCGAAGTTCAATCTTAATCCCAAGCCATAAGCAACGGCAATCTGCTTATAAAACGTGTTCATCTTAAATTGACCACCTGGTTGTTCTGCATAGTTTCTGAGCGTCCAAATGTTTCCTGCATCGATGAAAGCAGCTCCGTTGAGTTTCCAAAAGAGGTAAGTTCGGTATTCAAGATTAAGCGTTAACTTCACATCTCCAGTGTGGTTTATAAAATCTATACGTCCATCTGTACCATGATACTTACCAGGCCCGAGTTCTCTTACACCCCATCCGCGAACAGTATTAGCACCACCCGAAAAATAACGCTTTTCAAATGGCAATACAGAACTATTCCCATAAGGCCACGCAATCCCAAATTCTGCATGAGCAGCCAATGTATTTCGACTATCGAAAAGAAAGAGATGGGTGTAATCTATATCGAACTTTGCATACTGAGCATAGGCTATATTAAATAAGGTGTATTGCCCAATAGCATTTTGTTTGAATCGAAAAGCCTTTGACAAGCCATTGAGAATATTTCCCGAGGCTTCTATATTAGCTCGCACTGCATTGACTCCGTCATTGTAAGTAAGGCCAGCCCCACTCTTCATGATAAACAAATCTTCATAATTATAACGCAAGATTGCATTACGGTTACTGGCATTATCAAGATAATCATGCTTGAAAGTAGCACTTATCCAAGGCATATATATATAGTTAAGATCCAACAAATCAACACGATAACTGATGTGATGACGTGGCTCAGCCCAATGATAACGCCATGCTGTTGAGAACACTCGGCGATGAAATTCGGGACGATTCTGCAGATTATAACTTAAAGATAATTCAGAAGTAGCAAGACTCCTATGTTTGAAAGTGCTTGAAAGGAAGGGAGCAAGGAAACGTGGAAACTTAAGTTTTGACTCCAAACCATACTCTACATAGTTCTGATTCTGATAACCTTCAAGTCCTGTTATAGCTTCATAAGCGCCTCGAACAGCAACACTAAACAGTTCAGAACCATGGAAAAGATTACGATTCTCCCATGTCAAACTGGCCGCAGCACCTAAGTCACCTGCAGTATTTGTCCCTTCTGGTTGAAACGAAATACTATTAGGTTTATTGGTACTAATTTGAATGTCACAATCAAGTAATGTTGTATCGGGATGTTCTCGGAAACTTATATTCGTATATCTCACAGCCTGAAATCGTGCAAATTTATTATAGGTTTGCTGTAAACCTTCTGCACTATAAGGCGCATGAACATCTATCATCGTGGCATTTTTCAGCACACTCTTTTTCAAATGAAGCCGTTCATCATCATCTCCACTATGATAACGAATTGTATCTATGGAATAACATGGATGCAAAGTATCAGTTGAATGATTTGCTGTTCGGTAAGGAAGAAGCTTTAATGTAATGTTGATATCACGACTATTGCGAGCCGAGTCAGCACTATATTGAATGAAATCCTTATGGAATTTATAATAACCATGATTCAAAAGGAAAGTCGTTAGATTACGGCGTTCCTCATTAAGTACATCAACTGTGAAACGACTTCCCGTCTTCAGAGACGGCTTAAAAGCATCTCTTCCTTTGTATGTATACAACAATTTCTTAATCAAACTATCCTGAATATCATAATTTACCATTGAAATCCGATAAGGTTCTCCAGGAATCAATCTATAAACAACATTGACTTTACGCCCTCGGCGCTTTACATTCATCTCAGTTCTCGCATGCATATATCCCATATTCTGCATGGCTATAGTGAGATCTTTCTTTGAAAGTTGCGCTTGTAAAGAATCGAAGATAACAGGTTGTTCACCGATATGTTTCAGCGTTCTGTTTAGCCATTTCGTAGAATCTCGGCCTGCAAGCGAATAAGTTGCCATAGGAATCTTAAATAAAGAGAACCATTTGGAGTTTCCTTTTTGACGAATATAGGCCTGAAGTGTTGAAGCATCAAGTCCCTTATCAGCCGACTCTATCTTTACATCCTCTAATAGATATTGTCCATTGGGTATAAACTTAGTCGAACTACAGCCAATCAACAGCAACGAAAACGATAATATGTAAATCCATTTATAACTCATAAACCGCACAAAGATAATATCTTTTTTTGATATATGCAAGTCAATATAAAAGGTGTAAGATATAACATGATTTTGAAATATTATAAGTCTTAACATTCACTAACATCGAGATTGCGTAGGTATTTACAAAATTTTATGTAAGTTTGCAACATGATTAGTAAAGCTAAAATCAAATTTATTAAATCACTTCAGCTAAAAAAGAATCGCGAACAAACACATCTTTTTCTTGCCGAAGGATATAAACTTGTGGGAGAACTGCTCGCTAAACAACGAGCACATACCATTGTAGCTACACATGAATGGATTGAAAACCAATCTTGTGTACAAGCAAATGAGGTTATTGAAGTAACCCAAGAAGAACTTAAAAAAGTAAGTTTGTTACAACATCCTCAACAAGTTCTCGGTGTTTTCCCATTCTTTCAAACAGGTAATGACACCATAGATATATCAGCATTAACCCTCATGCTGGATGGCGTTCAAGACCCAGGAAATCTTGGAACAATAATAAGAATCGCCGATTGGTTTGGAATCAACGACATCTTTTGCTCACATGAAACGGCAGATTTGTATAATCCTAAGGTTGTGCAAGCCACAATGGGTAGCATCACACGAGTGCGTCTCCACTATGTTTCATTGGTATCGGTACTCAAACAACTACCAGAAGACTATCCCATTTATGGAACTTTGCTTGAAGGAAACAATATTTATGACGAGCAACTTTCTACAAATGGACTAATTATCATGGGAAATGAAGGCAACGGAATATCTACAGAAATTCGACAATTAGTAAGTCATCCACTTAGAATTCCTAATTATCCACCAGATGCAGCGACTGCAGAATCACTAAATGTTGCTATAGCAACAGCTATCACATGTGCTGAATTTAGAAGACTTAGTAAATAGAATACGATAAGAATCAAATAGAATATGGAAAAGAATATATATAAAAATAGAAGCATATCAGCATGTATTAAATCGTCTTTTGACGAGCTAATCATGAACTTCACAACGATATTCAAAAAGACTTGGATAGGCAACTTAGTCTGGACCATAAGTACAACGTTCATTCTTCTCATCTTTGCACAACTTGGCAGGATGCTAATCAAAAATGAACCACTTTCATTACTGACAATGCTTTTACTGCTATGTGCATTTATTCTTTATTGCTTGACATCTATATATATGTCATCCAAGAATATTGTTTATCTCATTGAGCTACCACTCAAAACTGTTCTCAAACGCATAAGCGTAACAACTCTTATTGCCCTCATTGTTTCAATTGCAGTACTTTTGCTCCCCTTTATAGTGTCTGATATAGTAACACACTGGCTCATTACAAGTAAGGTTACATCAGTTCTCGCAGCCATTATATTGAACATCGTGCTTCTTGGGGTATTCTTTATACTCATTTTTATTTTTGTTTTACCATTAAGCTATAGCTTGACTGACTATATCTGCAATATAAATTCGAAGTTCAAAAACATCTTTTGTCAAGGATATCGCACTGGATTACGCTATTGGGGGAAACTATTTTTAAGCCAAATGCTTACAACGCTCTGCTGTTTTATCCCCATCTTGATTCTTGGATTACCACTATTTATACTATTTGCTGCCTATGGAGTAAACCTACATAATATGATTTATATGGGCGATCCTGATAAACTTCCAGATTGTTTCACTCTCCTAATGATAGTTTCTACAATTATCATTTCTTTCTTACTAAGCTATGTTTACATATTTATAATCTTCGTCAATATTCATACTTTCGGGGCTATTAATCAGCAAGAAAAAGGGAACAAGAAATTTGTCACTGCCGAAAAAACAGCACATGAATAGACTGGAAAATAAAAGTTAACGTGTATTAAAAAGCACAAGATTTATCTTTTGCTACGCATTTGATTCAAACAAAATTACGTACCTTTGCACAGATTTAGTCCGTTTTGGGCTCATAGAAGTGCTGACAAAGGTCAGACGCCTGGCGGAAAAACCCGTTTAATATATAAAAAATGTACGCAATCGTAGAGATTAACGGTCAACAGTTCAAGGTTGAAGAGGGCAAAAAGCTCTTTGTGCATCACATCAAAGATGCCGAAGCTGGCAAGACTGTTGAATTCGACAAGGTACTACTCGTTGATAACAACGGTACAGTAACAGTCGGTGCACCAACAGTTAGCGGTGCAAAAGTAACAGTAGAAGTTGTGAACCCACTCGTGAAAGGCGACAAAGTAATCGTATTTAAGATGAAGCGTCGTAAAGACTATCGCGTGAAAAATGGTCATCGTTCACAATTTACAGAAGTAACAGTTAAATCAATTAACGCTTAAAATCAGGAGGACAGACAATGGCACATAAGAAAGGTGTAGGTAGTTCTAAGAACGGACGTGAATCAGCTTCACAGAGATTAGGCGTAAAGATTTGGGGTGGTCAGAAGATCATTGCAGGCAACATCATCGTTCGTCAGCGTGGAAACAAACACTATGCTGGTGAGAATGTTGCACAGGGTAAAGACGATACGCTTTATGCACTTGCTGATGGTGTGGTATACTTCCACAAAGGCAAGTTCAACAAGAGCACTGTATCAGTTCTCTCTCCCGAAGCCTACGCAGAAAAAACAAAGGCTGAAGCTTAAATAACAAAGCACTTATTCCAAACAAACAATAGAATGCCAATCTCGTTGAGATTGGCATTTCTTTTTCCATACCATTTTAGATTAAGTTTTGAAGCAGGTTGTTTCTGATTCTAAAATGATATCAATGATGATGCTAAATGCCGCATATAGCATTGTAAAATGAAACAAATAATCCCACAAAGAGATGCATTTTAAACAGACAGATTTATCTTTCTATTTTACAACTACTTATGATGAATTTTCAGGATAAGAATAGACTATAAACATTTCCTACCCCCATAAAAGAATAGCAGTTCTTTTCTGAGGAGAAAAGAACTGCCAAACCATTGAATATTCTTTGTTTAATAGAATTTGAAATACCTACGAGCATTGTTATAAGAAATATCCTCAACCATGCGTGCAAGTGTTTCTTGATCATTTGGAAGAAGGCCGTTTTCAACATCATTCCCAAGAAGATTACACAACAATCGACGGAAATATTCATGGCGAGGATAGCTTAAGAACGAGCGACTATCTGTCAACATTCCAACAAATCGACTTAACAGCCCTAACACTGAAAGAGATTTTAACTGTCGAGTCATACCATCAAGCTGATCATTAAACCACCAACCAGAACCAAACTGCATTTTCCCCGGGCAGGTACTATCTTGGAAATTACCAATCATTGTGGCTAACATCTCATTAGCACCAGGATTCAAACAATAAAGGATTGTACGCGTAAGTTTTCCTTCTTTGTTGAGTTCATCAAGGAAATGTCCTAAGGCACGCGCTGTGTTAAACTCTCCAATAGAATCAAATCCGGTATCAGGACCAAGACGATTAAACATCAATGTATTGTTGTCTCGAATGGCCCCATAATGATATTGCTGTGTCCAGTCAGCCTCAGCATCCATCTCTCCGCACACTCTTAGAAAGGCATGTTTGTATTGTCTGACTTCCGACACACTGAGTTGTTGACCTCTAAGTGCCTTCTCGAAAATGATTTCAATCTGACTATCTGTGTAAGAATCATCATAAAACTCTTCCACTCCATGGTCTGAAAGACGACATCCATTCTCAGAGAAGAAGTCATGTCGCTTTTTCAAAGCATCCACCATATCCGAAAAGTGATTGATTTCCACATTGCTAACTTCAGCTAATTTAGCGATATACTCAGGGTAATCAGCCTTTTCTATGTTCATTGCCTTGTCGGGACGCCAAGCAGGAATCATCTTGATTTCAAAGCCACTTTCCCGTGTTTCTTTATGATAACGCAAGTCATCAATAGGGTCATCTGTCGTACATACACACTCAACATGATAATGACGCATTAGTCCCCGCGCTGTAAACTCAGGTTGCTGAAGTTTCTCATTACATTCATCGTAGATCTCACGAGCAGTCTTTGGGCTAAGCTGTTTAGTGATTCCAAAAGCTGTTTTCAGCTCAAGATGACTCCAATGATATAAGGGATTGCAGAATGTATAAGGCATTGTTTCAGCCCACTTCTCAAACTTCTCCCAATCACTTGTTTCTTCTCCTGTGCAATACTTTTCTTCTACACCATTCGTACGCATAGCACGCCACTTGTAATGGTCACCTCCAAGCCACAGCTCTGTTATGCTTTTGAACTTATGATCGTTAGCAACCATCTCAGGAACAAGATGACAATGATAATCAATAATAGGCATTTTTGCCGCATGATTGTGATAAAGTTCGCGCGAAGTTGGTGTTTCTAACAGGAAATCTTCGTTCATGAATTGTTTCATAAATGATTTATTGTTTAGATTAATCTTGATTAAATAGTTTATTAAATCCGTAAAACAATCACCGAATCAGACAAGACGATAACCATCTGCACCCGTCATTTTTTCGATGAAGTGTAATGCAAATATACGCATATTTTTTTGAACTACGGGAAAATTAAACTATATTTGCAATGTTTTTACGTAAACGATGACGTATATATAATGGATAATCTGCAAACAATAAATACCACAGGAAGAGTTCTACTCATATATACCGGAGGGACGATTGGTATGGGAATAAATCGTCAAACGAATGCACTTGAACCCTTAGACTTCAATCATCTCGTGAGTAACTTACCCGAAATGAAGTACCTTTCCACAAATGTTGATGTCTATCAGTTTGAAAATCCCATCGACTCCAGCGATATGGCACCTGAAGTTTGGACAAGACTTGCTGGCATCATTGCCAATAGTTATCAGGCCTATGATGGCTTTGTAGTCCTTCATGGAACAGACACAATGGCCTATACAGCCTCAGCTCTCTCATTTATGCTTGAGAATCTGACTAAGCCTGTGATTCTAACCGGAAGCCAACTCCCTATTGGACATCTTCGGACAGATGCCAAAGAAAATCTCATTTCAAGTATAGACTTGGCATCAGCAAAGCATGAAGACGGCACTCCTATTGTCCCCGAAGTGTGTATTTACTTTAATGGCAGACTATTAAGAGGCAACCGCACGACGAAACAAAATGCTGATGGATTTAATGCTTTCGATTCCTTCAATTACCCACACTTATGTGAAGTTGGAATAAGATTTCAGTTTTCTTCTCATCATATCCTGAAACCTGATTATACAAAACCCATGGTTCCACATTATGATTTGAATCCAAACATTATGGTTTTGTCACTCTTTCCTGGCATTCAAGCAAATATATTTGAACATGCTTTGGATGCTCCTGAACTTAAAGGTGTTGTTATGCGTAGCTTCGGAAGTGGCAATGCACCTCAACAAGCATGGCTGATTGAGACGCTCAAAAAAGCTTCACAGCGTGGCGTTTCTATCGTAAACATCAGCCAATGTGTAACGGGATTCGTTGAAATGGGACGTTATGACACAGGGTATCAATTGAAAGGAACTGGGGTTATTAGTGGACAGGACTGCACAGTAGAGGCAGCTGTCACGAAATTGATGTACCTATATGGTCGCTACGGAGATGATACGAAGACAATTCGCGAACTACTTAGCATTCCTTTGGCTGGCGAATTTCAAATATAATCAAAGCGCAATAGCTTCTACTCTATGTGATTCTAAACTGATCTGTTTATCAGTTTTTTGACTGAACCATTATCCTTTTCCATCAAATACAACTTAAAATGCAAGAAGATTTGAAGGTAAAATGAGGGTATATAAGAATAGAACATTTGCTATAAATCCATCAAACATAACACGCTACATGCGTAATTGTCTCAAGAAATCCATGAACATAACGCTGAATCTATTGATTAGTCACAATAGTATCTTATCAAATCAACAAGCAATAATATGAAAAAAAGTCTTGAAACGATTTGCATCCATGGTGGATGGAAACCGACAAAGGGAGAACCTCAGCAACTGCCTATCTATCAAAGTACCACATTCAAGTATGACACAAGTGAACAAATGGCACGTTTGTTCGATTTAAAAGATAGCGGATATTTCTATACTCGCTTGGCAAACCCAACCAATGATGCAGTTGCAAAGAAGATAGCTGCTCTTGAAGGAGGTATTGGTGCAGTACTCACCTCTTCGGGACAAGCGGCCAACTTCTATGCTGTGTTTAATATTTGTGAGGCAGGTGATCACATCATTACTCCTAATACGATTTATGGCGGAACCTTTAATCTGTTTGGAGTAACCCTAAAGAAGATGGGGATTGACTGCACTTTCATTGATCCTGAATGGGAAGACGAACGTATTGAGGCTGCGTTTAAGAGCAATACGAAGTGCTTCTTCGGAGAGACTATTTCCAATCCGGGTGGAAAGGTGTTTGACATTGAACGCTTTGCAAATCTCGCTCACAAACATGGAGTTCCTTTAATTGTTGACAATACATTTGCGACGCCAATCAATTGTAGGCCTTTTGAATGGGGATGTGACATTGTTACTCACTCCACAACTAAATATATGGACGGACACGCCACGCAAGTTGGAGGCGCAGTCGTTGACTCTGGTAATTTTGATTGGGAAGCTCACGGAGATAAGTTCCGTGGACTGACAAGACCAGATGAAAGCTATCATGGACTCATTTATACAGAAAACTTTGGGAAAATGGCCTATCTCACGAAACTTATTAGTCAGTTGATGAGGGATTTGGGCAGCATTCCCTCTCCGCAAAATGCTTTCTTACTTAATTTAGGGCTTGAAACGCTCCATTTACGCATGAGACAACATTGTGACAACGCACAGAAAGTGGCAGAATGGTTGGAAAAGAATGAGAAGGTAGGCTGGGTGAATTACTGCGGACTTCCTTCAAATAAATACTACGCTTTAGGACAAAAGTATCTTCCGAATGGTTCATGTGGCGTCATCGCCTTTGGTTTGAAAGGTTCACGCGAAGATGCCATCAGATTCATGGATAATCTTGATTTTATCTCCATCGTAACGCACGTAGCCGATGCACGCACATGTATTTTGCACCCGGCAAGCCACACACACCGCCAGCTTTCTGATGAACAACTCCGGGAAGCAGGCATAGCTCCCGACTTAATCCGTCTTTCGGTGGGCATAGAAAATGTAAATGACATCATTGACGATATTGAACAAGCATTAAATAAAGCATAAATGACAAACAATATAAAAGGACACCCGCTTATCGAGTGTCCTTTTTTCGTTTCTCAAAACATTTATTAGAAGTTCTTTCCACTTTTGATTAGAATCTTGGTGGGCCACCAAAGCCGCCGCGCCCACCAGAAGATGGCGGTGGAGTTCCTCGTCGTTCACGACCACCCATCGGTGGACCGGGCATATCTTTGCGCGCTTCTTTTCCGCCAAACAAATTAAATCGATAAATGACGTGGAGCATTGCGTAGCTGTAAATGCTGTTATACTCGGTATCAGTACGCATCAGCGCATTTACACTACGGCTGAAGTTACTCTGTTTGTGGAGAATATCATAGAACTGAAGACTGATTGATAGTGGCCTGCCTTTCAGCATACTTTGAGAGATTTGCGCATTCCAAATCAATTCATTAGTATTCATCGACGCATCGTTGAAGCCTCGGCGAGAGTTATTATGCAAATCTGTTGCAAGCGTTGTGCCCCAAGGAAGGGAAATATTCACCGAGCCACCATAAGAGAACTGCCACGTATCGAGATTACTCTGCCGTTGAAGTTGATTTCTACTGTGCATATAGTTTACCGACCCATCGACAGCCAATTCTAACCAACTATTCCTGTAACTGGTCTCCAAACGCTCGCCGAGAGAGGTCGACCGCGTTATATTCTTAACTGATGATGAGGTTGAATTTAATGCCAGGTACGCCACGTAATGATTATAGTTGACGTTTGTAAATGTGTTGACATTAAAGAAGCCAGCCGAATCTATTGCAGTATTAAACATAAATGCACCCATAGCATTCCAATTTCCGTTGATATTTTCGGGTTGAATGGTTCGCCCTCCCGTACGCTCATCATACGTAACCTTATTACTAATGCTATTGCGCGTGTTACTATAATTGACAAAGGTCATTATTGCACGTTGTCTTTTTTCTACATAATTATTGTAGAATAGACGGAAATTGTTTGTAAAAGATGGCTTTAAACCGGCGTTTCCTTTCGAAATGTTCAACGGATCACTATCATCGGTGATAGATAACAGCTGCGACATGCTCGGTTGTGACGTTGTACCGCGGTAATTGATGCGTAGATTGCTCACTTTGTTGAAACGATAACGGAAATCAAGTGTCGGCGAGAAATTTGTCACAGTGCGCATCGTATCTACGTGGATTCCTTGATAGTTCTGAAGATATTTCGACTTTTGTGGCTGCAACATCACGCCGACATTCAAATTATATTTCTTTCTAATGAGACGCAACATCAATTGAAACTCGTGGATATAGTTTCTATACGTAGAATACCTACTCAGACGTTGATCGTAGTAGTCATCGAGCGGATTGGCCAACCTGCCAAGATAACTATTCCAGTTTCTGTAGTCAAAAGGCAAACCGCTGAAGAATGTTTCGCCTAAATTACTAAAATCATAGGTCTTTCTGTTGCTCTTACTATATTTATATTGAAACTCATAAGAGAATTGAAGGAATGTCGCACGCGCAATGGGTTCGCTATAGGCAAATTTGAGTTTATACCCATAGTTTGTGGTAGGTACAAGTTTCCAGCGATTAGTTTGATATGTCGAATCTTGCCCCAAAACATTTTGAACCTGATATAAATGGATATTATTCAGCGTGAGTTCGTGGCCATCGCTCGACCCGTAGTTTCCACCCACGCGCAAGGTCACGTTGCGTCCCTTTGTTCCAAACTTACGATTATATTGCAATGTTCCGCTTAAACTCTTATTCGAATTGTCACTTATGCCACTATTTTCCTGCGTATTCACCATCAGATTTTCAGCATCGAGCCTTGTGATGGCATCTGCCAGCAGTGGATTAGCAACATACAGATAAGGGTCTTTACTGAACGTGGCCGAAAGGCTGTGCGCAAGATTATCCCCACGATTGTAAGTGAATTGTGGGCGGAACAAGATATTTGTCATCGTGTCGGGCGTCCATTCCAACCGCAATTGGCCATCCCACGAGTTACTGCGCGAGAGGGTTGAGCTATTGTTGTTTGAAAATGCTCCTATCCTGCTGACGAAGTTCTCCATTGAGCCTAAGGCGTTCACATCCCCATCAGAATGATTCCAACGCACCGAAACATCCATCTGCAACCGGTCTTTCAATTCATAATTATAGTTTAAACCGAGCATCTTCGACGCATTTAATCCCTGCGGACCTGCACCGAAGCCGCGGAATCCGCCACCAGGGAAGCCCATGTCGTTGACGTTATTTGCGTTGGCAAACATCATCAGCCTGTGGTTCCCGTTAAACCATCCGCCCATGGCTTTCTCCGCATAACGCCGCTGGCTGCCGATTGCCAAGTCAATATTACCAAAACTGCCCTTATTCATGCCATCCTTCATTCCAAAATCAAGCACCGTTTGCTCTTCGCCATCATCGATGCCCGTCACTTTGGCCATATCGCTCTTTTGGTCATAAGCCTTGATTTTATTAATCACCGAACTTGGTATGTTCTTCAATGCCGTCTTCGTATCGCCAGTCATAAACTCTTTTCCGTCGATAAGAATCTTTTTCACTTCTTTTCCGTTGACAGTTATCTTTCCGTCACTCGACACTTGCGCGCCCGGCAGTCGTTTCACAAGTTCTTCTATGGTCAAACCTTCGGGAGTGCGAAAGGCAGAAGCGTTATAAACAAAAGTATCCTCTTTGAGCGAAACTTTTGTTGCCTGGCCAGTGATTGTTGTCCCTTTTAGCATCACGGCATCGGCGCCCATGACGATGGAACCCAAAATCACATCTTTTCCATTCTCTACATTAGCGTGTTTAATCACCGATTTATATCCTACGCTCGTAATCCTAACGAGATAACGACCATCGGCAGGCGCGCTGAGCTTAAACTTACCTTCATTGTCAGAAAGAGTGCCCGATACAAACGAACTATCGCGGGCACGAAGCAACTGCACAGTCGTTTGCGCCATACTCTCCTTGGTATCGCGGTCAGAAAGCTGTCCGCTAATCTCCCTACTCTGCGAAAAAACAGGGAGCCACACGATTATGGAGAAAAACAATAACAAAAATCTTCTCATGTAAATTGCGCTACAATAAATTTCAATTTATCTTCAAAAGTCTAACTCAAACTGACACAAACCGCAACATTATCTTCAAATCGTTATCCACCTTTATATATATAAGGCCACATCCTTTCAGATAAAGATTGAAAAGTGATGCGATTGGCGCAAAATTAATCAAATAATCCCTACCGACAACAAATCTTCATGTTAAATAAATCTATCTTTGCCCATAAACACCGCATATCCCAGCGTTTCTCGCCCCACCTCCGCCCATTTCTGAACAGAAACAATTGCAAATGAATTCCCAAAAAGAAAATAAAACCAATGACAAAAATTTTGATTTACCAACAGAAACTATTATCTTTGCAAACAATAGTAAATGTTCACGATTTGAAATAAACGCTCGTTGCATTTGCATTAAATAGTTAGAAACAAGAAGTCTAAATCTGAAAAACTCATTAATATGCATAAAATAGAATATATAACAAAATTTCGGCATCGGTTTAAGAAACATGTCAAATACAAATTAGATTAGAAACGGGGATTAATCATCGGTTTTCTACTAAATTTGATGAAACACCTGGGGTAGATAATCAGAATTTGATGATTTTTATTCAAACACCTGGGGTAAATGGTCAGAAATCGTGTGATTCTGACAAAACACCCGGGGTAGATGAACAGAAATCGCATGATTCTGACAAAACACCCGGGGTAGATGAACAGAAATCGCATGATTCTGACAAAACACCCGGGGTAGATGAACAGAAATCGCATGATTCTGACAAAACACCCGGAGTAGATGAACAGAAATCGCATGATTTTAATAAGAAAACTTAAGTTAAGATGTAAAAACGCCTGCAAATCTGATAAAGAACATAGGGCAATCATCAGATTGCAAGAAGCAATTGCTGAGATATAAACGTTAATCACTATATTTATTAATCTTTTTAATTGAAAATATATGGAAATAAAACAAGTACGAAAATTATCGCTTCACAACATGGAGCATTACCAGTTCGCCACACAAGTTATTAAACTTTGTGAAGAGGCGGGCATCGAAAAACTTAAAACTTTGTTGAAAACCTTGAAGGATGCTGTTGCCGAAGAAGACAAGGCGCTGAATATTCCAAGGAAAAAAGAGGGAACGGCTGATTTGGAGGCGCTCGACCGCGCACGAGACCATGCCTATCGCGCACTGCAGTTGTTGGTGGAGATGAATTTGCTCTCCGAAGACATTGATGAACAAAAAGCGGCTCAAAAAATGGAAAACGTGATGTCGCGCTACCCAAAAGTAACCACGTCGAACTATAACAAAGAATCGGCCTTGATAAAAAACCTTGTGGCTGATCTGCAAGATGCTAAGCTCGCTGAAGCTGTGACGAAACTTGCTGCAACGGAGCATATCACGCGACTATCGAAAGCCAACGAAGCCTTCGACAAGCGCTATCTTGATGCGTTGAAGACGGTTATTCCCACGGGAACTTATGATATCAAAGCGTTGCGCGCAGCCACCGACAAGGCACTGAGTGCGGTTGCACTTCGCATCAATGCGCTCGCCGATCTTGAGCCCGAAACGCCAAAATTGGATGTGCTTATCACCAAATATAATGCAAACACTGACAAATTCCGTGCGACAGTGGCTCACCGCGAGGGTAATTCGAAAAGTGCCCAAAACAAACGTGCAGCCACTGAAGAAAAACTGCTGAAACCAGGTTTCGACGCATTAGAAACGAAGCTGAATTTGGCAAAAAACAGTCTCAAATTTACAGGAAAAGCCGAAGGGCGAGGTTCTAAACGCCATTATGAATTAGCCATTGCCGGACAGACGACAGCCGATGGCAAACCCAAGACAATTTGGGTGAGCGTGGACAAAGACGGGGTGTTGGAGGTCATCGAAAAGACGATAACAATCAAGAAAAAACCTGCGGAGAAGTAAAAAACGGCTCGTTCTGAATGAATCCTACAAGAAAAGCGTACAACCGATTGCGATTGTGCGCTTTTTTATTGGTTTCTCTTCAGATTCTTTGGATAAAACGATTATAAACCATCGTTTGAAGAGGCAAACGAGCAACCGACTGAACCTCGCCCACGGATTGTATCCTGGAAATCTCAAAAAATTTGCATAATTCATTTTTCTTTTATAACTTTGCTCAACAAAAAACAAAAGATTAAGACAATGAGAAGCAGAACTGCAGTTTGGTTTGAAGCCAAAATACGTTACGAGAAGACAATGGAAGACGGCATGCAAAAAAAAGTGTCGGAAAGTTATGTCGTTGATGCATTGAGTTTCACGGAGGCGGAAAATACCATCATCGAAGAGATGCGTGTGTATATCAGTGGGGAATTCAAAGTAACCGACCTTAAATCTGCCGCTTATGGTGAGATTTTCTTCAGCGATGTCGATACAGATGACAAATGGTATAAGTGCAAACTGCAATTCATTACGATAGATGAAAAAACGGAGAAAGAAAAACGCTCAACCATCACTTATTTGGTACAGGCCCACAATGTTCCATCCGCAGTGAAACACATTGAAGAAGTGATGGGCAAGACAATGATCGATTATGTGATTGTGGCTATTCAGGAAACTCAGATTATGGACGTATTTGAGCATAATAGTTCAAAATTGAATCAGGATACGCACAGCGATGATGTTCCTGAGTATGAAACTCAAGAGCAAAACAATCAAACAGCAACAGAATAGAAGCGTATGAATGTTGATGTAGCAAAAAATCTGCATGAAGTGATAGGCAACCTGCCTAAAGGAGTAGAATTGGTTGCCATCAGCAAATATCATCCTTGCGAATATATCGAAGCGGCGTATGCTGAAGGTCAACGGCGGTTTGGAGAGAGCCACGAACAAGAACTGAAACAAAAGGTTGAGCAATTACCAAAAGATATCCAATGGCACTTCATTGGCCATCTGCAAACCAACAAAGTGAAGTATATTGCTCCATATATTTCGATGATTGAAGCCGTAGACAGTTTAAAGCTGCTCAAAGAAATCAATAAACAGGCAGCCAAGCACGATCGCGTCATAAAAGTGCTCTTAGAACTTCACATTGCAGAAGAAGAGACAAAATATGGACTCACAATTGAAGATTGTAGAGCGCTGTTGGAAGAAGGAACTTGGCGCGAACTTGAGCATGTGAAAATTTGTGGTTTGATGATGATGGCGAGCAACACCGACAATCAAAAGCAGATTGCTGCCGAGTTTGACACCGCAAAACAGTTCTTCGATGAGATAAAAAACCAATATTTTTCAAAAGAAAAAGACTTCAAGGAGTGCTCTTGGGGCATGAGCCACGACTATAAGATTGCAGTTGAGCATGGTTCTACAATGGTTCGTGTAGGCACAACGATATTCGGTCCTCGCGTTTATTAGTATCATCGAAAACGAATTTGAATCAAAAAAAATAACTACCTTTGCAGGCAGAATGATAAATCATGGTGGGGAAAAACCATCGTAAATAAAACAAATTTATGCCAGATATATCAGTACGCGGATTAGAGATGCCAGAATCACCTATCAGGAAGCTGGCCCCTCTCGCAACAGCAGCAAAACAACGCGGCACAAAGGTTTACCACCTCAATATCGGACAACCCGATCTTCCTACGCCACAATGCGGCCTCGATGCATTGAAGAAAATCGATCGCAAGCTATTGGAATATTCTCCAAGTCAAGGCTATCAAAGCTATCGAGAGAAGTTAACCGGATATTATAAGAAATATAACATCAACGTTGAGGCTGATGACATTATCATCACTTCAGGCGGAAGCGAGGCTGTGCTGTTCGCCTTTATGAGTTGTTTGAATCCTGGCGACGAGATTATCATTCCAGAACCAGCTTATGCAAACTACATGGCGTTTGCCATTAGTGCAGGCGCCACCATACGCACAATTGCTACAACTATCGAAGAAGGTTTCTCATTACCCAAAGTTGAGAAGTTTGAGGAACTAATCAATGAGCACACACGTGCCATCATGATTTGCAACCCAAATAACCCGACCGGTTATCTATATACGCGTCGCGAAATGAATCAAATCCGCGATCTCGTGAAGAAATATGACCTTTATCTGTTCTCTGATGAGGTTTATCGCGAATATATTTACACAGGCTCACCTTATATCAGTGCCTGCCATTTGGAAGGGATTGAGCAGAATGTAATTCTCATTGATTCCGTTTCAAAACGATATTCAGAATGCGGTATCCGCGTAGGTGCATTGATAACCAAGAATGCAGAAGTGAGAAAAGCCGTCATGAAATTTTGTCAAGCACGCCTTTCTCCGCCACTTATCGGACAGATTGTTGCAGAAGCATCACTTGATGCCCCAGAAGAATACTATCGGAATGTATATGATGAATATGTTGAGCGTCGTAAATGCCTCATCGATGGTCTAAATCGTATACCGGGAGTATATTCTCCAATTCCTATGGGCGCATTTTATACGGTTGCCAAACTCCCTGTTGATGACAGCGAAAAATTCTGTCGTTGGTGTCTTGAGGAGTTCAATTATGAAGGCGAAACCGTGATGATGGCTCCTGCTTCAGGTTTTTATACAACGCCAGGCGCTGGGATTAATCAAGTGCGAATCGCTTATGTGCTAAAGAAAGCAGATCTCGAGCGTGCATTGGTTGTACTGCGAAAAGCACTCGAAGCTTATCCGGGACGCGTCGTTGACGAAGAGTAAAAAGCTAAAAAGAAAGATAAACTTGTTGTAGAAATAGATAAAAGAACATTGAATCTACCATTTTTCATAGCCAAGAGAATTTATGGTGGCAAGACCGAAGGAAAACAAGTGTCACGCCCTGCCATTCGCATTGCAACAGCAGGTGTAGCTATCGGACTTGCAGTAATGCTGATTTCGGTGAGTGTCGTACTTGGATTCAAACATACAATACGTGACAAAGTGATTGGATTTGGTAGCCATATTCAGGTTTCAGACTTTATGACCTTGCAGACAGGTGACTCCTATCCCATTCAGATGGATGACTCCATGATTACAGTATTGAAGTCTATTCCTGGCATTAAACATGTTCAACGCTACGCACTTAAACAAGGAATACTTAAAACCGACAATGATTTCTTGGGAGTAGTATTCAAAGGTGTCGGTCCCGAATATGACACAACATTTCTTCATCATAATTTAGTTCAAGGCTGCATCCCACGCTTTAATGATACGACAACGGACAATAATATCCTCATTTCGAAAAGCATTGCAGCCAAGTTAGGCGTAAAAGTCAATGATAAAATTTATAGTTATTTCATAGATAAGGATGGAATACGCACAAGAAGATTTAAGATCCAAGGTATTTATCAAACGAATCTATCACAATATGACGACATTACTTGTTTTGCAGACTTAAATACGATTGTAAAACTCAATGGTTGGCATGATGATCAGGCTACTGGAGCAGAACTCATTGTCAAGGACTTCAACCAATTGGATAATGTGGAGAATCTCGTCATCAAAAAGGTAAACCGCACACTCGACCACTATGGTGAGACATATTCTTCAAAGACAATCCGTGAACTTTGCCCTCAAATCTTCTCTTGGCTTGACCTACTCGACCTAAATGTATGGGTTATCCTCGCACTGATGATTGCCGTAGCAGGAGTAACTATGATATCCGGACTACTAATAATCATCTTGGAACGTACTGTGATGATTGGCATTTTGAAAGCTTTAGGCGCACGAAACAAAACTATCAGACACACATTTATGTGGTTTGCGGCATTCATTATAGGCAAAGGTTTGTTGGTTGGAAACCTGATTGGACTTGGCCTTATCACGCTTCAACAGTTCACAGGACTCGTCAAACTCAATCCGCAAACTTATTATGTGAGTACAGTCCCCGTGGAGTATAATATCCCTTTATTTATCATTTTGAACGTTGCCACCCTACTCATCAGCCTCTTTGTGCTCATCGCTCCAAGTTATTTGATTTCTCATATCCATCCTGCAAAGTCCATGAGATACGAGTAAATAAAATCTAATATAGGAAACAAAAAGTGCACATAAAGTTTTGAGATGTGCAAAGAAAGAACTATCTTTGCACAAAAATTTTGATATTGTGCAATGGACTCACAACCAAATTTCAACCGCTTTATAGAACAAAGCATCATCAATAATTGGGATAAAGACGCCTTGACAGACTACAAAGGTGCCACGCTTCAATTTCATGATGTTGCCCGAAAGATAGAAAAACTGCACATTTTATTTGAGAACAGTGGGCTACATAAAGGCGATAAGATTGCTATTTGTGGTCGAAATAGTTCTCATTGGGCTGTTGCATTCTTAGCCACTTTGACCTATGGGGCTGTTGCTGTACCTATTCAAAATGAATTCAAACCCGAACAAATTCATAATATTGTCAATCATAGCGAGTCTCGATTTCTATTTGTAGGAGATGTTGTTGCAAAGGAAATTGATGCTGAAGAGATGCCTTCACTTGAAGGAATCCTATATTTACCAGACTTTTCTATTGTGCTTTCTCGGTCTGAGAAATTTACGTTTGCACGTGAATATCTCAATGAAATCTTTGGAAAACGATATCCAAAGTACTTTAGACAAGAACATATCCACTATCATCAAGACCAACCTGAGGAGTTAGCTTTAATCAATTATACAAGCGGAACAACAGGATTCTCGAAAGGTGTGATGCTCCCCTATCGTGCATTGACTGGCAATTATCTATTCTTAGAAGAAGTAATTGGTTCAAAGATACCCAAGCATTGTAATGTCTTAGCCATTCTTACAATGGCACACATGTATGGTATGATGTGCGAACTCATACTCGAATTCTGCCTTGGAAACCATACTTATTTCCTCACAAGACTACCAAGTCCAACGCTCATTCAACAGGCTTTTGCTGAAATCCACCCGGCAATGATATTCTCGGTACCATTAGTTGTTGAGAAGATTATCCGCAAGAATGTCTTTCCAAAGATTCAAAGCAACATCTATAAGCTATTGATGACAATGCCTGTTATCAACAAAAAAGTTAAGCAACGCATTCTCGATATCGTACAGGCGGAGTTTGGTGGTGCAATGTATCAGGTTGCTGTAGGAGGTGCTGGGCTAAATAAAGAGATAGAAGATTTCCTTATCAACATCGGATTTCCTATCACTATGGTCTATGGAACCACTGAAACTGCCCCACTAATTACTTATGTTGACTGGCATGATTTCATTCCAAGAAGTTGTGGAAAGCCCGTGAAATTCATGGATGTGAAGATAACCAGTAATGACCCAGAGACTGTTCCTGGTGAGATTATTACACAAGGACAGAATGTCATGTTAGGATATTACAAGAACCAAGAAGCTACAGATGCCGTCATAGATAAGAACGGATGGTTTCATACAGGAGACTTAGCTACGATGTCAAAAGACGGACATATCTTCATCCGTGGACGTATTAAGAACATGCTTCTCGGTGCAAACGGGCAAAACGTTTTTCCCGAAGAAATTGAAAATAAGCTAAATTCGATGACCTTAGTCAATGAAAGTCTTGTCATACAAAAAGGTGAAAAAATCATTGCACTCGTTCATCCTGATTACGAAGAAGTCGAATCTTTGAATTTCAGTGAAGATGATTTAAAACAAGTTATGGAGCAAAATCGTAATGAACTAAATGCAATTCTGCCCAAATATGCAAGTCTTTCAGCGATTCAAATACAG
Source organism: Segatella salivae DSM 15606 (assembly GCF_000185845.1). Taxonomy (GTDB): domain Bacteria; phylum Bacteroidota; class Bacteroidia; order Bacteroidales; family Bacteroidaceae; genus Prevotella; species Prevotella salivae. The sequence continues at coordinate 709,673 of NZ_GL629647.1, forward strand.
AAAGAAGAGTTTGCAAAGACTCCCAAAAAGAGCATTAAACGCTATCTTTATCAAAATACCATCCAATAAAACAATTGATTACCAAACAAAAAGTAATTCAAAAAAAAGACAACATTATGGAACAAATACCAAGTTTTAATAGTCTGATACAGCAGTCTATCATAGACAATTGGGATAGAGACGCACTCACAGACTTCAAAGGTGCGACCCTGCAATATCATGATGTAGCTCGTAAAATCGAGAAACTTCATATCATGTTTGAAAGCAGTGGTGTGGTCAAAGGAGACAAGATTGCTTTAGCTGGGCGTAATAGTGCAAATTGGGCTGTAGCATTTCTGGCTACACTTACCTATGGATGCGTGGCTGTTCCAATTCTCCATGAATTCACACCCGAGCAGATGCACAACATCGTTAACCATAGTGAGGCTCGTCTTCTCTTTGTAGGTGATGTAGTGGCAACACAGATTGACCCAACAAAGATGCCCACACTCGAAGGCATTATCTATATCCCCGACTATTCGCTTGTGCTTTCCCGTACAGACAAACTCACCTATGCACGTGAGCATTTGAATGAAATGTTCGGAAAAAAGTTCCCAAAATACTATCGTAAAGAACATATAAACTATTATATTGAAAAGTCTCCCGACGAGTTGGCTCTTATCAATTATACCAGCGGAACAACAGGATTCTCAAAGGGTGTAATGATTCCTTATCGTGCATTATGGAGCAATGAATATTTCGCTGAACAAGTTTTAGGAAAGGTTGTCAAGGCTGGAGATAGCATCATTAGCATCCTTCCAATGGCTCACATGTATGGTATGGCCTTCGAGTTTATCTTCGAATTTTGTAAAGGTTGCCATGTATTCTATCTCACACGCGTACCAAGTCCTGCCATCATTGCACAGGCTTTTAGTGAGGTTAAGCCGAAGATCATCATCAGTGTACCTTTGGTTATCGAGAAGATTATACGTAAAAAAGTATTCCCAAAGATACAGAATAATCGCATGCGTATGCTTCTTCACATGCCTGTTGTGGCTAAGAAGGTGCGTGAAAAGATATGTGAACAGGTATCAAATGCATTTGGAGGAGAGTTCTATGAAGTTATCATCGGTGGTGCCGCTTTTAACCAAGAGATAGAACATTTCGTTCATCAGATAGGCTTCAAATACACAGTTGGTTATGGCGCTACAGAGTGTGCACCTATCATTTGCTATTCAGATTATAAAGACTTTGTACCAGGAAGTTGCGGACGGGCTGTTGTAAACATGCAAGTGGAGATTGATAGTCCTGACCCAGAAAATATTCCTGGCGAGATTCTTGCAAAGGGGATGAATGTCATGTTGGGGTATTATAAGAATGAAGAAGCTACCCGACAGACCATTGATGCTAATGGATGGTATCACACAGGAGACCTCGGTACTAAAGATGCCCATGGAAATATCTTCATCAAGGGACGTTCCAAAAACATGCTACTTGGTGCAAACGGACAAAATATCTATCCAGAAGAGATTGAAGACCGACTCAACTCAATGGCTCTTGTCAATGAAAGTGTCGTGATTCAAGATGGAGATAAGCTCGTGGGTTTAGTGCATCCTGACTATGATGAAGCCAAGAGTATGGGGTTGAGTGATAAAGATTTGGAAACCATCATGGAACAAAACCGCAATGAACTCAATCAAACTCAGCCTGCATATTGCAAACTTTCGGCTATTATCATCCACAAAGAAGAGTTTGAAAAAACACCCAAAAAGAGTATTAAGAGATATCTTTATCAGAAATAGACAAGATTTTCAATAAAAGAAATCAAAGCAAAGATAAAGCAATAAAAGATTAAATTAAAGACAGGAGAAATAAAAGTGCATGTGACTTTGAATAAAAGCATACGCAGAGAAGACAGAAAAACATGAACAAAATCACTTCTCTATTATGCCCACAACAAAGCAGAATCATCATTGAGCACATTTATTTTTCTTGCCTTTTTTATATTTCCACCTCCATTTTATTTTATATTGAATACACAAAATATAGCTGTTTTATCATCGAATAATCACCTAATAACAGCCAACTCATACCATTAAGAATCTTCTTAAACACAGATTTATAACAAGCTTATAATCAGGAAATTAAATAATAAGTATTTAAGTGTTTCAAAAACTCTATTTTTTCATCATTCAATAGAGAATTATCCGAAATCTTATCTGCCTGAAATGAGTAAATAATTCAAGCCATTTTAGCCCGCAATATGAGTCATATCATTGTGTGAAACCTATCAGTTTATTTTGTATAGTTATACTCTATGCACATACCTTCAAACTCAATTTGAATACAATCTTAAAAAACACACCCGTTTATCTGATATCTTTTATCAATAAAAGTAAGTGAAATTTGAAGAGCAAATCTTCAGAATCAATCATCATTATGCCATTCTAAAAACTATAAACAGACTGAAAACGTGACATAAAATGAAAAAGGGGCGCATCACATATACATGACACACCCCTACATTCTGAACTAATTAAATATTTATTCTATCTTAGAAAGGCAGATCATCTGCGCTTTCTCCTTCTGCACTTTCTTGTGAAGCTACAGGTGCCGGACCACCTACTGGAGCAGGACTAACAGGAGTTGGTTCGAAACCTGCAGGCGCGGCAGAA
>NZ_GL629647.1:712415-720413 GCF_000185845.1 Segatella salivae DSM 15606
CCTAACGAAGCTGGATCAATCTGACGAACATCAAACGCACGAATACTATTAAACCAACGTCCATTATATTCGTGGGCATCGATATCGAAAGAAACATTTACCTCTTGTCCAATTTGTATATTGAAACGTTGCAAGCGCTCATCACCAAACACACTGAACACCATCTTATGAGGGAAATTCTCATGCGTTTCGATAACAAAATCCTGCGCTTTCCATTCGCCACGAGCAGAAGTTCCCGAGCGAGCGGGCAATGCTGCAATAACCTTTCCTTGTAAATCCATAGTTTATTTTATATTATTTTCAATGATTCTTAAACTAAAAATCGTGTTTTTGTTTTTACACTTGATTTTGCGAAATTACTAAAATAGTTCTAATAAATGAAACATTTTATGTCTTTTTTTGTTTTACACAAGGGTTTTTAGTATTTTTGTCTCTACAAAAAACGTAAGTGGAATAATAACTATTAAAGAAAGATACTAATGAGATTTACATTATCCAGCAGCGCTCTTAACGCTCGCCTTCAATCACTTGCCAAGGTAATCAACAGCAAAAATTCACTACCTATACTCGATAGTTTCCTCTTCGAAGTAAGCAATAGTGGATTAAAGATTACAGCATCAGACAATGAGAATGTCATGACTTCGCTTGTGCCACTCAGTGAGTGTGACGGAGAAGGAAGCTTTGCTGTGCCCAATCGTACGATTCTTGACGCCGTAAAAGAGCTTCCAGAACAACCTCTTCAATTCGAAGTTGATATAGAAGCCCTCACCATCAAGATTCTTTATCAGAATGGTATGTATAACTTCACGGCACAAAATGCTGACGAATATCCTCACACACAAGCTGTTCCTGATGGTGCACACGTGATAACAATGGCTTCAAACTCATTGATTAATAACATCACACGCTCACTTTTTGCCACAGCAACAGACGAACTTCGTCCTGTGATGAATGGCATATACTTTGACCTTACACCCGATTATCTGGCCATTGTAGCCACAGATGGTCATAAGCTTGTACGCAATCAAGACTATACAGTGAAAAGTGACACTCCGGCTTCATTTATCCTTCCCAAGAAACCAGCTACACTTTTGAAAAATGTTTTGAGTAAAGACGATAGTGATGTTGTTATCAAGTTTGACGACCGCACTACCGAAATACGCTTTGCAGAAGGTCAGCTCTGTTGTCGACTCATTGAAGGCAACTATCCCAACTACAATAGTGTGATTCCTGAAAACCCACACAACATGAGTATAGACCGTAAGAGTCTTATCGGAGCTTTACGCCGTGTACTCCCATTTGCAAGTGAAAGCAGTCAATTAGTTCGCTTCCGCATTGAATCAGGTAAACTCGAAGTGTCTTCTGAAGACATTGATTTTGCAACCAGTGCAAAGGAACAAATCGTTTGTGACTATAATGGTCCACAAATGAGTATTGGCTTTAAGGGAAGCTCTTTACAAGAGATTCTGAACAATCTTGATTGTGATGAAGTAAACTTCCAATTGGCAGACCCAAGCCGTGCAGGTGTTATTGTGCCTACCGAACAACCTGAAAATGTTAATGTTCTGATGTTGATCATGCCTATGTTGCTCAACGATTAAGGAACGACAACACATAAATAAGAAATGAAATTAAATCTGAAAAAGCCCCTTGTAGTCTTCGACCTCGAGACTACAGGGCTTGATATTGTAAACGATCGCATCATACAGCTTTCGTTCATAAAGGTCTATCCTGATGGAAAAGAAGAGCGTGGAGACCATCTTATCAATCCAGGAAGGCACATTCCTGAGATGATTACCGAACTAACAGGCATTGATGACGAGAAAGTTAAGGATGCACCCAGCTTCAAACAGATATCAACAACATTGGCCGAAACGTTCAAAGGATGTGACTTTGCAGGCTTTAACTCCAATCGTTTTGACGTACCAATGCTCGCCGAAGAATTCTTGCGTGCAGGCATAGACTTCGACTTCTCTAAATGCCGACTCATAGATGCACAAGCCATCTTCCACAAGATGGAAAGAAGAAATCTGGCAGCTGCCTACAAGTTTTATTGTGGAAGGAAGATGGAAGAAGACTTTGAGGCTCACCGAGCAGACCAAGATACTGAAGCAACCTATCGGGTATTGATGGGTGAATTGGATATGTATTCTAAAGAACAACAGGACGAAGACGAGCGTATTCTACCGAATGATATGGACTTCTTGGCCGAGTTTTCCAAACAAAACGACAATGTTGACTTTGCAGGACGCATGATTTGGGCACCTATCACAGATAAAGAAGGGAAACCTTTAACCGATAAAGATGGAAAGCCTCAACTGCAAGAAGTATTCAACTTTGGTAAATACAAGGACTATCCTGTGGCAGAAGTCTTGAAGAAAGACCCAGGATATTATTCTTGGATGTTGGGAGCCGACTTTCCAAACAACACAAAACAGGTGCTGACGCGCATTCGGCTTCGTGAATTTAACAAGCACTCATGCTAAAAGGAAAGAAGATAGTACTCGGCATAACAGGGTCGATAGCGGCCTATAAATCATGCCTCATCATCCGTGAACTCATCAAACATGAGGCTGAAGTACAGGTGGTCATCACCCCATCAGGCAAAGAATTTATCACCCCGATAACGCTTTCGGCATTAACGCACAAACCCGTTATCAGTGAGTTCTTTGCCCAGCGTGATGGCACCTGGCACTCTCATGTAGATTTGGGATTGTGGGCAGATGCTATGCTCATAGCCCCTTGCACGGCAAGTTCACTCGGCAAGATGGCACACGGCATTGCCGACAACATGCTCATCACCACCTATCTCAGCATGAAAGCCCCCATATTTATAGCCCCAGCAATGGACCTTGATATGTATCAACACCCTTCTACACAGGCCAACCTTCAACAACTGAAATCCTATGGCAATCATATCATAGCGCCTACAAGTGGCTTTCTGGCCAGTGGACTTGAGGGAAAAGGCCGAATGGAAGAACCCAAAAAGATTGTAGAAAGCCTTGAACACTTCTTCAACTCAACCCATGACCTGTCGGGAAAGCATATCATGATTACGGCAGGTCCCACGTATGAAAAGATTGACCCCGTGAGATTCATTGGCAATTATTCAAGCGGAAAGATGGGATTTGCCTTGGCTGAGGAATGCTATCAACGTGGTGCGGAAGTAACATTGATTAGTGGTCCCGTGAATCTTCATTGTTCTCAAGGCATCAATAGAATAGATGTGGAGAGTTGTGAAGAGATGTATGAGCAGGCTATAAAGGCCTTTCCACATCAGAATGCGGCCATTTTGTGTGCGGCAGTAGCCGATTTCAAACCTGGAAACGTGGCAGAAACAAAGATTAAACGTGAGAAAGACGATTTGATTCTACAGCTAAAACCCACACAAGACATTGCATCTGAACTTGGGAAAATGAAGACCTCCAACCAGCATATCGTTGCTTTTGCACTCGAAACCAACAATGAAGAGCAAAATGCCAAGCACAAGTTGACGAAGAAAAATGCGGATTTCATTGTGCTAAACTCTACACGCAACCCTGGAACCACATTCAAAAGTGATGAAAATCAGATTACGATTATCCATCAAAAAGGGAAAAAAGAATATGCCAAGAAACCTAAAACGGATGTTGCCAAAGATATTATTAACGAGTTGGCTAATCTTTTATAGCTGGCCACTCATGGCTCAAGAGCTACAAGCTGTCGTAAATATCAACCACACCCAAATACAAGGTACAAACAATGCGATATTCGACAACTTGCAAAACACCCTTACCCAGTTTCTCAATGATAGAAAATGGACCGACCTCCAGTTTCAAAAGAATGAGCGGATAGCGTGCAGTTTTAATATCACGGTGAATAAATACGATCAACAGAACAATACCTTCAATTGTAAAGCCATTATACAAGCCAACCGACCTGTATTCAATTCAACATACACCACAGTGCTTTATAGCAACACCGACAATAACTTTGACTTCGAATATGCTGAGTTTGCGCAATTAGAGTTCAACAAAGAACACATCAACAATCAGCTCACGGCCTTATGCGCCTACTATGCCTATCTCATCATTGGAATCAACTTAGACAGCTTTTCGCCTATGGGAGGAACTGACATACTCCAGCAATGCCTCAACATAGCCAACAATGCACAGGGGTTAAACTTTGCAGGATGGAAGAGTTTTGACGACGACCGAAATCGGTTTGCGGTAATCAATGCCTATACTGATGAGAAATTAAGTCCTTTCCGAACACTCCAATATGATTATTATCGAAAGGGATTAGACCAAATGGCCACAAATCCAGAGAAAGCACGAGTGAATATCACCACTGCCCTCGAAGAAAACTTATGGAAGGCGCATGAAAACAGACCGCTGAGCAGACTCCCCCAACTATGGACCGATTATAAAAAAGATGAACTTGCCAACATCTATCAAGGTCATGGCACACAAAAAGAGAAAGAACGAATCTATGACATACTCTTCACACTCAATGCCAGCCTAAACGAAAGCTGGGAGAGAATAAAACAATAAATCAAGAATATGCTGAAACAATTATACATCAAAAATTTCACACTAATAGACGAACTCAATATCTCTTTTGATAGTGGATTCTCTGTCATTACTGGTGAAACGGGAGCCGGGAAAAGCATTATTCTCGGAGCCATCAACCTACTATTAGGACAGCGTGCAGACACAAAGGTCATCAAAGCCGAAAAAGATAAATGTATCATCGAAGCGCATTTCAACCTCAAAAACTATGACTTAGGCGCTTTCTTCCAAGAGAATGATATCGACTATGACCCTGAGGATTGCATCTTAAGGCGGGAAATCAATAAAAATGGGAAAAGCCGAGCCTTTATCAACGACATTCCCGTGCAGCTAACCCTTATAAAAACTCTGGGGGAAAGGCTTATCGACATCCATAGTCAACACCAAAATCTGCTTCTACAAAAAGAAAACTTCCAACTCAATGTGGTTGACATCATTGCTCACGACGAGAAAGAAAGAAATGAATATCAAATAAGTTTCAAAGCCTATCGGAAAGCACTCAGCGAACTCAAACTTCTTGAAGACAATCTTGCACAAAGCAAAGAGAATGAAGACTTCATGCGGTTTCAATTCAACGAGTTAGACAAAGCACAACTCAAACCCGACGAGCAAGAGAGCATTGAACAAGAAACTGAACAACTCTCACACGCCGAAGAAATCAAAACCTCATTCTATGAAGCCGACAGCCTGCTTGCCGGAGACGAGCAAGGTGCAGTTGAACAAGTCAAGCAAGCCTCAAACTTACTGCATGCCATCGGCAAATTTTCACCCGATGCACGTGAGTTAGCTCAACGACTTGACAATTGTCACATCGAACTTAAAGACATCGCACAGGAGATTAGCCGAACAACTGAACACATTGACTTTGACCCAGCTCAACTCGATAAACTCAATGCACGCCTTGACACCATCTACATGCTACAACAAAAATTCCGCGTCTCTACCATCGACGAACTCCTTCAACTAAGAAACGAACTCGAAACCAAGCTCGCTAACATTGATAATGCCGATGACCTGCTTGAAGAAACACGAACAAAAGTCGCCAAGCTTGAAGGCGAATGCCGCAAGAAAGCCCAGATGCTAACTCAGAAACGTGAGAAAGCTGCCCGACAAGCCGAAAAAGAAATGGCAAACAGGCTCATTCCCTTAGGCATTCCAAATGTGAGATTTCAAATACAACTCACTGTCAAAGAACTCTCCGAAGATGGGCAGGACAAAACAGCCTTCCTCTTCAGCGCCAACAAAAGCACACCCCTACAACCCATTAGCGAGGTGGCCTCAGGAGGCGAGATTGCACGCGTCATGCTCTCTATAAAAGCCATGATCAGTGGAGCCGTAAAACTCCCCACCATCATCTTCGATGAGATTGACACCGGAGTGAGCGGACGAGTGGCCGAGATGATGGCACAAATCATGCAAGAAATGGGACAAAACCATCGACAGGTCATCAGCATCACCCACTTGCCACAGATTGCGGCCTTAGGTTCAGCCCATTATAAAGTATCTAAAGAAGAAACCAAAGACGGAACCACGAGTCACATGCAAAGACTCACCGACAACGAGAGAATACAAGAGATTGCGCAAATGCTCAGCGGAACCAAGGTTTCAGCCGAAGCCATCAGCAATGCAAAAGCACTGCTCAACAAAGCTTGACACTAACTCTCCTCTATACATCATAAAACCATTCAAAATGAAAAAGACTATCTTATCCTTCATGCTCCTCATCTTCACCATTGGAGCATTTGCACAGAACGCTTCCATGCAGAAAACTGCCAAGGCCGTGTTCACACTCACCACATTCAATAAAGACGGAAGCCTCAAAGCATCCTCACACGGCATCTTCGTGTCTGCCGACGGACAGGCCGTCAGCACATGGGCACCCTTCAGCGGAGCCGACCACGCCATTGTCATCGATGCGCAAGGCAAACAACACACCGTCGAAACCATCATCGGCGCAAACGAACTCTATGATGTCTGCAAATTCACCATTAGCGGAACCACTCAACCCGCCCCCATTGCCGAAAACCAAACAACAGGAAAAGCCTTTCTCGTGGGCTATGGCAATCCTAAAGCCAGCATCAAAGCCCTCAACATCCAAAAAGTAGAGAAGTTCATGGGCCAATACAACTACTACATCTTCTCTCAAGACACCCCCGAGAACATGAACGGATGCCCCTTTGTCAATGAGCGAGCACAAGTCATCGGACTCCTACAACACGGCAAACAAGGAGAGGTATATGCCACCGACGTGAGATTGGCCAACAGCCTCAAAGCAAATGCCTTCTCTATCAACGACCCCGTGTTGCGCACCTGCGCTATACGCACTGCCCTGCCCGAAAAACAGGATGAAGCCTTGCTCACCATGATGATGACTGGCGAAACCACCGACTCACTCAAGCGAGAAGCATATATCGACGACTTCATCAAACGCTTCCCCACCGCCACCGAAGGATATTCAACAAAGGCCATGAGCTATGTCAATGCAGGAAAATATGCCGAAGCCGACAAGATGATGCAGACAGCCATCGAGCGTGCCACCAAGAAAGACGAGGCCCACTCTGAATACGCCAAGGTCATTCTGCAAAAGCAAATCTATCATCCCGACAACTCCTATCCCGCATGGACACTCGACAAAGCCCTTGAAGAGGCTCAAAAAGCCGAAAACATCAACCCCTTAGACGTGTATCGTCACCAACAGGCACAAATCATCTATGCACAAAAGAAATACCAACAGGCCTACGACCGCTTTATGGCGCTCACCAAAAGTCCCATTCGCAATGGAGAATTCTTCTATGAAGCGGCCCAGTGCAAAACAATGCTCAAAGCACCACAAACCGAAATCATGGCCCTACTCGACAGTGCAGTAGCCGCCTGCCCCCAACCGCTCACCTCCGTAGCGGCTCCCTATGTGCTGGCACGCGGCATGGCCCTTGACAGCCAAGAACAATATCGAGCAGCACTGAAAGACTACAATCTCTACGACTCGCTCATGCAAGGACGCCCACTCACCTCAGACTTCTACTACATGCGCTATAAGTGTGAGAACAAAACACGTCAATATCTACAAGCGCTCAACGACATCGCCCGCGCCATCATCCTCACCCCCGACGAGCCCACCTATTATGCCGAAATGGCCTCGCTCAGCCTTCGCGTGAAACATCTTGAAGATGCCGAAAAAGCCGCCCAGCGCTGCACAGAACTCGCCCCCGAATATCCCGACGGCCACCTGCTACTTGGCATTGCCCAACTCGAACTTGGCAAGAAAGAAACAGCCCGTTTATCATTGCTAAAGGCCAAAGAATTGGGTGACAAACGGGCCGATGAGTATCTTAAACGAATCAAATAAAAATGAAACTAAAAAGGGTGCAGCGCTGTTATCTCAACAGCGCTGCACCACCACTTTAGACTTAGGAGTATTTATGACGATACCTATTGTATAACTACGCCG
>NZ_GL629647.1:721116-723111 GCF_000185845.1 Segatella salivae DSM 15606
AGTCTTTCTGCAGTGTGCAGAAGCATGAAAAACTTCTTTTAGCCTTTCTGCAGTGTGCAGAAGCGTGAAAAACTTCTTTTTGACCTTTCTGCAGTGTGCAGAAGCGTGAAAAACTCCTTTTTGGTCTTTCTGCAGTGTACAGAAGCGTGAAAAACTTCTTTTTGGTCTTTCTGCAGTGTGCAGAAGCATGAAAAACTTCTTTTTGGCCTTTCTGCAGTGTGCAGAAGCGTAAAAAACTTCTTTTTGGTCTTTCTGCAGTGTGCAGAAGCATGTTTTTAAGTTTCGTCGGCCGACAACAGCTTGTTTTTATTTTCAGCTTTTAGTCGACCGACGAAGAACTTATTTTATGAACTTTCTGTTATATCTTAGTTGTCTTCATCCCATGGATTATTGTCAGACACCTCTTCGTCAAAGAAGGGGGCGCGCTTAGCAAGGCCTTGGTCCTCACCTACGGCATGCGAACTAACGATAAACTGGGCAATATTATCTGTGGTCATTAACCGAGCAGTTGCGATGTGGGGCGTTGTATATTTCTTTTTCATTCTTCTATGCGATTATTTGATGACTTTCTTTCCGTTAATAATATAAATGCCATGCGTTGGATTTTTCACACGACGGCCTTGGAGGTCGTAGATAACATTGTCGCGGCCCTCTGCCTCTTGTCCGATATTGCGGATGCCTGCAACATTTGCATTTTCGCGAGCAGCATCAAAATCGATGAAAAAGCTTTTTGCACGCGCAATACTTTCCGTCAGTCGAAGACCAGCGCGATGCGCTTTCAGCTTGATAGAAGCGCCTCCACGAGTGCCTTGCTTGTAGAAGCCGAGCCCCTGGTCACCGCTGTTTGAAAGAACGTAATATTTATAGCCAGCCCCGCTAATCTCTCGTTCGGTAGCTGTGCCCACAAGGAGATTGCCTGTCACGTCTTCTTCTATGCCTGTAACGGCTGCTCGATATTCAATGGTGGTGTTTGGTGTGCCTTGCAAAATGAAGCCCGTTTGCTTAGGAATGATTTTGCCGGCCGTGAAAGCTTTCACAATGGCATTGTCGGGAGTGGCAATGTTACCACTGGGCGTAACACCGGTGATGATGTAGGCGGTGCAACCATCAGGAACTTTGAAGTTCTCGTTTTCGAGGTAGAAAGTGGTGTAGCCAGTGGCATTCATATCAATCTTTTCTGCATATTTCCCTTTATCGTCAGACCAGCCTGGCGCGGTAGCATAAAGTGCAGTCAGGTCTGTATTGACATATATTTTTAAATCAGGATGAGCATTACTAAAAGGAGAACCAGGAGCAGAACTCTGTGTTGGAACTGCAGGCACCTTATGCATATCTACAACTTTTAGATTTTCTTCATGATCGAAAGCTGAACCTTCAAGTCTTTTTATGGTAGACGGAATTGTAAGTTCTTTTAAATAGGGAGTATCATCAAACGTCAATTCACCAATAGTCTCAAGACCTTCTGGTAGGTAAAGCTTACTAATTGAGCTGCGATGAAAATTCAAGCTAACCAGTTCTTTGAGCTTTGTACACTTACTTAAATCTACCACATCCACGCCATACGAATGGGCAAATCCCATATCACCTATCGTTTCCAAGCTTGAAGGGAAGATTAGTGTTATGGTGCCTGGGTCATTTATGTCTGTATAGTTCCAACTACCTTGTTTTTTAACTATTCTGGTAATGGTGTATGGTTCTGTTTCTCCTGGTTTATATACTGCTTCAGGGAAGGTTAAAATGGGGGGTGTAAGAAGATGGGGGTTTCGTATCGTTGTCACTTCTACATGTCGATTAGCTTGATCGATGATGTTGTAGGTAAGCGTTACTCCATTAATGGTCTGTGTAAACTCAGTAGATACTTGTGCGCGAGCTACAAATATTACAATAAGAGATAAAACTATTAAGAATAATCTTTTCATTGTGTTGTTTTGATTAAATAAACATGTGAGAAAGTTTTGTTATATCCGATTAGATGTGTTCAAAAAAAGGCACGAG
>NZ_GL629647.1:723488-746782 GCF_000185845.1 Segatella salivae DSM 15606
GAGAGAGAGAGAGAGAGTAGCAAATTATTTGGAACTACCAAATTATTGACGCAAAAATTTGCAAAGAAACTCAAATTTCCTTGCATGCTGTCATTACCTTGATATGATATTGCTAATCTTTTCACGGCGGCAAAGGTATAACAAAGTTCTGAAATAGCAAAATAATCTGAAAAGAAATATCAAAAAGCGCTATGATAAGGGAGAAAACAAAACACCTCTCCTGCTCTTACGTCACCTCTCCCATGTCCTCTTTTGAGGAGAAGGAGAGGTAAATTAAGAAAACGCTCTACTAAACTCTACGCATTGAGGGTGTGCCTAAATAGACACACCCTCTTATGTTATATCATTATCACGAAGAGAAAATTAGTTATTTCCTTTTTACTTCCATTTGTGATGTGTTTCATAGCAATGTTCATATCTCTGGCAATAACCTTTGCATCACGCTGAAAGTCCTCTCTGTCGCTACCTTGCAAATAGCGTTCGAATCGCCTTACAGACGTCAGTCCAATTGACGATAGGAGACCTGTTCGCAAGGTTGGTCTTTGCTTCATGAGTTCCGATGTCGTTACTTGCTTGTGATTGATTTCTAAAACTATGTTCATAACCTTTCGCGTTTGTTATAAAACAAATACGTTGCAAATATAAGATTTTTATTGTGAAAACAAAAGTGAAAGCGCAATTATTTTTGCGTGGCGCTATAGAGGGTGTGCCTAAATAGACACACCCTCAATGCGTAGAGTTTGCTAGAGCGTTTTCTTAATTTGCCTCTCCTACTCCTCAAAGAGAGGAACAGGAGAGGTTTTTGTTTGGGGTGTGTTATGGTTCAGGCGTGAGTTCTTTCACTAACTTTCGTGCAAAGGCATTGGGGAAGCCGGGGCGTGAGACAGTGGCCCCGATTCCTGTTTTTGTACGCACGAATTGTCCCTGCGCATCAGTGGGTTTCACGGCCATGTCGTTATATTTCACGATGAGATGAAAGGCGAGTTGTGTCCATCGTTTGAGCATGTGCTGTGCTTGTTGATTGCTGTAGTCATTGAGTTGTTTGAGTGCAGCTGGCTTGTCTGAGGCATAGAGGGCGCAGGCCTTTTGTTCAACCTCGGCTTGTTGTTTGAAATAATTTTGTTCGAGGCTATCGCGCACCGCTTTGAGTTCGGGGAACATCATGCTATAGCGCGGGTATACCATGTTGCTGACCCAGTTGCATACCCAGAAGGCATTTTTCATTGAGAAGGTAACGGCATCAGCTCCTGGGGTGTCATAACATTCGGGGATGAGGGTGTTGCCACAATAGATTGGGGTATAGACAATCATGTTGCTATCGTCGTTTCCAAACCACAACACGCCACCGATTTCGCGTGGAAGCCATGAGCGCATTTCGCTGACAAAGGAGAAGGCTGTTTGTTGTGTGCTCACGGGTCGTTCGCTGAAATAGGTTTTGCCATCGACCTTAAAGGTGAGTGGTGAGGGTCGATAAGGCATTTGGTAGATGCCTCCGCCAATATCGAGTGAGTCCATGGCCAATGGCGTTCCTTCATAATGGTCGCGCATGGCTGCTTGCACATCTTGCACACTGAGTTTGTGGTTGGGCACTATCCATAGTGGCATGTCTTCGGCATTGGGATCAACGCCTTCGGCCCAAGGGAGATAGCGCGAGAAGTTGTCAGCGAAGTGGTTGAAGAAGGCCCACACGCGTGCATCACAGAAGCGTCGGCCTGAGAAGTCGGGGCGTGCATAGGTCATTTTCCAGTTAAATTCGTTGTCAGCGCCTTTGAACCATCCTTTGCTTCGTGCGAACGACACTACGTTTTTACTATAGATTACATTCTTTTTGTCGTTCATATTGAAGCGTCCGATACGGCTTTGGTTGGCGTGTGCGCAGATAGCGTTGTCGGGGATGCGTTGTGCCACCCACACCACTTTTTTGCTTGCTGGTCCGCATCCCATCATCTCCATTATCCATGCTTCGTTAGGGTCGCAAATGGTGAAGGTTTCGCCCTCGCTGTTATATCCATAGGTTTCTACCAGATTGGTCATCACGCGGATAGCTTCTCGGGCTGTGCGTGAGCGTTGCAGGGCAATATAGATGAGACTGCCATAGTCGAGTATGCCTGTGGAGTCGACCATCTCTTCGCGCCCACCATACGTGGTTTCGCCGATAGTTACTTGATATTCATTGATGTTTCCGATGACATTGTAGGTTACTGGGGCTTCGGGAATTTCTCCTCTCAATTCGTGGGTTTCCCAATTATAAACGGGACGCATTTGCCCTTTTGCATGACGGCCTGCGGGATAGTGGGCTAAGCCAAGGAACATGCCATAGCTATCGGCATTATACGTGCAGATGACGCTTCCGTTGACACTTGCCTTCTTGCCTACAATGAAGTTGGTGCAGGCGTGTGAGACTGATGCATAGAGCATGAGTCCTAAGGCTAAAAGAATGGGTTTATTGATATTCATAGTGATATAGTGTTATAATTCTTACGTTCAAAATATTACATGTTACATATTACATGTTACATTAAGCTCGATATGTTAATGAGGAATGAGGAATGTATCCTTATTTTTCCTTTTTCGACAAAAGCTTTTCCTCCTATCCATTCAGTCATGGCAGGCTCACCATTGAACGTATAACTGTTCAACACCTCATTGCCACAGACTTCGACAACGGCATGATGCAACGTGTGGCCATCGTCGAAGACGACTTCATGAAAAGCCAATCGGCGCACGTTATGGTTTGGCATGGCTATCTTGTGCTGGGCTGGCGCTCGGGTATCATGGCGTCGGCAGGGGGAGGCGGTGCCTGCCCCTGGCGGTTAGAATCACGCGCGAGGCTATCTGTTTTCATCTTCTCGGTGGGCTTTTCCTTATTAGTGTGCATGCGGAAGAGTTTGACTGCACTGATAATCATCAGTTTGAGTGTTGTGGTGTTTTCTCCAGGGCTCTGACTTCGGTTGAGCAGGAAGAAACCATTGACAGCTTTGATACCTAACCGATTGTCATCATAGATAGTGAGGGTGTTGTGGCCTGCTGATGAGATGTGAATGGTTTGTGAGGCTATGCTATCGTTGTTGAATGTGACTGAAAGCATTGCCACGCCATCACGCATGCCATCTTGATAGATGAAATCGGTGTTAAAGTCGAGCATGAGCTGGTCTCCTTTATGGAAAGACGAGTCGGTTTTGAGACTGAAACTATAAAGGTTGAAGGGTTTTTGCGGGGCAAGCACCATTGAGGTTTGGCCGTGCCACACATTTGCCGTGTCACCTTTGAGCCCTACATTGGCAAAAGCGTCTCCGGCGGCGCCTCCGAGTGCCGTGGCTTCGTCGTTAAACCGCTTGGCAAGGTGCTCGTAAATGGTTTTCAAACGCTCGGTGTGACGCATGTAGTAGACCAGAGACGAATCAAATTGGGCTTGGGTATAGCCATATTTCTCAAGTACGGCCGCATGATATTTGATGATGTTGAGTGAATCATTGCCCGAAGTGCCAGCCATAGCGTCGGCCAAGTGCCAATCATAGAGCATGTCTTCCAGTTCAGATGGCTGTATATACTCGGAGGGAACATTAGGACGGCATCCGACAATGAACATCACGAGGCATCCAAGCACCAAACTTGTGAACGACTTGTGTATCGTGTGCATTTTCATTTTCTCTTCAATGCTCGTTTAATGGTATCTGAGAGCTGTTCCATCTCCTGGCGATAGAACAGGAAAAACAACACTATGCCTACGGAGATACATGCATCTGCAAAGTTGAACACGGGTGAGAAGAAGATGAATTCTTCTCCTCCCTTGAAGGGAACCCACGAAGGATAGGTGGTTACAATCATGGGAAAATAGAACATGTCGACCACCTTGCCTTGCAAGAAGGAGGCATACCCTGTTCCAAAGGGCACAAAGCCGGCCACACTGAAAGGTGTAGAGGCATTGAAGATGAGTCCATAGAACATGGAATCGAGGATGTTTCCCACTGCACCGGCAAGAATCATCGACAACACGACGATGTATCCCGTGGTGTGTTTTTGCTTGAGCACCTGCCGAATATACCATCCGATAGCGGTGATGGCTACAAGACGGAAAAGACTGAGCACCAGTTTATTGAAGAAGGTCATGCCATAGGCCATACCATTGTTTTCAACAAAGCTGATGTAGAACCAATCGGTGATGTGAACAGACTCACCAAGACTGAAATGGGTCTTGACCTCAATCTTAATAACCTGATCTATGAGAAGAATGGCAGTGATTAAGATAAAGGCCAGGACACCATCGGATAAGATTTTGTTTGTTTTCATTTCTTTCTTGCGTTCTTCGATGCCACGCTCAAGGTGGCATGAGGCACGATACGGAGACGTTCCTTAGGAATCAATTCGCCTGTTATGCGGTCAATTCCATAGGTTTTGTTTTCGATTCTGAGCAAAGCGCCCTCTAAAGCTCTAATGAATTTTTGCTGACGTTGTGACATTTGAATCATTTCTTCTTTGCTTTGGTTGGCACTTCCCTCATCGAGCACCTTATTATAGGTGGGTGAAGTGTCGTCAATGCCATTGCCGTCTTTGTTCATCAACTGATTCATCAGTGCTGTGTATTCCGTACGAGCAACTTTCAATTTGTCATTAATGATAGAACGGAACTCTTCCAATTCCTCATCTGAGTAACGTGCTTTCTTGTCCATAGGTTATTAAATTTTTAATTATTATAAAAGAAAGAGTTGGTGGCTACAGGAAGTTACTCTCATGGCCACCAATAAGCTCTTTATTAGTTTTTCTCTACAAGGATGTTGAGTTTGAAGTCATCAAACTCAGTCTCAACACCCTGATTGTCGGCTATCTTGATGTCGTTGGCCAGCACCTGACTTTTAATCATCTCGCCAAACGATTCTATGGCAGCGTCGGTTTGCTCATTCGGGGCCACGGTTACAAGAATGCGATCGGTAATCTCAAGTCCTGTTTCCTTACGCAGATTCTGAATGCGATTAATCAGTTCGCGTGCCATACCTTCGCGTTTCAACTCTTCGGTCAACTCTACCTCGAGTGCCACCGTCAGATTGCCCTCATTGCTCACCAACCAACCAGGAATATCCTCGCTGATAATGTCTACATCAGATGCCTCTACGGTCACCGCCTGGCCCTCTACCTCAAAGCTAATGCTTCCCGAGGTTTCGAGCAAGGCAATCTCGTCTTGGTTGAGCGCATCCATGTGGGCAGCTACAGCCTTCATGAGTTTGCCAAACTTCTTGCCCATGACTCGGAAATTGCACTTGATTTTCTTCACGAGCATGCCTTGGCCTTCTACAAACACGAGTTCCTTCACATTAACCTCATTCTTGATGAGGTCGGCCACAGCCTCTATGTGTTGTTTCTGTTCAGCATCAATGGCAGGAATCATTATCTGAGCCAGTGGCTGACGCACCTTGATGTTTACCTTTCGGCGTAAGGCAAGCGTCATTGAGGTTATCTTCTGTGCCATACCCATTCGGATTTCGAGGTCGGCATCTATTGCCTGCTCATCAGCTACAGGGAAATGGTCGAGATGCACGCTCTCTAACTTGCCTCCCAAGTCGTGATAGAGTTCGTCGGCATAGAATGGAGCAAATGGAGCCATCAATTTAGCCACAGTCATCAGGCAGGTATAAAGTGTCTGATAAGCCGAAAGCTTGTCTTGGCTCATCTCTGTACCCCAGAAACGCTTACGATTCAGACGCACATACCAGTTACTCAAATCGTCGTTCACAAAGGCATCTATCAATCGGCCAGCACGTGTGGGGTCGAAGTTTTCCAATTCGTGCTCAACACCCTTTATCAGAGAGTTGGCTTTGGAAATTATCCAACGGTCAATCTCTGGGCGGTTTTCAAGAGCCACCTGCTTAGCCTCAGGGGCAAAGCCATCGACATTAGCATAGAGGGCAAAGAAACTATATGTATTATATAATGTTCCGAACAACTTACGGCGTGTCTCGTCTACTCCATTCGGGTCGAACTTCAAATTGTCCCAAGGCTCGGAGTTAGTCATCATATAGAAGCGTACAGGGTCGGCTCCATACTTGTCAATCATTTCAAATGGATTGGTCACATTGCCCACATGCTTGCTCATCTTGTTTCCTTTGGCATCAAGCACAAGGCCTGTAGAGATGACATTCTTGAAGGCCACATGATCAAACACCATTGTTGAAATGGCATGCAGGGTGAAGAACCAACCGCGTGTTTGGTCTACGCCCTCATTGATGAAGTCGGCAGGATAGTAAGCCGGAGGCACAGGGATGCCCTCATAGGTAGAAGTGACAAGCTCTCGACGATATCCGACTTCGCTCTTGCCTGTTGCTTTCAGTGCTTCAGGGGCAAGTTCACCCTCAAATGGATAGTGCTGTTGAGCATAAGGCATAGAGCCCGAGTCAAACCAAACGTCAATCAAATCGCTCTCACGCTTCATGGGTTCGCCAGCCTCGTTCACCAGCACGATATCATCTACGTATGGACGATGCAAGTCTACCTTATCATAATTTTCTTTTGAATAGTCTCCTGGAACAAAGCCATTGTCTTTCAGAGGATTGCTCTTCATGACTCCAGCAGCCACACTCTTCTCTACCTCAGCATAGAGTTCTTCTATGCTTCCTATGCACTTCTCATTGCGTTTATCGTCTCGCCAGATAGGAAGAGGAGTTCCCCAGAAACGTGAACGTGAGAGGTTCCAGTCATTCAGATTCTCCAACCAATTGCCGAAACGCCCTGTTCCTGTGCTTTCAGGTTGCCAGCGAATGGTTTTATTGAGTTCCACCATACGCTCTTTCTTTGCCGTGTCTTTGATAAACCAGCTATCGAGCGGATAATATAGAATGGGTTTGTCTGTGCGCCAGCAATGTGGATAGTTGTGCACATGCTTTTCTATCTTGAAAGCCGTGCCCTCCTGTTTCATTTCCATGCAGATGACGATATTCAAGTCTTCATCTTTTTCACAGGCCTTCTTGTCCCAAACTCCATCAGGATTATATTTAGGGTCGTATGAGTTTTTCACATAGTCACCCGCATGATGTCCGTAAGCCTCTTTATCTACACAAGCCTTTATAAAGTTCTTGTCAAGGTCTTCTAATGCATAATATTTACCTTGTAAATCAACCATTGGGCGTGTCTCTCCCTGCTGGTTAATCAGATAAAGGGCTGGTATGTTAGCGTCTTTAGCCACTTTAGCATCGTCAGCACCAAAGGTTGGGGCAATGTGAACGATACCCGTACCATCTTCGGTAGTAACATAGTCACCCAAGATAACCCGGAAAGCTTCGCTATCCATTTCAACAAACTTATCACGACCATCTTCGCTTGCAAACACCTTGTCGGCATGTGCCTCGGCATAGTCTTTCACAAACGCTGGTGAGAAGTCATCCACTTTCTCACAAGGCTTTACCCAAGGCATGAGCTGACCATAATGAAGTCCTTCTAAGTCAGCACCTTTCATTCGGTCTACAATACGCCAAGGACATTGTTTCTTTTCTTTATCAAAAGCGCCAAGTTCACCCTCTTTTACTTCTTGCTCAGGATTAAGATAAGCGCTGACTCGACTCTCTGCCATGATTAGCGTCAGGGGCTGACCATCATAGAGATTATAAGTTTCGATGGCTACATAGTCTATCTTTGGACCTACACAAAGTGCCACGTTAGAAGGCAAAGTCCATGGTGTAGTGGTCCATGCAATGAAATAGGGCTTACCATGCTTGGTCCATTCTGTCTTAGGGTCTTTAATGAGGAATTGAGCCGTTACAGTTGTATCTTTCACATCACGATAACAACCTGTCTGGTTCAACTCATGACTTGACAAGCCAGTACCAGCCCCAGGTGAATAGGGTTGAATAGTATAACCTTTATAAAGCAAACCTTTATTATAAAGTTGCTTTAAGAGCCACCAAAGGGTTTCAATGTATTTATTGTCATACGTGATATAAGGATGATCAAGGTCTACAAAATACCCCATCTTTTCCGTAAGCTCACGCCATTCAGCCGTGAACTTCATCACATTCTCACGACATTTCTTATTATAATCCTCGGTTGAGATATACTTTTCAGAAGCTTTATTATCAATATCCTTCTTTGTGATTCCAAGTTCTTTTTCCACTCCAAGCTCAACAGGAAGTCCGTGTGTATCCCAGCCCGCCTTGCGGTGAACCTGATACCCCTTCATTGTCTTATAGCGATTGAAGGTGTCTTTGATGGCACGCGCTAAAACGTGATGAATTCCAGGATGCCCATTCGCTGAAGGAGGACCTTCAAAAAATATAAATTGTGGACAACCCTCACGCTCGTCGATTGTTTTATGGAAAATATCATTCTTCTCCCACTCAGCCAATACTTCCTGATTTGTTCTTGTCAGATGAAGACCATCATGTTCGGCAAATTTTTTAGCCATATTCTATAAAAATCTAATTATTGTTACGTAACTTTTTAATGCCCGCAAAGATAATAAAAATTATTAGCAATCCCAAAAAGCACCCATTCTTTTTAAGAATATAACAGCCGAGCCCTAAAATACATAACATATATTTTGTTAATCCCCAAAAACTCACTACTTTTGCAAAGAATTTACACTAATAATTATGAACTGGTTAATCAATCTTTTTACCACTACTGATTCTGTGGCCCACATAGCCATGCTCTATGCAATTGTGATTTCCATAGGCGTACTATTAGGCAAAGTGAAAGTAGGAGGTATTTCTCTCGGTGTGACCTTCGTGCTCTTTGCTGGTATTCTTGCTGGTCACATTGGATTCACTGCACCAACCAACATCCTGAGTTTTATTCAAGATTTTGGACTGATTTTATTTGTATTCTGCATCGGTTTGCAAGTGGGTCCGGGCTTCTTCGAAAGTTTTAAGAAAGGTGGAGTGTCACTCAATCTACTGGCCACAGTAACGATTCTGCTCAATATCGGAGTGATGTTTGCCTGTTATTGGCTTTTCTTTGACACCAAAAATATCAAAAATCTCCCAATGATGGTCGGAACATTATATGGAGCCGTAACCAATACCCCTGGACTTGGTGCCGCAAATGAGGCGCTGACAAATGTCTTTGCCCACGGAAACGTACCTGAAATTGCATCGGGATATGCTTGTGCTTACCCACTTGGTGTATTGGGAATTATTGGTGCAACCATTGCAATTCGTTATATCACACGTGTGAAACTTGAGAAGGAAGAGAAACAACTTGCCGAACAAGAAGACGAGAATCCAAAAGCGAAACCCCATCAAATGCACTTGAAAGTAAGCAATGCATACATTGCAGGGCGCTCTTTGTTGGAAATCTCTCAATTCTTGAATCGAGATGTCATCTGTACACGATTACTTCATGATGGGGAGGTGATTATCCCTAACCGAAATACCATCTTCAGCCTTGGAGATGAACTTTTAATTGTATGTACAGAAGGCGATGCCGAAGCTATCAAGGCTTTTATCGGGCCAGAAATCGACACGCCATGGCACACAGAAGCAGAAGCTCAACCGCTCATCAGCCGAAGAATTGTTGTCACCAACCCTGCCATGAATGGTAAGACCTTAGGAAAAATGCACTTCTCAAGTGTCTATGGCGTAAACATTACACGTGTCACACGCCAAGGCATGGACCTCTTTGCAAGTCGTAACCATCGTTTCCAGATAGGTGACCGCATCATGGTTGTAGGTCCTGAAGATAATGTTAACCGCATAGCAGAGATGATGGGCAATAGCACTAAACGCCTTGACGCACCAAACATTGGCACTATCTTTATCGGAATCATAGTCGGCATACTCTTTGGAAGTATCCCTCTTAGTATTCCAGGCATGCCAGTACCTCTCAAACTTGGTATTGCTGGTGGCCCATTGATTATTGCTATCCTCATCGGACGCTTTGGCTATCGGTTCAAACTTGTTACCTATACCACCACATCAGCCAACATGATGCTTCGTGAAATAGGTCTTGTGTTGTTCTTAGCCTCTGTAGGAATCAAGGCAGGAGCAGGCTTCTGGGAGACTGTTGTTCAAGGGGATGGCTTAAAATATGTTTATACTGGCTTCCTTATTACAATCATTCCAATTCTTATTGTGGGCACAATCGCACGCTTGTATTATAAGTTCAACTACTTTACAATCATGGGAATGATTTCTGGTTCATATACAGACCCACCAGCACTTGCCTATGCAAATAGTATCTGTACAAGGGAAGCACCAGCTATCGGCTATTCAACCGTATACCCATTGAGTATGTTCCTGCGTATCTTCACGGCTCAGCTTATTGTATTGTTCTGTTGTGGAGCATGACATATTGAATTAAGAATTAAAGAAAACAAAGCATAATAGGCCTTATGGAATAACTCCACAAGGCCTATTCTTTTTTATTGTTAAACGTTCTTCTTACAGAAGAATGATTCTTCACATCTAACTATTTCGTCATGAACCAGGTTGTGAAGGATTACTCGGATCATGAGTTTTAACCATCTAAATCTTCTGTACCTCCATCTTCAAAGTCTACAACACTGGGGCTAAATCCTCCATTACCAGCTCCACCAGTTCCTGCCAATAGGCTTGAAGTCCATTCTATTGGTTGTAAAATGGACCATGGTTCAAGATAATTCTTCTTTCTTTTCATCATCATTTTCTTAGTTGAGTATATTATATTTTAGGATAAACTATTTCCCGTTAGTCGTTACAATCTTCAAGTTCATCTATAAGATGTTGGCTAAAGATAGTTCTTCTTATGCATAGAACCAAATAAAACAGAAAAACCAACGAATTAAAAGGAGAATTTGAACACTATTTCTAAATATCCTCTATAAAATCAAAATATAAAGCTAATCAGCCAACAAAGAACATCTCATTCTTTCATCTCAACATCCCTCCCCTACTTTAAGAATCTCAAAGTGCTCTACCCTGCATGCTCAATCCAATCTTGCTTTTGTTCCTCTACCGCCGAAGAAGATGTCCTTTATTTCTAAAACAAGGCAAATAAAACCATTATCTCAGCCACTTTATATTGAAAAATGACTGAGATAATGGTATAAAATGGGCCATTTTAGAAGATGACTCTGAACTTATTGATTCACAAGCGGTTTACACTTACAACACAAAGTCTTTATCGCTTAGAATCCATCCCATAGAGCCCCATGTAAAACGAGAACTTATTAAAGCGTCAATTCAACAACATAATCAATATCGGTAGGTGTTGTTCCCAAATCAAGCGTAATTCCCTCACGACCTTTTATGTATTTGATTTGCTTGCCTGTTGCATATTCTTTGGCAGACTTCACTTGGTGTTTGCCAAGCGGAATAAACAGACTTGCATCTTGACAATTTAAGATATGAATATAAAGTTTATTGTCTCGTTGTGTACTTACCCCCCAATCATGTGGTGCTACAATCCCCCCACGTGTCCCATAAATAGTATTTCCATACTTATCCAACCACTTTCCAATGGCTTTCAGACGGTCGAGTGCAAGCGAAGGAAGTGCTCCACCGGGTTCAGGACCTATATTAAGCAACAAGTTTGCATTCTTTCCAGCTGCCCTAACCAGCATTTGTATTAACTCTTTCGGACTCTTATAGTTATTATCCGTTATCGAATAGCCCCAATGGTCATTAATAGTTTGGCAAGATTCAAGCGGTAATCTACTTATGCTTTGCCCTGAAAGACCTGCCTTATTCTCACCAGGAAGATCACGTTCGAATATCTGAATATCTTCCCCCGGATATGGAGTTTGATGATGATTATTGCCTATCAAACACTGAGGTTGAAGCTTATGAATCAACGCATATTGTTTAGTCAGTTCCCAATCAAAAGGCTTTGGGTCGCTGTCATGGTCCCACCAACCATCAAACCAGATTGCTCCCACCGGACCATAATGTGTGAGCAATTCAGTGAGTTGAGTGTTCATAAAGTTATAATAACTTGCCCAGTTAGCCTTTTCTTTAGGCCTTCCCGTACCAAGTCCTGTTCTTCCCTGAGGATAATCCTCTCTTCCCCAATCCAAATGTGAATAATAAAGGTGAAGCTTTATCCCATGACGATGGCATGCATCGGCAAGTTCTTTGATGATATCACGCTTAAATGGCGTACCATCTACCACATTATACTTGCCTGTTGCAGTCTTAAACAGTGAGAATCCATCATGATGACGTGTGGTAATCGTGATATATTTTGCCCCAGAGGCCTTGATTTCCTTTACCCATTCATCAGCATCAAAGGCCGAAGGATAAAAGGTTTCGGCCAACTTTGGATATTCTTTATAATGAATATCTTTGTTTGTCATCACCCATTCGCCTACTCCCATCATGGAATATAAGCCCCAATGCAAGAAGATTCCAAACTTTTCGTCTTGAAACTCTTTACGTGCTTTGAGGTTTTCAGCCGTTGGATGATAGGTTTCTTGTGCATTTCCAAGCGCACAAGCCATTAACATCACAATAGAAATAAATGTTTTTTTCATGTTTGAATGCATTGTTTAGATTGATATCTGCAAAGATAATGAAACTTCTGAAGAGTTGTATCAAAAAATGGAATGAATGTCTTTTCTTGACGAAAAGAAAGAAAAGTTTTATAAGATTTCACCAATCTTATCGTTGAACTACACCGCTTTAAATAACAATAGATAAGAAGGAATAGAGCCTTTTAGGAAGAAAAACACTTGAAACGTCCATAAATTAAAGCGTATTGTGCAATCGTTTGCCATTCACTTTCACTTGAAAGTTAAGAAAAAAAGCCTCTATACAAAAAATAGAACAAAATTATTTGGTGAATCATTTTTTATTTTATATTTTTGAACCCGATAATAACATGAACAAAATTCGAATCAAAGCATGATGCACCTTTAATGAAGTTTCTTTGTGGATTGAATGGATGAATAAACTTACATGATTATCATTCGTTTGCCAACTGACAGAAACATAACCATGAAGATTTGTTGAAGCTTTGTTTTCCATTGTACTCTTCCATAGACATTACGATGGAAACATTACTGATAAGAAGATGATTACCGACACAAAACGGATGAAAGTCCTCTACCCAAACAATCCAAAATCTACACGAAGAACAAATTGTTTTCGTGTAATCTCCCCATGAAAATATTCACTAAAGTCTTATACTATGACATCAAACTTATGTATCAATCGTCTGATTCTTGCCTTGACGCTATGTGGTGGACTACCCTTTACGTCAAAAGCAGAACTCAATTATTCAGACAAAGCCATCGTTCAACAATCAACAATCAAAGTAAAAGGTATCGTTGTTGACGAGCAAGGCGAATCAATTATTGGCGCAACAGTAATACAACAAGGCACAAAGAATGGTACTATCACTGATTTGGATGGGAAATTTGTGCTTGATGTGCCTGAAGGTAGCCATCTGGTAGTGTCTTTTATCGGCTATACCAACAGTATTGTGAGTGCAAAGCCATCGATGACAATTACACTTCACAGCAACATTTCAGACTTAAATGAAGTTGTTGTCGTAGGTTATGGCATTCAAAAGAAAGTAGATGTAGTGGGATCTATATCTACTGTGAACAGCAAACAATTGGAATCACGTGGTGTTTCAAATGTTTCAAACATGCTTACGGGCCACCTTTCAGGAGTAACGATTACCCAAAGAAGTGGTAATCCTGGTAAAGATGAGGCCTCTATCCGCGTGCGTGGTGTCGGCTCTTTTGGTGCAACCCCCGAACCTTTAATCTTGATTGACGGACTTCCCGGTAGTTGGAGTGATTTGACCCCATCGGATATAGAGAATATCTCGGTATTAAAAGATGCCTCGTCTGCAGCTATCTATGGTTCGCGTGCAGCCAATGGTGTAATCCTTGTGACAACAAAAGGAGGTAAAGACGGACGCACACGTGTATCGTATAATGGTTCTATGGGGCTGAGTAAAGCCTTCTCATTGCCTGAGTTCGCTCACTCCTATGAATATGCCACCTATTATAATATGGCCATAGGAAAGAACACCTATACTGACGAGATGATACAAAAGTTTAAGGATGGTAGCGATCCAGACAATTATGCCGATGAAAACTATTTGGAAAAACTATTGGGTGGCACAGCCTTTCAAACGAAACATGAACTCAATGTCAGTGGAGGAAATGGCCGAGTGCAGTATATGGCCTCATTGGGATATATGAGACAAAATGGTTTAGTGCCGCATAACTACTATAACAACTACCAAGGTCGACTGAATCTAAACGCAGAAATCACCAAACGACTGAAACTCAACATTCGCCTAAGTGGGAATATTGCAGATCGTCATGAGCCTTCAACTCCCGGAGCACTTGACCTTTCAGGTGTAACCTCTATTATTCAACAGGCTGTTCGTTACCCAGGATTAACACCTACATACATGTCGGATGGAAGTCTTGGTTTAGGTCCGAAACTTCAAGGAACACCAATATCATGGGCTGAATGTGCTTCATTCTATCGTACAGATGACAATCGTTTCAAAGCCAATGCAGAGTTAGCATACACGCCTTTGAAGGGTCTGACACTAAAATGTGTAGGCGGTTACCATTATGGAGCATCGAACAATTATGATTATCGCTGTAACATGACCTTAGGAGATGGCCGAGGAACAGGTCCTTCCTCACTCACAGAGCAGATGACATCGACTGTTTATAAAACATTCCAGCTATTGGCCAACTATAACATTCAAATCAAGAAGCATGATATTATGGCTTTAGCCGGCTATGCATGGGAGGATGAACGCTCACGCAATCTATCGGGTTATCGCAATAAATTCCCATCAGATGAAACCCCATATTTAGATGCTGGTGGAGCTGATGGACAGCTGAATGAAGGTGGAGGCTATGATTGGGCCATGCAATCCCTTTTTGGACGCATCGTATATAATTATGATCAACGCTATCTTTTTGAAACAACGGCACGCTATGATGGCTCATCTCGTTTCCCCACAGGAAACAAATATGCCTTCTTCCCTTCGGTAGCTGTAGGATGGAGAGTATCTGAAGAATCATTCTGGAAATCGACTCCCTCACTTCATTTCTTCTCAAACTTAAAGCTAAGAGCCTCACATGGTGTACTTGGAAATAACAACATTGGAAACTATCCTTATCAGTCTGTGTATAAGTTAGGTTCAAAACAGAACTATGTTTTCGGAGGAGTTTATACACAAGGAGCCGCTGTCACAACCTATGTAGACCCAACATTGAAATGGGAACGTACGAAAACAACCGATTTCGGCATTGAAACGGGATTCTTTAAGAATACATTAACGTTCAACGCAACATACTTCTATCGTAAGACAATGGATATCCTCTATAAGCCAGCAGCAAGTTATTCGGCTATATTCGGACTTGCAGTGTCTCAGGTTAACACTGGAGAATTGGAGAATAAAGGCTGGGAATTTGAGATAGGATATCAGAACCATTACAAGAAACTCCAATATCATGTGAATGGAAACCTGTCGATTATCAAGAATAAAGTACTCACCTTGGGTATGGGAAACGTTCAACAAATCAACGGAATGGTAGGTAATGGTAGCGACTTATTTATAGGATATCCAATGGATATGTTCTATGGCTATAAGACAGATGGTGTGTTTTTGAACGATAATGAAGTTGCATCATGGTATGACCAGACAGCCATAGCAAAAGGAAGTCGTGCGGGTGACCTTCGATTTGTAGATGTTACGGGAGACAATAAGGTGACAAATGCAGATAAAGTTTACTTGGGTTCACGCATTCCTAAATACACATTCGGACTCAATCTGGGCTTAGCATATTCAGGAATAGACTTTAGTATGTTGATTCAAGGTGTTGCTGGGGTGAAAGGTTTGTTGACAAGTTATGCTGGTCTTGCTTTCAATCAAGAAGGCAACATACAACGTTGGCAGATGAAAGAGAACTGGAACGTACAACAAGACAACCGATATCCGGGATATCCTCGATTGGAAGTCACATCAGGTTCAGGTAGTCCTAACACCCAACTTTCCGATTTCTGGGTGCAGAATGCATCATTTGTAAAGGTCAGAAATATACAAGTGGGCTACACTATTCCACAAAATCAGACAAAGAAATGGGGCGTCTCTAACGCTCGTGTCTATCTATCGTTAGACAATCCTATTTCAATCGATCATTATAAAAAAGGGTGGGATCCAGAAAACACCAAAAACAATGGTACCTATTATCCTGTAATGTCCACTTATACCTTAGGTTTAACGTTAAGTTTTTAAGTATGAAAAAGTTATTTATAAAATCAATATCGAACTATCTCCCCACTGCTGTTCTGACTTCATTCTTATTCATGTCATGCAGTTTGGACCGTTCTCCATTAACAGACTTGCCTGAAAAGACATTCTGGAACAATTCAAAGAATGCCCCGCTTTCCTTGACATCACTCTACCGAGGTCCCATTACTAATGGTGTGGAATTTACTCCTTCAGACTTCTGGTCGTATGCAGGTTTACTCTACATGGAGCATCTTTCAGACAATGGTTTTGACCGAAGAGGAGAGAACAATGCCTATTTCCAAATCTCAAGTGGTAAGTTAGAGAATGCCAATAGGTTTATAAAACTATATTGGGATGCGGCATATAAGCGTATCGAAATGTGCAATCGCTTTCTTGAGGGTATTCAAAAACAGCCCGACAATGCTTCAAAGAAACGAATGATTGCAGAGGCTCGATTCCTTAGAGCAACACAATATCACTACTTAGCGAGCTACTTTAAAGATGTTCCTTTGGTGACAACTTTGCTATCAGGTGAAGAGGCAAACCAAGTAAAGAAGGAAAAACAAAGTGTCATTCTATCGTGGTGCATTGACGAATTCAAGGCTGCAGCTAACGACCTTCCACGCTATAAAGATATTACCTCAAGCGAAACGGGCAGAGCATGTAAGCAAGCTGCTTTAGCCTTCATGGGTAGAACATGCATGCTTTTGAAGCAATGGCAAGAAGGAGCACAGGCTTATCGTGAGATTATTGACTTAGGAGATAATGACATTGCACCTAATTATCGTGCCTTGTTCTTACCGAATACAGGAGTAAACAATAAAGAAAACATTTTCTATATCGCCTACTTGGCAAACTATTTCGGCTCAGGACTTCCGCAACATCTATTGTCTGCAAAAGATGGAGGATGGAGTTCTTCAAATCCATCAGGTGGACTTTTCGAAGCTTATGAATTCACAGATGGAACTCCTTTCAGCTATGATGATTCGCGCTTTGACCCCAATAACTTAGGTAAGAATCGTGATCCACGCTTAGATTATACCATTTATTATAATGGAAGTATGTTTAAAGGAACAGTCTATCGTTCAAGTCCAGATTATCAAGCTTCATTAAAACAACGCTTAGACTATTCTTCAGAAGCTTCGAAAACTGGTTTTATGTGGAGAAAATACTTTGATGAAAACCCGATAGAAGATATCACGAGCTATAGTGCAGTAACTCCAATTATACGTTATGCCGAGGTATTGCTAAGCTATTTAGAATGTATGTTGGAGAGCAATCAACCAATTACCCAAGCGCTTTTGGACCAAACTATCAATAAAGTTCGTGGCAGAGCCGACGTACACATGCCTGGAATACATGAACTAAACCCTGATAGACTCCGCGAAATCATACGACATGAACGCCGTATAGAACTGGCTTATGAAGGCATACGCTATTGGGACTTGTTGAGATGGCACATTGCACACGAAGTCTTAAACGGCAAAATATGGGGTGCACCCTATCCAAATTCAACACAGTATGCTACAGCAACAAAAGAGGTAGACCCTACAGGACACTGTCGCTGGTATGTAGGAAAAAGAGAATTCCGTAATCCTCAAGACTATACTTGGCCTATTCCATTAGCTGAGCAGAATATAAATCCTAACTTAAGAGAAAACTCTAATTAAAACATAAACAATGAGAAAGAATCTTTTCACCTTTGCTTTACTTGGTTCTGCAGCTACACTGCCAATGCAAAGTATTGCAAAACAAAAAACAGAACAAAATAAAAAAGACAAACTACCAAATGTGATTGTCATCTTAGCTGACGATCTCGGTTATGGAGATTTGCAGTGTTATGGAGCCAAAGGCGTAGAAACCCCGAATATAAACCGCCTTGCTCGCAATGGCATTCAATTCACAAATGGACATGCAATCGCAGCAACCAGTACGCCCTCACGCTATTCTCTGCTCACAGGCGAATATGCATGGCGACGCAATGACACAGACATTGCAGCTGGAAATGCAAGCATGATTATCCATCCCGAGCAATTTACAATGGCCGATATGTTTAGAAGTCGAGGCTATACTACAGCCGCAATAGGTAAATGGCACTTAGGATTGGGGAGTGAAGCAGGCGAACAAGACTGGAATGCTCCATTGCCAACAGCACTCCAAGACATTGGCTTTGATTATTATTATATCATGGCTGCAACTGCCGACCGAGTGCCTTGTGTGTTTATTGAAAACGGAAATGTGGCCAACTATGACCCGGAACATCCAATTTTTGTCAGCTATAAGCAGAACTTCGAGGGTGAACCGACAGGAAGTTCTAATCCAGAACTGCTCTACAATCAGCGCTCAAGTCATGGTCACGATATGTCAATTGTCAACGGAATTGGGCGAATCGGATACATGAAAGGTGGCGGAAAAGCACTATGGAAAGATGAAAACATTGCCGATTCTATTGTTAGTCATGCCGTAAACTTTATAAAAGCAAACCGCAATAAACCTTTCATGATGTATTTTGCCACCAATGATGTACATGTTCCTCGCTTCCCTCATGCCCGTTTTCGCGGTAAGAGTAATATGGGACTACGCGGTGATGCTATCGTACAATTCGATTGGTCAGTAGGCGAAATCATGAAGACCTTGTCTCAACTTGGCATTGCAGACAACACACTTATTATTCTTACAAGTGATAATGGGCCTGTTGTTGACGATGGTTATGATGATCAAGCCGAGGAAATGCTTCATGGACATAAGCCCGCCGGGCCTTTCAGAGGAAATAAATACAGTGCTTTTGAAGGCGGAACAGCTGTTCCCCTCATCGTAAGTTGGCCCAACAAAGTAGCTCGTGGCAAACAATCCAATGCACTACTAAGCCAAATTGATTTATTCTCTTCATTGGGGTCATTGATTGGAGCAAAACTTCCGAAAGGCAGTGCACCAGACAGTCATAACTATCTTCCTACGTTCTTAGGTACTAATGATAAAGGACGCGACTATGTTATCGGCGAATCTAACGTGCATGTTTTATCGGTTCTCACACCGCATTGGCGCTATATAGAGCCTCATGATGGTCCGAAAATGATTACATGGGGACCTAAAATTGAAACAGGCAATTCCCCTACTCCACAACTTTACGATATGACTTCAAACAAATATGAGAAAGACAATGTAGCACTTCAACATCCTGAAGAGGTATTTAAGCTACAACGCATCTTACAAAAAGAACGTTTGGGACATTAAAACTTCAGAAAATAAGTTGTACTATACCTCTTAACTCCTCCATAAAAGAAATTTATCCGGAGGAATAAAGACAATTAATAGTACAACTTATTTAATAATTAATACAAACTCAATTATAAAAATATCACGAATAAGACGAATAAAGCAAAATCTAATGAAACACTTATTACTTGGATTAATGCTGTTGTTTTGTGTAAGTGCAAAAGGCATTAAAGTAACCCATGGACCATGGATTTGTGACATGGATAGCACAGGAGTCACTATTGTTTGGGTGACAGATGTTCCTGGAATATCCTACGTGGAAATGGCAACAGACTCCACCGATCACTTTTA
The DNA here is from genome assembly GCF_000185845.1 of Segatella salivae DSM 15606. Lineage (GTDB taxonomy): Bacteria > Bacteroidota > Bacteroidia > Bacteroidales > Bacteroidaceae > Prevotella > Prevotella salivae. Next base: position 743,232 of record NZ_GL629647.1, read on the forward strand.
TAGCAAGACACGCAAACGCTATTACGCCGCAGAAGCAGGCAGAAGAATACTTACTGATAGCGTTCATTGTGTTCGAATAAGAGGCCTAAAACCTGATTCTAAGTATCGTTATCGGGTAGTTACACAAGCATTGAAAGATTGGTGCAACGACGATTGGGTTACTTTGGGTGGATTAGCATGGTCTGACGTTTGGAAAAAGAAGCCTTATGAGTTTAAGACTTATCCTGCAAAGCCACGCGAAATCACTTTTCTGGTATTGAATGATATTCATGAGCGTCCGCAGTTTATGAAGGAGTTATGCAAGAATGTAGATCTAAAGAAACTTGATTTCGTACTACTTAATGGTGATATGTCAAACCGCATAAGAAGTCAAAAGCATATCATGGATGCATATTTGGACACATGCGTGAGCATGTTTGCAACCGATGTACCCTTATTCTTTAATCGAGGGAATCATGAACTCCGTGGGGAGTTTGCCGATTATCTCAACCGCTATTTCCCCACAAACAATGGTAAATACTATCGGCTTCAACATGTAGCAGGTGTGGATTTTCTATTTATAGACTCGGGAGAAGACAAGCCCGACGCTGACCTTGAGTATTGCGGCATCGTTGAATGTGATCAATATCGTGAAGAACAAGAACGATGGTTGCGCAGCCTGCAAGAAGAGAAGAAGATTGGAAAGTACCCCATCGTGGTATTCTCTCACATGCCGCCTACGCTGAAAAACTGGCATGGACCTCTTCACATGCAGGAGACTTTGACACCAGAACTCAATAAGATGAATGTTTCGGTTATGCTTTCAGGTCATCTACACAGGTTCGATTATCAGGAACCAAACGAAATAATAAACTTCCCCAACCTCGTAAACAGCAACAACACCTATCTACTTTGTCACATTGCAAACGGAAAAATGGAAGTAGATTATGTAGGACTTACAAACAAGGAAAAGAAGCACTTCACATTTCCATTAAAATAAACCGACAATGTCAAAAGAGATGCATCAAACAAAAACTATGGTGCATCTCTTTTCTTTTATGCAGAAATAAACTCATGAAAAGCTGCTTTCTTGATATGATTGAATCATCTATAAAGAAGAAGCCTCGGAAACTCAAACGAAGTTTGTCATTTCCAAGGCCTCTTTTTTTATAATCTTATGTTGTCGAAATTACTCTTCAACTACACTGAAATCTTCTTTAGTTACACCACATGTTGGGCAAACCCAATCATCTGGAATATCCTCAAATGCTGTTCCTGCTGCTATACCGCTATCAGGATCACCTACTGCTGGGTCATAAACATACCCACAAACATCGCATACATACTTTTTCATAATCGTCTTTGTTAATTAATAAATTAAATTATTTTGTTGCTTTAGCAAAAGCTTTTCCATATTCTCGACACGCTGCAAGTGCCTCTTCATCTGGCACCCACAAGGTCTTAAATCCTTCATCCACAAGTTCAAAACCGCCTTCTTTCAAATGCTCACTGATGAGTTTTGGTGCATCACCACTCCATCCGTATGAACCGAAAGCTGCAGCCTTCTTATTCTTAAATTTCAAACCGCGAGCCATTTCAAGAATACCCGCAATCGCATAAGAATAGCCATAGTTGATGGTTGGAGAACCTACAAGCACAGCTTTAGACTGGAACATCTCTGTGAGAATATCATTTTTATCTTCTTTTGCTGCATTATAAAGTTTCACTGTCACATTGCTGTCTTCACTCAGAATGCCCTCTGTGATTGCCTCTGCCATCTTACGCGTTGACTGCCACATCGTGTCGTAAACTATTGTAATCTGGTTTTCCTGATAAGCTTCACACCATGCCTGATACTTCTCAATAATCTGCATGGGGTTATTCTTCCACATCACACCATGGCTGGGGCAAATCATCTTGATTGAAAGATTCATACCGACAAGTTCCTTCATCTTTCGGCTTGCCATCGGACTATATGTGTTGATGATATTTGCATAATACTTCTCTGCCTCCCACATTAAGTCATCTTGCTTAACAAGGTCGTTATAGAGAGACTCTGTTGCAAAATGCTGACCGAAAACATCATTTGAGAACAAGATTTCTTCGCCTGAAAGATAGCTCATCATCGTGTCAGGCCAGTGCAACATCGGTGCTTCGATGAATGTGAGGGTTGACTCACCTAAGTCAAGCGTATCACCCGTCTTTACATTCACATAATTCCAATCTTGATGATAGTGACCACGAAGAATGGCCTCACCCTTCTTTGTACAATAAATTGGAGTGCCTGGAATCTCACGCAAAAGTTCAGGAAGCGCACCACTATGGTCAATTTCATTGTGATTCATCACGATATAATCAATCTCCTTAAGATCAATTTCTCGCTTCAATCGTGCCACAAACTCTTTATCATAGGGTTGCCACACCGTATCCATCAACACGGTTTTCTTATCTCGAATAAGGAAGGCATTATAGCTTGAGCCATGTTCCGTAGAAAGCTCATCGCCATGAAATCGCATTAATTCCCAATCAATCTTTCCTACCCAGGTTACTTTATCTGTTATCTTTTTTGCCATGATAATTAAGTATAAATAGTTGGTGCAGCAAAGGTAATAATTATTCTCTTTCAACCCAAAAATATACCGCCCTTTTTTGTTTTTTATGAAAAGAAAAGGGTTATAAATGTTTGTCTATCAGCCGATAGACTACATGATTGATTGCTGCCGGTTTTACAATTAAATTTTCAGCTCTCTTCTGGATATTGATGATAGCTAATGGGGGAAACGTTTGTATTCCTCCATTTTTTATGTGCCGGCGAATAGGTCTAATCTCAAAATTCCATTTAGCAGGTGGTGGAGAATGAAATTCCACCCTGGGTCGCACATTCCGTGAGTGGTCGCGAATGAAATTCCACCCTGGGTCGCGCACTCCGTGAGTGGTCGGGAATGAAATTCCACCCTGGGTCGCACATTCCGTGAGTGGTCGGGAATGAAATTCCACCCTGGGTCGCGCATTCCGTGAGTGGTTGGGAATGAAATTCCACCCTGGGTCGCGCATTCCGTGGGTGGTTGCGAATGAAATTCCACCCTGGGTCGCACATTCCGTGGGTGGTTGGGGACGGAATTCCACCTTGGGGTTTGCGGTTCTGGGTAAAAATAGATAAAAATGTTTGACGGTTTGGCGGATTTGTACTAATTTTGAGACGATAAAACAATCTCTAACCTCTAATTTGAATGCTTATGGAGAAAATCAATGCTATCAGTTTGAAGAAGCTCAACAACGCTGAGTATGCCTATTTCGCTCAGCAAGTGAGTAACCTCATTCACGAAGGTACAGCCGAGAAACTGCACGTCAGCGCCGCAACGCTGACTGCTTTCGATGCCAATCTGAAATTGCTGACCGACATCGTGGCGCAGAGCCGCATTTCGGACGAGACCGCCGATATTGTGGCGGTGGACAAGGAGGCCGACGACCTGATAACCTACATTCTTTCGGCCATCCGCAGTGCCAAGCAGAGCCCCGTTGCCGCACAGAAAGCTGCTGCCACCACGCTCTACAATGCCACCAAGCCATAC
>NZ_GL629647.1:746832-768425 GCF_000185845.1 Segatella salivae DSM 15606
CTTGCCCTCCAGCCCGCCGTTGACCAGTTGAAGACGACCGTCGACCGCTATGCCTCGCTGCTCGAAAGCCGCTCCGCATCGCAGGTGGCTGCCAATCTCGGTGCAGCCAAGCCTGTACGTGAAAAGATGAACGACGAATACGATGAGATGACCACCGTGGCCTTTGCTTTCAGCATCGCCGCACCGGCAGCCGAACTCACGACGTTTATCACGAAGCTCAATAAACTCATCGACGACACCAACACCGCCTACAATCAGAGTCGGGCGCAGATGAAAGTCACCAAAGGCACGACATCGGGCGGAAAGAAGTCCGAAGAAATTCGCAAAGTGGAGTCGCTCATCGCCGCCTATGAGCAGGATGCCCACGTCACGCCGGGCGTGATGAAGTTCACGGGCCTTGCTGCCGGCACAGGCTCGGAACGTGCCTACAAGATGGTGACCGACGATGTGGACAATCCCTTCTGGGTGCGCATCGCGGACGGCAAACTCGTGGATGTGGAGTTTAAGATTCAGCCTGGAGAGCCGGGAGGGCTGACGGTGGAGAAGCTGAAGTAACACGGCTTCCTATTGAAGTTTATTAAAAGAAATCCCGACGAAAGATTTGATGTCCTTGCGTCGGGATTTCTGCATCCGCTTGAATTGTTTAATCATGGAGTATACTAGAAATGAGAATGAAAATGTTAATTTTAATTGGCTTCATCGCCGTAAGTTGTACATCAGCACCTAACAAGAAGTTTATTGTACAAAAAAATCAAGTAAGAGTCATAAAAACAGAGAAATCTACAGCATTCAAGTATTTACAAGGTATTTGGATAATACCACATGCAGCTGATATACGAATTGTTTTCAAAAATGACTCTACTTTTGAGTTTCATGATTATAACTCAATCAAAGATTCTATAGAGATTTTAAAAGGTATATATGTATTAAATAATGATCAACTTACACTTAGATATACTGATAGACCTCAACAGAAGTTTATCTATCACTTTGGCAGATATGAGGACGAGCGTTATATTAGAAAAGGAAAGTACTATTTTGTAAAACATACACACTTTATAGGACACTACCGCAAAAAGAGAAAATAAGCACTTCTGTGAACGACATAAGCACGAAAAAAGCATGGCAAAGGGGTTGCCATGCTTTCTTGGTCAGTTATAATTCTATAAACAGCCTTACAATGATGCTATGGCTGCACTATTTATCCATCCATAAACCATGCTGCACACGCCAAAGAGCAGAATGCCTGTGGTGCAAATTGCTAATGCAAGCTTTGTGCTTGAAGCACTCTTGAATGCAGGCAAAGGACAGTCGTTGTGTTTGATGTACATTGCTTTTACAATCAACAGATAGTAGTAAAGACTGATTACTGTATTAATCAATGCAATGAATACAACAGCGTAAGCAAGTGCGCCACTTGTCGTGCTGATTGAGGCTCCCTTTACCGCAGCCATGAACACAAAGAACTTGCTGAACATACCTGCAAATGGAGGAATGCCACCCAAAGAGAATAAGGCCAATGTCATCAAGAAAGCCAAACGAGGGTTGGTTTTGTATAGACCATTATAGTCGTCCATGTTCACCTTACCCTGATTATGCTCTTCTACACTACTAATGACAGCGAAGACTGCCATGTTTGCTGCAACATAAATAAGTACATAGAAACTTAATGCCGTGAAGCTCATTGCCGTGTTACCAACAATTGCTAATACGATATATCCAGCCTGAGAAATAGAACTGAACGCCATAAAGCGCTTTAAGTCGCGTTGACGCAATGCAAAGAGGTTGGCAATCGTAATAGAAAGTACGATAACAATGAACAACAAATACTGCCAGTATTCAACCATCGGAGCAAACACCTTCATGAGAATTGCACAGAGTGCGAAGGCAGCTGCACCTTTGCTGACTACCGAAAGATAGCCGGTAACGGTTGTTGGAGCTCCCTGATAGGTGTCGGCTGTCCAGAAATGGAAAGGAACCAATGATAACTTAAATCCTAAACCACTAAAGAAGAACACCATGCCCATAATGGTTAGCGGTGTGGCTTGCATCTTCACTGCAATGTCATCAAAGTAGAGCGTGCCCATTGCACCATAGATAAAGGAGATACCAAAGAGCATCACACCACTTGAGAAGGTCGCAGTCAAAATGAATTTTGCAGCAGCTTCGGCAGAGTGATGGCGGTATTTGTCGAGTCCTACGAGGCAAGCCATTGGCACAGATGCCATCTCAAGACCGAGGAAGAACATTAAGAAATGGTTTGCACTGACCATCATATTCATACCCAAAAGGGTTGAAATGACGAGCATATAGAACTCTCCTTCCTTGAATTGTGTGTCAGGACGCGAAATCCATTCACGACTTTGAATCAAGACAATCAATGCACCCAAGGCAAGAATCGTTTTCACAACACCAATCGAAGGAGTTGTGTAATACATGCCTCCAAATGCCGTAGATGCAGTGACAGGGAAGATATTGATGACAATATGCGCTGCCATCAAGAGACAAACCAAAGGATTAAACCATGCACGTGGTGACGAAGTTTTGTTATCACCATTAGGCATGACAAAACGCTGTGCGGTAGAAAAGTCTGCAATGAAGACGATAACAAGAAGTGCCATGAGTGTCACCTCGGGTATCATGCTTAGAAATTGACTATAATCTATATTCATAATAAATCTTTATTCTTAATCATTTTGTTCTACATTACAGGGCTGCTACCGTGGTTCCAAGAATATGCTGGATGATTGGACCAACTGCACCACTAATCACATTGTCTACCCAGAGTGGGAACATACCAAGTCCTGCCACGCAGAAAATCAATCCGCCGATGGCAAAACGCTCATCCCAAGTGGCATCATGAAGCTCGAGGAACTTCGGATTAGCAATCTTTTGGAATAGGATTTTACCCACAACACGCAAGATATATACAGCTGTAATAACAATAGAAGAGCATGCAATGATGGTGCAAACACGATGGAACATATCGCCATTCTGGAAAGAACCAACAAAAATGGTCATCTCAGCAACGAAGCCAGAGAAACCTGGCAAACCTAAGTTGGCAAGGCCTGCAACGACGTATGAAACAGAAAGGAAAGGTATAACCTTCATCAATCCGCCAAGATAACGCACGTCACGAGTTCCTGCACGGTGATAAATCATACCGATACAAGCAAAGAACAATGCAGTCATCAATCCATGAGAAAGCATCTGAAGCACAGCACCTGTAATGGCTGTTTGTGTCAACATGCAAAGAGCAAAGAGCACCATACCACAGTGAGAAACTGAAGAATAAGCATTGATATACTTCAAATCAGTTTGAACACAAGCAGAGAGTGCACCATAAACAACAGAGCAGGTGGTGAGAATCAAGAAAATCCAAGAGAGTTGCTCTGCAGCTTCAGGAAGCAAATACATTGCAATGCGGAAACATCCGTAACCTCCAAGTTTCATTAATACACCGGCATGGAGCATAGAAACAGCTGTTGGCGCTGAAGCATGACCATCAGGTGACCATGTGTGGAATGGGAAGAGCGCACCCAAAACACCAAATCCGATGAAGATGAATGGATAGAACACCTTCTGAACGGCTACCGGAATATTATGCAAAGCTGCAATTTCGTTGATGTTCATTGTAGTTGCTCCACTGAAATAGTAAATGCCAAGTATACCGATAATCAAGAGTGCACTGCCACCCATCAACATCAAGGTAAGCTTCATGGCAGCATATTCTTTAGGTCCTGTTCCCCATACACCAATGAGAAGATACATTGGAATCAATGCAACTTCGTAGAACATAAACATCGTGAAGAGGTCGGTCGATATAAAGAATCCAAATACACCTATACTCAACAAAACAAACCATAAGAAATATTCTTTCTTCATGGGTTCGAGTTGCCAAGAAGCAAATGTACCTGTAAAAACAATAACCGCAGATAGAAGAATCATCACTACAGAGATGCCGTCAACGCCAACGCTGTATGCAATGTGTAGAGGTGCAAACCAAGGCACACTATAGGTAAACAACATCAAATCGGTGTTGCCTGCATTACGCATCTGAATGAAGGTGATGGTGAGCCATATTGAAAGCCCAAGCAATGCACTTGCACCAACAACCATCACGCCACGAACCTGATTATCGTTCTTTGCAAGCCAAAGACCGATAAGCATCAGGACCGGAATTACTACAAATAATGTTAATATACTCATTTTTTATTTGTCTTTATTCATGTTCATGATTCATTAACTGAAAATACAAAGCAAGATCAATGCCAATGCAATGGTACCTGTAAGGAACCATGATGCGTACGAACGGACATCACCACTCTGCCAAGGACGAATCGTTTCGCCTGCTTCTTGAGCACCCCATGCCATGAAGTTAAATGTTCCATCAATGACATGACGGTCAAACCAAGCGATGGGTTTAGAGAAGCAATTGAACACAATCTGATGCGTAAAGAACTGCCATGCGTCGTCAATATAGAAACGATTAAGCGCTGCTTTGTGCAAACGAGGCATTCTCTTTGCCAACAAATCAGGAACAGGATTATGCTTTGGAAGATACATCCAAGTAGCTAAACCTATTCCAATTGCTGCAGCCAAAAGACTAAACCAAGCGACACTTGAGAATTCAAAGTGTTGCAAATGAATTTCCATAGACTGTCCTGTAGCTGAAACAAAGTGACCAAAAGGAATCCATCCTGCAAAAATTGAAATGATAGCAAGGAATACTAAAGGTCCCCACATTACGAAAGGAACTTCAGCTGGGCGCTTACGATGTTCTGGATCAAGTTCATAATAGCTTTGTCCCCAGAAAATAACGTAATAGAGTCGGAACATATAGAACGCTGTCATACCTGATACGAGCGTCATAAACCAACCTAAGAATGGAGAATATTCAAAACAAGCTGATACAATTTCATCCTTTGAGAAGAAACCTGCAAAAGGCCAAACACCACTAATGGCAATACAACCAATGAGGAAGCAGATGTTCGTGATAGGCATATATTTGTGAAGACCACCCATATATTCCTTAAAGTTACTTCCGATAATTACAATGATTGCACCTGAACAAAGGAATAGAAGGGCTTTGAACATAGCATGTGTGAACAAGTGGAACATACTTGCCATATAGCCAAGACCTCCTTCATGATTATCCATGGCGAAGCAAACACCTAAAGCCACAAGCATATAAGCAATCTGTGAGATTGTTGAGAATGCCAAGCCACGTTTAATATCACGTTGAGCACAAGCAACAGCAGCTGCATAGAAGGCTGTAAATGCTGCAATATAAGCAACCCAATGAAGTTGTTCTGGAGCATATTTTACCCAAATTGGGAACAGACTTGCCACCTGATAGACACCTGCAACGACCATGGTTGCGGCATGAATCAGTGCAGAAACAGGCGTTGGCCCTTCCATAGCATCAGGCAACCAGATATGAAGTGGGAACATTGCACTCTTACCAGCACCACCGATAAACATCAAGAACAATGCTGTTGGCAACACCCAAGCATATTCTTTAGCTACACTTGCAAGTTTTCCAACAAGTTCTGGGTTAGCATGCAGGTCATAATTGAATGTGCCTACATAGAAACTGAAGAACAAAATACCGATGAGGAAAAATAAGTCTGCAAAACGTGTAACGATGAAAGCCTTCTTTGAGGCATGTACAGCAGTATGTTTGGGATAATAGAATCCAATTAACAAGTAGGAGCATACACCCACAAGCTCCCAAAACATATACATTTGGAAGATGTTTGTAGCTACAACTAAACCCAACATACTCATCGTAAAGAGTGATAAATAAGCATAGAAACGCTGGAAACCATGTTCGTATTCTTCAAATTTATAATGCTCATCACGCTCTGCCATGTAGCCAAAAGAATAGATATGCACCATGAAACTCACCGTTGTAATAACGATTAACATCATTACACTAATAGGAGTCAGGCGGAAACCTATATTAAAAGTAAGCAGATCAGTAAACTTCAACCATGTAAAATTGAATACTGTAACCGTCGGATACAGGCCTGTTGTTGCGTCACGCCCAATAACAAAGAAATATTCATAGGCCGTATAGACAGACATTGCAAAAAGACTGCCCAGCATAATTGTACCGATAAGGCCAGCTACCTGCTTCTTCATCTTCATGCCTAAGAGTCCTAAAACCAAAAAACTTAGGAAAGGAAGGAGAAGTATTAAATATGAATAACTGTATTCCATCTCTTTTAGAATTTCATGTTTTCGATACTGTTCACCTGATCACTATGGTAATTACGGTAAACATTAATAATGATGGCAAGTGCCACTGCCGTTTCTGCCGCACTGACTCCAATAGAGAACAAAGTGAAGAAAAAGCCTTCAAGCTGTCCGGGGAAAAGGAGACGATTGAATACTGCAAAATTCAAATCAACAGCGTTCAATACAAGTTCTATGGAAATTAACATCGCTACAAGATTACGACGCGTTACAAATCCAAAGACACCAATAAAGAACAATAGTGTACTTAGCACGAGATAACATTCTACAGGGATATTCATTTGTTGTCCTCCTTCCTTGCAATCATAATACCGCCAATGATACATGCCAATAAGAATACTGAGATAAACTCAAAAGGCAATACATATTGATATTTATCACTTCCGAGAAGTGCAGTACCAATCTGTGCCATTGGCACTTCTGTATCGGTAGTTTGCAAAGCAGCATTATAAAAATTATTTTTAATAAGAACTAAACCAACCGTTAAAAGTCCAGCGACACACAAGAGAACACCGCTGAAAACACGTTTTCCTTTAAACCGCTCTACAAGACCTTGTAACGTACGCTTAGATACAAGCTGGATGACAAAAACATACAAAACTGTAATACCTCCAGCATAAACAGATATCTGTGCTGCACCTAAGAATGTATAATCAAGAATAAAATAAATACCAGCTACACCAAACAACACGCAAAGCAAGAAAGTTGCTGCTCGCATAATACGTTTAGTAGTAACGCACACGATTGCTGAACCAAGAATGATTACAGCAAGAATGCAAAACATAATTAAATTTGCCATAATCTTTTCTACTTGGTTTTTGTGTTAAACTTACCGATTGTTAAAGGTGCTCCTCCATCTATAAGTCCAGGAAGACTACCTCCTTTATATACCTCTTTGTCAAGATGATAGACCAACTTGTCTTTATCGAAGACTGAGTTCTCGAAATCATTCACAAACTTTATGGCATCGAAATTACAAGCATTGACGCACAACTGGCAAAACATGCAGTCACCAAGATCATAATGGTAGTCGTCAAGCTGCCTTTTCTTACGTCCGGTTTCTGGGTCTTCAGCCATGTGTGATGTAATCTGAATGGTGCCATTAGGACAAGCCTTCTCACACATAAGACAAGCTACACATTTATAGCTTTCATCCTCATTACGCTTGAAAACAAGACGTCCACGGTGACGCTTTGAGACATGAAGCGTTGTCTTACGGTTCTCGGGATACTGCTCTGTGGTCTTTGGCGTGAAGTATTCCTTCATCGTCACCTTCAGGCCTGTACCCAAAGTCTTCAGTGCAGCACCAATTTCACCGAAATACGATTTGTTATTTTCCATTTTAACTAAATTCTTTAATCATTTCATGAAAGCATTAAACCAAGGCAACCCAAATGGTTGTCAAAGTAAGAATAACAAGCATGAATGGCATGAGATATTTCCATTCCAAAGCCAAAATCTGATCTACACGAAGACGAGGGAAAGTCCATCTAATCCACATTAGAATCCAAACAATAGCAAATGTCTTTGCAAAGAACCAAACAATGCCTGGAATAAAATCCATTATGGCATTAAAACCATCAAGTCCTGAAACGTGAAGAGGCATCCAACCACCTAAGAAAACGGTAGCTGCAATACCTGAAATCACAAACAGATTCAAATATTCAGCCAAATAATAGAAGCCAAATCCCATACCCGAATACTCGGTATGATAACCTGCAGTCAGCTCACTCTCTGCCTCAGCCAAGTCAAATGGGCCACGATTAGCCTCAGCATTACCCGCAATAAGGAACACAAGGAAAGCTAACCAGGTAAAAGGACTCTGGAAAATGAGCCATGCTCCATGCTGTGCTTCTACAATACCACTGACCTGCATCGTACCAGTGAGGATAACAGCACTAATCAAACATAATCCCAAAGATATTTCGTAGGAAATCATTTGAACAGCACCACGCATCGCACTTACAACAGAATATTTGTTATTACTACCCCATCCTGCAATGAAAATGCCCAGCACACCAATGCTTGAAATGGCAGTTATTAAGAAAACGCCTACATTAAAATCAAGTACTGCTGCACCTTTATTCCATGGAAGGAAGGAGAATGTTCCTACAGAAGCAATAATAACAAGGAAAGGTGCAATATAATAAAGCAGTTTATCTGCCTTATCTACTGCAAAAATTTCCTTGATAAGCATCTTCAAAACATCAGCAAACACCTGGAAGATACCCCAAGGACCAACACGCATCGGGCCGAGACGACATTGGAAGTAAGCACAAACCTTACGTTCCATGAATATCAACACGATAGCAATCAGCGCATAGGCAGTAAGTATACAGACACCTACCAGTATGCACTCTATTAAAATTGACCAGAAATCTCCTAAGTTAAGAGTCTCACGAAGAAGACTGTCAATCCAAGTTGTTACTATACTAAAATCAAACATAATTATCTATCAATATCGGGTATAACGAAATCTATTGCTGCACCTGTAGCCACAAGGTCGGCCAATTTCTGTCCTTTCAGCATCTTGTCGAAAGCGCCTGTAAGGGTCAGTCCCATTGGACGCATCTTCAAACGATACGGACTCTTGTCGCCACGTGAATCAAGATATACACCAAACTCACCTGCTCCACCTTCTACAGAGAAGTACCATTGTCCTTCAGGAACTTTTATTATTGGCTTTTGTTTGATATAGAAGTCACCTTCAGGGATATTATCTATCAACTGTTCTATAATGTTTAGACTCTGATAAATCTCTTGAATATGAACCATATATCGTGCCATTGAGTCAGCACCGGTTAAGGTTATGTCTTCAAAGTCAACCTTTCCATACATTGCATAAGGATGATTCTTGCGCACATCATTATGCCAACCAGCAGCACGTCCGGCTGGACCTGTTACAGCATAATTAATACAATCCTCAAGATTCATTGGTCCTACACCCTCAAGACGCTGATGTGTGATGACGTTATCTCCAAATACATCCAAATACTCTTGAACCATAGGACGCAGATATTTGCAAAGCGTCTTTGTGTTCTGGACAAAGTTTGGATCGATATCATCCTGCAAACCACCAATTCGATAGTAGTTTTGTATCAAGCGACCACCCGTAGTTTCCTCCATAACATTCAGCACATGCTCACGGTCTCGCATGCAATATAGGAATGCAGTCAATGCACTTAAGTCTTGTGCACACGTACCAAGGAACAGCAAGTGGTTGTTAATACGCTGCAATTCATCCATGATTGTGCGAATATACTGAATACGCTCTGAGAGTTCAATCCCCATACCTTCTTCAATAACGCCAACCAAAGCATGACGATGCATCATTGCACAAAGGTAATTTAAGCGGTCAGTAAAGGCTAAAGTTTGAGGGTAAGTCATACTCTCACACATCTTCTCCATACCACGATGGATATAGCCTAAGTGAGGATAAATGTGTTTAACAACCTCTCCATCAAGAACCGTTTGCAAACGAAGTACGCCGTGCATACTTGGGTGATTAGGTCCTAAGTTCACGATGAAGTCATCTTCATCAAACATGCGATGCTGCGTAGCAACTAAGTTTCCGTTCTTATCGAGATTCCATTCTGTTGTGAAATCACTCTCAGGCTCATCGGTTGTAGGGAAAGGATTGGCTTCAGGGCTCGCATCAAAATGCTTTCTCAGCGGATATCCCTTAAAGTCATTACGCATAAACAAACGACGCATGTCGGGGTGTCCCAGGAACTTTATGCCCAAAAAGTCAAACACTTCACGTTCAAGGAGATTAGCCGCATTCCACAAATTAATTGTAGTTGGAATCACATACTCTTCTCCTATCTGCTTTGCAATCGTTCGAACTGAGCAACGTTCATGGCTTTCTGTATTCTCAAGAATATAGATACAACCCAAACCTTCTTCGCCAAAGTCTTCACCAATAATGGTAACAAGATAGTCGAAATGCTTTTCGTTCTTCAACTTTGCCATCTCTGCGGCAAAGTTATCGAATTGAAGTTCTATGTTATTTAATTTCATCTTCTTTTACCTTATTAATCTGTTAGACCTTTTTCTGGATCGAAATCAGCTGGCACATCAGTAACAATAATCGGAGCTGGTTTACCGAGTTTCTCTGTCGAAACAATGGCTTCGTTACTCAGTCCATGCAAGCCTCCCTTCGACATCGAAAGCTCTCGCTCTTCTTTTGTCATCTTATGATTAGCTCCACCAAAGAACTTCTCAATCTTAACTTTACGTTGTAACTGCATCATTCCATAGAGAATAGCCTCAGGACGAGGAGGACAGCCCGGAATGTAAACATCAACCGGAACAAGTTCATCAATGCCTCGCACTACGTTATAGCTCTTCTTGAAAGGCCCACCACTAATAGTGCACCCACCAACAGCGACAACATACTTTGGCTCAGCAATCTCATCATAAAGTCGTTTGAACACAGGAGCCATCTTGTTTGTTATCGTTCCGGCACACATTATCAAGTCTGCTTGACGCGGAGAGTTACGAGTTACCTCGAAACCGAAACGAGAAAAGTCGTATCGAGCACAACCAACGGCCATAAACTCAATACCACAACATGATGTACCAAATGTCAGAGACCAAAGTGAATTGCTGCGTCCCCAGTTGATTGCCTGGTCTAATGAACCAACAATTACATTGACACCACCTTCATTCAGCTCTTTCGTAATCTTCTCAAGAGTGTCATTGTCCTTAAATTCATCATAAGGAATACTCTTGATGTGTGGTTTTCTTACTTCCATTCCAATGCTCCTTTCCGCCATGCATAGGCAAGGCCTAAAACTAAAACAACCAAGAAGAAGCCAATGCTTATCAAGGCTAATGAACCAAATTGCTTAACAACCACAGCCCATGGATAGAGGAACACGGTCTCAATATCAAACACCAAGAAAAGGATGGCAAACAAATAATATCCCACATGCATAGGAAGCCAAGAGCTACCATGCGTTGGAATACCACATTCGAAAGGCTCACCCTTTACCGGATTGTATGAACGCGGACCGATAAGCTTTGCTATGACATAAGCTGCCACTACCAAAACCACAGCCGTTATCAAAACGGTAACGAATAAAGTAAAATACATAAATTTTATAACGTTATTAATTATTTGCTCCATTTACAGTGGAGAGCTAATCCACTTAAAGCGCTGCAAAGTTAACAATAATATTAGACTTATCATACTCTTTTAGCAAAAAATGTAATATAGAGGTGACAAAATTAAGATTATATGAATGCAAACTAAACATCAATATATAAAATATTGAAAATAAACACTCTCAACATCAACACTAATTACATGGTCAGGTAGGAATAATTAAAAAGAAACAACAACTAAAAAAATACATACAGCCAACCTAAAAAGCGGTTACTCAGAATACCTTTTATATAAATAGATGAAATGAAGTAAAATGGAATTGATAATTATAGCATAAAATTTAAGGAATAAAAAGAGCCAAACGACATGGTAATATGAATGACTTTAAGCCGTAAAATGATAGAAATTGCCGTATAATTTGATAGCTTTTAGATAAAGAGTATAATTCTTTTATGAATGCAGATATGATTTATCTTTGGGCTAATCGTTTTCATGTTGAAAACAATTCGCAATTAGATAAAAATTAAAGTCAATTTCTTTTATAAGCAACAAGAAACTCTTTAATAGAACACTTCCTTGTATTTGATCTACCTTTTAACTCCTAAAAAGCAAAAGAAGTCGAGCATTGCTGCCCGACTTCTCTATCTTAACTTAAAATCAATCAAATTAATAATTTGTTGCCTCAATCTGGAAGAAGCTCTGAGGATGATTGCAAACAGGGCAAATCTCAGGTGCTTTCTTACCGATAACGATATGGCCACAGTTGCGGCATTGCCAGATACAATCTCCATCACGAGAGAAAACAACACCATCTTCGATGTTCTTTAACAACTTGCGATAACGCTCTTCATGATGCTTCTCAACCTGACCTACAGCACGGAACTTAGCAGCAATACCTGTAAAACCTTCTTCCATAGCCTCTTTAGCCATTTGAGCATACATGTCAGTCCACTCATAGTTTTCACCAGCAGCAGCGTCAGCAAGGTTAGCTGTCGTAGTAGGAATACCGCCTTCATGCAAGAACTTAAACCACATCTCTGCGTGTTCGCGCTCGTTGTGAGCTGTTTCCTCGAACAAACCACCTATCTGCTCATAACCTTCTTTCTTTGCTTTAGAAGCATAGTAAAGGTATTTTGTGTGAGCTTGGCTTTCACCTGCAAAAGCTGTTTTGAGGTTTTGCTCAGTCTTAGTACCTTTTAATTGTGCTGTTGTAAACTCCTGGAATTTACCTTTAGCATGGCATACTGGGCACTCTTCTGGTGCTTCTGTTCCTTCATAAATGTAGCCACAAACGCTACAAACAAATCTTTTTTTCATAATGTTATTGTTTAATATTACCAATTATCCTGTTTGCAAAGTTAGTGCTTATTTTCATAAGAAACAAGAAATCAAGTTAATTAATCAATAGAAAATATCTATCTTTCAATTAGTTTTTATTTATAACGCATCACTATAAGAGTCTATAAAGCGCATAAAGAAAAAGATTTTTTTTATTGACAACAGCAAATAAAAGTTTGATGATTATGAAAAAATAAATTATCTTTGCATGAAATAGTGTACCAAAACCTAAAAATATGACTCTTCAACAATTAGAGTATATCATCGCAGTATACCGACATAAGCATTTCGCTAAGGCTGCAGAGGCCTGCAAAGTGACTCAACCAACACTGAGTTCAATGATTCAGAAACTTGAAGATGAACTTGGTGTGAAGATCTTTGACCGCAAACGACAACCCATCTTGCCTACAGTCATTGGACAACATATCATCAATCAGAGTTTAGAAATCCTGCAACATGCAAAACTTCTAAAGGAATCTGTTGACGAAGAAAAGAACACTTTACGGGGAATTTTCCACGTAGGCATCCTGCCAACGATTGCACCTTATCTCATTCCACGCTTTTTTCCACAACTGCTACAGCACTATCCTGAGTCGGACATTCGTATTCGAGAGATGCAAACCCACGAAATAAAGAAAGCATTGGAGCATGGAGATATCGACGTAGGCATATTGGCAGAACTTGATGGAATGGGAGATTTTGAAACCACACATCTATACTTTGAGCAGTTCTTTGGATATGTTGCAAAAGACGACCCCCTATATATAAATAAGGTGATACATACAACAGACCTCAAAGGGGAATATCTTTGGATGCTTGATGAAGGCCATTGTTTCAGAGACCAACTTGTGAAATTCTGTCAATTAAAGGAAGCTAAACAAAGTCAGAAAGCTTATTCTTTGGGCAGTATTGAAACTTTCATGCGCATCGTTGAAAACGGAAAAGGCATGACTTTCATTCCTGAGCTCGCCATACTCCAATTGGCTGACAGCCAGAAAGAACTTGTTCGGCCTTTTGCTATCCCTATACCAACGCGCGATATTGTCATTATAAATACCAAAGATTTCGTGCGGCATAAGATTCGAAAACTATTGGTTGACGCTATACAAAGTGCCGTTCCGTCAGACATGTTGAAATTAAAACAAATTCAACAACGCGTATAACAAAATGTAATCTGTAGTTGACAAAAAATCAACTACAGATTATATTTTTTGTGATTTTTTTCATTTTATCCCCATAAATGAGGATAATTTCCCGAATCTTTGACTTGATTAACACACAAAAATCTTAAATTTGTGACATTAATCAACGATTACTCTATGAAGCGACTAACCTATACCTATTTGAAAAATGGATGGAAATCGTTTGTCAATAGCCTATCTTATAGACAAAAGATTATCTTAACCTCATTATGTGGCATCGCTTTTGGCTTAGTAGTTTTGTTCATGTATCTTCTTCGAATGCAAACCTACATCGTTGGAGATGATCCTGCTGCCTGCATCAATTGTCATATTATGTCGCCTTATTATGCTACATGGTCGCACTCATCTCACGGCAGAGATGTTACCTGTAATGATTGTCATGTGCCCAACAACAACATCTTTTCTCACTATTTTTTCAAAGGAAAAGATGGTATGAAGCATGTAGCTTACTTTGTTACGCATAGCGAACGACAAGCCATTGAAGCTGAAGATGCTTCAGCAGAAGTTATCATGGACAACTGCATTCGCTGTCATAAACAACTCAATCAAGAATTTGTTAAGACCGGACGAATCGACTATATGGAAGCAAAACGAGGCGAAGGCAAGGCTTGTTGGGACTGCCATCGTAACGTTCCACACATGGGAATGAACTCGCTTTCATCTACTCCTGGAGCCGAATTCGTTGAGCCTATGCCACCAGATCCTGTTCCTGCTTGGCTACAGAAGCTATTAGGACATGATCCTTACATGGGACCAACCGAAAACAAATAATGAAATCAATCTATAATATCAACAACAGTCTTCGAATAAATTAATAAATTCAATAACTATGGCAAAACAACTTAAGAAATGGCAAGGTTGGCTACTCTTTGGAGGAGCAATGGTTGTTGTGTTCATTTTGGGTCTTCTGTGTTCTTCATTATTAGAAAGAAGAGCAGAAGTTGCCAGCATTTTCAACAATCGCCGCGTGCCAATGACCGACTCTATCGTAGCTCAGAACGAGAAATTCGCTGAGGATTTTCCACGCGAATATCAAACATGGGCCATGACAGAAGACACAACCTTCGAGAGTAAATACAATGGTTCACAAGAGAAAAGTATTTTGGAGAAATGTCCGGAAATCGTTGTTATCTGGGATGGTTATGCCTTCTCAAGAGACTATAACAGCCCACGTGGCCATCGTCACTGTATCGAAGATTTAAGAAAAATCCTTCGAACAGGTTCACCAGGTGTTGATGGTCAGGGAGACATGCAACCTGGAACTTGTTGGACTTGTAAAGGTCCTGATGTACCACGCCTCATGCGCGAGAAAGGAAAGAATGCTTTCTATGCTGCAAAATGGAGCGATTGGGGAAACCAAGTCATGAACACTGTAGGATGTTCAGATTGTCACGATGCACGTACAATGGATCTTAAACCAGCACGTCCTGCTCTTTACGAAGCATGGGCACGCGTAGGTAAAGATGTTAAGAAAGCCAGCCATCAAGAAATGAGGAGTCTGGTTTGTGCACAATGCCATACAGAATACTATTTTGAAAAAGACAATGGGAACTATCTTCACTTCCCACAAGAGAAGGGACTTACATGCGAAGCAGCTGAAGAATACTATGACAGCATCGGCTTCTATGATTATGTTCACCCCCTCTCTCGTGCCAAGATTCTGAAAGCTCAACACCCAGGTTATGAGATGTTCAAACAGGGTATACACGGACAACGCGGTCTTTCATGCGCAGATTGTCACATGCCTTACATTTCAGAAGGTGGCGTAAAATATACTGATCACCACATCATGAGTCCGCTTGCACATATCGATCGCACTTGTCAGACATGCCACAGACAGTCTGCAGAAACACTCCGTCAGAATGTTTATGACCGACAAAAGAAAGTTTATGACTTCGCTTTGAAGGTGAACAGAGAATTAGCCAACGCACACATCTATGCTAAGTTCGCGTGGGACAAGGGTGCTACAGAGGCTGAGATGAAGCAATGTTTGAGTGATATCCGCAAGAGTCAGTGGCGTTGGGATTATTCATTAGCAAGTCACGGAGCTGCATTCCACGCACCACAAGAAGTTGAACGTTTGCTCGGCTATTCGATGATGTATGCTAAAGATGCTCAATTACAAGCGCAACGTGTTGCTGCAAAGCATGGATTCACAGGGCAGATACCTCTTCCAGACATTTCAACGCGTGAAAAAGCTGCAAAGTATATTGGTCTCGACATGAAGAAGTTAAAGTCACAAAAGAAGGACTTCCTCGACACCATTGTACCGAAATGGATTGAATCGGCTCGCAAAAACAAGCTGTTCATCACACAGCCCATGTAAAATCTTACTTAAAATAACACTACAAGGGAGCATCGGAGATTTCTCTCCGGTGCCTCTTTCTTAATATATAATTATGTGGAATAAACCTTGGAACTTAAAAGAAGGAATAGCCATCGTTGCCGGTTTTTTACTGGTTGGATTACTCCTTCAATTCTCTATTGGCCCATTAGACTGGGTTTTATTTCTTTGGCCAGCAAACGGAATAACGCTTATCGTACTTATCATTGCGCTTATTCTATTCTACTTGTTAAGGAAAAAAGTCTACTTTTTCCGTTTCATGATGACCATGCAAGCGGCAATACCAGCTATTGCTGCATCTGCTTTGCTAACCATCATCATGGGACTTTCGCGCCAAGTACCAGCCGAACAGCCTGCTGCCGACTTCATCGGGCTTAGCAAGATGTTGAACTTTTGGCCATTCATCCTTGTTTATTTTTGGATGACAATGATTGTCGGAGAAACCGCAGTTCATCAACTCGCACACTTTTCATGGCGCAGACTTCCCGTGATTACAAGTCATTTGGGCTTGTTTATCGTTCTAACCACCGCCACACTCGGTTGTGCAGACATGCAAAGACTAAAAATGTATTGCGAAAAGGGACAACCTGAATGGCGCGGACTCGATGCACTCAACAATGTGCATGAACTACCGATTGCCATCCAACTCAATCAATTCACCATTGATGAATACCCTCCAAAGCTGATGGTTATTGACCAAACGGGGCGTCCCATCCCCTACAAGAAGCCTGAAGTATTGCTCATCGACGACAACTTTAAGCAAGGAAATATTGCAGGCTGGCATATCAACGTGAATAAAAAGATAGAAGATGCCATTCCTAAGCAGCTGGCAGGTATGATAAAGAATATGCCAATGCAGATGAAAGGCATGTTACGCATGGACTCACTTGGTATGGCCATCAAGACTGGGGGATACATCCAAAGCAGCATGGCAGGTTCAGCTTGTGCCTTGTCTATAACTGCCACAAAAGGGAAAGACCGCAAAGAAGGCTGGGTTACCTGCGGAAGTTATCAATTTCCATTAGAAACATTGAAGCTCAGTGATGGCAAATCACTCGTCATGGCAAGTCGCGAACCTAAACGTTTTGCTTCAAAAGTAAACATCTATACACAAGACGGAAAAAACATCATGACTGAAATTGAAGTTAATAAGCCCTTCAAGATTAATGGCTGGAAGATTTATCAACTCAGCTACAATGAGCAAATGGGAAAATGGAGCAATGTCAGTGTGTTTGAGTTAGTGCGCGACCCATGGCTCAACGTTGTTTATGTAGGAATCTATTTGTTAATCATCGGTGCGATAGGAATGTTCCTCACCGCAAGTAAGAAAAAAGAAAACTAAATCATGACTTGGAATTACTTCATCATATTTGCAATTATTTCTGTCGTTTGCTGGATTATCGGTGCGATTGCTTCATGGAAAGAAAAGAAAACACTGACCTTTGTCTTTACGAGCTTAGGTCTTGCAGTCTTCTTCTCCTATATATTATTAATGTGGATAACGCTTGAGCGTCCACCCCTTCGCACGATGGGCGAAACCCGACTCTGGTATAGTTTTTTCCTTCCATTGGCTGGTATCATCGTCTACAGTCGCTGGCACTACAGATGGATATTATCATTCAGCACCTTATTAGCCACAGTCTTTGTGTGTATCAATCTCTTCAAACCCGAGATTCACTCTAAGACACTCATGCCAGCACTGCAAAGTCCGTGGTTTGCCCCCCATGTCATCGTCTATATGATGGCCTATGCCATGCTCGGTGCAGCCATGGTAATGGCAGTATATCTGCTATTCATCAAGAAAACGGCAGCAACACCCCAAGAACTCGACATCACCGACAATCTTGTTTATGTAGGCATGTCATTTGTCACACTGGGCATGCTCATGGGTGCGCTTTGGGCCAAGGAAGCATGGGGACACTATTGGAGTTGGGACCCAAAAGAAACATGGGCTGCCATCACATGGCTGTCTTATTTGGTCTACATTCACTATCGTCAGTATAAACCCATGCGCCCCAAACCCGCTCTCGTCATGCTTATTGTCTGTTTCTGTCTACTACAAATGTGTTGGTGGGGCATCAACTATCTGCCGTCGGCCCAAGGAGTCAGCGTACATACATACAGCTTAGACTAACCTCTACTTCCCTATCAATTGACTTCGATTAAGACTTCAAAACCTATTTGATACAAATTGGTTTTATTTCAGAAAAAGAAATGCCGTGTGATTAACATGGCATTTCTTCGTTTAAAAGCAAAAAAGATAGAAAAAGACTTTCAGAAACCCCTCTTTTGTGTTTCTGAGTCGCTCAGAAGTATGAAAAAACTCCATTTGGTCTTTCTGAGTCGCTCAGAAGCATGATTTTTTTCTATTTTAATCTTTCCGCGTCGCGCTTAAGCACCTAAAATCTCTTTTTCGCCTTTCCGCGCCACGCTCAAGCACTAAAAATCTCTTTTTCGTCTTTCCGCGTCGCGCTTAAGCACCAAAAATCTCTTTTTCGCCTTTCCGCGTCACGCTTAAGCACCAAAAATCTCTTTTTCGCCTTTCCGCGTCGCGCTTAAGCACCAAAAATCTCTTTTTCGCCTTTCCGCGTCGCGCTTAAGCACCAAAAATTCTCTTTTCGCCTTTCCGCGCCACGCTTAAGCACCTAAAATCTCTTTTTCGCCTTTCCGCGCCACGCTTAAGCACCAAAAATCTCTTTTTCGCCTTTCCGCGCCACGCTTAAGCACATAAAATCTCTTTTTCATGCTTATGTCGTTGACTGAAGCGATTATTTTCTCTTTTTCACGCTTATGTCGTTGACAGAGACGATTATTTTCTCTTTTTTGCGCTTATGTCGTTGACAGAAACACCTATTTTCTCTTTTTCATGCTTATGTCGTTGACAGAAACACCTATTTCCTCTTTTTCATGCTTATGTCGTTGACAGAAACACCTATTTTCTCTTTTTCCTCTTTCTGAAATGTTCAGAAGCATGAAAAACCTCTATTTGCTCTTTCTGAAACGTTCAGAAGCATAAAAATTCTCCATTTGCTCCTTCTGAAACGTTCAGAAGCACGAAAATCCTCCATTTGCTCTTTCTGAAACGTTCAGAAGCATAAAAATCTTCTTTTTGCCCTTTCTGAAATGTTCAGAAGCATGAAAAACCTCTATTTGCTCTTTCTGAAACGTTCAGAAGCATGAAAAACCTCCATTTGTTCTTTCTGAAACGTTCAGAAGCACAAAAAACCTCCATTTGGCCTTTCTGAAACGTTCAGAAGCACGAAAACAAGAAAATTATTTGCAAGATTACCATACAATCTTTATTTTTGTATGCAAATGAAGATTTACTTAACTTAGAAATTCCACATGGAACACAAAAATGATACGAAAAGCCTCATGAGCTTACTCATGATTCTTCAACTCATTATGCTTACGAGCTGTTGTACAAAGGCGCATGAGAAATTTAAGAACCTATGCCGTAAAACCTATGATGATGATAACACCGAAAATAAAATAAGAAACCATACAGAGAGATGAAAATCAATATTAAATATTTTTTGTTTGCATCACTGCTCATTGGACTTTTGAGTTGTGGAAAGCAATCTAAGAAAAGAGAGTCGGTGAATGCCAACGACACGATAGTGCGTGCAAAAAGAGATTTGTTGAAAGTATATGACAAGCAAATCCGAGCCTATTATCTTAACTTGACAGAAATATCAGACGGCGGCATTCTATCCATGTCGCACAAAGCACAAGTGGAATATACCGACATTGCTGTTGAACTGATTGATGAAGCCATACGAAGGAAAGGCTATAAACCCGTGGATAACGAGACTGCCCGAAAAGCCATCATGAAATATTTCGGTGTGGATGTAACGCAAAGCAATGACATTCAAGTGACGAGAAACTTCAGAACGTATATCTTCAAGAACAGCAATGCAGCAGAACGTGCCAAACAAGAGAAAGCAATGAACGAGCATAGCTTCGAAAAACAAAGCTATTTCTGGAACAGACTCATCTATGTGCCAAATTATAACTACATTGCAACTTCTCCCACAATAGACATGGCAGTAAATATCAAGGGACTACCTGATGAAACCATAGATGAAAGTGACAGAAAGACGATAAGGCATGGAGAACTCTATTTCAACTTCAATGACAGCATATTCTTCAACGAAAATAATTTTATCTTTCATGACAGCAAAGCGGCTTTTTCATGGCTGAAGAAGAATGATGCAGAGTTTCTCATTAATCTGTTGCGTGACTACGGATATGACAAGAACGAAGAAATCAACAAGTTGGTGATGGCCGACATGCTGAAAGAATATACGCCTGTAGGTGAGCCTTGGATGCTCGACAACACTGTTGCCTGCAAGAAAAAGACGAAGCATCCGAAAGTGGAAATCAGAGAAGGACTGCTGAAAAGCATTCTGAAACAGCCTGCAACAGAAGGAAACAAGGAGTGGGAAATTCTCTTCAATGACTATATCGACTATCTGCTGAATGAAGAAGAACAGAAACTCCCCATGTGGATGACTGAATTCACAAAGAAAGAACGCTATAAAGTTGCAGCCTATTTGTGCTATTATCTCTATAAAATCAGCAAGAAAAATGGCTTTACTGACACCTCACTTCTTGGGCATGCACTCTATTACAATAATGCATTCTACAAGTATATTGTTGACCAGCATTATTTTAATCTTCCTGGTTTTGAAGCACTATGCCACAAAGTATATGATGATTATGACACCGAGGTAAAAATAAAAACACACCAAGACGAATGAAAAAAAGAAGCATTATCAAATACGTTTTACTTGCATTGCTATCCTTAAGTTTTGCAAGTAGTTGCAACAAGCAACATAAAAAGACAGATGAGGCGAAAGCCAACGATAGCAAAGTTCATACAGAAAAGGATTTGTTGAAAGTATATGATAAGCAAATCCGAGCATTTTATGAAGAACTTTCGGATGTAGGTATGGATGGTATTGAGATTATGCCCAGCAAACATCAAGTTGAATATACGGATATTGCCATTGAACTTATCCACGAAGCTTTGAGAAAGCATGGATACAGAGCCGTTGACAACGAGACAGCCCGTAAGGCTATTCAGAAATACTATGGTGTGGATATTTCTCAAAACAACAATGCCTTAGCCGAAGAAGGCTTTCGAACTTATATCTTTAAGAATGGAAATCCTACCGAAAGAAGAAAGCAAACCAATGCAATGATTTCTGCTTCCTATGAGAAACCAAGCTATTTCTGGAATAAAACTATCTATGTGCCGAATTATAACTACATCTTTCCCCACCCTACTATTCATGAGGTTGTAGATATTAAAGGCTACCCGATATCTTTGAAG
>NZ_GL629647.1:768551-772574 GCF_000185845.1 Segatella salivae DSM 15606
TGTTTAAGACAGGAAAGCTCTATTATGACCTCAGTCGCAAAGAACCATATTATGAAAATGAATTTATTTTTCATGATAGCAAGAAAGCATTTGCGTGGCTGAAAAAAAATGAATGGGGATTTCTTACCAACCTATTACAAAAGTATGGTTATGACAAAAACGAGGAGATTAATAGGTTGCTGCTTGAATGGATGGTAATGGAATATGCCACTGTGGCGAAATCACACATCCTCAATGAGACCTTCGCCATCAAGAAAAAGACAAAATGGCCACATGTAGAAATCAGAGAAGGACTGCTGAAAAGTGTTTTGAAGCTGCCTGTAAAAGTAGAAAACATCAAAATCAGTTCGCTCATGAATACCTATATAAAATATATGTTACATGAAGACGAAGAAGATACGCCTGATTGGGCAAAAGAATTTAATAAGGAAGAACGCTATAAAGTTGCGGCATACCTATGTTATTATCAGTATAGATTTTGCAAAAAATTTGGCGTTGAAGAAACCGATCTCCTTGGAGAAGCCCTTTATAACGACACAGCATTCAGAGATTATATCGCCGATAAAAATTATTTCAATTTAGAAGGATATAAAGCGCTCTGTAACAAAGTTTATAACAATGTTGCAAATAGTGAGAAACTAAAAAACACTTACGATGAATAAGAAACTAACACTTTTATTTGCTCTTTTACTCTTGGTACTGATGTCAGCATATAGTCAAAAGAAAGTAGCAAAGCAAAATCATTATAATTTAGCGATAGCAGCTATAAAGGCAAACAATCTTTCGAAACTTGATGCACAGCTCAAGCATATTAAAAATATTGATTCGCTGATAAGGAAAGACGAATCAACATCTTACACCTTACTTGGCTATGCATGTCTATACAAAAACAAGGCGGCAATTGAAAAGCTCATTGCACAGAAGGCAAATATCGACTATGCATTTTCTGATGATATATACATATACGATGCACTCTGCATGGCGATTAATAATGGCGACTACGCCTTGACAAAGTATTTCATTTCTAAAGGTGCAAAAGTAAACCAGCCCTACACCGAAGAAGGCGGATGCCCATTAGTCTTTAGTTGTCTTACAAATAATCTTCCGATAACAGCATTATTACTGAGCAGTGGGGCTAAAGCAGACGGAATGGGAAACCTTGGCGCCGATTATACAAGCTATCCTATCATCATAGCAGTTGGAAACCGGAATAAAGCCATGGTTGAACTACTATTGAAGCATGGTGCAAGAAAAAATGTGAAAGGTGAAGAAGGACTCACACCACTTACTCTCGCACGAAGATTAGGATATATGGAAATCGTCAGACTATTGGAAAATAAAGCTCGAAAGAAAAAGGTTTAATCCATATAAAAATAAGCTTTACCACCTACTGAACTCCAAGCCTACCTTTTATCATAAACAGTTAGGATTAACAAACTAAATCCATACAAAATGTTTTCAACGTAAGAATTCATTGAAACTCAATGACATGTTTAGAAGTAAGAAAAAGGCGCAAAGTAAAGAACATAAATGCAGTTTTAAAGAAATAACAGAGTGATTTAGAATTAAATTCAACATTAATTTAAATTTTAACACGATATCTATACAACTTTGGCAATATTTAACTAATTTTGCATCATCTAAATATTAACTGGGTTTATCCCCTCAAATTATTCATTAAATTTCAGTTAACAGTCATGCAAAAAAAATTGCATTTATTAATGGCGCTTATGTTGTTTTTTACAACATCCCTCATGGCGCAGGTAACCACATCAAGCATTAATGGAAAAGTTGTCGCAGGCGGTGAAACCGTCATCGGAGCAACTGTGACCGCCGTTCACGTTCCATCAGGAACAACCTATAATGCTGTTACCAACACCGATGGACGTTACACCATTCAAGGTATGCGTGTCGGTGGTCCTTACAAAGTTACGATTTCATATATCGGCTTTAAGGATGACAACCGCACAAACATTTTCTTAGCATTGGGTGAACCCACCGTTATCAATGCAGACATGAAAGAAGATGCTAAAACCTTGACCGAAGTAACCGTAACCGGACGCGCAGGACATGGTGGAAATGGTGCTGCTTCTAACTTCTCTAAGCAAATGATTGAGAATGCACCAACCGTAGATCGTAATGTCTATGATGTTGCTAAACTATCTCCTCTTGTAAATAACAACAAGTTTGGAGGTATCTCTATCGCTGGAACCAACAACCGTTACAATTCTTTCCAAATTGATGGTATGGTCAGCAACGATGTGTTTGGTCTAACTTCATCTGGTACAAATGGTGGTCAGACTGGTGCAAATCCAATTTCAATGGATGCTATCGAGCAAATCCAAGTTGCAGTTTCACCTTTCGACGTTCGTCAAAGTGGTTTCACAGGTGGTGCTATCAATGCTATTACAAAGTCGGGTACAAATAAATTCACAGGTACAGCCTTCACATACTATACTGATGAAAACCTTTATGGCCGTTATAGCCAAGTCTACAAGAAAACACAAAAGCTTTCTGATGAAAGCACAAAAACTTACGGCTTTACCTTTGGTGGTCCTATCATTAAGGACAAATTGTTCTTCTTCACTTCATTGGAATATAAAAAGAACAGCTATCCTTCAACCTATTATGCTGGTGCACCGGGCTATTTCATGAATACACAAACAGCTCAGCAACTGGTTGACATTTATAAGAATATTACAGGTATTGAAGAATCATTTGAACGCCGCAATATCAATCAAGAAGGTACTTCACTCTTAGGTCGTTTAGATTGGAATATCAATAATAAGAACCACTTCACATTGCGTTATCAAGGCAACTTCTCTTATGCAGATAAGTTTGGTAATGGCAAACAGTCGTTCTTCTTCAATAATTCAAGTTATCGCATGAAGGACCGCACAAACTCTTTTGTTGCAGAATTAACTTCACACATCAGTAACAGTCTTTATAATGAGTTCCGCCTCGGTTTGACTTCTGTTCGTGACAAACGTGCTACTCCTTATTCAGGTCCTACACTCTATTTCAGCGGAGATAATTATACTGTAAATATGGGTACAGAATATTCTTCAGGTGTAAACTCACTTGATCAGGATATTTGGACCTTAGAAGATAACTTCTCGATTTATTCTGGTAACCACAACATTACCGTAGGTACACACAATGAGTTCTACGATATGAAGAATGGCTTTATCCAGGCTGCTTTTGGTAACTTTGCTTATAACTTCAACCAATTAGGTTCTGTTGATAGAGCTACACAGGTATTTACTCCAACAGCTGCAGGTTTCCTCAATAATCAAGGCATTATTCCAAACTCAGGCTATCAGATGAAATACTCAGATGAAGCCTTAACCGGCACAACTCAATGGAGAACTCCATTCAAGGCTGGCATGGCTGGTATCTATGTACAAGATAAATGGGATATGTCAACAGCCTTCCAACTCACCTATGGTATCCGCTTCGATATTCCATTCTATAGCAATAAAATTTCAATCAATGACAAATTTAATGCTACAGACAATTGGGCTAAGACAGGAGTTGTGGTTGGTCGTCGCCCAGCCTCATGCGTAATGGTATCTCCTCGTGTTGGATTCCGTTGGTTTATGAATGAAGATCATACTTCATTATTGCGTGGTGGTGTCGGTATCTTCAATGGCCGTGCACCATTTGTATGGATTGAGAATGCATGGGCAAATACAGGTATGGAGATGCGCGGTATTAATATTCGCTCAAATTCTACAAGTCCCCTCCCTCCAAACTTCTTGGCTGATGGTGGAAAGACACCTGATCAAATTCGTGCAACCTATGGCAATGCAGGAGGTGTAAATCCAGATATCGTAACTATTGATCGTCATTTCAAATTTCCACAAGCTTTCCGTGCAAACCTTGCTTGGGAGCAACAGCTACCTTATGGCGTTAAGATGACTCTCGAAGCTCTTTATTCTCGTCAGTTGAACGCTGTTTGGTTCAACAACATTGCACTTCAGCCAAATGGCGATATCTATGCACGTAATAACCTCGTATAGC
>NZ_GL629647.1:773157-784727 GCF_000185845.1 Segatella salivae DSM 15606
GAAGATAACGGATAAATATGATTATAGATTTCAAAGATATAAAAGAAGTAAAGATCAATGGTTTCAAAGGTGGACAAGGTGAACTCGACACCCGCAACTTTGTCGATGAAAAGATAAAGATAATGAAAAGTATTCTCAAGCCTGGAGCCAGCAGTGGCCTACATACTCACGAAGGAAACTGCGAAGTAATGTATATCCTTAAAGGCGAACTCACCTATCATTACGATGGAAAAATAGAGGTGGCACATGCCGGACAAGTACATTATTGCCCAATGGGACATAATCATTATTTTGAGAATCTAACCAATGAAGATGTAGAATATTTAGCTATCGTTCCCGAACACCATTAATTTCAAATCTCATGAGCATTGTAATTGGCATAGACGTTGGTATTAGTACAACTAAGATTGTAGGCGTTGATGAACACGGAATTGTAGTAAATCCTTTCCGAATTAAGGCTACCGACCCCATAACTTCATTGTATGGAGCTTTTGGGAAATATCTTCATGACAATAAAATCAAGCTTGACGATGTCGAAAAGATTATGCTTACAGGAGTTGGTTCAGCCTATATTGATGAAAACATTTATGGTCGTCCAACGAGCAAAGCGCAAGAGTTTATTGCCGATGGACTTGGTGCTCGCTACGAAAGTAAGCTTAAACGAATGATTGTTGTCAGCATGGGTACAGGCACAAGTCTTGTAAAATGTGATGGAAATGACATCCGACACATTGGAGGAATCGGTATCGGTGGTGGAACACTACAAGGCTTATCACGCATCATGCTCAAAACAGATGATATCAAACAAGTAGCCAGTCTTGCAATGAATGGCGACATTTCAAAGATCAATTTACTGATTGGTGATATCAGTGCTAAGCCGCTTCCTGGGCTTCCTATGAATGCAACAGCAAGCCTTTTCAGTAATGCCAAGACCAATGCCACACGTGAAGACATCGCTATTGGCCTTATTTATATGGTATTACAAGCCGTTGGTTCCAGCACGATTCTTAGCAGTTTAGAAAGTGGAATCAAAGACTTTGTGCTCATCGGTAATCTCACACTACTCCCCCAATGCAAGGAAGTTTTCCACGCTATGGAGAAACTTTATGGTGTGCATTTCCGCATTCCTAAATACAGCGAGTTCTGTACGGCCATCGGAGCTGCACTTTGTTATATTCAAAATCGATAATTGACGCGCTACAATACAATTTGCGAATCATCACAATGAATAAGAAACTTTTCTCCTGTTTTCTACTTTTCTTATTGTTCATGCAATCCCTTTGTGCTCAATCCAAGCGCGAAGTAAGAGCTGTTTGGCTAACAACAATTGGCGGACTTGACTGGCCTCACAATTATTCCCAACAGAGATTATCGATGGAAAAGCAGCAACAAGAGTTGCGAAACATCCTCGATAAACTTCAAAAAGCAGGTATAAACACGATATTGTTTCAAACACGTATTCGCGGAACTGTAATCTATCCATCAGACTATGAACCATGGGATGGCTGTCTAAGTGGCTTTCCTGGCACATCACCAGGATATAATCCACTCCAGTTTGCCATTGATGAATGCCACAAACGAGGTATGGAATTTCATGCATGGATAGTCACTTTACCTGTTGGAAAATGGAATGGTTTAGGATGCAAACGACTTCGTCAACGCTTTCCAAACTTAGTAGTGAAGATTGGAGAAGACGGATATCTCAACCCAGAAAAAGGACAAACAGGAGATTATCTCGCTCAAATCTGTTCTGAAATCACCGAGCGTTATGATATTGATGGCATTCATCTTGACTATATTCGCTATCCAGAAACATGGAGAATAAAGGTATCTTCTGACCAAGGAAGAGCTTATATCACAGACATCGTTACAAAGATTCACGATGTTGTAAAAGGCAAAAAACCTTGGGTAAAGATGAGTTGTTCGCCAATTGGAAAGGCTGATGACTTAGCAAGATATTGGAGTCATGGCTGGAATGCCTACTCAAAGGTGTTACAAAATGCTCAATATTGGTTACGCAATGGACTTATGGATCAACTCTATCCCATGATGTATTTCAAGGGAAATAACTTCTATCCATTTGCTATTGACTGGCAAGAACAGGCGCAAGGAAAGATGATTGTGCCAGGTCTTGGCATATATTTCATGTCGCCACGCGAAAAAGATTGGAACCTCGATGATATCACACGAGAAATGTTTTTCACTCGTTCTATGGGCATGGGGCACGCATATTTCAGAAGTAAATTCTTTACCGATAATCTTAAAGGGATATATGATGCTGCGTTAAACGAAATTGACCGACAACCTGCTTTGGTGCCCGCTATGGCATGGGTAAACGTAGAAAAACCACATCAACCCACACTGATTATGGTCGAAAAGAATAGAATTGAATGGCAAAAGCAGAACAATACGACTTATAATCTCTATAGCAGTCGCACTTGGCCTGTAGACATTTCAAAGGCTGAAAACCTTATGCTCTATCGACAAGAGAGCAGCAGTGTAGACATTCCAGATGACCCTTCACATTATTATGCGCTTACAGCTATGGACCGATATGGTAATGAAAGTGATGTGGTGCAATGCCAAAATCAGCCCGAAGCTAACCAAAGTAGCCTTATTCCCAATGATGGTAACCGCGCAATCCTACCCAATTGGATAAATGAATGTGATGGAATCGTCATGCTATGTGATATTAATGGCAACCCTATTATACGTCTACAACAGACAGGAAATGCCGTGAATATCAAACAGATTACTGATGGTTTCTATCAATTGAGAAGCCTCAACGCCAATGGAATTAGCCATAGATTAGGCTTTATTTTAGTAAAAAGATTTTAGCCGAAACATTTGGTCAATCAGCAAAAACAAATTAACTTTGCACATAGATAGACTATTTTATAGCGATACCCAAGAAGGAAAGATATTGGGGGTTGTGTCGGTTTGATCGGGATACTCATCAAATAAATTCGAAAACCGAGAATGCTTCTCTTGTTAATGGCGGGCCACATAAATTCCTTCGGAACTAAGCCTTAAGGCCAGTGGATTACAAAGACGGAGAGCACTCAACTATTGAAATGCTCGGAGTTTCATCACATCATCGAGCAACCCCTTTTTTCTTTTTGATTAAAAAGAATAAAAAATAAATTCATGTTTAGTGGAATTGTAGAAGAAATGGCTACGCTTGTAGCGATTACAAAAGATAAAGAGAACATCGACTTTACGCTTAAATGCTCGTTTGTCGATGAACTTAAGATTGACCAAAGCATTGCACATAATGGTGTTTGCCTTACCGTTGTAAGTTTAGAAAATGGCACTTATACCGTGACGGCAATGAAAGAAACGCTTGATCGTTCCAATCTTAGCTTGTTAAAAGTTGGTGATCATGTGAACATTGAACGCTCAATGCTAATGAATGGGCGTCTTGATGGGCACATTGTTCAAGGCCATGTTGACGAAACTGCCAAATGTATTGGAATGCGAGATGCAGATGGAAGTACGTACTTTACATTTGAATACCCGCATAACGAGGCTATGGCTAAGAAGGGATATTTCACAGTTGACAAAGGCTCGGTTACCATAAATGGCGTTTCTCTCACTGTGTGTGAACCTACAGATAACACGTTCACTGTAGCTATCATTCCCTACACACGGGCTAATACGAACTTCAAAGATATAGAAATTGGTAGCGTTGTCAATCTTGAATTTGACATATTGGGGAAATATATTGCGAGACTTCAAGCCCTGTAAAAAGCTACTTGGCACACCACAAAATTGAGAATATGTTTTCATAAAGAACAAGTGGTGTGTCAATTCTCGATACCCCATGAAATAAATGATGAAGAAGAGACTTTTTGTTTGACGTATTTCACAGCTTCTTTTGACGCAGATTATTGCGCAATCAGATACAAATCACGACACGATTTGATAGAGATTGCAATTTAGTCTCTCATGAAGCACAGAACGATGAGATTTAGAATGACATACCAAGACATGAAACACACTAAATAATGTTAAGGTTGTCATCTACGTGTAAACCTTTTTATCTTTTGAGAAGTCTATATATTAGTAAACTTCTTTCATCTAATTAAAATTGCAACGAAATATGAAGAATATCACAAGACACCTCATCATAACTGCTGCATGCATGGCTTTGCCTGCACAGCTTATGGCAAAAGACTGGACATTGAAAGCGTGTATTGACTACGCTTTGCAAAACAACATCACACTTCAAAAGAGCCGATTAAATCAATTGGCAGCCAAAGAAGATATCAAAGAAAGTCAAGCAGCCTTGTTACCTTCACTATCTCTTGGTACTTCTCAAAATGTTTCCTACAATCCATGGCCTGAAACTAGCAGCTATGTTGTTGCTGGAAACCGAGTTGAAACAAGTGTAGACAAAGCATATTATAATGGAGGTTTTTCACTAAGTGCAAATTGGACAGTCTGGAATGGCAATCGAAACCATAATCAAGTAAAATTGAACAAGTTTGCCGAAAAGCAGGCCGACCTTGCTGTTGCAAGTGACATTAACACATTAACAGAACAAATTACACAGTTGTTTGTTCAGATATTATACTCTAATGAGGCTATAAAAGTCAATCAAGAGAGCCTTGCTACAAGTGCAAAGAATGAAGAACGGGGTAAGGAAATGCTTGCTGTTGGAAAAATGAGTAAGGCTGATTTAGCACAACTTACAGCACAACGAGCTCAAGATGAGTATGCTATTGTTCAGGCAGAAAGCAACTTAAAAGAGTATAAACGCCAACTAAAACAGTTGTTGCAACTAACAAATGGTGAAGCGTTTGATGTTGTTGTTCCCGAAACAACAGACGATATGGCATTGGAACTAATTCCTAATGTCAGCAGTGTTTACGAGCAAGCACTGACAACCCGGCCTGAAATTAAGAATGCAGAGTTAAGCATTCAGAGCAGCGAACTAAACATAAAGCTGGCAAAATCGCTTCGAATGCCTACCGTAGCAATGTCTGCTGGCATCAGCACAAACACCTCAACCATGAATAAAAATGGCTGGGATAAACAGATGAAAAATAACTTTGTAATTGGTGGAGGCATTAATATCAGTGTTCCGCTGCTTGACAATCGTCAAGCAAAGACAACCATCAGCAAAGCAGAAATACAACGACAGAACAGTATGCTTGATTTGAAAGACAAGCAAACAGCCCTCTACTCTACCATAGAGAACTATTGGCTGCAGGCTAATAATAATCAAAGCATGTTCAAAAGTGCAAGAATCAGCACGGAAAGTGCAAAGGAAAGCTATGCACTTCTAAGTGAACAATTCAGATTAGGACTAAAGAACATCATTGAATTAATGACGGGAAAAGATAATCTTTTGAAGGCCGAACAAAACGAACTTCAAAGCAAGTATCTTGCTATTCTGAACATAAACATGTTGAAATACTATCAAAACGGCATGATAAAATAAGAAAAAGACACTCATTAACCACATAGAATTTATGGAATTGAATTGTATTATTATTGATGACGATCAACAAACAGTAGAGACGTTAAAAAGCTACATGGCAGACACGCCATGTGTAAAACTGACAGGAAGTTGCAGTAATGCAGTTGAAGCCATTAGGCTTTTACAGCAGAACGACATTCAATTGGCTTTCATCAACCTAAGATTACAGGAGATGAGCGGCGTTGAATTTTCAAGTATGTTGCCACGAAATGCTATCAAAATCTTCATGACCGACGACCGCTCTCTTGGCATAGAAGGCTATAAAGCCGATGCAGTAGACTGCCTATTAAAGCCAATTAGCAAGACAGCTTTCATTGAAGACATGCACAAAGTGCATGAAATCTGTGAACGCGAAGAGGAAATTCATGAATTGAAGAAAGACAGATTTCTGTTCGTAAAAAGCGATTACAAGGTATTAAGACTTGACTTTGACAACATCATTTACATTGAAGGCGTTAAGGATTATGTGAAATTCCACCTCGATAACGAAGAAACGCCAATCCTATCTCTGATGAACATGAAGAAACTTGAACATCAGATGACAGGTGATGAGTTTCTACGTGTACATCGTTCTTACATTGTCAATATGCGCAAAGTAAGAAGAATAGAACGTATGAAACTGATTTTCAGTAAAGGATCTATCCCAATCTCTGAGTCATATAAAGACGAAGTGTTCCGCTTTGTAGACCATCACAGCATCGTATAAGACGCGAACATTTCAAATATCTAATATTTCAGACGGTTTCTCAACGAAGGTTTCACCACCATGTTCGATGAGAAACCGTTTATCACGAAAACCCCACAACACACTTATACAAGGCATGCCGCTGTTTTTTGCGGTCATAATGTCAACGTCACTATCACCTATATAAACAGCATTTTCACGACTAACCCCAAGCAAACGCAAAGCTTCATTGACAGTATCGGGTGCTGGTTTCTTACGTATATTCACGCGTTCGCCAATGGCAACCTGTATCTTTTCTCCAAAGAAATGACGCACAAGGTCTTGCGTTGCAGCATAGAACTTGTTGCTAACAACAGCAATATGTTTGTTGGCATCTAACAAATGCTGAAGCATTTCTTCAATACCAGCATAAGGATGCGTATGATCAAGGTTATGAACCAAATAATGTTGACGAAAATCTTCATAGGTTTTATCAAACAAAGGGTTTTGAAGTCCATGAGGAATTGCACGTTCCATCAACTTCTTTACACCATTTCCCACAAACATTCTGACTTCTTCAAGGGTACGCTCTGGCATACCATTTACGCGAAGTGCATAGTTACAACTAAGTTCAAGATCAGTCAATGAATCTAAAAGTGTACCATCTAAATCAAAAATATAAGTTTGATATTTCATCATCCTAAACAAAATCTTTATTCCATAATCTTGCGAACACATCGCAGAAAACAGCAACCAGCAAGCCTATCAGAATTGCAAGACACTGTGATGTCAATTGCAAAGGTAATAAAAAAACGTCATTCTCCTCTCATAGATAAAAAAAATGGTGTACCTTTGTGCGCGACATTCAATATAAAATGATGAAAAAAGAATTAAGAAAAAAGTACTTCATTCCCGCCCTTGCCTGTGTAACAGTCATATTAGGAGTGGTTTATTATTATTTCTTCTCTGACTTCTCAACGAAGAATAAGACTGAATATGTCTACATTGATAACGATGATAATGTGGACTCTGTATATCATAAACTCGAGCCATTTGCATCGAAACATGGTATGTGTGCTTTCAGAATGATGGCTCGCCACTTTGATTATGGCAAGAGAATCAAAACAGGTCGTTATGCTATTGATAAAGGTGATGGCGCATTAAAAGTCTTTCGACACATGAAGAATGGCCTACAAACACCGGTAAACCTAACGATTCCAAGTGTTAGAACATTGAATCGATTAGCTGCAGAGGTTTCAAAACGGCTCATGATGGATAGTACAGAACTCTATAAAGCATTGTCCAATGAAGATGTTTGCCGTAAATATGGCTACGATACAGCCACAATTGCGTGTATGTTTATCCCCAATACGTATGACATCTATTGGAATATTTCAATCGATAGATTCTTGGATCGTATGCAGAAAGAAAGCAAAAAATTCTGGAATTTCGATCGAATACAGAAAGCAAAACAGTTAGGTTTGACTCCCGAACAGGTCATAACATTGGCAAGTATCATTGACGAGGAAACGGCTAATAATGCAGAGAAGCCTATGATTGCAGGCATGTATTACAACCGACTCATGTTGCGTGACGCCAAGTATCCACATGGAATGCCCTTGCAAGCAGACCCAACTATCAAGTTCGCTTGGAAGCGTTTTGATCTTAAACGCATTTATAACAACTTGCTTTCTATACATAGTCCTTACAATACATATAAGAATCCAGGACTTCCTCCAGGGCCAATTCGCATTCCATCTGTAGCAGGTATTGATGCAGTTCTCAATCGAGTACACCATGACTATTTATATATGTGTGCGAAAGAAGATTTTAGTGGTACACATAACTTTGCTCGTACATACGATGAACACATGAAGAATGCAGAGAAATATTCAAAAGCTTTGAACGCAAGAGGAATCAAATAATTTAACGAATAAGCTTTTAGAAAAGTAAATAAAAATACCGCTTTCTTCACAGAGAGCGGTATTATTCTCAATAGGTATTAGCTTTTTTAAGGTAAAAAGATTGTATTCAGGATAACGATTACAAAGGTAAGGTGATTTTATTCTATGTGCAAATATTTTTTTATGTTACTAAACATGTTTTTTGATATCTATGAGATGATTTTATAAAATAATGAAGAATAAGCTGCAAAATACATGATTACCTCATGCACAAGCCACAAGAAAAACACCTTTTTCCTTTGCTTTTCCAGCCGTTTACATTATCTTTGCAATATAAAATAAATAATGTTTCAACATCATGGCAATTAAAGAAGAAAACAACGAAGAAAAGAAAAGCATTAGTTTCGTAGAGCAACTTGTTGAAGAAGACCTCGCACAAGGAAAGAATGGCGGTCGTATTCAAACACGTTTTCCGCCAGAACCTAACGGCTATCTGCATATTGGACACGCAAAAGCAATATGCATGGACTTCGGTGTTGCTGAAAAATATAACGGCATTTGTAATCTCCGATTCGATGACACGAACCCAAGTAAGGAAAATAATGAATATGTTGAAAACATCCTTAACGACATTCAATGGCTTGGATTCAAATGGGGACAGATTTATTATGCTTCAGATTATTTCGAAAAGCTATGGGAGTTTGCTGTTTGGATGATTAAAAAAGGCCATGCATATATTGACCAACAGACCAGTGAAGAGATTGCTTCACAAAAAGGAACACCTACAACTCCAGGAACACCAAGCCCATATCGTGATCGCCCTATTGAAGAAAGTCTCGAACTATTCAACCAAATGAACACACCAGAGGCAGTGGAAGGTAGTATGGTTTTACGTGCAAAACTCGATATGGCAAATGCAAATATGCACTTCCGCGACCCAATCATGTACCGAATTATACAGACTTCACATCACAGAACAGGCACAAAGTGGCATTGTTACCCAATGTATGACTTCGCACATGGGCAGAGTGACTACTTCGAAGGCGTCACTCATTCTATCTGTACGTTAGAGTTTGTTCCTCATCGCCCACTATATGACAAGTTCATTGATTTCTTAAAAGAGATGGATGGCACTGCAGACAACTTGCATGATAATCGTCCTCGCCAGATAGAATTTAACCGTTTGAATCTCACTTATACAGTGATGAGTAAACGAAAGCTTCATACTTTAGTTGACGAACACCTTGTAAATGGGTGGGATGACCCAAGAATGCCGACATTATGTGGAATGCGTCGTCGCGGATATAGTCCCGAAAGTATTCGTATGTTCATTGACTCTATTGGCTATACCAAGTTTGATGCACTCAATGATATGGCCTTATTGGAAGCCAGTGTGCGTGAAGACTTGAATAAAAAAGCTACTCGTGTGAGCGCCGTTCTTGACCCAGTGAGACTTGTTATCACTAACTATCCTGAAGGAAAGACCGAAGAAATGGATGCCATTAATAATCCAGAAGATGAACAAAGTGGTAGCCACAAGATTACTTTCTCAAAGAACTTATGGATTGAACGCGCCGACTTTATGGAGGATGCACCCAAGAAATTCTTCCGTATGACACCTGGAAAAGAGGTACGATTAAAGAATGCTTATATCATTATGTGTACTGGATGTAAGAAAGATGAAGCAGGGAATATCGTTGAAATTCAGGCAGAATATGATCCTGATAGTAAGACTGGTATGGAAGGTTCCAACCGAAAAGTGAAGGGAACTCTACATTGGGTATCAGTTGATCACTGTCATAAAGCAGAGGTACGCGAGTATGATCGTCTCTTCAATATAGAAAATCCATCTGCTGATGAGCGTGATTTCCGTGAATTACTCAATCCAGAAAGTCTTAAGATTGACACTAATTGTTATGTTGAAGACTATGTAGCAAGTAGGAAACCTGGTGAATATTTGCAGTTCCAACGCACGGGATATTTCATGGCCGACGCTGATTCTACTATTGAACATCCCGTATTCAACAAGACCGTTGGACTGAAAGATACTTGGGCAAAGCAAAAAAACAAGAAATAAACTCGCGTTGTAGGGCACACAAAAACATTGAATCATCAAGAACATTTCGATAAAGAAGCTTTTCAAAATGTCTTAAAGCAATACGAACAAGCACGCAGGTCAGGAGAAGAGATATATCTTGACGCTGACGTGCTTACGGATATTGCCGACTACTATGACCATCATCACCAGACTAAAAAGGCTATAGAAACGATTGATTATGCCATTCGTTTATTCCCAGGTTCTGTGTTTCCACTCGTCTTTCGAGCACGAATGGCGATGATGATTGAAGATGATCTTGAGGCAGCAAAACGCTATTTATCAAACGTAGATGATAAAAATTGCTTAGAGTTCTACTACACTTCTGCAGAAGTTTTGATTACAGAAGGAGCTTCAAAAGATGCAAATCAATACCTCTACAGCCATATTCCAGACGTAGAAGACGATGAACTTGACAGCTATTATATAGAGGTAGCTATTCTGTTTGCAGACTATGAGGAATTTGAAATTGCTGAAGAATGGATCAACCGATGCGAAAACCCAGACGATCCTGACTATTGGGATACTATGGGACGAATTGAAATGGGGCTCGGTCACTTAGAAGAGAGTGAACAGATTTTTACTGATTTAATTGACAAAGATCCTTTTTCAGAGCAATATTGGAATCGTTTATCCGCTTCACAACTACTGCAAAATAAGTTCTATGATTGCATTATGAGTTGTGAATACGCTCTCGCCATCAACCCTAATTCGTCAGAAGCGCTCTTCAATAGAGGGAATGCACTCTACGGCTTAGGACAAAATGAAGAAGCACTGAAGTGTTTCAAGCAAGTCAGCGAACTTGCTCCAGAAGAACCTAATGGTCATCTGATGGAAGGAATGGTATTGGCTGACATGAAAGCGTATAGCAAAGCATTGCCTCATTTCTACAAGGCTGAATCCCTTTGTAAGAAGAACGATTATCTTCTTCTACAAATTTATGAGCAGCTTGCTTATCTACTTTCAAAGCAAAATAAACTCGATGAAGCCTTAGTCTATGTTGATCGATGCGAGCAAATCCCACCAGATGACCCATTTGAACTATCATTATTACGCGGACATCTATATCTTGAACATAAAGAAACAGCTGAGGCGGCCAAAGTTTTTCATGCTGCTCTGATAAAAAGTAATAATACTCCAGAACTTTACTTGAAAATAGCCGTATCGTTTCTTGACAATGGTTATACGGACTCAGCCTATGAAATTCTTAATTATATAGCTCATTCGACAGCATATACTCAAGTGCCTATATACCCTTATTTGGCTGTATGCTGCTTAGAATTAGGCTATAAAGAAGAATATGAAGAAGCCGTAAAAAAAGCTACATACTATTCGCCCGTAGAGTCAAAAATTGTCCTAAGCCCATACTTTCCTGGACAAAATGGAGCCTGAAGACTATTATAAATATACTTAAAAAAAATA
>NZ_GL629647.1:784777-814727 GCF_000185845.1 Segatella salivae DSM 15606
TAATAATAAACTCTCATGAACTGGTTATCAACACTATTAGGAAACCTGAATTATGGTACAATCTTCCTATTAATGTTACTCGAAAGTACGGTAATCCCCGTCCCATCTGAATTTGTTGTATCACCTGCCGCCTATCATGCTGCAGGCGGAAATTTAGATATTTGGCTTGTCATTCTATTTGCTACAATCGGCGCTGATTGTGGAGCAACAATCAATTATCTTGCAGGTCACTACTTAGGTAGGCCCATTATCTATCGCTTTGCCAATAGTAAATGGGGGAAAATGTGCCTATTAAATCAACAGAAAGTAGAGAAAAGTGAGAAGTATTTCTATGATCATGGCATGATAGCAACAATTACTGGCCGACTGATTCCTGGCATCCGTCATCTTATTTCCATTCCAGCGGGCTTAGCAAAGATGAATTATTGGAAATTCCTTCTTTATACTACAATTGGTGCTGGCGCCTGGAACTGCATTCTGGCAGCACTTGGTTGGTATCTTCATTCTGCTGTACCAGAAGATCAACTCACGGAAAAGATTGCTGAATATGGTGAGTATATCAAGGTCTTCATATTGATTGCAGTCGTTATTGCCATTGTTTATTTTGTCTTGAAATGGTATTTTAAGCGCAAGAAACATGCCTAACTATAAATATCTCTCAATCAAAACATATCACCAAATAGAACATAAAACAAAAAAGACAATCTCTAATTGAGATTGTCTTTGTGTCGGGGCGACAGGATTCGAACCTGCGGCCGCCTGGTCCCAAACCAGGAGCGCTACCGGGCTGCGCTACACCCCGCTGCATGAAGAGTTAGATATTAAAAGTCGGGGCGACAGGATTCGAACCTGCGGCCGCCTGGTCCCAAACCAGGAGCGCTACCGGGCTGCGCTACACCCCGCTCTATATCCGTTTCTCTTTTGCGTCTGCAAAGGTAATATTTTTATTTTATGTGACCAAATAAAATCATTACTTTTTATTTTATGTAGTAACAAAAAGGGCTACATTTTTTATGTAGCCCCTCTTTTATCACTTATAAAGAATATTCACTTATTTAATAATTCCCTGTTCAACAAAAATCTTTTTTAGTGCTTGAACACCACGTTCAACCTCTTCCTTAGTATGGTTTGCCATAAGTGCAAAACGCACTAAAGTATCTTGAGGAGCACAAGCTGGTGGAATTACTGGGTTGATAAATACTCCCGCATCAAAGGCAAGCTTCGTTACAAGGAATGTCTTTTCAACGTCATGTACATACAATGGAATGATAGGACTTTCTGTTTCACCAATCTCAAAGCCTTCTTCACGGAAACGATCCAAAGCATATCGTGTTACCTCCCAAAGGTGTTCGATAAGTTCCGGCTCATTCTGAATGATATGGAGAGCCTCTAATGCTGCTGCTGTTGCAGCTGGAGTATTTGATGCACTAAAGATATACGTACGACAAGTATGGCGCAAGAAATTGATAGTGTCCTTGTCTCCTGCGATGAATCCACCAATAGAAGCCAAACTCTTTGAGAATGTTCCCATGATAAGATCAACCTCGTCTGTCAGTCCGAAATGGTCACATACGCCACGTCCTTGCTTTCCAAACACGCCTAAGCCATGTGCTTCGTCCACCATTACCGAGCAATTATACTTGCGTTTCAATGCAACTATCTCTGGCAACTTAGCCAAATCACCTTCCATAGAGAACACACCATCAACCACAATCAGCTTGATTGCGTCATGAGGAAGCGCTTTTAACACGCGTTCCAAGTCCTCCATGTCGTTATGCTTATAATGAAGTTGGCGCGCAAA
Organism: Segatella salivae DSM 15606; assembly: GCF_000185845.1. Taxonomy (GTDB): domain Bacteria; phylum Bacteroidota; class Bacteroidia; order Bacteroidales; family Bacteroidaceae; genus Prevotella; species Prevotella salivae. The sequence continues at coordinate 786,579 of NZ_GL629647.1, forward strand.
AGAAAGTCTACGGCCATCTACAATACTCGCATGATCACGATCATCACAGATAATATAGTCGCCTTTACCTACCACTTGTGCCAATACACCCTGGTTAACAGAGAAACCAGTTGAGAAGCAAAGTGTATCATCCTTATGCATAAATTCGGCCAATTCCTTTTCCAATTGCACATGGATATCAAGAGTTCCGTTCAAGAAACGACTTCCTGCACAGCCTGAACCGTATTTATCTAATGCGCGTTTTGCGGCATCTATCACACGTTTGTCACCGGTTAAGCCTGTATAAGCATTTGAACCAAACATCAAAACCTTGTGACCAGTCATTTCAACTTCTGTACCCTGCTTACTGGTTATAGCGCGAAAATATGGGTATACGCCTGCCTCCATATACTTTTGAGGCTCACGATAATTCTTGTATCTTTCTTGTAATTGTCCCATTTTAATAGGTGTAGAAAACTACTTTTAATACTAATAGGCTGCAAAGATACAAAAAAACGGCAATATAGTATACTTTTTCAAAAGAAATATGCGATTTAATCAAATTATAAAGCATATCTGATGGTTGTAAAATGTAAATGATTATCTTTGCAGAAGAGAAATCTTTGTATGGCTGCAACCATTCAAAATAGATTAACGACAGCTGAAGAAAACAATCTCAAAAATAGCTTATCTCAGCACAAAAAGACTTGGAATGAGTATCTACTCAACCAAATCACAAGAGAATTAAAGACTCTACAACCCACGATTTGAAAGTTCTTTTCATGTGGAAAACATATTTCTCTTTCAAAAACAAAAAGCACTAATGGAGAAAAAAAAGATTATTTTCATTATGAACCCTATTTCGGGAACTGCCAGCAAGGCCGGGATTCCGAAACTCATTGAGCGATATCTTGACACCAACAAATTCGATTATGAGATTAAACTCACCGAGTATGCAGGCCATGCAGCAGAACTTGCGGCAGAAGCAAAAGACAATCATACAGATATTGTGGTTGCAGTGGGCGGCGATGGCACGGTGAACGAGGTCGCACGCGCTATTGTTCAATCATCTACAGCCTTAGGAATCATCCCATGTGGTTCAGGAAATGGCCTTGCACGTCACCTGTTATTACCTCTCAATTTGGCTAAATCCATCGAGATTATCAACGCTGCAGAAGTTCATCAACTCGATTATGGCGTCATCAACGAACACCCATTTTTCTGCACCTGCGGTATGGGATTTGATGCCTTTATCAGTCATAAGTTTGCAGAAGCAGGTAAGCGTGGCCCCATAACTTATGTAGAAAATGTATTAAAAGCAGGCCTCAACTATAAGCCCGAAACCTACGAAATATACGATGAAAATGGTGCAACGAAACTCAAAGCCTTCCTCATCTCATGTGCAAATGCATCACAATATGGGAACAATGCCTATATTGCACCACAGGCTTCAATGAGTGATGGGCTCATGGATGTTATCGTAATGGAACCTTTCGATGCTTTCGAAGCAACACAAATCAGCATTGATATGTTCAACAAAACCCTTGACAAGAACTCTAAAATCAAGAGTTTCCGCACCAAACAGCTACGTGTTCATCGTAACAATCCCGGCTATATACATTTTGACGGCGACCCTGCCATGACTGGAGAAGACATTGAAATCAAACTGATTGAGAAAGGAATAAAGGTCATTGTTAATCCTTTTGCTGACAAACGTAGGCGCAAACCCAACACGCTTCAAAATGCAGCAGCAGATATTTTCAATCAACTCAACGACCTACGCTCTGACATCAACCGCCAAAGAAGACGTATTAAGGTACTCAATAAAATGATACTTAGGAAACTGAATCTATAAGATTGTCAGTCAACTCCTACCCTATTTCTACTTACAAACAATGGATTGAACTTCAAGAAATCAAGAAAACATCCTTCGATTTGTAACCTAACTATATATGATTACAGGCATAGATTTAAGCTCTATGCCTGTAATGATTCATGAAAGAAGCAACTTGTTTCTACCTATTGAAACCAAACGAATTAAAGTGTTAAATCTTATCATTTAGTTTTACAATATATTTCAAAATACAATCACATTCAGACTAACAGATGAAATTCAAGAAAATAAGCCTACTTTTCATGCTTTTGCAAATTACTTTATATCAATCTGTTAGCAAAAAGAGAGATTATATCACCCAACAATATCCATTAGATCACATCACAAACTGCACTATTTTACATAGTAAATACAGCCATTTTGGAAGAGGAAATGACGCAAATAGAAACACGATATGCCCCATTTTGCATTAAGTAATCATCCAAAACTAAAAGAACTTTGCTTAAAAACACATCTTCACACTTATTTTTCCACCTTGCAAGCACTTAGTATTACTATTTTAAAGTGTTAAAAATCATCTTCTTATTTTACAATATTTATTCATCAAAACAAATGAATTCTACAAAAGGAATATAAGAAACCTACATTAACAAGAGTACAAAATACGTATTCATTTACCTACATAGCCCATGTAAAAGACACGTATTATGTTTGAAATGAAAAGGAGGACAGAAGAGAGTTTGAAAGAAAACGATGTACGAAAACACCAATAAGAGCTTACAAATAGAAATCAGCAGTAAGACGTTGATACCAATCCGACCGTTCACCTTGTTGCATCAAACAAACTGTTTGCATCTCATTAGATGAGACACCAGTCTTTTGAAACTCTAACATGAAACGTTTTACGGGTTTTCGTTCGACAGTCTTTACTGCACAAACACGCGTCAAAGAGAGATTCATGAAGGTTGCTTCAGCCACAAAACCCGATTGACATTCAGCTGGAATAATGGCAGAAAATCGCCCCGTTTCAGTTAGTAGACGTTTCACTTCTGTAAAAAGCGCCTCATAAGATAACGTTGTAGTGTGACGTGCAACACTACGTTTTTCGTCGGGATTCGGTAGTGAATTGACAAAAAAGGGAGGGTTGCTAACAATACAATCAAAGCAATTCTCACCATCATACTGCTGCAAGGAGGTGTGCATAACACGCACACGAGTGGCAAAAGGACTATTCGCCACGTTCTCTTTTGCTTGTAAACAGGCTTCCTCATCAATGTCAATAGCCACAATTTCAGCCTCGGGAAAGCGCTGTGCCATCATCATTGCAATCAGTCCTGTGCCTGTTCCGATATCAAGCAAACGCTTTCCACCACGCGACCATGCACCCAAGAGCACCCCATCGGTGCCAACCTTCATTGCACACTGGTCGTGATGAACAGAAAACTGCTTAAATTTGAAAACATTGTTACTCATACTTCTTGATATATAAACGTTGAAAATCGCCTAATATTTTATCGTTTTTACGGATTTACACATTAATAATTGCTTTTTATACTGACGTTTGCCAGTTTCTGATGAAAAAAGCGTATCTTTGCAAACCATTAGTTTTCAAGTAGCAAATGAACAATAAAAATACTTCAATACAAATGATTGCCGACTACGAAGGCGATATTTCGAATCTGCTTAATACCAATGTTTTAGGCGAGGTTCCTATTCTTACCACGCGTAATTTGGTAGTTTTCCCAGGCGTAGTATCCCCTATTCTGGTGGGTAGAGAAGCCAGTGTGAAGCTCGTTAAGTATCTCGACAAGCATCCAGATACCATCTTTGGCATCTTCTGTCAACGCGATTCCAATGTTGATACTCCTATATTCAAAGACCTCTATACTACGGGTGTATATGCCAAAGTGGTAAAAGTCATTGAGATGCCAGGGCCAGGAAAGAACCTCACGGCTATCGTTCAGGGACTCGGAAGATGTCAGTTGGAGAGCATCACAAAGATGAAACCCTTCTATGCAGGTATTGTTTCACCAAGTGAGGAGCATCTGCCAGCCGAAACAAGTGAGGAGTTTTCAACAGTTTGTGAAACCGTAAAGAAGAGTGCCAAGGACTATATCAGCCTGAATGAAGATATGCCTGACGAGGCACAATTTGCTTTATCAAGTATTCAGAACAAAGTTGTTACCGTCAACTATGTATGTAGCACACTGCCTTTTAGCATTAAAGACAAGATTAAACTACTTGAAATTGATGATACAGAAAAGCGTGCTTATAGCTTATTAAAGATACTTGACCGCGAAACTCAACTGTTGAAACTCAAACAAGAGATACGACAGAAGACACGCATGGACCTTGATGAACAGCAGCGTGAATACTTCTTGCAACAACAAATCAAGAATATCAAGGAAGAACTTGGCCATGGTGAGGGTTCACCAGAGCATCGTGAACTATTAGAAAAGGCTAAAACCAAGAAATGGAATGAGGATGTTGCAACAACATTCTACAAGGAACTTGAGAAATTAGAGCTATATAATCCACAGAGTCCAGAGTATAGTGTGCAGCTTAACTATCTGCAAAACATGGTTAATCTGCCTTGGGGAGTCTATACAAAAGATGACCTCAATCTCAAAAAAGCAGAAAGAATACTTAACCATGACCATTATGGTATGGAGAAAGTTAAGGAGAGAATACTTGAATATATATCTGTTTTGAAATTGCGAGGTGACTTGAAATCTCCTATCCTTTGCCTTTATGGTCCTCCTGGAGTGGGTAAAACCTCTTTGGGAAAGAGCATTGCAGAGGCCATGAATCGCAAGTATGTACGTATGTCATTGGGTGGACTTCACGATGAATCTGAAATCAGAGGACACCGCAGAACCTATATAGGAGCAATGCCAGGACGCATCATTAAGAATATTCAAAAGGCTGGTTCGAGTAATCCGGTCTTTATACTTGACGAGATAGATAAGGTCACTCAGAACACGATTAACGGTGATCCTTCATCTGCTTTACTTGAAGTTCTCGACCCCGAACAGAACAATGCGTTCCATGACAACTATCTTGATGTTGACTATGACCTATCAAAAGTGCTCTTCATTGCTACGGCCAATGACCTCAATACCATTCCACGACCATTATTAGATCGTATGGAAGTGATTGAAGTGAGTGGCTATATCACTGAAGAGAAAATAGAGATTGCCAAGCGTCACCTTGTTCCTCGTGAACTCGAAAATAATGGTTTAGCGAACAACGAGCCAAAAATAAAGTTCAATAAAGCTTCATTGGAGAAGATTATTGAACAGTATACGCGTGAAAGTGGCGTACGACAATTAGAGAAACAAATTAATAAAGCACTCCGAAAATTAGCTTATCAGAAAGCTATAAAAGGAAATATTGAATACTCAGATATCACAGCTGACAAGATAGAGGATTTGCTTGGGAAACCTCCTTTCTATCGCGACATCTATCAAGGCAATGATTATGCGGGCGTGGTTACCGGCTTAGCATGGACAAGTGTGGGTGGAGAGATTCTATTTATTGAAACATCTCTTAACCAAGGAAAAGGCAGTAAGCTCACATTGACAGGCAACTTAGGCGATGTAATGAAAGAATCGGCCATGATAGCCCTACAATATGTGAAAGCACATGTAGACAAATTAGGCATTGACTACCGCATCTTTGACAATTGGAACATCCACATTCATGTGCCCGAGGGTGCAACTCCGAAGGATGGTCCGTCAGCAGGAATCACAATAGCAACGTCGATTGCCTCAGCACTTACACAGCGCAAGGTGCGTAAGAACACCGCAATGACGGGAGAGATTACATTACGTGGAAAGGTACTCCCTGTGGGAGGTATCAAAGAAAAGATATTGGCTGCAAAACGTGCGGGTATCACAGACATTGTAATGTGTAAGGAAAACATGAAGGATATCGAGGAAATCCCTGAGAAATATCGTAGTGGAGTGACATTCCATTATGTTGAAAACATACAACAGGTGTGGGATTTTGCCCTTACAGATGAGCTCGTAGAACATGCGACCCCACTCACAATTCCAGATGAAAAAGAAGAAAAGCAATGACATTTGAGGTTCAACATACCGATAACGCCAGTGACGCAAGGGCTGGACTCATCACTACTGACCACGGAACGATAAAGACTCCAATCTTTATGCCTGTAGGAACGGCAGGAACAGTGAAAGGTGTTCATTTCAGCGAATTGCACGAACAAGTAAAAGCTCAGATTATTCTTGGCAACACATATCATTTATATTTGCGTCCAGGACTTGACATATTACGTCAAGCAGGAGGTCTACATGGCTTCAATGGATGGGAACTTCCCATACTGACTGATAGTGGAGGATTTCAAGTTTTCTCGTTAACCGGGATTCGAAAACTAACAGAAGAGGGTTGTACTTTCCAGTCACATATCGATGGAAGCAAACACATGTTTACACCGGAAAATGTGATGGACACAGAAAGAATCATTGGAGCAGACATCATGATGGCTTTCGATGAATGCCCACCCGGTAAAAGCGACTACCAATATGCAAAGAAAAGTCTGGCTATGACACAGCGTTGGCTTGACCGATGTATAAAGCGTTTCAACGAAACAGAACCGCTTTATGGATATAACCAAAGCCTATTCCCTATCGTACAAGGCTGTACCTACAAGGACTTACGACAGGAAGCTGCCAAATATATCGCTGATAAAGGAGCAGATGGGAATGCAATTGGAGGGTTGGCTGTAGGCGAACCAACAGAGGTTATGTATGAGATGATAGAGGTTGTCAATGAAATTCTACCAAAAGAAAAGCCGCGTTATCTCATGGGTGTAGGTACTCCACAAAATATTCTGGAAGCCATTGAACGTGGTGTAGACATGTTTGATTGTGTAATGCCAACGAGAAATGGACGCAATGCTTTGCTTTTCACTTATGATGGAACAATGAATATGCGCAACAAAAAGTGGGAAAACGATTTTACTCCGATTGATGCTGCGGGGTGTGATGTTGATAAACGCTATACCAAGGCTTATCTTCACCATCTCTTTAAGGCTAAGGAGTTGTTGGCAATGCAAATCGGAAGTATTCATAACTTGGCCTTTTATCTTCGTTTAGTGACTGATGCAAGGCACCATATAGAACAAGGTGACTTCGTTTCATGGAAGAAATCAGTTATCGATCGGCTTGGACAACGTTTGTAAAACATAAATGATTGAATTCGGAAAAATAAGGAGACATTTGACAAGATACCGCATGTTGAGATGGCTAAGTAGGCATCCTGCATGCTTACATCGCCTGTTTCAGTGGATTGTTGCACATACATTGATGCTGCAATTCATGGCAAAATGGGTTGGTAAAAGGCTGACATGGCTTCGCTATATCAATCCCCTTCGTTATATCAAACGATTGGATTGGTATATCATTAAGAAGTTTATTGGTACCTACATTTATTCGATTGCACTGATTATCAGTATCTCGATAGTTATTGATATCAATGAAAATTTGGCAAAGTTTAGCGAATATCATGCGCCATTAAAGGCTATCGTGTTCGATTATTACATGAACTTTATCCCATATTTTGCCAATCTTTTTAGTCCTCTTTTCGTATTCATTGCGGTGATATTCTTTACTTCTAAGTTGGCAGGAAATAGTGAGATTATTGCCATGTTAGCTGCTGGTGTATCATTCAAAAGACTCATGCGACCTTACATGATCTCCTGTATTCTCATTTCAGTTGTATCATTCTATCTCAGTGGATATGTCATTCCACATAGTAATGTCATTCGACAAAACTTCGAATCTCTATATAAGAATAAGAAGAAAACAACAGCAGCAGACAATGTTATGCTTAATGTTGGCAAAGGAACTATAGCCTATATACAACATTATGACAATAATACCAAGCGGGGTTATGGCTTTTCTTTGGATAAGTTTCAAGACAAAAAGCTTGTCAGTCACATGACAGCTATGGAGATACAATACGACACTATAAGCGATTCTAAGTATCATTGGACTGCACAAAATTACAAGATTCGGAAGTTCAATGGCTATCGAGAACAGATCGAAAATGGAGCAAAACGAGACACGACTATACTCATGGAACCAAATGATCTCGTATATTCTAAGGGACAACAAGAGACCTTTACGAACCCTGAACTGAGTGATTATATCTCCAAACAAATCGACAGAGGATCGAGTAATGTGGTTCAATACCAAGTGGAATATCACAAGAGAATAGCTGCCAGTTTCGCTTCTTTCATCCTCACTATCATTGGTCTTTCTCTCTCAGCTAAAAAGAGAAAAGGAGGTATGGGAATGTATCTTGGCATCGGCTTGGCACTTAGTTTCGGTTATATAATGTTACAAACCGTATCATCAACATTTGCTATCAATGCCAATCTTCCACCGATTATTGCTGCATGGATACCAAATATTATCTTTGCTATTGTGGCATATTTCTGCTACAAACAAGCACCAAATTAAAATAATATGTACTTTGACGAATTAGAATTAAACAACAGTGTTCTCGATGCACTCTATGATATGCGCTTTGAAAAGTGCACTCCTGTGCAGGAGAAATGTATTCCGGAAATCCTCAATGGCAATGATGTGTTAGGCGTAGCACAAACAGGAACCGGCAAGACGGCAGCCTACTTACTGCCTATTTTAAGTAAACTTGACGATGGAAATTATCCAGAGAAGGCCATTAATTGCCTTATCATGAGCCCCACTCGAGAGCTTGCTCAGCAGATTGATCAAGCCATGCAAGGATTTGGTTACTATCTAAATGGGGTTAGCAGTGTGGCAGTTTATGGCGGAAATGACGGCAATCGATATGACCAAGAACTAAAGAGTCTCCAATTAGGTGCAGACGTTGTAATAGCCACTCCTGGTCGCCTTATCTCTCATATCAGCTTAGGAAATGTAGATCTAAGTAAGGTTTCATTCTTCATTCTCGATGAAGCTGATCGCATGCTTGACATGGGATTTTCTGATGATATCCTTAAGATTGCAAAGAAACTACCCCAATCTTGTCAGACAATTATGTTCTCTGCGACGATGCCAGACAAGATAGAAGAGCTCGCAAAAACGCTGCTAAAGAATCCTAAAGTCATTAAACTGGCTGTTAGTAAGCCTGCAGAAAAGATTAAACAAAGCGCTTATGTGTGTTATGAAACACAAAAGATGGGCATCATAAAGGACATCTTTAAGAGTGACGATCTCAAGCGAGTTATCATCTTCTGTGGTAGTAAGATGAAAGTAAAACAAGTGGCGGGAGCTCTCCAACGCAAGCATATCAACTGTGGAGAAATGCACTCTGACCTTGATCAAGCAATGAGAGATGAGGTCATGTTCAAGTTTAAGAGTGGTCAATTTGATGTGTTAGTAGCCACTGATATCGTTGCGCGCGGCATTGACATTGACGATATCTCTATGGTTATCAACTACGATGTACCCCATGACGCCGAAGACTATGTTCACCGAATTGGCCGTACTGCACGTGCAGCTCGTGAGGGTTCAGCGATAACATTCGTATCGGATGATGATATTTATTACTTTCAACTGATTGAGAAATTCCTTGGAAAGCAAGTTGATAAGACGCCACTTCCCGAGGGATTAGGCGAAGGTCCTGAATATAAATCAGCCGGAAAACCCAAACGTGGAACTTCAGCGAAGAGCAGAAGACGCATTAATCGCGAACAAACTGCACATAAAGATAAGAAGCAACAGAACCGCCGTCAGCGCAATAATGTAGCTGACTCACAATCACAAAATACAGAGGTTGCAAAGGATTCTCACAACAATAAGGAACGTAATTCACAAAGAAATAGAAATCAAAGAGGCGAAAAAACATATCAGCCACGTTGCGAAAAACGAAACAACGAGCAACGAAGCAACAGACCTAATGAGGTTAGAAATGCTACAAACTCTCGTAATTCAGAACAACAACAGCATAAGAAACGCCGCGCAAATGTAGAAGGAAATTACAAAAAACGCAATCGTCCACAGACTGAAAATCGTCCTAATACAACGCACAAGAATACTGCTCACGTGCAGAAAATGCAAGCTGAAAGCGGCATAAAGAAGTTCTTTAAGAAAATTTTCAGAATCAAATAAATTATCATACGATTCAAATGAACAGAGAGAGGGCCAAAAGTGTCCTCTCTTTTTTGTATTTATGTAGCTTCCAATGATTATCTGTTTCGTTTCTAATTAAAGCTATTTTGTTTAATAAACTTATTATTCTCAACCTAATAAAATAAATTTGTTTGTTTTTATTTGAATTCCAATGATTTTTCTATAACTTTGCAATTAGAATAACATTAATTCTTTTATAGGTAATCAGAAAAAGGTAAAGCGTATGAAAGCAAGTGAAGTTTTAGAAAAACTAAAAGTCAGATTCCCAAACGAACCCGAGTACATTCAGGCAGTAAGTCAAATACTTGGCACCATTGAAGAGGAGTATAACAAGCACCCCGAGTTTGAGAAAGCGAACCTTATTGAACGACTTTGTATTCCCGACAGACTCGTAGAATTTCGTGTAACGTGGGTAGATGACAAAGGAAAGGTGCAAACTAACATGGGATATCGAATTCAACACAACAACGCTATAGGCCCATATAAAGGTGGATTACGCTTTCATCGCTCTGTAACGCTTTCCATTTTGAAATTCCTTGCCTTTGAACAGACTTACAAAAATGCCTTGACTACCCTCCCAATGGGTGGTGCAAAAGGTGGTTCAGACTTCTCACCTCGTGGGAAAAGTAATGCAGAAGTGATGCGCTTTTGCCAAGCTTTCATGAATGAACTCTATCGACATATTGGTCCAAATGAAGACGTTCCAGCAGGAGATATCGGTGTAGGTGGACGCGAAGTTGGCTATCTTTTCGGACAATATAAGAAGCTTACACATCAATTTTCGGGTATACTTACGGGCAAAGGACAGGAGTTTGGAGGCTCACTTATACGTCCGGAAGCAACGGGATATGGCAATGTTTACTTCTTAGAAAACATGCTTAAAACTCGCAATATCAGTCTAAAGGGAAAGACTGTACTCGTGTCAGGAGCAGGCAATGTGGCTCAATATACGATTGAAAAGCTATTAGAATTAGGCGCAAAACCCGTCAGTTGTTCCGACTCAGATGGCTATATCTACGACCCCGATGGCATTGATAAAGAGAAGCTTGCCTATATCATGGAGCTGAAAAATGTAGAGAGAGGCCGCATAAAAGAATATGCAGAACGCTATGGAGTCAAGTATTCTGAGGGCAAACCTTGGTTTGAAAAGGCCGACATTGCATCTCCGTGTGCAACCCAAAATGAAATTAATGAAGAGGCAGCCAAAGCCTTAGTGGCCAATGGAGTAATTGCTGTTACGGAAGGAGCAAACATGCCTACCACGCCAGAAGCAACGAAAGTATTTCAAGATGCAAAGATTCTTTATTGCCCAGGAAAGGCATCTAATGCCGGCGGTGTAGCCGTTTCAGGACTTGAAATGAGTCAAAATTCTGAGCGAATGAAATGGTCACGCGAGGAGGTTGATGCCAAACTTCATGCTATTATGGACGATATTCATGCTAATTGTGTCAAATATGGCACAGAGCCTGATGGCTATATCAACTATGTTAAGGGTGCTAACATTGCGGGCTTCCTTAAAGTTGCAAAGGCCATGATGGCACAAGGAATCGTATAAAAGAACAAAATCATCAGCAAACTAATTAGAAAAGGGGCAGAAGTCATAATGATTTCTGCCCCTTTTGTATCATCAATAATGCTATAGAAAAACACAAAAGCTGAAACTCTTTATTTGTGAAGCGCCTCCACAATACATTTTTCAACCATATCCATATCGTCAGTTGGTTCGAAACGCGCTATCACCTTGCCCTCTCTTGAGACCAGAAACTTAGTGAAATTCCATTTGATATCCGAATTTGAAGCATACAAAGCATCTTTCTTTTTCAGCATCTTGTCCATGGCTTCTGCCATCGTTCCTACACCAAAACCACGAAATCCTTGCTCACGTTTCAAGTAAGAGTAGAGCGCAATCTCATGTGAGCCATTTACATCAATCTTAGCAAACTGCGGAAAATGTACATCGAAATTAGAGGTACAAAACTCATGAATCTCTGCCGCACTTCCAGGTGCTTGTTGCCCAAATTGATTGCAAGGGAAATCCAAAATGTTGAAACCTTCTGCCCTATACTTCTCATATAAGGCTTCCAACGCTTTATACTGAGGTGTAAAACCACATTTTGTTGCAGTGTTAACTATTAGTAAAACATCGCCTTTCCATTTCTTTAGAGAGACCATCTTACCCTGATTGTCAGCCACTTTGAAAGCATAAACATTCTTTTGTGCAACAGCTTGAAGTGCAAAAAAGACCAATAAGAGGATTAAATATTTTCTCATCACTTATTAATATAAAGATTTTTATTGAGCTAAATAAACTAAAATACATTACAGATACAGACAGCCAATCCCATGACAAAAGCTACTTTGGTTGATTTATGTTAGCAGAATACCCTACTCCACAATCCTATCTTCTCATGTTTCCTTAACACTTTACCCAAGTCCTTGATTCTAACGAATATACACTTGTGCCCATATCATTTCATGGATCAAATTATTTTACAAAATAATTCAAGCCATTTTACTGCGCGATCTCAGCCACTTTATCGTGTGAAATGAGGCACTTCATTGGTTCATTTGATGCATATTACAAAACATTCTGCCTCACTTTTTGATGACATAAGCATTGAGGACTATCCTCATCCCATGTACATGAATTGAAAACAAGATTCAGATTATCCAATAAAATATGCCAACCGACAACGAAATAGACTACCAAATGGTCCTACTTTTCTTCGACTTCGTTCTCAAAACTGTCTTTCGTGTGGTCCTTTAAACTATCTATCAGCTTATCCAAAAGTGGCACTAATTGAAACACTTCCTCTTTACTAAGCCCACATTTACTAAAGTGATTGAGCATACATTGAGGCACTTTAGCCGCCTCTTTCTCCATACTCTTGCCCTCTTTTGTCAATGAAACGATGCGTTGACGGGAATCAACCATCCCGCGAGTACGTATGACTAACCCCATTTTCTCCATGCGCTGAATGAGTGGAGTCACCGTGTTGGTTTCTAAAAGAAGTTTATGTGCAATGTCATTTACAGGCTGATTGTCTGTCTCCCAAAGCACCATCATCACCAAATATTGTGGGTATGTGATGCCCAACTTATCCAAAAAAGGGTTATAAGTCTGAGTAACAAGCCTACTTGCTGAATACAATCTAAAACAGAGTTGACTGCTTAATTTTAATTGTTCGAATGCCATAAATAAATATTTAGGATGAAAGCTAAACGCAAACACAGATAAACAATGATTCTTAATGACTCATCTTATCACAAGATAGCTATCATCAGAATAACTTTTCTGCCTGGTGAGGCCTCAAAAGATAATACACTTCACATTGCAGTGAGTGTAGGGTCTGCTTGTCGTAAAGCACTCATTTACAAACGCTTTATATCGTCTTCGATGCAAAGATAACGAGAAAAAAGCAGGAAAACAAATCAACTCTTATAGTTTTAAGCCTTATTAACCCTCATCAACACCAACTGAAGTCATGAGAAGTAAAATTGAAAAATAGTCTGATATGTATCAATATCAGGATAAAAAAATAGCATTCAACACCCGATTTTACCCAAAAACATTGTACCTTTACACCTCAATTGACATTAAAACTCATTCAAAATGAAAAAGAATACATGGTATAAACATCATAAATGGATAGGCATTGTTGTCAGTTTCTTTTTGTTAATGTTTTGCATTTCAGGGCTAATACTCAATCATCCAATGTTATTTTCCAATTGTAATATCAGCAGATCATGGCTTCCTAAGCGTTATCAATATGACAAGTGGAACTTAGGTTTGCTGCGTGGGAGCATCAAATGGCATAATAAAGTGTTAGTCTATGGCAATTCAGGAATATGGAGAACTGACACAACGGCTAAGCATTTTGACGATTTTAACCAAGGATTGCCCACGGGAGCTGATGCAAGAAACATCAAAGGAATGGTCATTCTACCTTCAGGAAAGCTCTTTGCTGCTGGACAATATGGACTATATGTTTACACGAACAATCAATGGCAATCGGTCAATTTGCCTATTGGTAGTGATGAAAAGCTTTGTGATATCACTTCAAAAGGTGACTCTTTGTTGTTCACTACACGCTCTTTTGTCTATTTAAGTAAACCACCTTATCAGCAATTTCAACGCATAAGCCTTCAAAAAGCAAGTGATTCGGATGGCAAAGTATCCCTCTTTCGCACGGTATGGCTACTACATAGTGGTGAGTTGTTTGGGCTTATTGGCGTGCTGATTGTAGACATGATAGCCATTGTTTTCATTCTGTTGATTATCACAGGTATATTTTATTGGATTCATCCTAAAGGCAAAACATCGGCTTGGTTGCATCGAAAGGCAGGCTCATGGCACAACGAAATAGGCCGTATTAGCTTTGTTTTAGCACTGCTACTCAGCATTACTGGCTGGCTTCTTCGACCGCCAGCACTACTTGCTATCGCTTCAGGAAGAGTTCTAGCTGTACCTTTTTCAACGTTAGATAGCGACAATAGTTGGAATGATCAGTTGCGCTCTATTCGATATGATCAGGCAGAAGGTGACTGGCTTTTATATACTTCAAATGGTTTTTACAGCTTAAAAACGCTTCAATCAACACCTTATCCCGTGAAAATGCAACCGCCGGTGAGTGTCATGGGCATTAATGTTGAGACGCAAGATGAAAATGGTTATTGGCTGATTGGCTCGTTTAGTGGCATGTATATATGGGAAAGAAAGTCAGGTATCATTGCTGATTACTACACACACGGACTGGCAGAACAGACTGGAGGCATACCCATTAGTGCGCATGCGGTATCGGGTTACACAAATGACTTTGGCGAATTTGAACATGTAATCGATTATAACACTGGCTGTGAAGCACTGAAAATGCCGGCAAAGATGAAGCAATTGCCAATGTCTTTGCGTAATGTTGCATTAGAACTCCACACGGGTAGGCTCTACACTTTCCTTGGTTCAGCCAGCATTTTCTATATTTTTATCATCGGACTTGCTGTTATTTGGTGTCTTTGGAGTGGCTGGAAGATACGCTATCAGAAACGAAAGAAAGATTCAGATAAATCAAAACAGAAAACGGATGTTGACTCATCGGATGATTAAACCTATCGGATTACAACACTGAATCCTTCAAAAAAGAGCTTATAACAGGTTACTTTGTGAAATAAATTCATTATAAATGCAAAGCAATAGAAATGTGTTTAAGTCTTAAATAACGCATTTTTAGCCTGTGAAAAGAAATGATTTTGTAGTAGAAAAGATTCCAAAAATGAAATAAGAAAACGCTGTAAGACTCAATCTTACAGCGTTTTTATTATGTTGAATCAAGCGGAAGATGAGGGATTCAAACCCCCGATACGCGAAAGGCGTATACCGGATTTCGAGTCCAGCGCATTCGGTCACTCTGCCAATCTTCCTAAATTGCAATGCAAAAGTAATGAAAAAAGCTGAAAAAGAAAGCTGTAAAACCTTCTGAAAACATTGTTTTAACAGACATTATACATTCAACCTTCAAAAGAAAGTTTGTTTAATCGCATCCTCAACTGTTCTGCTTCACTCTTTCGAATGCTTAATTTGATACTGCACGTGTTATCAAATTTTTGATCAATAATACGTGGTTGCATCTCTTTTACCACACGCATCACATCGTTCATCATAGGATAAGTGAAGTCGAAATCTATTGTTTCTTCTACCTGTTTCACGACAACTGAGGCATTCGAAAGAGCCTCATTAGCAGCTGTTCGATAAGCATTGATGAGTCCACTTGTACCTAACTTCACTCCACCGAAATAGCGAATGACGAAAACAATGACGTCAGTCAGCTCATGACTAATAATCTGTCCTAAGATGGGTTTACCTGCTGTAGAACTTGGTTCGCCATCATCATTGGCACGAAATGCCTTTTGTTCGGGGCCAAGCATATAGGCATAGCAGCAATGTCTGGCGTCATAATATTGCTTACGATAGGCAATTACAAGCTCTTTTGCCTCATCTACCGATTCAATATGATGCGCAAAGGCGAGGAATTTACTGCGTTTCTCCGTGTAATATCCCTCGCCTATAGTTTCTTCTACAATCGTTTTATATTGATCTTCGACCATTTATTCTAACTTATAGATAACGAGTCCGCTGCGAAGTTTAGGCTCAAACCAAGTCGCTTTGGGTGGCATTATCTTCCCACTATCAGCAATATCCATAATCTGTTGCATGCTTACAGGGTACAAAGCCAATGCCATTTGCATCTCACCACTATCCACCCGACGGCGGAGTTCTTGCAATCCGCGAAGTCCTCCAACAAAATCTATCCGCTTATCTGACCGTAAATCCTTTATGCCAAGAAGCTCATCAAGAATCAATCTGCTTGAGATGTCTACATCTAAAACGCTGATTGGGTCGTTATTATTGTATGTACCGTCCTTTGCTTTCAAACTAAACCATTGCTTATCTAAGTAAAGTGAGAACTCATGTAGTTGCTGAGGACGATATTCTTCCGTTCCTTTTGGAGTGACAATAAAGTTCTTTTCGAGTGCAAGTAAAAACTCTTTAGGCGACATTCCGTTAAGATCTTTCACCACACGATTATAATCTAAGATGGTCAATTGACTTGCGGGAAAGCACACTGCCATAAAGAAGTTGTAGGGTTCTGTTCCTTTATGGTTAGGGTTTTGATTCGCTTTTTCTGCTCCAACGAGTGCCGCGGCGGCAGAACGATGGTGTCCATCGGCGATATATAGACTCGGCATGCGATTGAAAGCGTCTGTAATGGTCGCAATATCTGATTCATCTTCGACAACCCATAGCTGGTGTCTGAACCCATCAATGGGTGCAATGAAATCATACTCTGGCTGAGTTTGCGCATAACGCGAAAGCAAATTGTCGAGTGTTTCGTTATCAGGATAGGCCAAAAATACGGGTCCCATGTTCGCATTACAAGCGCGAACGTGTTTCATTCTGTCTTCTTCTTTCTCACGACGGGTTAGCTCATGCTTCTTAATTACACCCTCCATATAGTCTGAAACGCTTGCTCCCACGACCAAACCATATTGAGTCTTACCATTCATTGTTTGAGAATAGATGTAGTAATGCTCCTTTTCATCTTGCATTAACCATCCCTTGTCGACGAATTTCTTAAAGTGTTCGGCTGCACTTCCATAGACTCTGGGGTCATGTTCGTCTGTACCTATCTCGAAATTAATTTCAGGTCGTGTGATATGGTAAAGACTTTTCTCGTTGGTTCCAGCCTCTTGACGGGCTTCTTCAGAACTCAACACGTCATAAGGACGGCATTCTACCAACTCAACAAGAGCCTTTGGAGGACGCAATCCCCTAAAAGGTTTTATCTGTGCCATAGTAAAAGAATATATGTTTTTAAGTTAAACAAGTTGTCTCAAGCCTCATATGAAGTCATACAAGGCCCAAGTTCATTTCGTTAATCAATAGATTTATTTGTTCACTTGATATTTCGTGCACCCGTCAGTAAAGTAAGAAATAATCTGCTTTGCAGCCGCAATACCTGCATTTATGTTTGCTTCGGCTGTCTGTGCACCCATCTTTTTGGGCGTAGAGAAATAGCGTCCTTCGAACTTTTTGAATTCAGTGTCACCATCAGGCATAATATCTGTGATGAATTTTAGGTCGGTTCGGTTAGCCAACAACTCTAATAACTCTTCCTCATTAATAACCTCCTTACGAGCCGTATTTATGAGAATACCACCTTTTGGGAGCTGACCAACAAGCCCACTTCCTATACTTTTGATTGTCTCGGGGGTTGAAGGAATATGCAAACTCACAATATCGCAGTTCTCAAACAACTCATTTTGACTCTTACAAGCATGCACTCCAGCTGCTTCAATAACATCATTCGGGCAGTAAGTATCATAGGCATAGACTTCCATATCAAAGCCTTTTGCAATGCGAGCAACATTGCGTCCCACATTACCGAAAGCCAAAATGCCAAGCCGTTTGCCTTTTAACTCAGTACCAGATTTTCCATTATAGAAGTTACGTACAGCCATAACGAGTAATCCAAACACAAGTTCTGCAACAGCATTTGAGTTTTGTCCCGGCGTGTTTTCAGCCACAACATGATGTGAAGTGGCTGCATTCAGGTCTATATTGTCATATCCTGCACCAGCACGAACTACGATTTGCAGCTTCTTTGCAGCGTTAAAAACTTCTTCATCAACTTTATCTGAGCGAATAATCATTGCATCTGCATCCTCAACAGCACTGAGAAGTTGAGCCTTATCAGTATATTTTTCGAGCAACATCAACTCATGTCCTTCAGCTTCTACTACCTCTCTAATACCTTCAACGGCTGCAATTGCAAAAGGTTTCTCGGTTGCAACTAATACTTTCATAGTGATTTGATTTAATGTTTAGCAGGAAAAGTGAAGCACTCTTCCTGCAAATAAGGTTATGATTAATGTTTTGCTTCAAAAGCTTTCATTGTTTCTATCAAGGCATTTACACCTTCCATAGTCTGTGCATTGTAGCAACTTGCACGGAAACCACCTACAGAACGGTGTCCTTTAATACCTACAATACCACGCTCAACTGCAAAATCAAGGAAGGCCTTTTCAAGCTCTTCATAACCTGAATTCATTACAAAGCAGATGTTCATTAACGAACGTGAGTCAACCTCTACAGTCCCTTTGAAGAGCTTGTTGCGGTCAATCTCACTATAAAGTGCATCAGCCCGTTCGTGAGCTCGCTTGTCGGCAGCCTCTAATCCGCCATGTTCCTTCAACCAACGGAGGTTCTCTAACATAGAATAAATGGGTACAACGGGAGGCGTATTAAACATAGATCCCTTATCAATATGCGTGTGATAATCTATCATTGTAGGTAGTTCTCGCACCCTCTTTTCTAAGGCTTCATCCTTCAAAATGACTACCGTTACACCAGCCATTGCTATATTTTTCTGTGCACCTGCATAGATAGCATCATACTTTTTAACGTCAACTGGTCTGCTCATGATATCCGAACTCATGTCTGCAATCAATGGAACCTTAACATCAAAATCACCGCGATACTCCGTACCATAAATCGTATTGTTCGTTGTTATGTGTAGATAGTCAACATCAGAAGGCACATTTGATTCGAAGTTCTTAGGGTAATAAGTATAGTTAGAAGCTGCAGATGAAGCCACCTCTACTACCTCTCCAAAGAACTTTGCCTCTTTCATTGCCTTCTTAGCCCATACACCTGAGTTCACATAAGCAGCCTTCTTGATGAGGAAGTTGGCTGGAATCTGCATGAACTGTAACGATGCTCCACCTCCTAAAAAGACAACAGAATATCCCTCGGGTATACTCAAAAGCTCTTTAAAAAGGTCTACACTCTCATCGACAACTGACTGAAAGTCCTTCGTACGATGACTTATTTCCATCAGCGAAAGGCCACTACCATTGAAATCAAGGATTTGCTTTGCTGTGTTTTCTACTACTTCTCGAGGAAGCATTGACGGTCCTGCATTAAAGTTATACTTCTTCATCTGAATTAAATTTTAAGTTCTGTTAATGCGTGATATAAATAGTTTTACAAATGCGAATGTACACCTTTATTTTCAAAAAAGCAAATAAATTCCTGTTATTTTACATCAACTATCAAGAAATAAACATTTATTTTAAGAAACAATCTCATTTTAAGGAAGTTATTCCTTCGTTTGATTGGAAAGGAAAGGAAAAAGAAAGTGTATTTATCTTCATCCCATTTCGTCTCGTAATAAACGCCATTTCACCGAGTAAAATGAGGCAAATCACGATGCAAAATGCCCCACTTCAGCGCATGAAATGGGGCATTCTATAAATAAGAATAAAACACATTGAGTATCAATCTGTTTCCTTATGAATCATCTTTACACAGCATCGACTTAGCGAACTTCCTCAACAATGGTTTTGATTCCTTTTATTTTCTCGCCTTTTGTAAGGCGCAAAACCTGCTGAGCCTTAGCCCTGACAACAGCCACATAACTATAACGGTCGTTCACATCAATACGGCCTATCTCGTCAGCCCGCAGTCCTCCCTTCTTACATAGAAAGCCAACAATGTCTGCTTTGCTTACTTTATCCTTCTTACCTTTACCGATATAGAGAGTTTTATTCTTAGGAAGAGCCGGACGAAGTCGTTCATTTAGAAGCACATAATCTTCTACTTCAGCATCCACATAAGCAGGAATCTGCTCTTGAGCATTTAGAATAAAGAAAGCACGTCCATGCTTATCCCATCGTGCAGTGCGTCCAACGCGGTGAATATATCCGTCTTCACTCTCTGGAATATGATAATGAACAATGTTCTCTATGTTAGGAATGTCAAGACCACGCGAAGCTAAATCAGTGCTGACCATAATGTTTGCACTGCCATTTGAGAAGCGATAAAGCGCAGCTTCACGTTCTTTTTGTTCCATTCCTCCATGGAAAAAGCTGACACTAAAGCCTGCATCTATCAAAAAATCGGCAGTTCGTTGCACCGCATCCCGATAGTTCAGAAACACTATTGTGCTTTGTTCGCCAAACGAAAGCAACAATTGTTTTAAGGTATCGAGTTTGTCTTTGTCTGGACTTTCCACCTTATATATATGTACACGATCAGGCACTTGTTCCGTCTTTGGTAAGAAATCAAGAACCTTAAACGCTGCATTTATAAGCTGTTGCTCCCCAAGTTCCTCTGCTGGAGTAGCCGAAAGAAGAATACATCTCACTTGTTTCGGCAGTTTGTTTGTCAGTGCTTCCATCTCCTTTTGAAAGCCCATTTCAAGACATTTGTCAAATTCGTCAAGCACAAGATAATGGATTCCTTCAGCAACGATATTGCCTTTATCAAGATGATCGTTAAGGCGTCCGGGCGTAGCAAACACAATTTGTGGTTTGAGGTCACGCAGATGACGATGTTCTTCCATTGTCATGCGCCCACCATAGCACGCCATTCCACGCAAGCCACAGCCCATATCTTTGAGCACATTGGCCGACTGCAAGGCCAGTTCACGGCCTGGTACAACAACAACCGCCTGCACTTCATCTGACGTTTTGTCGAGTAATTGTGTAAGTGGAAGCAAATAAGACAGCGTTTTTCCAGAGCCTGTTGGAGACAAAATAATAACGTTTTCTTTCTCCTCCAACAGGGTTTGTTGAGCTGCCTGTTGCATATTGTTGAGCGTTATGCCCAACTTCTTGGTTATCTTCTCTATATTTTGAGTCATTTTTTCTATCCTCTCATCAACTTATCTATTTCATTAAACTGCTTCCCCATATTCAAATTTAAATATATTGTATAAAGAGGAAGTGCCCATTTTTCCTTTTGATCAGGAGCCAATGCACGATATTTCTCTAAATAAGGTAAGGCTTTTTTAAAGAGATCATGCACCTGATTGTATTTCTTTCCACCAGTTTTTCTATTCTTATCCAACTCTATTGCCTGATCAAACAGCGCCAAACCGGCATTTAAATAGGCATCAGCAAGTGAATCGTTTTCAGCTATCAGTTGCTCACTCAAAGCAAAACACTCTTTATATTGCCCCATTGTCAACAATAAAGAGCTCTTGGCAAAACGGAAAAGAGTGCTTGTTGAATCTATCTTCAACGCCTCATTACACGTCTTCATGGCCTCACTATAGCTGCCGTTATGTCTATAATAGTCTACCAAACGTGGAAAAAAGAAAGGAAACTTCGGATAACTTTGGAAGCCATCTTTTAGCGTCTGCACATAACGAGCCGTATCTTGTTCGAGCTTATAAGTATCGGCAAGATATTGTAACATATAAGGCAGATGCAAACTATCCTTTAATGCCAAATAAGTATGGCGCAAAGTGAGTTGCGGATTCTGTAGTTTATAGCCACAATATGAAGCCCAATAACCAGCCTCGGGCAAGCGTTTATCGCGTTGTGCATAATGTAATTGTTCAAACATTGGCTTTGAAGCCGTGTTGATATAGGTATCAAACAGGTCGAAAGCACGTGTAAAGTCTTGTTTCTTCATAAAGAACGCCCCCCCATTAAAGAGGTTTGGACGGATTAGATTGAGGGCTTCTGCACTGCGCGCGCGGTGTTTCAGTTTTACTCTTCCATGCGAATCGGGCTGTCGGTCCAGTGAATCTAAGGCCTCAAGCGTATCAAACATTCGTTTGCCAACAAGGAATAAAGCCGTTGTATCATACTTTTCTTTCAGATAAAGCTTTTCATTTCCCTGTTCATATTGTTTGCGTTGAGCCTCAAAAAGCAGTATCCACAACTTCTCATTACTACGAGACGACGAATCGTTCAGCAAGTCAGTGAGAAGTTTTTCAGCCTGATTGAGGTTCTTTCCACTCTTAATATAGTCTTTTGCTTGTGTTATTGTTTTCTTCTGTCCCCAAAGAATCATTGGGAAACAGAGTAATAACGGAATCAGAAATCTTTTCATTTTGTTTGTAATCCTAATACTTTATCTACTTCGTTGAGTAATCTTTTCCACGCCACAATCTGTTGTTTGTCATCCAAAACAGAGGTCTGCACCAACCAAGTGCGTGCGGTTTGATAGAGTTCTTTCACTTGATTTCTATCTTTCTTGGGAAGTTTTCGCCGACCATTCATCAAGCTATCACGGAGCTCTTCGGCTTTAGAAACGTAGCAAACTCCTATATTATAGACCGCCTGCACATAGTTACTGTCGATAGCAATGGCCTGTTTGAAACTACTGATAGCATCATCCCATCGCTTCTTTTGCATCTCGATGTCTCCTTTCAAGACCCATGCACGTCGATTCTTCGGATGTTTTTGAAGATCCATTTCAGCAAACTTAGCCAGCTGTTGCTGCTTATCTTTCAGCCCAGAATAGTAATCTATGAGCATCTTATAATAGATGTCATTCGCTGGTGCCATGTCATAGAGCGACGTCAAGGCCGTGATATATTTCGCTGAATCGACCTCTGTGTAGAGATGAGTCTTCATGCAATTAATCTTTATTTCGGCTGCACCTTTAGCATAGTTTGCATCTTTCAATGCGACATCTGCATAGCGTTCGGCTTCTGCATAGTTCTCTTTTCCATAGGAAAGCAAGCTTACATAATAAGCCACTAAACCTCGGTTATTGTCATTCCCATGGAAAAGAGGACCATCTATACAATCAAGATAGAGTTTGAAATACTGCATAGCCTCATCATTCTTACGCAAACCATATTCATACATGCCTGCATCGACAAGTAAAGGGAGGAAAGGTGAAAGCCGCTTTTGATTCAAAAAGCGATAACGGGGATTGCTTCTTCCCTTCTTATCTGCCATTGTATCAAAATGATCGCATAGCACTGCATCTCGCATCAAATGCTTGATTGCTTTATAATAAGCAATCGTATCAGATTTAATGGCAGTCAAACTATCAAGCTTTCTGTCAATTCCGGCATTGAGTTTCTTGGCCGTTTTACGTGCATCTTGCCCATAAGCTTGGAACGAGAAGACAAAACTAACAAGAAGGAATGAGATGAGAATACGACCTTTCATATATTATTTCAGATGAAAAAAGGGATAGTAACACAGCCAAAGCCATGTACTATCCCCTATAATAGAATATTATTTATTCAATGCTTCCATCTCTTTGGTACGGCTGTCTGCTGCACCATAGAGGCTGTAATATACGGCATAGAGAGGATAACTCCAGTTTGCCTTCTCACGATTTGGGTCAAGGCTGCGTGCCTGCTCAAGGTAACCCTCACTCTCTTTATAGAGTTTCTGCTGCTCAGCTTTGCTTACTCCGTCTTTAGCAGCTTGTGCATTGAGGCAGAATCCAAGGTATGTGAGAACGATAACATTCTTTCCATCCTTTGCAATTGACTTCTTGTAACACTCTACAGCCTCTGCAGGCTTATTAGCATTCATCTCGATTTGGCCTTTCAACGCCCATGCTAAGGCATTTGTTGGGTCTACTGCGAGCTTGTCATTTAACAGTTTATCCTGCTCACTTGTCATCTTCAGACTACCACAAAGCGTTACAAGATTGGAGAAAATCTGCTCGTTGTTAGCATCCTTTGCATAGAGATCTCTCAGCGTATTTACATACTTCACAGAGTCTTCCTTAGTCTTTAGGCCCTGTTGCATGATATAAAGCTTCAAGTTTAGCGCGTCTTTATAAGCAGCTGTGTCCTTCATTGCAACATCAATATACTTATTTGCGCGATCCATATCCTTTGCCTGGAAAGCGTAAACACCAGCAACGCGTGCAACTTCTCCTAAGTAAGTATCGGGAGTTTTGCTCTTATCGATGCTCTTGAACAATGGATTTTCTGCACTTTCTACATACATTCCAAAGAACTTCAAGGCTTCAGGCTGATTGTTTTGTTGGCCTGCAGTCTGTCCTGCGTTAATCAAATTAGGACGCAAACCATAAAGACGATTGGCATTGTTGCTTTCGAATCTTGGTTTCACCTTGCCCTTTTCATTCGGCTTCTGGTCGTATTCGTTACAGAGAATTGCATCGTTAATAGCATCATAAACTGCTTTGTTGAAACCTAAAGTGTCATAAGCAGTCTCCTTACCTTGACCAAACTGCTTGGCCATCTGATTTGCGGTGATGGTCGCTTGCTCTTTAGATACTTTCTCCATTGCAAGATCTACAAGCTTATTATAAGCCTTTGCTTTCTCTGCATCATTAGCAAGTTGGTTGAGGTTTGCCTTTACCAACTCTTGTGCTTCAGCATAAGTCTTTGCCTTAAGTATGGCTTTTAAAGCCTCACTGTCACCTGCAAAAGCTGCTGATGTGGTAAGCAGCATCATTGCTGCAATCATTAACTTTTTCATATTACGTTTGTTATTAAAAGGTTTATCATTCTTCATTATCATCGTCTTCGAAGTCAACGAGTGGCTCTTCTTCGACATCACTGTTGGTTTCTGACAAAGAATCTTTCTTTATTTCTTCTGTCTTGTTGGCCCATTGCGCACGACTTTCTTCTTCAACAGTAGCCTCAAGTTCTGAACTCATGACTTTACAAACACTGGCAATGACATCATTTTTCTTTGCAAGATTTATCAAACGAACACCTTGTGTAGCGCGTCCCATCACACGAACGTCAGCAACAGCCAAACGAATCACTACTCCACTCTTGTTGATAATCATTAAATCGTTTTCATCTGTAACGTTCTTGATGCTCACAAGTCGGCCCGTCTTTTCTGTAATGGCTAAGGTCTTAACACCTTTTCCGCCACGGTTTGTGACACGATAGTCTTCAACCTGACTACGTTTTCCATAGCCTTGCTCGCTGACTACCATAACACTTTCGCTCTCAGCTTCGTTGACTGTCACCATGCCTACAACTTCATCGTCGCCTCCATCGAGTCGCATGCCACGAACACCTGTAGCGGTTCGTCCCATGGTTCGGATGGTATTCTCATTGAATCTCACAGCTCGTCCGTTGCGGTTTGCCATGATAAGTTCGTTTGATCCGTTAGTCAAGCGCACGTCAACCACCTCATCTCCGTCCACAATATTGATAGCAATCACGCCGTTAGCACGTGGTCTACTGTAAGCTTCGAGACTTGTTTTCTTCACTGTTCCGTTCTTGGTTGCAAAGATAACATAATGAGAATTATTAAATGATTCGTCTGTTAATGTGGTCAAACGAAGTATTGCATTGATGGCATCATCGCTCTCAATGTTGAGCATATTCTGTATTGCTCGGCCCTTACTATTGCGATCTCCCTCAGGAATTTCAAAGCACTTGAGCCAATAACAGCGTCCTTTCTTCGTAAAGAAGAGCATCGTTTGATGCATTGTTGCAGGATAAATAAACTCCGTGAAGTCTTGTTCGCGGTGACGTGCAGCCTTTGCTCCCACTCCACCTCGAGCTTGTTCGCGGAACTCACTCAGCGGCGTGCGCTTGATATATCCCATGTGACTCACAGTGATTACCACTGGATCATTTGGATAGAAATCTTCGGGATTGAACTCTTCGCTTGAATATTTGATTTCTGTGCGACGCTCGTCACCATATTTCTCTTTTACTTCGTTAAGCTCATCCTTCATCACCTTCTTGCAAAGTTCTGGGTCATCAAGAATCTGTTGCAAGTAAGCAATCTGACGTTCCAACTCTTCATACTCTGCATGCAATTGGTCCATACGCAGTCCGGTCAGCTGACTCAAACGCATATCTACAATGGCCTTACTCTGCAACTCGTCAAGATTGAAGCGCTGTTCCAAGTTGCGTTGTGCATCGGCAGGAGTCTTACTTGCTCGAATAATGTGTACAACCTCATCGATGTTATCACAAGCGATAATCAAGCCTTCAAGGATATGAGCACGCTCTTGCGCCTTCTTCAAATCGTATTTTGTGCGTCGAATAGTCACATCATGACGATGTTCAACGAAATATTTCACACATTCTTTCAGGCTCAATAGCCGTGGACGACCTTTTACAAGCGCGATGTTGTTTACAGAGAAAGAGCTTTGCAAAGCGGTCATCTTGAAGAGTTTGTTCAAGATTACATTTGCATTTGCATCACGCTTAACATCTATCACAATACGCATTCCCTGCCGGCCAGACTCATCATTGGCATTGCTGATGCCATCAATGCGACCTTCTTTCACCAGGTCTGCAATGTTTTCAATCAACAATTGCTTGTTAACCCCATAAGGAATCTCTGTTACAACAATCTTGTCATGGCTTTCGCCGCTTTCGATTTCGGCTTTAGCACGCATCACGATACGCCCTCTACCGGTCTCATAAGCCTGGCGCACACCCTGTATGCCATAAATATAGGCACCCGTTGGGAAGTCTGGGGCCTTGATATACTGCATCAAGCCATCAAGGTCTATGTCGGGATTGTCAATATAAGCACAACATCCTTCAATAACTTCGCTAAGGTTGTGTGTCGGCATATTCGTAGCCATACCAACGGCAATACCATTACCGCCGTTTACAAGAAGATTCGGAATCTTTGTCGGCATGACGCTCGGTTCGACAAGGGTATCATCGAAGTTGTTCGTCATGTCTACGGTATCTTTCTCCAGGTCGTCCATGATGTGCTCACCCATCTTGCTGAGTCGACACTCCGTATAACGCATGGCAGCTGGTGAGTCGCCGTCGATTGAACCGAAGTTTCCCTGACCGTCAACAAGTGTATAACGCATATTCCAGTCCTGCCCCATGCGAACAAGCGCACCATACACTGATGAATCGCCGTGAGGATGGTATTTACCCAACACCTCACCTACAACGCGTGCACACTTCTTATAAGGTTTATCACTGGTATTGCCGATTCCCAGCATACCATAAAGAATACGACGATGCACAGGCTTAAAACCATCTCTAACATCTGGAAGCGCACGAGCCACGATAACTGACATCGAATAATCGATGTAAGAGGACTTCATTTCTTCCTCAATGTTGATTCTTAAAATCCTGTCATTGTCAATTGTTTGATTTTCGTCCATTGATGTAATTGATCGTTATTATTAGCTGTTTGCTATAAAACGAAAGTAAAACAAAAATGCCTCAAAGGGTGTTTATTTTCGTTCTAAGCGATTTTCTACCTTTTTTCAAGGGTGCTAATTTACTACTTTTTTTTGATAACCAAGTCGACTGAAGCCTTAAAATCGAATAAATTACGATTTATTGACGAAAGAAATTCGCAATTTGTGTCCAGAATTTCAGCAGAAGAAATTAAAAACCATGAATGAATCCACCATGGTGAATGTTACAACCATGCAATGCCATAGATATTATATCGGCATTTCCATGAGTGAATCCATAATTGCGAATGTTGCAACGATACAACGCCGTAGATATTATGTCGGCGTTTCCATGAATGAATCCATAATTGCGAATGTTGCAACGATGCAACGCCGTAGGTGTTGTTCTTTTGATAGCCCAGGGTTGGCGAGGAACGAGCCTACCCTGGGTAAGCGTTCGCAAGGAGATTCAACGCCATAGGTGTTGAGCTTTTTTGAGAAAACATGATTATAGCGAGAGGATTCATGGTGGATTAATCAAAAAAGCGCAACACCTACGGCGTTGTTCTCCACAAACCATACCCTAACCCAGGGTAGCCTGCACTATCGTTTGGCAACCCTGGGCTATCAAAAGCAGAACCCCTATGGGGTTCGTCTCTCTCATGAACTTCCTTTGCGCCGCTCTTCCTTTTGACAATAGATGAAATTAAAAAAGCGCAACGCCGTAGATATTATGCCAGCACTTCCATGAATGAATCCACCATGACGAATGTTATAACCAC
>NZ_GL629647.1:815558-818801 GCF_000185845.1 Segatella salivae DSM 15606
GAACGCCCTCGTCATAGCCAGCCTTTTCTGCAAAAGCCGGAATGGCCGCTTTGAGCTTTTCTTCTCGTTCTTTCACCACCGGCGATGGCTTTTTCTGTGCCGAACTCTGTTTATGAGCCGTTTTGAAATGGTCTATCTCCTGATTGATTTGGTCCACCAAACGTTCAATCGGTGCTCGATCGTCTTCGGTTGCTGCAAGCAGATAACTGGCCTCAATATAGCGGCAAACCACACCAAAGACGGCATCGGTCATCGCGCGCACCTCTTTCAAGGCAGGCAGTTTCTCGTCTACAGCCTTTACTTGGCGCTCATTGTAGATAGTTTGGAACTTTTCGTTCACGGCTTTTAGCTCTGCCATGACAGGCGCAAGACTCAAGGCGGTCATCTCGGCCGAAAAACACTCCAAATCTTTCAACAACCCACGCACTTCGGCCGTTTCGGCATCAGCTGCCTTACTCTGAATGCCCAGATAAACCGCAAGGGCCTTGTTGAGCTTTCGAGCAGACTCAGCCACAGCCTGCACAGGCGATTTCTGTTGCACGCGGATAACGCCAAAGAGATTGGTCAACAGCGTGTCGCGCTGGCGGTCGAGCGCGGCCATTTGCTCGGCATGCAAGGTGGCATTTGCAACCTTGTTGAGTTCGGTTTCCATGTCGATGCAATCGCCCCAACTCTTCAACAACTCGTCGGTGAGGTGCAACTTCTGTTTGTCGCCAGCTTTTACCAATGCATAGACGTTGAACATGAATTGCAGGTGATGCGAATTGCTGTAATGAGCGCTTAGACTGGTTTTCACCAAAGCCATTTTTGGAATTGTAATTTTAAATTTTTCCATAGTAATAAATTTTTATTGATATTTTATATTAGCGACTATCTGTCACTTTTTTCTTTAATTCTTTTGTCCGAAAATCGTTTTTAGTGTTAGAACCATCGTATCTGGCATGAAAATTTAAATTTTAGCATTAGAACCGCCGTATCTCGCACTAAATTTTGATTTTTAGCATTAGAACCATCGTATCTGGCATGAAATTTTGATTTTTGGTGTTAGAACCATCGTATCTGGCGCTAAATTTCGATTTTTAGCATTAGAACCATCGTATCTGGCATGAAATTTTAATTTTTGGCGTTGAAATCATGCATTCTCACTCTTAAATTCGTTTTTATCTTATCATAATTTCCTGATAGTTTGCCTTTCCCCAAAAGTAAACTTACAAAATAAATTTTTATTAGGGGAAAGGCTTTATGAACCTAAATATTAGGCCCGATTACTTTATTATTGTGCATTCCATAAAGGTGTAGCCATCTCCTTCCCACCAGTCCTTATATAAATTGCACTTTTAGCAAAACCTAAGTACCAGGCATACTTACTATCCAATGAAGTTTTTGTCCAATATTTACCTGATAATCCTATTTCCAAATCACTACTCGAAGACACTACAGCTTCCATTGCACCTTGTAAAGGCAAAAAGAAATACTTAGAAGTATCATTAGGAGTTCCTTGTGCAACAGAACTATTTACATAGTAATTGTGACTAAAGGTCACATCTGATGGTAAATTTGTGCTACTAAAACCAGGAATCTCTGATTTTTTCTTTACCCACATACCCATACAATATACTACATGTCCATTTTCCCATAGATATTGTTCGTCAAAATGAGGGTCACCATGAGATGCATACCATGTTGCCTCAACCATGTTCGGAAGGTTCTTTCCTGAACGAGTGGCAACCCCCGTTGTAGGATTATAATAACGTCTATCTGTCGGTCTATTATAAACATTAGGGACCTTATCATTGGATAGCGTTGGTATATACCAATACTCTATCTGGTCTTCATAGCCTTTTAGATAATCTTCTCCTTCTGCAGCGTCCCATGTATAGAATTTAGGCTCATACATTGGTAAGGCTATGCGAGAAGTAATAGGAGTAACAGTATTTTTTTTATATGTATACTGCGGAATTTCTTTTATAAAAACTTTATCTATTTTTCGGTCGACAAAACTATTGCTATAACCATCGGCATATTTAGCATTAATACTAAAATTATACTCTATTTTTAATTTTGTAGTTGCAGGGGCGATATGGAACATAAAATAGCCATAATCTCTGTATTTCTGAGTACCATCAACCCATACACCATTAGCAGTACCAGTTAGTCCACCTATACCAAAGAAGTTAGATGCTACGAAATTAGAACTACCAGTACCTGTTAATCCAGTTGGCGTAATAGTAAATTCTCCGGCAATATTGGTATCTGCTGTTATTTTTATGCGTTTTGGGATATAATAATATCCAGATGCTTCTGCCTGCGCATAAGGTAACAAATATAAAAATGCACTGAGGTGCTCTAATTCAAAATAATATTTACCATCAGGCTTTCGAATAGCTTTAGCATAACCACAATCATCATCAAAAATATTATAAAAATCACCATTTTCACGTTTATTCCAAGCATAAGTTCCATTGTCTACAACAATATTTACTTTATTATAAGCTGTTGCATTTTTCCCTGGATAATAGATGTCGTATGAAGGCTCTGTAAAATTCTTACCTCTGAAAATAAAGTCTGCTACATCTGCTGTCTGAATTGGCCACACAGAGGTGTTTCCCCATGGTTGACTTGCTGTTCCGTCAGCTAAATATACCTTATCACCTGCTGTCCAAAAAAACTTAGAATTAGCTCCTTTACTATAATTATAATCGAAACCTGTTCTACTCTTTGCGCTGGCACTTGCGCTACTCTTTCCTCCAACAAACACAGTTCCGTCTATTTGTTTATTGTCCTTGGTTTCACCATTTGTGAGGTCATCATTTGTACAACTTGCAGTTATGGCAAACAAACCAAGCATTAGTGCTAAGCATTTGATATTAATTATCTTTTTCATCTTCATTTTGTTCAAAAAAGTTGTTATCGTAATCGCTAAATACATTCTTCTTTGCATCACCAATCGGTGGATTAATGATTGGTTTCTTATGTCCTCCCGAAATTGTTGAGGGTGTAGTAAGAAGGCTCTCTGTCAAGATGGGCACAATCTTAATTTGAGGCATAGAATACCTCTTTTTCTTGCAATTTGTTTCCATTGTCTTTTTGTTAAGTACTATATTTCCTATGTTTAAAGCGTTATAAGTATTGCTGTTGAGAGTTTATACACTTTTAGCCGTATTTTTGTCTTATTGCTGTCCACTTATTCATAAAAGGTGGACAACAAGAAAAAAAGAAAAGTTTAAGGTAGATATAAACTTT
>NZ_GL629647.1:819177-826499 GCF_000185845.1 Segatella salivae DSM 15606
ATTTAATACCTTTCGATTTGCTTCAGCCACCATTTTAAGGTCTATCTCATGAATATAATTGAGCGTGGTCTTCGAGGAAGAATGCCCCAAAGCTTGCGAGATGATAGACAACGCCACATTGTTTTCATAGGCGAGCGAAGCCCAAGTGTGGCGCGCAACATAAGAAGAGAGCGGAAAGTCGAGCCTTATCTCTTCGCCCAACGCATGAAGGGCACGGTTGTATTGGCGCAGGAAGCTGTCATATTTCATGCAGGGCAAGATGGGGAATATATACTTGTTGTCGGGCTTTCCCCATCGGTCGATAATCGCTTGCATGCAGGGTTCAAGTTTCACAATCACTTTTCGATGCGTTTTCTGCCGTTGATAATGAATGAAGCCATGCTTGATTTGAGTCCACTTCAAATGCACCATATCTATCGGTGGCATTCCCATGGCATAGCAAGAAAAGAGGAAGAGATCGCGCGCAAAAGCTTGAAAAGACTTGTCTTTCAAATGGAGTTCACGCAGCTGCTGCAGTTGGATAGGCTTTAAAGCCACTTTCACCACCTTGTTGTTGCGCGTTTGAACCTTTTCAAAGGGCTTTATGTCTTTCACCAAGCGCCGTTTCACCGCTTTATTATATAACGCGCGAAGTGAACGGAGATAGCAAGTGGTTGTGTTGGCACTGATTGCCCGTTGCTGCAACCATTGTTGATAACGCACAATCTCAGCCTGCGTGATTGTTGAAAATAACACATCATCCTTTGCCTTGAACATGAGAAAAGAACACACGGCCGTTTGATAATTCAATTGCGTGGCCTTAGAAACACCTTTTGAGATAATGGAAACACCCTGCCTTAGACTTGTAACAGCACATTTCCTCCTTTGCTTTGAGTTATGTTTCCATGGAAATAAGAAATTAAAGATCTTCATTTTTTGAGATAAAGGTAATAAGGATTAATCGCAAAATGAATAGACAAAATACTGAACTTCGTTTCGATATTATGATTAACGCTTGAGGTTCGAGTAGTTTATCCTTGGAAATCAAGGCTAAGAAATAAAAAAATATTTCAAATTTATGTTTAAAGCACTCTACTTAATCTTTTCTTTTTATTATTTTTGTAACTCCATTAAGTTATAAAAGAATAATGAACAAAAGATTCTTACTGCTTGTCTTTGCATTTCTATTGGCACTACTACCGGCAAATGCGGTGCTGAAAGAAGAGAATTTGGAAAGCACACTATCCATACTCCGTACCGAACTCACCAATTATCATGCTGAGCTCGATCGTCAATCGGGTTACCTGAGAGATCAGCAAACAGCTATCAGAGACAAGCTGTTTAGCATCATGGGGCAAAGCAATCAGAATGCGTTAATGCTCTATTCGCAGAAGCCAGAATATGTGTTTGACTTGGCCTATGCTTGTCATGAGGCTACAGAACAATATGCAGACTTCCAACAAAACGTGCAACCTTTTCGTTCGCTCATTGCACAAAACAAAGCTGAGATTGCTCGATACGACTACTTGATAAACTCGCTTAGCACAATGAACGTGAGTACGCTGAGCAAGAAGGCACAGATAGACAAGAGTGTATGTCTGACGTTGGCTGTGAATATCAGACACACGCTAAGCGACAACAGTCAGCAATTCAAAGATTATATTGGTTATTATCAGGAAATTGAAGACCAGTTGAAAACGCTCAACGATTATGCCAATAAGAGATATAAGAACATCCAAGAGAACATATTTAGAAACGCAGGTGAAAACTATTTTGATATACTGACTAAGCTAAAAACAAACATTCAGGAAACCAAAGACGAAATAGCCACGAAGTATTTTGAAAAGACAAAGGTGCTATCTCAATGGGATGCGTCTTATATCATCGGCCTGTTTATTCTCATTGCCTTCTATGCGGTTATTGCAGGAGCAATCAATATGGTTGTCATTCGTTTCTTAGTGCCGAAACGATTCCGCACACCAGCTTTTGTCAGCCGCCGTACTTGTATTATCATGACAACTTCGGCGATGACATTAGCATTAGTATTGGGCTTGATACGCATTGTGTTTATGGGTCAGAATTTCATCATCATGGCCTGTGGACTACTTGTGGGATATACGTGGCTGTTGAGTGTTATCTTGATATCGTTGCTATTGCGTTTAAGTGGCGAACAGATTAAAAGCGGATTCCGCATATATCTGCCATTGATGGCCATGGACTTTATTGTGATTGCCTTCCGCATCGTTTTAGTGCCCGATAACCTTGTGAACATTTCGCTCTGTCCAATACTTTTAGTGTGTTTGATATGGCAATGGTTGGCCATAAGGCGCAATAACATGAAGATTCCCAAGAGTGATGTCACCTATACTTATACTTCTTTAGTGGTGTTTCTCATTTCATTTATCAGCGCATGGATGGGATACACGCTGCTTAGTGTGCAGTTGTTGATATGGTGGACGATGCAGTTGACCTGTATTTTGACGATAACTTGTTTGCGTGGTTGGTTGAAGAAATTTGCTGAAAAGCGTGATTATGAACATCAAGGAATAACGAAGACGTGGCTGTTTTATGCGATTTATCAAGTGCTGTTACCCGTGCTTTCAGTTGCATCTTTCTTACTTGCACTCTATTGGGCAGCAGATGTATTCAACCTAAGCGATAAGATATGGGAAATCTATCGTGAACCATTCATTAATACTAAATGGTTTACGGCAAGTATCTTGTCGATTGCTGAGGTGGTGGCCCTGTATTTCTTGTTTGCTTATCTCAATCGAACAATAAAAGCTTTGCTTAAGATTTACTTTGAAACCTCTGACAAGAGTACTGCCGCAAGTCGATTTATCATGGCAAAGAATGTTGTGCAGGTTACTGTTTGGGGCTTCTGGATTATCATTTCTTTAGCGATGTTCCACATTGATAACACCTGGTTGGTTGTCGTATCAGGTGGCTTCTCTACGGGTGTCGGCTTTGCTATGAAAGATATCTTAGAGAATATTTACTACGGCATATCGCTTATGGCTGGGCGAGTTAAGATTGGTGACTACATTGTGTACGAGGGTACACGTGGGCGTGTGAGTTCAATCAACTATACTTCGACTATCGTTGAAGCGACGGATGGTTCTATCATCGCCTTCCAAAATAGTCAGCTATTCACCAAGAGCTATAAGAACATGACGAAGAACCATGGCTATGAATTAGATATATTGGAGGTTGGCGTAGCTTATGGCAGCGACATCAAGCAAGTGAAGAAGTTGCTTTATGATGCTATCACAGCCTTAAAGATTACTTCAAAGAAGAGAGAAGTAAAGATTGTGTTGAAAGAGTTTGGTGATAATGCCATAACATTGAAGATACTTGTGTGGGTATCTGTCATGACTCAATACGTTGATGATGGTCGAATCATGGAATGTATCTACGAGACATTGAATGCCAATAATATAGAGATTCCATTCCCACAACGTGACATACATATCATTCACCCAAAGCCAGAGCAAGTGGAGAAGATATTAAGTGAGGAAAAAGATGCATAACAGCACGACATCTACACCTTATAAATATATATAAGAAAGTTTGTCATTTTCCTCCTTTTTGTCTACCTTTGCATGGTAAGCAAAATGAAACGAATATGCAACCCATATTTATAGCAGGTCCCTGCGTTATTGAATCGGCTGATTTATTAAATATTGTTGCCGAAGAATTAGTAAGATTAAACCACAAATACGGCATTGATATTATCTTCAAAGCCTCATTTGACAAAGCCAATCGCACGTCAATTCTCTCTTTTCGTGGACCAGGATTAGAGAAAGGATTAAAGATGCTTGCAGATATAAAAGCCAAATATGGCTTGAAGATATTAACGGATATCCATGAAAGTTACCAAGCCAAGGCAGCAGGAGAAGTTTGTGATGTGTTGCAGATTCCGGCTTTCTTGTGCCGTCAAACAGATCTTTTGATTGCAGCAGCAAAGACAGGAAAGATTGTTAATATAAAGAAAGCACAGTTCTTAAGTGGTGCAGACATGCTCTATCCTGTTGAGAAAGCATTGCAAAGCGGAGCTAAAGAAGTGTGGTTAACAGAACGTGGTAACACCTTTGGATATAATAACCTGGTTGTTGATTTCCGCAATATTCCTGACATGAAAGAAATTGTTCCGATGGTGATTATGGATTGCACGCATAGTGTTCAGCGTCCAGGCGCAGGCAAAGGAAAGACTTCTGGTGATAGGAAATTTGTTCCTTCAATGGCATTAGCAGCTAAAGCTTTTGGTGCAACAGGCTATTTCTTTGAAGTTCATCCCAATCCCGATAAAGGACTAAGTGATGGCCCGAATATGCTGGAACTTGATAAATTAGAGAATTTAATAGGTCAATTATTAAAGTAAATGAATAATACTGATATTGATAACAGATTGGGAATGGTTTGCCAATGGGGCTGTCAAGCCTTGAAAGAAGAGGCACAAGCTATTCTTAATCTTATTCCACAACTCGATGAAAACTTCACAAAGGCTGTCGAAATGATGGCTCATTGTCATGGAAAGATTATCGTAACAGGTGTTGGAAAAAGTGGGAATATAGGTGCAAAGATAGCAGCTACGTTAGCATCTACAGGCACTCCAGCTTTCTTTATCAATCCTTTGGACGTGTATCATGGTGACTTAGGGGTCATGACTCCAGATGATGTTGTGTTGGCATTAAGCAACTCTGGCCAGACGGATGAACTTCTTCGATTTATCCCTATGGTGCTACACATGAACATACCGATTATCTCTATGACGGCTAATTCCAATTCACTTTTGGCCAAATATAGTAAAGTTCACATAAAGGTTTACGTCAAGAAGGAAGCCTGTCCCCTTAATCTTGCACCAACAAGTAGTACTACAGCAGCTCTCGCTATGGGCGATGCTTTGGCTATTGCACTAATGCAAGTGCGTGATTTCCGTCCACAAGACTTTGCTCAATTCCATCCAGGAGGAGAATTAGGGAAACGACTTCTTACCACGGCAGCAGACGTAATGCGAACCAATGACCTACCAATCATTCCACAAGACATGCACTTAGGGGAAGCCATTATTTGCGTAAGTAAAGGTCTATTGGGATTAGGCGTTTCATTAGGTGATGACAAACGAGTTATCGGATTAATCACAGATGGAGACATCAGACGTGCAATGGAACGATGGCAAGCTAAATTTTTCGACCACACGGTTAGCGATATCATGACTAAGACACCAAAGTTCGTATTGCCAACAACGAAGATTACCGAGATACAACGCATTATGCATCGTCATAAAATACACACCGTTCTTGTCGTAGATGAAGAGAAACACCTCTTAGGCGTTGTCGATCATTATGCTTGTATGGTGTGAAATAAAAAGGAATAGATTGAAACAACTATTATTATATATAATTTTTTGGGTACTCAGTATTGGGACATGCGTGGCTCAAACGACTGACTCCCTGGTAGCACGCGACCTTGAACAATATGGGGTTAAATTCTCTTCTAACAACTCCGTGACTTTACTCACAACGGGACAAGAGAAGTTTGATGATATGTTTAAGGCTATTCAACAGGCCAAGAAAAGTATACATCTTGAATATTTTAATTTCCGCAATGACTCCATAGCAGGTCTTTTATTTCATATTCTGGAACAAAAGGCAAAAGAAGGTGTTGAGGTTCGAGCGCTGTTTGACGCCTTCGGTAACTCTTCAAACAACCGTCCTTTGAAAGAGAAACATCTCAAAACCATTCGCGATTCGGGTGTAGAAATTTATAAATTCGACCCCATAACATTTCCTTGGGTCAATCATGTATTTTCACGAGACCATCGAAAGATTGTTGTTATTGATGGAAGAATAGCTTATACAGGAGGAATGAATGTTGCCGACTATTATATTAAAGGTACGGATGTTGTCGGTGAATGGCATGACATGCACTGTCGAATTGAGGGAGATGCAGTCAATACTTTACAAGCTATTTTCCTTAAAATGTGGAATAAAGTGTCAAAACAAAATATTCATGGTGAACAATATTATCATGGAGGGAATAAGGCAGAATATATAAAAGGCTTAAAGGAAAATAGCTGCAAATCTGCATATCACCAAACTGTTGGTATCATAAATCGCGAGCCAAGGACAAGTAATGCTATCATTCGACAATTCTATCTATCTGCAATTAATCGTGCAAAAGACAGCATAAAGATAATAAATCCATATTTTACGCTTAATCATCAACTCAAAAAAGCCTTGAAAAAGGCTGTTCAACGTGGTGTAAAAGTGGAAATCATGCTGAGTACAAAGAGTGATATTCCATTGACTCCAGACTGCGGTTTCTATAATGCACACAAACTGATGAAGGCTGGATGCAGCATTTGGATGTACACACCAGGCTTTCACCATACAAAGATTATAATGGTAGATGGACAAGTTTGCACTGTTGGCAGTGCAAACTTAAATGCTCGAAGCCTTAATTGGGACTACGAAGAAAATGCTGTTATCCTCGATAAATGTACGACACGGCAATTAGACAATTTATTCGATGGCGAGAAGAAAGATTGTTTTTATCTCACAGAAAAGAAGTGGAAAGAATGGCGAACACCTTGGCAAAGAATGCGAGGCTGGTTTAGTCACCTGCTTGCTCCATTCCTCTAATTATCAAAAATATAAATTCTTAAGATATGGAAGAGAACGATTTACATAACATGCCACATCATCCTATGGGCGAAAAGCCTACAGGAAGACCGAAATTAGCTATCATAGACAATAACATGTTGGCTATGATTGGACTGAAAACCATGTTACAAAATGTCATGCCTATTGCCGATATAGAAACCTTTTGCTCGTTTAATGAGCTTGAGGCTGGTAACCCAGAGAAGTTCATGCACTATTTTGTTGCTATCAAATTTGTGCTTGAAAATCGTAACTTCTTTCTTGAACACAAGTATAAAACAATAGTACTGACAACCTCTTCAAACCCAAATTCACAGCTTTCTGACTTCAAAAGTCTTTGCATAAACACATCAGAAGAACAACTTGTGAAGGCTCTCCTCCAGTTAGAACAATATGGACATGCGGGTGGAAAGAATCTTCCCGCTATGCCCAAAGCATTGAAGACAAAGCTACTTAGTGACAGAGAGATTGAGGTTTTATCTCTCATTGCACAGGGATTTATCAATAAAGAAATTGCAAACCAGCTGAATATAGGACTCACAACCGTTATCAGTCATCGGAAAAACATTGTAGAAAAGCTTGGAATGAAAAGCGTTAGCGCACTTACTATCTATGCCGTCATGCATGGATATGTAGACATCAATAAGATTTAAGATAACAATAATCTCTATAAAGGTCATA
>NZ_GL629647.1:826549-832070 GCF_000185845.1 Segatella salivae DSM 15606
CTTTTTTATATATAAACTCAAATTATTATTTTGCATAGGCTATTGAGCGCGTCTCTCTAATAACAGTTATCTTCACTTGACCAGGATATGTCATCTCATTTTGAATCTTCGTAGCAATCTCATCACTAAGTTTGATGCTCTCTTCGTCATTCATCTTGTCAGCACCTACAATGACACGAAGCTCTCGACCAGCTTGAATTGCATAAGTCTTGGTTACTCCTGGATAACTCATTGCTATTGCCTCAAGGTCATTGAGACGCTTGATATAAGCCTCAACTATCTCTCGACGAGCACCTGGACGAGCACCAGAAATGGCATCACAAACCTGTACTATCGGTGCAAGAAGCGTCGTCATCTCCTCCTCATCATGGTGAGCTGCGATGGCATTACAGATATCTGGTTTCTCCTTATACTTCTCTGCAATCTTCGCTCCATATAAAGCATGCGGCAATTCGCTTTCTTCGTCTGGCACCTTTCCTATGTCATGAAGCAAGCCAGCGCGTTTAGCCTTCTTTGGATTCAACCCAAGTTCTGACGCCATTACTGCACAAAGATTGGCTGTTTCGCGTGCATGCTGTAAAAGGTTCTGACCATAACTTGAACGATATTTCATCTTACCGATGATACGAATCAATTCTGGATGCAAGCCATGGATACCTAAATCTATTGCTGTACGCTTACCTGTTTCAATTACTTCATTGTCAAGTTGTTTTTTTACTTTAGCCACAACCTCTTCTATTCGAGCCGGATGTATACGCCCATCTGCTACTAACTGGTGCAATGCCAAACGACAAACTTCGCGACGAATTGGGTCGAAAGCACTAATCACGATAGCCTCAGGAGTATCATCTACGACGATCTCCACTCCAGTAGCTGCCTCTAATGCCCGAATGTTTCGACCTTCTCTACCAATAATTCTGCCTTTAACTTCATCGTTATCTATATGGAAAACACTGACCGAATTCTCGATAGCTGTCTCCGTTGCTACACGCTGAATGGTTTGAATTACGATTTTCTTCGCCTGCTGGTTTGCATTGAGTTTTGCATCGTCCATAATCTCATTGATGTAACTTGCAGCATCAAGCTTTGCCTGATCTTTCAAGCTTTCAACCAGTCGTTTCTTTGCTTCTTCAGCACTAAGTCCAGAGAGTTCCTCAAGCTTTGCTTGCTCTTGTTTCTGCATTTTCTCAAGTTCTTGCTGCTTCACAGACAATAACTTCTTCTCATTATCAATCCGAACTTGTTCTTGATCAACATCCATCTTGCGACGACCAAGTTCTTCTTGACGCTGATTCAATGTGATTTCACGCTGCTTTAAGCGGTTTTCATTCTGCTGAAACTTTAGGTTTCGTTGCTGTACTTCCTTTTCAAGTTCACTCTTCTTATTTAGGAACTTCTCCTTAACCTCTAAGAGTTTCTTTTCCTTAATGACCTCCGCCTCTTTGCTGGCAGCCTCAATTAAATCATTGTATTTTCCTTTAATAACATAACGGAAAATGGCATATCCAATCGCACATCCAGCCAAAAGGGCCACTATAGCAATTATGATAGTTACTACATTCATTATAATTTAGATTTTGATAATATTCTCGTTCGTTCATTTCAACGCATCCTCGATTTCAGAAGTAAGCTTTCCGAGAATATCCTTAAAAGGCTCAGTATCATTGCGCAAGGCTTCACGCTCATAGCGCAAAGCTATATCTATAAGGGCCATATACAATAAATCTTTATCTCCTTTGCGTCCTTTGAACACATTGGCATAATTATTTACTGTTGTTGTAATAAGCTTTGCAGCGTCCCGATAGAGTTTTTCATCTTCACGAACAATGTTCACCGACAACTCCGTATCATAGACATGTAGCCTTATATGCAACTTATCTGTATTCTCATCTGCCATCGCTCTGTTATCTTTCACTCAGTAGCGTTATACATTTATTCACGTCCCTGATGAGCCGTTGCAGTCGTTTCTGGGCACTTTCTAAGTCACCATCAGTCACTTCTAACATCTTAGCCATCTTCAGACTATTGTAATCATTCTGCGCCTGAACAAGCTTTTTGTTGAGCATTTTGATTTGTTCGTCACGCTCATCTACCATAGAATAAAGCTCAAGATTCTCTTTCTTCAGCTCTTTATACTGAAGAATCATCTGCCTTACTCGCGTAGAAAACAAATTAAGAGCATGCTCAGTTGCATCCATAAATTTACAATTTGGTTACAAATTTAATTGATTTTATCGGAATAACCAAATTTTAATTTCACATTTTATCACATTCGTATGTACGATGTTAGCATCATGTGAAATTCTAAAAACCGTGCCGTTCAGCGACCTTTACTAAACCATTATAATGCAATCGCTACCAACATATATCAGTAGCGCAGTGCATTCTATTTTTGTTTTGCGTCACTATCAGCCTGACGAGGTTCTTTCTTAGCCAGCATAACTACTTGATAAACAAAGTCGGTAATCCATTTCTGACTGAAGCCTAAACGCTTGTCATACTGCCTTACAGCCATAACTGCTTTAATAACTCCAGGATCTGTATAATCATTCTTTGTGAATAAGTCAGACACGGTCTTCTCCGTCATTGTGTAGATAGCCTTTTTCATAAAAGAAGGCAGACGCAACTTGAACTTCATTAGATTACCAACGAGCATCATCAAGTCTTGAGAAAAGCCCTGGAACTGAACCATATAAGGTTGTACATCCTGTATTTTCCGACAGTTTTTCCGCATACTTTGATCAATCTCCTTAAAGAAATCATCTCCTAATCCATACATTTCTCGCATCATCTTTCGACATTGATTCTTCTCACCTAAGCCTAATTTGTTATTCAAAGTAGGTACACGTAGCGTTGTCTTAAACGTGCGAAGATCAGGCAACATGCCTAAATTATTGATGCCAAGATTAACTGCAAGTGAAGCCTCAAAATACACACGAATCAGTGTCATGAAGTCTTCCATGCCACCAACTTTAACTTCTGATTCCTTCTTTCCAAACAGTTTAGAAAAAAATCCCATATTGTTTAATATTCTTTGTTATTGAACTTTATTGTTAAAATGCTTTGCAAAGGTACGATATTCTTACCAATAAACCTAATTTTTACATGGAGAATATAGGTAGAATCAATTCAAAACAAACCAACAAACCTGGTATTTCAAAACAACAACTACGTATTCATTTACTCAGATAGTACACATAATATGGTGCTTAAAGATATCTTCTCTGCCATCCCCTACTCCAATTCATAATACATATCTATACAAAACAATCCAAACAACCAATCCATCCAACACACCCAAACATTCCTATTATTGTATATGTTAAATTTTATCATTAGTTTTTACAAACCCCTTCAAAATCTTCTTAAAATCTAATCACAACATCAATATTGTGGAAAATCAGGCCGAATTTCATAGGATTGCAACACTATGAATATCAACACAATAGAAAATCAGCATCATTTTGCAGAATAAAATCAATGATAAAATCACCCATATTGCTTCATAAAAGAAGCCAAATCATAATTATCCACGTAAGCAAACACAGACTTTTCCAATGTAAAACATCCCATTTAAGCAGACAAAACGACTCACTTTACAGAGTGAATAACACCATTTCATATTACGAAGTGACTGCAAGTATAATTCAAGATATCTAAAATTGATATAAAACTCCATTTTTATGGCCTCAGGATTTCTCTTTTATGATTTCGAAAAATGTTAAAAACTATCATCAAACTTTACACAAAAAACAAGATTAACAATCTAAATTAATAATCAAAAGAATATCATTACAAAAATAAAAGAATTAACAAACAAAATGAATATAAATACAAACAAAACAACCCTCTATTTTATTTTCTTCGATAAAATGATTCTTTTCTAAAATAGAATCCTATGGAAACATTGAATAACACATCGTTTTTGATGAGATAAAGACAATGAATACAAAACTTTAGTACAATTAAAACAAAAAACAGAACAATTGTTTTTTTATTGTGTTTTTTTTATTATATTTGCACGTTACTATATAATATTAGTGATAACGAATTTATATTCAAATAAAAAATAGTGCACGATGAGTCAGAATCTTAGCAGGAACGACTTCGTACGCAGACTGGTAACCCTAAACGATTTTATGATTATCAATATCATTTTCGTTTGTTTCATTCTGCTAATCCCAAAGAATGTTCCTTCTTATTTCCATACTGCTACCAAGATAACTCTATTCGCTGCCAATGCAGCGATGGGCGTTGCACAAT
The DNA here is from genome assembly GCF_000185845.1 of Segatella salivae DSM 15606. Taxonomy (GTDB): domain Bacteria; phylum Bacteroidota; class Bacteroidia; order Bacteroidales; family Bacteroidaceae; genus Prevotella; species Prevotella salivae. The sequence goes on from NZ_GL629647.1 coordinate 830,813, forward strand.
ATTTTTTCCGTACGATTGTTCATGTTCGCAAGATAGATTTCGATAAAATCTTTGTCAGAGCACTTCAACTTGTGACTACACATGTGATTTTAACTTATATATTTCTGAGTTTTATTTGCCCTGAAGAAAACTTTTTCCACATATCAGTTCTCTATGGAATCATAAGTTTTTTAGTGATTATGTTTAGTCGTTTTGCAGAACGTGGAATATTGAATTATTTCCGACAGAAGGGTTATAATTCACATAAAGTGATTTTCGTGGGACATGATCCAGCACTCATCGGGCTCTACAAGACTATGGCGGGAGACGCTGCAATGGGCTATCACATAAAAGGATATTATGCAAATAAAGAGATAGAAAATTGTCCGCAAGCACTTCAACACATAGGAACACTTGATGACTTTAACAACATCATACATCATGAAAACAAATCAATTGCAGACGAAATCTTTTGCTGTTTAAGTCATGATTTTAATGATTTTATTGCACAAATCATGAAGTTTTGTGATGCAAAGGTTATTCGTTTCTATTATATTCCACGAATGTTTGGTACCTATCGATTGCGCTTAAAACCCGAGTTCATGGGCGAAACGCTGCTCTATACCAATCATGTTGAACCGCTTACAATTATGAGTAATCGCATTATTAAGCGGAGTTTTGATATTGCAGTGTCGCTCATCGCCTGCCTTTGTATGCTTCCATTTATCCCTATTATAGCCCTATTGATTAAGATTCAGAGTCCAGGTCCAATCTTCTTCACGCAAATGCGGACGGGATTTGAAGGCAAATCATTTAAGTGTTACAAATTCAGAAGCATGCATGTGAATAAGAATGCAGACACGATGCAAGCCACCTTGGATGACCCTCGCAAATTTGCTTTCGGAAAATTCATGCGTAAAACGAACATCGATGAATTGCCACAGTTTTGGAATGTGTTAAAAGGCGACATGAGTATTGTTGGTCCTCGCCCTCACATGTTACGTCATACGGAGATATATAGTGACCTGATAGACAAGTACATGGTACGTCATTTCTGCAAACCAGGCATAACAGGTTGGGCACAAGTAACAGGCTATCGTGGCGAGACTAAAGAACTTTGGCAGATGCAAGAGCGTGTAGAACATGACATTTGGTATATTGAACACTGGACATTCTGGCTGGATTTACGAATCATTTTCAAAACAGCTTTCAGCATCATTAAACCAGACAAGCATGCATATTAATAGAAAGAAAGTTATATATATAAAATAGAAAGTTA
>NZ_GL629647.1:832120-836610 GCF_000185845.1 Segatella salivae DSM 15606
GAAAGGTATTGTTTTGGCTGGTGGCTCAGGCACACGTCTGTACCCCATTACAAAGGGCGTCAGTAAACAATTGATTCCTATTTTTGATAAACCGATGATTTACTATCCGATATCAGTATTGATGTTGGCTGGTATTAAAGATATCTTGATTATATCAACTCCCTTTGATTTGCCGGGATTTAAGCGCCTATTAGGTGATGGACATGAGCTTGGCGTGAGATTTGAATATGCAGAACAACCTTCGCCTGATGGTCTTGCACAAGCTTTTATCATTGGAGAGAAGTTCATTGGTGACGATGCTGTGAGCTTGGTTCTTGGCGATAATATCTTCCATGGGGCTGGCTTCACGGGACTACTCAAGGAGAGCGTCATTGATGCGGAACAGAAACAACAAGCCAGTGTCTTTGGATATTATGTCAATGATCCACAGCGTTATGGCGTAGCTGAATTTGATTCTCAGGGCAAATGTTTGAGTATAGAGGAAAAACCAGAGCATCCGAAGAGCAATTATGCCGTGGTTGGCCTGTATTTCTACCCCAATAGTGTGGTTGAAATTGCAAAAAGCATTAAACCAAGTGCTCGCGGAGAATTAGAGATAACTACGGTCAACCAAGAATATTTGAAGCGAGACAGCCTGAAAGTAAAACCACTTCAGCGTGGCTTTGCATGGTTGGACACGGGCACACATGATAGTCTTTCAGAAGCAAGTACATTCATTGAGGTTATAGAAAAGCGTCAAGGATTGAAGATAGCTTGCCTTGAAGAGATTGCTTATCAGCAAGGATGGATTAGCAAAGAGCAACTGATTGAAGATGCAAAACCTATGCTAAAGAATGCTTATGGGCAATATCTTATGGAGATTATAAACGAGAAACGAATATAAAATATAAAGTAATTAAACGTATTTAGAGGTAACACTACACGATTAAATGTAGACTTATGGACGATAACAAAGTAAAAACAGCTGAGGTAAATCAGCAAGAAGGAACGAAAACACTCATTGATTTGAGGGCGATATACACTTCGCTCATTTTGAACTGGACATGGTTTGTCGCATCAGCACTTATCTGTTTAGCATGTGCTTACCTTTATTTGAGGTATACAACACCTGTTTATCAGGCGTATGCAAAACTCTTAATTAAGGAAGAACAGAGTGGAAGAAGAGGAAATTCTATCCAAAATTCCAGTAATCTTGGAGTGATTTCAAATTCTACCGGCATTGATAATGAGATGGAAATTCTTACTTCTCATACGCTGGCACAAAGTGTTGTAAGAGACTTAAAACTATATGTGACTTACACAACAGAAGGCAAATTTAAAGAAGTTTTGCTTTATAAAAACGAGCCGCTAAAGATTGATCTTGACCCTGTTAATTTAGAAAAGATCAATAGTCCATTCGACATGCAGCTCACATATAGCGATGGAAAGTATCATCTAACAGGTACCTACTCCGTACCAATTGATGATACTCACTCTAAAGGTCCATACACATTAAACAAGACTTTCAATAGATTTCCAACGATTATCTATACAAAGGCTGGTATAATGACTATCACAGAGAATCTTGCTCTCGATGCAGTAAAGATGACTCCTGACGTAAAAATACATATCGTCCTAACCTCTCCAAACATCGCAGCCTATCAATATCAACAGGCTTTAACCGTCTCCCAGACTGCAAAGTCTACAACAATAGCACAATTAACATTGAGAGATGTGAACCAACAAAGAGCTATTGACTACCTGAAACAACTTTCAATTTGCTATAATCGACAAGCAAATGAAGACAAAAATCAGATTGCTTTGCGTACGGATAAATTCATTAATTCTCGTTTAGAGAAGATAAGTGCAGAATTAGGACTTACAGAGGGACAGCTTGAGAGCTTCAAGAAGCGTAATAATATGGTTGAACTGAAGATGAATGCAGGCAATGCTTTCAGCAATCAAAACGAGTTTAGTCAACGCCTCACGCAAGCAAACACGCAAATAGCTCTATTGAATGAGGTCACAAGCTATCAAAATAAAGCTATCAATCGCTATGAACCGATTCCGGAAAATATTGGACTTTCAGACCAGAGTACTTCTTCGTTAATTACGAAATATAATGAGATTGCCTTAGAAAGAAATCGTCTTCTTCGCAGTGCAAGCGAGAAAAGTCCTATTATTCAACCGCTAACTGCACAACTTGACGATTTAAACAATAGTATTCGTCGGGCCTCAATACAAGCCAAAAAGGGATTAGAGATACAAAGAGATGCTATATTAAATCAGTACAACAAGTACAGTGGACAGGTTGGAGAAACGCCAGAACAGGAACGTATTCTAACTCAAATAGGAAGGCAACAAGAGGTAAAATCCGGGCTACTTTTAATGTTATTACAGAAGAGAGAAGAGAATTCTATCTCGCTTGCAGCAATAGCTGACAAAGGAAAATTAATTGATGAACCTGAATTTGGTGGTAAAGTTAGTCCGAATAATTCCATGATTTATCTTATTGCTCTAATCATTGGACTATCTATTCCTGCTGTTATCATCATTATTTTAGAATTCTTCCATTACAAGATTGAAGGTAGAAATGACGTACTTAAACTAACAAAACTACCAATCTTAGGTGATGTTCCTATTGCAAGTGAACAAGCAAAAACGAAAGCAGACATCGTAGTTCATGAGAACAAGAATAACTTAATGGAAGAGATTTTCCGTGGAATGCGGACGAATCTACAGTTTATGCTCAAAGAGAACGAAAAGGTAATAGCATTTACTTCGACTACATCAGGGGAAGGAAAAACGTTTACTGCAGCTAACCTTGCTGTTAGTTTTGCACTCTTAGGAAAGAAAGTTATCCTTGTAGGTCTTGATATTCGTAAGCCTCGTTTGGCTGAGTTGTTTGAGATAAAAGACCACCATCATGGCATCACTCGACTCTTAACACATAGTCATTCTACGCAAGAAGAGATAAAGGCTCAAATCTTACCATCGGGTGTAAACGAGCGTTTGGATCTGTTAATGTCAGGTCCTATCCCTCCCAACCCATCTGAATTGTTGGCAAGAGATAGTCTCGATCACATCATAGATAACCTAAAGGAAATGTATGATTATATCATTATAGATACTGCTCCCGTAGGATTGGTTACAGATACACTACAGGTTTCTCGTATCATTAATGCCACAGTATACCTATGTAGAGCTGATTATACACCTAAAGATAGCTTCATTTTAGTAAATGATTTGGCTGCAGAAAAGAAACTTCCAAATATGTCTATCGTTATCAATGGACTCGATATGACGAAGAAGAAGTATGGTTACTACTATGGATATGGCCGATATGGGAAATATGGTAAATATGCTAAATATGGTTATGGCACTTATCATAATGGGTCATACATGGCTAAATCATATAACTCTTATAGCAGTTATGGTTCTTACGACAATAATGACGGAGCATACCGAGATAAAAATGATAATTCTATTAAACAGTAATGAAGATAGCAGTAGATTTTGATGGTACAATTGTTACCCATGAATATCCAGCTATAGGAGAAGAGATTCCGTTTGCAATAGATACACTTCGCCAACTTATTACAGACGGACATCAACTTATCCTATGGAGCGTCAGAGAGGGAAAAACCTTAGATGAAGCAGTTGAATGGTGCAGACAACGTGGTGTTGAGTTTTGGGCTATAAACCGAGATTATCCAGAAGAAAGGATTGAGAATAACAATCATTATTCAAGAAAGCTTAAAGTGGATATGTTTATTGATGATAGAAATGTAGGAGGTTTACCTGATTGGGGACAGATTTACAGAATGATTCATGATAGAGTTAGCTATTATCATCTTCTAAAAGATCAATTATCTAAAGGGTTTCCCCATCATAAAAATCATAAAAAACATTGGTGGCAGTTCTAAAAATAAATATTTGTGGAGTCTGGTGAAATTCAGACTCCATTTTTATTAGTTAGCTTTATTTCAACTATCTCAAGGCTATAATAGCCTTTTAGAATATATCTTAGTTTAACAGAACATACATTCTCACTCCCCTATTCAATTCTTAGTACATAGAACTACGCATTCTTGCACTAAAAATCTCTTTTTAGTGTTAATCAATACGACATTCTATTATTCCCAGTTAAAATCAAATGCCTCCTCAAAAGATTTTGCATTTGGTTCAAATCTTTTAGGTAACTTATCTGCATTAGAAACATCTATGTTTAATTCTTCTGTCGCATTACTTTGTGTTCCTCCACTTGTATGTAAATTTGTCCCTGCTAACAAAATTGCTTCATAAGCCAAAGCGTACACGATGGATTCTGGTTTTAGATAAGGTTTCTTCATGGTTTAAATTAAAGAATGATATAGAGTTTAATATTTAACAACAACTCTTGATTTGATGATTTAGATACAAATTTGTAACTTTACGGTATAAATCTACTTTCTAGTACATAAATATGTCCATATATTCATCAAGGAACAAAGATACATAATAAATCTGTA
>NZ_GL629647.1:836660-848382 GCF_000185845.1 Segatella salivae DSM 15606
CAATATGATTTATAAGTATTATCTGTATAAACAATGAATGAAATAACAAGCATGGGAAATGCAGATAGTAAATGTTATCAACCTTTAAGCTGTCTTCTAAGATATGCTTTATATAACATGTGCCACCAACGAGATATAGGTCTCCCCCATATCGTTTCTGATGGGAAATCAAAAGCAAAGTGAAGATTACGATAAATCTCTATAAAATACTGAGAATATACGGATTTTCCTGCAAAAGAATAACGCTTATCATAAAATCCGAAATTACCACTTTGCATCATTTCTGAAACTAATAATTTCCCTATACGACCATTTGGAGGTAATAACAAATATTCTTCGGACATCCCAAAGATATCTTTCATAACATACATTACAGCTGAAGCAAATTTATACATGCCTGTTCGTTTAAACCAACGAATTGTATCTTTACATTCCGTTTCAGTGAAGCCACGTTTTAAAAGATAATAATAATCTATCATTTGCCTTAGTCCTATCCCTTCGAAAAAGAAGTGATGCATGAGGTGAGACATTTGAAATACCCGATTAAATTCGTCTGTTAAGGTGTATATCTCACCTAAATTATCCGGTAAAATAGTATGCATATTAAATTGAGCATCTCTACATGCTGTGAAGAAATGTCTCAATTTATATTCATGCCAAAGATTACCCATGAAGGAAGGAAAGAAATGTAACTCAACAGGTGTCTTAAAATAAGAGAGTTCTATATGGTGATATCCAATCTCACCCCTATTATCTAACGAGCGAGAATAACGTATAAGGTCTATTGTTTTTGCATCAGTCCATAAATCAATATCACCCGGTGTACGCATATATGGCTCTGGATACATCAAAGCATTTGTTTGTCCTTTCAACACACAACTACGAACACCAAAACGTTCCTTAAATAGTTTTGTCAATGCAACAGCATCTTTATATACTTGTCTATTTGCTTTTTCTATAAGCAGACTTGTACTATACCATTTAAAAATTTGAGTTCTGTTGGGGTGTGGAACTGAATCAGGGAGTTTCTTTATACCATAAAAAAGTACACCAATTATCGCTTGTTTCTTTCCAAATAGATATAGTTTATCCCAATCGATTTCGTTAAGATTATCAGGAATCTTACCATCTTCTTCCAAACAAAATCTAAGAAAATCGAAATAAGCCCTAAACGAATCGTGACCTTTATTTCCCATTAAAACTTTTTATATTCTAATTATCCAATATATGATTATAAATGTGTATCTAACTGTGAATACACAGAATTCTGCGAGATATATTCTGGAACTATTTCTTTCATCTTTCGAACAATACTCATTTCATCAAAAGATTTTGCAAGTTCTATAAGCTGGTCAATCTCTGAACTAACTTGATTAAAGTCGTATTCCTTAACTTTTGCTATCCTAATCTTCTTGTGGAAACTTGGTAAAGTGTCTTCTGCATTACCCAAGACCTCTTCATATAGTTTCTCACCAGGACGCAAACCTGTGTATACAATCTTCACATCTTTAGCTCCACTCAATTGAATCATGCGATGAGCCAGGTCAGCAATTCTCACAGGCTCACCCATATCGAAAACAAAGATCTCACCTCCTTTTCCATGAGTTCCTGCTTCAAGTACAAGTTTACAAGCTTCAGGAATCAACATAAAGAATCGAATGATGTTCGGATCTGTAACAGTTACAGGGCCACCTGCCTTTATTTGCTTCTCAAACAAAGGTATAACCGACCCCGTAGAACCCAATACATTGCCGAAGCGTGTAGTCACAAACTGAGTCGGAGCCTCTCCTTTCATGCCACCATTATTATAATCGTTCAAAATCTTTTCATTCAAAGCTTGCGTATAAATCTCACAAATTCGCTTCGAACATCCCATTACATTGGTCGGATTTACAGCCTTATCTGTGCTAATCATGACGAATTTCTTCACACCATACTTCACACTTAAGTCTGCAACTACCTTTGTTCCATATACATTATTCTGTATACTTTCGCTCGGATTATCCTCCATCATGGGCACATGTTTGTAGGCTGCTGCATGAAAAACATAGTCTGGTCTGAACTCGCTGAATAGCTTTTCCATTCGCGATTGCTTAGTAATACTGGTGAGAACTATCGTACACTTAATGTCTGGATACTTATTCTTCATCAAGAGTTTAATATCATGTTGTGGAGTTTCTGCTTGATCAATCAGCATCATACTACATGGCTTAAACGACGCAATCTGACGTACCATCTCACTTCCGATACTACCAGCTGACCCTGTGATTAAAATCTTCTTATCTTTCAACATGTCACCAACAGACTTCAAATCTACTGAAATCTCGCTCCGAGGTAACAGGTCATTAATGCTCACAGGCTGTAGATCCTTCACATCACTTTCAGCCCCCCACTCCTTCGTTTCAGGCAACATCAAAATCTTTATGCCTGCATCAATCAACATATCCTGCAAAAAATGGTCATTACGAAAACGCTCATTCTGCAATGGAGAGACGAGAACCGTAGAGATATGTCCCTTTTCTAAGAACGCACGTAACCCCTCGTTTACTTGATAAACGCGTTCACCCAGCAACAAATGCGACTTGTATTGCGGGTTATGACTGATAAAACCTTTCAACAAATAGCGTGATGGTTTCTCATTACGAATGCTCTTTGCCAAGCCGATTCCTCCATCTCTAACACCATAAATCAATGTTTTTGAGGCACCATCATTAGCAAATGAAATGTCATAGACCGATTTTATTAAAACACGTGCAGTCCACATAGCCATCGTTGCCACTACATACATGGCCACAAGTTGGCGTCCTTGTAAACGAACAAAATCTAATTCCCAACTATAAATGACATAATGCATCACCTCAGCTACACCTAATGACACAACCATAGCATAGCCCACACGCTTTAAATCAACAAAACTTGAGTATCGAATGATGCCTGAATAGGTATGAAAAAGCTTAAAACCGATAAGGTTAAAGCACATATACATACATATCGTTTTCGACAACAGCTCGATATTTTTCAATGTTACTGCACCACGATAATACATCCAAAACACAAAGATTCCTGACAAATAGCAAATCAAGATATCCATAGCAAGGATGGCCCAATAAGGCAAAGAGCGCTTGGTAAAATACCAATTTGTTAATTTATTGAATACTATCATACGATAAAAGATTATAGGTTTAACAAAGAGAGTCCTTGATTATGCTCACAATCCGTGCCACATCATCATCTGTAACCATAGGACCACTTGGCAAACAAAGGCCTTGACGGAACAAACTTTCACTCACTCCATTGATATATGCTGGTGCATCTTTATAAACAGGTTGCTTGTGCATAGGTTTCCAAAGCGGTCTACTCTCGATGTTGTTTGCATCAAGACAAACACGCATTGCCTCAACATTGTCGTTTGGTTCACAGTCGGTATGTGCTGTTAACGCCTGATGTACAACACCAGCGGCCCCACCAACGGCGCCTTTAACAATGGTTTTATAAGCATTTTCCTGTCCTTTGACTTTCACATCTGGGGCAATTGTAATTGTATTCAACCAGAAGTTACTACTCATTTTCGCGTCTGGATTGTCATGAAACTCTATTCCATCAACTTGTTTAAAGGCTTCCCTATAAAGCTCAGCGATATGTTGATGATGTTTAATATGCTCGTCAAGTATCATCATTTGGCCTCTACCTATACCAGCACAGATATTACTCATGCGATAGTTATAACCGATTTCAGTGTGTTGATAATATGGATATGACTCACGAGCTTGCGTTGCAAAATACATTATTCTGTTATAGCTTTCTTCATCAGGACATACTAACGCGCCCCCACCCGATGTCGTAATCATCTTATTTCCATTGAAACTTAGCACGCCAAATCGCCCAAACGTGCCCACCATTTGACCATTATAACGTGAGCCAAATCCCTCTGCTGCATCTTCAATTACAGGGATATCATAACGTGAAGCAACGTCTAAAAGTTCTTCGATTTTACCCGGCATACCATATAAATAGACGGGAATAATGGCCTTAGGTTTACGTCCTGTCTTCGCTATTCTGTCTTTAATCGTCTCTTCAAGAAGTTCAGGAGACATGTTCCATGTTTCGCTTTCAGAGTCTACAAACACAGGAGTTGCACCCAAATATGTTATAGGATGGGAAGATGCACAGAAGGTAAATGTCTGCACAATGACCTCGTCTCCGGGGCCAACGCCACATGCTATCAGAGCCAAATGAACTGCAGCTGTACCAGCAGATAGGGCTACTACTCGTTTATTTTGCCCCATATATTGCTCTAAATCCTTTTCAAATCCATTCACATTTGGGCCTAATGGTACCACCCAGTTCGTATCAAAGGCTTCCTGAATAAACTTCATTTCATGGCCACTCATATGGGCCAAACACAACAAAATACGTTTCTGTGTCATATTATAGAATTCTTACAATCAATAGAAAATAACTATTAGTATAATTACTATTTCTTCTCTGTCACTACGCGAGATATTCATCGCGCTCAAAATACAAAATAATCAAGTCCTGACAAATTTAATATTGCGAAACGAAGACTTGTAATTTGCCTTTCGTGCGCACTGATATCCCACTTTCTAAACTTTCATATCTGAATCTTATATGATTTTACAAAGTTAGATTTTTTTAATGTAAAATGCAAATTTATACTTAGCTTTATCGAATTAAAAACATATTTTTAAACAAAAATTAGAATGGAATCATTAATTCAGCACTTGTTAAACACAATAAGAGAGCAAGCTCACCATCATTTGATATTCATTCGACGAATGAAGAAAAGATATCCACACATCAAGTAAATTCTGTAAAATTAAGGTCTAATATTTAACATTTTATTTTCTCTTGAAATAGAGAAATAAACATTGAAAAAAAGACTTTAAATTCCCCTTTCTTCAACTTTTATCAAAGAAAAGAATGTACCCTCGTTGCAATCTAAGGCAAATCACACTGCTAAATCTGTCATTCTACACGACAAAACCCATGTAATTAAACCCTCATTTGGCGCAAAACGCATGAATCTTTCATGTCATTTTACAATTTATTTCAGTGTTAATCTTATAACACCCTGACTATAAACATTTTATAAAACACAAGAAAACTGGAATTCTTTCACCCAGCATAACTCCTCAATAAGAATGAGAGTATTCTATAAGATAAATTGTAAAGTTATATGATAAGATTTAACATATTTGCTTTGAACCTACAAACCTCTGTAACGGCTATAAGAAAATATGATGAAACCATTATTCTGATAGAAAGTAAACCACTATCAATCATCCAATAAAACATTCACCAATGCTACTTTATCACAATCTTTCGACCTTGAGATATGTATATTCCTTTGGGCAAAGTTCTTAGTGAAGTACCAACAAATTGCCCCTCGAGCGTATAGATTTTAGCAGACTCGGTCTTGAAAGTACTTGGGATTTTTATTATTGATAATATCTCTTCCATAGAAAAAGCCTTAGCATTGAAGGTCTCACTACTTGTAAAACTCCATCGAAACGCTTTCATATTAATCTTTTCATCAGCTTCTTGCTTATACAATTTACTATCTCCAAAGAAATAAGTTCCTTTCTTTGGCCTATATTCATCAGCCTTATAAACGCCATGACACGTAATCCCTTGTCTCGGATATACTAAAGAAATATCCTGATTATAAGACAGTTTCACAAGCCCAAAATCATGGATATCATCTTCAACTGCATCCACCTTACCACAAAGAAGATAAGGTTTGTTCGCCTCCAATGGTCCATCCACCTTCTTAAAATGCAGCTTTCCGTCAGATATTCCCATTGGAAGGTAGGCTAAAGCTCCCTCTCCAAACACCTTCTTATAATTATCAACCTTAAATGGAAGTATTAAGGTATTGAAGCAATCAGACTTGAAGTGGCGTTTCAAACGAACATGAGCAGTTGTATGAATGCTATAAATATCGAGTGTATCACACAGCAATAATGATGCATTTTCAAGTTGATAGAATGATACTGGCGATGTTGTTACATCATTCTTTCCAAGCAAATAGCGACCTGAATTTTTATCATAACGGATTTTTTCTCCTCCAATTAGCGCCTCAAGTTTATCATTTTCTTTCTTAAATGAAAGAATATTATGGTTATTTGGCATATAATTGAGCTTCAGAAAACCCTTATAATCTTTATCAGCACATAAGTAACGACGATTAACCCCCATGCGTTCAGAGGTCAGATTCCGTACATACCAGCCATCTTCGTGACGTTCAAAACACAATAAATCGCAATAAGGAAGAAGGTCACTAAGTTTAGTAGAGGGCTTATTTCCCTCTTTTATACCTGATGAGAAATAATAACTTGCATTGAATAATTTATATTGTGACCCAAAATATTGATTGTCTGCATAACCTGTCATGATATAGATTCCTCCATCTACCAGCTGACTTTCGTCTGTAAGTTCAGTCATTTTTACAGAAGAATCGTCTTGCCCCATCACATAGAAAGGACAAAAGTAGATCATAAGGAATAAGAAAAAATAGTGTTTCATGTTATAGATTTTTAAGTGATTGTTATAGCGCTTCGCAACACCAACGTGTTACTTTGAGCATGATTGCCATGCCAGGAATCTCTTTTAACAGATAGTATTTTTTGTTGGAACGCACCAATCGTCCTGTCAGCCCTTTCAAAGGACCATGTTTCACAAGTACTTTATCTCCCTTTTTCAAGTGTGCCTGTTGTTCACTAAGAAACTTTTTCATCGTTAACTCAGGGTTACACATGGCCTGAAACTCATACATTTGATGAGCAGGAATCTCTGAATAACGCCGGTCTTCGCGTGTTTTTGTGACAACACTCATCTTATATGACGACTCGGTAACTATCTTTTTGATTTCCTTTTCGCCTCTATCCTTCTTGATAAACAGCAGATTGCGCACAACAGGACGAAGCACGTGTTTGATATGATGGTCGCTATCTTCGACATCAACATACTCTTCTGGAATAAAGACTTCAAACTGATTTTCCTTAAGAAATTCAGCAACCGCCTTCTGACGAACAGTAAAAAGTCTGATAGCATACCACGGACGATTATCTCGTTCGTCTTCGTCTGTCGACAAATTGGCACGCAACGACTCCTTGAGTGATGAGTTTTCTTCTAACATTGGCTTTCTAATCAAAAAAGATTAAAACTCACTTGTAAAGTGGAAACGAATGTTCTTGAAGTCTTGTTGCGCCATAGAGAGTACATAACTACTATCTGCAAGGAAGACATCCCGTCCCTCTGTATCTTTTGCCATGTACTGATACTTGCGCTTCTTAAAGTTATCTAACTCGGTCACATCATCGGCTTCAACCCAACAAGCCTTATAAAGGTGAACTGGTTCCCAACGACATTTTGCATTATATTCATGCTCAAGGCGATATTGTATAACTTCAAACTGCAACTGACCAACCGTTCCCACAACCTTGCGTCCATTGAATTGGTTGACAAAAAGCTGTGCAACACCTTCGTCCATCAACTGGTCTAAGCCCTTCTGGAATTGCTTACTCTTCATTGGATCGTCGTTTTCGATATACTTAAACAACAGCGGAGAGAAGCTGGGAAGGCCGCGGAAATGAAGCAATTCGCCTTCAGTGAGCGTGTCACCAATCTTGAAAATACCATTATCTGGCAGTCCAACAATGTCGCCAGGATAGGCTTCTTCCACAGTACTTTTACGCTGCGCCATGAACTGAGTGGGGGAAGAGAAGCGCACAGTCTTGCCTTGTCTCACATGAAGATAAGGCTGATTACGTACAAATTTACCTGAACAAACCTTGCAGAAAGCTATACAACTGCGATGGTTTGGGTCGATATTGGCGGTAATCTTGAATATAAAACCAGTGAATTTGGATTCTGTTGGTTCAACCATTCGCTCTTCTGCTTTCGTTGGTTTGGGGCTTGGCGCGATGTCAACAAAGCAGTCTAACAACTCCTGTACACCAAAGTTATTGAGAGCCGAACCAAAGAAAACGGGGGCAACCTCGGCACTTCGGTAGGTTTCTTTAACGAAAGCAGGATATACTCCATCAACTAACTCAAGATCATCTCCCAGTTGTTGTGCTTCACGTTCACCGACCTTTTCGTCCAACTCTTTGGAATTGATGTCTACAGCAACCTTTTCCGTGACACGCTGCTTATTGGGTGTGAACAGGTTTAGTTGCTGTTCATAGATATTATAGACACCTTTGAAACGCTGACCTTGCCCTATTGGCCATGAGAGAGGACGCACTTTAATCTGTAATTCCTCTTCAAGTTCGTCGAGTAAATCAAAGGGATCACGCCCCTCCCGGTCCATTTTATTGATGAAAATGATGACAGGAGTGTTGCGCATTCGACACACTTCCATGAGTTTTCTCGTTTGAGCCTCAACACCTTTTGCACCATCTACGACAATGATTGCAGAGTCAACAGCTGTCAAAGTGCGGTAAGTATCCTCAGCAAAGTCTTGGTGTCCCGGCGTATCAAGAATGTTAACCTTATATGGTTCTCCTGATTCTCCATCGGGAAGATAGTCGAATTCCATAACAGAAGTAGACACAGAGATACCACGTTGCTTCTCTATGTCCATCCAGTCTGACGTTGCTGTCTTGCGAATCTTATTGTTTTTAACTGCTCCGGCCACTTGAATCTGTCCACCGAAAAGCAGGAATTTTTCTGTTAACGTAGTCTTACCTGCATCCGGATGGGATATAATGGCGAATGTACGTCTTCTTTGTATCTCGTTCATATCAATTCTGTTACTTTGTATTACATGCTTTTCCGCAAGATGATATTATTGCAAAGCAGCAATACACTTCCTCAAACTATCTGTCCAATAAGGAATAGTTATACCGAAAGTATCTTTTATTTTGGACTTATCAAGTACTGAATAGGCGGGGCGTTTCACTGGACTTGGGAATTCATCACTGTGACAAGGTTGGATGTCGCATGTAGTATGACCAGCCATTTGAGCGATAACCTTAGTAAAATCATACCAGGAACACACTCCTTCATTACTGAAATGGTAGATTCCTTCATTGTTATCAAACTTTCTGTTTTCTATGATATCATAAATCACATCGGCAAGATCTCCAGCATAAGTTGGTGTGCCACACTGATCAAAAACAACCTTTAATTGAGGTTTTGTAGCTGTAAGTGAGAGCATAGTCTTAACAAAATTCTTTCCAAACTCAGAGTATAGCCATGCCGTTCTGATAATGATATGCTTTACTCCTGTAGCTAAGATACGCTGCTCTCCATGCAATTTTGTCTGTCCATACACCCCTGTCGGACTTCCCTTTTGGTCTTCTCGGCATGGAGTATTATAGGGGTCGCCCCCGAAAACATAGTCTGTGCTGATGTGAACCAATAGGCCTTCAACCTCTTTCATAGCCATAGCAAGGTTCTCTGGAGCCTTAGCATTGAGCTGTTCTACGATATCTCCCGCTGTCTCAGCTGCGTCAACATTTGTCCAAGCAGCACAATTGATAATACACTTCACATCTAATTGAGCTACCATCTGACGAATAGCATCAAGATTTGTGATATCCAATTTCTCATAACCATCACATACATCTGTGAAGATATAATGGTCTTGACTATGTTTGGAAACCTTTTGTATTTCGTTACCCAACTGTCCGTTTGCACCCGTAACTAAGATATTCATATATTTTTAGGTCCTTTATATCGTTTAGTATAATCTATTCTTCACCGAAATCCAAGCCTTCTGTTTCATTTTTCAGATAGTAATCGCTTAGCATTCCTATAAAAGTTGATATCTCTTTAATAGCATGTTCTGTTTCAGGAGATATCTCTTTTTTCTGCATTCTCAACATCATAATACCATAAAGTGCATCAAGACATGTTTCGATTTCACTTATATTTTTGTCTCCTTTACCACGTAATTCAACGATAAAGGGTAGCACTTTATAATACTCTGCGTTATAAATGGGGAACCTATTACTCTGTAATAAGCGTTGATGAAGGTCTACTAAATCACGAACAATGATATCATTGATATTGAGATGGCCCTGATCTCGCTTTCCTTCTTCATTCATCATGCGAACCAAATTACCAAACCAGTCAATCTCATCTTCCTTTTGTTCGTCGGTATAATCGGTAAATTTACTGATATATGCCTTACGAATCAAAGGAAGAGAACAGCCCATTGCTCGGATGATATCTTCTATCTGCCACATATAAAGCAGATATTCTGCGATAGATTTCTTTCTTAATTGTTTTGCTATAAACATGTTGAATAAATACTGTTTGAGTCGATTTTATTCCTACATCAACGAAGCAAGTTCGGGAAGATGATACAAATTAAAGATTGTACCAACAAGCGCTATCAAAGAAAATATAATAACTATGCAGCCAATTACCTTGTTAATGATAACTATTCCGTTATCATCAAACTTACCACGAATCCTATCTACCAACCACGTTAGACCGTACCACCAAAGCAATGCGCCAAATAACACACTTATATATCCCACGCACATTTCAATCTTATGGGCAGGAGTAACGAATGCAAACAAGGCAAATAGCATCATAAAATAAGGCACAATAAGCAAATTACTGAATGTAACAACAAAGGCAGTCAAGGCATTATGCCATAAGGAACCACGGTTATTACCATTACTTGTATGTGCATTTTGCATAGGATTGCTACGGAAACTATAGATACCAAAAAGCAAAATAAGCACTGCTCCAAATATCTGTAAATAGAATTTTGTATTTGGATTTTTCACGAAATCAATTACAAAACTCATTCCAACACCTGTAAGAATAGCATAAATCAAATCACTTAATGCTGCTCCTACACCCGTTACAAATCCAAACCAGCGTCCTTTCTTAAGGGTACGATTAATACATAGAATACCAACTGGGCCCATAGGAGCCGACGCTAATATTCCAATAACGATTCCCTTGAATATGAGTTCCAAGATATCTATTTGAAAAGGGAGTGACATATCCATACAGGGCACAAAGTTAAAAAAAAAAGCAGATTGCAAAAAGCAACCTGCTTAAATATGAAAAATTTATAATTCCCAACCAACGGCACTCGCTCCAAGCACTGCTGCACTTGAACCTTCGAGACCACTAATCAAGAACTTTGCCTTATTCTTAAACACAGGAAGCACATGTTTGTTATAACTTTCAAGCAAAGGATTCATTAACAAGCTTCCCGCTTTCGTCAAACCACCAAAGAAGATAAAGGCTTCAGGGCTTGAAAATGCAGTGAAATTAGCACATGCTTCGCCTAACATCTCTCCGGTAAACTCGTATACTCGGTTGGCTAAAGCATCACCCTTTTCAGCAGCAATACTAACATCCAACGATGTAATATCATCTGCATTCATATCTCGAAGCAATGAAGGTTCATCACTCTTTGAAAGGAACTCACGTGCAGTACGAGCCACACCGGTTGCTGAACAATAAGCTTCAAGGCAACCATTACGGCCACATCCGCATGAACGTCCATCGGTTGGACGAACTATTACATGGCCTAACTCACCGGCAAACCCGTCACAACCATAGACCATTTGACCATTAACAACGATTCCAGAGCCTACACCTGTACCCAAAGTAATAACGATAAAGTTCTTCATTCCACGCGCAACACCATAAGTCATCTCACCAATGGCTGCCGCATTTGCGTCATTTGTCAAGCCAACAGGAATGCCTCCGAGTCGCTTACTGA
>NZ_GL629647.1:848432-857348 GCF_000185845.1 Segatella salivae DSM 15606
GTCGCTTACTGAACATATCAGCCAATGGAACTATACCACTTCGTCCCCAAGAAAGATTGGGAGCAAACTCTATTGTACCTGTATAGTAGTTGCCATTAGGTGCACCTATACCCATAGCTTTAATGGTATCAATGCCTCCAACCTGATCAATGATAATATTTAATGCCTCTACTGAAGCATCAACATAATCCTCAACATTAGGATATCCCTGCGTTTTAATCGCAGTAGTAGCCTTGATTTCACCTCGTGAATCTACGATACCAAAGACAGAATTGGTTCCCCCAAGGTCTAGACCAATTACATACGGTTTCATTGTTTCGTTTGTGTTCATGTTCTATTATTTATATTGTTTATTATCAATCGTTAGTAGTTAAACTCTAAGCAAAGATATTATATTTCTCTGATTGTAGCAAATTTTTTGATAAAAACATTACTCTGAACTGAAATCTGCTACGAGATGACGATACATACTGTACATACGTGTGCGAGAAACATAGCCTTCTAAGTGCCCATTTACATCGACAACAGGAAGGAAATTGCAATTAGCTTTCTCAAATTTCCTCATTACATCTATCATCTTATCCTCTCTTACAAGTGTCGAAGGGACTGGAGTCATGATGTCTTTTACCGTGAACCGATTATATAATTCGGATCTAAACATGATGTGACGAATCTTTGTTATATCAATCTCTCCCAGCAAAGTACCTGCATTATCAAGTACAGGAAGGAAGCTCGTATGGCTTTTACTAATGGCATTAATCAATTTACCAAGCTGCATATCTGGGTCAACTGAGGTAAACTGTCGGTCGATAATACTGTCTAAACTCATTAAGGTTAGGATAGCTTGGTCGGTATGATGCGTCAACAACTTACCCTCTCGAGCCAATCGCATGCTGTAGATGCTGTGCTGTTCAAAGATATTTATGGTCAGATATGCACAGATACAAACAATCATTAAAGGGATAAACAGCTGATAACCCGCTGTTAGTTCGGCGATAAGGAATATGCCAGTAAGAGGTGCTTGCATTACTCCAGCCATAACACCAGCCATACCCATGAGTGCAAAATTCTTCTCTGGAGCATACACTCCAAGTTGATATATATTCCAAATGCGAGCAAAAAAGAATCCCGAGAATCCTCCGATAAACAATGCCGGGGCAAAAGTTCCTCCACAACCTCCTGCTCCATTAGTGGCCGATGTAGCGAAAACTTTTGTAAAAACGACAAGACCGACATAAACAACTAACAGATTACTATGTCCATAAAACATCGAACCATTCATCACTTGCTCCCAATCTGCAATGGTTTTCCCATCAAGGAAGATGTTAACCATACTGTAACCTTCTCCATAAAGCGAAGGAAAGAAGAAGATTAACACACTAAGTGTCAGACCACCCAATGCGAGTTTTAGATAAGGATGACGCTTCATGTTGGCAAACATGTTTTCACATGCTGTCATAGTACGCATGAAATAAAGGCCAACGATACCACAAAACACACCTAATATAATATAAGGTGGGACACGCTGGATATCCCATGCACTATCCATATGATAGGAGAAGAGTGATTCGCTGCCTACAAAGATATAGCTGAAACACGTTGCTGTGACACTCGCTATTAAGATAGGAAGCAGTGAAGCCATTGTCAAGTCGAGCATTAACACCTCAAGTGTGAATACCAAACCAGCTATTGGAGCTTTAAAAATACCTGAAATCGCTGCAGTAGCACCACATCCTACGAGCAACATTGCAGTCCGGGCATCCATCTTAAAAAGCTTAGCCAGGTTACTACCAATGGCAGATCCCGTAAGCACAATAGGCGCTTCTGCTCCTACAGACCCACCAAATCCAATAGTAATACTTGATGCTACAACCGAAGACCAACAGTTATGACCCTTTAAACGCGATTGTTTCGTTGAGATAGCATAAAGTACACGCGTTATGCCATGCGAGATATTGTCCTTTACAACATATTTAATAAAGAGCGAAGTCAAGTAGATTCCCATTATCGGGAAAAGCAGATAAAGCCAGTTAAAGGTTGTTCTATCAAAGCCAGCCGTTAGTAAATGCTGAATCTCTTTTATCATACTGTGCAGCACATAGCCTGCAACAGAAGCAAAAAGGCCTATGACAAAAGCAAGGATAAGGGTCATTTGTCGATCTGACAAATGTTCCTTACACCACTTTCTTAAATCTATTATCTTCAATTTTAATATAGTTTTGAGCGATAATTCTACTTTCGAATCACAGTAACTTCACCATCACGACCAAGTTTTATAATAGAACTTGGCACATGAGGCTTATGCTCCTGACGTCTACTCCAACATACATAGTTCACGGCATTCAATATCTCTTCACTGATATCTCCATAGTTTGCTGCTGCAGGTTCGCCACTAACATTTGCACTTGTACTAACAATCGGTTTCTGAAAACGAAAGCAAAGTTCCTTACTAAAAGGTTCATTTGTGATGCGAACAGCTAAACTTCCATCTTCAGCCACAAGGTTTTCAGCGACATTTACCGCATCATCAAGGATAACAGTCGTAGGCTTTACAGCCGCATCTAATAACTCCCAAGCCACTGCTGGCACGTTTCTGAAACAACGTTGCAGGCGTGCATCCGAATCAACAAGACAGATAAGTGCCTTCGAATCATCTCGTTTCTTGATAGCATATACCTTAGCTACTGCCTCCTTATTGGTCGCATCACACCCTATTCCCCATACCGTGTCGGTGGGATATAATATGACTCCACCTTTTCTCATGCATTCAACTGCATTACGAATATCCTCTTCTTTTGTCATCTTCTTAATTGTTTTTTATCAATATATACTATTATGAATTATCTTTTTACTATAACAGCTTACTCATTTTGATACAAATTTAAACTGCCTATCACGCATTCCATTTAAGAAATCACGTGCAGTCATACGTTTCTTTCCTACCGGTTGCAACTCCAATAGCTCCAACCAACCATCGCTACACCTAACAAACAGATGGCCTTTCAATGTCCTTACACACCCAAGTTCACCTTCCCAAGTCTCTGAAGTCTTTGCTGTCTTAAAGATTTTCAACACACTTCGCTGACCATTTTCATCGATTGTCGTCCAGGTTCCAGGATAAGGACTCAGTCCACGCACAAAGTCATAGACACGTTTAACTGGCAGGTGCCAATCAATCTCACACGTTTCCTTGAATATCTTTGGTGCAGGCAGTAACTCGTCTTCATTGAATTGCATGAAGCTACTTTGTGCAATACTGTCTATATTGCCATCGTTCTCAAGCATCTTATCAATTGTTTCCGTAGCAATATCGGCCCCAAGATTCATTAAGCCGTTATAAACATACTCCACATCTGCATCATCTGGTATGCTAAAATGCTTCTGCATGATAATTCGTCCCGTATCAATATTCTTATCAAGAAAGAAAGTTGTCACACCCGTTTCTGTCTCTCCGTTAATCACTGCCCAATTGATTGGAGCAGCACCCCTATATTGTGGGAGCAAAGCGGCATGCACATTAAAGGTTCCAAAGCGTGGCATAGCCCAAACAATCTCAGGTAATATGCGAAAAGCTACAACCACTTGAAGGTCTGCTTTATATTGTGCCAACTGCTCAACAAATACAGGATCTTTCATCTTTACAGGCTGTAGAACTGGCAAACCATGTGTTTCTGCATATTGTTTAACAGGTGAAGCTTGCACTTGTTGTTGGTGGCGGCCCACTGGTTTGTCGGGTTGTGTCACCACAGCCACAACATTATATCCGCCTTCTACAAGTCGTTGAAGTGATGCAACGGCAAATTCGGGCGTACCCATGAAGACAATTCTCAGTTCTTCTTTTTTCATTCTGCAAATTGTTTATTACGCAAAAGTAATAAATTTCTTTGTAAAAGCCATGACAAGAACTATTGATTTTTGTCACATTTTGTGTGTTTCATGCTCACTAATCCAGCTCGATTAGTAAATAATAAAATAAAAAAGACCTTTGAATACGGCGACTATCCATATTCAAAGGACATAAAACGTCACCCCATTCAAAGGTCTTTATAAAATCATACCCAAGAGACTGAGCCATAAAACTCAGTCTCTGCACACGTCAATGCTTATTTAATTTCAATATTTCGCTGTACTTTCTGTTCCTCTTTACGCACTCTTGGCAATGCGATTTCAAGCACACCATCAAGCACTTTAGCGCTAATCTTCTCGCGATCTACATCATCAGGGAGAACATAACTCTGCTGATAATTTGAATAAGAGAACTCTCTGCGAAGATAATGTTCTTTCTTTTCTTCTTCTTTATGCTCCAACTTATTCTCTATAGCGATTTCAAGGTTGCCCTTATCATCAATATTTACGCGGCAAAACTCTTTCTTAATACCAGGCACTGCGACTTCCATCACGTAACCATTCTCATTGACTTTCACGTTAACTGCTGGCGCAGTAGCGTTCATTCTCGATAGAGCGTTGTCACTAAAGAAATCATTAAAAGCATTGTCTAACCAATCATTATTAGTTCTAATTACTGGAAACAACATAATAAATACCTCCTATTTTTTATTCAACTTAATCTTTTTGTATTGGATTCTCAGCCATTAGCTTCGAAATCCGCTACCTAAAATGCAACTAATATGCCGTTGAATAATTTGTGTCAAAATGGCAGTTTTAAGCCATTTTTATAGCTTTTACCAGGAAATATCTGCAATTTTGACAGAAGATAGCTATGCTTTTAAAGAACAGAACCTGTTGACTTATTCTATTAAAGAGATAAAACGATTGATTCCTTGGATATCTTTCACGCCTGGAGTCAGTTCAAACGCATGATTAATTTCTATGCCAACACATTTCGAACAACGAATTGTTTGGAGAGCTTCAGCATCATTAAGTCCAATATTTCCACTCAAAATAAAAGGCAGTTCGCCATGATAGGCCGCGAGCAAGGTTTCATTCCATGACGCAACTTCTTGATTTTGTCCTTCTCGTTTTATGCGAAAGCACAATAAATCAGCATGACCTTCAAAAGACTTGCACCTTTCAAAATCAGCCAAAGTAGCTATATCAAGAGTCTTAATAATTTTGATTCCACGCCTAATATCAGGGTCAACAGACCGCCTGAGATTATCAATCATCACAGGACTCTCGTCTCCTTGCAATTGCACATAATCAAGATCATAGTTATAAATGCGTGTGATGATATTCTGTGGCATATCATCTGCAAAGATACCAAGACGCTTTACACGCTGAGTTTCTACATCATTTATCTCCTGACCGCGTTGTTGCAGATAACGATCCCGACTGTAATCTGGAATAAGTCCGGAATTACTGGGAATCATTTTCACAACTTGTGGCAAGTCAGAACAAAACACAAAACCCAGTATATCAATATCCGTTGCGAGCAGTTCTCTGATGTTTTCCCCATCACAAACACCGCAAACACTAATTAAAAATCTCTTTTTTGTGTTCATATTGATGTATTTTTAAGTTCATGAATAAATTGTTTCAGGGCTTCACCGGGGACAGGTTGTTTCATCAACACATCTGAAACAAGCAGCCCATCGTAGCCTGCCAACCGCAAACGTGCGGCAGTTGACGCATCAGGAATACCATTTTCACTCACCTTGCAGAGTTCTTTTGGAAGATGGTCTGCCAGGGTTAAACTGGTGTTTACATCCGAAACAAAGGTTCGAAGGTCGCAGTTATTCACACCACACAAGTCTGGTTCAAGCTCAAGATAGTCCAAACTACGCTCTTCATGCAGTTCAATCATCACCTCTAATTCCAACTGATGAGCCAACGATATCATGCGTTTGCACTCGTCTTTCGATAGCGCCTCTGCTATTAGTACTATCGCCGAAGCGCCACAAAAACGTGCTTGCAGAAGTTGATAATCGTCAATAATGAAGTTATTATAAAGGATAGGAAGCTGCACTCCAACCGCTCTTGCCTCTTGCACAAACTCATCATAGCCTGCAAAATAATCGATATCGGTGACTATACTCAAAGCCGTAGCCCCACTCTTTTCATAGGCCAAGCACACATCCGAAGCCTTAGCGGCCTCGTTTATCCACCCTTTTACAGGCGATTTACGCTTAAATTCAGCTATGATTCCCGTGTCTGAGTGTTGCAAAACAAATGACAAACCTTCTTCTTTCAATGGCTTATGTGAAAGATTATCCATCTGTTGAGCAACCAAAACATATAGTTGACGCGGAGAAATAAAGCGTTTGCGTTGGTCAATTTCTATGTGTTTGTGAGCTATAATCTCTTCTAATAAATTCATCTCTAATCTATTCTATTCTGCACAACATCTCATTTTTTACCCTATTCCCAGTTTCTTTATGAATGGAAAATCATAGGGTGGCATCAGACTTCAAATGACATAACCTTATAATATATGTCGTTCGTTCATCTAAACACCGCTGAAATGAAACAATTACAAATATACATTATTTTCTGAAATCTATCGACAAAATACATAAAAAAGTAGTTATAAGAAGATTTTTTGAACAAAGAAACTGCATAACAAAACACTTTCCTTATTCCAAAACAAGATAGACTACATTCCACATTAATTGCATGAACCCTGTAAAGCCATACAAAAACTGAAGCAAAACGACGGAAAGATTTTGCCAAGTTCTATCAATTGAAGGCGCAAAGACGATGGTCCGTATACGCAAAGGCTATCACACGCTAAATAATTCGAAATAAACTGATCTACCAATACATCACATCTCCGAACACAATCACCGAATAAGCTGATTATCAATCATATAGAAACGAACCATGTTTCCTATCATTTTACGTTATAAAGTGACTGAAATCACACGATAAAATAATGTAGATTACATGCTAAACTGACATAGATTGCAAAATATAATGATATGCATAGCGATAAACTTACATTGTATTTCGTACAAAACCAGCTCTATTTATGGTGATGAAAAATAAAAGATAAAATTGTAACTTGAAATTTCTGATTTTGCACAATATATCCCATTATCCTACGTTCTAAGGGTAAATGTGGAATGTTTGACAACCGAACAACTCGAACAAAGTTGGAAATTGGTTGGCGATTATAAAAGAATCCACACTAAAAAGAACAAAAACGACGCCAAAACAGAATGCCTATGAAGTGTTTTTCGCCAAAAGAATCGTTGCCGTCTGAAAAGACTTTGCAACTTATTAAACAGATAGCCTACACCTATCGGGTGGCTCGTGTGAACGGAAAGAATACGGCATTCTGTCTCAATTAAACTCAAAAATCAAATACAAATGAAAACTTTAGTTTCGCCATCTCTATTGGCAGCCGACTTTCTTCATCTGAAAGATGAGATTGAAATGATTAACAATAGTGAGGCAGACTGGTTACATCTTGACGTAATGGATGGGTTTTTTGTGCCCAACATATCGTTTGGCTTCCCTATTCTTGAGGCAGTTAGCAAGGTTTGTAAAAAGCCTTTGGACGTTCATTTCATGATTGTTCATCCCGAACAATACATCGAACAGACAGCTAAGATTGGTGCAATGATGATGAATGTACATTATGAAGCATGTACCCATTTGCATCGAACCATCCAACAAATTCATGCTGCCGGGATGAAAGCGGGAGTCACCTTAAACCCTTCAACGCCTGTGTTCATGCTCGAAGACATTATCCGTGACGTTGACATGGTACTGCTGATGAGTGTCAATCCCGGTTTCGGTGGACAGAAATTCATAGAGAACACCATCCGAAAGGTAGAGAGATTGCGTCGCTTAATCAATGAAACAGGGTCGCATGCACTCATAGAAGTAGATGGTGGAGTGCAAGCCGAAACAGCCCCACGACTCGTGAAAGCTGGAGTCGATGTATTGGTAAGTGGAAGTTATGTATTCAAAAGCACAGACCCTTATGCCACTATCGAAGCCTTGAAAAAGCTGAAATAACAGGATGCAATTGGCTGGATTATTAAATGACACGTAATAATCCAATGCATATTTTGTGTTAAACCATCTGCAAGGTGATTTCATTTTCCTTCACCATGCGACGCAGATTTAGGATTGCATAGCGCATACGACCGAGACTGGTATTAATACTTACGTTTGTCATCTCAGCGATTTCTTTGAATGAAAGTTGCTGATAATAACGCATATAAACCACTTCTCGTTGTGAAGCAGGCAAGAAATTCATCAGTTTTTTCACATCTTTCAACACCTGTGCATTGACATATTGACTCTCAATGTCCATCGAATAAAAGTCGTTTGTGCTGATGTTTGAGAGGTCGTTATCATCAGAAGTGTCTACAATCTTTTGCACTTTCAGTCCACGATAAAGGTCCATGATGACGTTATGTGCAATGCGCATCATCCAAGCGCTAAACTTTCCGCTTGGTGAATACTTCCCTTCTTGCAGCTTAGTGATAACCTTTACAAACGTCTCTTGAAAGAGATCATCAGCAATTTCGCGGTCGCGCACTACGAAAAGGATGTAGGAAAACAATTTTGATTGATGTCGAAACAGTAATTCATCAAATGCCCGATTGTTGCCATTCACATAGTCCATGGCCAACTCTTCATCAGTCATTACATTTAGATTCTTCATTCCTTAAAACTTTAATTCTAAGTAAAATTGTTCTATAGGCGCAGTTGTTATAATGTGAATATACGAATTTGTGCTGATGTAGTTCAAGACTTTTTCAACTAAGAAGAACGCAGTCATCTCGTCAAAAGTAAAGGGCTACACGATGCAAAGATAGATTAAATTTCACGTTCTGCCAAATTTTTCAAATAAAAAAGAGGTTGGAGCAGGAAGCACCCAACCTCGAAAGCGATTTAGAAAAGCTCTAAATCATTAAAAAAATATGTGACAAATATAAGTTATATGAATGAGAAAAACAAATTTTTCGACTGGAAAATCACTTTTTTAACATCTTCATGACG
>NZ_GL629647.1:857526-888985 GCF_000185845.1 Segatella salivae DSM 15606
CCAATTCGGATTGCGCTAATTGGCTTCCTATTGCTACTTGTAGGGAATCTATCTGCGCAGACAATCAAGGGAACCGTGAGTGAGAAGTCTGGCGAACCGGTCATCGGAGCGACGGTGATGGAAACTGGAAGTCACGGAAATGGTGTTATCACCGACCTTGAAGGAAACTTTGTTCTCACGTTGAAAGGGAACACAAAGAAAATCACAGTATCTTATGTCGGCATGAAAACGCAGACATTAAGTGTTGCTGGAAAGACTACTGTTGACGTTGTTCTTGAAGATGAAGCCACGAGTTTGAATGACGTAGTTGTCATTGGTTATGGCTCTGTAAAGCGTAAAGACATCACAGGTTCAGTGTCTACAGTGGGTAGTGAAGCGCTTGCTTCGGTACCAGTTGCCTCTGCTTCTGAAGCTTTAACAGGTAAATTAGCTGGTGTTCAGGTAAGCACCTCTGAAGGATCTCCTGATGCTACAGTGAAGATTCGTGTGCGTGGAGGTGGTTCAATCACACAAAGCAATGCCCCACTCTTTATTGTTGACGGCTTCCCTGTTGACGATATTAGCAACATTCCGGCTACAGATATAGAGGATATCACCGTGTTAAAGGATGCTTCTTCGACTGCAATCTATGGAAGTCGAGGTGCAAATGGTGTTATACTTGTTACTACAAAAAATGGTAAATCGGGTAAAGTGAATGTGAGTTATAACACATATTACAGTTGGAAAAAGATTGCAAAGAAGATGAATGTGTTATCTCCTTCTGACTATGCTAAATGGCAATACGAGCTGGCTTTACTCAAAAATGATAATAACCCAAGTAAAATCTCCTCTTATACAGATTATTTTGGCAATTATCAAGATATTGATTTGTACGACAATGTGAAAGGAAATGACTGGCAAGATATGACATATGGGCGCATAGGTCATACCTACAACCATAACTTAAGCATTACAGGCGGTACAGAAAACATAAAGTATTCCTTCAGCTATGCACACATAAATGACAAAGCTATCATGATAGGCTCTAACTTTAAGCGTGATAACTTCAGTCTGAAACTAAACACTAAACCTTCAAAAAGAACTACCATCGACTTGCAAGTACGCTTTAGCGATACTAAAGTTCGAGGCGGAGGAGCTAATGATGCAAAGGGAAGTTACAATACAGATAAACGCTTAAAGGATGCTGTTATCTATCCCGTTATTCCACTAAAAGGATTGGATGAGGCCAACACTTCATTCGATGATAGCGACATGAACATATTCGATCCTATCACTTCTGCAGCAGATAACGATGAAAAAAAGCAGAATAAGAATTTCAATATGGCTGGAGCTTTTGGCTGGGAAATTATGAAAAACCTCACGCTGAAAACTGAATTTGGATATGATTACTACACGATGTATGATCAACGCTACTATGGTTTGACTTCATATCAAGCCAGAAACTATGCCGATCAAGCTTTCGCTGATCATCCATTAATTAGCCTTGACAACGATGTTCGTGAGAGATTCCGTAATACAAACACAATAAATTACGACTTCAAGAACCTCATTAAGAACAAAGATCACAGCCTAAACATATTACTTGGACATGAATATATCATCACAAAAGAACATGAGAACATCAATCAAATTGTAGGCTTCCCCAAGACATACGATGCCGCAACAGCATGGCGTTTGTCTTCACAAGGCACAGCTTCTGGTACAAGTGACTTCTATTCTCCAGACGATAAACTCCTCTCTTTCTTCTCCCGTGCGAACTATAGCTATAAAGATAAGTACTTAGCGAGCGTCACTTTCCGCGCTGATGCCTCTTCAAAGTTCTCTAAAGAAAACCGTTGGGGCTACTTCCCTTCAGCCGCTTTAGCATGGAGAATCACGAGTGAAAAGTTCATGAATAGCACGAAAAAGTGGCTTGATGACCTTAAACTCCGCTTGAGTTTTGGTACAGCTGGTAACAACAATATACCCTCCGGACAACTCATTCAGGAGTATATGACCTACTCAGCTACGTCATCTCAGCGTACTTGGGTGAATGGTTTTACGACCTTGTTAAGGCCATCTAACTTCATGGCTAACCCCAATTTGAAGTGGGAAACAACGATAACTCGCAACATAGGATTAGACTGGACATTGTTCAATGGCAAGCTAAATGGAAGCTTTGAGTTCTATAAGAATACCACAAAAGACCTGCTAATAGCCTTCCCTGTGTCTGGAACTGGCTACGAATTCCAGTATAGGAATCTCGGAAAAACACAGAATTCAGGCTTTGAAACGACGTTCACTTGGCACGTTGTTAATAAGAGAAATTGGGGTATTGACCTAAGCGGTAATATCAATTTCAACCGAAACAAGATTATACAACTTGGCATAAAGGACTACTATAACGATACACATTGGGCATCAAGTGAAATCGATCCCGAGTTTGTTGTAGCCGTTGGAGGCCGTGTTGGTGAAATCGTTGGTTATCAAAATGCTGGCCGTTACGAGGTTTCTGACTTCACAGGATATAATGCATCGACTGACAAGTGGACATTGAAAGATGGTGTTGATGATGCAACCGCTATTATAGGAAAACTTCGTCCAGGTGCTTTGAAACTAAAAGATCAAGATGGTGACCATAAGGTTACAGCGAGTGATAAAGTAAAAATAGGTGATGTCACACCCGATTGCTTTGGTGGTTTCAACATCAATGCACGCGTTTACAACTTTGATTTGTCTGCACAGTTCAATTATTCTATTGGTAACCAGGAATACAATGCCAACAAAATAGAATATACAACAACTGGAAAATACATCTACCGAAACATGATTGATGTGATGAAAGAAGGCAAACGATGGACCAATCTGGACCCAGAAACAGGCCTATTATCTAATGATCCAGACCGTCTTGCTAAGCTAAATGAGCATACAACGATGTGGTCTCCCTATATGTCTAAAATGGTTTTAACTGATTGGGCAATAGAAGATGCATCATTCTTACGCTTGAATACGCTTACCATTGGTTACACCTTACCTAACCATCTGACGCATCGTGTTGGCATAAACAGCCTTCGTGTTTATTGCACTGGCTATAATCTGTTTACTATAACAGGTTATTCGGGTTTCGATCCTGAAGCAGATACCTTCAGAAAGACAGCGCTTACACCAAACGTAGACTATTCAGCTTATCCAAAGAGTCGTTCATTTGTTATCGGCTTAAATCTCAATTTCTAAACGAATCTCTATGAAAAGATATATCAATTACACATTATTGTCGGTTGTGCTTACAGGCATTACATTCTCTTCTTGCAATTTAGATGCCCCCACACAATCATCACTTGATGAATCAACGACATTCTCTACATACGCTCTTGCAGAAGCCGAGCTCATGTCAGTAAACGTTTCTTTCGGCGAAACTAACTCCTATCGAGGTCGCTTTTTGCCTTATTATGGCCTCAATAATGATGTGGAAGTAGGAAGTGGAACGCCGCCATCCAAGTCCAATGCTACAAACGAAAAGCAAAGCCTTTGGAACTTTGATACACCGGCAAATAATTCATTAATGAATACCGATAATAACGCTTATTCTAAGTTTTACGAGGGAATTGAGCGTGCAAACCTTGCAATTGCCGGTATCAGAAAGTACGGAAACATAGACAAAAACCCTGATATGGCACAGCTGTTGGGTGAAGCTTTAACGCTAAGAGCAGTCATTTATACCGACTTAACAAAGGCTTGGGGTGACGTGCCTGCTCGCTTTTCACCAAACAACAACGATAACATCTATTTGCCACGCACAAACCGTGACTCCATCTATAAGGTGCTTTTAAGCGATCTAAAAGAGGCAGAACGTTATTGTTATTGGCCAAATCAGAATGCAATTACAAAGACAACAGAACGCGTAAGCAAGAGCTTTGTGAAGGCTTTACGTGCCAGAATCGCTCTTTATGCAGGTGGATATGGCCTACATGGTGATGGATATCGCCTTTCAAAAGACCCAGAACTGGCTCCTGAAAAGATGTATGAGATTGCACGCAAAGAATGTGAAGACGTCATCAACTCTGGCAAAAATGAACTTGGTTCATTCAAAGAGAACTTCACAAAACTTTGCCAAGACAACGTCACAGCAGGCGGAGAGAGTCTTTGGGAAATACCATTCTCAGCAGGACGCGGCCGTGTTCTCTATACATTGGGTGTCAAACATAATGCTAAAGACCAATATACGGGACAGGCACAAGGTGGTGTAAATGGCCCCACTCCTACCCTTTACTACGATTATGACACAGAAGATGTGCGCCGAGATATTACTTGTGTGCCTTACGAATGGGGTAAAGATCTTGACAGTAAGGGTAAAGCGTCAGTGCAGTTAAGGTCTATCAATAAATGGTGCTTTGGCAAATTACGCTATGAATGGATGAATCGCATCGTCACTTCTACTAATGACGATGGTATCAACTGGCAGTATATGCGGCTTGCCGATGTTTATTTGATGGCAGCAGAAGCCGAGAATGCACTTGGAAATACAGCGAAAGCATGGACCTATATGGAACCCGTTCTTGCACGAGTACTTCCTTCTGCCAAGGTAATGGCACTCAAAACAAAGTACACAGCAAGTAAGAATGCATTCTTTGAAGGCATTGTTGAGCAACGTGCTTTGGAGTTCGCAGGCGAGTCATTACGCAAGGCTGACCTCGTTAGATGGGGCATTATCGACAGCAAAATGGCTGAAGAGGTTGAAAAACTCAACGCACTTTCCAACCGCACCGGACGTTATGCAGGCCTGCCTGATAAGGTTTATATCAATGCCACTACCGATGCAAATAACATCCAAGTCTATGGACTTAATAAGGGAGAAGATAATAACACCAAGATACAGGAACTGAAAAATGCCGGTTGGACATCCAAAAACTGGTTCGTAGATAATAAGACTGGTCTCAATCTTCTTACCGAAGACTACATCCAAGGCTTATATGTTGTCAAACCAAGCACCCATTGTCTATGGCCCATCTGGCAAACATTCATCAACAATAGCAATGGAATGCTCAATAATAATGGCATCTATGGCCAATTGTCTGACTAATAACAAGAAACAAAATGAAAACAAATCATATCATCACCACATGTTTGTTAGGCCTTTCTTTTGGCCTAACAGCCTGTGAAAGTCCTATGGAGGAGATTAAGAATATCATCTTCGATAGAGCATTCTCTCCTATAGATCTCGAAGCAAAAAACATCGGAGAAAGTAATGCAACCCTAAATTGGACAGCCTTATCAGGCGTGAAAAACTATCAGATTGAAGTCTATGCAGACGATAGTCTCACGTTTACTGGCAAGCCAACGCTTACCTTAAAAGTCAATAATCCAACGGTTAAGTTAGAGAATCTTGTATATGATACAAAATATTCTGCACGCGTAATGGCCCTTGATAGCGCTGATGTTTCACGCAATTCTAAGTGGAGTGAGGTCTATTTCCGCACCAGTGCACAACAGATTCTCACCTCATTCTCGCTTGAAGATGTTGGTGATAGAGATGTCGTTGCCCATTGGCCAGCAGGCGAAGAGGTTGATAACATCACCGTGTTTAACAAGACAACTGGCAATAAAGTAACTCAATACACACTGACAGAAAGTGACAAAACTAATGGTCGTGCGCATGTAACAGGACTGCAACCCGAAACAGATTACACGCTCAAACTATATCGAAATGGCAAAGAACGCGGTTCAAAAAGCTTCAAAACCATTATTGATCTCGCGGGCGCAACTATCGTTCGCTCTACTGACAACTTTAGTGAGATGTTAGAAAATGCCACAGCTAATCAGGTGTTTGCCTTGTATAATGGTACCTATAAGATTAGTGGTGGGTCTGGAGAAGATGGCGCAGGTAGTGCCGTTATCAATAAAGATATCGTCATTAAGGGTATATATCAGACTGCAAAACCAAAGATTCAGGGACGCTTCCAATTGGAGAATGGAGCAGGATTAACATTAACCAACGTCGTTGTTGATGGCACAAAGAATGCTTCTAACGACCAGTTCTTCAATTATAAGACGGCAACTAACTACAAGAAACTCGACATAAATAATTGTGAGTTCTATGGAGCCGTTTCGTCAGGTACAGTGATGAAGGGTTTCTATTATATTAATGTAGGTGCTACAATCGAAGCCATCAATATTCAAAACTCATTCATCCACGACATCGTTTGTGATGGAGGAGACCTCTTTGACTGCCGAAAAGGCTATATAAAGAGCTTGAATATCAACAACAACGTTATCTATAATTGCGCTACTGAGCGTGATTTCATACGCTATGATGATGCTTCTAACAGCTTTGGCAACCCCATTCCAGAGATCAATATCACACAAAACACGATTGATAATTGTATGAATGACGCCAATGGTAAACGTATCCTCTATGTGCGGTTTAATGGAAAGAAAGGTGGTCAACGAATCAAAGTAGCCAATAATCTCATTACCAATACGAAGGCGGTATACACAAATCAGGCTACAACCTCTACGCCTGAATACCGCAACAACTATTATTTTAACTGCAATAATGCCAACATTTTTGCAGCAAGCGACAAAGATAATAGCCTCTATTGGAATGGAGATGTTTCTGGCAAGAACGGCGATAATCCCAACTATCAGAATCCAGCGAAGGGTCAGTTCACTGTGATGAACAAAGACATTAGCAAGTTGAAAGTGGGTGCACAGCGATAAGATTCGACACATTTCAAATCAAATTAAATACAAAAGGCAGTCCATGCGAGGACTGCCTTTTGTATTTCTCATGATGAGTGGAATGTAAATGGGAAACAACAATGAGAGAATAAGAAAATATTTTCAGCCATTTTAATGCGTGAAACCATTCATTTTACTTCATCATTTGACGCATATCACGCCATAAAATGACACACTTTGTAAAACACCTCCTATACTATTGATTACCAACAAGCTACATCTATACGACAAACCGAGCCCAACAAAACTTACAAATGCCCCTGCAATAGCCTCCCCATAGGCCTTATCAAACCAACGCTTAGCTATAACTTTTTAACAAATTTGCATAGAAAACTTCGATAAAAGCTTAAGAGAAACTACGTCTTTCCTACTTAACCTATAACACATAAAATACAACCAATCTTGCGAAATAACGAAAAAAAAATGATAAAGAAAGAATATCTATGAAATTATTTGTAATTTTGCAATGTCAAGATAACAATATAAAGTAAAATCCTATGATAATAACGATTGCACGACAATGCGGCTGTGGCGCGTTACACATTGGCGAACAGCTGTCTGCTTTCTATGGTATTCCATTCTATACCCGCAAGAATCTATTAGAGATGGCACGTCAAAAAGGAGTCTTAGAAGAGATGGATGACTTCTTTGAAGAGCGCCCAGTAGACGAACTTATGTTTGCAATCTCTCAGTTTGATGACGAACCTAAGGTTGCAAATTGTAAGGCGTTTGAGATTCTTTACGATTTAATTGGTTCGCAAGATTGTATTATCATCGGCCGATGTGGTAACTATATATTCAGAAATCGCAAAGATCTTGTATCCATATTCCTAAAAGGTAGTCTTCAAGGTCGCATCTCTGCAATTGTAAAAGAGGAGCATATCAGTCATGAAGAAGCCAAGCAATTTGTGCATGATTTGGATGAAAGCAGAGTGCGTTATCATAAGTATTACACAGGGATGAAATGGGGAGAAGCCAACGATTACGACCTATGTTTCGACAGTATACGCTTGGGTACGGAGAACTCTGCAGACTTTATAGAACAATATATACGTGAGATTAATCTAAAGTAAACGTGCAAAGATGAAGTTCATCAAACAATTTATCATCATCATCGCATTCACATTTATTGGAGAGCTTTTGCATTTTCTGATTCCATTGCCCATCCCTGCCAGCATCTACGGCATTGTGTTGCTCTTTATTGCGCTATTGATGAAATGGGTAAAAGTAAATGATGTGCGCGAAACAAGCATCTTTTTAATAGCTATTATGCCAGTGATGTTCATTCCGGCAGC
Organism: Segatella salivae DSM 15606; assembly: GCF_000185845.1. Lineage (GTDB taxonomy): Bacteria > Bacteroidota > Bacteroidia > Bacteroidales > Bacteroidaceae > Prevotella > Prevotella salivae. Next base: position 865,539 of record NZ_GL629647.1, read on the forward strand.
TGTCGGTTTGATTGATTCTTGGGCTGAAATACGTTCAAATCTCCTGCAATACGTTGTTGTAACTACTGTGAGTACGTTCACGGTTATGGGCGCAGCGGGCTATGTTACCCAACGAATCATTCGTAGAAATAAGAAAGAAAAGAAAGCTACAAAATAGGATAACAATAATAATATGCTAACAGATTCGATTTATTTCGGCGTATTAATCAGCCTTGGTTCATACGTAATAGGTATGTATCTCAGGAAAAAGACGGGATGGAGTTTCATGAATCCTCTACTGATTGCAATCATTTTAGTCATTGCCTGCTTGCTTTTGACCGGCGTAAGTTATGAAGATTATAACGTAGATTCAAACTGGTTGAGTTACCTTCTCACACCAGCAACAATATGTCTTGCCGTGCCATTGTATCAACAAGTGGAGCTTTTGAAGAAGAATTATAAGGCAATTATATTGGGTATTACGGCTGGAGTGGCGTCGAGTTTACTAACAGTTTTGCTCCTCGCCCTACTCTTTCGATTTGATCATGCCACGTATGCAACCTTCCTCCCTAAGTCCATAACGACTGCTATTGGCATGGGCGTTTCAGAGGAATTAGGTGGTTATGTATCGGTTACAGTGGTAGTAATCATTGTGTCAGGTGTATTGGGTAACATCTTCGCGGAGAAGTTTTTATCACTCCTTAAGATAGAGGAACCCATTGCAAAAGGTATCGCAATAGGAAGTGCTTCGCATGCAATTGGTACTGCAAAAGCTATGGAAATCGGAACCATTGAAGGCGCTACGAGCGGTCTTTCGATTGTTGTCAGCGGTATATTGACGGTAATTGGTGCCTCATTATTTGCATTAATCATGTAAATGTTACTTGACTTTTGGCATAAATAAGTTTGGATTGTTGACAATCCCCTTATTTATGATAGACTATCGACACACGTATTTTGAACACAAAGCTGTGCTATCATCAGCAACACTGACTTAGATTATATCATAAAGAGAAATTAGTTATACAAACAAAAGCGCTCGGCGGACAACCACCGAGCGCTTTTATATGATGTAGTTAAATTGTGATAACTACCTATTTCTTATCTTTTTTCTGTTCTTCTACAGACTTTTTAGACTTTGTTGTAGGCTTTTTTGCCACTGGTTTCTTGCTGGTTGACGGCTTCTTAGCCTTGGATTCCTTCACTCCTTCTTTCTTATTTGCATCCTCTATCTTTTCTATTTTGGCCTGCAATCGAACGATTTCTTTATCCTTCATGGCCAATTCATCACCTTGATTCTTTATAGTTGTCAACAAACTCTCAAGTTCCTCATTTCCTATTTCGGCTGGATAGAGGTTATTGACACGAGTGATAAAGTCGCCCAAAATATTCATATAGTTGGTGAAAGCATCAAAAGGACTGCTGTAAATACCAAGATCTATGCCAATACGCGAAGGCTTCGTTGTCATAAATCTAAAGTTATTGCTGGCCTGAAGATAGTCCCAGTCTTGATTGATTCGTGCATCATTGGCAATTCTAACACGGTCAGCCACGCTATAAAGTTTATTGAAAGCTTCACGCTGCATAGGGTTCCCAAGCCATGAACTAACATCACGTTCTTCGTCAACCCAGCTTAAAGTGTCGGGAACACTTAATGTATCGACAGGTTTAAACGTACTACAGATTTCGGAAGGAGTAGAGAATGTGATATCCTTTTCCTTTGCACAAACAGGTAAAGCCTTAAAGAATTCGAGGATATTGCTGGACAAAGGTTGTGCAATTCCTAAGGCTGAAAGTTCCATAAAAATATTAATAACCTTCTCTTGCTCAGGCAATGACGCAATCTCATCAATGTAACGATCGGCAAACAATGGATATCCTGACCAATCACGATTATTGAAACGCAAAGAAATATCATCGCTAAGTTGGATATCTCTCAGTAATAACTTCAACTGAGGAGCCATTGCACTGCTATAAATATAATGTGGAGACTTCCATCCTAAGACATGCTTTGCGCCTTCAGTAAGCATACCTTTGAATCCCATTTGAGCTACTTGGAAGCCAATCTCATCGCTATAGATGAGTGAAGAGTTACGAAGCACCTTCGGAGATTGGCCAAAATACTCTTTGATTTTAGTGCATTGCCGTTTTACTTCATCTGCAAAGCTTTCTTCGTTCACTAAAGAAGCAAGTCCATGTGAATAGGGTTCAGCCAAAAATTCCACACACCCCGTCTCGTTAAGCTCTTGTAATTTCTCCAACACTTGAGGGGCATGCATCTCTAATTGCTCCATACCCACACCACTAAGTGAGAATGCTACCTTGAAATAATTACCATTATTCTTAATCATTTCGAGTAGGGTGTTGAGTGCAGGCATATAGGAACGTTCTGCAATATCTGTTATACTATGCTCATTTTCATAGTCATCGTAATAGTAATGGTCGGTTCCTATATCAAAGAAACGATAGCGTCTAAGATGTATAATCTGATGTATCTCGAAGTATAAACAAATTGTTTTCATATTCTTTACTTGATGATTATTTGGTCAAACATTATATTATATAATTTATTTCCAGCCTAACGTACGCTCATAAAGCTCGTAAATCCATTGTCCTACCTTATCCCATGTGATTTGATCAACCTCTTTTTTCCCTTCAACAGCAAGGTAATCGAAAAGACTTTCATTACAACAGATACTATAAATTGCATCAGCAAGTGCATGAATATCCCAGTAATCCATCTTTATACAATTGGTAAGAATCTCGGCACAACCACTCTGTTTCGAAATAATCGAAGGCGTTCCGCATTGCATTGCCTCAAGTGGTGAGATACCAAAAGGTTCGCTTACCGAAGGCATTACATAGACATCGGAATCTTTTAAGCATTCATAAACCTCCTTTCCTCGCATGAAACCAGGGAAATGGAAACGGTCTGCAATACCGCGTTCTGCTGCTAAATAAATCATCTGATCAAGCATATCACCTGATCCTGCCATACAAAAACGAATGTTTCGTGTGCGATGGAGCACCATGTTTGCAGCCTCAATGAAATACTCTGGGCCTTTCTGCATCGTGATACGCCCTAAGAATGTCACAACCTTCTCTTTTCCTCTATGGTCTGGACGAGGTATCTCCTGCCATTCCTTCTTTAACGGATAAACGGCATTATGCACTGTAAACACCTTGCGAGGATCTTGATAATACTGATGAATTACAGTCTGACGTGTCAATTCACTAACACACATGATACAGTCAGCATTATCCATTCCATCCTTCTCTATGCCGTAAACAGTGGGATTAACTTGGCCTCTACTACGATCAAAATCAGTGGCATGAACGTGTATACACAATGGTTTCCCAGTCACTTGCTTAGCATGTATGCCAGCAGGATAAGTCAACCAATCGTGTGCATGAATAATATCGAAGTCTAAAGTCCTGGCAACTACGCCTGCAATAACAGAGTAGTTATTAATTTCTTCATGCAGATTTGAAGGATAACCTCCTGCAAAATCCATGCAGCCAAGGTCGTTAACATGCATATAATTGAAGTCACCATAGATGTGATCACGTAGTTGATAGTAGAGTTCAGGACTCATAACATGCCCTACTCTATCTTTAACATAATCGTAATTCACGTCACGCCATGCAATGGGAACACAATTCATTGCAAGAATGTTTGCCGGTGTTCGGTCTTCATCTCCAAATGGTTTGGGGAGACAAAGCGTGATTTCCGCATTACCATGTGCGTGCAAACCTTCAGTGATACCATAATTAGCTGTGGCTAAACCACCATAAACATGAGGGGGATATTCCCATCCAAACATCAAGATCTTCATTTTCTTTCCTCCCCAGAATTAAAGTTATAGCGTTCCAAGAGTTCGAGTGTACGCAGTATCTCGGCCACATTCATAGCAAAAGAAATAGCTCCACGCCCATGGAAAGGCGGGTTGCCATCAAATAGTTCAGGAATAGTTCCTATGCAATGCTGGAACATTTCATCTTCATATCCAACCATTTGGCGTTCAACAAAGCTTTGCCTTGTGCGCTTATATAGTTTCAAACATGCTTCCATATAAAAGCCTCCAAGCCATGGCCAAGCTGTACCTTGATGATAAGCATAGTCTCTTTGCACCTGTGGACCAGTATAGATTGGGTTGTAACCACTACTCTTTGGAGATAGTGAACGCAAGCCTTTTGGGGTCAGAAGTTCACGGGTACATACATCAAGTACACTCTTCTTCTGCTCTTGAGACAATGGAGAATAATCGAGAGCTACGGCAAAAATCATATTCGGTCGAACGCTATAATCTTGCGAACCACCATTAACATAGTCAAACAAATAGCCGTATTCATTATAGAAAACCTTACTAAATGATTGCTGACAACGCTCTGCTAACGCTTCTAAATGAGCTACTTCTTTATGGTTATTGTTTAATTCTGCCAAAGAAGAACAGAACTTTAATGCGTTATACCATAATACATTGAACTCTACGATGTATCCCGTTCGAACAACAACAGGGCTGCCATTCACACTGGAATTCATCCAAGTAACAGATTTTCCACGTCCATCAGTATATAGAAGTCCATTTTCCTTTACTTCCAAATTAGGATGCTTACCTTCTTCTATGAACTGAAGTACTTGCTTCATAAACTTTCCATAGCGTTTCAAACAGGCTTCAAGCCCTACCTCTTTGGCATATTGCTGTAGACACCAGATAAGCCAAAGCAAGACATCGGGCTGCTCAATCTCAGTGATTTTCACACTAAGTGGCTTGCCTTCCATAAACTCTTTTATCCCTCGTTCAGCCGTTTTGATAACGAGTTCAAAGTATTCTTGCTCCTCAATAGATAATGTTAGCCCTGGCAATGCGATAAACATGTCACGCGCACGGCACTTAAACCAAGGATAGCCTGCAAGGATATAACGATCATCATTCTTTTCATGAATGTGGAATTGGTGGGCAGCATTGACAAGACAATGAAAGAAATTATCACGCGGTGTGCGTTCTTCAACCTCCTCGTCAAAAAGCTTTTTTAATGTAGTTGTTTTGATTTCAGAAGTAGAAGCCGCAAAAACAATACTCTCACCTTTCTTTATATTCACTTCAAAATAACCAGGAACATAAAGGTCTTCGTTAGAAGCATAACCACGTTCTTGCTCTTTTGAATATTCTATTCCACGGTACCAATCGGGTTGGAAGATAAATTCATTGGACTTACTCAATTGCATAAAGAGTTCGGGATAACTCGGATACATTCGTGTTTTGATTCCATTATCAACCGATTGGAAGTCTCGGCTCGCAACAGAATTCTCGTGTGTAAACTCCCGAACACTTCGAAAAGCCAAGAAAGGACGTAGTCGTAAGGTTGTATCTGAATGCGCATCGACCAACGTATAGCGTATAAGAATTCGATCTTCGTAGTGTTGAAACACAATCTCTCGCTTCAAAATAACTCCGCCTACACGGTAAATAATTGTTGGAACCTTATCACAAACAAGCTCACGGATATACTTATGCCCATTGGGGCTATAGGTATCACCATGGTATTTGTGGAGACCAAGGTTAAATTCTGCTCCATGTTGCACGACTGTAACATCTAAAGAAGACAATAAAACATGGTTTTCGTCATCGATTTCCGGCACGGGAACCACCAACAAACCATGATATTTCCTCGTATTGCAGTCTACAATCGTAGAACAAGCGTATGCACCTGAACGATTCGTTCGAAGCAACTCGCGTTGCAACGACTCTTGTAAATTCGTCATCAATGCCTTTTCAAACTTTAGATAGCTCATAGTTCTGTACTAAGGTTTATTATGTTCTATATGCTTTGGTTAATGTAAAGACTCAGCGTCTTCACTTGTTCTCAAAGTTAATCAATTTCAATAAATGCACCAATAAAATGCATATCTTTTTTTTAAAAAACTACTTTAAAATCAACAAATCGTATAATTTTGTCAAAAATGAGGATGACATTGAGAGTTTTTTATTATATTTGTAATCGCTAATAACAAAGATTGTAATTAATAATTAATGCAAGATGCTAAATCAAGATAACACAAGGAACGAGGTTATTAAGGCCCTCATACATCTATGGGGACCTATATCTGAAGGCCAACAGAAGGCATTCCTCGACAATGTTCAAATTAAAAGAATCATAAAAGGCCAATATATATATAGGGATATAGATAATCCCAATTGTATGAAACTACTCATACATGGTAAGGTTAAGGTATCAAAGATGGGTATAGGTGGGCGTAATCAGATTATACGTATAGTCAAACCAATGGAGTTTTTCGGCTTCATAGCCTACTTTGCAGACGAATCTTATACAACTGAGGCAATGGCATTGGAAGACTCTACCATTGCTTATATAGACATGTATATTATCATTCAGATGATGAAAGAAAACTTCAATATCAATCTTTTCTTTCTAAAGAACTTGTCAAAAGAGTTGGGACATTTCGCAAATCGCATTGTAAATCTGACGCAAAAGCATATCCGTGCACGATTAGCCGAAGCACTTCTTCTGTTGAAAGATAATTATGGATTAGAAGAAGACGGTTATACATTGAGCATATATCTTAGCCGTGAAGACTTGGCAAACCTCTCAAATATGACTACAAGCAATGCCATCCGAACGCTATCTGCCTTTGCTAATGAGAAACTTATAGCGATTGATGGACGTAAAATCAAGTTCCTCAATAGTGAAGAACTTAAGAAAATTAATAAGATGGGATAACTTTTAATGACTAAAATATCAGCATCCTATATATAAATAAGGTGGAGGAGTCTTTTGAAATGATTTTTTAACTATGATGATAGGAATCTAAAAGCTCCTCAACCTGTTTTAATTTATCTTCCATTGGCAATGAAGCATCTATCCAATGGATATCAAACCCTCGCCTTTCCATACCTCTAAACCATGTCATTTGGCGTTTAGCAAACTGATGAATTGCTATTTCAAGGCTCGCAAACATAGTCTTATAATCCACCTTTCCCATGAGATATTCGGTCACAAACTTATACTCAAGACCATAATAAATAAGGTCATCCGCAGCAATACCACGCTCAAGTAGTCCTTTGATTTCATCTATCATACCTGATTCTAAGCGCTGTTTCAACCTATCAGTGATTTTCTTTCTCCGAGTATCTCGGTCAATATCAATTCCTATTATCAGCGACTTAATTGGAGGAAAGAGCCTATTCTGTGTTGGATTTTCAAGGTTATAACTTTCTATTTCAATAGCACGTATAGCACGTTGACACGAGTCTACATCCGTCTTATTATGCATTTTTGCTCCATTTTTCAACTTTAACTCCTCTAAGATTAAGGTTAACTCTTCAAGTGACTTACCTGAAAGTCTATCACGAAGCGCCTGATTTTGAGGTACAGGAGAAAGCTGATAACCTTTCAAAACAGATTCAACATAAAGTCCAGTTCCACCGCAAAGGATTGCTTGTTTGCCTCGCTTCACAATATCTGAATAAGCATTTAAGAAGTCTTCTTGATATCTAAAAAGATTATATTTTGTACCGGCATTGCAGATATCTATTAAGTGGTATGGAATCTTTTGGCCATCAACAATATAGTCATCCAAATCTTTTCCTGTACCAATCGTCATATCACGATAAACCTGTCTGCTATCGGCGCTGATAATTTCTGCATCAAGACGAGCCGCAAGATGGGCTGCAAAATTTGTCTTTCCAGAAGCTGTTGGCCCCACGATAGCAATTAAAGGATGTGAATCTGCAAGCATATTGTCATTAGATTTATTGTTCATAAAGACAAAGTTAATAAAAAAAATCCCTGTCAGCAAGCCGACAGGGATTATATTTCATCATTCTGTTACGCTCTTATATGAGTGCAACAATTAAATGACTCATTATTGTATTACTTCAGTTCTGCGAAGAACTTGATTGTACGTACCATCTGAGAGGTGTAAGAGTTCTCGTTATCATACCAAGAAACAACTTGTACCTGATAGGTGTCATCGTCGATTTTGCTAACCATTGTCTGTGTTGCATCGAACAAAGAACCAAAGCGCATACCGATGATATCAGAAGAAACAATCTGATCTTCATTGTAACCAAAGCTCTCGTTTGCAGCAGCCTTCATAGCAGCATTGATGCCTTCTACAGTAACATCCTTACCCTTTACAACAGCAACAAGGATAGTTGTTGAACCTGTTGGAGTTGGAACGCGCTGTGCTGAACCGATAAGTTTACCATTCAACTCAGGAATTACGAGACCGATAGCCTTAGCTGCACCTGTTGAGTTAGGCACAATGTTGCATGCACCAGCACGAGAACGGCGGAGATCACCCTTACGCTGAGGACCATCAAGAATCATTTGGTCACCTGTATAAGCGTGGATTGTTGACATAATACCACTCTGAATAGGAGCATAACCATTCAAAGCTGCAGCCATAGGAGCCAAGCAGTTTGTTGTACAAGAAGCTGCAGAGATAACTGTATCAGCTGGAGTCAGAGTCTTGTGGTTAGTATTGAATACGATAGTTGGAAGATCGTTACCAGCTGGAGCAGAAATAACAACCTTCTTTGCACCTGCCTTCAAGTGAGCAGAAGCCTTCTCTTTAGAAGTATAGAAACCTGTACATTCGAGAACAACATCTACATTGTTAGCAGCCCATGGGCAGTTAGCAGCGTCTTTCTCAGCAGAAATCTTAATCTCCTTACCATCAACGATGATTGAGTCTTCAGTTGCTTCTACTGTGTGTTTGCCTTCACCATACTTGCCAGCGAAGCCACCCTGTGCTGTATCATACTTCAAAAGGTGAGCAAGCATCTTAGGACTTGTCAAGTCATTGATAGCAACAACCTCATAACCTTCTGCCTCAAACATCTGACGGAATGCGAGACGACCAATACGACCAAAGCCGTTAATAGCTACATTTACCATTTTTAATTTACTTTTTATAAAGGTTTATAAAACAATATTTTTATTTTTTATATCGCAACATTTCTCTTGTTACGATTGCAAGATACAATATTTTTTTATTTTTGCAGGCGCAAGTTATATTAAATATTATAAAAAATAGTATCACTCCCTATATATCACGGATTAACAAGATTGTATGAGGGGGATTGCAAAGCCGATATGACAAAAGAAAGGCATGCAATTTTAAAAACTAAACATTATCTTAAATATTACAGACATGGGTAAATTCATTCAAGAATTCAAAGACTTTGCGGTTAAAGGCAATGCAGTTGACATGGCAGTCGGTGTTATCATCGGCGGTGCTTTCGGTAAAATCATTACTTCTATCGTTGATGATATCATCATGCCTCCTATTGGTTGGCTCATCGGTGGAGTGAAGTTCAGCGACCTAAAGATTCAATTGCCCGAGGTACAACTACCAGGTGTCGAGCACATGCAAAGCGTAACAATCAACTATGGAAACTTCTTGCAGAATGTTTTCAACTTTATCATTATCGCCTTCTGTGTGTTCTTGCTTGTAAAAGCCATTAATAAGTTGTCGCAAAAGAAAAAAGAAGAGTCTGCAGCTCCAGCCCCTAATCCAGAACCAACAGCTGAAGAGAAGTTATTATCTGAAATTCGTGATTTGCTGAAAAACAAATAAGCAATCGTTAATTCTATAGGAAATAAAGGAAGTTTGAACGTGTTTTTCACGTCAAACTTCCTTTTTTCGTCTCTTGAAATATTGTTAAAGCAAACCCTCTTAAAGTCCTATCAGCATTTCACTCCTCTCTATATATCGTTGTTTTCTTCACAACAGACAAGGTGTTTCTGTAGTATTCAACATACAAAAATGTAATGATTAAATACCTATTTTTAGTCTTTCATAAATCAATGAAATAGAAAAAGAAAGAGAGAAAAAATCAAAAAATCGGCTGTTAAAAGCAAAACATAAACAAAAACAAAGCTAAGTTGTAAACGAAATCAGTCATATTGCAACGCTATCCCTACTATTTCATGACGTATTCTGTACCATATCATCCCACAATATGGGCTATTTTACAATACCATTTGACGTGAAACAAGGTTTTATTCTACTACAAATTTGTCGATTCTTCCTTCTCTTTTTCGTAACCAATTGATACGCAATGTCTTTTGATAGCCTTGAAAAACGAGTATTTTTTGAAAGAAACCAACCTCCGTTTCAAATACGCGAGTTATGAGAAGGATATTGTAAAGTTTTTTAGTGGAATAGCCTTAAGAATATAAAAGGGTAAAAAGAGAGGAATAAATAAAGCTGAGAAGAGAAAAGATTTACACGAATATAAATTGCAAAACGACTTCTCTTTATGTGCCTTTATTCTTCTATTTTTACCCTTTTAGAATTTTATCTTTTTATGGTTCCTTTACTCCCACTCGATTGTCGAAGGTGGTTTTGAGGATATGTCATAACAAACGCGGTTAACTCCCTTTACCTTTCGGATGATTTCATTAGACACTTCGGCCATGAAATCATAAGGAAGGTGTGCCCAGTCTGCTGTCATTGCATCCATAGAAGTCACTGCGCGCAGTGCTACAGGATGCTCATAAGTGCGTTCATCTCCCATCACTCCAACCGACCGAATGGTAGAAAGCAGTACGGTACCAGCTTGCCAAACATTGTCATAGAGAGTCGTTCCATCTGGCAATTTATAGTGATGCATCTTCTCAATATAGATGTCATCAGCATCTTGAAGGATGCGAACTTTCTCACGAGTAATGTCACCAAGGATGCGAACGGCTAAGCCTGGACCTGGGAAAGGATGGCGTTTTATGAGACGTTCTGGCATGCCTAACTCATAGCCTACACGTCGAACCTCGTCCTTAAATAGCCATTGCAAGGGTTCACAAAGCTTGAGTTTCATCTCTTCTGGAAGTCCACCTACATTGTGATGACTCTTGATTGTCATGCCCGTGATACTCAAACTTTCTATACGATCAGGATAGATTGTTCCCTGAGCCAACCATTTTGCATCGGTAATCTTCTTTGCTTCAGCATTGAAAACCTCAACAAAATCACGACCAATAATCTTGCGTTTCTGTTCAGGATCAGTCACTCCTTCTAAGTCTTTGAAGAATTTTTCACTGGCATCTACGCCAATCACATGAAGACCAAGCCCCTCATAAGCTTCCATTACCTTAGAAAACTCGTTCTTACGAAGCATACCATGATCTACAAAGATACAGGTGAGATGATCTCCAATAGCTTTATTGAGCAAGGTAGCACATACAGATGAGTCTACACCTCCTGACAAACCGAGGATTACTCTGTCGTTACCTAACTGTGCTTTTAACTCTGCAACAGTGCTCTCTACGAATGAAGCTGCACTCCATTCTTGTTTACTTTTACAAATGTCTACAACGAAATTGCGCAGTAATTGCATACCTTGCAGTGAATGGAACACCTCTGGATGGAACTGAACGCACCATACATTCTTGTCTTCATTGGCAAAAGCTGCATACTTAACATCGGAAGTTGAGCCCGTAATATGGAAATCTTTAGGAATCGAAGTAATCGTATCGCCGTGACTCATCCATACTTGTGAGCCTTTCTCAAAGCCCTTAAAGATGCGGCAATTGCAGTCAATCATCTCAAGATTTGCACGGCCATATTCGCGCGTTCCAGTCTGTTCAACGGTTCCTCCGCCAGCATAAGAGATGTATTGTGCTCCATAGCAGATACCCAAAACAGGGTATTTACCAATAAACTGGCTTAATTCCACCTTAAAAGCCTCCTCATCATGCACCGAATAAGGACTTCCGCTTAAGATTACACCAATGATATTTGGGTCGTCTTTTGGAAACTTGTTGTAAGGTAAAATCTCGCAGAAGGTATCCAGTTCACGCACACGTCGGCCAATCAGCTGTGTGGTTTGTGAACCGAAATCAAGAATTATTATCTTCTGTTGCATAGTAAATGGATATTATTTGTGATATTTCTTATCAATCAATCAGCTGCTGAGCAAAGGCTTCTGCCTGGTCAAGCGTGTCAAGTTTTCCCACATCCATCAGTTTAAGATCAGGCTTTATATACCCTTTAATGGCTACTTTGTCGCAGTTCTGCAAGTAGAATTCCATGATGGGGAAACGTTCAGGATAGTCGTTCATCAAAGGAAAGAGTTGTGGAGAAAACGTGTGAATACCAGAGAAAGCATACATTTTATAATGCTTCTTCAAGTCATCTACTGACGCCTTTTGTATTTCTTTATAAGGGCTTTTCACCTGACCTGTCTCTATATTTACCCATCCTACGAGGCGCATTTCCTGGTTAAACAATAGATAGCGCTTGGTTTTTCGCCAACTAACAAGCAACACTGCACCAGCCATTTCGTGGGGAACACCACAAGAAGGGCACATTATTTTTCGGTCTGAAGTATAGAACTTCTTGAGGTCAACATTACTTAAAATGTCGACATTATGAATCAAAATGGGTTCATTTTTGGTAAAAAGAGAGTGGGCAAACTTTATTCCTCCGCCAGTTTCGAGTAAGCCATTAGTTTCATCACTGATGCGAATATCAAGATGAAAATTGTCATTTTCCCTTAGATAGTCAATGATTTGGTCGGCAAAATGATGCACATTGATGACTATTCTCTCAAAACCTGCCGACTTTAATCTTAGGATTACACGCTTGAGCAGTGGCTCTCCACCCACCCTTACCAATGCTTTTGGCATACTATCGGTAAGTGGTTTCAGGCGAGTTCCCATTCCTGCGGCGAATATCATTGCTTGCATCATGCTGAATTTTATGTCTACAAATTTAGTGATTTCTATTGAATCACCCAAATTTATTTATCTTGTTTACTCGTTATTTCTTTGCTTCGAACACCTGTTCTATACCTTGTTCACGATGACAAACAATCACTTTGACACCAAATTTATCGTGAAGATGCTCGGCAAGATGCTGCGCACTATACACAGAACGATGCTGGCCACCAGTACATCCAAACGAAAACATCAAACTCGTAAAGCCTCGTTGTATATAGCGAGCTACGTGATGATCGGCTAATTTGTAAACACTTTCAAGGAAAGTAAGTATTTCTCCGTCATCTTCAAGAAAGCGAATGACAGGTTCATCCAATCCTGTCAGCTTCTTATAAGGCTCATATCGCCCGGGATTATGTGTACTTCGACAGTCGAAAACATATCCACCACCATTACCAGAAGGGTCTTCTGGAATTCCTTTTCGATAAGAAAAGCTATATATTCTAAGCACCAATGGTCCCTTATCATCATATTTTGAGAACGTCGCCGGCCCGTCTTGAGGATGTGATTCATACACATTATTGTCACTAATCTTAAAGCCATCGGAACGTGTCATGACGGGTTTTTCAACCTCAGCGAACTGGGGAAGTTCCGTCAATCGTTGCAACATGTTCATCAAATAAGGGTAAGGGAACGTCTCTTGTGGCATCTTTAACAACTCCCGAAGATTATCAATTGCAGGAGGAATGGAGTCAATGAAGTGTTTCTTTCGTTCGAAATAGCCCCGAAAACCATATGCTCCGAGCACCTGAAGTAAGCGGAACAATACAAATAAACTCAATCGATTGACAAAATGGCGCACGCTGGGTACTTCTACATATTGCTGCAAAGCATCATAGTATTCATACGTTAATGTGCGGCGAAGTTTAAAGGAATATTTCGCAGAAGCTTGCCAAAGGAATGATGCAAGGTCATAATAGAAAGGCCCCTTTCGCCCACCCTGAAAGTCAATGAAATAGGGATTACCCTCTTGATCGAGCATAACATTACGCGCTTGGAAGTCACGATAGAGGAAGCAATCAGACGTTTCAGACGTCAAATCTTGGGCAAACATGTGAAAGTTTGCTTCAAGTTTCAACTCATGAAAGTCGAGTCCTGTGGCTTTTAAGAAACAATATTTGAAATAATTGAGATCAAAGAGCACACTCTCCTCATCAAATTCAGGCTGTGGATAACAATTCTTCCAATCAAGACCACGCGCTCCACGTATTTGGAAATTTGGCAAAGCACGAATAGTTTTAATGAGCAACTGCTGCTCATTTTGATTGTAACGACCTCCTGCTTCTCGTCCTCCGCGAATGGCATCGAATAAAGATGTATGCCCCAAATCGGTCTGTAAGTAACACAATTCATCTTCACTCACGGCCAAGATATGCGGAACCGGTAATTGACGTAACTGAAAATGGCGATCCAAATAAATGAAAGCATGGTTTTCATCACGGCTCGTTCCAATCACACCAACAACACTTTCTCCATCTTTTCCTATGAAACGATAGTATTGTCTGTTACTTCCTGCACCAGGAATCTTCTCTATTTCTGCAGGTTCTTCACCCTTATATTGTATATAAAGTGCGGTTAATTTCTCCATGATTATTTGAATCTATCTTTGTTTTTCCGATTATTTTCCCATTGCACTATCAGTGCATCAATAAGCAAAATAATCATCATGATACCCAAAGACATAAAAAACGACTTTGTAATATATAGCAGAAGGCAAGCCACAAAGGCTAATAACCCAACATGTTTCCAATCAAATTTTACTTTCATCTTGCAAAGATAGGAATAAAGGTATAAACATCAAAGCGAATAACTAAAAAAATCGGATGTCATCACGACAACCGATTTTCAAAAACAAACTACTTAAAAACTAATCTACTAAAACAAATCAAAAAATATCATTTTCGGCACATTGTCCGATGATTTTATATTTCTGTTTACGACAAAGATAGGAAAAATCCGAATAGATTCAAAGAGTAAATAGTCTTTTTTTATTTTTATTAACCTACGAACGCCAAATCATTAGAATCTCATTTGATAGAAATTACCGTTCAATATGCCTGAAAACGTTTTATAAAGAGGGTGTAATTATATGGTAAAACCATAGAAAACAAAAAACCGGTTCACTCGCTTTACGAATGAACCGGTACTATTTTTTGTGTACTTTCAGCTTCAATAATGATGAAGCTAAATACACTTTAAGGATTCAAATGAATTACATCATACCACCCATACCTGGTTGTGCCATAGGCATTGCAGGTGCTTGAGGTTCTGGTTTGTCTGTAATCAAGCATTCTGTTGTTAGGAACAGTCCTGCAATAGAAGCTGCATTTTCAAGTGCAACACGTGCAACCTTAGCTGGATCAATAATACCTGCCTTTCTCAAATCTTCGAATTCATCAGTCCGTGCATTATATCCGAAGTCGCCTTTTCCTTCAGCAACCTTGTTCACTACAACCGAACCTTCACCTCCGGCATTAGCAACAATCTGACGAAGTGGCTCTTCGATAGCACGCTCTACAATCTTAATACCTGTTTGTTCATCGGCATTATCGCCTTTAAGACCCTTCAAAGCTTCGAGTGCTCGGATATAAGTTGTACCACCACCAGCAACAACTCCTTCTTCCATTGCAGCGCGAGTAGCACATAAAGCATCGTCAACACGATCTTTCTTCTCTTTCATTTCAACCTCTGAGTTAGCACCAACATAGAGCACAGCTACGCCACCTGCCAACTTCGCAAGACGCTCTTGGAGTTTCTCTTTGTCGTAAGAACTCTTTGTGTTTGCAATCTCATTTTTAATTTGAGCCACACGTTCTGCGATGTTTTCTTTTGTGCCTCCGCCGTCAACGATAGTCGTATTATCTTTTGAAACAGTGACTTTCTTTGCAGAACCACACATCTCAAGTGTTGCTTGTTCAAGCTTCAAGCCCTTCTCTTCACTAATAACTACACCACCTGTTAATACGGCAATGTCTTCCAACATGGCTTTACGTCGGTCGCCAAATCCTGGAGCTTTGACTGCACATATCTTCAAACCACCACGCAAACGGTTTACAACCAAAGTGGTAAGTGCCTCAGAATCTACATCCTCTGCAATAACCATTAATGGACGACCAGACTCTGCTGCGGGCTGAAGTATAGGCAAAAAGTCTTTCAAATTGCTAATCTTCTTGTCGTAAATAAGGATATATGGGTTATCCATTACACATTCCATCTTATCGGCATCTGTTACGAAATAGCCACTCAAATAACCGCGATCGAATTGCATTCCTTCTACAACACCGATGCTGGTCTCACGAGTTTTGCTCTCCTCGATAGTGATAACACCATCCTTTGAGACTTTACGCATTGCATCAGCAAGCAGCTTTCCAATCTCAGGATCATTGTTTGCAGAAACCGTAGCAACTTGTTCTATCTTGTCATAGTTGTCACCTACGAGTTCAGCATGCTCCTTAATATAGTCTACAACAGCCTTTACTGCCTTATCAATACCGCGTTTCAAATCCATAGGATTAGCGCCGGCAGTTACATTTTTCAATCCTTCTGTAGCAATAGACTGGGTTAAAATTGTTGCAGTTGTTGTTCCATCACCGGCATCATCGCCTGTCTTGCTGGCAACACTCTTAACAAGTTGTGCACCAGTATTCTCGAAACGATCCTCAAGTTCAACCTCTTTAGCAACGGTTACACCATCTTTTGTGATTTGAGGAGCACCAAATTTCTTCTCAATAACAACGTTACGACCTTTAGGACCCAATGTAACCTTCACTGCATCTGCCAATTGATCAACGCCTCTTTTCAAGAGTTCGCGTGCTTCAACATTATATTTTATCTCTTTTGCCATAATATTTTCTGTCTAAAAATCTTTGATTTTGAATTATAATTTTTATGATTTCGCAAATTATCCAACTACTGCCAAGACATCACTTTGACGCATAATCAGATACTTTTCACCTTCATATTCCAATTCGGTTCCGGCGTATTTGCCATAGAGAACGACATCATTCTCTTTCAGAACCATAGCTTCATCCTTTGTACCTTGACCTACTGCAACTACCTTTCCACGTTGAGGTTTCTCCTTTGCTGTGTCAGGAATGATGATTCCGCCTACTTTTTCTTCAGCTGGTGCAGGTACAACCAGCACTCTGTCTGCTAATGGTTTAATGTTCATAATCATTATATATTTAATATTTCTATTTTATTTTGACAACCGATGTTATGCTAAAAACGTGCCAATAAAAATGATATGACAAATTTGCCAGTGTGATATGACACAACTGACAGATATAAAACAAGAGTTTCTATGCCTCAATGAAGGACACAATTAGAGACTCTTTACTTGTCAAACTCCTACCATTGTTTATCCATTCACTACCATTCCGCTGTAGCTTTTACTGAAGTTTCCGGTTTTGTCAACGACGAAAGACCTGTTGGAGAAACCACTTCTGCATCATAAAACAAAATAAAAAGTTTTGCAAAATTAGAGATTCCAACAATAATTTTCATCTTTCCTTGCTGCCATTCTGCCCGTGGTAACACAGCTCCTCCACTACAAAGGCGAAACCAATTGCTATCCAACGGCTTACTATCTTCACCTTTCTTCAATGCACTAAGCAAAGGAATTACATATTCCTTTTGTGGTTTCCCATACCTTTTATTTAGATATGTCACAACCTGATTGGTCAAATCCACTAATTTATTATGTCTCTCAACATTGAAAACGGCATAAGAAGTTCGGTTTTCTCCCTCTTTATCGTCAGCTAAAACAGTCTTTGGCATATAACAAAGAAAGCCTTCCAACTCATTGGGTGAAGGCGTATAGATTGTCAAAGAGACCAATTTACCTTCGTAAAAATAACTTCTTCCAGTGAAAAATAAAGGAGAAGGATTCTTCAAATACTGCAAATAATCATCAAGAGTGATAGGTTCGGCCCAGTTGACTGATGTCGTTTCGGCATCAAAGTCAATACCCGCAATACTCAATAAATATCGTCCTGGCACCTCATCAGGCTTACCCACCTCTGTAGCATCCTTCATTTTGAGTGCCTGTTGATAGTGTTCTTCTTCGGTCATTCCAAGCCAATAATATCCTAAAATAGGATGATTTTGTGCATGAACAAACGAAAATGCACTCATAAGCACAAGGAGAAGTAAACATTGTTTCAGCTTCATTGTCATATCAAAAAGGATTTAATTCAGTTAGGTATAATTCATTTTATTTTATGAAAAATCATTTTTTCACGTCACATTCAGACAAATCTTCGGCAATGATTTCAGCCATTTTTGCAGCTCCTTCAGCTGTTGGATGAATGCCATCAGCCTGCATTAACTCGCCATATGGTGCATATTTTGTGTGCAAATCAATGATTTTACAATGTCGTTTGCGTGCAACCTTACGTATAATCGGCATAATCGCGTTTGCAATCACCGAGTCATTAATATTCCAAGTGGGTTTGAATGCAGGAATAGGTGTGGCAAGATATACCTTTGGATGAGCTGGAAGAGCCTGTAAAGTGTCAACCATTGCCAACAAATCTCGTTCAAAGCCGTCATTAAAGCGCCAGTTTTCAGGCTTTGAATCATTTGTTCCGAGCTTTAATACCACTATATTAGGATTGAAAGCCAGTGCATCTCGCCACGCCAACTCATTGACATAGGGTAAATCTCCGCGTCGAAGTAGAGTACGTGCTGACACTCCAAAGTTTCTTACCGCAAAGCCTTTACCAAGCAGTTGCTGCAACACCGCGGGATAACCTTTTTCACTTGCCAGGTCTATTCCGGCTCCATCTGTAATACTATTGCCTATACACGCCACGCGAATAGATTGTGGAGTCGCAATCGGTTGATGGTTTTCAAGCCATGAATTGACATCATCAATCAGCAGCTTTCGACAAACATCATCTGCCAACAAACCAAAATCGTGCCCACCCTTAGGATAAATAAAGAGCGAACAATTATTGCCGTTGCCTCGCATTGCAGTATAATAAGCCACACCATTCTGTAGAGGATTGACAACAACATCATCGTTTGTCAGAAACAAAGCAGCTTCGGGGGTGAGATGACGTCTCACAAATGGTGTGACAGACCAAGTTTCATTAACTGACTGAACAGCGTTTTTCGAAGGCAAAGCGACATCTGCCAATAATCCACTTCTTTTCAAATCAATTCCTGAAATTACAGGATTGAATAACAAACTAAAGTTGGGTCGCTCTGCAAACGAAGCCTTACAAGACACCATTGCAGCGACATATCCGCCAACTCCAAAGCCCATTATACCTATATCATAAGGGTTAAGATGCCAGCAAGAAGCACTATCACGCAACAGCTTTATAGTCTCTTCGGCCTTTGTTGTCAATTGAAACGTGTTACGACCTGACAACTTATCTTTCAAAACAAAGAAGGAAACGCCTTGTTCGATGAAAGACTTCTTCAGTGCATTGAGCAGTGAAGATTGGCACGTTTGTTCTTGATTGTCATAACACAACGCTACAATTGCCCGTCCATGTGACTGATTAACAAGATTCCCTTCTAAGTTTTTGTGTATAATTTTGTGGTACACAACCTGCTTTTCAGCCTTGTTATGTTGGGCATAGAGGGGGATTACAGACAGCGACAACGCTAAGACAAACAAATACTTAATAATGGATTTCATTTTTATTGCTATTAGAATATCACCCACAAAGATAAAGATTTTTATTTAGATTCAATGGACTTAATTCGTAGAAAAATATTCATCAGTTTGTAAACTGAGGCAAAAGGTTGCATCATTAGACCTATTTCACTCAATAAAATGACGCATTTCACACTGTAAAACAATACAAATCAAAACACATCATGAAGGCTAACATAATAAAGAATATCCGACTTTATCAAGTAATCCAACATTCCAGCCAGCCCCATCTAAAATAACATAGCTTATGTTTATCTAAGAAATCAAAAAAGAAGGCTGATATCTTCCCAAATATTTTCAAAGGAAAAAGCAAGTTAAAAAAGACCTTACAAACCCATAAAACTAAATTATTTTTTTATCTTTGCATCTATATATATAATAATGTGTTGTAAGAGATTCTCAGCAACCACGCAAATGACAAACGAAAACAACACATATTAACTACAGATTAATAAATAACAAGCAAATAAGAATAAACGTATGAAAGATTTCTTCAAGAATGTTCTCGCCACAATGTTGGGCATTTTCCTCTTTGGATGTGTAATGAGTATCATTGGATTCCTTTGTCTCATTGGACTAATTGCCACTTCATCAACAACCACAAAGATTGATAAGAATTCGGTTTTAGTGCTGAAACTTGATGGCAATATGACTGAACAGAACGAAGAAAATGTGATGAACAGCTTACAAGGTGTGTCGACTTTGAGCTTTGAAGGCACTATGAATGCCATTAAAAAAGCCAAGGAAAACGACAAGGTTGCAGGCATTTATCTCGAAGCCGGGCAATTCGGCGCAGACTTAGCTCAAGCAGAAGAAATTGAGAAAGCACTGCAAGATTTCCGTAAATCGGGGAAATGGATTATTGCTTATGGTGAAGATTACAGCACACTTAGCTACTACTTAGCCTCTGCAGCGAATAAAATCTATATGAATAAGCAAGGAGGTGTTGAGTGGGCCGGTATCGGAGGAGAGAAGGTTTACTATAAGAATGCGTTGGCAAAATTTGGCATTAAGTTTATCACTACAAAGGTAGGTAAATACAAAAGTGCCGTAGAACAGATGACCGCTGATAGCATAAGTGATGCTGATCGCGAACAAACACAACGCTATCTTGATGGTTGGTGGAACACGATTCTTACGACAGTAGCGCAAAATCGGCACTTAAACAAGGATAGCCTCAACGCATACGCCGACCGCGTTATCAGCTTAGAACCGGCTGAAAACATATTGAAATATAAGATGGTCGATGGACTTATCTACAACGATGATATCTCGGGAGTTGTCAAAAAGCAGTTAGGCATTGATCAAGATGACGATATCAACAAGATAACTGTTGATGATTTGAACGACGATGAAGAGCAAGTTTCAGGCAAACACATTGCAGTTTATTATGCGTATGGAGACATTGTTGATAAAGCTTCGCCTCAAAGTATCTTCCAAGATGCACGCCAAATTGTAGGAAATGACATGTGTAAGGACCTAAAAGACCTTGCTGATGACGATGATGTGGAAGCTGTTGTGATCAGAGTAAATTCAGGTGGTGGCTCAGCTTATGCATCTGAGCAGATATGGCACCAGATAAGTGAGCTCAGAAAGGTTAAACCTGTCGTTGTTTCGATGGGCGGTGCAGCAGCTTCTGGTGGATATTACCTCAGCTGTAATGCCGATTGGATTATTGCCGACCCTACAACCATCACTGGAAGCATAGGAATCTTTGGACTATTCCCTGATTGGAGCGAACTACTTACCAAGAAACTTGGAATCAAATACGCTGAGGTGAAAACCAATCGCAATGCCGTTTTCGGTGCATCAGGTCATCCATTTACTCCCGAACAGCTTTCATTGCTACAGCAAAATATAAACAGAGGCTATATGCTTTTCAAAAAACGAGTTGCTGAAGGGCGTCAGCTGCCAATGTATCTGGTAGAGAAAATTGCGCAGGGTCGCGTGTGGTTAGGCCAAGATGCCATAAAGTTGAAACTGATAGATCAGCTTGGTGGCTTAGACGATGCTATCGAAAAAGCTGCAAAATTGGCTAATCTCACAGACTATAAAACAGCTTCTTATCCATCACAATTAAGCAGTTGGGAGCAACTAATTGGCAGTTATACAGGAAGCGATGACTTGCTTGATAGTAAGATGCAAAGCTATTTAGGTGAATTCTACGAGCCATTCAAGATTATGAATGACATTAAAACCATAGATAAAGTACAGGCACGCATGCCTTATATTATCAAAATTAAATAGGAGATGAGAACAGAAGGTGACTTCATACATATAAATGAATGGTTGATTCCATTGAGTTGGCTTTATGGAATAGGAGTCGGCTTTCGTAATCAACTATTCAATATTGGGCTGTTAAAGCAACATGACTATGACATTCCCATCATTTCGGTGGGCAATATCACTGTTGGCGGTGCAGGAAAGACCCCTCATGTGGAATACTTAATTCGTTTGTTGAAAGACAAAGTAAAAGTGGCTGTGCTTTCACGTGGCTATAAACGCAAGACTCATGGTTATGTTTTAGCCAACGATAGTTCGACAGTGACTGACATTGGAGATGAACCTTACCAGATGAAACAGAAGTATCAAGACGTACATATCGCCGTAGATAAAAAACGTGTTGACGGGATTGCCCATATCACGGGTGATGCAGAGACTAATGATACCGATGTGATTTTGTTAGATGATGCTTTCCAACATCGTTATGTTAAACCAGGAATTAATATCCTTCTTGTAGACTATCATCGGTTAATCATCTATGATAAGCTGCTTCCGGCTGGGAGATTACGTGAGCCTCAATCGGGAAAGAATCGTGCAGACATAGTAATCATTACGAAATGTCCTAAAGATTTAAAGCCCATGGAGTTTAGAGTACTCACAAAAGCCATGAATCTCTATCCATATCAGAGTTTATATTTCACCACGATTGAATATGAATCACTGACTCCCCTCTTTGCAAAAGAGAAGTCTACGATAGAAAAAGAGGCCTTAGAAGACAAGCATGTAATGCTAATTACTGGGATAGCTTCGCCCAAACAAATTATCATCGACTTGAAACCACATGTGAAAGAGATGACAACATTGGCCTTTTCAGATCATCATCAGTTTAAGAGCAAAGACATCATGAAGATTAACGAGACTTTCAATGCTATCAAAGGAGAAAAGATTATCGTTACAACGGAAAAAGATGCTACGCGACTTGAGCAGCTCGATGGACTCAGTGAAGAGGTGAAACAAAATCTATATGTACTTCCAATTAAGGTGAAGTTCATGATCAACCAAGAAGAAGAATTTAATGATAAAATTATAGACTATGTACGAAAGAATTCAAGAAACAGCATCCTGGTTAAAGGAAAGGATGGTCACAAGTCCAAAGACAGCCATAATTCTGGGCACAGGCCTCGGACAATTAGCTTCAGAGATAACTGAAAGTTATGAATTCCCATATAGTGAAATACCCAACTTTCCAGTGTCTACCGTTGAAGGTCATGCCGGGAAACTAATCTTTGGAAAGTTAGGAGGTAAAGACATCATGGCTATGGAAGGTCGTTTCCATTACTATGAAGGCTATAACATGAAGGAAGTTACATTCCCGGAACGCGTCATGTACGAGCTGGGAATAGAGACTTTGTTTGTTAGTAATGCATCAGGAGGCATGAATCCTGAATTTAAGATTGGTGATTTGATGGTTATAAAAGACCATATCAATTTCTTCCCAGAGCATCCGTTGCATGGAAAGAACTTTCCAACGGGGCCACGTTTCCCAGATATGCACGAGGCCTATGACCATCAACTCATTGCGTTAGCTGATGAAATTGGTAAGGAAAAAGGAATTCGATTAATGCATGGAGTCTATATGGGAGTACAAGGACCAACGTTTGAAACACCGGCAGAATATCGCATGTATCACCTTATGGGGGCTGATGCTGTTGGCATGAGTACCGTTCCAGAGGTAATCGTTGCACGCCATTGTGGCATAAAAGTATTTGGAATCAGCATCATTACTGACTTAGGAGGTTTCGATGTTCCAGTTGAAGTGAGTCATGAA
>NZ_GL629647.1:889035-890502 GCF_000185845.1 Segatella salivae DSM 15606
GTTGAAGTGAGTCATGAAGAAGTGCAGAAAGCAGCTAATGAAGCCCAACCAAAGATGACAGAAATTATGCGCGAGATGATTCGTCGCTCATAAAAAGAAAGATAATAGGATGACAGAAATATCAAAACTTGGTGAGTTTGGACTTATTGAACGACTCACCAAAGACATTAAAATAAAAAACAAAAGTACTCATTATGGCGTAGGAGACGACTGCGCCGTTATGAGTTATCCCAATAGCGAGGTGCTTATCACGACAGATATGCTAATGGAAGGCATTCATTTTGACCTCACTTATACAGACATGCGCACGTTAGGTTACAAAGCGGCAATGGTCAATATCAGTGATGTTTTCGCAATGAATGGAAGACCACATCAGCTTATTGTCAGTATTGCATTAGGCAAAAGATTCAGTATAGAAGACATAGATGACTTCTATATAGGAATGAAAGAAGCATGTGGCAAATGGGATATTGATATAGTAGGTGGTGATACTACATCTTCAAGAACAGGCTTAGCTATTAGTATAACTTGTGTAGGTGATGCGCCAAAAGAACAGATAACCTACCGTAATGGGGCTAAGGAAACAGACTTAATCTGTGTGACTGGTGACCTTGGTGCGGCTTATATGGGCTTGCAAATCCTTGAGCGTGAGAAAGCAGTTTACTATTCTCAGATTGACGATTACAATAAAAAAGTGCGCGAGGCACAAACAAACCATGATGAAGCCAAGCTCAAAATATTACGTGAGCAACGACAATCTGTAGAGGATTTTCAACCAGACTTTGCTGGAAAGGAATATCTACTTGATCGTCAACTAAAACCAGAAGCGCGCGGAGATATCATAGAAAAGTTACGCGAAGCAAATATTAAGCCCACAGCAATGATGGATATTTCGGATGGATTGAGTAGTGAATTACTACACATCTGTAAACAAAGTAAATGTGGATGCCGTATATATGAAAAAGAGATTCCTATTGATTATCAAACAGCGGTCACTGCAGAACAATTCAATATGAATCTAACAACTTGTGCACTCAATGGTGGAGAAGACTATGAACTACTCTTTACAGTTCCTATCGGAGACCATGAGAAAATCAAAAATATTGAGGGTGTGCGCCAGATAGGCTACATAACAAAGCAAAATCTCGACTGTATGCTTGTTACACGAGACAACAATGAGTTTGAACTTCAGGCCCAAGGTTGGAATCCTCTACGCGACAATCAATGATAAGAAGAATGTAGATATAAAGAAACTATAAACAACAAAGAGAAAATAGGTACGCCCTTCTTTTTGTTAACAAAATCTAATTACATATAGTTTCTTTATATCTCCTTTCGTTCTTTCAGAAAAAACGTTTACCTTTGCATCCGCAAATAAGCAATATGGTGCCATAGCTCAGTTGGTAGAGCAAAGGACTGAAAATCCTTGTGTCCCCGGTTCGATTCCTGGTGGTACCACAAAAAAAA
>NZ_GL629647.1:890958-894788 GCF_000185845.1 Segatella salivae DSM 15606
TTTTTGATTATCATCCTAAATTTGTTCGCCTGCATAGTCCATCTGTTTCCCTAAAACTGTACAGACAATCATTTGAATATCCTTACGAAAGGAATAGTGGTGCAAATAATAAAGATTAAGCCTAACCTTATCAGGAAAGATTACTTCATCGTTATATTTGGTTGGATTCGATACAGAGGATAGGATTTCTTCTTCATTTCTATATTTCAAACTGGCCGGTCCTGTTATGCCAGGCTTTAACTTCAGAATATCTCTTTCATCTCCTTGTAGCTGGTCAGCATATCCTGGAACATCTGGTCTTGGGCCAACAAAACTCATATCTCCTTTAAGAACATTCCAGAGTTCAGGAAGCTCATCCAACTTATAACGTCTAAGTTTCTCACCAAGTGGCGTTATCCTACTTTGCTCTGTAGAAGCTATAGATGTAGTTTCAGAATCCTTACTTGCCACAGAAGCCTCAGCCTTGACAGTCATTGATCTAAATTTATAAACTGTAAAAAGTTTCCCATATTGCCCTACCCGCTTCTGACAAAATAAGATTGGACCAGGCATCTTCACCTTGATAAGTAACGAAACTATCACCAAAATTGGACTCAGAACAATAAGTCCAATAAGTGATACAACCTTATCGAAAAGAACTTTAAGTATCATGATTTTGGTAAATATTCAACTAAATAATCTCCATTACGTAGTGTCTCTATGATTTTAATATCGTTAGCAGCTTGTGCAGACTTCATACTTGCTATATTTTCTGGGGCTATTGTTCCATAAACATGTAAACCAAGGAAAGAAGAAATCTCTGTAGCACACTGATTCATGAGTTTATTTATTCCTTTTCTTCGCCATCGAAAGTCCGTCATATATCCACGAAAGGACTTGCCCCAAAAGAAACTTCTCTGAAAGAAATAGCCGACACAGACAGGTTGATTATCATCATTGTTGACTGTAACTATATACGCAAGGAAACTCTTATCCCTTATCAACTTTGATAAAGGTCTATCACCAAAGCCATGAGGCTTAAAGAAGTCAAAGGCTGACGCAGGCTGTTCTGCAAACATTCTACTTAATAAAGAAACATTCTCTTTTGTTAAAGCCTCAATATTAAATAATGACGATTTACTTGTTTCCTCTGATGTTTGGTTCGAGGATAAAGAAAAAGATTTTAGAATTCCCGTTATCTTCTTCATTCTCTTACCATATCTTAAAGCAAAAAGAAAAGAATTTATCACACCTATAGACTCCCAAATCCAAGGAAACTTATCACGCAATATGTGAGCAATCCTATAAAGCATCGTAATATTCTTTTAATGCTTTCCAAACATACCTCTGTTCATAACGCTCTTGTATCATAGGACGAGCATTGTTTCCCATGCGTTTTGCTTCCTCCCTATGGTCTATAAACCATTGCATCGTATTCAGTAATGATTGCTCCATCATTTTGGTCCCTTCCTTTAATGGGGCTGCGATTATCTTACCATTTAATCCATCTTTGATTATCTCATTACAACCATTGATGTTAGTAACAATACAAGGAAGCCCCATTGCACCCGCTTGCATAGGGACATTAGGGAAGCCCTCACGATAGCTTGGGAATACTAATACATCCGCTTGCTCTAAATATGGGCGCACATCGATTTGCCATCCAACAAATTTAACCTTTTCAGAAGTTAATAGGAATTTCTTATCATCTTCATCAACGGGGTCACCATCTTCAAACGAACCAACCAAAATTAAATTACAATTCAACTTTCGTATACATTCAGTCAACTCATGAATCCCCTTGTCTCTAACGATTCTACCAATAAAGACAAAAATAAAAGTATCATTCTTACGCTCCGTAAAAGATTTCGTAGACTTAAAATATTCTGTGTCTATTCCATTGATATTGCCATTCCATATTACATGCAAAGGTTTCTTCGTTATATTATCTTCTTGCAAAGCATGTAAAACCCCTTGTCCTTCGGGAATAACATTCGTAGCAAAAAGACATGACAAGCGCTCCATCGTCTTAAGAATCGTTCTCAACATGCCATGAGCACCTTGATAACGAAGACCTGTAACGGTATATACCCTATGCGGAACACGAGCGATCCAAGCTGCAATCATTGCCAACAAACTCCCCTTAGGGGTATTAGCATGTACACACCATGGCTTCTCCTTACGGAACAGACGACACAAGAACCATAAACCCTTGATATCTTTCACTAAACTAATAGGACGTTCTAATGGAGCATCTACCACACGGATTCCCTCTCGTTCACTAACCTCCTTCAGAACACCTGTATCTTTCGCAACACCAATAACTTCGAAGTATTGGTTCAAAAACATCAGTTGCCCTTTTAGCAAACTATTTAAAGATATGTCCGCAGTTGTAACGCGAATTATTTTTTTTCTTTGAATATCTTTCAACTTATAGAAACCTATTTATCAAGACGAAAACTTGATGATATTAATTTAAGATATTTTTATACACATCAGCATAATCACTTACAGTATTGCTGATATCAAACTCTAAAGCTCTATTATAACAGCGTTCTGCAATCTCGTTATAATAAGCTTCATCACTTGCTAATCGGTTGATTTCTTCAGCCAATGCCTTTGCATCCTCATGTGGAAAAAGAATACCATATCCCTTAGTTACTTCTTTCAAACCATTAACATCAGAGGCTATAAAAGGCTTATGTGCACTCATTCCCTCTACATTACTAAGGCTTAACCCTTCCCAATGAGATGACATCACAATAATATCTGCAGCTCTCAGAACATTTGGAATATCAGTACGTAAGCCTAAAAATCTAACTCGGTCACTGACACCAAGTGACTCTGATAACTGCTTAACTATTTCTTGACGTATACCAACCCCAGCAAACCAAACTTCAAAGTTATTGTTATTGAGTAGCCCTAAAGCTTTAACAACCGTATCTTGATCCTTCGCATCCCGAAATCCAGCTACCATCAAGATAGCTTTTCTTTGTTCCTTTAATGACAACAAAGCATTATCGGGAGTTGCATCACTTATAGCCTTAACATCTACGCCATTATTAATCGTTGAGATCTGCTTATATTTAGGATTTGTTTTATCTAACCAGACTCCTCCCATATACTCTCGCAATTTATCTTCGGCAATCTGACTTATACAAATCACATGATTATATTGCCCATACATCCAACTTTCAATAGGTACATACCATCTCCATTCACGTTTGCGATTAGAAGTTGTATGCTCTGTAGAAATCAGTTTCTGCGAACAAAATAAGTTAGCAATAGCAACAAATAGTTGCGGTGAAGAATTATGCGTATGAACAATATCATAATTCCTCATTATCTTTACCAACTTTAAAATATAGAGCGGATTATAAACCCCATGTCCTAACGCATATATCTTTGTCTGTGGACTCTCTTTCTTTAATATCTGAGTCAATGGTGTTTCTTTTCCATTAAAGATACATAAATCCACAGTATCCCCTAAAGCCTGTAACCTTGGTATCAAATTAACCACCAACGTTTCAGCCCCACCTATATCCAAAGATGTTATGACTTGTAATATTCTCATTATCAGCTGCGTTTATTCTACAATAATAATCCTGTTTTAATCGTATTCCAAATAAGAATACCACAATAAGTTTAAAAACTATTTGCTGTCACTTTTAACATTTCATCATAAACAAATGATATCTAACAGATTATACTCTCTATTCAAATGACAAGAATGACAGCAGAACTGAATTACGTTTCAGATTCAAAGCTGTTCACCAACCTTTTCTAATAACCGTTGAATGACAATCTCTGGAGCAATCCACTTCTCATAATACTGTCTTGCTCCTTCTTGC
>NZ_GL629647.1:895234-898212 GCF_000185845.1 Segatella salivae DSM 15606
CATCTACAGAATTTACAAAATGCACATGCTTACCATGTTCCAAAGGGGTAGGCATCTCTCGTGTTAAAGGTGTAGAGATAATTGCTTTTCCCATACAAAGATATTCTGCAAGTTTCCATCCATGACATTCACATACACTTGGTGTATTGAAAACGACAACGCTCTCTTTTGTCTTTCTAATATAATCATCCATAGAGAGTCGACTCTCATAAATAAAGTTTTTATATTCCTCCTTATATTTAGGATAATCAGGCATTTCCTTTAATACTGATTCTCCATTAACATAGAACAATCCTCCTTCTATATTAATTCCAGCTTTCTTACATGCTTTTAAAAATTCTCCACGATACATATTGGTATCTGTTGCAGCAAACTTATTATACCATAATGTAGAGGCATGAAAAATATAATTATAACGAACTTTCGTTTCACATTCATAAGCCTCTATAGGGCGACGACGAATATTCGTATAAAGATAATCACGGAGATAGCATTTGAAGGAAATATTTGAGTACTTATGCCCTTTGAGAAACAGTCGTAAACAACGAATAATAGTTGAGAAACGACTACCGAGCGTTACACCAAACTCTGGTCCAATTGCAATCAACTTATCATATTCCGCAACCTGCTCTGTTGTTGGGTTTACCATTCCATAGACATCACACCACTCATATCTGTCTTCAATAATCTTGGCTACATCTTCGGTATCAACAAAGACTTTCTTTTCCTGACCTTTGCTACTAATAATAAAAGCAAATCCACTGTTATAATCAGCAGTATTCTCATACTTAATACCTTTAAAGGGATCTATCTCATATGTTATCTTCCAGCCCTTTAAAAGTCTTTTTATTCCTAATAAATACCAAGAAGCGTAATTATACTTCAAACGTGGATCTATGACTATCTGTTTCATACCTACTATTTATTATCCTTCAAGTGCATCATTAGACCTATTATTTGGAATGCTTTCCAATACCACTTTACAGCTGGTGCTTTTAAGGATTTATTCGTAATACAATATTTAAATCGCCAATAGTTTATAGCTGATCGAATCTTCCATTTCAAAGAAACATTATAATCCAACATCTCTGCATAGGTCATTGTAGAGGCGATAGGGCTATTCATCCTTATTCTTACAATTTTACTTGTAAGTCCACCATCTAAATAATCTCTGTAATAGACAATCTTATTAAAACAGAACAACTTATACTTATTAGCGATTCTATTCCAAACTAAAGATTCTGGGCAAAACTTCTCATTTTCTATCTCAGGAAAGGAGAACTCTCTCATGACAGAGGTTTTATAAACCTCTAATAAATCACCAGTAACATTACCCTTCTCTGCATAGCGAAACTGCAATGCACTTTCATACATAGGGTCTTTTGGAAAACCTGAGCCTATTAATTGTCCATCATGGTGTGCCATTAAGCCACAAACGCCAGCACAGTCCTTATAACCTTTACACTGCTCATAATACTGTGCGATTGTTGCTAAGGAGTCTTCTGGTAATGTATCATCACTATCGAGTATTAAAATTAACTCCCCATTTGCCTTCTTTACTCCATAATTAATTGCTGTATGCTTTCCTCCATTATCTTTTCTATAATAACGAATAGAAAAGTTATTTTGTACATCCGTAAATTTAGCAAATAGTTTCTCTGTATCATCAGTAGAGCCATCATCTATTATCAACCATTCAAAATCATGGTATCCCTGTTCACAAAGGCATTTATAAGCACAGAGTAGGAGTTCTGATCTATTAAAAGTCGGTGTTAGAATCGTTAGCAGCATACAATAAACCTATTTGTCAGAAAAAACATCTAAATCAATTACAAGCAATTTTATAAATTATAGAATTTATCAATATCATATCGTACATCATACTCATATTGTTCATATACAGGATCATAATCTCTATGTCCATTTGTAAAGAAAGACTTATATGGATATAATAAAAATCCCCAGAGAATAAGGATTCTAAAATACAAAAATACACTTATCAACAAAGATAATGGTGCAATATTCCTATAATGAGGATTTAGCGACATATTAGACAGCAAAGCAATAACTCCAATGATAGAATACCATGCTATTCGTCCACCATCCGTAGAACGACAAAATAGCAGAAGAATTGTACAAAACATAATATAAGTATTTTGGAGTAGCAAACTCCTCTTATCCTTACCGACAGCGTTGTAATTTTTCAATAATATATAAAGAAATAGTACAGACTCTGCTATATATTCAAATCGAATCATACCTGTAGCGGAATTTGCATACATCTGAGCTTTTGAAGAAGCAGAATCAACTACATCACCATAAAAAAGAAAAAGTTTTGAAGGAAGCCCTGTAATACCAATCACAAACATAACTATCATAAAGTTTCTAATTTGCTGAGGCTTATACTTCCGTAAGGGAAGAAACCATAAAATAGCAAAATAAATGGCAGAATTATGTATCATAGCTGCAAACAACACCAAACTAAAAAACATATATTTCCGACGTTTCATAATGTAAGGAAGGGACAACCAACAAACACTTGCAGCTAACGCTTGACGCATATAAGCAAATGTAAAGAAAAATAACAGAGCTTCGAAAAGCATCAATCCAAAGAATGGATTCTTTACATTTTTATAGATAGCGATTGCAAATAAAGTATACATCAACATTGTTGTAACAAAAATAAAAATATATCTGTTGACAGTATATTTACCTATGAAAGCCAAAAATAAACCAAAAGCAGGCTCATGCCCAAAGTAAAAATGGAAAGCATCATTAAATATGTTTCCCCTCATTTGTATTTCCTCTGCATAAGCAGTGAAAGCATCTGAATAAATATAACGATCATATCCTCCTAACATATCAGAACAGGCCACAAATAAAGCTAACATTGTAGAGATAGAAAAGAAGAATACAGGGGAAACCTTCGCATTCTTATTATTATAAAAGAATGCTAAAAAAACTGTTATAAGAAAAAA
>NZ_GL629647.1:898759-899644 GCF_000185845.1 Segatella salivae DSM 15606
TCATATAATGAACAACATAGTAACGCATACTATTTTTACCTACATAAGTTACCAAGAATACTGGTTGTGAAAAGACTATAGTAAATAAATAATAGAATAGGACACAACCTGCCAAACAAGATAATTCTACAAGAGGAAAAGGAAGAACCCCTAGAATTTCAGAGGCTCTAAAATCTAAATATGTTGGAAAAAAGAACTGTAACATTAATAAAAACAAAGAAAACAAAATGACAGACTTCTTTAAAAGTACATTTTTCATTATTACACCCAACGTAAAGAAAAAGAGACCATTAAAGACATTCCCGATATACAAAAAATATTTAAAATGACCTGCCACAAAAAAAGATACTCCTCCAGCACTCAATAATAGTATTAAATAATGAGGTACTTTTAACTGAGAAAAAAAATTAAACAATAACTTCACCGCAAAAAGAGATAAAAGAAACCATAAAGCAAAGTTACCATTAAAGGAACCATACCATAAAAAATTTTTAAAAGATTCTTCTATCAAAGAAGATAAGTCCCCCCTACCCAACAATAAATTTCCTCCTAAATATATTCCTCCCCAACCGATAAATGAAAAAAACAAGAAAGGTATTAATAAGCGCTTTGTATTTGTCCTTAGTTCTATCTTAAATGGTTTGTTAGGCTTAAAAAACATACCTGCTTTAAAATAAAACCATGGCATAAAACAAGACATTAGTGACAACGTAAAATGCAGAAATGGCGTATCCATCCCTAAGAATCTCGCTAAATGAACAACATACATCATCCATATTAACATAACTCCACTAACCGTATCTATACCAATTAATCGTTTACTCATATTTTTATTTATAATAGTTATATCAATTAGTTTATTAACAGCAAAACTACCTTATTCCT
>NZ_GL629647.1:901792-903533 GCF_000185845.1 Segatella salivae DSM 15606
TAACTCCATAAGAAAAATGAAAATAATCCACAAAAAGATATTGGATAATAAATGTTTGCATTACATAAATTCCTAAAGTATAACTCCCCCACCCAGCAACTATAGAACAATTTTTCCTATCAGCAATTTCCTTAAACAAGAAAATAAAGAACATACTACCACAAAAACCTAAGTAATATTTCACCACTATTAGGTAAGATGTATATTTCCAACAATTAAAATCTATAATTAATTTTGTT
Source organism: Segatella salivae DSM 15606 (assembly GCF_000185845.1). Taxonomy (GTDB): domain Bacteria; phylum Bacteroidota; class Bacteroidia; order Bacteroidales; family Bacteroidaceae; genus Prevotella; species Prevotella salivae. The sequence goes on from NZ_GL629647.1 coordinate 902,032, forward strand.
ATATTCCAATTATTCAAAAACATAAAGAACAAGCCTAATAAGAAACATACTCCAGTTAAATATAACCCCAAAATTGTGTGTCTATAAATCCAATCCTTGTTTTTTCCAATAAAATATCCCAACCAAAAGAAAGAATACATGAAATTAAATTGAAATATACTTCCAAATGGTAAAACGAACAATAATATAATTGAACAAATTGCAGCTATCCAGTCTATACTAATAAATCTTCGAGACAACCATTGATACAACAAACATAAAAATAGTACTTTTAAATACCAGCTATTACCTTTAAGTTCTATTTGAATTCTCATTGAATCTTTGCAAGACAATAAGCTATATACAACTATAATAGCTGTCCATATTATTACAGGTAATAAAAGTGTTATAGTTTTCTTGATTATTAAATTTCTAAAAGAAGGTTCACCTTTCTGAGCAAAAAAGCCACTAATCATAATAAATAATGGCATGTGAAATGTATATATAACCTGATTAGTATAGAAACCTACACTACCACAATCTATTTCCTGTAGATAATGTCCGAGAACAACTAGCCAAATAGCAAAAAATTTCAAAGCATCAAAATAAAGAATACGTTTGTTACTCATATATTATAAAGAAATCTCTACATATTTAGCACCATTCAGCATAGCAGCTCGTTTAGGGAAACCACTTCGAAACAAAAGTTTATCTGTCATTTGGAATACCGTTTTAGCATTACTAAGCATATAATAATCAACAAAGGATTTCATATAAACATCTTGACTTGCATCAAAAGTAAATCCCATATGAACAACGTTACCAGGAATAACATAGACATAGTCAAGATATGACAACCTATCTAAAAACATCTTACTATCACTAGTTACTAATAAACGTTCACTTGGGAATTCCGCATGTAATTCTTCTATTCCATTTATACACCTAAGAACATAAGTCTCTCGTTCTGATTCAGGCAAAACCTCCCCACCTTCTTTGAAGTCTCCCAATAACTGCCTAAATCGAAAAGTCAACGAAATATATTTTTTTGCACCACCTAACTGACTAAGATGATAATCAATTTGGTTCTGTAATCGTTCAGATGGACGGAAAAGTTCCTTAAATAAAGTACTAAACTCCTTATCAGCGATTGCCATGTTTGAATAGATATGAATCTGTTTATAATGTTTCTTTAAATAGTAACGAAGAATCATACGTTGTGCAAAACGTTGAAAACAATTACGAAGATTATGATGATAAGTCAATAATGTACAAGGATATACTTTTTCTATATCCCAGCATATTTCATCAGTATTAAGTTGCCAATCATATTGATTAGGAACTAAATAATCTTGTAAATGTAATGGTTCAAAGACTATTTTAAAAGGTAACCTTTGTCGCTTACATTCAGCATAAATAGAAGTAATTCCTCTAAGACGATCTGATAAGCCTCCAGAAAAAGTCGTTTCTGGCTGTACCATATAAACGATTGTTGTACATCCATCGTTCATACTACAATCTTT
>NZ_GL629647.1:905129-906505 GCF_000185845.1 Segatella salivae DSM 15606
CGTGTCAATATATATGTACATGGAGTCATATACTTCTTTAATACATAAAAATGACTTTGTTCTTGAATCTGTCTTTTTTTCTGATTCACAGAAGAACTTCTTCCTTCAAGGTGAATAATCTTAGGCGAAGAAAGCAGTATACGCTTATATCCAGCTTTTGCCATACGAAGCTGTAGTTCTCCCTCTTCTCCATAAAGAAAAATATTCTCATCAAAACCTCCACACTCTTCTATCGCAGTACGAGGAATAAACATATCAGCTCCACAAATACATTCTACTTCCTTATCCGTATAGTCTGGCGTATAATTTTGTTTACGAAAAAGTCTTCTGAAAAAAGCCCCAATAGTTAATGCGGGGAAATAATGAAAAGACCCACGATAGGTGCCATCATCTCCTATAAGATAACAACCATAGAGAGTTTTAGGTTCATGACTTTCGGCATAATCATAAAATTCTTTTATTGCATTGTTTACCAAAAGCGTATCAGAGTTTAATAGGAAAAAATATTTACCATGCGCAACTCTCATCCCAAGATTATTTCCATATCCAAAGCCACCATTCCGTAAACTTTCAATAAGTATAATCCGATTATCCTTGCTTAAACGTTCAACAGAATCATCTTCTGAGTGATTATCTACAACAATTACTTCAAAATCGACTCCCTTTGTATGAGCATAAATACTGTCTATACACGCCAATGTTAAAGAAGGTGTTCTGTAATTGACAATGATTATGCTTACAGATATATTTATAGGATTAGTTAATTCCATTCAAAAACTTCTTTAGTTTCAGATATGATTTCTCTATATCAAATTCATGAATAAATTTATTCCCATTCAGTGCTATAGTATGACGTAACTGATCATCCTCTATCAATCTTATGATATTCTTAGCTAATGCTTGAGGATCTTTTACTGGAGAGACAAGTGCAGTTTCACCATCTTTTGCCATTTCTAAATAACCTTTATTATCTGTACAAGCAACAGCGCACCCACATTGCATTGCTTCTCCCACTGTTAATCCCCAACCTTCAATCTGACTTGAACCAACATATATTGATGCATTATTATACAACTTGTTAAAGAGTTCTTTTTCTGGGCGTTGGTAATAATCATACCACACAGGTAAATCAGGTTTATCAAATACGCCAAATAATGTTACGTGTAACTGAGGGTGTTTTTCTTTTACAATATCAAAGGCTTTAAAAGCTGTTGAAAAATCCTTTAGAGCACTGGTATGATACATACAAATAACTTCATATTTATTCCTATCCGTTATCGGATTCTTTACATTAAAGAAAGTAAAATCAAATCCATTAGGTATAAAAACAGATTTTTCACCACAACTATTTACTATATCTTTAAGCCACGTTGAAA
>NZ_GL629647.1:906555-907974 GCF_000185845.1 Segatella salivae DSM 15606
TTCTTTATTGGAAAATGATAACTTTGTATTACTTGTTCATCCGTAAAACTCCAATTCTCAAATCCCTGAATAAAATAAAATTTGTCTTCTAAGAATTTGCTTTGATAATTCTGTAGACTATATGCGGTTTCAATAGCGGAAGCTACTATAACAGCTGATTCTTTTAACTGATAATTTTCAAGTTTCCATACCCACTTTTGCTGAATAGACTTTTCTACATGAAACCATTTTGTTGGTCTATATGTCTTTAATATCAGTCGCCAAAGAAAAATAAGCCGGTACATAACTGCATGCTTCCAATCATAGCCTGCACCATAATGAATCATTGGATAAATGATTTCTACGGAAAAACCATCTTTTGCAAGTCGATTAGCATACTCAAAAATGACCTTAAAACCACCAGCTGGCTCCATACAGGCCCGGGGCAACCAAAAAGCTATCTTTCTCATTTCAATTTACGCATTATACTTCTTTGAAGATTATAAATCCAGAAGAGTTTATAATGTAAAAGCAATAATAGAAACTTATAGTTCCACGTTATCTTATTGCATTTAATAATCGCAGCGTCTGCTTCAGGAAATGTTTTTATCCAACTATGTAAAGAAGAGTTGTTCTCCTCATCAATCAAGTCATTCTTTGCCATCAACTTCCATTCTCTCATCTCCTTACCTAACTTTTCTTCAAATCCTAATGCAATTAGATAATCACAAGCAACTCTTACATTTTCGATGCGCTGCATAGCCCTGCCCGTTTTTTTTTCTAGATGAAGCCATACTCTTAATAATAGAATTGCTGTTATATTGTACGTAATGGTAGAAAGCTTTTGGAATATAAGAAATTTTTGTTGTGCATGCAAATAAACGGATATTCCAACTTACGTCTTCAAAAAGATCTGCCCCTTCTACAAATCTTTGTTTGGACTTTAAGAGGAAAGACCTCCTATATATTTTATTCCAAGTAGAACCGTGCAAACCTCCCCCTAACATTGAACGGATACATTCAATATTATCTATTCCATAGTTTTGAGTAATAAGTTTTTCGTTATTATCATAGCTTTCAAAGTAGTCACAATACACTATATCATCGCTTCCCGACTCTATCTTATGAACCATAGATTCCACATAATCGCAAGATATCCAATCATCACTATCTGCAAACATAACATACTCACCCTGAGCCATATCTAAACCTATATTACGGGTTGTAGCAGACCCAAGGTTCTGTTCGTTTGTAATGACTTTAATCTTATTGCGTCGTTCTGGAAATTCCTCTATAATTCTACGCAACTTTATTTCACTATCATCAGAAGAGCAATCATTAATAAATATATATTCTATATTGCTATAACTCTGCTCTAATAAACTAGCCACCGACTTTTCTATATAGCCAGAGACATTGTAGATAGGAATAATATATGAG
>NZ_GL629647.1:910213-910975 GCF_000185845.1 Segatella salivae DSM 15606
ATATCTCCCTATTAAATATAAAAATTGAGAAATTTATAATACCTCCTCCAAAATCCGGGACAAATTGTCTAAAGTTAAATATATAATTAAAAGTCGCCCATCCATAAAACACAACTAAGCAGCACAATAATAAATACTTAAAATTCTTTTTAGACATATTATCAACCAATCTATTTAACAATGGTGATACTCCACATAATACAAAATAACAAGATATAAACCAAAATTCATTTGAAATTATAGGCATAAAATAAGGCAGACTACCCTTGATATTATTCTGTCCTATGACCATATAGTCTGCTATCAGCCATGAAAAGAACAAAACGGAAAACCAAATTTTAATTATTTTGCGCCAATTGAATTTTATACTAAAATATCCGGAAATTAGTACAAAAGTGCTTACAGCAACGATACAGAAGCTATAGAGGAGTCTTGAGAGACTATAGTCCTCCCCCCCCCCATATAACGTGCTGTCATAGGTAATTTGCATACCTTTTCCAATAAGATGACCACCTATAACGAAAAGCATACAAAGAATTCGTAATAATTCAAATGAGGAAACTCTTTGCTTATTTTTAGTTATAATCCTTTCCATAAAATAATCTTCCAATTACCTTCTAATCTTCTCACGAACTAACGCAAGAAGATAATTAAGATCCTGAGACTTAGTTACTACTGAAACTAAAATATATGAAGACATTCCGACAAGCGTCCCAACTAATAACTTTACCCACATACTTGATAAAAAAAAGTATTGATATA
>NZ_GL629647.1:911465-914181 GCF_000185845.1 Segatella salivae DSM 15606
TTGATATATACACTATACCTCCCATTACCAGTGAATATAAGATAGATGGTAACATTTCTCTCATTTGCCTTATCATACCAAAACGTAACAACTTCCCTGTATAATAAGAATTAATACACATACTTAAAACAGCTGAGCCAATGCTACTAATGCAAATTGCCATAATACCGAATGGGACCGAGGCTATAAGAAATATTATTATAATTATTTTCTTTATAATCTCAAGACGGAAAAACAAATCTGAATGTCCCTTTGCTTTCAAGATATTTAGATTTAGCACATGAACATGCCACCACATACGTGCAAAACACAACAATTGCAGATAAATAACACATGGTAACCATTTATCTGTTACTAATACTATAACGAGGGGCTTTGCTAAAGCAGCCATACCTATCATTATAGGAAAAACAATGTAAGCTGCAACACGAAGCATCCTTCTAAATGCATTTAATAACAATTCATCATCATTTTGATACTTGCTTAAAATAGGATAAGTTACACTATCTATAACTCCTGTTATGGTCTTTACTGGGAGGTTGGCATAACCATCTGCGCGAGAGTAAAATCCTAAGGCCTTAGCAGAAAAGGCTTTTCCTATCACCAAAGAATAGATATTCTCAAAAATTGTTGCTAAGATAGAAGAAGCAAGTATTTTAGAACCAAACCCAAACAACTCTTTACATGAGTGCTTGGAAAACGATAATTTGGGAAACCAATGCTGGAAATACCAATAAAAAACACACTTTGTAAGCAACATAACAAACTGTGGAATAATCAAGGACCAAACACCATAACCCATAAATGCCATGAAAATAGCAAATAGACCTGACAGAATTGTTGTAGCAATATTTATTACGCTTTTCTTCTTGAACTCAAGGTATATAGATAATCTTACATCTTGAATAGCTACTAAGGAACTAAAAAAGATAATAAGTGAATAGACCCTAACTATCTTTATCAAAAGTTGCTCCTTATAAAAGTCTGCTACTAATGGTGCACTAAGAAACAACAATAAAGAGATAACAAATGATATAGATAAGTTTAGAACAAAAACTGTAGAATAATCCTTTTCTGTTCTATCTTGTTTTTGAATGAGTGCCGTTCCAAAACCTGCATCTACAAATGTATATGATAACAATACAAATATACCAACCATTGCTATCAATCCATAATCTGATGGAGAAAGTAAACGTGCAAGAATCACTCCTTGTACAAATCCAAAAACCTGAAGAGACAATTTCTCCATCATTCCCCAAGCAACACCAGACAGCGCCTTACTACGTACATTATCTCCCATAATTATTTGCTTGATTTAAACCGTTGAATAAAAGACCATATAAATAGATATAATTGATTACCACGTAAATAATTATACCATTTTAGCCCTAAGATTGTACGAAAAAAGCGCTTCATCTTTTGTTTTGATGATATCCCTAACTGGGACAGATTATAATAAGCAGGCTCTGATGAAGACAGCTCTATAAATTTTAAATGCTCTTCAAAACATTCACACACAAAGTCCCAATCCTTCTTATAATTAACCTCTAAAGGTAAAGGAAGATTGGGCTCCCTGCGAATAAGAACCCAATCTAAATAATCATAAACAGTATTACCATAGGGGCACTTTGCATAATTCAGATATTCATAATCTAACATAATTCCAGAAGGATTATATGAAAGCATATCTATATGAATAGAAAGAACGCCAGCTTTTGCTGCCACACTTGCACTCCCTGCCCCAGATACAAAGACATCCATTTTTCTAAGTGCAGCTATTGGCAATGGAAACAAGTATCCTGTTATGAATATTTGAACATTACTCAACAGCTTAAATTTATCTTTGAGAGCATCAACTGTTTTCTCTTCAAAAGCCCCACCAAAGAACACTATCGTAATTTTTTCCTTGTCGTTCTTCTTACAAAAATTAATGAACCCTTCTACTATGGTTGGAAAGAATGGCTTTTCTAATCTACCAATATAACCTATATTATAATCACCTTTAGGGATTAAGGAAGTGATTTTATGTTCATAATCATCCAATGTATTTGTACAAGCACAGCGTAATGCATAACATTCATTTAATTCTAAGGACATATAGCCTTTAAATAAATTCTGCATTACAGGCTTGGTAATACACGCTAATTCATGCCTTACATACTTGAATTTATAGAAATCGATAACTTTCTCTGTTACACGCGAATTTTGTTCATCTAAAAACACAATGATATGCTTTGCACGAATACGTTCAGCTAAGGCTTCTCCCCAATAGTTTGTATAGTCTGTACCCGTTTCTATTATGGTTTCCCCTCGATCTTCTGGAACAAATGATTCAAGATAATCAACTAACTGTTCTCGTTGTTTTTTATTATATTCATTTGGATTATCAAGGATAAAAGGAACATAAGGACCCAAATACTTCTCCATCCCATGAATAAAGACCTTCTCACCCTTATTTGTGGGAATAACAACAACTTGCCATCCCTGTTGTTCCATATAACGTATCTTGTTAGCATAATATATAGGACCACCTGCCACAACATCAGCAAAACCACAAATTATAATATATGTTTTCATCGAACCAATGTTCATGGATTATAAAGTTTGCCTTTATATTTTTTATCTAATAAGTACTTATTCACACGCTCTTCTTTTATTTGAAAACCACTACGTTCATAAAAAGCACGTGCGCTTTGATTATTTTTATCAACTTCAA
>NZ_GL629647.1:915728-919605 GCF_000185845.1 Segatella salivae DSM 15606
AATACTATCCAAATCATTATCCTTTATTTCATATAGATGTTCAAACATCAAATATCCAACCCCCTGCCCCCTATATTCTGGAAGTACAGCTGTAAAAGGAACATAAAGAAATCTATTCTCTCGATTTATATAATATGCAACGAAACCAATTATATTTCGTTTTTGAATAGCAAAAATAAAGTAAGCATTATCAGCCAACTTTTGACTGTAGCTAACTAAATCTATACAATTATGTAATGGAGGAACAAATGATTTATCAAACTGTTTCAATAAGTCAAAAGCTTCATTAGCATTTAACTTTTTATTAATTGTAATATCAACTAACATATTCTCTTCACTAACCATATAAAATTGAGAAATACTAGTCTGCTGGAGTCACAGTTATATGAATAAACTTATCAATATTATTTATTACATCAAACATCTGTCTTAAATCATCATACTTAAGTATAAATTCTCCTATACAATCTTGTGCACTACGGAACCTATGTATGAAATCTCCTTCTTTCAAGTTAGTAACCCACTCGACAAGATGTTTCTGCGAAAAATTAGAATCAAATGCAATAGACTCAAAAAGACCAGTCTCATTACTATGCACCATATAATTCGACCAAAAGCCGCAAATAGGTATTTCTTTTCCCCCTTTTAAAGCAGAGCAATCAATTTTATCTCCAGCTGCAGCTTGAACAACCCAAGTTACCATATCCACGCCTGTAGCATATTTAATAACTTGAGGTATAAGGCTTCCTCCCGAGCGCGCTCCAACTTCTAAAAGATACACTTTGTCATCTTGCCCTACAATTGCTTCAATATTATAAGCATTACTCTCCATACCCAATAAAGAAAATAACTTTTGAAGTTGTCTTTCCAAATCTTCAATATACTTATGATCCATCTGGAATGGCCAACATTCTCCTAAAGGTGCAAAGTCTTTATCCACATTTGGATTATAAAACTCATTACCGAAACAATGAAAAACCAATTTTCCATCAACAGAAAAAGCATCACCTGAAATCTGATGTCCCTTTTTAACAATAAATTCTTCTATTAGAAAACGCTTTGAAAGTGAATAGCTCAATGCGTCTTCTACAAATTCTTTTAACTCCGATTTATCAGTAAGCTTATTTATTCCCTTTACTTCCAGATGAATCTACAGGTTTAACCATAACGGGTAACTTAAATTCATCTATCTTTGCAAGGGCATCTTCATAACAGACAAAACCCATAGCTTTTGGACAATTAAATCCATTCTTCAATAAAAATTCTCTAAACAAATCTTTATTTGAAAGAATTCTAACCGATTTATATGGTGATGTTGGTAATCCTAACTCCTCACAAACATATGCGGCTGTTGGCGCTGCAGGATCGGAAGCATATGCAACAACCCCATCTACATTTAACTTTCGAGCGAGTTCAAGTACAGCTTCTTTATCTGTTGTACTTACATTATAGTATTCATCGGATAATTTGTGGCCAGGGTTCTCTGGTAAGTAATCACAAGTTATTACATAATATCCTAACCGTTTAGCCTCCTTTATCGCATAAGTCTGGTATAAGGACCCCCCAAGCATTAAAAGTTTTTTTTGCATTATAAAGTATCTACGAATCTAACAATTCTTCTTACACCCTCTCGTATATATTCTTCCTCCAATGTAAATGCTATACGGATATATCCATCACATACTTTCCCATAAGTTACACCTGGTACTACTGCTACATGAGCATGTCTAAGAAGTTCATAGGCAAAATCAACAGATTTCAGACCAGTTTCTTCTATATTAATCATCATATAAAAGGTAGCGTTAGGTATTAAAGGTTTTAACTTTTTAGTTTTAGAGATTTCTTCAACAAGTACATCACGACGTTTCTCAAAAACTTCCGCCATACTTGAAGAATAATCTTTATCTAATCTCAAGGCTTCTATTGCCGCATACTGCGAAGGAAGAGGAGCGCATGCACAAACGTTTTCTTGAATTTTAGTCATCGCAGAAATAACTTCAGCAAATCCTAAACAGTATCCTAAGCGCCAACCTGTCATACAGAACTCTTTTGATAGACTATTCACATAAAGCGTACGCTCTTTCATACCAGGTAAGATAGCAATACTCTTCGGGCGAGGCATACTATCGTAAACAAGACATTTATAAACCTCATCCGTAATAACATATAAATCAAACTCCTTTGCCAAGTCAGCAATACCCTGTATAAACCCCCAAGAAAATATCCGACCAGAAGGATTATTTGGCGTATTCAAAACTATCACTTTTGTTTTCTCTGTAATAGCATTACGAATTGCCTCTATAGAACATGTCAGCATACCCTGACTCTTGGAATCGGTAACAATCACAGGAATACCACGGCAAATCTCCACCATCTGCTTGTAATTGACATAATAAGGAGCAGGTATTATAACCTCATCCCCATCATTCAGCATAGAAGATAAAGCTAAGAATATCCCCTCCATTGCTCCAACTGAAATAAAGATCTCAGTCTGAGGATTATAACTTAAATGCTCTCTCGCCATGCAATACATAGATACTGTTTGACGAAGTTCCAATAGCCCCGCATTCTGAGAATAACGTGTTTTACCAGACATGATTGCATCACATCCTGCCATTTTTACACCCTCTGGGGTCTGTATATCAGGATCACCTAAGGTAAAATCTATAACATCATTATACTTCTTAGCTTCATTGAAAAGCTGACGAGTAAGTGATGGCTCGATAACAGTGGCTATTTTTGACAACTCTTTCATAAACTATTTTTTATACAATCAACAATTCTCTCAACATCCTCTTCATTCAGTGCATGATGCATAGGCAGACATATCACTGTATCTGCCATCATGTGTGCATTAGGCAGATTCTCTGGGCGAGAACTCTCCAAACCACGATAAGTAGAAAATTCACTGATGAGTGGGTAGAAGTAACGACGTCCCCATACACCTTGGTCTTTCATCTTCATATAAAGCTCATCACGTGTCATGCCATACTTCTCTGCATCAACAAAAATTGGGAAGTAACTGTAGTTATGACGAACACCAGGCATATCATCCCAAAAAGAAATACCATCAACATTCCTTAGAGCCTCACGATAAGCTACTGCCACCTTCTGTCTCGCTGCAATAGCAGCATCAACTTGCTTTAAGTTTAACAAGCCATAGGCTGAACGAATCTCATCCATCTTGCTATTAATACCAGGACCAACAACCTCAATTTCATTAGCAAAGCCAAAGTTCTTCAAATAATCTATGCGTTGCTTAGTCTTTTCATCGTGCATCACCATTGCACCACCTTCTATTGTATTAAACACCTTTGTGGCATGAAAACTCAGTGTACTCATGTCGCCAGCATTCAACAGACTTTCCCCATTCACTTCAACACCAAAGGCGTGTGCTGCATCATATATCACTTTCAAACCATATTTATCTGCTATTGCCTGAATAGCCTCTGTATCACAAGGTTTACCATACACATGAACAGGAAGGATAGCTGTTGTACGTGGTGTTATTGCTGCCTCTATCTTTTGGGGATCTATATTGCCTGTAGATGGATCAATATCAACAAATACTGGCTTAATACCATTCCACCATAGAGCATGCGTTGTTGCAACAAAACTATAAGGTGTCGTTATAACTTCGCCTGTAATACGCAATGCTTGGAGAGCTGTTAGCAACGGTAAAGTTCCATTTGTGAACAAGCTAACGTATGGAACTTTCAGGTATTCAGCTAAAGCAGCTTCTAATTTCTGATGAAACTGTCCATTATTTGTTATCCACTTACTTTCCCAGATTTCTTTAAGAGAATCTGTAAACTCATCAAGATTTGGTAACAATGGTGATGTTACTGTTATAATATCTTTATTCATACTTCTTCAA
>NZ_GL629647.1:919960-920464 GCF_000185845.1 Segatella salivae DSM 15606
CGCCGTAGAAATTATGCCAGCATTTCCATGAGTGAATCCATCATTACGAATATTGCAACGATGCAACGCCGTAGGTGTTGTTCTTTTGATAGCCCAGGGTTGGCGAGGAACGAGCCTACCCTGGGGAAGCATTCGCAAGGAGATTCAACGCTGTAAGTGTTGAGCTTTTTTTGAGAAAACATGATTATAGCGAGAGGATTCATGGCGGATTAATTAAAAAAGCGCAACACCTACGGCGTTGTGTCCCACTTAACGTATTAACCCAGGGTAGCTCGCTATGCTCGCCAACCCTGGGCTATCAAAAGCGGAACCCCCTATGGGGTTCGTCTCTCTCATGAACTTCCTTTGCGCCCACTCTTCCTTTTGAAATAGCTATCAAAAACAGAAGGCTATGGGGTTCGTCAATTTGCAAACATCCTTTGCGCCGCTCTTCCTTTTGAAATAGCTATCAAAAGCAGAAGGCGATGGGGTTCGTCTATTCTGCAAACATCCTCTGCCGGCGCT
>NZ_GL629647.1:920514-923890 GCF_000185845.1 Segatella salivae DSM 15606
GCGCGCCTTCGTCATAGCCAGCCTTTTCTGCGAAGGCCGGAATGGCCGCTTTGAGCTTTTCTTCGCGTTCTTTCACAGCTGGCGACGGCTTTTTCTGCGCCGAACTCTGTTTATGAGCCGTTTTGAAATGGTCTATCTCCTGATTGATTTGGTCCACCAAACGTTCAATCGGTGCTCGGTCGTCTTCGGTTGCTGCAAGCAGATAGCTGGCCTCTATATAGCGGCAAACCACACCAAAGACGGCATCGGTCATCGCACGCACCTCTTTCAAGGCTGGCAGTTTCTCGTCTACGGCCTTCACTTGGCGCTCATTGTAGATGGTTTGGAACTTCTCATTCACGGCTTTTAGCTCTGCCATGACGGGTGCAAGACTCAAGGCGGTCATCTCGCCTGAGAAACGCTCCAAATCTTTCAACAATCCACGCACTTCGGCCGTCTCGGCATCAGCAGCCTTACTCTGAATGCCCAGATAAACCGCAAGGGCCTTGTTGAGCTTTCGCGCTGACTCCGCCACAGCCTGCACAGGCGATTTCTGTTGCACGCGGATAACGCCAAAGAGGTTGGTCAACAGCGTGTCGCGGTGGCGGTCGAGCGCGGCCATCTGCTCGGCATGCAAGGTGGCATTTGCAACCTTGTTGAGTTCGGTTTCCATGTCGATGCAATCGGCCCAACTCTTCAATAATTCGTCAGTGAGGTGCAACTTCAGTTTGTCGGCCGTTTTCACGAGTGCATGCACGTTGAACATGAATTGCAGGTGATGCGAATTGCTGTAATGAGTGCTTAGGCTGGTTTTCACCAAGGTCATTTTTGGAATTGTAATTTTAAATTTTTCCATAGTAATAAATTTTTATTGATATTTGATATTAGCGACTATTGGTCACTTTTTTCTTTAATTCTTTTGTCCGAAAATCGTTTTTTAGTGTTAGAACCATCGTTTCTGGCATGAAAATTTGATTTTTAGTGTTAGAACCATCGTATCTGGCATGAAATTTTGATTTTTGATGTTAGAACCATCGTATCTGGCGTTAATTTTTGATTTTTGGCATTAGAACCATCGTATCTGGCGTTAATTTTTGAATTTTGGTGTTAGAACCACCGTATCTGGCATGAAATTTTGATTTTTGGTGTTAGAACCATCGTATCTGGCATGAAAATTTGATTTTTAGCATTAGATACGCCGTATCTGGCATAGAATTTTGCATTTTGGCATTAGAATCACACATTCTCTTGTATTTTTGCCCCCATGTAGCCTGTTATTTAGACTACTTTGGGGGCATATTCTTAGAGAGGGTTTATGATTTACTCTTTTTTCAATATTTATTTTTGAATAATTTAATCACGCTTAGAAATATACGAATGGGCGAACAAAGCCATTAGTTCCAAGTCCAGGATTAGCAAAAATGCTATTTCCAAACGAGATATTTGTAGTAGATAAATCCAAATAGAAACTACTCGTGTCACTACTAGAGCCACTCAAACAATAAACATCAAAATCTAAAGAACCACCCGCCTGCGTAAAATAAGATTGCGCCTTAATACCATTCCAAGTTGGGTCTGTAGATGTTACAAATGGTTTATGCCACGATGCATCTGCCCAAATAGTTGCTGGAACAGTAGATACATTCAATCCACCTAATTTTTCCAAAAGAAGCCTCCACTGACCAGTACTTGGCAAGAACCACTTTCCAATATTTGTACCCGTTATTTTCACATCTGGTTCTGTTGTATAGTTACCAGCAGCTTGATATGCTACAAAATCATCACCTGATATATCAGGTTCTTTCTCTGCAGGAGGAAGTGTTCGCCATGTTTTTGCTACACCCCTATACAAAGGATTCAAATAGTCTGTGGTCCACGTATATTCATACCCTTTCATATTATCTGTCGCTGTGCCATCGTCTTTCAATCCATTAAAATAATAGCCATAGCCTACAAAAAATCGACGATTATTATCTGCATTTTTCAGCGCTACCGCTAATCCTTTATCAGTGGCAGAAGTTTTTTCCGTCAATACTATACCTATCGGCGTACGCGTTTCCTTGTCTCCCAAATATCCCACTGTTCCATCCTGATAAAGGTATAGAGGGTCCTTAGTCTTCATCGTCACTTTTACGAGATAGGTGTGATTGCGCTCTAATGGAGTATTGATAGCAAAGTATGGTTGTTTAGTTTTCCCATAGAAAGAGCCATGAATGTGAAAATACAAGCTATTTGCTGGTATATTTTCTCCTTCTGCTAAGGCTATATATGTGTATTGGCTACTGATAGTTTCAAAAGGTTCAACTATCGAAGAGAAAGGCTTATTTCCAACATGCTTATATTTATCAAAAGTATCCCATGTATACGCTGTAACTCCAACATCTCTGCTTGTCAAATTACCTGTCATATCGAAGTGCATAGTTGAAAAATCATGATTACCTGCTCCTATAAAAGCAGTTGTACCCTCTATCATCTTCGGATATGAAGTATAGGTTGTAATTTGTACTCGAGTCCGTGCTGCTAAATGCTTCATATTGAATGCCACTGTCTCAACACCGCCTGAAAGTGTTTTCGTTACAGTACCCATCATAGGACAATCCTTAAAACCATGATACATATCCCCCTTTAAGTCTAAGCCCGTGGCAGTTTTTGTGAATGCATCATTGTGGCAAACAAAGGTATAGGTACCCGGGTCTAAACGAATCATCGCGTTTGCATCAGGAATGAATTTTCCATTTGACACAGTTCCTGAAAGTTCGTCGGCAACTCGATTGCCAGCAGCATCAACGGCATAAATAGTATAATGGCCCTCGCTCATTGCTGCACGCGTTTTTGCAGGTTGTGGCGTCGGTGCGGTTTTATCTGGCTCAATAGAAACTTCGGCAATTAAACCATCGCCCATATCAATGGTGTCGCGATGCACCACCTGTGCCGCGCGAGTTGGCTTTTCAGCCTCGAAAGTCTCTTCATTGATCGTGATGTTGAGTTTATGCCCATTCAAAGTAACTTCGTTTTCAGAATTGGCAATGTCGTCGTTTGCACAAGCACCAAACATTAATAGTGCCGAAAGGCTAAGCATTGCCCATGAATAAACCTTATAATTCATAACTTTTCTTTTTTAATCATCAACATTGAATTCTCCACCTATAATAATCTCTTCGCTTCCCCATTCTTCCTCAGAAGATTGCGAATAAGCGTGACCAACAGATGTTTTTTGTAATAAATACTCCGTACAAACAGGAATAATCAGACTAATTGGGGGTGTATACACCCGCTTTGTACTCTTTTCCATTTTGTTTAATTAATTATCATCTAGTTATCTTGCTTAGAGTGTCCACTTATTCATAAAAGGTGGACAAAAAGAAAAAAAGAAAAGTTTAAGGTAGATACAAACTTT
>NZ_GL629647.1:924561-948760 GCF_000185845.1 Segatella salivae DSM 15606
TTTTAGAGAAACAAACTCTACCCTCTATTTTGTTAAATCATACACGAAATATTTGTGTATGTCGCAAAAAAGTGCGAATATTGCAAACGAAAACAAAATGCTTACAAGCATTTGAATGTTGGAAATAATATCAATAGGAAGAAAAAGCATTTGAAAATGGAAGAGATTGAATATCATCACAGGCTACCAATGCAACTTAGATTTACAGACGCAGACCAGTTTGGACACATCAACAACACTGCATACTTTCAATATTATGACACGGCAAAGATTGACTATGTGCGTCAAGTGTGTGATATCCCAAAAGGTAATTATGCCATTTTTGCTGCTCATGTCGAGGCAGACTTCCTTGCACAGGTACACAGCACCGACCATGTTGAAGTGCAAACAGCTATTACCGAAGTAGGCACAAAGAGCTTTACATTACTTCAAAGGCTTGTGGATACCGACACACAAGAGGTGAAGTGCATAGGCCGCACCATCATGGTGGCATACGATCTCAAACAAAATAAATCTATGCCGATGTTGCCTGAATGGATAGATGCTATCTGTAAATTTGAGGGAAGGGATGTAAGAAGGAAGGGATAAGCCTCACAAAGAGAACCTGCTTTCAATGATTCATCAGCTATTAGATAATATATCACGTGCGCGAAAGAGAAAGACTACTGCAATCTTACTCTCTATTGTCTTTATAATTGTTATCTTTTCGGTTGCCAATCCTTCAACAAGCAGCTTCTGGCCCAAATGCCTTTTCAAACTCATTACAGACTTCGATTGCCCTATTTGCGGTTTACAACGCTCATTATATGCCTTTCTTCATGGAGACTTCTCACATGCAATAGCTTACAATTATTATTTAATTCTTGCCCTCCCCTACACTTTCTCATGTCTTATCTTCACACTACTTCCACAAGGGAAAACAAAAAAGAGAGTGAAGAATATTATTATAAGCAAACCTGTTTTATGGTTCTACGCTATCACATTCTTTGCATGGCTCATCATCAGAAACATCTATCATCTTTGATGATGAAGCAAAAATGTTTCTTCTTTCCATAAAAACAAGCACACACAAAGATGCAATAAAATAAAACCTTTCCTGACATTTACATTCAGGAAAGGCTTTTTTAATTACTCGTTAAACAGGCTCTCTTGCCCTCTTTATGCTCTATTTTGAAGATGAAAAAGGATAACTCAAGATTCCACCTTTGAGGTTTATCACCTTAAATCCCATGCCGGCAAGAAGTGTTGCAGCGGTCATGCTACGTTTTCCTGACCTACAATAAACATAAACAAGTTTTGAAGGATCAAGCACTTTCTCTGCTTTTTCCTTAAAACCAGGCTGCAACACATCAATATTCACCGCATAAAGGATATGTCTTTCACCATATTCCTCTGCCGTACGAACATCAAGAAGTTGCACACTGTCTTTCGTTATTGCCTTCTGAAAGGCTGCTGCATCAACAGAAGTAATATTCTCTTGTTGTGCACACGCTGATAATACACCACTCAATAACATACAAAGTATTGCTTTTATCTTGTTCATTTATACATTTATTATTTTGATTGTGCTGTGAAGAATCAGTTTATATCATCTCAAACAACACCTTATTAATATATAACAACTTCTAAATCACGACTTAATATCCAGCAGACAAGCCTTCCAACTTCATCGCCATAGGAAATACTACCTCATTTTCCATGGCAATATGTTCGTCGAGTGCCTGACGGAACTGCTTCAAAAGATTCATCGCTTCCACATAGTCTTCATCTGCATTTTCGGGCGCAGTATAATTGTTTGTCAATGCTGCTATGCGGTTGTGACGTTCAGTTTCATCGCCATGATCAGCCATCATCACACTTATTGGGCCTTGAATAGAACCGCAATGAAAAGGCTCTATCTTCTGACCTATGCTGTATGCACTATACATTTCGAGAATATACGGATAGAGCACACGCTCCTCTTTCGTGCAATGTGTTTCGAGATCATAGAGCGAATTGCGGAAATGATCCGTTACTTTCAATAAATTTGGATTATCTTCGCGATGTGCTTCTGCTACCTCAATGAGTTTATTCAAGATAACAGGTCCTTGTTCACGTATCCCTCTATGATGCACTTTCAATACATAATCAACCAATAAGTCGAGCGGCCATTGCTCGAATGGATAAATAGAATTCATAATTTTGTTTCTTATTTAATAATGTGTGCAAAGTTAAATAAAAACAAATAAAGTCCACATAACAATTGTTACCCTCTACTGGTTAATAATGGTTAAGGTATGTTTTATAACATATCCATAGCAAATTTTATTCAAATTAATTCCTCAAACCATTAAAAAGTTATTACCTTTGGCAAAAACAATGGAGGACATTACAATGAAAAAGATTACTGCCGAGAACTTTGATGAACTCTATGTAGACAAAATTGAGCTGGCAGAGATTGATAAATTTGTTTGTAACGAGATGAGCAGACAGATTCATCGCTATATAAAAGGCATGTCAGGTTCAAAGAATATCATGCTCAAATTCGAAGAATCTCTCTCCAAACTAAGCCTTACAGAGAAGGAAAACGCAATCGCTCAATACATAGATTTGAACCGAAAGGTCATCAGTGGATTAGATTGGAAGATGGTCATTATACGTGCTTCGGCCAACTATTGTGACACGTATGGCTACTGGCTTCAAATGATTAATAACCCTCGAAAGATAGTAGCCTACTTGCAACGCATCAAGAAAAAATACATCAAGTTTCATGAAGTGTTCGAAGAAAACGGTAAGTTTGGCATCAAAGATCATGAAGGAAAGATTCTTGTTCATGCGCTCTATGATTTCCTTCGCACACCATACGTCTACGTAGATGACCTTTGCATGATGCCTGTTATCGCTGAAAAGAATGGCAAGATGGGCTTGATTCTCCCTGATGGAAAAGATACAGTGATAGCTGAATTCATTTACGATGACATGCAATTGCGCTGCGAACCACCTTATTTTGAGGGCATTCAAGGGAAGAAACACATCTTGATTGACAGATACGGCAAACGTAGGTAACTTCCATTCAAACTTCTATCACGGCATAAACCCTTATGATTTTAAGAGTAACCATAAGGGTCTATGTTAATCATTCATGTATAAACGCAGCGAGAAAAATGTCATAAAAAATACCAATAAGAAAGAGATTATTTTTTGATGAAATAGAAATAAAACAGCGATTTAGTTGTTAAAATTTCAAGGTTTCCAACAAATAAGATATCCATTTTGGGGTATTTAAGTCTTAATATGCCTCATTTCAATTTTCTAAATCAATCAGATAAGTTCACAAAAAGCCTGCATTCACAAGCTAAAAACCAGTCATATTGAACCACAATAACCATCATTTTGTACATCAAAATCAAGGGAAGCAAGGCATAAAGCCATGTGTTTATTATAAGCATCTGAACGCCAACAGCTTACAACACACCTAAAAAAATCACCGATTTAACCTCAAGTCTCGATTGATTCTAAACGAGCCCAATCCTCAGAAGCCTTTTGTTCATAAAATTGACAATAAACATCTATATCAAACAATTCATCAAAACAGAAGTAAATCTCACTCCTACCTTTTCATAAAGCAGTCGAAACAAACATCATATTCGTGTGCCTATAGCTCTCAAGAATAAGTATAAATGACAATATTCTTGTTTGATAGCCCTATCAATTAAAGTGCAAAATCTATTGAAAACACAGCTAACATGATGATGAAGGAAATGCACAAAAAAAATCAGACCTTGCAAATATAATTGTTATATCGGCTAAGTCTGACTATCTTCTGTCTCTCTTTATCTTGAAGAAAAAACTGAATCAAATTGAGTTTTCAGTCGCTTTTTCTTTGAGCCTCTTGTCGGATTCGAACCAACGACCCCGAGATTACAAATCACGTGCTCTGGCCAACTGAGCTAAAGAGGCGAGGTGGGCAAGCTATCCTTATCGCGTCGCTACAACCAAGTACCCTTGCTACGTTCCCGTCCTGGGGGATTCCGAGGGAGCAGACCGTAAGGGACTTGCCCATGTTTGCCTTTGAAAGCGCGTGCAAAAGTAGGGATTTTATTTGTAAATGCAAAATAAACGTGAAGTAATCTCCACTCTTTTAACGTCTATTTACAAATCAACCACGGTTATTCCAGCACCACCAAATTGTACGTGTTCATCTGCATAATGCACCACATTGGACACTGTTGAAAGATATTGACGTATGAGATTGCGCAAAATACCATTTCCCTTACCATGCAAAATACGCACGCGGCTCATCCCCATCAATATGGCATCGTCAATAAAGTATTGTACAGCATTCAAAGCTTCGTCTCCTCTCATGCCACGAACATCAAGGTCTTGCTTAAAGTTCTTGCGGTGGTCATCAATTGTATCGCGTGTTGTTCGACTCACTTGATAGGCTGTTTCAACACTTTGTGAGGTTGATTCTGTTGATGATGTAGCAGCCTCTAATCGATTCACACGTATTTTTGAGCGCATATCTCCAAAGACAACAGTACACATTTGCCCATCTATCGACTCTATTGTTCCAGTCGACTTCAGCCCCCGAATACGTACGGTGTCTCCAACAGCCAATACAGCCTTTGCCTTATCTACAGCGAAATTGGTTGTAAATTCCTCTTTTTTATTTGCAGAAACAGCCTGTTCAGACTTCTCCTGTTTACGTTTCTCCTTACGCAATTTACGCTGACGCAGCTGTTCAACCTTCTTTTCAAACTCATCATCTGACATGAGCCCATGCCCCTGTTTGCCTTTCACGGGTTGTCCTTCTTTAACAGCCTGTTCAAACTGATGAAGCTCCTCACGAATCTTTTTCGTTACTTCTTTCTCTGCTTGCTGCTCTCTTATCTCACGAATAGCATTCTCTATACGGCGATTACTCTCTCGAAGTAATTCTTCAGCATCGGCTTTTGCCTTTGTGACAATCGTCTTACGTTGCTGCTGAAGTTCTTTAATCTCTTGTTCATAGCGTTCTATCGTTTTCTCCACCTCCTTTTCACGTTGATGGATAGTCTGCCGTTTTCCCTCCCAATAACGCTTATCTCGCACTATGTCTTGAAGATATTTATCGCTCTGAATGTAATCACTTCCAACGATTTCTGACGCTTCAGCGATAACATCTTCAGGCAATCCAATCTTTCGTGCAATCTCTATGGCAAACGAACTACCGGGTCTTCCTATGGCCAACTGAAAGAGAGCACGCATCTCATGACGGTCATAGAGCATGGCACCATTCACTACTCCCGGGTGGGTATCTGCGAAATGTTTCAGATTCTGATAGTGAGTTGTTATGACACCCCACGCTCCCTTCCGACAGAACTTATCCAAAACACTCTCTGCAATGGCTCCACCTATCTGAGGTTCTGTGCCAGTTCCAAACTCATCTATAAGGATTAATGTCCGACTTGTGGCCTGCTTCATCATGTTTTTCATGTTAAGCAGGTGGGAAGAATAAGTAGAAAGATCGTTCTCTATGCTTTGTTCGTCACCTATATCAATCATCAAATCTTCAAAGATACCACACGAAGAACGTTCACTAACAGGAATAGGGACTCCGCATTGTAACATATATTGCAACAACCCTACCGTTTTCAAACAAACCGATTTACCTCCTGCATTCGGACCAGAGATAATAAGTATGTGCTTCTCGGGCGTCAAAGTAATGTTTAACGGAACGATTTTTGCACCGCGAACTTCCAATTGTTTTTCAAGTAAAGGGTTACGAGCTTCTATCCAATCCATATAGGGTGAAGTGCTCAACTGAGGTGAAAGTCCTCGTATTTGCTTTCCAAACTGCACTTTAGCTTGTAGGAAATCTATGATACCAAGAAAGTGAAAAGAATCTA
Source organism: Segatella salivae DSM 15606 (assembly GCF_000185845.1). GTDB lineage: Bacteria > Bacteroidota > Bacteroidia > Bacteroidales > Bacteroidaceae > Prevotella > Prevotella salivae. The sequence continues at coordinate 930,432 of NZ_GL629647.1, forward strand.
ATATCTCACGAACGTTTGGACGAACCTGCTGTGTCAATGCGGTTAAGATACGTATTACCTCTTGCCGTTCCTCAGCCTCTAACTTACGAATATGATTATTTGCTTCAACAACTTCTGTTGGTTCTACGAAAACAGTACGTCCTGTTGCACTCTCATCATGTACTATTCCATTGATGCGCCGCTTCAAACCTGGAGCTACAGGGATAACCAACCGGCCATCACGAACAGCCGGTGTAACATCCTTGTCAATGAGTCCATCTGCTTGTGCTGCACGAAGAATGCCGTAAATGGTACGTGAAACAGAACCCTCGGCACGCGAAAGTTCACGTCGAAGGCGCTGTAACTCGGGCGAAGCAGTATCACGCATGTGTCCAAACTTATCAATCACCTGATCAATACGCTGCACAAGGTTTGGGAAAGTGGCTATACCATCAGACAAAAGGAATAGCGCTTTGCCAACCATCTGCTCATCATCATCAGGATGAAGGATTGTAACAATTTTATGAATAGTGTCAAGCGACCGGCGCAAATGAAAGAAATCTTCTTCTTCCAAGTGTGTGTTTGCTATACGTGCACGGCTCACACTCTCGCGCACATCAAAGATATTGTCTAATGGGAAATCGGGATTTTCTTCAAGAAGCAACCGAAGTTCGTCTGTCTGTTGATGCCATTCATTTACAGTTTCTACATCATCAGAGAAGGTCATTACTTCGACTTGAGACTGCCCTAAAGGCGAAAGACAACGCTCATTCAACATAGAACGTATTTCTGAGAAACCAATCTTTATTTCAAAATTATCTGGATATATCATAACTATTACTATCGATTGCAAAGGTAATAAAAAATAAAAATAAGACAAAAAGTAACGACGTATTATATATATGTGGTGGAAAAACGTTATCTTTGCAATGTTTATAAACGTAATTTTAATTGATGATTAGTTTTAATGCCATTACCCAGACAAAGGCGTTTGCACGACAGGACGGCGTATTTCTGAGTATGTTATGGATGATAACCTTTGCATTGGTGGTTTATTTGCCCAAGACGGACCTTGGAGGACTGCTCGTTTTCTCGACTCCTTTGTTTGTAGCGTGGCGAATGATTCGCTTTCGCAACTATGCTCTTGACGGCATCATGAGCTACCGCCGAGCACTTGTCTATTGCTTTTATACGTTCTTCTACGCCTCACTTCTATTCGGAGTTGCCCTTTTTATCTATTTTAGATTCATAGACAATGGTCGATTTCTTGGCGTGATGAGCTCCGCAGTATTCCAAATGATGCCACTCTATAAGCAGAATGGAGTAAGTACTCAACAGTTGACAGATGGCTTGGCAATGCTTGAACAGCTCACCCCAATGGAACTATCTTTCTTGATTTTCATCTACGGAATAATGATAGGATGGTTCTGTTCAATATTTATTGCATTCTTTGCAAAACTTAAACATTAAAATTTTTATTTGAAACCAATGGATATCACAGTTGTTATCCCTCTTTATAATGAGGAAGAATCGTTACCCGAACTCCACGCATGGATTAAACGTGTGATGGAAAACAACCAGTTCAGCTACGAGATTATCTTCATCAATGACGGCAGTACAGACCATTCATGGAATGTAATTGAAGACTTAGCACATAAAGATTCAAATGTAAAAGGCATCAAGTTCCGCCGTAATTATGGTAAGAGTCCTGCCTTATATTGTGGATTTGCAGAAGCAGAAGGTGATGTTGTCATCACTATGGACGCAGATCTTCAAGACTCACCTGACGAGATTCCAGAGCTCTATCGCATGATAAAAGAAGAGAATTACGACCTTGTATCGGGATATAAGCAAAAACGTTACGACCCATTATCAAAGACATTACCGACAAAACTCTTTAATGCTACGGCAAGAAAGATTAGTGGAATACATAATCTTCACGACTTTAACTGTGGGTTAAAAGCATATAAGAAAGACGTGGTTAAAAACATAGAAGTCTATGGAGAGATGCATCGTTACATCCCATATCTGGCAAAAAATGCAGGCTTCGACCGCATTGCAGAGAAGATTGTGCAGCATCAGGCACGCAAATATGGCAAGAGTAAGTTCGGATTAAATCGCTTTTTCAATGGATATTTAGATCTTATCACACTGTGGTTCCTTAGTAACTTTGGAAAGAAACCTATGCATGTATTTGGTTTCTTAGGCAGTTTAATGTTTTTTATCGGCTTTATTGCAGTGATATGTATTGGAGCTGATAAGGCTTATGCCCTCTTTTGTCATATTCCACAAAGACTCATCACAGACTCCCCTTACTTCTTTATTGCATTAACGATGATGCTTTTGGGAAGTCAATTCTTTCTTGCAGGCTTCATTGGAGACTTGATTAGTCGACAAAATCCTAATAGAAATGACTATCAGATAGAAAAGAAAATCTAATAAAGATAGCGACATCATGAAGGAGAATCAAACAAAATTAACAACCTACTCCATCGGTCTGCTCACTGTAATACTTATACTTGTGGGCTGTTCGACTATCGATTGTTCACTCAATAATCGTGTAATATGTAAGTATAAGCTTGCAGGTGAAATAAAAACGCTTAATAGTAAAATGACCATTACTGCCAATTTACATAATGGGAACGATTCTGTTATCATCAATCAAGCGGAAAAGACCGACAGCTTTGAACTTCCGATGAGCTATAGTATGCCTATAGATACATTCTACATTGATATCAATGGTACGACAACTAATTTGAGAGATACGATTGCAGTGACGAAAACCGACATGCCACATTTTGAATCTGTGGATTGCAGTCCTGCGATATTTCATAAGATTACGGCAATAAACTATACGCAACACGCAATAGATTCTATTGTCATCAAACAACCAAACGTAACCAATAATGTTACAAAGAGTAATTTCTTCATTTACTTTAAGAGTGCTGATTTTTAGTAGTTGTACGTTACTTTCATTAACAACATCTGCACAACAGAAAGTGAAAACCAACACGATTGAGCGTGACACTATACCTCTGTTTAGGGGAATTGCTGTCTCAACAGACTTGGTTGGCCCTGCACAATTAGCCTTTGGAGACTATGGTCAAGTTCAAGCTTCGCTACGATTGAACTTAAAAGACAAATGGTTTCCTATTGTAGAATTAGGCTATGGCAAAGCTGATGCTAAGGATATCACGACAAAAATGGCTTATAAGACAAGCGCTCCGTATGGTCGAATCGGTATGGATTGGAACCTAAGTAAAAATAAACACGATATTTATCGTATTTATGGAGGAGCAAGATACGCTTATACAACATTTAAATATGATATTGATGGGCAGAATATTATTGACCCAATATGGGGAAATCAAATAGATTTCACCGCACACCAACAAAAAGCTGACTACCATTGGCTTGAGTTTTCATTCTCTATTGACGCTAAAATCTGGGGACCACTAAGAATGGGGTGGAGTGCGCGTTATAAGCGAAGGCTCTACCATTCACATGCAAACATCGGAGAACCATGGTATATTCCTGGCTTCGGCCGTAATGGAAATAGCCGTCTTGGCGGTGAGTTTAACATCACAATGGAATTATGAGAAAAGGTAAAAAAATATATATTCAGGCGGCATTTCTGCTCTTCTTAATTGTAGGGACAATCCTTATTATTCGTCAACAACGTGATATGCCCTATCAACACAATGAAGGTTTCATCTTTGGAACGGTTTATCACGCCACATACCAATATGATAAAGACCTCAATAAGGAAATAATTGCAGAATTAAATAAGGTGGATAACGAGTTCTCTATGTTCAATAAACATTCTACAGTAACTGCTTTTAACCAAGGAAAAACGATAGAAGCCAATAAGATGTTTATGCAGGTACTCACTCTTTCACAAACCATTAACAAGGAAACTGAAGATGCTTTTGACATTACAGTAGCTCCTTTAGTTAATGCTTGGGGCTTTGGATTCAAACACCAACAATTACCTGACCGCCAACAAGTGGATAGTTTACGTGCTCTAATGGGTATGCAATACATCAAAATAGAACATACTCGTGGGAAGACTTTAGTCAAATCGACACACAAAGGATTAATGCTTGACTTCAGCGCCATAGCAAAAGGCTACGGAAGTGATGCAGTAGCTATTGTAATGCGACGTCATGATATCAAAAACTACATGATAGAGATAGGTGGAGAAGTTATCACCAGTGGGCTAAGTGAAAAGCGTTTGCCTTGGAAAATTGGTGTAACAAAACCAAGTGATGACTCTTTAAATACAAAGCAAGAACTGCAAACAGTCTTGAACGTGACCGATAAGGGTATGGCTACCAGTGGTAATTATCGGAACTTCTATTATAATAAAGGAAAGAAATTGGCCCACACTATCGACCCACGTACAGGCTATCCTGTTCAACATAGTCTTCTTTCTGCGACAGTTTTAGCTAAAAGTTGCGCTGAAGCTGACGGCTATGCAACAGCCTTTATGGTGCTCGGAATAGAGAAAGCAAAGGCAGTTTTGGACAAACATCCTGAACTAATGGCCTACTTTATCTATGCTGATAAGGGAGGGAAGAATAAAGTTTGGTATTCACCTTCATTAGAAAAGAAGATTACTAAATAACAAAGTATGGAGTACGACCTACAATTATATTCCCAGTTATTAATCCTACCATTATTTCAAGGATTAGGAAAGGCGGACTTAGAATCTGTCGTTGCTCACACGAAATTAGGCTTTCATAAATATGAAGCAGGAGAGATTATCGTCTCAGAAAATGATATTTGTAATCGACTCTTTTTCCTTTTAAAAGGACAAATAGAAGTAACTACCATAGCTGCAGGCCATAGTTACCAAATTACGGAGACCATAATGGCTCCCGAATTACTACAACTTGAGCGCCTGTTTGGACTCACTCAACACTTCTCAAAGACGTTTAAAGCTGTGACAACTTGCAGCATTTTAACGGTTGAAAAGAGTGAAGTTATACGACTAAGTGACGAGTTTTTAATCTTTAGAATCAATCTTTTCAATATCCTATCTACGTGTACACAGAAGTATGAACGTATGCTTTTACGACAACATGCAAAATCACTTGAGAGTAGAATCATACGCTTTTTTGCAGATAGATGCATACGACCAGCAGGACAAAAGATAATCAAAATAAAGATGACTCAACTGGCACTCGAGCTCAATGACAGTCGAAGAAATGTGTCAAAAGCTTTAAATTATTTGGAAACAGAAGGCATTGTGTCGCTCAAACGTAATTTCGTTGAGATCAAACATATAGAGGATGCCTTGCAAAATATTGAATTATAAGAAGGACTTAGTATGGATAAGATAACTGAACAAAAGAGAATTAATCCGTTTTTTGAGGTTTATGGTACACCACATTATACGATACCATTTCCTAAAATAAAGACTTCTGACTATGAAGAAGCCTTTATGGAGGGAATCAGACGTGACGATGAACTAATAGAGAAGATGGTCAATGATCCCTCAACTCCTACATTTGAAAACACGTTAGCACGTGTGGATGTAGAGAAAGGAGAACGTTATTATGACCTCCTCGACCGTGTTTCAACCGTTTTCTCGTGTATGTTAAGTGCGGAAACCAATGATGAACTTGACGCATTAGCACAGAAAATGAGTCCTATCCTCACTAAACATGCAAATGATGTCAGCCTCAACGAGAAACTATTTGAACGTATCAAATATGTATATGACCATCCAAATCGCGAACTTACGCCTGAAGAGCAGATGCTACTCAATAAGAGTTACGATGGCTTTGTTAGGAGTGGAGCGCTCTTAGACGCTTCTGGAAAGGAGCAACTACGTAAGCTTACAGAAGAAGCAAGCATGTTGGCACTGCAATTTTCACAAAATGTCTTGAAAGAAACAAAGGCTTTTGAATTGCACATTACAGATGAGAAGCAACTTGATGGGCTACCCGACACAGCCAAGGATGCAGCTGTTCATTTGGCAAAAGAAAAGGAAAAGTCTGGTTGGTTGTTTACACTTGACTTCCCAAGCTACTCTCCTTTCATGACATACTCTACCCAACGGGAGCTGCGCAAACAGCTATTTATGGCCAAGAACACAGAATGTACGCACGACAACAACGAGAACAATCTTGAGATTTGTAAACGATTGATAAATCTGCGTCGTGAAATCGCACAACTATTAGGCTTTAAGACCTATGCAGATTATGTCTTAAAGCATCGTATGGCCAGTGATGTTAAACATGTTTACAATCTACTTGACGAACTTATAGCAGCTTACAAGCCTACAGCAATCAAAGAAAAAGAAGCTCTTGTAGCCCTATCTAAAAGGTTGGAAGGCGAAGATTTTGAAATGAAGCCATGGGATGTAGGCTTCTATTCGCATAAGTTGCAGATGGAAAAATATAACTTAGACGAGGAAATGCTACGCCCTTACTTCGAACTTTCAAAAGTGATTGAAGGTGTGTTTGGGCTTGCCAATCGGCTCTATGGCATTACTTTTAAACCTAATGACAAGATTCCAGTCTATCATCCTGACGTAAAACCTTATGAAGTTTACGACAAAGACGGAAGTTTTTTGGCTGTGCTCTATACAGACTTCCACCCACGTAAAGGGAAACAGGGAGGTGCATGGATGACTGAATTCAAAGGGCAATGGATTGATTATAAAGGAAACAACAGCCGCCCTCACGTCAGTTTGGTCATGAACTTTACTAAACCTACTGCAGAAAAGCCTGCACTTCTGACACTCGGAGAGGTTGAAACATTCCTTCACGAGTTTGGACATTCCCTACATGGAATGTTCGCAAATACTCGTTTTGAGAGTCTAAGTGGAACGAATGTTTGGTGGGATTTTGTAGAACTTCCATCGCAATTCATGGAGAACTACGCTGTAGAAAAAGAATTCCTACGCACCTTTGCTTTCCATTATAAAACCGGAGAGCCGATTCCTGACGAGCTTATTGACCGCATCATCAAAAGTAGGAACTTCATGGCGGGACATGCATGTCTGCGCCAAGTGAGTTTCGGTCTCTTGGATATGGCCTATTATACGCAAACAAAGCCATTCAATGAAGACATTATTTCGTTTGAGAAAAAGGCATGGGAAAAGGCTATTCTCAACAAACAATTGCCTAATACGTGCATGACTGTTCAATTCAGTCACATCATGGCTGGTGGCTATGCAGCAGGCTATTACAGTTATAAATGGGCAGAGGTACTTGATGCTGATGCTTTCAGTGTATTCAAAAAGAATGGTATCTTTGATCAAAAGACCGCACAAAGTTTTAGAGATAACATACTTTCTAAAGGCGGAACTGAGCATCCTATGACTCTATATAAACGCTTCCGTGGACAAGAACCCACCATTAAAGCACTGTTAGAAAGAAACGGAATAGAATATAAAACAGCACAACATGACAGCTGAAGAAAAACAATATAATTTAGATAACCGCTATCTTCGCATGGCTCGGATTTGGGCAGAGAACTCATATTGCCTCCGCCGCCAGGTTGGTGCCCTTGTTGTTAAAGACAAAATGATTATCAGCGATGGTTACAACGGAACACCAAGTGGCTTTGACAATGTGTGCGAAGATAACGAAGGAGTTACTTATCCCTATGTTTTGCATGCAGAAGCAAACGCTATTACCAAACTCGCTCGCAGCAATAATAATAGTGATGGCAGTACGCTTTACGTGACAGCTTCACCTTGTATCGAGTGTGCGAAACTCATTATACAGGCTGGTATCAAGCGCGTCGTCTATGCAGAGAAGTATCGTTTGGAAGATGGAATAGACTTATTGCGCAAAGCTGGGACTGAAGTGATTTACATGGAACAAAAGAAAGACTATGGAACAGAAGAAAAATAACCGGTGGATGCCACTCATTATGGCCCTTTGTGTCATAGCGGGCATCTTCATGGGAACCTTTTATGCCAATCATTTTTCGGGCAATCGACTCAACATTATCAATTCTGGTAGCAGCCGACTCAGTAACCTTTTGCACATTATTGACGACCAATATGTCGACAAAGTGAATATTGACTCGCTCGTAGATAAGGCTATTCCTCAAATATTGGGAGAGCTTGATCCTCACTCTGTCTATATTAGTGCAAAGGATGTTCAGGCTGCTAACGACGACTTGAAAGGCTCATTCTCTGGTGTAGGCATTGAGTTTACGATTCGACAAGATACCATCCATGTGCAGAATGTTATTAAAAATGGGCCTGCTGACCGTGCAGGCATTCTGGCAGGCGACAAGATTGTCAGCGTAGATGGTAAACCTTTTGTCGGTAAAATCGTAACAAACGAAGAAGCTATGCGGCGATTAAAGGGGCCAAAAGATACGAAAGTGAAGATTGGAGTGAAACGCTATGGTCAAAAAGCCGTTAAGTATTTCACCGTAACACGTGGCGAAATTCCAACTAAGAGCATATCTGCCACCTATATGATTGATGATAAAACAGGATATATCCGCATCAAGAACTTCGGTGAAACCACCTATCCTGAGTTACTCATTTCCTTGGCAAAGCTTTCTCAAAACCGTTTTAGCAATCTCATCATTGACTTGCGTGATAACACAGGAGGCTATCTGAATAGTGCTGTTCAAATAGCCAATGAGTTCCTACCAAAGAATAAACTCATCGTTTATACAGAAGGACGGAAGAGTCCCCGCCAAGAGTATCGCTCGGATGGACGTGGTAGTTATCAGAACATTCCACTCGTTGTACTGATTAACGAGGGTTCTGCTTCAGCCGCAGAAATCTTTGCTGGTGCCATGCAAGATAACGATAGAGCAACCATTATCGGTCGACGTTCGTTTGGAAAGGGACTTGTTCAGCAGCAGATTGGATTCAATGATGGAAGTATGATTCGTCTAACCATCGCACGATATTACACTCCTTCCGGCCGTTGTATACAGAAACCATACACCAACGGAGAGGATATTGACTACCAACAAGACCTCATGTCACGTTATCAACACGGTGAGTTCTTCTCATCAGATAGCATTAAGCACACAGGTCCTGCCTATCATACGGGCATCGGAAGGATTGTGTATGGAGGAGGTGGAATCACTCCAGACATCTTCGTTCCTGAAGATACTTTGAACATCACCTCCTATTATAAACAGGCTGCAATGAGTGGACTCATCCTCCAGTTTGCCTATACTTATACCGACGATAACCGCATTAAGTTGAATAACTTCAAAGACATGATGCAACTTAGCGACTATCTTAAGAAGCAAAATATGGTAGATAAGTTTGCCACTTATGCGGACAGACATGGACTTAAGCGTCGAAACTTGATGATACAGAAGAGTCGTAAGCTCCTCAACCGATACATAGATAGTCGCATTATCTATAATATGCTTGATGAACAAGCTTGGATTGAATACATCAACCAAGATGATCCGGTTATCCAAACGGCACTTCGCGTGTTCAAAAATAATGCAGCTTTCCCCAAAAAGAAAAAGGCCAAACCCACAAAAAGAAAGTTAGCTATGCTGCAAGGAAACGAAAACCTATATTTTGAACGCCATCTTATAGCGCATGCGTAAAGACGAATTACGACACGAAATAAACTTGCGAAAGCGACAACTCACGCGTGAAGAGCTGCGTGAGCAATCGCTTTTGCTCGTCAATAAGGCGCTCTCCCACCCTCGTGTCAACGCTGCTCAAACCATCCTTCTCTATTATTCCATGCCCGATGAGGTGCATACACACGAGTTGATAGACACACTCTACAAACAAGGAAAAACGATATTGCTCCCTGTAACCTTAGAGAACAGCCTCGAAGTCAGGCGTTATGAGGGGCAGAAAAGCCTTAAAGAAGGACGTGCTTTCCATATCATGGAACCTACTGGTGACGTTTTTTCATCTCTTGACAAAATTGAACTCGTCATTGTTCCTGGCTTGAGTTTCGACCTAAAAGGCAATCGTTTAGGACGTGGAAAGGGCTATTATGACCGCTTTCTAAAACTTGTTCCTCAGGCCTATAAGTTGGGGTTATGTTTCGATTTCCAAAAGGTTGATGCCGTACCTGTAGAAGATTATGACGTAAAAATGGACGAAATTCTTTAATAAATTACGAATAAAATCTATTCACTTATGAAAAAGAATATCATTGTAACCTTGCTATTAAGTCTTTTTTCACTATCTATCAGTGCACAATATACTAAAGGCGATTTCTTCATTCAACCCAAATTAGGCTTCAATATGTCTAAATTCGTTGGTAGCGGACTCCTTTATAGTCCCAAATGGAAGGCTGGTTATGAAGCAGGTGTTGAGGCAGAATGGTTTGTTTCCACCCACAATTCACTCTCTTTTGGCTTAGCATATCGGCAGATTGGCTGCGGGTTCAACTACAAGGAGATTCACGACATGACATACAAGAAAAGTACTGACAAGTTAGAACGCCTCAACATGAACTATATTGCACTGCCCGTCATGTATAGTTTCTACGTTAAACCCCATCTCGCCTTTAAGATAGGACTTGAAGTTAGCGGTCTGCTCACGGCAAAACTTCACGCTCATAGTTATGGGAAAATGGCCGATCCACTACCAGGAAACGATGGATATAGCTCAGATGATGACGTTACAAAGTATGTATGGCATGACTATAGTCATCATGAAACAACAGAGAAGAATAACGATTTCAAACGCGTTTGTGTTGCTATTCCCGTCGGAATCAGTTATGACTACAAACAGTTTGTCATGACAGGAATTGTGCATATCGACCTCAATAGAATCTATACGTATGATAAAATCTATATTCCCGGTGGCGGAATGTCTGACAAACATGGACTGCGAAACCTTTATATTGGCATCACAGCAGGCTATAAATTTAAGCTCTAAAAACCTATATAGCCTCATGAAATTAATCAGTCGTTGAGATAACTTGCAGGAAATAGGGATTAACCTATAAGCAAATAGGGATATTCTTCACGAAGAATCACTTTCTGTTTCTATATTTGCGATAAACAAAACCATACAACTATGAAGCAACAACTACACAAATTCAGCCTATTATTCGTTATGTTCCTCATGGCTTTCAGCTTTGAAGCTGCGGCAAAAGACAAGCGAATCATTGAGAGAGGCATGACAAAACAGGAAGTAATGAGTATTCTTGGTACCCCGAAAGCCTCAAGTTTTGACCAGACAGGAACGCGTTGGGAGTACATCAAGAGTAAGTTGTTAGACATTTACGACGTATATGTGCGCATCGAATTTGACAACCGTGACCGCGTCGTCAACTATCAAGAAACCATTATACCACGTCAAGCGGCTAACCAAAACAATATGATTGTCGGCAATCCTACTGATGAATTTCGTCGTCCCTACCCTGCTTTCTACGATGAATGCCTAAGTGAAAACGAGTTTACTATACTCTATGACCGAATGAACAAAGCTAATTTTGATGACAATAGAATGGCACTTCTTGAAGTGGCTTGCCTGAGAAGTCTTTTCACTTGCCGTCAAAGTGCACAATTGTTAAAGTTGTTTACATTCAGTGATAGCAAACTAAAGGCCTTACGTTTCATGGCGCGTCAGATTGTAGATCCACAGAATGCATACGTTATCTATCAGGATTTCACGTTTGATAGCGATAAAGATAAGGCGGCAAGAATCATGCATGAGCGTCAAATGCGATAGAAAACAACACAGGATTGAATAGCAACCAAAGGTTACGAAAGCACAAAAGGAGACAACCATACAATCTTATTGACACTCAACCACTTACAAATCACACTGCGATTTGCATCAAGTGACACTGCAATCTGCCTCAAATGACCGCATGATATACGTCACATCATACGGTCATTTGACGCAAACAGCGAGAAGAGATAAGGCATATTATCTCACCATTCAAAAGAATTTAATATCACTAATGATGAAACTTCCAACCTGACTGTTGAGTCGTTGCACAAGTTTCTGACGCATCATACTGAGGTCTTGGCGTAAAGCTGGATTATTAATCTTTACGAATAACGTTTGGTTTTTTATGAATTTATCACTGGTGTAACGCGAAATCGTTGGACCAACCACAGCATCCCACGACGCTACAAGCCGTCTTTGAAGCAGTGGAGTCTCAAAACCTTCCTTGCGAAGTACCGTTTGCAAGAGGTCGGATAGAGATTTAACATCACGCTTAAACATTAGTTTTTCTCCTCAATTTCACCATTATCAACGGAAAACAACTTATAATCGAAGTCACCACGAGCAAGTATTTGGTCGAGATGATCACGGTTAGTATCAGTTATAAAGATTTGACCAAACTCATCACCACCAACAAGTTGCACAATCTTTTCAACGCGATTGGCATCTAACTTGTCGAAAATATCATCAAGAAGCAACAATGGAGTGTTGTTTGAAGTGCGTCGAAGGAAATCAAATTGTGCCAGCTTTAACGCCAAAGCATAAGTCTTGTGTTGCCCTTGACTGCCTTCTCTCTTCATCTGATATCCATCTAACAACATCTCAAGATCATCACGATGTACCCCATGAAGTGAGTAACCTACGGCCCTATCTCGATGCCTATCACGTTGTATAGTGTCAAGTAATGGCCCACGTTGTCCATGAGAAACATAATTCAGAGCTACTGTTTCATGTCCTCCCGAGATATGCGTGTAGATGTCTTGGAACACAGGAACGAGTCTCTCTACAAACGAATTGCGCTTCTGATAGATGATTTCTCCATTCAAAGCCATTTGCTCTTCCCATATTTCGAGTAAGGCTTTATCGGGTTCTTCCTCCATTTTCAATAAGGCATTTCGCTGCTGAAGTGCTTTATTATAGGCTGAAAGAGCCTCGATATATGCATGATCATACTGAGAGATTACTACGTCAAGAAGTCGTCTTCTCTCTTCACTTCCTCCTTCAATTAATATCGAATCGGCAGGTGAAGCGAATACAAGTGGGATGAGACCAATATGCTGTGACAGTCTGCGATATTCCTTTTTATTACGCTTAAAATGCTTTTTCGTGCCACGTTTCATTCCACAATAAATCTGTTCTTCATCCCCTTCATCTGATGAATACTTACCATCGAGGACGAAAAAGTCTTGATTATGTGTGATTACTTGGGCATCAATTGGGTTGAAAGCACTACGACAAAACGACAAATAATGAACCGCATCGAGTACATTAGTCTTACCAACTCCGTTGCTTCCTATAAAGCAATTGAGCTTCGAAGACAATAAAATCGTTGCCTCACGAATGTTTTTATAATTGATAACTGAAAGTCTTTTGAGTATCATAATCTATTCTGCAAAGTTACCGTTTAATAGGGGAAAAACGAAAAAAAGAATGAATAAATTTCAATATGTGAGAATTATTACGTAATTTTGCGACGTTATATACCGTGCATTTAGAGGGTAGAAACGCCACAAATTGAAAAATAAATAAAAACAACTAATAACAATGGCAAACAAAAATGAACAGGGGGCGCTCGACAACGAGGCACTCATTAAGTCGGAAGTCTTCTTTGAGAAGTACAAGAAAGCAATCATTATTGCACTTATAGCAATAGTCGTTATCATTGTAGGTGCTTTCCTTTACAAAGCTTATGTAGCTGAACCACGCGAAGAAAAGGCCAGTACGGAGTTGGCAAAAGGCCAAGAATACTTCAACGCGGAGCAGTTTGATAAAGCTCTTAAGGGTGATGGTGCAGGCTTTTCTGGCTTACTTAATGTCATCAATAACTACGGAAGTACGGATGCAGCAAATCTTGCGAACCTCTATGTTGGCTTATGTTACGCCAACTTAAATAAGTGGAATGAGGCTGTTAAGTATCTCGATGAATACTCACCTGCCGATGATGCCATGGTAAGTCCTGCTGCAGTAGCGGCACTTGGCAATGCTTATGCTCACGTAAATCAATTGGATAAAGCCATAACAAACTTGCAAAAAGCTGCTGATATGGCTGACAAAGAGGCAAAAGATGATGCAAACAACTCTCTATCTCCTACCTTTAGACTGCAAGCTGGCATTCTTTTGGAGAGCCAAGGAAAGAAAGATGACGCACTGAAGACATATCAAGATATCAAGAAAAAGTATGTAAATTCTGGCCTTGTACAAAGCCAAGAGATTGATAAATACATAGAAAGAGCATCAAGATAACATGGCAACAGAATTACATCATCTGTCAGATTATGACGCCAATAAAGTCCCTGATGCAAGTAATATGTGCTTCGGCATCGTTGTATCTGAATGGAATCCAGAGATAACTGATGCCTTACTTGAGGGTGCAATGACGACACTTCAGAAGCATGGAACACTCCCGGAGAACATTCATGTGAGGACAGTTCCAGGCAGTTTTGAATTGATTTATGGCGCACATCAAATGGTTTTGCATGGCGGTTACGATGCTGTCATCATCTTAGGAAGCGTCATTCGCGGTGAAACTCCACACTTTGATTACATCTGTCAAGGTGTAACTGAAGGCATAGCACGCTTAAATGCCACACAGGAAATACCTGTTGTGTACGGCCTTTTGACAACAAACGACCTCCAACAAGCAAAAGATCGCAGCGGAGGAAGATTGGGAAATAAAGGTGATGAGTGTGCTGTTGTAGCAATAAAAATGGCTAAATTCTAAATAAAGAGATGAAACTTCACCAATTGTTACAAGCGTATGAGTTCGACGAACTTATGCCTGTGATTAATGAAATGTTTCCAGGCACAGCGAAATATCGTGAGCCTTTGAAGAAAGCTTACGACATAATGGTAGGCATGAAGCCTGTAAACTCAAGCAAGAGCATTCGTTATAAGCTCATCAAAGGCAAGGGAGAAGAACAATATATGGGTGCTGAGGACGCGAATTTCAAAGGAAATTGGGAGGTGATTCTCGGCAAAGATGTCTCCCGAGAGAAAGGAGTCGACCTCAATGATGCTGAGGTTTTGGCCAATTGTTTAGTCAACATGTGCTTTATAAGCAATTATCCTCGTCAGTTTGAAGAGGCACATCAAGCGCTATTAAAAGAGTAAACGAATTACAAAGCATATTAAAATGAGATGGAAGTAGAATCTTTCATCTCATTTTTTTGTTTATAACAAAACCATCAGATAAAAGAAAAGCAGTGATTACACGAATGCAATCACTGCCTATTCTATCTTTATTATCGGCTTAAAATGCCTTAAAACTTAATACTTAAGCTTGGCGACGACCATATTGTTCATCAAGATTGAACAAAGAGTTATTGCCCATTCGCTTGATACGGTCAACGATTCCACTTGCTGTAGCCTCTTCTTCTACCTGCTCACGAACGAACTGCCACAAGAAATCCTGTGTTGCATTATCGCCTTCTTTCTGTGCTTGTGCGAGCAGATTATTAATACTTTCACTAATCTTACACTCGTGAGCATAAGCATCTTCGAATACATTGAGTGGGTTTTCCCATGTCTTTTTCACTGCTTCTATAGTGTTAACCTCAGCTGTTCCACCACGTTTAATGATGTAACTAGCCATTTGTGAAGCGTGATCCATCTCTTCTGCACTTTGCTTTTTCATCCAAGTAGAGAAACCGGTATAGCCTTCTTTCTCCAAATAGAAAGACATAGAGAGATACAAGTTAGCTGAATAAATCTCGCACACAATTTGATTATTGAGTGCCTTTTCAAGTGAATTTGAAATCATAATCTTATTATTTAAATGTTATCTGATAAGACAAAGATACAAAAAAACAAAGAAACAAGCTCCTTTTTGCCATTTTCTTAACGCTTATTTTATATCTTATATTTTGTTAATCCCTACATTCCCTCTTCCTCAGAGAGGTCTTGTTCCGACGCTTCTGAACTTCCTGTATCAAGTTGAGTGTCTTTAGAAATAGAAACTTTTCCCTGACGTGACACCTTCAACAGCAATGGAATATACTCATCACTCATTTTATCTGGCGAGCCAACACTGGCTGCAAACAACAGATTATCACCCTCGGCACGGTCTAAAACAATACCAACGAGTGCACCATCTGAATAAGTACCATCAATATAATCCTTGAAATCAACCTTCGTAAACGTATGATTGAAGAACTCACTACCATCTGACCGCAAAATCCTTATCATGATTTTATTGTCATAATACTTAGTGTTTCCATCCTCAATCAATGGCAATGAAGTATCAGCCACACGCTTTGTTTCGACCGTATACACTCCACCTAACCACTTAATCTTACGGCTTTGAACATAGTTTCCTGTCTGCTGAATCTTTCGTTGAACAATTGTCACAGGCTTTTTGGTAATGATATCTCCCGTGTTTTTCTTCTCCTTACAACCATAAACAGCAAGGATTCCAACAAAACAGATTAGTAAACTATTGTATTTTCTCATCTTTTCTTTTTTCAATTACAAGCAAACAATCAAATGCTTCAATTGCCGTGTGTAGATAACTTGATGCAAAGGTAGTGTAAAACTACCAAATATCAAAAAGAAAGTACAATTTTTCCACGCGACAATATCATTCAACTGACCGACGAAAAATAATCAAAGATGACACTAAACCCATTTTTTTTATTATCTTTGTAGCGTTCAATCAACCAACAAAGAATGAATTATAAACATCTGTTTCCCATTTCATTACTATTACTTTTGACTTTCCTTGGCTGCAAAAGTAATAAGCAACAACAGACAGAAAAGGCTGTCGATACGATTCCAATGCTAATCAATCGTGTCCAGAAATGCTCTAAACTTTACACCATAGAGTATAAGATTCATAAGATAATCACGCATGATGACCAGAAAGCGATTAAGGGAAAGCTCTTCAACGAGAATATAAATATAGAGATTCCGCTAACAAAGCGCAGAGTAGCTATACCCATGGATGCGACACTTAAAGGCTATATTGACTTCGCAGACTTTAGTAACGAGAATGTGAAACGTAACGGAGAGAAGATTGAAATCATTCTTCCTGATCCACGAATCACATTGACAAGCACGAAGATTGACCATGATCAAATCCGCAAATACGTTAGTTTCACACGCTCAGACTTTTCAGATGCTGAACTTTCTGACTTCGAACGTCAAGGACGTCAACAGATATTGCAAGCTATTCCGCAAACAGATATCTTAGAAAATGCACGTATCAGTGCCACAAGAATCCTCGTTCCTATACTTCAACAATTAGGATTCAAGGAACAAAACATCACAATCAGCTTCCGAAACGACCTGCACAGCAATGATCTTCAAATGCTGATTGACAAAACTTTTGAACATGGAAAATAAGAAACGAAATTCATTCGGGCTATCTGTTCTCAACAAACTGACGGCTAAAATCATATTTATACTTGTGTTGATTGTGGTGTTATTCATCATGATTACCTGTGCAGTGAAATGGGTAAAGACGGGAACCAGTCTGCAAATTGGTGAAAATAAGAACATAGACCTCACGCCGGCACTGATTAAAAACATTGAAGAAATTGGCGAATGGGAGTTTCTTCAGATCTCTGATGAAGAGCTTGTAGACACCATAAAGCATGGTTTCTTCGGCGATAGTGAGTTGGCTCGCATCTACTATGGAACGCTACGACTTGGTATAAACCTACATCATGCAACACCAGGATGGATATATCAGGACAAAGACAGCCTGAAACTGACTCTTCCTCCCATTCATTTGCTTGATCAAGACTTTATTGATGAAGCCAGAACTAAATCGTTTTATGAAACTGGAAGATGGTCTGAGGCTGACAGAAAACAGCTTTTCAATCGCGCATATAAACGCATGAAGCAACGCAGTTTGACGCAAAAGAACATCACAACGGCACAGCAAATTGCATGCGAACAGGTAGAAAACCTGATGAAAAGCATGGGATTTAGCAAGGTAAAAGCAAGTTTTGCACATAAAGACAAATAAGAAACAAAGGGCCCAATAGCGTCACGCTATCGGGCCTTTTCTCACTAAATCAACAAAAACTAACATCCCGTGATTCTGGGATTTGTAATCAAATTATTAATCTACCAAAACACAAAAAAACTTCAAAACTACCAAAACATTTTGAACCTAAATATATAGAACCTATCGAAATATCATGTTTAATTTCTCTCTCAATTATCAATATCAGCCTGTTTTGACTTTACTCGCGTAAAAACAACAGCATTGAATGACAATACAAAGATAGGACTAATCTCTTATGTGCACTCAAAGAATTATCGTTTTTTTGACATTTTACTGGGCAAACGTTTGCATAATACGACGTAAATAGTCCCCATGAACGGCCCTTTTTACAGCAAAAAATAGGATTGAATAAATTAAGTTTTCAATAAAGATAAGCCGTTTCTCCTATTAAATCCACATTTATCACACTCTGATTTGTAAAGTTTTGTATCTATTTTTTAACATCTTTAGAAGACTCCTTCTGTA
>NZ_GL629647.1:948964-949586 GCF_000185845.1 Segatella salivae DSM 15606
ACATTTATCACACTCTGATTTGTAAAGTTTTGTATCTATTTTTTAACATCTTTAGAAGACTCCTTCTGTAAAATTATAAGGCCAGTAAACCTTAATTCTATAGTTATTTAGACCAAAACCTAACTGATTTTGATACGCTTTATAACACAATATGACGCAAACCACACTACCAAATCACGCACTTCACAGCGTAAAACGATAGGAAAAGCTATATGATTCCTATCATTTTACAAGCCTTTTTCATGACAATTCATAGCCTCAACTGCCATTCTTTACGTAACCAACTGAGGCTCAACGGATAACAAAGTGCTTAAAAACAGGGACTATTTGAAACGAAATGAGGAGCTGTTTCAAATACGCGAGTATTGCGAAGGCAATTGTAAAGTTTCATGATTACTATTAACATTCTTTGTTCTCTATACGTTTGCACCACGCGGACAAAGTTACTTCGGCATATAACCAACTACTTATAAAGGAAGAAAGGGAGTCTAACAAAGACTCCCTTTCTATCTTTTTATGTATATTAAAGCATGGAACACGAAGCTTCAATGCCTGAAATTCAAGTGCAGTAGCTATTCTTTTTATACAAATAATCAAGACAACCAACACTTAAAACCAATCA
>NZ_GL629647.1:949985-1001383 GCF_000185845.1 Segatella salivae DSM 15606
GATTATTTTGCACTTTCAATTGTAATTGCATCAGCCTTTAAGTCTATGCCACGAGCCTTTAGTTTCAGTTTACTTGCAGGTGAATCCATCTTTACAACAACAAGACAACGTCCAAAAAATGCCTTACGTTGGTTTGCCTTGAAACGCTCCATAGAAAACTGACTGCCATTATCTACGCCTACAATCTCGCCATTTCCTTCTGTCTCGAAATAGAGTTGATTGTCTGCCCAAGGGCATCTGCGCCCATCTTTATCAACAACTTCGGCTTCAACAAAAGCCAATCCACCAGGCTTGCAAGTGCTATTTTCAGCACGTAATCGTATGTGATCGGGTGCTCCTGCAGTGGAAATCTCCGTTTGGCGCACAGCCTTTCCTTGATTATATGCCACAACCATGACTGTTCCTGGTTCGTAATTGACACGCCACTTCACATGATATTTATGCGGTTTCTTATGCTGAATGCCCTGACTTATGCCATTAATGAAGAGCTCAACAGCATCAGCCTGGTTGAAATAACACCACATATCAATCTGTTGTCCGTCTAACCAGTTCCAGTGAGGGAATAGATGTAACACAGGCTTTTGCGTCCATTCGCTTTGATACATGTAGTAAACGTCCTTGGGAAAGCCTGCAAGATCGATGATGCCAAAATAGCTACTGCGAGCTGGGAAGCCATAAGGCGTGGGCTCACCCAAGTAATCCCATCCTGTCCATATAAACTGGCCGCCCACGAAGTCATTTTTCTTGACGACATCCCAAGTGCTTTCGTGCGTACTACTCCATGCAGCGTGCATGTTATCATAGGCACTACACATGAAGGAAGGATTGGTATAAGGCAGCCACCACTCTTGAGGTGCACGACGAACAGAGTCACTCGGCATCATATAATAGCCCGTTGTCTGCAAGGCAGAGACCGATTCGGTCATGATAAAAGGCTTATTCGGGAAGTTCTTTGGTACGTCTTTGATGTTCTCTATATGGTAATTATACCCTATCAAGTCTAAGGCGTTACTCTTAAACAAGAGGTTATCGGGCGAGGGTTCATTGCATCCTGCCGTCACAGGTCGCGTCGGATCAAGTTGCTTAACGATATCAACCATGCGCTTGGTTAACTGGGAATTGACATTCAAAGTGCCATTGTCTGTACTGTCATGAGTAATGGCATGGCCGGCATTTAGAATGAGATTGGCTTGTTCTGGCGTTAGTTGATCGGCATCAGCAGAGTTCCATTGTTCCAAGACTTCATTGCCAATACTCCATATCAAGATACTTGGATGGTTGCGATCTCGCTTCACCATGTCGCTAAGATCACGCTCAAACCACGCATCAAAGTAACGAGAATAGTCGTATTTTGTTTTCTTTCGATGCCACATATCAAAGCTTTCATCCATCACAATAAAGCCCATTGAGTCACAAAGTTCAAGAAGTTCAGGTGCGGGAGGATTGTGAGAACAACGTATTGCGTTACATCCCATGTCCTTAAGCATCTTTAACTGGCGATAGATTGCATCACGATGCACGGCAGCTCCTAAGCAACCAAGATCATGATGATTGCAAACGCCGTTTATTTTCATATTCTTTCCATTCAACCAAAAGCCAGTTTGCGCATCGAAATGAAACGAACGGAAACCAAAAGTAGTTTCATAGGTGTCGACAACACGGTTACCTCGCATGACTTCTGTACGCAGAACGTAAAGATTCGGCTGTTCTATTGACCAGAGTTTTGGGCCGTTAACCAACATATTTACATTGAATGTAGCCTGTGCATCAGCCTGGATTGTCTGCTTATCTGTGGTTGTTGAGACGACTTTCTTAGACGAATCAAGTATTGTATTGCGTAACGTGACCACTTCGCGACGCTGAGATTGATTATCCACTTTTATTTCTGCAGATACCTTTCCATCGGTTGTTGCAGTGACAAATGTACCCCAATGTGCTACATGTAGGGTGTTGGAACTAACCAAATAGACATGCCTATAGATGCCACAACCACTATACCATCGGCAATTTGGCTGCTCACTATTGTCTACTCTGACAGCAATCACATTATCTTTTGCTTTAAGATAAGGGGTCATCTCATAGCGATAACTAATAAAACCATAAGGACGTGTGCCCAATAAGTGGCCATTCAGATAGACAGAAGCATTCATATAGACCCCATCAAAGTCTATAAAATAATGTTTGTTTCGGTCAAAAGTTGGTATATCAAAATGCTTTCGATACCATGCTATACCTCCAGGAAGCGCGCCACCAGTGGCTCCTGATGGATTAGTAGCTTGAAAATCCCCTTCAATTGCCCAGTCATGGGGCAACGATAAACGTCTCCATGCATTGTCATTAAAGTTAGGTGATGACATTGTTGCAGAGTCTTGCAAAGCAAAACGCCAATGATCATCAAACAATTTACGTTCAGATGCCATGCCATTCAAGGCAAAAAGCAATCCAATGAGTGTTGTTAAGATTTTAATTTTCATTTATTTGAGTTTAATTTTCATCGCATTTCCGGAGTAGTTAACAGTCATTCCATCGACTCCATCAATATCTAAATCCTGTACTTTCACACCTGGATGACGATAGACAACCTTGAACCGACGCGATTGAAGCATGCCATCGAAGCTACCTTCTCGCTTTCCGATCGTGAGCGTTTGTATTTTATCATCATAAGAGAAAGGTATAGTAGCATACTTTCCACGCTCATAATTATAGTTTGTTCCTTCGTCTTCATAGAGTGTAAACTGCCCATTCTTCCCACCATATATATATAAGGTGATCAGCTCTGCAGGCTTTTCATCACTCCATTCCATTGCAGGACCAAACGGAATGATAGCACCTTCGGGCACGAATACAGGTATTTTTTCGTATGGAGCATCGGCAGTGATCGTCTGTCCGCCTGCATAATACTCGTTCGTATAAAGGTTATACCATCCTCGTTGCTTTGGTAAATAAACCTCACGTGTACGTGCTTGGTATGTACCTACAGGGCAAGCCATGAACGAAGGGCCAAACATCCACTGGTCTTTGATATCATAAACGCGTGCATCACCATTGAAATCCATCACTAAAGGACGCATCATCGTGTAATCATTAAAATGCACTGCACCTGCCATACTATAAAGATAAGGCATCATTCGATAACGAAGTCGGTCGTAAGCAACAATGGTTTGATAGGCAGGATGATTGTCGGGAGCAATATTCCACACTTCTCTCAGAGGCCATTGTCCATGAGAACGGTAGATAGGTATAAAGCAACCGAACTGATTCCAGCGTGTTTGTAGCTCGCGCCACTCCTTTAAGTCCGCATTCTCTTCACCTGTTTTATCAAATAACTGCTGTGCCTTTACATAACGATTCTCCACGCAAAAGCCTCCTTGATCCATGCCCCAGAACGGCAAACCACTAATACTATAGTTCATGCCGGCAGTCATTTGAGCACGCATATCCTCCCACCTTGTGGCAATATCTCCGCTCCATGTGGCTGTGCTATAACGCTGTTCGCCTGCAAATCCACTTCTTGTCAGCAAAAAAACACGCTGATTCGGGTTCACACTTCGCTGCCCATTATAGATTGCATCAGCATTAACTATAGAATAAGCATTAAAGTATTCAGTGCTACTTCCTAATGCCGTTGGGCCGCAAAGTGCCTTTCGATACCACATAGGAGTACAGTCACGAACGTTTGGTTCGCTTGCATCCATCCACCAAGCATCAATACCAAACTTATACTTTTGATAGAGATTATCATTCATCTGACGCCAAAACATCTTACGAGCTCCGTCACTATAAGCATCATAAAAAGACCCCATATAACCTAACCAGTCATAGATTGAGTCCTGAACTGCCTGCTGATAGATCCAACCTTGACGTTCCAACTCCTTGTAATTCTTAACAGAACAATAGAACTTTGGCCATACAGAAATCATAAATCTGCCATGAAGTGCATGCACACTATCAAGCATTTGTTGAGGGTTTGGATATCGAGTTGCATCAAAAGTATGGTCTCCCCATGAGTCCGTTCGCCAGTAATTCCAGTCTTGAACAATGTTATCTATCGGGATGTTTCGCCTGCGAAACTCACTTAAAGTGGCTTCAATCTCGTTGCTATTTGTATAGCGTTCGCGGCTCTGCCAATAGCCTAAAGCCCACTTTGGATATACATTTGCCTTGCCAGTTAACGTTCGATAACCTGATATGATGTCGTCAATCGTGTTACCAGTAATAACATAATAGTCCATGTCTGGAGTCATTTCACTCCATATACTAAGTTTATTCTGCTCATCTTCACTACGAGGTGACGCCACACGAAGACCGCAATAACTAACATCTCCATCGGGAAACCAGTCAATCAAGAGTTTCGCTTTGTGACCTTTTTTCATTGGAAAGGTGAACTTATTGCTATTGGGATTCCATGCAGTTCGCCATCTTTCAGGCACAACTTCCTTGCCATCAAGATACACTTTCATATATCCTGCATAGTAAAGCATAAAGCGATAGACATTCTCTACAGGCGCTTCGAGATATCCTTCATAGGTAACATGAGCACCATTCAACTTAAATGATGTCGGAAGATTAGCCACTCCAACGTCCGTTCCAGCCTTCTTCCTCGCCAATTCGGGTAAAGCGAATTCATAATAGATGCTGTCTTCATTACGAACAAGACGCTTTCCATCTTTTTCTATGTATGTACCTGTAAGCGAACCACGCTTTCCTTCCTTATTATATAAAGTGAAAGCACGATTCAATTGCATGTAATCTTCAGGATTTCCAAAGCGACAAAAGCTGTAGCTATCCCACAAAATACCATAGTTTTTGTTACTAATCACAAAGGGAATACTAACCTTTGTGTTGTATTGATAAAGCTCTTCATTCTTCCCTTTCATGTTTAATTCCTCTGCCTGATGCTGCCCAAGACCATAGAAAGCCTCATCTTTTGGACTATCAAACAAGGCATGCCAGCTAACACCTTGAAGCTGTTCTTCAGATAAATGGCTATCAGCGCCAATCTCACGAGATGGAACTTTGAACGGAACAATAGTCTTTCCACCTGATTTACTCTCTGACAATAAAGGCTTACCATCATGAGAATAAAAGGCAATGCGGCCCGTCTTTGCTTCAACTATAGCCTTCATTGCAGCAGTAGAAACAATTACTTTTCCTGCTTTCTCCGTCACTTGATAATATGGATTAGCAGTTTGTGGAACAATGATCAAGCTCTTTTTCGGCTTAAACGACAGCTCATTAGTCGCTTGAACACGAATAATCTTCTCACCAACAACCTGTAAACGGAGCATCTTTGCACCCGATACAACAGGAGATTTCACTGGAATTGTCACGTAATTGCCATCACGTGTAAAGTCAGCTGCAGTCATCTTACCACAGCATAAAGCTAAAAAAACAATCAAAAGAGTCTTTGCGGATTTCATGTTTTAATTTATTTTGTTCATAATGCAAAGATACTTTATTGTGAAAGAAGCCTGCCATTCACTTTGTTTATATAGCATGTTTGAAACTGATGTGAAGCCTACCATAATGTTTCCAATACGCATATACAATGTTAACTATTTACCATAGCGTTGCTTGTACACTGAAGGTGTGACACCATACATCTCAGAAAAGTAACGAGAAAAATAGCGAGGATTGTTAAATCCCACTTGATAAGCAATCTCACTCACACTTCTTTGGCTCTGTCTTAGTAACTGTTCAGCGTGCCGTAAGCGTATATTCCGAATGAATTCTGACGGCGTCAATCCTGTAATTGATAACAAACGCTTATATAATTGCACACGAGACATGGCCAATGAAGCACTCAAACTTTCAACACTTATGTCTGCATTTGACAAGTTGTTCTCAACATATTCTGTTGCATCTTTCACCATTTTTTCGTCCATTGACGTAATTTTCACCTGCTTAATCTTAGGATCTACAAGCTTATTCTTTGTCCCATTATGCCACTTTATGAGGTTATTAATACGGAGAATCAATAGTTCTATGCTAAAAGGCTTTGTGATATAATCGTCTGCTCCAAGTGCCAAGCCCTCCAATTTATGGGCATCTGCCACACGCGCCGTAAGCATAATGAATGGTATATCGCATGTATTTCTGTCGCCTTTCAATGTTTTGCAGAGCATATTCCCGTCCATCTCAGGCATCATTACATCACTTAAAATAACATCAGGACGCTGAACTTTTATGTCCTCCAAAGCCTCTTTACCATGATGTGCCACACGAACATGGTAGTATTGTGATAGTACTTCCGCCATAAACGCTAAGTAATCTTCTGAATCATCAACGATAAGTAAGTCTACTTTCCGAGTTCCTTCCGCTCTTAATTGCATTGACTTCACCTCGTCATCGAACACCTTTTCATGCACATCGTGTTGCAGTTGATTCTGCATATCAACCTCTTCGCTTTCAGCATTAGAAGGTATTAACATCGGCACTCCTTCTTCCTTACGCAAAGGAATTAAGCAAATAAACACGGTTCCACCACCGGGATTATCGGTAACAGAAACCTTTCCGCCATGCATTTCGACAAACTTCTTCACTATACTCAAGCCAATACCACTCCCACTGGCAACGATTTTACCTTCATGGAAAGCCTGATAGAAACGCTCAAAGACATGTGCTTTTGCCTCATCCTCAATGCCAACACCTGTATCACTAACCTTGATTTCAAGCTGTTTGCCTTCTGCTTGCAACTCTTTTCCTTGCATTATGACACGTAAGGCGACGTCAATCCTACCCCCATCAGGCGTGTATTTATAGGCATTCGAAAGCAGATTTTCCATGATTCTGCGAAGTTTCTCTGCATCAAATGACATCATCTGTTCATCCACAGATGAATAAAAGGTCAATGACTTGTGTTGTCCCATTAACTGAAGGAACGTATTACAGATATCACGCACAAACAAAACAACATCTCCTGTCACAAGTTTCATCTGCTGACAATCCTCATCTATCTTCCTGAAGTCGAGCACTTGATTGACCAATCCCAGCAAACGCGTGGCATTACGTGATATCAATTGCAGCTTTGTTTTCTTCACTTTGTCATGCTCTTGACTAATCAACACCGACAAAGGAGATAGGATTAATGATAAAGGAGCACGCAATTCATGACTGATATTTGCAAAGAAATCAAGTTTCATCTTATCGAGACGACGCGCTTGTTCGGCTTCTCTTGTCACTTGTTCTATTCTCATTCGGTCATTCGCCCGCCTAAGAAGTATGCGGTTTATGACATAAAACAACAGACAAAATAACACAAAATAGCACGCATAAGCCCATGCCGATAGGTAGAAAGGAGGGCGAATCAAAATCTTCAATCGACTGACTTCGCTACTTTGAGTGCCGTCTGCATTAACCACTTTCACTTCAAGTGTGTAGCTACCCGACGTCAGATTGGTAAACGTTACGGCTGGTTGTCCGTCAGTAGTCTGTAGCCATTTGTCATCAAAGCCTTTCAAACGATAAAGAAAACGACATCGATTGGGCAAACAAACTGCATCAGAAGACAACTGAATTGTAAATGCATTCTCGTCATGATTCAGTTTTAGTTTTCCCCCATCATGTAACTCTTCATCAAGAATTATATGCCCGTTATAGTCGTCACCCACCCTTACTGGCTGATTGAACACAAGCAAACCAGAAAATAAAGCCTTTGCTGTCACATCAAACTTTGACTCTGATTGTGGTGTAAGTAGATTAATTCCATCTTGCCCTCCGACGACAATTGTTCCATTTTTACACAACAAAATGGCGCGACTATTGAATTGTCTGTCTTGCAAACCATCAACATCTGTATAATTGGTTACAAAGAAGTTCCATCGTCCTTCATCCTTATCTGCAACCAAATGTGAAACTCCTTGGTCGGTCGTTACC
This sequence comes from Segatella salivae DSM 15606, assembly GCF_000185845.1. Lineage (GTDB taxonomy): Bacteria > Bacteroidota > Bacteroidia > Bacteroidales > Bacteroidaceae > Prevotella > Prevotella salivae. Next base: position 957,861 of record NZ_GL629647.1, read on the forward strand.
CATAAAGTATGCGACAAATCCTCTGCAATTGCATAAGCTGTACCTGCTTTCCGATCGGCAAATAAAGGTATAGTCATAAGACTATCTGACTGAGAATCATAGACCGAAAGACCTGAAGAACCTGCATTCCACAATAGTCCTCGTGAGTCAACAAATATCTGATTAATGGATGATACCGATAAAAACTTATGAGACTTTGGGCGAATAAGCCTCCTTATTTTATGCGTTTTTGCATCCAAAATCGAATATTCCTGCGCATGTCCCATTAGGATATTGCCTGTCAAATCAAAGGCTATTGACGATAAGAAGTTTGAAACAAGCGGTGAGTTATGCGTTGTATAGGTCGTAAATTGCCCTGTTTGTGGATTCAACAGCTGTAATCCTCCGCCCAAAGTAGCAATCACTATATTGCCATTTTCTTCTGTCTTCAAGACCCAAACATTGTCATTGACCAAGCCTTTTCCATTTGCCGATGCCCTGTAAGCCTTGAATCGTCCATCCTTATAGCATGTAAGTCCCCCGTTAAATGAACCAAACCACAAGGCACCATCCTTGCCAACAGTACTACTTATGACAATATCGTTACCCAAACCAGTTTCATTCGACCGAAAAGAACGTATGCTCCCAGTTGCTGGGTTGTATGCAACAATGCCGCAATCATTAGTCCCACACCAAAGGTTTCCACGTTGGTCTTCAACAATAGAACACACATCTCCCAAAGCAATTAGCTTGAAACGTGCATCTGCAGTCGAACAATAAGCAGCGCCATTCTTATAGGATCCAAGCCAAAGTCCACCCCTGTTGTCTAAACAAAAACTTGTGATGGTGTTATCGGGGATACTTGTTGACTGCCCTTTTTCATATTGATAAACATCTGAACGATGGCTAATGGGATCCAAACAAAGCAGTCCATCATGATCGGTTGCTATCCAAAGACGTCCTGTTTCATCGTTGTTTAAGCACTTCACTACAATGTTCTTTGTCTGTAATTTATATCCTTTTGCAACCAGAAATGCATCTGCAGAATCATACCATCGATGGTCACTTGCACTCCAAACCTTTGTCTTTCCCGCGAACGTTAGCCAAAGGTTGTGCGTTTTATCAACAAAGATTCTGTAATCAAAGAACTTTCCACGTGACGCTATTTTCAACGTTTTATCCACCCTAACCACGCGGCGTTTCACGCCATCTGCCTTAACAAGCGTTCCATCATCATAGATAAGAACAGCGCATCCGTTATCTTCGGCGATGTCTGTAACAACTGATTCTTGAATCACTCGACGCCCTTTGTCTTGCAAAGAAAATAAAAAGGCTTTCTTCTTTCGTATATCATAGTAGTAAACACCATGCTTTCTGACTCCCAACCACATGTTCTTTTGTTTATCAATCTTCATGTAGTAAGGTACTCCTTTCATTCCTCTTGCCTGCATCCACGCTTGAAGTTGAATGTCAAAAACACCCTGTTTACGAATAAATCTGCAATAACCTGACCCTGTACTTACCCATAAATCAGAGGCTGCATCTTCTTGAATCTCGTTGACAACATCATTGAGCAACGAGGTTTTATCTTCTGCTTTATGAAAGAAATTGCTAAATCTAAAGCCGTCAAAGCGGTCTAATCCCGATGCTGTTCCAAACCATATATAGCCTTTTGAATCCCTAAAAACGCAGTTGATTTGGCTATTTGATAAACCATCTCGAATGCCAAGACGATAGAATGTCAATGGGGTTTGAAGTGCAAATGCCTTCATAAACGATAGCATTAACACCAACAAAAGCGACAATAACAGACGTTTCATGTGATAAATAGTAGATTTAGATTAATACAAAAGTAATGTTTTTTGAACGCAATCCCAAACTTTCATCTGACTTTTTTCATGGGATGACGCTCAAGTATGTTTTTACGCTATAGCAAACCAGCTATTAGTGATGGGATAAACTACTGCAATCCGTTCCTCGAGCAATGAATAACCATAAATCATTTCAGAAGTTAAAACCATACAAGATGATAAAGAAAGTCAACTCTTTTATAAGGCCTTAACCTATCTTCAAAGAGCAAACAATAGCCATAAAACTAGCATTTTACGCATCGTCTCAACCGTTGTATTATCTTGTTTTTTAGTTATGACAACATGACTCCCTGCTTAGTGTTTTTTAAAACACATCAAAACACAGGGTAATATGACGTTAACCACAGCATAAAATGATAGAGATTATCGTGTAATTTGACGTATATTGTTTTGCGTATTGGCACCTTTTCAGCATCAGCAATAAAAAGAAGATGTCCTCATCAGGGGCTAATCTTAATGTGAATCACCCTGATGAGGAACATCGATGAATTGAGAAGCTGTTGTCAACAGACTTTCTTTGACTTCTGAGAGAAAAGAAACGACAACAGCATGAATATAAAATGTCCTCTTATTTTGCCGCAGCTACGCCCGCGTTTATTCCCTCCATAGCCGGTTTATTCCATACATTCAATTGATGACGGTCTATGATTGAGATATTAGGATAATTGGAAACATTGATATCCCAGGCAAAAGGCACGATGCCACGACGTACTGCATACTCGAAGACTGTAGCGTACCAAGACTTTAAAGTAGCGTTAAACGAGGCTTCATTCTTTTGCCAACCAGCACCACATTCGCCTATAATTACAGGGATATTTCGGTCAATAAACGCTGTCTTTAATTTGTCAAAGTCTTCCTTTATGCTATTTTTATCATTCCAAGTAGACACTGCTCCGCTTGTGAAGTTCCACGGATCATAGTAATGAACCTCAACCATTAGTCGGTCAGTCTTTGTATCTTGTGGCATTTGTAGATAGTTGCAAGTAGACTGAATGTTTGTAGCTGGTCCCTGAACAACAAGTACACGTGATGTATTATTACCTCCGGTAGCACGCACAGCGTCTACAAAAGCCTGATTATAACGCTGCAATATCGGCGTAAGTTCTTGGTGATGACCATTGAAAAGCTTATATTCCTGGAAGGGTTCATTAAGACCTGCGAAGACAACATGCTCGTCATAGTCTTTGAAAGCCTGTGCTATGTTCGTCCAAAGTGCCTTGAGCTGCTTCGTCTTTTCAGTGATTGTAGTCTCATCTACGACTTGAAAATTATCGCGAGACCTACTAAAACCATCTATTTCGAGCCAGCCTCCGTCCCAATGATCGTTAATAATGACATAGAGACCATCGGCAAGACAGTAGTTAACGACTTCTTTCACACGCGCCATCCAAGCTTCGTCAATCGACATTTTGGCTTTATCTGTGAGATGCCCCATTACCCATGAGACAGGTAAACGTACGCTTTTAAAACCTTGTTTCTTTACTTCGTCAATAACTTTTTGTGTGGTTTTCGTTGCTTGCCAAGCCGTTTCACTTGAAAGTCCACCTTGATTCGTAAAATTGTTTGCAGCATCTCCGGCTTCAAAAGTATTGCCTAAGTTCCACCCGGGAACCATCAATGCAGCGAGTTCTTTGGCAGAGTGTGTCATTCCCCCTGCGTATGTACCAGCATGTTGATTGATAGTCACTGACTCAGTAAGGCTCACATCGCCATGGGAAAGTGTGAAACTAACAGTTGAAGTGCGTGCAGAACCAAAGTTCTTTGCCACTTGAAATTGGTGAGTTTCATCCTTCATATTCGCTCGAGTCAAAGGTATTTCGCTCAGCCAATCAGCAGATAAGGTCATCGTTAGTGGGTTGTTGGCTTGAAGTTTGACCAAGATTACTCCACCATTGGCATCAATGTTCATGGTCTTTTCTGACTTAATTACCAAGCCTTCAGTTGACATTTGAGACACATTGACTTGCTTTGTCTCACCACCAACATTGACAGAGAGTGTTGTTTTACGGTCGTTATAAGTAGAATTGGAATCAACGACAACCTGATATTTATAAACAACCTTCGAAGTTGACGCTAAAGGGGTTACTTTTAGCCATGTTTCAGAAGATGAAACAACAGGCTTTTCACTTCCACGAACATAAAGTAAGGTCTCACCTCCTGACTTTGCAAACTGTAGTTCGGCTTTAGATAACGTAAACGTAGCGTCTAAAGGAGTGACATTGTCTTCCTTAGAGCAAGAAGCTAAAGCCCAAAGAGTGATAGGAAGCAATAGGAACAATAAGAGATTTATTCTTTTCATTATCTTTATTTTTTTTCTAATCATTGTCGGAAGAAAACCTTCTCTCTCGCCGGATGCACAGGGGGGATGGCATATACCCTTTGAGAAGAGAAGTGCTTATCCCGCTATTAACGGTCAAAATCAACACTGATGACGTTAACTTTTAACTTCGAACTATCAATCAAATCGGTTGCAAGATTTTTTATATCTATGCAGAAGACCTTTGCACCAGCAGCATTAGAGGTGGTCTCCATCCACACTTTATAGGTGCCATCACCATGGATTGTAGCGTCATATTTGTCCCCTGAGAGGCTACTCCAATGATTTACAGCCCATGATTCATCTGCGAATTCGAGTCCAGCGATATGAGAAGTTGCCGCAGTAGGCTTAAGATTACCGGCTATTCCCATAATATTAAAGGTGACAACCATGTTTTTAGAGAACTTGATTTGAGCTGGATTAACAGCCGGAGTGTTCTTTGTTGCCCTATATTCATTATAGAGTTCTATTCTGATTCGGCCATTGTTTTCGAGGTCTCCGACAACAAGTCGATTGGAAAGAGGGTGTAATCCCGTAGTTTTCCGTACCGAACGAACGGCCAAACCAAGGTTACGTGTAGATAAACCACAAGATGCTGAGCCTGCGGAAAGCTTTAAGGTGTGGCTATAATCATTGACAATATCGTAGTGACTGCCTGTCCAATATAGCCCTTCTGCATCAGAAGGGGTAACAACCTGACCTTTACGATAGCCTGTATAAGGCATAAAGATGCTATTACCATTAGCTGCTTTGAAACGGATTCCTTTCACTCCACCGACGGTTTCCTCCTTTTGAGTCGTCTTTTCGACCAATTCTTTCACCTGATTTGCGGTTGGCATTGAAGACTTCACCATTGAATTACCATCAATATCGGCTTGAGTAGCGATGTCGTTTGCCGTTGAAGATATGTCGTTCACTATAGGATAGTCGGGCAAGAAATCACTCTGCATGAGTCCAGTTGGGTCACCAAAGGCGGTGAGTACACCTATTTCTTGTTCCTTTTCAGCTCCAATATTACACTTTGCCCATAGTACTGATAAGCCAAGATCAACGTATTCCATCTCTTGTGGACGTGTTTTGAAGTGCTTAACTTCACCATAAACCACCCCATCCCCTAAATAAAAGTAAGGTATATAATAATAGGTGTGGCCAGGAATAAGGCCCGAAAGGTCATAAGAAAACTTATTTTTTACTGACGAAATAGCATAATCAACACCTTGTTTGACATCATTTTGTGAAGTTGAAAGTTTGAAACCACACCGTATTTCGGTTTGTCCTTCAACCATGATACCATCAAGTTCATGCATAGAAGCAGCGAGTGTAGCCTTTGTTGGCATTATATTTGTGGCGTCATCTGTCGTTATTTTAGCGTCTGTTGATACAAAACTCTTCACGTCACCAAAGGTAGTTAACTGACCTTCGAGCGTCACATAAGTGGCATAATAATAGGTAATGCCTTTAGAAAGTCCTTGCAAACGTGTTGTCACTACCCCTAAAGAATCGATAGTTCCCACGACCCTTTGTCCAGTGGTTGTTGGGTCCTCACGCGTTCCATAGACTACTCCCACGTTGTAAGAAGCAGCATCCATCCGTGAAAGGTCAGTTACTTTACCTTTTACTATGGCCGAAACAGCTGTCACTGTTGCATCCCCCGTCTCAACCGTTTTGATGACTTTACCTGTTGCTATTGTAAGATCTTCATTGTTACTACATGAGAATAATGTGAAGAACAGCGTCATAACCACGAGGCTAACGATATGTTTAATTTTCATAATCCTTACATTTAATTTGTCAAAATCGATTGTTTTATGTCGTTAAGGCTCCATAACATTTGACCCACAATCATAAGAAATGTGTACCTTTACAGCCAATGTATGCGAAAAATTGTAATGAACGCAGTCGTTCTTTGTTGCTCCCCATGGATTAACAATATAGCGACGAGCTGTTGAATGGTCGTTATCAGCAGTACCACGATTAATCGTTGCATCGCTGAAAGCAATATCATGACCATCGACTTTGATGCTGATAATCTTCACATCACATTGATGATGGTCTTTAAAAAGCTTTGGAATATCTAAGTAAACACCATAAGCGTTGGTTTGAGACCCATTTAATGTGAACGTATAATCACCGTCTCCTGTGATAAATACAGGGTTACTGGCCTTAGAATTATAGCCAGAATCAAAAACATAAAGCGTGCCGACATAACGTTTTATAGCTGCATTTGCATTATTTTGTGCCACCCAATGATAGCCCTGATATTGGAAAACATGACCTTGATCATCTATACAAGACTTACCAAGCCATAAATCTTTCAGTGCGCCAGAATAGTTATCAGTAGATACCGAGAGCACTCTTAGCGTATGATCAGCATTGGTTGACATATTAAAATCAGCTGATAAAGGAGTATTTCCTAAGCCATTTGAGAATGTAAAGACACCCTCATCAGAAAGTGTGTAGGTTCCTTTCACTTGACTACCACTTGGAGAAGTATAGACATAAGTGCGTGAGTTAGCATCCTTTCCAAAATACATTACGAGCTTAGCATCCTCTAACCCTGAGACAGGAGCAAGGGAAAGATTCTTCGTTGTGCCGTCAAGATTACAGTAATCAAAGGCTTTTCCCTCATCATCTTTAGCCAACTTGTAAGTTATTTCGCGGTTCGTGGTGTTCTCAAGCAAGTTTTTCCAGCCCTCAACAAGCGTAGGTTTAACATTATCATTGACAGGTTTCGCGTTGGGTTTCCAGTTATCCCAGTATTCCTGTGATACGAAATTGTAACACAATTTACATGGACCTTCTGAAGAGTTATCACGCAAAACAGCTATCTGAAGTCGGTCATTATCCAAGCCAAAGAGTGATAGATTACTACTCCAATTGGTTACAACACCATCGTGTTCTGCATTGTGAAGTAACTTAACATCAGTGAAAGTAATGGTATGTTTCTCGGGATCTAACATGTAAGTTCCTTTCATTGTCTTCCCTGATTCGGCATCATAGATCGTGACATGAGCACCATCTTTCAAATCAAACTCCATGTAACCATGGTCCATAGCCTTCATAACCCATCCGTTACTTGCTATATCTGGTATCCAACTCCAGGTGTCTCCATCAAGCTCTTGGCCTAACATTACACTATTCCAATTGTCATCTGTGCCCCAGAAACCCAAAGGACCTGCCCATAAATCAGAATGTTTCGTAATCTTGTTTGCATCGATATCGAGTTTCCATCGCTTGGAATGACCTACTCCACCACTAATCATTGTCCACAAAGGATCATTGACAAAGCCTGCAAAAAAGGTATTAACCGTAAACTCAGTGTAAGGTCCCCATACGAAGCCTCCACGCGTTTCGGCTCCCATTCTGACTTTATACGTCCCCTTGAAAGGCATCTTCAACGTCACTTCATCACTCTGATAACGTCCTTGAGGAGTATCTATTGTCACCGAATAACGATTAGGAAGCAAGCTCTTTACGATGATAATATTGGGGTTAGAAGCGTCATGTTTTATCTCATAAGCTATGCCTTCGACGAGATCATCAGCTGATAAATCTTTATCACCCAAGCTAAATGAGTCGGGAGAACAACTCGTTTGAAGGAGCATAATGACTGAAGTAATCAGCAGATATAAGTATTGTTTTGTTTTCATAAACTTCATTCTTAACTATAAAATCTTTGAAATAACCAGTCTATTACCATCCGGCGTTCTGTTTTAACACGCCATTACTCAAGGTAATTTGAGTGAGAGGAATCTGACAGAAGCCACGTTTCTTCACGATATTTAGAGCATCTATGTTGACCTTTTCCTTCACTCCACCACTTAATAGCACGGTATTATGTTCAGCAATTTGATTCGATGCAACAGACAATCCCTGTCGAAGTTCATCCCAATATCTAATGCCTTCAAAGGCAAACTCCTTTTGACGCTCACGCCAAATGTTTTCTTTCGTGGCTGAAATCATTGTATAGTTGCCGTTGAGTGAGCCATCTGACTGAGTGTATGCACGCTTTCTGACCTCATTAAGATAGTCTTGCGCGTGACTACTCCCTAATTCTGAAGCCATCAAAAGCACGTCGGCATAACGCAGAAGCACCCAATCTTGATACTGAGAAATCATAAAGTCTCCCGCCATATCACCTTGAAGGTAAGATACAAGCGATGTCGTTCCGTCACTATTTGTCATATTTTTGCTCAAAGGGGTATACTTTTTAATGGCATAACCCGTATATTCTCGCTGGTCAGCTATGTATTTCTGTTCATAGTTTTGCAGCTGCTGACAGTCTATTATGGATGCTTGTCGACGCGAATCTCCTTGTCCATAGACCGCAGCTTGTTTCGGATTAACCGTTAATGCGCCCCATCCTTGTCCATAACGATTATATACATCGCCATTCGTTCGTAGGCCAAGCATCACTACAAAGCGGTTACCATCTTCGTTACCATCGTAATCTCCCGTATAGTTAAACTTCAAAGAGAGAACCGTTTCCTTATTACCTACGCCAACATATGACGATTTATCCACCCAATGATCAATGTAGTTACCGGTCTTATCATCAGAAGAAGCTGGCCAAAGGTCTTTGAAACGATTCACTAAGCCATACTCTCCACTTTGTATAATGGCTTCACAATAGGCTAAAGCTTTGGCCTTTGTGAGTCCACCCGGCATGGGTTTACCTTCATTATTGTTATAAACACCATCATAAAACAGATAGACTCGCGCCAACATTCCCATGGCTGCATAACGTGTTATGTGTCCATCATTTGTGGCAGCATCAGCTTTTGGATAGGCATCTGCAGGGATTTTGTCGGCTGCATAGGTTAAGTCTTTGACAATAAGTGAATAAACTGAGTCAGGATTTGCTTGCGGAACATTATCTTTTGTAGCATGAATCAACAACGGAATACGTTCCCATGTGCGCACCATATCAAAGTAACAAATAGCTCGAATAGCATGTGTTTCACCAAGATATGTATCTTTTGCACGTGTATCATCCCACGAAATACCTTCTGCTTTGTCGATAAATTCATTGCAACGGAATACAGCTGCATAGTAAAGTCCCCACAACTTATTGTGCATATCAGTATAAGAGGGCGCCTCATTCATATCAAAACGATCCAAGATTTGCGTGTTTCGACCATCTGTATTGCCTGTTCCACCGAAACATTCATCACTCATTGTCTCAGTAAGTTGATAGAGCGTAAAGTCTGGTCCGCCTGAAACTGTACGCTGCCAACCATCATAACATGCGTATAAAGAACGCAAACCATCATCTTGACTCTTATAATAATTGGAGGAATTACTTTCTGTTTTAGATGCAACATCAAGCCAACTTTCAGTACAAGAAGATAGTGTTCCTGCAACGAATAAACTGGAAACAGAAAGTATTAATATATTTGTTTTCATATAAAATACTTGTTATTAATTAGAACTTAAGATTTAATCCCACCAAAACGGTACGCGGACGAGGATAATATCCGAGGTCAATTCCAGAGGCCCAACCATTGATTCCATAACCAATTTCAGGGTCCATACCATTATATTTGGTAAAGGTGAAGGCATTCTGAACCTGTAAATACAAGCGAGCTTGACTGAAAAGTTTTGTCTTCATAAGTCGAACAAAGTCATAACCCAAGGTAATATTGCTAATACGCAGAAAGCTTCCATCATGTATAAACAAATCAGAGAACTGCCAGTTAACATTAATTTCCGTTACACGTGGATAGCGATTACTCGTTCCTTCGCCTGTCCATCGGCTCAAAACTTCAGTTGTATAGTTCGCGGTTTTTTCCCCAACATTGCGATAAGTCTGTACAATGTCATTACCAATCATACCATTTGCCGTCACGTTTAGGTCGAAACCTTTATAATCAAAGCCAAGAGAGAAGCCATAAGTAAAGTCTGGCATGCCGTTACCGAGATTCACTTTATCGGCATCATTGATGATTCCGTTGTGGTCAACATCATAATATTTCAAGTCGCCGGGCTTCACATCATTCTGTAAGATGCCATTACCTGCGGCTATCCAATTACGAATGTCCTGCTGATTCTGGAATACTCCCGCCGTCTTATAACCCCAAAAGTAACCTATTGGGCGTCCATTACTTGAACGATAAAATTCAGTTGAGTTGTCATATAGCTGTCCGTTACCATCTGTTCCATGAATAATTCCATCTTCTGTAGGTATGTTTCCCACCTCATTATGATTGTAAGCACCATTCAAATTGACATAATAATGGAAGTCCTTTCCTATGTGATCATTCCATCCTAAGCCTAATTCTACACCGGTATTCTTTACATTTCCACCATTAATATAAGGTGCACCTGTTCCTGCTGTGGCCAGAATTGGAGCTACAACTAACCAATCTTTCGTCTTTTTATAATACCAATCAAAGTTTATATTCAGTCTTCCGCCAAGCGCACGCGTATCAAATCCCAAGTCAATCTGTTCTGAAGTTTCCCACCGAACCTTTTCATTTGCCAGACGACTTTCATAAGCTCCATAGTAAGGGGCTTGTGCTGCAGCTCCATATTTGTTGCCAAACAGATAATAAACACAACTTGTTGTGATTGGCGATACAAACATAAGGTCTCCTATATTTTGGTTACCCACTTGCCCCCAACTAACACGAAGCTTGAAATAATCAAGCACCTTGGCCAATGGTTGCCAGAACTTCTCGTTAGAAACTAACCAACCTGCACTCATGGAAGGGAAGTAACCCCATCGGTTTCCCTTAGCAAACTTACTGGAAGCATCGGCACGTAACGTTGCATTAAACATGTAAGTCTCCTTCCAGTTCCATCCAATTCTGCCGAAATATGAGAACATTCGCTGATCCAAAGCAGGCGCACCACTTGCTCCAAGCCCTTCTTCGGGAGTTGAAGCAGAGCCATTACTCACATAAGCATGCCGCCAATCATCAAATCCTCCCTTTAGTTTTCCTTGATTACCACTAACTCCTACGCCGAAAAATTGATAGGCTTCTGTTCCTAACAGCGCATTGAATGAATGGTCATTCCACTTCCAATTATAACTCAACGTATTCGTCCAAGTCAACTGTTGATTGTGTCCTGCACTCTGAGAAACATGAGTTTGATTGATGTTACGAGAAAAATCACTAAATTCATAGAGTGGAGTGAAGTGGCGATAGTCCTCACTATAGTACTCATATCCTAACACTGTGCGAAACCGAAGATTCTTAATGATCTCGGCATCTGCGTAAACATTGGCGCTAAAACGAGCCGCATTGTTTTCATTATTGGTATTAGTCATCATCAAACCATAAGGGTTTCCGAGTCCTTGAACGTCTTGCCAATCCATGAATTTTGTATTCAAGTAGGGGCTCTTATAATTGTTCTTACCATACAAAGGCACTATAGGAGGCATACCGAATGCCCCTCTTAAGTTATTATCATAGGCGCCTCCAACGGCTATTCCACGGCTTTTCGTATAGATAAAACTAACTTGTTCGCCCACTTTCAACCATGGTTTAACGGCCCAATCTGAATTAACACGGAAGTTATATCGCTCATAGTTGCTGACATCTTTACCACCAACAATGCCCTCTTGATTCATATATCCTAACGTCATTGCATAGTTTCCAGACTTACTTCCACCTGTAACACCTATATTATATGAGCCAGTCTTCGCATTCTTCTTAAACATCTGTCCCACCCAATCAGTGTCAACGATGCTGCCATCTTCATGATAAATACTCTTGAAGGCACTCCAATCATAGGGTAATTTACCAGAGTTCACTGCTTGTTCGTCAAGGATTGTCATATATTCCTTTGCATTTAGCATCTTTATCGAACGCGGTTTATTCTGCCATCCGACATATCCGTCAAAGCTTACTACGGCTCTTCCTTCCTTACCGCTTTTCGTTGTAATGAGTACAACGCCATTAGCTGACTGAGAACCATATATAGCTGCCGATGCCGCATCTTTCAAAACATCTATACTTTCGATATCCGCGGGATTCAAAGATGCTATATCTCCACGAATGCCATCAATGATATAAAGAGGATCACTGCCGTTAATCGTTCCCATACCACGTATGTTTACCTTCATGCCTGAACCCGGTTGACCGCTCTCTGAGATAATAGTCATACCAGGAGTTTGGCCTTGAAGAGCCTGCAAAGGATTAGAAGTGTTGAGCTTGGCAATGTCATCTCCCTTCACGTTTATATTGGCTCCTGTGACAAGTTTCTTTTTTTGTACGCCATAACCAATTACGACAACGTCGTTCAAAGAGTTGGCTTCTTCATCTAATTTGATGACCAATTGCCCATCATTAATCTTTACGCGTTTTGTCACATAGCCGATATAACTGACCACTAACGTCTGTCCTTCTGCGGCTTCTATGGTAAATACTCCATCAAGGTCGGTCACTGTACCGCCTTGTTTGCCTTGCACTACAACCGTCGCACCCATTAAAGGTTCATTATCGGAAGTCGAAATGACCTTTCCTGTGATGGTTTTAGCACAGAGATTTGACACTGATAACAGCATGAAAACTGTTAAAACAGCTTTGCAAAAGATTGTTTTGCTTTGACTAAGAAACGATCTTCTCATAGCTAATTTGTATTAGGTTTAAAATTGATTGTTAATTTGTTGTTTATCTATTCTTCTTTAGGTTTATTGTATGCAAAGTTAGTTAGAATCTTAAAAGCACTTTATAGTTGATGTTTTCAAGGTGTAAACTAAACGTAATTAGTCGTGTATAAAATGTTTCTTCAAGTAGTATGTTTTGTTAATTAGGCATAGATGGACACATATTATTTCTCAGAACTCTCCCTGATTTTAAGGATCATAGGAACTATTTCCTTATAAATGTGCTTGTCACCTGCAAGATGTCGAAGCAACAATTCACAGCTTTTAGAGCCCTGTTCATGTGCCTGGTCCATGATAGCACTAAGCTTTGGTGTCACAAAAGCAGCCGAGTCGCCATCTGTAAAGCCAATAATTGCCACGTCATTCGGTATTTGAAGACCACATGTTTTGATAGCATCAAAGGCCGCATAAGTAAGGATATCATTGAACGCTAGAATGGCATCAGGGCGATTTTCACGTTGAAGCAACTGCAAAGTTGACTGCCGTGCCTCGTCGAAATCAATCTTTCCACAACACACCAAGTCACGATCTATCGGCAAACGATACTCTCGTAAGGCTTCAAGATAGCCGTGTTTGCGGCGCTTTACCATGTCAAGATGGTTTGGCCCTCCTATGAAAGCTATGCGCCGACAGCCTCGTTCAATGAGATGAACTGTGGCTTCTTGTGCCGCCTCTGCACCATTACCAACAACCTGAGAGAACTTCTCCGGTAAGCAAGTTCGGGCGAAAAAGACCACAGGAATGCCCATATCATAAAGCTGAAGATAGTGTTCATACTCGACCGTATCTTGCGCAAGACAGGCTATAATGCCATCAACGTGCAAAGAAAGAAAGTTCTCTACCGCCCGCTCTTCACGCAGATGGCTTTCATGACTATTTGCACTGACAACAGAATAACCATGGCGTGAGGCGTAATCTTCAATGCCATCAAGCACTGAAGCATAATAATGTGTGACGAGATTGGGCACAATCACCCCAATCACACGCGCCGCTTCTTTGCGTAGACTCTGTGCAAAAGGATTCGGACGATAGTTCATTTGCTTGGCCAAAGCCTTCACTTTCTGTCGCATCTCCTCCCCTACTTCATGACTACCACGCAGTGCACGTGACACCGTAGCTATGCTAACACCCAATGCTTGCGCTAAATCTTTCAATGAGGTTCTATGTGGCTTCATGACAAAATCATTATGTTTTTGAAAAAGATTTATTCATTTTGCTTGATGACAAAGATACAAAAAAAATGAAAAATGACAATAAACATCTGCAATAAAATAAGTAATCACAATGCAAAATAACTCCTATTTTTATTTGAAAAACTGCTTAAAAGATAACAAAACGGCAAATATAAACGCAAAAAACATGGCACATTTCCTCATAAGATTGTAACAATTTGCTTAGCAACACCATCAAAACGTGGTATCACATTATTAAACTAAGGACGAAAAGTCATGCGTTTCTTTCACCTCACAAAAAGAAAAACAGACAAATAATGAAATGTTTTACGACATAAATTGTAAAGAAATATAGCCTAAAAAAGAGGAGTTGAGAAGAAGGCAATTAGAATAAGAGGAAACGAAACCTTAGCCTTTCTGGTATGAAATCAAATAAACTTTTCCTTCAAAAGACGGATAACATGATATAAACTGACTCATATCATCTCACGAAACGCCTGTTATCACATCGTAAACACCCACAAATTACACGATAATTCAAGCCATATTACTACATAAAACCATAGGAACTACAATTATTACCATAATATTTTTCATTGTATTTTCCATGATTTCACCTATCACTTTGATAGTCAGCATCTTACTAAACCGCTGTAAAACTGCCGTATTCTGAAATGAAAAACATTTGGTTTTGAATAGCTTAATCCTGAGCAAGCTATTGTAAAATAATATCAAAACTTTTATATTGAGGTCAAAAGAGAATGGCGTAAGGCCCTATTATCAAATATAATATTCTGCAGAATCTATCAACCCAGCCCGCAAGGCATATTTCGTAGCCTCATGAATCGTGTTTACTCCAAGCTTACGAAAAATGTTTTTACGATGCGTATTGACGGTATGAAAGCTGGAAAAACGCTTTTCTGCTATCTCACGCGTAGTCATTCCGAGTGCTATATCCTTTAGAATCTCGGTTTCAGTAGGCGTCAGTTTCACGTGTTCCAATTGAGGTTGTGCTGGCGCAAGTAGCATTTCGGCCATTCGTTGGCATATAAATCGGCGGTCATGAATGGCATAATCGAGGCCAACTCTAATCTCTTGAAGATTACATTCTTTAAGTAAGATGCTAAAACGAGGGGAAGACGACACAAGAACATGTACGAAATCAACACTCAAATCTTCACAGAACAGCACCCAACGCACCTTGGTATAGCGCTCACTCAATATCATCAGTTCAGCAGAATCATTGATATCAAAGAGTGTATAGTCAAGAACCACGACACGATTGGCATCATGTTGCAGCGCAACGAGCAGTTCGGCTTTGTCTTCTATATAGCGTGTGGTGATTCCATTGAAGCTTTCGATGACATACATTAAGCCAGCTCGCGTAATATCTTGCCTATCGGCTAAAAGTATTTCCATTCAAATCCTATTTCCTACAAAGATACATAAAATCATGAAAAGGCAAAAATTGAAACCAAAAAAGCTGATGATTGTATCCAAAACTCTGTCAATCATCAGCCTCATCTATTGCTTAGAAGGTCACACGCAGCATGAATCTCACTCCGTTTTTCTTAGCCGTTGGCAACGAATTATAGTTGCATCGGTGAACAAACTCCACGTGAAGCAGTTTGAAAATATTGTGGATTCCAGCAATAAGTTCTACGTATGGGCGCTTAGGATCCATGACATAACTGCCTGTGGGGAAAGCCCACACGGCAGGATCTCCGCTATTTGCCAACAAGTTTGGATTGTTCTTATCGCTCAATTTCCCCCAAAGTGTCTTCACACCAAGGTACTCTCGCCACTTAAGTTTCTTCAAAAGAGGTATTCGATTGAATAGTTTTCCGTTCAAATCCCAGCTTACATGCAGGCTCGCATAACGGTCATTGAGGAACTCCATGTTATTAATCATGTTGAAAGTCTCGTCTTGTGTGATGTAACTTAAGTTCGCTGCCGGCATGATTAGCAATGGATAAGGCACTTTATTCCATTGAATCCCGGCCTTAGCATAGGCATCTATCTTTCCCCATGAATTCATCCAGAAGCGTTTAAAGATACCCGCTTCCGTAAGATTATAATGATATTGGCCTCCAAGTAGCTTCACTCCCATTGTATGACCGAGGGTAAACACAGGAGCATCTAAGTTTACTGGTATGCGACGTTGCTTCGTATTGATGTATGTTCTGCCCGGAGCAAACTGGAAATTCACGTTAAATTCGGTAGTGCGAAGATGGTCAACAGAGAATAACAAGGCTCCCGCGGGCTTATCTTCTTCAGTCTTTACGCCAACGATAGACCGCAATCCACCTTCTGACTCCCATTCAAACTGAAGCTGCTGGCGGTTATAAAACATCATCTTATCTACCTTTGCCCACTTCAAAGCCGTGAAAACATTATCCTTATCTGTATGCATGAACTTATCAGAAGGCGACATAATATCATAGGTAGAGGTAAAAGTCAGCGTGCGTTTTGGGAACTCTCGTGGCAAATAGTCTTTCTTATTGAATGAATAAGTGAGTTCACCTTTATAATAATTACGTCGACTTCTCCATCCATGTGCATAGTAACCGGAAAGGAACCAGTGTTTATTGAGGTTGGCAGTTGTCTGTGCACTCACACGTGTTCGAAGCCCGTCAATGAAGTTAGAAGTAAGCATTGTGTTGACAGGACCTATATCTACCTTGCTGGGATGATACATATCGCCTGTTTCTACAAAGTTTTCGACCAATGCTTTGCCTGCAAACAAAACATACTTAAAGCCATTAAGTTGTTCGATTCGATGGATAAAGGCCGACATTCCGTCTTCACTCTTCGTGAGTTCTACCGTGCGATATTGATTCCAAAAGGCTTCATCGCGCATCATAGCATTGGCTTCTCGTCGAGTAGAAGCCTTGCCTTTGAAGAGTTGTTTGGGCAGTTTGTCGAAGGCATAATCACTTAATCGTGTCGTGCGTACTACCAAAGCTTTCGACAAGAACTTAGCAACCTTCAGTTCAACCACCATATCATCTACGCTCAACACCCACTCTCCGTTTGGCAATTTGGTGTATTCTTGCGTCAAAGTAAGGTCGTCTATAAAGTTAACATCACTGCGTTTGGGAATTGACAGCACGCATTTCTTGAGGTGAAGTGTTGAGTCTGCCAGGATATATAAGTCACCTCGGAAGCCAAAGTCTTGCTGATTGTTGGGTAAGAACTGCAAATGATAACAGAGATTCTGGTCAACATAGACCGTGTCTTCTATATAATAACGATAGAAAGAGATAGCATCCTTGCCGATAGGACTTGTGAATGGATGCTGCAATAGCCGCACTTGATTGTCATAAAGGTCTACATCGGTGAAGACATCTTTGAGCATCGTGTTGATGATATCTCCCGTTTCCAAGAATTGATTGATACCCGTCGACTGTTGCCCCATAATGATATCCTTCTCACTTTTTGGGTCTTTGCGATATAAGTGTTGGGTGACGGTCTCGTCAACCGATAGAGGGAGAATCAGTTTATGATTGTAAGGACTCGTTTCTATTTGGTCAATGAGCCATTGTTTCTTGGCAAAAAAGCCACTATCTAAATCCGAAGGATGAATATCATTGACTGCAACAGTTATCTTTTGATACTTATTATATTGATAGAAGTCATGGTTGTTGAGGTCTGTTTTCTTCTTTGCGGCAATGACACGACGCATTAATTCGACCGCAGGATTATCCTTTCGGCTATACCGATTGCGCCTACTCTTGACAACAACGCCTTTCAACGTGCGCGTGTCGGGTTTGAGTTTAACATTCAAAAAGGCTGCAGAGCCTTCCTTGATTGTATATTCTTTGCTCTGATATCCTACGGCACTAATCGTTAATAACCATCCATCGTGACGGTCAATTGTAAATTGTCCGCGTGCATCTCCACTCACTGCGATTTGATGTCCCTTATAAGTTGCACTCGGATATAATATGGTATCCCCAGTCTGTGCATCTATTACAACGCCTCGAATCTGTGCCATTGCAGAAAAAGATGCAGCAAAAAGCACTAAAAGAACGAATATATATCTCCTGAAAATCATATCTTTATTACCTTATTTATATTGTCGTTAGCTAAAGAAGTTGGGCAATATCTGTGATAATTTGATTGGGAAGCGTTTCATCATACTGCTGATTGGTCCAGTCTTCTCCCTTAAACCAAATGGTATGACAACCGATTTTATGAGCCGGTTCAATGTCTTTATAGAAGCTATCTCCTACGACTGCGACCTCTTCGGCACGTAAGTTTAGTCGCTCAACACCAAGCTTATAGATCCTCGGATCAGGCTTTCTAATCCCTACTGCGGCACTCTCTATAATATCATTAAACAGATAATCGAGTCCAAACTCTTTCAAAACAACACCTACATTGCCATAAAAATTGCTCACAAGTACCATTGGATAACGCTCATGAAGACGCTCCAACACATCACGACTATGCGCTGTTGTCTTCACAACTTGGGCGTAGACATCTTCTAAAAGCACCTGATGTAAACGATTGAATGACGTTTCATCAATGTCCAAAAGCCCTTTTTTGCAGAGATATTCAAACTCTAAACGCAACTTAATTTCTAAGGTTTTACGAAACGTATAATCGTGCTTTATCAAAGGAGAACTACCTAAAGTGCGCTCTCCATAGACGTAAGCGTCTCGGAAATCGGATTCACTTATGGGCACGTTTTGACGCTCATAAGCATGCCAAAGCACTTTTCCCCAATGCTGACCTGCCGTATCTAACGTTGCGCCATAATCGAAAATATAACCTTTTATCATTGTCGTTAACTGCAAAGAAACATTATATTAAGATAAAAACACTATGCCATCTCCTTGTAAAGTTGCTCACATAGCTGCTCATGTTCATGGTGCATGTGAACATACATGGCACTCATGATGATGATTTCAAATAGCGGATACACCCAAACTTCATTCGTTAGACACGCGATATAACAGACAATAGCGCGCAAATTGAATGTAAGCAGGTTGGTATACTTCATCAATGGGCGTGAGCCGGCAAGGAAACGGCGACGCAATTCGTCGTCTTTTGAGCTTGCATTCCACTTCATAAAGAACTTCTGAAAGGCTGGAGTTCGCTTCTCTTGGCTATGACAATACTTCGCATAATTACTGTAAAAGAGTCGATCCCAGAATGCCCCGTGCTTGGGAAGTGCCTTTAAGATCTCTGTTTGTTTTTGGTAACTATCGAGTTCACTGCCTTCCTTTCCCTTTAAAAAGAATAGATGTATCTGCCTATAATAATCGGAAAGAGAGCTTTGAGGAGCATGACATAGAAATCCAGCAACGCTACATAACACCCAACTTCCTATGCCCCAATGTACGTCTGTGAATGGAATCTGTTGATGATATAAGCGTAAAGCTATCGCAACATAAATGAAAAAGAACCACACATCGCCTGAAAAGCCATCGAGCATACGCCCAATGAGTGTTTTCTTTCCCGACAAACGAGCCATCTGTCCGTCTGTAGAGTCACAGAAATTTGCCAGCATCAGCAACACCATCCCTATCAGATTATGTTGCAAATCGGTATAATAAAACATGCAACCTGCCGTTGCTCCAAGGAATATTGAGAGTATAGTTATCGCGTTAGGATGTACATTTAACCGATTCCATAGCAAGGCGAAGACGAGTCCTATGGGTCGAGTGAAGTGCACATCTAACCATTCTTCTGTATCGTTGGACTTGAAAGAAGCCTGCAATAAGGCTTTGAAATTACTCATATCTGACTGTTTATTTTGTTCTTTATATAATGAATGATGGCCTCAGATGCTTCATTTCGACAGCGTGAAAAGCTGGGCCAGTCGTTGAAATCAATGATATAGAATGCTCCTGAGGCTGTAACAATGGCGTCACCTCCATAGACTTCCACACCCGTAAGCATTGAAACACGTTCTGCAATGGCTTGTAAAGCATCAACATCAAAGTCATAATGATGTGCTTCTCCATTCCATTTTTCATCTCCAAACTTAGATATTCCATCATCATTCGGATAATAATATCGGAAGAAACCACCGCTAACACCATAGAATTTGACGAGATCGCCTGGGATATGTGCCTGAACTATCCAATTCGTTACACCGCGAATAACAAATGAGGCCTGTTGATTGGCCAGCGCTGCACGGTCTTTACAATAGACAATATCAGCCTTACTTTGAGCTGACATGTCTCCTCTTTTCAGCCAATAACCCTCTTTTCCTTCTGAATCGGGAATGGGAAGCCCCTCTATTCTCATAGCTTCGTTGAGCCAACCGCGTTCACATCGCTCCACACTATAGGCCGAATTGATGACCAAAGCACCTTCTTTCTCCTTCTCTTTCAAAAGCTCAAGTGTCGTCGAATGACGTGCCATCGAGATGTAAACATCGGCATTTTCTTCGCTCGACAGCATCTTTTCATCAATCATTTTGATTGAATCTCCGAGCCCATCAAGCACTTGTTGCAAAATCATTCGGTCTTTTTCGACTGAATTAGGCGAGAAGATTGCGTCGCGTTTTATACCTACTATTTTCATCTTAAAAATGCTTCGGCCTTACGAATATCATCTGCATGGTCGACATCCATTATCTTAGAGAAGCGAAAAGCCTTTAATTTTCGACCATCACGAATTAGCCCTCGCTGAAAGTTTCGCATGCGACTTTCATCTCGTTGCATACATTCTTGAAGTGTTTGAAAGGCATTTGACGCCAAGCCATATATGCCTCCAGAAATAAATTTGCATGTTCCTTCAACGTTGTTATCAAGGAAAGCCGTGATGTTCATAGCCTCATCCGTTTCCACATAAAGTGGTTTCTCATCGTCAATAAAGTCAGTAACCCCCATCACTCCATCTTCTCCGTCTGCCAACTGCTGCTGAAAAGCATGGAGAAATGCGTCAAACTCCTCTTCTTTGAATATCGTATCAACAGTTGTTAGAACGAAAGGAGCCGGTTTCATGACTTTACTTAACTCATAAAAACTATGCATTGAGCTTGGCGTTGTCTTCACAATGAAGTTCAAAGGGATAGGTCTTCCTTCGAGACCATCCTCTTCTATGTGCATCAAATGACGGCTTACATCCGATGTTAAGGCGTTACATATCACCGAGATTTGGTCGGCATCATGGTCTATAAAGATATGAATCAAACGATCAATCAGCCGTTCATTGTTAACCTTTACCAAGGGTTTAGGAGTCACAATCCCTTCTTGTGCAAGCCGAGAACCTTCACCTGCGGCTATAATTGCATAATTCATTTCCTCTTGTTTAATACTTCTTATATGCTGCAAAAATACATATTATATATGAAACTGAGAAAACTTTTATTTTATATTTTGTTTTTTGAACGCTGGAAATGACGAAAACAACGGAATGAAGGCAATAAAAATTCAACCTGTCATCAAACAAAAAGTATTGTCATCTACTATAAACACAATGCTAAAACATCGCCTAAAACATTATCCCCTATGCGATTCTACCTTGCAACTAAGCCAATAGCAATGCGCAAAGAAAATCTTTTCATTTGCTATTGCAGCCTCATAGAAAAAACATTATCTTTGCCCTCATTATTCAACAACTATTAATATCAATCATTAAACATTACGCTTATGAACACAACTATGCTCGTTATTATTATTTTATGGTTTCTCGTTGGTGTGGGAGCTATGATATATATGAAGACAAAAGGACTCGGTGCAAAAGGTAGTTATGCTGTAGCCGCACGACAACTATTTAGACAAATCTACCCAGCTCTTGATATTCAGCAGTATGAATTCTTAGAATGTACAAGAACATATAGCGCTGTTGAAGTGCGCATCCCTGTGCTTATCGCTTATAATTCGAATGAATTTTTCTTGATTCCTGCAACACGTAATCTCACAGGTACCCAGCTTAATGCCCCCGATTCCTATGTAGACAGAAACGAACACATCCCACTTTTGGGCATTCAACAAATCGGAATCAACGACAACGGAACAAAAATGGCCTTCGTTACCAAAGGTAAAGAGACGATATTGAACTTCAGTAAACGCAACACTTTCGGTGAAGATCAAAGCCAAAAAGTTGCAGAATTCTTGGCAACCATGACTGAAGCTGCCAATAATTAACAAGTTCCTGAGGGCTGAAAAATAAGATTTGAACTTTAGGATTGCCTTTATTCAACAAGTCAAATCCTAAAGTTCAAACTTTAATCAATATGATTTAATGCTTCAAATGCTTACGAACAAGCTCTGAAACTGTCTTTCCATCGGCAGCACTCCACTTAGCTTTCACTTCTTTAATCACGTTTCCCATCTGCTTTTGTTCAATGCCTTCAGGGTATGAAGCGACGATAAATGCTTCGATTTCTTCGTCTTTTGGTGCTGCAGGAAGTAAGGCTTCAAGAATCAAATACTCATTCTTCTCATTCTCAGCCAAGTCATTTCTACCTGCGTCAGCATACACTTTTTCAGACTCTTTGCGCTCTTTTACCATCTTACGGATTATCTGAATCTCTGCTGAATCGTCTAAGGTTTTGGCATCTTTTGCCGTACTAAACTTCAGGAATTCACTTTTTAGAAGACGATAAACGGCTGCTTTTTCTTTCTCACCTGACTTCATTGAAGTCATGATCATCTTGTTAATTTCCTCGTTATACATACACTTTAATATTTAATTTTGCAATCATTGCACCTTACAATGATTGCAAAGATAGGAAATTATCAATGAAAACACACAATTTTTACTATGAAGATAGTTAAACAGTAGTTTTATTTGATGTTGACATTAAAAAGCTCTTTTGTCCTCTCACCACGCGTATCATTATGCTGAATCCAATGTTTGCACGTGCCTTTCAATACGACATCGCCCGTACCATCTATGGTTGTAGTGACCGTTCCGCAATCTTTCACACGAACACGGATATCTCCTGTGCCATCAAGCGATAGCACTGCACTCGGCACTTTGACCATAAACATCTTGATATCTCCCGTGCCATCAAGAGACGCTTTGACTGACATGGCTTCGAGATACCCAACTTTTAAGCTGCCCGTTCCATCGACTTCTCCTTTGAAATTATCGCAGATCAAGGTATCAATTTGTAGGCTTCCAGTCCCCTCAAGAGAAGCTTTCAGTTGGTCGGTATCAATCTTTTTTGCCTTAAAATCGCCTACACCTTCGTTCTCAACCTCCACAAGATTGGGGCTACTTAGATAGACCTTGACGCCTTGACCAGCATTACCAAACAACTTAAAACTATTAGATCCGACTGTTGTTATAACGAGTTTATCGCCTTTAAAATCTACCCTTGTAGCCTCAACTGCAGCTTTCGAGCCCACAATTCGAATGCTTAAGGAATCTGATTGCGTATAGATGACATCACCAACTAAACCCGTTTCAATCTTTGAAAAATATTTATTTTTAATCAAACGCGTAATTTGTTGCCCCGTGGATTTACCCTCCATCCTGCGTATATCGTTTGACGTAATGCCACAACTCGCCATTGTAAGGAGGCAGAAAAGACTGAATGTTAATAAGAAGATACGTTTCATAATCATCATTTTAATTATTAATTATACCACTTAGACGCAACAAAAATAAGAAAAGTTGCAGGAAAACAAGAAAAAATAAATATTAATTCAAATAACCAATAAAGAAAAAATAAAACACAGCTACAATCACCTGACAAACAGAATGAGCTTTTATTCATATACAGAACGAATTTTCTTCCGAAACAATATCCTATAAAACAAAGTTCAATTTCATTGAATTAATAGGCAAGAAAACAAGAAAATATATTGCAGCCTCATTCAGGTTTATTCAAGAAAACACTTCAAAAACCCAGCCGTCAGAATCATCTTAATTCATGACAAAAATAAAACAAACGCATCAATCCACACACTTCTTATCGCAAACTCACACAATTCACCTTGTAACGACTATGATTTTACGCCGTAAAAGCTATCAAATTACACGACAATATGACACAAATCACAACGCAAGAGCTCTGTGTTGAATCACCACTTAGTAAGAGCCTGAGAAACAGGTTGTTTCCATTCATTAGAAGAAAGAGTAACATTCACTGCCTGTTCCATAGCAAAGAATGTAACATACTGAATCAAATTTAAATTCAAGTTGAAATAAATCAACATATCAACACATAGCCTTTCATAAACAAACAACGACCAACAAGCCAAAAGAAATATAGACTTTGCACCTTGATGATTATTCTCTAAGAAAATATTGCCCCACACTTGGTTTCATTTGTCCATAGAATAGCCACCATGAAAAGAGGCAAGACAAATGACCATCCTCGTTGAAAAGTTTTTCAAAATAATCGTGTAAAAACTTCAACTTTCGTTTTGTCTTCTTCACTTTTTTACTATCTTTGCACATAATATATATTGAGACAACAAACGAAATGAGCAATATAGAGCCGACTCATGTACTGACACAGACCGTAAAAGAACTGTCGGAGACCGACACTTTGAAAGGTTTGTGCCATCATCATCATGACGGTTATCCGTTACCTTCAGGCAAAGCGCTTGAAGAAATCGTTGAATTGTCACGTGCAATCATCTTTCCTGGATACTATGGAAAGTCATCTGTCAACACACAAACCATCAAATATCACATTGGAGTCAATGCAGAACGTATGCAAAAGCTGCTTTACGAGCAGGTTTTGGCAGGTCTTTGCTTCGGTGATATGTGTGAGAAACCCGATGATAACAAGTTTATCGAGCTGCGAAAACAGGCTGAAACAATCTCTATAAAGCTTGTTTCCATGTTGCCACACATCCGTAATCTGCTGGCCACCGATGTTGAAGCAGCCTATAACGGAGACCCCGCTGCCGATAGTTATGCTGAGATTATCTCGTGCTATCCCGTCATTAAGGCGCTGACAAACTATCGAATTGCACACGAACTTTATGAGATGCACGTGCCGTTGATACCGAGAATGATTACCGAAATGGCTCATTCTGAGACTGGAATTGACATTCATCCAGGTGCTAAAATCGGTGAATACTTCACGATAGACCATGGTACTGGTGTTGTCATTGGTGCCACTTGTATTATCGGAAAGCATGTAAAGCTCTACCAAGGGGTAACACTTGGGGCCAAGAGTTTCCCCTTAGATAAAGATGGAAAGCCAATAAAAGGCATCGCACGTCACCCCATTTTAGAGGATAATGTGGTGGTATATTCAAATGCAACTGTGCTGGGTCGCATCACCATTGGTAAGAGTTGTGTCATCGGAGCGAATACATGGGTGATGGAAGATATGCGCCCCAAGACTAAGAAATATAAGAAAATAAAGAAAGATATAATAGATATTCAATACAACAATGGAACAGGAATTTGAACTCATTGCCAAGACTTTCATGGGACTTGAACCCGTTTTGGCTCAAGAGCTCACCCAACTGGGTGCCAATAATGTACAGACTGGACGTCGAATGGTGTCGTTTACAGGAGATAAAGAGATGATGTATCGCGCCAATTTCCAACTACATACGGCCATAAGAATCCTCAAACCAATCGCTCATTTCAAAGCCCGCTCGGCTGAAGATATGTATGATGAGGTGAAGAAAATAGACTGGAGTAAATATATTGAGAAGGGAAAGACCTTCAGTGTTGATTCAGTTGTCTACTCAGAAGAATTCAGAAACTCGCGCTTTGTCACATATAAAGTGAAGGACGCCATTGTTGATCAATTCCGTGAAAAGACTGGAATCAGACCGAATATCAGTGTGAGTAACCCTGACATTCGACTCAATATACACATCGCTGAGGATAAAGCAACGCTAAGTCTTGACTCAAGTGGTGAGAGCCTTCATCGCAGAGGATATCGCCAAGAGAGTGTAGAGGCGCCATTAAATGAAGTTCTTGCCGCTGGAATGATACTCATGAGTGGCTGGAAAGGGGATTCTGATTTCATCGATCCCATGTGTGGTTCGGGCACAATCCTCATCGAAGCAGCGCTCATCGCACGTAATATCAGTCCAGGAGTATTTAGAAAAGAATTTGCATTTGAGAAGTGGCCAGACTATGATCAGGACCTCTTTGACCGGATATATAATGATGATTCGCAAGAGAAAGAATTCAATCATCACATCTATGGCTATGACATTGACATGAAAGCGGTTAATACTGCTCGTTTGAATGTTAAGGCAGCAGGTCTTTCTCAGCTTATAACCGTAGAACAACAAGATTTCAAGAACTTCAAGAAACCAGCCGAAAAGAGTATTATAATCACTAATCCTCCCTATGGAGAACGCATCTCAACACCAAACCTTTTGGGTACTTATAAGATGATAGGTGAACGATTAAAGCACGAGTTTGGAGGCAATGAAGCGTGGGTTTTGAGTTATCGTGAAGAATGCTTTGACCAGATTGGTCTTAAGCCCAGCATCAAAATACCTCTTTATAATGGTAGTTTGGAGTGTGAATTCCGCAAATATTCGCTCTTCGATGGCAAGATGAAAGAGTTCAGAGCAGATGGAGGCATCGTGAAAACTGCTGCAGAAAAGAAAGAGATGGCACAGAAACATCGCTTTAAAAAGAATCGGGATTTCACGAAACGACTTGAAGAAGAGAGCAGCAATGAAGAGGGAGATATTCGTAATTTCACTTTCCACAAGCATGAGATTGATGGCTTCTCAGGACGCAAAAAGCGTACAACAAGAGATCATGACGATAGCCATGACAATGAGAACCGACGTGGAAAACGTGGTAATTCTTTTGGAGGTCGTGACGAAAGAAAAGGAAACAAACGATTTGATAAAGGCAGTAAACGAAACGGATTCAATAAAGGAAGATCACATTTTGATGAGGAAGATTAAGCCATGAGAAAGATTTTCACACTGATATTGACAATGGTTGCTGCATTAACTGTACATGCACAAGAATTAAAGCCTTTGACTTTAGAGGACTTAAACTTTGGAGGAACGAACTATCATAACATGGTTCCCAAGACACGTTACACCACTTGGTGGGGTGATGAGCTTGTGCACTTGGATACAGAAGAATGTTTTCTCGTCAATAAATCGACGGGAAAAGAAAGTCAATTGTTTACACTCTCTGAATTAAATCAGTGGAGCGGAATGAAACTTCGGCACCTTTATAACCTTAGTTTCCCTGAAAGTGGAAAGTCATTGGTATGGCTTAATGACGGGAATGAACGCATGTTGTTCGACTGGAAGCACAAAAAGGCAATATGGAAAGGTAATATCAGTATGGCAAAAGGTGCGCAAGCACAAGACTTTAACAGTGTTTCGAAAGCGTTAGCCTACGTAAAAGACAACCAACTTCACGTCATTGATGCACACGGAAACGACCATCAGCTGACCACAGATGGTAGTCGTGAGATTGTTTATGGACAGAGTGTGCACCGCAATGAGTTTGGAATTACGGGTGGACTCTTTTGGAATCACGATGGCACTCGATTGGCTTTCTATCGTATGGACCAAAGCATAGTGAGCGATTATCCACAAGTTGACATTCCAGAACTTGACTGGAAACCTTCTAATGGACAAAGCCGCATGGCCAAAGCAGACCCAGATAAATATCCCATGGCTGGTGAAACCATTCACAAAGTGACTGTAGGCGTGTTTGATTTAGCTACAAACAAGATTACATATCTTGCCGCAGGAGATCCCACTGACCGTTATTTCTCGAATATAAGTTGGGCACCTGACAACAAAACGCTATACATGTTTGAACTTAATCGCGACCAAAACGATTGTCGTTTGATGAGTTATAACACGATTACGGGACAGCCAATAGCGGAGATTTACCATGAGACGGATTCAAAATATGTTGAACCTCTCCATCCGATTACATTCATTCCTTGGGACAACAACAAGTTTATCTTGTGGAGCCAAAAGGATGGTTACATGCATCTTTACCTATATAATAAGGAGGGAAAAGCACTTCGTCAGCTCACAAAAGGAAAGTATGTAGTCCTTGATCTCTTAGGTTTCGATACCAAGAACAAACGTATCTTCATCGAAAGTAATGCTTGTAGCCCAATACAAAAGAATCTCTTTGCGATTGACTTTGCGTCAGGAAAGCAAACACTTCTTGACGTAAATGGGAAAGGATGGCATTCAGGCAGCTTGAGTAAAAGTGGTAATTATATTGTTGATAATTATCAAACACCGGATATTCCCCGTAATATTGCGATTGTAAATACAACAAACGGCAAGTCAATTAGCTACTTTATGGCGACTAATCCATGGCAAGGCTACACTGTTCCAACGTATGAATGCGGCTCGATTAAGGCAGCTGATGGCGTAACAGACCTCTACTATCGAATGGTTAAGCCTCTAAACTTCAATCCAAACAAGAAATATCCCACCATTGTTTATGTCTATGGAGGTCCTCATGCCCATAATGTTGATGCACGATGGCACTATAGTAGTCGTGGATGGGAAACCTATATGGCCGAACACGGCTATCTTCTCTTTATCTTAGACAATAGAGGAAGCGAGCACAGAGGCAAGGAATTTGAACAAGTTACCTTTAGACATTTGGGCCAAGAAGAAATGAAAGATCAGATGGAAGGAGTCAAATTCCTAAAGTCTTTGCCTTATGTTGACGCACAACGCTTAGGAATACATGGCTGGAGTTTTGGTGGTTTTATGACTATTAACCTTATGACGACCTACCCAGATGTATTCAAAGTCGGCGTAGCGGGTGGCCCAGTAATCGATTGGAAGTGGTATGAAGCCATGTATGGAGAACGATATATGGACACGCCTGAAGCCAATTCACAAGGTTATGCAGCATGTAGCTTGCTGCCAAAAGCTAAGAATCTTAAGGGAAAACTTGAGATAATCATTGGTCTTAACGACCCCGTTGTCGTACCACAGCATGCTTTTTCTTTCTTGAAGGCATGCATAGCAGCAGGAACACAGCCTGACTTCTTCGTCTATCCAGGCGAGCCTCACAACATGAGAGGACATCAGAGTGTGCATCTGCACGAACGAATCAGCCAGTATTTCTTTGATTATTTAAAATAGATTCCAATCATGAGACTATTATTATTGGGTGGAGGTGGCCGCGAACATGCCTTAGCATGGAAGATAGCCCAAAGCAAAAAGTGTGATAAGTTGTATATTGCTCCGGGCAATGCCGGCACAGCTGACTGCGGAGAAAACGTCAACATCAAAGCTGATGACTTTGAAAAGTTAAAGGACTTTGCTGTTAATCACCACGTCGATATGGTCGTTGTAGGTCCTGAAGACCCTTTAGTTAAAGGGATTTATGACAACTTTAAACAAGATAAACGCACGCAAAACATCCCTGTAATTGGCCCATCTAAAGCCGGAGCTGTACTTGAAGGAAGTAAGGATTTTGCTAAAAACTTCATGCAACGGCACCATATTCCAACAGCAAAGTATAAGACATTTGATGGTAACAGCCTTGAAGAGGGACTACGATTTCTTGAAACTTTGCAACCACCTTACGTCTTAAAAGCGGATGGTTTGTGTGCAGGAAAAGGTGTTTTAATACTCCCTAATCTTGAAGAAGCAAAGAAAGAACTCCGTGAAATGCTTGGAGGAATGTTTGGAAATGCCAGTGCACAGGTGGTCATTGAAGAGTTTTTATCAGGTATTGAGTGCAGCGTTTTCATCTTAACTGATGGTAAACACTACAAGATTCTGCCTGAAGCTAAAGACTATAAACGTATTGGTGAGCACGACACTGGACTGAATACAGGAGGCATGGGCAGTGTTTCTCCTGTTCCATTTGCAACCAAAGATTGGATGAAAAAGGTTGAAGAACGAATCATCAAGCCTACTGTTGATGGATTATCTCACGAAGGAATAGACTATAAAGGCTTTATTTTCTTCGGCCTCATCAATGTTAATGGTGAGCCAATGGTTATTGAATATAACTGCAGAATGGGCGATCCCGAGACAGAAAGTGTTATGCTTCGTCTGAAGAGTGACATCGTAGACCTCTTTGAAGGCGTTGCCGCCGGTGACTTAAATCAAAGAGAAATAGCGTTCGATGAACGTGCTGCAGTCTGTGTTATGCTTGTTAGTGGAGGCTATCCTGAAGCATATAAGAAAGGCTATCCTATCACAGGAATCGACAAAGTAGATGGAAGTATCGTCTTTCATAGTGGTACTGCCAGCAAAGATGGCCAGATTCTAACGAATGGTGGGCGTGTCATTGCCGTTTCATCTTATGGGAAAGATAAAGCCGAAGCCCTGCAAAAGAGTTTTAATGAGGCTCAAAAAATTCAGTTTACTGACAAATATTTTAGAAGAGATATAGGCAAAGACCTTTAAATGGCAAGTAAAAGAAGACAGGAAAGAATAGCAACAAGCAGACTAACACT
The DNA here is from genome assembly GCF_000185845.1 of Segatella salivae DSM 15606. Taxonomy (GTDB): domain Bacteria; phylum Bacteroidota; class Bacteroidia; order Bacteroidales; family Bacteroidaceae; genus Prevotella; species Prevotella salivae. The sequence continues at coordinate 988,141 of NZ_GL629647.1, forward strand.
GCCTATAACAGTTGTTTATGGCATTGTTATTGCATTGGCTGCAGGCACCATTCAACAAGGGCTTTGGGTGCAAGCAGCCAGCCTTTTCATAGCAACTGAAATGATTGCAATACTCAACAATCGCTATTCGCTCATCAGAGTGTATAGTCGTATGCTATCATGCACGTATCTTTTGCTATCTGCGATGGTGTGTTTTCGAACGAGTTCGACAGATGGAACGATTGTAACGCTCTGTACTATTGCCTTCTACCTGTTCCTGTTTCAAGCCTATCAAAATCGTTATGGGGCTGCTTCTATCTTCTATGCCTTTACGATGATTGGCATTGCGAGTATCTTCTTTGTAAAGATTCTCTATTTCGTTCCCTTCCTTTGGATAGCTCTCATAGGCTTCATTTTAGCCTTTAGCCTACGCACTTTCGTAGCCTCAATCTTGGGATTACTATTCCCTTATTGGTTTGTTACAGGCTATGCAGTCTACACCAACAGCCTTCCGAAGTTGTGGACACACTTCTCCGATCTCGCTGTTCTATACGATTTCAGTTACTATCATCAAGTAACCGAACACCAAATTGTTACATTTTCATTCATTGCCATACTTGGATTAGCTGGTATAATCCATTTCCTTCGCAACAGTTATAAAGACAAAATAAAGACCAGAATGTTCTATGAGACATTCATAATGATGCAGGTTGTCACGATGATCTTCATCGTCTTGCAACCCCAACTCTATGGTTTTCTTATTCACATCATGATTATTACGACAGCAATATTATTCGGACACTTCCTCGCTTTGACGCGAACGTGGTTTACAAACATTGCATTCCACGTTGTCATTGTATTGATATTGCTGCTCACAGCCTATAATTTATGGATTCCATCATTGCTTTTTTAATTGATTGGGGCTATTTAGGTATGTTGCTATCTGCCTTTCTTGCAGGTAGTTTTTTCCCTTTCAGTAGCGAAGCAGTCATGTTAGGTTTGCTTGCTGCGGGACTGAAACCATGGCCTCTTATACTATATGCCACTGTAGGAAATGTGTTGGGCGGACTCTTCAACTATGCCATTGGACACATGGGACGCATGGATTGGATAGAGAAATATCTGCATGTCAAGCCAGCAAGTCTTCAGAAAGCACAACGCTTTATGGCTGGAAGGGGCGCATGGATGGGCTTCTTTGCCTTTCTGCCGATTATTGGAAGTGCCATCACTATCGTATTAGGTTTGATGCGTTCCAACTTGCTTATCTCGACAGTTAGCATCACAGCAGGAAAGTTTGCACGTTATGTTATCTTGGCTTTCTCGGCAATTACACTGACCTCTTGCAGCTTTTCGTCTCCTAAAACCAGTCAACAAATCACTGTAACCATAGAGCCTTTGCGATACTTTACAGAGCAAATTGCTGGCAATCGCTATAAAGTTGTGACGATGGTTCCAGGTGGAATGAGTCCTGAAACCTATGAACCAACAGCCCAACAGATGATGGCCCTCGATGAAAGTACACTCTATATAAAGGTTGGACAGATTGGTTTTGAACGCACATGGATGTCAAAACTCAAAGCCAATGCACCTCATACACGCATTGTTGACACGTCAGTAGGCATCACGCCGGTAAAGACTTTAAATGGTATAATAGACCCACATACATGGATGAGTTGCCGTAATGCCCGACAGATTGCATACAATATCTTCAATGCTTTGAAACAAACGAACGCAAAGGATAGCGCATATTATAGGGCAAACCTCAATAAATTGCTCACAAAAATCAATGCAACAGACCAAGAAGTCAACAAGCTTTTGGCAGGTAAAACAAAAGCGTTCTTGATCTATCACCCTATCCTAACCTACTTCGCTCACGACTATCGGCTTACTCAAATACCCATAGAGGAAGAGGGACGCGAGCCAAGTGCCAACCAATTACAAAGCATTATACGCTTGGCAAAGCAACAAAAGATTAAGACATTATATATCCAAAAGCAGTTCAATAACCGCAATACGGAGATCATTTCGAAAGACTTGAACCTCCCATCTACGGCTATTGACCCGCTAAACTATCATTGGAATCAACAAATGATAACCATTGCAAAATCCTTGAAATGAGTCACCCCATCATCAAATTACAACATATTACCGCGGCATATCCCGAGAAAACTGCACTCAAAAACGTAAATCTCACCGTCTATGATGACGATTATTTAGGGATTATTGGACCCAATGGAGGCGGTAAAACGACACTCATCAAAATCATGATTGGCTTGATGAAGCCGAAAGAAGGACAGATTTCGTTCTATAAAAACGGGCAAAAAACAGATCATATTTGCATGGGATATCTCCCTCAATACACGAATATTGATAAGAACTTCCCCATAAATGTTGAAGATGTTGTCATCTCTGGACTCAAGAAAAAGCTATTTGGCAAGTACACAACTCAACAACTTCAGCAAGCAAAACAAACGATAGAACAAATGGAACTCAATGCACTTAGACACCAACCCATAGGTACATTGAGTGGAGGCCAACTGCAACGAGTGCTATTAGCGCGTGCCATTGTGCAGCAACCTGACGTACTTATCCTTGACGAACCTAACACTTATATTGATAAACGCTTTCAAGAACAGATGTATGAGATGTTAGCTGATATCAATCATCAGTGTGCAATAGTCATGGTTAGCCATGATATTGCTGAGATACTCAATAATGTTAAGCACATCGCTTGCGTTAATGAAGGACTACATTATCATGAAACGACAGACTTACCACAAGAGAAATTGGAGGAACATTTCCTCAAAATATAATTGCGAATAATAGATATTGTAATCTAAAATCATATTCTTCGCTCAGTAAATAAAAGGATATTAAGAACAAAAGACTAATCCGTCCTAAACCAAATAAAATCAAGTGAGGAGACCATTAAAATGTGTTGAAAACGCAATTTTATTGACAAAACAGGACAAAAGCAAGGGCTTTATATGTCATTTTTGTAAGAATTAATACCAATAAAAGCATTACTTGAACACTGATAAAATAGAAAGTAAATCATGCGAATAGTCTAAACATAGATTATTTTACATGATTTCGCAACACCTTTCACCCATTTTTGGACAGTAATCTCTATCAAAACACTCCGTTATTTGCATCAAACAACGCCATGATTTGCGTTAGATTACTCGATGATATGACGCAGATGACAAACCATTTCACCATAAAAACAGGCTGTAAAAAGAGACAAAGTTCATACTCGTTTGATTTTCAATAGCTTATAAAACTCATCTAAAACTCACACATTATCCATTAAAAGTCCCTCCGTATAAAATATCGTCACTATTTGAAAGGCATTGTAAAGTTAAATGATTGGTATTTAGTTGCCTTATAAATCAACAAAAAGTAGAAGATGATGTAAATTCAATAACAAAACAACCAAAACGAGAAAGAAATATCATTTGAGCCATATAATTAAAATATTAGCTGTAAAAAGTAGGATAAAAGGTCCCGAAAGAAGGCAAAAACTTATGGTCAACACTGACATTTCACTGACTAAGCGCTTAAAAAAGTGAAATATAAGCAGTTTATACTCCATTGGAAAGACGACTTTACATGAAATGTATTATCTTTGCACTACTATTTCGAAATAATACATTCTATAAATAAATGAAACAGTACAAGTTAGTAGACAATTTACTGGGGTGGCTTGCTTTCTTGATTGCCGCAGTCGTTTATTGTTCTACAATCGAACCGACAGCCAGCTTTTGGGACTGTCCTGAGTTTATCACTACAGGCTATAAGCTTGAAATTGGGCATCCACCTGGGGCGCCATTCTTTATGCTTACAGCCAATCTTTTCTCGCATTTTGCAAGTAGTCCATCAGAAGTTGCACGCATGATCAACACCATGAGCGCTCTATTGAGTGCCACAACGATCATGTTTCTCTTTTGGACGGTGACTCATCTGACGAGAAAACTAATACTGAAAGACTGGAATGAGCTGACAACAGCAAAGACAATTATCATCGAAGGAGCTGGACTTGTCGGAGCACTCATTTATACTTTCAGTGACACCTTTTGGTTTTCAGCCGTTGAAGGCGAGGTCTATGCCTACTCATCTGCCTTCACCGCAATCGTATTCTGGCTCATTTTGAAATGGGAAGACCATGCAGACGAACCACATAGTGACCGCTGGCTCGTGCTGATTACCTATATGACAGGCCTTAGTATCGGTGTGCACTTGTTGAATTTACTATGTATTCCGGCCATCGTTCTTGTGTTCTGTTATCGCAAGTTCCCAAATATTGAGTTGAAAGGCTCATTGATTGCGCTGTTCTTCTCATTCGTTCTTGTAGCTGCAGTGCTTTATGGCGTCGTGCCAGGAATCATTACTGTGGGCGGATGGTTTGAGCTTTTATTTGTCAATGTGCTTGGATGTCCGTTCAATACTGGTGAGATTATCTACATCATTCTACTTGTAGCAACGGTTCTTTGGGCTATTTATGAAAGCTATTCTGACCGAAACGAGAAGCTGAGTAACATTTCGTTTACCGCTGCAGTGGCTATGCTTGGCATCCCATTCTATGGATATGGCTGGTCATCTGTATTCATAGGAGTAGTTGTTCTCACGATACTTTGGTTTGTATTAAACTACAAACGAACGATTAATAAGAAAAGAGTCAGCTTCGTAACTGCACGCATTAAGAACACAACTTTATTGTGTATGTTAATGCTTATGATTGGATATTCGAGCTATGCCCTTATAGTTATACGCTCAACGGCTAATCCTCCTATGGACCAAAACTCGCCAGAAGACATCTTCACTCTTGGCAGTTATCTCAGTCGTGACCAATATGGTGACAGACCATTAGCCTATGGTCAGGCCTACACTTCACAGGTTGCACTGCAAAACGACGGTAAGATGTGCAAACCAGTAATGAGTGAAGGTGCGCCAATCTATGCTCGAAAGGAAAAGAAAAGCGCTGATGAGAAAGACTCATACTTTGTTGTTAGTCACAAGAATAAATACGTATTTGCGCAGAATATGGTATTCCCGCGCATGTATGAACAGAAATATGCCCAAGCGTATGAAGACTGGATGGGCGGTGTTGACGGCTCGGAAGTGCCGTATGATCGCTGTGGTGAGCCAATGACGGTTAAGATGCCGAGCCAAATAGAGAATCTACGTTTCTTCTTATCTTACCAATGTAACTTCATGTATTGGCGCTACTTTATGTGGAACTTCGCTGGACGTCAGAATGATATACAAGGTAATGGTGAGCTTGAACACGGCAACTGGATTACTGGTATTCCTTTTATTGACAATGCACGCTTAGGAGATCAAAGTAAACTTCCAGCCGATTTGCAAAAAAACAAAGGCCATAACGTGTTCTATTGTCTTCCACTCCTTCTGGGAATCATAGGACTTTTCTGGCAAGCTTGGCGTGGAAAACGAGGTATTCGCCAGTTCTGGGTTGTATTCTTCCTATTCTTTATGACAGGATTGGCTATTGTTATCTATCTTAATCAGACGCCAATGCAGCCACGAGAACGTGATTATGCTTATGCAGGTTCATTCTATGCGTTTGCTATTTGGTGTGGAATTGGTGTGGCAGCTATCTATGATTTGCTAAAGAAATACCTACATATCAATGAAAAGGTACTGGCATCTGTCGTTTCAATCTTAGCGTTGTTGGTTCCTATTCAGATGGCAAGTCAGACCTGGGATGACCATGATCGTAGTGGAAGATATACTTGTCGAGACTTCGGTCAGAACTATTTGATGACCTTACAAGACAAAGGTTTCCCAATCATCTTTACCAATGGAGACAATGATACGTTCCCACTTTGGTATAATCAAGAGGTAGAAGGTGTCAGAACTGATGCCAGAGTATGCAACCTAAGCTATCTCGCTACCGACTGGTACATTGACCAAATGAAGCGACCTGCCTATAATTCGCCTGCGGTTCCAATCAGTTGGCCTCGTATTGACTTCTGTTCGGGGACAAATGATTATATCACTGTGCAGCCAGAAGCAAAGAAACAGATCCTTCAGTTCTATAAGGATAACCCACAACAAGCTAAGGCTCAGTTCGGAGATGAACCGTTTGAACTGAAGAATATCATGAAGTATTGGGTACGATCTAAGGATAATGACATGCACTTTATACCTACAGATACGGTCTATGTAACTATAGATAAGCAGGCCGTTAGACGTAGTGGAATGCTCATGCAGACTGATTCTATCCCCGACAAGATGGTGATTTCGCTCGCAGGAAAGAACGCTTTGTACAAGAACGACCTAATGATGCTTGAGATGATTGCCCAATGTAACTGGACGCGTCCTATCTATGTAGCCCTCACTGTGGGTGAAGATAACTACATGAACTTAGGGAACAACTTCGTACAAGAAGGCCTTGCAAACCGCATTACGCCATTCACGACGAATATAGATGGTAAGGTTGTCAAGGGAATGACTAACTTTGACACAGCCAAAACCTATCGAAATCTGATGATGCGCTATAAGTTTGGTGGCTTAAAGACTAAGGGACTATATATCGATGAAACTGTAATGCGTATGTGTTATACCCATCGTCGTCTCTTTGCTCAGCTGGCAAAACAACTCATTATGGAGCATAAAGATAAACAGGCATTAGCTGTTTTGAATAAATGTTTAGCTGAAATACCGGCTTATAATGTGCCAAACAACTACGTAAGTGGTAGCCTTGATCTTGCAGAGTGCTATGCAATATTGGGTCAAAAGGCTAAAGCTAAGGAATTGTTTAACGACGTTTGGAATAACTCTGCACAGTATATGAATTGGTATTTGAGCCTCGACAGCAACCATTTTGCCCAGTCTATGAGTGACTGTCTACGCGAAATGTCAATCATGCAAGAGTGTAACAGAGTGGCAAGTATCATAGATCCGAAGCTCGCTCAACGCACAGGACATCAGTTCCAGAGTCTGTTTAATATGTATCGCGGTAAGGGTGGCGTGCTGCCTAACCAGAACAATTGACGCAAAATTAAGCTAACAAGCGATGATAATAGAGCAACCTGCGAAATGGTTACGCTGGATTTATCCCGGTGCGACTTGGAGAATGGACCCTAACGAACATGCAGTTTATCTCACGTTTGACGATGGTCCTATCCCCGAGTCGACACCTTTCATCCTTGAAACGCTTAGGAAATATAATGTCAAAGCTACCTTTTTCATGGTTGGAGAGAATGTGTTGAGATACCATGACCTCTATAATCAAATCATCAATGATGGTCATCGAGTGGGTAATCACACCTTTAACCATATAGGATCTTTCAAACATTGGACTATCACCTACGCCATTAATACTCATAAAGCCGATGAACTCATCCACTCAAACCTATTCCGTCCGCCCCATGGATGGATGAGAATGTCAGTCTATTGGTGGATGAAAAGAAGGTATCGGATTATCATGTGGGACCTCGTTACACGCGATTATTCTAAATGGTTGACTGCAAAAGATGTGGTAAGAAACGTAAAAAGGTATGCAAGGAATGGCTCAATCATCACGTTTCATGACTCTTTGAAGAGTATCGATAAACTAAAGACAGCCTTACCTGAATCAATTGAATGGTTAAAATCGCAGGGATATGAGTTCAAGACCTTTGAATAAACAAGACCTTACGAATGAAATCAAAGCCGAAGCACTGCGCCTCGGCTTTTTTGCTTGTGGCATAGCACGTGCTGAACACGTTGATAAAGCGACAACAGACCATATCAACCGCTGGCTCAAAGAAGGCAAATTTGCCAACATGGAGTATATGGCTAACTACACAGATAAACGACTTGACCCCCGATTATTAATGGAAGGAGCAAAGAGTATCATTTGTGTTGCATTGAACTATGCCCCACAACATAAGTTCAATGAAAATGAATTTCATCTTGCTTCCTATGCCCTTGGTTTGGATTATCATGATATAATGAAAAACAAACTGCGTCAATTGGCCGCACGATTTGGCTTTAATGACGCACTAAAATGCCTCAAATCAGAGCGTAAAATGTGCCGAATCTTTGTTGATACTGGCCCCATATTAGAACGCTATTGGGCTGAAAAAGCAGGGTTAGGATGGGTTGGTAAGAACCATCAGCTTATCATTCCACACGCTGGGAGCATGTTTTTCTTGGGTGAAATCATTGTAGATGAAGAGCTTGTTTATGACCAACCAGCAAAAAATCGCTGTGGAAACTGCCACCGATGTATTGATGCCTGTCCAACAAAAGCGATTGATGAAGGTCGTGAAATCAATGCCGAGAAGTGCCTTTCTTACCAGACAATAGAGAATAGAGAAAGTCTTTCTGAAGAGGCTTTTGCCTCAATCGGCAACACCATCTATGGCTGTGACGCCTGCTTAAAGGCTTGTCCGTGGAATAAATTTGCCATACCTAACGACACACCCGAACTTCAACCAAAAGCTGAACTCATGCAAATGACGCGACAAGAATGGGAGATTCTCAGCGAAGAGGATTATCAAAAACTCTTCAAAGGGAGTGCGGTTAAGCGGGTAAAATATAAGGGATTGATGCGAAATATTAAGGCTGCGGCTTGCTATTCTCAAGGAAAACACCTACCTTTATCCACGAAAACAAAGGACAATGAACAAAAAAATAAATAGTTATAAGGCTGTAGCTGCGTTGACAAGAGCATTCTTTGAAGCCTATACAAACGGCATTTTAGATGGCTCAACAGAGGCAAATAATAAGGAGAACAAACGTTCTCCACAAGCTGTTAAGCAAGCCATGCTCGAACATTATGAAGAAATTAATCAGCAGTTCTTCACGGTGATGTTTCCTGCTTTGACGCTACTCAATTATCAAGATGAACAGAAAATGCAGGAGAAGCTCAAGGAAGCAAGTGCTGAAAAGGCCTTAAATGTAACAGAATATCTACGATTTGCTTGCAAAACAGATAAGCTTTTTCAGGCTCTTTTGAGTGAATATAGACGCAATTTTACTATGCTTTTGCAAGGTAAAATGACAACACTTCATGAACACATTAAAGGCTATCCACGAGGTTTGCAGCTTTCTGTTATAGACGAACAGAAGGCTATTGTCATTATGGTTCGTGTGATTTTAAAGGCCTATGCCGCAGGGATAAAAGCAACAAAAACAAACCATCACACTTTCAATCAAGCTACAATCTATCGCATATTGCTGATAAACATACAATTGTTACTCAATGATTGTGCATTCAAATCAAACGAAGAAGATCTCATACTGCTGTTCCAAGAGGCATGCGGAAACGAAAACAATCTCAATGTTTTATTCAATTCGTTGGATGAAATCTATGAAGAATTAGCACAAGAAGAGGGACTTTACACACACAATGAGCAAGGAAATTAGAAAAGAAGCACTACGAAACAGCAAGCTATATCACCATATTAAGAAGGTCACTCAGCTTGCAGATGGATATTATCTCGATTTTGTCATCGGATTAATCCCAGGTGGTTTCGGTGACATTCTCGGCGGCTTGTTCTCTCTTTCGCATGTTTACTTTGGCCTATTCAAGCTTCGTTCGATTCCGCTGACATTGGCTTTATTGAACAATATGCTTCGCGATGTCTTCCTTGGCATGCTACCTTTCTATGTAGGAGATGCCATTGACTTCTTCTATAAGTCCAATAAGAAGAACATGGCATTAATAGATGGCTTCATAAATGACGATAAAGATATCATTCATCAAGTCAACAAAAAGGCTGTTCAGTCTGCCATCATCCTATTCCTACTACTTGTTTGTATAGCAATCCTGCTTTGGGCATTAATCAAATTCGCAGAACAGGTAGGCAGTTGGCTATTTACTTAACGCAAAGATTCTATCGAAAATCTATATAAACAAACAGACCTTGTAAGCAACAATGATTCACTTACAAGGTCTGTTTCTGTTTAATTATGATGTATAATGCCTAAACTTATTCATAAAAACAAGTCAAAAGTGCATTATTTTCTACTGCATATCATAAACCACTTGCATGAGTTTCTTGCCTAAGGCATCAGCTTCTTCCATTGTAGAAGCCTCACTATACACGCGGATAATAGGCTCTGTGTTACTCTTTCTCAGGTGAACCCACTTGTCAGGAAAGTCAAGTTTCACGCCATCTATATCAGTTACCTGCACATCGGGTTCTTTTCCATACTGCTCTTTCACCTTTTCCAAGATTGCATCCACATCAGTTGATGGCGTAAGATCTATGCGATTCTTGGCGATAAAGTATTCAGGGAAGGTTGCACGGAGTTCACTTACCTTACATTTCTTCTGTGCAAGGCTCGACAAGAAGAGTGCAATACCCACCAAAGCATCACGTCCATAGTGGCTCTCGGGATAGATTACTCCCCCATTTCCCTCACCACCAATGATGGCATTCGCCTCTTTCATCTTCGTTGTTACATTCACTTCACCCACTGCAGCAGCTGTATAAACGCCGCCATGCTTTGTTGTTACATCGCGAAGCGCACGTGTAGAGCTTAGGTTAGATACGGTATTTCCCGGCGTGTTACTAAGCACATAGTCGGCTATTGAGACTAAAGTATACTCCTCACCAAACATCTTTCCGTCTTCACAAATGAATGCCAAGCGGTCAACATCTGGGTCTACAACGATGCCCAAATCATAGCCACCTTTTCGTATTTCGGCCATAATACCACTGAGATTTTTCTCTAATGGTTCTGGATTATGTGCAAAATCACCATTTGCTTCGCCATTAAGGAAGGTGTATTCTACGCCTAAAGCATCAAGCAATTCTGGCAAAATGATTCCTCCAACCGAGTTGATTGCATCCACAGCTACCTTAAAGTGCGCTTTGCGTATAGCCTCAGTATCTACTAATTTCAATGCAAGCACACTATCAATATGGCGTTGATTGAAAGATTCTTCTTTGTATTTACCTACATGATCAACGTCGGCAAACTCGAAATCTTCCTTATCTGCTATCGCAAGCACCTCGTTTCCGTTATCTTTTGTGAGGAATTCTCCCTTGTGATTCAATAGCTTCAAGGCATTCCAATGACGTGGATTGTGGCTTGCTGTGATGATGATTCCGCCTGCAGCTTGGCTCATTTGAACAGCCAATTCAGTAGTAGGCGTGGTGGCAAGTCCTATATTAAGCACATCATATCCCATGCCCATTAATGTACCACAAACTACATTCTTCACCATCTCTCCAGAGATACGAGCGTCTCTTCCGACAACTATCGTGTTGCTCTTCGACTGATTACTGCGACGAATAAAGGTTGCATAAGCCGATGTAAACTTAACAATGTCTAATGGATTTAATGTGTCACCAGCTCGTCCTCCGATAGTTCCTCGGATGCCGGAGATAGATTTTATTAAAGTCATAATATTTAGATTTATCTACCTTTTTGGTAAGTTAATTCGTAAAAACACGGGTAAACAGCTCCCGAAGCAACAGCAGTTCCTTGCGCTGAAGGCACAATCAGTCTCACTTTTGCAATGCCTTGTGCCGACAATTTGCCAAGTTTGATATAAGAAAGCGGAGCCAAAAGTCCTGCCGGAACGGTAGCCGTTCCATAGACACTCTTCATTACTCCCGATTCAAATTGTGCGTAGGGCGAACCCGAAATCATTTTAACGTTCATCACATCTGGGATAGATGAATAGGTCATGATATTGTTAGAAGAAATCACCGAGTCTGTAAGCAGATTGGTTTCTGTGTATCTTAACAGCACATTTGCAGAGGCATTGCGACCTAAAACCTCACCACTTCCGCGACGAACAATTTGCATATACACCCCCGAACTATTGAAAAGCACAAACTGATTCTTGGTGGTATCTGTCGTCGTATCTTGTGAAAGAAACTGTTGTTCAGTAATAACATTCACCTTATGGTCTGCAATATACTGGTTGATTGCAGCGCGTTCTTTCTTCTTTTTGTCTGCATACGTTTCAGTATCTTTGCAAGATGCAAACGCAATCACACCGATAAGGCCTACGAATAAATATATTATTTTCTTCATTTCTGTCTGTTTTGTTCTTATTTATAACGTGGCAAAGTTACTAATTTCCTTACACTTTGATAGATTTCTATGATAGTTTTTATTGATATTTCCCAATTTTTAAGCTTTCAATCGGTCGGCATATTTCAAGAGCGCACGCTGCATGATGACTTCAGCTTCTTTCAAACTGCAATGCAATTTGCCTCCACTGGCATTCAGATGCCCACCTCCATTGAAAAACTCGGCAGCCACTTCGTTGCATGGAAAATCATCAACCGAGCGCAAACTCACAAGAATCAGGTTATCGTGTCGGTCGTCTTCACGCAACGAAACCGAAAACTTCAGTCCCTTTATACGCAGTGGTTCATTGACAAGTCCCTCCAAATCACCTTTCACAAAATGGAATCTCTTCATGTCACGACGGCTCACTGTGAAGTAGGCGGCATGATATTCATCAAATACACACAGGCGTTCGCTCATCAAAAAGCCACGTAACCTGATGGCCCATTGACTATAATTGTTGAACACATTGCGATAAATTTTATCTTTATCTATTCCCGTTGTGAGCAACATCCCTATGATTGTATAGATTACCGGACGCGTTGAATTATATGTAAACCCACCGGTATCGGTCATCATTCCACAATAAATCGGAGCCGCAATCTGTTGAGTGAGCTGCTCAAAGCCACCCAATTGGCAGATAACTCGAAACACAAGTTCGCATGTGCTGCTGGCTTCGGGATGAGAAATGGTAACAATGCCGTCGATTGTTGGATTGAGATGATGATCTATCAGCACGCGTTTTGCCTTTGAAAGCGCTATAACTTCTTGGAGTTCTTCAAGTCTACTCGTGTCATTAAAATCAAGACAAAACATCAAATCGGCACGTTGACAAAGCGCCTTTACTTCGTCAGTTTGTTTATCAAAACGCAACACATCATCTGTCCCAGGGAGCCATTTCAAAAAATCGGGAAAGGCATCAGGCACGATGACATGGGCCGTCTTCCCCCACAGTTTCAAATATTCCGTCCAGGCTAAACATGCTCCCAAGGCATCGCCATCAGGACTTTTATGCCCCAAAACAATAATATTTTCGGCATCACGGATAGCTGCCTTCAAGGTTTCGACTTCCTGTTCTGTGATTAGTTCTAATTGCATAATGGGCACAAAGATAATAAAAAAAGGTTGAGAGACAACACAAAATGTGATGAGTTAAATGAAAGATGAAAGCAAAAAAGGGTGCAGCGCTGTTATCTCAACAGCGCTGCACCACCACTTT
>NZ_GL629647.1:1003577-1017005 GCF_000185845.1 Segatella salivae DSM 15606
AGAGAGAGAGAGAGAGAGAGAGAGAGAGAGTAGCAAATTATTTGGAACTACCAAATTATTGGTGCAAAAAGTTGCAAAGAAATTCAAATTTCCTTGCATGCTGTCATTGCCTTGATATGATATTGCTAATTGTTTCACGGCGACAAAGGTATAACAAAGTTTGGAAACAGCAAAATAATCTGAAAAGAAATATAAAAAATGCGCACTCCTCTATGAGGAAATGCGCATAAATGGATATCATTAAATTGGTTGTTTTACTCCGAATCATGCTTCATTTGCATGTAAAATATGCTGGAGCATGATGCAGATAATCACTTAAAACAACTTGTTCGGATAAACGCCTTCATCGATTAGCTTTTGAATTCTGTCTACAACACCCTGGCGGTCTGCAGCATAAGTTACGCCAAACCACTTGCTCGTAGTGTCAAGAACCTTAACCGTAGCCGTTTTATCACCAATGAGTTTGTTCACCATCAATGGAATAAAGAACTCTGATTTCAGGTTTGTCATGTTCTTAGGATTGGCAAGGAACTCCTTGAAATAAGCCTCACTATAATCGAAATAGTCAGGAGTGAAGCCCCAAACATTCATGGAAACAGGAGTGTTATCGGCTACGGTTACCCACTGACCTTGCTCATCTTTGTACTGAACTTCGCCGTTTCTACGTTCTATTTCGGTTCGTTCTACGACCGTAGTTAAGTTGTCTTCGGCATCCTTTGAACAGATTCCACGGGCTACAGTGCCGTTATCACTCAACGTGTTTCCTACGCGAAAACCTACCATTGCGTAACGATTTTTGCTGTCTTCAGGCAATTCGCTGAGGAACTTCCCGATAGCCATGAAGCAGTCACGATTATAGAAATCATCACAGTTTATGACGCAGAAAGGCTCCTTAATCACATCTTTTGCCATCAACACGGCATGGTTAGTACCCCATGGTTTCTCACGACCTTCAGGAACATTAAAGCCTTCTGGGAGTGCATCTAAACTCTGAAAAACAAGTTCTGCGGGGATATGTCCCTCATACTTAGATAGGATTTTCTCCTTAAATTCGGCCTCAAAGTCTTTACGAATCACGAAGACTATCTTGCCAAATCCAGCCTGAATAGCGTCATATATGGAATAATCCATAATAGTTTCTCCATTGGGTCCTAAGCCATCAAGCTGTTTAAGACCTCCATAACGGCTACCCATTCCGGCGGCCAAAAGTAACAAAGTTGGTTTCATTTCTTTATGTTTTAAATGATTTATTAAATGTGTCGTAAGGATAACTCAATTATCATTATCCAACATCCTCCCCCTTAAAAGGAGTCTGTTGACGTCTACAAAAGTACAAATTAATCACGAAACAGCGCAGAAAAGCATGACTTTTATTCTGTGAAATCACTCCTTAGAATGGCATTCCAATAGCAAAATGCAGGCTATGACTGCTGCCAAAGTTCGGTAAATTATAGAAACCTGACTTATAAGGCAGGTGTAAACCAATGCCCCAATCAACACGAATGACAAAGAAATCTAAGTTATAACGCAGGCCGACTCCTGTTCCTAAAGCCATCTGTTGTGGCAGATTTTTCAACTTAAGCTGACCGCCAGGATGATCTGATCTGTCATGAAGCGTCCATACATTACCTGCATCAAGGAAGATTGCGCCATAGAGATTGCCAAACAATCTCGGTCGATATTCGAGATTAGCCAAGAACTTTACATCGCCCGTTTGGTCGAGATATGAAGACGTTGAGGCTGTAGGATAGTAGGCTCCTGGACCTATACTGCGCAGTGTAAAGGCTCTAATGCTATTGGCTCCTCCTATATAAAACTGTTCACTCCAGGGTGCAACGGTTGAGTTTCCATAAGCCCATATACAGCCAAGATCAATGTGACCAACGAGTTGATTCTTACGTCCCATCTGCCAAATCTTACGGAATTCAGTTTCAATCTTAAAATATTGAGCATACGGATTCTTAAACATCTTCTTGTCGTGCTTACCCCATTTGAATCCTCCTATAACGTAACCGAGTGATAAGATATTAGCCGCCTCACTGACAGTTGTTTGCCACCATATTGGGTTTCGATAGTTCTTTGGACTTGAATAGATGTAGCTGTAACGCATTTTGGGGATGAACTGATCTTTCATCGACATCTTTAAATAAGGTATTGTATTAAGAAGTGCATCAAATTTTGATGAATGTGACGACATATATTCATACTCCAAGATTAATGGAGCGAACTGATGCATTGAAGTTTCCGACGTTTGGAAGGTGTATGAAAGCTCACCCGATGCGATGTGACGCTTAAAGAATCCTGCACGGTTTATTACGCTTGTAGAAGCCTTAACCAAAGTAGTTGGTGAACTATAAAAGTGATGTCGTGTCAAGAAAGGCATTAACATAACTGGGAATTCCAAAGAAACATCGCCACCATATTCATAGGAATGATTATTATCCGACTTACCACTTGCAGAATGACCAGTTTGCCATTCATAAGAGCCTTTTAGGTTAATATCAAGCTTTTCGCCTCCTTTGAAAGCATTACGCTTGGTGAATCCAATCACGATTCCCGGCCCCATGCGCCCACTTGTGCGTCCCGTGTAGTTGGTTTCTACATAGAAATCATAAGGCTTATCAAACAAACAATTCAACTTTAAGTCAAGCGTATCACAATGTTCAGATGAATCTCGTGGTGTAAACTGGAAATCAACCATACTAAAAAGCCCATTCCCCGTAATCTTGTTTGACGATTCTAT
Source organism: Segatella salivae DSM 15606 (assembly GCF_000185845.1). Taxonomy (GTDB): domain Bacteria; phylum Bacteroidota; class Bacteroidia; order Bacteroidales; family Bacteroidaceae; genus Prevotella; species Prevotella salivae. The sequence continues at coordinate 1,006,321 of NZ_GL629647.1, forward strand.
ATACTTATCATAACTGAAAAGTTCGTTTGGTCTAAGCTTTAAGTCACGGAGAATCACGCTGGGGCGTATCGGCGTACGCTTCCCTTTAAAGTGCACTGTAACCTTATGTGTTTGGATAGCATTATTCAATGAGTCGAAGAACTGCCGTTGAAGACGCATATCAATGTTGCCAATGTACCACTTATGTAAGGCACGTGAAGGCATGGAATCTGCCAACTGGAACTTCAACTGCACCTTACCCGGCACGAGAAGTGTATCTGCAAGGTATGAAGCATAGTCTGGTTGATAGTAGTAATAACCATTATTTCGGAAAAGATTGCTCACGCGTTTGCGTTCTGCATCAAGGGCAGATACTTCGAAGGGAGTACCTCTTTTAATCTTGGCATCAGCCATGTTGGCCCTCAACAGACTATCAGCTGAAGCGGGAAAATTGTCATAAGAGATACTATCTAACGTGAAAAGATGTCCCATATCAACGACATATCCCAACTTGGCTTTCTTGGGATTGCGTTGTGTTATGGCTTGAAACGTGACGTTACCATGGAAATATCCGTGCGACTTTAATACTGATTCAGCGACCGAAGCACGTAGTTCCGGGTTAACCCAACTCATCAAAACAGGGGCTTTTCCAAATGATTTTGCAATCCACTTTCCTATGGGATTAGTTGCATCTGAGAATGCATTCCAAACCCAAAGTGCATAAGGGAACGGCGTACGATAATAGGAACTACCGAACAAAGCACCGTTTGGAGCACAGGCCAAAGCAGCCTCTATTTCGTCTCGAGTGGTATAGAAGTGGTCGTTAACTGTATCGTTTTCAAACTTAATCTTCGTCAATCCAACGTACAACTGATCACCATCGGGAACCTTCTTTGTCGTTGAACAAGCTGATAAAATCAGCAAACTTGCAACACAAACAAGATATAATAGGTTAATTCTTTTCATCACTTTCAGGTTTAGTTTGAGTCTCTACAGGCGACTTTTTGGGTATTATGGGCAGCTCGGTCTTAGCCTCTTTGAATCTGAAGAGGTCTCGGAAGTGGAGCACTTTGCGTCTCCAAATAAAACCAGCTCCATATTGTCCCATGTCACCATCAAGCCAATCATAGCTATCTCTGTCGTAGAACACGCGCAGATATTTAGAAGCTGCATCATTCAATCGATACTCTAAAGAGACATTACTGAAGAAAGTTTCATTCTGATTCAAAGCATCTTGTCCTGTCGAAAGCTTTCCGCCGACAATGATTCTTAATCGGTTGTTCCATAAACGCTTAGCAAACTTAAACGAATAGTCGGTATGTTGGTTGCCACTTCCGTCCATTGTATTATCTACTCCGAAGCTTAAGTCAAGCGTACGGAGGGCATTTCCTGCGATGCCATTTATCTGACTTTGTAGGAAAGCACTTAGCGCGGAGTTCATAGAAAAGGCATTTGTGTTCCCATCGGTTAAGTACATACCGGTTGTTAACATTGTAACAGCAACCTTTCCACGTGCTTCTTTCCCCATCGTATTCAGCTGGTTTTCGACTTCCATGTCTTCAGGCGCATCAATAATAAACTCAAGTCCCATGTCATTGAGTGTCTTACTAATCTTCACTCCGCAATCAAACTCAACACTACGCCCTGCACTTCCATTTGAAGATACAGTCGCTTTATTCTTCTCTGTCGCAGTAATGTTGAGCTTAGGATTCATCGGATCGCCGTTAAATTCTATGTAACTACCATCTTGAATCGTAAAGGTCTTTTGCGGAATCACTGGTAAGGAGTACTTCATTTCACCGTTACTGAGCGTATAACGCCCTGTCAATCGGAGATTATCTACCGTATTATATTGCATGCGTAGGTCTCCACCACCCATCAAATCAACATAGTTTGACTTGTCACTATTTAGTGCACAAAGGATATGTGCACTACTACTAATGTTCATTGTGAGGTCCATGTTGAAACCTGTCAAAGGAGGTCGTGTCACAACAAGCGCCTTCGCATCTTTGAAATCAGTAAATTTCACAAGCTCATCCAATTGATTATCTGTCGTAAGAGGAGAGTCTCTGAGGATATAAGTCATGTCAGTCGACCCAAGCACATCAAGCTTTCCACGCATCGAAAGGTTATCAATCGGACCACTCATTTGTGCAAAGAAGTTAACAAAAGCCTTACCAAATGCCTCTGAACGAGCACTTTCTTCTGCATCAATAAGTAAGAAGTTAAGCGCTTGCATGCGTACATTCATGTTCATTCTATCAAGGTTTGAGAAGTCAAAGAAACCCGACATAATCAATGGACTATTGTTATGTGAGTACATCTGGAAGTTCTCAAAGAGCAACTTACTATTAGAGATTGTCACTGGGTCATTGTCGAAACGCATCTCAATGCCATAGGGAACGCTCACTAAATAAGCAGAATCAAGATAAACTTCTCCATTGACATTGGGGTTCTTTAATGTACCTTTTAGTGACAAACTCCCCTCTGCCGTTCCCTTAAAACCTATAAGTTGTTGTGGAATAAAACCATTGACAAGGCTTAAAGGCGTACGCTCAAGCGTAATCTTTGCATCAATATTTCCTTTACCTCCCGACCGATAACTACCATTAATAAGTGCAATCTCATGACCATTCTGTGTCAACAAACCATCAACGACGTGCGAGCCATCATGCTTTGGCATATAAACAAACTCGGTTCCAATATCTCCCATCGGACAATTCTCATAGATAAGACGATGTATTGTCATATCCGATGAAACCGAAAGTTCGTCTTTTGTCTGAATCAAGTGATAGTCGCCATCAAGTATTCCTGATATATTGGGCATATAAGGAACCACAGAAAGAATATCATGGAGTTGGAATTGGTGCAATGAAATCGTTACATCCTGCAAGGCATCTAAGTTCCCATCATTCGTATAAACCTTCAAACCCATGCCATCAGTGGACCTTAACTCAACGTTTGCCGACACTCTTCGATCATCACTGAGAAGCACATAGTTGCTGTCATTGACAGTAAAGTTCTTATAACCCAAAATAGGATGTGCATCAGCCACACTGAAACGGATGCTTCGATGCTCTAATTCCGCCAGCAAAGCAACATCTACTCCAAGCTTATTATCAGCGTCATATAGCTTTGTTCTCAGGTAAGAGCCACGCTCATTCAAGCGTCCATCAGCCACAGCATGAAACACATACTGCGGGTTTTTCTTGTTATTGATGACCTGAGCTTGGTAATTAAACTCATCATTATCAGACCGAATGCGGAACTTAACGGTATCCAACTGCATGCTATCTGCAATGAGTGAATCTACCTGTAGATTGCCATTGAGTCCTAAAATGGGTGAAGAGTACATGTCAACATTGGCTCTTGCAAACTGATATCCATAGCGATTAAGCATGTGAACAAAGAAGTTGTCTTTGCCACTTCTTAGGAATAAGCGCGCATTGGGCAACCGCTTGCGCAACATCACCTGATTAATCTTGCGGTTTTTCAACTGACGTTGTAACTCTTTCATAAAGTGTTGACTCTCCGAAAGCAATCGATCATAATATCCATGCCCCTCCAAATGTAGCTGAAAATCACCACAATTAACCACAGCATGGGTGGAATCACGACGTGTAGCAACATCAAGAGTAATGTCACCAGCATGATACACCTTATTTTTATCATCGATAACAAGATTTCCTATGAAGCCTGTCAAACGATGAGTATACTTAAAATCTGATGCGAAATCAAGGCGTGCTTTCAATGAACCGGCAAAAGGCGTATCCATCATGTGTAGTCCATAGAGGTCAGCATGAGAGAGATTGCAAGACACATTCCCCTTCAAAGCACGCCGATTCAATAGTGCTTCTAACTCAATATCACCCTTAAGTAAAGGGTTTCTACTATGAATAACTGCCTTGGCTACCCCATGTGAGATGGTGGCATCAGCCGCTATATGATCAAGAAGATATTTATCGTAACGGAAATTCTGTATTTGTGCCTTCGCCGTAATATGTGTTCGAGGAGACTTTATGTCTGTTCCCACGCCACGAACATTAATATTTCCAGTGAAAGCCGATAAGTTCATACGAGGCACAAAGTGCTGAATAGGGAAACGACGTGCCTGAAGTTTTGCTTGATAAGCCATGCGTTGAGCATCAAAACGCCCATCAACTTTTACACTGCCTTGACCTTGTTGTACCACAAAACGTCCTTCATAGCGCTGCATTGTGAATCTAAAACGCCCGTCAATCCCCATGTTATTGGGGATATTTACAGTCTGTCTGACACTCCGACTGAGCATCGCTGTAACCATATCTAAGCGTCCTGTTTTTGCATGGAGCACCATATCGCCACGCAATTGCTTTGGCGTTGTGAGATTCCAAAGCGTTCCTTTTCCGCGCAAATGCAACACATTGGGCAGTGATATAGCCACATTCTTTAATTGGATATGTTGCAGATTGCCATGTACATTTCCGCGAATTGCGAGTCTGCGATTAGGCCAACGCAGACGCATCTCACGTGGAAGAGCTGACATAAACGGCATTAAGTCGGCCTTACCAAAGGCACCTTGCATTTGAAGTTCAAACACTCCAGGATGCACATCAAAGGCATTCAAATCGAGTTTCACCTTTGCCTGCAACTCCGAAGATGGCGTTTTGAAATATAAATCAGGAAGTCTCAACTGCAAAGAGTCCATCGAAACCTTACCTTGTAAAGCGCTAACGGCGAGTCCACTCTGTTCCTTGAATGCACATTTACGAAGTAACAACGACAAATCCGAACCCATATAGCGTAAAGAATCGACGCGCATCGTCACATCAGACAACGCGATATGATTATAGTCTAAGCCCTTAACATGAGGCTTAAAATTATTATCATAGCGCAGAATTCCCTTCTCCCAATCGAACGTATTGACTTGATAGAGCCCCTTGAACAAATCGAAATAGCCCTTTTCTGCATAGGTTTTACCCATGTAAACCTGTACTTTCAGCGTGTCTCCTGGCATGTGAACAGTCACTGCCGAACGCTGAATTTGAAGCTTATCAACATTAATTTTCCAGAAGTTTTCAGTCTTTGCAGTATCCTTTTTCACGGTATCACTGAGTGCAATATCAAGCTGCGCATCGCGTAGATGAACACCATTGACCCTGAGTTTTTCGGCAGCTAAGTCAATACCATGCGCCTTAACTTCAAGTCGCCCCACGTGACCTTTGACCCTCGCTTCATGGATAAAGTTAGACGTATTGACCTTCATGTCGTTCACAGCGAGTTCATTTATTTCGACCTTTTCATGCAAAAGCGGAAGCAACTGAACATCTGCCACAATCTTATGAACGTCAGCAATCGTATCTTTTACTTGCGGAAGAGAGTCGTTTTGGCGTATAGCCTTTACACCTTCTATGCCCAAGTTCAAAGGAAATTCAAGCTTAACACGATCAACAGAGATTTCCATTTTCATCTTCTTTGAGGCATACGACGCCACATGTTGTACTGCCCAATTCTGAAAAGGAGGGAAGTAAAACAGCAAAGCCAATAGGGCAAAGAGTATGAATGGGGTGGCCACAATAGCTATGGCCCACTTAATCTTCTTCGTCATACACGTAGTTTCTCGTGCAATGGTAGTGTAATATTTCTACTGCGAAAATAAAACAAATTCATGAGATATGCAAATGTGCAAGACTAAATCTACAAATAAGCGTTAGAATATCAATAAAAGTATGATTTCATCCACAAAAAATCGAGATACAAAATAAAATAAACCTCAACATCAAGGCGTTAGAAAGTACTTTACTTCTGATGGAAAGCAGACGAAAAAACAAGCTGAAACAAGTCAAGACTTAGTAGTGATAATCTTTCAAAATGGCTTTACTCAAAAACTATTCGAGTAAGACAACAAAAACAAATGGTGCATTTCACACAAAGATTTGCGTCATTTTATCAGATAAAACAAGTCTAATGGCAAGACCATTTGCCCCAAATCATTTTCCCCTTTCTTAGTGTTGAAACAGCGGTGTAATTAGGGATGAATCATCACAACATGAGAATTATTCAGAAACACAAATTTTATCTGTCGTTAATGTCGAAGATACCACACTTTTGAAATCAGCCAATCATAAACAAACAAAGCCGACAAAGGGGATTTTCTCTTTGTTTTCTGCAACGCGATTTCAAATATCTCGCCTAAGGTTTTTATTCAAAACTATGCCACAAAGCATCGTCAGGAAGGGGCGAATCTAATGAAATCAGCGTTTTAGACACGGGGTGAACAAACTCCACATGACGCGAAAGCAGCGAGATACTGCCATCAGGATTACTGCGTTGTGCCCCATATTTGAGATCACCTTTTATCGGACAACCCATAGCAGCAAGTTGACTTCTAATCTGATGATGGCGTCCTGTCATGAGGTTTACCTCCAAAAGACTGTAATGTTCAGACCGACCTATGACACGATAACTAAGGATTGCTTTTTTAGAACGGGGCACTTCATGGTCATAAACATAACTTTTGTTCTGCTTTTCGTTTCTTACCAACCAGTTGGTTAGTGTTGCTTCAGGTTGCGAAGGGTTGTTTTTGGTCAGTGCCCAATAGGTCTTATGCACCTCGCCTTCACGAAACATTTTGTTTAAACGCGTTAGTGCTTTCGAGGTCTTTGCAAACACAACAAGTCCTGAAACCGGTCGATCGAGCCGATGAACCACACCAAGGAACACATTGCCGGGCTTCTGATACTTCTCTTTTAGATAGCGTTTCACAGTGTCAGAAAGGGGTTCATCTCCCGTTTTATCGCCCTGAACAATCTCTCCACTGGCTTTATAAACGACGATTAAATGGTTATCTTCGTAAACAACTTGCATAAGATGATAAAAAAGCCCCTCCGAAATGGAGGGGTCATTAAGTATATTTTTACATGTTCATACCACCATCTACCTGGATTACCTGACCACAAACATAACTTGAAAGGTCAGAAGCCAAGAAGAGAGCTGTATTAGCTATGTCTTCAACTGTACCGCCACGGCGAAGTGGAATCTTGCTAATCCATTCCTTACGGATATTCTCTGGCAATGCCTGTGTCATGGCAGTGTCAATGAAACCCGGTGCAATGGCATTGGCACGAATGCCCTTTGGCCCCATCTCTTGACCTACACTCTTGGCAAGGGCAATCATTCCAGCCTTTGAAGCAGCATAGTTTGCCTGACCAGCATTACCATGTACACCAACAACTGAAGCCATATTAATGATAGAACCGCCACGCTGACGCATCATCACTGGCACACATGCATGAATGAAATTAAACGCACTCTTGAGGTTTACGTTAATAACAGCGTCCCATTGTAACTCTGTCATGCGAAGCATAAGGCCGTCTTTAGTGATACCTGCGTTGTTAACAAGAATATCAACTGAACCAAACTCTTCCTTAACTAAATTCACAACCTCTTCAGACTGAGTGAAATCGGCGGCATTACTTGCATATCCTTTGGCCTTAACACCAAGGGCAGCAATCTCTCGTTCGGTAGCCAAACCACCATGCTCTTCGTCAATGACAAGGTCAGTAAACGCGATATTTGCTCCTTCTGAAGCAAATTTTAGAGCAATAGCTTTACCAATTCCACGTGCAGCTCCAGTGACAAGAGCTGTCTTTCCTATTAATAATCCCATTTTCTTAATATTTAGAAGTATAACTTAATAAATGTATTCTATTTATTCATTGACTTTCCCAATGCGCCATATACCACCTTTGCAACCAATGGTTTACTTGTTTCTTCGGTTAATCCGTGCCCTAATCGGCCATAAATAAAAGGCACTTCCAAGCCTTTAATACAATAATGTGTGATGTCAGCAACAAGATCTACGTCGTCAATATCAAACTCACCATCGGCTTTTCCCTCTGCATACACCTTGCGAAAGAGTTCGATTTCGTCTTCATCAAAGTTCTTTCGCACCTTCTCTACCATCCAAATGTTTCGGAAAAACTCTGCTCTGAGGTTACCATTCCTCACTACTGTCTCGCGAATTAGACTCAGATGGGTGTAGATAAGCTCAATAATCTTGTCTTGAGGGCGCATCTTCATGCAAGCGACTTCATCCAGTTTATCAGACAATCGTTCTAACTCTGATTCAATAACTGCTGAATAAACATCTTCCTTTCGATTGAAATAGGTGTATAATGTACGGCGTCCTTTCCCCGAAGCAACGGCAATATCATTCATCGTTGTATTCGCAATTCCATGTTTAGCAAATAACTGTCGGGCTACATCTACTAATTTTTGTCTGGTCTTTGATATTGACATACTAAATCTTTTCAGGGTTTATATTGCACATTATAAATCGTATGCGCAAAAGTAAACTATTTATTTCAGAAACCCATCAAGTTTAATAAAAAACGATGAAATTCAAAAATAATCATCGAAAAATTTGGTTTATACCACAAAAAGCATTACCTTTGCACTCGCATTCAGGAAAACAGACTTCTAAAGTCTTTCAATCCGAATGATTTTAATTGGTTAATATCGCGGAGTGGAGCAGTTGGTAGCTCGCCAGGCTCATAACCTGGAGGTCGCATGTTCGAGTCTTGCCTCCGCAACTTCCCCTCACCCGAAAGCGCTCATACAGACCTTTCGGGTGATTTAGTTCAAAAAACAAGGGACAAATTTAGTACAAAATATAAACTGCATTGGTTGTGAAAGCAAACAATGTAAAAAAATGTATTTTGAAAATTCAACATCAACTCGCTTCTTCGATAGTATTGTAGATTTCACCTACCCTCGCCTGCACAAGGGTAAAGATTGGTATGTAGATTTCACCGTTTTTAACCCAGCAACTAATAAGATGCAGCGAAAAAAGTACATGTTAAATCGTTATAAAAGTGCCCATGAGCGCGAGGACATGGCTGCAGAAATGATACATAATATCATGAAGCGCCTGAAAGCAGGCTGGAACCCTTTTGTTACAACTTATAACCCTCGCTATTATACTGATTTTAAAACCGTTCTTGAGCGTTATGAGAATTGCATAAACATTGAAGCAAGCAAAGGCACTTTGAAAGTAAAGACACAACGCGACTATCTAAGTCGATTAAATCAGCTGAAGATATACATGCACGAAAACGGCAGAGAGATACAGGTTGTTAATGAGTTCAACACTGCTTTTGCAATCGATTTTCTTGATTATCTGCTGTTCGATAAAGACGTGTCAGCGAAGACACGTAATAATTATCGCACCTGGTTATCGACATTTGGAACATGGTTGGTGAGTCGTAAGTATCTTGAATTTAACCCTATTGAACAAATTCACATGATAAAGGAACAAGAGAAGTTCCGCGATGCACTGACACCTGCAGCACTTTCAAAATTAAAAGCATACATATCGCGCGAAAATCCGCCTTTCTATCTTGCTTGCATGATGGAATATTACACCTTTATACGCCCTGATGAGTTGCGACATATCACTATCGGTGACATCGATATTACAAATCAAACTGTATATATAGATGCAAAGGTATCGAAAAATCGCAAAGGGCAATATGTAGCGTTAAATGATGCTGTGCTAAAAATCATGATCAAGCAAAACATCTTTAGCTATCCGTCACACTGTTATGTATTCGGACATGACATTATACCAGGAGAGCGACAAATCAATATCAATCAATTTCGATTAGAATGGGGTAAGGTGCGCAAGACCTTGAATTTTCCAGCAAGCTATCAATTCTACAGCCTGAAAGATAGCGGAATACGTGACCTTGCAAATGCAGAAGGCATTGTCGTAGCACGAGACCAGGCCCGGCACAGCGATATTGCAGTGACAAACAAATATCTAAAAAGAGATAACGTTGTGAACGAGCAGACGAAGCACTTTGCAGGCAACTTATAGATAGCTATAAATACACACAAGACCCACAACTGCACACTTACTGAAAATCAGCAAGTTGCAGAAGTGGGCACTACACACAATTAACACACAAATCAGGCATAAGGCTTAAAGAAACTCATAGAAATATCCCGTCTTTTGTTTAGAAATTCCATTTGCGTCTATCTCTAACTCAACCTTTTCGCAGATAAAAAGTTTATTTCTAAAGTTGTAAATCTTTGAGGGGTCTGGAATTTCATCTGTGTAAAATTTAATGCACAGTTTATTTTTGCTATCAATGTTGATTGATTTATGAGGTAATGCAGATAGTGATAATGGGCTATCAGAAGATAAACCAAAACCGAACGGTCGCTTTTCTACAGCAAACACACCTGTCACAGGATAACGATTACCTTTTTTTTCTCGAAATTCTCTATCGCTATATTCGATGTACCCTCTACCTGTTAAATTTCTGACAACGGGGTATTGAAACATAACATCCATTTTCTCATCTTCTTCCTCTTTCTTTTTCCTGTCGACACCATTCTTGATAGCATCTTCAACGGTATAATAATAGGAATCATCTTCTTCATCCTTTGTCATATCATCAATACCAGCCTCTTTGTCATTACTTATTGAAGGTAAAATTACAGGGTCATTAGGAATTTTATCAAGCAGCTTAGTCCATATATTTCCCTCACCGTCAAGCCGCCTCTTACGTTGATACATTGCAACAGGTATAATGTTTAACTTTATTGAAGTATCATTATTTATATCACGCACAAGAGGTGCAAATATTCCACACCTTGATAAAACATGAGATACATTAAGCTTTAATTCTTCACTTGCCTTTATATAAATATAGTACTCA
>NZ_GL629647.1:1019018-1029085 GCF_000185845.1 Segatella salivae DSM 15606
CCACCACCAATAAAGTCGTTGATATTCTGCTTTTCCTGCTTGATACGTGCCTTTATTTTGTCAGGATCAGTAATACCGTCTTCTTCACAGATCTGCCTCCAGTAGTCCTTGTGCACTTCAACCTGAAAGCGCGGAGGCGCAGAGTTACGTATCTTAGCACGCTTGCCCTTACCTATCAGCTCATAAATGTCATACCATGAGTCTTTGAACGTTGCGACATAAAAAGGAATAGGATAATACTGATATCCTGGGGTCGGAAATCTCGTAAGGATAGCAAACTTACGTGTGCGTGTAGCACGACCGAAAGCGTCACCACGTGCAGCCCTACGACACTCGCCCGTAGCAGGGTCAGGGTCAAGCCCCATGCGCACGCGCAAATCGCCCCAAGGGTCTATTTCATCAAGCAACTCAATGACTTCCACATCACCGTCTTTCACTGTGTTTTTCCAGTTCGCATAAAAAACGTGATTGATGCGACCATTTTCATCTGCTTTTTCAAAACGACAATAACAACTCTCCTTGTGACGCACCTGTACAATGTGACAGCCCTCATTGTCGAGCACTACGACTGTAACCGTAAAAAAGAAGTATTTCATGTCAAGCACCTGCTCAATAAAGAAGCGGTTGAGCTGATTTCGAAAGTAGAAGTCGCATATCTCTCGATCGCGCGTCTTCTTTTCAGTAGCGATGTCATAGAAGCGTACACCCTGCCCATAGCACGTGAGCGCATTGAAGAGTTTGTTTTGCGCCATGACCATGTTTTCGCCCACCTTTTCAATGATGTGATAAGGCAGCATGTCATCGGCCCCGAACGGAACATACTTATAAGTTTTGCCCCCTTGCGTGAACGTTCGGGGCTGAATGATACCACTATCGTCAAAAACCACTGACGAATTTTCAGAATACTCTGCATTAGCCGAGGCACTGTGCCCATTCGTAAAGCCAGCAGCTGAAGCACCGTAGATTTCGTAATCTCCGCGCTTTTCGATAAAATTCAACGTTGAATTTTGTTCCATTTTTTACATATAGATTTCTGCGCCCATAAACTCAAAGATACACACATCGCGCACCTCTCGTATCTGCCGATTGTTAGGATTTATCAGCCGATGAGTACCACCGCGCCAATGTCCCGATTTTACCAACCAGCCTTTATACTCAATAATGTCACCGGTCTTAAGCTTCCAACATTTCAGGTTTACAAGTTGCTTGCGGATAGCAGCTATATCTAACTGCTTGCGCATTTCTGTGATGTGAATAGGCTTATTCATTAATCAAAAGTATTATCAAAAGTGTTATCGAAAATTCGGCCTGCACGTTGCAGGTCAATAACGTTGTGATTGCGCTGCGCATACTGATAAGAGAAAGTAAAGCGCGCTATCTCATCATCAAGGTTTGACACCTCCGACTTCGACTCTGTAAGTGTCACCTCCTTGCCGACAACAGGCTGTCCGTTAACGAAATTCACGACATGCACGCGCTCAGCGCGAAAGAGTTCATCCACCCAATTTTGCTGTGCAATCGTGAGATAGCCAGTATCAGCCTTGAAGAGTCGGTTTTCAACAATCTCTATATTACGCGTCTTACCCAGCACATTGACCGTTGTGCGCTTGAACGAGGGGCTGACCTGATGTTTACCTACGCAATACATCAACTCATCACAGCCGAAAGAGTTCTCAAACATCAAGATAGGTGCGCAATCAGGATGAGTCCAATCTATCGTATATTTTTGTGTACGCTCGCCTGCTGTGACAACAAAGAAGTCAAGCACCTTATCAGCTTTTGTGAAGCGCGAGGGCGACACGTCAATAGTTGAATATTTGCTATTGCCTTGCACCTTAGTTGCAGCGAAGTCAGCTGTTGAGCCGTCAACATAGGTCGCCTTGACAGCTGCCGAGTCGGTACCGATATAGTGCAGAAACTCCAAGCGCCCCAAGGCCGACACGCGGTCACCGCTGTAAATAGACAGAAAATGCGTGCGCAGGAAGTCTTCAGCCTTAGCCGTTACAGTGCCTTGTGTGAAATCAGCAGCGCAATAAACTACCTTAGTATTCAGTACCTTTGTATCTATCACAGCATCATTGTCGCCGAGGTCGGTTATTGTAATAGCAATATCGACACTCAACCTTGCATGTGCATACGAGGTGAAGAGTGCGGAGAGGTCGGTGAGTTCAATGCTGCCGTCATACTGATAAAGATGCTCGTCATACATTTTCACACCGTCAACCGTCATGACAACGCCTGCGCGACTGCCCCCGATAGTGAAAGACAAATCGGGAATTGATGCACTGAAATAGGTACCCGAAAGAGATTTTAAGACAGTAATCATACAAATTCTATTTACAACACAAAGGTAACAGAGAATACAAGCTGACAAAAATACAAATGCAAAGTGCGTCATCTGACATGATTACCTGATGCAAAGCAGCGTGCAATATCATGCAGATTATCATGTGATTTGATATTGATTGCAGAACTATTTTATAGGAAATAACATCTTTTTCAACAAATGTTGAAAATAAATGCCTAAAAATTTGCATATTCAACAAATGTTGATTATCTTTGCAATGTGAATTAAAAGAAAGGACTACATGAAGAAAAGAAGAAAATCAAAGGAACTCAAAGAAAGCGAAGATGACTTGATGTTCTACTTAGAAAATTGGAAAAAGTTCCCCAATCACTTTCAGAACATCGCAAAAAAGGAAATCGAAGCGTTAGAAAACAAAATCAAGAACAATTAAGCCTGACCTCCTCCGGGAGGCAGGCAACAAAACAGAAAAGAGATGATGAAAAAAGAATTACAAGCACTTGCAGCAAGAAACAGAGCAGCAAAGACACAGAAAGAAAGAGACAAGGTTGCCCTGGAAATGGAGAAACTGAAGAATAAGGATCCAAAGGCTTTTACAGAAGCTTTGGAAAATCTCATCAAGACAACCGCAAGCAGAGTGGAAGAACTTACGATTGCAGACAGAATGGGCGAGATGACAAAGATGCTTTCAATGGCCTACATCGCACGCAACTACTTCGGCAAATCGCGTTCATGGCTGGCACACAAGATAAATGGTGATGTCATCAACGGCAAACCGGTTGCTTTCACAGAAGAAGAAAGACAGACGTTCAAGCATGCACTTGCCGACATGTCTGCACAATTAGGCTCGCTGGGCGTTTCCTTATAGCCCTTTCTTTTTAATCACACAGTAGCCCGAGGTTGAGCCACCTCGGGCTTTTTCGTACCCACAAAAAAAACTGCAGACGTCCTCGCGACGCCTGCAGTCGAATTTTAACCAATTGTCTGTTTCCAGACGAATATGGTACAAAATTATGTAAAAAAATGTATTTCTACGTATTAAATAAAGAAAAATTTATTTCAGTCTCCATATTTTCCAAACAAGTCCGCCAGACTCATCCGGTTCAAGTAGGAAACCATTCTCCGACATGTAGCCAAAAACATCTTGCTGTGTCAGCGGATAGGTGCTGTCTAAAGCTTCGATAATTTCAGAGGTTGTCTTGTTATCCTCGACAAAAAGAGACCTTTGCGAGGGAGGGATATTATTAGCACGTGTACTGAAATAAGCATCAAGCACGGTGCGTTCAATCTTGCTGTTCTCGTTCATTTTTTTTACCTTTTAGAATTATTTCAAATTGTTTTCTAAGCGCGTGAAAGCTGCGCACGTAATCAAGCAGTTCTGCGTCTGAGAAATCATCACCCGACAGAATTTTATCTGTAATGTCATTACAGAGGTCAATTCGTGCTTCGAGTGCTGATGTATCGAGCAGATCTTGCAAAGCATTGCAAGCCTGCGCATTGTAATTATTCTCAATCATACCAAAAGTTTTCATTTTTCTGTTTTTATTTGTAAGGTTTTATAATGAAGTCGCGATTTCCCAGGTCCAGGCATGCGACTTACTTTCATTAACTGTGCTATTCCTTACCTCCCTCCTTGCTGTTCAAACGGTAAACAAGCCAGCCTGCACAAACTGCTGCAGGAATGGCCACAAGCGGATGAGAAACCACGGCAAATACACTCACACCTAAGCAGATTGTACCTAAGTGCATGTAGAGCACCGTGCGACGTGTCACGGAGAAGTCACACAACCGCGAATAAATCTCGCTACGTTGATTGAGATAGTTAGCCACTGAATTTACTGCATTCGCGATAATTGCGCGAACATCGACACGCTGTTGAATTTGCACACCGTCGAACTGGATAGTTTGTTGCTGCATATTACATCATCTTATAACCTTTTCTGCAGATCCGCTGCATTGCCGGTAAAACAAGAAAGGCGGTCGCCAATCTCGCTGGTTATAAGATGATGTCGCTACCCAATGGGCTTTGAAATATCTACGAGAAGGCAACCGCCAAGTATGTTAGTTGAGGGCATTAAAAAAGCCCGAGCAATTTTGCCGAGCAAGTAACCGTAGCTCACCGGGATAGTCTACTATCATCTTATAACCGGTGACAAAATTAAAGAAAATCCCCGAAACCTGCAAGAGATTTCGGGGAAAAGTTAGAATTCAATATTAAATTCTTTCATTATGCTAAGCAATTCAGGTTCTTCTATAACTCTTAAATTGTGACCTTGTGCTTGCAATTCCTCTATTTTCTGCATTTTAGACGGGCCTGCCCCTTTACCGACTATAACAATATCTGTCCTTTTAGATATAGAGGTATTAATGTCAGCACCATACGCTTTGAGCATTTTTGCAATAGTTTCTCGAGCAGGGAACGTTTCAAGGTTTCCTGTCAGCACTACTCTTTTCATGAAGAAAGGAGTTTCCTTATTCTCAACTTCTTCAGGGGATAAAGGTTGTTTCGTCTCTTTTTTCAATGTTTTTTCTTTAGGCGTGACAAAATGCGGGATGCTTTCCGTGGGCTTTGGTAATTCCACGCCCGACAACACAAGGATTATCTCTGCGCAAGCTGTAGCATCACAAAGGGCATCATGATGTTTCCCTAAATCAACATGTAACACTTTACAAGTTTCATCTAAAGAAAGATGCGTTAACGAAAAAGTGTCAACAACGCCTGTAATAGGAATAGTTATACCATAATGTGTCGACACCTTTTTCAATACATCAAGATCGAAAGAGGTGTTGTGAGCTGCCAACACTTGCCCTGATATATAATGCTCAATTGTCGGCCATAAATCTTGGAAAGTAGGGGCATTCTCAACCATTTCGGGAGTAATCCCATGAACATGGGTGTTAGTAACTGTTCTATCATCAGGGATAGGTTTGATGAGAGAATAAAACTTTTGAACGATGACATCGTTCTCTACACGAACAAGGCCCAAAGCACAGGCACTCGTTCTTTCAGGTGTCATTGTTTCGATATCAATGACAGTAAAGGTGTGCTTCTCCATTTTTTACTTTTACTACGTTATTTATTAAGAGTTATAATATTCTGCGATAAAACGGCTTTCTACTTTCACAAGCAAAAAGCCTAAAATCGAAAAACCTTCAACTTCATGCAAAGTCTATATCTGCAAAAGTAAAGAAAAACTCTCTAACCTACAAGCGATTAGAGAGTTATTTCTATAAATATATGTTTTGCAACATATATCAAGCATCTATGAATAAATCAGGAACATCGCAGCCAATAGCCTGCGCAATCTCGCGAAGAAAGCTCAACCGCATATCTTGTGCCATGCGCCAGGATAGCGTGCGCTCTTTTAATCCCAATTTTTCGGCTATCATCGGAATAGTAACTCCATGCCGATGTGCCACTTTCACTATTGCAAGTTTCTTCATCGTTTTACTCTTTTAGTTAAAAACTCTGCTGCTTTTCGTAAAGAGGCTGCAAGTTTGTCAGCATCAAATTCGTCTTTATTTAGAACCATGCGCCAGCGTGGTTTTTTTGTGCGCACAAGGAATATATATTGCTTATCCTCACTATACTCAATAAAATAAGTGCTTTTACACATAAAAATCTATTTCTTGAACAATAGACGGATGAATGCCGTCATCTTCATACAACATAAGAGAGGTGTGTTCTCCTGTTCCCTTATTACAGAACTCGGTTAATCTACACTCATCGGTGTAGAACTCGTAGGCTCTTTCTAAGTTTTCAAACTCTTTACTTTTAGAACCGTCATGCAAGAGTGGACATGTGCCGTTTTGCATTTTTAGATAAGAAATTATATACATAACACAATATATTTAGTTGTTAAACGTTATTCTTCACGTAATTTTGAATCTCGCGACAGTGGTTGCGATGAAGGTTTAAATTTTATTTAGTATTTTCATGCGCCAGGCTGTGAAGTCTGGCGCTTGTATTTATTTGAAATAGAATTTATACATTACATCATCTACCATTTTCTTGTAGACAAAATTCATACCGCAGAGGAACATTGTTAATTCTTCTTTGTCCTCACAATCAGAGTCCTGCACCGCCTCATTGATTAAATCAAAGTTCTCGCAGCTTGTACAATCGAAGTCGCCGCCGTCCGAACTATCGAAGCCTTGATACTCTTCACCTTTATAAGTAAAGCTGTTATCACCGTCTTCAACAACGTCTGTATCGTTTAGCTCCTTTATTTCTACTTCTATCTTGTTGTTCTCGATATATTCAGCGATAGCCTCTTTTACTATTTCTTTATATTCCTCTTCATCGATATAGTTCATATCAATTACATCAGATTTATATTTGCTAAAATCATCGTAGTTATACAGATTTTGAACAAGCTCGCGGAATTCCTCTATATCTTTACCGCCGAATAAATCTTCAAATTGAAATTTAATACGTGCACGCTGCTCCTCCTCTTCGTCTTCGAGCATTTTGTACCAAATATCGTTAGCCTTGTTGAGCAAATCATCCCACTCTTCTCTATCTTCTTCAGATAAAACAGAGTCCCACTTCTGCTCGTAATCCTCATTATCGAAGAGTTCGTAAAAGAAGTTTGGGTCGTTCTCAGCCTCGTTTTCAAGGTACTCTTTGAAAGAAACCTCTTTCATGTTGTTGTTGAAATAATAGTTTTCTTTAATTGCTGAAAGTGTATTTAAATTAATCATTTTTTTTGCCCGTCATGCCGATAGCGCAGCGTTAAGGTTTAATTTATAATTCTACAACTGAATTTCCATTCTCTACTTCCACGAAGTCTACATAATCATCAAATATTATTACGCGATATGTGTTATTTCTCAACTCCTCAATATGGGGGAAACAAGCTTTATATTCTATATAGTAGTTAGCACCATTTTGGCAAATAAAGTGGCAAAAGGGTTTGTTTAAGAATTCACAACCTGTTGTGTCAACTTCAAAGCCTACAATTTCGCTGATTGTCTGCGCTTTTGAACTTGCTGTGTAATCTTTAACAGTCTTCATGATTTTGAACAGTTTTTACGGTGTGTCTCACCTTTTTAATTGTTGTTGTTATTTGTTTACATTGCAAAGATAGGAATAAAAATTAAATCCGCAATATATAATTGCGGATTTAACACTATTTTAACACAAATGCGTAATTTTCGACCCTAAAAAGGCTTTGTAAGGAATATTTTAAGCAATTTATGCCCCCTTTAGACAAAGAAACGGCAACTATAAATTGCAAGGCAATTTCTAAAGAAATAGGTAAAATGTTAGTCAAAAAGGGCGTTTTTGTTGGCGAGGCTCCGATTTTCGAGGAAATTGGAGCAACAAAACACGGCTTTTATTCCTATTTTGCACGGCCCTAAGCAGTTAAAACGTTGAATTACAGCGAGAAACGTTTTAACTGAAAGAAAAAAGCGAAGTTCGCTCTTTTTGTACCCCCCACCGCCCTACGCCCGACATGGCAATTGCCTCTTTGAGTTTAGCGGAATATGTAAAACAAAATTATCATGCAGGCAATTGCCTGCGGTCGCAAGTGGACACACGAAAAAGGCAGGCAACTCAAAAGCTGCCTGCCCTCTCTGAAGAAAGATATTTTACAATCTTCCACTATCTCGATACGAATAATAACGGCCGTCTGTTACGATAATATGGTCAAGGAAATAAATCCTAACTGCCTCGCATGCCTTTTGTACACGCTTCGTAATACTATCATCGGGCAAAGACGGGGTTATGCTTCCACTCGGGTGGTTGTGGGCAAGTGCAACTACAGTTGCATTGCATAACAAAGCCTCTTTCAGAATAACGCGGACATCGATAGCCGTTTCGGTCAACCCTCCCTCGCTTAGCTTTATAGATTTAATAAGCTTATAATGGTGATTAAGGAACAGCACGTGCGCCTGCTCTAAGGGTAAATCACGCATTTTAGGCAAAAGATAGTCATACATCGCAACAGAAGAAGAAAAGTCTATCGTGTCCTTTGCCTGCTCTATCTGTCTGCGCTTTCCTATCTCCAACGCTGCCCTGATACTAAGTGCCTTGCTTCTCCCTATCCCCTCAAACTGCATGAGTTCATAGGTAGACATTCTTGCCAACCTTGCAAGACTGTGCCCGCAAGCATTCATCAGCTGCCTGCATAAATCAACCGCGTTGAGTTCAGCACTGCCACTTCCTATAATGATAGATAACAATTCTGCATTACTAACCACATCACACCCTACATTATCAAATTTGAAACGTGGCTGCTCTTCCTTGACCCAATTGCAAATATTAGAACTATTCATAACTTCTATATTATCTATGATTAAATTGCATGATATGTTTTGTTGTGTTCTCTGCGAAACGCCCCCAATACGTTTTTTTAGATATGCCTTTTACCGACTTAGCAATGAACAAAGCGCCTTTAACCTCTGCCCCTGCTTCCTGCAAAAGTGCTGCAAAATGCTCGGCCGTTGTGCCTGTCGTTACAAGGTCATCGAATATAATAACCTTGCGCCCTGCAAAAAACTCTTTATCAAGTTCTATGCGATACGTGCCGTTATCCTGCACAACATGATTTGCGGTGCGATGCAAAGCTTCACGTTTGCCTAAAATTTTAATGTGCTGCATAGCGTTTACCTGCTGACAACGGCAGGCAACAACATGAGAAAAATAACTAAAGCGGTGACGATATTCAGCATTAGAGGAAGCAGGCACGCACACAATAGTATATTCATTGCACTTGTGGCCATACCAATTCCACATTAAGCGCACAATTAAATCAGCTGCAAAATTGGCAGCCTCCTTGCGTCCGCTTTTGAAATTGTAAATAAGGTTACGCACCTTAACAACTTGCTCACTTGTTGCTGCGTATCTTTGAGGAAGATACTCATAAAAATTAATCTTTTTCATATTCATATTGGTTAAAATTCTGGTAATGTTCAAGAGCCTTACTGGAGATTTCCACGTGAGGAGTGAACTTTTTTTTATTCCGTACAAAGCCCGGTCGCCTTCTTTCGATTTCCGATGCGAGGTTAAGAGGTGGCAGGGTGTCAGAACGCTGGGGTTCTGGCACCTTTTTGATGTTGGATGCCGTTATTTTTCAGCGCAGCGAAAAATGACGGAGGCTCCGACTGCAAAAAGTGACAGGTTCACAGGTTCAGACAACCGACGCCTCTACCTTTGCATCGAAATCTGAAAGTAGGAGATTGGGATTTGGAAGAAAAAAAAGGTTCGCTACGAACACAAAAACACCGCGTAGCGACCTACTCTCCCCTTTAGGGGCTGGGGGCCTAATGTCCGTTGAACGAAGATACGACAGCGCCTGACATGTTGATATCGAATGTAGGGAATTTCTCTACACCGATTGCAAAAGTGTCGAAAGCGTCGGAGCCGTCGGTACGATTTTCAAGCTTATCTTCTTCTGTCTCTGCAAGCTTCTCCCCTCGCTTATCTTTCTTACCCATGTACACGCCTGCCGTTTGGATAGAGAGGAGAAGATCTGGGTTATTATCTCTATTGAAGAGTAGCTGATGCTTCGCACGGCCTTGAAACATGCGGTTGATGAGCAGCTGCTTCTCGATATGGTTCCACTGTTTGCCGATACACACGTCATTAACGTACCAGCCGTGCGACTTCAAGCCATTACAAATCACAGCGTGAAAGTCATCGTTGCCGACCGCATAGTTATTACTGATAAAGGTTGTATCATAATAAAAAACGACATGACGATTAGGGAAATATTCGTAATATTTACAGAAATCTTCAACAAGTTGAGGAAGCTGG
>NZ_GL629647.1:1030538-1047975 GCF_000185845.1 Segatella salivae DSM 15606
CATACTTTAAACTCTTTATATTCAACGTAAATTTTTAGTTTCGTACAGAATAGGCCGTTTATACAATTTCTTGTATATTCACAACCCTCACACGCTTTCTTTAGCTGTGTCTTTGATGCAATTGTCATACAGAATTTTCATAAAGTGCTTCATATTTTTAGCTTTGCATTTCAGAGCACATGTGCATCTATTAGCTTTCATCTTAGATATTGTAAGAGAAAACGGCAGCATTTCTTCATTTAAAATCTTGAAGATATTTGTTATATTATCTTTTGTACAATTGCACTCTAACTGAATATTCAATTTCATAACGATTTATTGCAAATTTTTACTCCTTATGACTTTAATAATTCCTCTGCAGTTCTTTACACCCAATTTGTTTTTGATATTCCAAAGTTGGGTCTTAACAGTGCTCGGGTTTTTCTTCAAGATAGCTGCAATTTCCTTAAAAGTGTACCCCTCGACATATAGTTTTGCGACATTCCTCTCAACCTGTGACAACTCTACTGAACCCTTAGGTTTACAAATAAGTCCCTCATCTTTACAGAATTTACCCCGAAGAGGACACTTTACCTCCTCAAAGTTAAGGCAATCATCTATAATATCAGAGGACAACCTATCGTCAGCACCGAAATTGCATCGTATAAAGCGGTCTGCAATGTTGAAATTGCGCTCGCTCGGATCACTGTCCTCATACAAACTCTGCAGACGCTTTAATGTCTTAGGAAAGCGAAGCCTAACAAGTTCAATTACATAGTTTACAATATCGCAAGAAAACTTCGTCAAACGTTTTTCTTGTGAATTTGCAAGCGAGTAATAAACACAACCATCTGCTGCAGTTCTGAATTCTAATCCTTCCATATCCCGCTCTCTATTGTAGCCACGATATTCTCATACTCATCCTTGCGCAATTCCGATATAGGATTTTCGCGCAACTTAGCTGAGATAGTCGAACTTGGATAGCTAAATCTCTGTGAGAGATACAGAAGAAACTTTCCCTTTTCTTTTCTGTTAAGCCCCCTGTAGAAATCCTGAGGGTTTAAGATGCCTTTTTTGCTCATAATTGCTTGTATTTATAAATTCTTTATATTAATTTTGTGTGCAAATCTATATTAATTAAATCATAATTCCAAGAGTTTGAGGATATTTTTCCTTGTATTCGAGGATATTTAACTAATATTAATGTTATGAAGTACAAACAGATCAGCTTAGAACTTATCAGAGAGGCGATTAAACTCTCAGGTATGTCAGAAAGACAGTTTATGCGTGAATATTACGGAGGAACTGGCACGCATGTTGACCTAAAAAGTTTCTTTTCTACAAAAATGGGCGCAGAAAAGATATGCAAGGTATGCAATATCTTGCAGGTACCTATTCAATCCCTATTTGAAATAGAAAATAAAGAACAAGACAACACTCCTCAAAGTCAAGGAAAAAATAATGATATAAAGAGTATAGTTGTTGAACAAGCAACACTTGAATTAAAGTCAGAAATTAAGGCTTTGAAGATGCTGATTGAAGAAAAAGACGAACGTATAAAGAACTTACAACAGATGAACGAAACGCTTGTAAGTATCGTTAAAGTCGGTAGCAATCAATAAATTAAGTAAAGATTAAATTTTAAGAAACTCGGACAAAGACGGGACACAAAAATTAAGCTTTCACTTCTGATGCGGTCATGCGGAGGTAATATTTATAGCATGACAAAAAAAATGATATGCTCTTGCCTCCGCAACTTTAAGGCGTCTGAAATAGTTTTTCTAAACATTTCAGACGCTTTTCTTTTTTAGAATTACTCTTATCAATAGTGCAATGATAAGACTATATCAAAGACCACATGACAAGAAAGCAAGCACCTTCCGATATCATTGGGCTTAATTCGTTCAAATGTAAAGATAGAAAGACTTGATTAACAAATTGTTTCTCAAACAAAAAACGATGCTAATCTTATCAAAATAAAGAAGATTTGAGCTGTCAATCGCCTGCTTTCAGTAAGTAAAAGCAGGCAATTTGCGCTGTATTTACATTCCTTTTAAAGCACGTTTAATGCGAAAACACCAAAGCTTATAACCGAGTGGACTGAGATGAAGCCCATCAAGTGTGAGAGAATCGCGCAACTGATTTGTTCCGTGATAAACGAAATCATTGTATAAATTAATGTATGTGAGGTGATTTTTCTCACAATAATTCCGTACCTTTTTATTCAAAGTAACGACTTCTTCAGACTTACCTTGCAGTGTTTTCCAGCGTCCAAATGACTCATTAAACGGCAAAAGACTTTGCACATAGAGTTTGGTGTCGGCCGCATGTGACCAAATTTTATCAATGAGACGTTGGTATTTTACGAACACTTGTTCTGCAGTTTGGTCCTGACTGAGATCATTTATGCCAATCATTAGCACGATTGCCTTTGGCTTTTTTGCAAGAATGTCATCCAAACGGTTTAGTACTCCATCGACATTATCACCCATAATTCCCCGATTACGCACATGTTTGATGCCCAAACGTTTGCTCCAATCGCCCCCAAATTCAGTGAGGCTATTACCCAACATAACGATATCTGAGGCATCGATACTACGCATTTTCGCAAATTCGGCCATGCGATCACGATAATGTTCAGTGTTCCACAAGTTGCTTTGTTGGGCATTACACGTCAACGATAGAAAGCACATGACAAGAAAAAGAAAGGATTTATTGATAGAATATCTCATATTTTAGAACTGTTCAAGTAAGGCTATACGCTTCTTTACATCAGGATGCGTGCTGAAAAGAGAATCCATGAAGCTCATTAAACCATGCTTCATTTCGTCAGGTTGAGCAATAAACAACTGCGCAACATCAGGTCGTTTCACATTATCTAACCCTGGATCAGCAGATATTTTCCGTAAAGCAGATGCCAAAGCAAGTGGATTTCCACATAGTTCTGCACCTCCTGCATCGGCCATGTACTCTCGTTTTCGAGAAATTGCAAAGCGCGTTAACAACGTAAACACATAGGCAATGACACAGCATATAATTCCAATCAGTAGAACAATGATAATTCCTAAGCCACTGCCTCCCTTTTCATCATCACGCTTTCGCTCTCCTCCATACAACAAAGTATTATATAGTAAGCGAACGGCAATAGACATAACAGTAGACACAATCCCAACAAACACAATACAAGTAATCAAGAGTTTTGTGTCATGATTACGGATATGTGTAAGTTCATGGCCCAAAACGGCAGCAAGTTCGTCGTCGTTTAGTTTATTCAACAGCCCTTCTGTGACCGTAACGGTATAGCTTTGAGCATTTATTCCGCTTGCATACGCATTGAGTTGTGGGTCATCTACAATATTAATCTTGGGCATATCCATATTACAAGTCATGCAAAGATTCTCCACAATATTATATAATCGCGGATTCTCCATACGTGTAACAGCGTGTGCACCCGTGGCATGTTGTATGATAGATGCATTATAAAAATACGCTATAATGAACCATACAACAACGCCCAAAGCAATCCATGGAATGACTGTTAGATAGGATTGGTTTACATTGTCGACATTAAGGTAATGCACACTTTCCCCATATTGGTTCGTGTATCCATTTTCCAAATAATTCAAAGTGGCCAAGAATACCCATACCATCCCTGAGATGATTACAGGAAACATCAGCAACAACATCAAGCTTAGCCTGTTGTTGCGGCTGATCTGCGTCTGCATTCCTACATATTTCATTGTCTTTAGAACTTCACTTCAGGTGCTTTATCTAATTCTGCACGCTGTTCAGTGGGAATTTCAAACATTTGTTCTTTCTTAAAACCAAACATTCCAGCAAAGATATTAGAGGGGAATGTCTGTACTGCATTATTTAATTCACGAGTAGTCGAATTAAAGAATCTACGAACGGCAGCCAATTTATTCTCTATATCAGCTAATTCATTCTGCAATTGCAAGAAGTTTTGGTTAGCCTTTAGTTCTGGATAAGCCTCTAAAGAAACCTTCAATCCAGACAAAGCACTCGTCAAAGCATTCTCTGCTTGAATCTTATCATCGATATTCGTGGCGCTCATTGCAGCAGAACGAGCCTCAGTAACACGCATGAAAACATCTTTTTCATGATCTGCATAGCCCTTAACAGCGCCCACTAATTGCGGAACTAAGTCATGACGTTGCTTCAATTGAACGTCTATATTGGCAAAAGCGTTCTCACGATTATTCCTTAATTTAACGAGGTTGTTATAGATAGAAATACACCAAACAACAAGTAGTACAATAACTACCAATACAATGATTCCAGTCATATTCATTTCTTTTTCTAATGTTTATGGTTACAAAAGTAAACGAAAAGATGCTGAAAAGAAACAACATTAAGATTAATTAGCAAAAAAAATGAAAGAAAAGGGGACAAAACTTGAAAAATAAAGCAACTTTCTTTCCTTCGAAAGATATAATCACTACTTTTAGAATAAAAAATAACGGATTAATTTGCATATCTCTATTTTTTTTATCAAATTTGCCAAACATAACCATTTATCAATCTATTAACAATGAGGGTATCGTACAACTATCCATAAATGTACACCTTATATATTATAACATTAAAGACAATATAACATTTAAACATAACGCTTATGAAACAACACATCGTACTTATTGGGGCGATTTGGCTATCGTGTTGTGCGGGAATGAACCGTTCTTACGCAGCACAGCTTCCATCGATGGCAGCCGAACAGCCAACGAACAACATCATTAAAGGAACTATTGTCGATGAAAATGGCGATCCGATTGCAGGTGCCAGCATCATCGAAATAGGGACAACACGCGGAACTATATCTGATAGTAAAGGTAGTTTCCAGTTGAAAGTTGACGACTCGGCTAAACTTCGAATCTCTTTTTTAGGTTATAAGACAACCGAACTACGTGCAAAGAATGACATGACTGTAAAGCTATTACCAGACAATGCCCTATTAGATGAGGTCGTTGTTGTAGGTTATGGACAACAGAAGAAAGTTAATCTTACTGGTGCCGTGGCTAATGTTGACATAGAAAAGACATTAGGAAGCCGTAGTGAACAAGATGTAACAAAGGCTCTACAAGGTGCAATTCCTGGACTGACTATACTTAGTAATAATGGAAGTTTAGACGCTTCACCTTCTATTTCCATTCGAGGCTTGGGCACACTCTCTAACAAACAGAATTCATCTCCTTTAATTGTAGTCGATGGAGTGCCTACCGACGATTTGTCAATGCTTAATGGTAACGACATCGCTTCTATCTCTGTATTGAAAGATGCGTCTTCATCTGCTATCTATGGAGCCCGTGCTGCCTTCGGAGTTATACTCATTAATACCAAGCAAGCAAAGAAAGGAGATAGGATTTCTGTACGCTATAATGGACAATTCTCATGGGATCAGGCTACAGTTTTACCCGATTTTCCAAGTGTTCCAGAGCAGTTAAAAGCAGGACTAATAGCTAAACAGCGAGCTGGTGAAGCCACACCAGAGTTATTTGGCATGTATTTTGACAAACTACTCCCCTATGCTGAGGCCTGGCAAAAGCAGCATCATGGCAAGAAAGGCTATTCGCTGATGGAGCCATTTGTAGATATGAACAACGTGGGTGACTATGCTTTTATCAATGGTGCACCTCTATATTACGCAGATTATGACTTACAAAAGATATGGTATAATAATGCTGCACCTTCTCAAAGCCATAGTCTTAGCCTTACAGGATCGTCTGGTCGCACCTCCTTCTTCTCAGCTTTAAACTATGATAAGAAAGAAGACATCATGAAATTCAGTCCAGGAAAGCGCAACAGATATAATGCAACCCTTAATCTTCAGACAGACGTTACCGACTGGTTAACAATGGGCATGCGCTTCAACTTTACTCGTCGACAGATGACTTCAGCCGATCCATGGACCAATATCTATCAATACCTTTGGCGCTGGGGCTCATACTTTGTTCCTTCTGGAATCTATCGTGATGCTGATGGCACAGAGTATGATTACCGAATGGTAGCAATGCAGAAACAAAGTAACCGCTTGGAACACGTTCACGACATGTTAAAGATGAATGTTTTTGCAAAAGCTAATATCACAAAAGACCTCACATTGAACGTAGACTATACTTATCAAATTGATGATTTCAATGAAAAGGCCTCTAATCGCAGTGTATATGGCATGAACTGGGTAGGCACAAAGCCTGGCTATATCGTTACACAAGCAAAATCAGATGCTACACGTTCCAATACAAAGATGAATCGTTGGGTTGCCAACGCCTATCTAAACTATGCACACACCTTTGCAAAAGATCATCATCTTAATGTCATGGCAGGTGTGAATGGAGAGAGTTTCAAGAGCGATCGCTTTGAAGCCATGCGCAACAAACTATACAATGAGGACTATCCTGAACTCAACTTGGCTTATGGCGACATGAAAGATGCAAAGATAGATGCCAGCACTGGCGACCGCTCTTCAGCGGGTTTCTTCAGTAGAATCAATTATTCTTTCCGCGATATCTATCTTCTTGAGCTCAATGGACGCTATGATGGGTCGAGCAGATTCCGCAAAGGAGACCGTTGGGCGTTCTTCCCAAGCATCTCTTTAGGCTATCGTTTCTCTGAAGAATCTTATTGGAAAAATCTTAAATCCATCGTATCTAATGGTAAACTTCGCTTCTCTTACGGCGAAATTGGTAACGAAGCTATCGGTGATAACATGTTCCTCTCTACCCTAACTGCCTATAATGTTGCACGTTCAGGCTATACTTGGCTCAATGCTGGAGGTACAAAACTCAACGCCTTTACCATGCCAACATGGGTTAGTCCTACGCTAACCTGGGAACGAATCCATACAAAGAACTTAGGTTTAGACCTTGGATTCTTAGACGATCAGTTTACAGCTTCCATCGAAGTTTATGAGCGTTTAACGAAAGATATGTTAGCACCAGGCACAGCAATCCCGTCAGCTGTTGGCGCAGGTGCACCATATACAAATGCAGGAGAGCTTCGTTCACGCGGATGGGAACTTTCACTTGCATGGCGTAAACAATTCACTAAGGAGTTTGGTTTGTATGCAAACTTCAGCATAGGAGACTCAAAAGTAAAAGTGAAGAAATGGAATAACCGCAACCAAATCATTGGCCACACCAATGACGTTTCATATGCTTATGCAGGCGAAACATGGGGAGACATCTGGGGATTTGAAACCGATCGTTATTTCACTCCTAACGATTTCGATGGCAAGAATCCTAATGGTAGCTGGAAATATAAATCAGGAATAGCAGACCAAACAGGCATTCAAACAGGTAATTTCGTTTATGGTCCTGGCGATATTAAGTTCAAAGACCTCAACAATGATGGCAAAATCAATGGTGGAAAAGGTACTCTTGAAGATCATGGTGACTTGAAAGTCATTGGCAACTGCCTACCACGCTACGAATACAGCTTCCGCATTGGTGGAACATATAAAGGCTTTGACCTCGACTTATTCTTCCAAGGAGTGGGTAAACGCTCTGTATGGAATATCTCATCCTTTAACTTCCCTATGATGAGAAATCCCGACTTAGCAATCTATGCAAACCAAACGAAGTATAATGTTTATGACCCTGACAACGGAATCATCAACATTAGCGAGTCCAACGACTATCCATGCTTATGGCCAGGAAATGAGGATAAAGGAAACGTTTCAGCGCTTTCAGCTGCTGGAGGTTGTCATAACTATTATCCACAATCCAAATATCTCATCAACATGTCATATCTCCGATTGAAGAATGTGACATTAGGTTACACCCTTCCTAAACAGCTCACACAGAAAGCTTCCATTCAAACATTGCGCCTCTACGTGAGTGCTAATAACCTATTCTTATTGCATAAGGGCAATGGGAACTTGCCATTAGACCCCGAAATCAATACAGGTGAAGGTGAAAACTTTGGTGGATGGGGCCGCACATTGCCTATTACACGCACATGGACAATCGGTCTGCAACTAACTCTTTAATGCTTATTTAAAATCGAAGAATATGAAAATTCAATGGCTTTATATTTTCTTGGCATCTTCATTCATGCTTGTTGGCTGTGACAATTTGCTGGATAAAGATCCTCGAGACACATTTATTAATAACAAAGGATTTTGGAGTAACGACAACCAAATATCCAGTTATAGCAATGGTTTCTATGAGTTCTACGGCACAGCACGTAGTTTCTATTTCACAAGTCTTAATGACGACCAGGCCAATCCGTCTTTCGACAACTGGACATTCACAACAGTTCCTAATAAGTCGGCCAGCTACTCAGGAAACTTTTCAAAGGTACGTCAGATCAATTACATGTTAGATGGGTTGGAAACCTCTACCCTCTCTACAGCCAAAAAGACAAGCTATGCAGCCATCGCACGCCTCAATCGTGCATGGATTTATTATCAATTGGTAAAGATGTATGGTGACATTCAATGGGAAAGTCATGTCATCGGGGATATCAATAGTGACGAAGTATATGGTCCACGCACTGATAGAGATGTAGTCATTGACTCTGTGCTCCAAGACTTAAACTACGCTATACAGAACATTCCGAATAACACTGCAGACAAAACGCTTTGGAGTAAGGAAATGGCTTTAGCCATGAAGAGCGATATTTGCCTTTATGAAGGAACATTCTGCAAGTATAGAACCCAAGCCGACAATGGCAAAGCACCTGACCTTACGCGTGCAAACCGCTATCTCCAAGAATGTGTTGATGCCTCAGAAGAACTGCGCACATCGGGTAAGTTCCAACTAAACAGCTGGACACCGAACACAGCTGGGAAAATCTATACTATCTATAACTCGTTAGATTTGTCAACAAATAAAGAGGTCATCTTCTACAATCACTACGAGAAAGACGTGAAATCACATGGTCTTTGCGACTTTACCTGTAGCTCAACCACTCAAAGTGGTATTACAAAAGATGCTGTCGATGCCTTCCTTTTCAAAGATGGCAAGCCGTTATCTACTACTACTTTGAATAAGAACGATGAGGCTCGACGCAATGCCAAAGGCCATTATTCCATTGCACATCTATTGAACAACAAAGATAAACGATTAAGTTTACTCATTGATTCTATTATTTGTTTCAAGAATCATGGCTGGATTCGGAACGAGCCTTCGCCTAATGGTCCACTGCCAGCAGAGATGACTTCTTCAACAGGTTATTCCGTTTATAAGTATGATAACCCTCAAATGGAATTGTATTATCGTACAAATGCGAACACAAACTACACCGATATTCCGCTGTTTTGGCTTGCAACAGTACTCTTAAATGATGCAGAGGCCAAGGCAGAGATGGGAACTATCACGCAGGCTGACCTTGACAATACCGTCAATCTACTGCAAACACGAGCTGAACTGCCTCCATTGACGCTCAATCCAACTGCCGACCCGGCCAACAATATGGGAGTCAGCAACCTGATTTGGGAGTTACGACGTACAAGAAGATGCGAACTCATGTGCGATTTGGACTATCGTTATTGGGACTTAGTACGCTGGCACCAATTAGATAAGCTTGATAGCAACCTGCACCCCACTATCAATTATGGTGCAAACATCCATCAATTGACAGATAAAACAGGCTTATCGGTTGTCGGAGACTATCTGAAAGCGACATCATCGACACGTAGTTTCAACTCCAAATACTATCAGTATCCAATTCCTTCTAACGAATTAGAGCTGAACGAAAAGGAGGGTATGAAACAGAATCCCGGTTGGGAATAAATGAAATTCAAATCCTTTTTTCTCTCCTATCGCGGTCCTCTATGAGGACTGCGGTAGGAAATTATTGATTATGAACAAACGCTTTACGATTCAATTTCTCTTCATGCTGATGTGTGGCGTCGGCATTTCAAAAGCTCAACAGCCATTATCTGTAGACTCTGTAGCATTAGAGAAGGTACTAAACACTTATACTTCAGGCATCACAATGCACCGTGTGAAGCTTGATTCCCTACGACTTTCTCACGACACACTTGCTGTCTATGCATCTCCTAACTATGCTTATGTTTCCTTTACCGCATCCAGATGCAAGACCATCTACGAAGACTTAAAACGCAATCTCCCACAAACGATGCAGCCCTATCAGCTTGCTGTATATGCAGGAGACCAGAATATAGAAGAACTTATCCCGCGCTTCTTTCAATCAAAGGCTAATAAGTCTCAGGCCTTTACCTACGCCCCATATACTCCTTTGGTTGAAAATCTATCGCGTCCCTATACTATTTCCAACGGACTTTCAGGCAAACACATTGCTATGTGGCAAAGCCATGGACTGTATTTTGAGGCAGGTCGTAACCGTTGGCAATGGCAACGAGCCCGTATGTTGCAAACCGTTGAAGACAAATATACACAGCAATATGTGCTCCCCTACCTCATTCCTATGCTCGAAAACGCAGGCGCCTACGTCTTGACTCCTCGCGAACGCGACACCAATCCCTTTGAAGTGATTGTCGACAATGATGGTGTAATGGCGCAAAATCACTATACAGAAACCACAGGCGACCATCCTTGGCAAAATGGATTGAGTGCAGGCTTCGCCTATCTGCACAAAGAATATCGAGATTTTCAAAATCCATTTCGCGAAGGAACTTATCGAATGGTTTCCACAACGCAACGCAAAAAGGCTGTAAGTACAGTCTGTTGGCAGCCAACCATACCTGAAACGCGCGACTATGCCGTGTATGTGGCCTACGCTTCTTTACCCAATAGTGCCACAGATGCACATTATACTGTCGCTCATAGCGGTGGAACAACAACACTTTCTATCAATCAACAGATGGGAGGTGGCACCTGGATATACCTCGGCACCTTTCATTTCAATGCAGGCTCCACGGCCAAAGTGACGCTGACAAACTACTCTAAACACCCCAACACGATAGTAACAGCCGATGCATTACGCTTAGGTGGTGGCATGGGAAACATCGCTCGAACCACCAACGGTGACAGTATTGCCTATGATGGAAAGATAGATCGCAAGATAGGCTATAAGCCTCGCAATGCCTATCAGCCTGCTTTGACCTACCCTTATGTTACCAGCGGTTATCCAAGATATTTGGAAGCAGCACGCTATTCCATGCAATGGGCAGGTATTCCCGACAGCATTTACTCGCCATCTCATGGCTTAGATGACTATAGTGACGATTATAAATCACGCGGACAATGGGTGAACTATCTCGCCGGGGGCACGAAAGCATGGCCCGAAGGCAAAGGCTTAAACATCCCAATTGACTTATCTTTCGCCTTCCATAGCGATGCAGGAACCGTTTATGGAGACTCCATTATCGGCACATTAGGCATTTATGATACCCAAGCCTATCACGGACGATTTGCTGACGGCAGTAGTCGTGTGGCCAATAGAGGCCTTTGTGACCTTGTGCAATCTTCGATTGTACACGACATTCGCAGCCTTTTCGAACCGAAATGGAGCAGGCGTGGCATGTGGGATCAACGTTATTTCGAAGCATGGACACCACGTGTTCCAGCCATGTTGCTTGAGTTATTGTCACATGAAAACTTTGCCGACATGCGCTATGGGCATGATCCTCGCTTCCAATTTGCAGTCAGCCGAGCCATATATAAAGGCATTTTGAAGTATCTAAGTGACGCTTATGGCTATCGCTATGTCGTTCAACCTCTTCCCGTTCGCAATTTCTCTATCATCCCAATCAAGGCCAATCGCATACAGCTGGAATGGGAGGCAACGCCTGATTCGTTAGAACCGACAGCCAAAGCCACCCAATATATTGTCTATAAACGCATGGGAGAAGGGGGCTTTGACAATGGAACTATCGTTACGAAAAACAGATTTGAAACAACAATTCCTTATGATAGCATTGTCAGTTTCAAGGTTTGCGCACTCAATGCAGGCGGCATCAGCTTCCCCTCTGAAATCCTAAGTGCTGGTTTTTCAAGTCAAACCACAGGCAAACCCCTATTGATAGTAAATGGTTTTGACCGCCTAAGTGGCCCGGATGACTTCTGTAGTAGTGACGACGAATGGGCCGGTTTCTTAGCAGAAGAGGATAATGGTGTGCCCTATAATGGGCAAATTTCCTATGTGGGAAAGCAGAAAGAATTTCGCCGTTCTATGCCTTGGACAGACGATGATGACTCTGGATTTGGAGACAGTCAGGCCGACTATGAGCGTATTTCCATTGCCGGAAACACATTTGACTACCCATATCTGCATGGTGAAGCCATGTTGAAAGCGGGCCAAAGCTTTGTTTCAGCGTCTAAAAATGCCGCTATCGCCAAAGCGATGTTCGACACAAAGCGCTATGCTGCCATTGACCTCATTATGGGAAAGAATAAACAATCGAAGCTCGGACGCCTGCAACCTCAACGCGAACTCAGTTTCAAAACGTTCTCTCCTGCCTTGCAACAAGCTATCACCGACTATTGTAAAGCAGGCGGAAGCCTATTTGTTTCGGGAGCATATCTTGGCACTGACCTATGGAGAAACCCTCTATCAACGCCGCAACAGCAAGATATTGACTTTGCAAAACATATCTTAAAATACCAACTACGCAATGATAAAGCAGCCGTAACAGGTAGACTTTCCACCATTGTTTCACCATTAACAAATGATGTTCTGACATTGGATTACGCTGCAAAACCTAACACAAGATGCTATGCAGTGGAGTCACCCGATGCGATAGAACCAGCAGATTCATGCGCTTATACAGCTTTCCGCTACCCTGAAAACAATAAGAGTGCGGGCATAGTCTTTGGTGGTAATCAGACAGACCATTGGCGAACAGTGGTATTGGCGGTGCCATTTGAAACTATCATCGAAAGTAAAGAACGAACAAAATTGATGCAAATGATACTAAATTATTTGCTTCAACCTTCACGTTTTTGAAATCTTTTTGCTACCATTGTAGTCGCATTTGAAATGATAATGGCTGTAACAGCATTGCAAACCAATACAAATCATGCACTCGTATGGTTCATTTTGCAAGGTCAACAGCGTCATTTCATGCTGTAAAATGGCACAAACCGCGACAGCCTGCCAAAGTCCTTATAAACAAAAGGGGTTGAGGAGATGGCAAGAAGGCTGTTTCAGAGATATTTTAGAACTATCAAACCATAAATAAAAGAAAACGACATGCAGAACAAAAAACATGTAGTAGACTGTTTTATTCCAATGGCTTCAGCAGAAGCTTTGAATAAAACGCTGGCTGGATTGCAAAATGATGAACTTGTAAACCGCATCATCATTTTACAGACAAACGATGAAAACATAACAGGCGTTGACGGCGTACTGAAGATTGACACACTGAAAAGCAGTGATACCATGCGTAAGATTGCCATGGCAGCAGAGGCTCCCTATACGCTTGTTTATATGAAAGAGCAATATATGGAAATGGGACTTTATGCCTTGGAACGCATGGTTCGGATTGCTGACTATACGGATGCGGTCATGACTTATGCCGACCATTACAACATCTCGGCAGAGGGATTGCGCAGCGAAGCACCTGTCATCGACTATCAACAAGGTAGCTTGCGCGATGACTTTGATTTCGGTTCAGTGTTGCTTTTCCGTACTGATGCCTTGAAAGCGGCTGCTAAACAGATGACCGAGTCTTATCAAGCAGCTGGTTTCTACGACCTCCGTCTGAAACTTTCTGTAAATGGTCGCTTTGAACATATCAACGAATATCTTTACAGCGAGGTGGAACTTGACAACCGCAAGACTGGAGAAAAGCTCTTCGATTATGTTGATCCGCGCAATCGTGTCTCACAAATTGAGATGGAAGCAGTGGCAACCAATCACCTGAAAGCTATCGGAGCATACTTGAAACCAGAGTTTAAGCAGGTTGACTTAAAGGCTGAATCGTTCCCTGTTGAGGCTTCAATCATGATACCTGTACGCAACAGAATACGAACGATTCGCGATGCTATTGAAAGCGCGTTAAGCCAAAAGACCAACTTCAAATATAATGTCTTTATTGTGGAAAATGGGCCTGATTATCACTCAACTGATGGCACAACAGAAGCTATTGAAGAGTATAAAGACGACGAACGCGTAGTTCATCTCATCCCTAACCGCCGCGATATAGGTGTTGGTGGCAGCTGGAATATGGCAGCAAACCATCCACAATGCGGCCGTTTTATAGTGCAGTTGGATAGCGACGACGTTTATTCTGATGAACACACCCTACAGAAATTCGTCGATGCCTTTTATGAACAACAATGTGCAATGGTAATAGGCACGTATATGTTGACTGATATCAACCGCCAAATGCTGCCTCCTGGCAAGATTGATCATCGCGAATGGACACCAGAAAATGGTCGAAACAATGCACTCCGCATCAATGGTTTAGGTGCGCCTCGTGCCTTCTTTACTCCTATTTTGCGCGAAGTGAAACTACCAAATGTTAACTATGGTGAAGACTATGCCTTGGGTTTAGCCATCTCTCGCAACTATCAGATAGGCCGAATCTATGACGTTTTGTACTATTGTAGACGTTGGGATGACAACTCAGATGCCGCATTAAGCGTTGAGAAAGAAAACAGAAACAACACCTATAAAGACCGCATCCGCACCTGGGAACTATTGGCCCGTCTGAAAAAGAATAAAGAACAAAAAGATTAATCCATTCATAAACCACGGAGGGAGTAGCCTAAACAGCACTCCCTCTATCTAAACTTTGTTAAGCATTCAATACACTGCATCACATGAAAACTAATCATGCATCCCCTTGGTTGTGGGTTCCGACATTATATTTTGCTGAAGGTATACCCTATTTTATCGTCAATAGTATCTCTGTAACGATGTTTACGAAGATGGGAGTACCCAATGGTGAGATGGCACTTTTCACGAGTTTACTCTATCTGCCGTGGACAATCAAACCATTATGGAGCCCGTTTGTTGATATCTTGAAAACCAAACGATGGTGGATTCTATGTATGCAGTTGCTCATGACAGCCGTCTTTGTGCTCACCACCTTGAGCATTCCACACCCTGACAAAGCTACAATAGCAGCGGGTTCTACCCCAATTTCACTATTCACCTTCACCTTAATCCTGTTTGTTATCACAGCCTTTGCCTCGGCAACACATGACATTGCTGCAGATGGATTCTACATGTTGGCGCTCAATCAGCAACAACAGAGTTTCTTTGTTGGCATCCGAAGCACGTTCTATCGCCTGTCATCAATCTTTGGTCAAGGTATTTTGGTGTATATAGCCGGCTATATTGAGCGCACAACGCAAAACATTCCACTCTCTTGGACGCTTACCATGACCATCACATCGGTATTGTTTGCACTAATTAGTCTTTATCATATCTTCATTGTTCCAAGGCCTAAAACCGATCAAAGACATCTCAACAATAACCCAGATAAACATGCAGCACAAGAGATATGGACAGACTTTGTACGAACCTTTGTTACATTTTTCAGCAAACCCGGTGTGCTATTAGCCATCGTTTTCATGTTACTCTATCGACTTCCAGAGGCTTTTCTACTCAAAATGGTCAATCCTTTCTTATTAGATCCGATTGAAAAAGGCGGCCTAAACTTAGCCACTACTGAGGTAGGAATCATCTATGGAACGATTGGCGCATGCTTCCTGACATTAGGAGGAATTATCGGAGGCTTTGCTTCTTCACGCTGGGGACTAAAGAAATCATTATGGCCGATGGCGATATTCATTACACTTCCGTGTGTAACCTTCCTTTATATGAGCATGACACGCCCCGAGAATGTTGTCGTCATCAGCACGTGTGTAGCCATCGAACAGTTTGGATATGGCTTTGGTTTTACAGCATATATGCTTTATATGATGTACTTTTCAGAAGGTGAATTCACGACAGCTCACTATGCCATCTGTACGACTTTCATGGCCTTGAGCATGATGATTCCGGGCATGTTTGCAGGATATTTACAGGAGCGATTAGGCTATGAAGGCTTCTTCTGGTTAGTAATGGCCTGCTGCTTGGCTACGATTGCAGTAACTATCATTGTGAGAAAGCAGGTCGATGCTCAATATGGCAGAAAGACAAACGAGGTTGAATAAATGAAGAAAATAGTTTTATTGTTGCTTTCATGCTGGCTATTCATGGGCGTGGCACAGGCTAAGGTGTTGACAGGAATTGAGGTTTTGAAACACCAAAACTTTAAGATATTGGCAGGAAAGCGTGTGGGCTTGGTCACAAACCCTACAGGAGTAGACAACGAACTGCGCTCAACGATTGACGTTTTACATGCTGCAAAGAATGTGAAATTGGTGGCATTATTCGGTCCTGAGCATGGAGTGCGTGGCAACGCGCATGCTGGAGACAAGGTTGGTAACACCAAAGACAAACGTACAGGCCTACCCATCTACTCACTTTATGGCACACAACGTGAACCAACCGATGAGATGTTGAAAGATATAGACATCTTAGTCTATGACATTCAAGACATCGGATGTCGGTCGTTTACCTATATAAGCACGTTGGGAAACATCATGAAAGCCGCTGCTAAACATAACATTAAAGTGGTTGTTTTAGACCGCCCTAATCCTTTGGGAGGCTTGAAAATAGAAGGCAATCTGACAGAAGAGGATTGCAAATCGTTTGTGAGTGCCTTTAAGATTCCTTATGTTTATGGGCTCACCGTGGGCGAGTTGGCAATGTTACTGAATGGTGAACACATGTTAGGCAAACCCTGTATGCTCGAAGTAGTGAAGATGAAGGGGTGGAAACGAAAAATGGATTACAGTGCAACAAAGTTGAAATGGGTTCCCGCTTCTCCGCATATTCCACAGGCAGAAGCTGCACCTTTCTATGCCATGACAGGCATAGTGGGTGAATTAGACAGTCTAAACATCGGCGTAGGCTATACACTTCCGTTCCAACTATTGGGTGCTTCGTGGATAGATGCAGACAAATTTGCAGACGATATGAATGCACTGCAGCTGCCAGGACTATTGTTTCGTCCCATCCACTATGTTCCTTTCTATGGTAAACAGAAAGGACAAGCCTTACAAGGAGTTCAGATCTATTTCACCGATTATGCCAAAGCAAGACTCTGCGACGTTCAGTTCTATGCCTTGCAAGTGTTGAATCAGCGCTATCCTTCACACGATATCTTAGGTGAATCGGGACAACGTACGACCATGTTTGATAAAGTTTGTGGCTCAAAAGTCATCCGCACGCGCTTCTTACAGCGGCATAACTGGCAGGATGTAGTGGGCTATTGGGACAAAGACATCATGCCTTTCAAGGCACTTTCGAAGAAATACTACCTATATAAATAAACAAATGACTACAAAGAAAACAAGCCGTATTGAAGCGGTGGACATCTTAAGAGGAATCACCATAGCAGGAATGATTCTCGTAAACAATCCGGGCGGTCAACCCGTCTATACGCCTTTGGAGCATGCAGAGTGGCTGGGGCTGACACCAACAGACTTGGTCTTCCCTTTCTTTATGTTCATCA
>NZ_GL629647.1:1048025-1052999 GCF_000185845.1 Segatella salivae DSM 15606
CATCACAACCTATACTATCCTTGCGCAAATATAACTTTGAATGGTCTTGGACATGCACACGAAAAATCATCAAACGTGGCATACTTCTCTATGTGATTGGTATTGGCATCAGTTGGATTATGATGTTTTCTCATGGGCTATTCAATGCAGAAAACGCAACACTCCCCTTGCTGTCGCGCATTGTAGTGTCGGCAAACGTCTTTGATCACATACGATTAGTTGGTGTGTTTCCACGTTTAGCCTTCTGCTATATGCTGGCTTCTTTCGTGGCAATCTCTATGAAACATAAGTATATTCCCTATTTCATTGGTGCACTCTTTGTAGGATATTACTTGATATTATGCTATGGAAATGGATTTGCCCACGATGCATCGAACATCTGCAATGTTATAGATGAGGCTGTTTTCGGACGTCAACATTTATATCAATGGGATATTCCCGACCCCGAAGGATTACTGAGTAACCTTCCTGCTTTAGGTCATGTGTTGATAGGATTCTGCGTTGGACGGAGTTTAATGTCTGCTACATCAATCAATGAAAAAATTGAAAAGCTCTTCCTTTTTGGTGCATTACTGACATTTGCAGGCTTCCTTTTAAGCTATGGTTGCCCAATCAGCAAGAAACTTTGGACCCCAACTTTCGCACTGGTTACTTGCGGCTTGGCTTCAACAACATTAGCCATGCTAAGCTGGATCATCGACAAAGAAGGCCACAAAAGCAGTGCTATCACCTTCTTTAGAGTCTTTGGTGTAAATCCATTAGCACTTTATGTATGGGCAGACTTGTTACTGATTCCGTTATCAATCGTACCTATTTGTGGTAAACCGATACAGGCGTGGGTATTCACCGACATGCTACAGCCATGCATAGGAACACAAAATGCTGCACTGGCTTGGGCGTTATTGTTCGTATTCCTCACATGGAGTAGCGGCTATTATCTATACAAAAAACAAATATTTATCAAATTATGATACTTTTAGCTGATAGTGGTTCAACCAAGACCGATTGGTGTTTGGTGGACCAAAAGAATAGTGTGACAAAGGTAAGAACGGCAGGAATCAATCCGTTCTTCCAGAGTTCAGAAGAGATAGCAAATGAATTGGCAACACACTTAGTGCCCCATTTGCCAACAACACGTCTTGACTCCGTCTATTTCTATGGTGCTGGTTGCACGAAAGAGAAAAGCCCAATAGTGGCTGAAGCATTAAAAAAGCAATTTGAAATCACGGGAGTTTGCGAGGTGGCTACAGACATGTTGGCAGCAGCACGAGGCCTATGTGGTTACCAACCAGGCATTGCCTGTATCATGGGTACAGGGAGTAATTCATGCGCTTATGATGGAAAGGACATCACAAAGAACGTTTCTCCATTAGGCTTTATCTTAGGAGATGAAGGCAGTGGGGCTGTATTGGGAAGGACATTAGTGGGCGATGTACTGAAGAATCAATTGCCGAAAGACATTGTCGAAGCCTTTCATGCAGAATATGGACTTAGCAATGCCGATATCATTGACCATGTGTATCGTCAGAAATTCCCTAATCGTTTCTTGGCAAGTTTCGTTCCTTTCCTGGCTAAACACATTGAAAATAAAGCCATTTTTGATTTGGTAAAGGAGAACTTTCGTCGCTTTTTAGTTCGCAATGTGAAGCAATATCAGGGATGGGAACACCTGCCCATAGGCTTTGTTGGCTCTATTGCATATTATTTTCAGCAACCTTTGAAAGAGGCCTTAGAAGCAGAACACATGACCATTGGCAAGACAATTCAGGCGCCAATGGAAGGACTTATTGCCTATCACACTACTAAAGTATAAAGCTTATGGCATTCATAAAGATTTCAGAACAGCCGTCTCTCTATGACAATTTAGAGAAAAAGAGTGTCCACGAATTATTAGTTGACATCAACCAAGAGGACAAAAAGGTGGCACTTGCCGTTGAAGCAGCAATCCCACAGATTGAGAAACTGGTTGAAGCCGTAGTCCCACGGATGCAGAAGGGAGGTCGGTTATTCTATATGGGTGCCGGAACAAGCGGTCGGTTGGGTGTGCTTGATGCTTCAGAAATACCACCCACATTCGGTGTTTCGCCTACGCATATCATTGGATTAATTGCAGGTGGTGACACCGCACTACGCAATGCAGTTGAAAATGCAGAGGATGATGAATACCGAGGATGGGAAGAACTGGAAGCTTATCATATCAATAAACTCGACACAGTGGTAGGGATTGCAGCATCAGGAACCACTCCTTATGTTGTAGGGGCATTGAAACAAGCTCGTGAAAAAGGTATTCTTACAGGATGTATCACAAGTAATCCAGATTCGCCCATGGCCGAAGCGTGTGACATCCCCATAGAAATGGTTGTAGGCCCAGAGTTTGTTACGGGAAGTTCAAGAATGAAATCAGGCACAGGACAAAAGATGATTCTGAACATGATTTCAACAAGTATCATGATAAAGTTAGGCCGTGTGAAAGGAAACCGCATGGTAAACATGCAACTCACAAATAAGAAACTCATCGACAGAGGAACTCGAATGATTATTGAAGAATTAGGCCTTGACTATGACCATGCTAAGCGATTGCTACTGATGTACGGCTCAGTTAGAAAAGCAGTTGAAGAAGTTCAGAAAACAAAAGGAAAGTAAAAGGACTATATTCAAATTCAAGAAAAATAAAAACGACTGATTGTTTATCCTCAATCAGTCGTTTTTATATTCCATATTAATGGAGTAAGCTCATTACCTTTTCAAAGTATCGTTGCGTCTTTTTAATGCTAAAATGAATGCCACCATTCCATGCTCTAATCGCGGTTTCAATATCATTCAGCGGATTATGATATGATTGAATCAACAGAAACATCTCTTTCGACTTCGCAATACTAAAACGATCGGATAACTTAAAGCGCTTTTTGCTCTTACGTTTTTTCAGGATTTGGTTACACTCAGCAACCAAAACGGGAGTTATCTGCAATACACCTACAGAAGAACCACTCTTTGCCCGACTATTTCCTTTGCTCTCAACATGAATGATTGCGTTGATAACAGGATTCCAATCTACTTCATTCGCATTCTCCGTTTGTTCTGCTGCACAGCAGTACATAGGGAAAAACATAAAAATACTAAAAATCAACAATACGATCTTTTTTCTTTTATCCATATTTGCTTTTTTATGGAACCTGAGTAAAATAAATATGATATACTCGCGATTTTGACATATAAGAAACAAAAAGCCAATAATCTCAGTCCCGTTAAATACTAAGTATAGTACCATAAAAGATGTACTATCCTTTTTATTCTACGCCTGCAAAGATACAATATTTTAGGTTAACAAGCAAACAAAAGCTCACTTGAAATATTAAAATATATAAAAGAATGAAACACACAACCAAGCAATCACCAGCAATTTTGCTCATTAAAGACAAAACATTCAGCTATTTTGTTGAGTGAGGATTATGGAGAAAAGTATCATAATAATATTTTTATATAAGGAACATAACCAACTATAATTAAAAAATGGATTAGTAAAAACATACAAATATAACAATTGACTTCAAGTAGAGTCTTCCATATAGCATAAAAAAACTAAATTGTCCATGAGTACAATTTAGGCATAAAGCATACTAAAATAGAAAATATTCTATTGTCGATAGAACCACAATCTTTCTAAAGATTAGAATTCATATCCAACACCTAAATACCAGCTATAACGTGTTATTGTAGCTTGTAGGTTTATATGATTAATATTAAATACAGCAGCCGTACCATAGTCAAATTTTGAAAAGCTTTCATCAGCCGTAAATTCGTTATGTATTCCATTACTGGTCACATGATAGTTTGAACCATCAGTTGTACCAGAGGCACAATGAGAATAACCAATTATAGGAATAACACGAAGCCATTTCGTAAGCGGAAGCTGGTATCCAGCATGAAACATAAGAGCTTCGTTATCATCCCATTTATCAACCCTCACATCACTTTCGTGGCTGCTTGGACAAACGCCAACATCAAAATAAAATCCATAAATAGTAGTACTTAGCGCGAATACAGGCATTCCTAAATCTTCTGTTTGCCCTATTCCACCAAAATGAAGTCCCAAATTCCAGTGATGATTTTCAGCTTTGAAGTTATCAGAAAACCCTTTTGCATCTGCTTCTATTCCAAGAAACAGAAAAAATAAAATTGATAAAAGATATTTCATTTTTCTTGTTTAGATTAAATAACAGAACAAAATTACAATAAAATTCCCTTAATCACAACTTTATAGTAAAAAATATCAATTGTAAAAGAATACTTTTAGATAAAACAAAGATCAGTTTTAATATATATAGGAGAGACATATCCCCAAACCTTTCTGGAAATAACTTTTGCCATACACGGAAACATCAAACCATTCGGGAAGTGACTTTCGCCATACGCGGAAACATCAAACCATTCTGGAAATGACTTTCGCAATGCGCGGAAATGCCAAACCATTCGGGAAACGACTTTCACAATGCGCGGAAACATCAAACCATTCTGGAAATGACTTTCACAATGCGCGGAAACTCCAAAACTTTCGGGAAAATACTTTCGCCATGCGCGGAAATCACAAACCATTCGGGAAACGACTTTCGCCATGCGCGGAAACATCAAACCATTCGGGAAATGACTTTCGCCATGCGCGGAAACACCAAACCATTTGGGAAATGACTTTCGCCATGCGCGGAAACACCAAACCATTCGGGAAATGACTTTCGCCATGCGCGGAAACTCCAAACCATTCGGGAAATGACTTTCGCCATGCGCGGAAACATCAAACCCTTTGCGGAATGATTTGCGGGTGGCCCGCAAGCACCAAAATCTTTAAAAAGTGATTTGCGGGTGGCCCGCAAGCACCAAATCCTTTAAAAAGCGATTTGCGGAAGGCCCGCAAGGAATATAAACGAAAAAAGCACTCTGAAGAAATGAATCTTCAAAGTGCTTTGTAAAAGGAGGCAG
>NZ_GL629647.1:1056114-1127612 GCF_000185845.1 Segatella salivae DSM 15606
AAAGCCCCAATCCAAATGTTTTTAAAGAAAAGTTTGAAAACTTGTGAAAATTTTCGCGTTGTTTGACAAAACAAGGCAAAAAGCATGACCAAATGCATGACTTCAGACGACAACTCCACACAAAGCACACTGCAATATCAGGCAAAGAAAAACCCATAAAATAACCCTCGACAATAAAACGACGACGGCGGCGATCTTTTCTTTCTTTCTTTTCGTCGTTCTTGTTCTTTGTTCTCGTTCTTAGTTCTTAGGCAACCTAACTTCCTGATTATCAATAGCTCCATTTGTTAATTTATCTAAACCTTTGAACATTCGCTGAGAAATGGGAAAAGATTGGAGTGAGTTCAAGAGAAAACGAAAACAACTTTTTGTCCTATTTTTTTAGATTTTTTGATGAGTTTTGCATTTCCCCATTACGCTATGAGAGATTATTTCAAGAATAAACTTCATTACAGAGTAAGAGGATTCAATATATTTTGGTATGCAAAGTCACTCGAAAGTAATAGCATTTACAATCAAATCATGCAACAACATCACTCTATTGTAACAACACAATATTCAGACTGCGTTCCTATACGAAACTTTCCACCCCAAATTCCGAGTCCGCTTGACACATAATAAAACGTGCGTCCCTTCATCAAAGGACCATAACTATCTTCATAAATAGCTTTTTCAATCCAATTCACTGGCCATACTTGTCCATCATGTGTATGTCCACTAAACTGGAAATCCACCCCATTTCGTTCAGCATCTTCCAAGTGATAGGGTTGATGATCAAGCAAAATCAGATAATTGTTCCTATCTACGCCACTCATCAAATCCTTCAAAGGTTTGCGCCGTTTGTTAGTCCTATCGTCACGCCCAATCAGCGTTATACCATTTCCTAAG
This sequence comes from Segatella salivae DSM 15606, assembly GCF_000185845.1. Taxonomy (GTDB): domain Bacteria; phylum Bacteroidota; class Bacteroidia; order Bacteroidales; family Bacteroidaceae; genus Prevotella; species Prevotella salivae. Next base: position 1,057,003 of record NZ_GL629647.1, read on the forward strand.
TCTATCGTTGCATCTCTTAACAGCTTGATTCCCGCATCACGATAAAACTTTTCACTGTTTGGTTCGCCTGCATAATAATCATGATTGCCAAGACATGCAAAGACAGGAGCCTGCAAACGACGGAACTCTTTAGCCATATCTGCACGCAACAATGGCACAACACTGAAGTCAACAATATCGCCAGCAATCAACACATAGTCTGGTTTTTCGGCGTTAATCATATCTACCCACTTAGCCAAATCAGTGCGTGTGTTATGATATCCCAAATGTATATCGCTCACCATCACCATCTTTACAGGCTGCTTCAACCGCTTAGAAGATTTCAAAGCAATAGGAACTTTCACCTTATTATAATAGTGGAGGTTTCCATAAGTGAATATTCCTACAATCAACAATAGCACCACAAGACTCCCCACTCCACTTGCATGGAGGTATTCGCGAGGAAGAATCCCTATCCAACGTGCTACATCTGCCAAGAGGAAGAGCATGAAAAGATAGAGCAATATAAAGAGAGATGAATAACCTATCTCGTAAAATATGCGTGCAACAATAGTGGGTAAGCCATCAAGACCAATAAAAAAGTTGAAGAAAATGCAAAGAAAAGCCAGTATCATCAACCCCAAAATTACAGCCTTACAGACATTACCGAAAGGTAAAATCATCCACACATGCCATCCCACAAAACTGCATCCGAGCAGTGGAATAACTAAGAAAATCAATCCCATTAAACTATTCATGACGCAAAAATATGAAATATCATGCAGAAAACACCTTAGAAATATCATAAATATCTTAAAGAAAGTGCATATAAAAGTTATGTCGTTGGTTATGAAGAATATAAACTTGATTGAAGAAAGTATAGGAAAACTCAAAACATAGTTTAATTGAAAATATTCCCTATGAAGCTTATTGATTCTCTGATTTTATTTGTATTTTTGTGCAAGCAGTGGCACCCTATCTTTACTTTACCCCACAACACGAAGGCAAGTAAATGCGATTAGTGCCAAAAACCAATAAACATCGTTTATCAACAGACCCATATAAACGAAAGAGGTTATAATAAAATACTGAATAAACAAATAAGAAACAGCATCAAAACAATATGACAGAAAAAGCTCGTGCAAACCGAAACAGGACATTAACAATCGCTGAAAACGAGATTACTACATTAGAAAAAGCAATCATTAACGCTAATGATCTGAAGAAATCATTTGCAGATAATAGCGTGATTAATGCCGATTTGTTCGACTGTCTTGATGTAATTCCCAACGACTACTTTCATTTGATTATCATAGATCCACCCTATAATCTTGCAAAAGACTTTCACGGAAATAAATTTTCAAAGCTAAACACAACTTCGTATGAAGCCTATCTAAGGAGTTGGTTTGGCAAAGTATGTGACAAACTCGTCCCAAATGGAACGCTATACATGTGTGGTGACTGGCAATGTTCGCTCTCTATGCAGAAAGTTATATCCGAACGACTCACCATATTGAACCGAATCACTTGGCAAAGAGAAAAGGGAAGAGGTGCAAAAGCTAATTGGAAGAATGCCATGGAAGACATTTGGTTTGCTGTAAAGAATCCCAAAGACTATTACTTTGACGTTGAAGCTGTCAAGATGAAAAGAAAAGTAATTGCTCCTTACAAGGTCGATGGGAAACCAAAAGATTGGGAACAGACAGAATCAGGGAACTTTCGCATCACCTATCCTTCGAATTTCTGGGATGATATCAGTATTCCTTTCTGGTCAATGCCTGAGAACACCGACCATCCTACACAGAAACCAGAGAAGCTTTACGCTAAATTGATTTTGGCATCAACCAAGCCTGGAGATAAGATTTTTGACCCTTTCTTAGGTAGTGGCACATCAGCTGTTGTGGCTTATAAACTCAATCGCAACTATGTGGGTATTGAACTCAACCGCGACTATTGCCTTTGGGCTGCCAAAAGACTCATGAATGCCATAAAGAATAAGGTGATACAAGGTTATTCAGACAATGTGTTTTGGGAACGAAATGCCTTAAACAGCCGGGGAGATAAGAAGAAAAGAACACCATAAATCTATGGAATTAGAGCATATTTTCATTCTAAACAAATGATATAAGGCTCTTATAATACAGGTTTTTCAACCACATACTATAAGCTTTAGTATAAAAATAAGCCCATAGAAACAAAGCAACAGAAATGAAAACTGATAGCAAAAGTAGAGAAAACAAGATGTCAAATCCTCTTTCTTTTAAGCAAATGAGGACAATAAATATACGATAGAAACATTATAGAAGAATAATATTACTCAAAAACCAAAGCCTATGATTAAAATTTTCTTATACGGAGTAGTAGCTGTTATCAGCCTTTACATTCTGTGGAAATGCCTGTTTGCGGGCAAGAAATGCGTTGAAAGCAAACAGATTAACGAAGAGAACATTGAAGAAAATTATATCAATGAGATGATTGAACAATATGGAGAACCGGTGGAAATACTAAGCAATTCGGTACTCACGAATACTCGACAAGAACTTCCTGTGTTGCTATATGCAGACTATCTCATTATCAACAAGGAGCGTATTGACAAGAAGAATATCTATGATATCACATTCAACAATAGCTCAAATCCCTATGTCGCCAACGATTATCAAGTGGTCATTGCGCTGAAAGACAATGAAAGAAAACGCATTTCAGTAGGTAACGACATTGACCGTGCACGCTATCTGATGCAACGTTTGGCTGAGCTTTACAAATAAACATCACAACTATTATCAACAGAAGCCAATGGAAGATTTTGGAGAAAACAACAAACTGCAACCCTTAGTGGACTTCGGTCCGGTGGAAGATAAGTCAAAAGGCATCATCAAAGTTATTGGTGTAGGCGGAGGCGGATGCAATGCAGTAAACAATATGTATCGAGAAGGTATCGTAAACGTGACCTTTGCCGTCTGCAACACCGACAGTCAGTCCCTCCAAAAGTCGCCCGTGAGCGTGAAACTACCATTGGGTGACAGCGGTTTGGGAGCAGGTTCAGACCCAGAAGTGGGCCGTGAGGCAGCCCAATCCAGCATTGACTTGATACACCAGTTGCTTGATGATGGTACGAAAATGGTCTTTATCACTGCCGGAATGGGAGGCGGAACAGGTACAGGAGCAGCGCCCATAATTGCAGGAGAAGCTAAGCGCATGGGCATATTGACTATCGGCATTGTAACCATTCCGTTTTATTTTGAAAAGAAAAAGAAGATTATTAAGGCCCTGCAAGGCGTGGAAGCAATGCGCAAAAACGTTGATGCCTTGCTCATTATCAATAATGAACGCATCTGCGATATCTATCATGACACAGACGTAACCGTAAAAGATGCATTCAAAAGAGCCGATGAAATCCTAAGCGATGCCACGAAATCAATCTCCGAACTGATTACAGTTGAAGGCGACATCAACCTTGACTTTCGCGATGTTGAAACCACCTTACGTGGCGGAGGCGGTGCTATCATGGCAATGGGGCGTGGAAATGGCGAGCACAGAGTGGAGCATGCAGTCATCGACGCCCTTGATTCGCCCTTGCTATATGGCAATGAAATAGACAAAGCGAAACGCATTTTGCTGAACATTTACACAAGTGAAGAGCATCCCCTTTTCGTGAGTGAGATGAATGAAATCGACCAATTCATGGATGCCCTCGACCCCAATATTGATGTGATATGGGGTGTAAGTAAGGATAATTCGCTTGGAGAAGAGGCCAAAGTGACGATTTTAGCCACGGGGTTTGAGGAGGAATCAGAAGACGAGTTGGCTGTGAATCAAAGCGAAAATTACTTTGAGTCGCTCATTAGTAAACTTTACAAACCCTATAAACGACAGTTGTTTGGCTTTACGCCACAACCAATCGCACAAGCAGAAGAGCCCGAAGAGCATGGGGAATCAACAGATTTGGATGTGCCCTTTACGGTCGAAATGCCTGTAGACGAAGAAGAATTTGAAGACAGAACACCTCAGACGGCAGGCATTGGCATACAAGATGATGACACGGAGGCGCACACCATGACCTTCAAAATGAATGAACAACCCATTATAAAACATGAGCATAAGGCTTCGTTGTTGAGCAAAGCAAAGGCACTGATGAATCGTATTTCAGACCTAACGCAGGAAGATTGAGATAGGTCTCGTAACACACTGAGATTCTTTCTGATTTACAACGTGTTACGAGTACTATCATTTCACGTCACAAAAGCATCTATTTGACCGAACGAAAAACGTCAAATAATGAAGTAAACTGGCGCTTTTTGAAAGAGCAACCCCCTGCTTTCATGGAATCATTAAAAAGGATAGCAATCAAAAAGGAAGACCATTCAAAGAGCAAAAACGCCTCAACAGGCATTCCGTTAGCAAAAAACAGCTGCAGACCATCATCACATGGTCTGCAGCATTAGGTTAAAAACAAAGTCGGAAAATTACAATCCTTTAATAAGCTTCGTCCTTTTCAATCTCTGCGCGGTCTATTTTCTTTCCGTCAATAGCTCTCCATGCGTAGAAGATATAAGCGAGAACGAATGGAATAAGCAATGAAACTACAGACATAGCTGTCAGTGTAAACTTGCTGCTACAGCTGTTCATAATCGTCAAACTGCTTTGTAAGTCAGCGTTTGAAGGGTAATATGCAGTGTTATTCCAGCCTGCATAAAGCAACAAACAAATAACAACAAGCACCACACCAATACCAGCTGGCCATATACCTCGTGTGTAAGCAGGGCGCATCACTGTGCGAACTACGGCGAAAAGCAATAGTACTACGCCGACAAGAAGCACCAAGGTGACATACCACATATCAATAAGATTATGCAGATATTTCATCGGTTCCATAAATATAACGCCTGTTTCTGGATGATAAGCATAGCCATCTTTCAACAAGGTTCGAACGAGGAAAGCAAGGAATAACACGAGGAAAGGTACAACGTTATAAATGAGATGACGGTGTGCACGCTCATTAATGACCTTATCATCAATATTATTAATCATATAGAATAATCCCAAAACACGAGCCAAGAACATTACAGCCAAGCCGAGAATCAAATTCCATGGATCGAGCAAAGCATCGAGACCATTACTTGCATTGGCCCAACGGCTGATGACAGGTTGCATAGAATTGGTGATATTCATCTTGTCAACGATGAAGTTACTCCCATCAAAGAACGTTGCAACAGCACCTCCAACAAGCAGTGGTCCCACGATACCATTGATGATTAAGAACCACTGAAAGGTTCGTGTTCCGAGTAGATTTCCTAACTTATTCTGGAACTCATAGCTCACCGCTTGCAGCACAAACGTAAAGAGAATGACCATCCATAACCAGTAAGCACCACCAAAACTTGTACTATAGAACAATGGAAACGAAGCAAAAAATGCCCCACCAAAGGTGACAAGTGTGGTGAAAGTAAACTCCCATTTGCGTCCTGTGGAATTAACAACAAGCCTCCGTTCTTCGGGAGTATGGCCCAAACTAAAGATTAAAGAGTTGGCACCTTGCACGAACATCAGGAACACTAAGAGTCCTCCTAAAACTGAAACCAGCAACCACCAATAGTGCTGTAAGAATGTATATGTCATACTGTTGGGGCCTCCATCCCCTTCTTTATTTGTTTCAAAAGAATGTTTATTTCTACTGCAAGCATTGTAGTAAAGAGCAAAAGGAACAGGAAGAATGTTATCATTACGCTGCTTGCATGGATATCACTGACGGCAACCCACGTGGGAAGCATGTCTTGAATAGTCCATGGTTGACGTCCCATTTCTGCCACAATCCAACCAGCTTCAGACGCAACATAAGCCAAAGGAACAAGTACGATGGCTGAGATATGAAGCCAACGCCAGCGTCTTTGTGAGATATCCTTACGCCATCCGACATGACCGGAGACAACAAAGAACAAGATGAAAAGAAAGCCAAGACCAACCATTATACGGAAAGCCCAGAAGTTTAATGGGATGTTTGGCACAATCTGATCAGCTGATTTGACATACCCATAGCCGAAATATTTAATATTATCTGCCAAGGTTTTACGTGTCGTTGCGTCTTTCTTTCCAGCACGATATTGCTGTAATGCTGCGATAGCCATACGTCCGCGCTTAATCTTTTCGGCTACAGATGGCTCCTTACTACCATCATCTTTCACGTAACCTTGAATGATATTGTTCACTCCCGGAACATAACCATTGAAGTCATGTGTCGCCATAAAAGACAATGCTTTGGGTATACCTATTCTATAAGGTGGCTCTTGTTCGTTGCGATAATCAGGCTGTCCACAGAGAGGAACACCGGCAACAAGCGAAAGACTTTGCCCCTTTCCACCTTGATAAAGCCCTTCCATTGCAGCGAGTTTCATTGGCTGAACACGTGCCACTTGATAGGCAGAGTTGTCCCCAGTGAAAGCAGTTAAGAGAGAAGCACATAGTCCAACGATTGTCGCAATCTTGATACTATTGACTGCTAACAACTTTTCTCTGCCCTTCAATAGATACCAACTACTAACTCCAACGACAAAAATTGCACCGATAATCCATGAAGATGTAACAGTATGACAGAACTTATCGACAGCAAAAGGAGATAGTGCTACGTCAAAGAATGAGCTCATTTCGAAACGCATAGTGTCAGGATTAAAGGTCTGACCAATAGGATATTGCATCCATGCATTGGCCACTAATATCCACCATGCAGATAGAGTTGCGCCTATACCTGTTAGCCAAGTAGAAGCTAAGTGGAATCCCGCTGAGACCTTCTTCCAGCCAAAGAACATCACTGCAACAAATGTACTCTCCATGAAAAATGCAAGGATTCCTTCGATGGCAAGAGGCGCTCCGAAGATATCTCCGACAAACCATGAATAGTTACTCCAGTTTGTTCCAAACTCAAACTCAAGGATAATACCCGTTGCAACGCCCATAGCGAAGTTAACTCCGAAAAGTCTTTGCCAGAACTTTGCAGCCTCTTTCCAAAACTCTTTCCTTGTACGATAGTAACAAGTTTCTACGATTCCCATGACCACAGCAAGTCCAAGGGTCAAAGGAACGAACAGCCAATGGTAGATGGCTGTAAGTGCAAATTGCGCCCGCGACCAGTCTATTGTAGCCGCACTGACGTCTAAAAGTTGATGCATCATAATGTTGTTTATTGATTATTATTAAAACTTAGTTGAATTACAAGATATAGGTTAGCGTGCTTTTTTAGGCATACGACGTTCTAACTGCGAATTGACAAACGTAGCCTTATCGCCGTTCTTAACTCTTGTTCCTATGAAATCAGGAAAGAAAAACAACTTCAAGACAGCAAAAATTACAAACAACTTGATAAGGATAATCAGCCAAAGCGTCTTACCCAATGTCATCTGTTTGAAGCCGTCATAATAAAGATAGAATGCCTTTTTGACAAACTTCATTATACTCATTTAGTCCACTTACTTAAGGTTTTCGGCCGTAAAATTAAGAAAAAAAATTAATATGATTCGTTTTTTTCGTAAAAATGCAAAAAAAATCACTTGCTTTCAATTGCTTCTCAGAAATACTTTGATAATTAAGATAAAATAATTAAATTTGCGATGTTAATTGAATGAAGAGACGATATAACTTATGAATAAGAAAATTTTAATCCCTATAATCCTTATAGGTCTGTTACTTGTAGCAGGCATAGCCTATCTTTCAATTACTCTCAGCAATCAAAAGAAAGAGAACAAGGCCATGCAAGAACTGGCAGAACTCGACAAAAAAGAAATGGAAAACGAGTATCAGCAGTTCGCAAATCAATATAGTGAGATGAAGAGTCAAATCAGTAATGATTCTATTGTGGCTCAACTTACGGCAGAACAAGAACGAACACAGCGTTTATTAGACGAACTTAGAAACGTTAAAAGCACTGATGCTGCAGAGATTGCACGCTTGAAAAGGGAGCTGGCTACTGTCAGAAAGGTGTTAAGAAGCTATGTCATTGAGATTGATTCTCTCAACAGATTAAATCAAAATCTGACTGCGGAGAACACACAAATCAAAGGACAATATGCAGAAGCTACACGTCAGATAGAAGGCCTCAACAATGAAAAAGCATCCCTATCTGAGAAAGTTGCCATCGCCGCTCAACTTGATGCGACTGGTATTTCGCTACAAGGTAAGAACAAACATGGCAAGACAACAAACAAGATTTCCAAGTGTACGGCCTTGCAATTAAACTTTACTATCAGTAAGAATGTTACTGCAGGGAATGGCACAAAGACTGTATATGTGAGGATAACTTCACCCACAGGGTCACTACTTAGCGGTGGAGGTACGTTCCAATATGAGAATAAATCCTTGGCAAGCTCTATGCAAAAAACCATTGAATATGGTGGACAAGAAACCCCTGTAACTTTATATTGGAATGTCAATCAAGCGCTAATGGAAGGTACATACAATGTTAGTATCTTTGCAGATGGCAATATGATTGGAACACGAAGCTTCACTTTTAAATAGTGAATCCATTGAAACAAACTGCAATTCTATAGTAAGGTAGATGAAGAAAATACTTTCTTTCGCAATTATTTGTAGCGTTATGCTGCCCGTCACGGCTCAAAACACATTGAGCCTTGATAGTTGTCGTGCATTGGCTTTGCGCAATAATAAGCAGATTAACGTTTCAAAAATGAAACAAGAGATAGCACTGAACATTCGAAAAGCAGCCAAAACAAAATATCTTCCCAAAGTAGATGCGGCGGGAGGATACCAATATTTCAGTGAAACTATCTCTTTATTGAGTAAAGATCAGAAGAGCGCGCTCAATAATTTAGGTTCAAATTTCACAACTGCTGCAGGCGGAAGTCTCGGCGGAATGATTACAGGTTTAGTACAACAAGGCCTTATCACTCCCGCCATTGCACAGCAAATAAACGGAATGGTGAGCCAAATCGGAGCACCCATTGCTACTGTTGGGAATGATATCGGAAGTTCAATTACGAAGTCATTAGACACCAACACGCACCATATTTGGGGTGGAGCTATCATGCTTCGGCAACCAATTTACATGGGCGGAGCTATCACTGCATTGAATAACATTGCACTAATCAATGAACAGTTAGCCGCAAATGATGCCGATGCTAAGATGCAAGCTACGCTCTACAGCATTGATCAAGCTTACTGGTTAGTAGTTTCTTTGAAACAGAAAAAAGCCTTGGCCGAAAGCTATCTTAGCTTAGTTAAGAAGCTTGATGACGATGTTAACAAAATGATTAAACAGGGAGTGGCCACACGCGCAGCCGGATTGAAGGTCGATGTGAAAGTCAACGAAGCAGAAATGCAATTGACTCAAGTTGAAGATGGACTCACATTGGCAAAGATGTTGCTATGCCAACTCTGTGGTTTGCCAATGGATAGAGACATCACCTTAGCTGATGAGAATCGCAAACAACTGAATGTCAATCTCAATGAACTATCGACTACTGTTGCAGATAAAGCCTCGGCGAACACCAATCGCCCAGAGCTTCGACTGCTTCAGAATGCTATCAATATCAGTGAACAAGCCACAAAACTCGTTCGCGCCACTTATCTTCCACACATATTATTAACAGGTGGCTACATCGTTAGCAATCCAAACCTTTTCAATAGCTTTGAACGTAAGCTTGCAGGAACATGGAATGTCGGCGTAATCGTTCAGGTTCCTGTATGGAATTGGTTTGAAGGTGCCTACAAAGTACGTGCTTCCAAGGCTGCAACCAGCATGGCTCAGATGGAGTTATATGATGCACAGGAGAAGATAAATCTACAGATAACACAAAGTGAATTCAAAGTAAAAGAGGCACACAAACGACTCTTAATGGCACGCAAAAACATTAAAAGTGCAGAAGAAAATCTGCGTTGTGCAAATGTGGGCTTTAAGGAAGGTGTCATGGAAACGACTGAAGTCATGGCGGCACAGACTGCATGGCAACAGGCAAAGAGTCAGCAAATAGACGCTGAAGTGGAAGTAAAGATGGCGCAAGTCAATCTCCAAAAGTCACTCGGTGTATTGAATTATTAATATCGAAAAAAAGAAAATATCATGTCAGCAAAATCACAACATAACAACATTCTACTTGCAATCATCGCTTTTATCCTTGTCGTTGTCATTGTAGGTCTTATTGGTTTCCTAACACTTGGACGCGAAGATGATACTATTCAGGGTGAAGTTGAGGTATCAGAATATCGTGTTTCATGTAAACTTCCAGGCCGAATCGTCGAACTACGTGTTAAGGAAGGAGACTTCGTTCATGTAGGAGACACTCTGGCTATCCTTGAGATTCCTGAGATAGATGCACAGAAAAAAGTAGCTCAAGCGGCTGGTGCTGCAACCCAAGCCCTACAAGATCTCACCGATGCCGGGGCGAGAAAGGAACAGATTCAGGGTGCATTTGAGCTCGTTCAACAGGCTAAAGCAGCTGCTGAAATCACAAAAAAGACTTATACACGCATGCAGAATCTCTATAACGAAGGGGTCATTAGTGGACAGAAACGCGATGAAGCTTTCGCAGCATTCAAGGCATCTGAGGCGCAGGTTAAAGCCGCTCAAAGCCAATATGACATGGCAAAAAATGGAGCAAGATCACAAGAAAAGCGCATCGCAGCAAGTAATGCACAAGCAGCAAAAAGTGCAGTTGACGTTGTTAGTTCATTGTTGAAAGAAACTGTTCAGGTGTCACAGGTTGAAGGAGAAGTGAGTGATGTTTACCCGAAAGTGGGCGAACTTGTCGGTCTTGGCTCGCCAATCATGAGCATTTCAATTATGAAAGACATCTGGGGAGCATTCAATATTCGTGAAGATCAGCTTAAAGGAATGAAGATAGGCGATACATTTTCAGCCTTTGTTCCAGCCTTTAATAAAGACATCCGCATGAAGGTTTTCTATATCAAAGACCAAGGAAGTTATGCGGTTTGGAAAGCAACGAAGACCACAGGTCAATATGATTTAAAGACCTTCGAAGTGAAAGCACGTCCTATTGACAAGTTAGATGGATTACGTCCAGGCATGAGTCTGATAAAAAAATAAATGCACACACTCCAAAATATATATAAGATTGCCGTGCGAGAATGCGGCATCATCATCAAGAATCCAATCTATTGGTTCTGCATGGTGCTGTTTCCTGTAATCGTTATCTACTTTTTTACTTCACTGATGCAAAGCGGAGTACCTACAGACATGCCTGTAGGTGTGGTGGATTTAGACAACACAGCCACCACGAGAGCCATGATACGAAAGCTCGATGCCTTTCAAAGTACAAAGGTTATTGCTTCATATAATAATGTAAATGAAGCACGGCGCGCCATACAAGAAAATAAGATTTACGCCTTCCTTTATATCCCCCGAGGTACTACAAGTGGCTTGATGAGCGCCTCACAACCTAAGATATCATTCTATTATAGTAATGTAACATTGGTTGCAGGCTCATTACTTTATCGTGACTTAAAGACGATTAGTGCCTTAGGTTCTGCTGCTGTTGGAAAACAAAAGCTGAGTGCTTTTGGCAAGACTGAAGGAGAAATACGAACATTTCTACAGCCAATCGCCATTGACTTACACATGATTGGCAACCCATGGGCAAATTATAATGTTTATCTTTCCACAGTCATGGTGCCGGGATTGCTGATGTTATTCGTCTTCTTGCTTACGCCTTATTCTATCGGAACAGAGCTAAAATTCAAACGTTCTAAGGAGTGGATGGCTATGGCCGAAAACAAAACATGGGTTGCTTTAACTGGAAAATTTCTGCCACAAACCATAATTTTCCTCGCTATCTTCTACGGATTCGAGTTCTATATCTATGGAGTGATGGACTTCCCCCACCCTGGTGGCGTCTGGTCAATGTTGCTTTTAGGGCTGCTTGCTGTGACTTCTGCTGAAGGTTTCGGTATCTTCACCTTTGGACTTATCCCGAGTCTGCGTATGTCTATGAGCGTTTGCTCACTCTGGTCAGTAGTAAGCTTCTCTGCTTGTGGCGCTACTTTCCCTGCATTTGCCATGAGTCCTATCATTGAAGGAATAGCCCAACTCTTCCCTTTACGCCATTATTACATGGTTTATCAGATGAACATCTTTAACGGATTCCCACTGATGGATGCATGGTTCAACCTCTCTGCCCTCGTGCTTTTTAGCATCTTGCCTATATTTACGATGTGGAACATCAAACGTTCCATGCTATTATATGATTATATACCCTGATGGAGAACGGACTATTTACTAAGATAAGCAATGGCATTAAGGATATGTGTTATATCTGGGCCAAGGAGATGCGCTCCACAATCACAGACGAAGGGGTGCTAATATTCTTTATCCTTGTTCCATTACTCTACCCTTTGCTCTACTCATGGATATACAATAATGAGGTCGTTAAAAAGGTACCTGTGGCAATAGTAGACTTGAGTCACAGCCAAACCAGTCGCGAATTCATCCGTGACTTTGATGCGGCTTCCGAGGTAAAAGTGGCCTACTACTGCAACAGTATCGATGAAGCGAAAGATCTTGTTGCTAAACAAGTCGTCCACGGAGTAGTCTATTTCCCGAAAAACTTCGCTCATAAACTCTACAGAGGTGAGCAGGCACACGTCAGTGTTTATTGCGATATGAGTTTGATGTTGACTTATAAAGCCATCTATCAAACGGCACAAGCGGTGGCCTCAAAAATGAATTCTGCCATCCAAATCAGTCACTCCATCGACTTCACCAATCGTGATGACGAGATAACCACAAAGCCTCTTGACTATGAAGAGGTGCCAATCTTCAACACAACAGGGGGATATGGCAACGCCATTATCCCTGGAGTACTCATCCTTATCCTACAACAAACCCTACTATTGGGTATTGGTTTGGCAGCTGGAACGGCCCGAGAGAACAACCGATATCAGGAACTTATACCCATCAGTAAGCATTATGTTGGCATCTTCCGAATAGTACTTGGCAAGTCAATGTGTTACTTTATGGTGTTTGCTGTCATGGCAGCTTATCTCACCCTCTGTGTGCCACATTTCTTCCATTTCACATCAATGGTCCACGCGATTGACCTCATTGGGCTGATGATTCCCTTCCTATTAGCTGTTATTTTCTTTGGAATGGCGCTCTCATGTCTTGTGAGATATCGCGAAAATGTGATGCTACTCGTTGTCTTCACCTCTATTCCTCTATTGTTCCTTACAGGCATCTCATGGCCCGAAACAAACATGCCCGACCTATGGAAAGCCTTTGCTCAGCTATTCCCTTCAACGTTTGGAGTGCGCGGTTTCCTACGCATCAGCAGTATGGGGGGAACCCTTGACGACATCGAACCAGAGTTTACGGCATTGTGGATTCAAACAGTTGTTTATTTCTTTGCTACGTGCGCCGTCTATCGTTATCAAATCATAAAGACACGAAAACAGGCTTATGCACGTATGGATATGCTGAAAGCAAAGGCTGTAGCAGCAAAGAATAAAAGACAAAATAAAACAGAAGAAATAGCACCGCAATCCTAAACATCGATCTCGTAGCTTGGAATAATGAGATAGATGCAGAAAAAACAAATTTGCGAATAAATAAGAATATAATAAAAATCTTATTTATTCGCAATCTTTTTTCATTTGAATTACGATTCAAAAGATAACGCTTTAACTCACCATCTTACCAGAGAAAATCTTCAAAGAAAGCTGCCTCGTGAGAAGCATTGTAATACATTGAATCACAATCCCTTCCACCTCGTCAACAAATCCAGCCCATTTCATCGCCTAAAATGAATGATATCAGACGATGAAATGACGGCTTTTGCATGGCAAAATGCCTGTATTCAAAATACCATTTACATGACCTTCAATTATTTTTCCAATGCCGTTTCCTCCTCATCTTGATGAAGACACCTAATTCTAAAATAGGATAAAGGCAAAGCAAGAACCGCTAAGATGAGAAAATAGATCATAAAGGGCGTTGGAATTTCTATATTATCAGGATTCCACCAGACTGCCTGTGGCCATACTATGCTGATGATAATGTAGACAAGTATAAGGATTCCACAACCAATCAGAAAGGTATAACGAGGGAAATAAGTTGAAACGACAAAGAAGAAGGAAGAAAAGAAGAATATAAATGGCAAGATATTACCGAAAGGAAAAAATTCAGATCCCTCTACCCAAGGCATTGGTTGGTATGTTGGAGTTGCGATAATTGCATCTAAAAGATATGCCAGTATACCATAAAATAAAAATGGTAACAGCACAAAGAATGTCCATCTGATGATCCATCCACGCGATGCATTGACACGACGCTCGTCAATCGCTGAAGCATTACTCATGCCCCAAGAGGCAAAGATGCAGCAGGCTAACAACCAAAGAGGAAAGAGCGCTATGACAACACTATACATAGAGACTGTTGCTGTGGGTGAACCCATGCCACGAATTGCGGAAATGAAGCCTTCAACAAGCAACATAAGAAGAAAGAAAACAATTGTTGTTATAATTACTTTCTTTTTAGAAGCACTCCATAAGGCACGCATAAATGCCACTGTATTTGGGCTAAAAAATGACTGTTCCATATTATTTCTTATTATTTTTCATTAGTGTTGCCATTGGAATTGAGTCCGTTCCATAGGTGATATCGCCATATTTCTTCTCACGAACTTCAATCGAGCCATAGGACTTTGGAAAGAAAGGAGTGAGATTTCCCTCATCCGTTACGAGTAGATGGCCCACCTTACAATCGCCGTCTCCATAGTTCATACTATATCCCAGCTGTATTTTCATGTTCTTAATATGAGCCTTTCGCAAATCTAACCGGTCAAAAATCCAAGCACAACAGAAGTCATCTATAGTCGTCTTTCCTAAGAAAGTAAAACTTCCATTCTCTTGGTTTGTATAATATAATGAGGGCAACTTGGCATCAACAAATAAGAAATTACATCCTGGACTATCGCATCGTATAGCCCAAAAATAAGTCGGAACAGTTAGATAAATGAATATATCGTGATTGCTATTCTCATAACTTCGTTTCAAACTTCCATCTCCATCATCCTGATCTAAGTTATATTCTGATAACACACGAACATCAAAATCCGAATATTTATGAACGAGACGATTCTTCCTCCACACATCAATCTTTCTTCCCTTTTCAGTGGGATAACATAACAAAACACTATCCGTTCTCACCATTCGGATAAGATCTTTGGGATAGGTTACACAACACTTTCGGGGGTCGTTTGTAGTTCTTATGATGATGTTTATATTTGCATCAGGCATACTTTTAATCCAAAACCCATCTACTTTTCGTATGCCTCGGGTTTCAAAACTATCTACACTGACCTCTTCTTTCTGGGCTTCTAAGTAACTATAAGGCGGCTCTCCTTGGGGCAAATAAAAACCAAGTACAACCATACCAGCCGTGAATAAAAGAAAAAGTACTATGCCTAAAAGGTATGAAAGCTTTTTCATCGTATCTCCGTTTTAATAAATATCATCATAAAAGTGAGTCTTATAAGCAAAACAGCATAGTCTGCATGCAAGCAGATTATGCTGAATCAATAGGTTTGTTATTCGTTGTTCACATCAACAATCTTTGTTGGTGCCAACTCTTTATTACGTCGATTAACGACCGTTACAACAGCCTGCGCCAAACTAAGAAAGGCTTGTCCCATCACAGAATCTACCTTTGTAGCGGCTGGTTCGCCATTATCTCCTCCCTCACAAATACTTTGAACGATTGGGATTTGAGCCAAAAGAGGAACCTTTTTCTCTTTTGCCAAGTTGCTTGCACCATCTTTTCCAAAGATATAATATTTGTTTTCGGGCAGTTCCGCGGGTGTAAAATAAGCCATGTTCTCAACTAATCCAAGGATGGGTACATTCACTTTATCGTTCTCATACATGTCAATTCCCTTGCGCGCATCAGCCAAAGCAACCTTCTGAGGAGTACTAACGATGACGGCACCTGTTATGGATAACGTCTGAAGTAGCGTCAAATGAATGTCACTTGTGCCTGGAGGAGTGTCGAGAATAAAGTAATCAAGGTCGCCCCAATCGGCATCAGCGATAAGCTGTTTCAAGGCAGAAGTCGCCATGCCTCCACGCCAAAGTGTGGCCGTATCTGGGTCAACAAAGAAGCCAATACTTAAGAGTTTAACTCCATATCTCTCTACAGGAACGATGAGTTGTCGGCCATCTTTGTCGATAGCATAAGGCCTTTCGTCTTCGACACCAAACATTTTAGGCATTGAAGGACCAAAGATGTCGGTGTCTAACAAGCCTACCTTATAGCCCAAACGCGCCAAAGCTATGGCTAAGTTGGCTGAAACCGTGCTCTTACCAACACCACCTTTTCCCGAACTTACAGCGATAATATTCTTCACTTGGGGAAGAAGTTTGCCCACTTCTGGGCGTGGTGACGACTTAAATTCAGTCTCAATGGTCACCTTTATGTCTTTACTGACATGATAATGAATAGCAGCTTCGGCCGCCTTTACAGTCGATTTGAGGAATGGATCCGTGTCGCGTGGGAATATCAACGTTACTTTCACCTCCATACCACTAATATGTACATCATCCATTGCAACCATTTCACTCTCCACAAGGTTCTTTTTTGTCCCGGGATAAATAACAGTTGCCAATGCATCGGTAATCAATTTTGGATATAATGTCATCTTTCGTGTCGTTTAAATGAAATCTTTTTGTATTTACTTTATTATCTAATTACAAAAGTAAGGATTATTTTTCATTCCATGAAATGAAACAATATAAAAAGCGAAAACGCACGGTCGTCCGACTATGCGTTCTCTATTTACTCAACTTTTAAGATTTTGTATACTTACACTCTCACGAGCTCGAGTATACACGACTAATTAAACAAAACTTTCTCCCAACGGAGATAAGCATATCTTATGTTAGCCCTAAGGCCATAACATTCATGAAACAAAAGCACAACTCATAAAAGATGTGCGATTGAAATACAAAAGTAAGGTTTTTATTTTAATACAACAAATAATTTACTTTTTTTTATTTATTCGTATTTAAACTACTTCTTTTCGGCCTATGATAACTGCGATATTCGTCCAAAGGGATTTCAATATCGGGCTCACGAAGTACACCTTGCTGTGGAAGAAGGAACTTAACATACCGTATATTCAAGCCTCTTTCTATCCACATGCGTTCATAATAGGTTTGAATGGATAAGATTTTGCGCGTCTCTTCATCTAAACCTGCGGTATGATATAGGTCATCTGTTGAGAAAATTACAGGCAAATGATTTTCCTGTATCATATAAGTGGTATAGGTAAAGAGGAAATTTGAGTCGGTCTTTACATGCATTATTCCCTCATTAACAAGGAACTTTCGATAACGATTCAAGAAGAAAGTACTGGTCAAACGCTTGCGGGGATTCTTCATTTGCGGGTCACTGAAGGTGAGCCAAACCTCATTTACCTCGTCTTTGCCAAAGAAACGGTCAATAATTTCGATATTCGTGCGCAAGAAAGCAACATTCTTTAGTCCTGCTTCCAAAGCCTGCTTGGCTCCTGTCCACATACGCGCTCCCTTGATATCTACGCCAATAAAGTTCATTTCTGGATAGAGACGAGCCAATTCTACCGTATATTCTCCCTTGCCACATCCTAATTCCAACACAATCGGATGATTGTTTTTGAAATACATTTCACGCCAATGTCCTTGCATTTCAAAAGGCACATTGTCGACAACTGAATACGGATATTGAAAGACATTGCTAAATGTCTCCATCTCGGCAAACTTGGCTAACTTTCCTTTTCCCATAGAATGAATTTATTGCAAAGGTACAAGGAAAGTATGATATACACAACTTTCAGAGGCATTATCCAAAAGAATACAACCAAATCAAATTGAAAACATGAAACCAAAGGCCAAAGAAAATGGGCACCAAACCCTGAAATCCTTTCATAAACGAAAGGTTTCAACGTTTGATACCCACAAAAAGAATATCTTTGTTTAAGCCTCTTTCACTTCTACTGAAGCCTTCTTCAAGTCCTCATAGAAGTTAACACGAGCCATGTTCATATAGGGAACAAGCCACAAAAAGCCTATACAGCAAGTCAATATTGAAAGTATTGCCCAACCGATGAAACTCAAATCAAGTAAGAAAAGCTCAAGTTTGTGGCCATCCATCATGCGCATACTCTCCTCAATAGCAGCGTTGTTCTTCATCTCTGGATTATCTTTCAAGATGTAAGGTGTCATTGCATACGAATAAGACTTAATGCAACCAGGAATTAATAACAGCAAACTCCAGAGGAAAACATAAACATAATACAACAAGGTTGTAGTCAAAACTCTTGAGAACAGTTCTTTGTTGTAGCCCTCAAACATGTCTTTTGCTGTTGCTTCTCCACCTCTTACAGCGCCAAGGAAAAGCGTCTGATAGCCCCAAGTTAAAGGAAGTGCCAAGATAAATAGCACTAAACCAATGAGATGTAAGATAGCAGGACTATCCTTATCTCCTGATAAAATTTGGGTAACACCAATGATAAACCCATAAACAAAGGTAATAGCAACAAAGTTTCCCCATTTGTTTTCCAAGGCACTTAGCGCTCGGTTCTTGTAATTTGTAATACTGTCCATAGTATAAAATAAATTAATTGATGAGTAAATAATTTACATTCGACGGCACAAAGCCATCGAATGCGTATTTTGATTTAATTGTTTATCCAATAACAACTGTGGTCCAACCATGCTTATCTTCAATGGTTCCATACTGTATTCCACGCAAGGTTTCATAGAGTTTGGTTGACCATGGGCCTGGCCTCTCACCGAAACGATAGACTTTTCCGGTATCCATATCGTCAAGATGAGATATCGGTGAGATGACGGCGGCTGTTCCACAAGCTCCTGCTTCCTCAAAAGTCTCAAGTTCTTCTTCAGGAACTGGGCGACGCTCTACCTTCATTCCAAGGTCTTCTGCAATCTGCATCAGACTCTTATTCGTAATAGATGGCAGAATGGAAGTACTCTTTGGAGTAACATAAGTGTTATTTTTTATTCCAAAGAAATTGGCTGCTCCACACTCATCTACATATTTCTTTTCCTTTGAATCGAGATAAAACTCACTGGCATAGCCCTTTGAATGTGCAATAGAATTGGCCTTCAAACTGGCTGCATAGTTGCCACCCACCTTATATTTACCTGTTCCAAGCGGTGCCGAACGGTCGTAATCACGAATAATAACATAGGGGTTTGCAGAGAAACCTCCCTTGAAATAAGGGCCAACTGGGGTCACAAAAATCATAAACAGATATTCTTCGGAGGGATGAACACCTACTTGTGCCCCTGTTCCTATCAGCAAAGGACGCACATAAAGCGTTGCCCCGCTCTCATAAGTAGGGATATATTCCTGATTAAGACGAACGACTTTCTTCACCATTTCAATGAAAAGGTCGGTCGGAACCTCTGGCATCAGAATGCCACGGCAGGTGCTTTGCAGACGCGATGCATTCTCTTCAACACGGAAAACGCGTACTTTTCCGTCAGGACAACGATAAGCTTTCAACCCTTCGAAAGCCTCTTGACCATAGTGAAGACATGTAGCTGCCATGTGAAGATGAATATATTCTTCAGAGCATACCTCTATTTCGCCCCACTTTCCGTTGCGATAATAGCAGCGAACATTATAATCTGTTGGTCTGTAACCAAACGATAAATTAGACCAATCCAAGTCTTTCATCACCTTAAATGTTTTATTGTTTATTTTTATTTCAACTACAAAAGTACAAAGAAAAATACGCATGACCAACAAATCCCTGTCAAAATTAATCACGTTTTTTATTTATTATCGTTGGAAAATACCACTTTTCGATGAAACAAAAACACCTTAATGATTGACCATATTATTCAAATTATCAATCTCTCATGGTGAAAAAGCAAGTTGATAAGCAATGAATAAATTTACATTATTATTGAATCTGCAAATCCACGAAAGCCACTACATCCGTCAATAAAATTCAAAGTGCATTTGCTTTTGCCCTAAAAATTTATTATCTTTGCATCAGGGAAAGTATTGATATGCTTTCCCTTTTTTCATGGTTCTATTCATAAGGGCATATCAAACGGCCCTTTATCAAAAATAATCCTTACAAAATAAGCTCATAATTTAGGTCATTTTACCGCACGAAATGGCCTTCTTAACAACCCGATTCCATAGAGAACAACAGCCAAACTGACGCTAACGAGCAATCAAGACGCTATCAATAAGATTGCAAGCACTTTATAGTTGTCCGTTATTCTTACATCTTTCTTAAACTTTGTTAATACAATTAAGACTATAATATTACAGCTTTCGACATTCAAAAGCCATAAATTCAGCTTATATCAAGCATCTTTTTCTAAGATTTTTTTAATTTCGTTATCTGTTTTTGTCAGCTTATCTTTGCAAAGTTTAATCAGCTTTTGTGCCTTCTTTAGTTGTTCACTGAGCGCATCAATCCCAAGTTCATTGTTCTCCATTTGCGTCACAATATGCTCTAACTGATGCAAAGCCTCTTCATATTTTAATTCTTCTTTTGCCATATTCTTTATTTGATAATTGATAGAATGGTTCCGTTTTCAAGTATTGTTTCTATTTCATCACCGCTCTTCAACAGTGACTTGTCTTTCACTATTCGCCCATTTAACATGGTCATGCTATAGCCCCGATGCAGCAACAACGTAGGATCGAGCGACTTTACACGCTGACTAAGTAAGCTTAAATGATAGTTTTCGCGCATCATCTGTTGTTCTATAGTCGGTTTTATGCCCTGTTTCAACTGCTCAAGTCTATGAGTTTCTTGCACCAAATGGGTTTGAATAGCCGTTGTTAAAGCTTGAAGCCTATGTTCAAGCATAGTCTCTTGGCGCTCCTTATATAACGAAAAAAGCATTGGAATCTTCTCTCCAAGGTGCTGAAGTTGAGCTTTTTCCATTTCCATTCGATGCCGAACACTGGTTAAAAGTTCTGTTTGTGCATCGAGAACACGCTCATAAACTTCTTGCAAATGGTCTACAAGGAGGGCTGCAGCGGCTGTAGGCGTTTTCACACGAGTATGAGAAACCATGTCAAGTACAGACTCATCGCGGTCGTGTCCGATACCCGTGATGACGGGAAGTGGAAAGTTTGCCACGTTTTCGGATAGCGAAAGGGTGTCAAACCCGCTCATATCGCTCGTGGCACCACCACCTCTTATAATCACAACCACATCGAAATCATCCATCCGTTGATTGATTTTGTTGAGGGCAGCAATCACACTTTGTTCTATCTCCTCACCTTGCATGACGGCAGGAAACAAGCGAGTATAGAACTTCAATCCATAGGAATTGTCGTTCAACTGATGACAGAAGTCACCATAACCCGCGGCATTTGCACTTGAAATAACAGCTATTCGTTGGGCAAAAAGCGGTAGTTCGAGCTCCTTTTGCAAGTCGAAAATGCCCTCAGCTTGTAGCTGTTTGACAATCTCTAAGCGTTTACGTGCCATATCACCCATAGTAAATTCGGGATTGATATCTGTCACAATCCATGAAAACCCATAGGCTTCGTGGAAGTCGGGATAAACCTTTAGCATCACTTTTAGCCCTGCATGAAGATATTGTCCGCTAACTTTCTCAAACTTAGGGCGCAGTGTTTGCCACTTGTTTTTCCAGCATTTGGCTGACGCTTTGGCTACAGGCGTGTTACTGAAAAGCTCTTTTTGTATCAGTTCCATATAGCAATGGCCTCGCACTTCGCGAAGTTCGGAGAGCTCAGCCTCAACCCAATACTCGTTATCAAAGGCAGTTGAGATGACTTCTCGCACGAGATTGTTGAGTTCAAAGAGTGATAATGCTTTCATTTTCGACCTGAATTATAGGCTTTCCAAAAGTCAGGAACGCCGTAACCAAAGACATTATTGGGCGTGGTTGCATTGTTTCCGCTCGCAATGACAAGGCTGATAATCTCACGAGCTGACTTATCTGGCAGTGCCTGCCAAAGGCAAGCGACCATCCCAGAGATAAGGGGTGCAGAGAAAGAAGTACCCATTTCATCGACTATAGTGCCTCTACCTGAGATGACAGCTGTAGGACTTCCATAGGCCATTACATCGGGTTTGACTCGTCCATCCTGTGTAGGTCCAACGCCAGAAAAGGCTGCATTCACGCCCGAAGGTGAGATTGCACCAACCGTAAGAATATCTTTTGCATCGGCAGGGAAATTGATTTTCTTCCATGTTCCCATGCCATCATTACCTGCACTATTTACCAACACGATACCTTTTGAGGCCAACAGCGATGCCGTTCGCGAGATAAGGGTCGTCATTCCATCCATTTCATCATAGTGATGATTGGTAGATGCGTCATCAAAATCATGATAACCGAGCGACGAATTGATGATATCCACCCCCATAGAATCGGCATATTCCACTGCTTCTGCCCAGTAATCCTCTTCTGCAATGCTTTCCGTTTGGCGGTCTTCACAACGTATCAACAGATAGGAAGCATCCGGAGCACTGCCTACATAGATACCCGGCAGGTCGGTAGCCATAACAGAAAAGACCATCGTTCCATGCTCCATCTCCGAGAAAATGCTTTTAGAACGAGGCACAACAAAGTCGTTCTGTCCCACGATTCGACATTTTTGCAGGCATGGAATACGGTCAACATTCATAAAACCAGCGTCAAGGACGGCAATCATCTTGCCCTTTCCGCGATATCCTGAGGCGTGCATCTTAATCCCATTTAACGTGAGAAGTTGTTCTTTTGTGACGCCAAAACGGTTGCCTTCTGCTATAGTATCCCAACGATTAAACTCCTTTTTATAGTTCAATCTGACGGAGTTTGTGATAGAATCTGGTGAAGAGAATGTGCGGAAAACACTCTTCACAAAAGGTAATTTCAATAATTCATAAACCTTTCCTGGGTTACTACAGCGCACAAGTACGGTGTTATTCCATTTGCTTTTGCCCACAATCTTCAACTCTTTTGATGCCGAAATGGCATGCAAATAACTTTCATTGAGTGGTAAATCGGTTGAATCAATGGCAATATGTTGACGCTTTCGTCGCTCAATTGCACGTGGCGAAAGGTATTCAGATGGGGCATTTAACGAATAGCGCGAATGGTTTTTATCTTTCAAGGTCACGCGAAACATATAGCATTTTCCACCAGGATAAGAAATCATCTCGGTGGCATTGACTCTTGCAAAGGCAGAAGCCACACAGCAGAGAAATGCAAACATGAACAGGAAAGAAGTTTTATTCATCGATACATACTTAGGTTTCAAGTGTACAAAAGTAATATTTTATCTCATAAAAACAAAGAAAAACGGATGAAAACCAGTTCACACTGAAAATAGTTACAACTTAAAGAACAACCTAATGAAATTTTATTTATCTTTGCGACTGATTCATATTATATTCGGACAACTGTTTTTCTTAGATACGAACGCACATGAAATGTAATCTAAAATCATTCTTATTGTCGGCAGGAACACTGCTTCTGACAATGTGTTTCAACACTACTTATGCACAGAAATGGGACGATAAAATCATCATTTCGCAATGTACTGACCAATATGTCATGTTACTTGATCATGAGAATCCTATCGTTAAGAACACGAAACGCTATGTTTACGAATCTAATTCGGCTATAACCGTCAATCCAGAAACAGCTGCTTTCTACGGAGAGAATATCACATTAGACGATGTTTCGGGGCGAGGAGTGAAGTTATATAAGAATATTACCCCAGAGAATGTATTCTATGATGACACTAAAGCCTGTATCATTCGAGGATACATTGATAAGAAAGGTGGAACTTGTAAAGCCTCATTTGAACGCACTTTCAAAGATATCAAATACTTTACCCGCATATATCTCCTTGAAGAATATTTCATTCGAGATAAGACTTTGACGATAACCATCCCTAAACAACTGTCAGGTTATCACATCAAAGAAATGAATTTTAAGGGCTTTAATATTGAAACCTCCCATAATTCTACCCCAGAAGGCGAAACCTTTACTTACACTTTGCACAATGCGGACCGCATGAAAGAGGATAAAATGATGCCCCCTATCTCAAATGTATACCCATATTTGCTCATCACGGGGTCGTTTTCAGATGCCAATGCGCTTTATTCTTGGTCAAAAGAAATGGCAAATGTAGACTGCACTATACCCAATTTAAAGGAACTTTTACAAGAAATCAACGCACATAGTAAAACAGATGAGGACAAGATTAGTAACACTTACCAATGGATTCAGGACCATATTCGCTATGTAGCCTTTGAAGCTGGCATCGCAGGACACCGCCCAGATACGCCTAAAGAGGTGCTTCGCAAACGATATGGTGACTGTAAAGGTATGGCCTTATTACTGAAAACGCTCCTTAAAGCGCAAGGTTTTGACGCACGACTTACCGACATTGGAACGGATGAAATACCTTTTAAGATGAGCGAAGTACCTACACTTGCTGGCGCCAACCACGTCATTTGTACGCTCTTTTACAAAGGAAAGACCTTCTACATCGATGCTACTTGCAACCACATTCCATACACTTATACGCCACAATACATACAAGGTTCAGAGGCAATGATAGAGAATGGAGACAAGCCTTTGATGCAAATCGTACCACAACAAAAGGCAGATTCGTCCATTGATAGCCTCTCTTATGCTTACCATTTGCAAGGAGATGCACTTGTAGGAAAAGCAAACTATCTGCTAAGAGGCGACATGAAAGAATGGTTTATGAGTCTCATTGACGATGCAGGAAACAAGAATAGCGAAGAGATTTTAGCCAATAATCTTAATGCTGACACGCATAACATGACGGTTAATAACGTGAAATGGATAGATAAAGACGCACGAAATGTGTGGGCAAACTTTGTTGGTGACATCGTCAATCAGCCTGCAATACAACAAGCTGACGGTGAAATCTACGTTGAACTCAACCCTCATAATAACCTCTTTGACAACAGAATAGACACCACAGGGCGTGCAAATGACTTTTATTTCCCTGTGCGTTGCAACATCGTTCGACAGGCTTCATTGACCATTCCAGCAGGATATAAGGTTGATTATATGCCTCCTTCTGCCACATTCTCTACCCCAGAAGGTGTCCTTTCGTGCCAATTCAGCCAGAAAGGAAACACCATTCTCTTCCACCAAAAGATGCAAATCAACCATCGTCGCATACCCATTGCAAACATTCCAAAATGGAATGAGACCATAAGTAAATGGAAAGATGCTTGCAACGAACAGGTAGTATTGAAGAAATAACAAAGCGAATAACATATAAATAATACTCATCTATAAACAGACCCATATTTATGAAGAAGCTATTAACTTTGCTTTTGTTGGCCATCATCGCACTACCAACATTAGCGTTTGACGACAACGACTACCAAAAGTTTGTCAAAGAGGTAAAAGAAGACGTATGGAAAAAGGACCTTCCACAATTCAAAAACCGCACTGTTCCTGAGCAATACAAGAACGAATCGGCTGTGATTTTGGCACGATATGAGGAACTTTCCATCGACTTAAGTAAGAAATTCAACTTCTTTGCCTTTGCAAACCTCAAGCAAAACACAGCAAATCATCTGAGACGTTATCTCGTTAAGATAAACGATAAAGCTGCACTCGATAACTTCTCTACATTTGATTTCCGCACGTATGACCGCTCTTTCAATGATCTTTTGCTTCGCGAAGACCATCGAACTGTGCTTGGAGTGCGCGTCATTAAACCCGATGGAACTATCAAAGAGGTAAGCAGTGACGAATATCAAGACGCTAACGAGGGCAAGAAAGGACAAGAAAAGCGCGCCAAACTGGCTGTACCTGACTTGCAAGTTGGCGACATGTTAGACTATTTTGTCTATGACTTTGACGTGATAAAAGAGGATAACTTCGACCCAACTTTATTCTTTTTTGGAGCTGATTACCCAATACTTGACTACACAATTCATTGCGAAATAGACAAGAAACTCTGTACACAATATCGCACGATGAATGGCGCTCCAGACTTTAAATCGGGTGAAAAAGGTGACTATATTACCCTTGATGTGCACGCTAAAAACATAGATAAGACGTTGCCAAACTATGCTTTCAACCCTATTGCACAGGCTCCATTCACGTTACTTTATGTTACCAACAACAACATCGCTTTACTCTATACACCACAGAGTGCAAAGCAAAAGGGACTGCAAGCAAACCCTGATGCAAAGGTGATTCAACAGGATGCATGGACTGATTGGGATGATCACTGCCCCAAATGGGTATTCTACAAGAAGACGGGTAAGGTCATTAAGAATGCTAAAAAGCTTGGAAGTGATGAAGAGAAAGCTGACTATATATACAACTATTGGGTATTACAATCACTGTATTTCAATCAACCTCAAGAGACCGATGATAACTTTTCAACGCTCTTTACGACAATTCTTGATATGCTGAAAGTACCTTATAGTCGTGCAATACTAACCAGTTGGTATAACGAGCCCCTTGATCAGCTCATCAGTTATATCGATGTTTCGCGCGCAATTATGCTCAAAAACGGGAAATGTTACTTTCCTTTGAACAACGTAGTAAGTGCAAATGTCATCCCCTCTCTTTATCAAAACCGAGATGGAATGTATACAGACAGGGCGAAAAGGTTTTATAAAGGCCCATTCACTACATTCAAAACAGCAGGTTCTAAGGCTTCAGACAATGTAGAAAAAGTTATGATTGACGCCACGATTACAGATGGAATATTAAATATTAAGCGTCAAAACACAACGACAGGTTGCGAGAAAGAAGGTCTCATTTCGACTTATTCTACTGGCGAAGATCTCGTGAAAGCATGGGGCAAACCCTATGAAGTTACGACCTCATCTGACATCTATAACTATAAAGAAAGCGAAGCAAAGGCGAGGGCAACTGAACGAGCTGAGAAGGACAAACAAGTCATTCCGGAGAGGTTTTCAAAAGAAATCAAAGCCTATCATGATAGAGCTGCCATGAAGATTAATGCCACAAACGTAGACAATTACGCTGAAAACAACACCCCATTTGTCTATACAACAGACTATCAAATGGATGGATTGGTGAAAAAGGCAGGCCGTAATCTTGTGGTTTCTGTAGGTCAATTGTTTGGACAACAAACTCATATTGAGGGCAAAGATCGTAAGCGTGATGCGGATTTAATCTTTGATTTCCCCCGCACTTACACTGTAACCATGAACCTAACGATTCCTTCTGGCTATTCTATTGCACCTGAAAGTTTGCAAAAACTCAATAATAACATAGACAATGAGTATGTAAACTTCACAACAAAAGCCCAAGTTCGTGACGGAAAACTCGTCATAAACTTTGATAAAGTGTATAAACAGCAACGCATACCTGCGGCTAAATGGGCACAGATTCTTGCCATGCTTGACCAAGCTTACGAGTTTACAAGCCAGCAAGTTGTATTGAAGAAGAATTAAACACACCTCACATCCTCTTTTGCCTTGCCTTTGTCTGAAACATGATATCCTTAAAACAATCGGATAAAAGCAAGGCAAAAAGGGTATTTTATGCATTATAGTTATTTAACAAAATAATCAAATTAATTTACGATAAAATCTATTTTATCAGATAAATCAAAATCAACGAGTCTTTCATTCGCATGAAATGACTGCATCATTCCATTCATTTTATCTCATAAAATCAGCCTGTTTGTTCCATAAAATGACCCACTTCGCAAAGCAATTCGATATGGATTAATACAGATTTCGGCCCTTTCCTACCAAAAGAACAAAACAAAGCACGAAAAAAGGGAAAGCACTTTCGCACTTCCCCTACGGCAAAGATAATAAAATGTAGAGGCAAATGCAAATGTGAATTGAATTTAATTTACAATTAAACACTATCTACCTACCTCTCAGAACGCATTATTATTTAGAACTATTCACATCATCATACGCACGATGTCGGGCGAATTGTGCTACGACATACGAGCAAACGGCACGAATCTTTTTATTGTTTTGTCGTGCATAAGCTACGGCTTCATCAAGTAAGGCGCGTGCAACGCCACGACCTTCATAAGCTTTTCCTACGAGAGTATGCGTGATTGCGAAACGTTCTTTGTCGTCCCATTCATACTCCATTTGACCGATTTCAACTCCGTTTTCAAATGCAACGAAACGACCACTTGTTGGCTTTTCTTCTTGTTTTATTTGCATATCACTTTGTTTTTAATAGCATTATATGACGCTAAAAGCATTGCAACAAATCTCTTGCCAAGTCTCTTTGGCTGTCAAGCTGACTGCTTACTTCAGCCCACTGAAAAGAGATTGAAAGCGATTTACCGCATGATTCATCATATTTTCGTTACATTTCATCTTTATAAACAAGGTGAAACCAAAAATAATTTTGTATATTTGCATCATGGATAATAAGGAAGCTACACTGCAATTAGGCACACAACCCGTTGGGAAATTGCTGTTACAATATGCCATGCCGGCCATCGTTGCCATGATGGCAGCATCGCTTTACAACATTGTTGATAGCGTTTTTATCGGTCAACGCGTTGGACCAATGGCTATTTCAGGCCTTGCTATCACCTTCCCTTTTATGAATTTAGCAAGCGCTTTCGGTGCAGCGGTGGGTGTAGGAGCATCTACTTTGATATCTGTTAAGCTGGGACAAAAAGACTATAAGACTGCAGAAAACATCTTAGGAAACACGGTTTCATTGAACCTTATCATAGGAATTGGCTTCTCAATAGTGTCATTATTGTTCCTCAATCCTATTCTTCGATTCTTTGGAGCCAGTGATGCCACGCTGCCATACGCCCGAGATTACATGCTGATTATATTGGGAGGAAACGTCTTTTCGCACATGTATTTCGGCATGAATGCCGTACTTCGTGCTGCAAGTAAGCCGCGACAAGCCATGTATGCCACGATATTTACCGTTGCAATGAACACACTTCTCGACTATATCTTCATCGTAGAATTTGGTTGGGGCATTCAAGGTGCGGCCTATGCAACGATACTTGCTCAGGTGATGGCCCTTATTTGGCAGCTTCATATCTTTAGTAACAAGAAGGAACTACTCCATTTTCAGCGCGGAACTTATAGGCTTCGGAAGTCTTTAGTGAGGAACATCATCGGCATAGGAATATCTCCTTTTGCCATGAATACATGTGCCTGCATGGTGGTAATCTTTATTAATCAGCAGCTCGTTCGTTACGGAAGTGACTACGATGTGGGTGCATACGGCATCGCAAATAAGGTTTCTTTCGTCTTCATTATGTTCGTAATGGGCATCAATCAGGGTATGCAACCGATAGTAGGATATAACTATGGCGCGCAACAATTAATGAGAATGATTCGCGTAGTGAAGCTATCGATTGTGGCAGCAACGGCAGTTGTGTTCACAGGATGGCTCATTGGGATGTTTGCTCCCTATTATTGTGCACGCGCATTCACCAAAGATCCGACGCTGATTCGCTTGGGAATGAAAGCCATTCGGTTAAGCATGATTATGTATCCTGTCATAGGTAGTCAGATGGTTACAGCCTTTTTCTTTCAAAGTATCGGTAAGGTTAAGATTAGTATCTTCCTATCTTTGTCGCGACAACTCATCTTTTTACTTCCTGCTTTGATTGTGATGCCAATGTGGTTTGGCGTAAATGGTGTTTGGTATGCAATGCCATTTTCGGACGGTTTCGCTGCCGTCATAGCCGCTTTAATGCTGATGGGCTACATGAGAAAATTCAAGAAACAATATAATGAAATACAACATGAAAGACCAAAAGATAATTATTAATATAGGAAGGCAAATCGGAAGCGGTGGAAGAATCATTGCAAGACAACTTGCAGAGGTACTAAACTGCGCCTTCTATGACCGAGAACTCTTGAATCTTGCAGCCAAAGAAAGTGGTTTTAGCGAGAAGTTCTTTGAGCAAAATGATGAGAAGAAAGGCTTCCTTCATACGCTTTTCCACGTCAATATCCCACTAATGGGCGAGAATAACTTCTATAAGAACGACTTCTCTCAAGAGAGTTTATACCAATTTCAGAGTGATGCTATCACCAAAGCTGCCCGAGAAGGCAACTGCGTTTTTGTGGGAAGAACGGCCGATTACGTACTGCGTGAGTTTCCAAATACAGTGAATATCTTCATCACGGCTAAGCTTGAAGACCGCATTCAGCGTGTTGCCGAACGACAACATGTGTCTGAAGAAGAAGCCAGAAAATATATTTCAGCACGTGAAGAGGCCCGCGCTATCTATTATAACTACTATACTGGTAAGAAATGGGGAGCCTCTGAGAGTTATGATCTCTGTGTAAATAGCAGTATCTTAGGTTTAGATGAGACTGTGGAATTTATCACTTCATTTATAAAAAGACATTTTAAGCAATGAAGAAAATAGGCATTATCAGCGACACTCACGCCTATTGGGACGATAAATATGAGCTATATCTCGGCGAATGTGACGAGATATGGCATGCTGGAGACATAGGTTCCGTGGAACTTGCCGACCGCTTTGAAGCGATGAAACCTATCTTTCGAGCAGTTTATGGCAATTGCGATGGCTATGAATTACGAGCCCGTTATCGTGAGATTCTACGCTTTAAATGCGAAGATGTGGATGTAATGATGACACATATTGGCGGTTATCCAGGACGTTATGAACGTGCAATTGTCCCGCAACTCATGGCATCTCCGCCCGACTTATTTATCTCTGGACACTCTCATATCCTTAAGATTATGCCGGATAAAAGCTTGAATCTTCTCCACATTAACCCCGGAGCAGCAGGTATGCAAGGCTGGCATAAAGAACGAACCATAGTTCGTTTGACGATTGAAGGAAACAAATTCACTGATTGTGAAGTAATAACATTAGGACAGAAACATTCAAAATTATAGATAATATGAAGACATATCTTGTGACAGGTGCCGCTGGTTTCATTGGCGCTAACTACATTAAGTATCTCCTTTACCGTAAGTATAAGGACCAAGACATTAGAGTTATCATCCTCGATGCCCTCACTTATGCCGGCAATCTCGGTACAATCAAAGATGATATTGACGATAAACGTTGTGTGTTTGTTAAGGGAGATATTCGTGATCGTGAACTCGTTGATCGCCTATTTGCCGAAAATGACATTGACTATCTTGTCAACTTTGCAGCCGAAAGCCATGTAGATCGCAGTATAGAAGACCCACAACTATTTCTGAATGTTAACATTTTAGGGACTCAGAACCTTTTAGATGCGGCTCGGAGAGCTTGGGTTACAGGCAAAGATGAATGTGGTTATCCCACATGGAAAGCCGGAAAGCGTTATCACCAGGTATCAACCGACGAGGTATATGGCAGTCTTGGTGCCGAAGGATACTTCACAGAACAGACTCCTTTGTGTCCACATAGCCCATATAGTGCCAGTAAAACGAGTGCAGATCTATTCGTTATGGCTTATCATGACACGTTCCACATGCCCGTAACGATTACGAGATGTTCGAATAATTACGGCCCTTATCACTTCCCAGAGAAGTTGATTCCATTGATGATTAATAACATTTTAGAGGGCAAAAAGCTACCCGTCTATGGCGAAGGACTAAATGTTCGCGACTGGCTTTATGTGGAAGATCATTGCAAAGCCATTGATTTAGTTGTACGAGAAGGCCGTGAAGGTGAGATATATAATGTTGGAGGACACAATGAAATGACCAACATTAACATCGTAAAGCTAACGATTAAGACTATACATGATATGATGGAAGCCGATAAAGACTTGCGTTCTGTACTCAAAAAGAAAGTAAAGGACGCGCAAGGCGACTGGGATATCAGTTGGATTAATAACGATTTAATCACTCATGTGACTGATCGCTTGGGCCATGATCAGCGATATGCCATCGATCCTACTAAGATAAAAGAAGAACTTGGCTGGTATCCTGAGACACGATTTACCGATGGTATCGTCAAGACTATTAAGTGGAATCTCGACAATCAGCAATGGATTGAAGAAGTAACCAGCGGAGATTATCAGAAATACTACGCTGAAATGTATGGTAATAGATAACCCTCTAATCGATAATATCCCCCAACCATGACAAAGAAAATCATGCTTTTAGGCTCTGGAGAGCTTGGAAAAGAGTTTACTATTGCAGCAAAACGTGTTGGACTTCATGTCGTTGCATGCGACCGTTACAATGAAGCGCCTGCAATGCAAGTGGCAGATGAACGCGAAATCTTCAACATGTTGGATGGTGATGCCTTAGCAGCCGCTGTAGAAAAGCATTGTCCTGACATCATCGTTCCAGAGATAGAAGCTATCAGAACAGAGCGACTTTTTGACTTTGAACAACGTGGAATACAAGTTGTTCCCTCTGCAAAAGCGGTCAACTTCACAATGAATCGTCGCGCAATTCGTGACCTTGCATCTCGTGAATTGGGCCTGCGCACAGCCAAATATTACTATGCAAAGACCTTTGTAGAGTTCAAACAAGCTGCAGACGAGATTGGTTTTCCTTGCGTGGTAAAGCCATTAATGAGTTCAAGTGGACACGGACAAAGTTATGTTCATAATGATAATGAGCTGCAAGCTGCTTTCCATGAGGCCATGGAAGAAGGCAGAGGAGACGTTAAAGAGGTTATCATTGAAGAGTTCATTGACTTTGATTCAGAGTTCACTCTACTCACTGTAACTCAAAAGAACGCACCAACCATCTTCTGTCCCCCTATTGGTCATGTGCAGAAATCAGGCGATTATCGTGAGAGTTGGCAGCCATTTTGTCTCCCCGATGAAGCCTTATCACAAGCTCAACACATGGCAAACGAGGTGACAAAAGCATTGGAAGGATACGGCATTTGGGGTGTAGAATTCTTCCTAACCAAGCAGGGAGAAGTCATCTTTTCAGAGCTAAGTCCGAGACCACATGACACAGGTATGGTCACGTTGGGACACACAACAAACCTCAACGAGTTTGAACTTCACCTGCGAGCTATTATGGGTTGGCCCATACCTGCTATTCATTTAGAGCACAACGGCTGTTCAGCTGTCATCCTTTCAAAAGAAAACGCCGACCATGAACCTACATATAATCTCATGGAGGCATTGAAAGAAGATTGCACGCGCGTTCGAATCTTCGGCAAACCCGACCAACATGTCAACCGAAGAATGGGCGTAATGCTATGTTATGGCAGCCTCGACAGCGACATGAATGAGTTGCGTGACAAGGCAAAACGATTGGCTGCAACTGTTATTAAATAAGTAACACGTGGAAGAAATAGATAAAATTGACACGATAACCAAGTTTCTTGACGACCTCGAGAAACTTGGAAAGCAACTCTCTCTCATTCAAGAAGAGCAGAAAAATGTGCTTGCTTATATGCTGAATCTAAAGCAAAAGCACAACACTGAGACGCAAGAATACAACCAGCTTGCAGTCAGAAGTAGAGACTTACAGGCTTTAATTGACAAATACCGCCCTATCTATGAGGAGCGAATGTCATGGATAAGGGACATCAAAAAGAAAGGGAAAACAAAATAGATGAATGAATTAGGACAGCTAATTAACCTGCCGAAAATCATTGACCCGCGTGGAAACCTGACCGTTGCTCAGGCTTTTGAGCATGTACCCTTTGCCATAAAGCGTGTTTATTGGACGTATGATGTACCCTCAGGTGAAAGCCGTGGTGGACACGCGCACTACAAATGCCGCGAGTTTATCATTGCCGTCAGCGGCAGCTTTGACGTGTGTCTTGACAATGGGCAAGCCAAAAAGACTTATCATCTCAATCATCCCTATCAAGGATTACTTATTGATACCAACATTTGGCGTACGTTAGAAGACTTCTCTTCGGGTGCCGTTTGCCTCGTGTTAGCCGAAGATGACTTCGACGAAAAAGACTATATATACGATTATCAGCTATTCCTTAGCCACTTAAAATGTTTGAAATAAAGCCCTATTCCCCTGAAATGAAATCCGAATGGGATGCGTTTGTTGATGCAGCTAAAAACGGATTGTTTCTCTTTTTCAGGGATTACATGGACTATCATCACGACAGATTTGAGGACCATTCGATTGTAGTTTACCGACAAAACAAGCTCTATGCGCTCCTGCCGGCAAACATTTCACACGATGTTCTCTATACACATCAGGGCCTGACTTTTGGCGGATTGATTGTCAACGAGCATTTCACTGCGGCTGATTCTATTATAGTTTTCAAGCTCATCAATGCCTATTTGCGCAATAAAGGCATACGAAAAGTAGTGTATAAAGCTATCCCTTGGCTCTATCATCAGCAGCCCGCTGAAGAAGATCTATATGCTATTTACCGCACAACTAACGCCAAATTAGTAGCCCGAGACATATCAACTGCCATCCGACTTGACATGCCCTTAGCCTACAATGAGATGAGAAACAGGGGAATAAAAAAGGCACTTCACCATGGCATAATGGTCGAAGAAAGTAATCGTTGGACTGACTTTTGGGAGGTATTGACGACAAATCTACAAACCAAATATCATGTTTCGCCCGTTCATTCGCTGTCAGAAATACGCATGCTTAAAGCCAGTTTTCCAAACAACATCCGTCTTTTTACAGCACAACTGAACGGCAAAGTACTTGGCGGAACGGTGGTATATGAATACGGAAATGTGGCACATACGCAGTATATTTCAGCCTCTTTAGAAGGTAAAAAACTACGCGTTCTCGACCTGCTTCTCGACAAATTGATTCATGAAGTATATCGAAACAAGATGTGGTTTGACTTTGGAAAATCCACCGAACAACAGGGAACAATCCTCAACGAAGGCCTCATCTTTCAGAAAGAGAGCTTTGGTGGCCGTGCCGTTTGTTATGATTGGTATGAATGGGACTTATGAAAATAGAATATCTTTCACTGCAACGCATCACACAACAACATGCCGATGAACTTCACAAAGCTGTGCAAAAGGTCATCGATAGCGGCTGGTATCTGCAAGGAAAAGCTACAAATGACTTTGAAACGGCTTATGCTCAGTATATTGGAACGCAACATTGCATCAGCTGTGGCAATGGACTTGATGCGCTGACCCTCATCTTTAGAGCGTATAAACAGCTTGGAAAACTTCATGAAGGCGACGAGGTTATCGTGCCCGCCAATACCTATATAGCTTCCATTCTCGCCCTAACCGAAAACCAACTCAAGCCAATCCTTGTCGAACCTGATATGCTTTTGCAACTCGATATCACACGGATTGAGGCTGCTATCACACCGAAAACACGAGCTATTCTGCTTGTACATCTCTATGGAACTTGTGCTATGCACACCACCATCAGTGCCATTTGCAAACGCCATAACCTACTGCTTGTAGAAGATAATGCCCAAGGTCACGGCCTAAAATGGCATGAAAAACATACGGGAAGTATAGGAGATGCCGCTGCACATAGCTTCTATCCAGGAAAGAATCTGGGTGCAATGGGCGATGCAGGTGCCGTGACAACAGACGACAATCAGCTTGCAACCATCGTCCGTTCTCTTGCTAATTATGGCAGCAATCGCAAGTATGTATTCCCCTATCAAGGCTTAAACAGTCGCATGGATGAATTGCAAGCAGCCATATTAATGACGAAGTTGACCTACTTAGATCATGACAATCAACGTCGCCGAAACATTGCAAAACGCTATGAAGAAGCTATTCGTCACGAGGCCGTTACACTGATAAAACCACGCAATTCCGTGTTTCATATCTATCCGATATTATGCAAAAGACGCGATGAGTTGCAGCAATATCTGGCGTCGAAAGGTATTGAAACCCTCATCCACTACCCCATCCCACCCCATAAGCAGGCTTGTTATGCGGTATGGAACAGCCTACAACTCCCTATCACTGAACGTATTGCAGCAACAGAACTCAGTCTGCCCTGCAATCAAGCCATGACCGATGATGAGGTGGAATATGTCATTCATTCGATTAACACATGGGAAAAGACAATATAAGAACATAAAATATACAACTATGAAACCCACCATTTACAAAACCACAATCGTAGTATTATTGCTATTTTTCATTCCTTTTATGCCAACAAGTCAGGCACAACAGACCAAAAAGGAACTCGTAGGAGTGCTCATTAATCATCAGTTTTATTCAAAAGATATGCCGCTTAACGAAATCATGGGCATACAGAAAGGCTTTCAAAAGCTTGACGATGGCGAACAACATACAGTTCTTCACGTCCTTGTTCCTGACGATTTTGTAGCGCCAAAGACTTGGAAGAAATATGAAATCAAGCGCAGTAATGTTGTCAATGCCGACAAATTTGAAGCCAAAGTGCTCCTTTTTGATGAGATGAAAAAGGTAACTCATAGTGCAGACAAACAATTTAAGAACCTTAAAATCGGTCAAAAACTACCAGGAACATTCACACTTCAAGACCTCGATGGAAACACTTGGACGCAAGATTCGCTAAAAAACAGAGTAATAGTAGTTAATGTTTGGTACTCAGGATGTGGTCCTTGCAGAAAAGAAATGCCTGAACTATCAACCTGGAAGACCCGCTTTCCAGAGGTGATTTTCCTCTCTGCAAACTTCGAAAAGCCTGAGATTGTGAAAGCTATCACCGAAAAACATGGCTTCAACTGGACGCATTTGCCCAATGATAGATACTTTACGCAATGGGTAGGTAACGAAGGTTTCCCGCTAACGCTTATCATAGCAATGGATGGAACGCTGCAATACCTCTCACACAAAACAAGTAATGAAATACGTGAAGAAGTGTTTAGACGCCTCAAATGGCTTACAACCATACAAAAAGAATAAGTTAGAATTAACTTAACAAAAGCCTCTTAAAGACGGCCTTTGTTTCAAACTTCAGCCCAAAGGGTCACGAATAGGGCCATTATTTGCCTGTTATGATAAGTCATTGAGTACCAAAAGGTTTCATCATCACACATTATTTTCAGCACCGAAAATATGGATTTATCTTGCAAATCAAGGCGCATGATGAAACCTTTTGCATCAGTTCATCATGTGAAATGCGTCAAATAGTGTCGTAAAATGGCTGCAATCATATGATGAAATGCAGCAGAAAGAATGATGAAATGAGGCCCATGAGACATAAAATGACCTGAATCAGGGTCTACAACCATTTGAAAGAAGTCTTCACTTCACTCAAAAACGTAAGAAAACACAATGAAAACCCTGTTTAATTCTACAGAATAAGCTTTCAAAAGATATGCTTTTTTGAAGAAGATACTTTACAAAGAATAAAGTAAAAACTTAGAAAAAATAATAAAATCGGTTTCTCATATTCGTTTATTTCAACCTTATTTTTGTGTTGAATTGCAAGTCAACAGAATATGAGAAACCGCAGTATGCGTGAAGATTTAACCCACAAGAATCACCAAAACGGAGCGTGCTGCCTGCGCACCCATAACCAACGCCTGTTCAATATCAGCCGTTTTGCTCGGTCCACTGATAAAAGTTCCAAAGCCATAAGACGTCATTTTTATCCTCTTATAAGCCTGATGCATGTTATCTACGACTTGATTTCTGTCGAGAATAATAACTAAATTCTCTGAGATAAAACACACAACCTTCTCTTTCATGACTTGAGGTATCCAGATACAACCATTCTCTGCCACCCCAACTTCACCCTTAACAACGCCCACATCCGTGCCATTGAGGTCACTGGCTTCGGCAACTGTGTCGGGGTTTAGTTTGGCATTGATGCCTGGAACATTACTGGCAATGACCTTAGCATCAGGATATGCCTCAGCAATTAAAGCGTTAAGGTCGTCTGTTGGCTTTGCTTCGACAATGTTTGCACCTGCAGATTTAGTCATTTCTACAAACTGCTTGATAGGCTCAGGATAGGTAAGAGCATCGATATGCAAGTCAGGCATGTCATATTGTTGACGGATATGAGAACGCAATCTATCGAGAAAATCTTTCTTTTCCATAACTATTCATTACATGATTTCATTTAGCCTGGCCTTTCTTCCATAACTCGTGGAAAGACTTTTTGGCAAATTCGGGCTTCGTATGTCCTATTCCCCATGGATTGAGATGCTTGAAATGAGTCATCCTTTCGGGGACAAAGTCGGCTAAAGGAGCAAACATTAATGCCGTATGATAAAGCCAAGAACTGTCATAAAGCACTTTCATTCCTTCAGACATTGCCTTTTTCATTCTGTCAGCCTTACCCATTTTATCAAGACTTTGACGCCAAACATAGATCTGACTACCAGGTGCTACCTCGGCCGGACAAATGTTATCACAACTCAAACACAATGAACAAGCACTGACATCACCATAGTTTTGCTTTGGATTGTGCATCATTCCAAGATTCACTCCGATAGGTCCTGGGATGACATAAGTATAACTATGCCCACCACTTCGACGGTAAACAGGGCAGGTATTCATGCAAGCGCCACAACGAATACACTTCAAAGTTTCCCAATGATCAGGGTTAGCGAGAAGCTTACTGCGTCCATTGTCAACCAAAACCACGTGCATTTCGCCACCTGGACGTGCCTGACGGAAATGTGAAGTGAAAGCAGTTGCAGGCTGACCTGTACCACATCGGCTTAGCAAACGATGGAAAACAGCCAATGAATCATAATCAGGCACAAGCTTTTCTATACCCATCGAAACGATATGTAGCTTCGGAACAGAGGTTGACATATCAGCATTTCCCTCGTTCGTACATACCACAATATCGCCTGTTTTGGCTACACCGAAGTTACAACCAGTCATTCCTGCCTCAGCTTCTATAAACTCATTACGAAGCGAATAGCGTGCACACTGCGTAAGATATGTAGGATCATAGTTGCCAATTTCATGCGAAATGCCCTTCTCTTCGAACATCTTTCCAACCTCTTGTCGGGTTAAATGGATGGCAGGCATAACGATATGGCTCGGCCGTTGACCTAAAAGCTGGAGGATACGCTCGCCTAAGTCCGACTCAACAACATCGATTCCACGTTCTATTAGGTAAGGATTCATCTCACATTCCTCCGTCAACATAGACTTCGATTTGACCATCTTCTTGACGTCATGTGACTTGAGAATATCATATACAATGGCATTAAACTCGGCGGCATCACTGGCCCAATGCACAATGACTCCACGGCTTTCGAGTTGAGAAGTGAACTGCTCAAGGTAGTCAACAAGATGTGAAAGAGTGTGTCGTTTGATATCACTCGCGTGCTGTCGCAAGTCTTCCCATTCAGGCAACTGATGCGCAGCAGCATCATGTTTCATACGAAGTGACCAGAAAGTTTGGTCATGCCATGTAGTTTTGTCATGGTTTTCGTTGAATATGGCAGCCCTTTTTGAATGATCTGTACTCATAGATTTCTTTTCCTTTTATGCTAAATTAGAGTCCGGCAGCCAATATTTGGGCTACATGAACGAATTGAATGGGTTTGTGTTCTCGCTTAGCAATGCCCGCCATATGCATCAAACAACTGCTATCTGGGCCTGTAACAAACTCGGCACCTGTGGCCATGTGTCGACCAATCTTATCTTCTCCCATGCGTATAGAGACTGCCGTTTCTTCAACAGAGAACATCCCTCCGAAGCCACAACACTCGTCTTTGCGGTCTGGTTCCTTAATCGTTATATCCTTGATTAACTTCAACAAGTCGATAATCTTATTGTAAGGAGGGATGTTTCGCTCGGAAGGAGCAGACAATCCAAGTTCTCTCACGCCGTGACAACTATTATGTACGCTCACCACATGAGGGAAACTACCTGGCAAAGACGTGATTTTTAGCACGTCATGTAAGAACTCTACGATGTCCATTACCTTCTTAGAAGACAGACATTCGTGTTCCCCTTTCAGCAAACGAGGGTGATAAAACTTCACGTATGCAGCGCAAGAAGCAGATGGAGCAACAACATAATCGAAGCCGGAAAACATGGAATCAAACTTCAAAGCCAATGACTTTGACATGCTTTCAAAGCCTGCATTCCCCATCGGTTGACCGCAACAAGTTTGCTTTTCGGGGTAACCGACGTCAACACCAAAGTGCTTTAACAGCTTATATGTGGCGACTCCGGCCTCTGGATAAAGTGCATCAACATAACAAGGAATAAACAATCCTACTTTCATAATGTTTTTGTTATAATATAAAGCGTGTCATTTTCGCATGTTTTCATCCACGAAAGCAAAGGGCAAAAGGTCCTTAACACTATGTAGAATATAAACACCTGACGTGCCAAAAAGCAACACACGGACATTTTGTTTGTATCGATCTTCTATCTCAAGCATTACTTGTCGGCATGCGCCACAAGGCGTAATAGGATCTGACAAGAAGCCTTTCTCATTGTGAGCAACAATCGCTAATGTATCAATTGCTTGCTCTGGATAATGCGATTGAGATGCAAATATGGCTGAACGCTCGGCACATAAGCCCGAGGGGAAAGCTGCATTTTCTTGATTAGCGCCTATAACAACACGACCATCATGCAGACGCAACGCCGCCCCTACATGGAAATGGCTGTATTTGGCATAGCTATTCTTGATGGCAGCCTTAGCACATTCTATGAGGTTTTGGTCCTGTTCACTCAACTCTTCGAATTGACAGAAATCATAATCTATTTCTATCTTCAATTTCTTCATTGCGTACTAATGTTATTGAATACTATCTACAAAGGTACAAATTAAATCGAAGTATCTATATGTTAAAAGCACTTTTTTATCAACTTGCAAGGCTTCAATCTTCATTTTCGTGACATTTTCAACAATAATTTGTATCTTTGCAGACCTAAACTAATAAAGAATGATCGTCTGTATTGCAGAGAAACCAAGCGTAGCAAGAGACATAGCACGCATCTTAGGAGCCACAACGGCAAAGAGCGGATATATGGAAGGCAACGGATATCAAGTCACTTGGACCTTCGGACACCTATGCGAATTGAAGGAACCAAATGATTATCACGAGAACTGGAAGCACTGGAGTCTCGCCGCTTTGCCTATGATTCCTGAACGATTTGGAATTAAAGTCATCCCCGAAGATAGCATAAAGAAACAGTTTTCGATTATAGAGAAACTCTATGCAGGTGCAGATGAAATCATCAACTGTG
This sequence comes from Segatella salivae DSM 15606, assembly GCF_000185845.1. GTDB lineage: Bacteria > Bacteroidota > Bacteroidia > Bacteroidales > Bacteroidaceae > Prevotella > Prevotella salivae. The sequence goes on from NZ_GL629647.1 coordinate 1,098,000, forward strand.
GCGATGCGGGACAAGAAGGAGAACTAATCCAACGATGGGTAATGCAGAAAGCCAACGTAAAATGCCCCGTAAAACGCCTTTGGATATCTTCAATGACGGACGAAGCAATTCTACAAGGCTTCCAAAATCTTAGAGATGAGCAGCAATATCAACCGCTTTATATGGCTGGTTTGAGTCGAGCTATCGGCGATTGGATGCTTGGTATGAACGCAACTCGACTCTACACGCTGAAATATGGGCAAAATAAACAGGTGCTAAGTATAGGTCGTGTGCAGACACCTACACTGGCTTTAATCGTCAATCGGCAAAAAGAGATTGACAACTTCAAGCCAGAACCTTATTGGGTTTTAGCCACTATATATCGTGATACCCAATTCACAGCAACGTCAGGTAAGTTTACTAATAAGGAAGAAGGCGAGAAAGCATTTGCTACAATCGAAGGAAAGCCGTTCACAATCAAAAGTGTTCAGAAGAAGAAAGGAACGGAAACTCCCCCACATCTCTATGACCTTACTTCCTTACAAGTAGATTGTAACCGTAAGTTTAGCTACTCGGCAGAGACTACTTTGAATCTAATTCAAAGCTTATATGAAAAGAAATTCACCACCTATCCACGTGTAGACACACAGTATTTAAGTGATGATATCTACCCGAAATGCCCTCAAATACTTAATGGATTGAGTCAATGTAAGATAGAAAGTCAGCCAAAGTACATGCCGTGGATAAGGAATTTAGCCGCCATTAGCAAGAAATTACCCAAGAGTAAGAAGGTTTTCGACACCAGTAAAGTTACAGATCACCATGCCATCATCCCCACAGGAGTTCCTGTTCAGGGGCTAACTATCATGGAACAAAATGTGTTTGACCTCATCGCCACACGCTTTATCAGTGCCTTTTACCCTGATTGTAAGTTCTCTACCACTACAGTTCTTGGCGAAGTTGACGGCATTGAATTCAAGGTTACGGGTAAAGAAATATTGGAAGAAGGCTGGAGATGCCTCACTGAAAGCTCCTCAACAAAGAATGAAAAGAATGATATGCCATCAAATAACATGGCATCTCAAGAGAACGAAGCAAACACTTCTTCTTCTCTTCGAGGTGGAGTTGAGGGAGAAAATATTACGCTTCCCACCTTTACTCAAGGCGAAAGTGGACCTCATACGCCTACACTGACCGAGAAACAAACCACACCTCCCAAGTACTATACAGAGGCTTCACTGCTTCGAGCCATGGAAACGGCGGGCAAATTTGTTGAAGATGATGAGCTAAGAGCAGCCTTAAAAGAGAATGGAATCGGTCGACCTTCGAGCCGAGCAGGCATCATTGAGACCCTGTTTAAACGTCGATATATCCGACGGGAACGCAAGAATCTCGTTGCAACGCCTACGGGAATAGAACTCATTGACATGATACATGAGAAGCTACTCACCAGTTGTGAGCTCACAGGTATATGGGAAAAGAAGCTCAGAGACATTGAACACATGAAGTATGATGCCTCACTTTTCATCAGCGAACTAAAGGAACAGATTGCTAATATCGTTAAAGATGTGCTCAGTGACAATAGCAATCGCCGTGTAACCATACTCTCTGATGAAGACGTAAAGAAGAAAACGAAGAAGAAAGCTACTTCAAAAAAGACTACAAACAAACCTGCAAAGAAGGCAAAAACATTAGTACCAAATGACGAACTCATTGGAAAATCCTGTCCTGTTTGTGGGAAAGGACACATCATTAAAGGTAAAACGGCTTATGGATGTAGCTGTTGGAAGGATGGCTGTAAATTCGTTTTGCCTTTCAATGACAAAGCTTAGACAACGTTCATCAAGGTGAATAACCATTTGATGAATGCCCAAATTCACGCTTAATTCTGCTTTTTCAAGAAACTTTCTATGGCTTTCCGACTCCTCAACGAGTCGGTTTCACGCTCATAATAACCTCTATAGACTCTCCTTTTAAGCCCAAACCACCTTTTATATATTGATATATAATCACTATTTGTGACAAAAGCTGCATAGTCAACTACAACTTCATACTCCTTGTCTTGATAGAGAACCTCATACGTTCCGCCTGTCATCACATAACTATAAAATAGTAAGTGCAATACCAAAACAGGCAAACTTAGCCATGATATCGCGTATAATGCTCTGGTCACGGCATTCGGATTACGCAGGCTTTGCACATAAAACCATCGAATAATCAAGGCACAACACGATGCCGGACCAAGTAACCAAAGGGTATCATTCAATGCAGCTGGCCACGCAATCTTCAAGAGAAGCGGTGGCATTTCCAATGCAAGGCACGTCCAAAACACGCCTATCAGCAGTCTGATAAAAACCTTTTTTATCTTCATATTGCGTTTATCAACCAGACAAAGATATAAAAATCTATCTGGAACTCCAATCAAAACTCACTAAAAACTATAATATAACTCCATGCAAAACGTTATCTATGTATGCAGAAATCCCACCTTATCATATATATTCTTGCCTGCCTTGTGCTCACCGCTTGTAGCTTAGAGCGTGCTATAAAGAAAGGCGATCAGCACCTATCTGTTGGAGAATACTACGACGCGGCAGTGCAATATCGCAAGGCTTACCAACAAACACCGACCAAACTACGCCGAGAACGTGGACTAATGGCAGTCAAAATGGCACGCTGTTATGCAAAGATTAACCAAACACAACGAGCCATTTCAGCCTTTCAAAACGCTATCCGCTATGAGCAAGCAACACTCAACGACAAGCTCATCTATGCCCAACTGTTGCTCAAAGACGGTCAATACAAGGCGGCAGAAAAGGCATTTCTCGCTCTGAAAGACTCTCTTCCTAACGACACTTTGATATTAAATGGTCTTGCTTCTGCACGCCAGGCACCCGCTTGGAAGAAGCAAGGAAGCAAGTATATCGTTAGGAAAATGGATGTGTTTAACTCTTATAAAGCCGACTATTCGCCTGTATTCTATGGACCAGACCACAACATTCTATATTTCACTTCAACACGAAAGGAAGCTTCAGGTGACGAACTTAATGGGATAACGGGAATGAAAAACGGAGATATTTTCTATTCCGAAAGAAACGATAAAGGCAAGTGGAGCAAGCCCGAACCTATTGGAGGAGAGCTTAATTCGGCTTTCGATGAGGGCGCATGTGCCTTTTCTCCCGACGAAAGAACTATGTATCTGACGCAGTGTTCCACTGATCCTGTCTCACCACGCTATGCTCGTCTCATGACATCTTCACGTAGCGATGCCTCATGGACTAAGCCTACCGAGCTTCCAATTAGCCATGACACGCTTTCTCTCTTCGCTCATCCTGCCGTGTCACCTGACGGCAATTGGCTTTACTTTACATCGGATATGCCGGGCGGAAAAGGCGGACTTGACCTCTGGCGCGTACGCATAACAGCAGCCGGACTCGGTGGAGTTGAGAATCTGGGAGCACCAATCAACACAGCAGGGAATGAGGAATTTCCGACTTTTCGGCCTAATGGCGACCTCTATTTCTCAAGTAATGGTCACGCCGGAATGGGCGGATTAGACATCTATATCGCACATTTCGACTCACAAGGAAAGGCTACGCTCTCCCACCCTGGCTATCCTTTGAACAGCAATGCAGACGATTTTGGCATGACTTTCGAGGGACCTCACAACCGCGGATACTTCTCTTCAAACCGCAATGACAGCCGAGGCTATGACCACATCTATAGCTTTGAATACCCCGAAATTGTGCAAACAGTCAAAGGATGGGTATATGAGAAGGACGGATATGAACTCCCTCGCGCCCAGGTTTATATGGTTGGAAACGATGGAACGAATCTAAAACTGAGCGTAAGAGGCGATGGTTCCTTCACCGAAACCGTCAAACCGGGGATTGATTACATCTTCTTGGCTACCTGTGATGGCTTTCTCAATCACCACGAAGCACTGAATGTGCATGCTGAAAAGGCTTCAAAAGAATATGTGTTGCAGTTTCCTTTGGCCTCAATTACAGCCCCAGTGCTGATTGATAACATCTTCTATGACTTCAATAAAGCCACACTTCGCCCCGAATCTACAGCCGCTCTTGATGACCTTGTGGCGTTGTTAAACGAAAACCCACATGTAACTATTGAGATATCTGCCCATTGTGACTACCGTGGTTCAGCCGAATATAACCTCCGTTTGTCTCAACAAAGGGCCGAAAATGTAGTGCGTTATCTCATCAGTAAAGGCATTTCTGCCGACCGATTAACGGCAGTTGGTTATGGAAAACAACGTCCGAAAGTAATCCGAAAGAAGCTTACAGAGAAGTACACTTGGCTGAAAGAGGGCGACAAACTGACTTCAGCATTTATAGAAAAGCTAAATAAAGAGCAACAGGAAATATGCAATCAGTTGAACCGACGCACAGAGTTCAGTGTGCTACGCACCACATATGGCATGTTTGATAAAGACGGAAAACTGAAAAAAGAGGCTGAAAAGATACAACAAAGGAAGGAGAATGAAACGCCCGACATTTACTTTTGACAACGTTGATTCCCACATTTTATAACGCAATTAATTCCAACTCATTTTTTGCATCATATCAAACCATCCCGTAAATTGCATCATTTCACGCCACGTTTTGCGTCATTTCACGCGGTAAAATGAAGCAAATCGCAAGACAATATGACGCAAATCATTATGTGAACTTTGGGGGTTCAAAAACCCAGATATAACAACAAAGAAAGCGAACAATTTGAGTTTGTTCGCTTTCTAAACTGCTTGAGTCTATCTATATGATTGAGAATCTCTTGCAAAACCAATTAATCAAATAAACCTTTTGTCACTTATCAAGACTTGATATACACCAAAGACTACTGCCGAAACAATGCCTACATATACCCATATCGCTGTAGTGAGGTTCAGTTCTGGCATGAAAAAGGAGGTCGAAAGACTATTCCAAAGGTGTGTCAACGCAACAAAAAGCACCTTCATTCCTTGGTGAACATAAAGATAAATGACCATCGCCACAGTGCAAAGTATCATCCACACCGTATTCAAACACTTTATTCTTGACTGCGGAATGCGTCGCATCACGCTGCGAGAGAAGCCTCGATTCTCTATCTCGGGCAGCGAATTGGCTTCAAAAAAGCGTTCTATCAACTTTTCATCTATATTATTTTCTGTCATATCCATTATGCTTTAGATAGGTGGTTAGTTTCTGTTTGCCTCGCGAAAGATGGCTTTTTACAGTCCCTTCTGTCATGCCGGTAATCTCTGAAATCTTATCAATGGCCTGCCCTTCAAGCAGTTGAAGTGTGATGCAAAGGCGCTCTTTGTCTGACAAAATGCAAAGCGCCTGCTGCAAATCAAGCTTCAAACCACAGTCAACGCCATTGGCTTTCTGTCCCAACATGCTTGGACTTTCGATGTTGTCTGTAGGTTTTCTACATTTCATATAATCGTAAAAGGTGTTATATGCAATGCGATAAAGCCATGTAGAAAAGCTGGAAAGTCCCCGGAAATGCGTGATATGAGTGTATGCTTTGACAAAGGTGTCTTGGGCAAGGTCGTCACTCAACTGAACATCTCCCCCGGTTTGAGCGAGAAAGAAACGCCGTATAGGCGACTGATATTTCACAACCAATCGGTCGAAAGCCTTTCGGTTGTGAAACACAGCCACCTGCGTTACGAGAGAGATATCGTCTAATTGTTTCACGCTTTATTTGTCTTGAGGATGAGTTTCGTCATTGTTTGAAGCCACTTCTGTGTCTTTCTCTTCCTTAAATTCAGGCATTCTATCTGAGAAATCATCATGCGTTTCCGTGTCTTTCTTACGAGAAGTCTTCCCAATAATCATCTGTCCAGCTCCCATACAAAGTACCAACGCACCTACACCAATAAGCTGTTCAGCACCCAAAAAGGCGAAAAGGAGCATGAGTCCAAGTCCTGTTGCGGCCGTCTTTACCCCACGTTGCCATTGCTGTTCATTCGAATAACGATATTGAGCCTGTGACTTTACGACGGAAGGAATAGGGCGTCCGCTCTCAATGGCTTTCTCTGTAAGCATCACTTTATCGTTATGTTTGCGGATGAGATAACGCAAAACAAGAACTATAATAATAAAAGGGGCGATGAGAAAGAAGAAGACTAACACCACAATCAATAAGGCAAAGATAACTGCTCCAACGCCCAATGTTCCCGTGATTGCCTTTAAGAACCATGGCGTATCATTCCAATCGTTACTATAAACAGCTGTACCTGAGGTGTAAGTCGTATCTACTACTGCTGTATCTTCAGCCGCATCATCCGTTGAAGTAGTGTCAGAAAAGGCTTCGATGCCCTTATCCTTTGCGCTTTTGTCTGCCGTTTGAGCAGCTTGATTAGAAGACTTTGCAGTGTGATGAACCGCTTCTGTGCGTGGCGTATGCCTATGATACTTAGCCATTGCGCCAGGAACCGTTCCGAATGTTAGCACGAACAATAGTGCGATTAATGTTTGTTTCATATTCATTGCTTTTTTAATTATTTCTGCTTTTTAGACGAACCACTTTATGGTTTAGTTGCAAAGGAACAAAAAAATTTTTAATTTTGCATGGTAGAACAAGACAACTGACGATGAAACTACCTAAAGAGTTTACAGCATATACGCGAGAATTGATGGGTGAAACGTGCTTCACAGCCTTTGAAAACGCAATGAATGAAGACGTTCCGGTCAGCATTCGACTGAATCCTTTCAAGCTCGATAGCACGCAAGTGAGCATAAAGGACAAGGAAACGGATGTGCCTTGGTGTCGTGATGCAATGTTTTTGAAGTCGCGACCAAACTTCACTTTCGACCCTTTCTTTCATCAAGGACTCTATTATGTGCAAGAGACGGCGTCGATGTTTGTAGCCCATGTAATCCGCGAAGTGGTCAAACGTCCCATACGAATGCTTGACCTTTGTGCGTCACCCGGTGGAAAATCCACTTGCTCCTATGCGGCTTTACCTGCCGGAAGCATGCTTTTTAGCAATGAACCGATACGTCAACGGGCGAACATTCTAAATGAAAACATATTGAAATTTGGGGTTCCTGATATCGTGGTTACAAACAATTATGCACGCGATTACCAGCAAAGCCGACTACAATTTGATGTTATCCTGACCGATGTTCCATGCTCTGGAGAAGGTATGTTCCGTAAAGATGCAGGGGCAATTGACGATTGGAGTGTGAAGAAAGTTGAGGAATGTGCCCGTCTGCAATGTGAGATTGTGCACGATATCTGGCCTTGTCTCAAGCCGGGAGGAGTGTTAATCTATTCTACTTGCACCTTTAATGCGCACGAAAATGAAGAGAATGTTGCATGGATAGCAAAGGAATTAGGTGCCGACTTCATAGAGATTCCAACAGAAAAGGCGTGGAATATCACAGGAAGTCTTGTGGATGAGCACCCTGTTTACCGCTTTATTCCTGGGCGAACTCGTGGAGAAGGGCTCTTCATGGCTGTACTTCGGAAACATGGAGAGACTGAAGTAATGTCTGAAGAAAAGCGCTTGAAGGAGATAAAGACTATCAATGAAAAGGATTTAAAAAGGCTACATGTGTTGTCACATGGGCCACTTCCCGACACAATAAAAGGCAAACAGGCCATTCCCGACCAATCAAAAGCCCTCTCAGTAGCGGCTGATTTAGAGAACTATCCACACGTTTCGGTAGATCTTCAGCAAGCCATTGCCTACTTAAGGACTGAGGCTATCACGCTGACTTCTGATGCTCCGCGAGGTATAGTGTTGCTCGTTTATCGTGGTTTCCCACTTGGTTTTGCTAAGAACTTAGGGAATCGCGCGAACAATCTCTATCCACAGGCGTGGAAAATCAAAAGTTCTCACATTCCAAATGATAACAATATAGTGATAGAATGACGCTCTCTCTTATTGCAGCTGTAGCCAAAAATCGAGCCATCGGCTATCAAAACAAACTGCTGTTTGCCATCAAAGAAGATATGGAACATTTCAAACGATTGACGATGGGCCATGTGATTATCATGGGACGCCATACGTTTGAATCGTTGCCGAATGGGGCTTTACCACATAGAAAGAATATTGTTATCAGCAAATCACAAACTGTTTTCAAAGGCTGCACTCGTGTTTCATCGTTTGAAGAAGCCTTAGCCATGTGCCAAAAAGAAGCAGAAGTGTTTGTAATTGGAGGTGAACAGGTGTATAAAGAAGCCATTTCACAGGCCGATAAGCTCTATTTAACGGAGATAGATGCCTTACCTCTGCAAGCAGATGCCTTCTTTCCAGCTTATGACGACTGGCAACTTGTGGCTCAAGAAGAGCATAAAAAAGGCAAAAGCAAGTCACTTGCCTTCGCCTTTTCTATTTATCATAGGTGCTAAGTGAATGCCTTTGCACCTATATTATAGTTATCTCATCTCGGGAAAGAATAGAGATGAGCATTCAATCCTTAAGCTTTTTCGTCGTCATCATCGTCATTATCTTCGTCCACTTGAATGTCGGCGATTGGCAATTGACGGTCAATGAGCATACTAAATGATATGATTGTTTCACTACGTGATAGCCCTAAAGGCTGCAATTTGTCGTGAATAATCTGCATCATATGGTGATTATTGCGCGCGTATAGCTTGATAAAGAGATCCATTCCGCCTGTAGTTGTGTGACATTCTACTACTTCAGGGATACGTTTTAAGGCATCAACCACGAGGTCATGCTTCTCTGGATTCTTCAAGTATAAAGCGATATAAGCGCACGTTTCATAACCAATCTTCTCGGGATCTATAATAAATTGTGAGCCCTTTAGTACGCCAAGTGAAGTTAATTTCTGTATACGTTGATGGATAGCTGCCCCACTTACATTACAGGCGCGCGCTACTTCAAGGAATGGAATGCGTGCATCCTCAGAAACAAGTCTAAGGATTTTCTTATCCAGTAAATCTAAATTATGATGTGACATGTTATATATTAATTTGCTTGCAAAGTTAGTATATTCGTTCGAATATTGCAACTTTATTTCTAATATAATGATAGATTGTTAGCTGATTTCACTTAAATTAGTGCTTTGTTTCTATCGCAGAGTAATTTATCTTCAATGCTTTTGCTTGACGAAGTGCCTGTTTTACCTCATTAATAACACTCATTTTTGTTGCTTTATCGGCTTTAATGGAGACCGTCATCAACTGTTGATCCTCTGGAGAAAGACTGCTTTTTTCTGCCGAAATGTAATCAATGATTTCGCGAGGTGTAACATATTTATCGTTCAACTGAATGCAAGAACCGTCAAAAATCAAAGCCTTTGCAGGATAATGAGCATTAGTTGGCCGGCCGATATGAATGTAACTAACGGCCGATTTCTTTGTTAAGCGCGTGAGTTCTGTACCTTGTGGCACCCGATATTGTACCTTAAGAGTTTCCTTTCTCATGTGGGTTACTATCATGAAAAAGAACAAAACAGAGAATATTAAGTCAGGAAGTGACGCGGTGTTTAAGCCTGGCATCTCATGAGAATGATGTCGAAACATACTCATTTTGAACCTCCTTTCTGCGCCGTTCCATAAGTTTCAGCAACCCGTTGAGGACAAAGTGTCCGCAGTTGCTCGCGTTGTTGCGCCGTAAGTTGTTGGTAAGAGCGACCGAATTTGGCTTTAGCTGTGCGGTCACGCCATGTGCGATAGGCAGTAACAAGCGCATTTTGAACGTGAAAATAAGCATCATAACTCGACTCAGGATTAGCATCTAAGGTGATGAGATGATTCTTTCCACGTGCTGTAATGAATTGAATAAGGCTTAAAGGAAGCTGTTTTTGCGTCATCGGTTTACCGTCAACAAGCAACTGATTCTGTGCCGTTATCTTGATTTCCAACAGCCGTTGGCGATTCACTTCAGTCTCATTTTGTTGCTGTTTGTGCTCCGCTGGCGGCAATTGTCTTGATAATCCCTTATCAATATCCATGGAAGAAGCCACCAAAAAGAATATCAACAGCATGAAAGATATGTCTGCTGTAGACGTAGTATTCAGTCCCGGTACACTATGTTTCCTATGTTTAAACATGCTCACTTCTTTGCTCCTCTGTAATATTTTGTGGCTCCATAGATCACCGAACCTATGGCAACGAGTAACAATATGACTGAAGTATAGATGAACATATCAGCTGTTTTCAGCCAAAACCAATCGCCATAAGGATGTCCATTGACGCGCATGGCACGACCAGATGATAGGAGAAACGACACGATTACAATGCCAACAGTACCTAAAACAACGCTCCGTGAGATGCGAGCGGCAGGCACATTGTTCTCTATTCCATTACCCCCGCCACGCAAACGATAAACACTTCGCACAACAGCCCATATCGAAAGAGCTAACGCAAGCACTGCCAACAGTGGCATAAATATCAACAATAAGTCAGTGAAAAGAGGTGCATTGAAACTCGGATTGTCTGCAAACGGACGGTCATATCCCACACAATAGAACAACAAAAACACCAAAACCGTGAGCGATATCAATAGATAAAGCACACGTTGTGATATCTTTTCCGTTGGCCAATGCCTTATATTGCTCAGTCTTAACATTCTTTCTTTAACTTATATTTCATCACAATATCCAATAAAGAGATAGCGCTTTCCTCCATTTGTGACGTGATGTGTTCAATCTTTGAAAGGATATAATTGTAGAATATCTGTAGAATCAGCGCCACAATAATACCAAATATGGTCGTCAGTAAGGCCACTTTCATACCCGAAGCCACGATAGTTGGGCTGATGTCTCCAGCCGTTTGAATCTGATCAAAGGCCATAACCATGCCGATAACTGTACCTAAGAATCCCAAAGAAGGAGCCATAGCAATGAACAAAGTAATCCAAGAGCAACCCTTTTCTAAGTTGGATGACTGCACCGAACCATAGGAAACAACAGATCGTTCGATGTTATCTATACTCTCGTTTATACGTTCTAAACCTTGGAAACAGATAGAAGCGACAGGCCCACGAGTATTCCTACACAACGCTTTTGCACCCTCTATATCACCTTGCATGATGCTATTGTCAAGGTCATTCATAAACTTTTTCGCATTGATTTCAGACAAACTGAGATATATAATACGTTCAATACAGAAAGCAAGTCCTATGACTAAGGCCAAAGCTACAAGCGACATAAAGCCTGCATCGCCTTCAATAAACTTGGTTTTCAAGGCTTGATGGAAGCCCTCGCTGGTCACTCCATCACCTAATAACGCACTACTATCTGCTGCAGCCTCATCCAATTGCGCTGCAAGGGCATCGTCATTTGCCGATGAATCAACTGCCGTTGTATCTGCTTTTGCTTGTTTTACACTCTTGTTCTGTGCTGTTACAGGGCCACAAGACATGGCTGTTAGCAGCAAAAGCAGGACAATACGTGCCATAAAATGTTTCATCTTTATTTCTGTTTATTATATTTTTGTGAATATACGCTTTACATTTTCTTCTGTCACACGCGCCACTTCATCAGCTGAAACCCCATAAACTTCAGCCAACTTCTCTAATACCAACCTCACAAAAGCACTTTCATTGCGCTCTCCACGATGTGGAACGGGTGTCATATATGGACTATCTGTCTCTAAGACTATACGCTCAAGAGGCACTGAAGCAGGTAAATCCTCACGCAGATGACTACTCTTAAACGTCAACACTCCACCGATTCCAAGTGCAAATTTGTCAAATTGTAGCAGCTGTTCTGCCTCTTTTTGATTGCCCGTAAAGCAATGAAAAACTCCTCCAACAAGTTGCTTTTCATAACGTTTCAAGATGTGTACCAACTCATTTTGAGCCTTCCGACAATGTATCATCAATGGAAGCTGCGCCTCAATTGCCCATTCTACCTGTGCTTCAAAAGCCAAAAGCTGTTGTGATTCAAAGGTTCTGTCCCAATAAAAGTCAAGTCCTACCTCACCAATGGCTATGAAATCAGCATCATGAAAGTGTGATTTTATCTTGTCAAGCTGGTCCTTCCAATCTGCTTTTACCTCCTCGGGATGCAATCCTATCATAGGATAAGCATAGCCAGGAAACTGCCGACACACGGCAACAACACTGTCAACAGACTTCAAGTCAATAGCAGGAATGAACACACGCCCTACTCCTTGTTCCTTCGCACGACGGATTACATCGGGCAAATCGTTCTTAAACTCGTCGCCATCTAAATGTGTATGTGTATCTGTAAATATCATTTTTAATATAAATGTTCCTCGTTTCGTCGATAATAATAAATCACTCCACACTTCCGACACTGCTCAAACCTTACCTCGGGAGGTTCATTTTGGAAGTGTGCCTCTATCTGATTCCACAGTTCAAGAATGATTTCGTCGACCTTAGGACGTAGTTCTTGCACCTTTTCTAAAGCCATCTGCGTTTGCTGTTTCAATCTAAGCTGCTGCTCGTATGCCTCATTAAAGATATCAAAATGCGTCGAAACCATACCAATAGTTGGGTTATATATGGCTCTGCCTCCTTGCGAAAGGCGTTTCTTTTCGCCTTCTATAATCTTTGGTCCCCAATCAAGTAATCCCTCAACCGATTTGAGATTGGCAGGCAAAGCCGTTGCCGTCTCTTCCAAACCATATAGCTTCAGCTGAGTCTTTCGTATCTCTCCACGCTCTACTGCCATAAGCAATACCTGGATAAAATGACCGACATACATCATCGCTTTGCGTTGAGGTTTCTCCACATAAGGTGCTCTTCGCGTCTGCACTTGCAATTGAAGAGCATATTGATCGACTGCAGTCTTGAGCTGATTGTAAGCAGGTTGGGCTACATTCATCGTCTTCCAGTCGATAAATCTACCATTAACAGTGTAGAGACTATCGTTATCAAGCAAGGTCTTTAATGCCTTAAGTCTGCTTGCATCCGTTTTAGGTAATCGTCTATAGGGCATGATTTACGTCTTGAAATAGGCTCAATTAATACGTTCTGTGCATCATATTTTGAACATAATGCCGCAATTCTGTCTTGCGTTTATCGTCAACTTGCACGGCATCAAGATACTTTTTACTTTCTTCAAAGAAATGGGTTATCTGCTCATTTGCCAGCTTATCAACACCCACCTTATTATATATAGCCGTTACTGCGGCCACTTTCTCATCGTTGTTAAACGTTTCTGCCTCCATCCAATGCTGCAGTTCTCGGCGCTGTTCGCTATTAGCCAAGTTGTAAGCATTAATGAGCATGTAGGTCTTTTTATTGCAAATGATGTCTCCTCCAATCTTCTTTCCAAAGACTTTTGGGTCGCCATAGACATCAAGATAATCGTCTTGAAGTTGAAAAGCAAGTCCAATTTGCTCACCAAACTTATACAAATAGTCCTGATCTTGCTTTGAAGCACCCGCCAAAATAGCCCCAATCTTGAGGGCACAAGCCAGTAACACGCTCGTTTTTAGACGTATCATCTCGATATATTCAGCTTCAGTGACATCGTTACGAGTTTCAAAATCCATGTCGTATTGCTGCCCTTCACCAATCTCTAAGGCTGTTTCGGTGAAGGTATGAAGTACATCTGACAAATAGATTTGACTGCATTGAGCAATACGTTCATAGGCAAGAACCAGCATAGAATCACCGCTAAGAATCGCTGTATTGGCATTCCATTTACGATGAACTGTTTCATGTCCACGCCTCATCTCAGCGTTATCCATGAGGTCATCGTGTAATAAGGTGTAGTTATGATAGGTTTCTAATCCGCACGCCGGCATGAGAATAGACTCTACATCGTCTTTAAACAGCCCATAAGCCAATAGCATCAACACGGGCCTTATACGCTTTCCACCCATTGAAAGCACATATTTCACGGGGTCATACAGGCCACTTGGCTTGCGGTCATACCTTAGCTTGCTTAGAAAGTCGTTGACTTTCACTAATAATTCATCAGCATTCATGTTATAACTTAAAGTTTATCGGAATCGCAAACAGCGTCCGACAAGGTTTATTTTTGTCTATACCGGGCTTCCATTTTGGCATCATTCGCACAACACGTAAAGCCTCTTGATCAAGCAAAGGATCTACACTTCGCTCCACCTTTTCATTCGTTATAGACCCATCTTTGTTGATAATAAACGACACAACGACCTTGCCTTCAAGGCGCTGTTTCTGTGCCAACACGGGATAATGTAAGTTCTTTGTGAGCCACTTCATAAACTCAACCATGCCTCCCGGGAATTCAGGCAGCTTCTCAACAATACGGAAATGCAATGGGTTATCATTCTCGTCAACAGCTACCTGGGATTGAGCTGTGGTGGTGTTTGACTCATCTTGCGTGTTTGTACGCACGTTTTCACCGCCCACTCCCTGTGTCATATCGCCATTGTTCGGACTGATTTTATCGCCTAACTTAGGGTTTCCGTCAACAGCTTTGAGTTTTTCGGTAACCGCATGTGAGGCAGAACCCGATGCAACCGAAATCATATCGCGCGTATCCATGGCAGGCATGAGCTCGATATCTTGGCTCATATCATCGGTTGTTTCATTGTTGTGCTCGTCTGATGTGGGTGCAGAGGTATACTCAAAACTCACATAAAGCAAAGCCAACACAAACACTAACCCCAACAGAAAGTTTGTTATCCGCTGGTGTTCCAAGTCTGCTTGATATGATTTCTTTTTCTCCACGCTGTGCAAAATCCATTTTCTTTCGCCACGGCTGATGGCTGATTCACTCACCACCACTAACACATTGTTATTCAATGTGTTTCAGATAGCCGTGCAATCTACGCCATTTCGTCTCACAAAATGCCTCATTTCATCGTTTAATTAAGGCCATTTCATCCACTAAAATGACGCAATTCGAAAGCCTCTTTAAGGCAGTTCAAATGCTCACCCCATTGATAGGGTGCTCACATTACCTGCAAAGGGCTTCACATTGTAAGGCAAAATTAATGCTTATATTTGAAAAAAAACGTATCTTTGTCGAATAATTAGGAAAATTAAATGAAAATAACTGCATTCGCACTTCTATTAATTCTAAGCGTGACTCCATCCAAAGCGCAGGATAGTCAGACGGGATTTAACTTCCTAAGACTACCAGTTAGTGCTCACGCGGCAGCCATTGGAGGAGACAATATCACGATGATTGAGGATGACGAAGCACTCATTTTCAACAACCCTTCGTTGCTTTCGAGCGTCTCAGATAAGTCAATCAACCTCAACTTTATGCACTATATGCGTGGTGCAAACATGGCAAGTGCGGCCTTCAATCGTAACATTGGAGAGCATGCTTCATGGGCTTTGTCGGCACAATATCTTGATTATGGCAAGATGAAAGAGGTCGATGCAGACAACGTTCAAACGGGAGAATTCAACGCAAAAGATATCTCTTTGGCAGGTTATTTCTCGTATATGCTCGCCGAAAAGCTTGCTGGTGGCATCGCAATGAAGGTCATAACATCCTATATTGGAGACTATAACTCCATCGCAATGGGTGTCGATTTAGGACTTAACTACTATGACAGTGACCATGAATGGAGCGTCTCTTTAGTCGCTAAAAACCTTGGAGGACAACTCAAATCTTACGTTGATCGATACGACAAAATGCCTTTAGATGTTCAGTTAGGAGTTTCAAAACAGCTCACGAGTACACCGATAAGGCTTTCTGCAACGATAGTAGACATGAATCATTGGAACTACAAACTAATCGATCATCTCATAGTAGGCGCCGACGCATATCTATCAGAAAGCTTCTGGATTGGACTCGGATATAACTTCCGAAGAGCACATGAGATGCGCATCTTCGACACATCTGGTGAGGCAAAAAGCCATGGGGCAGGCTTCAGTATGGGTGCAGGCTTGAACTTAGAGCGGTTCAAACTCAACCTCGCTTATGGCAAATATCACGTTAGTAACAATTCAATCATCATCAATATTGCATATACTTTATGAAGAAAATCACTATCGCCATTGATGGTTTCTCGTCATGTGGCAAGAGCACTATGGCCAAAGATCTGGCTAAACAGTTAGGATATATCTATGTAGATACAGGCGCAATGTATCGTGCAGTGACGCTATTCGCCATGCAACATGGGCTCTTCAATGCCGACGGCAGTGTCAAAACACAGGACCTTCAGCAACAAATGAGCCATATAAACATAACGTTTAAGTTCAACAAACTCACGGGAAGACCAGACACTTATCTTAATAATGAGCTCGTAGAAAGCAACATTCGAACGCTTGAAGTGAGTAATCACGTGAGCCAGATTGCTGCAATCCCCTTCGTGAGAGAAGCCATGGTAGCGCAACAACAGCGTTTAGGTAAGGACAAAGCTGTGGTGATGGACGGACGAGATATAGGCACTGTGGTGTTCCCTGAGGCTGAGTTGAAGGTGTTTGTTACGGCATCTGCTGAGGTAAGAGCACAGCGCCGATATGATGAACTCAAAGAAAAGGGCATGCCTGCCGACTTTAACGACATTCTGAAAAACGTCGAAGAACGCGATTATCTCGATAGTCATCGCGAGGTAAGTCCATTGCGTAAGGCGCCCGATGCCATCGAATTAGACAATAGTCACATGACCATTGCCGAACAAAGTGACTGGCTCATGAAGCTGGTTAAAGAGAGAATCGGTGAATAGAAGCATGAAACAAATCATGAAAACGTTGCTAACAATCTATTCATTACTATCAAAACATAAAACAATATAAAATGAAATAGGATTTCTACCATTATAGATTGAGTAGAAATCCTATTATTTTTATCCTATAAGTAAATAGAAAATAGGTCACAAAACCTATCGTGAAGCGCAACGCTTCCACGCACTTACTCGTTCACAATGACGCCACCACGGGGCTGAACCATTACCTTCAACAAGCCATTTTTACCTATTTTCTGTCGCTTCATGCCTGGAGTGAGCCACAAAGAACCTGCTTTTTTCGGGCCATCTGCATACACTTTAACCTCCTTTCCGGCAAACATTGGGAGATGAAGTGTCATGGAAATAGGTTGCTCTTCGGCACTAATGGCAGCAGCATACCACTTTCCTTCCGTTGTCTGTCGAGCCACAGCAAAGTGTTTTCCGGGGTAACCTGCAAGGAAACGAAGGTCTTTCCACGTTGTTGGTACTTGCTTTAACCATTCCTTTTCGAAGTCAGGCAGCCCCTCAAGTGCATTGGGTGTCAACGCAACGCAATTCACACTACATTGATTTGTGATTGCCGTTGCCATCTCAAAGATGTCACCTGTGAACCTCTGATGACGGCTTTTGTTGTCCTTACTCATGTGATGATTCATCAAGATTCCACCCCAATCAAAGGCTGCAACGGCATTCCTTGTGAAGGGATATAAGGCTAATTGGAACGCCTCTTGACGTGCAAAGTACTCCGTAAAGTACACATTTTCGCTCGCCAAGGCAGCCTCATTAGCGATAAAATTGGGATACATTCGCTCCCAACCCCTTGGTAAAGTGCAGCCATGGAAGATGACTTGAAGTCCATATTCGTTAGCATCGCTGAGGATATCTTGGAAGAGTTGCAGTGTTTCTTGCTTGTCACCACCGAAGAAGTCGACTTTAATGGCCTTCACACCTATCTGCTTCATCCACGCCATGTCACGCTTTCGAGCTATCGAATTGCTCATAATGTTACGGGGACCTTGCGGTGCATCGTTCTCCGTTCCATTGCTGTTATACCACAACATCAAACTAACTCCTTTGCTCTTTGCATAGTTTGCTAACGCCTCTATACCCTTTCGACCAATTTGTTTGTCCCAAAGTGCATCGACAAGTATGTACTCATAGCCCATTGTTGAAGCCACATCAATGAACTTTTTCTGGTCTTCATAGTTACAACTTTCATCCATCCAAAGGATCCAACTCCATGTATAGCGCCCGGGTTTATAGTCATTTTGTGTAGTATAAAGAGGTTCAACAACGTCATAAGGAATGGTTGTTTCCACGATGGGTTGCAGCGAATTACCAACTGTTATCGTGCGCCATGGCGTGCTACTTGGTAAGGGAATAGAGGCAAACTCGCTACCAAACCCGTTGTTTTCTCCTGCTTGTGGGTAGGCAATATGATATCCTTTCGTGGGCTCATATTCGGATAATCGGCAGCCCGGATAACTCGCAGTACCAGTTTCTGAGATAAGAATCCACGTGTTGTTTCCTTTATTTGGAATTCGAAACAGACAGGGAAAAGTATATCCTACGCCATATTTCGACTTGTCAGTAAGGCGTGCATCGGGGACAAACTCCTCCTCATAACTCGGTTTAGTGCGTTGCCATCCCGACATAGGTTGTATTTGTGGCGTCATAAAAGTACGCGTTTCGTCGGGGAAATTGAAACTACTCGTCTCTCCATATACAACTGCACATCTTGGGTTTTCATCCTTTACAGGCAATAAGGTATAGCGATACGCCACATCATTATTAGCAATATAAAATGTAATCTGCAACGGATAACCTTTATCATTGACTAATTTCAGTGTCAACATTGTGGCCTTTTGGTCTACATGTGCACGCTTTGTGCGCGTCATATCATAAACAGTTTGTACCGCCTTTTCAGTGGCTTCAACAATCTTCATGCCTTGTGTGAAGTCACCATAATCGGCTTTCAGTCCCAACTTTGAAGGCTTTATCACCTCCAATCCGTCATAGTTCAGTGTATAAGTTGGCTGTCCACCATCGTCTCTCACCGTGAGATGGAGCCGTTTATCAGGCGAAAAGGCCGTGTGTTCTGATGCAAAAACAAAGGTAGTGAGGCTCAAAGCCCATAGCGACAAAAGGAGTTTCTTCATGTAATAGTAATAAAATTGTTTCGGTGATACAAAGATAAGACTAAATTTAAGAATGGCAAATGGTTTGCAAAGAAAAATCTTTCACAGCAAGACAAAAAGCAAAAAGAGACCTTAAACATATCGCTCCATCAAAGGAAATAATAGAAAGAGATAGCTGATTTATGTAAAAACATACTACCATTTTTAACACTTTGCAATGACATCAAATAGAGATAGAATTACAAGAAAACAGGAATCTTTCCGCCCTTTTAATGACAAAGCAAGACGATTTGAATCACCTTACATCCTAAAACGACCCACTTTGCCTCACTATTTGCTTCAAATCACACGCTAAAATGCACTAAATAGAGATACAAATTAGTACATTTTGCGTCATTTTCTATCGTTATTTCAGGACACTTTTCAACACATTTCATCTAACTATCTGATAATCATTGCACTGCAAAACGCATAAAATAGCAATCATTTCCAACAGAAATATACTTCAAAACAGGCAGCCTTAATTTTATGAAACCTATTGTAAAGATAAATCAAAACCTTTAACACATCTCGCGTTCCTATATAAAACGTGTTCTCAAAGCTGTTGAACCAAGAGCATAATGATTTGATTGCTAACAGCCAAAGCACCTTAATGGGCTAAAAAAGAAAAAGCCCCGACGACACGTCGAGGTTTGTTTCTTCATAACATGTTGGTTTGATTTGTTTCTAAATAGTTTTTTGTTTTTTGAAAATCAGTGTGATATCCATTATCATCTAAGCGCAAAATTAAGTAAAACTTTCATTGAATCGCAATTAAAACAAGCAAAAAAGGCAAATACTTACGTAAACGTTTACAAGGGATAACAGGCCAATTCGCTGTGTAAATATAGGCTACAAGAGAATTATTATGCCCAATAGCACCAAGTGAAACAAGGCATTTTCAGTGATTCATAAAAAAAGAATACAGGCTGATATACGCCTATTTTAAAAACAAAAAGACTTACTTTTGGCTGTTATTTTCTTGTGTTTATCCTATGAACTATCACGTTTATTTATTAAATTTGCACCATACTATATTTATAAAACCATTTAATGAAAGAATTTGTAATCTCTGAAGTCAAGGCCGAAACCGCCATTTTGGTGGGTCTTATCACCAATACGCAGTCGGAAGCCAAGACAAAAGAATACTTAGATGAACTTGAATTTCTTGCCGATACGGCTGGAGCTGTGACGGTGAAACGCTTTACTCAGAAGGCCAACGGACCCAGCTCGGTGACTTATGTGGGTAAAGGTAAGTTAGAAGAAATCAGAGAATACATCGAAATGTGTGCCGAAAATGAGGATCCAATCGGTATGGTTATCTTTGATGATGAGTTATCTGCCAAGCAGATTCGCAACATAGAGAACGAACTAAAGGTAAAGATTCTCGACCGAACATCCTTAATTCTTGACATATTTGCTATGCGAGCACAGACTGCCAACGCTAAAACGCAGGTGGAACTTGCCCAACATCGTTATATGCTTCCACGCTTACAACGTCTTTGGACACACTTAGAGAGGCAGGGAGGTGGCTCTGGTTCGGGTGGAGGTAAAGGCTCTGTAGGACTTAGAGGACCAGGAGAGACGCAGTTGGAAATGGACCGTCGCATTATTCTTCAACGCATAACGTTACTTAAACAGCGTTTAGAGGAGATTGATAAACAAAAGAATACGCAGCGAAAGAACCGCGGTCGGATGATCAGAGTGGCCCTTGTGGGCTATACAAATGTGGGCAAGAGCACGATAATGAATCTGTTGTCAAAAAGTGAAGTGTTTGCCGAGAACAAACTATTTGCCACCCTTGACACCACGGTTAGAAAGGTTGTCATCGACAATCTGCCTTTCTTGCTGGCTGATACAGTAGGCTTTATTCGCAAACTCCCTACAGATCTCGTCGACTCCTTTAAGAGTACACTCGACGAAGTGCGTGAAGCCGACTTATTGTTGCATGTGGTTGACATCTCACATCCAGACTTTGAAGAGCAGATTCAGGTAGTAGAGAAGACGCTCTCTGACTTGGGTTGCAGTGAAAAACCATCGATGATTATCTTCAATAAGATTGATAATTACCACTGGATAGAGAAAGATGAGGATGACCTTACACCCGAAACGCGTGAGAATATCGCCTTAGAGGACTTAGAAAAGACGTGGATGGCTAGGCTGAATGATAACTGTTTGTTTATTAGTGCGAAAGCAAAGATCAACATAGATGAATTCCGTCGCACGCTATATACAAAGGTTCGAGAGCTTCATGTGCAAAAGTATCCTTACAATGACTTCTTATATCCCGAGGTGGAATAAATCTCTTTACTTCGGCATTCATAAATAAGAACGATGATTTATATATCATAAATAAACACCATGCGACAGCTTTCAGATGAAGAAATAAGGATTCTTGAAGACCGAAATTGCTGGGCTGAGGATTGGACCAACGTGCATGTGTCTGATGATTTCAAACCAAACTACATGCATCGTGTCATGCTTTACGGCGAGGTTTCTATTGGTGACTTCGATAAAAACATTGAAGTGAGCCGTGGATTCATGAAACATTCGGGCATCAACAATGCGACATTGCGCAACGTAACCATTGGAGACAACTGCCTCATTGAGAACATTGGCGGCTTCATTAATAATTATACGATTGGTGACGACTGTTATATCAGCAACGTAAATGCAATGGAAACCACCGATGGAGCTACCTATGGAGAAGGTAATTTGATTTCAGTGCTCAACGAAGTAGGCGATGGTAACGTCATTCTTTTTAGCGAATTGAACAGTCAGTTTGCAGCTTTCATGGCAAAACACTTTTGTGATAAGCCACTGAAAGATGCCATTCGACGCCTCATCAACGAAGAGATTGCACGCAAAAGACATGAGCAAGCCTACATCGGAAACAATGTAAAGATAGTCAATACCAAAGAGATTACAAATACAATTGTTTATGATGATTGCGAAATCAATGGTGCTTCACGACTCAGTGACTGCACAATTCTAAGCTCACCGGTATCAAATGTGTACATCGGTACGGGTGTAATATGCGAAAATTCGATAATTAGTGAGGGCTCAAGTATCATTAACAGCGTTAAGATTCAAGATTGTTTTATTGGTGAGGCCTGTCAAATCAGCAATGGTTTTACGGCATCTTCAAGTGTATTCTTTGCCAATTCATACATGAGTAATGGGGAAGCTTGCGCCGCGTTTTGTGGCCCTTTTACGGCCAGTCACCATAAAAGTAGTCTACTAATTGGAGGCCAATTCTCGTTCTATAACGCTGGAAGTGCGACGAATTTCAGTAACCATGCCTACAAGATGGGACCCATTCATCATGGTGTTTTGGAGCGAGGCACGAAGACAGCAAGCGGTGCTTACATACTTATGCCGGCTCATATTGGGACGTTTTCTGTATGCTTTGGCAAGCTAATGTATCATCCGGACACTCGCTATTTACCATTCTCTTACCTCATCGCTTATGGCGATACGATGTATCTTTCGCCTGGAAGGAATATCACAACCGTAGGACTTTACCGCGACATTAGAAAGTGGCCAAAACGCGATGTGCGTCCAGTGGGCAGCCAAAAGAGTATCGTTAACTTCGATTGGTTATCCCCTTTCTCGGTTGGAGAGATAGTAGAAGGGAAGCAAATCCTTGAGAAACTACGCGATGCTTGTGGCGAAAATGTAGCTACTTACACCTATCATAATTATGTTATCAATGCAAGTTCGCTCAACAAAGGCATCAAATATTACGATATTGCCTTAAGAATTTACATGGGAGCCGTATTGAAACGCGTGATAAAGAAATGGGGAAAAGTAGATCTTCCAACAACAACCATCGGGCAAGGGAAATGGAATGACCTCAGCGGATTACTGCTTCCAGAAAGTGAAGAGATGCGTTTGCTGAGCGATATCAAGCGAGGTGAGCTTGAAACTATTCAAGAAGTAACAGACCGTTTCAAAGAGATTAATCGCAATTATCGCGAATATCAATGGGCATGGACTTATCAATTGATTCTCGACTACTATCACCTTACAGAGATTACTGATGCAGATGTTGAGCGAATTCATAAGGATTACGTACATGCCCGACGTGCTTGGATCGCGGAAATCCGTAAAGATGCCGAGAAAGAATACGCCATGGGAGACGTCGAAAAGCATGTACTTGACGACTTCATCCATAATCTTGACCACGAAATTGATTTCGAAAATTAAAATAATATGAGACTAAGAACGATTTTATTCACATTGGTTCTCGCCGTCACTACTTCTGTTTCGGCTAAAGATTACCACTTTACTACCGTCAAAGGTGACGCGATGAAGACGCGTATTTACACCTTAGACAATGGCTTAACTGTTTACATGAGCGTCAACAAAGAGCTGCCAAGACTGCAAGCAAACATAGTAGTTCGCACGGGATCTCGCAATGATCCTGCCGAAACTACAGGCTTAGCGCATTATTTAGAGCATCTAATGTTCAAAGGAACACAGCAATTTGGCACGACAAACTACGCCAAAGAGAAACCTTATCTTGACGAAATTGAGCGTCGATATGAAATTTATCGCACGCTAACTGACCCCAAAGCACGCAAGAAAGCCTATCATGAGATTGACTCAATCTCCCAACTTGCTGCACAATATAACATCCCAAATGAGTATGATAAGCTTATGACGAGCTTGGGGTCTGAAGGGAGTAACGCCTATACAAGTAACGATGTAACGTGTTATGTGGAGAATATTCCATCCAATGAAATTGCTAATTGGGCACGCATTCAAGCCGATCGGTTTCAGAATATGATAATACGTGGCTTCCATACTGAGCTTGAAGCCGTCTACGAAGAAAAGAATATATCGATGGGAAGCGATGGAAGTAAGGAGTATGCTGCCCTTTGGAAGCTCATCACTCCAACGCACCCATATGGTACTCAGACTACAATTGGAGAACAAGAACACTTGAAGAATCCCTCAATTGTAAACATAAAGAATTATTTCCACCGCTATTATGTGCCCAATAATGTGGCTATTGTGCTCGCAGGTGACTTCAATCCAGACGCTGTTATCGCCATCATTGATAAATACTTTGGCAGTTGGAAGGCCGACAAACAACTCTCACGACCTGAGTTTGAGGCACAAAAGCCCATCACATCTCCAAGAGATACTACTGTCATTGGACTTGATGCAGAGAACATTATGATGGGTTGGCGCTTCAAAGGGGCTAACCAACTGCAAAATGATACGCTTGATATCGTAAAACGCATGCTATCAAACGGCAAGGCCGGACTCATGGATATAAACATTGTTCAGCCCATGAAAGCAATGCAAGCTGGGGCATATCTTGAGGAACTTAACGACTATTCATTACTTCTTTTCGAGGGAGTTCCATTGCAAAATCAAAAGCTTGACGACGTGAAGAGCCTCATCTTGGCAGAGATTGAAAAGCTTGGACGCGGTGAATTCAGTGATGATTTGTTGCCAGCTGTGCTTGCTAACAAGAAACTTCAATACTATAAGTCACTTGATAACAATGCTAACCGCGCCAGTTTAATGGGAGATGCGTTTATCAACAACAAGCCATGGGCAGACGTTGTGGGGCAAATTGCGCGACAAGAAAAACTTACCAAGCAAGACATTATAGACTTTGCACGCCGCAATCTGCGTACAGATAACTATGCATGTGTTTATAAAGAGATGGGAAATGATACCACTTTGAAAAAGATTGAGAAGCCTATCATCACACCAATCCCTGCAAATCGTGAGCTTGAAAGTGCCTTCTTGAAAGAGATTCGCACATCAAAAGTTGAGCCCATTCAACCGCAATTCGTAGACTTTAAGAAAGAACTTACGTTCACAAGCACAAAGTCTCGTCTGCCCATGATATACAAAAAGAATACTGATGATGGTATTTTCAACCTCGTTTTCCGCTTTGATTTCGGTTACACGGCAAACAAACTATACGACATAGCCTTTGATTATCTCGACTATATCGGCACTAACGACATGACCGCTTCACAGATTAAACAAGCCTTTTACAAGCTTGCGTGCAGATATCATGCCTCTATGGACGAGAAGAACTTGCAGATTACACTCACTGGTTTGAATGAAAACATGCCACAGGCACTGCGACTTTTTGAGAAGATTATGCATCATGCAAAGGCTGACAAGACTTCATGGAATAGCTATTGTGATATGCTTGAGAAGGCACGTAATGACGAAAAGACCGACCAAAAGTCTAATTTCAGTGCGCTTTGGGACTATGCTGTCTATGGAGAATATAACCCAACACGCGACAAAACGCCAATGAAGGACTTGCGAGCAATGGACCCTCAGAAGCTTGTTGATATGCTTTCAGAACTTGAAAAGATAGAACACACCGTACTTTATTATGGTCCTTCTGACTTCAATCAACTCAACCAGTTACTCAGTAAAGAGCATCCTACGCCAGCAAAATGGGTACTTATGCCGGTCAACAAGCCCTATAAAGCTAAAGAAACGACACAAAACGAAGTGATTATTGCACCATACGATGCTAAGAATATATATCTAAGACAATACAACAACGAAGGAAAGACGTGGTCAACTGCCAAAGCTCCCGTTGAAGCGCTATTCAATCAATACTTCGGTGGAGGTATGAATAGCGTGGTATTCCAGGAACTTCGCGAGACAAGAGCACTCGCTTATAATGCTTTTGCAATGTATAAACGTCCTTCGTATAAAGACGAATCAGAAAGCTTTTACACACATATCATCTCACAAAATGATAAGATGGGCGACTGCATCAAGGTATTTAACGAGATTGTTAATAACATGCCACAGAACGAAGCAGCGTTTGATTTGGCTAAACAAAGCCTCACAAAGTCTATCCAAAGCAGTCGAACAACGAAGTTAAACATCATCTATCGTTACCTGTATCTCAAGCAAATGGGACTTGATCACGACTATATGCAAGACATATATGCCGCATTGCCCAAGCTGAAATTGCAGGATGTCGTTAACTTTGCAAATCAGAACATTGCTCACAAACCTTATCGTTATGCCGTGCTTGGCAACGAAAAGAATCTTGATATGAAGGTTCTTGAAAAGATAGCCCCTGTAAAACGTCTGACAACTGAAGACATTTTCGGGTATTAATTCATGCAAAATTGTTAATAACAAAACGCAAATCATATCTCATCTACCATATAAATAAGGTATAAACACATAAAAAGAGACAGGTCTGAACCATCAGAACCTGCCTCTTTTTTAGATAGAAAGTCCCACCCTTTGAATTAAAACAATGTCACAAAACACTGATTGTAAACAATGACTCACAAGGATGAGCACCCAACAATCAGCCCTAACATTCATTAATACATAAGTCATTAAGAAACGAGCAGCAAGAAAGCGATTAACATACTGCATGAAACTCACCTTAATAATGACATATAAGGCACTAAAAAATGACATTTCACAAAAACCTTTACAATAGAGAATAAATCGTGAAAGTATTTGAAACAATTTCTAAAGACAGCCCTCTTATGGCACGCTTTTAATCTTTTTGCAATAGACTTATAGTCAAAGCGTTAGAACATTTGACACGAAACT
This sequence comes from Segatella salivae DSM 15606, assembly GCF_000185845.1. GTDB lineage: Bacteria > Bacteroidota > Bacteroidia > Bacteroidales > Bacteroidaceae > Prevotella > Prevotella salivae. The sequence goes on from NZ_GL629647.1 coordinate 1,124,300, forward strand.
CGCCTTAAAATCATGATAAAAATCTATTCAATCTCAGTCATATCATACAACAAACAGCATCATTTCGTGGAGTAAAATGAATGAAATAGGAACGTAAAATGACGCAAATTACATCACAAAATGAACAAAAAGAGAAAACAATTAGGCAGAAACGATATACAAAAATGATTTTTTTGGGCAACTGAAACCTTATTGATGTATCCTCAAAGTGTTAAAAAACAGACAATAATTCTTACACAAAAATTGTACCTTTCCATGCTAACCATAACACATCACGCTCCTCTTCAAAAGCTGATTTATAACAGGAAAGCCTTTGATAACAAGGACTTTTCACCCAATATTGCACCAAAAGCAGATGAAAAGCAATAGATAGCATAATAAAAGCCTCATGGTTTAATCATTTAAATCACATCAAATCAGCCCGAAATCTCAAAAAAAATAATTTGTGAAATCTTTCTCTTTAATTATCAACATGCAAGTGATTGATTTTGAAAACCTTTCATTTTATCTTTATAAACAAGTTTTCCAAAACAGAAATTTTATAGAGAAAATAAGTTGATTTGAATTTCCTTTTGTCGAATTTAAAGGCTAATTTTGCAACAACAAATTTATAGTTACACTTAAAAATGGAAACGAACAAAACCTATTCTTTTGAAGAAGCCTTCCAAACTTCTTTGAAATACTTCGACGGAGACGAGCTTGCTGCGCGCGTATGGGTAAATAAATACGCTATGAAAGATAGCTATGGGAACATCTATGAGCGTAGTCCTGAGGACATGCATAGGCGTATTGCCAAGGAGATTACACGTGTAGAAGCGAAGTATAAGAACCCAATGAGCGAGCAAGAAGTATTCGAATTACTCGATCATTTCCGTTATATTGTGCCGGCAGGAAGCCCAATGACGGGCATAGGTAATAACCAACAAGTAGCCAGTTTGAGTAATTGTTTCGTCATAGGACTTGATGGTAAGGCCGACAGCTATGGCGCAATAATGCGTATTGACGAAGAACAAGTTCAGTTAATGAAGCGTCGTGGTGGCGTGGGGCATGACTTAAGTCACATCCGTCCGAAAGGAAGTCCGGTGAATAACTCGGCACTTACCTCGACAGGTTTAGTGCCTTTCATGGAACGTTACAGTAATTCTACACGCGAAGTTGCCCAAGATGGTCGTCGCGGAGCACTGATGTTATCTGTTAGTATCAAGCATCCTGATAGCGAAGCCTTTATTGATGCCAAGATGGAAGAGGGCAAAGTAACAGGTGCAAACGTATCGGTGAAGCTTGATGATGACTTTATGAATGCTGCCATCAACGACAAAACTTATGTTCAACAGTGGCCAATTGATGCAGAAAAGCCCAAGGTTCAGAAAGAGATTGAAGCCCGAAAACTATGGGAAAAGATAGTACATAACGCATGGAAAAGCGCAGAACCTGGTGTGTTATTTTGGGATACAATCATCAAAGAGAGTATTCCTGACTGCTATGCAGATTTAGGTTTCCGCACAGTTAGTACGAATCCATGTGGCGAAATCCCACTATGTCCTTATGATTCTTGCCGTCTTTTAAGTATCAATCTCTATAGTTATGTGGAGAAACCCTTTACAAAAGAGGCACGCTTTGATTTCGAAAAGTTTAAGAAACACGTTCAGTTTGCTCAGCGAATCATGGATGATATTGTTGACTTGGAAATGGAAAAGATCAACCTTATCATTGAAAAGATCAAACAAGATCCTGAAAGCAATGAGGTGAAAGATGCCGAATATCACCTTTGGGAGAAGATAAAACGCAAGAGCGGAATGGGGCGTCGTACAGGCGTTGGCATCACTGCAGAAGGTGATATGCTTGCCGCTTTGGGATTACGCTATGGTACTCAGGAGGCAACCGACTTCTCTGTATTGGTTCATAAGACGCTGGCCTTGAATGCATATCGTTCATCTGTGACGATGGCTAAAGAGAGAGGAGCATTTGAAATCTATGATGCGAAGCGCGAAAGCAATAATCCTTTTGTGCTAAGAATTAAGGAAGCAGACCCTGAACTCTATGCAGATATGCAGCAATATGGGCGTCGCAACATCGCTTGTTTAACCATTGCGCCGACTGGAACGACTTCATTGATGACGCAAACCACCAGTGGTATTGAGCCCGTTTTCATGCCAGTGTACAAAAGAAGACGTAAAGTTAACCCGAATGATGCCGATGTTCACGTTGACTTTGTAGACGAAGTAGGTGACAGTTTCGAGGAGTATATCGTCTATCATCGTAAGTTTTTGAAGTGGATGCAAGTCAATGGATATGACACAGAGAAGCGTTATAGCCAGGAAGAGATAGATAATCTTGTTGCAAAGTCACCTTATTATAAAGCTACTGCCAATGATGTTGACTGGTTGATGAAGGTTAAAATGCAAGGCGCTATACAGAAATGGGTCGACCATAGCATTTCAGTGACCGTCAATTTGCCTAATGATGTGGACGAAACTCTTGTGAATCGTCTCTATGTTGAAGCCTGGAAGAGTGGTTGTAAAGGCTGTACCATCTACCGAGATGGTAGTCGTGCCGGCGTAATGATATCCGTTTCAAAGAAAGATAAGAAGAAAGGCACACACGCAGAAGGTGCAGAAGTGCGTGAGGAAGAACCCAAAGAGAAAGATTGTAAGCAACCCGAAGTGACGGAAGTACGCCCAAAAGAGCTCGAATGTGATGTCGTTCGATTCCAAAACAACAAAGAAAAGTGGGTGGCATTCGTAGGCTTACTCAATGGTTATCCTTATGAAATATTCACTGGTTTGCAGGACGATGAGGAAGGAATTGTATTGCCTAAGAACATCACTAAAGGCAAAATCATCAAGTCAACGCTTGAAGATGGCACGCATCGCTATGACTTTCAGTTCGAGAATAAACGCGGATATAAGACTACAGTAGAAGGATTGAGCGAAAAGTTTAACCCAGAATACTGGAACTATGCTAAGTTAATATCGGGCGTTTTGCGTTATCGCATGCCAATAGATCACGTGATGAAGCTCGTAAGTTCTTTGCAATTGAAAGACGAAAGCATTAATACTTGGAAGAATGGAGTAGAGCGTGCCTTGAAGAAATACATCGTTGATGGAACCAAAGCGAATGGACAGAAGTGCCCAGTATGCGGACATGAGTCACTCGTTTACCAGGAAGGATGTCTCATTTGCACGAATTGTGGCGCCAGTCGATGCGGTTAACATCGCGTGAAGAGAATTGAATCATGATGAAAATAAGAAATAGTTATATATTTCTTAACGGCCTGCGGTTTCATGCTTTCCATGGTGTGATGCCGCAGGAA
>NZ_GL629647.1:1127662-1133584 GCF_000185845.1 Segatella salivae DSM 15606
ATGCTTTCCATGGTGTGATGCCGCAGGAACGTTTAACTGGGAATGATTATCGAATCGATTTAAAGATTAACTACCCGTTGGATGATGCCGTTGTTACAGACGAAGTAGAAGACACTTTGAACTATGCAACGGTTTATCAACTAACAAAACAGGAGATGAAAAAACCGAGTAAGCTCGTTGAAAACGTTGCTTATAGGATTGCAAAAAGCCTCGTTGACCACTTCCCTACTATCAAAGAAGTCTACATTAAAGTAGCCAAGTGTAACCCACCAATGGGAGCTGACACAGCAGGTGCAGGCGTAGAACTACACATAATAAACGAAAAAACTGAATGAAACTCAAGGTTTTATGATATTTTTTCATTAACTTTGTCACCCGATATAATGGTTTTATGCGTAGAAAGAAAGTATTCTTCCTGATAACTATGTTATTGTTTGCCGTACAACTCACGGCGGCAAATCGTAAGTTTACACTCGTAATAGATGCCGGACATGGTGGAACTGACCATGGTGCACCTGGTGCTTACTCCAAAGAAAAAGACTTAACACTCAAGTATGCGCTTGCTTTTGGGAAATATGTAGAAGACAATTGTCCCGATGTTAGAGTGATATATACACGCAAAACCGATGTTTTCGTGACCTTAGCTGGCCGTGCTGACATCGCAAATAAAGCCAATGCAGACCTCTTTTTATCGTTCCATATCAATGCCGTTACAGGCTCTCGAGCTGCTCGTGGCTTTCAAAGTTGGACATTAGGTCGTGGAGAACACTCAGGGGATCGAGGCATAAAAGCCAACCTTGATGTAGCAAAACGCGAGAACTCTGTAATGTACTTAGAGAAAGATTACAAAACCGTTTATAAAGGTTTTGATACAAACTCGGCAGAAAGCGATATCATGTATGAGTTTATTGCGGATAAAAACAGAGAGAAAAGTGTTGAACTTTCCCGCCTACTTCAACAGTATGTGTGTGCCTCAACGGGTCGATCTAATGGCGGATCTCACCAAAACAATCTTGCCGTTCTACGCTTAACATCAATGCCAAGCTGTCTTTTGGAGTTGGGATTCATATCTACTCCCGACGAAGAAGACTTCTTAAATAATGATTCTTCAGTAGCCTTGTATGTGAAAGGCGTATTTAATGCCTTCATGAAATACAGGCAACGCTACGATAACGACTTTAGCGTTCCGTTCAAACCCGTAAAAGAAGAGGTTACTATTCCACAGATTGTACCTACAGACTACCAAGGTTCGACTACGGAAAAGCCGGCAAAACGCAAGAAGCAACGACGTGTAGAAGTCAAGTCGGAAGAGGCAAACAACAACACCGATAAAGTTGAACAGCCACGCAAGGAAACTGCAAGCGCTGTACCAAATAAGCAAGAAAAGGATAAGCCTGTATTCAAAATACAACTCTTTACCAGTCCAACCATCTTGAAAAATGACGATAAATACTTCAAAGGTTTGACGAATATTGAGTCGTATAAAGAAGGTATTTACAAATACACTTACGGCGCTTCAACTAATTATAACGAGATTTTCAGACTACGAAAACAAATACTTGACAAGTTCCCCGATGCCTTTATTGTCGCTTTTAAGAATGGAAACAAAATGGATATCAACGCAGCTATCAAGGAATTTAAGCAGAGAAGATAACAGCATTTCGTAGAAATAACAGCATCTCTCAATTGAAAAGATAACGCTATTCAACGCATAAAGTAAAAAAGTTAAGATTAAAATATGAAACTAACAAAGGAAATCAAGATTGCACTGGTAGCCATAGTAGGTATCCTTGTGCTCTTTTTTGGACTCGAGTTCCTAAAGGGAATGTCGCTATTCTCTAACGATAATACTTATTATGTGTCGTTTAAGGACATCAGTGGACTATCTTCTTCCAACCCCATCTATGCCGATGGATACAAAGTTGGCGTTGTAAAGCATATCCAATATGACTATGATCGTGGCGGAGATATACTCGTTCAGATTGATGTTAACAAGGATCTTCGCATACCAAAAGGTAGTTCTGCCGAGATAGAAAGCGACATTATGGGCAACGTTAAGATGAATTTGCTCTTGGCAAATAACCCTCGTGAGCGTGTAAATCCAGGCGAAACTATCATTGGTGCAAAGAATAATGGTCTCATGGGTAAAGTCGCAAGACTCCTCCCTTCAGTAGAAGTGATGCTGCCAAAGCTTGATAGTATTCTTACGAATCTCAATGCTTTACTCGCCGATCCGGCTTTAGCGAACTCATTACACAATATAGAAGGCATCACAAACAACCTCAATACATCGAGTAAACAGCTAAATGTTCTCATGGCAAGTCTTAACAAAAATGTTCCTCAAATGATGCATAAGGCGAATAGTACGCTATCAAACACCGACAGACTTACAGCCAATTTAGCTCGTCTTGACGTGGCAAATACACTCGCACAAGTAGACCAAACAATCGCCAATCTCAAAGGATTCACAAACCAGCTCAATAGTCGTGAGGGTTCATTGGGACTGCTTATGCACGATGCATCCTTGTATAACAACCTCAACAAAACCATGCAGTCAGCCGACTCTTTGTTGATTAACGTGCGTCAACATCCAAAGCGTTACGTTCATTTCTCACTCTTTGGAAGGAAAGATAAATAAAAGATTGCAGATTAAATAAAAAGCATCTAAATTATAAACACAAATGTTTCACGGCTTCTGATAACACTCAGGGGCCGTTTTATTATGCCATTTTTTGTCGCCTTTAATCACGTTTCACATCACAAGATAAAGCTACTTAGAAAACGATATAACACATTTAGAATCAGAATCTTATAATCTTGCAAACGTAAAATGCATTGAATCATCCCGCGAAACCTATAACTTCGCATATATGAATGAGTTAACCAAGCTTATCAAAAAACATTCATGAGATAGATTTGCCTATCTGATATTCTTTTATTAACTTTGCAGTCACGACGCAATAAAAGGTCGAAAGACATACATTATTATATATACTAAATCACAAATGAAAGTGAGTCCTGATAGCAGTTGGGGCAAAGCAGTTGCGCTCATCAAGCAAAACGTTACGCAACAGCAGTTTGAAACATGGTTCAAACCTATCGTTTTTGAACATTACGACAAGGAAAAGAAGACCATCTTAGTTCAAGTTCCCAGCTTGTTTGTTTATGAGTACTTGGAAGAAAACTTCTTAGCATTGCTCAAAACGGTTCTCTATCGCACGTTTGGCGAAGGAGCTCAACTCACGTATCGTGTCGTAACAGATAAAGAACACAAACTAACTCAGGACTTAGAAGCCGATGGTGACGACGCTGAACCAAGCAAAAAACAGCAAGAAGCAAAGCTTTCTCCGTCGTCAAAAGACGATACTCAGGTCGCAGATATAGACACTCAACTCGATCCTCACCTTAATTTCAAGAACTATGTTGAGGGAACCAGCAACAAACTTGCACGCAGTTTAGGACTCTCTATCGCTGAACATCCGGCACAACCGCAGTTCAATCCTATGTTCATCTATGGCCCATCGGGATGTGGAAAAACGCATCTCATCAATGCCATTGGCCTTCGTTGCAAACAGCTTTACCCTGAAAAGCGCGTACTTTACATAAGCGCGAGGCTCTTTCAAACGCAATTTGTCGACGCCAACTTCCATGGATCAATCAACGATTTCATTCGATTCTACCAAACAATCGACATGCTTATTGTTGACGATATACAGGAATGGGTCAATGCAACGAAGACACAAGACACCTTCTTTCACATCTTTAATCACCTCTTCCGCAACGGAAAACGAATGCTTTTGGCCAGCGACAGACCGCCTGTTGACTTAAAAGGCATGAACGAACGACTCTTAACACGATTCTCTTGCGGTTTGATTGCCGAACTTGAAAAGCCAAATGTCGAACTATGTACAGACATTTTAAAGAGTAAAATACGTCGAGACGGCCTGCATATTCCCGATGAAGTAATTCAGTTTATCGCTTCAACTGCTAACGGAAGTGTGCGTGATCTTGAAGGCGTTATCAACTCGTTGCTGGCTTATAGCGTTGTATATAACAGCGATATTGACATGCGTTTGGCTGAAAGAGTTATCAAACGGGCTGTTAAAATCGATGATAACCCGCTCACAGTTGACGAGATTCTCGACACGGTTTGCAATCATTTCAGCGTCACACAAACTGCCGTGAATAGCAAAAGTCGTAAGCGTGACCTTGTCACAGCACGCCAAGTAACGATGTATTTGGCTCAGAAATATACAAAAATGCCGGCTGCTCGCATCGGAAGATTAGTCGGAAATCGCGATCATTCCACGGTAATTCATAGCTGCACGCAAGTAGAAAACCGATTGAAAATAGACAATACATTCAAAGAAGAGATTAATTCCATCGAGACTTCTTTTAAACTTAAGGCGTAAAAATTAGGCATTTCAAAACAGAAAGGCATTGAATCATCATGCTGAAATCCCTTGTCTTCAATAGTCTTATTTATATAAATCAGAAGAAACTTTGGCTTCTTTAGCCAGAGTTTCTTTGGTTATCATATCGTGAAATAAAATAAATTGTATCATGAAATATATGATTCAAAAACACAACTCGTAGCAAGTCGCCCCACTACCGAATGCAAACGCTCTTGCAATTAGACTCATTTTATGCGATGAAATGACGCAAATTACACGATAAAATGACGCATTTCGAATGGTAACTAATCAAGGAAAATGAAGAATTATCGTATAATGCGAAAACTATCTGATAATGAGTGAGAAATGGAGTTAACTGTATAGAAGTGCGCTGATTGAAAAGAGCAGAAATATGTAGATTTGTGCAGAAGTTCAGTTACTAAATCATTACCCATATTGGGAATAGGTAACGAAATGCAGATGTAGGTAACTGAAATTATTTCTCTCGTGTGCCTGTTGCTTCGGTCGGCAGTTTTCTGCATAAGTGAGGAACGCTTTAATTCGGGTAACTTTGCCCATAAAGATTAAAGCGTATGAAAACAGAAAAGATGAAGGTGTTGCTCTACCTCAAAAAGAGCGGAAAGGATAAGCAGGGTAAAGCTCCCATTATGGGACGTATCACACTTGGAAGGAGTATAGCACAGTTTAGTTGCAAGCTATCTTGCGATATAGATTTGTGGAGTCCTCGCGAGAGTAGAATGAGGGGCAAGAGCCGTGAGGCGGTGGAAGTGAACGAAAAGCTGGATAGTTTAGTACTTTCCATTCAGTCCGCTTATCAAACATTGCTGTCCAAAGGACAGGCATTTACTGCCACGGACATCAAGGAGCAGTTTCAAGGGAGCGTACAATCTCGGTGTATGCTTATAGAACGCCTTGATAGGCTTATCAGGGAGAAAGAAGAATACGTTGGAATAGATATTAAGAAAGATACGCTATCTAATTATCACTCTACACGAGGCAATCTTCGCACATTCATCGAAGAGAAATATAAGGTGGAGGATTTAGCTTTCTCACAACTATCTGAAAACTTTATTTATGATTTTAGAGATTTTTTCTTGGGGACATTAGGTTTTCAAGAGAGCAGTTTCTATGGTGCCGCTTCCCAAATAAAGACCGTATGTAGGTTGGCATACCGTGAGGGATTGGCTGACACCTTGTTGTTTGCTAATGCAAAAATAGCAAGAGGAGATAAGAAGCTACCAAAAGCTCTTGACAGGTGTTCGCTTGACAAACTAATGAAGATACAGTTTGAAGAGTTAGAGGAGGAAATGGAAACCGCAAGGGACTTGTTTGTCTTCGCCTGCCATACGGGTGCAGCCTATTGCGATTTGATGGAGTTAAGCAGATCGCATCTTGTCCGTGATGATGAGGGAAGTCTTTGGCTGAAGTTCAACAGGCAGAAGACAGGTGTACTTTGCCGTATCAAGTTGTTGCCCGAAGCCATCAGGATAATAGAGAAGTACAAGAA
>NZ_GL629647.1:1134040-1145044 GCF_000185845.1 Segatella salivae DSM 15606
AGGAAAACAAACCTTCGCCTGCAATCATTCAGAGAACAAGTAGAAAAGACCTATCAGGAACTGCTCCTAAAAGACGGGGTGATAAGTGCTGAACTGCTTAAAAACAGATTGCAAGGCATAGCAACTTCTCCCACCACTTTGTTGGAGCTTAGCAATACAGAACTACAATCGGTAAAGGAAGGTGTGGGCAAATCAAAGGCAGAAGGTACATACACTAACCTTTGCTATGCTAACGGGATGCTGTGCGAGTTTATAAAGGACTTAGGTAGTACGGATATAGAAATCCGAAGTATAACGGAGGAACTGTTTGAAGAATACCGCTTCTTTCTTAAAAAGAAAGGATTGAAAGGCTCTACCATCAACAATTATCTTTGTTGGCTGAGCCGTTTGATGTTCCGTGCAGTAAGTCAGCGCATCATTCGTTATAACCCATTTGAACATGCGGAATATGAAAAGGTGGAAAAGGCAATTCGTTTTCTTAGCAAGAGTGATGTGAAAAAACTGATGGCTATGAAGATGTGGGATAGCGATGCCAAACTTGCAAGGCGGATGTTTATCTTCTCCTGCTTCACAGGTTTAGCTATTGCAGATATGGAACACTTGAAGTTTGGGCATATCAAGAGCGCAGCGGACGGGCAGATGTATATAAGAAAGGAGCGTCAGAAGACCAAGGTGGAGTTCATTGTGCCGTTACACCCCATTGTCAAGACGATTATCGAGCAGCAAAGGCAACTAAAAGCGGTGAAAGAAGAAAGCAATAACACGAATATGGATAATCGTCTTATCTTTCAACCCTGTTGCAGCAGAAGTGTGTTAGCAGCGAAGTTAAGCATAGTAGGCAAGGCTTGTGGTATCAAGCAACGTCTGTGCTATCACATGGGAAGACATACCTTCGGAACGATGTGTCTAAGTGCAGGTATTCCCATTGAGAGCATCGCCAAGATGATGGGACACGCATCAATTGCAAGTACGCAGATTTATGCGCAGGTAACGGACTGCAAGATGTCGGAAGATATGGACAGGCTTATTGCCAAGCATAAGTGTACTAATGAGATAATGGAAAAGGCAGCATATAAAACAATAGTGTAAGGTTAGAGAGGAAAGTGAACTTTCAGGCATTACAAAATGATAACAGATAATCAATGAAAGAGGTGTAAATATGAAAGCAAAGCATCATCAAAAGGACGACCAAAGAAAGTCAGAGTGTAATCAGTCCGATGACAATATAAGAAAAGCTATCGAGCGAAGTTTTTTGAGTGGACTAACAGTATGTGTGTTATTTATCAAGGCAAGGGAGAGGTTGCTATGACGGAGGGCGAACTAGCAAAGTTTTTCGGAGTTAGTTGGCAAAAAGTTAATCACAAGGTCAGGCTTATAAAACAGACTATGTGCTTAAAGTATTATGAGATAGAAGCAGGTAATGCTACCAGCAACATAAGTAAGCAGGGGGATAGCGTGGAGAGTTATGCGCCACTCTGCCCCTTGCCCATTATCATCGCCCTTTCCTTTCATCTTAACAGCGTAGAGGCAGGTATGTTTAGGAAATATCTCTGCCAAAGGCTGCAATCTCCTGCGCCAACATTCATTCCTATTATTGTTGATACAGGTGGCACACGGGGGTGCTGAGTGGCAGTTATACAGACTACTGATTATATCCTTTTTCTTTCACTGTTATATCTTACTACATAACTACATTAAAGGTAAAGCAGTGAAAGATAAAGGATTAATGAGTAGTTGGGCTATTATCAAAATTATACTACATAGTAACTACATTTAACCTCCTACTTTCACCGCTTAGGTATTCTTATTATAATAAGAGAGAGAACGTTTAAGGGTATTATATGCTGCCTGTTATCCTATGGATTATCCTTTGCAGTACGCTTTCTTGGCTAACAAGAATAGACGCACTGCCAATCATTCCCTTGATGAGTGGATATTTACAGCTTGCTATCTTCACTTGTGCAGTGAACATACTGCCCTCATTTGTTTGATGAGGAGTATGTGATGTGGTTACTATTGTGCTACCAGCTACTCCGTAGTTTTCGGCATTGTAACCCTCAAACTCTATATTGGCTGTCATTCCGTTTTCTATCGTATTGACATACCTGTAAGGAATGATTAGTGTGCCTTGACGGGTATTTGTCATTTGTACCTTTGCACTGATGGTTTCTGGATAGGGGATAAAGTATGCACCTGCCAATAATCCTAAAATCACGATAGTAATAATTGTGATACCATAACGCACGATGCCTGAAGGAATTTTGCCAATTATATGTCTTACCTTCTCGCTGCGGAGTTCTATTTTGCTGTCTGCCATAGTGTTTCTCTATTATTAGTTGCCCAATTCTAACTGATTTTTCACGAGGTTATAGTATGCACCACGCTTTGCCGTGAGTGATTCGTGATTGCCAATTTCCACCACTTTGCCTTTATCCAGTACCACTATCTGGTCGGCATTCTTTACTGTACTTAGTCGGTGCGCTACGATAACCACAGTCTTGCCCTTGTAGAACTCATCAAGATGTTCTACAATCATACGTTCGTTGTTGGCATCGAGCGAGTTGGTGGCTTCGTCAAGGAAGATATAATCTGGATTCTTATATACGGCTCTTGCTATTAGGATACGCTGTTTCTGTCCTTGACTCAAGCCCACACCATCGCGCCCAATCTTGGTATTATACTTTAACGGTAGCCCCAGTACATAATCGTGAATACAGGCAATCTCGGCAGCTTTCTGCAATCGCTCCTTATCAATTTCCCCATCATCCACGGCAATGTTGCGAGCTATCGACTCGGAGAAGATAACACCGTCCTGCATTACCACTCCACACTGCTTGCGCCACCATTTTTTGTTGAGCGTATTTACATCTGTTCCACCGATATTGATTTGTCCGCCCAATACGGGATAATAACCCAACATCAATTTAATAAGTGTTGTCTTTCCACTGCCCGATGCTCCCACAATAGCTGTTACTTTGCCCTTGGGGATGGTCAGACTTACATCATCTATAATTGTTTTCAAAGCGTGTGGGTCGTACTTGAAGTTTACATCTTTAAGGTCTATTCCCTTGTTTTCTTCTTTCACTGCAGTTTCCAAGCCTTGCTTACCGTTCTCATCATCCATACGGTGGATTTCGTTGATACGTTCAAGACTAATTTTTACATCTTGCACAGAATAGAAGAAACTCATTAACTGTTCCACGGGAGAATTGAGCTGACCGATGATATATTGCACGGCAAGCATCATACCGAGTGTGAGTTGTCCGTGAATCACGGCAGTAGCTGCCACTACGGTAATGACGATATTCTTTAGTTCGTTGATAAAGATGCTACCCGCCTCTTGCGTCTGTTGGAGTTTGAGCGACTTCATTTGTACTCCAAAGAGGTCTGCCTGCACGTCCTCCCATTCCCAGCGTCTGCGCTGCTCGCAGTCTTGGAGCTTTATCTCCTGCATGGAGGTGATAAACTCGTAGGTCTTGTTGTTGTTGATGGCTTGCTGCTCAAAGAGTTCATAATCCAGAACCTTTCTGCGTCTAAGGAAGAGCGCAAGCCAACCACCATAAAGCAAGCTGCCCACCATAAAGATGGTAAAGATGAGCCAATTGTAAGAAAGCAATACGATGCTAAATACCACAAAGGTAAAGAGCGAAAACACGATACTGAGTGTCTGTTGCGTTAAGAAAGTGTTTACACGGCTATGGTCGCCCATACGTTGCATAAGGTCGCCCATCAATTTGGTATCGAAGAACGACATGGGTAGCTTTAAGAGCTTGATGAAGAAGTCGCTAACCAAAGAGATGTTGATACGCAAAGAGATATGCAGTAAGAGCCAACGGCGGATAAAGTCGATGGCTGTACGGCTCACGGTAAGGACAAGTTGCCCTAAGAGTATCAACCAAATAAATCCAATGTTTTGGTTCTTGATACCTACATCTACAATGGCTTGCGTGAGGAAAGGCAGGATAAGTTGCAAAAGGCTGCCTACGAGCAACCCCAAGACAATCTGTCCGAAATATTTTCGGTATTGTTTGATATAGCCAAATAGGAACTTAAATGAGCGTTCCTCTGTTGGCTGTTCATCTGTCTGCTTTTCATAAAAAGCTGGTGTGGGTTCCAAGAACATGGCAATCCCTTTCTCTTCACCGCCCGACTGAGTACTAATCCAGTGCTTCTTAAATTCTTCAAGCGAGTATTTCACAAGTCCTTTCCCGGGGTCTGCAATGTAGAAATTCTTACCTTTCTTAACCTTATACAGAACCACAAAATGGTTTTGATTCCAATGGAGGATGCAGGGAGAAGAAATTTTCTTTATTCCTTTAATGTTAACTTTTCCACAATTACTTTCTAGTCCTAAAGCAAAAGCTGTATCTCTGATGCTGAGCATAGAAACGCCCTCTGTCGTTGTATTACACAGACCGGAGAGATAATTTGTGGAATACTTTTTATGATAGTATTCACAGATCATCTGTAAGCATGCTACACCGCATTGCATAGAATCATATTGCAAGATGTTAGGAAAGGATGTTGTCATTTTATCGTATATCTTTTATCTCATTGTATTCTTGATTACCTGTAATTTTCTTAATTGTAGAATGCTTACCTCTCTCGAAAGTCCATTTTACGGAGAGTCCTATATATGGAAATGCGGTGGTATTATCATAGGTAGTCTTAAATAAATCAGTCTGTCTGGAGTATCTGCGTCCTTTTCCTGCAAGTCCAAACGACAACCCTAATTCTAATTTATCTTTGAAAAGTTCTTTATAGATATTTCCCGTAACATTATAGACGGTATAATAAACACGGTCTAAGTTCCTAAATGTTGGTTCTAACATTATGTTCAACATACCACCCCATCCTGATGGGAGGTTGAAACTATTATAAAGAGTATAATATTGTCGAAATCTATTCTTGTCATATTTTATACCATCTAAAGTTATATCCTCTACATGCAATTCTAATTTACCCATGGCTTTCATCATCCAACATTTCAAAGGGTGTAGATTTAGCTCCACATTCATTCCATACGCATTTATCCCATCAAGATTAACAGGGCGAGTGTAAAGGTAATTTTTATTCTCCGAACTATTTTCGGTTTGCCAATAGATATTATTATTAGAATGCATATAGACACCTGTTACTCCAAGTAAACTTTTAAAGAAAGAGAAAGAAACCATCAACATATCATTCGTTGGAGCTTTCAAAGATGGGTTTCCCACTGAATAATTCGAGGCATTCGACCATCTAATCGTTGATGATATTGCTGAATATGGAATGTTCTCTAATATATGCTTAAAAGCAAGACGAAAGATACTGCTTCCGTTTTTATTTAATGGAGCCATTAAACTAATCGAGGGACTTAATCCTCTTTGTATGTTCTTGGAAATTACAGAGGATTTGTTATCGCTATATGAAATATGATTTATTTGCCAATTTATACCAAAAGCATATTTTAATTTCTTGAATGCTCCTGCCAACTGGATATAGACGTAAGGGGTAAAGCCATTGACCTTCGTTCTACTGTTGCTTATGAAAAATTTGTTAGTAAGATAGTTTACTATTATTGGCGTAAAATGCTGATTCACATACTGAACAGCACCACCATAAGTCAGTAGATTTCTACCTATGGGTTGAGTGAAATCTAATGAAGTTTTCCAAAGATTATTATTTTGCTTGTCAGCTGCTCCTACGCTTTCTACGCTATTTCCCAGATAATTTGTAGCTGTATTTGCGTGCCTGTTATAGTAATCTATCGTCAAATCTACCAAAATTTTACTCTTACCGAGAGGAGTTAAATACTTTGTTGTTACTTCTTGTTCAACCACTCGTTTGTAAGTTCTTATATTTATGTTATTATCGTCATCATAAGTATTTAAGTGTGAATGGTTGTGGTTGGCTGAGATATAGTAACTAAAACTCAAAGACGATTGTTTGTTAAGTTGTTGAGTAAGGCTCAATCGATTAGAGAAACTATAGCCTCTATTATAGTCTCTTTCACAACTCTGCTTCTCAATGCCCGACAATTTATTATAAAGAAATTGTTTACCAGTCTCTTTATACTGATACCAAGGCAGTGATAAATTATCATAAATATGCAGATCCTTGTATCTATAGTACATCGTTCCTCCTAAATTTTCTTCATCTATACAGTTCCCCTTGTGTGCGGTTCCCTCCGCGGACAAACTACCGTAATAGTTCCTATCGGCTATTTTCCTTAATGAGATATTGATAACTCCTCCACCAGTAGAGGCATTGGTGTTACTTCCTGCAAGGTAATCAACCTTCACAGAGCCTATCATATTGGCTGGAAACTTATTAAGTTCTTCTTGCGAGGTTATTTTAATTCCATTTACATATATTTCGCTAACAGGAAGTCCATTAATGTTGATAACTCCGTTTTCTTTAGTTATTCCTGGGAGGAATATCAAAGCATCAGCTGTTTTCTTTCCTTTCAAGATAGGAGAGTCAGTTAAGTTTACAGAGTACCCTTTCGTGTTTTGTACGAACCTTGAAGCCGATATAGTAATGCCATCCAAATTAACCGCTTTTGGAGATAGCGTAATCTTCATGGGGGTATTATCTACCTGCTTGATTTGGAAAGCATCTTCATACGACATATGAGATACTCTCACAATCACGATTTTGTTTTCGCCAGGAACCTTAACCTTGAATTGTCCATCTGCCAGTGTTATACAACCGCCTACCAGCGTAGAATCAGTAGAAGTTAAGATGGCTACCGATGCAAACTCTACAGGCTTTCCTTGATAATCTAAGACATATCCTTCTACTTCCTGTGCATACATAACACCATTGAAGGATAGCATTATTACTAAAAACAAAAAAACAAACTTTTCTCATCAATATCAGGTATTTGCAATTTTGAAATTCATAATGTCATAAAAATACTTTCGGATATTAGTTTCTGCATTTTCTCTAAAGGCAACATTAGAACATTTATTTTCCCCTACTTCTCTCTTTCTTTGAACACATTCTGTGCATATAGGAAGTAAGTGACATGCCTGACAACATTCTGCCACATACATATTCTCCCAACGTTCTTTATTAGTTCCATAGCAAATGTTTCCATCATGAGAAAGTGAGCCTATTTTATTATCCACATTAAAATCACGAGCTGTACATTTATAAATATCGCCATTATAATTGATAACAAGGTTATGTACATAGTCAGCATAACAGTGTTGTACGCTTGATCCCAAATAAGTATTTATATTTGATTGAAACTTAAACTGAGTGAGTTGCGATTTTAATTGAGAAACCTTAACTTTTAAATTATCGTCTTCTTCCTCTTGCCAAACTTTATGAAAAGAAAACCTTAGATTCCTACAATTATGATATGCTTCAAAGTCTTTCACAACATCATAAAAAGATAGGATATTTTCTTTTGTATAGTTGCACCGTATGGTTGTAAACAACCGCTTTTCTATCGCATAAAATAAATTATGCAATACTCTATCGTACGTTCCTGTGCCATCTTTGTAATATTTAATCTTATCATGAAAACCTTTCCCCCCATCAAAAGCTACCTGTATACTAACCCAATTGCTTAATTTTATCAAATCGTCCACAACATTAGGAGTTAAGCATATGCCATTGGTAGTAAAGTTAACTTGAAATTTCTTATTATACTTATTGCATAATTCGCTACATTTTTTAATCAAAGGGTGTACAATTTTCTTATAATAAAGTAGTGGTTCGCCTCCAAAAAAAGCTAATTGAAAAGTCCTTAATGTTGAAGAACTAATTACCCTTTCTAAGTACATTATGACATATGATAGTGTATCCTTAGACATTAAACTACCCTTTAAATGGCTTTCATAACAATACCAGCATCTTAGATTACAATCCAAGGTTGGGTTTATGGTTATTCTTACATAATCGTCTGACTGCAATTTAGAATTAATCTCATCTACACAATTTTTCATTTCATCAAGCGCAGATAACACTATAAAACCACACTTAATAAGTAACTCGTAAAGGCTTGGATGAATTTCCTTTAAAGATTCTATATTATGACGTCTTTCTATGATTATAGGTTTAAGACGCATATCTAATGTTAGTAATTTATTTTTTTGGTAATTGTATAGATAGACTTGTTCCTTTTGAATTGGCGAATCTATTAATACATTAAACAAACTCCACTTCATATATTTTTTATAAGTAATAATAATATTTATATATTCAGATTGTGACCATACTTATGATAGTCACAATCTGAAATGTTATAAAGAACTTAAACGTGACATCCCTTGCAAGTTCCCGTGCAATTTGTATTGGTATCACCCCATCCACCACCTAAACAATTTCCGTTAGATGCCAAAAAATCACTTGGGGAACCGCTTTCCGTATTGGTGTTATTTTTACAAACACCTCCATGGAGTATACCTAATTCATCCTCTCTTAACTCTGAAAATAAATCTTCTTTCATAATTTCATTTTTATTTATTTTGTCTACTCTTATAGATTTTCGACTTCTTCTCCTTTTTTATTACAGTGAGGTCTGTTTTATAATCTTGTCGACTTGATTATCTTTTTGATGTTGCAAATATATTTATATCTCCAAATTATATCGTTACACTTTTGTGTAATTCTGAATTTGTTGTCTGAAATATTACACAAAAGTGTAATCATGCTGCCTTGCAAAGTTCACCATACTTGGAAAAGAAGCCCTTGATACCTCTTTTGCTGGAACATACAGGAACGGTTTCGGATGTCAGGTAGTCGATGGATTTTCCAATTTGGCGTGTACCAAATCCCAACACCTTCATTACTTTCAATAGTTTGCTGTCAATCTCTGCAATCATATAGCTGTACTTGTCCTCCACTATCGGCTTTACTGCCAATGCCATTAGCCGCTTGAACAATGTCAATGTGGATATTCCTGCTCCCGTTGCAACCGCAAAGCGTCCGATATGCCAAAAACTATATTTACTTTCCCTATGGATAGCATTCAGTGGGTTTATCCCATATATTTTCTCGATAGGAAGAGTCTTGTGCTTATCCCAATGAAAGCTCCTGATGCAGCCAATCATATTCCCAAAGGAATCCCTTGCAATATAGATATGAGATTTGTTGTCATACAAATATTCCTCTTCCTCAAACACTGATTTGATGTCTTCATTTACTTCTTTCTCTGTAAATGAAGATAAGTGATGAGAGTAATTCTCCCTGACCACAAACTGTGCTATTTCCAACAGACTCGTTTTGTCTGCCATGAAGATAGCATAGTCCTTAAATGTTGCAATCTGTTTTTCCATAATGCTTTTTGTTTCTTGATTTATACGGCAAAAATACTTCCTATGCGAATATCATCTATTACACTTTTGTGTAATTTGGCATCTTCCTCTTTGTTTTTTACACTTTTGTGTAATCTTTTTGCGGTATTCCGCATTAAAAATGTACTTTTGTAGTGAAACATATCAGAGAATCTTAACACGTTTAGCATATATGACAGACATAAAAGATTTCTTTATAGCATCGAACACCGTGCGCAACGCACCTGACTATGATTCCAATGTACTCTCTACATTGGTGCAAACCGTAGAAGCTTTTGCTCGTGTTACCTATCAGAGTGTTTACTTGATAGACTATTACAGGCAGGAATTTCTTTATGTGTTGGACAACCCTTTGTTTCTTTGTGGGCATACGGCAAAGGAGGTGAAGGAATTAGGGTACAGCTTTTACTTGGAGCATGTGCCAGAGGACGAACAAAAAATGCTTGTTGAGTTAAATAGCAGTGGGTTTAAGTTCTTTGAGACTTTCGATATAGTTGATAAGTATAAATGCTCTATGTCATATCACTTTCATTTGAATAGTGGAACAAAGAGGAAACTAATAAATCACCAACTTACTCCAATATTGTTGACCGATGAAGGTAAAATATGGATTGGTATGTGTGTTGTATCACTTTCTTCACATAAAACAGCGGGACATGTAGAGTTTCATAAAAGTGGATTAAGCAAATATTGGAAATATTCTTTTGAAGGACATAGATGGAAAGAGTGTGAGGGAGTTGTCCTAAAAGAAGAGGAACTTGAGGTACTTAGATTATCAGCAGCTGGATTTACTATGAATGAAATAGCCGAGAGAATGTATCGTTCTTTAGATTCTATTAAAACATATAAACGCCACGCCTTTGAGAGGTTGGGCGTGGCGAATATAACAGAAGCTATTTCAAGGGCAGAATTAAATAAATTGTTTTAGTAATTCTCATTTTTCCTATTGTAGAAGTGAGGAGAAATAAAATTTAGGAAAATAGTTTACAGCCTTTCCTGTCGCTAGATTGTACATAGCAGTGGTA
Organism: Segatella salivae DSM 15606; assembly: GCF_000185845.1. GTDB lineage: Bacteria > Bacteroidota > Bacteroidia > Bacteroidales > Bacteroidaceae > Prevotella > Prevotella salivae. The sequence continues at coordinate 1,144,356 of NZ_GL629647.1, forward strand.
CATAAACCTGCTGCAATCCAAGAAGCAATGGAGAGTTGTGGCGGTGGCAGTGTATTACTTTCTTCTTTGTACTGCCCTACTATCTTGTCTAGCCATTCTTTAGGCTGATTCCAAAAGGCGCCGTGCCCAGTAACGTATTCTGCAACTTTTAGTTCAAATCCTTTGGGATTGTCTGATAATTCAGAAAGGGAATGTCCCAACGGATCTACCACAGTAACAAAGCCAGCCCAACCAAAGTTGTATGGGTGCAGTACGGGAATTCTTCTTTCTTTGCAAATCCTATCAAAGACAAAAGGCGTATCGTCCTTAAAGTCCAATGCATTGATGGCTACATTATGCCCATTCAGCATCTCTTCGATGTTATCAGGGTTAAGGAACTCAGTATGGTAATCTATCTGCGCGTCAGGATTGATACTGTGCAAACGCTCTGCCAAACATTCCGCCTTGTATCTGCCAATATCTTTCTCCGTATAGTTCTGCCTGTTCAGGTTGCTTTCCTCAACCTTATCACCGTCAACAATGGTAATATGTTCAAAACCAAATCGCAAAGCACATTCTGCCACGATACTACCGATACCAGCACCACCAAGGAATATTTTATAATCCTTAATCATACTTTGTTCGTTTTCACTCACGTAGAGTCTGTTTCTACTATATCTTTCTTCCATAACTGATAATTTATTTTTTGC
>NZ_GL629647.1:1145094-1148287 GCF_000185845.1 Segatella salivae DSM 15606
CCCCTTATCTCTATAATCTTGCAATGTTCGAGGGCTGATATACAGCCGCTCACACACTTCTTTACCCGTGAGGAAATGCTCACCGCCAAACAATGGCTTGTGCGTCTCTGCCACTTCCCTTATTCTTCTGCCCACGTCATGCAGTGCGGTAAGCACCACCTGCATCTCGTCCGAGCCAAAATTCAAATCTTTTGCCGTTTCCATAACTTGTTTATTTTTTAGGTTTGTCAGTTTTTGTAAGGAGCAGCCTTTCCACATCCTCACGTTTATAATAACACTTGTGTCCGATTTGTGCGAATGGCAGCACGCCTATATCACGATAATGCTGCAAGGTGCGCTTGCTGATGTTAAGCAACCTGCACACATCACCATTGTGCAGCCAATCTGTGTGCTTACACTTCTCTCCAAATGCCTTGTGGCAGCAGTCGGCAAGACTTAATATCTCGTCCCTTAGTTTCTGCCAGTTCTGGTCTGTAATTATTAAATACCCCATACTTCTATTGTTTTGTTTGTTGTTACTGTTTTCTTGTGTTGCAGCCTTTTGCGCTCCAGCACGATGCAAAAGTATGGATAGTTTCCTTATGCTCAAAGCACTAAGGAACAGCAGGGAAAACAAAGGAAATACGATGAAATTCTTTTCCTTATTTCTTGTCGTTATCAACGCTGGTACGCCCACTTTTCTTCTTTCACAGCCAATAGCTATAAAAGTACAAGCTACCATTTGACATAAGTATTCTGCCTTGTTCTAAGATTTCAGAGAACATAGAGATAAGCTCTTAATTTTTGCTTACATCTTTTTGTGGATTACTTTTTGTTTAAATAGGTAGTTATTTTCGCCTTATCCGTTCTTTGTTATTCCTTTACTTATAGCTCACTACCCAAATGTGCAGAATACCGCATTTGAATGTGGTTTGTTACAAAGCCAATCAATTATTGATATTTGTATCATTTCCTTTTATCCTTTGATTTCTCCATTTAATCCACTAAAAACTAAGATGTTTGATGATTTCCTACAAGGAATTTTATAGCAGGTTTATGCAACATTATGCAAGCACACCGAGAATGCTTGGCTATCAGAATTATCCTCCTTAACTTCACTTTCAGAAACCATTTTAGGACGATTATGAAGAAATGTGCAGACAATAGCAATATACACGCAGAAGACAAGCCGAAGCATAGTAGGCAAACTTCCAAAAACAAGGAGATAGAAAGCTACCTCTCCACCCATTATGACTTCAGGTTTAACACTGTACTTGGCAGAACAGAGTTTTCTCCCAAATATGCCAATGTGTATAGCAAGGTCAGCCGTTATGACATCAATACCTTTCGCAGGGAACTTGATAGCGAGGAAGGTATTATTACTTCCGCTGATAATCTCTATTCCATCATTGAAAGCAGCTTTTCTCCCCGTATCAATCCCATACAGGAGTATTTCAAGGCTTTGCCAACGGTTGATGCTTCAGAAGTGCTGTACAAGATAGAGATAAACCAATGCGCCATCGCCAATCTTGCATCGTGCGTTACCGTCCGTAACTCCGAGAAGTGGCTGCCGTACCTTACCAAATGGCTTGTGGCAGTGGTTGCCAACGCTATGGACAACCGTGAATGCCGTAACCATACCTGTCTTGTACTAACAGGGGAACAAGGAAAGTTCAAGACTACCTTTCTTGATTTGCTTTGTCCGCCCGCACTTAAAGGTTACAGTTATACAGGTAAGATATATCCGCAGGAGAAGGACACACTTACTTATATCGGTCAGAACCTTATCGTGAACATCGACGACCAGCTCAAAGCCCTTAACAAACGTGACGAGAACGAACTGAAGAACCTCATCACCTGCCCGATGGTCAAATATCGTATGCCCTACGACAAGTATGTGGAGGAATATCCCCATTTGGCGAGTTTCGTAGCATCGGTGAACGGCAACGATTTTTTGACCGACCCGACAGGAAGCAGACGCTTCCTGCCCTTTGAGGTACTTGCCATTGACATTGAACGAGCTAAAGGTATTTCTATGGATGCCGTCTATACCGAAGCCAAAGCCTTGCTAAACGCAGGCTTTAGATATTGGTTTAACGATGAAGAAATCACGGAACTCTACAAGGAGAGTGAGGACTTCCAAGTACAGACCGCAGAAATGAAACTACTATTACGCTGTTTTGAAAAGCCAACAGAGGACAATCCTCATTGTGCTTATATGACCACTACTGAAATACTCGCCTACTTAGGCATCTATACCCATCAGCCTTTGACACTCAAACGTATGGGCGAGGCACTCAAAAGAGCTGGCTTTGAAAAGGTAAGCAAGAGGCGTGAAGGTTGTAGTCCTGTCTATGTGTATAAGATTAGGAAAATCCACCCCTGCCCACTGGTAAATAGCTGTAGTAGTTTGATGTAGTAGCGTATGTAGTATAGTTGTTTACTACAACTCATACCTGAATGTCAATTACTTACAATCAAAATATATGTAGTAAGAAGAAAGTGAAAAAAGTTTTTAGGGGAAAAACTTTAGGAAACGAAAAAGAATAAATGAAGTTTGCCCTATCAGCATAATCAAAATATAATCCGATATTAAAATCAGAATAAATAAATGTTCAACCAATAAGAATAAATAAACAATGAAAGAAGAAGATTTATCACTCATCAAGCGATACCCCATAGTGGAGTATCTTGAAAGGAAAGGTATCAAATCTGTGCGTAGGACACCATCTTATGCCCTCTACCGTTCACCGCTTCGTGAAGACATGCATCCAAGTTTCAAGGTGGACACAGAAAAGAACCTTTGGATAGATTATGCCGAAGGCAAAGGCGGAAGTATTATCGACCTTTGTATGCGATTGGAAGGCTGCACATTGTCGGAAGCCATCCGACACTTAGGGCGGAACACTCTCGATGATACAGTGTACAGTCCTTATAAAAAAAGTGTACAAGACACTTTCATGCAGGAAAGCATCAGACAAGCAGCCTCTACAAATGGTGGAGCAAGGAGACTGACAGGTATATCAGACACCTTGCCACTCCATTTGCAGAAATACCTCACAGAAGAACGCTGCATCAACATAGAAAAGGCTACACCCTTTCTACGTTGTATCAGCTATGAGGTAAGAGGCTATCATTACCAAGCCATCGGCTTTGCCAATCAGTCGGGTGGCTATGAGCTTCGGGACAATGATTCCTTCAAGGGAACGATTGT
>NZ_GL629647.1:1148392-1168228 GCF_000185845.1 Segatella salivae DSM 15606
AATCACAGGTGATGCAGCAAATGCAAAGCAACTCCATAAAGGTAAAACAAGTTAAACATAAAATGAGATAAAACAATGGAAAAGAAGAAAACAACAGAAGAAGAGTATGACCTTTCATATTATTTGGGTGGTAACGAAGAAGATACCTATTCAAAACCTACCAAACAAAAAGACAAGTTTATCCCTGAACGGGAAGAGGTCAGGAAGCAGAAAAAAAAGAACACCCATGAACCAGTCGGGTATTCCATCGGAGAACTCGGAACATGAGCAGCATGTTGTATCATCACAGGATGCAGTGCCATCACAGCACACAGAGAACACAGCCGTTCAAAGACGCATCAGCGCCAAGATGAGAAAGGAAACGCTTGAAGCCTACAAGCAAGCCTATCTTGTTCCAACCAAATTGATAGGCCGAAAGGCGGTCTATCTGAGCAGGGAGACACAGGAGCGGGCGGACTTCATCGTGCGCAGATTGGGCGACAGGGGCAGCAACCTTTCAAGTTTTGTGGAGAACATCGTGCGCCTTCATCTGGAGGAATATGGTGAGGACATAGAGAAATGGAGAAGACTGTAAGCAGTAAGAAAAGGTAGATGGTTTTCAGGAAAAAGGTCTACCCTTTCTTCAAAATAGGTCTACCTTTTCGAGCAAATAGGTCTACCTTTTTTGCTAAAAGGGTCTACCTTTTCTTCTTCGGCTTAGTTCTCTATGAGAATGCCACGAATGCAGTTAGTCATAGAATGCACGGCATTCGTTTTTAGGCTATAAAACGTTTTAAGCGTAAATGGTTTGTTCGGTAGCATTGCAAGACGTCAGTTTGTACCCACAAACTGCGCTTGCTCCCCTCGTCAGACTATCGGGGAGATTAGACCGTAATCACTCCGTTCTCATCGGTCATCATTCAGAAATTAAGCAGCAATGAATCATCTATAATGATTAACTTTCGGAGAAATTTATATGAATAAATACAGAAGAAAAGCTACCCAATGGCAGCAGAAGGACAATGAAGAAAAGCAGATGAACAAGACGGAGTTCATCAAGGTTAGGTGTACTTTGGAGGAGAAGCAGCGCATCAAGGCAAAGGCAGAAAGCACAGGGCGGAAGTTCTCCGAGTACTGCCGTGAGATTCTTTTGAATGGTGAAGTGGTAGCCGTTCCCAAGATGACCGACAATGAAAAGGAAGCCATTGCCGTACTCCACCGAACGGGAATGTACTACGCACAGGTTTCCAACCTCATCAGGATAAAGGACGAATCATGGGTGCCGATAACCAAGAACCTTTCCATATGTGCCAAAGAAGCATTTAAGCGTTTTTTCGACCCTCACTTCCGCATTGGTGACGATATATATAAGGTCTTAAATCTGCCGAGGTATGATAGGAAAGTGTAAGGCGATAGCACACGGAAGTACTGCATTGGACTATATCTTCAGAGAGGGCAAGCTGGGTAATCGGCTTGCCTTCCATAACCTTTGTAGCAGAGAATCAAAGGCTATTTACGAGGAAATGAAGGTAGTCGGCGACTACAATACCCGATGCAGGAACAAGTTCCTGCGCATTGAAATCGGCATCGCACCACAGGACGAGAAGAAACTATCAGTTTCTGAACTTGCCCAAATAGCCCATCTGTTTGCCAAGAAAATGGGACTTGACAACCATCAGTGGGTGGCAGTAACGCACAAGGATACAGACAACAGGTATATCCACATTATCGCCAACCGCATCAGCCTATACGGAGAAGTTTATGATACCACCTTTGTAAGCAACAAGGCTGCAAGAATAACAGAGGAAATCAGCAGAGAGAAAGGCTTAACCATTGCAAAGGAAGTCAAAATCAAAAGGAAACATCAGAAAGCAAAAGCCAATCCCACAAGAGAGGAAACAAAGAGAGAACTACAAAGAATATGCTATGCCCTACTTGAAAAGTACAAAAGTACAGGTATCACAGGACATTCTATGTTCCTCTATGAACTGAATAAGCACGGAGTAACCATAGATCGTATGAAGAACAAGCAGAGCAAGGTCTATGGCTTGAAGTTCTCATACGGAGAATATTCGTTCAAGGCATCGGAAGTAGGCAGAGAGTTTGGCTACCGTTCTTTGCAAAAGAACTTCGAGGCAGGTAAGAAAGCCGATACGAATATATCTGACCAAGTAATACGCAAATCGTCAATGCATACAGATACTAAGGATGCTGGCTATCAACTCGTACCCCCAAGCCGTTCATACAGTCCATCACCAGCTAAGGAAACGCCAAAAATCGCACAAACTATAAGAGATATGGCAGATGCAGCCATCAGCACAGCCGATGATTTGGTGGAGGGAGTAGGCGGAATGATTACGCCAACTACACATGGCGATGACTATGCCGAGACCGCATGGCAGCGCAAGCTCAGAAACCAAGCTAACAGAAAGAAGAAGCGAGGGAGAGGATTATAGCAACTCCAACAGCAACAATCCAAAATGCAGATATGTGAATATTTCTTTGAAAACGCTTGTTATTCGGTAACAAAGTATTATCTTTGCAAACAGAATAACAAGCGTTCTTTGTTAGGCAGAAAACAGCAACACCAAGTAGCTCGCTCGTTTCCAAATCGTTACCTATTCAGTTTAACAAACAAGGTAACTTGTTTATTTCCAATTAGTTGTATTTTATAAATCATCTTGCTATGTGAAATGACGCAGTTTAGGCGGCGATTAAAGTTCAACGCTGAAGGCATTGTACTTTAACCACTCAGGGGTGGCCGTGCTTTCCTTCATCAAGCACTATCAAAACATGGGATAAGACGAAATAAAAGGTGACACCGTTTGAAATCATTTGCAGCACGTTTTCATTCAATTATATTATTACTCCCTATCAAATGAAGGAGCAAGTTGATGAGAATGTTCGGCTGCTTTGCCTTCAAACGTAAGATAAACCATATAAAAGCCATCGGCATGGAAAGTGACTTCGTTGCCTGAAGCCTCATTCAATGTGCCCTGCCAAAGTGCATCATACGCATAAGACTGCCACAAAAGGCCCTCACTTTCGAGTCGTTTGCAACCGAAATTAAAGATACTTATCTGCTGGTGGGCAAAGGTTTTGAAACAACTTTTGCCACAAGTGGGAATAAAATATCCATGGTCTGTAATCATGATGGGTTGCAAATGAAAAGATGAATAATAGCGCATCATGAGCGAAATATTGCCCAACATATGGTCTTCTCGCTTGCCTGTACATCCCAAATAAGCTACCTTTGTCCCCTCTTTGAACGCAGAAAGCGACATCAAATAACGTGTGGCCTTCGTCAAATCATTATCATCCTGTTCTGCAACATGAATGAAATGAAGACATGATTTCAAACTATCGGGAAGACTGTCTCCATCTCCTATCACCGTCATTCGATGTGCCTCTACCCCATCATTCACAAGAGATTGTGCCGCTCCATCACATACAATGAGATGCGAAGCATGCTGAATGAGCGTATGACAAGCCTTGTTTTGAGGGTAAGAACCATTAGCAACAATGACGGCATCAAAGCGACTTTGTCCGTCGATAAGAGGGTAACTATTCATATTGTTGATGCATTATACGTTTCCATTTGCAATAACCTGCGACGGCAATCACTACATACAAGCCATAAAGTCCAGCCTTAAAGGGTATTCCTTTGATGATATAGAGATAGCAACTGATAACATCTACGACAATCCAAAAGCCCCATTGCTCGATATATTTACGTGCAAGAGCCCACAAACCGACAAAACTTAGCGCATTGGTAAAGGCATCTAACAACGGAACGGATGAGTTAGTGTAGGTTCGTAACACCCAATAGGTGGCCCCCCAAGCCACAAAGAAAAACACAATTGCAGGCAGATAGAGCCGCCGATGCATGTGCGTGATGGGGAGTTCTTGGCCTTCTTGTTGTCCATGTTTACGCCCAAAGCGCCACACTATGAAGCCATACAGGGCGGCAAATGTATAATATACCGCCATGCCGGCATCCCCATAGAGGCCATGAGTGTAGTAAAGCCAAACGTCAAGTAATGGCATGAGGATGCCAACCGCCCAGAGATAAATGCTTGCCCGATATTCTAACACGATATAGATAAGGCCTAAGAACGTTGTCAGAATATCGAGCCAATGGAGTGATAAGAATGCTGTCATCTTAGAAAGTGATGCTTAAATGCGCCAGAAAGTTAAGGGGTGCCTGCGGAGAATAGGCCGACCAAGTCCATGTTTCCTTGCCGTTGTCATCATAACCTGCGCTGGCATAGCCGTTAGTGAAATACTTTTCGGAGAATAGGTTGTATATCGTTGCGCCAATAGTAATGGCTTTTACTGACCTCATCTTAAACGTATAACTGAGGTTTAAGTTTGAGATGAAGTAGCCATCAAGCATAAGATGGCGGTTGTTATCATTCGTCATATACTGCTCTCCGATATATTGGCTTTGCAAAGATGCTTCAAAACCATGACTGTTAAACGTGAAAATGTTGTTGAAAATGAGGTCAGGGGAGAAGCTAAGGTGGGTAGTTCCGAAGTTGAGTGGCTTCTTGTTGTCGCTCTTTACCGTCCAGTCTTTCGCGCGATTACGGCTGAAAGTGGCATTCATATCCCATCGGAAGCAGTCAAAAGGCTTCCAAACGCTTTGTAATTCGATGCCTTCTCGATAGGAACTTCCTACATTTCGGTGAATCATCTCACCGATAGCATTTCGCTCTCCCGTTAAAACAAACTGGTCTTTATAGGCCATGTAGTAGAGGTTTAGGCCTGCACTGAACCTCATAGCTTGGTATTTATAACCCAATTCCCAATCGTTCATGCGCTCAGCACGTGGCTTTGGGTCGGGATTTCCCTCGAAATCATTGCGCACAGGCTCACGGTGTGAGAGCGACCAAGAGCCATATAGCGCATGATTAGCATTGATTTGCCAGAAAAGTCCAGCCTTTGGATTGAGGAATTTGTAGCGTTCGTCGTAACGCCAACCTAAAGAAGGCGACGCCGTATATTTGTCTTCAGGATTCTCTATGCGGTAAGTGATATAACGATATTGTAGATCTGCATAGGCATTCAGCCCCTTAACAAGCTCATAACTGACCTTTCCGTAAATGCTGTTTTCATTCTTTTCAGCCTTGTTTCGATAGTATTCATTGTCAGGATAGTTGGTAACAACAGGATTGATGACGCTGATGAGTGTTCCGAAATGGCGTCCGTTGTAATGGTTTATGGCTCCACCGAGCGATGCTTCAAGTCGATTTTGCTTATAATTCAAGGCATATACGCCACCAAAGAAGTCATTTCGCAAATTCTTTCGACGGATAAGGTCAGAAATCAAGCCTGTAGTTGTGAGTCCATATTTGGCAAGTTTCTGATCTACCATATATTGTTCGTAATATCCAAAGCCTGCCGTGTAGTGCAAAGCAGCACTGAAACTGAAGTGGTTTCCAAGCAATTGGTTCCAAATTAACTGGTAGTTTTGCTGATGATAATTGTCAGTTTGATTGCTGTAGTAACGTGTAATTCCCTTGTCATCTACGTATTCTCCGCTCGGGTTATAACGCCTTCCGTGTTGCTTCATCTGCTCTTTTGTGGCGTAATCCCATGCCATATACGTCTTCTCTATACCGTTAAAGGTCAGCAATTTGATAAGCGTATTGTCGGAAGTATAAGCACCTTGCATGAAATATGAATTAAGTTGGCTTGTGGCGCGGTCTATATAACCATTACTTCCGATATTAGAAAGGCGACCATCAAAGCTCCAATGGCCGGCCAAAAGACCAGAACCGAAGCGTAAACTCTCTTTATGCGTGCCGTAACTGCCTGCAGAGGCGTTGAGATTCAAGTAAGATTGCAACGAAGGTGCATCCGTTTGCATGTTTATTGTGGCTCCAAACGCGGCACTACCATTGGTAGATGTACCGACACCTCGCTGTATTTGAATGTCTTTAACGCTTGACATGAAGTCGCCCATATTAACAAAGAACACTTGAGAACTCTCTGCATCATTCAATGGAATGCCGTTAGCGGTGAAGTTGATACGGCTTGGATCTGTTCCTCTTACCTTCAAAGAAGTGTATCCAATGCCATTACCTGCGTCGCTGGTTGTAGTGATACTCGGTGTAAGAGCAAGCAAAAAAGGTATGTCTTGACCATGATTTAACTTCTTGATTTGATTCTTGTCAAGAGATGAGTAGGCCATAGGAGTATGCTTTCCGGCACGAGTTGAAGTGACGGTCACATCGTGTAGTTCATACGTTTTCAGCGTATCTACAGTTTCGTTTGTGGCATAACACTGCATGGTAGCTATGGAAGCAAGCATCAGCATGTGTAGTTTTCTGTTCATATTTAAGTGTTTTTAAAGAATAATTTATATCCAACAACAATAAACATACAGGCGAACAGCATGCATAAATGTGTCATTACATCTTACAAAAGAACTCGTGGAATAATCTCATCCCTGCGTCGGCATTATCCGTTTCAGGTTCCATGGGTTTGTTCTCAGCATCCGCAAACGCGGTAGCACCCCGTATGTCACGTCTTCATTTGACTATAGAAGACGTGTGCAAAGATACATTTTTGAATTTAAATACACAAATTTTATGTCACAATTTGTTTATAATCGTGCAAAAACCAATATTACTTCTCAAAGCATAGACCATCAATTCAGCCTTAAAAACAATTGAAATATAGTTTAGATTTCAGTGCGATATTGACGTGGAGAGACTCCCGTGTGACGCTTAAAGAACTTACAAAAGCTACTCAATGAAGGGAAATTGAACTCATTGGCAAGTTGAGTTAGTGTCTTATTTGAATAGCGTAACTCCACTTGTATAGCCGAAACTGTGGCCCGATCAATCCAAGTCTTCGCCGTTTCTCCCGTTTCTCGCTTAACAACCATACTGAGATGATGACTTGACATGCAAAGCGTTGACGCATAATAGGTCAGTTCATGCTCCGTATTTGCTTTCTGATTAACTAACTGAATGAATGCTTCCGACTGCTGTTTCCCTAAGGACCAGTTCTTCTGTGGAGCCACAAAGTCTTGGTCATAAAGCATTTGTGCGAAGTTAAGTGCAGCCACAAAGAGAGTATTTAAGGCTTTATTCTTGTCGCCATACGATAGCTTTGACAAGCTCATTAGCGTGTTAAGATAGTCTTGAAAGACTTTACGCTCGTCGTCAGAAAGGTGTAGTTTGAAGCAAAGACCAGGGTTTCTAAAGAGTGGAGGCATATCCAAGCCGAAGAGTTGACGTAGATATTCCTCGGTCAAAGCAAAGCCTCCAAAGCGTGTATCGGGTGTAAACGAATCATCTTCTACAACACTTCCCCAGTTGATAAATATCAAATCACCTACCTCACAAGGGTAAGATCGCGAGTTAACTACAGGGCAACAAGCTCCTTGTTTGACTATAGCCATGCGCATACAATCCATTCTTACGGGTGCATTTTCAGCGATAATAGCTTGAAAAAAAGGGCTACTGTTCGTGAAAGCTGTGTAATCTGAGGTAACAACATAATCCCCTTGAGCGGGCTGTTTCGTTGCTTGTAGTTGGTCAGTAAGTTCCTTCAGTGAGGCAATCGAAGGCATCTTGTTCGGGTTGTCTTTCATAATTGGTGGTCGAAATGATTGTTGTAAAGGTACGAAAAAATTCAATACAGAAGATTATTTTACTTGATTTTAACATAAAAAAGACTCTACTAATATTCTATTTTATCCCAAATTGGGAGGTAAAATACCCCAACTCGGCTCTATTTTCATGCATTTATACGAAAAAGGAAACATTACATACGATTTTGACAACGGCAGTTTAAGGAATTGTTAGTACTTTTACACCTGCAAAATCAACTTTAGAGGATGCACGACTAATTAAATTTTTATACTCATATAAGTCCAAATGATAATTAAGTATCACTTAAGGTGAAATTATAGTGGTAGCTATAAATGGGAAAAGATCCATCGAGATGATGGGTCTTTTTTTTGTTATCATAAGCCCGAATGAAACTAAAACCAAGCTTGTATGTATCTAAAACTAAGTTCGTATATAGCTAAACCTAAGCCCGAATGAAGCAAATCTGAGGCTTGAACAAATCAAATCACGACACAAACTGACTTTACACCTTATATATATAGAAGCCTTGCAACAAACCAAATAGGTCATTGCAAGGCTTCTTTTGCTTTATTTCCACTTATCTCAACAAAGCGATTATGCAATCGTTACAAACGAAACGCTACACGACAAGCCTGCTGAGACAAGGAAATCTCTTTTATTTTGTGCAGTTACAAGGCGTCCATGGTTTCAATTCCTTAAAGAAATCATGTCCTTTATCGTCTACAAGTATGAAGGCAGGGAAGTCTTCTACGCGAATCTTCCATACTGCTTCCATTCCCAATTCAGGATATTCCACACACTCAATGCTCTTGATGCTGCTCTGAGAAAGCACCGCAGCAACGCCTCCAATGGTACCCAAATAGAAGCCACCATGCTTTTTACATGCATCAGTTACAACCTGAGTGCGGTTTCCTTTGGCTATCATCACGAGTGAACCACCATGCTCTTGGAACTCATCTACATAGGGATCCATGCGGTTTGCGGTAGTAGGACCCATAGAACCACAGGCATATCCTTCTGGAGTTTTAGCCGGACCAGCATACAAAACAGGGTAATCCTTAATGTATTGAGGTAGATCTTCGCCCGCATCTAAACGCGCTTTGAGTTTTGCATGGGCTATATCTCTTGCAACAATAATAGTTCCTTTGAGGTTAACTCGAGTGCTTACAGGATACTTTGTGAGTTCCGCACGCACGGCATCCATGCCTTTATCCAAGTCAATCTCAATGCCCTTAGCTCCTTCTCCAGGCTTTCTATACTCCTCAGGGATAAGTTCTGACGGGTTCATATCCATCTTTTCAAGCCATATTCCCTCTGCATTGATCTTCGCTTTGATGTTTCTGTCGGCCGAACAACTAACTCCCATGCCGATAGGACAACTTGCTCCATGACGTGGAAGACGTATAACACGGATGTCATGTGCAAAGGCTTTGCCACCAAACTGAGCGCCAAGACCAATCTTATGAGCCTCTTCAAGAAGCTTGTTCTCAAGATCTATGTCTCTGAAAGCACGCCCTGTTTCGTCTCCTGTGGTAGGAAGATTGTCGTAATATTTAATAGATCCCAGCTTAACTGTAAGCAGATTCTTCTCTGCAGAAGTACCACCCACAACGAAACAAATATGATATGGTGGGCAAGCTGCAGTGCCTAGACTCTTCATTTTCTCTACCAAGAACGGCAAAAGTGTACCTTCATTCTGGATAGTTGCTTTCGTCATAGGATAGAAGTAGGTTTTATTTGCCGAGCCACCACCCTTTGCTACCATCACAAAACGATACTCGTCACCTTCTGTTGCCTCTATATCTATCTGCGCCGGAAGGTTACATTTCGTGTTAACTTCGTCATACATGTTCAAAGGTGCATTCTGAGAGTAACGCAGATTGTCTTCAGTGAACGTGTTATACACACCTTTTGACAAGGCCTCTTCATCCTCAAAGCCAGTCCAAATCTGCTGACCTTTCTCGCCATGGATAATCGCTGTACCCGTGTCTTGACAGAAAGGAAGAACACCTTTGACTGCAGTCTCAGCATTACGAAGGAATTGTAACGCTACATACTTATCGTTTTCAGAAGCTTCCGGGTCACGAAGTATGGCGGCAACTTGCTCATTGTGCGCCCTACGTAGACTGAATTCTACATCGTGAAACGCTTGTTGTGCAAGATAAGTTAAGGCTTCCTTTGACACCTTCACAATCTGTTTGCCTTCAAATTCGCTTGTGGTCACACCTTCTTTCGTCAGAAAACGATACTCAGTATCATCCTTTCCAACTTGAAACATCGGTGCATACTTGAATTCAACTTTGTTTGCCATAATGTTTTTTGTTTATATATTGTTTCGAATTTCCAATTGAATAACCTCTGCAAAGGTATAAAAAAACTATGTAACGCATAGCGAATTTCACCTTTTTCACACTCTAAATCGGTCTTATTTTAATGCATCGTTTCTACCCCTTTAATGCATATTAAACACGAAATGACTATATCTATCATTCAATTACCATTATAACAACGAAACAAAGTGACGCAGATTAGTCAGTGATTTGAGGCATTTCACCGCACAAAATGCCTCAAAACACCTGCTCATTTGAGGCATTTTATCACACCAAAGCAAGCCCTTTGCATAACTAACTCATTGACAACGCACTAAAAAAGAAAGTGTATGACATCACAACTTGATTTGATGTTGCTAATATCGAATATTTTATGTAACTTTGTTTCCATTGACATCAGCTAATAAAATAATTATGGATACATTGCAAAACAGAAGGACTATCAGGAAATATTCAGCCAAAGAGGTTAGTGATTCACTGCTAAACCGATTATTAGAAACGGCCGAACGCACACCCACCATGGGCAATTTGCAACTTTATAGTGTTGTAGTGACGCGCCAACAAGAGGGAAAAGAGCGTTTGGCTCCAGCCCATTTCCATCAAAAAATGGTAACAGAGGCACCTGTAGTACTAACGATTTGCGCCGACTTCAGACGTACTTCACTCTGGGCGGAGCATCGAAAGGCTACACCGGGCTATGCAAATTATCTCTCGTTTATGAACGCAGCAACGGATGCTTTGCTTTACACGCAGACCTTATGTAACCTTGCCGAAGCCGAAGGTTTAGGCACTTGTTTTCTTGGAACGACACTTTACACGCCACAAATGATTATCGATGCGCTCCAGCTTCCACGCTTGGTATTCCCTGTTGCCACTATAACCATGGGATGGCCTGACGAAAATCCGGAGTTAACAGACCGTCTTCCGCTGCATGGAATCGTGCATCAAGAGTGCTATAAAGACTATAATGCAGACGCGATTGATGACATCTATCACGACAAAGAGGCGCTATCCGAGAACCAAAATTTCGTGAAAATAAATCATAAAGAGACGTTGGCGCAGGTGTATACTGATATCCGTTACACGAAAAAAGATAACGAATCGATGAGTAAAGGCTTCTTAGAAGCGTTGCAGAGGCAGGGGTTTTTGGGAGTTGACGAGTAGACAAGTTGACGGGTTGACAAGTTATTTGCAAAGCAATACACAACTCGTTTACTCGTCAATTATTATTAGAGACGACAGCAACACAAGGGGGTGATAGAGTTGACGAGTAGACAAGTTGACGGGTTGACAAGTTATTTGTAAACTTAGATAACAAGAGTTTTGCAGCGATTCCTATCAAAAGTTGACGGGTTGACAAGTTATTTGCAAACTCAAATAACAAGAGTTTTGCAGTGTTTCCTATTAAAAGTTGACGGGTTGACAAGTTATTTGCTAACTTATAAAACAAGAGTTTTGCAGTGTTTCCTATTAAAAGTTGACGGGTTGACAAGTTATTTGCTAACTTATAAAACAAGAGTTTTGCAGTGTTTCCTATTAAAAGTTGACGGGTTGACAAGTTATTTGCAAACTCAAATAAAAAAGGTTTTGCAGCATTTCCTATCAAAAGTAAACGGGTAAACAAGTTGTTTGCTAACCAACAGCCAACTTGTTTACCCGTCAATCGTTATTAAGGACGGTCGTAAACGCATGTATTTTTATAAGTAGACGAGTTGACAAGTTATTGTTAAAGGTTCAAATAACATGTCTACCCGTTTATAGTCAACTTGTCAACTCCTCCACTTGTCAACCTCTCCCCTTACTCCAAAACAATTGGTTTGTATTTAGGTACGAGCAGTTTCATAATACTCCAGCCGATGAGATAAGCCACAGCACAGATACAAAAGACTATCATGTAGCCGGCAGGCTTGCCTTCAAAGCCCATGAAAGAGAACGAAGCACCTTGTGCTTCCGCATAGGTGAAGAGCATACCCGAGCCTTTATTAATCATAAACGAACTCACTCCGCCTGCCATTGCGCCTATACCGGTGATGGTAGCTATCGTTGATTTAGGGAACATATCGCCTATAGTTGAATAGAGATTTGCCGACCATGCCTGATGTCCTGCACCCAAAAGACCAATAATTATGGCTGGCCACCACGGACTATATGCACCAAGTGGCTGGGCGAAAAGTCCCAAAACAGGGAAGCAAGCGAAGATAAGCATCGCACGCATGCGACCGATATAGGGATTCATTCCTTTCTTATCAACGAAATAAGTGGGCAGATAGCCACCGCCAATACTAAGGATTGTGCAGATAGCATAAAGCGTAAAGACTAACGATATGCCCATGGTGGAATCGCTCTTATAGCCATATTGGTCAGAGAAATAGGCCGGAGCCCAGAACAAGAAGAACCACCACACGCCATCAGTCATGAACTTTCCAACAATGAATGACCATGTTTGCTTGTATGAAAAGCATTTCATGAAGCTGATAGTATGCTCATTTTCATCTTTCTTTTCAATCTGTTCCATCGACGAAAAGTTACTATCTTGCTCAATATAACATAGTTCTGACTTGTTAACATGCTTGCTTTTAGCCGGTTTTTCATAAAGCCATAGCCAGAAACCCATCCAGATATAGCCCAAGACGCCTATGATAATAAAGGCCATTTCCCAACCCCATGCACGAGCAAGTAATGGAATTGTGGCTGGCGCGGCTAAGGCTCCGACCGATGCTCCGCTATTAAATATCGAAGTAGAAAAGGCTCTATCCTTCTTAGGAAAGTACTCGGCAGTGACTTTTATGGCTGCCGGGAAGTTGCCAGCTTCACCAACTGCCAAGATCAAACGACACGAAAGGAACAGCCAAACGCTTATCGTGGCGATGGCAACTGCAGCAGAACTCCCCGCTTGTACTAAGCGAAGAGCTTCTATACTGTCATATCCTTCTATCCGCATTGCTACCCATCCGCAGCCCGCATGCATCACAGCACCAGTAGACCAGACAAGAATTGCAATGAGATATCCTTTTTTTGTGCCCATCCAATCAATGAACTTACCCGCAAAAAGATTAGCAATGGCGTAGAAAATAGAAAACAATCCCGTTATTGTTCCATAGTCATCATCCGTCCAATGGAATTCAGGCGCAATGAAATCTTTCCAAGTTAACGACAAAACTTGACGGTCCATATAGTTGATTGTGGTTGCAATGAAGAGCAAAGCACATATCACCCACCGGAAGTTTGACATCTTTGCAGATTGTATTTTGTTCATTCTTATTTTCTTTAAAGAATTATTTTATTGAAGGAATCTTAACGACTTGCATGTCCGTATAAATCAAATTCTCTCCTGCCATGCCCCAAATGAACGTGTAATTACTTGTTCCTGCCGCACAATGTATACTCCATTGCGGTGAGATTACAGCCTGTTCATTGCTCAACCAGATTGGTCTTGTCTCTTGAGGCTCACCCATTACGTGGAGAATCTTTTGACTTTCCGGCAAGTTATAATAGAAATAAGCTTCCATTCTGCGCATATGTGTGTGGGCAGGCATGGTATTCCACACCGAGCCTACATTGAGTTCAGTGATTCCCATCTGTAATTGACACGTGTGAACTCCAGCAACTCCGTCGATAATCATTTGGTGAATAACGCGGTCATTGCTTTCTTTTAGAGAACCAGCCTTTATGTTTTTGGCCTCCTTTAGCGTCACTTTCTTCGTTGGATAGGATTGATGTGCGCAAGCACTATTCATATAAAACTTTGCAGGATGACTTGGATCGTCACTCGAAAGCACTATATCTTTATTGTTTTTCTCATCAGCTCGCCCCACATAAAGTGCCTCTTGGAATCCCAATTCATAGTTTTTTCCATCCACAGTAACCGTGCCTTTACCTCCTACATTGATGATACCCAGCTCGCGATTATCAAGTAATCGTTGTTTGTCTTGAGGCTTATCAGTATGTAAAGGCTCAATAGATGTAAGACGAATTGGAGCAGTTGTGGGTTCAGCTCCACCGATTAAAAAGCGATCATACATGCTATACACCCAGTTAACTTCACCAGGTGAGAACACCTTTTCTATCGCAAACTCCTTTCGAAGACGTTCCGTGTCATAATGCTTTGCGTCTTCTGGGTGGTTAGCCCACCTCACTTCATAATTCACTTGTGCCATACTTACGGTTACACTAAGGCCTAAAACCAAGGTTAATAATGTCTTTTTCATATTTAATCTGCATTTTTTTCACTCGCAATAATCCTGCGTCGATTGAATAACATCAGTGCTATTGTCACACAAATTAACAATACCATGCCAACATATTTCAATGAAGCAGTCGCTTTATAGATAGCCCATCCAAAGAAACTTGAGGCAAAATCAAGTGCACCTCCCAAGAAACCATCAGGTATTTTGGCTGCTTTGTCACCCGTTTCTGCATAGACTGAGGCTGCAGCTTGCGTGAAAGCAGGAGCCATATCCGTAACAAAATAGAGGCCGAAAACAAGCACAACAAGGCCGATAATGAATGTTCTCACAACGTTTCCCTTTGTAAATGGCAACACCATTGGGAACAAATAGAACATCCCTGCCAATGAAGCTAACGGCAGAAATTGGTTTCCTGGCAAGAAAACGGCTAAGGCTAAGATGGTTGGAATGAGGAAAAGTGACACCACAAGTGTTGTGGGATGTCCAATCACTAAAGCCGGACTCATACCTATATAAATTCGTTTTCCTTTGAATTTCTTAGCTACAAGCGACTTCGTTCGTTCCGAAATAGGCATCAATCCATCGATAAACAACTTCGTGATTCGAGGGATTAGTTCCATCACAGCGCCCATAATCACACCCAAAGCCAACACATTTTTCACAATGCTTACTGTGGCATCTGTTGCCGTTGTGCCTGGAGCAGTCTTACGAAGTTCGTCTAAATAGCCCGCAAAGTTTGTGATATGGCCAGCTTCTCCGAATAGCGCTATCAAACCACCAACGATTACTCCCAGCACAAGAGGGTCGCCAAGTTCGCCAAACTTGCGTTTAAGTCCTTCGGCATCTATATCTAATTTATTAAAGCCTGGAATCTTTTTTTAGAAGTTTATTGATAAGAAGTGCAAAGGGAACAAAGCTCTGACAGAACGGCTGGGGAATGGAAATACCTTCCAAATCATAATATTTTTGGAAACGTTCTGCCGTTAAGTCTGCAAAGACCAGCGTTATAATATAGCATACTATGGCTGCAAAATATCCCCAAAGTAGGCTTTCTCCCATCACAAAATAAGCCACTGCACCAATGAAAGCAAAGTGCCAATAGTTCCAAAGGTCAATGTTCACAGTGCGTGTTGTCTTTGTAATGAGCATTAAAAAGTTAACTCCTAAACACACAGGGATAATCAAAGCACCCACCGCAGTGTTATAAGCCACGGCAGCAGCTGCAGGCCATCCCATGTCAAAGACATTGAGTTGGAGATGATAAAAGTCTGAGATTGAACTCAAAGGCGTGTTGAAATTCGTCGTGAGTAAGGCCGTTACAACGCCCAATCCCACAAAGCCCACGCCAACATAAAGGCCCGATTTCAACGCTTTTCCAAAGCCCATGCCTATGCATATGCCTATGATTGTAAAGAGAATCGGCATCATCACACTCGCTCCGAAGCTGATGATGTAGCTAAAAATTTGTTCCATGTATTGGTTTTTCGATTTTAAGTTGTAGATTGTTTTCTTGATTTCAGCGTTCTCCACGCATTAAATGCAAAGTTAAACAAACTTTTCTTATTACGCGTTCTTTTAAATGTTAGTTTTCTTTAAACAGCATATTATGATTAGAAAAGCATGCAAAATCAAGTCTCTTTGAATCTAAACTCATCATAGAACGAGGGCTATAACCCATAAAACAACGGCAAATAAAACTCTTTACAAATTCACTTCACAGAATCGTTCAGTTTTCATCAACCAACCACTTGCCTGCAAATACGCGAATTTTAGGCCTATTTCATAAACCTTTATATATCAGACGGTTACACCATACACCTCATTTTATTCGCTAAAAAACCGAGAAAAACAGAAGGTTTTAAGCCATAAAATCTTGTGAAGTGAACCATTTCATGGCATCATTTGAGTCTAAACAACTCATGAAATGCCTAAAATCGCCATGCAATTTGACGCATTTAACAATAGCTTATGACTAAAAACACGATTCCGTTAGACGTCAAACAGCACAAAACAAGGCTTTATCCGCTTTCTCCTTCGCTATTTCACACTTTCCAAACACCTTGTTTTTCGGTTAAGTTTCCTTACAAAATAACGCCTATTCTATTATTCCCCACTCCATTCTTTGCCTTGAATGACATTCAAATCCCATGTCATTCCGCCACCAATGTCCCTTTCCTCTATACGCAATATCCGCAAAGAGGAAAGAAAAACAAAAGCGAATCAGCCTATAAAAATGTGCCTAATCTTGGAAATAAACACGCTTAACACGATTGCTTATGCCTGTAAGCACCTCGTAAGGAATCGTTCCTATGATGTCACTTAATACCGTAACAGGCAGATGATCGCCAAAGATTTCAACGCAATCTCCCTCTTTGCAGTCGATGCCTGTAACGTCTATCATAGCTACATCCATACAGATATTGCCAACATATTCGGCTTTTTGTCCGTTGACAAGGCAGTAACCATGTCGATTACTGAGGTGTCTGTCGAGCCCATCTGCATAACCTATTGGGATAGCTCCTATCACACTGTCTCGTTCAAGGATTGTCTTTCGGCTGTAACCAATACTCTCTCCGGTCGCAAGATGATGCAATTGAAGGATTGTAGTCTTTAATGTGCTGATGTTGTTTATAGTCTTATTGTTGCGCGGATTAATGCCATAGAGTCCCAATCCAAGTCTACACATATCCATTTGTCGGTCAGGGAAGTGCTCAATTCCAGCGCTGTTGTCCATATGAAAGAGTATTTTGTGGTCGAAAGCACTTTGTAGTTTGGACGCTCCGAAAGTGAAAAGTTCAAATTGTTGGGCGCTAAAAGCGTCAAAATCATCGCAGTCTGAGCCTACGAAATGGCTGAAAACAGAACGTGGAATAATGGCATTTTGGTGCTTCAAACGACGTATAAGTTCATCTATATCCTTATGGGGATCAAAGCCAAGTCGATGCATTCCTGTGTCCAATTTGATATGAACGGGGAAACCAGTAATGCCTTCTTTCTCTGCTTCTTTAACCAAAGCATCAAGTAAACGGAATGAATATACCTCGGGTTCTAAGTCATAATCGAACATCGTCTTAAAGGCAGTCATCTCCGGATTCATAATCATGATATTGCTGGTGATGCCATTTTTGCGCAGCGTTACACCCTCGTCAGCCACTGCAACGGCAAGATAATCAACGCGATGGTCCTGTAAAGTCTTCGCAATCTCTACGCTTCCAGCCCCATAAGCGTCGGCCTTAATCATGCAAACCAACTTGGTTTGTGGCTTCATAAATGAGCGATAGTGATTTAAATTCTTTACAACTGCATTGAGATTCACCTCTAAAGTGGTCTCATGTACTTTCTGAACAAGGAGTTCAGTGAGTTGATCGAAGCCGAAACGACGTGCTCCTTTAATCAAGATTACCTCGTCATGGAGTTGTTTAAACACGTCACTTTCGATGAGGTTTTCAACGTTTTCAAAGAAGAATTTGTCTTTAATCGTGATAAGACCCGCATGAGATTGCAGCTCTTTTCCTACACCAATGAACTTCTCAATGCCACGTTGTTGGCAGAGCTTTCCTACCTCTTTATAAAGTTCTTCGGTAGTCATTCCACTCTGATAGATATCACTTAATATCAAAGTATGACGTCGTCCTTGATGATCAGGACGTCGATTCATGAAGTCAAGTGCTATATCTAAGGAGTTAATATCCGAGTTATAACTATCATTTATGAGTGTACATCCATGCTGACCTTGCTTTACTTCGAGGCGCATGGCTATGGGTTCAAGTTGTAACATGCGTTCATCAAGCGCATCTTTACTAACTCCTAATGTCAACGCTACAGCCGCACAAGCAAATGAATTGGTGATAGATGCATCGTCGATAAAAGGTAATGAATACCAACTTTCTATACCTTTATATATATAGGTGATGGTGGTTGCCGTAGCTTTCTTTTCAATTGACTTGACAAAGAAAGGTGCATTGTGGTCTGAACACGACCAATACAGACGCTCGCCCCTAAAGTCTTCCAATGCGTTTACACAGTCACTGATGAGTGAATCGTCTCCATTATAGACGACAATCTTAGCATCATGGAACAAAACTAACTTCTCTTTACACTTCGCTTCCCTACTAACGAAGTTCTCTTGATGGGCATCTCCAAGGTTGGTTAGTACGGCAATGGTCGGTTGAATGATATCTCTTAGGACCAACATCTCACCAGGTTGGCTTATTCCTGCTTCGAAAACACCGACTTGACTATGCTCATTTAGCAACCAAACACTTAGTGGAACGCCCACTTGTGAATTGTAACTACGTGGTGAACGAGTAACAAACAAGTCGTCACTTAATAGCTGATTAAGCCATTCTTTGACCATAGTCTTGCCGTTACTTCCCGTGATTCCAACGATTGGAATGTTGAATTCGTCACGATGACGCTCGGCTAATCGCTGCAAGGATTCAAGCGAATCAACGACCTTTAAGAAGTTAGCTTGGGGATAATCTGAGGCATAATTGGCCGGCACTTCAGTCACAACGAAGTTCCGAACGCCTCGATGATAGAGCTCAAGTATATAGCGATGGCCATCGTTTCGGCCTGATTTAAGTGCAAAAAACAATGTTTCTTCGGGGAAACAAAGCGATCGACTGTCGGTCAAAATAAATCCAATCTTGGCGTCAGTTGAACCAAAACGACGCGCTCCTATTAGCGTTGTAACCTTTTCAATCGTGTATATCATCGTGTAAAATAAGTTATATTTGACTACAAATTTACTGCAATCCACTGACATATCAAAATAAAAGGCAACGAAATAAAGAGCTTTTCGCAAATTCTTTCAATTGAAAAAATAAGCTATCCAGTATTGAAAAGCATACTCAATTCTATCTTTTTATGAAAGAATAAAACTGAGATTATTGATTCAACAATAAGAAAAAATCTCATCAAACAACCCTAAAGAGCCAAGAAAATGATTCGTTCAACAACCTGCAAACAATCCAAAGACGGAATTAAGGCAATCCAAAGACGGCATAAAAGCACTGCGGTTAAGATACAAAAACAGCGCTGAATCACTTCAACGCTGCTTTTATTATTAGTTAATCACTATATTTTTCTAATAAAATGAGCGACGCTTTCGCTCGTGTTATCCATCAATTAATCTTATACCTAATAACTAATCCTATGAAAAATCAAACTAATCTTTAAACCTAAACAACTAAACCTAATTCTATATGTAAACCTAAACAATCTATTACCTAATGTCTTTTAGACGATGCAAAATTAGTAATTGTGTACGAACACGCCAAATAAATTCATGTTATTTTGCACACTTTTCATGATATTTTGATTTACATCAAAGAATGAGTAGATTCACCTTGCGATTCTTTACAACTTTTCACACGGCATGGTTTGTTACAACTCATTTTCCATTATGCAGGAACTCATTTTATCGAAACCGCCAAACAATTTCTGCCTTAAGGTCATTCTATGAGACACATACAATCTCATAACAAACCACTTTGTACGTATAAAGGTGGTCACGAACAAAAATTTGGGTTTCAAAACCTCATTAAAGATGATTAGATTCGATGCAAAATCGCACGAAAACACCATTTATTTACTTTCTGAAGGCAAAGAAACAGAAAAAACTTTGCGGTCTCAAAAGGTCGTAATTGGCACCATATTTCTTTACCTTATATATATAGAAACCCCGCAAAACTCGTGGATTTACGAGGAATTTCGTTATATATAGTATAC
>NZ_GL629647.1:1168528-1231644 GCF_000185845.1 Segatella salivae DSM 15606
AACAAAACAGCGTCATTTTTCCATCCAAATATCATCATCGTATGACCTCATCTGCCGCATTTCACAACGCAATATGACGCAAACAACAATCAGATATGACTGAAAACACGCTGTCGTTTGCTACACTTTGTAGGCCAATATGCCCCACTTCATACGCGAAAGCGAAGGTTTTACCTTCACCAAATCTATCAACAGAGGCAACAATCCCCGTTTTTTCAACCATTATTTTCCTATTTGCAAGCTTACGAAGTATCGTTTTTTAGACCATATATCTTTACAATCCATAAACAACATTCCTACATTTCAGCCCATAAAACAAAAGTCCGCACAAATCTATACGATAGACTTGTGCGGACTTTTTAATTGAAGTCAGCCTTCAACTTGCCTTAAAAAGCAAGCCAATTAACCGAATTATCGGCTCCCATTTCCTTGGAAAACGAAGCCAACGCTTTCCTTCAGATAGGTTGACGACATTGCATCTACCTGCAAAGAAGCTGCTATAATCTGCATCTGTGATAGGCGAGCACTGTTCAAAACGCCAAAAGAATAGCTGTTACGAATAAAGAAAGCTATGCTAATCTTATGGTCTTGACCACCATAATTGAGGTTAAAAACAGGCGAAACAGGGCTGATAAAGAAGCCTACTGGATTGAGATTATAATAATAGGTGAAGCATTTGATGTCCTGATCTGGTGCATTACGCAGTGCATTTTTCAATGCATTGTCGTTCACATATTCGGCAAATAACCGCATAGGAAAGGCCTTAATAATCAACGTTGAGTCTGTATTGATTTCCCAACGAATGGCAGAAGAGTCTTTAACGATATTGCCATTAGTAGCATCCAAGCGGCTAAAGAAGAGCTTACCTGCATAGTTTCCTCTCGCCTGTTGATAGGCTTGCTGTTGTTGTTCGGGGGTAAGTGTGTGATTATCATCCCCACCTGGATTGCAAGCTGCAAAGGAAAGACCTAACATTACAAGGCATCCCACCAGCCAAAAAGATAATTTGTTTGTTTGCTTTTTCATCATTTTATTGTTATATTTGATTCATCTACTCCTTAAATACCTATGAAAACATAACCTTGCCTCACGTTATGTTAAATGATTGTTAAATTCTAATTACATAGACAAGATTATCTTATTTTTGCATTTACTAAGTGAAAGGACTAAAGAAAATGAAGTCAAACAAGGCTTAGAATGACGCTATAAGACTAAAGAAAAAGAGCTGCGCGTGGCATGAAACTATTCAGTAGAGATAATGAACAGACTATTGTTCGCAAGTTAAACAGGGGAGATGCCACTGCTATAGACTTGTTGTATACTGAATATGCGCCTCTACTGACGGCCGTATGTGCACGATATGTCGCCCAGAATGAAGACATAAAAGATATACTTCAGGAGGCTTTCATTAAGATGTTTGATAAAGGTCGCACGTTCAACTATCGTGGAAAGGGGTCATTAAAAGCATGGGCTACGCGCATCGTTATCAATGAATCGCTGCTCTTTTTGCGTCAACAAGCAAAACAAGAGCAATGTTTTCTGGATAAAGAACCACCTGATGTAGTAGACGAAGAGCCCGAAATTGGCTCACTTAGTGCCGAAGAAATTACGGCAATGATACGTCAGTTGCCTTCAGGATATCGCACAGTTTTCAACCTGTTTGTTATCGAAGGATTAAGTCATCAGCAAATCGCTGCACAGTTAAACATAAAGGCTGACACCTCAGCTTCACAGCTTTATAAGGCTAAAGTCATGTTGGCCCGTATGATAAAATCATATCAGAAACAAGACAGAATGACAGAATGAACAAGTGGATTAACGACATAAGACACCGTTTCGAGGGGCATACGCAAGAGCCACCAAAGGGATTACTCGACGACATTAAAGTCGAAATGGTTCGTCGTGGCCTTGTATCTGCGTCACCATCTGTTTCGTCTCATGTTGGAAAGTTGTCTAAATGGTGGGCTGCAGCAGCTGCTGTTGCCGTGATCATTGCAGGAGTTGGCGTATGGTGGCTACGTAGTTCTGCACCTGAAACGAATGCGCTTGTTTCACAACAGCAGCCAAAGGAGAGCGTAAAACAAGGGCAACGCGACGCGGATAGCCCCACTTTGCATGAGAATATGCCTCAAACAGCAATGTCTTGGTGGGCAAAAAGAAAGGATAGTCGTGTTGTATCAACGCTTGGAATGACTGAAACAACAGTGGCTTCAACCTCAGATAATGATATGGTTGAAAGCCAAGCAGTCGTAAACAGCACTGATAGCACGAGGCAAAAGCCAACGAAGCGGCCCGTAACAAAGGATGAAACATACAGCAATCCTACGGAAATCTTATCGCAAAGGCTTGTTTCTTCTACGCCTCAACGCCTTACATTTGATGTATATATGAGTGGAAGAGGCATGTCAACGCAGGCAATTGGCAATGCATTTAACCATGGATTCGTGGCTGATGTCATGGCAAATCCCAATGAGAAAGGCCATTATTTGAGTAGTGCTCCAGGGCTTTCTACAAAGCAATATCACCATCATTTACCGATTAAAATAGGTGTATCGGTGGGCAGAAAACTAAGTAATGATTGGACAATTCACACGGGATTGACCTATAGTTTCCTGTCTGCAAGCATCACAAATCAAGGCAAAGAGCAAGGAGAAGAGGGGCAACAGCGCTTGCATTATATTGGTATTCCCCTATCGGTTAGTTATCGGTTGTGGCAATATAAGCGGCTAAATGCCTATGCAACAGCAGGAGGTGAGGTAGAGAAACTTGTCAAAGGCCAACTCCGTTTGCCTCAACCTGCAATAAAGAGTGACTTCAGTCCTAAGACCATTGACCTCAAAGAATCTCCTCTTCAATGGGCCGTTAATGCATCCTTAGGCTTAGAATATCGAATAAATAATAACACAGGGTTATATATTGAGCCTGGAATGAGTCACTATTTCAATAATGGAAGTGACATTGAAAATAGCTATAAACATCGTCCAACGGGCTTCCAAATACAATTAGGAATAAGAATCCACACTTCAAAATAAATCAAAGAATGAAGAAACTAATTATGCTTTTGTGGACAGCTTGCCTGTTATGGGGTTGTACTTGCAGTCAAAAGACAATTCAATATAACGTGGCAAAGAACTACTTTTTCAGTAATAATGCGTCGCTTCCAGCGCCATTAAAGGTGACTAACGAGCATGAGTTTAATCACTATTTTGGCATGGCTGCCGTCATGGGTAAAGGCGGAGAACCAACTAAAATAGATTTTAAGAAGCAGTTTGTCATTGCTAAAGTGCTGCCAGAAACAAACATATCGACAGATATTCAGCCTTTATCTCTGGTGCAAAAAGGCAATACGCTCTTGCTAAACTATAAGGTAATACGTGGTAAAAAGCAATCTTACTACACGCAACCCTTCTTTATTCTCGTAGTCAATCGTAAATACATAGACAAAGAAGTGATTGAGAACAATGCCTCAAAAGAATGAAATAACATCATTAAAACAAAGCAAACGCACATTCCTTTGAAAGAGAATGTGCGTTTTTTTGATTCATTATGTAAGATGAACAATAGGTCTTAACGCTATTATTTGAAATAAAACACGCTTTGATTCAATTCAAAAGTTTCAGCCACAAAGGTGAGAAATCAATACCTTTACACCAATAATAATCAATATAATGCCTCCCAACAGCTCAGGTTTCAAGCGCCTTTCCAAAGGTTTTCCAAAGCGAACACCGAGCCACATGCCTATAATTGCAGACACAAAAGCAACGATTCCTATCACAAAAAGAGGGTAATCAAGAGATGAAACCTGCTTAAATCCCATGCAAGCAAACGATATTCCAATGGCTAAAGCGTCTATACTTGTGGCTACACCCAATAGGAATTGCGTCTTAAAGCGACGTGGATTCATCGAATGATCTTCAACAGGAAGAAACGCATCTCGAATCATTCTACCTCCTAAAAAGGCTAAAAGTCCGAAAGCAATCCAATGATCTACCTCTTCAAGATAATGGGAAAAGTTACTTATTCCAAGCCATCCGATCAGCGGCATCAAGGCTTGGAACACGCCAAAGAGTAAGGCCATACGCAGTGTTATGCCCCACTCCATGCGCTTAACTATTATGCCACAGGCGATCGAAACAGTGAAACAATCGGTGGCTAATGCCACTGCAAGGAACCAAATATCAAGCTGATTCATTAATGATTACACAGAAAAACTCCCCCATGTAGAAACAAAGGGGAGTCTCGTTTGATTCTAATAATTATTTAACCTGGATGACTAAGTATTTACTTGTGCTCCAGAATATTTGCGGATTTGTTATGGTTAACACGTACTCTTTATTGGCATCACGTGCCAAAGTGTAACTACTTGCAGGATGAAGTGTCAGCAGTCGTGCAGACTTTGAATAGAGTTTGATGACCTTATCCACGCGAATATCAATCTTAGTAAAGTAGTTTTTGTTGAAGTTTCCTTGTAAAACCTTACCGTCAGCGATAATGCGTTGTTCTTTAAGTTCACTCTTTGTACCAAACACATACCATGCCGTGTTGAGCTGTTTATCTTGTGCTGAGATTGTTTCCGACTTCTGTGCACTCTCTGTTGTGAGGTTACTTACGTTGGTATTCAAATGATTTATCGTCTCATCGAGCTCTCCAATATGAATATCTTTGGCATCAAGTTCAGCACGAAGTTGCTGCAATTGCTGATCCTTTTCATCCAATTGCTTAACCAAGTTGTCTATAGTTGACTTGAGTTGGCTACCTTTTAACGAGCTGTTTGCAAGCTGTTCACGCAGTTTAGCAATGAGATCTCGGTTCTTCTGCATACGCTCTGTAATGAACTTTATGTTATCTCTTAGCACCTGTTTCTTATCAGAACCTTCGCCGTCTTTAGCGATAGTAACTCGGTTTTCGGCCTCATTAATCTGACGAAATCCCTCTTGAACCTCGTTCATTAGGCCCATCATCTCGTTAATTTCGCTATCTTTCTGAGAGAGAATCTGCTGTATTGAGTCATTCTGTTCAGTGTTAACAGCACCCTCTTTCGTCTTGTTCTGGTTACAACCAGTAACAGCCAGCATCATCATACCAACTGAAATAAAAAACATTTTCTTCATAATCATTCACTCCTCTAATTTTAGTTTCTTTTCTTTTTCTTTCTTTATATTTGCTCCCGCGACTACGATTACAAACTCGCCCCGTGGGTCTTTCTCAGTGAAATGTTCGATGGCATCACGTAATGTGCCACGAACATGCTCCTCATATACCTTAGATATCTCACGCGCAACACTCACTTGGCGCTCGTCTCCAAACACTTCAGCAAACTGTTGCAGCGTCTTCAGCAATCGATAAGGCGATTCATAGAACACCATTGTACGTGTTTCGTTCTGCAAAGCAAGCAGATGCGTCTGGCGACCTTTCTTTTGTGGCAAGAAACCTTCAAAGCAAAAACGATCACACGGCAGTCCCGATGAGACCAAAGCAGGTACAAATGCCGTTGCACCGGGTAAGGTTTGAACCGTTATTCCGGCTTTGGCGGCCTCGCGAGCAAGGTAAAAACCTGGGTCACTTATCCCCGGAGTACCCGCATCACTGACTAATGCTATCGTCTGACCAGCCTTAAGTCGTTCAACAATTCCAGCCGAAGTACCATGTTCATTAAACTTATGGTGGGCCATCAAATGATTCTTGATGTCGAAGTGTTTGAATAGAATGCCCGATGTACGAGTATCTTCTGCCAACACCAAATCGGCCTCTTTCAGCACCCGAATGGCTCTCAATGTCATGTCTTCCATATTGCCTACGGGTGTCGGTACTATGTATAATGTTCCCATAATCACTCACAAATATAAACAATTATCTATTATTTACAAAAAAACATGATATTTCTTTGCAATTTTTAAAACCTTATTCATGAAGTGAAAACAATTGTTTCTTTTATCGAACAAAATGTTTTAATTTGCATTTTTAGGCCTACAAATACCATAAAATTGAAGAAACTAAGCCATAAAGTTTCCCTCATCATCACACGAAAACAGGCTGATTACACACAATTTCCTATAAAATAATGTTTTAGTTTGCCAAGAATAAAAGTGCAAATCCGAATGAATAAAGTTGTAAAATACCACGATGAAGAAAATATGTTAATACAAATCTCTTTTCCTTACAATAGGTTTCAAAATACGAGCGAATTTGAAACACCTTACAACTTCAGGCGAAATAAACCGCCTTTTAGCGTTCCTCACAATCCGCTCACTATCAGTCAGTTAGCCACAAAGATTCAAAACACTCCGAGAAATCACATGAATTTCTCAGCAATCTCTATCAGATTACAAGCCAAACGCTATGATTTTACGCGATTGTTTGATGCAAAACACCACGTAAAACGCCTCATCTTGCAATGGAAAAGCTATGATTCTGTGAAATATATTGCGCTGAACAACGACAAAAAATGAGATTTACCACTTCCTTATTTCTATTTGGTGCCTGCGTGAAGTGTTAAATTTTGCACTATAAATTTACAAAACAAATAAGAAGTTTGAATCATCTTATGCAGGAACACAAGGCTTATCGTAGATAATTATGCACCAAAACAAGTAAAGAATCGCTTTAGATTATAACATCATTCATACATAAGAGGTGAATGAAATGAGAACTTTTGAAACCGAAAATCATAATTGCTTGGACCTAAATGGTAGCAATAAAGCTATTTATTTAATACAAAACAGCTCATAACAAATAAGGCTTAAGGTCAGAAGAAAACAAGAAACACAAACTAATTTCATGAAAACAACATAGCCATCTGATGGAATTTGACTTTTAGAACCATTCAACATGGCTCATAAAATGATTATACTTTTTCTGCAATTCCGCTATGACAATATCCTATTTTTTTCTTAACTTTGTAGCCATCATGGTGGAAAATCTAATTATAGAGGCACATCGCCCGGGCAGAATTGAGGTGATTTGCGGTTCAATGTTCTCGGGAAAGACCGAAGAACTGATTCGAAGAATGAAGCGGGCAAAGTTCGCTAAGCAAAGAGTTGAAATCTTTAAGCCGGCTATTGACACGCGATATTCTGAAGAAGACGTGGTGAGTCATGACCAGAACTCCATTCATTCTACTCCTATAAGCTCATCGGCTTCGATATTGTTGCTGGCATCTGACATCGACGTTGTAGGCATTGATGAAGCTCAATTCCTTGATGATAACCTCGTAGAAGTGTGTAACGAGTTGGCCAATCGTGGCATCCGAGTCATCATTGCAGGCTTAGACATGGACTATAAAGGTGTGCCTTTTGGTCCGATTCCAGCCCTTTGTGCCATCGCCGACGAAGTAACGAAGGTGCATGCAATATGTGTTCGTTGCGGCGCGCTTGCCTATGTAAGTCATCGATTGGTGCAAAATGAACACCGTGTGATGCTTGGCGAGGAGACAGAATACGAGCCATTATGTCGCGACTGCTATCAAAAAGCTTTGAAAGAAGAAAGGAATCAAGAATAATGAAAAAGGAAATTACGTTCGATCGCTTTATCCGTTGGGCAGGAACAGGCCTGCTTGTCATCGGTGTTTTGCTTTTGGTTAACTACCTAAGCAGTGCACTTCTACCCTTTTTTATTGCATGGTTGATAGCCTATCTGCTTTATCCCATCGTGCAATTCATTGAAAAGAGGCTCCACATTCATGTGCGGGCAATCAGCATTGTGTTGACTTTTCTGTTGCTGATTGGCGTCATCGGGGGCGTTTGTTACCTCATCTTTCCTCCTATGATAGCGCAGTTTGACCGACTGCAAGACGTACTTATGCGTTGGGTTCACCACACAACACACACCAATGACATAACAAATTACATCTCGGAATGGGTGCAAGCGAATCAAAACCAGATAGAACGTTTCTTCAAAAGTAAGGACTTTGGTGATGCCATTAAAACCGCAATGCCCCAGGTTTTCTCGTTTGTTAGTCAGACAGCAAGCATCATTTGGAGTATCGTTGCATCTGCAATCACCTTATTATATACGTTCTTTATCCTCATGGACTATGAGTATCTGACAGCCAATTGGATTCGAATCTTCCCCAAAAAGAACCGTCCTTTCTGGCAGGAACTAATGCAAGATGTGAAACACGAGCTTAATAACTATGTGCGAGGACAAGGACTTGTGGCGCTATGTCTCGGCATAATGTTCTGCATTGGCTTTACTATCATAGGCTTTCCCATGGCAATCGGTCTTGGAATCCTTATTGGAATACTCGATCTTGTGCCCTATCTTCACACGTTTGCACTAATCCCTACTGCCTTCTTGGCTATGCTAAAAGCGGCTGATACGGGTCAAAACTTCTGGGTAATCTTTGGCTTAGCACTGCTTGTTTTCGCTGTAGTTCAAGTGATAACTGACTTTATTGTGACACCTAAAGTCATGGGAAAAGCGATGGGATTAAACCCTGCTATCTTGCTGTTATCACTCTCTGTGTGGGGTGCTTTACTGGGATTTATTGGACTGATTGTGGCACTTCCGTTGACAACGCTCATCATTGCGTACTGGCAACGCTATGTAACCAAGGAGGATCAAGGCCAAGATAAGCCCAACGTTGGTATTGAAATAAAGGAATAAACAGTGGTGATGAAGTTATAAATTCAGCCAAACAAGGTTGCTTAAAAATAGAAATGAAGTCACCATTAGACAAGGTTTGATTTGTTAAATATATTAAATTAAATCATATAATCTTTGTAACCATTTCTTTATTTCAATTAAAATAACTACCTTTGCACTCGCTTTCGAACAGGAAGTTGACTGACTCGCTAGCTCAGTTGGTAGAGCACAACACTTTTAATGTTGGGGTCATGGGTTCGAGCCCCATGCGAGTCACAAAACGGAAAAGAGGAGTTCATTTGTGAACTCCTCTTTTCTTATGTTATTCTTTGAATGGGTTTGATTTATTATTTGAGCCCAAAAAGCTTATATTATTGGGCATTATGTTGCTCCATTTCAAGCGAAGCCCAGATAAAAGGGCCTATTCCTTTGGGGTCGTTATTACGAACTGGCTCGCTCATATAATAGTCAAAACTGCCATCTCTACGATAATTTTCCTTACCTTTTGGCACAAACGGGCCCTTACCTGGCCCTAAACCACTCACACTACAGCAATCCGTTAGTGAAAGAGTCAAGTCATTATTCACCCGAATGAAATGCTGTAAGATACCTTGATAGGCACGCTTCCCTGCCTCACGGAAATCAGAACTGAGCCAGCCTTGACGTGAACCTTTCAGTAAGACATAAGAAAACATGCACGAAGCAGTGCTTTCCAAGTAGTTCTTTGGACTCTTAACGTCCATCACATCATACCAAACCCCACTCTTTTTGTCTTGATATTGCACAACCGCTTGCATTGTTTTCTGTAATAAAGCCACAAGTTCGGCCCTGCGAGGATAGTCATTCGGCATGACATCTAAGCACTCCATAATGGCCATTACGTACCAACCCAACGCACGAGCCCACGTGTGACGACTTTGTCCATTGCCTTGATTTGCCCAGAATTGACTATGAGTTTCGTCCCAAGCATGCTTCCAAAGACCAGTTGTTTTGTCATAAGTTCGCAAATCGGTTTGTAGTATTTGATGAACCGCATCGTCAAGAATCGCACGTGCTTTTCGGTCAGAATAGTTTGTCAAAGCATAGTTACAATAGAATGGTAAGCCCATAAAGATGCCGTCAAGCCACACTTGATTAGCATATATTGCCTTATGCCAGAAGACGCCATCTGACGTTCTTGGCTGCTTAAGTAGTTGCTTCATAAAAGTCTTTAAAGCCTTTTTCTCACCCTGAGTAGAGGCATATTGCTGCATCTTGAGAATGAATTTAGCCGGCCGAATGTTATCAAGATTAAAGGCATTATAGTCATACCCTGTCACCTTTCCTTGCTGATCAATCATCTTTTTGCAATACGCCGTCAGGTAATTCCTAATAGAATCGCCCCCATAAACATGGTAAACATCTAATAAACTCTCTAATTCTATGCCCACAGTATAACTCCAACGAGGGGCCGAAGCAAAGTCAAGTAGCCAGGGTTTTGGCGTTCGTTTCATCTCCGAATAAGCCATCCATTCAGACAAATGCTTATAAGGCTTCTTGTCAGTAGACAATACTAACGAGCCATTCATTTTGACATTATCGAACGAAACGTTTCGAGTCTTCCCCGTAATTCTAACATCTTGTTTGCTTATTCCATTGAATTCACAATCCTTTAAGCGTATATCTGAGACATTTTCTACGCTATCTCGTCCCACAATCAGCACACCATAAGCACTCTTTTGACATGTAACCTGCTCTACATTCACGTTTCTTACCTCTGGTTCAAAGCCTCGATAACATGGTTCTTGAGGCTCATAGTCAAGGTTAATCTTAACTACTGCCTCCTTACATTGCCCCACTTTAACGCGCCGAACATTAATATTCTCGATACGACCACCCCTGCAATTGTTTGTCTTGATACGCAAAACACGATCCAAATGCGGTGAATCCATCGTACAATCTTCGGCAAAAACATTCATACATCCGCCTGAAATCTCACTCCCAATCACAATACCTCCATGGCCATCTTCCATCACACAACGGCGTATAATGATGTTCTTTGAAGGTTGATTCCAAAGTCTTCCGTCGTTATTTCGACCGCTTTTAATGGCTATACAGTCATCCCCTGTATGGAAATGTGTATTCTGAATCAGCACGTTTTCACACGCTTCTGGGTCACATCCGTCTCCATTTGGTCCCTCATTCCATATCTTTACGCCATCAACCGTCACGTTCTTACATTGTAAAGGGTGTATAACCCAGAAAGGAGAATTTAGTAAAGTAACGCCCGAAACACGCACTCGGTTTCCTTTTACGAAGTTAATGAGCTGGGGACGAAGCCCATATCCCAACCCAAAACGACGCTCATCCCAGGGTACATCGTCTTCAGCCATCTGCTGAAGTCGCCTGCGTGAGCCTAACACTTGTGCCTCCTTAGTAACTCCTTTGACATATCCGAAGACCTCTTTTCCACACATTGGCCACCACGTTTCATTCGAACCACCGCCATCTATCGTGCCTTCTCCCGACACAACAACGTCATCTGAGCCAAAAGAATAAATGCAAGGACTGTAATTCCAGCACATCATTCCTTCCCAAGATGTCTTTACTAACGGATAGAGTGAACGTTCAAACACAAACTGAAGTAAGGCATCTTTGCTCACAACAAGTTCGATTCCAGAAGATAAACGCAATGCTCCCGTATGCCATTTTCCTGCAGGAACCACCACTTTTCCACCGCCTTGACGAGCCAAAAAGGCTATAGCTTTCTGGATAGCACGCTGATTTTGTGCTGCCGAGGCCGTCGTCTTTGCTCCAAATTTCGTGATAACTACAGACCTATCGGCAATCTTTGGTTGTTCAATAGCATGCTCAATAGCTTGGTATTCGCTTTCATTCCAACCATCGCCCAATGCGAACAACGGAAAGAATACGAAGAAAATCAATAATGATAATTTGTTCATTGTTATTAAGTTGTTTGTTTTTTATAGATTAATCTGTAACATTAAACCAATCAATATCTATCCAACCGCGATTTGATTTCACGTTGGGTTCTTGTGCAACAAAGCCCATCTTTGCTCCTATCCACTTACCTTCTCGCATCTTAAATGGCTCACCTACATCCTTAAAATGCTTGCCATCACGACTGAAAGCGAATCGAACTATGCCGCCATCTACCTTCATTTGAAGGAATACTTCCTCATAGATTGCAAACTGATAATCATTATCATCCTGCCCCGTTTTTGCCAAATGAGCCAACGGAGTGACTATAACCGCCCCACCTTTATCGGCATTTCGGCAAGTCATTTGTTGTAAAACAAAGCCATCACCCACGCGCTTTACCACCAAAGAAGAATAGTCAAGACCCATCATTATGAGTCCACCTAACTGACCTTCTGCCTTACTTATAAGGGTTAATTTGGCTGTAACGGTGAAGCGATCTGCAGGAGTTTTCTGCAATAAAAGATTGGGAACATTCCAAAAATTGTCGTTGGTTTTATACGTATATAGCCTGAAAAAGCCCAACGAAGTAGGCATTCCGAACGAAGGATTATAGTTAGCTTGCCACTGCCATTGACGGCCCAAACGAGGCAAATTGAATGAATCGCTCTCCTGAGGAGTTACAATCAAGCGGCTTTCAGCCTTTGGTTTACGATATGATAAATAAGGTGTTCCACAATAACCACGCTGAGGAACGCGGCCAATGACAGGCCAATTGTCTTTCCATGTAAGTGGTTGCAGATGCACAACACGCCCATATGGTCCCTTATCTTGAAAGTGAACAAACCAATCTTCGCCATATTTCGTGTGCACCCAAGCCCCTTGATGTGGCCCATTTACAGGCGTATTGCCCTGCGCCAACACCTTTTTTGCCTCATAAGGGCCAAAGGGTGACCGCGCACGTAAAGCCAGTTGGAATCCTGTTGACACTCCTCCAGCAGGACAAAATATCCAATACCACCCATCACGTTTATAGAATTTAGGCCCTTCACACGTGCGATTTTCCGTGCCATTCCCATCAAACACTATCACGGGCTCACTGATAGCACGCGTTCCATCGGCATCCATCTCACGCACAGTGATAACACTTGCAAAGCCCGTTCGACTGTTAGCCCACGCATTTACAAGGTAACATCGCCCATCATCATCCCATAATGGCGACGTGTCGATAATGCCTTTACCAGGCAATATTAGTCGTGGTGACTCCCAAGGTCCTTCAGGACGCTGCGCCTTTACCATGAAAACACCTTGATCGGGGTCGCCCCAATAGATGCGATATGAACCATTATGATAGCGAATACAGGGCGCCCAAACACCCTTTCCGTGTGCAGGAAGTCCCCCAAATAAGCTATCTGGCCACACACGCTCAAGCGCATGACCAACTATCTCCCAATTAACGAGGTCACGAGAATGTAGAATCGGCAGTCCGGGAACACAATTAAAAGAGCTCGAAGTGAGGTAATAGTCATCACCAACTGCCACAACATCGGGGTCACTATAATCGGCATTGATCACAGGATTGACATAGGTGCCATTGCCTTTATCGGCACACCACACCCTCGATTGATATTGCCCAGCCACTGTTAAGGACATCATCGCAAGCAAGATACAAAGCAGTTTGTTCATCGTTGCTGTCAGATTATTTCTTGATTAGTAATTTTTGAAATAGTTATTAAGTGTTTGTTTAAGTTTGATCTTCACGACCTTATGTTGACAAAGATAAGGAAAAAGCACGAGATAAAGCCTGAACCGGTTATTAAAAAAAGTTATATAAATGTTTTGAACATATTGGTTTTTGCACTATATTTGCCCCTATAACAACACCTTTTGACACATGAAATCAAAACATTCACCGCTATTGAGCATTCTGTTGCTTGCTACATGCTCAATAATCCTATTGTTATCAGCGTGCAAAGAAACAAAATCAGTGGCACAATCAAACAAAAAGTCTCAGCCCAAACAAACGATTAAGGCGCTTAAACTCACTAAAGCCTATAAGAATCTAACAACAGATGCCGATACCACCTGCGCTGGTTGGCACATCATTTTGCAATCGGCAGATGCCCCATATAAAGTGAAAAACGAAGACTTCTATGACAAAATAGTTCTTATTACACTTTATAAAAACGGCAAACTATTAGTGAATCGGCAAGAGATTACAACCAAAAATCTGCATAAAAAGCCTCAACCTTACCTACAACTTTACCCCGCCTGGGTCAATCTTATCACACGAACAACGGCTCAGATTGGCATTAGCAACTGCTTCCCTGAAAGCGATGAATGCTGGCTTTACACGCTCTTCTATGGACAAGATGGCAGGATGAAGAAGAAACTTATAAAGATAGAGATGGACGATTCGGATGGCGTGGCCGAGTTTTTCAGGTCATGGATACACGAATGTCAATTGAAACCTATCGATGTAAGCTCATTAAAGATGGTTGCAAATGAGTTTTGTTTGCCAAACCTTGCTAAGCAATTAGATTATAAAAACTGGCAAAAGATATTGCCAAAGAAGGTTGTCAATCGAATTAATACAGACATAGAAGTAGACGCTAAGACCTCTTTTGTCTCAGAAAACTATTTGACTAACCGCGGAATTGTATGCTTTTATACGCACAATTTCAAGCAAAAGATTGACTCTGTTCACTATGAATTAGCGCTGAAAATGCAAGAAGACAGCACACAAACTATTGCAGGAATCAGTAAGATATGGCATGAATAATAGAATCAATGAACGCTAACCATTGACAAATATCCTTGGCTTTATCCCTCTACTTCTAACATTTCATGAAGTTATGGGATAGCGTATAGACCAAATATATATTTGAAATGTGATGATGAAACATCAATAAAAGCAATGGTTTTTCATGCGTTCTGCAATATGTTTGCTATCCTTCTATCAGCAGGATGGCTTAAAGAAGAATATAACGGATGTGGAAGCAAAAAATGATTTGCGTCATATTGCGTTGTAATCTGCCTCATTTCATCGAGTAAAATGAGTCTAATTACACGATGATTTGGCTTAAATCATTTTCCTTTTAATTATCAACAAAGTAAACATTTCCTATTCCCCGTTACACAAGCTCCCTCACTTTCAACACTGACAAGTCTCATTTTTCTTTGAGAAAGAACCGAGAAAAGGCCTTGTTTTAAGACAAAAAATGACGAGAAACACATGGGAAACGCCTCACTTGGCAATCAATATGGAGTATAAACAAAATAAAAAAAGTCTGTCAGTTCTCATGAACTGACAGACTATATCATATTTTTTGAATAACTGCTAAATGTTAAATAGCGTGCTGATTAAAGCAAAGCCTTAAACTTTTCGTCAAGAATTGCCTTGCTTGCAGCACCAACAAACTTATCAACTAACTCGCCATTCTTGAAGAAAAGGATAGTAGGAATGTTGCGAATACCATATTCTGCTGCCACATCATCATTCTCTTCAACGTCGCATTTGCCTACAACAATCTTGCCATCATACTCTTCTGCCAGTTCAGAAATGATAGGACCGACCATGCGACATGGGCCACACCATGTTGCCCATAGGTCTACTACCAATGGTAATTCGCCATTTTTGTAACTTTCAAAGTTCTCGTTTGTGATTTTAACTTCCATCTTATTATATTCTAATGTTATTAATCTTATTTACTTTTGCAAAAGTAAGCATTCAGTTTGATAAAAGCAAACGTTATGCCAAAAAACAATATTCAGTCTGCCTTGAGCACCATTAATTAATGTGATATGACATGTATGGATTGCTCTCTACATAGCTAATCAACTCCTTAGTGACGTCTACGGTGTGACTACGCGACCGCAACATCAGGCTGACATTATGCTCTCTATCGACCACTTGTATATAGAATTGCGCCTTGCCTGGCTTCTTTTCAACGAGTGTTGTAAGGTCATTGACAACGTCTTCTGTTAGTTCTGAGCTATCAATGGATATCGTAATCTTTTCCAAACGCGAATCCTTTATCGTCTGCATATATTGAATATCTTGCACGCGAAGGTCGTAAAAGTTGCTATCTCTGTATCGTTGCTGGCACTTAGCTGTTATATATACGATGCAGCCTTCAGTCAACATACCGCGCCAACGCCCCCATTCCTCACCGAAGAATGCCAGTTCTCCGCTGCCTTCGAAGTCCTCTATGGTGACAAAACCACATGGTTTTCCGGTCTTGGTAAACTTGGATTTCACTCCTGTTACTATGCCTCCAATAGATATTTCTTCTTTCTTTACGAGCTCTTCTTTTTTATCTAACTCCGTGCAATGCGTGTTACAAAGCGACTTTAAGATAACTCCGTACTCGTCTAATGGGTGAGCACTGAGATAGATTCCAACCAAATCACGCTCTCGATTCAGTCGTTCTATCGTACTCCATTCCTCAAATTTTCCTGGGATTGGACGCGAAATTTCGACTGCACTCTCGCCTCCGAAGAGCGAATTGCGGGCTTCTCGCTGTTCTTGTTGATAGAGCTGACCATAACGAACGAGTGTATCTAAGAAAACATCTCCCTTCATTCCTGGTGCAAAATATTGCTCACGACGATATTCAAAGCCATCAAACCCACCGCTGAGTGCTAAAGATTCAAACGCTTTTCGATTGACATTACTGAAATCAATGCGTTGTGCGAAGTCGTAAATATCCTTGAATGGGCCATTGGCTTCACGCTCTTTAACGATAGATTGCGCTGCCATTTCGCCCATTCCCTTAATGGCAGAGAGGCCAAAACGAATCTCTCCACGCTTATTTACGCCAAATTCGGAGTAGCTTTCATTAACATCTGGTCCCAAAGTTGCTATCTTCATACTCTGGCATTCCTCCATTAATTTCGTTATCTCTGTTATCTGACTGAAGCGTCGAGTCATAAGAGCTGCCATATACTCTGCCGGGAAATGCGCCTTCATATAAGCCGTTTGATAGGCTACCCACGAATAACACGTGGCGTGAGACTTATTGAATGCATAAGAAGCGAACTTCTCCCAATCTCCCCAAATCTTCTCTAAGATCTTGGGATCGTGGCCATTTTCCGTTCCTTGTTTAATGAATTTAGGCTTCATTGCATCTACAATGGCCTTCTTCTTCTTACCCATTGCCTTACGAAGAGCATCGCTTTCACCTCGCGTAAAGTTAGCTAACTGACGAGAAAGTAACATCACTTGCTCCTGGTATACAGTGATTCCATAAGTGTCTTTGAGGTATTTCTCCATACAAGGAATATCATAAGACACTTGAGTTGGGTCGTTTTTACGCTTAATAAAGTCAGGAATATAGTCCATAGGACCTGGCCGATAGAGCGCATTCATGGCGATAAGATCTTCGAAAACGGTAGGATGTAGCTCGCGAAGATACTTCTGCATACCAGGAGATTCGAATTGAAACGTTCCTATGGTACGCCCTTGTTGGTATAGCTGATAAGTCAGTTCGTCGTCAATAGGGATAGTATCAAGGTCTACATCTATATTCTTCGTCTTCTTAACAACTTTGCAAGCTTCTTTCAACTCGGATAAAGTCTTGAGCCCAAGGAAGTCCATCTTGATGAGACCAGTAGACTCAATGACGTGTCCATCATATTGAGTTACGGCCGTCTTAAAGCCTGGATAATCAGGATCATCAGCCGTAGAAACTGGCACCCAGTTACTAATTGGATCACGACAAATAATGAATCCGCACGCATGTATACCCGTTCCACGTACAGTTCCCTCAAGCATCTTTGCATACTTAATCGTGTTTCGCTCGCGCAAATCCTGTGAAACTTCGGCATCACGAAGCTCTGGTGTGCACTTAATTGCATTCGTTAGATTCATCTTTAAGCCATCGGGCAGACGATCAGGAATAGCCTTACACAAGAAGTTTGATTTATCTAAAGGTAACTTTTCAACTCGAGCAACGTCCTTAATTGAGTTCTTCGTGGCCATGCTTGCATACGTAATAATGTGTGCACAATTCTCATGCCCATACTTATCCATAACCCATCGTAACACCTTTCCACGCCCATCATCATCGAAGTCGGTATCAATATCTGGTAGGTTTACACGGTCTGGATTCAGGAAACGCTCAAAAAGTAAGTCATACTTCAATGGATCTATCTTCGTGATTCCTAAGCAATAAGCCACTACAGAGCCTGCCGCTGAACCACGACCTGGCCCTACCATGACGTCCAATTCAGTGCGGGCAGCATTGATAAAGTCTTGAACAATGAGGAAATATCCAGGGAAACCCATCGTCTTCATGACGTGAAGTTCGAAGTTAATATGCTCTTGAACATTGGATGGAATGGGGTCTCCATACAACTTCTTAGCACCATCATGTGCCAACTTTGCAAGGTAATCGGCTTCAAACTTGATGCGATAGATTTTATCATAGCCACCAAGTCGCTCGATTACCTTTTGGCCTTCTTCTGGTGAAAGCTGATTTTCGCCGTTTTCATCTGAGGTAAATTCCTTATAAAGATCAGCTTCTGAGAACTTCAATTTCCACTCTTCTTCCGTACCAAATGATTCTGGAATCGGGAAGAAAGGCATGATAGGACCATGCTCTATGCTATAGTGTTCAACCTTATTTAATATCTCAAGCGTATTCGTTAAAGCCTCGGGGACATCAGAAAAGACTTCATTCATCTCCTCACGAGACTTAAACCACTCCTGTTTACTGTATCGCATTCGGTTGGGATCATCAAGATCTTTGCCCGTAGAAAGACACAAAAGATGGTCATGTGCCTCGGCTGTTTCCTTGTCCTCAAAATGCACATCATTTGTACAAATGACTTTAATGCCATACTCCTTTGCAAATTCTAACAAGACTTTATTAGCCTTTTGCTGCAATGGAAAAGCTTCACGATTCGCGAGAATTGTAGGATCTTTGACTTCATGTCGCTGCAGTTCAAGATAATAATCGTCTCCAAACACACGATGATACCATTCACAAGCTTCGCGTGCTCCCTCCAAATCACCTTTTATTATCTTTGAAGGCACCTCACCAGCAATACATGCTGAGCACA
Source organism: Segatella salivae DSM 15606 (assembly GCF_000185845.1). GTDB lineage: Bacteria > Bacteroidota > Bacteroidia > Bacteroidales > Bacteroidaceae > Prevotella > Prevotella salivae. Next base: position 1,187,096 of record NZ_GL629647.1, read on the forward strand.
CAATCAGGTCCTCATGATACTTTTCAAGCTCTGTTCTGTCAGTACGAGGGCGGTAATAATATCCGTCAATCCAAGACTTACTAACTAACTTTATGAGGTTTTTGTAACCATTATAGTTCTTTGCTAACACAATGAGATGATAGCCAGAGTTGTCTCCATGCTCTTTAACTTTGTCATGAAGTCTATGATGTGCCACATACATCTCACATCCAAAAATCGGTTTAAAGGGTTCAAGTCCTTCAGCTTTACGCTTTTTATTGACACCGGCACAATAGTCGGCAAACTCTTTTATGCCGAACATCACGCCATGATCTGTTAGAGCCATGCCTTTCATCCCATTCTCTACAGCTTTATCTACGAGTCGGGATATCTTGGATTGTCCGTCAAGTATCGAATAATATGTATGGACATGAAGGTGTATAAAGTCTTGCATAAGATAATAATTTGGGTCGCTAAGGTACTGCAAAAAACAGGGATTACAAAATAAAACGTGGTTTTTTATTTTAGATATTTGCTCATAAAACAAAAAATAATTACCTTTGCCATTAATTAGTTTGCATCAAAACGACTATGATTAAGAAGATAAAGAAATTCAAGAAAATACGTATTCATCGCGAAGGGACAGACACTCTTCTCTATAGTTTCATAGCCTATGCGGCAATTGCCCTATTATTATACCGGTTAGATAACAAGCTTTTCTTTTGGTCTTTCCTTGTAATTTTCGGCGCAGTTTATGGAGTTGTACTCAACTTCTACCGCTGTCCTCTACGCCGTTTCTCTGAAACCGACGAAACAGAAAAGGTAGTTGTCGCTCCCGCTGACGGCAAAATTGTCGTTATTGAGGAAGTAGATGAGAACGAATATTTCCATGATCGTCGCCTGATGATTAGCATTTTCATGAGTCTTTTCAATGTTCATGCCAACTGGTTCCCCGTTGATGGCAAGGTAAAGTTTGTGCATCATAAAGACGGAAACTATCATAAAGCATGGTTACCAAAGGCAAGTGAGGAGAACGAACGTGCTGATACGATGATTACTACACCCGATGGAGAAGACATTCTCTGTCGACAGATTGCAGGAGCCATGGCACGTCGCATCGTCACTTATGCCAAAGAAGGCGAAGATTGCTATATAGATGAGCACTTAGGATTTATCAAATTAGGAAGCCGAGTAGATGTATTCCTGCCCATAGGAACGGAAGTTTGCGTGAAGATGGGACAGACTACAACTGGCGACCAGACGATAATTGCAAAATTAAAATAGACAATTGGTCAACTAAAACAATGGGTATCAAAAAACATATTCCTAACAGTATCACTTGCTGTAACCTCATTTCAGGATGTATTGCCACGACATTTGCCTTCGTCGGAGATGCCAAATTAGCACTCTGTTGGATTGTAATCGGCGCGGTATTTGACTTCTTTGACGGGATGTCGGCACGTCTGTTGAATGTGTCATCTCCCATAGGAAAGGAACTCGATTCCTTAGCCGATGACGTCACTTTTGGCGTTGCTCCTGCCACAATTCTATTCTCAGAGCTTAATGTTCTGGAGTATCCTGGCCCACTACTCGGTATTAAGGATTTCATTCCTTATGTCGCTTTTCTTATGGCTGCCTTTTCCGCTTTGCGCCTTGCAAAGTTTAATCTCGACGAAAGACAAACCACTTCATTCATTGGTTTGCCTACACCGGCTAACGCTTTATTTTGGGGTTCACTCATTGTTAGCAACCCTTCATGGATTGAAGGCACATCATATTCCTTCGCCATTCTATTGGTAATGTTGGCCATCAGCTGTTATTTGTTAGTATCAGAACTACCAATGTTTGCATTGAAATTCAAGCATTGGGGATGGAAAGGCAATGAAGTTAAATATTGCTTTGCAGCACTTTCGCTCATCTGCCTTGTCGTTTTTGGTATCTTTGAGGCTTGGTGGATTATCATTTCCCTGTATCTTCTCGGTTCAATTTTACTTTGGTGGAGAGCCAGAGCCTAACTAACCGAGGCGCTACTCAACACATTTTTGTATTCAAGGAGGCTTATTTATGTTTTTAATAAAATTCATTTTCCTGCTTTTCATAGCATTCTTTATCTTCATTTTGCTTACAGCTTTCCGCTTCATCAGCACGTTTCGAAGTAATATGAACAAATTTAATAGGCGTTCACAAGGCTTCGGTCAGCAACAACAAGGCAATCAACAGCGACGCACTTATGGTCAAGATGGTCAGGTCTTTGACACGCGTGAGCCTCAGGATGCAAACAAAAAGATTTTCAAAAAGAATGAAGGTGAATACGTAGATTACGTAGAAGAGCAATAAACAAGCCCCACCTAAACAGGTGTTTTATACCAAAAAGAGAAAAGCAAAGGCTGAAAGTTCAAGCAAAATAAACAGTGCTGGAGGCACAAGTGCACACCGCTTATATCCTTTCCGATAACATTTGCACGCCACAAATGCACCAATAAAGATAAACAAAGGAAGGCTATTGACCAACAGAAAAGCTGCAAAGGGTTTCCAAGAATCAGTTGGTGCGTCAAGAAAGAAAATGGATATAAATTGTAATAATGGTGTAGGCACCAATGGAGACAAGGCATAGAACTTCAACCAAGTAGGCGAATCATTATTCTTTTTTATGAAGAAGTACATGCAAATTGCATAAAAAACAAAGATGATTGTCATGTCTTTTCCTTTGATTTAACCGATTAATACATTGCAAAAGTAATAAAAAAGAATGGGAAACACTGCTATTCGATAATATTTAACAACATGAATCGCCTGGTTTTCCGCTTCCAATTAAACGGATACTACCATCATAATATGCGCCAATGTCATGCAAACACAAATGATTTTCCATATCAATCATTCCCTCATACGGATTCTCCCTTATCGTGAGACATAACATTGCGCTCCCATCACGATAATATTTATCTTAACAAAGTGCTGCATTTTACGCAACAATTAGCATCAAATCACACGATAATTTGACGCAAATCATCGTGTGATTTGTGCTATTTCACATCGTAAAATGACGGAAAAGATTGAGCGGAATGGCTGAGACTATATCGTAAAGAGCTGTAATAAATCATGCAATCATAGTTCAACGCTGAAGGCGTTGTACCTTTGATAGCCCAGGGTTGGCGTCAGCCTACCCTGGGTTATGCATGTAATGAGGAGATCAACGCCGTAGGTGTTGTGCTTTTTCTGCGTGGAATGCCGCGATAAAAAGCCAATAAATAAAAGGTACAACGCCTACAGCGTTGTTCCCTCTAACGACAAACAACCCAGGGTAGACTTCGCTTTCGCTCGTCAACCCTGGGCTACCAAAAGTACAACGCTTACAGCGTTGCAATCTCAATAAACGCAAAGTTAATATCTATTGCATGGAGATAACGCCATAAGTATAGTGCTTCCTCTCATAAATAACTATTAAATCATGGTATAAGCGACCCTACCTTAGGTGAGCGTCCGCATGAGATTCTAACGCTGAAAGTGTTGAGCTTTCCTTGAAACGCACACTTACAACGAAGTATTTATTAGCAGATTGCACAAAGAAAGCACAACACCAACGACGTTAATTCACACACTCCATAATATAATTCACGTCATCTTCCGACATGAACTAATAGAATGTTGTGCAAGAAAAGAATGTTAGTTGTGCACTAACGTACCTATTTCTTCTCCGTCAAGCACGCGTTTTAAGTTGCCATATACGTCCATGTTGAACACATAAATAGGCAAATTATTCTCCTTGCACATTGTAGTTGCGGTGAGATCCATCACTTTCAGTCCGCGCGTATAAATCTCATCATACGTGATATCGGCAAACTTTGTAGCGTTAGCATCCTTTTCTGGGTCAGCAGTATAAATGCCATCAACGCGTGTTCCCTTAAGCATCACGTCGGCTTCTATCTCTATTCCACGCAAAGAACTGCCTGTATCGGTGGTGAAATATGGGCTTCCTGTGCCTGCAGAGAAGATGCAAACATAGCCTGCTTCCATTGCTTCTATGGCCTTCCACTTGCTATAATACTCACCAATTGGCTCCATGCGAATAGCCGTTAAGACTTTTGTTTTGACGCCAATCGCACCTAAAGCACTACTGAGCGCTAACGAATTGATGACCGTTGCGCACATACCCATCTGGTCACCCTTTACGCGATCAAAGCCTTCTTGACTGCCACTGAGACCTCGAAAGATATTACCGCCACCGATAACAATACCAATTTGAACGCCCATTTCATGGACTTCCTTAATCTGTTGAGCATAGTCTGAGAGACGATGTGGGTCGATTCCGAATCCCTGTTCACCCATTAAACTCTCACCACTCAATTTAAGTAGAATACGTTTGAATCTCATATATTTTTTATTAACAGCCTCTTCTGTTTATCATGAAATAGAAAAAAGAGACTTGAGTTTATGATTTAACGATTGAATTTCTTCTATATTATTGTTTAATTTGATGCCGTTTGTAGGACTATTCCCGCCCACTCGTTTGCAAATAAAAGTGAGATGACTGTCAAGACTGGCGATAGATGCACTCTATTTCCTTGAATTTATATTCTCGAATAACACCTTCTCGGTCTCTGACTACCATGGTTCCATCGTCTTCAACCTCAATGATTGCAGCCTCAAAAACTTCATTTGAAGCGACTTCTCGATAGGGATAAAATCCTTTCCGACGATAAAGTGCCTCATGATAACAGGCAGAAACATCACCATATTGCCCATTTTCAATCCACGAATAATACTTATCAAAGCATTCAAGGAAAGCATCCAACACCGGCTTTCGCTCCACTTCATGGCCTAAAATCTGTGCCAACGAAACGGGATTTGGGGCATCACTCGTGAAAGTTTGCTGGTTAACATTGAGTCCAATGCCAAAGATACAGTCCTTAATATGGCCCGCCGAGATTGTGGTTTCAATCAAAGTGCCACTAATTTTGCGGTCTTTCCAATAGACATCATTAGGCCATTTCAGTGTAATATCATTTGTATAACGGTCTAACACCTCTTTCAACGCAAGCGCACCTGCCATAGAAAGCAAGAACTGACAACGCAAAGGAACCATCAACGGATGGACCATGACACTGAAAAGCAAGTTCTTTCCGGCCTCACTCTCCCATTGGTTTGTCGCCTGACCGCGTCCTTTTCGCTGATAATCTGTCACGACAACAACCATTCTTTGCGTCTGTTCATCAGCCAATCTGCATATCTCGTCATTGGTAGAATCGGCTTCTTCGAGCCACACCACCTTGGGTTTATCCTTTTGTTTCTGTTTCTTTTTGAACCAATCTATTATCTTCATTTGCAGGAATTGTACGAAATCTAAATTAAAAGTGGGTTGAAGGCATCGACAACATGTTCGAGTTTAAAGTTCTCTGGGGCTGTTCCGACAATCGTGATTAAGTCAAAACGCAACTCCTCTACAATGTTTTTTTCCTTCACATAGGCATTCGCGGCATGACCAAGATTGCGTATCTTCCTTATATCTACAGCCTCATCAGGATGCATAACAACGTCAGAACTACGCGTTTTTACTTCGATAAAGACGACCGTAGTGCCATCAGGCGTGCGCGCAACGATATCTAAATCGCGGTGACCTTGACGCCAATCGCGCTCTATAATGCCGTAACCTGCATGCTCAAGAAACTCAGCTGCATAGTCTTCTCCTATCTTTCCAAGTTCATTATGCCGTGCCATTATCTATAAATATGGACTACAAAATTACGACATTTATTCTGTTTCGTCAAGTGATTCATTGAGAAAAATCATTCCATTTGCAGCTTTATTCATTATTCCTTGACTTCCTTTTGGATTCAATGTTGCGTCAGTTGCATTTTTTTTATTACCTTTGCAAAGAATAAAATGTATGAAAGTAACTGACATCATCCAACAAAATAAAGACCGAAGAAGGTTCTCTATTGAGGTACTTCCACCCCTAAAAGGGAATGGAACTGCAACACTTTTTGCCACGATTGATAAGTTTAGAGAACTCAATCCGCTTTATATTAACATCACAACTCACCATAGTGAGTTTGTGTATCGGGAGCTTCCGAATGGTCAGTTCACACGAAACCGTATACGACGACGCCCAGGAACAGTGGCCATTGCAGCTGCTATTCAAAGCCGTTATCAGCTTCCGGTGATTCCACACCTAATATGTAGTGGCATAACGGCAGAGGATATAGAATACGAACTGCTTGACTTGCAGTTCTTAGAGATTGAGAATCTGTTGCTATTACGTGGCGATAAAGCGAAAGACGACCGTGTATTCATGCCAACACCAGGTGGACATTCGCATACAACAGAACTCATTTCGCAGGTCAATCGCTTTAATAAGGGCTTGTTTAACGACGGCACTTCTATCAATCATCCAGGTGTACCTTTCGAATATGGTGTGGCAGCTTATCCCGAGAAACATGAGGAAGCACCCAACATGAAGATGGATTTGGAATGGTTAAAAGAAAAGCAAGACATGGGCGCAAGCTATGCAGTGACTCAGCTTTTCTATGATAACAAAAAATTCTTTGACTTCATTCAGGCAGCAAGAGAGATAGGAATCACCATTCCAATCATACCGGGTATCAAGCCTTTGGCACGGCTTTCACAACTCACAGTGGTGCCACGCACCTTCCGATGTGACCTTCCTGAGGAACTCGCAAGTGAGGTTTTGAAATGTAAAACCGATGAAGATGCACAACACTTGGGCATAGAATGGGGCATCAATCAATGTCGGGAACTCTATGAAGCAGGTTTCCATAACATCCATTTCTATACGGTTTCTGCAGCAGACAGCGTCAGAGAAATCGTTAGAAAGCTATTATAAGTATGAAGTTTAGTGACGTAATCGGACAAGAAGAGGCTAAGAATAGGTTGCGAGACTTAGTGAAAGAGCATCGCATTCCTAACACTTTGATGCTTTGTGGACCAGCAGGCAGTGGGAAAATGGCCCTTGCTCTTGCCTTTGCAAGCTATCTTTTAGGAGAGCGTGACGGCGAAACTTCATTGCTTTCTGACCCTCGTGCCATCGCAAATGCAGAGGCAATGCTGGCTAAATGGGAGCATCCTGACTTGCATTTCACGTTTCCTGTCATCAAACCTACAGGCACTTCACCCGACCATAAGATGTCAAGTGACGACTTCATCTCACGTTGGAATGCGATGCTGTTAAAGTCACCTTACTTCACCATGGATAGCTGGTTATCGGCTATGGAAGCGGCAAATCAACAGGCAATTATAGGCGCAGGAGAAAGTGATGAGCTAATAAAGAAGTTGTCACTAAAGTCAAGTCAGGGTGGATATAAAGTGAGTATTATTTGGCTTCCAGAGCGAATGAATGTGGAATGTGCCAATAAACTCCTGAAACTTCTTGAGGAACCACCCCACCAAACTATTTTTATCATGGTGTGTGAAGAGCCAGAACTGCTGCTCGACACTATCAAAAGTCGTACTCAACGCATTGATATCAAACGCATAGATGATGCAGACATAGAGCAAGCGCTTATCGAACGACGCGCCATTGACACTGAACATGCACACCGAATTGCACGTATTGCCAGCGGAAACTGGCTTCGCGCATTAGAGAATCTCGATGCAGGCAATGAGAATAGAGCCTTTCTTGACATGTTCATTATGCTCATGCGATTAGCTTATCAGCGTGACATTAGGGAACTAAAGAAGTGGAGTGAGGTCATTGCTTCATATGGACGTGAGAAGCAAAGACGCTTTATCAGTTACACAATGAGTTTGATAAGAGAGAACTTTATGTATAACTTTCAGGTGCCAGAACTATGCTTTATGACGCTGGAAGAAGAGACTTTCTCTCGCAAATTCGCACGATTTATCAACGAAGCTAACGTGATAGATATCAATGATCTGTTGCAAAAGGCAAGACGAGATATAGGGCAGAACGCCAATGCAAGAATCGTTTTCTTCGATTTGGCACTGCAAATGATTGTATTATTAATCAGAAAGTAAAGAGTGAAATGGACTTCAAGAATATGAAATTCAAATTGGCAAACGGCTGCGATCGAGGCCTTTGTCACAAAGGTTGCAGTCGACAGGACCGACAACTAAACACGTATGACTGGTTAGCGGACGTGCCGGGGAACAATGAAACAACGGATCTTGTAGAGGTACAATTCAAGAATACACGCAAGGATTACTATCATAACGTGAACAACCTTGACTTGAAGAAGGGCGACATTGTAGCCGTTGAAGCTAATCCCGGCCATGATATTGGCGTGGTAACCCTAACAGGTCGGCTTGTAAAATTACAGATAAAGAAAGCCAATATCAAGTCAGCTGATGACATCAAACGCATCTATCGAATCGCTAAACCCGTAGATATTGACAAATATAATGAGGCAAAAGCACGTGAACATAGCACGATGATTGAGAGCCGACAGATAGCAAAGCGTCTCGGCCTTCAAATGAAAATTGGAGATGTAGAGTATCAAGGTGACGGCAATAAAGCCATCTTTTACTATATTGCCGACGAGCGCGTTGACTTCCGACAACTCATTAAAGATCTCGCAAGTGCTTTCCATGTGCGCATTGAAATGAAACAAATCGGCGCACGACAAGAGGCTGGACGTATTGGCGGTACAGGCCCGTGTGGACGTGAACTCTGCTGTGCCACATGGATGAAGAACTTTGTTAGCGTCAGCACGAATGCCGCTCGGTTCCAAGATATATCGCTAAACCCTCAGAAACTTGCAGGCATGTGCGCCAAACTTAAATGCTGTTTGAACTATGAAGTAGATGATTATGTTGAAGCAGGGAAACGCATTCCGCCTCGTGATATCGTTCTACAGACACAGGACAGTGACTATTATCAGTTCAAAACTGATATCCTTGCAGGTCTCATTACCTATTCAACGGACAAACATCTTGCCGCAAATTTAGAGACTATTTCGGCACAACGCGCACAGCAAATCATTGCGATGAACCGACGTGGAGAAAAGCCCCTTTCACTGCCTGAAGATAATAAAAGCAAGACGCCTAACAAGCCAAAAGACCTCCTTGAGGATGATATTAACCGCTTTGACAAGGCTAAACATAAGAAGAAAAAACGTCCTACTGGACGTAATAACAAAGAAACAGACACTCCAAACAACGCTACTCCTGGGGCAGAGAACGAGCGTCGACCTCGTCAGACCAATGACAACGAGGCACCACGCGATAATAATCAGCCACGCAACAATAATAATGTGCGTCGCAACAATCGTGGAAACAGAAACGAACAACGCCAACAAAATGGCGAAAAACGCAATGATAGTCAGCGTCAACCACGTCAAAATGAGGCGCAACTAAAAGACAATCCAGAGGCAAAAGCATGAAGATAAAAGGGGTGTTCATCGTCATTCTGACAGCAATGCTGTTGACTTCGTGTAACAAACAAAAGGTATACGACAGCTATCAGCATACTCCTGTGACAGGATGGGAACGCAATGATACGCTTAAATTCGATGATATTGAGCGTTTCAAAACGGCAGGTGACTACGCGACCTACTTGGGATTGCGCATCAATGGCTATTATCCTTTTATGGGCTTGACCCTGATTATCGACAAGACTACATTGCCTTCACACACCATTGACAGTGATACGATTAACTGCAAGCTATTGGATCGTCACGGAAACAGCCAGGGAATAGGCGGAATCAGTTATTATCAATACAATATGAAGCTTAAGAATATCCGCGTAGCAAAGGGAGATAGCATCGTGGTTAGTGTCAGACATAACATGAAACGCGAGATACTTCCTGGCATAAGTGATATTGGTTTTATGTTGGTTAAAGTGAAATAAGTCCTTTAGTAGGCTGAACTATGCTCTAAAAACGCCTCAGAATGATGTTTATTAACAAGCAAAACAAGCCTTAAATAGCTGCGAAAAGGAAGATGTGTTAATACTTATCAAAAGGCTTTACAAAAGAGATTACTATACGCGCGTATTCTAAACGAGACACCTTCTTGTTCTGAATACGCACCATTTTTTGTCCTTTCGCATCATATTGACTATCAAAAGGTTAAACAGAGAAACACAAATTATCATTCAAAATGATGATAAAAGAATCACAATTTGCGGCATTTAACTATATAGAAGCTATGCTTTCACAGGATAATACAAGGCAAATAGTTCTATGAAATGAGGCAAACGGCGACTTGATTGCAATGAAAACAAGGTTCAAATCTTCTAAAAAGGAGAAATAAAGGCTGATTTTCCAAATGCTATTTTCTATTTACTCACCCTATGAAATGTTAAAAAACGGCCAATAAACTTTACAAAGTCACATTACAAATCATGCACAAATGCAACGCAATATAAGCCATTCTCGCTCCCCTATCGACTAATCCATGCGCACAAGATTACGACCGGCATCAATTCGAAGGAAGATAAACAGCAGCAGTGTAAAGCCCCATAATGACGAACCTCCATAGCTAAAGAAAGGTAACGGGATTCCAATTACCGGCGTAAGTCCAAGTACCATGCCGACATTAATAAACACATGGAATAGGAAGATGCTTAAAACACAATAGCCATAAATGCGTCCAAACGCGAAGGGTTGCCGCTCGGCAAGATGAATTAAGCGTAAAATTAACAGCAGAAACAATAGGAGTACGCCTGCAGAACCCAAGAAACCTTCTTCCTCTCCAACAGTACAGAAAATGAAATCTGTGTCTTGTTCGGGGACAAACTTTAGCTTAGTTTGCGTTCCATTGAGGAAACCTTTTCCCTGAAGTCCGCCAGATCCAATTGCAATCTCACTCTGATGCACATTATATCCCGCTCCACTGAGGTCATCATCTAAGCCTAAAAGCACATTGATACGCACACGCTGGTGAGGTTCAAGCACATTGTTGAGCACATAATCTGCCGAATAGAAGAAGGCAATTGAACCGATAGTAAAGGCCAAAATGAAGAAATAGTTGGAAAAACGCGTGCGTAACCATTCCACCAAAAGATAGACAATAATCACCGCAGTGATGATAAGTTGCACCCAAACAATGTTGAACGGGAGTACATAAAGCGAGAAAAGAAGCGCTAAAAGCGTTCCACCAAAGCTGCCTCCCAACATGTAATACATCAGTTTTTTGTTGCGACAATAGACGTTAACCATTACAGATGAGAATGTCTGGATAAGCAAAATAACAATGAAAACACCGAGAGATGTTGGCGTATGTAATAATGAAACACTTTCAAACTTGATGCCCACGACGAAATAAACAATCATGGCTACTCCTGTGAACAGAATGCTTCCCGGCATTCCTTCACGATAGAACATCAAGAAGAAAGACAGGTATACCAAGGCCGATCCCGTCTCTTTCTGAGCCACAATGAATAACATTGGCAGCAAAACAACGCCACATGCAGCGGCAAAGTCTTTCCAACGATGGATGTTAAAGCCGTAAGAGCCCATCAATTTGGCTATAGCAAGGGCAGTAGCGAACTTTGCAAACTCGGCAGGTTGTAGGCGAAGAGGACCCAATACGAGCCAAGAACGCGAACCTTTAATCTCATGTGGATTGAAGATTGTTAGGAAAAGCAGGAGCAAAAGGATGCCATAAATGACATAAGAGAACGTGTCATAGAAGCGATCATCAAGCAAAAGCAACACTAATCCGAGAAACAATGAAGTGCCAATCCACACAATTTGCATTCCCGAACGCGTAGAAAGACTGAAAATATCGGTATCCCCATAGGTGTAACTTGCCCCACAAACGCTCACCCATCCAAAGATAAGGAGCGCTATATAGATGGCAACCGTCCACCAATCAAGCGAACGAAGCACACTGGGTTGTTTATCTGTTATGCGAACCATAAGCTATTCTGCGATTCTGTAAGGCCTCGGCCATGCGCTCAGCCGACGGCGAAAGTTTCCCTGTTAAATATTGTTCGAAGAGCACTCCGGCAATTGGCACGGCAAAATCTGCACCGAATCCACCATTTTCTACATAGACTGCAATGGCTATTTTAGGGTTATTCATCGGCGCAAATCCCATGAACACCGAGTGGTCTTGACCTCGGTTTTGCGCTGTTCCCGTCTTACCGCAGACTGTAAATGGCAGATGTCCGAGTGCCTTACACGTGCCTTTGAGTGCTGACGAGCGCATACCTGCAACGACAGCACTGTATGCTCGTTCGCTGGCCATCGTGCGATGACGATGCGTAAAAGCAGTATCAAGTGGTAGTCCCTGTACTTTTCTCACAACATGAGGCGTATAATAGTAACCTCGATTGGCTATCGTTGCTCCAAGATTAGCAATCTGCAACGGCGTGAGGTTAACCTCTCCCTGACCTATAGAGATACTAATGACGGTCAAACCATTCCAAGATTTATGGTAAGCGCGGTCATAGAACGATGCATTTGGAATGAGTCCACGCTTCTCTCCAGGTAAGTCTATCCCAAGTTTATAGCCAAATCCCATACTCACCATATAGTCGCGCCATCGATTCATGGCCTCCTGCACGTCATGATATTTGCGTCGATTGCCCATCATATAATAGAGTCCCCAACAGAAATAGGCGTTACAAGACGTACTAATGGCTTCGATGAGGTTCAAAGGTGACATGTGTCCGTGACAGCCTACATGCAAACCACGGTATGAGAACCCATGATGGCAGGTGAACATCGTATTGGGTGTGATAATTCCTTCAGTTAGATAGGTCAGTGCCTGCGTTGTTTTGAATGTCGAACCCGGTGGATATTGTCCCATGATAGAACGATTAAGCAGTGGCTTCCACACATTCTTTGATAGGGCAACATGCACCTTGCTGCGTTGTCTTCCAACAAGCGTTCGTGGGTCGTATGTAGGAGATGAAGCCATAGCAAGTACCTCTCCCGTGGCAGGTTCAATGGCAACGACACTTCCAATCTTGCCTTGAAGCATACGTTCGGCAAGCGCTTGGAGTTTCACATCAAGGCTCAACGTGAGATCACGACCTGCAACTGGGCGCCTGTCAAACTTTCCATGACGATAACTTCCCTGTATTCTTCCGTGGGCATCTCGTAGCATTATCTGCACACCTTTTTCGCCTCGGAGTTCTTTTTCATAATATTTCTCAACACCAAGTTTACCAATATAGTCTCCAGGTTGATAGTAATCATCCTCTTCTATATTAGCCGGAGAGACCTCACCAATATCTCCAAGCACATGTGCTGCATAAGGATAGGTGTATTGACGGATGCTTCTTTTCTGGACATAAAAGCCTGGAAAGCGAAACATTTTCTCGCGAAAGACACTGAATTCCTTATCAGAAAGCTGCGTCATAAAGAGCTGTTCTGTGAACCGACTATAGCCAGGATTCTTCGTACGATCCTTGATATCATCCATTCGTTTGATGAAAAACTCCTTACTGATTCCTAAGGCTTTGCACAACTCGAGCGTGTCAATATGGTCCTTTGCCTCGTTCATGACCACCATAATATCATAAGATGGTTGGTTATATACCATCAGTTTGCCATTCCGATCATAAATAGCGCCACGAGAAGGATAATCGATTTTCTTGAGGAAAGCATTACTATCGGCATTCTTTTTGAAGTCATCGCTGAGCAATTGAATCGTGAAGAGCCGAATGATATAGACCAGCACAATCGCCAAAGCTACACCACCTATAACATAACGCCTATTTTCAAGAGTATAATCTTTCACTTAATGAAACAATATTTATAACTGATTGAATGACAATATCACGTTCCTTACAGCTAACGTGAACGGAAATTCGCAAGTGTTAGGATAAGGATTATTGTGATGATTGAACTTCCTACGATGCTTTCTAACCACTGAATCCAATTGAAAAAGTTAAAAGTTTCGAGAGTAAAGAACAGCAGGCAATAAACAAACACTATCAAAATAGTGTAATAAACGAAACGCCCTATACCCAAAGTACGCATTGATGGTTTCATGTCATCAGCGCTATCGTGTTGCAGGAAGAGTTTCAACACGAGCGGTTGAATAAGTCCAAGGAATGTCAGTGAAGCCATAGAAACTCCTGGGGTATTGGAAAAGATGTCGACAAGAAAGCCCATAACAAAGCATGATATCAATGCAACCCATCGGGGAGTATTACGAGGAAACAACAACGCGACATAGATATAAAGCAATGGTGTAGCACAATTGAACAGATGGACATGGTTGAACACCAGCACCTGTACAAGCAACAACACAACAAAAATCAATGCTTCTCTTAATGATTCTATATTCATGTATCGTGTCTCCTTATATCATTCTTAGTTAGCTTTGCCTGATTCTTTCGTACGAATTAAATCTTGTGCGGCACGAAGAACATCGATTTGTTCAGACAAAGCCGAGTTATCAACAACACAAACGTCACGCAATTTGCCAAAATCGGTAGACAGTTTGACCCGTAAACGATAAGACATTTGGTCGGCGGAATTATAGACATGTAAAATCTTTCCAACGATAATGCCTGCAGGAAAGACAGAAGAATAACCACTGGTAACCACATTATCATAGAGACGGAAATGCGCATGACGAGGTACATCGTCTACATATGCTTGAGAAACATCCCCACCTGTCCAATGCAAATAACCGAAATAGCCTCGCCCTTGGATAACACAGCTGATGTTAGACTGCGAGTTTAAGATTGGAATTACAATGGAATAATGTTTTGAAGTTAGGTAAACGATACCCACAACTCCCGTTCCACAGACCACTCCCATGTCTTTTTTTATGCCGTCAACTTCGCCCTTATTAATCGTAATGAGATTGTCAAGGCGCCCCGCTGTCATACTAATGACCTTGGCTGGGATTAGTCGATAGGGCTGCAAACTCTTCACTAACAGACTCTTTTCCATCGTTGAATCTGCAGCAGAGTCACCTATTTGTTTCTCTACTTTGTGGAGTCTTTGTTCTAAATAGAGGTTGCGTTGGGTCAGTTCTGAATTGATTTTAGATAATTGGAAATAAGATTCTATCTCAGAACTTGTCTCATAAAGTTTTCCCGTTACAGCGTTGGCAGATGAAAACCATACGCTCCCCTGATAACTGTTGAATTGAAACAGCAATACGAAACTGACTGCTTCCAAAAATAAAAACAGAAACCAATAATTATATTTAACAAGAAAATCTAAGAGATTACGCATAACCAGACCTTATCATGAAATATTAAGTGTTAGCAAAGAACTTTTTACTTGCCAACACTTAACATTTGTTTTATCGCATCAAGAATGAGAAACGATCTATATTCTTGAGAGCAATTCCAGCACCCTTTGCCACACTATGCAATGGATCTTCAGCAATGTGGAAAGGTATATTAATCTTATCTGTCAGTCGTTTATCAAGACCACGCAGCAAAGCTCCACCTCCACTGAGATATATTCCGTTTCGAACGATATCAGCATAAAGTTCAGGTGGTGTATTTTCTAATGCTGAAAGAACAGCATTTTCGATTTTTGCCACAGTCTTATCCAAGCAATGTGCAATCTCTTGATAGCATACAGGAACTTCCATTGGCAAGGCCGTGATGCGGTTAGGTCCATGAACAATGAAATCTTCAGGAGCCTCATCACCAAGATCCGACAATGCAGAACCTACATGAATCTTAATTCGTTCAGCCATACGTTCACTCACTTTGACGTTGTGTTGACGGCTCATATATTCTTGAATATCTGCAGTTAAGTCATCACCTGCCGTGCGAATAGAGTTGTTACTAACGATACCACCAAGTGAGATGACAGCAATCTCAGTGCTTCCACCACCGATATCAACAATCATGTTACCTTCTGGAGCTTCCACATCAATTCCAATTCCGATAGCAGCAGCCATCGGTTCAAAAATCAAATAAACGTCACGACCATCTGCATGCTCAGCACTGTCACGCACAGCACGTAGTTCTACCTCGGTAGAACCAGATGGTACACCAATTACCATGCGTAAAGATGGAGACCAAAGACGTCTGCCTGAATGCACCATCTTTATCAATCCACGCATCATTTGCTCACAAGCGGTGAAGTCAGCAATAACTCCATCGTGCAAAGGGCGAATGGTTTTGATGTTATCGTGAGTCTTTTCGTACATCATTTTTGCCTTGGCTCCCACTGCAATCATCTTGTCAGTGCGTCGGTCAAGGGCTACAACGGAAGGTTCATCAACTACAATCTTATCATCACTGATAATGATAGTGTTCGCTGTACCAAGGTCCATTGCTATCTCTTGAATAAAAGAAAAAAATCCCATATTTAATTAATTATTTTACAAACCAATTATGAATTGCAGTATCGTAATGGCTACTTACACCGAATGCACGTTCTGCAAACAACTTACGATCTTCGATTTCAGTTTGTGCACCATTGCGCTTCAGCAAATCAAGCAACACACTATATTCCGCTTTACTTGGCACAATAACTACATCTTTGAAGTTTTTCGCACCAGCACGGATAAGTGAAATACCACCGATATCAATCTTTTCTATAATGTCTGCTTCGTCAGCTCCGCTTGCAACTGTTT
Source organism: Segatella salivae DSM 15606 (assembly GCF_000185845.1). Classification (GTDB taxonomy): domain Bacteria; phylum Bacteroidota; class Bacteroidia; order Bacteroidales; family Bacteroidaceae; genus Prevotella; species Prevotella salivae. The sequence goes on from NZ_GL629647.1 coordinate 1,203,563, forward strand.
GCTCAAAAGGATAAAGATCAACTATAACGAGATCAATAGATGGAATTTCATATTCTTCCATTTGAGCCAAATCACCTTGATTTTCACGTCGAGCCAAGATACCACCAAACACTTTCGGATGCAACGTCTTTACGCGACCACCGAGAATAGAGGGATAAGTTGTAACACTTTCTACTGTTTGACATTCGTATCCCAAAGACTCTATAAACTTATGAGTACCACCTGTTGATAGGAACTTTACCCCCTCTTCATGTAGTTTTGCGAGTAATTCCTCTAAACCATCTTTGTGAAAGACCGAAATCAACGCGGTCTTAATTTTTTTTGTTTCAGCCATTATAATTTCGAAATATATAATATATTTGGGAGCAAAGTTACTAAAAACTGCTGATAGAATCCACTAAAACAACAAAAAATTGTATTTTATTTGTCCACTGAATGCAGTTCTTCAACTTTTTTAGCAGCTTCAAGTAACTTAATCGCATCTACATATTGTGCGATACCTTGTGCCACATCTTTAGCCGCTTTCATAGCCAAAACAACTGTCTGAGGACGATGAACTACATCACCTCCTGCAAACACTCCACGACGTGTTGTCATGCCAAAAGGGAAGTCAACTACTTTCACATAACCTTTCTCATCAACTTCAATCCCCTCTGTAGTACTTACAATTCTGTTAGCTGGACGACTACCAATCGCGAGATATATGCGGTCAAAAGGTTCTATAGTTTCGCCTTTAGGGGTATTCAAACGGCATGCTGATAAACGACCATTTTCACCTGCAATAAACTCTGTTACAGAGGTATTCCATCTGAATTTTACACCTTCATTAACAGCTTGTTCATATTCCGCTTTGATGGCAGGCATATCTTCTTGGGTGCGACGATAAAGCACTGTAACATCCGCACCAAGGCGAATAGCAGTGCGAGCTGCATCCATTGCGACATTACCTCCACCGATAACACCTACCTTTTCACCATCTTTTAAAGGCACCATATCACGTCCTATAGCGCCCTCATTGTAACTATTTACATTATGAAGGAAGTAAGTACTCTGACTAACTCCACGTAATTGTGCGCCAGGAGTACTATTCATATCTTGAGGTATTGCAGTTCCTGTACCCATAAAAATAGCATCGAATCCTTGACGAAACAAGCTATCAACTGTTACACCATGCTCCCCAACAAGCACATTACATATAAAGTTTACGCCTAAAGCTTCTATTTTTTCAATCTCTGCACGCACCACTTTTTTGGGCAATCGGTATTCGGGAATACCATACATCAATACACCTCCTGGCTCACTTTGCCCTTCATATATAGTTACACTGAAGCCTTTGCGGGCAAGATCACCAGCTACAGTCAAACCCGCGGGCCCCGAACCAATAACAGCAATCTTGCCTCTATCCTTTTGAGGAAGCTTTTCACGCGTCAGCTTCATCTTGGTATCAAAGTCTGCAATAAACTGTTCTATCTTCCCAATCTGTATTGGTTGTCCTTTCTTATTCATCACACAATGCCCTTGGCACTGCTTTTCATGCGGACAAACCCGGCCACAAATAGCAGGAAGATTACTCTTTTCATTGATAATGCGCATAGCATCTCCCATATTACCCATACTCAATGCATGGATAAAATTAGGAATTTCGTTCTCTATCGGGCAGCCTTTCCGACACTGTGGGACCTTGCATTGCAAGCATTTTTGAGCCTCAGCAATAGCCTCGCGCATACTAAACCCTTCGTCAACTGCTTGAAATGAATTGATTTCTTCAACACTCATACTATCTTTCTTACTCGCTAACATATCAATTTTGTAATGTTGAGTTTGCAAAACTAAGCATTTAATTACAAATTAAGAACAAAAGAACAAGGCTTAGAATTCATATTAACATTAATTAAATATAAAGCAAACTAAACCAAACAAGTTATGCTTTCATATATTCATTCAAAGGTACACACAACAGCGTTAAAACATTCTTGACTGACACTCTAATCCAATTGCTTAACAAATAAAAAAGAGAGACCGAAGCCTCTCTTATTATCTTTCCATCTAAAGCCGATGTTTTAACCCAAATATTTCATCAATATCTTTGCATAACCACTATCACGAAGTTTTGCAATACTTTTTTCACGAATCTGTCGAACGCGTTCACGAGTTAGACCAAGTTGGTCTCCAATCTCTTCAAGTCCTTTCTCGTGACAACCTATTCCAAAGCATTCGCGTATGATAGTAATCTCGCGTTCCTTCAAAACTTTACGCAAAACAGACTCCAACTCAAGTGCCATTGATTCGTGATCTACCTGTTTATCCGTGCGACTATCGTCACCTCCAGCCATCACATCCACCATACTATTGTCTTCACCCTCTTGAAAAGGTGCATCAATACTCACATGATGACTGTCAGCCATTAAGCTTTGATCAATTTTTTCCTCTTCAATCTTCGTAGCATGTGACAACTCTGACAACGAAGGTTTACGCTGATATTCTTGTTCAAACTTATTAATCTCGCGGTTAATCTTGTTCAATGAGCCAACCTGATTAAGCGGAAGACGCACTATACGACTCTGTTCGGCTATTGCTTGAAGTATACTTTGCCTAATCCACCATACAGCATACGAGATAAACTTAAAGCCACGGGTCTCATCAAACTTCTCCGCTGCTTTGACAAGTCCAATATTTCCCTCGTCAATTAAGTCGGTCAGAGAGAGTCCCTGGTGCTGATATTGCTTGGCAACTGATACAACAAATCGAAGATTGGCAGTGACTAATTTTTCCTTTGCACGCTCACCATCACGACCACCCTTTTTGATCTTTTGCGCCAACTCAATTTCTTCGTCAATTGAAATCAATGGAGCACGACCAATTTCTACAAGGTACTTGTCCAAGGCTTCGCTCGAACGGTTCGTAATACTCTTCTGAATTTTTAGCTGTCTCATCCTTCTTACCTTATTCTTTCTTTATAACCTGATAACCAACTCTATACGCATTACCTCAGTATAAAAGGCTTGCAAAGGTACACATTATTAATATACCAAACAAGTAATGCTCTGAATTATTATTGTTTTTTATGAAATTCACAAAGTTATTTTGTGTTATTTAAGATTTCGCTCATACTGAAACTTAGCTCAAAAACAATGAGAAAACTTTCTGCACGAGATGAAATCATTTAGAATTGGAAATAGATAAATGGTTGAATCGTTGAGCTCTTTACCTGAATAACAATGTAAATCACGGCCGTAATCAGTACAGCATAAACCACAACATTACTACGTTTTAGAGCTCCAATGATAGCCTCTTGCCAACGATCAGGCAGGAAATGCGTCACAAAACCAAACACCATAAAGGCCAATACATATTTATATCCATTGACAAATTGCAGTAACAATTCGGGATGGAAATTCATAAATATTTGTCTAATCATAGTCCATCCTGCAGCAAATGTATTCTGCCGGAAGAAAATCCAAGTGAAACAAACGAAATGGAACGTAAGAACGACAGCCAAAACCTTCTTAATTCCACGCGACACATAATTACGATCATGATGCATAATATGTTGACTAAAAAACTTATGAATAGCTAAAGCCAAGCCGTGCATACCTCCCCAAGCCACAAAATTGAGGCTCGCACCGTGCCAAAGACCTCCCAACAGCATCGTGATAATCAGGTTTATATACTGCCGAACCTTTCCTTTTCTGTTGCCACCCAACGAGATATAGATGTAATCGCGTATCCAAGTGGACAGAGAAATGTGCCAACGCCTCCAAAAATCTGTTATACTTATCGACCTATATGGTGCGTTAAAGTTCTGTGGAAAGTGGAATCCGAGCAACAAAGCAATACCGATTGCCATATCACTATAACCGCTAAAGTCACAATATATCTGTAGCGCATAGCCATAAATCCCAATTAAATTCTCCAAACCGCTATAGAGCATAGGGTTATCAAAGATTCGATCGACAAAGTTAAGACTAATATAATCGCTGATAACGGCTTTCTTAAATAAACCTATAATGATAAAATACACCCCACGAGCAAACATATCATTCGTGATAACAATAGGTTTACTGATTTGCGGAGCGAAATCCGATGCGCGCACAATTGGGCCTGCTACCAACTGCGGGAAGAACGAAACATAAAATGCATAGTCAAGAAGATGTGGCAGAGGCTTAAGACTTCGGCGATAGACATCAATCGTATAACTCATGCTTTGAAAGGTAAAGAAGCTGATACCCACTGGCAAGAAGATATCCCATGGTTGGAAATTATGCCCTATCATTTGGCATATCATCCCAGCAAAGAAGTTGGTATACTTGAAATATCCAAGCAAACCTAAGTCTATTATAAGGCTTAACACCACAAGAGCCTTACGTTTTCGATCTATTGTTTTACGTGCTTCATCACTCTGACAACTATCATCTAATTGTTGAATACGCTTAGCAATGAAGAAATCACTGACCGTAACAACAGCTAAAAGAAAGAAGAATAATCCACTACTCTTATAGTAAAAGTAATAAGAAAAGAGTGTCACAAAGACGAGACGAGGCTGCAAACGATGACGAAGCAGCATGTATATAAACGAGAATCCAAGGAAAAGAATCAAGAAAAGTCCGCTTGAAAAGATGAGCGGTTCCTTTGGATTGTAACTAAGTAGACTGATAAGACGTTCTATCATTGTTGTTCTAATGCCTTACGGCGCTTATAATTATCAAATCCTGCAATAAAAGATGAGTACATTTTCTTGGCTACTAACTTCCCACCTCCAAAGCTTAAATGCGTATAATCCTTATTCGCGAGGTTGCCATCAACAAGTTTTTTCATGCTGCCTTGACCGCCCATAGCCTGATAAAAGTTATAAAAACTCACATGACAATCGGCAGCCAACTGTGCTTGCAGACTCACAAGGTCTTTCACTTCTTGAAGTGTGGTGATGCCATCTGCTGTTCGTTGGTCACGATCAGGCACACTAACTACGAGAATACTGGCTTCAGGGAAAGCCAAACGAAAGGCTTCTATGGCCTTCTTCATCCGTTTCATATAGCCCTTTAACAAAGGAATGGTGTTGCCTTTAACGGCTTCATTCAGTCCAAAATGAACGATAATAAGGTCGTAAGGACGTAAATGTGCAAAACCAGTCAATGTCTTTTGTGGAATTGCTTCAAGCTGAACACCAGACGCTCCGCGCATTGATAGGTTATCAAGGATTACTCCCCTATCCGATTCCAAAGCCATTCCGTAGAGTGTTGTATGGGGAGTTATCTCCGAGAAACGATAGCTGACACTGCTCATTTTCCCTTTAGTCTTGAGCATTTGAACATCATTTGACGCTGCAGTAAGATGGTCGGAAGAAGGCAAACTGCCTGCTTGAACACTCACCCGCATGACTTGTGGCGAACTGAAAAACAAGGTAGCATTGGTCCAATGGTCAACATGGGGCTGAGCTTTAGACCCATGTGCCGATGTTGTTGCGCCCTCAGCACCCACAAAATAGCGTAGCGAAATCCCCTGACGTGCCTTATCAAATGGTTTCTTTATAGCCGTATAAGCAGTGATTCCGTTTGATTTCTGACTGATAGTACGCCTTACTGTCGATGAAGGCATTGTGCAATCAATCCATCCAACGCCATCTCCTCCAAACCGATTCTGAAGCATTGCACGCAAATCTCCAGTTAGAATATCACCTTCAATGAATGAATCTCCAAAATAAGCAATGCGAACAGGTCTGTCAAGTTGCTTCGAACGACCGAGCTGTGCATAAAAGAATGTCATTCCGCCAGGCTTTCCTTCTGAGTAATCTACTATTGGTTCTACGCCTTTCGGCCACTTTTCTTTAAACGAAATCACCTTTCCATGGTCGGTAACGGCAACCATTGCTTTCGGTGCTTTGGGTGCAGGCAATACATCACCTTCACTCTTTTGATTATCGGGAAATAGCTGACTGAGTATATTAACATGGCGAAGTTCGGTCCCATCTATGCTGATTGACGGCATAAGATGCATGAGAAGAAGAAAAAACACCACCAAACCTGCCAACGTAAAAGTTCTTACTGGCTGATCCATTACAAATATTTTTTACCTAAATTGAGTATGCGTTCTGTTGATAGTTGAAAACAATTTATCAGTAATCTTTTATACCTTACAAAGATAGCTGTGGCAGAAGGTTTTCTCAAATGCTTCACACATTTCAAAACAACCCTTTCTGACGGGCGACAAAGGTAAGCATAAAATCCGATAAACTATTGCTGTTTGCGAATAAATTTATCACGCAACTACACAAAAACAAATTCTTTATATAAACCAACTCTTATCAAGTAACATCGTAATTCGATGCAAATCATTGAGTGATTTGACGCTTATCATCGCATGTTTTGGCGCAGATTACAACACCAATTGATGCATCTTTGTACGCTCTCCCTTTTGATTCACCTAACCACTTAATGCTCAACATATTACAGAACCATAGAAGTAGAAACAGTAACGATTACTCCGTTCTATTGTTTCTAAGTCTATAAATAAAACTTTTGATATTAGAAAGAGAAATGAGATTTATGGATATGCAAAACAATTCTATTGAGAAAACCTTTTCATTCGATAGATTTTAATCAACAAACACATTGGTTCTAAATCAAAGCTAAAGCCAGAACAAAACATAAAAAGTAAAGAACAAGATGCCTGTTTATTTATAAATTGATAGCATTTTCACTCAAAAACAAAGCAAACACCACACAAAACTGCACAAATTAATAATCATTATAAGTTATATATCACCTGAAAACGTATTTTTTATTACCTTTGCATCATTACTTTTTAGGTTGTTTATACAAAGAGGTAGCAAGGATAACAAAAAACAACCTTCATTAAAATGGTTTGCTTATGAATATGAGACGCGTAGTTTTATTTATCATCATCCTCCTTCAAATCACTTTTTTCACTGAAGGTTATGGCATTTTCAGCCCCATTGATACAAGCGAAATGAGTGACACGCTGCATGCTACTTTGTTACGACAGCATGCTATCAAGACGATTCCTCCTGGCAATTATAGTGGCATTACCTATCTGGGTAATGACGATTATGCTGTTGTCAGCGACAAAGGTAGCCAGGAAGGATTCTTCACTTTCCATATTACACTGACAGAAAATGGTGAGATTAAACGAGTAGACAACAAAGGATTTACCCCACTTCCTGGTGCAAATCTTGACGAAGAGGCTGTGGCTTATAATCCTACAACGCATCATCTTTATATTGGAAATGAGGCCCCTTCTGAGATAATCGACTATGATATGGAGCGCAAAAAGGTTGTTAATTCGACCATTATAGAAGATTATCGGCAGCGGAGTAAAGTGAATCGCAGCATAGAAAGCCTCACTTATGACCATAAACGCAATCGACTCTTCACCATCAATGAGTCTCCTCTCACAGGAGATAATGGTTTATTGCTGCGTTTGAAGCAACTCACGACAGACTTAAAAGAAGAGAAACAATTCTCTTATCTTATTGATGAGCCCTTAGAATCGACTGCAAAATGCGACAATCGCCATGCTTATGGCGTATCAGATTTATTAGCATTAGACGACGGAACGCTGTTGGTGCTTGAGCGAGAACTTTATGTTCGTCCGTTGAAAATCAATAGTTGGGTAATGAATAAGGTTTTCCGCATAAAGCCAGGCAACCCACATAAGCAGTTTGTTACAGGCTGGAGAACGTGGCTTCAGCTTGTAGATAATGACTTTGCAAACTATGAAGGCATGTGCGAAGGACCGAGATTGAGCGATGGTCGACATGTTGTTGTGCTCTGTGCCGATAGTCAAGATCGTTATAAAGGCGTATTAAAAGACTATTTCCGCACAATAGTCTTCTAATGATCTGCAAGAAAACAGCTTACGATTTAACGCTTTTGTTTGAAGAAATCCTGCATCATTTGTCTACATTCTGCTTCTAATACTCCTCGCGTTACTACAGCTTTAGGGTGCAAGGCACGTGGCGCATAAAACTGATAGCCACGCTTCTCATCGCTTGCTCCATAGACAATGCGTCCTATTTGTGCCCATCCAATGGCACCAGCACACATGACACAAGGTTCTACTGTCACGTAAAGTGTGCAGTCGGAAAGATACTTTCCACCAAGTAAATCGGCTGCCGCGGTGATGGCTTGCATCTCAGCATGTGCGGTAACATCATGCAGTTTCTCGGTCAGATTGTGTGCCCTGCTGATAATTCTATCATTACATACGATAACAGCCCCTATGGGAATCTCTCCTTCTTCGGCTGCCCTTTGAGCCTCATAGAGAGCTTTTCGCATGAACTGTTCGTCTTTATCGTCTGCTTCTTTCATGCTTATTTTAACTTACAATTCCCCTTAACACCTCTCAAGTGAATATCCACAGGCTCATGGCCCAGCGGTTGAACCTCAATACTTTTATAACAGGAATACTGAAGAGTCATATCCACTGTTGTCTTCAACAACAGGTGATCTATCGTCGTTCCTTCCACTTCATTTATACTTGTCTCACTATAAGTATCATGAGCCTCCTTTCCATAGAAGGTGAGATTACCTATATGGGTGTGACTTAAATATAATGTTTGCGAACCAACCGATATGGTTGCTTGCTTAAAGTTACAATGGTTAAGCGATAAATAAAGGTCACGCTGAAAATCAAATGTTTCAAGGCTAAGGTTATCTAATTGCAAAACACCCCCATTTAGATTTAGACTCCTCGCATCAGCAAGCAGCTTGAGCAACATGGCCCGTGGCAGTTTAATCCGCACAATCACATTATTGGTATAAGTATCTGATGTTGCATCCTCTTCCGCCTCCGTTTGTTTAGCCCTATTTTCCACGATTTCATAGTCTTTGTTCTCAGCCTTAAACTTCGCCAACTCGTGCCCTGTTAGAATGTCTAAGATGCTGCCTTTCATCTTCACATCAAGGACTTCTGAAGGATAATCAATAGTAACTTCATTCGTCTTATCGTCAGGAATCAATTCCACGATATAGCCCTGACTGTCATCCGAATATTGAAGTAGGGAAACAAAAGCCTGAACTGCCGTTATGTTTTGCGTTTTAAGTATACCTCTTGTGCTCGTTTGGAAATACTTTGTTGGCGCTTTTAGTGAAGTGGTTGATACTATCAAAATAATCATATAGGTTGCTGCTATGAGCCCGATAATTATCTTTGTTGTTGTTTTCATTGCCGTTCCTCCTTCCTTTACATACGATCTATTACTTCCAACTCACACAAACGGCGATAAGAAAGCCAAAGATTCATCACACCAAGAATACCTATCCATGCCGAAACAAAATAGAAAGAGTACTCGCCTAGCATAGCAAAAAACAATGATAAAAGACCTCCAATAAGCACTAAGATAAAGGCCGATATCGTTGTTCCCAATAGAGGTTTGCGCGGAAAGACTAAGCTTCCGAGCATAAAAAACGAAATAGCAAAGACGGTCCATGCCATAGTTATCAATATATTTATTCCTATATCACTCGCCCGTACTATCCAAATAATAGGGCTTGCTATTTCGATATCCACTTTAGGTAGGGCCGGAGCGAACAGTAAAAAACGCACAATTTCGAGTCCATAAAAAATGATATGAAACACAACCAAATAGCTTACAACGAATAACAAAGTGCGAGCAAGCCAATTTTCAAACATGCTTACGGGCTGTGTCAGTACGTGAATGCGTCCTGCTTTCTGTTGACCATCGGTGAAAAATCGTATGGCAGAAATGCAACTTCCTATGTAGAGCAATATCGTTCCCCATATAGAGATCACCTCTTTAGCGCCATCTGAGGCATTGCTTCCGTCATGAGGATAATAAATAAAACTATAAGATGTAACGCAAGACCATAGCTCTATTACGAAAAGTATGCCTAAAAGTATGGCTGCAGAAATAAGAAGCGTACGCCGTTGTTCAGTCCATAGCTTACTTAAATAACACAAGAACCGTTTAGAATCAAAGAAATCATTAGTCATGGTGTACCTCCTTTCCTTGCATAGCAGCCTCAAAATATGCTTCAAGGTCAGTGCCTGCTTTTAATTCTTCATTGCGAACAATTTCACTTCTATCAATGAGTAACACATGATTCAGCACGCTTTCAATGTCTTTCACCTGATGCGTTGAGATTACAAATATGCGTTCTGAACTGATACCTTGCTGGATAAAATCTCGGAATTGGCGTTTTCCCGGAATATCAAGTCCATTGGTCGGCTCGTCCATCAGCAATAATTTCGTGTGTGTTGCCATGGCAAAACTCATGAAAATCTTTTTGCGTTGACCAAGCGAAAGTGCACCTAACTGCACGTCAAGTGTCATGCCAAAAGTTTGTAAATAGATGTTCATATCGTCCTTAGAAAAGCGAGGATAGAAGACACTATTCGTCTTAATATATTGTTGAAGCGTTACATTTGGCAGTTCAAACTCATCAGGTACGAGAAAAATCTCACGCATTATAGAAGGTCGACGCTTACGAACGTCTACACCATCAAGGATTACTTGTCCCTTATCGGGTGTCAGCAGACCAGCCATCATATATAATAAGGTGGACTTTCCTGCGCCATTCGGGCCCAGAAGGCCATAGATTCGGCCAGACTGAAGCTGTAGATTGAAATCACTAAACACAGAATCTGAATGCTTAGGATAACAGAAACTTAGGTTTTTAATCTCCATAATTGTTACTTAAAATCACATCGAATAGCTCACACTACATTCGACATTGCAAATATAAATAACATTTTATAAATCATCAAACAATTTTAGAAATAAAATCTTCCCATTGAAAAAGAAAGCCATATACAAGCTATTTAGCCAAGTAATTTCATGATGAGAAACTTCAAACTCTAACAGAAATTTGGTCATCATTGGTAAAATCTATATCTTTGTACAGCGATATAGTTTATTTATTCATACCACATGACAAACACAAGTGTTTCAAACAAACTTCTACTTACTGCGCTTCGGCAGAAAAATGAAGAGGCTTTCAATCTTCTCTTTAAGCAGTTCTACCCAAAGATGAAGTGCTTTGCGAGTCGTTTATGTGGCTGCGAAGACGATGCAGAGAATATTGTTCAGGATGTCTTTATGCAACTTTGGATGAATAGTGAAAAGCTCATGGGCATTGAAAATCTTGATGGTTATATCTTCACCATACTGAAAAATACAACGCTTAACTTTCTAAGAGATGCATTTCGCCATCCAACCATAAGCCTAAACAGCTCATTGATAGTAGAGGAACAAAGTGCTGCATGTGACCTTTTATACTATGATGAAATAAAGACTATGATTGATCGAGAGATTAATAAGCTTGCACCACAAAGACGAAATGTATTTCTTTTAAGTCGAAGAGAAGGATTATCGAATGCCGAAATCGCTGAAAAATTGAATATTAGTAAACGTACTGTAGAAACACACCTCATGCTTGCACTTCGTGATTTAAGAAAAGTGCTGGTGTTAATGTCCTTACTTGAACTAATCACCTTAACTAAATGAAAGGATAATTCGCGTTTTAATTTATATTAACATTCATTGATTACGTGTATCATCGTTATTTAGTGTCTTATAGATATAAACCTCAATATAAGCATGAAACGAGAGAATCTAAACCATATAATCAACGATTTCTTCGATGGTATCACGCCTAAGAAATATTCAAATTACATTAGATATTGGCTAATGAAGGATATTCAAGTCGAAGAGAAAGAGGAAGCCATGCTGCAAATATGGAATAATCTTCATGAAGAGGACATGAATGTTCAAGATGCTTTGCAACGATTTCAAGCAAATCGAAATGAATATGAGAACAAGATTCAACGAAAAAGTAAGCGAAAGAAGATACTACAGTGGGCTGCAATACTGATTCTACCAATCATAAGTGCAGTGCTTCCATGGCTATATGCGGAGAAATTCTTTGAACAGAAACAATTGGTTGAGTTCTATGTTCCAGAAGGAAAGATTGATTCTTTAATTCTTTCTGATGGCACAAAAGTTATTCTTAACTCAAATTCGAATATTCTTTATCCATCTTCTTTCAATGCACATAGCGGGAATCGTGATGTATATCTATTAGGAGAAGCCTATTTCTCGGTAGCTAAAGACACAAAACATCCCTTTATTGTACATTCAGGAAAGTTGAACATTCAAGTACTTGGCACAGAGTTTAGCGTCAAAGCGTATCCAAACGAGGAACAGATTACAACTACCTTAGTAAAAGGAAGCGTAAAGCTATATGATGAAAGCCATAACGAAATAATGAGCCCTAATGAACAAATCGCCTATAATAGGGCCAATGGACAATTGTTGAAACAATCTGTTCTTGCATCAGAATGCAATTATTGGATGCTTCATAATCTATCTTTTAATAATCAACCTCTTGGTAAAATACTCCGGGAGATAGAAAAACAATATAAAGTTAAGTTTGACATTGGTCGTTCTGTAGAAACAAATCAAAGATTTACAATGAACTTCACCAATAGAGAAACGATTGATGATGTAATGAAAGTAATCACCAAACTGAAAAACAATTTAGAATATTATAAAGATGGTCAAACAATAAAGCTTATCCAAAGCAGAAAGGAGGACACACATTAAGAAGACAGAAAGAACCTTAGCAATCAAATCTAAACAAATACATTTACTATCCGTTTTACTTTCATAATGGAATAAAACAATAAAAATATTATTAACCTTAAAGCAATAAAAGTGAAAAGAACAACCTTTCTTTTAGGTTTGTTTCTTTCAATGACTACTATAGGCATGAAGGGACAACATCAAGTAGTGAAACTCGACAAGACCACTACTACAGTCCAACAGCTTATTAGCACAATTGAAAAGCAAACCAATTTGTCTATCGACTATGGACAAAATGCCTTAGACCTGACCAAACAAGTTAAGGTAAATTCTAAAACTGAGAAATTAAGTGCATTGCTTGATGCAATGATAAAGGAGACTGATTTAGAATATACTATATCAGGACGTCATGTGATTATCACAAAAAGCACGTCTCAAAAGCCGAAACAAACTGGCCGGAAACAAACAATAAAAGGGCAAGTGCAGGACGTAAATGGTAATCCTTTGATTGGTGTTACAGTGAAAGTAAGAGGAACAAACAATGCAGTGGTTACCGATCTTGATGGCAACTACACTATCAGTGCCAATCGTGGTGATATATTAGAATGCTCATACGTGGGATTCACTACAAAGGATGCTCGTGTAAATGGTAATCAGTTAAATCTCACACTGCATGAAAACTCAAAGGAATTGAATGAAGTTGTTGTTACAGCCCTTGGCATAAAACGTGAACAAAAGGCTCTCTCCTACAATGTACAGCAGGTTGCTGGCGACGCAGTATCTGTAAATAAGGATGCCAACTTTATTAATTCATTAAATGGAAAAGTTGCAGGTGTCAACATTAATGCTTCTTCATCAGGAGCTGGCGGAGCCTCTAAAGTCGTCATGCGTGGAGCTCGATCCATCATGCAATCAAGTAATGTTTTATATGTTATTGATGGTATTCCCATGCTAAATACAGGGAAAGAAGGTTCTACTGAATTCGCATCATCAGGTACATCCGAAGGTATAGCTGACTTAAATTCAGAAGATATTGAATCAATGTCTGTCCTTACAGGTGCTGCTGCAGCCGCCTTATATGGCGAGAAAGCATCAAATGGAGCCATAGTTATTACAACGAAGAAGGGCAACGTGGGGCACACTTTATTTACAATTACCCAAAATACAGAGCTATCAACAGCCTTCCATACTCCAAAATTCCAGAATAAATATGGTACAGGCTCTAGCATACGGGAAAGTGGTTCCGAATCATATAGTTGGGGACGACTGCTAAATGAAAGTAATTTCATGGGATATAATCCTATTGAGGACTACTTCAAAACAGGAGTAATGACAACAGAAGCCTTCACCATGTCAACAGGAACAGAGAAGAACCAAACCTTTCTATCTGCCAGTGCATTGAGGTCTGCAGGTATTGTTCCAAATAATAAGTATAATCGTTACAATTTTACTGTACGCAATACAACAAGTTTATTGAAAGATAGGATGATACTGGATGTTGGTGCGAGCTACATAATTCAAAACGATCGAAACATGATTAATCAGGGAGTTTATAATAACCCTCTTGTTACAGCCTATCTCTTTCCACGTGGTAATGATTATCAAGACATGGCAATGTATGAACATTATGATACTACACGTAAAATATATGTACAGAATTGGGATGGTTTGATCAGTGAATTAGTAGGCCAAAATCCTTATTGGATTAACTATCGAACACCACGAACAAATAAGAAATACCGCTATATGATGAATGCTGGTTTAACTTATAAGTTTACAGATTGGTTAAGTTTAGTTGCTCGTATACGTATTGATAACTCTATAAATACTTATGAAGAAAAGTTTTATGCATCAACAAACATGACACTAACGGGGAGTTCTAATGGAATGTACAACATACAGAAATCTGATGGGAAACAAACCTATGGAGATGTTATAGCAAATATCAATAAACGCTTCTTTGAAGATAAACTATCTCTTGTTGCTAATGTTGGTACTTCATTATCCGATATTAAATGGAATCAACTTGGTAACAGAGGACCTATTGACGAGAATTTAATTCCGAATGTTTTTACTGTGACACAGATTAATCGTGCCAGGCTCATTCCCGAACAGTCAGGTTACCATGATCAAACCAAATCTCTTTTTGCCAGTGTTGAGTTAGGTTGGAGAAGTCAACTTTATCTTACAATGACAGGAAGAAACGATTGGCCATCGATGTTAGCAGGACCTCACTCTAACAAATCGTCCTTTTTCTATCCATCAATTGGCAGTTCCTGGATTATTTCTGAATCGTTTAATCTCCCTCAACAGATTGATTACCTGAAGGTACGTGCTTCATTTGCCTCTGTTGGACTATCATTTCCACGTTGGTATGCAAATCCCAAATACACATGGGATGAAAACAAAAAGCAATGGAGCAGTCAGACAACATATCCAATGTATAACTTAAAACCAGAGCGAACTGATTCTTGGGAATTTGGTTTACAGACACGGCTGTTTAAACATTTTAATATAGACCTGACCTACTATTTAACCAAGACATACAATCAGACCTTTGACCCAAAGATATCAGCTTCTTCAGGCTATAGTAAGATGTATATTCAAACAGGAAATGTTAGAAATCAAGGATTAGAGTTAGCATTAGGATATAATAATACATGGGGAGAGTTCTCATGGAGAAGCAATTATACATTCAGTATGAATCGAAACAAAATTAAAGAACTTGTAACAGCCTATGTACATCCTCAAACAAAAGCACTAATCACGGTTGATAAACTCGACGAAGGAGGTCTTGGTGCTGCACACTTTATTCTCAAAAAAGGTGGAACATTAGGAGATTTATATTCTCTTTCGGACATACAACGTGATAGCAATGGGAAAGTGTACGTTGATGAAAGTGGCAAAGTTTATAAAAATACAAATGTGGAAGACATAAAGCTGGGTTCAATATTTCCCAAAAGTAATATGGCTTGGCGTAATGAATTTTCATGGAAAGGGTTGAGCATAGGAGTGATGATAGCTGCTCGATTTGGAGGAATTGTTTACTCAGCAACACAGGCAAACTTAGATTACTATGGTGTAT
The DNA here is from genome assembly GCF_000185845.1 of Segatella salivae DSM 15606. Classification (GTDB taxonomy): domain Bacteria; phylum Bacteroidota; class Bacteroidia; order Bacteroidales; family Bacteroidaceae; genus Prevotella; species Prevotella salivae. The sequence goes on from NZ_GL629647.1 coordinate 1,219,210, forward strand.
CCAAAACCACAGCTAACATTCGTGATAAAGGCGGAGTCTCTATTAACGATGGAGAGAACATTATTAATCCTGAGACTTGGTTTACAACTATTGGAGCCAGTGATGGTATTCCTATATTCTATACTTATAGTGCGACTAATGTTCGCCTACAAGAAGCCAGCATAGGTTACACGCTTAAAAAGAACGTACTCTTTGGCTTTGGAGAACTTACATTCTCACTCGTTGGTCGTAATCTACTGATGCTTTATTGTAAAGCTCCATTTGACCCTGAAACAACAGCTACAACAGGTAACTATTATCAGGGCATAGACAAGTTCATGACACCAAGTTCAAGAAACCTTGGTTTCAATATCAAACTTAAATTCTAATGTATCAAGACATGAAACATATAAATATTACCTTAGGAGCTGGCTTATGTGCTCTGCTTTTGACTACAACAATAAGTTGTACGAACAGCTACGAAGATTATAATCAAGATCCGTATGCAGTATCAAAAGAGGAGATGCAACGTAATGCTTATAGTTTAAGTTCAGCTCTTATAAACCTTGAAAGTTGGGTTATACCAACCGACGTAAATGCAAACCAATTTACAGAATGCTTATGTGGAGGCTCATATAGTGGCTACATCTCTGACTCTAACCCCGGTTTTGCAGGAAAGAACTTTGCACAATATAGTCCTGAGAATGGTTGGGATAGAGTATTATTCGTTGATTTTATTCCAAAGCTCTTTATCTATAGTAATCAGGTATATAATGTAACAGAAGATATTGTGCCTCGATCTGTAGCACAAATCATCAAAGTTGCCGGCATTCATCGCATTACCGATGCATATGGACCAATACCTTATTCTAAGGTAGGTGCAGATGGTAAAATCACAGCTCCATACGATTCACAGGAAAATGTGTATAATCTCATGTTTTCACAGCTTGATAGTGCTATCACGAATCTGACTGCCAATCGCACAAATGATTTCAGCCCTAAGGCGGACCACGTGTATGGCGGCAAAGTAGAGAAGTGGATTAAGTTTGCCAATTCATTAAAACTCCGCTTAGCTATCCATATAGCAAAAGCTTCACCTGACAAAGCTAAACAAATGGCGGAAGAGGCCGTGAATCATGTTATTGGTGTGTTTACAGACAATGCTGACAATGCAGAACTTACCATTTCAAGCACAAATCCATTCTATGTGGTCATGCATGAGTATAATGGAGTTGAGAATAATCACGGTGACTCTCGTGTAGGGGCTGATATTATAAGCTATATGAATGGCTACAACGACCCTCGTCGTGCAGCAATATTTACACAGTCAACCTTTACTAATGCATCTAATGGATTCCATGGTTTACGCTCAGGCATCAGTATTCCAAGCCAAGCCGTTTCAAATATGTATTCGAACTATAAAGTTGCAACCGACTCTAAATTACTTTGGATGAATGCTGCAGAGGTAGCTTTCCTACGTGCAGAAGGTGCACTCCGTGGTTGGAATATGGGAGGGACAGCTCAAAACTTTTATGAGCAAGGCATTCGTTTGTCATTTGAGCAATGGGGAGTAACAGGTATAGACTCTTATCTTTCAGATAATTCCAGTACTCCAGAGCCTTATAATGACCCTGTAGGTCTTAATTCTTATAGTGGCTCTGTTTCTACAGCAACAATTGCTTGGAGCAACAGTGCATCTGAAGAAGAGAAACTTGAAAAGATAATTACTCAAAAATGGCTCGCTAATTTTCCATTAGGTCAAGAAGCCTGGACCGAATATCGCCGTACAGGATTCCCTAAGCTAATGCCTGTAGTTGTAAATAATAGTGGTGGAATCGTTAATTCAGAACGAGGAGCACGCCGTCTGTACTATCCACAGGAAGAACGTCTCAATAATAAAGAAAATAATGATGCAGCTCTTCAATTACTTGGAGGCCCTAACAATATGGCTACAGATGTATGGATTACAAAATAGAACTATGCTAAATTTTAATGTAAAATTGATAATGAGAAAATTATGAAATATTATATTCAACATATCATTTTCGGAATTAGCGCACTGCTCATGGCTTTCTCCATGGAGAGTTGTGACACAGATCACGAGCCCGTTAAAGTCAAAACACCGGGTATTTCGAATCAAAACCCCGAGTTATATGCACGATATCTCTCAGCCTTACGCACATATAAAAGTGGGAAACACAAGATTGTACTTGGATGGTTTGACAATAGTGAGAAGATCCCTGCTTCACAAGGTCAGAATATTATAGCAGTCCCCGACAGTTTAGACTATTTGGTTCTTACCTTACCTGAGAATCTCAATGATAGAGAACTTTCTGAAATGAAAGAGATAAAAGAAAAGAAAGGCATCCATACACTCTTTGAAATAAACTTCATAAGAATCAAAGAGGATTATGATGCAGAAAAAGAAGCTTTCGAAGATAATCCAGATAATGCTGGAAAGATTTTTAATTTGGATTTCAGAACCTATTTAGTCGATAAAGTTCAGAAGCGCTTAAAATTGTGTAGTACATTTAATTATGATGGGGTTGTTATGACTTTCTATGCTAAGACAAAGCTCTATATGACAGAAAAAGAGAAGACTGCTCAACGCACATTAGAGAATATCTTCCTCGGTATAGCAAAAGACTGGAAACAACGCCATCCAGATAAGGTCTTAGCTCTTGCTGGGAAGCCCCAAAATGTTGACGACAAAAGTGTATTCTACCTATGTGAATATATTATTATCCCTTGCCAAGCATCTACGAGCGCAAGTGACATTGTGTATTCTATCAATAAAGCTGTTGTAGAAGGTGTACCAAACAATAAGATAATTCCGTTAGTATCCATGTATTCAAAAGATAAAACAGATACGAAGACTGGCTATTGGGGTAAATCTCTTTCAGTCTTAGGTACAGCAAAACTTGCTGCTCAACAACACACAGATTATCAGATTATAGGGTTAGCCATTGACAATGCTAATAATGATTACTATCATGTAAGGTTTGTATATCCTACGATAAGAGAAGCTATCTCTATAATGAACCCAATCGTTAAAATATGAATATGATGAAAAATATATTTAAGTTTATTCCTTTATGGGCTACAATTCTTATTTTGACTGTGGCCTGTCAGAACAATGATGAAGACAATTTCTCCAATAAAGCTTTTATAGATGCCAAGGGGATGACTTCTGAAACCATTGTAAAAGGAAGCATCGGGACGCTTGTAAAGACAATTTCTATCAAAACTGCACGCCCGACAGAGAAAGATATTCATGCAGCCATTACTTATGATGGCACATTGTTAGAACTATATAACAAGAAGTATTATACATCAGCAGAACTTCTTCCTGACAGCTGTTATAAAATATCAGAATCACAGATGACTATCAATAAAGGCTCAGTGAAAAGTAGTGAGGCAGCTATTCAGTTCCAAAATCTTGGAGGATTAGATCGTTGTAAAGTCTATGTTCTACCAATCAGTGTCCGCACTACTGACATAGACCTGTTATCCTCAGCCAAAGAATACTACTATGTGTTCAAGGCGGGTGCCTTAATCAATGTTGTTGGCGACATAGAGGGAAACTATTTGGAAATTTATCCATGGAAAACCCCTGGTCGTATTGATCACATGAATAAATTAACCATGGAAGCTCTTGTCTATCCTCGGGAATTAGACAAACTTATCTCTACGATTATGGGAATAGAAGGCAAATTCCTTATGCGCATAGGTGATGCCGGCCTGCCCCCTAATCAAATTCAGATTGCAACTTCTTATTCCAACTTTACTGACAGCAAACTGCAACTCCAAACAAATACATGGCAACATGTGGCATTAACGTATGATGGAGATGATCAAACACTAAAAGTATATATCAATGGTAAATTGATGTATGAAGAAGACAGAAGCATCAACATTAACTTAGAAGGTAATGGCTATGATCGTAATTTCCTTATAGGAAAATCTTATGACGATACCCGTGATTTAAAGGGCTGTATATCCGAAGTTAGAGTATGGGACGTGGTAAGAACCCAGGAAGAAATTGCCTCTCATATATATAATGTAGAGCCAACAACAACGGGATTGGTTGCTTATTGGAAATTTGATGATAATTCATCACTCGTCGTAAAAGATTATTCTGGCAATGGAAATGATTTGAAAGCAAATCATACGCTCTCATGGAAGAATGTCTCATTACCAGCAGCTAAATAACTTTTAATACTGATTATAATGAAAAATAAATATCTATCTGTCATCAAAGCAACTTTTATTTGTGCTGCGATTGCAGGCTTATCAATAGCATGTTCTAATACCATTGATGTGAATGGTGTTGACGAATCAGGCTACAATAATCCTGAAAAAACATTAGCTTTCCTTACAGATAAGTATGGAGTTAGCTTGCGTGATTCCTTATTATTTAATGTTGAAGGGGCTACAAAGTTTTATGTAAACCTAACAGCTCCCTCGAAAGATAAACAAGAGTATTCTGTTTCATATGACGCTTCTGTCCTTGAAAGCTACAATACAAAACACAAAACACGATATCAAGCCTTACCAAACAACCTGGTTACAATTGAAGGAAAGGCTGTTATTGAAGCGGGGAATAACACATCTGAACCTATCAATGTGAAGTACACTACTGCTACAGAATTAGAAAAAAATGGGATTTATGCTATTCCATTACGCCTAAAAGGAACACATGACAATGTGTCGAAAGAGAAAGGTGAGTTTGTTTTATTCGTACAAGACATTACCAAAATGCCTAATTGTCATAAAGATAATGGGCTACAAGTAATCAGCTGTATGGAAATCAACGACACTAACCCACTCTATAACCTCTGTTTTACATTAGAACAATCTGGCAAATATCTCTTTGATCAAGTTATCTTGTTTTCTGGAAATATCAACTATAACTTAGAAACACAAGAAGTTTATAATTACAACAATGAAAATATATCTCATGTGCTGCAATATAAAGAGAAATATTTAGAGCCGTTACAGCAGAAAGGCATGAAAGTTATTTTGGGCATATTGGGTAACCACGATCGTGCGGCAATAACAAATCTTTCTGATGAAGGTTGCAAGCATTTCGCACAAGAACTCAAAGCAAAGGTTGAAGCCTACAACCTTGATGGCGTATTCTTTGATGATGAGTATTCAAGCAGAGGAAATTATCCTGGGTTTGTTTCTGGTAATAATGCTTCAAGACTGTGTTATGAGGTGAAAAAAGCTATGCCCAATAAACTTGTCGAGGTTTATGTATATAGTGGAACAGGCTCTCTCTATAGTGTCGATGGCCATCAACCAGGAGAATTTGTTGACTATGGAATCCATGATTATGGTGGAACTTCCGACCTGAGCAGCAATTATCCGGGCATGCCCAAAAGTGGCATGATCTTAGGCTCCATTGAATGTGCCCGTGGATATGCTTCATCTTCAATTGTATACATGAGAATTAAAGCTAATGGCTATGGTGGAACAATGGTGTTTGGCTTAGACCCGAAACGTACTCCAAATTATGTTCTCAATCGAGTTGCACAAGCATTCTATGGGGAAAACGTTTTGCAAACAGGTGTATATAAAAAAGATTGGTAGACATTTAAAGAATAAACGAAGATGAAAACACGATTAATATATTCATCATTAATTTCATTGTTACTTGCAAGCGGATTCACCGCTTGCAGTAACACCCCTGAAGTTAATCCAAAGGATATCGCAACAGAAGAAACAGAACTAAAATTAGAATCTGACACGCTGAAGGTTCCTGTAGGTGAAGAAATCTCAACCAAAATCATTAATGGCGGTGGAAACTATAAGGTTATCAATGAAGCTCCAGAAATAGCTGTTGCAACCATTGATAAAGATAATATCAATATCAAAAGCTTTAAACAAGGTTTTACAGCATTTATCTTATCTGATGATGCAGATAACTATAAACGTATAGTTGTAAAATCCATGTACACTTCAATCGTTCTTGATACGAATGAGATTAGTATCAAAAAACTTCTCGGCCATGACTTAAATGATAAGACAATCATCATAAAAAAGGGAAATGGAGATTACGAAGTTGAAAGCGGAGATGAAAATGTGGTAAAGTTTGTAACAATACAAAAAGACTCTATCGTCCATATCCGTGGCATTCATACAGGTGAAACCACTATCAAGATTACAGATGCAGCTGGGCTTACAGCTCAGGTAAAAGTAACAGTAAACGAAACAGACATCCCATTCACAGACGAAGAAAAACAAGAAATCATGAATAGTGATGTCAAACGCGTTTTCTGGGATGAAGACTTACAGCAATGGACACCTGAGCGTTATAATTATCTCACAGCATTCAATCACAAAGTAGGAACAGAAAACCGAGTTGGTTACGAGTATTCTGATTATAGATTTATTCGCATTTTCTTCGATGGAGATGAGTCTGTTGGCGTATATGAGAATGCAAGAGTAGACGCTTGCCCACAATGGTATGGAGAAACAACCCACTATGCCCCCGCAAAAGTTGAGATCATTAAAAATGATGGCATCAACGTATGGGGAATTGTCTCCGTCATAAAAAACAAACGACTTTATCGTGGCTATTTCTGTCTACCTAAACAATAAAAGTATAAACAACAAAATATCTAAAAAGGCTTATTCCCCATTATATATTAGGGGGAGTAAGTCCTTTTCTTGAATGAAATCAAAGTATGAGATTATGCCTTGTAAGAAAGACTCCTCATATGGTTAACACAATTAAAATCGTATCATCAAATGAGGGAAGTATAAAAAGAATCGAAAAAGAAAGGTCAAAGAAAATGAATATTTTAAAGTGTATGTGGTTATTAATTATGTCATTTAATATAACCGTTACCCATGCTCAAAGGGAATCAATTAGTTCTTTAAAGGACAACTCACTTCAATGTGTACAAAAATTCCCTTTGGGAGAAAATAAAGCCTCCTTTTTAAATGTCTATCAGGATACTATTAATAATTATGTGATGTTCAAAACGATTAGATATTATGGTAAAAACTTTTCGGAAATCGGAACTATATCAGGTGCGGGGAATATTGATTTTAAAGATGGAAAAATCTCTTTAAAATCATATTATTTCGAACCTAATAATAAAGTATATGCTATAGAAATGTATGTAAAGGGTTCCACGTATGGGGCTTCTATGCTCTTTATAATCTATGAGACCGATGGCCTTGGAAACTGGGAGATAATAAGATGTCCTTTCGAGTCTTTTAGAATCGTAACTAACAAAGCTAATATTTCAAAAATAATACGTTATGAGGATGGTAGATTTTTTAGTTATTATACCTTTAAAGATAGAGTAATACAACGAATAGGGAATAGATAGTAATGTTCCAAAACGGGAGTTGTCAAAATAGTCATCTGAGTATCAATGTGATTTTTAAAAGATTAGGCGTAAAGGCAGGGATAAATTCTCTGCCTTTTGTTGTATTTGTAACTCCAAACAAAGAAAAATGAATATACAAAAACGTTTCACTCATCGCTTCCGCTAACAGGCTCATTTTGTTGAACGCTCGCTTTTCGCTGTTCTGTTGCTTCTCTGATTGCTCGTTGTTGTTCTTCTTCTGTTCCATAATCTATTAATCGTTTAACATCATTCCATATTTCCTCTTAGCTCTTCACGCTACCACTGAACATGTCTAATTGCCCAGCTGCGCTATCAGCTGCCTTTTGGTTATAAACGTGAAATACTCATCTAAATTGGTCCTCCTTGGCTCATTTAAGCTGGCCCTGTTGTAATCGTACAAAGTTACCCTATAGAATCATTTAAAGTGGTCCTGTTTTATTTTGTTTTTGAGCATATCTTTTTGGTGTAAGAATATCCACAAGGGTATTTCTAATGCAGTTTCAATCGTCTCTTGCGCGCCTATATGGCCTCCCACGACCCCCTTTTTAAAGGTTTTGACGCTTGCGGGCCTCCCGCAAATCACTTTTTTAAAGGTTTGGCATTTCCGCGCTTGGCGAAAGTCATTTCCCGAATGGTTTGGCATTTCCGCGCTCGGCGAAAGTCGTTTCCCGAATGGTTTGGCATTTCCGCGCATGGCGAAAGTCATTTTCCAAATGGTTTGGCATTTCCGCGCTTGGCAAAAGTCATTTCCCGAATGGTTTGGCATTTCCGCGCATGGCGAAAGTCATTTCCCGAATGGTTTGGAGTTTCCGCACATGGCGAAAGTCGTTTCCCAAAGAGTTTGGAATTAGTTATTGCAAAGAAATAGCCAATATTCTTACCAAAAGACTTGACAGGATAGAATTGGTGGAAGAAAGAGAGTTAGAACCAACTCCTCAACATGAGAACATAAGAGAGAAAAAGGAAAAGCCATATTGGTTATAATCTATTTAAGAATTCCTTAGAAGCGATTTTCTTGCTGCTGTCGAGTTTCAACTTACCAAAATTGTAACTCAATTTCACTATCAGGCGTTGGGTATCACCGCTGGTATCCATCGTTGTCCGTATATTATTGTATTTCATTGTCCAGTTGTTCGACCTGTCGGTATGGAATATGTCATCAGCTGCAACTGTCACGTTCAGCCTATCCTTCATCAGGCGAAGTATGTAGGCAAGATTCATAGTCCACGAACTCTTATGATCGAACAACGTGCTTGTACCTCCACTGTCGAAAGAAGCATTAAATACAAATAGCGAATGGTTATTCAATGCCCACTGCGCATTTGCATCAACATACCAGGATGCCTTGTTCCACGAATGTTCTTCCCCGAGATAGTTTGCCTTGACAAAAGGTTGGGTAAACGAACCTGTTACGTCACCTCGAACAGGACCGAGCGAATAGTTATAAATAACAGTAGCCACAATATTCTCTGCCTTATTGAAGTTCACAGGCATCCACTTTATATTCTTATTGTCAACTGATGTCTCTGTCCATAAAGGGAGTTCCACTATTTTATCATGATTTCTATTATAAGCTATCGAGGTGGACAAATCGCCATAGTTGTAGCTTAGTTTCACGTTAGTGGTAACATTTGGCTTCAACTGCGGATTGCCTACCTTATATGAGATGGCATCATAATAATAAAGTCCAGGATTCAAATTGGCAAACGACGGGCGCCCAATGGTCTGCCCCACAGATAGACCCACCGATGACTTAGCAGTCAGTCTCCTCGTAACTACCAAATTAGGGAATAGTCTCCATTCTGTAGAGTCTGCAAACGCTCCTGATACGTCGGTCTCCAGCTTTCGATGGTCGGCTTCCATTCTCAAGCCACCTTGCAGATGAAAGTTCTTAATTTGTCTCGACAGTGACAAGTATGCACCATATAGGCTCTCGTGAGTATCGTATGCCTCTGCATCTGTATTGTAGGCATATTTACCCTTGTTGCTCATGGCCGAGAAGAAAAGTCCCATCGACACATCGGCCCACTTGCGGTGGCTATTGTATGATAGGCGTGCACCACCGATATGATATTTTCCTTCACTTTCTGTAGCAACAGCAGGAACAGTGGCAGCCAATCCTGTCTCATCGGAGCGGCGTAGCGCATAATCGGCAATGAATGATAGAGTACGTGTGGAGTCTATTTCGTTCCTGTAGTTCACGCTGGCACTGTGCAGATAGTCGGTTCCTCGTTTCTTTTGACCGAAAGCCATGTCGTTTCCATCCATCGTCTGCTTAGTAGGTTCGTTGAGATGGGTGTTACCTACATTACCTGTATATTGGAAGCTAAACAACTGCTGTCGGCTGATATCCCAGTTCATGGAATAGAACCAGTCGAACTGCCGGGCATTCGCATGCGTATGTCTTTCTTTTGCACTCTCTATAGTCTTTTGTGGCAGGAACACAGTCTCGGTAGTATTGTCTATCTGCGTTGTGTTCACATACGAGAACCCTGCCGTAAGAATATTGCTCACCTTCTTATATTTCTCGTTGATGGTCACATTCGCTATATTCATATAGTCTCTAGCAAAGACAGACGTATTGCTTACTTCCGAAGAGAGTGTGTTCCCCAATGCCGACTTGGTGGTGATATACACAACTCCATTATTGCTGGCACTATATTCTACGTTTGGGTTGGAGTCTACCACTATCTTATTTATTTCCGATGCAGGAATAACTTTCAGCTCCGCCATGTCTACAGGTCTTCCGTTGAGTACAAACGTGGGCGTTCCACCCTCCAACAACTGCAAGTCGGAGGTCAAGCCTGGAATCCTACCCAGCACATCGATCACCTTGCCCATATATTGCAAATATGAATATGCCACATCCACCGTTATCTTGTTCAATCCTACTTTTACTGTAGTTCTTTTCCCTTTCACTATAACACCGCTCAACTCCGTGGCATCCATCTTCATGCGTATGGTACCCATCTCTCGCTCGTTGCAATCTCTATAAACTGTCTGATAGCCAATGAACGAAAACTTCACGATACCTCCACTGCCAGAGGGCTCTATCGTGAAGGTGCCATCCTCACGTGTTATCGTCCCTTTCACCAGCGAGGAATCTTGCCTTGAAAGCAGCACCACATTTACAAATGCAAGTGGTTCACCCTTCTCGTCAACCACCCTTCCGTTTATCTCTTGTGCTGACAACCTTACAGATAATAGCAACAACATCAAAAAAGTTAATAATTTTCCCATATTACACAATTTTATAAAAGCGAATGTTTCAAAAAAGACCTCATTCCATCTTCATATTGACAACATTGCTTTACTTTGTACATTAAAGTCTATTCAATAATCATGTCTATTCATTATCTTTTTGACGCTGCAAATATACAAATTTATATTGTTTAAAACAAAAAAATAGTTTTATTCTTGCTATTTTTTTCTATCCGACAGAACTTAAATAGTAGTATCTAAAATTATATTATTATTAATTCTATTTATAAATTTCATATACTATTTATAATTGCCTATATACTATTTATTGGAGAATATTGAGATGCCCCCGGATGGAAAGTTATCGAGCGAGACTTTCCTCCAAAAGCTACATTAATCAGATGGATAGGTTCGGCTGTAAGAGTTATTGTAGCATAGCAAGGATGGAGATTTTAGTCAAGATGCAAAAAAGAAGATTAAGAAAATGGACCTTTGCATATATTTCCAACGAGTATTAGGAATGAAGCCCCTAAATAATATAAATCTCGTTGAAATATAGCGTGAGGATAAAAGCAACTCAAGCTAACAGGATGATAATAGAAAACTGTATAAAATAGCACGTGAATTACAAAAAAGATGTATCTTTGTAAGCGGTATCACATATCCTGCGGTAAGAACCAAGGAAGCACGGCTTAAAGTTAGTGTATTGGCTTCTCACGAGATAGAACAGTTAGAGCAATTGGTGACCGCCCTTGTGGAAATCAGAAAATCAATTCCTTTTTAGATGGCAGAAGAAGAAAATAAACCCAAAAGATACAGAAGGACAAACGTCGATATACAGGCAGACATTATCAAGGCAGCAGAAAGTCTGATCAAGAAAAAAGGCTTTGCATCAATGTTGGTGACAGAACTCATCAAAAAAGCCAGAATAGAGCCGCGTGTCTTTTATAACAGGTATAATAATCTTAGTGAGTTTTATGATGAATTCGTTAAGAGATACGACTATTGGTTTAAGGATATCTTAACTGGTGTTCAATTTCCTACAGATTCAGAATTGGGCTATATCAGTATTTTCAAGGATGTTCAGAAAGCGCTTCAAGATAAATCAGCGATGTTGGAACTGTTACGCTGGGAGATTGCTGAAGGAAATGAGACCACAGTCCGTACGGCCATGCTCAGGGAAATGCACACTTTACCTCTTGTCAATATCTATGAGGAGAAATTCAAGGACACTGGTATTGATATATCCGCCATATCATCCCTGATAATCGGTGGCATTTATTATCTCAACCTTCACAGAGAGCGTTCCAAATTCTCAGACATTGACTTGAATACGGAACAAGGCAGAAAGCGTATAGAAAATGCCTTAGAGGAACTTGGACACATGATATTCCACTACCATGAAGTAAATAATTATAAAAAAATAGTTGCTGAAAGAATGAAAGAAAATGGCATCAGCGATGAAATCATAAAAAAGTGTTTGGATTAAACGATACAGTTCAAAGAGATTCCCCACTTATCCAGCGTGATAATTGGGAATTTTCTTATTATAGAAACTATATTGGAAATACTCATCTAAAGTGCTCCCCTTGGCTCATTTAAGCTGGCCCTGTTGTAATCATGCAAAGTGGGCCCTATAGAGTCATTTAAAGTGGTCCTGTTTTATTTTGTTTTCGAGTTTATCTTTTTTGGTGTAAGAATATCCACAAGGGTATTTCTATTGCAGTTTCAATCGTTTCTTGCGCGCCTATATGGCCTCCCGAAAATCACTTTTTAAAGGATTTGATGCTTGCGGGCCTCCCGCAAATCACTTTTTAAAGGATTTGACGCTTGCGGGCCTCCCGCAAATCACTTTTTAAAGGTTTTGATGCTTGTGGGCCTCCCGCAA
>NZ_GL629647.1:1231694-1237684 GCF_000185845.1 Segatella salivae DSM 15606
AAATCACTTTTTTAAAGGTTGGCATTTCCGCGCTCGGCGAAAGTCATTTCCCGAATGGTTTGGTGTTTCCGCGCATGGCGAAAGTCGTTTCCCGAATGGTTTGGAGTTTCCGCGCATGGCGAAAGTCGTTTCCCGAATGGTTTGGTGTTTCCGCGCATGGCGAAAGTCGTTTCCCAAAGGGTTTGGAGTTTCCACGTTCTCCGAAAGTTATTTCCCGAATAGTTTGGGATTAGTTGTTGCAAAGATATGGAATAAGAATTTATCAGGGTTTTGGATTTACAACTATCAAGGAGCATCCATAGGGATAGTTTCAACGATTTTTTCCACATATTTTGTTCTACACAAAAAAATCGTTTTATGGAATAAAATTAGAAAGTAAATTCAAAACCTACCCTTTTTATAAAAATAAAAAGCGAGCAGGAAATACATTCCTGCCCACTTATAAATATATTAATATAACTCTACTTCTTATTGCTGTGGAGCTGCTTCTGTTGAATCAAGACCTAATGCTGCACGTGCATTCTTATCATTGGGATCAAGTTTAATCAACTGCTCATAATATGGTTTTGCAGATTCAAGATCGCTTTTCGTTACCCAATAATAATAACCAAGATTAGCAAGGGCTGATTTCAATGTAGAAGTTTCATCATCTTGACGATCCGTTTTGTTAGCCAATAAATCTACAGCCTTCTGGAAAAATTCAGCTCCCTTTTCGTCTTGACCAGCCTTAGAAGATTGCATACCAGCCATATTGTATACCCATGCAGCAATAGTTGGCCACTTCTCAGCCATTTGAGTATAGATACCATATGCTTTATCGAGGTTTGCCTGCTTCTTTGCACCACCCTTTTCAGCCATCTGTACATAGATGTTGGCAAGTTTAGCATAATCTGATGGAGTAGCATTTTGGTTATGAGACATATAAATCTCGTTACACTCTAATGCTTTATCTTCCTGTCCCATTTCAGCATAGGTATCAGCCATATACTGATAAGGCTTATAATCATCTTTCTTCAAATCAAAAGCCTTTTGATATTGCTCAATGGCATCAGTATACTGCTTATTACCCTTCAGTGCAAGACCATAATAGATATAATCGCGTGCACTCTTTTCTACTGAGTCCGTAGATATAATAATCTTTGCATAATTGATTGCCTCATCAAACTTTTGAAGATCTGTCGCGCTCCAAAGTGCCACACGCTCGAAAGTGATGTCTTTTGGGAACTTCTGGATTCCAAATTTAGAAATATCAAGACTCTCATCTTTTTTATTTGTCATATAAGAAGAAACGGCATAGCCTACGAGATAATATTCATCAAGTTTTTCTTTATTGGACTTTGAAAAATACTCGTATGCCTTAGCATAGTTTCCAGCCATATAGAAATTATTACCTGCTTCTGCTTCGATAGGGAAATCAGGACAATTCTGCTTCAACAGATTAAGTGCACGCTCACTTTCTTCAGGGCTACGCTTTCTATAAATGTTAGAATAACGCATGTAACCTTGAGGATTTTTAGGGTCCATAGACATACTCTGTTCATACCACATAGCGGCATTTCCACCATCATCTTTCATTGCAGAAATATCACCTAAAAGGATATATGCATTACCGCAATCTTTGTATTTGGAGATAACATTATTAGCAATATTAGTAGCCTCGTCATACTGCTTATTCATCAAAAGTGTCTCTCCTAAGGCGACAAGTGCTTTTGGGTCCTTCTTAAAGTCTTTCTGGTAGTCTTTAATCAGGTTCTTTAAAGCCTTTGCATCCATATTAGGAGTGGCTTTGAGTGATTGTGCTATTGGCTTCAGCATCTCATTATAGTTGGCATTTTGCGCCATAGCGGGAACTGACAAGCCCAACATCAGCAATCCTGCTACTACATATTTCATCTTTTTCATATTCTTCTTATTTAGTTAAAATAATATCGCAGTTGAAGGCGAAACCGGAAGAAAAACTTCGCCAATGATTTATCTTTTAACATGCACCGTGCGAATCGTAATATCTGCTCGATAGGGAAGCAAACCTGTCTTGAAAAGAATTAATTGTCCCTTTGGCCCAGCAACATAATTTGCAAATGTCAGAGGTAAAGCCCTGTACGGATCTACAACTATCGCATATAAAGTACGTGCAAATGGATAACGTCCATCAAGTAAATAAGCCTGATAGGGTTTCCAACTATTCATAGGAGTCGCCTTATCCTTTATGGATACAGACATGACATGAACATTCTTCTTAAATGTGGTATTCGTTGAATCACGCTTATCATTCAGCCAATTTGAGCCAATAATACCAATAGCATTAATATTGTTACTCACATAATCTATTACAGCCTTACTATTCTTAGCTGCAACAATATTTTTAGCAGTAAGATTCTTACCACCCATTATTGAGTCTATAACATAATGCAATGTCGCAGAAGCAGGATTGTCGAAAACAACTTCAATGCCTCCACGTTTAGAACCTGGATATATTTCATTCCAGCGATTTACTTTCCCACTTAATATTCTCTTAATATCTTTGACCGTTATGCAAGTATCATTGTTATTCTTATTAACGATGAAAGCCAAACCATCATAACCAATAGGGAATGTTTCGGGAATTAAGTTTTTCGATTTGAAATAAGCAACTTCGCTTGGTTTCAAATCACGAGATGTAAAGAAGAGACAAGTCTTCAAATCTTGCAGTTTTTTGAATCCCGTTATATCATCAGCATAAATAGCCTTCAAATGTGCTTTAGGGTATTCATATTCAAACTGTTGTCTTTCTTCCTCTATAAAAGGGCTGAAACTCTCATCAGAGACGAATTCAATCGTCCCTGATGAAGGAGTATCTGTTCTACTGCCTTTGTTTTTCTTCCCACAAGAGGAAAAGAAAACCAAAGACAGGGATAGTCCAATAAATATATAAGATAAATTCTTATTCATTTATTTCAATTATTGTAACTTAAATTGTACTGGCACATTGAACTTCACACGCACAGCAGAACCATTCTGCTTACCTGGTGTCCAACGTGGCATACTACTTACAACACGTGCTGCTTCACGATCAAGAGATGGGTCTACAGACTTTGCTACACGAACATCAGTGATAGAACCATCACGTTCAACAACGAAAGAGATTGTCACACGGCCTTGAATTCCATTCTCTTGAGCCACAACAGGATATTTAACATGTGAGCTAAGATACTGTAGCAATGCTGCAGGACCACCAGGGAATGATGGCATAACCTCAACAACGTCAAATACTTTTTGTGTAACTTCTTCCTTTGGAGCAGGAGGAGGAGTAGCCACTGCAATATCATTACGTACAGCCTCAACAGTACGATCCTTCGTACCTTCATGAGTTTCTGTACCTACAGCAACCTTATCATCCAACTGGTCCATCTGTTTCAACGTGTTAGACTCTTTAACAAGTTCATCTTTCTTAATTACAGGAGCAACGAACTTCTGTGTCTCACGCGCTACAGGAATCTCCTTCTTAGGCTGAACCTTAGGCTGAATGGTTTCTTTCTTTTCTTGTTTCTTAGCCTCTTGCTGAAGTTTTGCAAGCTGCAAAGCTTCCATGTAAGCCTGTTGTGCTTCTGCATTCTTTTGAGAAATCACTTTCCATGCAAGAAAACCACCCACGAGTAAAGCAGCAATGAGCAAGATAACAATCGACTTAATGTTACGTCCAGAAGTCCCCTTACGAAGTCTATAAGCTCCATAAGCTTGATTCTTTCCGGCGAACACCATATCGACCCATTTAGGATCGTATAAATCTATTTTTGCCATTTGTTTCCTTTTTAAATTGTTTCGTTACTTCATCGATTATAGTTTAACTCCTCTAAGCTTCAACAAATGAAGGTCATCAGCGTTAAGCTTATCAATGACGTAAGTACCAATACTTAGAATCTGCATTTCATCGAGGGCATCAACCATGTTCTTATAAGAAGCATTGTCAGAAGGTTTAATGATAACAGTCAGCGTTGGGATCTTACCATCTTTGAGTTCACCAGCCTTAAGCTTGCTAAGTTTCTTCTGATAAATACTATCTGGATACATCTTAGGATTCTTAGCTTTTTCTGCATTAAGTTCTTTTACAGCAAGCTCTATTCGAGTTACAGGTTTTGTACCATTTGCTGTAGCGTGATCTCTTAGAAGCTTACGGATACCATTGTTTCCCCAAGTTGTTTCCTTCAACCAAGCAGGATTATTGTATTGGGGTTCACCTTCACCACAATAAATCTTATTGTCAGCAGTCACATATATGGTAATTGCTTCAGAAGCCTTAGCCTCTGTCTTCTGATCCTTTGTAACATTTTCATCGTTACTCGGCATCGTCAGCTCCATTGTCTGTGGCTTACTAAGTGATGTACACAACATGAAGAACGTGATCAGCAACATGAGCATATCCACCATAGGCGTAAAGTCTACGCGAACGGTCATTTTCTTTTGTTTGCTTTCTTTCTTTGCCATTGATTAGTCCTCCTGTTTTTTAAGCTGTGTAATCATATAGTAATGGCTTTCGTCCATATCCTGGAGCTCACTCATCACTTTCTTAACAGTCTTATAAGGTGTCTTTGAGTCAGCTTTCAACGCAATCTTAATATTGTCATTGACCGTACGAGCTGCATCAACCCATTGCTGGAATTCGCTCATACCTCCATGAATACTATCCATTGGGATTCCCTTTGTAGGTAGAATCTTATGGCGCATCGTAGGAGAAGAAGCTAAATAACCACTAAGATCTTTCATTGGAACACCAAATGTAGACTCGGTCTTAAAGACTTTGCTCTGTGCTGCACTCAACTTTATGCCAAACTTATTGGCCATATTATCAAGCACCTGTCCCAATTGGTCTGTATTGTCCAAACTCATAAACACCTGACCTTCACCTGTTGGCCTACCGGCCGCATCCTTTTCAGGATTGACCAGAATGGTCAGGACGCCGTTCTCTGGCACCTTTATTTCAGACACTGAACCTGGAGTATTTACTTTCACTGGCTCATTCTTAACGAATGTAGAGGTCAGCATGAAGAAAGTAAGCAACAGGGTCATAACGTCTGACATAGGCGTCATATCGATCCAAACGTCACTTTTCTTAATTTTTACTTTACCCATAGCGATAAATATTTAAAGGGTTAGCAAAAATTAAG
Source organism: Segatella salivae DSM 15606 (assembly GCF_000185845.1). Taxonomy (GTDB): domain Bacteria; phylum Bacteroidota; class Bacteroidia; order Bacteroidales; family Bacteroidaceae; genus Prevotella; species Prevotella salivae. The sequence goes on from NZ_GL629647.1 coordinate 1,236,836, forward strand.
CCTCTTCTGTGTGGTTAGCTTCGTATGTCTGAGCAATTGAGTAACCTACTTCGTCGAGTGCGTATGTCAGCTTATCAACCTTATTTGTGAAATAGTTGTAAGATACTACAGCACACCATGATGTCAAAATACCAAATGCAGTATTGATCAAAGCCTCAGAAATACCTGCTGAAAGAGCAGCAGAGTCAGCACCACCACCTGCAGACAAAGCAGAGAAAGACTTGATCATACCGGTTACAGTACCAAGAAGACCAGTCAAAGTACCTAACGTAACGATAGTTGCAATGATAGGAAGGTTCATGGTCAATGTAGGCATTTCAAGCTGTGTTGCCTCTTCATGAGCCTGCTGAATCTTAGCAATTTTCTGTGCTTTCTTCAATGAAGCATTTGCACCTGTCTCCATGTCTTTGTAAGCATTCAAAGATGCAGATACTACATTTGCAACAGAACCTCTCTGCTGATCGCAAAGTTGTTGAGCCTTAGCAAAATCGTTAGCATTCAATGCAGCCTTAATATTAAGCACGAACTTTGGAAGAGAACCCTTACCGAAAGCAGTCTTCATAGCGAGTACACGCTCAATAGACATTGCCAAAACAGTTAGCAACAGTGTATGGATTACAGGCACAATCATACCACCTTTGAAGATAGTACCCCAAACATCTGCAGGTGAACCATTAGAATCTCCACCCTGGAAGTGACTAGCATCACCAAACCATGTGTAGAACAATGCAAAAGCGATAGCAGCGCAAACGACGATAATCCAGAATGCACCTCTTACTCCTTGAAAGCCCTGAGATTTCTTAGGGCTGGCTGTTTTTTGTGTAGTTGCCATAATTTAAAATTTTAATT
>NZ_GL629647.1:1237734-1259463 GCF_000185845.1 Segatella salivae DSM 15606
AGTTTTAACGATGAATTCTTATAGAAAGTGCCATATCAACTCACATTATTTTATTTATTCTTTGATTGTCATTTCAATTTTAACAATGCGTCTTTAATTCTCTTCATTGCCTCATTGATGTTATCATCACTCGTGGCATAACTCATTCGGAAGCACTCAGGAGCACCGAAAGCATCACCACATACCGTAGCAACATGTGCCTTTTCTAATAGATAAAGAGAGAAATCGGTTGAATCTTTTATCGTTATTTGTCCATCAGATTTGCCAAAGAAACTACTACATTTTGGGAACAGATAGAAAGCACCTTCAGGCTTATTTACCTCTAAACCCGGTATATTCTTAGCGAGTTCTACAATTAAATCACGTCTGCGTTCAAAAGCCTGACGCATCTCTTCCACACAATGCTGGTCCAAAGTATAGGCAGCTTCAGCAGCCTTCTGACTAACAGAGCAAGGCCCACTCGTATATTGTCCCTGCAACTTATTACAACCTTTAACAATCCATTCGGGTGCAGCTATAAAACCAATACGCCACCCTGTCATTGCATAAGCTTTTGAAACACCATTCACAACAACAGAACGCTCTTTCATACCAGCAACCTTTGCAATGCTCGCATGACTGCCAATATAATTAATGTGCTCATAAATTTCATCTGCAATCACAATTACACGCTCGTGTTTTTTGATTACTTCAGCCAATGCATCCAACTCTTCCTGGCTATAAACACTACCTGTCGGATTACTCGGAGAACACAAAATCAATAACCTTGTCTTTGGTGTTATGGCATCTTCCAACTGTTTGGGAGTCATCTTAAAGTTTTGTTCAAACCCAGCATCCACAATAACAGGATTACCACCTGCTAATTTTACCATCTGTGGATAACTCACCCAATATGGTGCCGGAATAATTACCTCATCGCCATCATTAACCAATGCCATAATGGTATTACACACACACTGCTTCGCTCCATTGCTAACGAGAATCTCGTTAATGGTATATTCCAAACCATTTTCACGTTTCAACTTCTCAACAATAGCTTTCCGCAGACTTGCATATCCAGGCACTGGAGAGTATTTTGAATAATTTTCATCAATGGCTTTCTTAGCAGCCTCCTTGATGGCTTCAGGCGTATTGAAGTCGGGTTCGCCCACACTCATATTGATAACATCAACACCTTGTGCCTTCATTTCATTACTCTTTTGCGACATTGCAAGTGTTGCCGATGGCGCAAGACGATTCAAACGATTAGATAGTTGTTCCATAACACTAAATTTTAGGTTAATTAATCAACCACAAAAATAATCATTTTATTCTTTAATATGAATAATCTCAGTGATTTTTTTTTGATTTTTATTCTCCGAATACCATCGGAGAATAAATCAATCTAAAGTTTATTTCAAATGAAGTGTATGCCCCATACGATCTCGTTTGGTTTCAAGATACTTCTTATCATATTTATTCGGCATAATTTCTATGGGCACATTCTCCACTATCTCAAGTCCATACGCCTCCAAACCAACACGCTTTGTAGGGTTATTTGTCATGAGTTTCATCTTCTGAATTCCAAGGTGTCGCAACATCTGTGCACCGCAACCATAGTCTCGTTCATCTGGTTTGAAGCCCAAATGCACATTGGCATCAACGGTATCATAGCCTTCTTCTTGCAGTTTATAGGCTGCAATCTTATTCATCAATCCAATGCCGCGACCTTCTTGTTGCATATAGATAACGACACCTTTTCCCTCTTTCTCAATCATTTCCATTGAACGATGGAGTTGTTCTCCACAATCACAACGGCGACTTCCCAATATATCTCCGGTGGCACATGAAGAGTGAACACGTACAAGAATAGGTTCACCTTCTTCCCAGTGTCCTTTGATTAAAGCCATGTGTTCAAGTCCGTTGCTGGCCTGACGGAAAGGGATTAGTCTGAAATGCCCATAAGTTGTTGGTAAATCTACTTCGTCTCCAACTTCTATAGTGGTCTCCTTCTTCAGACGATATGCTATCAAATCCTTAATCGTTATAATCTTCATTCCCCACTCTTTCGCCCGTTCTACCAACTGAGGCATACGTGCCATGGTGCCATCTTCATTCATAATTTCCATCAAAGCACCAGCGGGATAGAGTCCCGAAAGCTTGCATAAGTCAACCGCAGCCTCTGTATGTCCGCTGCGACGGAGCACTCCATTATCTTGTGCATACAAAGGGTTAATGTGCCCAGGACGACCAAAAGTCTGTGGCACCGAAGCCGGATCAGCCAAAGCTTTGATAGTTTCCGCACGATCATGTGTTGAAACTCCTGTTGTACAACCCTCAAGTTTATCAACCGTAACCGTAAATGGCGTGCCAAGCATTGACGTATTATCTGACACCTGATGTGGCAGATTCAACTCTTCTGCGCGTGACATTGTGATAGGAACACACAGCACACCTCGTGCATTTTTCAGCATAAAGTTTACTGCTTCGGGTGTAATCTTCTCGGCAGCCATTATCAAATCGCCTTCATTTTCGCGGTCTTCATCGTCCACAACGATAACAAACTTACCCTCCTTAAAGTCTTTAAGGGCTTCTTCAATCGTATTTAATTTGAAATCTCCCATATCTTTTCTTCGTTTAGATTCTTTGTTTTGATACTCTTAATTTATATATATAATAAGGTGAAATTAATCATTTATCCTAACGCTGCCTTTTTAATGCGTCTGGCAATGTTTTGATTTGTTTGGCACACCATCTTCAAATCTCGGAGTAAACGCACACGGAAACGCCACATTCTACAATAAAAGAATATGCCCAACGGAATGATTACAGCCGACAAAATATTAAGCCATTTGCGCTCGAAAGGCCGGGTATGTGCCTTAACCGATAACACTGGATAGTTATTTAACTCATTCAAGAGATAAGCATCTCGTGTATTTGACAAATCCGTTATTACACTTTCAAGTTCACTACTGATTCGTTCTATCTCGTGATCAGGTCTATATTTGAAGAACACTTTCACTGGATCAGGCATTCGTTTTAAGTTATGTAGCGTTGAATAGGTCTCAATATCCTTACTAATCACAGCCAATTTCGCCACATCTTCCGCATAACATGGTTCATCAATTATTACTTCTTTACCCGTGATATTCCGCTTAATCTTAAGTCCCAACACTCTACGCATCATCTCCCGATATTGATCTAAGTTGAACACGGCAGAGTCGTTAGAGGCTTTATACGTTACAAAAATAGCCAAAGGAGTTAGTACACCCGGCGCAAGTCCTTTGCCAAACCACACTGTCCACATACCACTTCGAGCCATTCTATAGCCAGAATTGTCAAGGATATAATAGATAATAAACACTAATACAGAGACAATTACAGGGATACCCAAGCCTCCTTTGCGGATAATAGCTCCCAAAGGAGCACCAATAAAGAAGAAAATCAAGCATGATAGCGCCACTGTAAACTTGCTCACGGCTTCGATTTCATGCTGTCGAATGATACGATCTCCATCATCGGTAAACATACTTTTGAAGTCCAAATCGCTCACAGCGCCCTGCACTTTACTCATTGCTTCGCTTACGGCTTGTTGCTTTTGTGGCAATGACAGGCGATTAAAAATGGTGTCTATATTTAGTTTATTCCCAGCCTTTACAGCCAAAAGCGAGTCTTTCTGATTCACATGTGGCATATAATAAAGTCCTCGTTGCGCATCGGCATAATACTGCCTGCCCACACTATCATAGCTTAGCTTCAACGAATCTTCATCTCTAAATATCTGCGCTAAACTCTTTCCACGTGCGTTATTCGTTAAAACAGAGGCGTCGGTCATATTGAATCCTGCATCAAAATCAAGGACAATACGCTTTGTTATGAATGATTCTCGACGATAAGGAACCGCTGCACTATTTCCAAAAGCATCGGTTTGCATGTTCTCAAACCATTCCCCACTCCACAAAGTCAACACCAAGTGTTTCTTCTCTGCAGTCGATTGCAACATTCCCGAGTCTGCAAGAATGATGGCTTGGTCCTCATAACTGCCCGTCATTCGATAGATCATGACGCCATAAAGCTTACCCGTCTTCAGGTCTTTATGCTGTACATAGAGATTACTATTAGGGATTCCGTCATAGAAAACGCCTTCAGGAATCTCAAGTTCTGGGCTCTTTTGCTGCATTGATATCATCAATTGAGCAATCTTATTATTGGCTTCTGGTCCAATGTTATTTTGGAAAACAAACGACAATCCACTAATAAATATCGTGATAACTATCAGCGAACGAAAAGATTGCATCAAAGAGATTCCAGCGGCCTTAATAGCTGTAAGCTCACTACTTTCACCCAAATTACCGAATGTAATCAATGAAGATAGCAAGATAGCCAACGGCAAAGCTTGAGGCACAAGCATTAATCCCATATACCAAAAGAACTTTGCCATGACTTCCATGGAAAGCCCTTTACCAATCAATTCATCGATATATCGCCACAAGAATTGCATCATCAGCACAAACTGGCAGATGAAAAACGTGCCCACAAAGAGCATCCCAAACTGTTTGGCAATAAATATATCGAGTTTCTTTATCCTTATCATCAGAGTCTTGTTTCATGTGTCTTGCACACACACTCCATATATTTGCAAAAGTAGTATAAATTTATCAGATTTCCTTTCTTTTTCCCGTTTTTTATCAACTTTCATCTGATTATTCCAGCTCCTCTGCCTTTCAACGATAGGCAATCCATATACTTAGCTCTTCAAAACTTACACAAAATCGCACACTTAAAACCATAACACAGCACAAAATAAATGCCTTACAAAGAAAATATCAGGGATTTTTTAAGCTAAAATTTTGCAGTTTAAAAACTTTATACTACCTTTGCACCCGCATTCCACAAACAAATGGTCTGTGATGGCGGGATAGCTCAGCTGGTTAGAGCGTCGGATTCATAATCCGGAGGTCGTGGGTTCGGGTCCCACCCCCGCTACAATTAAAGCCTCGTAAATCGTTGATTTGCGAGGCTTTTTTATTGAATAATCAGCAAGCTTCTATTACATTATGCTTTCGAATATAGCAGAATCTACACATAAAGAAAGCAAAGAGTGATGTAACACCCCATGCTACGAAAAACAAGCACAAAATGGCTTTTTCGTAAAATAGCAAGGAGGGATTTGCAATATGCCATGTTTTACCGCATGAGATGATAGAAATCGTTGTATGAAATGATACAGATTGTGTTGTAAAATGCCGTAATTACATGACGATCTGCCTCTTTCTACAACATAATTTAATGATGAATTAGGAGGAAAAACACAACACTTAAAGTATTTTCTCCACGCAATAGACACAGACCTCCTATTTACCGAGGTGACAACGCTGTAAGCGTTGTACCTTTGATAGCCAGGGTTGACAAGCGAAGGCGTAGTCTACCCTGGGCTCTAAAAAGTACAACGCTTTCAGCGTTGACCGCTGATCACACTATAAACGATAACTTTTTTCAATACAATCTACGTCATTTCATGCAACAATTTACGTCATTTTACACGATAAAATAAGGCAGATTACCGACTAAAATGCACGAAATCATTTTTACGTTTCTAATAGATTACAAGCAACACCAAACCACTATTCTCATACATCACATTTCATTTACTTTACACAACAACCGAATCTTCACACACTTCCATATCTCTTTATGCTACATCAGAAGATATTTCTCAAAACGAAATGAAACGCATAACACCCAAACAGCAAGAAAATGAGCTACTTATAACCCTCCTTTCCTCTTAGGTTCACACACATTTCATGCTTAAAAACAACAAACAACAAGCGGATTATACGCCTCCATTGCAGTCTCCTAACTTACTTTCTATATCGCAATTTCATTGTACAAAGAATGTTAAAGAGTATTTTCTTACATCATCTTTTATCTCATTTATTTGGAAATCAGCCCAATTTAGAATAACTTTGCAGCCGAAAAAATAGAGAGAGGTTAATTGTTTCTCAACAAGAAGGATTATCAATACAAAAACTTTCTAAAACAAAAGTAGGACTTATTTATTACGTATTCAAGATAAAATCCCATCAAACCGCTCAAACAAGTAAGGCAGAATATGTCTTGACTATTGCTGAATGAGCATCATTTTTGAGTTAGGTTTCATGATTGATACGTGGTAAAGAAACAAACAAAAGATTATGAAAAAGGTATATTATGCACCACTTATCACTGTAACAGAAGTAGTGTTGGAACAAGGTTTTTTAATGGATAGCGCACACGGATCATCACATGAGGGATTCACTGAGAGTACTAATCCACCTCCTCACATAGTGGATGGTACGGATGATGACTCACCTTTCTAAATGATTAACGTGTTATCCACGATTAATCTGACAAACGCTCCTTCAAATAAAAGATATCATCGTCGTTTAAAACAACTTCAATAATGAAAAAAACGATAATAAAACTCGCCTGTTTTCTTGTAGCAATGGCTGCTACATCATGTGCAAACGACGCTGAAAACATTGATAACAGCGCGCAAGAAAAGTTAGTTTCAATGTCATTTCATGCGGTAGAATCACTCCAAAACAATGATGAAACAACTTCTTCTGCAAAGAAGCAGACCACGCGTACAGCGCTATTGTCAGATTTCAGCACAGTAACTTGGCAACAAGGCGACAAAATCGGCATTGGCTATTTAGGTTCACCTGGCAAAAAGACCTATCCATTTACAACGCCAACAACTGGGACTGATGTCAGATTCTGGGGGCAAGCAGCTGACAATAAGGCACCATATTTCATGATATATCCTTATCAAGAGGGAAATCAAATAGCCTATAAGGGGGCTCAAAAAGCTGAATACACCTATGAATTTCCAAAGTACCAAACGGCTATAGAGGGCACCTTTGACCCAAAAGCAAACTTCTCAGTGGGCATCATTCCACGAGCACACAAACCTTTTGTGGCTTATAACCTTGGTGGACTCCTACGCTTTAAGTTCCACGGGGCAAGCAATGTAAAGAGTGTAAGGATTCTTGCGAGAGGACAAGAACTATTTGCAGGCACCGTAACTTCAACCGTAACTTTCAACAGTAATGGGACTATCAACAACGTTTCCACAAAGCCTATTGCTGGCAAAAGCACGGTTTTACTCATCTATACGCCTGAGTCTGGTGCGTCAATGGCCGAGAACACCGATTACTTTGTAGTACTTCCGGCAGTTAAAATCACTAAGGGGCTAACGCTGGCCTTTATCTTAGACAACGGGAAAGCAGTACAAGTGAAGTTCTCTAACACTATTGACATCAAGCGTGCACAATCATATTCTTTGGGAGATATTGCGATAAATCCTGCCAAAGCGAAATTAGACGTGATAACAGATAAAGGATTAATTGAAGCCATTAAAAAAGTTAGCTCTGATGTAGAGCTTGAAGCTGACGGCTCATTAAACATTTATCAAGGATATAACCTTGACAGAATTCTTAAACTGAAAGGTGAACTTGATTTGAGTAATAATGATAAACTTACTTCATTAAACGGCTTACAATACTTCCAAAATATTACAAGCATAAAGTTATTCGGTAATCAAAATCTTGCTGGTAATATCGATTTTACGAAGTGTAAGCAGCTAACGGGTCAGATACTCATACAGAGTTGTCCATCAGTGCAAAGCATAAATGTTACTGGACTTGATATAAAACAGCTTGTAGCACGAAGCCTAAATGGCTTGGAACAAGTTACTATCAAAGGGAATAACAAACTTTCTTCTGTCACTTTAAATAATAATGGGGAATTAAAGTCTGTTGATGTAAGTAATTTGCCAGCATTAGAAACACTGGCAACCTTCTATAGTGGGAAAATAACAACCATCAACACATCAAATTCTCCGAATCTAAAAGCAATTAATGCGACTTCAAATAGTAATCTTACAAATATTGCAGGAATAGAAGATAACATTCTTCTTGAAAACTTCACTGCACCATATACAAAACTGAAGAAATTGGATTTTACCCACTATACCAAGCTAAAGGAGGTGAACATTATGTCTTCTTCGGTTGAAGAAATTAAAGGATTGGCTGATGCAGGAGCAAATTTAACGGCATTACAATTAGCACAGACCCACATAAGTTCATTGGATGTGTCTCAGAATCCAAACCTAACTTCTATTGATTTATATGCAGTGCATGAACTCACAGCATTAGATGTAACACACAATCCAAAGTTAACATCTCTACGCGCTCCGTTAACTTCAATCACAGAACTAAAGTTAACAAACAATCCTGAGCTTACAAGCTTAACGATATCCCATTGTAAATTGAAGAAGTTAGATATCACCTTACTTCCAAAATTAGAAAAGCTTTACGCCGGAAGTCAAAGTCCAAATGGTTTTCTTGCTAACATAGAGGTAACTATGACGGCTGCACAAAAGACAACACTCAACCAGGTTAGGCCATTCAAAGAAGGCGAAAATGATGACAAAGCCAAATATGAAGATACCAATAGTTGGGTAAAAGCTATTGTAAGATAATTGAAATAAAAAAGACAATAAGGTCTAAGTTCATAAATAAAAGACCCTAAGCATTTCTGTTTTTGCTTAGGGTCTTTTCGTATTTAGACAATATGCAATGCTATAAATCATAGACATTGTATTACACCTTATTATATATAGTACACAGAATATGCCTATTTATTTGCATAATAATTGCGTTCAGACTTCACCACTCCACTCTTATGAAGCGTCAATGTAACTTGTTGAAGCGATTTATTTGCATGATCAAAGAGTACAGCGGGATTGAGACGGTGGCCTTGAAAGAATACTTCGAAGTGAAGATGTTCGGTTGTTGCGCGGCCTGTTCGTCCCGTTAGACCTATCACTTGCCCAGCTTTTACCCTATCTCCTACCTTCACAAGATTCTTTGATTGATGGCTATAAAGCGTCTCAAAGCCATAGCGATGCTTGATGCGTATACAGTTTCCATAACCTGCAAAAGGGCTACTTCTAACAACAACTCCATCAAATGCCGCGAGAATCTGGTCGTTAGGCTTCGTCTTTATGTCTACACCCGGATGACGACGTGCCCCACCAAATGGACTGATGACATGACTTCCTGGTAATGGATAGGCCCAACGTTCTTTCTCAAAATCAGCAAGATTCAGCTTAAAAGAATTGGTATTCTCAAACGGATTCTCGGGATCAACATCATCGTTCTTGCTTTTCTTTTTCTCGTTTACATCGTTTCCACCTTTCAATGCCACATCAACATAACGACCATTCTTTGTGCAAAGCAAGGTCTTCTTACGAAGTTTGTGGCTCCGAAGCTCTACAATCATCTCTGGATTAAAACGTCCTCCGTTCACCATAATAGAGAACTTACAGAAGGTTCGACTTCCTTCACCACCTACAATGGCTATAGACTGGCCGGCATTCACCTTTTGTCCCACCTTAACTAAGTTCTGGGCGTTGTTCCCATAGACGGTTTCTAAGCCATTATCATGGCGAATTACTACAACGTTTCCAAAGCCATTGACGTTGCGCGAAAGTCGAACTACACCGGCAAACATAGCCTTTATGACATCACCTTCTTTTGTTTTAATCTCTAAAGCCTGACTATTGTCTGTGAGTTCTGCCTTTCCAACAGGCAAGGGGAAAACGTAATCACCTGCTTTCAAGGTGCTCAAATCAATACTAAATGTATTTGAACGCGAGAAAAGTCCAGGTGTTGTAATACTAATTTGCTGTTGTTCTGCAGCCGTAAATGTATCTTTTGCTGGAGTGAAAGCACTTGTCACAAAAGCAAAAGTGATAATCGGCGCAATGTACTTAAAATTGAGTTTCTTTGTCATAATCTATGTGTTATTCATCGTTATTACTATATTTAAGCCTTAATCTCAGGCTTTTCCTTATTCTTTCAACATGATTCCAGAGAATATTCTACCAGAGTTAATGCCAAGACGACGCGCAGAAAAGAAATCGTTTACATGTGTAAAGGTGCACACATTAGACATTAATATATGTTCGCTTTGCAGGCCGACATGCAATAATTGCAGTCGATTACACGCACTTAAGTCTATATGCCACTTCTCATCATGCCGTGAAATGGCCGACATATCGAAGCCTTCCTCACTGAAACGTGCATAGACTTCGTCACCTACCTCAAAGGCATCAAGAGAGATTCCAGGGCCAATAACTGCACGAAGTTTATCTGAACACGAGCCAAACACCTCTTGCATACGTTGTACTATCTTTTCAGTTATACGCTGCACTGTACCCCGCCACCCCGCATGTACAGCCGCAATAGCTCGATGTTCAGGGTCATAAAGAAGCACAGGAATGCAGTCTGCCGTCGAAACGCCTATACAAACATTTGGTAATTTTGTAAGAATAGCATCATAGCCCTCGGTAGCTTGTCGTCGCCTTTCAGCTGAACACTGAAACCAAGCCTCATCAACAAGCAAGCAACGAGTATCGTGCACTTGATGAACCATCACGATATTATCGGGTGTAATGCCTAATTCGGTAGCAAGAAGTCTTCGATTTTCAACAACGTTATCGAAGTTATCACCGCAAAACTCATTGATATTAAAGGCACAAAAAGAACCTGTGCTTACTCCGCCACGACGCATAGAGCTGAATGCTCGAACGTCTTTCGCAAGATGATATTCATATAATTCAGGCACAATCATAATGTGGTGTCGTCGTCATATTCAAAATCTTCGAGGTCTTCTACATTGTCATCATCTATAAATTCTATGTCATCTTCGTCTGCACCTTCAGCCAAAAGTTCTTCTGCAAAGACGCGCATATCCTTATCACGATGTACAAGTGTGTCCTCGGCGGTTATCTCTTGAAGCTTATTACTCTCGCTATTCAGTTCCTTCCAAAGCACATCTTTCAACTCACTTAGTCCCATTCCTGTTACCGAAGAGATAAAAACAACGGGCAAATCTTGCGGTAAAGTATCCTTTAAAAGGTCTATAAGCTCATCGTCAAGCAAGTCACTTTTCGTTACAGCCAGCACGCGATGCTTATCTAACATCTCGGGATTGAACTGACGAAGTTCATTGAGTAACACTTCATATTCCTTCTTAATATCATCTGTATCGCCAGGAACCATGAACAACAACAATGAGTTGCGTTCAATATGACGTAGAAAGCGCAGTCCAAGACCTTTGCCCTCACTGGCTCCTTCAATGATTCCCGGAATGTCAGCCATTACAAATGACTTATGATCACGATAGCCCACAATGCCTAATGAGGGTTCAAGCGTCGTGAAAGGATAGTTAGCTATCTTCGGGCGTGCACTCGAAAGAGCAGACAACAACGTTGATTTTCCGGCATTAGGAAAGCCCACAAGGCCAATATCTGCAAGGAGTTTTAACTCCAAAATAACCGTCATCTCCTCCATAGGTTCACCTGGTTGAGCGTATCGAGGGGCTTGATTTGTGGCCGAACGGAACTGAAAGTTACCCAAACCTCCACGTCCTCCTTTCAACAAAAGCACCTCCTGTCCATCATAAGTAACGTCACAAACATACTTTCCTGTATCGGCATTATAGACTACAGTGCCACAAGGCACGTCGATATAAGTATCTTTTCCGTTAGTACCATGACACTTATCACGCCCTCCATTGCCACCATGTTCTGCATAGATATGACGCTGATACTTTAGATGAAGAAGTGTCCAGTAGTTGTGATTTCCCCTAAGATAGATACTACCTCCATGTCCTCCATCACCTCCATCGGGTCCACCATTAGGCTGATATTTTACATGTCGCAAGTGCATAGAACCTCTTCCACCCTTTCCTGAGCGGCAATATATCTTTACGTAGTCAACGAAATTGGAATCCATAACTCTAATATGAAGTAATAAATAAGGACTGAAAAATAGCGCCTTAATAGGCTTCTCTACTATAAAATTAAAGTTTGAACCTTGATTTTAGAAGAAGAACATATTCTAAAATTAAAGTTCAAACCTTAACAAACAAAGCTTAAAGCGAATCGATAACCTCGCTAATACGAGCAAAGATGTCATCAACAGAGCCCAAACCCACTACATGATGGTGTGTGCCATCATTCTTATACCAGTCTATTAATGGTGCAGTCTGCGTATGATAAACATTGAGACGCTTCTTAATGGTCCCTTCATTGTCATCGCTTCTACCGCTTTCTTTTCCACGATTGATAAGGCGTGCCATGAGTTCCTCTTCGGGAACAGACAACTCTATCATTGCAGCTATCTTGTGACCACGCTCATTCAACATCTTCTTTAGCGCCTCAGCTTGCGGTGTAGTGCGTGGAAACCCATCGAAAATAACACCTTTATGGTCCTTACCAAAGCTATCATAAACGTGTGCAAGAATGTCAATCATCAGTGCATCGGGTATCAATTGACCATTATCAATGTAGCTCTTTGCGGTCTTACCAAGCTCAGTTCCGTTCTTAATTTCATTACGTAACACGTCGCCGGTAGATATATGTCCGAAGCCATACTCAGCTATCATCTTGTCACTTTGCGTTCCCTTTCCTGCGCCGGGAGCACCGAAAATTACAATATTCTTCATTATTTCTTCTTTTATAAAATGATAAATTACTTTGTGATTTATTTCTCTTCTACTATCGTATAGATATCTCTTAGCTGACGACCTTGCTGATCATAGTCAAGACCATAACCCACTATGAAGTCATTTGGGATTTCCATTGCGACGTATTCTATATTTAATGGCACCTTAAGTTTATCAGGTTTAACCAGTAAAGAGCATATATGTATCGACTCAGGATTACGCGTTCCAAGACTCTCTATCATTTGTTTCATCGTCAAACCTGTATCGACAATATCCTCTACAATGACTACTGTTCGCCCTGCAAGGTCCTCGTTCAGTCCGATGACTTCTTTGATTTTACCTGTCGAAGTGGTGCCTTGATAAGAGGCAAGCTTTACAAATGAAATCTCACAAGGAATCGTAATGTTGCGCATTAAGTCGGCAGCAAAGATAAAAGAACCATTCAACACGGCCAAGAAAAGAGGATTTTTATCGGCCAAGTCCTTATTGATTTTCTCGGCTACAGCCTTTACACGCTGTTGGATTTCAGCCTCGGGGATAAACGTTTTGAACGTCAGATCCTTGATTTTAACAATACTCATAAGTGCGAAATAAAATAATTTGTAGCAAAATTACTAAAAATATGGGAAACAACATCCACCGATTAGCATTAATTTTGTATTTTTGCAACACTATACAATAAGTCATGAAGATATTCAACAGCGCTCAAATTCGAGAGTTAGATAAATATACTATAGAGCACGAACCTATTGCTTCACTTGATTTAATGGAGCGTGCTGCAAAGGCAATTGCCCAAACCATCATGCAGAGATGGACCAAATCATCTCCCTTTGTGGTCTTTGCGGGACCAGGAAATAATGGAGGTGACGCGCTGGCTGTAGCGAGATTATTGGCTGAAGACGGCTATACTGTCAGCGTTTATTTGTTCAACATTCACAACCACCTTTCTAATGATTGTGCGAAGAACAAACAACGGCTCATTGATTGCAAGCGCATTAAGGATTTTAATGAGGTAATTGTCAACTTCGAACCACCCCGTTTGGACAACAACACCGTTGTCATTGACGGACTTTTCGGTAGCGGTCTCAACAAACCGCTGGCAGGTGGCTTCGCTTCTTTGGTCAAATACATCAACCAATGCAAATGTAAAGTTGTGAGTATTGACTTGCCTTCTGGCCTAATGACCGAAGATAATACGTACAACATCCGCCAAAACATTGTTCGAGCTGACCTCACTCTAACGATACAACAACTCAAACTTAGTATGCTGATGGCTGATTGTCAACAGTATTTAGGTGAAGTTCGTGTGCTCGACATACGCCTATCACCCGATTGTATCGCTGCTACTGAGACGCCATATACCATTCTCGAAGAGAACGATATACGCTGCCGACTACGCCACCGCAATGCTTTTGCACATAAAGGCAATATGGGGACGGCCTTAGTTATTGCCGGTTCGTATGGCATGGCAGGTGCAGCTGTTCTGACAACCAAGGCTTGTTTGCGTGCAGGTGTAGGCAAAGTCATCGTTCATACGCCTAAACGCAACTGCAATATCCTACAAACAAGCATCCCAGAGGCTGTGCTTCAGATTGACAAAGAGGAAACAATCTTCTCCGAACCTGTTGATACTGAGGACTACGAAGCTGTTGCAATGGGACCCGGTTTGGGGCAGAACGAAACCTCAGCCATAGCATTGATTGCCCAAATTCGACGCACACAATGTCCTATGGTGATTGATGCTGACGCACTAAATATATTAGGTGTGCACCGCGCTTGGATGCAACAACTGCCCGAAGGCATTGTCATGACACCACATGTTGCGGAATTTGACCGACTCGATGGAGCGATGGCGAATGGTTGTTACGACCGATTGACCAAGGCAATTGCCCTTGCTGAGAGCCTTCATGGCTACATTTTACTCAAAGGACACTACTCTGTTTTATGCACACCCGACGGCAAAGCATACTTCAATCCCACAGGAAATGCAGGCATGGCTACTGCCGGAAGTGGAGACGTATTGACTGGAATCATCACAGGACTATTGGCACAAGGCTACAACCAAAAAGACGCTTCACTCGTTGGAATGTATCTACATGGCCTCGCAGGTGACCTTGCTGCCCGCGACTTGGGACAGGAATGTCTCATTGCCAGCGACCTGATTAAATACCTTCCAAAGGCATTTGAACGAATCAAAGATTAGAAATCTACATCGAATATGAAAAAAATTATAACCCTATTCTTAGGACTTTTCGCACTAACAGCACATGCACAGCAACCCACAGAAGGCTGTACTTATTTCCTGCCGAAAACGATAATACAATTTCATATCCTTGTTGAAAAGACGGTTTTCAAGCCAGGTGAGCTTGCAGCATATAGCGGGAAATACTTAAAAATGCCTGATGTGCCGACCGAACCGGCTACATCCTACCGCCTCATTAGCACCGAAATGAAGTCTGTTGGCATCCCCGACACGGCACAACAACATGTTGCTGTGATGGATAAAAAACATAGTATACTAAGCCTTAGCCGTGATGATAATGGCATTTTACTGGCTGTTAATGCAGAAGGTACTAAGGCTGAACCGGCACATCCATTTGTAGCGGCGCCAAAAACTGCACCACTTAACCCACACGACTACATGAATGCCGACATTCTTGCAGCGGGTTCGCTTCCGAAAATGGCTGAACTTATTGCGTCAGAGATTTATGAAATACGCGACAGTCGTAATCAATTGACACGCGGAGAGGCTGATAATATGCCAAAGGATGGTGAGCAATTGCGCATCATGATGGCTAATCTTGACAAGCAAGAACGTGCGCTCATGCAGATGTTTACTGGCACAACCGAACGTGACACGACTGAAACCACGCTCACTTTCATACCAACAAAGGAGGTAAATAAACAGGTGTTGTTCCGCTTTTCAAAGCGATTTGGCCTTGTCGACAACGATGATTTAGCAGGTCGTCCGTTCTATATCAGCGTGCAAGATCTACACTATGTGCCCACACTTAACCTCCCCGATGATGGTAAAAAGAGTAAGGATAAAAGCGGAATCTGCGTGAATCTGCCCGGAAAAATTAGGCTTTCACTTTATGACGGCTTACAACTCTTTGCCAAAACCGAATGTTATGCAACCCAGTTTGGACGCACAGAAGAGCTTAGTGGCGAGCTGTTTGGTAAGAAAATGACCACAAGAATCGTCCTTGATCCTGTCACTGGAAACGCTCGGAAGCTTGAAGTTGTGCCAATTCAATAGGCACATGAGAGTATCATTTGAAAGAAATTATCACCGCATGCAAGTCAATTGTATGCGGTTTTTTATGCAAATCTCATCCCAAAGTATTTCAAATTGACCATGAATATAGAATAAGGTATTGGCTTAAACAACAACATTTATACAACAAAGGCCTTTCGCTTGCACAACGAAGATGTAGAAACCAATGTATATGTTAAATCTAAGCAGAAAAATATACAATAGGGATGAAATACTAAGAGAAAACAAAATGGCACTGCATCTGAAGCTAAAAATCACCTATTTTCACACGATTCACAAATCATTGAGCTTCAAACAATTACGAAACGAGTTTCAAATTACAACCTGATTTTTCATCAAAAGATGTTGCAATCTAAGTCAAACGAGTGTGCGAAAAGCAGCAAATTATGCGATGAATTGAGGCAAACAGCGATGTAATATGCGTCAAATCATGAAATAATTCACCATGTATAATAACACAAAAGAATAAAAAACAGAAAACATCTCCCATCTTTCTATATGTTTATTCACGAAAGATGGAAAAACAAAATGTTAAAAACAAGATAAAGATTTGACAAAAAATAGATCACCTTTTATAGGTAAAAGGGTTGGGAAAACACATCGTTCATCGTTTGCGTGAGTGGCGATTGGCTCGTTGTTCACGATATTTGGCTTTCTGACGCGCACTCCCCGAGCCGTGTGCTCCAGTGATATACTTTTTCTTTTTGGCTTTCGTTTTCACCTTATCTTCTTCCTTTTTCGGACCAGAAGAACCTTTGAAACTGATGCCATTCTCTAAGATGCTTTGGAAATCATCCATAGGTTATGGGGTTAAATGATTGAAGTTTTAACGTGATTAACCTTGAAGTTTGAATATTGAACCTTGGTTTTACAATCTCTTTTCATTGATTTTCAACCACAAAGAACGTTCAACATTCAAACCACAACGTTCAAAATATGATTTAATGGTGGAATAGTCTCACGCCAGTGAAAGCCATTGCAATACCATATTTGTCACAAGTTTCGATGACATTATCGTCACGTATTGAGCCACCGGCTTGGGCAATGTATTGCACTCCGCTCTTATGTGCGCGCTCAATATTGTCTCCAAATGGGAAAAAAGCATCGCTTCCAAGAGCCACATTGTTATTTTTTGCAATCCATTCTCTTTTCTCTTCTCTCGTCAGTACAGCCGGTCTTTCCGTAAAGAACTGCTGCCATACGCCCTCACGTAATATGTCATCATGCTCTTCACTGACGTAAACATCTATGGTATTATCACGGTCGGCACGACGTATTCCGGGCTTAAACGGGAGATTCATCACCTTTGGACACTGGCGCAACCACCATGTATCAGCTTTACTTCCGGCTAAACGTGTACAGTGAATGCGGCTTTGTTGTCCAGCACCTATACCGATAGCTTGTCCATCTTTGACATAGCACACGGAATTACTCTGCGTATATTTCAGCGTGATTAAAGCGATAATCAAGTCGCGTTTGGCCTCATCTGGGAATATTTTATTCTTTGTTGGGATGTTATCGAATAGCGAAGGATCGTCTAATTTCACCTCATTTCGACCTTGTTCAAACGTGATTCCAAACACCTGTTTGTATTCAATGGGAGCAGGAGTATAGTCAGGATCTATCTGAATTACATTGTAAGTACCCTTTCGTTTGTCTTTCAAAATCTCAATAGCCTCGTCAGTATAGCCAGGCGCAATCACTCCGTCACTGACCTCTCTCTTTAATAATGTGGCGGTAACTGCGTCACAAACGTCGCTAAGTGCTACGAAATCGCCATACGAGCACATGCGATCAGCACCACGAGCACGGGCATAAGCACACGCAAGTGGAGACAAAGGAAGCTTTACATCATCAACAAAATAGATCTTCTTTAATGTGTCACTAAGGGGTAAACCGATAGCCGCGCCAGCAGGAGAAACGTGCTTAAAGCTCGCCGCTGCAGGCATTCCTGTGGCTGCTTTGAGTTCTTTAACGAGCTGCCAACTATTGAGTGCATCAAGAAAATTAATGTAACCAGGGCGTCCGTTGATGACTTTTAGGGGGAGTTCTCCGTCTTCCATGTAAATTCTGGAAGGCTTTTGGTTGGGATTACAACCATACTTTAAAGCTAATTCTTTCATCTTTGGGGTAATTTTATCTATTTGCAAAGATAATAAAAAAATAATGATTAACTTTGCAGCATAGGTATTTTATTTCTAAGTATGTTATGAAACAGAAATTAGTTGCCTTGCTAAAAGAGGCCGAAAAGAAGTTGATTAGGATGACGAAAACAGGAAACGATTTCGAAAAGTTATCCAAATTCTTTTCTCTTCACCATGTAAACCTGACACCAGACTCATTGAAGAAGCTCAAAAACTACTTCACTGGAGCTGAGAAACCCTCACGACAAACACTCGACCGGCTGGCACTTTTCGCTGGGTTTCAAGACTGGGAGAGTTTGAAAAAGACTTTCATGGAGGAAGGAAAACACGCAAATCGTGATGTTTGAACCTTGACTTGCGGACATCAGACAATACAAAGCGGTAGAACTTTTGATAAACTTTTGCTTTCAAAATAGTTCTATGCAGTCCGTAACCCCTTCATCATCATGCCAAAGAAAAAGAGGTTATGCACCATAAGGAGCATAACCTCTTTTATTTCTTTACGAAGAAACGGCAGCTTATTCAGCTGTTGTTGTGTTGCTTCTCTTCTCTGCAATACGGGCTTTCTTACCTGTAAGAGCACGAAGATAGTACAATTTTGCACGACGAACTTTACCGCGTTTGTTCACTTCGATAGAGTCGATGTTCGGTGACTCAATAGGGAAGATACGCTCAACACCTACAGTTCCTGACATCTTTCGAACCGTAAAACGCTTCTTTTCACCGTGACCTGAGATCTTGATTACTACTCCACGATAGAGCTGAATACGCTCTTTTGTACCCTCAATAATCTTGTAAGCTACAGTAACTGTATCGCCTGCATTGAATGAAGGGAACTGTTTTCCGGTTGCAAATGCTTCTTCAGCAACTTTAATTAAATCCATTTTTTGTTTGAAATTAAATTTTGTTTGTGCCCAACGCAACATGACCAAGCAACTCTTCTGCTGCCAGCGGTTACGCCGAAAAGCTGTGCAAAGGTACAAAAAAAATGCAAATCACAACTTCATTAATATTGGTTTTCTTTTGTTTTTAACACAAATTCTTCTTTTTTCCATGTAAAACAACTACCTTTGTAACAACTAATTACAAATGTATGGATAAGCAAACCATCTCTTTTTTGGCTGCAACAGCCTTACTTTCTTTGGCTTCCTGCAAGTCGCATTATGAGCTTTCGTCTGTCAGTCGCAGTCGAATCTTGATTGATAATAAGTATGATGCCAACCCCGATAAAGACGCAGAAGCCTTCCTTTTGCCTTATAAGCATCAAGTAGATAGCTTGATGAGCCCCGTCGTTGGTGAGGTTTCTGAATACATGTCGGCTCGAAAGCCCGAGAGCACCCTATCAAATCTGCTCGCAGATATTTTGCTTTGGGGAGGTAAAAACTATCAAGAGAGCCCCGACTTTGCCGTATATAATATGGGTGGAATACGTGCCGCCTTCGCCCAAGGAGACGTTACTTATGGTGATGTTTTAGACGTTGCACCCTTCGAAAATAAGATATGTTTCCTCACGCTTTCAGGCAAAAAGGTGCGTGAACTCTTTGAACAAATAGCCTCAACTGGTGGAGAAGGTGTCAGCCATGGCGTCAACTTGGTTATCAGTAAGGACCATAAGTTGTTGGATTGTAAGCTGAATGGCAAAGAAATCGACGACAATAAGGCTTATAGAGTGGCTACACTCGACTACCTTGCACAAGGCAACGACAAACTCGAAGCATTCAAGTCTGCAACTAATCTCGTATCACCTCAGACACCAGAGAATAATGTTCGCTTCATCATCATGGACTATTTCCGTGAGCAAAAGGCTGAGAACAAACCCGTAAGTCGCAAGATTGAGGGGCGAATCATCATAAAATAATCTCCTATTAAACCCAAGAATATGAAAAGAATTCTATATCATCATCGCCAAAAGGCTTTGAAACGTGCACTCTGTTGCTTGCTGTTTGCATGTGCAACACTAACAACTTATGCACAAAAACAACTCACTATACTCCACACAAGTGACACCCACAGCTGCATTCTTCCACTCAATAAGAATCTTGCCGACACGCTCTTTGCAGGACGTGCAGGCTTTATTCGCCGCATCAATATGCTGAAAGAAGAACGCAAGAAGGACCCAAACTTGCTGTTATTTGATAGTGGTGACTTCTCACAAGGCTCACCTTATTATACATTATTTAAGGGAGATGTTGAGATTGGGCTAATGAATAGGATGCATTATGACGCAGGTACCATCGGAAACCATGAGTTTGACTTTGGTATTGACAATATGGTTCGCCTCTTCAAAAAGGCAAACTTCCCCATCATTTGCTCTAACTATGACTTCCGAGGCACTCCACTTGAGGGACTTGTAAAGCCTTATATTGTGCTAAAACGCAAGGGAATCCGCATCGGAGTCTTTGCTCTCGACCCTCAACTTGAAGGACTTGTTGCCACAGCCAACTATGGACCAATCAAATATCTCAATCCCGTTACCGTGGCAAATGATATGGTAAAGATTCTACGTGGAAAGGAAAAGTGCGACCTTGTCATTTGTATCTCTCACTTAGGATGGGAAGATAAGGGCATGGGAGACCAGATGATGATTGCTGGTTCGCGTGGAATCGACGTCGTACTTGGCGGTCATTCTCACAGCTTCTTTAAGGAATTGCGTTATGTAAAAGACTTAGACGGACGCGAAGTTCCCGTAGATCACGAAGGTAAGAATGCCATTTTCGTGGGTAAACTGATGCTCAATCTTACTCAAAATAAAAAGTAAGAACTATCATTTTAGAGCGAGTATCACGCACAGATCGGGCGTATGGAAGCATGATTTTATTCTCCATACGCTCGATATGCTTTTGATCGAGGCTGTTAACCAAGCTATACATGAACTTCAACTCAGGCCGAATCTTGAAAAACGGCAGGTAAAAGTCACAGCCAAGTCCTACTTCTGCAAACGTATCATAACGCTTAAGCTTTACATAATCGTTATCTTTTCCACTTAGATTCAAGGCTGGAGTCATGCCCACCATCATGTAAGGACGATGATTATTGAATCGAGGTGCAGCAAAAATCAAGTCTACTGGAAGGGCCATATACACCGATTTCATGTTCTGCCGATAGGATATTGGCTCATGATTTGGGCCTATCACACTATGATTTTGCAACACAATATGGCGTGAACCGAAATACATTGTCGGCGCAACACGTAGTTGTAAGTGCTCCGAAAGACGCATTTCACCAAGCACTCCCACGTTAAAACCCATGTCGAAACGATCCTGATCAGTGGATATTATCTGTTGTGTTGACGTACCATTTTCAGCCACAACTGTCTGTTCTCCGCTATTAACAAACTCCAAATCTTGTACATGTGAGCCGACGGAAATCCCGAAATGAAAGGGTCGAAGATCTGTATACGGGCGATTTTGGACCGTCCGTTGTTGCGCCATAGCAGCCATTCCAAAGGCTAAACTCATAGCAATCAAACTCCATTTTCTTATCTTCATGCTACTGATAAAACGCACTTCACGGGATGATATTGCATCATGTAGGAAAAGAAGTAGTATAAAAAAAACAAAAAATAATACCTAAAAGTAGGTATTTTGAAATTTATTATATACCTTTGCATCGTGATTCATGAGCTGAAAGGCTTGGAATTGGTACAAAAACATTATGAAATTATAAATTAAAGTTTATGGCTTACGTAATTGGAAACGACTGCATTGCATGCGGTACATGTATTGATGAGTGCCCAGTTGGCGCTATTTCTGAAGGTGATATCTATGCTAT
>NZ_GL629647.1:1259513-1280094 GCF_000185845.1 Segatella salivae DSM 15606
CTGATGCTTGCACAGAATGCGGCACATGTGCTGATGTTTGTCCTAATGAAGCAATCAGTCTTCCTGAATAAGGAGAGAGAAATACAGCATAGAAAAACGGCATATTGCAACCTTGCAATATGCCGTTTTCTTTTGGTTTTAGGTTAAAAATCAGCACGCTTTTAGTGTAAACGTAAGCAAAAGTATAAGCATTTTCATCATTCCTCCTGAGCATCCATACCTACAAACGAGTATTTTTTGTGGCAAAAATCCCTTTTTTCACGTACCAACAACAATTTAACAACAGACAATTTCATCACAAACTACAAGACGTTTAATCTCTAACCATGACATTATCTTCATGCCCTGACCTCACAACATCATTTGTTCCGTCAGCTTATCCCCTCAAAACAAAAACTTCATTTGTTATTCAGCGGGAAATAGGTTAATACAAATGAAATAATCTTACAACTGCTTTCAAATTACGATAAAATTCAAAACGCAACAACATTTCGGTCTAAATACGCGCGTTTTTCAATGTTTTCATAATCCACTATGCACCAAACAGTTACGCATTCACACGCTTTTCTTTTCGCTAAACAAGGGCGAAAAAGCAATGATTTCCTTCATTTTCTGACTCTATTTGCCTCAAATTGCAAGACAAACTCCCTCATCTCACCTCGCAAAATCATAGGGTTCGCACAACAAACTAACTGAAATTACACCAGTAACTACTTCATTTGAATCAATAACTCCTATAAAATGCCTCTATAAAGAGAGGTTTTTGACGATTTATTTTCTATTTGAAGCCTCCATGAAGTGTTAAATTTTGCACAATAAACTTTACAGAATTATACGACAAATCCGCACAACAAACAACCTATCATGCCAATAAATATGCCGCAAAACCCAAGGCCTTATTCCCTAAACTCGTAAACGTTTACGTAGAATTTCATTGAGGTTTACACCTAATCATATAGTATATATAAGAATAAACCAGTACATTTGTATACAAAAACTATCTATTTTACCTTACGAACAATGAAAAATCAACATTCTCGTAGACTGATTTTACTCGGTCTCTTCATGATGATTGCGTTACAATCTCTTTTCGCTCAAGCCCCAGCTTTCCCTGGAGCAGAAGGTCATGGACGCTATGTCACGGGCGGAAGAGGCGGAGAAGTTATCCACGTTACCAACCTTAATGACAGCGGAACAGGTTCTTTTCGCGCAGCAGTACAAGGGAATCGGAAGAAGATGATTGTCTTTGATGTCGGTGGAGTCATAGCTTTGGCTTCAGAACTAACCATTGGTCAGAACACAACCATACTCGGACAAACAGCCCCCTACCCTGGAATCACCATTAGATATTACACGGTTAAGCCGTCATCTAATAACATTATACGCTTCATTCGCTTTCGTCGTGGCCAGGAACGCGACGTCAATGATGGCGCAGATGCTATCTGGAATGCCCACCAAACGAGTATCATCATCGACCATTGCTCAATGAGTTGGAGTATTGATGAACTGGCTTCGTTTTATGATAACAATAATTTCACGATGCAATGGTGCATGCTTGGTGAGGCATTGACTAACGCAGGACATGATAAAGGAGCGCATGGTTATGGCGGAATATGGGGCGGAAAGTTAGCTTCTTTCCATCATAACTACGTGGGAAGTGTCGACAATCGAGCACCTCGTTTCAATGGTTCTCGCTACCAATGGGACGGATATCGCAACAATATTCAATTCAATTCGTATCATTGGAACAATACTGTTACGGCAGAAAATGTAGACTTCCGCAACTGTGTTCTCTACAATTGGGGAGATGGAAACGGCTGTTATGGTGGACCAGGTGGTGGACAAATCAACATCATTAATAACTATTATAAGGCTGGACCGGCAACAAGAAACACACAAAGGGTTACAGAAGTCAGTGTAGGAAACAATGGAAACAGCACCCAAGGTGACATGATTGGCATGACAAGTCGATACTATATCCAAGGCAACTACGTTGCAGCCGCTGGGAAAAATGCAGCCAATTATGATTGGAAAGGGGTCACCTTTGATAATGGCGTGCAGCAAATCGACGCACAACCTTATACGCTTGATGGTGCAAACTACTATGAAGATGTGGCGCACAAAACACTAAATGGCAAGTCTTATGTACCTATCAAGCTCACAACTCCTGCGCCAACAGGAGACATTACGACACATTCGGCACAACAAGCCTATGAGAATGTGCTCGACTATGCAGGCGCTTCGCTCTTCCGTGACAATGTAGACGTGCGCTATGCACATGAAACTCGCACCGGAACAACTACGTATGAAGGAAGCAAAACGCATCGACCGGGCATTATAGATATCGTGAAAGATGTCGATGGTTACACGGAAAACAACTTCCCAAAAGGGCAGAGATCACAAGCTTATGACAGTGACTTTGATGGATTACCTGACGCATGGGAGAAGGCAAACGGACTCAATCCAAACGATGCCAGCGATGCTTCTAAGTACTCACTCGACTCAAAAGGCTACTACACAAACCTCGAAGTGTTTGCTAATAGCTTGGTAGAGCCCTTAGTAAAGAAGCAGCAACAACAGGCTGAAACAGCTGTAAACGAATATTATCCAGAATGTAAGAATGCTGCAGGATTAGACTATTATAGTGGTAAAACGGTTGAACTCGTTTCACCAATCACACCAGAAAACCCGACAGCGGGTATTGAAAAGCCTCTTTATAGCACAAAGTTCACAGACTGGGAAGATGCAAAAGCTTCGTCAACAGCTGTCACAAAAGAGGCTCAAACGCTATATAGTCATGAGTCATTGCAGTTTTCTCTAACAGAGACGGAAGTGTGTTCGACAAATAAAAACAAGGCAAAGTTTCCGCAATGGCAGGGAGGTTATCTCATGGCTTCAAAGACTTCGGCTGCCCAAGTGACTACTTCTGTATTAAAAAACATCACGAAAGTACACTTTAAACACGGTGCAACGGGGAGCAAACGAGGCTGGAAACTCGAGGCAAAAGGCACTGGAGATGCCGATTGGGTAACGTTAAGTAACAGTGTGGCGGACCCCACTTCGGGAGCTGATGTGGATGTAGAGGTGAACAAAACAAACTGCCGTTTGCGCTTCACAAACCTCACTTCAAATCAAAACGCCTATCTCTTTGAATTGTCAATCTATGGCAAAGTAGACCAAAGTTCAAAGCCTTTACTAAGCTCATTCAAGGCAAATGGTAAGACCTTTTCAGCTGAAACATGCTGTAAAGAGCAGGCAGATGGCACCTTGAAAGCAACGATTGAACTGCCGAAAAGCCAAGAAATGATTTCTAAAGACAATCCTTTGACCGACCTTATTGCCGAGAATGGCACGATAGAAGACGTCAAATATACGGCTACAAGCGAGGGTACTTGCGCTACGATTAAAGTCGTTTTGGCAGGAAAAAGCACAGACTACGTAATCTATTTTGTACGGAAAGCCGACCTCACCCTTACCTATTATAATACTGATGGGACGATGATTGGAACGCAAAAGGTTGAAAAAGATGCGCCGATTACAGCCTTTGCCTTCAATGCTTCAAAGGTTATCGTGGGCGAAGGAAAGGTCTTTCGCGGATGGTTTGCAGCTGCTTCAGGTCCTCACAACCGTAAGTTTGTGACCTCAGATAACATCACTTCAAACCGTAATCTCTATGCAGTTGCAACCGAAAAAGAAGTAAAGAGCGCCACGAAACGTTACACTTTTGAACTCACTGACAGTTGTTTCTACGACCAAGATCATGAAGCTTTCAACAGCAAAGGCCCTGCTCGGTTCCATGATCCGCAACATGGCTGGCTATTTGGCAAGTCAGATGACGTTGAACTTCTTGTCGGAGGAAATGCTTATCTGCTACTAAAAGGTTGCACATATTCGTCAGGCAACATCATCATTAAGGATAGTAAAGGTCGCCAATTGGCTTCACTTCCGGCAAAAGCCAATACTGATGGTGCCATCATCAGCTATGAATATAAAGGTAATCCCGATGTTCTGCACCTCTGTTTTGACCAGAATACCTATCTGCATGAAGTCATTATAGCGAACATGCAGGCTGATCCTATCGTGCAAAATGAGGCTGGATACTATGTTGTTAAGCCTGGAGATGCGACTCATTTACTAAATACTTTGCTCATTGCAAACGTCAAATCAGGAGACCAACTGACAAAGATCTTTATTCCAAATGGCGTATATGATCTGGGCGAAACAGTGCTTACACCCATCAATGGCAATAATATCTCCCTCATTGGAGCCTCTGCTGAGCACACCATCATACGCAATCATCCGCATGAAAGCAATGAAGGCATTGCCACAACAGCAACACTTCTCATCACAGGAGATAACACTTATCTGCAAGATTTGACGTTAGAAAACGCGCTCGATTACTACAAATGTGGGGCTGCAGGACGTGCCGTTGCCTTGCAAGATAAAGGTAATCACACCATTTGTAAACGTGTAAACTTGCGCTCATTTCAAGATACTTACTACAGCAATGGACTGGGACAATACTACTTTGAGGATGGAAACATCCATGGAACTGTGGACTATCTCTGCGGAAGTGGAGACGTTTTCTTCCATAAAGTGAATTTTGTGAACGAACTACGAAGCTTGAACAATGGCGGAATGGATGTCATTGCAGCTCCTTATCCGACTGAAAACAACCGCTTTGGTTACGTGATGAAAGACTGTAAAATCACTAATCTTAACCCGGGAGGTTACTCACTTGGTCGCAGCTGGGGAGGCAAATCAAAGCTTGCTTGGATTGAAACAACGATGTCAGAGCGACCTGTTGAAGACGGAAAGAGCGTCAAACGATTCACTGTTGGAGGTATGAACGTCGCAGCATATCAGTTTAAGGAGTATGGCTCGAAAGACAAAGATGGCAACCTTTTGACGCCAACAACAAACATTGTTACGTTTACTCATGCCACGGGGAACTACACTTACAACACCACAATGCGTGAAGATTCAGTTAGTTTGTTCTCACTTGACAACGTATTTCCCAACTGGCGACCAGCTGAATTGGCTGCACAAGCAACCTCACCAAACGTGAAACTCAATGGAAACATCCTCTCTTGGACTGACAATTCACCTGTACAACCGGGACAATGTTATGCTGTTTTCAAAAATGATGAACTGATAACAATCACCCAAGCGCATCAAATCACACTGAACAATGTCGTAAGTAATGCTATATACAGCGTGCGTTCAGCCAATGCAAAGGGAGGATTCAGCGAGCCATCTGCTACATCTTCTGTTGCAGGAATACACAAATTGCAAACTTCTGACAAAGCAATCATTCGCACAAAGTACTTTCGTCCTGATGGAACGGCATGCCAACAAGACACAAAAGGCCTTGTGCTCACAATGCAAACCTTTTCAGACGGCACAACAAAAACAATGAAAAGAATCGTCAAATAGTATAGATTTATTTTAGTTAACAAAGCACCTACGCTGCAGAAAAAGCCCAGATGAATTAGTCTCATCAAAGCATCTGCAGCGTAATTTTATATTCCTTATTTGACGAACATAAGGCTTTTTAACAATAAATATCTATATTTATCGAACAAAAATTCTTAATTTTGCACCATAAGATGTTATTGATGACATCACAACTTTTAAGAGAATTCACTATTATTTCAAATAAAAAGAGTTATAAAAATGAAAAAATTAATTCTAAAAATGTTTGTAGTTGTGTTGGCACTTGCTGCTTTCAACACACTGATGAGTTGCAGTAGTAAAGACGACGAGGATTCAATTGCCGGCACATGGGGCATTAGTAGCGACGCCGTTATGAATGGTTCAAACTGGGGAAGAGCTCGAAGCTACGCAGGTTATGAGCCAGAGTATTTCATTTATCAATTCAATGAGAACGGTACAGTGGACTATATCACCTTCACAGGAATAGAAAAAATCTCCGCTATTAAAATGGGAAAGGATCTTCAAAAGGTAGCAACGGGTCACTATCACCTATCAAAAGGCAAGCTATATATGCGTATAGGCAAGCAAGATTATGAAGGTCCTTACACCTTAAACAAAAAGGAGTTAGCACTTGAAATCAAAGGAAACGACGGAAACCTCCATCGTTATGTGTTCAAATTGCTTAACGATAGATACTAATTTTCCTATCTTATCATAAGATAAAATCATGATAAAGAAACTATTATTCACCCTCATGTGCTTGATGATGAGTGTTGGAGCATTCGCTCAAGCAAAGACTTTTGAGCTTGGAATAAAGTTGAATTGTGCCACAGAAGACCCTCATTTGGGATTCGGTGCAGTCGCACGATATAACATTGATGGTCATTTCAGACCCGAATTAGAAGCCAACTACTATCCCGAAGGCGACAATAATATCAGAGCTTGGGATGTAAACATGAACTTACAATACTTGTTTCCTATCACTCATCGCTTCAAAGTATATCCTACTGCCGGTTTAACCATCGTGGGAGCCGACTTTGATGGTATAGGAATTAGCACCAGTGAAAGTCGTGTTGGCTTGAATCTTGGAGGCGGAGTTCAGTTTAACATCACACCAAAACTACATCTTCATGCCGAAACAGTCTATAAGATTGTCTCTGACATTGACCGAGGTGTACTGAATGTTGGACTCTCTTATGCATTCTAACCCCTGCTTTTTGAAAGTCAAAACAAGGCTATATGCAAGCCGCATAAACTCAAACGGCAAGCAAGGTTGACGCAAAACAAAGCATAATAACATAAAAGGAAGGCCCCAAAATGGTCTTCCTTTTTTCATAGCCCCAAATGAATGATAAAATGATATGACGCGATTCACCGCCTAATTTGAGTCAAATTACTGGGTGAAAAGCGTCATTTCATGCGGTAAAATGACGCAAATTACGGGCTGTGTTGTATGGTTTTATTTTATATTCCTTATCAAAATGAGAAAAGGAAAAGTAGTGATGGGCTGCAATAATCTTGCAAAACCAACGTTTAATTAAGTGATACTGACACACAATTTGAGGGGTGAGGTCGCAGAATATGCGCCTACAAGGAAGAGAAATAGGCGGAAAAGTGCACATTTACCATGCCCGATGATTGTGCAAAGCCCCATGGGATACAATGTCTTGAGGGCTGAAACGATAGAAGAAATCATTTGAAAGCAATAATATTTATTAGCTAACAAACGGCTATGCAGATGCAAACAGCATAGCGAGTTCGGCAACATCATGAAAAGAAACAATCTTACAAATCGGCAGTTTGTAACGCCTTTTATCATCGTAACCTCACTCTTTTTCTTGTGGGGCTTTGCAAGAGCCATCCTCGATGTACTCAACAAACATTTTCAAAACGCTTTAGATATCAGCATAACCCAGTCATCTTTGATTCAGGTGACTACCTATTTAGGTTATTTTTTGACGGCAATTCCTGCGGGATGGTTTATTAATCGTCATGGCTATCGACTTGGTGTAGTGCTTGGTTTGTTGCTTTTTGGCATAGGTTCTCTGTTATTTATCCCCTGTGCAGCAGTCGGAACGTTTTATGCTTTCCTTGGAGCGCTGTTTATTATAGGCTGTGGTTTAGTGTTTCTTGAAACCTCAGCAAATCCTTATGTGACCGAACTTGGCGAGAAAGAGACGGCAACAAGTAGGCTAAACTTTTCGCAATCGTTTAATGGTTTGGGTTGTCTCTTCGCAACATTTGTTGTTGGTCAGTTCTTCTTTAGCGGTCATTTTGAAGACAATCACGTGGCAGTTCCTTATACGATTTTAGGCATATTGGTGTTGGTTATCACTTTAATCTTCTCACGAATTAACTTGCCTGAGATCAAACATGCAGAGACTGAAGAAGACAAAATCAAAGGAACTCGCATCATGAAGCTATTCCGTCATCACCCGATGTTTGTCTTTGGACTCTTTGCTTTGTTAGCTTATGAGGTGGCAGAGATATCAATTAACAGCTACTTTATTAACTTTGTTACGGGGCAAGGATGGTTAGATGACAACACAGCAAGTATCGTTTTGACCATTGCTTTGGGCTTCTTTATGGTGGGAAGGTTTGTAGGTAGCTGGCTCATGCGACGCATTCGAGCAGAAATAATGCTGTTTGTTTGTGCAGTAGCGAGCGTCATAAGTATGGTTGTTGTGCTATTAAACATTGGGCGATTCTCTATGGTTGCCATCATTATCAACTATCTTTTTGAAGCCATTATGTTTCCAACCATCTTCTCATTGGCCCTTAATGGTCTGGGAAATCTAAAGAAAAGTGCAGCTTCTTTGCTAATGATGACACCGATTGGAGGCTGTGGTTTCTTGCTCATGGGCATCATTGCAGACAATGCAAACCTTGTGATTCCTTTCTTAATTCCTTTCTTTGGCTTCTTCGTTGTATTGCTCTATGCTTCTGAATTGATGCGAAAGAGATTGTAATCCAACAGAAGATAGGAGGTAACATTGCTATATCCATGTTGCAACTGACGCCATATCGCTTGATTTAACGCAAAATTAAACTTTTTAACCTGCTTCGAATTGAAAAAAGAGAACCAACATTTTGCGTCATCAAAAGATTATGTTAAATTTGCAATCAGAAAAAGATGAAGAGATAACATTCATTTAGTGATCTATTTATAAACATAATATTACAGATTATGGCAGTTAGTTTTAAAGAATTAGGTCTCGTTAATACACGCGAGATGTTTAAGAGAGCAGTGAATGGCGGCTATGCAATTCCTGCATTTAACTTCAACAATTTAGAGCAGCTTCAGGCTATTATTACGGCGTCATCTGAATTGAAATCACCGGTAATCTTACAGGTTTCAAAGGGTGCCCGCAATTATGCTAACCCGACATTACTACGTTATATGGCAGAAGGAGCAGTAGCTTTTGCAAAGGAACTTGGCTGTGCTCATCCTGAGATTGCACTTCACTTGGACCACGGAGACAGCTTCGAGCTCGTGAAAGATTGCGTAGATATGGGCTTCTCTTCAGTCATGATAGATGCTTCTTCAAAACCTTTTGAAGAGAATATTGAGCTGACTAAGAAGTGCGTTGATTACGCTCATCAGTTCGATGTGACTGTAGAAGCAGAGTTAGGTGTACTTGCTGGTGTTGAGGATGAAGTTGCTTCAGAGGAATCTCACTACACTCGACCAGAAGAAGTGATTGAGTTCTCACAGCGTTCAGGCTGCGATAGTCTCGCCATTTCAATCGGTACATCTCATGGTGCATATAAGTTTAAGCCAGAACAGTGTACTCGTGACCCGAAGACTGGCCGCTTAGTACCTCCTCCTTTGGCTTTCGATGTTCTCGCAGAGATAGAGAAGAAGCTTCCAGGATTCCCTATTGTACTTCATGGTTCGTCTTCAGTTCCACAGAAATATGTTGATATTATCAACCAGTATGGAGGCAAATTACCTGATGCAGTGGGTATACCTGAGGAACAATTACGTAGGGCTGCTAAGAGTGCTGTATGTAAGATTAACATCGATTCTGACTCTCGTTTGGCTTACACTGCAGGCGTAAGAGAGACTCTTGCGAACCATCCTGACTACTTTGATCCACGTCAATATGGTAAGGTTGCACGCGATTATATGATTGAAATGTATAAAGAGAAGATCACAGACGTACTTGGTTCTGAGAACAAACTTGCTCAATTGTAAGCAAACTACGACTGAAAGGTCGAATAAAATAATAAAGGTGAGCACTTCATAGTGCCCACCTTTTTTCGTATATCATTATCTTTTGAGGTGTATATCAATATCTTTTGGAGTGTATATCAATACTTTTGAGAGTGTATATCAATACTTTTGAGGGTGTATATCAATACTTTTGAGGGTATATATCAATACTTTTGAGGATATATATCGATATATTTGAAGGTATATATCTATTTATTTGGCTGCGCAAACAGAAGGGGCTCTCTAATTCATTAGCCTACTATTGAGAGCCGATTTGCATCATTTTGCTGAACAACCATATTATAGTTGTTTACCCAAATGCCACACGAGACCGAAATTAAGAATACCTTGCAGGCCGTAACCAATTTCAGAAGTGAATCTCAAATGATTCGAACCAATCTCTATTCCCACAGGAGAAAGCTGATAAGCCACCCGCATTTTGTTTTCTTTAATGTTAGGGAAACTGCTACTATTTGACGACAGATGATAAGCACTTAGTCCCAAACCTCCTCTTGAATAAAGTGCAAAGTGCCCGTTGTCTAACCAAGAATAGCGCACTGAAGGCATGAAAGTAAAGGCCTTACTCGATAATTTCAATTCATCATTTGGGACGATTGAATAGATGAGTCCAAGGTAAACGAAGCTAAAAGCGTCATTATTCACTTGCTTTTCTAATGGCACATGTGCTCCTTGTGCCACTGCTTCTGTATAACTAAGTCCTGCACCTACTGCCCATTTCTCATTCAAATGATAGAAATATTCCATATTATATGAATAGTTAATGTTGCTGAGTGTCTCGAACAAAGAAGCGTCGTCTTCAAGCTTAAACAATCTAATATAGTCATTTCTCACGCTCTTTAAGTGCGGTTCATCACCGAATCCGATACTCCATCTCAACTCATGTTTAAAATGTTGTGCCTGTATTGTCAATGCAAAACAAGTCAGAAGTAAAGTTAGAAGTCCTTTTTTCATGTTATCGTTTCTATTTAATTAGTTTGCTACAAAGATAAAGAAAAAATCCATAATCAAACATTTTTTCACATCTTTTTTTTCATTTTGTTGAATCATATCAGTCTCATGAGAAGTCATCAAGATAGTAAACGAAAGATGAGTTAAACGTCTTGAAAGTAATTTACAACTGAAACAACAAAACCTTACAATATGAAAGCATTTAGCACAACTATCCAACAGCATGCTATTTTCTTGCATTTTACAAACTCCTTACAATCAATCAATTACGAAAAAGGCCTTAAAATTTATGATGATATCACATAAAAACAACGTGTAATCTCTATGGAATCATGCCCTCATCTCTACCATTTTATCGCATGAAATGAAGCATTTGTGTGCGCCGTTTGTGCCGAATTAGAGAATCGAATGGCGCAAAACACCCTATCTTCTTATAGCCTTCATTGATTAAACCCTATTTTTCTATGATTTACACTCTATTTCATCACCCCACGAAGTGTTAAAAACCATCATTAATCTTTACGATATAAGCCTCTACTTCTTGACTAAAACGAAGACAAGAACAAGAGTTTCAGCTAAAACTTTATATCATTTCGCTTTGTTTATTCCAGCATATTATCATCCCGAAGGCCAAATATTTTGTCGTTTTCCAACATTTGTTGAACCCAAAGAGAAAGGCACTTTGCTCATGAAAACAAAGTGCCTTAGTCTTGATATGTTATAAACAGCGTTTACTTTATCGGGAAAAGACCATAGAGTTCGGCATCAATCTGGTCGGTAATCCTTTGAAAATCCTGAGGATTATTCTCGAAATCAGTGTGATCTCCATCAACAATGATGAGATGACCTTTATAGTCTTTAATCCAGTTTTCATAGCGATCGTTCAGTCCTGAGAGGTAATCGATGCGGATACTCTTTTCAAATTCGCGCCCACGTTTACCGATATGGTTAACCAAAGTCGGTATACTTGAACGGATATATATCATGAGATCGGGTAACTTTACGAGTGAAATCATGAGCTCAAACAAGTCAGAATAGTTCGTAAAGTCACGATCACTCATCATGCCCATACTATGTAAATTCGGCGCAAAGATACACGCATCTTCAAATATAGTGCGGTCTTGTATGATGGTATCTGTACTCTTTGATATCTCAACCACCTCCTTAAAACGTTTATTTAAGAAATAAATCTGGAGATTAAATGACCATCTTGCCATGTCAGCATAAAAGTCATCGAGATACGGATTGTTATCAACGGGTTCGAAACGGGGCGTCCAATGAAATCTCTTGGCAAGCATTTTGGTGAGTGTAGTCTTGCCACTTCCGATGTTTCCTGCAATTGCTATATGCATAATCTGAATATAATTCTGGGGTTAGAAAAGTCCAAACAGGTTGGCATCTATCTTATCTATGATGCCCGAAAAGTCCTTTTTACTGTGCAAATAGTCGATATTATTCACATCAACAACAAGCACTTTACCTTTATATTTGTTATAGATGAAGTCGTCATATAGTTCATTCAAGCTCTCAAGATAAGCCAAAGGCATTTGCTGTTCGTAGTCACGCGCGCGGCTTTGGATATTCTTTACCAAGTGTGAAACGCCTGATTTTAAGTAGATCATCAAGTCAGGATAGTGCAAGATATGCGTCATTGAATCAAAGAGTTCCATGTAAGTATGGAAGTCTCTTTCAGTCATATTGCCCATCTTGTAGTTATTTTTTGTGAAGACATATACGCCTTCATAGATGGTGCGATCTTGCACTATGGTTTGTTGTTTGCTACAACGCGTGAGCTGAAGCAAGTCTTTGAAGCGTTCTTTTAAGAAGAAAACCTCCATGTTAAATGACCATCTTGGGATGTCTTTATAATAGTCTTCAAGATACGGATTGTAGTCTACTGCCTCGTATTTAGGCTCCCATCCATAGTGTTTGGCAAGCATTTCGGTGAGTGTAGTCTTTCCGCTTCCAATGTTTCCAGCGATAGCTATATGCACGATTATTATTGTTTTGGCTGCAAAATTACTATTTTTTATCCGTTAAAACGAATAAAGCTGTATCAAAAGTAGGGTCATCCGGTTTTTGTTTGTACATTTGCATAGAAAGTAATTTGTTAAGTTTCACAATATGATATATACCCTATCAGGTCCTCAACATATTGATACGACGATTCAACTCCCACCAAGTAAGAGCATCAGTAATCGTGCCCTGATTATCCAAGCACTGGCAAATGGCAACCTTGTTCCACGTCATCTTAGTGACTGTGATGATACAAAAGTCATTGTCGAAGCCCTCAAAACAAAGAGCGAAACCATAGATATCAAGGCAGCAGGTACGGCAATGCGCTTTCTGACGGCCTATCTTTCAGTGCGCGAAGGCGAGCATGTGCTCACGGGAACTGACCGCATGAAGCAGCGTCCGATAGGCGTTTTAGTAGATGCTTTGCGCTATCTTGGCGCCGATATTCAGTATGAAGGCGAGGCGGGTTACCCTCCTTTGCGTATTAAAGGGCATCCACTGGCAGGAGGATTCATCGAGATTCCGGGTAACGTTAGCTCGCAGTTTATCTCAGCATTACTATTGATTGGTCCGATGCTTGAAAAGGGATTAGAACTCAAACTGACTGATGAGATTATCTCTCGGCCTTATATTGACCTCACGTTATGTATGATGCGAGACTTCGGAGCAATAGCCGATTGGACGGATGTTGACACTATCCGTGTCGCTGCCAAAGCCTATTCAGCACGCGATTATTATATTGAAAGCGATTGGACAGCCAGCAGTTATTGGTATGAAATCATGGCATTAGCGGATGATTCAGAGGCCGTTGTGAGATTGGAAGGCCTGATGGATGGTTCGAAACAGGGTGATTCGGTCGTTAAATACATCTTTTCGCTCTTGGGAATAAAGACAAGTTTCGAGACCACTGCACCCGGTGTACCCAATATTGTGACGCTACATCGGCACAAATGTCTATTGCCTCGTTTAGAATATGACTTCACTGGGTCGCCAGACTTGGCACAAACTGTGGTGGTAACTTGTGTGAATATGAACATAAAGTTCCACCTTAAAGGCCTCTCTACCCTACGAATTAAGGAGACAGATCGCATAGAAGCCTTGAAAACGGAGTTGAGAAAGTTAGGCTTTGTGCTTCAAAGTGTGGGTGATGATGAACTACTTTGGGATGGCGAACGATGCCAACCATCCGATGAACCCATTGAAACCTATGAGGATCATCGCATGGCTTTGGCCTTCGCTCCAGTGGCTTTGAAACGCCAAGGCTTGCAGATTAACAACCCAGAAGTAGTGAGTAAGTCGTATCCCGATTACTGGAAAGATCTTCAAACAGCAGGTTTCACGTTATGATATATTTGGTTTTTGCACTTGTTTTCTTAGGCCTTA
The DNA here is from genome assembly GCF_000185845.1 of Segatella salivae DSM 15606. Taxonomy (GTDB): domain Bacteria; phylum Bacteroidota; class Bacteroidia; order Bacteroidales; family Bacteroidaceae; genus Prevotella; species Prevotella salivae. Next base: position 1,273,534 of record NZ_GL629647.1, read on the forward strand.
TCACGGCATTAGGTTCATTTTTGGGCCGAAAGAAGGGCGAAGAAGAAGCTCCTCTCATCGTAAACGACTCGTGTTCTACGTGTACAGGTGAGAACGATCAGTGCGAACAAGAGTGTATGATGGAGGCCGCCACCAAGGAAATTGAATATTATGACGATGAAGAACTTGACCGTTTCCGAGGTCGTTTGTCGGAAGATTACACAGACGAAGAGGCCGAAGCGTTTGCAGAAGTGATGCTAACGATGCGCCCAGATGAGGTGAAGGGCTGGAACAGAAGCCTCATTTTACGTGGCATTAACATGCCAAATCAGATTAAAGATGACTTTATTGCATTAGTAAATGATTGACATTTTACATTATAGTTTCTTTCAAAATGCGTTGCTTGGCGCCTTACTTGCCAGTGTTGTTTGTGGCATAGTAGGCACTTATATCGTAACCCGTCGCTTGGTATTCATTAGTGGTGGCATCACACATGCATCGTTTGGAGGCATTGGTTTGGGTGTACTAATGGGCATAAATCCCATTCTTTCGGCCATGATTTTTGCCGTATTGAGCGCCTTTGGGGTTGAATGGATGTCGCGAAAAGGTGCAGTTCGCGAGGACTCCGCTATTGCAATGTTCTGGACTTTCGGTATGAGTGTGGGCATCATTTGCTGCTTTTTATCTCCCGGTTTCATGCCCGATTTGCCATCGTTCCTGTTTGGAAGCATCCTGACAATAGGCACATTAGACCTTTGTTTGCTTGGCGTGCTCTCGGTAATTGTTATCCTTTGCATGGTCTTCTTCTACAGAGAAGTGCTCAGTGTGGCTTTCGATCGCACGTTTGCAGAGTCACAAGGGCTGCCCGTTCGATGGATAGAATATGGCATGATGGCATTAATTGCGTTGACGATAGTATCTACTTTGCGCATGGTGGGTATCGTTTTAGCCCTCAGTTTGCTTACAATTCCACAGATGACTGCCAATCTTTTCACGCTGAACTATAAGCGGATGATGTTCCTTTCGATTGTTATTGGGTGGGCAGATTGTTTATTTGGTCTTGCCATGAGCTATTGGTTGAATGTTCCTTCGGGTGCATCCATCATCTTTTTCAGTATCATTGTCTATGCCATTGCAAAGTTGTTGTTAAGAAAGTGAAGCATTTTGCACCATATTCCATTATCCTTTGTCTCGTTGTTACGATGCTTTGTTGTTGTTCAACGCCGCAAAACACGGCGCGAACCAGGTGGTGGCAGGCTTTCAACACACGCTATAATGTTTATTATAACGGTTCAATGGCTTACATAGATGGGGCATTAGAGCGTGAGAAAGGCAACAAAGATAACTTCACAGAGATGCTTCCTTTGTACACAATAGGCAACAAAACAAGTCGTGGTTTGGGGCAAGCTGGCTTCGAAAAAGCAATAGAAAAGTGTGAGAAAGCAATCAAACTACACAGCATTAGGCGTCATCCCGTGTGGGATAAAGACCGAAAGAAGACCGCCGAAGATATTGAATGGCTCAACCGAAAGGAGTATAATCCGTTCATGTGGAAGGTCTGGTTGCTCATGGGTAGAGCCCAATTCCATGAAGGAAAGTTTGAAGATGCAATCTCAACCTTTGCATATATGAGCCGACTTTACGCCACTCAACCTGCTATTTACCAACGAGCGCAGGCATGGTTAGCTAAGAGTTACATCGAAGCGGGATGGCAATATGAAGCTGAAGACGTGCTACGTAACATGCAACGAGATTCTATTTATTGGACGGCTAAAAAGGAATGGGATTATACTTACGCTGATTATTATATTCATATCGGGGATTATCATAAGGCCATCCCCTATCTTCAACGCGTCATTAGCCATGAGATGAGACGCATACAAAAGGCGCGTGAGTGGTTTCTTTTAGGGCAATTGTTCAACGAAACAGGTCAAAAGGCAGAAGCTTATAAGGCATTTCAGCATGTGGTTAGACTCAATCCACCTTATGATTTGGCTTTTAATGCACGCATAGCTATGACAGAAGTGGTCGACGGAAAGCCCAAACAATTGATTGCAAAGCTTCGACACATGGCGTCATCTGACAATAACAAGGAATATTTAGACCAGGTTTATTACGCCATTGGCAATCTCTTCTTGTCGCAAAATGACACACTTCATGCCATTGGAGCCTATGAAAAAGGCAGTGAACTCAGTACACGTAACGGCATAGAAAAAGGTGTTTTGCTACTTAAACTCGGTGACCTCTACTGGCAACGGAATAAGTTTGGCGATGCAAAACGATGTTATGATGTGGCCATAGGACTATTGGATAAGGACCGGAAAGACTATCAACAATTGGCCGAAAGACAACAAGTGCTCGAACAACTTGTACCTTATACCGATGCCGTTGAACTGCAAGACTCTCTTCAACTGCTTGCCAAGATGTCGGAACATGACCGAAATGCAGCCATCGACCGCGTGATTTTAGCCCTTAAACGCAAGGAGAAAAAGGCGCAAAATGACGTTTCATCTATCGCTAATGGAGGTGAGATGACGGCACAAAATCCTATAAATGCAACCTTCAACACGCCGACTTCGTCAGATAACAATAGTCAACAAGCCACGTGGTATTTCTATAATCCCATGACCGTTGCACGTGGAAAGGAGATGTTTCAAAGGCGTTGGGGCAAGCGAGATAACATTGATAATTGGCAAAGAATCAATAAAACGGTCGTCGCGTTACCAACAAATGATACTGCGGATAGCCTCGAACAGCGAGATGAAACGCCACAAAAAGTGAACGACCCAGCGTCAGATCCTCACCAAAGAGCATACTATCTGCGCCAGATTCCGTTGACTTCTGCTCAGTTAGCTGCCAGTAACAAGGTGCTCGCTGATGGGCTTTTTCACAGTGGAATCATCTTTAAGGATCAGTTAGACAACCTTGATCTCAGTGAGAAAGCATTGCTTCGACTCATCCAACACTATCCAAACTTTGCGCACATTGACGAGGCTTTCTATCATCTTTACTTGCTTTATGCAAGGCGAAATGACTTTACACATGCCGAAGAATACCTCACTCGCCTGCGCCGAGAATGTCCAAAGAGCCAATGGACTGCCTTGCTTAACGACCCCTATTATCAGGAAAATGCGCGTTTCGGAAAGCATATCGAAGACTCACTCTATGCTGTTTCCTACACCGCTTTTAACGAATCACGCTATCATGAGGTGTTGGCCAACGCCCAATTGTCGGCAAAACGTTTCCCCAAGGGAGCCAATCGCGATAAATTTTTGTTCCTTTCGGCGCTGAGTAAACTTAATGATGGCGATGCAAAAGGATGCTTGCAAGACCTCAATACGCTGCTATCCACGCATCCAGAAAGCCGACTTGGCGAGATGGCGGGCATGATAATCAATGGTGTAAAGGCTGGAAAGACCTTGCATGGGGCTAAGTTTGACATGACAAATGTATGGAAACGACGCAGTGAAGTGCTCAACGATAGCGACTCGATTCAGTCGATTAAGTTCAACACTGAACGCAATGTGGGCTTTGTTTACATGTTGGTTTACCATCCCGATTCCGTCAATGAACATCAACTTCTCTTTGCTTTGGCAAAGTATAACTTTACGAGTTATCTTGTCAGAAACTTCGATATACAGATTGAAGACGCACAGGGCATGCACAGAATGATGGTGAAAGGGTTCCAAAACTATGACGAAGCATTGCAATATGCACGTCAGTTGCATCGCCAACAAAGTATCATGCAGCTCACGAAAAGGGCGCGACCATTTATCATTAGTGAACAAAACATGGAACTCTTAGGCCGACAATACAGCTACGATGACTATAGTTTGTTCTATCAAAAGCATTTCGCACCACTGCGAATCAGTACGCTTCAGCTGCTAACGGAACCTGTTCCATCGACAATAATGGCGCCCGAAAAGCCGCAAACTGCCGAGGAAATAGACCGCGAACTCGATCGAATCATTCAGCAGGATAAGGATGTTTATCCCATTGACACGGTGATAACGCCTGCTATAAAGGGGCAAAATGCCGGACAAGGTCAGCCTCAAAAGCAGCCCACCAAACCCGAAAAGGCACATAAACCAGCACCGGTGAAGAAGCCGGCAACACCAGTTAAGCCGGTTAAACCGCTTGACTTAGACGATGAATATTATGATTTAGATGGATTCTAACTATGAGTAATGGAAAATTATTGTGGGTAGATGACGAGATAGATCTATTGAAAGGTCACATCATCTTTCTCGAAAAGAAAGGTTATCACGTAGTAACGATGAGCAATGGTGTTGATGCTATTGAGCTTTGTCGTAAGGAATCGTTTGACCTTATCTTGCTCGATGAGATGATGCCAGGCCTTACTGGCATCGAAACGCTACAGAGAATAAAAGACATTCTGCCTGAAACGCCTGTGGTAATGGTAACAAAGAGCGAGGAAGAAGATATCATGAATCAGGCTATTGGGCGTAAGATTGCCGACTATTTAATAAAGCCTGTAAACCCTAATCAGATTCTAATTGCGCTGAAAAAGAATATTCATCATCGCGACATTATAAACGAAGTGACGCAAAGCGGCTATCAACAAGACTTTCAAAAGATTGCACTTCAAATTGCAGATTGCAAGCGTTGGAGTGACTGGATGGCCGTTTATCGGAGATTAGTGAAGTGGGAATTAGAGCTAAGTACAGCCGAAAACCACATGACAGAGGTGCTACAGACGCAAAAAGCTGACGCTAACCATGGCTTTGCCAAGTACATTAAACAGCATTACTTAGCTTGGATGAGTGGAGAAGAAGACCGTCCTTTGATGAGCAATGAGGTCTTTAAGCGTGTGGTTTTCCCGCTCTTGGATAAGCAAGAAAAGGTATTTTTGCTTGTGATTGATAACTTTAGGTATGACCAATGGCGTGTATTGGCTGCCGAACTTGCCGAGAGTTACGACATCGAAGAACAGCTTTACATGAGTATTTTGCCTACCGCTACCCAATATGCGCGCAACAGTTTATTCAGCGGTTTGATGCCCGACGAGATTCAACGGCTTTTCCCTGACCTTTGGGTGGATGAGGAAGAGGCCGATGGAAAGAATCTACATGAAGAGGCATTGATAGCAGGTTTGCTTGCGCGTTACCGCAGAAAACATCGCTTTAGCTATCATAAGATTAGCGAATCTCAGTCGATTGATCAGCTGTTGAGCCACTTTTCAGAACTTCAACACAATGATTTCAACGTGTTAGTCGTTAACTTTATTGACATGCTTTCACATGCACGCACCGAGTCACGCATGGTGCGTGAGTTGGCAAACAATGAGTGCGCATACCGCAGTATCACACAAAGTTGGTTGCGATATTCGGGAATTGCCGAGCTGTTTCGCCTGCTCAGCCGCACCAATTGTCGTGTGATTGTCACCACAGACCATGGGAGTATTCGCGCCAATCGGCCGATAAAGATTGTTGGAGACCGCAATACAAACACGAATTTACGCTATAAGTTGGGCAAGAATCTTAACTATGAATCGCGTCAAGTGTTTGAAATCAGCAAACCACACGAGGCACATCTGCCTGCGCCCAACCTCTCAACATCGTATGTTTTCGCCCTTGGCGATACGTTCTTTGCCTATCCCAACAACTACAACTATTATGTGTCATACTATAAAGACACGTTTCAACATGGTGGCGTTTCAATGGAAGAGATGCTTATTCCGATAGGCGTGATGCGGGGAAAGGCAACAGAAAATATTTAGAAATAAAATTCATGAGAATCTTCTCTGCATGCTTTGGCATGACAAAAGGAGATTAAAAAGTAAACAATATGGAAATAAAAATCAAATCATTAGACAACATCCGTGAGGCCGCTAAAGCCTTTTTGGATGGTATGGGAACGGGTAAAGTCTTCGCGTTCTATGGCAAGATGGGCGCAGGAAAGACTACTTTCATCAAAGCAATCTGCGAAGAATTGGGAGTGACCGATGTGATTACATCGCCTACTTTCGCTCTTGTCAACGAGTATACTGCGGCAGATGGCAGTCCCATTTATCATTTCGACTTCTACCGAATCAAGAAACTTGACGAGGTGTATGACATGGGATATGAAGATTATTTCTATGGAGGTAGCCTCTGTTTCCTTGAATGGCCCGAGCTTATTGAAGAGATATTGCCCGAAGATGTGACTAAAGTCACGATTACAGAAGAGGCTGATGGCAGCCGAAAGGTTGTGTGGTAAGGCGCTATGACCATGTGCCCAACGCCATGATGTGAGTGGACATGGGATGCAAATCTTTCTTGTTTGCATCCTGTGTCCTCTCGTCTTATAGCACAAGCTACGGCGTTTTTAACTTAGAAATACAGGCTGTGGAATCCTATTCTTGTAAAGTTTATTCGTCGTTTTTTAACCTTTCAAGATACGACCAAATAGAAATTTGAACGCCCTTTGAATGCTTGTTTTTCATGTTTTTAAGATGATTGTTGCATGAAAACCAAGAGACAACAATGTAATCTCATGCAGATTACACGATGAAGTCAGGCATTTCGTCTTATGAAATGAAGCATATTATGGCCTTATTTCATACAGATTACACGATATTTT
>NZ_GL629647.1:1280747-1385970 GCF_000185845.1 Segatella salivae DSM 15606
ACGTCTTCATCGTGGACTTTCGAAAGAGAAGCGAGAACTGCTTATTGGAAACATATTAGGGGCTTACAACCCCGATAAACACTAGGGAGTTCAACTATTATAGGAGTACATTTGACCATTAAATGAAAAAGAGAGCATTTTTGCCCCCTTTCAGGAGTACATTTGACCATTAAGCCGATATTTTTATGATATTTCACAACATATTTCGGTGCTAAGCACGTAAGGTTTTGATAGTCAATGATTTTCAAACTGACAAAAAACAGCGCATTTTTGCCGTCAGTTTGAACTTCATTTCAAATAAGCTCGTTTTCAGAAAGCATTTGTAATGATAATTCGTTACATTCAAAGCATAAAAAGAAGTGTGATTCATCTTGAGCATTTAGGATGCAAAAAGTTAGACTTTTCCTTATTAAAATCATTTGCAAACACCTTATTTATGCATCTTTCCCCAGAAAAAACATCTTCTGAAAGCAAAGGGGTTGCGCCACAAATACTATGCCTTAAGAAGTTGGATTCTTAAGGATGATAAGCCACTTTGCTTTCATTGATAATGGCAAAGCTGTGTTGTCACGATAAAAATCATATCAGTTGCCCGGCATGTCTCACGGCTTTTGTGTGCCGAAAACATTGACATAGCAATGAAAGGCATGTCATGCGAAAGTGTCTTTTTAGGATAACGGAGCGTGCTGGGCAGCTGAATTGTGTGTGATGTTGCGCGAATTTATCACGCAACATCATTCGTTATTCAATGGTCCACGTGTCGTTTGTTTCGAGCAACTCCGTGAAATTATGATATTTCTTTCGGCCTTTTACCTCGCCAATCTGGCTGTAAATGCACGACTCATAGGTAGGCGCTTCGACATCACGGATAACACCCAAGGCTACGGGAAAGCCGTGTTCATTGTCCATCATGGCAAGTTTCAGCTGCAAAGTATTGTCTTCACAATGGGCATCATGAATGAGAATATCTTCTTCTTTGACACCATTTTCACCGATTTTCACTACTTTCAATCCAAAGCCTTCTTGCATAAGACCAAACTCTTTGTCTTTACCGAAGCGCATAGGTTTGCCATGTTCCAAATAGATGGCATGCTCACTACGACCTTCACGCGTATAGATGGGGGCGTAAGCGCCGTTGTTAAAGATCATACAATTCTGCAAAACTTCGCACACCGAGGCCCCTTTATGGCGCTGAGTTGCCTTGAGCATTTCGACAGTGTGTGTGCCATCGTTGGCTACTGTGCGTGCAAAGAAGCGACCACGAGCACCAAAAGACAGTTCAGCTGGACGGAAAGGGTCTTCTACAGTGCCGTAGGGGCTCGACTTAGAAACAAAGCCTCGCGGTGAGGTTGGAGAGTACTGACCCTTTGTTAAGCCATAGATTCGGTTGTTAAGTAAGATGATATTGATGTCAATATTACGTCTTAGTGCGTGTATAAAGTGGTTACCGCCGATGGCAAGTCCGTCACCATCGCCCGAGATTTGCCACACTGTGAGTTGCGGATTGGCTACTTTCACGCCCGTAGCTATGGCAGCTGCCCGCCCATGTATTGTCTGCATAGCGTATGTATTGACATAGTAAGAGAGACGACCACTACAACCTATGCCCGAAATAACAGCGGTTTCATGGGGTGGTATGCCCAATTCGACCATTGCTTTATGCATTGAAGCCAAGAAGAAATGGTCTCCACAACCAGGACACCAACGTGGCTTTCCTTTCTTAAAATCATTTATTTTGTATTCCATGGAATTCATTTATTCGTCTATAATCTGTTGAAAAGCTTTGGAAAGTGTGTCGACCATGAAAGGTTGTCCTTTCACTTCATTGTATTGTCTTGGGCAGAAGTTGTCGATTTTCATGCGTAAGTAGCCTGCAAACTGACCTGCATTTTGTTCTGCAACAACCACTTTTGGATAGGCTTTAAGTACAGTTGAGGTGTTCTTGGGTAGCGGATTGATGTATCGGAAGTGAGCAAGTGCGACCTTCTTTCCTTTCTTTCGCAGTTCCTCCATAGCCGTATAGAGATGTCCAAACGTACCCCCGAAGCCCACAATCAATAGGTCTGCATCGTCTTTATCACCCAAAACCTTGAGATCAGGCACAGGAATGCGCGCCACTTTCTCGGCTCTTAACTTCGTCATGAGGTGGTGGTTTTCGGCTTTATTCGATATAACTCCGGTGTCACTATCCTTTTCCAATCCGCCAATAACATGCTCATAGCCTTCCATTCCAGGTGTAGCCCAATAGCGAACAAGCGTTTCAGGGTCGCGCAAATAAGGGGTATAGGCTTCTGAAGTGTCTGGTTTGACAAGGTGGGGATGTATCTCTGGCAAGTCGTTTACATTCGGAAGACGCCATGCTCCCGAACCATTTGCGATGTAAGCATCACTTAACACGACGACAGGTGTCATGTGTTCGACAGCCATCTGACAGGCATTATAAGCTGATTGAAAGCAATCGGTGGGCGAAATTGGGGCAATCACGGGCATAGGACTATCCCCGTTACGACCAAACAACACTTGAAGCAGGTCGCTTTGTTCGGTCTTTGTCGGCAAGCCTGTAGACGGTCCACCGCGTGTAACATCAATAACAACGAGCGGAAGTTCGTCCATTACCGCCAAGTTCATAGCCTCTGATTTGAGACAAATGCCTGGACCTGAGGTGGAAGTAACGCTTAGTGAGCCTGCAAAAGAAGCTCCGATAGCCGTCGAGCAGGCTGCTAACTCATCCTCACATTGCATAGTTACAATACCAAGTGACTTGTGTTTGGATAGTTCAATGAGGATATCTGTGGCGGGAGTAATGGGATAACTGCCAAGAAAGAGTTGCATTTTAGCTTTCTCTGCGGCTGCAATCAGCCCATAAGCCATGGCTTTATTGCCCGTGATATCCATGTATCGGCCGGGCTTTTTGTGGATAGATTCAATGCGATATGTGGCAGGAACCGACGCATGTGTATTGTGTCCGTAGTCGTATCCAGCATGAAGTACACGGATGTTACACTCTGCAATCTGTGGCTTATCTTTGAATTTATGCGCAATATACTCTACAACTTTCGTGCGACTTCGATTGAATAACCAGCAAACGATGCCCAAAGCAAACATATTTCTGCATTTCAACACCGTCTTGGGATCAACATTTTCGCCCTTCAAACAAGCCTTTACCATCGACGTTATGGGGCAAGCTACGACGTGATCTGGGTTGATACCGAGTTCCTTTAGATAGTTATTCGTTTGGAATTCGGCTTTACGAAGGTCGTCTTCTCTAAACGAATCGATGTTCAAAATGATAGTAGCTGAGGGCGAAGCATACTGGATTTGCGTCTTCAAAGCAGCCGCATTCATAGCCACTAATACGTCACATTGGTCGCCAGGAGTAAGTACTTCATCGTCTCCAATCCTTACTTGATACCCACTAACTCCAGTCAAAGAGCCTTGTGGAGCGCGTATATCTGCGGGATAATCTTGAAGAGTTGAGATACTGTTTCCAGCCGTTGCTGACACTAAGGAGAATATGTTTCCGGCAAGTTGCATGCCATCTCCCGAGTCACCTGAAAAGCGGATGACTACTTGTTTGAGTTCTTTTATTTCGAGTCCTTTCATGGGTTAATAGATAATGTCGCATCAAATATATGGTAATTAAATTAAAAAAGCAAGAAAAAACACAAGAAAATGGAAAATATTTTCTTTGCGTTCATCTTGCTTTTTATAGGAGTATTGCATCTTATAGGATGCTAAGTGTAGGATTATATGCCTTTAATCGTCAAGTTATATGATTTCCATTGCCATGCTAATGTCGTTGATTGGTCGATCGTTTCGATTGGTTTTAGCTTGTTGGATGCGTTCAACAACGTCTAAACCCTCAACAACTTCTCCGAAAACGGTATATTGATTGTCGAGAAAAGGAGTACCCCCTATTGTGGAATATGTTTTGATTTGTTGGGCAGAAAACGTCAAAGGGTGTTGTTTACAATAACTTTTTGCTTCATTAATGAGTTGTTCATGCAGTTCAAGTAGACGCTCATGATCTCGGTTTCTGCGTAGTTCCATGGTCTCATCTCTATGAGATTTGAGCAACGATTGAAACACTTTCTGCTCTTGTTGCATGTTCAATTGGCGCTCTATTTGTTTGAGTTCATTAGATGAATAGCATTTACCCCAGACGATATAAAACTGACTTCCGCTGCTCTCTTGTGTTGGATTGACGTCATCTCCGAGTCGAGCTGCACATAAAGCACCACGTTTATGGAAGCATTTTTGCATGTAGAACTCTGCTGGAATGGTATAATCGGGACCACCACTACCTAAGTTTTTATCCATGGATGCACCCTTACTATCGGGGTCTCCGCCTTGAATCATAAAGTCTTTGATAACGCGATGGAAGAGCGTTCCATTGTAAAAACCTTCTTTTACGAGCTTAATGAAGTTATCACGATGCTTGGGTGTCTCATCAAAAAGACGCACAATGATATCTCCTTCGCTTGTTTTGATTTTAATATTCATAATGATGTATTGCTTGTTATGTTGCACATTTTGTTATGACTTGAAGTCTCTGGTCTCCACCTTATTTATATATGGTGTGCTGGCGACTGATATTTCATGTTATGAACCGACAGAAATAGCCTCATGTTTGAATGCAAAGTTATACCTTTTTCTCGTTTATCGGTGAGATGTATTGCTATTTTTTGCATGATAAAATGAGGCATCTCTCATTGTTTTAACAATCATTAATGTGTTCAAAGTAACAATTGTTACCAAGCCATTACAATCAGTTGATATACCTTTGCGCCAGAATTTAGGATATAAATAAATACAAACATTATGACAGAAAACAAGATGTTTTGTTTCCAATGCCAGGAAACAGCAAAAGGAACTGGGTGTACTATTCAAGGTGTTTGCGGCAAAACGGCCGATACAAGCATGTGGCAGGATCTGCTGTTAAGCGTAGTTCGCGGTATAGGAACAGTCGATCATTGCCTCAAAAAGGCTGGAAAAGAGAGTTTACCTGCTGTAGAAGGTTTTATCACGGATGCGCTTTTCACGACCATTACGAATGCAAACTTCGACGATGATGCAATCCTTCGTAAGGTAACGGATGGCATTGTATTGAAGAAACAGCTAATAGATAAGGCCAAAGAAGACGGAGTTTCTCTCCCTAACTGGCCTGAAGTAACGTGGGGAGGCGATGAAAATGATTATGAATCTGAAGGAAAACGTGAAGGCATTCTACGCATAGAGAACGCTGATGTGCGTTCTTTGAAAGAACTTACGATATTGGGTTTAAAGGGAATGGCAGCCTATTATGAGCATGCTTCACATCTTGGCGAGCATAGTTCTGCTATCATCGACTTCATGAGTGAAGCGCTTTATACGGTTACTGACCCTGATTCGAGCATGGAAACACTGCTCAATTGTGTGCTTGCAACAGGCAAATTCGGAGTTGATGTCATGGCATTGCTTGACAAAGCCAATACAAAAGTCTACGGAAACCCAGAGCTTACAAAGGTCAATATCGGTGTAGGCAAGAACCCAGGTATCTTGATTAGCGGCCACGATCTTAAGGATATAGAAGACCTTTTGAAGCAAACCGAGGGCACAGGTATTGATGTTTATACCCACGGTGAAATGCTTCCAGCTCACTACTACCCACAGTTGAAGAAGTATAAGCACTTGGTTGGTAACTATGGTAATGCCTGGTGGAAGCAAAAAGAGGAGTTCGATACCTTCAATGGACCAATTGTTTTCACTACGAACTGCATTGTTCCTCCCTCTCCAAAGGCTTCTTACAAGGATCGAGTATTTACTACTAACGCTGCAGGATACCCTGGATGGAAACATGTAGAGGCTGGACCTGACGGACACAAAGACTTTTCTGAGGTTATCGCTATGGCCAAAACGTGCCAAGCTCCAACTGAGATTGAACACGGAGAGATTATTGGTGGCTTTGCACATGCACAGGTTTTTGCACTTGCCGACAAAGTAGTTGAGGCAGTAAAGAGTGGAGCTATCCGCAAGTTTGTAGTCATGAGTGGCTGCGATGGGCGTATGAAGAGCCGCAATTATTATGAAGAATTCGCCATGAAGTTACCGAAAGACGTCGTTATTTTGACAAGCGGTTGCGCGAAATTCAAGTATAACAAGCTCTCTCTTGGCGACATAAATGGCATCCCTCGCGTATTAGATGCAGGACAATGTAACGACTCTTACTCATGGGCTGTAGTCGCTTTGAAGCTTAAAGAGATATTCGGAGCGAACGATATCAACGACCTTCCTATCGTGTTTAACATCGCATGGTATGAGCAGAAGGCTGTAATCGTGTTGCTTGCACTCTTGTCTTTGGGCGTAAAGAATATCCACATAGGCCCAACTCTGCCTGCTTTCGTTTCAGAAGGAGTATTAAAAGTACTTATTGAGAACTTCGGTTTAGGTGGTATAACGACCGTAGATGAAGACATGAAGCGCATGATTGGCTAAGTTTTGTCACACATTATATAAGAAAAACCGCATCGAGTTAGCTGCCCGATGCGGTTTCTTTTTGTAGTAAAACAGAATCATTTATGTTTTTTTCTCTTTCACTTTCCGTTCTTTTATGCCTCTTTATGCACCATGAAACAAGTACTCTTTCTGCGTGTCTAACGTCATTTGAGTGAACAAATCATTGAGTAATTGGTCGGCAACATCAAGTGCACGATGCAACAAATGGTCAGAAAATTGCTGCAACATTGTATTTGCTCGTTGTGGATTATCTTTGTAAATAACGAGATATTGTGTTTCAAAGTCATGCTGCAATCGGTCATTTTCAATTTCCAACTGTGCGTAACGGTCTTTGATTATCGGTGCATACGCATTGTAATTCACCATGCCCAACGTCATCACCTTACGGAATTTCCAGTATGCCGACTCATGATCTGCAGTGTTACGACCACGAGTATAGGCTTCAGGTACATGCTTAACACCTTGATAAAGCGGTAAGAATACGCCGAGATCTGCCATACCAAGAGCGACATAAGTGATATGACCTATCGCCTGAGGGAGGTTAGGTCGCACTTGGATTATATGCGTTTGAGTCGTTCGGAAGATAGAAACTGGGCGATAAGGTTCCTTGCCATTGTTGTGCAAATAAGGGTCATGTGCAGTACCATCATAATGGAATCTAAACGCATTTCGCAACGTTTGAAGACTTATTTCCTTGTCTGCTTTAGCGAAGACGGGGAAGGTATTGCGGGCTACATCGTTTTTAATTGAGGGCGAAAGCAGCTTTTGTATGCCCCAAACACGTGGGTAGTTATAAGTAAAATCATCACGATCGGCATCCTTACAATCATGAGAATAGGCCTCATGGAAATCGAATTTACCTTGCTTTGGGTTGTAAAGTCCGTTCTTTTCTGCAAAAGAAATCAACCCTTCTGAAGCCAAATAGTTCTCTTTATCATTAGGATCATAGTCGCGAAGTCGGCTTTGATTGCCCGTAACAAAATACTTATCACGTGGCATTTTGCATGCTAACCAGTGATGACCACACGCGTTTTCAAGGTACCAAGTCTCTTTATCATCGATGAAACCGATACCGAAACCTTCGGCCGAACCATACTCTTCAATGAGTTTTCCCAGTCGTTCTACACCCTCACGTGCCGTGCGAACATAAGGCAATACGATGTTATACGTGCAGTTTTCTGCCAGTCCATTCTTCACATAGGGGTCGAATTCAAGCGCTTTATTGCTGCTAAATATGGTCTCAGTTGAACTCATTCCCACGCCAACGCTATTGAAACCAGCACTTCCCCACTCACCAGGGAACTGATAATCTGGCAGTGCTGTGTAGCCCAAAGCCGTCTTAGGAAGCGGACATCTAAATTCACTATCCTTGGCAACAAACTCAGATGGGCCATCGGTTGTATCTTCATGAAACTCATAATTGATAGCCATCATGGCATCAAAATCACTTGATCGGCAAAGAAAATGCGAGCTGTCATTGCTCATTTGGTCACCAACGATGATGGTTGTACACTCAGAAGGCAGTGTAGAAGCTCTCTTCATATTATTTTTTTCATCTTTTCTATGTTATGTTTTTATTTATTTTGTCAGACACATTAACTGTTCCGGCAGTTGAAATTGCTCGCAATTGAGGTGTTGCAACAGCTGTTTCCCTTCATCAGTGATATTGAATCGCATGCAACGCTTATCTTCTTTGCAGGTTTTCCGACGGATAAGATGCAGACTTTCCATTGAGGCAATGACCTTAGATGCATTAGAAGGTGTGAGATTTAGCTCGTCGGCAAGTTCTCCCGAGCTAATATTCTCGTGCTCAGCTACGATACATAGCAGCACAGCTTCATTCATATTCAAATGCAACTGCTTTTGAAGCGTAGCCTCAAAAGCAGTGATATTTCGGTAAATGTCTCTGATCTTACAAATACATTCCCTATTCATTGTCGTGTGATTATTGTTTAAGCAATGTTTTCTTGATAGCATCTTCCAACTGCTGTCGATTCATTGCACCTACTTGCATGCTTGGTTTTCCCTCCTGAGGAATAAAGAGTAAGGTTGGAATACTACGTATTCCGAAGAACGAAGCAAGTTCTTCTTGTGCATCAACATCAACCTTATAGAAGTCTACTTTGCCTGCATATACCTCGGCAAGTGCCTCTACTATGGGCGCCGTTGCCTTGCAAGGACCACACCAAGTAGCGTAGAAATCAATCACAGCGGGACGCTTTCCTTCGAATAACCACTCGTTAGGATGCTTATCAAAATCCATCACTTCTTTCTTGAATGCGGCTGTAGTTAATTCTGTTACTTTCATTTTTTTCTCCTTTACTTGTTTGTTATTGTTTTGCTTTGTCTCTGTAGTGGCCTTACTGTTCGTTTGAGAAGAACAAGCACTTAGCCCCACCAAAGCTGTTAAAGCCATTAAAAATATCGTTTTCTTCATACGCTTTTGTTATCGTTGAATATATCATTTATGTCCTATTCTCAATGAATGTGATACAAAGGTAGTGTTTATTTTCCAAACAAACAAATTTCCATTGGAAAATAAATACTATTTAACGATTACTTGTTTTCACGTTCCTTACAGTTTAAAATCATGGTTATCGTGCCATATTTCCTTCGTCATTTTAACCTCGCTATACAGCCGTTATCCTATGGAATAGCAAGAAAGAGCCAGCGAATGAAATGAAATAATAATCCTTTACGGCATCGTTTATTAAATGGCAAACATCGCCCCATTATCCCAAAATAGTTCTATTAAAAGCTGTTTCTGCTTTACACATAAAACATTGGCTATCAAAAGGTTATACAAAAGATTTGCTTTTGTTCGCTATTCTGTGTGGAAACAGCTTGCAAAATGCGTCACTTTACCACATGAAATGATACTAATCATCGCATAAAATGAAGCAGATTGTAGCATAAAAAGCGCCATATTAGCGAGGTGAACCCATCAAATGATATTGTTAGTTGCATCAATCTCTATCATACAATCAAGCGTATCACGCCATAAACAAATCACTTTATGGGATTACAACGACTGAGATTGAAAAATAAAAAGATAAAAAAAGAGATAGAAAAACATGGGAAAAACACGCTGCAAATATAAGAACAGCACTTTACTTTCTATTTAGTGCTTTCGCAACGTGTGGTGAACAGACGATAATTTCAAGCGAAACCACGCCTGCACCTAACACGTTTTTCGATCCCTTCTAAAACATATTGTGATGCCGCAAGCAACAAATCGGCTTGCTTAGTATGACATTGTCATATCTTCTGGCACACAAATATAATAGTCAGCGATACCCTTATAGTCGTCTTCCAAATGCGAAATATCTTCTTGTCTGACAGCCCTCACAACAGCATAAGTTACCTTTGGCTTATATTGTAATAAGTAAGGGATAATTCCATCGCGGCTATCGGTGTGAAAGTTTCCATTGAAATGAATAAACTTTCCTGGCAGATTCTGTGCAATTCGCCAAGCCATTGTAGCATCTTTAATTGCTTGTGCCTCAGCAATCTGTCGTGGATTGGCATTCTTATTCTTACCCATTATACCCATAAGTGCAAATCCCTGTTCCACGTTTTCATTTGTTTTGAACTGAATCGGCAATGGAGCCATGTAAGACTTTGCCTCTGTTGAAAGTGAATCCAAATAGGCAAGGCCATGCTCTTTCACGGCAGTGGCATAGCGACGTGGCACATTTGTGGCTATCACGGGCATGTGATGTTCGCGTGCAAAGCTAATCAGTGGGGCATAATCTGTACTGTAATTGGGCCAAAGTCGAGCCTCATCTTCGAAGCGTTCGCCTGAAATCTGACCTGAAAGATATTCATTTAGGATGAGTTGATTGTCACTTTCAAACATCTCTAAACCCATTTTTAAATGCTTTTCGTTAGCCTTGTACAAACTTTCCAATAGCTTTAACTCCAACCAATGCGTGATAACACAGTTATGAATCTCACCAACAAAGACCACATCTACCTTAGAAAGCGCGTTCACCAGCTGGTCATAAGTGATTGCTTTGCCTTTATTGTCATACAAACGATAGGCTTCAGGCTGCTTCTCAGCCCACATATAAGTTGCCATGCACAGCATAACTGCACAGCAAACTAAACGTAAATTCTTTAATATTCTCATTATTTTTGTGATTTATATACAACGATTCGGTGATTCCAATCAAACATTTCATTCACCATTTGCTGTATCATTTCTGGCGTAATGCCATGTAAACATTCCGTATAGTCATTGAAATCTTGCAATGACTCACCATTTTTCACCAACGAAATCAAAGCTGTTTTCCATTCAGCGGGTGACTTATCATTCAGCACTTTGTCTTTCGTGACTAAGAAAGAACGCTTTAGTTTGTTGAGTTCTCCAGTGCTTACAGGTCGCTCTTTGAGGTCTTTGATAATCTCTTGCAACAGCATTTCAGCCCTCTTTCGATTCTCATCTTTCAGAGAAAGATTAATAACGAAGTGATATTTCTGCTGTGGAATGCCGTTATATGATAGGTCTACATAGGGCGAATAAACAATGTTTTCACTCTCGCGGAGCACTTTCAATACGCGGTCTTGCAACACATCGCGAATCAGTTTCATGCCCAATGTGGCGCGAAGTGACGGCACATAGTTACCCGAAAAGATATAGTTGACAACCGTTTGATGGTCATTTCCGCCCTCAAAACCTTTGGAATAAGGCTGCTTAATTGGTGTAAATGGTGCATTATTCAAAGGCAATGGCGTTGCTGGTGCTTGGAGTTGAGCAAACGTTGCAACAGCTTTTGGCACCACATGCCCTACATTGAAGTTACCCGTTAGAATGACAGTGAGTCCTGTTGGATTACCAAACAACTGCTTATAATAATGGGTTAAGCTGTCTATATTCAGTGCTTTCAGCGTGGCTTTTGTAAGCAATCGCTCACTATTGGCTGTTCCATTCCCCACTAACGAGTCAATAGTGTTCGTCATTAATCGGTCAGAATCGTGTGCCAAGAGCTTGTCTAAGAGCGTCTCTTTGCCTAAATTCTCCTGCTCAGAAGCTATTGTTTCGGCGAAATCTTCATGGTTAACACCAGGGAAACACATCTTTTCGTAAACAAGATTCAATAGTGCCGTCGCATGCTTTTCAGGCGAAGAAGCCAACAACTGATGCCAATATGCATCCTCACCCACGGTCATCGACAACTGCTGTTGTGTCATAATAGTCAGCAAAGTGTCGCTCGGCACCTTGGAAAGTCCACCCATATCAACATAACTTACAGCGTCATGGAGTTTCAATTGCTGTTGAGTAGTGAGGTCTGCCGTGCCCCCTCGTCCTACAACAGCAAGGTAAAGAGTGGAGTCTTCCTCTAAGGTTGGACGCACAATCAACTTAACTCCATTTGTCAGCTGTATTTCTTCAACACCAAGTTCCGGCCATTTCTTGCTGTATTTAATGCTCTCATTTGTCATCTTTGGTGTTTGCTTCAAACACAAAGGCAGACTAATGGTGTCTTCTTTTACCTCTTTTTCCAGCTGAAAAGCATAAGGTTCTATGGAACGTTTCCAACCTTTTTTCCATGCACTATCAGCCTGTTTGGCGTCAAGAAGACCAGTTTTTGTATCATCAGCAGCGTAAGTATAGGCATACAACCGACTGCGTTTCATGGCTGAAAGAATGCTTTCCAGGCACTCTTGCAGCTGTGCACTCGTTGTCATTTTCACCTGATTGCGCACCCACTCCACATCTTTTGGATGCCAAAGTGGACGATCTCCTGCCATGATATAATCGACAAAATCATCACATAAATCAGAAGAAAGCTGCTGTGTTGTATCGGGTTGTAGATGTGCAAGACGCATATCAATCAGCTGTTGCAGTTCATCTTTCCCCACGCCACGCTGTAATAGTCGGCGACATTCATAGGAAGTAGCTGCCAACTGCTGTGCCAACTGACTTGAAGATGCACCGCGTAACGAGAAAACAAAATGGTCTTTGTCTGCCAAATACCAATCGTTTGACACATTACACCTTACACTATCGGCTGCAAGACGCTCTGAAAGACATTGCACCAACATACGCATCTGTTGCTTTTTAACCACTTCTGGCAACACCCTTTCAACGATTGTAGCATGTGGAATGATGAGTTCCAGCTTGCTTTCACGCTGCATGCTGTCGGCCAACTGCATCCAAGCAGCTCCCTTAGTATAGGTCATCGGCAGCGGTTTGAAAGGCTTTTGATCTACCTTTGCAGGGATTGTACCTAACGTTTTACGTAGTTTTTCAACCACTTCTGCCACCTTCACCTGTCCCACGACAAGCACTGTAGCGTGAGAAGGCGTGTACCAGCGCTGATAGAAAGCCTTTAAGCGGTTACTATCAATACTGTTAATGTCTTGTTCTGTGCCTAAAGGTATGCGGTCAGCATAGCGATTTTGGCCCATTTTCAGCTTGTAGAAGTCGTCATTTTGCTGGTAACTTCTAAGCTCTTCTACTATGACTCCGCGTTCCTTTTTCACGCGTTCATCATCAAAAGTGAGGTCACACAGCCAATCACGAAGGGCCAAGAAGGTGGTGTCCAACACTGCTTTGTCCTGCGAATGATAAGGCAAAGAGAGCCAATAGATAGTGCGATCAAAGCCCGTAAAGGCGTTAATGTCTCGTCCAAACTTCATACCTTGGCGCTCAAAATAGTCAATCAATGCCCGCTTTGGAAAGTGTTTACTTCCAATAAAGGCACTATGCTCAAGGAAATGTGCCCCACCTCGCTGGTCGTTTTCCTCTTGCAGAGAGCCCGCATTCATAACCATTCTCACCTCAATATTATGTCTTGGCAATTCGTTGGGCAAGATAATATAACGCAGTCCGTTATCCAAGTGCCCCTCAACAGTGCCATTGGGCAGAGTGATATAGGGATTAACGCGCAAACAAGGTATAGCAAAAGCTCTCCCAACAAATAGGAGTCCGAGTACAATTATCCAGAAAAGAGTATGTCTAATCAGTTTTTTCTGCATGCTATTCCTTTAGTTTAGCGATGTAAAGTATAGACAACATGCACCTGTTCATAGCCATTTCCATCAGCAAAGTCCCATGGGAACGTGAACGAAAGCGTACCCTTCGCGAAATCAAGTTTTGCAGAAGACGCAACCCAATCACTTGGATCGTTTCCAAATACATCACGACTGATATCGCTAACTCCTAAGAATCGGCTTGGATTTAAGGAGCCTCCCATAGACAAGAAGTCATCATCAATGGTATAACCCACTATCTTTCCCTCTTCTTCTATATTCACAATAGTTCCCTTTTCCTTTTCTTTCAGCAGCCGATTCCAAGCCGAATAGTCATAAGTGAATGGAATTCCGGTGACCATATCACCATAAATATTCTCTATTTGACCTGTAAACGTAACGTTATCATTAGTCGGATTGATACCGATACCATTCAAAGAAGCCGAGAAACTCTCCTTAGCTTCGTCATAGTTGATAGCCTTCACAGCAGCTTTTCCATAAGGAGTCTGCATAAAGAACTCGTTATCGTTTACTGTTTTGCGTTTCAACACATCATAAAGGAATGTTGTTAGTCCCATCGGATTCGTCACCATCTTGAGTGTTGGGTGGTCAACAGTGGCATCATCTCCAAGCGTTATGATGCTATAGGCTTTGTAAACGCGTTGCGATTGGCCTTGGAAGAACGTCTCTTTGTCGCTACTATTAAATGTAATTGTAGTCTCTACAGGCACCTTTCCTATCAAACGAGTAAGATCTATGCCATATTTTGTCTTTACATCTGCAATCAATTGCAACTGCGTATCCGTCAGAACAGGAATGTCTGCATCAGGGTTTACCTTGATTTGAACGCCATTTCCAAAGCCCTTTATTAGCGGATTGGAAGACGATGCAACCTGAAGCCCGATGGTTTTACCAACAGAAAGAGAATGTTTTCCATTGGATTTAACACGGAAAACCACTTCTTTTTGCCCAGGTTCAAATACTATTTCATCACTGTCTACTTTCAAAACATGGTCGTCATTGCCTGTAAAAGCAAGCTTAACCGACTCCTTTTTTGAGGGTTCAAAAGCGATCATAGCGTGTACAAACACTGTAGTTGTGTCGTCTTCTGACAAGATTGCATTACCCGGAATGGTAAGTTCGATGCCATTAGTCATGGCTTCTTGCGGTGCATCTTGAGCCTGACAACCAACTAAGAAGAAGGTGACAGCTATGAGAAAACTATTTAATAATTGTTTCATTCGTTTGTCGTTGAGTTTAATTAGATGGCCAACCAGCATTTTGTTCAACGCTGTTAAACCGATATTCTGACACTGGAATAGGGAAATTCCATCGATAATCAGTGGATGATATCGAGCTACTTGCACCCGTTCCCCATTGAGAATAACGTGGAAGCGATGCCAGATGAGTGCGCTTTAAGTCAAAGAAGTTAACCCCTTCACCTACAAATTCGCGTTGCTTATCTGTGAGAATAAGTTCTAAGAGCGCTTGATTCGTGATGCCAGCAGGTGCTTCTGAAACACCAATGCAATGCCAATAATGATTGATAAGCACTCGAGCAGCTTCGGTTTCTCCCTTTCGGCAGTAGGCTTCGGCTACGATATAATAAGCTCCTGCGTATCGCATTGTATTGATATATGCAGTTGTTTGATTAAGCTTATTGCATCGATTATACTTTCCAAGCAAGGTTCTGACCGTTCCATTCATTACAAAGGGATAGGTAAAAGAAGTGTAACGGAGATCTGATGTACCGACATTTAACTTCGGATTTACACAGAAATAATCACCTTCTTGCATACTAAACTGAATATTAGAATAGTAAGTTGAGTTGGTGTTAAATGCGAAAATACGACCTGCATAACTATCCTTTGCCCAAAGATTACTGATTCCTTCGCTTGTAAAATAGGCATCATTAGCCTTTGCTATCACGGCATTTCCTGATGTAATTGCTGTCTCATAGTCTCCTGAATAAAGGGCAACATCTGCCTGAAGATACAGAACTGCCGTCTTTGAAAGCCAGCCATTGTTTCTTGATGTGCCATCCATTTGCACGGCATCACTAAGCAAACCACGAATGGTTGAAACGCAATCACGAATTGAAGAGCGTTGTTTATCCTCTATACCAAGGTGAGTTTTCAAGATAACTCCAGGCGCATCAGGATTCAAATCATAAGCCGGTGCAAACACTTTCAACAACTGAAAATAACACAAAGCCTTTAATGTTTTAGCCTCAGCAGTTATCGTTTGTTTCTCGTTTTGCTCCTCAGTACTACTTGTTTTCACATTATCCATGCGCTCAAGCAAGGCATCACATTGAGCAATTACATTATAATAACCCTGCCAAAGGCTTGGAGCAAGCTTGCTAATCTCGCGATCACTCCAGTTATATAAGTTCAAAGACGAGACATCTTTAATGGAAAGAGAAGTCGGAACGAAGTCGTTTCCAAGCAAAGAGAACTCATATTCCGGGTGAGGATAAGCCATATAAGCCGATGACAACAATGATCTTGCATTCGAAACTTTATTGATTGCGTCGGGATCGGAGAACTGATCAAGCGGTGGAATGTTAAGATTGCATGAGGCAAGGGCTACAGAAAGTAACCCCATTACAATGCTTTTAACTGAAAATATATATCGTTTCATACACTAATATCAGAATGTTAAGTTGAGATGGAAAGTGAAAACAGGTTGCATTGTACCTGCTAAGGTTCCGCTTTCTGGGTCAGATTCCTTATAGTTTGTCCATGTAAAGAGGTTTGATCCCTGTAAACCTACGTTGGCATATTGTACAAACGGCGCCACCTTATGAAGCAAGTTGGACGGGATTCGATAGCGCATAGAGAAACTTGAGAGCTTTAAGTAGTCGCTATTCCCTATAGTTCGTGAGTTAGGATAAAGCAAAAGGTTCTCTTCTGCGATGCTTTGTGTGTAGAACGGAGTTGAAAACTCCTTGTATTCATCCCCTCGTTTAAACCACATCTTAGACGTTTGACCGGCCACAGCGTTATAGTTTGCCTTATCTTTATCACGTACATATTGATAGTTAAAACGCTGTTTGCCTCCTAAAACATAATAGAATGATATGTCAAAATCAAACTGTTTATAAGAGAAATTGGCATAGAAACTACCCGAATATGGCGGAGTTAAATGGCCAAGAGCAATGAAATCATTGCGTATAAGCTTTTCTGTTCCCTGCTTTTCAACGCCATTCGGTGTTAAGAACACAGGGTAACCGGTCAATGGATTGATACCCAATGAATGCAAACCATATAGCATATCATAAGACTTTCCTACCTCGTAGTTCGGTATAAGGGTTTGTTCGTCCAAGTAAAGTTTATCAGTCCAGTATAAACTTACTACCTTATTATTATTATAAGCAATGTTTCCTCCCACTGCCAAACGACAGTCATAACCATCTAAAATCCTTGCATTGAGCCCGAGTTCTATACCCCGATTCTGCAAGACTCCAATGTTACGTTTCAATGAAGAGAATCCCGAACTTGTCGCAATAGGCACATCTAAGAGTGCCTGATCCGTGCGACGGTTATACCAATTCACGTCAAAGGTGATACGTTTCAATAGTTCTATCGACACGCCTAAGTCCGTTGATTTGTTTTGTTCGGCCTTTAAGTCTTTGTTATATAAGGATAACAACGACAAGACTCGACTGTTTTCATAAGCTTGTTCGCCGAACATGAACGTCCCAACAGTACTGGATACCGTCACACCATTAAGATTTGCCGTCACACCATAAGACGCTTTAAAGTTCAATTTCGATAGAATCTTATTGCCTTTTAACCAAGAATAGTTCGTTGGAGTCCATCCTATACCTGCTGCCCAGGCTGAATTCCAACGCTTATCTGAGGGTAATATTGACGAGGCATCAGCCTTATAAGTGAAATAAGCGTCATAAATCATGTTATAAGTATAGCCTGCAACCATACCAATTCCAAGCTGAGCATTCTTATCTCGAGGGTTTCTTACGGCGGGTTGTCTAAATCCTTGCAATGAGTTATTTATGGCAGAAGGAGCATCTACGTTACCAACGCCATAACCAGTAATACCTACTGCATCGTAGTTATAAAGGTAATAATCGAGGTTTGCGCCTAAGGTCACATCATGAACATCGGCAAAAATATGATTATAAGTGGCTCGGAAGTTGCTTGAAAGATTAGTCGTTGTCCCCTTGCTACGAGCATAAATACCCCTCGCTATACTTGCAATACCACTGTTTTGCTCTGAAAAGGCAGAAGCAGGAGTAAAGCGATGGTCATCGTTTTGCAAGAAATCAAGACCTGCAACATAAGCCAGCGTGAGGTCTTTCCAAGGAGACAGCGTGAGATTCACATCCACTCCACCATTCTTATCAGTAGCATCGCTCTCGTATTGATGCATTAAATCGTAATAAGTTCGATTGGGATAAGAAAAGAGTTCGCCTGTCTTTTGCTCATAAGGATTAAGATTATACACCATCGAAGAAGGATCGTTAGTCGTTCCATTGGGTGACTTACTCTTAGAATAACCACCAGAAACACCTATCATCAGATAGCCAATCTTCCCCAATTGCTGGTCTATTCCCATACGAACATTGAAGCGTTGCTTGTTGTTTCCTTCGATACGACCTCCTTGATACGTATAGTTTCCTGAGAGATAATAGGTTGTTGAGCCATTACCTCCTTTGATACTAAGGTTATGTTTCTGATAGAAATTGTTATGAATCAGTTCTTTAAACCAATCCGTATGAATGTTTCTCAGTGCTGAAAGGCGTTGTTCGCCCTCAGCAATCAACTGATCTTTGTTTGGATCTGAAGCGTAATTACGCTCTATATAATCACGACTGAAACGATAACCTGGTGCTGCCGGATTCTGCAACAGACGCTCCAACTCAAGCTTTTCGTCTGTATCCATGAGTCGAATACCGCGTCGTCCACGCAAGGTTAAGCCCAAATCCATACTATAATTGAGCGTCATCTTGCCCTGATAACCATGTTGTGAACTAATCTCCAATACGCCGTTAGCCGCCTTTATGCCATATAAGGCACAGGCAGCAGCGTCTTTCAACACCTTAATACTGGCTATATCTTGTGGATTTAAGTTATAGAATGTCTCGGCAGAGATTATCTTTCCGTCTAACACATACAATGGTTCGTTGCTCGTGTTCCCATTCCGAAACGACGAGTTTCCACGTATTCTAATCTTTGGAGCACTACCCAAGTCACCCGTGTTAATAACATTTAAGCCCGGAATCAGCCCCTGAAGAGCCAGTCCCATGTCTATCATTGGCTTCTCTGTAAGCCGTTTTATATCCACGTTTTCAACGATTCCGGCTTTCGAACGCAAATCAATGGCGTTAATGTTACTCTTTGCTTTTACAACAATTTCACCGATTCCATTAGACGCTTCCACCATCTTTACATCCATGCGCTCACGCCCGTTATCTTTCAATTGCTGGCGAGTGTAACCGATATAGGTAAAAGATATCGACGTACCTACAGGCCAATGACCATTCAATTGATAGCGACCTTTCACATCAGTTACCGTCGTTACAGACGTTCCCATCACTCGAACAGTAACACCAACCAAAGGTTCATCGCTGGCATCGGTTACGTAACCATAGAGTTTTCTCTCCTGAGCCATACTCTCTTGCGGAGCAAAAAAGAGGCCCAGAAGCATGAAAAGACTCAATAAAGTCAGGTTTTTCATGTGAAGTTTGGTTTATCGTTTACTTTCAACCCATTGCTTTGTTTGGGCTACAATCCAGTCAACAACGCGAGAAGTAGAGGCTGGAAGGATGCCATCAGGGCTGTAAACAATCTCCACACCAGTCTTCTTTACCAAGTCTTTCTGCACATCTTGCATCTTATGTCGGTCCGCCATACGCTTCACATCAGATGTAAGATAGACGCCTTGAACAATGATTCGTTTCTTCTTTTGAGCCGCTTTAGTCAGCAAAGGCATTAATTCCTTGCCGAAATCATGGCCCATTTCGATAAGCGCATGGTCAACATACGTTATCTTTGTATGCTCTTTGGTAAACTTATCGACATTATTGAGCATCTCTTTCCAAAAGCCTATGCGCTCATCATCACCGTGAGCGAGGTATATTACAGCCTCGTTTGCGTCATCCTTTGATAGGGTTTTGATGCGATCGAGCATGCTATTCTCCAATACATAGCTATAATAGAAGGTTGGACCAAGGATGATTGGTGTCTTTGTATGAACCATTTCAGTATTCTCTTCGGCCAATTCCTCACGCACATAAGGATTATATTTGTGGCCAAGAATATTGGGAAGATCTTCTTCTGTGTGTCCCGATGGAGCAATAAAGATAGGTAATGCGAATATCGTATCAGCGCCTTCAGCCTCACATGCCTTTACCATTGAGGCAACAGATGGCTCAGTATACTCCATCAAAGCAACCTTAACGATATCGATTCCCTTTAGTTTTCCTGCTGCAACCTGCTGCTTAACAAGTGGCTCTAAGTCTAAAACGGGTTTGCGCCATGACTCCATTGGCGAGCCGTGGGCTACGATCATTAATGCTGTTTTTGCTTGAAGTGTTGGAAAAATGGTTAGCAACAACGCTAACAATAACATCATTTTCTTTTTCATTTTCATTCTTATGTATTATTAATTTTAATCTAATGGTTTTATCTGAATACTTGAAAACACTCTTAATCAGGTGCAAAATTATAACATTTTAGTTAGTATGACAATACCTAATTGTAGTGATACAGACTGGTTTTAAAGTCCATTTTCCCCTTATTTTGCATGAAAAGCCCATATTTAGGCATTCTGTTAGCTACCAAAAGTCATAAAAAAGGGAGTTAAACTTGTGTCAAATCGTCACATGAAATAGTACAAAACAAGCCTCATCCCCTGTCCCTTCTCCAAAGAGGGAGAGGATTATTCGTCTTGATAATGGAGGACTTTGTTTGAGGGTTAAATGATGATATTGAGATTATTACTATTAAAAGTCGAAATAAACTGAATCAAATGATTGTGCGAAACGCGTCACTTTAGCGTGTAAAATGACGCAAATTGTTCGATGAAATGACACATTTTACGCTACAATATTACGCATATTGGTTTATCAACTATGGTTTTCCATCAAAAAGAATCAGGCAAAACCTGTTATTATTGCATTTTGTTTTGCTTTCCAACAAAGCCTCTATGCCTTACTATGGCTATCTTTTTAACTCAAAAATGCTATTGAATTAACGCAAAAACAGACATGGTTTTGCTCGCTAACAAACATAAAAAAAGGAGTACCGCCGTACTCCGACCTTGTTAACCTTAAATCTAATACTATGAAAAACACGCCACAAAGTTAGACAGATTGCATGGTTTTTCCAAACAATCTGATTCATATAGTGTTACTTTTACAATTTATTAAAGTTTTGATTTGTGTCTTTTAACGATTTAAAAAATAAGGCATAAAAAAAGGAGTACCGCTGTACTCCAACCTTTGTTAACCTTAAATCTAATACCATGAAAAACACATTGCAAAGATAGAGGTTAATAACCATAGTTCCAAACAATTCACTTCATGATTTAACTCCACGTGCAATTTATTGATTTATGTCAACCAATCCCTCTTGTTTTTGGCCGTCAATCATAATCCGAAAGGCTTTATCGAAGCGCACATGCCTTACATATTGTGTCTCTTCTACAGCTGGCATCGCGTCTAAAAGGTCTTTTCTGACAAAGCCACCACATGCCGAAGTATCGCCAATCGTAAAGTATCCAACACCAAAAGAGGTGAGGTTTTGAAAGAAATGTGTGCCTTGTGAAGGGTCGACATGATAGTTTTTAAGGGCTACTTCAACAATAATTCGAGCCGCAGAGATAGTTGGCCATTTCACGGGAACACCGAGATAATGGTCGCTACTGCCCCATCTTCCGGGCCCGATGAGTACATAATGGCGGCCCTCGGCAAGGAATTTGCGGTTTAATCTCTCTATATCATCGGCCACAAAGTAATTGTTCATGGGCGAGAATTCATCGTTATACTTCACGTAAACTACGTCAGTTATATCATCAGAAATGCCGTGTCCGAGTGCTTGATATGAACGTAACAAGCACGCCTCATCAGGCACTTTAGACAGATCTTTGTCTAACATCTGCCGAGCATCTGCTATTGGTCGAATCTGCAACAGATAGAGTTCACCCGATCCATCGTCGTTAAGATTGCATGCAAACTCAATCTCTACAGGTCGTTTCATGGCTTCACTTCCGTGCTTCATTGCCATCTGTAACAACTCAGGAAGAGGGAAAACATCATGTTGAAGTACGCCTACAAAGGAGATAATCTTACGCCCTCCATCATAGAATCCGTCGTTAATCACTTGGTCATAAGGGTCAAAAGTAGAACAGATATAACGCAACGAGCCATCTTTTTCAGCCTCCTTGACCTTTAGTTTTCGGATATTAAAGCCGTCGTCTACCTTGAATTGTCGCCCAATGGGTGCCATATCAAGTGCATAGAACTGTGTTTGTGTGTCGCGAAGTGCAATATCCCATTCACTCATTTGCAACACCTGGTGAGGATGATAAGGCGAAACACGCAGCGTTTGACCGCCATCTACGATATATTTTCCTAAGCCTAAGGCCAACGAAGCAATGCCTTCTTCAGGCAATTCGTCGCCAATGGGATAATAATTCAACGAGCGAAGTACTCCACTAAACGTTGGATAGAAGTGGTCATCATATTGTTTTCCCACTACTTCTTGTAGGATTACAGCCATCTTTTCCTGGTCAATGACATTGCTGGTTGCCTTCATATAGGCTTTGGAATCATGGAAATAAACCGATGCATAAACACTCTTGATAGCACAAGCAAGCATTTCCAACATCGCATCTCGATTGTCCAAGCAAGGTATCATGTAGGTGTTGTAGATGCCAGCAAAGGGTTGATAGTGGCTGTCTTCAAGCAAACTTGACGACCGTATGGCTATAGGAGCCTTCACAGCATCAAAGAATGTGAGGAAGTCGGCTATCATTGTGTCGGGCAATTGCGCTTGAAGAAAGTGCTGAAGGATATCCTCATCGCTTGCATCGCTTAGGGCAATAGGATAAAGATTGTTGGTCTCCATGAATTGATCAAACACATCTGTGCACAACACGAGTGTCTTTGGAATCTGCACTTTGACGCCTTCAAAGCCGTTAAACTCAGGATGTAACTTGATGATATTATCCAAAAAAGCCAGTCCTCTGCCTTTACCACCGAGCGAACCTTCGCCAATTCGTGCGAAGTGGGCATAGCGGTCATACTTCATTCTGTCAAAAACAGCGACGACACCAAGGTTCTTCATGTGGCGATATTGTACGATTGCATCGAAGGTTATCTGTCGATGTGCATCAACATCTTGTAGCTTATGCCACGTGATTCCACGTAAGAACTGCGACACAGGGAATATTGCTCGTGCGCTCAACCAACGGCTCATGTGGTTCCGAGAGATATGATAGAGCATGGAATCATTAGGGATTTGGAAGATGTTATCTTGCAAATCTTTCAACGACTTGATGCGAACAATCTCCTCATGTGTCTTTGGATTGCGGAAGATAAAGTCGCCAAAACCCATATGTTCCTCCATAATTCTACGCAAATCTAAGGACATTTGCTTAGAGTTTTTATCCACAAAGCGAAATCCTTCGGCTTCAGCCTTCTCGCGGTTTGCACTTTCCGAACTCTCCATTATCAATGGAACATATTCATCTTTGGCTCGGATTGCACGCAAAAGTTTTAGTCCTGCCTCTGGATCTTTATACACATCAGTGTCACGAAGCGGCGAAGGTAGCTTATCATTTTCGTCAGTTGAGGTCTCCTTCATAGGGAAACGAGCATCACAAATGACGCCAAGGCAGTTGTCAGAAAACTGATTATAGATGGTCATTGCCTCCTCATAAGTGCGTGCCAAGACTACTTTTGGCCTACCACGCATACGTAAAGTAGCCTGATGTTTGTTTAATGCTTCAGTGGAAAAGCGCTTACTTTGTGCGAGGATATAACTATAAAGGTTGGGCAGAATGGAAGAATAGAACCGAATACTATCCTCAACCAATAAGATCATTTGCACCCCACTCTCTCGTATATCGTGTGCAATGTTCATCTTATCCTCAATCAATTTGATGATGGAAAGAATGAGATTGGTGTTTCCTAACCAGCAAAACACATAGTCAAACATACGTAAATCCTCGTTCTTCATACGTTTGGTTATGCCGTGAGAAAAGGGAGTTAACACCACACATGGAATGTTTTTAAAGGCTTGTTTGATAGACCTTGCCACACTAAAAGCATCGTTATCAGCCGTTCCCGGCATACAAATAACGAGGTCGATATTTGTAGTTTGCAATGTCACCATGGCCTCTTCGGTTGTCGATACGCGTGTGAACATCGGCGGATAGCGTAGTCCCAACTCCATATATTCATTGTAAACTTTCTCTTCTATGCGCCCATCGTCTTCCAACATAAAGGCATCATAGGGGTTGGCTACAATCAAAACATTGTAGATTCTGCGCATCATGAGGTTAGCAAAGGTCACATCTTGCAGATAAAACTGACTGAACTCGTGCGGTAGTTTCTCTTCCATGGTTCAACGTTTTCGTTACTTTGACACAAAAATAACACATTATTTTCAAAATCAAAGCAATTGAATCAATAAATCATGAAAAGCAAATTGCCCTTCAAAAGAATATCCGTAACTTTGCAAAAACCAACAAAGAATGATGTATGGAATTTAGAATAAAAGTCAATATTGAGCCATCTTCCTGGCAAATCAAACCTGCTCAACGCTTATTTTTCATTGGTTCTTGCTTTGCAGAAAGCATTGGAAGCAAGTTCAGAGATGAGCAATTCCCTACTATAATCAATCCTTATGGCGTGATGTATAACCCTGCAAGCATCCTTCATAGCATTGAACGACATTGCAAAACGGATGATTTCAAGCCCGATGTAGCCTTTATCACGCTCGGAACTAACCATGTTTATGTGCTGAAAGAGACGGGAGAGATTGTTGATAACTGCCAAAAGAGACCTCAATCACTATTTGATGAGCGTATGTTGAGCGTCGAAGCATGTACTGACTACCTACAACAAGCCGTGCAATGTCTGCTCCGTTGCAATCCAAACATGCACATTCTCGTCACCGTTAGCCCCATTCGATATGCCAAATACGGCTTTCATGGAAGCCAACTCAGCAAGGCTGTCCTATTGTTGGCAGCTGAATCATTGGCACAAAGGCCTCAAGTAGACTACTTCCCTGCCTATGAACTCGTAATGGATGAACTGAGAGACTATCGCTTTTACAAAGAAGACATGTTGCATCCAAGCCCACAAGCCGTAGAATATATATGGGAACGATTTGCTGAAACCTATTTCCATAAAGATGTATTCACTATGCTTAGCGAGTGGAAACCTATCAAAGAGGCGCTCCATCACACGCCTTTCAACCCTGACAGTGACGCATATAAAGCCTTCATGGCACTCACAAAAGAGAAACTTCAGGCCTTTATGAAGAAATGGAAAGGGATTAACAGCCCAACATAACAGGGCTAAAAAAACTGCTGAAGCTAAGGAAACTGCACCTTATTTCCTTCACGAAAACAGGCCTTACGAATGATTTTACAACATTCATAAGGCCTGTTTGCATAGCGCAGGCTACGTTATTCATTAACGTAAAGCCTGAAAACACCACTAAGCTTGTGCTTTTTTATCTTCTTTTCTCTTGAAGTAGACGGCAAAAAGCACTACCAACAACAGCACACCATAGGAGAGATAAGCTACTGTTTCGGTTTGTTTCACACTCTTAGGATCAAAGGTTAACACCACCTTATGATGTCCTTTGTCAACATTAAGCGCCCGAAGCACATAGTCAACACGCCCAATCTCTACCGGCTTTCCATCGACTGTAGCCGTCCATTCGGGGTAGAAAATCTCCGAAAAGACCACGATTCCTCCCGTAGCACTACGCACATCATACGTGAGTTGATTGGGTTCATAGGCTGTAAGCTTAACAATCGACGTACTATCTTGGTTCTTTGACTCACCCAACTGGCTTTGGAAGCGTGCATCGGCAACGGCTTCATGGCGCAGATTGAGTTTACCCAGCGCGTCAAGTTCTTCATTTGCATTCTTCACATACGTCACCTTATCTACAAACCAAGCATTCCCATAGACGTAAGGGTTCTCGATTGCCACCGTCTGATTAGCCTGAAGAGGCACTATAAAGTATTTAGCGTTCAGCATGTTCAATACAGGGAAGAGGCTATCTCCATTGACTTTAGTCATGTCTCCGCCTGCTTTTGCGATGGCAGGCATCATCTTTTGCATCTCCGGACTAATGTAAGCATCTATCAATTCCTGGTATCTTCTGAGCTTAGCTGCATGATATCCGCCTATACTTTTATGGTAATAAGAGGTTTCATTCTCGTTGAAAGTGTTGCTGGCAAGATTCAAAACGCGATAGTCTAAGCTTTTATCTTGCAGAATCTGACGGTCGGTTTGTGTCATCGGTTGAGCCTGTTCGCGAACGCTCTTCTCTACAAACATTTCATCATTCAAATAGCGTTTGTTCACCTGCCACATGTCGATGAGACACAAAATGGCTATAGCGCCAACCATATATTCGGCTTTCAACTTCTTGAACTTATAGAGGAAGAGCAGCAAAGTGCCAATAACGATAATCCAAAATGAGCGCCAACAGTCGGCCGTAAAGATGCTTTCACGAATCGATCTCAAGTTAGATTCCAATGGAGAAAGATACTCCGCAGGGATTGATTTGAAGGCTTCCAACTCCTGACTTGATATGAAATCCGAGAAGAACAGCGTGGGCATAAGGGCAAAAAGCAGGGCTATTCCACCCGTGAGTCCAAAGCTGATATAAACGAATTTAGCTTTCTTTGTCAGCAAATCTGGCTCATCTACAATCTTCT
Source organism: Segatella salivae DSM 15606 (assembly GCF_000185845.1). Taxonomy (GTDB): domain Bacteria; phylum Bacteroidota; class Bacteroidia; order Bacteroidales; family Bacteroidaceae; genus Prevotella; species Prevotella salivae. Next base: position 1,307,154 of record NZ_GL629647.1, read on the forward strand.
TTAACGCCATCATGGCCAATAAAGGAATTGTAAACTCGGCGATAACCAATATCGAAGCCACCGTTCTAAACTTGCTATACATCGGTATATAGTCAAGGAAGAAGTTGGTAAATGGCATAAAATTATGTCCCCATGAAAGCAAAATGCTTAATATCGTGGCTGCAAGTAAGGCCCATTTGATAGGACCTTTCACTATAAACAGCCCAAGAACGAAAAGCATTAGCACAAAAGCACCCACATAAACAGGGCCACTTGTGCCTGGCTGGTCACCCCAATACTGTCCTAATTGCTGATAGATTTGCATGAAGTTTGGGTCTGCCTTTTTCATGGCTTCAGCGTTTGCAGCCAATGGAACCGAAGCCCCACCCTTAGCATTTGGCACAAGCAACGTCCAGGTTTCATCCACTCCATAACTCCATTGCGTTATATAGTCGCGGTCAAGTCCGCTACTTGTTTGATTGGCAGCATCCTTTTTAACGAGTTCACTCTTGCCCCTCATACTCTCTTGTGCATATTGCCACGTATGATAGAGATTTGAAATGTTCATCAATATGCCTATCAACGCCCCCGCAGCACATACAGCTGTGGCCTTAACGAATTGCGCCATGCGTTTCTTTCGGATAGCATCGACAAGGTAGGCTATAATCATAAAGAGGATGATAAACAGATAATAATAGGTCATCTGCACGTGGTTGGCATCGACTTCAAAGGCAGCAAAGATTGCCGTTACAATGAAACCCCATAGATATTTGCCACGATAGGCCAGCACTATTCCTGCAATCATCGGTGGAAGATAAGCCAAAGCCATGACCTTCCAGATATGTCCGGCAGCAATAATAATAAAGAAATACGATGAGAACGCCCACACTATGGACCCTAATGCGGCAAGCGATTGTCGGAAATCAAAGGCTCGCAATAAGATGTAGAAGCCCAAAAGATAAGCAAAAACATACCAAACATTCTCAGGAAGCCATAGGTGATAAGCCTTCACTGCCTGGTTAAGTACGCTCACACTCTGGTAAGATGGTGCCGTCTGATAAGTCGGCATACCACTGAAAGTAGCATTAGACCAACGCGAAACCTTACCTGTTCGCTCGTGGTATTCAGCCGTTTCCTGACCTGCTCCACGTCCCGCCGACGAGTCATGTCGGTAGAGTATGCGGCCATCTAAGTCCGCAGGAAAGAAGTAAGCGAATGAGATTACTGCGAAAATAATGACTACCAACACATCAGGTAGATATTTCTTCAAAGCTGTCATGATGATTTTTATAAACGTTTATCACGTGCAAAGATAGATATTTTTCATGATAAAACGAGAAAAAATCAATAATATCATGCGCCGATATCATTGCCTCCACAAGGCAATCCCTTGCTTTTCAACCGCCATTGATATGAAAAACGATTGCAATTCGGTGCATTTCACCCGATAATTTGAGGCAAACGACCTTACAATCTGCGTCACTTCATAGCGCGATTTGACGCAAACCACAAACCTTTCTGTCATGGAAGCACAGGAGCTTTCCCAACAATCGTTTTATGCCTGAGCTGCATTCATGCCATGAGATGAAATCTACGACGATTAAACTATTTTAATAAGTTCTCGCAAGACGATTCAAAAGAATTCGCTTAACTTTGCAGGCGATGAACAGACAAAGGTATAAAAGAAGGATAACTGCACGACTGCTATTGTTGGTATTCGCGCCAATGTTATTGCTAACTTCGGTTCATGTGCATCGTGCTATGCCACAAATAACAACCGAATGTATGGCATGTCTGCATCATATTCACCATAATGGGCACATCAATTCCATTGACAATCAGGTTGACAATTGCCTGCTTTGCCAGTTTCTTTCACTGCCATTTCTCGGTGCAAAGACGATTGGTGTGCGCCTCTTCAACATCGTAAAGGCCAAAGCGCTTATTCTTTTACAGCAAGCCTTAACGTCCTTTACGGGTCAAATTCATTCTACACGCGCCCCACCCTTCATTCTTTTGCATCCATAAATGATTAAAAACGCGTCGCGACGTGCTTGTCGAGGCGTGATAAATAACCCTTAAATAGCATAAAAGAATGAAGAAATCAATACTATTAGCATTGCTCATGAGTTTGTGTCTCTGGGCAACTGCAGCGCCGTTGGGCACCAATGCATCACTCACGGGCAAGGTGATTGACGCGATAGACAATAGCCCGCTTGTTGGAGTTTCCATTTATATTCCCGAACTTTCAGAGGGAACGACTACCGATGCCAATGGAAATTATGCCCTGCATGACTTGCCATCAAAGACAGTTACCGTGCAAGTGAGCTACTTAGGTCACCAGACAGAGATTCGCAAAATCAATCTAACAACAACATCAACTGCCGACTTTAAACTGCATGAATCGAATGCAATGATCAATGAAATTGTCGTGACAGGACTCACTGGAAAGACGCTAATGAAGGAGTCACCAACGCCAATTTCGGTTGTCACTCAACAGCAATTACAGGCTACATCGGCTACAAACATCATTGATGCCGTTAGTCATGAGCCTGGAGTTTCGCAGATAACAACAGGTGGAGGCATATCAAAGCCGGTCATTCGTGGCTTGGGTTTCAACCGATTGGCAGTCGTAAATGATGGTATTCGGCAAGAAGGCAACCAGTGGGGAGACGAACATGGCATTGAGATTGACCCTCAAAGTATCTCGTCAGTAGAGATACTTAAAGGCCCAGCTTCACTCATGTATGGCTCTGATGCGCTTGCCGGCGTGATGATTTTCCATGGAGATCCTGTCATGGGTAAAAACAAAATGCAGGCTAATGTGTCGTCAGAATACCAAACAAACAATGGGCTTTTTGGCTATTCTGCCAATTTCAGTGGCAACAAAAATGGCTTTGTTTGGGACGGAAGATGGTCGCAGAAACTTGCTCACGACTATAAGAATAAGGTAGACAATTACGTGGTTGGCACGCAGTTTCGCGAGAAAGCAGCCAATGCCATGCTTGGCTTGAACAAGCAATGGGGCTACAGCCATCTCATTCTTGACTACTATCATCTCACTCCCGGCATTGCAGAGGGCGAACGAAGCACGTCTTTCCGCTATGGAAGAGAATTGCCGTTCCAACAGATTCACCATTATAAGGCAGTGTTCGACAACTCATTTTATATTGGAGAAGGAACGCTTCATGCCCTCGTTGGCTATCAACAGAATCGCCGACAAGAGTTTGAAGACAGCGAAACCGAACCGGGATTAGACATGAAACTCCAAACCGTGAACTATGATTTTCATTATCTCTTCCCAGAGAAAGATGGTTGCAAACTCACTGTCGGAGCCAATGGTATGATACAAAACAATAAGAACCTTGGCGACGAATTTTTGATTCCAAACTATAATCTGTTTGATTTCGGTGCGTTTGCCACAACGTCTTACAAGATTAATCAACTGACCTTGAGCGGTGGTTTGCGCTTCGATAACCGTCATCTCAACAGCAAAGAACTTAACACTCAATTCACTGCATTCAAGAGAGACTTTAGAAGTGTGTCGGGAAGTGTAGGAGCTGTCTATGCCCTGACCGACAAAATGAATATGCGTTTGAATGTGGCACGCGGATTTCGCGCACCAAACCTCGGCGAACTTGCATGCAATGGTGTGCACGAAGGTACGCAACAATATATGCTTGGAAACGCAGATTTGAAGCCGGAACATAGCTGGCAGCTTGATGCTGGGTGGGATATGACCTCACAACTTGTGTCTGCACAAGTCTCTGTTTTCGCCAGTTTCATTGACAATTATATCTTTAGTCAGAAACTCAATGGCGTCATTACACAAAATTGTCCCACCTATAAATACACACAAGGCAACGCCAGATTAGTAGGTGGAGAGGCTATGGTTGACTTGCATCCGATTAGTCGTTTGCACTTCCAAAACAGCTTTTCATACGTCAATAGCATTCAGTTGAACCAACCACGTGAATCAAAATATCTACCTTGGACGCCTGCTCCACGTTGGAATTCTGAACTCCGTTACGACCTCGTTCGCGATGGTCAGTTGCTGAACAACACGTATGTTTCTGCCTCAATGGAATGTAACCTGAGACAAAACCACTTCTATGCAGCCAATGATACAGAAACCGCAACCCCGTCATACACCCTCGTAAACTTCAGTGCTGGCACGGACTTGCGTTTCAATGGACATCGAAGAGCATCGCTCTATCTGACTGCCAACAACATCTTTAACCGCGCTTATCAAAACCATCTCAGCCGATTGAAGTATATAGGTGCCGACCCAACGACAGGTCAAAAGGGCCTTTTCAACATGGGAAGAAACTTTGGTGTGAAACTCGTGCTTTACGTTTTATAATGACATTCAAGCCTCTCCTGCATCTACTTCGCCAGGAGGGGCTTTCTTTCTATAAAGAAAAAGCGCAATAACCACAATCCCACGATTTCCCTCATACATTCATCTCTATGGCTGCCTTGCTACAGCCTGCAAAAGCACAAAACTTTTCTTTAAAACTTTAGAAAGCCACTTTTCAACATATCTCCCCTCTCTCTTTGCGTTCAAAAAGCCACTTTGCAACATATCTCCCTTCTCTCTTTGCGCTCAAAAAGCCACTTTCGTCTATGTAATTCTTCTTTTTGACCTTTCTGAGTCACTCAGAAGCATGACTTTTCTCTTTTTAATCGTTCTGAGTCGCTCAGAAACATGTTTTTTCTCTTTTTAGCCCTTCTGAGTCACTCAGAAGCGTGTTTTCGCTCTCTTTAGCCTTTCTGAGTCGCTCAGAAGCGTGTTTTTTCACTTTTTAGCCCTTCTGAGTCACTCAGAAACGCGCTTTTTCCTCTTTTTGCCCTTTCTGAGTCACTCAGAAACGTGTTTTTTCTCTTTTTGCCCTTTCTGCGCCGTGCAGAAGCATGTTTTTGCTCTTTTTGACCTTTCTGCATCGTGCAGAAGCATGTTTTTGCTCTTTTTGACCTTTCTGCATCGTGCAGAAGTGTGTTTTTTCTCTTTTTGACCTTTCTGCATCGTGCAGAAGCATGTTTTTGCTCTTTTTGACCTTTCTGCGCCGTGCAGAAGCATGTTTTTACTCTTTTTGTCCTTTCTGCGCCATGCAGAAACAAGCAAAAGTGTAAGATTATTTGCAATGTAACGATATTATATCTATTTTTGCAAAATAAATAGTAATGCTGTAGAATAGCAACAAAAGCATGAACAAAAAAGAAGTCTAACAAAGAAAAGTAGTTTGTTTTATCAATGGTGAAATATTTGTTGTTTATTATCACAATGACGTGTTGCATGTGTTGTAACTCGTTCCGAAATAATCCCACTGTCAAGGTTCTACACTCTATGGAAAAGGATACCCTACTGAAATCCTTTGGTGTTTTATATATTGATTTAAAAGGAGACACGATAATCCATATCAATAAAAGAACAAGTTGTTTTTTACAGCCGCTTGTGAAATCAGATAAGGGAGAGACTAATTACATTCGACTAAAATTAAACAAAGACAAAAATACTGTTTATATGATAGATAGTATTTTGTCTGTCGGAAAAATTTTGTATAATTCAAGAACTACAGGGATTATTATTCCCATTATTAAATATCAAGATGTAGATGATTTTTGGACAACAGGAGAAATTCAATATTTTAATACAGACGAGTTATTGTCAGATTGTATAGAGAAGAATCTCGAAAATTCAGAGGCTGTTTGTTTTAACAATAGTGGATTGTTCTGTTTGTACATGAATGCAGACACTTTGTTCACATACAATATTGCCACAAAAGAAAAGAAGTCTATTTTCACTTTTAATAATCCAATGATGTATTCTGTAGAACTAAAATTGAAAAATAACATACTTACATTGATATATTATTCTAACCTCGTTGAAGACTTCTCTGACCCTAATTCCGCCGCAAAAGTTATAAACTTTGAGTATCAAGAGTAGTGGAACCTTTAATAAACAATGGCAAGACAAGCTGGTAAACCTGCAATGTTGCTGGTAAGCATGTCGTCAAGAGCCTCGCAGAAGCGTGTTATATTCTCTTTTTGACCTTAGAATCACATATTCCTTATTCTATTAAAAAGAGAAACAATAGGGGAAAGTAAGAAACTATATAGTAAAACAAGCAAAAGTGTAAGATTACTTGCAATATAACGATATTATATCTATTTTTGCAAAATAAAAACGATTATGAGATATTTAATTTTATCCTTCATCTTGTTTATAACTACCAATTGTTTTTCTGCTCAAAAGGATAGTGAATGTTGGAAAACACATAATACAAATAATTCTTCAATGGCGGCGCAATCACTATCTTTCAAACATTTGCAAAAGAAAGGAGTAAGTTATTATTTGATGAAGAATGACACATTAATGCAGATGATAAGAATTAACTATCTTAGTCAAAGTGAAATCCTTTACAAAATATATGTAAAAAATAAGAAGCGTGAGCTACAAGATAGCATATCAGGAATTGCAAAGGCTCATTTAGATTATGACCCAGAAATCGATGAAGATATAGATGGGACGGCCTATCCTGCAATTGAATTTAATGATAAACAGAAAGACTATATATATATCAGAATAGATGCTATTAAAAGAAACAAAATCCAAATCAATGCAAATAATTGTTTGCTTTCAAAGCATCCTTTATATTGTCCTTTTAGTTCTCAGGGTATACTTTTTAAAAGTAAATTAAAAAAGAAATGAATGTATTTACAAAGGTGCTCTATGGATATCTACAATTCATTTAGTTATACGCTATGGAATATCTCATTGCATATTATGAAAAGAAAAAGGGGTAACTCCCTCACGGAAATCGCCCCTTACAACATTATGTACGAGAAAAAATTAATTATTTTCGGGTCTTAATGTGCGCACGGTAACACCTGCTTTCCACATTTCTTTATTACGCATTGCTTCAAGCTCAGCATTCAATTTCTCTCGATAGTCAGGCTTAGAGTTACTATCTATGGCAATCTGAGCTTCGTTTCCAGACTTCACACTAAGGTAAAGCCATTCCATTACGGGTTTAATTGCTTCGCGGAAACGTGGTGCCCAATCTAAAGCTCCGCGTTGAGCTGTTGTTGAACAATTGGCATACATCCAATCCATTCCTTTCTCTCCAAAGAGTGGCATGAGACTTTGTGTCATCTCTTCTACCGTTTCATTGAAGGCTTCTGAAGGTGAATGACCATGTTCACGAAGCACCTCATACTGCGCTTCAAAAAGTCCCTCCATTGCTCCCATGAGTGAACCACGCTCGCCAGTAAGGTCTGATGTAGCCTCACGCTGGAAGGTTGTCTTGAACAAATAACCTGAACCTATGCCGATCCCGATAGCCAATGTCTTCTCTTCAGCATGGCCAGAAACGTCTTGATAGACTGCATACGAACAATTAATGCCACGTCCTTCACGGAACATTGTACGCAAAGATGTACCAGAACCCTTTGGAGCAACCATCACAACATCGATGTCTTTCGGAGGAACCACCCCTGTTCGGTCTTGCCAATTGATTGCAAAGCCATGAGAATAATATAGTGTTTTGCCGGGTGTCAAATATTGTTTAATCTTTGGCCACACAGCAATTTGCCCGGCATCAGAAAGCAGCATACAAATAAATGTACCTTTTTGAACAGCCTCTTCAATGGAGAACAACGTCTCTCCTGGCACCCAACCATCAGCCTTTGCCTTTTCATAGGTCTTTCCTTCACGTTGACCCACAATGACATTAAAGCCATTGTCGCGTAGGTTACAAGCCTGTCCTGGTCCTTGAATACCATAGCCGATAACAGCAATTGTTTCGTTTTTCAATACTTCGCGAGCTTTCTCTACGGGAAACTCTTTACTTGTGACAACGGTTTCTATAACTCCACCGAAATTCATTTCTGCCATATCATCATAAAATGTGCATTCCGAAAAAGGGAAATGCGGTTCAAACTATTCGATATCTGCGTGCAAAGGTAACGCTTTATTAAGATATAAACAAATATAATTTCAGTTTTTTATAAAAGCAAGCTTACATCTTACAACTTCAATTTCTTTTGTCGTTAATTCATTACTTATTGTGATACGTACTGCGTATGTATGCTCTTTCTCTTCTTCAAGATAGAAATTTAGTACGTCTCCACAATGACTTTCTGCCACATAAGCAATGTCAAAACGCTTAATACTATATTGTTTATACCAGTCAAGCGACCACAAATCAAGCACGTGCTCAATGTATTTTACACTATTGATATGCCCATTCATGTCAACATCGCTATAGGTTGTAGTGATTGAACGCACACATTTTGCATCGCCAGATATCTTCACTCTCGAACCTTTTTCAATAGGACAAGGGGTTAGAACATCAACATATTGCGAGATTAATCCATCGCGTATATTAAGGATATCAACAGGTTGTCGTGTGGCTGTATCAATCATTGCCCAAATGCTCTTGCCGTAACCTATCACTCGATTGTCTTTAGAAATTCGGAAATTTCGACTCGTAAAGAAACGCACTACGGCATCAACCCAAGTATCAACCCTAAAGCGTTCATAGGCGATTGGCATCTCATTCATCTCTATAGTAAGCCGCGACAACACCCAAGTGCGCTGAATGGTGTTGAGATAATGCATACCATAACCGCGCTCATTGGAATGGAAGTCAGCAGCATTCAATAGATGATTACCGAGGTTTCCCATGAAAAGATGGTGTGAGAAATCACAATGAAAAGGCTCGGCAAGCAGTTCATAACTGCCGATTTTACTCAGTTTCTCCATGATTGTTTTGTTCTTGATGATTTAGAAACACAGAAATCGGCTCATCATAACTTCTTGTTACAGCAATGCGTCCACTACGAGTATATTGTAAGATGCAGTCAAAAGCATCAAGACTATCATAAAGACTGATGATATCTTCGGTCAGTCCATTCAACAACACAGTAGTATATGTAGGATTAACTTCCAGCATCCGCGCATTGTGTTTACGGATAGTGCGCGACACTTCAGGGGTTTTCATAAGCACTGGAGTAGCAATCTTATAAAGCGCTACTTCGTGAATAAAGAGTTGATCATCTGTATAGAAGTCGGCTTTCACAACATCTATCTTCTTCTCTATAGCCTTTGTGATTTTTATTATCTGTTCTTCATCACTCCAAGCTGTTATCGTATACTTATGAACATTAGGGATAGTACTGGCCGAAGCATTAATACTTTCGATGTTAACTTGCCTTCGTGTGAACACGGCGGATATCTGAGAAAGCATTCCCGCGACATTTTCAGAATAAACAAGTAATGTATAGAGTTTCTTTTCTTGACTCATCTGATTACGCTTTATTACTATTAATAATGCAGTTCGAGTAGCATTTCATTAACACTTTTACCCGGAAGTGTCATGGGAACAATGTCTTCATCGGGCTTAATGGCACATTCAAGAAGATAAGGACCAGCTGTAGAAAGCATTTTGTCTACCTTTGCTTTGAGGTCTTTTCTATCAGTAACAAAATCATAGGCAATGCCATATCCGCGAGCAATATCGCCATAACGAGGATTCATCATCTCTGTAAACGAATGGCGATGGCCAAACATCAAGTCTTGCCACTGACGCACATTCCCTAAGAATGTGTTGTTTAAGAGAATCATCTTCACAGGGATTTGGTGTTCCATTATCGTGCCAAACTCTTGTATGCTCATTTGAATGCCACCATCTCCCATAAAGCAACACACTGTGCGATGGGGTGAACCATAGCATGCACCGATAGCAGCAGGGAGACCAAAGCCCATTGTTCCAAAGCCGCCACTCGTCACAATAGAACGCTTTTGCTCAAACTTAAAGTAGCGACTCGATATCATTTGGTTCTGTCCTACATCGTTTACAAGAATCGCTTTGCCTTGGGTTGCTTCGGAAACAACGTGAGTAACCTCTCCCATCAGCAAAGGACCTTCGGTCGGATGAATATCTTTCTCAATAACACGCTGTTGTTCTTGTTCGGCATATTCATTGAAGGAAGTAATCCATTCCTTATGCTCTACCTTATTTAACAAAGCAGTTATAGCTGGAAGACTTTGTTTACAATCTCCCAAAACAGCAACATCTGTTTTAATGTTCTTATCAAATTCAGATGCATCGATATCCAAATGAATTACCTTTGCCTGCTTTGCATAAGTCTCGGGGAGGCCTGTTACGCGGTCACTGAAACGCATTCCGATGGCTATTAACACATCACATTCCTGTGTCTTCATATTCGTTGCATAACTTCCATGCATACCCAACATACCCATGTTCAATGGATGTTGTGAACTAAGCGCCGACAAACCAAGCAATGTTCTACCAGCAGGAATATCTGCCTTTTCAAGGAATTGCAACAGTTCCTCATGCGCGTTACCCAATTCAACACCTTGTCCTACGAGTGCAAATGGCCTTTTGGCTCCATTGATTAGGCGTGCTGCATCAGTTATCGCCTGCATATTTAGCTCTGGATAAGGCTGATAAGAGCGCACCTTTGTAGTCTTTGTAGGCCGCCATTCGCATGTATGTGTCTGTGCATTCTTTGGTAAGTCGAGCACAACAGGACCTGGTCGACCTGATTTTGCAATATAGAACGCACGACTAACCGCCCATGAAATATCTTCTGGCCTACGTATTTGATAGGCCCACTTACATATTGGTTGTGCCACGCCTACTAAGTCAACTTCTTGAAAAGCATCTGAACCGAGGGCACCAATATTTACTTGTCCTGCAATCACGACTATCGGAGTGGAGTCCATCATAGCATCAGCAATGCCTGTTAATGTATTCGTTGCTCCAGGACCGCTTGTCACTAAACAAACTCCAACCCGTCCACTCACACGGGCATATCCTTCAGCTGCATGTGCGGCAGCTTGCTCATGACGCACCAAAATATGGTCAAACACCTTGTTTTCCCCTCTCGTATAGCCATAGAGTGCATCAAACACTGGCATGATTGCACCTCCGGGATACCCAAAAATGGTTTCAACGCCCTCTTCACGCAAGGCACGCATCAGTGCTTCTGAACCCGTAATAACTTCTTTAGTCATACTCTTGTCTATATATATAATAAGGTGATGATGTGGCTTATTCTACCAAACGGACGCCTCCTTTGTCGGCCGAGGTGACACTTTGTGCATAAGCGCGCAACGCTTTACTCACCACTCTGTGACGCCTCAACGGCTGTTGTGGGCGTGCATTAAGTTCTTCATCCGTCAGCTTTACATTGATACTGCGGTTTGGAATGTCTATTTCGATGATATCACCATCCTTAATCTTTCCGATGTTCCCCCCCGCAGCAGCCTCTGGAGAGATATGTCCTATACTCAAACCTGACGTGCCTCCAGAGAATCTTCCATCGGTAATCAAGGCGCATTCCTTGCCCATATGCATGCTCTTAATATATGAAGTAGGATACAACATCTCTTGCATTCCAGGACCACCTTTAGGACCTTCATGGGTGATAACGACACAATCACCCTTCTTTACCTTTCCACTAAGAATGCCATTGCAAGCATCTTCCTGACTATCGAACACCACTGCAGGCCCAGAGAACTTCCATAACACAGGGTCTACACCAGCAGTTTTAACCACACACCCATTCAAAGCAATGTTTCCAAAGAGCACTGCGAGTCCGCCATCTTTAGTATAAGCATGCGCAAGGTCACGAATACACCCTGCTGTTCTGTCAGTATCGAGATTCTCCCACCGCGTATCTTGACTTCCCATCTCTGTCGAAAAGCGTCGTCCGGGAGCACTATGATAGATGCGATTAGCATTTGGAGTAATCGTCGTCTTTGTGATATCGTATTCTTTCATGGCTTCATCAAGTGTCAAACCATCTACGCGAAACACATCACCATGAATAAGATTACCCTTATTCAGTTCGTTCATGATTCCAAGGATTCCTCCAGCTCGGTTGCACTCTTGCACACTATAACGTTGTGTATTCGGAGCCAACATACAAAGACAAGGTACTTTCCGACTCAAAAGATCAATATCGTTGAGAGTAAATTCAACTTCTCCCTCTTGCGCAATTGCCAACAAATGCAATATCGTATTCGTGCTTCCGCCCATGGCAATGTCTAAAGTCATGGCGTTAAGAAAAGCATCTCGCGTAGCAATATTACGTGGAAGCACACGCTCATCTCCGTCCTCATAATAAGCTAAGGCATTCTTCACAATTAACCGAGCAGCATCTTTGAAAAGATGAATGCGGTTCTTATGCGTTGCAAGAACAGTCCCGTTACCCGGTAAACCAAGTCCAATTGCCTCGCAAAGTGAGTTCATTGAGTTGGCAGTAAACATCCCCGAACAACTTCCACAGCCTGGGCAAGCACAACTTTCGAGTTCTTTCATCTCCTCATCTGTGATAGAAGGGTCGGCGCCTTTAATCATAGCAGTGACCAAATCGGCATTCTCGTCACGCCATCTTCCTGCTTCCATGGGACCACCTGAACAAAAAACAGTAGGAATATTTAACCTCATGGCTGCCATAAGCATGCCCGGTGTCACTTTATCACAATTAGAAATACAAATCATTGCATCGGCTTTGTGGGCATTAACCATATATTCCACTGAGTCGGCAATGATATCCCGTGAGGGTAAAGAATAGAGCATGCCATCATGTCCCATAGCAATGCCATCATCAACAGCTATTGTATTAAACTCCGCTGCATAGCAACCAAGTTGCTCTATCTCTTCTTTCACTAACTGACCAACATCATGTAAGTGGGTATGTCCAGGCACAAACTGCGTGAAACTGTTTACAATAGCGATAATTGGTTTACCCATTTGCTCATGTTTCATGCCTGCTGCCACCCAAAGTGCCCTTGCTCCAGCCATTCTTCTGCCTTCCGTACAGACAGCACTCCTAAGTTGATGCTTCATAGTTTAATTCTGTTTGTTCTTGTAGGTTATTCTTTTTGAATAACATTTTCTGCAAAGGTAGTGAGAAAAAGCATAACAAACAACAAATTGTTTCATTATCTTTTAATTATGCAAGGCAATTATAAGGAAACCAAGCAAATTTTAATCAGTTTAAAACATGCCTACTTTTAGATTTTGTAGGATGCCACTTTTTCCTTACCTTTGTAATAATGCAGCGAGAAAGAACATACATAGCAATCGATTTAAAGTCTTTTTACGCATCGGTAGAATGTGTAGAACGCGGATTAGATCCACTCAACACCAATCTTGTTGTGGCTGATGTGGCACGTACTGAAAAAACAATCTGTTTAGCTGTTTCTCCATCATTGAAAGCTTATGGCATAGCAGGAAGGGCGCGTCTCTTTGAGGTTGTCGAAAAAATTCATGAGTTAAATGACAATCGAAAATATAATTCGACAGACCATCAACTACATGGAAAGAGCATTTACCACAACGAATTAGAAGCTCATAAAAATTGGGCTGTTGACTACATTGCAGCTCCTCCCCGCATGGCTCGCTACATTGATTATAGTACAAAGATATACGGCATATACTTAAAATACATTGCTCCCGAAGACATTCACATTTATTCGATTGATGAAGTGTTTATGGATGTGACGGATTATCTTAAAAGTTACCGCATAACTGCTCATCAGTTGGCAATTAAAATGATTCGAGATGTTCTGAAAAATACAGGGATTACAGCAACAGCTGGTATCGGAACTAATCTCTATCTCTGTAAGGTTGCAATGGATATTGTTGCGAAACATACCAACGCCGATACCGATGGAGTGCGCATTGCAGAACTGAACGAGATGACCTATCGACGCAAATTATGGAATCATCGGCCATTAACGGATTTCTGGCGTATAGGGAGAGGTACTGCAAGAAAACTGGAAACCTTTGGCATAGACACTATGGGTAAGCTGGCACGATTCTCACTTCACCACTCGCCCCTACTCTATAAGATGTTTGGAGTGAATGCTGAATTCCTCATAGATCACGCTTGGGGCTATGAAAGTTGCTTGATGAAAGACATTAAAGCCTATCGACCAAGAAACCATTCACTCTGTTCTGGCCAGGTTCTCCAACATCCTTATACCTTTAAACAAGGACTTGTCGTAGCGCAAGAGATGGCAGACATGCTTGCATTAAGCCTCGTTGAGAAACACAAAATGACTGATCACATCACACTTGCTGTGGGATATGACCGAACATCACTTGACAATCCAACAGTTCAAAAGCGCTACATGGGACCGACAACCAAGGATCGTTTTGGAAGAATTGTACCCAAAACGGCACACGGAAGCTATCCCTTAACACAATATACTTCGTCTGGAAGACTCATCATGGATGCTATTTCTAAATTATATGAGGATATTGTCAATCCCCTGTTAAAGGTTCGTCGCATAACGATTGTGGCCTCTCATGTGATTGAGGAAACGCTTGCTAAACACCAGAATGAAACGCCTATACAACTTAATCTCTTTGAAAACAATGAAGAAAAAAGGCGAAATGCACTTCAAGAACGACATCAATTAGCCCGCGAACGCAAGCTACAAGAGGCAACACTTGACATCAAAAGGCGATACGGAAAGAATAGCCTTCTACGCGGATTAAACTTTGACGAAGGAGCAACAGGACGTGAACGAAATAATCAAATCGGTGGACATCATGCATAAACGTAGTGAGCAGACGGCATGATTGCATATTCAGCAATAGTTCGTATGGCTGTGTTTCAGTTTTTTATTACCTTTGCAAACAAACAAATAACAAGCATGAAGATAGGTATTATTGTTGCAATGGACAAAGAGTTCGAGCAACTTAAGAAAGTATTTCAAAATGATCAGGATATCATTTTGCAACAATGTGGTATCGGAAAGGTTAACTCTGCCGTCGGAACTACAATGATGATTGCCGATCATCACCCTGATTTGATTATATCAACTGGCTGTGCTGGGGGTGCAGATACACGTTTAAACGTTGGCGATGTTGTCGTAGCAAATGCTTGCGTTTACCATGATGCTTACTGTGGAGAGAACTGTAACTATGGACAGATTCTTGGCATGCCAGCCCGCTATATGGCACCAAAGGATTTAGTGGATAAGGCTATACACATGCAAGTTGAAGGCATCCAAGTCCGCGAAGGACTAACCGTGAGTGGCGAATGGTTTGTAGATTCACGCGAGAAGATGCAGGAAATTATGACTCATTTCCCCGAGGCTACTGCCATAGACATGGAAAGTTGTAGCATCGCTCAAGCCTGTTATATCTTTAAAACACCTTTCATCAGCTTTAGAATTATCAGTGATGTACCACTGAAAGATAACAAAGCACAAATGTATTTTGATTTCTGGGACAAATTAGCTGAGGGGAGTTTTGAGGTTACCCGACATTTTATAGAACAAATTAAACAGCAAACAAACAATAAAAATGAATAAAATTCCAAGCTCTTACGATTAACCATGAGCAACTGCTTCGTGGTATTTATGTAAGTAGAAAAGATACAGTTGGGGGCGAGACTATTACCACTTTCGACATCAGAATGAAAGAGCCTAACCGCGAGCCTGTACTCCATAATGGTGCAATTCATACGATAGAACATCTTGCTGCGACCTTTCTTCGCAACGATGATGAATGGAAAGATCGCGTCATCTATTGGGGACCAATGGGCTGCCTAACGGGTAATTATCTCATTCTTCGTGGCGACTTAGAGAGCAAAGACATTGTAGATCTCATGAAACGAACATTCCGTTTCGTGGCTGAATACCAAGGAGAAATCCCTGGAGCTGCCCCTATGGACTGTGGAAACTATCTGCTTCACGACCTCCCTATGGCTCGTTTTGAATCTGCAAAGTATTTACATGAGGTCTTAGAATGTATCAAAGAAGCAAATCTAACCTATCCCGAGAAGAAATAAAGACGCACCACGTGAATGATATTAAAAAGAAGCTTGTCGTGCGTATAACGGCTTTTCTATCATCGAATGATAAAGAATTGAGGTGCTAAGGGTATCTTTGTATAAATATAATAAGGTGGAAAGATTACACAAATCTTTCCACCTTATTATATATAGGAGCCTGAGAAAGGTCTTAATCCCAATCTACTGTATCAAAAGAGACAGCCCAAGCATCTTCTACTTTCACTTTAATTCCGCGTGCAGTAGGCTGTCCTCCACTGCTAAAGGTTAGCCCACGAACATGATTAATGCCATTCTTTACAATCTTCAATGCCGTGAATGTATGTTCAGCCAGTATGGTTTCATTTGCACCCAAAGCCGTCATAGTGACCTTAAGCTTTCCTTCTTGTGCTTTAGGAAAGGTGTAAATGGAGAATGACGAGGCTGCTTGATGTGCAGCATTCTCAATGGTTCTCACTTCCGTCTGATGCGAATTAACACAACCCACCCCTTGAGTTGCATCTAAAGTACTGCTACCTCCTGTGTATGTAAAGCGCAGATGAGTAATCTTTTCGGGGATAGGGTCATCGACATGAAACTCTACTTTGGCCACACATCGCTCCAGAGTTATCGACGTTTCCATATTACTATTCACATGCAAACTCTCATGATAGAGGAAAGTATCTGTTAATCCTCCTTCAAATTTCACTTTATCTGCATGCGCCAAAGAGACATTTTTAGTTCCACTATGACCGATAACAACCAGCAGATAGTCACCCTCTGGAAGATTAAAGTTAAGTGTTCCAAAGTTTTTATCACCCTTTTTTTGGTTGATTACATTTTGTTTTACTCCGTCCTTATATACAGCTGCATTCAAACATGAACACACCTCATCAATATCTACAAGTGCCCTTGACTTAGCACCAGCAACGGCTTTCTCACCAACTCCAACAGTTACACTCACTCGGAAGCCCTTTTTCTTGGTTTGTCCTCCGTCTAAAATAGGTTTTTCACAAGCCGATACGACCACCAAAAGGGCAAGAATAATGCCCCAGAACATTTCTTTTCTCATGGTAAATAAGGTTTTTATTTTAATAAATTCAATCTATATCCTACAGTAAAGGTAAAGCAACGATTTTTTGCATCCAAGGTCTTTTCTACTTTAGATAGGCTAAACAGGTAGCGCGCTTCCATCACAACATTGGCATATTCATACGAGATACCAACAGGAATCGCTACATCTGACGATGCGAAAAGGCCTTTAATACTCTTACTTACATGCTTGGCGGGATCATAAACGGCACCGCCATCTGCACCAACAACAAAGTTAGTGACATCATATTTCGCCCTTGCCTCTAATAGAAATGAAGGTTGTACTCCAGCCTTTACAGCCAATCCATCTGCCAAATAGATACCAACCAACACAGGAATCTGAATGTAATGTAAACCCAAAGCGGTGTTAGAAAAGCCTGTATATGAGCCTGCCTGCCCATGCACTTCGTTACTAACATCTTTGTAATGGCAGCCTTGAAGGGAATAAAGAGCACCTAAAGAAAGACTACATTGTGACTGAAATTGATACTCAAACTCAGCCCCACCTGTGAATCCTGCCCTATAATTTGAAGGCACATCAAGGCTTGTTCCCGTTACATTAAAAAGCTTATTGCCATGAGAAATATTGGCAAGTGAGAGACCAACCTTTGGCATAACTGTCAACGACCCAACTTTCTTTTGTGCAGAAACATTCAATACAAAGAAAGCCAATAAAGATAAAAAAAAGAGGCGTTTCATAATAATGAACTTTTATTATGTAACGCCCTAAGTTAGAATTTATTGTATAAAATTCTGTGATTTTAAGCCTTTATAATGATAAAAAGCCGCAGCTCTTAGATTGCATCATAACCTTTTGTACTATTATGTGCCAAAAGGTCTTTTAGATTTTGCTCCTTGAAGCCATGCTCTTTCTGCTCATTATATAGCAGTTCTGCCTCTTCTCGCTCCTCTTCTGAATGTTCGAATGTGATGGAACGATTCTTTAATTCCGCAATTCCCCAACCGAGAAGAGCGACTACAATCAATGCAACAAAAATATATAATCCTGTCATAATGGTTATGATTTAATGGTTTAGTCCTTATTAGCACGCTTACGTTCGAGGTGATCGAGTAAGATTTTACGCATTCGCATGTTCTTCGGTGTCACCTCAACATATTCATCTTCCTTGATATATTCAAGGCATTCTTCAAGCGACATGACTGTCTTCGGAATCACACGAGCCTTTTCATCAGAGCCACTGGCACGCACATTCGTCAACTGCTTGGCCTTCGTCACATTGATAACAAGGTCATTGTCATGCACGTGTTCACCCACAACCTGACCAGCATAGACTTCTTCGCCCGGATCAATAAAGAACTTTCCACGATCCTGAAGCTTATCAATAGAGTATGCATAGGCTGTACCCGTCTCCATAACAATCATAGATCCGTTTGTACGGCGCGTGATTTCGCCCTTATAAGGCTGATATTCTTTATAACGATGAGCCATGATAGCCTCACCCTGTGACGCTGTAAGCACATTCGTTCTCAAGCCAATGATACCACGAGATGGAATCTCAAATGTGATGTTTACACGGTCGCCTTCGGTATCCATGCCTGTAAGTTCGCCCTTACGACGGGTTACCATGTCGACCATCTTACTTGAATAGTCTTGCGGAACATTAATGGTTAACTCCTCTATAGGTTCACATTTCACACCATCTATCTCTTTATAGATAACCTGTGGCTGTCCAACTTGCAGCTCATAACCCTCGCGACGCATTGTTTCTACAAGCACAGAGAGATGCAAAACGCCTCGACCGCTGACAATCCATTTATCAGTTGAGTCTTCAAAAGGACGCACACGAAGTGCCAAGTTCTTTTCCAACTCCTTGTTCAATCGGTCATTGATGTGGCGAGAAGTACAGAATTTACCTTCCCGACCAAAGAAAGGTGAGTCGTTAATTGTAAAGAGCATGCTCATCGTTGGCTCGTCAACAGCAATTGGAGGAAGGGCTTCGGGGTTCTCATAATCAGCAATTGTGTCGCCAATCTCAAACTTTTCAAGTCCTACTACCGCACAAATATCACCACTTTCTACCGTCTCGGCAGGTTTACTTCCCATGCCTTCAAACGTACGAAGTTCCTTTATCTTTGTCTTCTCCTGACTGCCGTCACGATGACAAATCGTAATATTCTGACCATTCTTCAATACACCGCGGTGAACACGACCTACTGCAATACGTCCTGTATAGCTTGAATAATCAAGTGAAGTAATCAGCATCTGCGGCGTACCATCAAGGTGTTTAGGTGCAGGAATGATTTCAACAATCTTGTCAAGCAAGTAATCTATGTTATCCGTTGGCTTCTGCCAATCTCCTGACATCCAACCATTCTTAGCCGAACCATACACTACTTGGAAGTCTAATTGATCTTCAGTGGCGTTGAGATCACACATCAAGTCGAACACCATCTCATACACTTCTTCTGGACGACAGTTAGGTTTGTCGACCTTGTTGACTACAACTATCGGCTTCAATCCAAGTTGTAAGGCCTTCTGAAGCACAAAACGAGTTTGTGGCATAGGTCCTTCGAAGGCATCAACCAACAGCAAGCAGCCGTCAGCCATATTGAGAACACGTTCTACTTCGCCTCCAAAGTCAGAGTGACCCGGCGTATCCAATATATTAATCTTTGTCCCTTTCCAATTAATAGAAACGTTTTTTGAGAGAATCGTTATACCGCGTTCGCGCTCCAAATCATTGGAATCGAGTACTTCTCCGCTGTTATCCTGCCCGTCACGGAATAGCTTTCCGGCCAACATCATCTTGTCAACCAGCGTCGTCTTACCGTGGTCTACGTGTGCAATTACTGCAATGTTTCTAATGTCTTGCATTTGTTTTACCTTAAATTTCCTTATTTCTAATTCGCTGCAAAATTACAAAAAATAACTGATGTAGGCTTCTATATTGATTATGAATAGGTTATGTTACGTGTTAAAAAACGTTACATCAGAAAAAAGTTAGCTTCGCCTCATCTGTTATCTAAACTTTTATTACTACCTTTGCACAGCATTTTCAGAAAATCTGATGCATTTGATCGTGTCACTGTTGTGATTAAGGCAGTACGACACTTGAAGGATGTAATGATGCAAACTCATTTAATCATTTATTTAAAGCTATGTATTTAGACAAAGCAAAAAAGGAAGAAATCTTCGGCCAATACGGCAAGTCAAACACTGACACAGGTTCTGCTGAGAGCCAAATCGCATTGTTCACTTACCGCATTAAGCACTTAACAGAGCATGTTAAGACTAATCGTAAAGACAATGTAACTACTCGTTCACTGACACAACTTGTTGGTAAGCGTCGTGCATTGCTTGATTATCTTTACAAGCGCGACATCAATCGTTATCGTGCTATTGTTAAGGCACTCGGTCTACGTAAGTAAATCGAATCACGAAAAGAAAGAATAAGTAATCCCGTAGCTCGCAAGAGTTGCGGGATTTTCTGTTATCATCCCCCACCCTTACATTCTTTTCAAAAGACAACTCCCTCCTAACTGCATCTAAACAACAAGGAGACTTCATCCACTTTCCTATCATTATCACTCTTTCTTTGCATGAAAACACATCACACAACACATGATTATCATTGATGCTTACAACGAAAACAACATCCATCTAATCACGAAAAACAATACAAAGCAAAGGAATTCATACTACTCTATTATTGACTTCCATGCAACTTTCAATACAAACGATTAAACAAAATGATAGAAACGACCCTGTAAAATGACGGGAATGACAATGTAAAATGACTGAAATCGTGTGGTAATCTCTATCTTTTCATTTTCCCATTTGCCCTATTTTTCATAACAATCTAATAACCAGCAAATTACAAAATAAGCACAACCACAACCAACAAAGAGAAAAAACAGCTTACAATAAGCCTCAACCACCAAGTTCATCAACACTTTAATAGCGTTTCAATTGACGATAACGAATTTCCCAAATATGGTCGAACAGCGGTTGCCAAGCATTATATTCATTGTCATCGGCAGCCTTAATGCTCAGTCCATAGCACTTTGTTCCCGTATCACGATAGCGTTTTAGCTGCGTCAGATAATGGTTTTCAGGCATAGGAATGAGGAAATCGCTCACCACAATCACGTCTGCATTGACATAGTTTCCACGCTCATCATCGAGCAATCTAAATAGTTCATCAAGCAGTTTTCGTGCACTTGTGCCGCCACCGATAAACGGAACATGTCCCTTTTCGACCTTCGGTTGCTCGTGATTAGTCAGACCTGGCACTGATAACTGACGCTGACGACGTAACAGCATCAGGTCAATCGGACGAATAGAAACACTGAAATCAATGAGAAAACAGTCACGATTAAGTTGCTCGGCAGTGTCTTCTAACAGCGCAAGGAGCGACGAAGTGATGCGCTGGGGCAAACCATACATGCTGGCAGAGGTATCAATACATGCGATGATTGGACCGCGACGAGCCGCATGAGTGAAACTAAGTTTGCGTGAAGGATTAGCCATTTCGCTCTTATATCGAAACGTTTGGAGATGTTTTGTCACATATTTATGCATGAACAAATCATTCATTTCATCGTCACTATACTGTGCAAGTTCGTGAGGAAGCAAGGCATTTAAGTCATTACCTACAGTGATTCCTTCGATATCACTGCCGTTAGAATGTTCCATTCTTAGCCTTACTCCAGAAGCTACAGCAAGCCTATCACGCCCATTGTTATCAGCAGTTCGGCCCATGCGTTCGGCGATTTCTTTGATTTGAGGATAGCAATCTTGCACACGAACAACATTCATTTGTCGTTCAAACTCAGTCTCGGTCCATTGTCCATCCATCATTTGCCAAGCCTGAACAGCCTGTTGTTCGACAACATCATGGGTGCGCATGTAACGGGTTACCTGGTCCATCACCAAACGAAGTCCCTTTTCGAAATCTTCTTTTCGGCGCACAATATAGTCTTGACACGTATGAACAAGACTGCGTTCAAGTGCTTTTCGCCAGTCGCTTACAAGCTTTTCCCAATATTCTTGCTGTTGTTTTTCATCAAACATCAGCCTTTCAAAATAGGTTTTATCAAAGCCAAAGTTAGCATATCGAGCCGAAATGTCGTCAAGAAGATTATGAAGTGCTTTACTATCGGCCTTGCGGATAGCACTCCAATCGAGCACCTTCTCCATGCGGTTATATTCAGACCACGCACGCTTTCGCTGGAAATCTTCATAATGAACACACTCCATTACAAACTTACCAACGGATGAATAAAACACCTTGGCACGCAAACGACTGTGCAACATCTGCTGTTGATAGTGACGCTCACGCATGAGTGACAGCAGAAAATCAAGCAGAGGATCATCCTTTTTCAGCCACGGCTTATCATCATCTATGCCCTTTGAAACCACAGGCTCTTGCCCGTTTTGACAAAAATCATAGAGGAGTTTCAGATAGAATGAATGTGAAGCCATTGCTTTTCCGTTTTTATCTACTTGCTTGTTCTAATGCGTAATGAATGCTTGAGCGGTTCTTTTCTTAATGAATCAACCCTCTATCTTCGCTAAATCCTGACGTGTGAATGCAATTTCTTTATAGAAATCGGCAAGATAGTGCTTGATTTCGCGTCGATCATCCTCACTAATAAAAAGACTATCCGACAGAGAACGCTCAATAGCGGCAACGTGTTCGCCGAGGGTTTCAAGTGCTGTGGCATAGTCATCTTGTAACTCTTGCTCTTCCGTTAATGGTAGTTCAAACTCCTTTTCGACTTTACGGAGTTCGAGAGCATAGGCAACCCCATCGATAAACAAATGGTCATCATCGCGTGAAAGGCTTACAGGCCGACTGCCAAGTGGCACTCGGTTGCCATCATTACAACGGATAATAGTTACCTCTTCATTACGGGAGTCGGCATAAAGAACACCAGATGCTGCGGTTGTTCCAATCTCTGGAAGTTGCTGAAAGTCGGAAAGCACAACGAAACTACGACCAGTTTCGTGTGTCGGAAGACGATAATAGAATTTGTTATACGCTTTTTTGTTTGCATCACGAGCACGCTGTGTTGTTGTAGAACGGCGGTATTTGGCTATCATTCTATGGTTGCGTATATCTTCATCAAGCCGTTGTTTGAGCGTAGCAAGTTTCAAAGCGTCTTGCATAAAGATTGTTTTCACAACAAGATGTCGCACGGAATCACGCTCATCTGGCTCTTGCCAAAGGCAGTGATAAACAGGGAGTAAGTCTGCAAGAGAGGCCTCTTTACGATCATGCATAAAGGCAGATGTACGCACAAGTCGGGCGATTTTCTTCCATCTTCTATCGCTAATATAGATGTCACGACGCTCATCTGTGCCCTCAACGGCTATGGTATGTAAGGCACGACGGATATCAACAAGGCATTGAAGTGCAGTGTCGCAGATTGGAATTTCATTGATTTGGCGTGACCATTGTGCATATTCTTCGTTGCGAATAGCGATGCTTTCGTCAGAAAGATGAAAGTCGGTATCGGTTGAAGTGCTTCGAAGCAGGTCAAGGAAGTGAGCTTCTTGTTTGATAGGTTGACACTCCAAACGCAAGAGAAAGCGGTCCCATAACGCCTCAAGTCCCTCGCCACGAGCCGGTAATTCATTGCTTGCCGCAACGAGAAGTTTAAGTGGAAGCGACAGTTCTCGATTGCCATTGCGAAAGAGTTTCTCATTGATGACCGTTAGAAGGGTGTTTTGTATGGCTGGCCCTGCTTTCCAAATCTCATCTAAAAAAACGACATTGGCAGTGGGAAGATAGCCAGTTGTGACACGCTCATAGGTGTCGTTAGCCTTCAACTTGGCAATAGAGACGGGACCAAAGATTTCATCTGGTGTAGAAAAACGTGACATCAGATATTCAAAAGTATGTGCATGAAGGAAGGCAGAAGCCAATCTTCGTGCCACAAAACTCTTCGCTACACCCGGTGGACCAAGCAGAATAATACTCTCACCTGAAAGGGCTGCGAGAAGCGAAAGACTCACTTCGGACTCTCTTTCATAAAGTCCCGTGCTTATTTGTAAAATTAGTTGTCGAAAACGTTGATTCATTTTATACACCTATCTATATCTATGACACTGCAAAGGTAAACAATTTCGTCTTATTGTCCAAATCAGTCATTATCCGTAAAAAATGCAAATCTTGTGGCAATATAGGTAATTAAAAAGTCAAATATAAGTCGTATATTTGCCGATGAAAGGAAAGATATTAGTTTTTTTAGTGGTTAATTTAGTTTTAGTAAGTAATGAAATAAGGTCTGTCGTGATGACAGGTCTTATTTTTTTTGTATAACTTTGTGAACTGAAATATAAGGGAAAAATGAAAAAGATAATATTCTTCATGATGCTTTTACTGCTCAGTAGCAGTATGAAGGCACAAAATGCAGTGAGTAGTACATGTATAAGATATGAGAAACGCCATATCGTTTGCACGAATGATAAAGGCGAAATGAATATCGTAGACTTGGACTTTGAGTGGCCGGAACGATTGTGTTATGTGGCACAACCTGTGCTCTTGCAATATATCAACACGCTTATAGGTGATAGTTGCACACAACTTGACGAGAAAATTCCAGTCATACTATCACGCTATGGTAAACCTTTGACAACGAAACTTGATACGATTCCCGACGATAGTAAGTTCTGTTATGCAACATATTCCGTACATAATGTAGGATTTGATGAAGGTCGTTATATCTCAATGCGTGTAGAAAAGAATATTCAACCGGGAAGAAATTCATCGCAATCCAAGGAACATCAGTTGGAGTTATTTGTCTATGACATTCCCAACCAGCGTATTTTGAAAGGACAAGAACTTATGAAACTAAACAGCATTTTGGCTGATCCCACCGCATCTTATTATATGAGTAACGCGTTGACAGATGGCTTATTGAGCAATTATGCCATTTCCCTTGATGCACAAAAGCTCTATGGTCCTGTGCCCGTTAATGATGGAACGCTCCTCATGGAGGTAGGCGGCGACAATCAAACAACAGTGCAATCAATGATTACTACAGCTCAATGGGTGAACTTTTTGACTTCGAAGATGAAGAAACTACTCAATAGTAAACCAGTCATTGGCACACCAATAATGACACAAGAAGATAATAACGAGGCTGAAGATAGTATGAAAGTATATCGTCAAACTGATGTGCATGCATCGTTCTCTCTAAATGGTCAGTCACTCAGTCAATACATTTCATCTAATCTTCTGTTGCCACCTTATATAAATAAAGAGGTCACTTCGGGCCGTGCTTTGGTACAACTGATTATTGAAAAAGACGGAACTGTGAGTCACATTTCCATTGTAAAAGCAGTATCACCAAGCTTAGATAGAAACATTGTTGCTATGTTAAGACAGATGCCTAAATGGTCACCTGCAATGCAAAATGGCAAAGTTGTGAGAAGCTTCTATTTCATTCCTGTACATATAAGACTTCAATAAGTTTCATTATGTAACTTTATCTGCACCTTAATATCATAATTGATATAAATCAAGGCATTAACATTTACACTTTAATTAAATTGAATTTATATTACAAAATACAAGATTTTAGATTGTAAGGAGTTGTGTTCGATAACACAATCTGATTCAAATCATCACACAAAGGCATTTTCCTAAATCCCCCTTTAAATAGGCATTACAAAACAATCACTTTTTAAACTGAAAGTAAAATACTTGATTTTAATCAAGTTTTAAATTAAAACCACATCTTAAAGTTACGACTATTTTAGCGCAAAAAAATATGTATAAAATAGTGTTAAAAGTTGGTTGATATCGCAATTCTTTTCTATATATTTGCAGCAGAAACAGAATAAACAACCTAAAAATATACAAATATGAAACGAATCCTTTTGATATCAGTAGTAGCAATGATGACTATTACAAGCTATGCTCGCAAACATGTGGCTGAGAATGCAGTCGTTGTAGCAGACACTATCTATTATGCTGCAGACAAAACTACTGTGAACAATAATGATCAAGCAAGTTATTACAGACTATTGATGAAGCAGAATCATGGGGTGACTCAACGCGATGTATTCCAAGATTTCTATATGGATGGAACATTGAAAGCCGAAGGTGAGTACAGCTTTATAGACTTAGGAAACGATGCCAACACTGTTCTTAATGGTGAAGTAACAACATATTACCCTAATGGTAAAGAGAAATGGCATGGTAAATACATGCAAGGCAAGCGCGAAGGTTACTTTACTCTTCACATGCGTGAAGGCGGAATTGCTGTTGTTCAGTTCAAAAACGGAAAGTCTTTACATGACTATTTCACCATCACTCATGCGGATGGAACAATAGAAAAGCGTCCAATTGCAGAACTAAAAGTTTTGATGTAATTCATAAGATTTCTTCTCTTAAATTGTAATTAGATATAAAACAAAAGTCTCTATTTAAACAATAAACATTTTATTAAAGGTCTGCTTCGTGAGAAGCAGACTCTTTTTTTGATACCATAAAAAAGAAATAAGAAGATTGAGGGAAAGTAACTACAAGATGATGAGTTTACAATTAAAAGATAAAGTTTGCTAAACAAACCAACATATAGCTTTATAAAACATTAGAACGTGCCCTATTTGAAGACACGCTCTATAATCTTTTTATTCAAGAATCTGGCGTAACGGAATCATCACAAAATCGCGTTCATGCATTAAAGGATGCGGAATAACAAGGTCGCCATCATTGATTTTCAAGTCATCATAAATCAAAATATCAATATCTATGATTCTATCCGCATACTCTCCAGCTTCAGATTTTGAGGTTCTTCCCATCTTCTTTTCTATCGATTGCGTTGCTTCCAACAATTGTCTCGGTGATAATGGCGTCTCCATACACACGCACATGTTAATGAAGAGATTGGGAGAATCAAATCCCCAAGGTTCCGTTTCAAACAAATCTGACTGACGCACCAACGTTCCTACTATTGATTCAAGATATTGAATAGCATCACGCATGTTGCGTTTCCGGTTACCTATGTTTGAGCCTAAACCCAAATAAATAGTATGTAAGCCTGTGTTTATCTTCTGATCAATCATCAACTATCAATAAAGCATCACCATAACAGCCAAACATATAACCATTCTCGGATGCTAAATTATAACATTCCATAACAGCATCATAGCCTCCAAAGGCCGCTGTTGTCATCAAAAGAGTTGAATAAGGATGGTAGAAGTTCGCCACCATTGAGTCAGCTAAGTGGAAATCATAAGGCGGAAAGATGAACTTATTGGTCCATCCGTCATACTCTTTTAACATCCCATCTGTGCCAACGGCAGTCTCTGTAGCCTTCACAACGCTTACACCGACAGCCAAAACATGGTGTCCTTCACGCTTAGCTTGATTCACTTTAGCACAGGCTTCAGCATCAATCACCATCTGTTCAGAGTCCATCTTGTGCTTCGTTAAGTCTTCAACCTCTATCGAATTGAAGTTACCTAAGCCGCAATGTAACGTAAGATAAGCATCGTGAATACCTCGAATCTCCATACGTTTCATTAGTTCTCGACTGAAATGTAGCCCCGTTGCAGGGGCTGTAACGGCACCTTCTTTCTTCGCAAATACTGTTTGAAAGTCGACCAAATCGTCTGGAGTGGCGTGAGGTTCTGTACGATTATCAATCACATAACGAGGCAAAGGAGCCTCTCCTAAAGCAAAGAGTTCACGCTTAAACTCTTCGTGATCACAGTCATAAAGGAAGCGAAGCGTACGGCCACGACTTGTAGTATTGTCGATAACTTCAGCCACCATAGAACCTGTTTCATCAAAGAACAGTTTGTTACCAATACGAATTTTGCGTGCAGGTTCAACCAAAACATCCCAAAGTCGCATCTCCTGGTTAAGTTCTCTCAGTAAAAACACCTCTATCTTAGCATCCGTTTTCTCCTTCGTTCCATAGAGACGAGCCGGAAAAACCTTTGTATCATTGAAAATAAAAGTATCACCTTTATCGAAATAGTCAAGGATATTACGGAAATCAAGATATTCTCCTTCAATAGGATTTCCGTCAGCATCTTTCTTGAACATATCTATCTGACCCGACCGTTTGTGTAAAACCATCAGTCGACATTCGTCACGACGCGTTACTTGGAAACTTCCTTTGGTACCATCTTCGTTCTCAAATACACGCGTGAAACTATGAGGATAAAGGGCAACTTGCTCCTTAGCCAGATTAAATTTGAACTGTGATAACTTCATATATTATTTATCTAATGTTTTACTTTTATTCTATCCACTCCCTAATATGTTCGTAATCGAGACATCTATCAATTGTAAAGTCGCCGACACGCGTGCGCCGTAATGCCGTAAGATAGGCCCCACTGTTTAGTGCCCGACCTAAATCACGCGCCAAAGCACGTATATATGTTCCTTTACCACACACCACTCGAAGGCTCAATTGCATCTTTTCTACGTCAAAATCTACAACTTCTATCTCGTCAATGTGAATGTGCTTCGACTTTAACTTCACCTCTTCACCTGCACGACGCAACTCATAAGCCCGATCACCATTCACCTTAACAGCACTATAAGTAGGTGGAATCTGCTCTATATCGCCAATGAATTGTGGCAAAGTATCATTGATAAGTTCGCGTGTTATGTGTTCCGTTGGAAACAAAGCATTTACTTCGTGCTCCATATCATAACTTGCTGTAGTCGCTCCAAGCTGTAGCGTTGCCGTGTATTCTTTGGTTTGTCCCTGGAACTCCTCTATCCGCTTTGTCGCCTTTCCAGTACAAAGAATGAGCACACCCGTAGCCAATGGGTCCAAAGTTCCAGCGTGTCCTATCTTCACTTTATAGCCTAATGTGCGCGAAAGCACATAACGAACATGAGCTAATGCACCGAAACTGGATATACGATAAGGCTTATCTATTGCAAAAATCTCTCCTGCTTTGAAATCCATTTAGTCAACCATTACGAGTGAATGTCCCGTGAAAAGAAGTATCAAAATCACTGTACCTACGATGATACGATACCATCCAAAGGCCTTGAATCCATACTTAGTAAGGAAACTTACAAACCATTTCATGGCAAAGATTGCCACAACAAAGGCCACAACACAGCCCAAAATGAGCATCTTTATGTTATCAGGAGTGGCCCAAGTTGTACCCTCTTTAAACATATCCAACAGGTCAAGTAGCGTGGCTCCTGCCATCGTTGGCACTGCAAGAAAGAACGAAAACTCAGCTGCACGCTTACGCGTTAGCTTCTGTTGCATACCTCCTACTATTGTAGACATACTGCGACTCATGCCTGGAATGACTGAAAGGCATTGGAAACATCCTATTTTGAATGCCCGCTTCCAATCCACCTTATTCTCTTCTTTGCCTTGATTGAAAATGCGATCACAGAACAACATGAACACACCTCCTATCACTAAAGTCACAGCAACGACCTCAACACTGTCTAAAAGTTTGTCTAACAAACCGCTTTTCTTTGCCAACAAACCAATGACTACAGCTGGAATCACGCCAACAATCAATAGTCCATAGAATTTCATCTTACTGAGAAATTCCTCCATTGTGCGCATTTGAAAGAAGTGTTTCCAATAAAGACACACCACCGAAAGAATGGCACCAAACTGTATAATGAATGTAAAGGCGTGTACAAAAGGGTCACCTTGTGGAACACCCAAAAGGTTTTGAGTGATAATCATGTGTCCCGTTGACGACACAGGAAGGAACTCTGTCAGTCCCTCCACAATCGAAATAATCAGTGTTTGAATGAAATCCATTATGCTTCTACGCTGTTGTTATCTTTTGGTTTGCGAATAATGGCATAGATGATTGACACAAAACCCACGAAACATACCACAGGAGCCACCTTTATTCTCATTGTACTGAACACCTCCGGATTAAAGGTTTGCTCTGTAGAACCACCTCCACTCATGAGGATAAAGCCTAATATCACAACAGCCATTCCTACAGCCAACAAGATAAAGTTGACCTTGTCAAATGGTAAATTCTTTTTATCCATAGATTATTTCTTATTTATTATTTCTTCGCTTCAAAGCTATCTGCAAAAGCAAAACACGCTATGCAGACGTTAAACTCAAATATTATAGAGTTCGCTGGCCTTCATTTTCAAGAACTTATTGACTGAAAGACTCGAACAAATTGCCGTGATGATGATACCAAAAAAGAATACCGATGCAGCCGTAACAAGCATTACTTGTGGCGTAACTACAGTCAAAATTTCGGGTTCTTTCGTGTAAAGCATATATACAAAACAACTCAAAGTAATCACTGCAATCAATGCCGCGATCAAACCAATCCCTACAGCTCGCCACACAAACGGACGACGAATAAAGCCCCAGGATGCACCAACAAGCTTCATCGTGTGAATGGAAAAGCGCCGTGCATAAATGCTCAAGCGCACCGTATTATTAATGAGAGAGAACGACACAAACGTCAACAGACACGCTAAAACCAAAAGAACAATACTGATTTTCTGTAGGAAAGTATTGACATCTTCTATCAAACCTTTCTGATAAGTGATATTTCCCACCTTGGGATAACGCTTGAGTTCGGTGGTAATCCACTTCAAAGAATCATTGTTTGCATAGTCACCTTTGAGCCTAATCTCTATCGAACCTTGATATGGATTCATGCCAACAAACTCTGAAGGATCAGTGCCTAAAGCCTTCGTTTGCTCTTGTAATACACGCTCTTTACTAATGAAATCCACATGCTTTATATATGGATATTGCTTCAAACGACTACAAAGTTGTTGCGCTTCTGGATTCGTCATATCATCTTGAAGCGTCATCGTTACGAGAAGATTCTCCTTTACATAGGTTGAAGTATTCCTGGCAGTAAGCACAGAAAAGACTACAATTCCTAACAAAATCAACACCATAGCCGTGCTGATACACAGAGTAACAGCCTGCAATCCATGGCGAGGACGGGCCGATTTACGATTTCTTTTCATTCTACAACAGCGTATAATACACCAAATATCATGCAAAGGTAATGTTTAATTTGCCCACATACAACAGTTTAACTCCCATTAACTATTAAATAAATCTAATCTTTACGGCTCATGATGGGTTAAGAGATATTTTACTATCTTTGCCATGTTTATGAGCACAATAATTTATCCTTCACCAATCTTCGGTCCGGTTCACAGCCGACGATTGGGCATTTCGTTAGGCATAAACCTTATGCCGGCCGATGGAAAGATGTGTACTTTCGACTGCATCTATTGTGAATGTGGGTTTAACAACCAGCACATTCCGAGACAGAAAAGACCTACACGCGAGCAAGTGGCATTGCGTTTAGAAGAGAAACTAAGGGAGATGCACGACCGAAATGAACTTCCTGATGTTCTGACCTTTGCTGGAAATGGCGAACCAACAGGGCATCCCGACTTCAAAGGCATTATTGAAGACACCATCAACTTACGCAATCGGTATTGTCCAAAGGCTAAGATTAGCGTGTTAAGTAACAGTACTTATATCTTCAACGAACGTGTACGCGAGGCATTGATGATGGTGGATAACAATATCTTAAAGGTCGATACGGTCGATATGGACTATATCCGTCTTGTAGATCGCCCATTGAAAGCCTCGTATGATATAGCCAAAATCATTGATGGATTGAAACTTTTTAATGGCCATGTCATTATTCAAACCATGTTCATGAAAGGGAAAACAGAAGATGGAATCGATGTAGACAACACCCACGAGCACTTTATTGGTCCTTGGCTTGAAGCCGTTAAGCAAGTCAATCCCCAAGAAGTCATGATCTATACGATTGACCGCGAGACCCCAGATCATGAGCTATTAAAGGCTACTCCGGCTGAACTCGACGCCATTTGTGACCGCGTTCGCCAGATAGGAATACCCTGCACAGCGTCTTATTAAACAGAAAAAAGAGTGCACTCCTACCCTCTTCAAAAGACAGAAAGTGAGTGCATACAACAGAAAAAACACCAGTTTTCGTTATGCTTTGATTCTTATGGAAGCCTGATAAACAAAGGGAGCATCGTCCATAAGCTTCAAAGCTGTTTTTTATATCGGGCAAATGACCTCACAATTTGCCTCACTTCACCGCATGATTTGATGCAAAACACACCATCATTTGACGCAAATTATCGCATGAAATGACGCAGTTTATATTGCCACTTCAGTTTAACGCTAAAGGCGTTATATATTTTATAGCTCAGGGTTGGCGTTAACTTACCTTAAGTTATGTGTGTAGTGAGGAGGTCAACGCCGTAGATGTTATACGTTTTCTATGCGTTATGCCGTGACAAAACACCATAGAATAAAAGGCACAACGCCTACTACATTGTCCAAAGAAAAGTGTCTTCGCAAAATAAAAAAGAGGAAATCGCCTTATGACAACCTCCTCTTCACATATATAAAACATATAGGTATGTTTACATTTTGCTAATAATTCCGAGCTTTGAAGCCTTGAGGAATTCAACAACAGCCTGTATTTCGGGACCATCTGGCACCTGATCAATAATCTGATGTATGGCATCAAACAGGCTGGTTTGACCATGAAACACGAGACGATATGCATTAGCTATGTGCCTCTGTACCTTCTCTTCAATGCCATTACTGCCCATAATCATCGTATTAGGTCCCGTGTAAGTAGCTGGCTTTCCGCCTACAATTACATAAGGAGGAACGTCTTTTGAGAACGTAGTTCCAGCCTGAATCATGGCCATATTACCAACGCGTGTCTTTGCATTCTCTATGACACTGGAACTGAAAATGACGTTATCTCCGATGTGACAATCACCAGCTATCTTTGTGCCATAACCCAAAACACATTGGTTTCCCACAATAGTATCATGAGAGATATGGGCTCCTTCCATGAGGAAATTGCCGTTACCGATGATGGTTTTACAGCCAGAATGCGTTGCGCGGTTAATGACTACATTCTCTCGAATGATGTTATCGTCGCCAATGATGAGTTCACTTTGCTCCCCACGGAAGTTGAAATCCTGAGGTATAGCAGCAAGCACCGAACCCTGATGCACCTTATTGTTATTGCCCATCTTTGTACCATTGAGCACACTTGTGAATGGAAAGAGCACACAATTGTCGCCTATCACCACATCGTCTTCAATGTAGACAAACGGAAATATCTTGCAGTTGTCACCAATCTTTGCCTTTGGAGACACTTCTGCTCTTGGACTTATATCACTTGACATAACTATTAATGTTAAATGTTGAATATTGAATGTGAAATTGCTTTCATGCTGAAAGATTCGTGCAGGATGTGGAGTTGACGTTATGTTTGAATGATAAGTCTTGAACAAGCCACTGACCTCTGCGTTTAACTTGATTGTAAAGGTTCTGCCTTCAACACCAATTCACGCAATATGAACGTTGTGCTTATGCTTTCATTTTGTTCATTTCCTCCTTCCACACGATTCATTTCACACTACTTACTGCCTCCTCCTAAAGCACTATAGAGGTTGACTACGGCCTGCATCTTACTGAAATCATCGGCCACTTTAGATAGTTCGGTGTTGAGCAAACTGCTTTGTGCGGTGATAACCTCAAGGTAAGTACTCCCCGCACTGGCCATCAACTCCTTCGTATCTTCAACGTTTTTCTTTAGTACTTCAATTTGTTTGGCTTGAATTTTTGACTTTTCTTCTGCGCTATTATACTGCACAAGAGCGTTACTAACCTCGCTTCCTGCAGTGAGAACTGCGTTCTGCCATGTGTTGAAAGCCTGCTCATATTGAGCCTTAGCCACTTTAAGTCCGGCAACAAGTTTACCATTTTGGAAGATAGGTTGCGTCAAAGAACCTACTGCAGTGAGTAACCATTTACCGGGATTCACTATCCCCAAGCCCCCACTATTAGTGAAAGCGCCACTCGCATTGATATTCAACACTGGGTAAAAGCGGCTGCGTGCAGTCTCCACATTATAGAAACACTGCGCCAAAGCCATTTCAGCTGCGTGGACGTCAGCACGATTTTGCAGTAATTGTAGCCCCACTCCAGTAGAGAAATTGGCTGGCAACTGCTGGTCGTCAAGGTTGCCTCGGCTGATGGTCTGTGCCTGTTGACCAACCAAAAGCGAAAGCGCATTCTCGGTTTCTCTTATCTGTCGTTTGATATCGGCTTTCTGTGTAAGCACCGAATAGTAGTTAGCCTCAGCGCGTTGTACGGCAGTTGAGCGCACACCTACAATGGCATCCTTTTGCAAAGTCATGATATCCCAAGTGTCTTTTGTAAGCTTTTCCATGTCATTTACAAGTTCCATCTGCTTGTCAAGCATTAGTAATGTATAGTACATGTTAGCGATATTGGCAATCAACTTGGTTTGAACAGAGACCTGATAATCCTTGCTTTGCAACAAAGCTACTTGGGTTGCACGCTTCGAAGAGAGCAATGTTCCAAACAAATCTACGTTCCAACTGGCGTTAATAGGCAAGCTATAAATCTTATTTGCCTTATTCCCGTCCCATGAAGATATGGTTCCTTGTGGCGTAAACGCAAACGAAGGAAGGAACG
Organism: Segatella salivae DSM 15606; assembly: GCF_000185845.1. GTDB lineage: Bacteria > Bacteroidota > Bacteroidia > Bacteroidales > Bacteroidaceae > Prevotella > Prevotella salivae. The sequence goes on from NZ_GL629647.1 coordinate 1,341,531, forward strand.
AAAGCTTAGCCGCCTGGAGCTGAGCCTCGGCCATTTTCACGTTCAAAGCAGCGTTAAGAAGATTAGGATTGTGTGCCAATCCCTTCTCAATCAATGCTTGTAAGTGGCTATCGGTAAACACACTGCGCCATGGAATGTTTGCAAAGCTGGCCGTATCTGTTACTGCCAACGTATCGTTATCAGACGTTACGTCGCGGAAGATGCCGCTGGTCTTAACGTCTGGGCGTTCATATTTGCCGTAAAGGCTTTTGCAACCCGTCAATGAGACGGCTGCAAAGGCCATGAGCAATAATGTTTTATTTGTTTTCATCTTCATCTTGTTGATTAGAGTTTTGAACTGTAACAACGCTGTTAGAATGGGCATATTGCTCAAGTTCTGAAGCTGTTTCTTCGCTCAATTTGTCTTCAAACACTAATGGAGTAAGCTTCTCTTGCAACCATTGGAAAGCCACAAACAATGCCGGAACGACAAAGATCTGGCATAAAGTACCTATTAACATACCACCAACGGCAGCTGCACCGAGGGTCTGGTTGCCGTTCTTTCCAACGCCACTTGCAAACATCAATGGCAGGAGTCCAATGACCATAGCCAACGAAGTCATCAAGATTGGACGCAAACGAGCGGCAGCTCCAAGGATGGCGCTATACTTAATGGCCATACCAGTGCGTCGTCTTTCGAGGGCAAATTGTACAATCAAGATTGCATTCTTAGCCAACAGACCGATCAACATGATAAGCGATATCTGCATATAGATATCATTAGAGTGTCCAAAGAGCATCGTAAAGAGGAATGCTCCGGCCAAACCGAACGGGATAGAAAGGATTACTGACAGTGGAAGGATATAGCTTTCATACTGTGCACTCAAGATTAAGTAGACGAAAACCAAGCAGAGTGCGAAGACGATTGCTGTGGTATTGCTACTCTCTGCCTCTGATCTTGTCAGGCCAGAATACTCATATCCGTAGCCCTGTGGCATCGTATTCTTAGACACTTCGGCTATAGCCTGCATGACTTGTCCTGAAGAATAGTTCGAGTTTGGCGTCACACTGACGTTGATTGCAGTATATAAGTTGAAGCGGGCAATATTAGATGGGCCGTAAACACGATTCAAAGTACAATACTCTGACACTGGAGACATCTGTCCACTTGCAGTGCGTACATAGATGTTTGATAGCTGATCTGGGCGCAAACGGTCTGTAGGAGCAGCCTGAATCATTACGCGGAAGAGCTTACCATAAGCGTTAAAGTTAGACGCATACATACCACCGAGGTAACCTTGTAACGTAGATAACACCACAGCGGGAGAGATTCCAGCTTGCTTTGTCTTAGCAACGTCGACGTCAACCATATACTGAGGATAGTTCGGATTGTAGGTAGTCATAGCCTGCTTCACCTCAGGTCGTTGATTCAACTCTTTGAGGAAGTCCTGTGTTACGTTGAAGAACTTGTTCAAATCTCCACCAGTTTTATCCTGAAGCGTTAGGGTAACACCGTTCTGAACGGAGAATCCTGGCACCATAGGTGGGCCAAAAGCCAAGATCTGTGCATCCTTAATAGTGGCTGTTTGCTTATAGATCATACCCAGAACAGAGTTTGCTTCCAATGGATTAACTATCAAAGCCATAGGATCTCCGTGTGAGATTGCATTCTTGATTCGTGTAAAGAAACCGCCCGAACGCTCTTCAAAAGGTTTCAGTTTGATAATAAACGTAGCCTGATCTGAGCCTTGTCCGGCAATGAAGTTATAGCCAGCAATACCTTCTCTGCGTTGAATAGCAGGATTACTTGCCAACATCTTGTCTACCTCTTCAAGGATTTCATGTGTCCGTTCCTGACTCGTTCCCGGGTTAGCTGATATCATCACGAACAAAGTTCCAGTGTCTTCATCAGGTATAAGACCTGTCTTTGTAACCTTCATTGAAATTACTAAGACGACAATTCCTATAATAACAGCAAGCGAAGTCCATAGCTTATGGTTGATAACTCGAGTGACTCCGTTCTTATATTTCTCTGTAGTCTTATCGAAAACTCGGTTGAAATTGCTATGGAAACGACTCACAAAGTTTTTATTTGTCTCATCTTTCTCCTCATCATGTGGCTTCAAGAAGATTGCACATAGCGCCGGAGAGAGCGTCAACGCATTAATAGCTGAGATGACAATTGATAGTGCCATCGTCACACCGAACTCTCTATAGAACGTTCCCGAGGTACCCCCGAGGAAGGAAACTGGTACGAACACGGCCGCCATTACAAGCGTAATAGAGATAATAGCGCCTGAAATCTCGTTCATAGCATCAATAGATGCCGTCATAGCGCTTTTGTAACCTTGGTCTAATTTGGCGTGAACGGCCTCAACAACCACAATGGCATCGTCCACAACAATAGCGATAGCAAGAAGTAAAGCCGATAAAACGAGCAGGTTAATTGAGAAGCCAAAGACCCAAAGGAAGAAGAAAGTACCTATCAAAGCCACAGGAACGGCAATCATAGGGATTAGTGTTGAGCGAATATCTTGTAGGAAAATATATACCACAATAAACACTAATGCCAACGTAATAAACAACGTCATAATAACTTCTTCGATAGAAGCGAAGAGGAACTCTGTGGTATCTTGCTCAATCGTATACTTCATTCCAGGAGGGAAACTCTTGCTGGCCTCCTCCAAAGCTGACTTCACTGCCTCCGCAATATCCGTAGCATTAGAACCTGCAATCTGGTTAACCATACCCATAACTGCAGGTTGTCCGTTGTTAATCAGCTTCACATTATACATCAATGCACCGAGTTCGACCTTGGCAACATCCTTTAATCGCAATGTCTCTCCAGTCAAAGAACTCTTCAACATGATGTTTTCAAACTCGGTCGTTGACTTCAAACGACCTCGATATCTCAAAGCATACTCATAGGCAACTGACCCATTTTCACCTAATGAACCTGGTGCAGCCTCGATGTTTTGTTCGGCTAAAACATTTGTAATATCCGAGGGAACGAGACCATATTGCTTCATTTTGTCAGGCTGAAGCCATATTCTCATTGAGTAAGTTGCAGTTCCAGGAGTATGTACATCGCCTACACCTTTGATACGTTTCAGCAGAGGAACGATGTTGATATTGTTGTAGTTTGTCAGAAACTGACCATCATATCGACCATCATCTGTCGTCAACGAATACATGATTACATTCGAAGACTGACGCTTAGAGACCGTAACACCAACACGAGTAACCTCGGCTGGCAACAACGCCTGAGCCTGTTGAACGCGGTTTTGCACATTAACAGCCGCCATATCCGCGTTTGTTCCCTGCTTGAAATATACTGTTATCATCGCCATTCCCGAGTTGGTTGCGGTCGAAGACATATAAGTCATGTTCTCAACTCCATTGATACTCTCTTCCAAAGGCGTAATAACAGAGTTCAAAACTGTCTGTGCATCGGCACCCGTATAACTCGTCATCACCGATATTGTAGGGGGAGCGATGTCAGGATACTGCTCAATAGGCAGTGAAACCAGACCGATAGCACCCAACAATACGAGGAAGATTGAGATTACAGTAGATAGTACCGGACGTTTAATAAAACCTGTAAATGTCATACTTTCTATTATTATTTTCCTTTCATTACTTTGACAAAGCCACTCGCTGTGCCTTGTTTGGCACCTAATTTAGCGGCATCATCAATGCTCTTTTGATACTCAGCAAGTGTTACTGGCTTGATTTCCATCTTGTCTGAAAGCTTTGTTAAACCCTTAACAACAATGCGATCGCCAACCGAAAGCCCACTTGTCACAATATAAGTATTCCCATCATTCTGTGGGTTTACCTTGATTTCTGTGTAATAAACCTTATTATCCTTACCTACTTTATACACAAACAATTTGTCTTGTACTGACGAAGTAGCCTCTTGCGGGATAACAATTGCGTGGTTGTTTGTACGAGGAATGATAATCTGTCCTGCGCCACCACTCTTCAATATGCGTTCGGGATTAGCGAAATGTGCTATCAATGAATAAGCACCAGTAGACTGATTGATTACTCCACTCATCTTAACCACCTTACCAGGATGGTTATATAGTGTGCCGTTTACAAGCTGAAGCTTCACTGAAGGAAGTTCTTTTAGCGCGGCAGATACGCTTCCTGAGGTCCTCGTCATATTGAGAATGTCGCCCTCAGACATAGAGAAGAACACCTCAACTGTACTGACATCAGAAACTGTTGTCAATGGATCGGGAGAGGAAGCACTAACTAAAGCGCCCGCTTTATAAGGCAAACTACCTACCACACCTGACGTTGGACTAACCACTCTACACCAGCTTAATGTCTCCTTGGCTGACGCTAAAGCTGCCTGCGCTTGAGCCAAAGCAGCTTGTGCTGTGGCATAACTATTCTGCGCAGTAGATAGTTCATATTGGCCGATTACCTTTTTATCATACAACTTTTTGTTGTTTTCAAAGGTCAAACGCGCCGTATTCAATTGCGCACGTGCAGTGTTTACACTTGCTTGTGCCTGTCGAACGGCTGCCTGATAAGTCTCACTATCTATTGTAAAAAGCAACTGACCAGTCTTCACTGCCTGCCCTTCGTGCACATAAACTTTCGTGATAAAACCAGACACTTTGGGGCGAACCTCAACGTCTTGAATACCTTTTATCGTCGCCGGATAAGTGGATTGGAGCGATGCACTATTGCTTCCTATTGTCTCAACTGGGAATTCATTGTTCCCAAAGTTGGGCATTCCACCACCTCCACCACAGGCTACAAGCGAAACGCTTACAGCTGCAACTAACAAAGATTTAATACTTTTCATACCTATATATATGTTTAATGTTTTCTTGATTTCTTCCACTTCTTGATGGATGACATTATCCTTTAATGAGTCGTTCACACACAATAGCTTAATGAAAACTCAAATTTAATAAATAGTTTTGTTGCTGCAAAGATACAAATTAAAATCAAATATGAGAATGTTATGACAAACGTTTTTAACAAAGATTATATCATCTATACAATAAATACCTTTTATATAAGATAAGGAATAAACCAAAAGTCAACAAGATGAACCAGAAACCACCAACAAAAAGATTTTGAAAGATTCATCTATTAGAATCAAAAAGAACCACACTTAGATCGATATCAAAAGCCTTTACAATTCATTCTACAAAACGCGCGTATTCAAAACAGAAATCATTTTGTTTAAGAATACGCGAGTTTTAAGGCGACTTCCTATCATGTTATCAATCAACACGTTAGGAAAATGCATAGAAAAAGAAGGCTGAAAAGCATAAAAATAGCACACGAAATGAATGGAATCAGCGCGCAAAATGAGCCATTTCATCAGTTAATCTCTATCATTTTACGGCATGATTCAGTGCATATCATACTGCAATCTGCGTCAAACAACAGAATAAGTGCTAAAGAACCAGGGAACAAAACACACGAATTGATGAAGAAAAGTCGATTTTTAAAGGATTTCATCTCTATTTCGTCACCATTCGATGTGCCTTATTTTGAATAATAATATTTACATTATCACAACATTATATGATAAAAAAGGAGCCAAAAGCAGACCTATATAGCCACAAGATTTCACTTTATTTCTTCCACTTCAAGACTACAATCGTGGTTCAAAAGAGCTTCGTTTGTCTCGCATTTCACTCCACCAATCCCATGCTTTTGGCTTTATCCATCAGCAGTTTCATCAGAGGTTCACGCTCGTTTTCAACCTTATTATCAAGCACAGCGTCTTTAAGTGTCTGCTTTAACTGGCCTACTTCACGGCAAGGTCCAAGGTGAAACATCTCCATTATCTCGTTACCATCAATGCAAGGTTGCAGTAATCGTTTATAATCTCGCACCTTTAAATCGGCTATTTTCTCACGAACAATGCGGAAGTTATCCAAGAAACGTTGTTTGCGCACTTGGTTTTTGCTTGTAATATCGGCCTCACAAAGCATCATTAAAGCGTCAATATCGTCGCCCGCATCATTCATTAAACGACGCACAGCACTATCAGTCACCTCTTCATCTGCTATGGCAATAGGTCGCATATGCAGGTCAACCATCTTCTGAACAAACCTCATTTTGTTGTCCATTGGTAGCTTCATGCGTCGGAATATGGCTGGAACCATCTTCGCACCCACGTAATTATGGTTATGAAAAGTCCATCCGTTGAGGTTATCCCAGCGTTTACAACGGGGCTTACCAATGTCATGAAACAATGCCGCCCAACGCAACCAAAGTGACATTTCATCGTGTTTTCCGCTTTCATCTTGTGCTCGACAGAGGTTATCGAGCACCTCTAAAGTGTGATAAAAGTTATTTTTGTGGGCACGACCATTGCGTGTTTCTACGACATCTAAGGTCACAAGTTCGGGGATAATGAGTTGAAGCAGTCCACAACGATAAAGATCTATGAAGCCTTTGCTTGGCGTTTTTGTCAGCATTATCTTGTTCAACTCGTCGTCAATACGCTCTCCGCTGATAATTTTTATACGCTCGGCATTGCGTTGAAGCGCTTCAAACGTCTCGTCTTCTATAAAGAAATTCAACTGCGTTGCAAAGCGAATGCACCGCAACATGCGCAAAGGATCGTCAGAAAACGTAACATCTGGGTCGAGCGGTGTACGGATAATACCGTCTTCCATGTCGTAAACGCCTTCGAAAGGATCAACCAATTGGCCAAACCTTTCTTTGTTCAGACACACCGCTAAGGCATTAATGGTGAAGTCACGGCGGTTTTGATCGTCCTCAAGTGTACCGTCTTCAACATGCGGTTTGCGCGAATCGTGGCTGTAACTCTCCTTTCGTGCGCCCACAAACTCAATCTCCATGCCGTGAAATTTCACTTGCGCTGTACCGAAATTACGGAATACTGAGAGATGAGCTCGCTTGCCTAACCGGCTCTTTAGCTCGCTTGCAACTTGTATTCCGCTACCAACGACAACGACATCAATATCATTAGACGGGCGCTCCAGAAACAGATCACGCACATATCCGCCTACAACATAACACTCAAGTGATAGTTTGTCGGCAGCCTCTGAAATCAAATGGAATATATCTTTATTGAGTAGACGCGCCAAATCAGCGTCAGTTAGATTTCTCATTGTTGCTTAATTTCTCTTAACTTGCTATAAATTGCGTGCAAAGTTACTAAAAATTAGTGCAGAATATGACGTTTTACATAGTTTTTTATAATTTTGCAAACATGAAGAAATATATCTGGTTACTGGCCGTTAGCGCCTCTTTTTGCAGCTGTGCAGAGACACAAGACGAGAAGGCTGCACCTTTAATGGCGCAGATAGAAGCATTATATGATGCAGGAAACTACCGCCAAACGCTCGACTCTATCATGTCTTTGAGGAAGGATTTCCCTGAAGCTGTGGAGTCAAGGAAAGCCGCATTGAAGATCTGGCAGAATGCTTCCTTGAGGATGGCACAGGCAGATGTAGCCAAGACAGATTCCACTTTGCAAGCTACTTTACAGGCACTTCATGGCAAGGAAACAAACTTTCGATATAACAAACTGCGTGTAAAGTGCGATTCACTAAAAGCAAGATATGAGGCCATGTGTGGCGTTGTGCGCATGATTCGCTATCGTCAGCAACACCCATAAAGGTCAAGCGAGGCCTTAAAAATTTGGCTGTTTCATTATAAATAAGTACTTTTGCAATCGCAAGGTTTTTGAATTTATGAAACATTCTAACACAGAAGAACAGTTTAAAAACGTCCTAAAGGAGTGCCGAGAGCTATTCAGTAAGAAGCTGCATGACTACGGATCATCATGGCGTATACTACGTCCGTCTTCATTGACTGACCAACTTTTCATCAAAGCTAAACGCATAAGATCTCTTGAAATCAAAAAGAAATCGCTCGTAGGTGAAGGCATTCGTCCTGAGTTTATAGGGCTTATCAACTATGGAATCATTGGACTTATCCAATTAGACCATGGATATGCCGATGCCGTTGATATGACTCCCGAAGAAGCTTTGAGCCTATATGACAAATATGCTGAGGCAGCTTTATCACTGATGCTTAAGAAAAACCACGATTATGACGAGGTTTGGAGAGACATGCGGGTTAGTAGTTATACCGACTTTATCCTCACAAAGCTCGTGAGAATCAAAGAGATTGAAGACATAAAAGGCCAAACTTTAGTGTCAGAAGGCATTGATTCGAACTATATGGACATTATAAACTATGCCGTGTTTGGTGTTATCAAACTGACAAAAGAAGACTAAATACGTTATTATTGTGAGCCAACGATTACTGAAAATGATAGTCAACCTCTGCCGAATCATCGTGGCAGTGACGTTCATCTTCTCGGGTTTTGTGAAAGCAATAGACCCTATTGGCACGCAATATAAGTTGCAAGACTATCTCGGGGCTATCGGAATGGCTGGCATTCTGCCCAATTGGACATTGCTTGCCGTGGCAGTTTTCCTCGCAGCCATAGAGTTTTGTATCGGCATTTTCTTGCTCTTTGCAATCCAACGCCGACTCATTTCGAAGCTGACAGTGGCCTTTATGGCGTTCATGACGATGGTAACCGTGTGGATAGTAGTGGCAGATCCGGTGAAAGACTGCGGCTGTTTTGGCGATGCTTTGCATCTAACAAACACAGAAACACTGATAAAAAACATCGTGCTTCTTGTCTGTTCACTCGCCATTATGTATAGACCTCTGGCGATGTTTCGATTCGTTTCGAAAAGCAATCAGTGGATTGTCACGAACTATACCATTGTATTTATCTTGGTGAGTAGTGGCTTAAGTCTATACTTTCTGCCTATCTTTGACTTCCGACCTTACCATATTGGTGTGAACATTCCGCGCGGAATGGAGATTCCTAAAGGTGCAAAGTTGCCGCAATTCAAAACAACTTTCATCATGGAGAAGAACGGACAGCGCAAGGAATTCACGCTCGATAACTATCCAGATGCCTCTTGGAAGTTCATTGATAGTAAGACTGTGCAAACAAGTGAGGGGTATATTCCGCCGATACATGACTTTTCTATCACTGACAACAAAACGGGATTAGACATCACCAACAGTGTACTTAGCCACAAAGGCTATACATTTCTGCTGATTGCTCCACATTTAGAGACGGCCGATGACAGCAACTTTGGTGACATAGATAGACTCTATGAATATGCTCAAAGCTATGACATTCCGTTCTATTGCCTAACAGCAAGCACGACGAAAGCTATCAAACGATGGATTGATTTAACGGGAGCTGAGTATCCATTTTGCATCACAGATGAAGCTGTTTTGAAGACAATCATCCGCAGTAATCCTGGACTTTTGTTACTAAAAGACGGCACAATCATCAATAAATGGAGTCATAACAACCTCCCCAATGAAGCCAAACTATCGCGTCCTATCAGCCAATCAAGCTTGGGAAAGATGCCAAAAGACAGCGTGCCGGCTAAGATATTAGAAATCGTTTTGTGGTTCATTCTTCCCCTAACGCTACTCACTTTAGCCGATCGTTTGTGGGCATGGAGCAAGTGGGTGAGACTAAAAGAGCAGAAAGATAAACAGAAATTATATCATCTATTCAATAAAAAGAAAAGTAAAATGAGAAAGAAAATCGTAGCAGGTAACTGGAAAATGAACCTCAACCTGCAAGAAGGTGTTGCACTCGCAAAGGAGATTAACGAGGCAATGACAGCTGAAAAGCCAAACTGTGACGTAGTAATCTGCACCCCATTTATCCACTTAGCAAGTGTTGCTAAGGAGCTAAATGCAAGCTTAGTAGGCCTTGGTGCTGAGAACTGTGCAGACAAAGAGAAGGGTGCTTACACTGGAGAAGTGTCGGCAGAGATGGTTAAGAGCACTGGCGCTCAATACGTAATACTCGGTCATTCAGAGCGTCGTCAGTACTATGGAGAGACAGCTGAGATCCTAAAAGAAAAGGTTTTGTTGGCTTTAAAGAATGGTTTGAAGGTAATCTTCTGCTGTGGTGAGACCCTCGAAGAGCGCGAATCAAACCGTCAGAACGCTGTTGTTAAGGCAGAACTTGAAGGTAGTGTGTTCAATCTTTCAGCTGAAGAATGGAAGAATATCATACTTGCTTATGAGCCAATCTGGGCCATTGGAACAGGTAAAACCGCTACTTCTGACCAGGCAGAAGAGATGCTTTGCTACATCCGTTCTATCGTTGCAGAGAAATATGGCAAGGAAGTTGCAGAAGAAACTTCTATTCTTTATGGTGGAAGCTGCAAGGCTTCAAACGCTCCTGAGCTATTCTCTAAACCAAACATTGATGGTGGTTTGATTGGCGGTGCATCTTTGAAGGCTGCTGATTTCAAAGGAATCATCGACGCTTGGAAAAAGTAATATCACATAATTAATATTGGGAAACAGGACAACGAGTTTCATCTTATTGTCCTGATTTCCCCATATTGTAATCAATTCAATAGGAAATGAAGAAGTTCGCTTGGCTTTTTAGTGTTATCATTTGCATGGCAATTCCATCTCATGCACAAACTTTCCTCGACCATTTGAAAAGGAATTCAGCCGGAAAAGGAGCCGTAACCATCACTCAAAGCAAAGAAATTGACGAGCTCGTCAACGGCAGTAAACAGACAAAGCCACAAGTTACGAACGAACAAAAGAAAGAAGTTGTAAAGCCAACAGCTACAACGAACAAGACCGAACCTACCAAGAAAGAGACAAAAACGAATCAACGCGTCGTCACAGGTGACTCTGCCAAGCAGACAGAAAGCAAGAAAGAACCAGCCATAAAGCCTGTAGAGCGACGGGAAAAAATAACGCATCAGCGGACAGAATCCAACAATCAACAGCAAGAAGAGGATGAGATTACAATCCCAACTGTTGACATGCGGAGGAAAGTTATGCGTGGAAGCCGCAAGGTAACTGGCTATCGTGTGCAAGCATTTTCAGGCGGAAACTCACGCATCGACAGGCAGAAAGCAGAACAAGCTTGCGCTGCTATCAAGATGAAATATCCCGATCAACCCATCTATGTGCATTTCTACTCACCACGATGGATATGCCGTGTGGGCAACTATCGAAGCTTTGAAGAAGCCAGCGACATGCTGCGCAAGGTGAAAGCCTTAGGCTATCGTCAAGCATGTATCGTCAAAGGGAAGATTACTGTGCAAGATTAAGTCTCACCAAGTGCGATTCATTGCACGACACTTTGAGACAAACGAAATATCAACGACTATGAATCCAGAAACTGAATTCCGCGAAGGTCTCGACGATCTCGCCACACATTATAAAAGTATACTCACGCTTTTAGGAGAAGACGCCTATCGAGAAGGCTTGGAAAAGACCCCGATGCGTGTGGCAAAAGCTATGCAGATACTGACAAGAGGATACAGCCAAGATCCTCATAAGGTGTTAACCGATGCCCTCTTCAAGGAAGATTACAACCAAATGGTTATCGTTAAAGACATCGATGTGTTCTCTCTTTGCGAACACCACATGTTGCCTTTCTACGGCAAATGCCATGTAGCATACATCCCCAACGGCTACATCACGGGACTAAGTAAGGTTGCACGCGTCGTAGATATCTTCAGTCATCGTCTTCAAGTGCAAGAAAGACTGACCCAACAGATTAAAGACTGCATCCAAGAAACCCTCAATCCACAAGGCGTTATGGTGGTCATTGAAGCCAAACACATGTGTATGCAGATGAGAGGTGTAGAGAAACAAAACTCTATAACGACAACAAGCGACTTCAGTGGAGTATTCAATGACCTCAACACACGACAGGAATTTATGAGCCTATTGCGTGGAGAATCAAAACGAATTTAAGGGTATCACCCCACAACATACCTTTTTAAAAATAACCTTTCAATTTATTCAACATCAAAGAAAGAAACAGATTATATGAAAAACTTACGTAATTTCTTTGGCTATATGCTTTGTTTGGCAATAGCTTTAACGGCACTCTCATCATGTTTGAATGGCGATGATGAGAAAGAACTGACACTAACTGACGCAGATGTAAGAACAATCTTCGAGACGGGTCAAGGCACTTATGAAGGCAAAATCTATACGGTTACAGAGAATAATGCCGGTACTTTCCTTACCAAAGACTCTGTAAGAAATGTTCAACTAACCATCAATGCCGACTCAACCATACGCGTTAGCGGCATCCCCGACAGCCTTTATGCATCGCTACTCAATTCATATCATGCACAAAGTAAAGCCGTAAGTGAGGAGTTGGCAAAACAAACCACCCTACAACCCGTTAGGAGTAGGATTGGAGCACTTAGCTATTATGACCGCGATAAGACTATATATTCCTATCAAACACTGATATATCAGACAACATTTACAGTCACTTTAAACGGTCAAGCGCAGCAAGTTGTCTTCAAGAATAGCATGTTTGCACTCTACAATACACGTAACCGCGCACTACAAGTAGCAATGAAACCCGCTGAGATTAAAGCCGAAAAAGAATATCTTAGACCGTCAGGTAACTACTTCATCTTTGTCTCAACAGCTAAACATTAAATACAAAATGAAATTCATTTCATGGAATGTTAACGGCCTACGGGCCTGCGTTGGTAAGGACTTCTCACAATCATTTGAGTCCTTAAATGCCGATTTTTTCTGTCTGCAAGAAACCAAAATGCAAGCCGGACAGCTTGAACTTCAGTTCCCAGGATATACATCTTACTGGAACTATGCAGAGAAAAAAGGATATAGTGGCACTGCAATCTATACACGAAAAGAGCCACTTGCCGTTAGCTATGGCATCGGAATAGATGAACACGACCATGAAGGTCGCGTCATAACACTTGAATATGACAAGTTCTTTCTCGTCACTGTATATACTCCTAACGCTCAAGAAGAACTGCGACGACTTGATTATCGCATGACATGGGAAGACGCTTTTCAGGCTTATCTGCATCAACTCGATGCGAAAAAGCCCGTGATTGTCTGCGGAGATATGAACGTTGCACACCAGGAAATAGACTTAAAGAATCCCAAAACTAACCGACGTAGTGCAGGCTTTACTGACGAAGAACGAAGCAAAATGACGCAACTGCTGAGCAATGGCTTTACAGATACGTTCAGAACGCTACACCCAGAACAGATCACTTACAGCTATTGGAGCTACCGATTCCGTGCACGTGAGAAGAACGCTGGCTGGAGAATCGACTACTTTTTGATTTCCGACAGACTCAGGCCTCAATTAAAAGGTGCGTCTATTCACACCGAAATCTATGGCAGCGACCATTGTCCTGTAGAGTTAGATATAGACATTTAAAACAGAAATTGAATGATATCATCCCACAGCGCCTCAACAATCATTATATTGTTGGGGCGATTTTGTTATATGAATTACCTATGAATCCTTTCCGCAAAACCTTAATGATGCACATCAATACCCTTGCAACAACAAATGTGTTAAATCTAATCATTAAACTTTACAACTTCAAGTCAATTACAAACGCTATCCAAAAGATTCTTCAACAAGAACTAAAAATAGAGAAATTCCAAAGCTTTTATAAGGCGTTAAATATCAAAGACTTGCAATATTCATAACAAAACAGAAGGTAAAACAACGATAAATTTACGTGTAAAATAAGGCATATTACAAGGCAATCTAAGCCATATGAGGCGATAAAAAGCATCATTTGAGTGTGTCATTCCAGTCAAATAACAACGCATATCGCCAAGAAACATGGTCAAAGAAAGATGAAACGATGATGAAGTTCCACGATTTAGACCTTATTCTTCCTATTTCAACCTCACTAAAAGTGTTAAAAAACGACCAATAAAGCTTACAAAACAAACATCAAAAAGAAGCTTTGTCATGAGATAAAAACCAACGCTTTAAGCTCAAGAATTATACCAACGAAGCCATCACTGCTAAGTGATTTTACATACTATTCCTATTCATTCCACCATAAATGCCCAGACATTCCAACACAAACAAATATAGGCTGTCGTGTTTTTCCTTGAGAAAAAAGAGATACAAAAATTGGGATTATCATTTCTTTTTCGTTACTTTGTAATCTAAACACATAAAAAAGAACAATGATGGGAAAAGGAAAAAAGGGCGGAAAGCGCATGTCCAAGAAGCAACTTAGTGAGCGTTTGCAAGACTTCTTCGCATCCCAGCCCAGCAAAACACTAAGCTTCAAGGAGATATTCCGAGCCCTGAAATTAGATACTCACCCTCTGAAGATGTTGGCCATCGACATCATGGAAGAGATGACTTGGGATGATTTTCTCACCCGAGTGACGGAAAGTTCATACAAACTCAACACGAAAGGTCAGGTGCAAGAAGGCACATTCATTCGCAAGTCAAATGGAAAGAACTCGTTCTTACCCGATGATGGCGGCACGCCTATCTTCGTTTCAGAACGCAATTCGATGTGGGCAACCAATGGAGATCGCGTCAAAGTGAGCTTCATGGCACGTCGAAAGAAGCATATAAAAGAGGCACAAGTCATTGAGATTCTACAACGAAGTAAAGACCAATTCGTAGGGCGTTTGCGTGTAGATCGCAACATGGCATATCTCATTACGCCTGAAAACACGTTCGTACATGACATTATCATCCCAAAGAGAAAACTCAAAGGAGGGAAAGATAACGATAAAGCCATTGTCAAAATCATGCAGTGGCCCGACGCCGAACATAAGAATTTGATTGGCGAAGTGGTAGATGTATTGGGACAAACCGGTGACAACGACGTTGAGATGAACACTATCTTGGCACAATACGGCCTACCTTATGTCTATCCAAAAGCCGTAGAAGAGGCAGCCGAGAGAATCTCTGGAGAAATCACAAAGCAGGATGAAGCAGAGCGAGAAGACTTTCGTGAGGTCTTCACTTGTACGATTGACCCCCGTGATGCAAAAGACTTTGACGACGCACTCTCTATCAAACAGCTTGACAATGGGCAGTGGCAAGTGGGTGTGCACATTGCAGATGTGAGCCATTATGTAACCGAAGGCAGTATCATTGACAAGGAAGCAGTAAAGAGAGCCACAAGTGTTTATCTCGTAGATCGAACCATTCCAATGCTTCCCGAGCGTCTATGTAACTATATATGTTCCCTCCGTCCCGATGAAGATAAGCTTGCTTATAGTGTTATTTTCAATTTAGATGATGAGGCAAATGTAAAAGATTACCGCATCGTTCATACGATTATCCGCAGTAACCGGCGTTATGCCTATGAGGAAGTGCAGGAGATTCTTGAAGCCAATGGCGTCATTGATGGAACTGGAGAGCCTGCACCAAAGGCACCAAAAGGTGGATATAAGGGTGAGAATGCCGACAAATTGGTCACCTTAGACCGTCTTGCCAAGCTGTTACGTGCCAAGCGTTTCAAGGCAGGAGCAGTGAAGTTTGACCGCGAGGAGTTGCATTTCGACATCGATGAGCATGGAAAACCCATACGATGTTACTTTAAACGTTCCCGCGATGCTAACAAACTGATTGAGGAATTCATGCTCTTGGCCAACCGAACTGTGGCAGAAAGCATCGGAAAAATAAAGAAAGGACGCAAAGCAAAGACGCTACCCTACCGCATACATGATAATCCTGACCCGCAAAAGATGGAGACTCTGCGTCAGTTTATCGTCAAGTTTGGTTATAAAGTGAAGACCGATGGCACGAAAGGAGCTATGGCTCGCAGCCTCAACAAACTCATGGATGACTGCGATGGAAGGCCCGAGGCAAAGATGATTCAGTCAGTTGCCTTGCGCGCTATGATGAAAGCGAAGTATAGTGTGCATAACATTGGGCACTTTGGACTGGCATTTGACTACTACACTCACTTCACAAGTCCAATCCGTCGCTATCCCGATACGATGGTACATCGCTTACTTACCCGATACGCTAATGGCGGACGGAGTGCTAACGAAAAGCATTATGAGGAACTATGCGAGCATTGTTCGGAGATGGAACTCGTGGCTCAGAATGCTGAACGCGATTCAATCAAGTACAAGATGGTTGAATTTATGGCCGAGAAATTAGGCGAAACATACGATGCCCACATTAGCGGTATCACGAGTTATGGCATATATGCTGAGATAGATGAGAACCATTGTGAAGGTATGATCCCTATGCGCGACTTGGGAGATGACTATTATGACTTTGACGAACGAAACTTCTGTCTCATCGGAAGGCGTCATCATCATAAGTATCAACTTGGAGATGCCATCCGAATTCAAGTCGCAAAAGCCAATCTTGAGAAGAAACAACTCGACTTTACTGTGGCAGAATAGTTGGTAAAGCCAAACAAAGAAGGCGCTTTCTCCATGACTTAAATCTAAGAGAAAGCGCCTTTTCAATGAATAATCCCATAGGTTTATAGAGTTAAAAGCGTTCATTACACGCAGCGATTTGCCTAAACCGGGAGAGTGATTTCTTTGAAATCGGCGATAAATTAGAAATAACTCACTCAAAAATTTGATACATTACTAACAAACAACTAACTTTGCCGAAAGTGATAATTGTATGAAACTGAAAATCCATTTCAATCATCGTGAAGAACTATGGAACTCATGGAGTCATGCCGGAGGAATCATCTTGGGCATTGTTTTCGGTGTAATCTTTCTTATATGGTGCTTTCGTGAGCACAATGGTTGGGCCACAGCAGGAGTCATTCTCTATCTCTTTGGCATGCTATGTTCATATATTGCTTCCACGATTTATCACGCATTGTCGGCTTGGAGCAAGTGGAAAGAGCGACTAAGGAAATGGGATCATGCCGCTATCTATTGGCATATAGCCGGCAGTTACTCCCCCATCACGCTCATTGCACTACGAGATCAGGGCTACTGGGGATTCACTTTGTTTTGCTTTATATGGGCATGTGCCATAGTGGGGACTATCATTAGCTTCGTCAATCTCAAGGACCATAGCAACT
Organism: Segatella salivae DSM 15606; assembly: GCF_000185845.1. GTDB lineage: Bacteria > Bacteroidota > Bacteroidia > Bacteroidales > Bacteroidaceae > Prevotella > Prevotella salivae. The sequence goes on from NZ_GL629647.1 coordinate 1,358,387, forward strand.
TAGAAACCATTGCTTTTGTCGGCATGGGACTGAGTGTGTTAGTTGCTTTCAAACCACTTGCGAGCTCACTCACTACAAACGCGCTCATGTGGATTATCGGAGAAGGAGCTTGTTACATAACAGGTGCCGTCTTCTATAGCGTCAACAAACGTAAGTATATGCATACCATCTTCCACTTCTTTGTGCTTGCTGGTAGCGTTTGTCACATCATTGCGGTGTGGGATATACTACTGAAATACATATAAAAACAAAAAGAATAAAACACATTACCAAACAAAATGAAACATTTATTAGTAGCACTCACGCTGTCGTTACTATCTACAACGCCAGCATGGTCAATGCCACGACACTGTGATTCATTGGCAAAAGACTCTACAGAAGTAAAGAAGAATGACGAGAAAAACAAGAAACAACCTGAGAAAAAGGAAACGGAATATGAGAAACTCATCAAGAAAGGCGGTTCTTTTCAACAGGGAGTGTTTGGTGTAAGGCATATAGAGAAAGACTGGTTCTTTGAGATTCCAGAGGCAGCGCTTGGCAGATTGTTCCTCGCTGTGACTCGTTTTGTGTCGGTACCACAGGACTTTGGCTTGCTGAGTGGAGAGGAAGTAAACAACAATACGGTTTATTTCGAACGCTATGATGACAAGACTTTGTTCCTCCGTTCATGGGCCCATACGCAATCAGCTGACCCAAAAAGCAACATCGCTACACTCGTAAAGAAGTCTACTATCGACCCTATTGTCTATAAATTCGATATTATCGGTAAAGACAATAAAACGGGAAATATGCTCATTAACGTAACAAAGCTCTTCAAAGGTGACAATAAGATTGGCGGGTTTACAGCCTCAGACCGAACTGAAACGAAGTTAGGTGGACTGCAAGATGACCGCACTTTCATCGACACGATTAAGGCTTATCCTATTAATATAGAAGTATCGACATTGCGAACTTATGCTGCAACGCCTGGAAAATCAATGGCTTCACGCGATGGTTTCATGACGTTGAGCCTCAACACCAGCATTGTTGAGCTGCCCGAAAAGCCTATGCGACCTCGTTTAGGCGATGAACGTGTGGGCTATTTCAATAAACCTTTGGTCACATTCAGCGACAGAGAAACCAGTAAGCACGATGCCATCATCTCACGTTATCGCTTAGTTCCTAAAGACAAGAAAGCTTATGCGAAAGGTAAACTCTCTGAACCTGAGCACCAAATCGTTTATTATATAGACCCAGCAACGCCAAAAGAGTGGGTGCCTTACCTCATTCAAGGTATCAACGACTGGAATAAAGCGTTCGAAGAAGCAGGCTTCAAGAATGCCATTGTAGGCAAAGAAGTCCCCGAAGGCAGTGACATCAGCCCCGATGATGCCCGTTATTCTTTCCTACGTTACCTGCCTTCAGAGAAAGAAAACGCTTATGGTCCGCGCATAGTTGACCCAAGAAGCGGCGAGATTATAGAGAGTCATATCTGTTGGTACCATAATGTTATGAACTTATTAACCAAATGGTACATGACACAATGTGGCCCATTAGACAAGAGAGCGCAAAAGATGACCTTCGACAAAGACTTGATGGGCAAGCTCATTCGCTTCGTTTCAAGTCATGAAGTGGGTCATACCTTGGGCTTACGTCACAACATGGTAGCCAGTCATGCGACGCCCGTTGAGAAGCTACGCGATAAGAATTGGGTTGAGAAACATGGCCATACAGCAAGTATAATGGACTATGCTCGCTTCAATTTTGTTGCTCAACCAGAGGATAATATAGGTGAAGCTGGCCTCTTCCCCCGTATTAATGACTACGACAAATGGGCTATAAAGTGGGGCTATCAGTATCGTCCGGAGTTCAAAGATGAGTTTGAAGAGAAGAAGGTTTTACGCAGTGAGGTTACCAAAACACTTACAGCGAATCACCGACTACGCTATAAAGGTGACGAAGGACGAGGCCAAGACCCTCGTTCTCAGATAGAAGATCTCAGCGATAATGACATTGTTGCCAACGAATATGGCATCAAAAACCTCAAGCGTGTGATGCAAAACATTGTGCAATGGACGGCACAACCTGATGGACAAACAGACGACTTGGAAACGATGTACAGTGCTGTGCGCTCACAATTCCAGCGTTACTGCGGGCACGTTGGACGCTATATCAATGGCGTTTACAGCGATAACTGGCCATCAACACGCAATAACGACATCGTTCCAGCAGCGCTTCAGAAAGATGCTATCGCCTGGCTTGGCCGCCATTTATTCACACTTCCTCATTGGCTTTACCCTGATAGTATTGTCAATAAGCTTGGTGTCAATGCCAACGATGACTTGACTCGCACTTCAACTTTATGGTTAAACTACTTCCTTTCGGCTAAAACGCTCTATCGTTGTGCTACAAACAGTTTCACGGCAAGCAAGCCCTACCCTGTCAACGACTATCTAAACGACTTGTTTCAAGCCATTTGGAAGCCTATGAGTCAAACGAATCAACGCGACAATAACTATCGCCGTAAGTTGGAACAAAACTATGTTGACTGCATTGGGTTAGTCATTAATCCTGAAAAAACGGCTAAAGACAACACCAAAACAGAGCCTTCTGATGCGACACTTTATGCGCTGAAACATCTTGATATGATTGATAATTTCTGCCAACAGCAGTTGAAAAAGAGCAATGCCGACGGCATTAACGCACTTCATTACAAGAATTTGATGCTGAAAACAAAGAAGATTCGCGACACCTATTCAAAGCCAACAGCTGAATAGTTCATACATTTTTACAAACAAGAAGGTCTGAAAATGAGCTTTAACTGCCACTTTCAGACCTTCTTTTATCATATAATAACATACTCGTTCCAGCCTATACTGCACAAAATCTATCACATTTTACGGCGTAACTCCCTCTCCCTTGCCCCTCAAATCACAACAATAACAATTTCAATCTTAGGCTCTTCTCCCTTTCAAACACAACTCTTTGCAACTTATTATACAAGAAAACCTTCCTATATTATGCTTAGAACACCAGCTTAAAACAAAAAATGGCCGACCATTTTCAGGCCAGCCATCCTATTTTTAGAATTAAGTCATCAGCAAATCTAAGCCTTTTACAGGCCTTAGGTGTACCAAACATCAGATTCAATAATGTGCACCTTGGTTGTTTCATTGTCGTCTTCTCTGCGTAAGTCCCGCGGAATCTGAGGAAGAACGGTCTTTTTTGTGCTCATAATAGTCTTTCTATTAAAGTTGAATAACATTTGATTTATCGATGCAAATATAGGAAATTATCAAATACGTGTCAATAGTTTGCACCCTAAAACGCATCACTTTTAATATAAATAACGTTAAACAAGCACCAAAACGCTTATTAAAAGACAGTAATAAACGCCTTTTCCTTACGATTTAATACTATTTAGTCAAATTATTGAACAGGTGTAGCTTCGTAGATAGTAAGCCCAAAGTCTGGCGTAACGGCATAGACATACTCCATGATTTCGGCTAATTGATGCTCATACTTTTCCCATTCCTTATCTCTCAAAAAGAAATAAAACTCAAGCGGAAGTCCTGCGTTTGTCGCCTCTTTTTGACATACAATATAAACCATATCGGTGTTAACATAAGCATTATGACTAAGATATTGTTCGATGAAACGACGATATAAAGCCATATTTACAATATTTCCGGCGAGCTCTTCTGCCTTGAAATAGCCCTTATCCACTAACTTCTTACGCAGTGAATCATCTATAACCTTCACACTTCTAAAGTCATAATAGACCATTCTTTTCACTCTTCTACCTGCACTTTGCTGCATCCCCAACCAGTTTTGGAACGAGTCTTCAACGAGTGTTTGCGGTGTAACCGTGACAATAGTATTATCAAAGTTCCTCACCTTTACAGTCGTAAGTGAGATCTCTTCCACGATACCATCCACGTTAGATTTAGGCACTGTGATCCAGTCTCCCTTATGAAGCATGTCATTACTCGTTAGTCGTATGCCGGCAACAAGGCCTGAAATCGTGTCTTGAAACACCAACATCAAGACGGCAGATGTGGCACCCAGTCCGGCAAACAGCGTCATTGGGCTGCGTCCTATGCCTATAGCAATGATGAAAATAGCAGCCATAAAGATAGCCACAATCTTCAAAACACCTCGCAAAGACTTGAGATATTGCTGCTTGGCCGACCGCTTTGAGGCCGTAATTTCATCGAAACTATTAAGCAAAGCAATGAAAGCTCGCGTCACCATCACCGTGATATAAATGGCTGTAACACGTGCCACAAGCTCACGCACCATATGATATTGATAGAACACGAGCGGCAGAAGTTTCCATACAACAATAGCAGGAACAACGCGACATACTGAAACTAACAGTGCCTGATTCCATTTAAGACCCTTGCGAGAGACTACTTTCGTAATCAAAAGAATCACCCGTCGTGCCACAAAATAGCTCAACAAAGCCAGTAATACTACGACAACAATCAGCAAGACATGGCGCAAAATAGGAACACCGGCACCATGAACACCACATCGAATGATGATTTCCTCAACAAAACATCTTATTACTTCCATTTCCTTTTTCCCTTTATTGAACGCCACAAAGGTAGAACTTTTATCGAAGAATCTATCAGAAATTGACAGAAAATGTGTGCATTCTCCAAGCGCCTCCACCCTTCTGAACTTACGTTGCGATAGTCTTCACAAAATGTGTGCATTTGAAAACAAACCCTATATCACTCCATACAACACTTTGTTTTCGGAACTTTATAAAGTATTATAGACCAAATAATTCCCAAAAACCAAAGAACCTTCGAACCACCCCTTGCTTTTTTAGTTCGATTTTTATATCTTTGTCACAAACAAAATATATAAAAATGAGTTTATTTAGCAGTGAAGTTGATGAATCGAAATTTGTGATTGATCAACAATTTGTAAGCACATTACCAAACATTATGGGTTATGAGATTAAGGAACAACGTGGGCTTTTCGTTGATTATAGTAGGAGAATCAATCCTGAACGCTGCTTAAGAAACGTAATACAAAAGGCTTATGACGCTGGCTGTAATGCCTTTGTAAACCTGCGAATCAGCGCTTCTGCAGACCAGACTGTTGTCTATGGCGACGGCGTTATTATCGAACGAAGATGAAGAAAGCCATTATCATGGGAGCCAGTAGTGGCATTGGCTATGAGCTAGCAAGGCTATTGATTGCACAAAACTGGGCAGTTGGCGTGGCCGCACGACGTGAAGACAGGTTAGAAAAGCTACGGAGTTTGGCACCAGAGCGTGTCTTTGTGGCTCGCATAGACATTCAAGAAGAACAGGCTGTAGACGCATTGCACAAGCTCATTGAACGCATGAAAGGAATAGATCTCTATCTTCATGTGTCGGGAATTGGGTGGCAAAACCCCGCATTGGATAGCGAAAGAGAACTACAAACCATGCAAACTAATGTCATTGGATTTACCAGAATGGTAGATGCCGCCTTTCATTTCTTTTCGTCGAAAGGCGGAGGTCACATTGCCTGCATCACGTCGATAGCTGGCACAATGGGGCTGGGTCCTGCACCAGCTTATAGTGCTTCGAAGGCAATGCAAAGCAAATATCTTCAAGCTTTGGAGCAACTTGCCGCCAATCGGAAGTTGAATATACGCTTCACTGATATTCGTCCAGGCTTTGTTGACACGCCTTTATTAGGTGAAACAGCACATTTCCCGATGCTCATGAAGACAAAAGATGTGGCAAAGTCTATTCTTCGTGCGATTGAAAAGCAAAGACATTGCTATGTTGTTGACTGGCGTTGGCACATTGTCACGCTTTTATGGCAATGTATTCCTAATTGGTTATGGCGAAACATGCGCTTGATAAAGAAAACATAAGGGCTGAGAAAGAAAAATGATTTGTGGCAAATCACTGCGTAAAATGAGGGAGATTGCAACATCAACTGCGTCATTTTATCGCGTAAAGTCATAGCGTTCACAAAACAATAGATTTGGAACTTACGTAAAGTTTTTGTATATTTGCAACATCGTTGAATTGCAATCAATTGATTACAAACGTATTGAGTGTGTAAATCATATTGGGATTTGTTTAATCCAATATGGCGAGTTACGAACGAAAAAACGGATTTGTGGACAATAAAAGATTTCTATTTATACTGATAAATCTGCTCTTATCGCTGTCATTATGCGCCCAACAACAGAGAGGAAAAGCCTCTTATTATTCAAAAAGAGCTACTGGAGCCAGAACCGCCAGCGGCGAACGACTGCACCATGATAGTTTAACGTGTGCGCATCGCACCTATCCTTTCGGCACGTTATTAAAAGTAACGAACCCTAATAACGGTAATAGCGTGGTCGTGAAAGTAACAGACCGCGGTCCGTTTGGCCATGGACGAATCATTGATTTGTCGTATGGCGCGGCCAAACAACTTGGCATTTTGTCGAATGGAGTAGCCACTGTGATGATTGAAAAGATAGGAAAAGGCGTGCCTTATTTGGATGACGAGGCCGAAGAACTACCCAGAATAGATTTTGAAGCATCATCCGTTAGATATAATATTGTGGATGATTGGAAGAACAGACAAGGCATTGTGAACAAGACTATCAATCGTGATGCGAAGAAAATTGCCAGTCAACAGAAACTTCTTCAAACCAAAGCGGCAAACAAACCGAAAGAAGATGCCACGAAAGACGAAAAGAATGCTACAACGAAAAAAGACAAAGAGAATCGCTGGAACAGCGTATTTGAGAAAATAAAAGGAATGTTTTAAAAGATAAAACACCCACCCCTTTCCCTCCCAGAAGGAGGGAGTCATGGGCCGAGCAATATAAGATTGAAGGACCGAAGATAATGTCATTACCCATTGAGAAATAGGGGTTATGTCATGAAATAAATGAGACAAAGCACTTTATTTGCTGTTATATATGCCTATCGGCACCCAACAGACGATTGAAATCATTGCAAAATCAAGTACGCTGTCAGTCGTTTTAGCACATAAACAGCATGCCTTCTCTCCCTTCTTTCGCGAGGATTGCTGCGAGTAATGACTACTTTCTTTTACTTCTTTGTAGGGATATTAAACTCCGTTACCTTTGAAATGGCCTTATTTCCTTGGAGAACAGAGACGCAAATCTTTGCATTTCCATCCTTCAACCGATTGTCTGCTTTGACAAGAGCAGTATAACGTATGCCCTTACCCGGCTCTATTTTCTCTATATGAATGCTTGGAGAGATTTGCAAATGGCGGTTTTTATTGGCCTCAATAACCACGGGAAGGACATCATATATGGGTTGATTACCACGATTCATAACTTCAAATATCACCTTAGAAAGCTCTCCGCGTTCTATCGTTCCGTCTTCATTTGCATCAAGAAAACGTGCATTTCGCACCTCAATATTAGGCGCATACTTCAATCTTTCAATACGATTGTCGGCACTACATGAGTCAGGAAGTCTTGTGGTTGCCGTGCGAGTAGTCACATCACTCTGGTAATCTTTACCCGTGAAATCATAGATACGATCGTCTCCTGAGTTAGTTTCGTCGAAGCCACTATCCGTAGAAGGTGCCTCTTGATAACTGCTTTCACCTGCTTGTTGCTGGCGTTCTTTCATCTTATGGTCATAGTTTCGCTTTGCACGTTCATACTGATATTGCTCTTGATCGGCTACGCGTCGCTGGTCAGCTGCCTGACCTATCATCGCACCCACAGCGGCTCCGCCTGCCATTCCAATGATAGTCCCGATGTCAGACCCACGTGGGCCATCGGCAATTCCACCGATAGCACTGCCCAAAATGGAACCTAAGGAGACGCCGGCATAAGCACCTGACCCCGTATAACTATCGCAACTGCTGAACAATAAAGTTGCACATGCAGCATAAATCAACACTTTTTTCATCTTCGATTCAATCTTATATGGAGACAAAGATAAGTATAAAGCAACAATGTTAAAGGATGTTTTCCCTATATATCAAGGGGGAATTCCCTAAAAAAGCAAACAAGTTTTAACATGTTGCCTAATACTTAGCACGAAGGAATTAAACATCACTTCGGATGGAACAACCCATAATACTATTTATTTTATAACATATTCCAACCTATTATCAACTTTATCCATATTCTTTTTCAGCTTATGGATGAAAATAATAAAGCCATATTTCACATTTATCCATAGTTTTCAATAAGATACTTTACAAAGTCTGGTGAAGTAAAGTCTATAAAACCAGCATCCGACTGATTCATCGTTGCAATCTTATCCATATCTTCTTTCGTAAGAGAGAAGTCGAAAATATCGAAGTTTTGCTGCATACGTTCTATGTGACTACTCTTTGGTATGGCTACGATACCACGCTGCGTAAGCCATCGAAGCGCTACTTGTGCTGCCGACTTACCATATTTTTGTCCGATGCTTACAAGCAGTTCGCTCTTCACAATACCATCAACCCCCTGTCCACCAAGCGGCCCCCAGGACATTGTTCTTGTGTTTGTTTCTTGTAAAATAGGCTGTATATCGTTCTGTTGTGCCATTACATTGCACTGCAATTGATTGACCATAGGCTTTACATCGACAAAATGTGCGAAGTCAAAGAAGCGTCCTGCCTGGAAGTTTGATACTCCGATAGCTCGAACTTTGCCCTCTTTATAAGCCTTTTCCATAGCACGCCATGTTCCAAACACATCTCCATAAGCCTGATGAATGAGTAAAAGATCGACATAATCAGTATCAAGTTTACGAAGACTCTCATCTATACTTGTTGCAGCTTTCCCTTCTCCTGAATTACTAATCCATATCTTTGTAACAAGGAAAAGGTCTTTACGCGCAATACCACTCTTACGCCATGCACGTCCAACTCCTTCTTCATTGCCATAAGCTTGTGCGGTATCTATCAAGCGATAACCTACATTAAGTGCATCACTCACACAGCGTTCACACTCTTCTGGATTAACCCTGAACACACCATATCCCAATAATGGCATCTCAACACCATTCACTAATTTAATATTTTCCATATCCTTAATTTTGTTGTTACAATTACAAAGATACGAAATCCATATGAGAATATAGTTTCACATAATAGAATTAATCTTTCACAAAAATATGCTTTGTTTTCTTTTCATGCACATCAAACGGAACTTCTACTAAGTATTAACTGACAGAGTAACGTCATAAAAGAATTATTTCGGACATACATAGCAGCACAAAAACAAAGTAAGGGCAAATAAAAAGCGTAGTGAAAAACTTCACTACGCTTTCATTATAGGTTTGAATATTAATCGTGAGATTACTCTGCTTTAGCCTCTTCAGCTGCTGGAACTTCTGTAACAGGAGCCTCTGTAGTAGCTTCAGCCTTGGTAGACTTACGGCTACGGCGAGTCTTCTTAGCAGCCTTCGGAGTCTTAGCCATGTTCTCATCGAAGTCAACGAGCTCGATGAAAGCAATTTCAGCAGCATCCCCCTGACGGGTACCCAACTTGATTACACGTGTGTAACCACCTGGACGATCAGCCACCTTGGCAGCAACCGTACTGAAGAGTTCCTTGATAGCCTCTTTCTTTTGAAGATAACGGAAAACTACACGGCGTGAGTTTGTGGTGTCTTCTTTAGAGCGAGTGATCAATGGTTCTACATACTTCTTCAAGGCTTTTGCCTTTGCAAGGGTCGTAGTGATTCTTTTGTGCATGATCAATGACACTGCCATATTTGCGAGCATAGCGTCACGATGAGATGCAGTACGACCCAGATGGTTGAATTTTTTATTATGTCTCATTTTATTCTTAACGTTTAAGAGGTAGAGAGTTTGTTTTACTCTCTATCTAATTTATACTTTGAAATATCGGTTCCAAACGACAGATTCAGACTTTCGAGCAAATCATCAAGCTCTGAAAGCGATTTCTTACCAAAGTTGCGGAACTTCAAAAGGTCAGTCTTATTGTACTGAACGAGATCACCAAGTGTCTCAACATCAGCAGCCTTCAAGCAGTTAAGTGCACGAACACTGAGGTTCATATCAACTAATCTAGTCTTGAGCAATTGGCGCATATGAAGCACTTCTTCATCAAATTCTTGGTTACCATCTTGATCAGGAGATTCAAGAGTAATCTTCTCATCAGAGAATAACATGAAGTGATAAATAAGAATCTTCGCTGCCTCTTTAAGCGCATCTTTCGGATGAATGGAACCATCCGTAGAAACTTCAATAACTAACTTATCGTAATCGGTCTTCTGTTCAACACGATAAGGCTCTACTGAATATTTCACATTACGGATAGGGGTGTAGATAGAATCGATTGGAATAACGTTGACATCAGTGCAGAACTCACGATTCTCATCAGCCGGAATATAACCGCGTCCTTTGTTAATGGTGAGATCAATCTGCATTGAAGCTTTGGCATCTAAATGACAAATCACCAAATCAGGGTTTAACACTTCAAATCCAGTCAGATATTTACCAATATCACCAGCTTTGAATTCAGTGGAATTCTCTACAGTGATACTAACTTTCTCGTTCTCGAATTCTTCTACTACTTGCTTGAATCTGACTTGTTTCAAATTCAAGATAATGTTGGTTACATCTTCCTTTACACCAGGAACTGAAGAAAACTCATGCTCAACACCAGCAATACGGATGGTGTTGATAGCATAACCCTCCAGTGATGAAAGAAGAATGCGACGCAATGCATTACCAATGGTAACACCAAAGCCCGGCTCAAGAGGACGAAATTCGAACTTGCCGAACTTATCATTGGCCTCCAACATTACAACTTTATCAGGTTTTTGAAATGCTAATATCGCCATTAATTCAATGATTTATTTAGAGTACAACTCAACGATTAACTGTTCCTTAATATTCTCAGGGATGTCGGCACGCTCTGGCTTATGCAAGAACTTACCACACTTTGCATTATCGTCCCACTCAATCCAAGGGTATTTACTGTGATTGAAACCTGCAAGTGCAGCTTCGATAACCTCGAGAGACTTTGATTTCTCACGAACAGCAACAACCATTCCTGGCTTAACAGCGAAAGATGGGATGTTTACAACTTTACCGTCTACAGTAATATGCTTATGACCTACAAGCTGACGAGCAGCAGCACGCGTAGGAGCAATACCAAGACGATATACTACATTGTCAAGACGACATTCGAGATTCTGAAGTAGAACCTCACCAGTAATACCATCAGCCTTAGCTGCTTTCTCAAACATATTACGGAACTGACGCTCAAGTACACCATATGTATACTTAGCTTTCTGCTTCTCTGCCAACATGACTCCGTACTCAGACATCTTTCTGCGACGGTTATTGCCATGCTGTCCAGGAGGGAAGTTTCTCTTGGACAAAACTTTGTCGGCGCCGAAGATGGGCTCACCAAATCGACGTGCAATTTTAGATTTCGGACCTATATATCTTGCCATAATATAAAAATATGTGCTAAATTTATTATTGTATCAATGATTATACCTTGCGACGCTTTGGTGGACGGCAGCCATTATGTGGCAATGGAGTTACATCAACAATCTCTGTAACTTGAATACCAGCTGCGTTCACGGCACGAATAGCAGACTCACGACCATTACCTGGACCTTTTACGTAAGCCTTAACTTTGCGCAGACCGAGGTCAAACGCAACTTTCGCACAATCTTCACCTGCCATCTGAGCTGCATACGGAGTATTCTTCTTTGAACCACGGAAGCCCATCTTACCAGCAGAAGACCAAGAAATAACTTGTCCCTCGCTATTAGCTAATGATACAATGATATTATTGAATGAACTATGAACGTGAAGCTGACCGATTGCGTCTACTCTTACGTTTCTCTTCTTAGATGTTGCTTTTGTCTTTGCCATAATTAATTTACATTAAAATTACTTAGTAGCCTTCTTCTTATTAGCAACAGTCTTCTTTCTACCCTTACGAGTACGAGCATTATTCTTAGTGCTCTGACCACGAACTGGAAGACCATTACGATGTCTAACTCCACGATAACAACCAATATCCATCAGTCGCTTGATGTTCATTTGGATCTCAGAACGGAGATCACCTTCTACCTTAAACTCAGCGCCGATAATTTCACGGATCTTGGCTGCTTGGTCATCAGTCCATTCACTGACTTTCAAGTCACGGTTCACACCAGCCTTATCCAATATCTTTGCTGAACTACTTCGACCTATACCATAGATATAAGTCAATGCGATTTCGCCACGCTTGTTCTGGGGCAAATCTACTCCAACAATTCTTATTGCCATTATTTAATTGATAAAAAATTAATAATTTAAATCTGTTTTCTCGTCAAAGAACGTGCAAAATTAGAAATAAAAATTGATTTATTTAACCTTTTACGATACTTTAACACTAACCCTGACGCAATTTGAACTTAGGGTTTTTCTTGTTAATAACGAACAAACGACCTTTGCGACGAACAATCTTACAGTCGGGTGTACGCTTCTTCAATGATGCTCTTGTTTTCATATCAGTTTATATATGAGTAATTATTTGTATCTGAAAACGATTCTGCCTTTTGTCAGATCATAAGGACTCATCTCAACCTTTACCTTGTCACCAGGAAGTATTTTGATATAATGCATACGCATTTTACCAGAGATGTGCGCAATAATCTGAACCCCATTCTCAAGTTCTACACGGAACATTGCATTAGACAGACTTTCTACAATTGTTCCATCCTGCTCAATAGCGGATTGTTTTGCCATAAAACTATTCTTCTAACTTAATGATTTTCTATTTCTTCAAACGTTGATAAGATCTCAGCTTTACCTTTTCTGATTGCGATAGTATGCTCAAAATGTGCTGCAGGTTTACGATCACACGTAACAATACTCCACTTATCTGGTAACATTCCTATGTGATAATCACCCATTGTAATCATTGGCTCAATTGCAATACACACTCCAGCTTTAAGCATAACCCCATTACCATGACGCCCATAATTAGGAATCTTAGGATCTTCGTGCATTTCCTTACCTATTCCATGACCTGTAAGTTCTCTGACTACACCATAACCAAAGCTCTCACAATAATCTTGAATAGTAGCCCCAATATCTCCTACATGTTTCCCAGCAACGGCCTGTTCAATCCCTCTATACAAGGACTCTTTTGTGACATTCAGTAATTTTCTCACTTCAGGTGAGACTTCTCCCACTGCAAAAGTATAACAGGAATCTCCATTATACCCATCAAGAAGAGTTCCACAATCTATAGAGATAATATCTCCTTCTTTCAGAACAACGTCAGCATTTGGAATTCCATGCACTACAACATCGTTTACAGAAGTACATATTGAAGCTGGAAAAGGCTCCCCATAAGGATTAGGGAAATTCTTAAAAGTTGGTATTGCACCATGATCTCTAATGAATTCCTCTGCTATCTTATCCAGCTGTAAGGTTGTTATACCAGGCTGAACATGTCGGCCTAACTCTGCAAGAGTAGAACCAACAAGTTGGTTAGCCTTACGCATTAGGTCGATTTCATCTTCCGTCTTCAGAAATATTTTCATTGGACTTAATCTGATTAATAAACTGAGACACTACTATTACGTGTGTGTCCAGAGTTCAGAAGTCCATCATAATGACGCATCATCAAGTGACTCTCAATCTGTTGTAATGTATCAATAACAACTCCAACAAGAATCAACAATGAAGTACCACCAAAGAATTGCGAGAATCCTTGTTGTACATTCAGAAGTCCTGCGAGAGCCGGCATTATAGCAATAAACGCAATAAACAACGAACCTGGGAAAGTAATACGAGACATAATGGTGTCAATATACTCAGCAGTATCTTTTCCAGGTCTTACTCCTGGAATAAAACCGTTATTACGTTTCATGTCTTCAGCCATCTGAGTTGCATTCAGCGTTATTGCTGTATAGAAATATGTAAACGCTATAATTAGTATTACATAGATTACATTATACAACACACTACGATTGTCCATTAAAGACCGAACAACCCATGATGCATTCTCACTCTGGTATTGAACTATAACCAGTGGAATAAACATCAATGCCTGAGCAAAGATGATTGGCATTACATTAGCGGCAAACAGTTTCAGTGGAATATATTGACGAGCGCCACCATATTGCTTATTACCAACAATACGCTTAGCATATTGTACAGGCACCTTACGAGTTCCCTGAACCAACAGAATTGAGGCACAAACTACTGCATATAAGATAAGCAACTCAACAATAAACATAACTATACCTCCACCGGAGATAGCAGTGAATCGTGAAGTTACCTCCTGTACGAAAGCCTGTGGGAGTCGAGCTATGATACCAATCATAATGATTAATGAGATACCATTCCCTACACCTTTATCCGTAATGCGCTCACCGAGCCACAAAATAAACATACTTCCCGCTGCGAGGATAACTGTTGCAGAAACTATAAAAGCAGTCCAAGAGACACCGCTGGCCAAAGCCTGGCCAGCTTGTGTCTTTAGATTCATGAGGTATGCGGGTCCCTGAAAAACCAGAATGGCAATTGTCAGTAGACGAGTATACCAGTTTATCTTCTTTCTGCCGCTTTCACCTTCACGCTGCATCTTTTGGAAATAAGGTACAGCTACAGCAAGGAGCTGCATAACGATAGAAGCTGAGATGTAAGGCATAATTCCAAGTGCAAAGATAGATGCATTGGAAAATGCTCCACCAGAGAACATGTCCAAAAGTGACATTAAGCCACCAGCGGTTTGCGACTGAAGTGATTCCAACTTAGCCGGATTAATACCAGGAAGTACGACAAATGATCCAAAACGATATATTGCCGTGAAGAGTATTGTTATCAAAAGTCGCTGACGCAAGTCTTCAACCTTCCAACAGTTCTTTAGTGTCTCAATAAACTTTTTCATTTACTTAGATTATAGTTGCGTTACCACCTACTGCCTTTATAGCTTCTTCGGCAGTCTTAGAGAATGCATTTGCTTCAACATCTATTTTTGCTTTCAACTCACCATTGCCAAGAATCTTCACAAGCTTTTTACCATTAGTAAGACCTGCTTCTTGAAGTTCTGCAATACCAATCTTTGTGAGATTCTTTGCCTCTGCAAGAGATTGGAGTGTTGAAAGGTTTACAGCGAAGTACTCTTTATGGTTGATATTCTTAAAACCAGCCTTCGGTACACGACGCTGAAGTGGCATCTGACCACCTTCAAAACCAATCTTTTTCTTGTAACCAGAGCGAGCTTTAGCACCCTTATGTCCACGAGTAGATGTACCACCTAAACCGGAACCAGGACCACGACCAATACGACGACGTGCATGTGTTGAGCCTTCTGCTGGTGTCAAATTATTTAATTTCATAATTGATTCAATATTAAAAGATTAATTATTCAACTACGCTTACCAGATGATGAACCTTACGGATCATACCGCGGATACTAGGAGTGTCTTCAACTTCAATAACTTGAGAGATCTTATGAAGGCCCAAAGCATGAAGCGTACGCTTCTGATCAACTGGATAACCGATTTTACTCTTAATCTGTTTGATTTTAATTGTTGCCATTATTTTCTCCTATTAACCGTTAAAAACTCTATCCATACTGATACCACGTTCACCAGCTATCGTATAGGCATCACGCATTTGAGCTAATGCTGCGATTGTCGCCTTTACAAGGTTGTGAGGATTTGAAGACCCCTTTGACTTTGCAATCACGTCAGAAACACCAGCACTTTCAAGCACTGCACGCATAGCACCACCGGCCTTTAGACCAGTACCAGCTGCTGCTGGCTTAAGTAGTACTTGAGCACCACCAAAAGAAACTTCAATTTCATGAGGGACAGTTCCTTTTAATACAGGAACTTTCACGAGATTCTTTTTTGCAGACTCAACACCCTTAGAGATTGCTGTTGTCACCTCACCAGCCTTACCAAGGCCCCAGCCGACAACACCTTTGCCATCACCTACAACGACGATAGCAGCGAATGTGAATGTACGACCACCTTTTGTAACCTTGGTTACACGGTTGATAGCAACCAGACGATCTTTCAGTTCTACGTCACTATTTACTTTAACTTTATTCATTGCCATAATCGTTTAGAATTTAAGTCCACCTTCACGAGCTGCATCTGCGAGAGCCTGTACACGGCCATGATACAAGTAACCATTACGGTCGAACACTACTGACTCTATGCCGGCAGCCTTTGCTTTTTCTGCAACAAGTGCACCAACTTTCTTTGCTTGTTCCATCTTTGCCAACTTTTCAAGGCCTAATGAACTTGCAGAAGCAAGCGTCTTGCCAGTCAAATCATTAATAACCTGAGCGTAAATCTGCTTATTAGAGCGGAAAACACTTAGACGTGGACGCTCAGCTGTTCCGTTAACACTCTTACGAATGCGGAACTTTATCTTAATTCGTCTTTCTACTTTCTTTGTTGTCATAATCGTAAAATCAATTAAAATTACTTAGCTGCAGCGGTCTTACCAGACTTTCTACGAATAACTTCACCCTTGAACAGGATACCCTTACCCTTATAAGGCTCAGGCTTACGGAAAGAACGAATTTTTGCACAGATGAGACCAAGCAACTGCTTGTCACATGACTCGAGTGTAAGAATTGGGTTCTGGTTTCTTTCTGATTTAGACTCAACCTTGATTTCTTTTGGAAGTTCCATGAAAATAGGGTGAGTATAACCCAAAGAGAATTCAATGAGATTACCTTGATTAGAAACACGATAACCTACACCTACAAGTTCAAGTACTTTCTGATAGCCTTCGCTTACACCAACAACCATGTTGTTAACAAGTGAACGATAGAGACCATGGAAAGATTGTTTCTGCTTAATATCTACAGGGCTATTCTCATCTACACTGAAAGTGATATGACCATCAGCTATTTCCATCTTAATAGAAGGATCTACATACTGAGAGAGTTCGCCTTTAGGACCTTTAACTGTAACTACATTTGTCTTCTCATCGAAGTTTACTGTAACTCCTGCTGGAATACTAATTGGCAATTTACCTATTCTTGACATATTAAAATCCTCCAATTAATAAATGTAGCAAAGAACTTCACCACCGATCTTTAAATCGGAAGCTTCCTTGTCTGTCATTACACCTTGGGATGTAGATAAGATAGCAATACCTAATCCGTTAATTACTCTCGGCATGTCTTTATAACCGGTATACTTACGCAAACCAGGTGTAGACACACGCTTCAAACTCTTGATAGCGCTCTGCTTTGTTGATGGATCGTACTTCAGTGCGACCTTAATTAAACCCTGAGGACCATCTTCAATGAACTTGTAGTTCAAGATGTATCCCTTCTCGAAGAGGATCTTAGTGATCTCTTTCTTCAAGTTAGACGCAGGAACTTCAACTACACGGTGATGAGCCATGATTGCGTTTCTGAGTCTTGTCAGATAATCTGCTATTGGATCTGTCATAAAATATAAATGTTTAATTAATCGGGACAACCCCGACAATATTAAAAAAATCCGTTTAAGAACGATTAGAAGTAAAGTGACTGATGTTTATCTGTAAAGCAAGCCGAGTAGAATAACTTTCCTATTCCAAAGAAATCATCGTATAAAAGCTATCAAATTGTAGCACATTATGACGCTTATTACCAAATGAAATATTAGGAATCGTAAAGCTAATCAAAAGGAGCTTAATTACAGATGCTTAAACAACATTCACTTTGCTATTCCGAATTACCAGCTTGCTTTTTTCACTCCAGGAATCAAACCAGCTGATGCCATCTCACGGAACTGAATACGAGACAAACCGAACTGGCGGATATAACCTTTAGGACGGCCCGTAATCTTGCAACGGTTGTGTAGACGGATAGGATTAGCATTCTTGGGGATAGCCTGAAGTTTGCGTGCAGCTTCATAAGCTTCAGCAACATCTTCAGACGTAGCGATAATCTTTTTCAGAGCTGCGCGCTTTTCAGCGTAACGAGCAACAAGCTTTGCACGCTTAACCTCGCGAGCTTTCATTGATTCTTTTGCCATATTCCTTAATCGTTTTTAGCGTTCTTGAATGGAAGTCCGAATGCCTTGAGAAGAGCAAAACCTTCTTCATCAGTTGCTGCTGAAGTAACGAAAGTGATGTTCATACCCTGGATACGGTCTATCTCATCGATATTAATCTCTGGGAAGATAATCTGTTCGGTAATACCTAAAGTGTAGTTACCACGACCATCAAACTTTGTTGTGATACCCTTGAAGTCACGAATACGTGGAAGAGAAACACGAATAAGTCTTTCTAAGAACTCATACATGCGCTGACCACGAAGTGTTACCATGACGCCGATTGGCATCTTCTTACGCAGTTTGAAGTTTGCAATATCCTTCTTAGAATAGGTTGCAACAGCCTTCTGACCAGTGATAGCGGTAATTTCATTAACTGCAACATCGACAATCTTCTTGTCTTGTGTTGCATCACCGAGACCCTGATTAATCACAATCTTCTTCAAAACAGGAACCTGCATTGCTGAAGAATAGTTGAACTGCTTCTGAAGTTCAGGAGCTATAGTCTCCTTATATACTTTCTTTAACTGTGCTGTATCCATTATTTAATTTCCTCCCCTGACTTTTTAGCGATACGAATCACATTCTTGCCTTCATGCTTGATGGCAACTCGAGTAGCTTTACCACTCTTAGGATCGATCAGACTCAGATTTGATACATGAATAGGAGCCTCCATCTTTACAATGCCCCCCTGAGGATTCTTTGCTGAAGGCTTAGTGCTCTTTGATACAAGGTTACGTCCCTCTACGATAGCACAATTCTTGCTAACTAATACCTTGAGCACTTTACCAGTCTTGCCCTTATCTCTTCCGGTAAGAACAACAACCTTATCGTCTTTTCTTATATGTAACTTACTCATTACTTACTTGTTTTATGATTAATTAAAGAACCTCAGGTGCTAAAGAAACGACCTTCATATTCACCGCACGGAGTTCACGAGCAACTGGACCAAAGATACGGCTACCACGGAGTTCTCCTGCATTGTTAAGCAATACACAAGCGTTATCGTCGAAACGGATATAAGAACCATCTGCACGACGGATTTCCTTCTTTGTGCGAACGATCAAAGCTTTTGATACTGCACCCTTTTTCAAATCACTTGATGGGATGACGTTCTGGACAGCTACCACAATAACGTCACCTACGCTGGCATAACGACGGCCGGTACCACCGAGGACACGGATACATTTTGCTTCACGTGCGCCGCTGTTATCACATACTGTAAGTCTTGATTCTGCCTGTATCATAATTACTTAGCTTTTTCTACAATTTGTACTAATCTCCATCTCTTAGTCTTTGACAGAGGACGAGTTTCCATAATCTGAACTGTATCGCCTACATTTGCTTCATTCTTCTCGTCATGAGCGTGGTATTTCTTTGTCTTTTGAACAAACTTACCATAAATAGGGTGCTTCTCTTTGAACTTAGAGGCTATAACAATGGTTTTATCCATCTTGTTGCTGACAACAACACCCTGTCTTACTTTTCTTAAATTTCTTGTTTCCATCTGGACCATTATTATTTATTAAGTTCTCTCTGACGAAGTTCTGTTTCGATACGTGCAACATTACGACGAGCTGCCTTAATCTGTGATGGATTTTCAAGAGGAGCAACTGAATGGTTCAGCTTTAATTGATTAAGCTGTGCCTTTTCACTCTCCAACTTCTCTGCCAATGCCTTGACATCGAGTTCTTTTAATTCTTTCATCTTCATAGCTTAAGCGTTTTTATCGAAATCACGTCTAACAACAAACTTAGTCTTTACAGGAAGCTTCTGTGCTGCAAGGCGCAAAGCCTCTTTGGCAATATCAAATGAAACTCCCTCTACTTCAAAGAGGATACGTCCCGGAGTTACCGGTGCAACCCAACCTGCAGGGTCACCTTTACCTTTACCCATGCGGACATCAGCAGGTTTGCGAGTGATTGGTTTATCAGGGAAAATGCGAATCCAAACCTGGCCTTGACGATTCATGTAGCGGTTTACGGCTACACGAGCAGCCTCTATCTGTCGGCTATTAATCCACTTTGGCTCAAGTGTCTTGATGCCGAAAGAACCAAAAGCCAGCTGTGTACCTCTGTGAGCATTGCCTTTATTACCACGCCCATCTTGAGGTCTTCTATATTTTACTCTTTTTGGCTGTAACATGATAGCTTTTTCTTTTAACGGTTATTGTTTCTCTTTCGACTACCGCGGCCATTACGGCTATTAGAACGGCCACCAACTTGTTTCTCCTGAGTAAAGTTAGGGGTCAATTCACGCTTTCCGTAAACTTCACCTCGACAAATCCATACTTTTATACCCAAAAGACCAACCTTTGTTAAGGCCTCAGTAGCACAGTAATCGATGTCTGCACGGAATGTATGCAAAGGAGTGCGACCTTCCTTGAACATTTCCTTACGTGCCATTTCAGCACCATTCAGACGACCTGTAATTTGAACTTTAATACCCTCTGCACCTGCACGCATCGTATTCTGAACAGCCATCTTAATGGCACGACGATATGAAATTTTGCCTTCCACTTGGCGAGCGATGTTGTTAGCAACGATATTTGCATCTAGTTCGGGTTTCTTAACCTCAAATATATTAATTTGGATGTCTTTTTTATAGAGTTTCTTTAATTCCTCTTTCAATTTATCAACATCCTGACCACCTTTACCAATGACGATACCTGGACGGGCTGTGCAAATAGTGATGGTAACGAGTTTCAATGTACGTTCTATTACAATACGCGATACACTTGCCTTCGCCAAACGCTCATTGAGATACTTACGAATCTTACGATCCTCAACAAGGTTATCACCAAAATTCTTGCCACCAAACCAGTTTGAATCCCAACCACGGATTATACCAAGTCGGTTGCTTATCGGATTAACTTTTTGTCCCATTCTATTCTTTATTTTTCGTCGTTAGTTTTGGCATCAACAAACAAAGTCACATGATTAGAACGTTTACGAATCCTATAACCACGTCCCTGTGGCGCAGGTCTCATACGTTTCATTGTAACACCTTCATCTACGAAGACTTTGCTGATATACAATTCACCATCTTCAGCTTTGCGGCCATTCTTTGTTTCCCAGTTAGCAATTGCTGAGCGAAGTAATTTTTCAACGTCCAAAGCAGCTTGCTTCTTAGAGAACTTGAGTACTCCGAGAGCACGCCCTACTTCAAGACCACGAACCATATCTACGACATAGCGCATCTTACGTGGAGAAGAAGGAACCCCCTTGAGCTTTGCGAAGTACAGATTTTTGCGAGCTTCTTTATTTTTTTCAGCTGCGATATGTTTTCTTGCTCCCATTATTATTCTATTTTTTAAATGGATTTAATCCCGCTTACTTCTTGTTATTACCAGAGTGACCGCCAAAACGACGTGTAGGTGCAAACTCACCGAGTTTATGACCAACCATATTCTCAGTAATATAAACAGGGATGAATTTATTTCCGTTATGAACTGCAACAGTGTGTCCCACAAAATCAGGGGAAATCATTGATGCTCTGGCCCAAGTCTTCACAACACTCGACTTACCACTCTCGTTCAAAGCGAGAATCTTCTTCTCGAGCGACACGTTGATATATGGACCCTTTTTTAATGAACGACTCATAATTTACTCTTTATTTTTTATTAGCTCTTTCGATAATATACTTGTTTGAAAGCTTCTTAGGTGCACGAGTCTTGAGACCCTTAGCGTAAAGACCTTTACGAGAACGTGGATGACCACCACTCTGACGACCTTCACCACCACCCATTGGGTGATCAACAGGATTCATAACAACACCACGGTTATGTGGTCGACGACCTAACCAACGTGAACGACCAGCCTTACCAGACTGCTCCAAAGCATGGTCAGAATTACCAACACTACCTACCGTAGCTTTACAAGCACTCAAAATCTGACGAGTTTCGCCAGAAGGGAGCTTAATAACACAATAACTACCCTCACGAGAAGTCAACTGAGCAAAGTTACCAGCCGAACGAACGAGCAAAGCACCCTGACCAGGACGCAATTCAATGTTATGAATTACCGTACCAACAGGAATGTTTGCAAGTGGAAGAGCATTACCAATTTCAGGAGCAGCATCTGCACCAGACATCAGTGTAGCACCTACCTGCAGTCCGTTAGGAGCAATAATGTAACGTTTTTCACCATCAGCGTAGAACAAAAGAGCTATACGAGCTGATCTATTAGGATCATACTCGATTGTCTTTACTACAGCTGGAACACCATCTTTCTCTCGCTTGAAGTCTATCAAACGATACTTCTGCTTATGGCCACCGCCAATGTAGCGAACGGTCATTTTACCAGTGTTATTTCGACCACCAGTAGAATGTTTGCCGTAAACGAGAGACTTCTCTGGCACGGATGCAGTAATATCTTCGAACGTGCCAATAACCTTGTGTCTTTGTCCCGGAGTAACCGGGTTTAATTTACGTACTGCCATTTTTTATTTAAATATTGCTGTAAAAATCAATTGTATCGCCATCCTTTACTGTAACGATAGCCTTCTTAAACGCATTCTTTTGGCCTTTAATAAGACCAGCCTTTGTATAACGACTTGAATGCTTGCCGGCATAACGAAGTGTATTCACTTCAACTACTGTAACATTGTACAAGGCTTCGACTTCCTTCTTAATCTGGAGCTTATTAGCCTCTGGACGAACGATAAAGCCATAGCGACTCGCGTTCTTCTCAGTAATCTTAGATTGCTTCTCAGTAACCAATGGTTTAATGATAAATGCCATAATCTAAACCTCCTTATTATTTATTTAAGATTCCGTCAATAGCCTTAAGAGCACTTTCTGCAATTACAACAATGTCTGCATTCAAAACTTTATACGTATTGAGAGATGTTGCTGTCATTATTTCAGTCCCTTGAATATTACGAGCGGACAAATATACGTTTTTATTAACTTCTGACAAAAGAACTAAAGTTTTCTTCCCTTCTACTTTTATATTTTTTGCAAAATTTACAAATTCTTTAGTCTTTGGAGCTTCAAATTTTAAGTCCTCAACTACAATTATAGCATTATCTTGAACTTTGTAAGATAAAGCAGATTTACGTGCAAGAACTTTTACTTTTTTATTTAATTTGAAGTCATAATTACGAGGTTTTGGACCGAATACACGAGCACCACCAACTAATACAGGTGAATTAATATCACCACGACGTGCACCACCACCGCCTTTTTGGCGACCGAGCTTACGAGTAGAGCCACTTAATTCACTTCTTTCTTTCGTTTTAGCTGTTCCTTGACGCTGCGCAGCAAGATACTGCTTTACATCTAAATAAAGCACGTGATCGTTAGGCTCTATTCCAAAGATAGCCTCATTAAGAGTCACCTTCCTTCCAGTCTCCTGACCTTTGATATTTAAAACACTAACTTCCATTACTTTTTGATTAAAACGGTTGAACCATTACATCCAGCAACAGAACCCTTAACGAGAAGGAGATTGTGCTCTGGAATTACCTTTAACACCTGAAGATTTTGAGTAGTAACACGATCACCACCCATTTGACCACCCATGCGCATGCCCTTAAAAACCTTTGCAGGATAAGAACAAGCACCAATTGATCCCGGTTTACGTGCGCGGTCATCTTGACCATGTGTACTTTGCCCTACACCACCAAAACCATGACGCTTAACAACACCTTGAAACCCCTTACCTTTAGAAGTACCAACGATGTCTACAAACTTAGCATCTGAGAAAATCTCAACGGTGAGTGTGTCGCCAAGGTTGTATTCCTCATTAAACTTGAACTCGGCCAAGTGCTTCTTTGGTGTTGTGCCTGCCTTCTTAAAAGTTCCCATCATTGGCTTAGAGGTACGATTCTCCTTAGCCTCTTCGAAACCCAACTGAAGTGCTTTGTAACCATCTTTTTCTTCTGTTTTAACTTGGGTTACAACACAAGGACCAGCTTCGATAACAGTGCACGGAACATTCTTACCGTCGGCACTGAAAACGGATGTCATTCCGATTTTTTTTCCAATTAATCCTGGCATTTCAATAAAAATTTATCAATTAATAATTTACTACTTTGAAATTAGACTTTGATCTCTACTTCTACACCTGAAGGCAATTCCAACTTCATCAATGCATCAACTGTCTTAGCAGTAGAACTATAAATGTCTATAAGACGTTTATAATCTGAAAGCTGAAACTGTTCACGAGCCTTCTTATTTACGAAAGTTGAACGGTTTACTGTGAAGATACGTTTGTGAGTTGGCAATGGAATAGGACCACTAACGATTGCACCTGTAGCCTTTACGGCTTTCACAATCTTTTCAGCTGACTTATCAACCAACATGTGATCGTAAGACTTCAGCTTAATTCTAATTTTCTGACTCATACTTTTTAAATTATAAAATTGTTAGTAAATGAAGTAAAGAGGTACGTTGTTTAAGAGTCATACGCTAAACAACGCCTCTCAACTTTTATAGTTTTCTCAATTAAAGGAGTTCTGCGTGACCATGAACTTCCTCAAGTACTTCCTTAGCTATGCTTGTAGAAAGTGCTGCGTGATGATCATACTCCATTGAAGAAGTAGCACGTCCAGAAGTAATAGTACGCAGTGCTGTTACATAACCGAACATCTCTGCTAATGGAACCATTGCTTTAACGATACGTGCACCGCTACGAGCTTCTTCCATACCTTGAACCAAACCACGACGTTTATTCAAGTCACCAATCACATCACCCATGTTTTCTTCTGGTGTAACAACCTCTACCTTCATGATAGGTTCCATCAAAACAGGACCTGCCTTCGGGCAAAGCACCTTGAAAGCTTGATGTGCAACTAATTCGAATGACAACTGATCAGAGTCTACAGGGTGGAAGCTACCATCCGTCAATGTAACTTTCAAGCCTGTCATAGGGAAGCCACCAAGAACACCATTACTTAAACAATCAGCGAAACCTTTCTGTACAGAAGGGATAAACTCCTTTGGTACATTACCGCCTTTAACTTCATTGATGAACTGCAAGTCACCTTCTGTGTAGTCTTCATCTTTCGGACCGATAGTTACATCAATACAAGCAAACTTACCACGACCACCAGATTGTTTCTTATATGTCTCACGGCTCTGTGCAGAACGAGTGATAGCCTCCTTATAGTTCACCTGAGGTTTACCTTGGTTACATTCAACCTTAAACTCACGTTTCAAACGGTCGATAATGATATCCAAGTGTAACTCACCCATACCTGAAATAATAGTCTGACCACTTTGCTCATCAGTACGAACAGTAAATGTTGGATCTTCTTCTGCAAGTTTAGCAAGACCATTATCCATCTTCGCGACATCTGCCTGGCTCTTTGGCTCAACAGCAATAGAAATCACCGTGTCAGGGAATGTCATTGACTCCAATACGATTGGTGCTTTCTCATCACAAAGAGTATCACCTGTACGGATATCTTTGAAACCTACACCTGCACCAATATCACCAGCATCAATAGATTCCATTGGGATTTCTTGCTTTGAATTCATCTGGAACAGACGACTGATGCGCTCACGCTTACCAGAACGCGGGTTATATACATAAGAACCAGCAACAACCTTACCTGAATAAACACGGAAGAACACAAGACGTCCCATGAAAGGATCGGTTGCAATCTTAAATGCAAGAGCTGAAGTTGGAGCATCCTCTGAAGGCATACGATCTTCTTCTTCATCTGTATCAGGATTCGTTCCTACGATAGCCTGTGTATCAACTGGTGAAGGAAGGAAGGCACAAACATAATCCAACAGAGGCTGAACACCTTTATTCTTATAAGAAGATCCTAACAACATAGGACAGCACTCCATAGCAATACAGCCTTTACGAATAGCACGAAGCAACATTTCTTCGCTAATCTCCTTACCTTCGAGATAAAGTTCCATCACCTCATCATCAAAGTTTGCAGCACCTTCTACAAGTTTCTCGCGCCATTCAGCAGCCTCATCAGCAAGTTCTGCAGGGATTTCTTCAACGTCGTATTCAGCACCCATGGTCTCATCGTGCCACAGGATAGCTTTCATTTTAATCAAATCGACAACACCTTTGAAGTTTTCTTCTGCGCCGATTGGAATCTGGATAGCGATAGGATTAGCACCAAGAATATCCTTCATCTGCTGAACAGTCTCGAAGAAGTTAGCACCTGAGCGGTCCATCTTATTCACATAACCGATACGTGGCACGTTATACTTATCTGCCTGACGCCAAACAGTCTCAGACTGAGGCTGTACACCATCAGCAGCAGAATAGGTTGCAACAGCACCATCAAGTACACGTAGTGAACGTTCTACCTCAGCTGTAAAGTCAACGTGTCCCGGAGTATCAATCAAGTTGATTTTATATGATTTACCATCATAGTTCCAGTTACAAGTTGTTGCAGCCGAAGTAATTGTAATACCGCGTTCCTGCTCCTGGGCCATCCAGTCCATTGTAGCTGCACCATCATGCACCTCACCGATTTTATGCGTCTTACCTGTGTAGAACAAGATACGTTCTGAAGTAGTTGTTTTACCAGCATCGATGTGGGCCATGATACCGATGTTACGAGTCAAATGTAAATCGCGATTTGCCATTTTCTTTTTACCTTTATTAATTAGAATCTGAAATGAGCGAACGCACGGTTAGCCTCTGCCATACGATGCATATCTTCTTTACGCTTGAATGCACCACCCTGATTGTTGTATGCATCCATAATCTCAGCAGCAAGTTTCTCTGCCATTGACTTTCCTCCACGCTTACGTGCGAAAGCAATCAAATTCTTCATTGAAATACTTTCCTTGCGATCTGGACGAATTTCAGTCGGAACCTGGAAAGTAGCACCACCAATTCGGCGGCTCTTTACCTCTACTTGAGGAGTAATATTATCCAAAGCTTGTTTCCAAATCTCAAGAGCAGGCTTCTCTTCTTTAGCCATCTTCTCTTTCACTGTATCAAGAGCTTTGTAGAAAATCTCGTATGAAATGGTCTTCTTACCATCATACATCAAATGGTTTACAAACTTAGAAACCTTCTGATCATTGTAAACTGGATCCGGAAGGATCACGCGTTTCTTTGGTTTTGCTTTTCTCATTTTGTTTTGAAAAATAAATTCTGCATGGGGTTGTCATTCATGTTCTTCAATATCCGCACTCGAATATTTACTCAACCTGCGTCCAACAATTCTCCAGCAAAACGTTTGAATAAAAAAAATCTTTAGCTCAGCAATTACTTCTTAGCTGCCTTTGGGCGTTTAGCACCATACTTAGAACGACGCTGTGTGCGGTTTGCAACACCAGCTGTATCAAGTGTTCCACGAACAATGTGATAACGTACACCAGGAAGGTCCTTAACACGACCACCACGAACAAGTACAATACTATGCTCCTGAAGGTTGTGACCTTCTCCAGGGATGTATGAGTTTACTTCCTTCTGGTTTGTCAAACGCACACGAGCAACCTTACGCATTGCTGAATTAGGCTTCTTAGGAGTCGTAGTGTAAACACGAACACAAACGCCACGACGCTGAGGACAGTTATCCAAAGCTGGGGACTTACTCTTGTCTACGATGTCCTTTCTGCCCTTTCTTACTAATTGTGAAATAGTAGGCATAACTTAACTTTTTAATTTATATATTTATTTTATTTATTAT
>NZ_GL629647.1:1386020-1445640 GCF_000185845.1 Segatella salivae DSM 15606
AACGAATAGCTTACACAACACAAGTAATTAACAATAAATAACTATTTATTTATTATTTAACATCCATTATCCTACTCCAACGAGTGAATTTGCAATGATTACAAACAATACAATGCCTGTAATGATGACATACAACCAGTCTCGTTGAATGCCAAAATCTACCAATGAAAGCACAACGCGCATGACAGGTGTAAGCATTAAGACAACAACACTAAGCTGAACCCAGCCTATTGGTGAGAAGGTTAAAACCGAATGAATAATCCCACTGAATGTAGTGTAACTGGGATCTCCACCATCTTTAAAGACCGAATAGTCTGGTAAACCCATTCCTGAAGATGAAACGATATACCAAATACCACCTAACAACGCGATGACACAAGCCAAAAGAACTCCAATTCGCAAGGTATTGCCAATCAGAATGTTCATATTATTCTTAGAATTTGAATTGTTTTCCATATCAGAACTTACCTATAATACCATTATATATCATATTTAAAGCAACTAAAAAAATAGCAACAGCAAATATCTTTCTTAGGAGTTTAACATCCAAACGCTTCAAAAGTTTTGCTCCACTCATTGCCCCAGCCAACACACCTACCATAATTGGGAAGGCGATTCCTGGCTCTATATATCCTCGTTGCAAGTAAACTACAGCCGAAGTCACTGCAGTTACACCTATCATAAAGTTACTTGTCGTGGTACTAACCTTAAATGGCACCTTCATACAACTGTCCATAGCCAACACTTTCAGCACTCCGCTGCCAATACCCAATAGTCCTGACAAGGCACCAGCAAGCACCATCACCGCAAATCCACCTGGAACGTTCTTGAGTTCGTAGTTTTGAAGCTTCCCTTCTTTATTCGGATAACTGCCAAAGAGCTTCAATTTCATCGCCAACTTGCTTCCTTTCACGTCCACATAATCCGTCTTTTGTTTGAATTGCATAGCCACTGTGAGGAGCAAAACGCCTCCAAAGATAATCGCAATGGCATTTGTTGGCATCCATAATGCCGCTGCTGCACCCAAGACTGCACCGAGACTGGTAGCTACTTCAAGGAACATTCCCAACCGAATATTGGTCATTCCTTCCTTAACATAAGCACTTGCCGACCCCGATGAGGTTGCTATCGACGCTACCAAGGCTGCACCGATGGCATAATGAAAGTCTATTCCGAAACACAAGGTAAGCAGAGGAATGACTACAACGCCTCCTCCCAAACCGGTTAGCGAACCTAATAATCCTGCACAATAGGCTCCTAAAAACAATAAAATCGTGAAAACAATAATACTCATTGAGCTTTTTTTATTTGCAAAATTAGGCAAAATGTTAGAAACTAAAGGGGTGTTTTCTATAAAAAAGGCTGCTAACGATAGAAAAAATTGTCTTCTATCAGTTCCTAAACTGCCAGCTATTACAAACAAAAATGAGATGAATCACCGACTCATCTCATTCACTTATGGTTTTATTCAAAATCATATTATCTTCTTTCTAAAGAAGAACTGCCAAGTTAAGGCAAGCATAAAAGGCTGCGATGCCCACTGCTTTATGATTCCTTTTCCGGCACATTAAATGGTGTTGCCATGCGATCCATCTGCTCTGGAATCACAATCTTACCAAATTGTTGTTCGTACTTATAAATATTTTCTTGTAAAGCCTGCAACAAACGCTTGGCATGTTCGGGAGCCATTACTACACGCGCGCTCACCTCAGGCTTAGGCATTCCTGGCAACATCGTGGCAAAATCCAACACGAAGTCTGAGCTTGAATGAGTAATTAAGGCCAAGTTTGCATAAACACCTTTGGCGATTTCCGGTTTCAAATCTATTTGCAGGTTCTGCTGCTGATTGTTTTCATTTTCCATATATAATAATGTTTATAAAGGTTGTTAATTGAGTTATGACAAAGGTAAGCAAAATATTTGAATGTCACAAGAATTATATCTCATAACTGTTACAAATCTTTCACAACCCATTGCGCCACAAAAAATTTCGTCAAGTGTAGGGATTCGTGTCCACAAAAGAATATATTTCTATAAACATTTCGTAAATTTGCAACCATAGGCAGTTTTATTTATTGTGGTTCAACCTAACGAATGCCATGCTCCTTTGAAAGGAATAAGGAAGTCTTTTGTTTGTGTTGACCACCATCTCTGATTAAAAACTACATATAATAAACAATGGAAATAGCTATCATTGGTGGCGGGGCAGCGGGCTTTATGGCTGCCATCACCGCTCGAACGACCAACCCTGCAACAAAGGTAACTATCTTTGAGCGGTCACATAAGGTGTTGTCAAAAGTGGAAATCACAGGAGGCGGACGATGTAACCTAACAAACAGTTTTGCAAATATCACGGATATGCAGCAAGCTTACCCTCGAGGTGCAAAGCTGATGAAGCGCTTAATGAAGACCTTTAACCATGAAGATACGATTCGTTGGTTTGAATCTCATGGCGTACCCGTCGTAATACAGGAAGATGAATGTGTCTTTCCAAAGGCTCAAGACGCTCATGCTGTCATGGATTGCCTGACAAATCAAGCCAAGAAATTGGGCATTACTATCTGTTGCCGACACCGACTAACCTCGCTTCAACCTACGGAAGACGGACACATTGCCCTAACCTTTGCCGACGATTCCTGTCGAATGTTCGACCGAGTTGTCGTGACTACGGGTGGAGCGCCACAAGAAAAGCAACTTCATTACCTTGCCTCGCTGGGGCATAAGATAGCATCTCCCGTCCCATCCCTATTCACTTTCACCATCAACGACCATGCGTTTTGTAACCTCATGGGCACAGTTGTCGACTCGGTTGCAGTCACAATCCCAGGTACAAAAATGCGCGCAGAGGGACCACTCCTCGTGACGCACTGGGGAATGAGCGGTCCGGCAGTTCTGAAACTGTCTTCATACGCCGCCCGATGGCTGGCTGAACACGACTATAAATCACCGCTTTCGGTGAGCTGGATAGGTAAAATTTCGCGCACAGAAGTAGAAGATGTGCTCATAAAATTTCAGCTTCAACATGCCCGAAAACAACTCGGCACGCTCCATCCCCTGGCTATTCCAACGCGATTATGGCTCTACATCTTGGCTAAACTTCAATTAGATGAGAGGAAACCTTGGGGAGAACTTGGGCGAAAAACGCTGAATCGACTCATTGAAGTCTTAACCAACGATCAATATACCATTGCAAGCAAGGGCACATTTCGCGCCGAATTTGTGACTTGTGGCGGTATAAGTTTGGAATCAATCCATGCAAAAACACTCGAAAGTAAAGTTTGCCCAGGTCTCTATTTCGCTGGCGAAGTCCTGGATATCGATGCAATTACAGGAGGATTTAACCTGCAAGCGGCTTGGACAACAGGGGTTGTGGCAGGACAGGCAGCTGCAGAAAGTTGAAGAAAAAGAATGAGTGTACTAAACAATATCTCTTAAAACCAAAAGTGATTGCTACCTTTTTGCACGATATTTTACGTCAAATCATACAATCATCTGACGCAGTTTACTCGGTAAAATGGCACATATCATCGTGTGAAATGCCTCAAATGATTTAATGATTCTAAACCCCTATCAACATCCTCTCTTTTTCGTTGGTTTTCAGCTATAAAACAAACACAACACATTCTATAATCTTTAAGCTCACGACCTCCATATCAATATGAAATAAAAAAGGTCCACATTGGCGATAAAATGACCAATATGGACCTTTGATTACTTTTTTGTAATAAGCCTATCTGAATGGAGACCGGGCCTTATCTTACTTAAAATTATACATCAAACCAATATTCAGGTTGTTTGTAAACGTACCATTCTTCGTGAAAGGCTGGCTATGTGGATAGCGACCAGCAGGCATACGATAAACTGTATGGCTATAGAATAGCGAAAGATTGCGGTTGATTGAGTAGCCCACTTGACCACCAACATTCAATGCCCCCTTAAATCCGCCAGTGCCCATCAACATCGTTGGACCTCCATAGAAATATACATTCCAACGGCGAGCAGGGTCAAATCCTGAGATGGCATTAAGCGCATTGAGTTGATAATCGAATGAAACGAGCACGTTGTTGAAGTGTTCTGTATAGATACCTGCACCTTCGTTGTTGTCCATTTTCTCTCTCATCCACTCGCCTTGTACACGAACTCCGTGCACTGTTGAGAAGTTATAACCGGCAAAAGCCATTGCATTCTTCAGCAAATCTCCCTTTTGAGAGCTGAACTTCCAACGCCAAATGGTGTTATTCCAACCGAATCCACCGCCGACAAAGAAGCCTTGTAATGGTAAGTTATAACGCTTTTCTTCAGGAAGAGTCTCATCATAGTCACGGTATTTCTTACTTCTCATAAGCATAGAAACACCCACATTGAGTGCAAATTGATTATGACGATTGTCATCAGAAGCAGACAACTTGATTGCTGAGAAGGTTGGTTCGAAGGTCAAACGCAAGTCATTTGTCAACTTAGCCCATAACTGTCCACCTACTCGGAACGTATGATAGTTGCCCTCAAATGTATTGACAAAGCCTGCACTTGTCTTCTTTGCATGACCTATTTCATATCCACCAAAGACATTAAAGCCAAGGGGTGAGTTCCAATCATAATGCGAAACGAAGCCTAATGGATTAATCAACAGGTCGAATAAAGCACCACGCGTACCAATGAGCAAGGTGACATCATCTCCCATAAAGCTACCTTTGTCCCAGTTAGCATTGGTTACATGTGCACCGCCTCGAACGCCAACAGCAGAGTTTGCCCACCATCCAACGAGGAACTTTGAATCAAAACCTGTGGTCTTGAAACCTTTCAAAGGAGTTTTACTCATAAACGTTGGCCCAATACCATACTCTAAGAAGAGAGGACGACGCATCGGATTGCCTTCATCATCGCGGATAAGGAAGTTGCGGAAAGCATCAAACGAATACATCACACCAATGTTCAAGTTGTTCGTATACGTTCCATCTCGCGTATAAACAAGGCTCGTTGGATAATAATGTTTATTGAAACGATAAATCGTATGGCTATAGAACAGAGAGACATCTGGCGTGAGATTATACGTAACCATACCTCCGACATTAGCCGCAAGCTTAGTTCCGCCGTCACCAACAGCAAGTGTTGGACCACCATAGAGATATACATTCCAGCGGCAAGATGGGTCATATCCTGCCATATAGTTATAGAGATTGAACTGATAGTCAAGTGAAAGGAGATAATTATTTGGCTTCAGTTTTACTTGACTTGCATAGTTAGGGAAGGCTATTTTCTCGCGCATCCACTCACTCTGTAGACGTATACCGTGAAGTTCATTGAAGTGATAACCACCAAAGATTGTGGCATTCTTCAACACACCATGCTGATATCCAGAGAATCGCCAATCCCAAATAGTGTTGCTCCAACCCATACCTACGCCTAAGAAATAGCCCTTCTTGGGAATATTCCGAACCTCATCTGAGGGGACATCTGGGTAGTTACGCTCTGCCTGACGCTTGAAAAGTACAGCTACTCCGGCCTTCAACGCATATTCGTTATAGTTATATCCATTTACACCTTTAAGCTTAACTGACGATACCATCGGTTCAAGAGTAAAGCGAAGTCCATTAGCAAGGCGTGCCCAAAGCTGCACACCACCACGTAAAGCAGTATAGTTTCCTTCAAAAGAATCAGCATAAGGTGTCATGGTTCGCTTGCCTTGACCAAACTCATAACCTCCAACAAGGTTGAATCCAAACGGCATTTCCCAATTATAATCCTTAACAAAACCAAGAGGATTAATAAGTAAGTCGGCTGCAATTCCACGTGTACCAACGAGGAGTTTTGTATCTTCATTCGCGTACTGGGTAGTCTGCCAGTCTGCATTTGTGACGTGAACTCCACCGCGAAGTGCAAAGGCTGAGGAGAACCACCAGCCTATAGAAGCATTGGCATCAAAGCCTCTTGTGTTGCGGAAACGTAACGGAGTACGGCCTGTATAGGCTGGACCGAAGCCGTATTCAAAGAAGAAACGGCGTTGAGAAGCAGCTGCAAAGATATTGTTATCTCGGTCGAAATTATACATGACACCCACGTTAAGGTTGTTCGTAAAGATACCATCACGAGTATAAACCATGTGGTGTGGGTAGCGTGTTTTTGGCATACGATAAATAGTATGGCTATAGAAGAGAGAGAGGTTTGGTGTTATATTATAGGTAACCATACCTCCAACATTAGCTGCAAAGGCTGCACCTCCATCGCCTAACAATAGCGTTGGGCCGGCATACATATATACATTCCAGCGACGAAGTGGGTCATATCCCGCCATCGCATTAAAGAGATTAATCTGGTAATCAGTTGATAACAGGTAGTTATTATAGGTAAACTTTTCTATACCTGAACCATAACTATCA
This sequence comes from Segatella salivae DSM 15606, assembly GCF_000185845.1. Taxonomy (GTDB): domain Bacteria; phylum Bacteroidota; class Bacteroidia; order Bacteroidales; family Bacteroidaceae; genus Prevotella; species Prevotella salivae. The sequence continues at coordinate 1,392,398 of NZ_GL629647.1, forward strand.
AAGAAAGCCTGTGCTTCCTTCATCCACTCTGCCTGTAAACGAATGCCATGTATCTTGTTGAAACGATATCCTCCAAAGAGAACCGCATTCTTCAATAAGTCATGTTGGTAGCCTTTGAAACGCCATTCCCACACTGTATTGTTCCATCCTAAGCCCAAACCCAAGAAGTATCCGCGCTGAATGGTATTGAGAACAGAGTCCGATTCCACGTTACGATAGTTACGGATTCCTTTGTCTCGGAAGAGCAATGAGAGTCCAAGCTTGACAGCATATTCATCATAACGCTCACGATCGAGATTGCCATTATAATGCTCTATCTGCATATAAGTAGGCTCAAGTGTTAGGCGAAGATCATTTGTTAGCTTCATCCAAAGCTGTCCTCCAAATCTAAATGCAGTATAATTTCCTTCATAAGAACCAAACAAACTGGCTGCTGTCTTCTTCATTCCACCAAATTCATAGCCCGCAAGAAGATTCATTCCAACAGGTGCATCCCAATTATAATGGCGCTTAAATCCAAAGGGATTGAAGAGGAAGTCAACGTTTACACCACGTGTTCCGATAAGGGACTTCGTGTCATCATTGCCTATTGAGCCTTGCTTCCAGTCGCCGTTGGTCACATGAACACCTGCACGCACACCAGCTGCAGGTGCTAACCACCAGCCCACTGCTGCCAAAGCATCGAATCCTCTTGTGTTACGCAGCGACAAATTGTATGATTTTCCAACATACATTGGACCAAAACTATAGTCAAAGAACATCGGATAACGAAGATGTTGCAATTGACCATTGTCAAGCATATAGCGTTTTTGGTTGTTGAAATGCTTTTGGAATATACCTGCATTGGCCATATACGAGAGCTGCTTCGCAAAGTTCCACTGATAAGCGAAATTCACTCCATAACTAAAATCAGGGTCACTATAACCAGGATTAGCCAAGAGATTCAACTTCTTTGTAGCCACTTTGAAATAGGGTTCCAAGGCAATTGAAGCGTATGGACTTGCAAAGAACTTGAACTGTACACCCACATGACCATCTAATGCGGCTCCAGAAGTGCTGGCACCAACGGCAGTCATGTCTGCATTATTCCATGAATGAAGGCTTGCAGTCTGTACTCCTAAGCCCAAGATTCCAGACACATTGAAGGGGCGTTCAGGTCGATAGCCCAAGAGATAATTACTGAAATTATACAAGAAGTCAACGTAACCGCCGTATGAATTGTATTGGTTTGTGTTGTAAACTGTCGTGGAAGCATGTGAGTAAGCCCATGCCTTTTCGAAGCCCAACCGGAAGGAAACCATCGGACTTACAACTTTACCTACGCCCAAACGCAAGCTGAGTGTTGGCGTGAAAGATGCGGCATTCGTATTATGATAGAATCCACCGACACCACCACCCATATCTATAAAGGTATTGTTCCAAAAGTCTCCACGCACATAACGGTCACCTTTGAAACGATGACGGCTATCAAGAACGAATCTCAAAGCATTGAAATTCTTCTGTCGGGCAGCACCATAATATGCAGTATCTTGCGCTTGTGTGGTCGCAGATGCAGGGATTACATCTTCTAAATCGCTTAAATCGCGCGCAACAGTATCAGGATCTTGCACGGTAAGAGGATGCACATCCGCAGACAACATCTTTGTTGAGACAGAGGCCTTTGCACTTCCTCCTCCTACAAAGGCTACTGATACAGATAACAGTAACAAAAATATTTTTTTCATCTTCTTTCTGTTTTATCTATTTATTCGGCCACCTCAGCCTTTTCATCATCATTATCTTCCGTCTTCGTTATATACTTGAAACGTTTCCGATAGACCGGAATATTAGCCTCTTTATACGGATAACGTTTGCGAAGGTCATCGCTAACATTCGCATCTGTAGTATAGAACTTCTTGAAAGAAGGCTCCAAATCAAAGCTATGTTGGAAGTAAGCTAAGAAGTCCGGGCAATCAATGGCCTGGAGTTTCAAGGCTGTTTCCGAACCATACTTACTGATAAGGTCAGTCAAAGTGACGTTATCCATGTCGGGATCATTTGCTGCAATGATTCCCTTTAGATACCATTTCTTTGCCAAGTTATCAGGCAACGAGTCAACAAGTGGCTCAACCTGTTTATAGGTATAGCCCAACTCAGGTGCAAGTTCAGTACTAAGCACAGCTCGATTGACTGGATTTGATTGCATTACATAGGCTAATGCCGTCTTCGCACGAGCCTCTTCTTCTGGTGTTTTGTTTTGTTTGAAGAACAATGTCTCAAGATCTATGAGCATCTTCAACTCATGGAACTTCTCTGTATCGGGCAATTTATTTGCCAAGAAGGCAGCTTCTCCCATCTTACGCTTACGAAGATACATCAACGCTTGATTGGCTACAATCTCTTTATAGTTAACCGTATAGGTGTAAGAGTTATCAAAAGCTATCGGACGCGTCACCTCAACACCTGACTGCATGTCTATAAATGGAGCGAGGATGCTAAGGTCTATCGAGTCCTGTTCAAGCATATAACAAGCTACACGATTAGCAATGTAGGCTGCAAATGGACTATATTTCGCTGTTTTGCGCGCCATATTCTGACGATAAGCCCTGAAAACGAGTTTCCTTACTTCAGCAGAATCCTTTATCTGTTTCAATAAATTATAATAGTCTCCATTTGAAAACACCTCAGGACCATTCTCTGCATAGCGTGGATCGTTATAGTAAGTCCAAACCGTTTCAACAGGATCTAAAATCTTGTTACGACGAATAGTGTATGTACTTTGAATCTTTCGTTGATTCTCCATGATTCTAACCACGAGCGGATTGCTATCCATCATGCGGCGTAAAGCAGCCTTATCACCTGCTTTTCCATATTTACGCAGTTCGTCTGCCTCGGCAGTTTGTCCATGGGCAACCAACGAATCAGCTACATCATCCCATGTATACACACGAGGATCCTTAACAATCAGGTTTGCACTATTTATCTGAGAACCAACAATATTCAATATCTTTCGCGCACGACGAGCAGCTAAGTCCTTGTTGAAATTATAGCCACCTTCAGGTGAAGCACCTCCTTGAATGGTGAAACCAACAAGTGATCGTCCGTAAGAACGAAGCTCTCGAACAAGCATATCAAGTGTTTGTTGATTGATAGTATCAGGAGTTAACTCGTCTTTTGCTACGATAAAATACAACTGAAGCTCTCTTGGAACTTCCTGAAGACGTGCTCTCACTTGCTCAAAGAAACGCGGTCCAAGGTCCATATCGACTTTAGCTGTTGCCAAATCCAACATCTTCCATGGTTTACGGCTATGCGATGTACCCTCTTTAAACTCTTTATAATAAACATGAGTATAGTCTTCCAAGCTCAAAGTTCCTATCCACTTATAGCCTTTATCAGGGTCAGGTTTCGGATAAGTAATTTCCCAATCCATCTTCACGGGCATCGAACTTAGTCGTGGATCTACTTTATAATAAGGATGAAGTGAGTCGTTGCGGTTATAATCATAACTCTTTCGACGAATCTGATTAGCGTGATATTGGAAACCTTCCAATACCACGGGCTCCAAATACTGCACCGTGTCTTTTGATTCTATGTCTATCGCTGCAGGCTGAAAAATCAGTCGTGAGTGCTTTGTTGCATAGTCTTCGGGCAATCCAATCGATACATTCCAATGGAGATTTGGTCCATCATCCAAAGGGGGTTGCTCTATAAAGTTCACTCCTTTGCGTTTCGCATAGACGCTTGTACCCTGTAACAAGATGGCATCATCAGTCCCCGAAGCGAAAGTTATGTCATAGTTTAGCTGTGTACCCTTTATTTCTATCACCTTTACCTGTGCGCCATTGGTCACCAATAAAGCACCATTTGCAGAAACATCAGCCTCAAAGTGTCCTTCATAATCAGGCGTAATAACGTCATTACTCTTGATATTCACAACACTACCCAGCTCGCGTCCTTTTGTATTATATAGGTTTGCTTGCGCCCGAGCGTCCTTTTTGTTGTCGAAAATATATACGGGTGTCGACAAAGGTTCTTTCGCATTACCCTTTCCATCCAATGTTCTCATCATCTTTGAGACATTACCTGTGATATGAATCACCTGTGCATGTCCCATGAATACAAACAGACAAGAAAACAATAACAGAATTATGTGTTTACTATATGCTTTCATCTTCAACTTATTTTATCGTTTACCATATCGTATAAGATAGGGAAATACCAATCTTTGTCGGTAGAATGTGCAATGACTTAAAGCCTTCTCTCGTTAAGCCCGAACCATCATTGAGTTCTATTGCCTGCCCATCCATACGTGTAACAGTATGACTATTCCCCACAAGTCCTACGCCGGCATGAGCATCTAAGGCAAGTTTGTTGGACAAAGCAAAGACGTAACCAAACGTAATTCCAGCGCCTAAGGCATATCCATCGTAACGAACATGCTTATGGATTACATTGTAATCGGCAGCCAAAAGACCTACACCAACAAAATGATGATATAGCGGACGTCCACCGAAATAATAGCGATATTCTGGCTGAACGCCTACAACTTTCATATCTTTGTGGATATATGGATTATGATTTCCAAAGACTGTAAGTCCTAAAGTCGAGCGATTGCCAATCGTCATCTCGGCACCTAAGTTATAAGTTTGTGTCGCAAGCATCATTACATCCGTATTAATGCTGAGCTTCTGTGCATGGGATACAATGGTTCCCAAAGCCATGATGAAAATCAAAATTATCTTTTTCATTTCTTATATAGCCTTATTATGCGTGTTTAGTTCTTTTCAAATACAACTGCCATTCGGGCAAAACAAAGTCGCGAGCAACCTCATACAGCTTACTTTCTGCACGATGTTCTCTCGTCTGTAAGGGCAAGTAAGCCAGCGTTTTACGGCTTGGCATCACTAAGTTTGAAGGCATTGGAGTCATCATTGAGACTACAGAGTCATGTTCTTCCACTGACTTTACCTCATGATTTGCATCATTTTGCGGTGCAATCTCAGTCTTTTCACCGCCTAATTTGACTGCTTTTATCAAGTCATTTGCATAGCGTTTTTCGTTCTCTAAACGCTGTTGTTCAAATCGTTTCTCGTAGTCTACCTTCTCCAAAGAGTCTCGGCGGACACGCGCTGCAACCTTATTTGCCTCATTAATGCTATCGCGTTGCAACTTCAAATTAGCCAAAGTGATGCGATAGTTGTTGTCAACCATCATGCGTTTCTTATACTTATTGGCTACATTCGGTCCGAAATGATAAACCAATGAAGCACGGATTACGTCGGTAGATGCGGCATAAATTAATGGCTGGAAGGTTAGTTTGTAGCCGTTTTCAGGCTTTGTAGTTTGATATTCATAACGATTTCCGTTAAGAACTCGCTTATATTCCTTGAACTTTGCAAACACTACACCGCCATTCAAGCCTAAATCGAGGTCGAGACGACTGCCATTCATATAACCATAGAGTTGGTGAACATAGCCAAACATCAGGCCTCCGAAGACAGAATTTCCTTTTCGTCCTGTTGCATTCAACTTGATATCAAAGCTATTTGCACCTGCATAGATACCCCAATAAAACACACTTGTGGGTTTCTTTCCATGCCAATATTTCCGCAACTGGAGTCTACCATCATAGAGATCATAGACATGATAGAGGGTTTCTTTTGACTGTTCTTTCCAATTCAAGCGTCCCTGCACACCCAAAGTCCACTTACTCCAGTTCTTGTTTCCTAACGTAAACTCTACTCCAATGTTAGGGGTTAGAGCCAGCCAGTCCACAGTATTGGTTCTGATATTAAATCTTTGACCAAACGTCAAAGTATCAACCTTGTTGTAGTATAGCTGTTGCGCGTCTGCGGGCACAATGAAAAGCATTTGTGCAAACAGGCAAACCAGCCATCTACATAGTTTAGAATGATTCATAAACTGCTATAAAATCGTTATCTTTTTACTTTTTCTTCGTAGCTGTTATCGAAAGCAATTGCTTTGCATAACTATCATTTGGGTCAAGATTTATAATCTTTTCAGCATAGCTTATCGCCTCAGGCATCACCTTCTTTGTATAGTAATAATAAGAAAGTTGCTTGTAACATTCGATTAAATAATCTTTATCTCCACCTTCTTTTTCCAATAATTCGGCTGCACGTTTATAATAAGGTTTAGCCAATCCGCGTGCATTCTTGGGGTCCATCAAGGCATTTGCCTTAGCTCTCCAATAATAACCTACATAGCTATTAGGCTTCAAACGTGACACTTCAGCAAACACATTCTCAGCTTGTTTGAGTGTATTGAGGTCATAATCTGACGATGAAGCATCCGTAGAATTGGCTGTAGCCTTCTTCCAATAAAGCAGTCCCAATTGGAACAAATCATGCGAACGGTCGTATGTAGAGTCAGTAATTCGCGCTAAATTCTCACGTGTATATTTGATTGCATTATCGTAATCACCTATCTTATTATAGGCATTTGCGATGTCTTTATCAATGCCTGGAACGTCTTTTGCCAATGCTCTTGCCTGCTCAAACTTTTGAATTGCTTCAGGAGTTCGCTTCAAACCATTGAGCACATAGCCGTAGTAAAGATAATCGGTATAGCGGAGTTTCGCCGAGTCTGTATGCATATCCATCAACTCTTTGGCATTCTCCAACGCACGATCATAATGCTCTAAGTCGGTATTACAATAGAGCATGAGTCGCACAAGGTCTGTATTGTGGGGATAGAACTCACTGCCTTCGGTGGCTACTTCCAATGCTTTCTTGTAGTTACCCGATAGTAAAACAGACTGCGCATAATGCACAAGTTCTTTCTCTGTGAGCTTCTTTAGTCCCTGCTTTTCATACAAAGCAATGGCTGCATCATAGCGTTGTGCATCATAATAGAGTTCAGCTATCCTCCCGTCAATAGACAAATCAGGACGCAACTGCTTAATCGTCTCCAACTTGCGCATGGCATCTGGCATATCCGTGAACCTTACTAATTCAGCATATTTGAAATAAGCTTCGGGGTCATGGCGGTCAAAATACATTGCACGGCGATAGTAATACTTCGCTGAATCAATTTTTCCTTGGGCCTGCGCAATGTCTCCTCCTAAGCTAATTGCTAAAGGAGTAATCTTATAACACTTGCGAGTCAAGTAGAAATACTTCTCTGCTTCATCAATCTTTCCAGCCTGAAGATAAGCTAATCCTATTTTAGCAATAAGGTCAGTGTTATCCTTATCCGCCTTCATTGCAGTCTCTGCATACGATTGTGCCAGCCTTTCATTCGTCTTAATTAACTTTACCATTTCCTCAATCTGACCGTTTTTCATTGGGTTTTGAGCAATAGAAGACGTGACCGTTAACCAGAGAACAATACCTAATAATCTTAATTTACACATAGCTATGATATTATTGTGTTACGCAACACGATAAAGAATATTTAATCTCTAATCCTTATAAATCACCACAAAGCTAACATATTTTTTTGTGAATAAACACATATTTAAGAAGAATCAGATTTTAATTATCTTTTATTAACGCTAAGTTTGTTTACACACAAACACGAAAGATTCCTGTCTTTACTATATTTCAACATCTTCAATAATAGTGCTTATACACACTATTCATTCTATTTAAGAATAAAAATAAAAAGATTGAATTAATTACAGAGTATCAATATATACAGCTTTCTACAAAAATTAAAATATAAAAAAGAAGGGTAAACAAATGAATAATTTGTATTCCCTTCTTTTTATTTATATTAAAAACAAGATGTAAACCCACCGAGTTCTCTCCTGCTTTCAACTATATTTATTTCTCTTTTTCAATCTTATTGTCCTACATAGATTGGACGAATACTATACATAGCCCGTTTTGAATTTGGTATTTTTCCTACAGTTGCATAGTTTAACTGCCCATTAGTTACCGTGATATAACTGAAAGTAAATACCGACGCTTTTTCAGCATTTACACCATCTGCCGTCCAATATAACGCCTGTCTTCCTGGATTAGCCAATGTAGGATTACCATCGTTGTAATCTTGATATGATCCTGCTGCAGGAAAGAATATACCTTTATCTAAATCTTCTTTAGTAAACTTAAACATTTTAGTATTATTATTTCGAGCATAGTCATTGCTACCAGTGCCAAACATATGTCCCAGACTACCGGTCTCACCAGACTTCTTATTTATTTTTCCTTGCTTTGTCACTATATATCCTATTTCTGAAGTATTCGTTGGTTTAGGAACAAAGAGAACACCAAATACATCATGCTGTCCGTCCGAATAGTATCCAACATACTGAGCTGTATGTTTCATCAAACTTTCATAATCTGCTTTCGTCGGCAACTTCCATTTATGATTTGATGCATAGTAAGCAAGATCACCATATTCTCCATTGGAAACTTTCCCTTGTATATTACCTGTACTTACATCATAATGTGATTGTTGTGCCCCAGAGTAGTTATGTGCCTGCGAAATATCCCTCCAACGGAAGTGATCAAAAGCTACATTATCTTTATTCTGGGGAAGTTGTTGAGGACTAAGATTCAACGGATCCTCTTCCATGTAGAAGTAATCCCAAGGATTCTTTGCAAGATGATACCCATCAATCCAACCTTCTGTTTTTGAACCAGGAGTATATTGCAGATTATATTTACCCCACCTTATATTATCAATTTCAATATAAGGTGTGAACTCTTTCACTGCAACAGTAAACGGAAGATAGTCTGCTCCATTTACCTTCAGCCCGGTTTTCACTTCGAATTTATAAGTTTTTCCCTCATCGGTAACAACAGTAAACTCTGGCTTAAAGTTCTGATCAGGAAACACAGCAACATCAAACTCACTGCGAGAACTTGTAGGTGTGATTGTGATTGCACCCATTGTAAGATCTTCAAACTGGCCAGTCAGAACATTAAAACGTGCTTCTTCGATGACATTTGACAGCGTAAGTTTCTTAATATTGTTCAGTTTTGCACCACCAGCTGTAAAATCTAAGTGCAACACGGCATACAACTTTTCCATTGCAACGCTACCCGATGCAGTGCGACCTCCCTGTGCAGCCTTCACCGTTGCAGTGCCGTAGCTATAATCAAAATATTTTATTGTCTCAAGAGTTCCGTCTTGATTCTTCTCCACTACATGATGATTTTCAGTCACCACGCCTTTAAGCATGCTGACATGCACCTTAGATTGAACAAAACCTTCACTCAATTTATAAGGATAAAACACTCCTATTTTGTCGTTATCCTTACATTCTATATCACCTTTCAACGTCGTTTCATTACCAGTACCCTTTGCTGTAAGCTGTTCAACTCTATGAGGTTCTGAGATGTTATAAGCCAAAAAGACATCTCCATCCTCCCATTTGTTTCCATCAACAAGGCTTACTATTGAACGAGACTTAGCAGATGCACTCGTTTGTTCATCAGCATTGGTTGATATAGTCAATGTACGTCTTACACTCTTCTCGGGGCTTATCACCGTGTTATCCTCGTTGTTCTGGTCACTTGCACACGAGAACAGCCCCAAAGCAGTAACTCCAAGAACAACACTTAAAATCTTTTTTAAAGTCATGTAGTTTCTTTTTGTAATGGGTTATTAATTTGTTTCTTCCTCATCAGCAGCGAAAGGATTCATCTTTGCAGGTGAACCTGGTCCGCCAAGTGTCTGATGCGGTTGCGGAGTTAGATTTTGGTTAGAGACTCCAATACCACTCCCTGCCAACATAGCGTGGTCAAAATTGACTGCAACCGATAGGCTGCATGGCTTTACATAAACTTTTTTCATTGTTAACCGAATACTTTTTTGTTTCATTTATTAACTCTCTATCGTACATTCTCTGTACGTTGCTTTGATTCCCTGAAAATACAATTGTGCAATAAAGCCTTAATTTTCTTCACACGAAAAACATCAATGTGTCAATTAAAACAGCTGCACATCTTTTCTCATAATAGACAATTCTACTACTTGTCTTTATGACAATGCAAAGGTATATATATTTAATTAAAATACAAAAAACCGTAAAGACAAAAGCCGAGTCTATGCGTAAACAAACGTTAATATATAGAATCTTACCGTAAAATAGAATAATTTTTAATGCAAGAAAACTGCATATAACGAATAAATAAACACAACCTTTTGTTTAAAAAGAATCAAAACCAAGACAAACCCCTCCCCCATCATTCCGCGTTTCCTATCAATTCATCGTATAAAGAGCATCAAAACATCAAACAAAATAAGCCATTTCATCGTGTAAAGTGCAGCAAATTATCAGCAGAAAAACAATGAATATGCAACCCATTAGTAGACCTCAACAACGCAACCTAAACAGATGAGAGCCATCATCACAAATCTATCAATTCTCCGTTTGGATGGTTCGAAGCGATAACAACTATATAGCATTATCCGAATTACCAAGCTAAAACCATTCGACTACAATTGAAATGATTTATTGATAAACGCACTATCGATAGAAATTAACAACAAATGAGGAAAAAGATTTTAAAAAAAGGCCGTGACTTTTCAGCCACGGCCTTTCATTATTTCAAATAGAGATTATTCAGAAACCACTTCATGCTCGGTAAAATCGAGTACATTCTTGCGGTTAGCCTGCATGCGCTCATATTCTTCTTTAGAACCTACGACAAGTTTATCCCACTGGCGGAGTCCCGTACCTGCAGGGATTAAGTGACCGCAGATAACGTTCTCTTTCATGCCTTCGAGGCGATCTTGTTTGCCACGAATAGCTGCTTCGTTGAGCACCTTCGTAGTTTCCTGGAATGAAGCTGCACTCATGAAGCTCTTTGTTGCAAGGGCTGCACGTGTGATACCTTGGAGAATCTGAGTAGATGTTGCTGCAACAGCGTCACGAACCTGCACTGGTTTCAAGTCACGACGCTTCAATGACGAGTTCTCATCACGGAGCTTACGTGCTGAAATGATTTGTCCTGGCTTCAAAACTTCAGAGTCTCCGGCGTCAACGACAACCTTCTTACCCCATATACGGTCGTTTTCTTCAGCGAAATCAAGCTTATCAACCATCTCCTGTTCAAGGAAAGAAGTATCTCCTGGGTCATCAATGCGCACCTTACGCATCATCTGACGGACGATAATCTCGAAGTGCTTGTCATTGATTTTCACACCTTGGAGACGATAAACGTCCTGTACCTCGTTGACAATATATTCTTGAACAGCCGTTGGACCCTTGATAGCAAGGATGTCACTTGGCGTGATTACACCATCAGAAAGTGGTGTACCAGCGCGTACAGCATCATGTTCTTGTACAAGAATCTGCTTAGACAAAGAGACGAGATATTTCTTTTGGTCACCTGTCTTAGAGGTAACGATGATCTCACGATTACCACGTTTCACCTTACCCATAGTCACCTCACCATCAATTTCAGAAACAACGGCAGGGTTAGATGGGTTGCGTGCTTCAAAGAGCTCGGTCACACGAGGAAGACCACCCGTGATATCTCCAGCACCACCTACGGCACGTGGAATCTTAACGAGGGTTGTACCAGTATTGACTTTTGCACCATCTTCAACAACAACGTGACCGCCTACAGGGAAGTTATAAGTACCAACCACTTCACCATCTGCACCGATAATATCGCAAGTTGGAACTTTAGACTTGTCCTTAGAGTCTGTGATAATCTTCTCAGTAAGACCTGTAGTATCGTCAGTTTCAGCATGGAAGGTAACACCTTCTACAACATCATGGAACTTCAACGTACCTGCATATTCAGATACAATGACTGCATTGAATGGGTCCCACTTAGCAATAAGGTCTCCCGGTTTAACGCGATTACCTTGTTTAAAGTAGAGAGATGAACCATAAGGAACGTTGAGTGTACTGAGCACGATCTCGGTATTAGGATCTACAAAGCGTACTTCGGCCAAACGACTCACTACCATCTGGCAGTCTTTATCATCGTCGTCTTTGAACGGAACCGTACGGAGTTCGTCGAATTCAACCTTAGCTTCGTTCTTCGCTACAATGCTTGCATTGGCTGCAGCATTACCAGCGACACCACCAGCGTGGAATGTTCGAAGAGTCAACTGAGTACCAGGCTCACCAATTGCCTGTGCAGCAATAACGCCGGCAGCCTCACCAAGTTGAACCATACGGGCTGTAGCAAGGTTTCGACCATAGCATTTCATACATACGCCATGCTTGCTTTCACAAGTTAATACGGAGCGAATCTCGACCATCTCAATAGGAGATTCATCGATAATCTTAGCCTTAGCTTCGTTGATTTCTTCACCTGCTCTGACGATAACTTCACCCGTTGTAGGATGGATTACATCGTGAACAGAGACACGCCCAAGGATGCGTTCATAGAGAGAAGAAATGATTTCGTCTCCATTCTTCAATGCACGACATTCAAGACCACGCAGTGTTCCACAGTCTTCTTCTGTAATAATGACGTCATGAGAAACGTCAACCAAACGACGTGTAAGATATCCGGCATCGGCTGTTTTCATCGCCGTATCAGCCAAACCCTTACGAGCTCCGTGAGAAGAAATAAAGTATTCGAGCACTGACATACCTTCCTTAAAGTTTGAAAGGATAGGGTTCTCAATAATCTGTTGACCTTCTGCACCGGCCTTCTGTGGCTTAGCCATCAGACCACGCATACCAGAAAGCTGTTTGATTTGGTCTTTAGAACCACGCGCACCAGAATCAAGCATCATGTAAACAGCATTGAAACCTTGGTCAGCATCTGTCATTTGCTTCATCAAGACATTACCAAGGTCGTTGTTTACGTGAGTCCATGCATCAATAACCTGATTGTAACGCTCGGTATCTGTGATGAATCCCATCTCATAGTTGGCTTTAATCTGATCGACTTCTGCCTGACCTTTTCCAACGATTGCAGCCTTTTCTTCTGGAATAATGATATCATCAAGGTTGAAAGAAAGACCAGCTACATAGGCCATGCGGTATCCCAAGTTCTTGATTCCGTCAAGGAACGAGCAGGCACGAGCCATTCCGACAGCCTTGATTACATCTGAAATGATGCCACGTAAGGTCTTCTTTGAAATGACATCATTGAAGAAGCCTACTTCATCGGGGATGATTTGATTGACAATAACACGTCCAACCGAAGTTTCAACCATGTGGCGTACAGGATTATCACCTACCAAATCATCAACAACACACTTAATCTTTGCGTGCAAATCACAGCGTCCTTCATTATGCGCAATAATGGCTTCTTCTGGTCCATAGAAGGTAAGTCCTTCGCCCTTTGCACCAGGGCGAATCTTTGTAATATAGTAAAGACCAAGTACCATGTCCTGAGAAGGAACGGTAATCGGGGCGCCATTGGCAGGATTCAGAATGTTATGACTCTGAAGCATCAGGATTTGTGCTTCGAGAACAGCCTCATTACTCAATGGAAGGTGTACAGCCATCTGGTCACCATCGAAGTCGGCATTGAACGCCGTACATGCCAATGGGTGAAGTTGAATAGCCTTACCTTCAATAAGTTTAGGTTGGAAAGCTTGAATACCAAGACGGTGAAGTGTAGGCGCACGGTTAAGCATGACAGGGTGACCCTTCATTACATTCTCAAGAATATCCCAAATAACAGGCTCACGACGGTCTACTATTTTCTTGGCACTCTTAACCGTTTTGACGATACCGCGCTCGATAAGCTTACGGATTATAAATGGTTTGTAGAGTTCAGCAGCCATGAGTTTTGGCAAACCGCACTCTCCCATCTTCAATTCTGGACCTACAACGATTACTGAACGAGCAGAGTAGTCAACACGTTTACCAAGGAGGTTCTGACGGAAACGTCCCTGTTTACCCTTCAAAGAGTCTGAGAGAGACTTCAAAGGACGATTGCTTTCACTCTTTACTGCAGACGCTTTACGAGAATTATCGAATAGAGAGTCTACAGCTTCTTGCAGCATTCGTTTCTCATTACGCAAGATTACTTCAGGAGCTTTAATCTCCATGAGTCGTTTCAAACGATTATTACGAATGATAACACGACGATAGAGATCGTTCAAGTCTGATGTAGCGAAGCGGCCACCATCTAATGGTACGAGCGGACGAAGCTCTGGTGGGATGACAGGAACTATCTTTAAGATCATCCACTCAGGGCGATTGACACCCTTAGAAGCACGGAATGCTTCAACCACCTGCAAGCGTTTTAACGCCTCGGTCTTGCGTTGCTGGCTGCTATCATTATTAGCACGGTCACGCAATTCATAGCTGAGACTATCGAGATCAATATCTGTCAAGAGGTCATAAATAGCCTCTGCACCCATCTTAGCTACGAACTTATTAGGATCTGTATCGTCAAGATAATCGTTGTTTGGGTCAACATAATTATCAAGAATGTCGAAATATTCTTCTTCAGACAAGAGATCCATCTTGTGAGAGCCGTTCATTTCTACACCATCAGCATCCTTCTTACCTTCCATTGCACCAGGCTTGATGACGATATACTTTTCATAATATACGACAGCATCAAGTTTCTTTGTTGGCAATCCAAGTAGATAACCAATCTTATTAGGCAATGAACGGAAGTACCAAATATGTGCAACAGGCACTACAAGTTCTATATGTCCTGAACGTTCACGACGTACTTTCTTCTCTGTTACTTCTACACCACATCGATCACAGACGATACCTTTATAGCGAATGCGCTTATATTTTCCACAGGCACATTCATAGTCTCGTGTAGGACCAAAGATGCGCTCGCAGAAAAGACCATCGCGCTCAGGCTTGTATGTACGATAATTTATGGTTTCGGGTTTGGTTACCTCACCATACGAATTCTCCAGGATCTCCTCAGGAGAGGCCAATCCGATGGTAATCTTCGTGAAATTATTCTTTACTTTTGAATCTTTCTTAAAAGCCATATTTATCTTTTAATTAGGGTGTTCACATTAATCGAGTTTGATACTCAGTCCAAGACCACGGAGCTCATGCAGCAATACATTAAGAGACTCTGGGATACCTGGTGTAGGCATTGTGTCTCCTTTGACGATTGCTTCGTAAGCCTTGCTGCGCCCTACTGTATCATCTGACTTGATGGTCAGAATCTCTTGGAGCACATGGCTCGCACCAAAGGCCTCGATAGCCCAGACTTCCATTTCTCCAAAACGCTGTCCACCAAACTGTGCTTTACCACCAAGTGGCTGCTGAGTGATAAGAGAGTACGGACCGATTGAACGAGCATGCATCTTGTCTTCAACCATGTGTCCTAACTTCAAGAAGTAGGTAACACCCACTGTTGCAGGTTGATCAAACTTCTCACCAGTCTCACCATCATATATATATGTAGAGCAAAGGTTAGGTAAACCTGCCTTATCGGTCCATTCTTTCAAATCATCCAACTTGGCACCATCAAAGATAGGTGTAGCAAACTTACATCCAAGTTTCTGTCCAGCAGCACCGAGAATTGCCTCAAATATCTGTCCAAGGTTCATACGAGAAGGCACACCCATAGGGTTAAGTACCAAGTCAACAGGACGTCCATCCTCAAGGAACGGCATATCTTCTGTACGTACAACCTTTGAAACGATACCCTTATTACCATGTCGACCAGCAAGTTTATCACCTACTTGAATCTTACGTTTCTTAGCAATATAAACCTTTGCCATCTGCAAAATGCCTGATGGGAGTTCATCACCGATAGAGATAGCAAACTTCTTACGCTTCATTTCCGCATCAAGTAACTTGTATTTGCGGATGTAATTCATAATAAGCTTCTGAATAAGTGCATTCGTATGGTCATCATCCGTCCAGTTGTTACTCTGAATTCCATCGAACTCAAGGTTCTTTAATGCAGGAACTGTGAACTTGCTTCCTTTGGTAATGATCTCAGCACCAGTGTAATCTTTCACACCCTGTGATGTCTTACCCTCAGTAAGCGTCATAAGTTTATCAACAAGAATATCTTTCAGATCGTTATTCTTTGCTTCATATTCTTCGTCAATCTTAGCTAAAAGCACCTTATCTTGCTTCTTAGAATCGCGTGTTTTAATAGCACGTGAGAAGAGTTTCTTGTCAATAACGACACCACTCAAAGAAGGATTAGCCTTTAATGAAGAATCTTTCACATCGCCAGCCTTATCTCCAAAGATAGCACGGAGAAGTTTTTCTTCTGGCGAAGGATCACTTTCACCCTTAGGAGAAATCTTTCCTATAAGGATATCACCTGGCTCTACACGCGCGCCTACACGGATTACACCATTGTCATCAAGGTCTTTGGTAGCCTCTTCACTAACATTTGGTATATCAGAAGTAAACTCTTCTACACCACGTTTAGTTTCACGTACATCAAGAGAATATTCATCTACATGGACAGATGTGAGTACATCCTCGCGTACCATGCGCTCTGAAATAACGACAGCATCCTCATAGTTGTAACCTTTCCAAGGAATATAAGCTACAAGTAAGTTTCGACCAAGGGCTAATTCTCCATTTTCTGTGGCATAACCTTCAGTCAAAATGTCTCCTGCCTTAACACGTTGACCTTTATTACAAATAGGACGAAGGTCTATTGTCATATTCTGATTGGTACGACGGAACTTTGGAATACGGTATTCTTTCAATGCAGGTTCAAAGCTAACAAATTCCTCTTCTTCCGTACGATCATAAAGAATACGAATAGTTGTTGCATCTACATATTCAATAACACCATCACCTTCAGCAGTAACCATCGTACGAGAATCCTCGCAAACTT
This sequence comes from Segatella salivae DSM 15606, assembly GCF_000185845.1. Taxonomy (GTDB): domain Bacteria; phylum Bacteroidota; class Bacteroidia; order Bacteroidales; family Bacteroidaceae; genus Prevotella; species Prevotella salivae. The sequence continues at coordinate 1,409,068 of NZ_GL629647.1, forward strand.
GCTTCTCAAGACCTGTACCTACAATTGGTGCATCATTATGAATCAATGGAACGGCCTGACGCATCATGTTACAACCCATCAACGCACGGTGACCATCATCATGCTCTAAGAATGGAATCAACGATGCTGAAACTGAAGCTATCTGCTGCGGAGATACATCTACCAAGTCAACCTCATCAGGAGTAACCACTGGATAGTCTGCATCCTGACGACATTTTACAGTTTCTTTAAGGAACTTACCATCAGTAGAGAGTGGTGCATTACCTTGACCAATAATCTTTTCTTCCTCTTCTTCTGCAGTAAGATAGACCACATCCTTATTGTCCATATCGACCTTATGGTCGTGAACTGTGCGATAAGGTGTTACGATAAAACCAAGGTCATTAATCTTTGCATAGATACAAAGTGAAGAAATCAAACCAATGTTAGGACCTTCTGGACTTTCAATTGGACAAAGACGACCATAGTGAGTGTAATGAACGTCACGAACTTCAAAACCAGCGCGTTCACGTGACAAACCACCAGGACCGAGAGCAGAAAGTCGACGCTTATGAGTTACCTCGGCAAGTGGGTTAGTTTGGTCCATAAACTGACTCAAAGGATTCGTTCCAAAGAATGAGTTTATAACGCTGGAAATTGTCTTTGCATTTATAAGGTCAGTTGGCGTAAACACTTCATTGTCGCGAACATTCATACGTTCACGAATGGTACGACTCATACGAGCAAGCCCAATAGCGAACTGATTAGCTAATTGCTCACCAACAGTACGTACACGACGATTACTCAAGTGGTCAATATCATCAACTGTAACATTAGAATTGACAAGCTGAATAAGGTATTTGATAATCGCAATGACATCCTCTTTGGTCAACACGCGAACATCCATGTCGATATCAAGACCTAACTTTTTATTTATACGATAGCGTCCAACCTCTCCTAAGTCATAACGTTTGTCTGAGAAGAATAGGTTTTGGAACACCTCACGTGCACTGGCATCATCAGCAGGATCTGCATTACGAAGTTGTCGGTATATATAGTTGACCGCTTCTTTTTCTGAATTACTGGGATCCTTTGATAGTGTATTAAAGATAATCGTATACTTATTTGCTGCCTCTGCGTCTTTATGAAGAAGTATGGTTGAAGCACCGCTATCAAGAATCTCACCGATATTATCCTCAGTAAGCTCTGTTTCGCGCTCCATGATTACTTCATTACGCTCAATAGAAACAACTTCGCCCGTATCCTCATCAACGAAATCTTCGTTCCAACTCTTCAATACGCGTGCAGCTAACTTGCGTCCAACAGCAGCCTTCATGTTCTTTTTGTTGACCTTGATTTCCTCTGCAAGATCAAAAATCTGCAGGATATCTTTATCCTGCTCAAAACCCATAGCACGAAGAAGTGTCGTTACCGGTAATTTCTTCTTACGATCAATGTAAGCATACATAACATTGTTAATGTCAGTAGCAAACTCTATCCACGAACCTTTGAACGGAATAATACGTGCACTATAAAGAACTGTTCCATTCGCATGTACACCTTGTCCGAAGAAGACACCTGGCGAACGATGTAATTGTGATACAACAACACGTTCAGCACCATTGATAACAAAGGTACCATTAGCAGTCATATAAGGAATTGTCCCCAAGAATACATCCTGGATAAATGTACCGAAATCCTCATGATCGGGGTCTGTACAATACAGTTTCATCTTAGCCTTTAAAGGTACGCTATATGTCAAACCACGTTCTAAACATTCATCAATGGAATAGCGAGGTGGATCTATATAGTAATCCAAGAACTCAAGAACGAAATTATTACGAGTATCAGTGATTGGGAAATTCTCAGCAAACACTTTGTATAACCCGTCGTTCTTGCGTTCCTCAGGCGGAGTATCCAACTGTAGGAAGTCACGAAAAGACTTCAGCTGCACATCGAGGAAATCTGGATATGGCAGCGGATTATGCACGCTGGCAAAATTTACTCTGTTATCAACAACTTTTGTCATAAATTAAAATTTAATTGGCCCAACTGGGCTAATAAGCTTTATCAGCCTAAGTAGGCTAATTATTTGTAAAAGACACAAAAAGGTTAGGACCAACCTACTTGGAAGATCCTAACCATATTCTAAAGAAATCTGTAATTCTGAATTACTTCAGCTCTACCTTGGCACCAGCTTCTTCGATAACCTTTTTCAGGTTCTCAGCCTCGTCCTTAGCAACACCTTCCTTAATAGTTGAAGGAGCACCATCTACTAAGTCTTTAGCTTCTTTCAAACCAAGACCACAAGCCTCTTTAACAGCCTTAACAACCTGAAGCTTTGTTGCACCTACTTCAGCGAGGACAACGTCAAAAGAAGACTTCTCCTCAGCTGCAGCTGCACCACCAGCAGCAGGACCAGCAGCTACAGCAACAGCTGCAGCAGCAGGCTCAATACCATACTCGTCCTTCAGGACTGTTGCCAACTCATTTACTTCTTTAACAGTAAGATTTACTAATTCTTCTGCAATAGCTTTAATGTCTGCCATTTTATTCTAAAATTTAATTGTTCTTGTTAAAATTATATTACGACTTTATAATTGACATCATCAATTATTTATTCAGGACGCTCACCTAAAGTCTTAAGCACACCATGGATGGTATTTGCGCCTGATTGAAGAGCAGAAACAACGTTCTTTGCAGGAGACTGTAACAGAGATACAATCTCTGCGATAACTTCGTTCTTGCTCTTGAGAGCTGTAAGTTCTGCAAGTTTATCAGCACCTACATAGATGCTTTCTTCTGCATATGCAGCCTTGAGTGCAGGAATTCCTTCCTTTTCGTATTCCTTTAATAACTTAGCAGGAACATTAGCTGTTGTTGTAAACATAACAGCCGTAGTACCTTTCAATGTACCATATAAAGGTTCAAAATCAATATCCGAAGCCTCGAAAGCCTTGTGAAGAAGCTTATTCTTCACAACAACCATCTTGATTTCATTCTTGAAGCACTTGCGACGAAGCGAACTTGTAGCCTCTGCATTTAATCCAGTAAGATCTACTAGATAAAAATGAGGATACTCTTTTAGCTTCTCACCAAGTTCAACAATAATAGTATCTTTTACTTCTTTCTTCATTATACAAAACTTTTAGAGTTATTCAACTGATTTAGGATCAATTTTGATACCCTTACTCATCGTGCTTGAAATAAAGATACTCTTGATATATGTACCTTTAGCAGCAGCAGGTTTCAACTTAATAACAGTCTGGATAAATTCCTTTGCGTTACCAAAAATCTGCTCAGGAGTCATAGAAATCTTACCGATTGAAGTGTGGATAATACCAGCTTTATCAACCTTGAAATCAATCTTACCCTGTTTTACTTCTTTTACCGCCTTAGCAACATCCATAGTTACAGTGCCACTCTTAGGATTAGGCATCAATCCGCGAGGACCAAGCACACGACCTAAAGGACCAATCTTACCCATACATGAAGGCATAGTTATGATGACATCAATGTCTGTCCAACCACCTTTGATTTTCTCGACATATTCATCAAGACCAACATAATCAGCACCAGCTTCTTTTGCAGAAGCTTCCTGATCAGGGGTGCAGAGTGCAAGCACTCGAACAGTTTTACCTGTTCCATTTGGCAGTGAAACTACTCCACGAACCATTTGGTTTGCTTTACGTGGATCAACTCCCAGACGTACATCAATATCAAGGGATGCATCAAACTTTGTTGTGGTAATTTCCTTAACAAGTTCTGCAGCCTCTTTCAATGTGTATGCCTTCCCTGCTTCAACCTTATCAGCTACTGATTTTTGATTTTTTGTCAGTTTACTCATTTTCTTAATTGAAGTTTTAAATTATTCACCAGGGAAGTCCCCTTTTACAGTAATACCCATACTACGAGCAGTACCAGCAATCAGCTTCATAGCCGATTCTATTGTAAAGCAGTTGAGGTCATTCATCTTGTCTTCAGCAATAGCCTTAACTTGTTCCCAAGTTACACTAGCTACTTTCTGACGGTTAGGTTGAGCAGAGCCCGTCTTAACCTTGGCAGCCTCTTTCAGCTGAACAGCTGCAGGAGGAGTCTTAATGATGAAGCTAAATGACTTATCTGTATAGTATGTGATAACAACAGGTAAAATCTTACCTGCTTTATCCTGGGTACGGGCGTTGAACTCTTTGCAGAATCCCATAATATTAATACCCTTAGAACCCAACGCTGGGCCTACTGGAGGTGAAGGATTCGCAGCGCCACCCTTAATCTGTAATTTGATTAAACCAGCAACTTCTTTAGCCATTTTTGTTAATATTAAAAATTGATTGTTATAAAAGGGAAATAAACTTCCGTAACGAAGATTATCCTTCCTTCTCTACCTGCATAAAACTTAACTCTAACGGAGTTTTACGTCCAAAGATCTTAACCATCACCTTCAGCTTATGCTTCTCAGCATTTATCTCTTCGATAACGCCACTGAAACCACTGAATGGTCCGTCTATTACTTTTACTGTCTCATCTACAACATAGGGAACATCAACAGTACCTTCTATCTCCGTATTTTCGGCAGTACCTAACATCCTATTAATCTCTGATTGAAGGACGGGAGAAGGATTATCTAACCCTCCAAGAAAGCCTAAACAATTAGGCATAAAGCGCAGAGTATGCACAACGTCCCCAACCAAGTTAGCCTCAACAAAAATATAGCCCGGGAGAGAGATTTTCTCCTTAACTACTCGTTTGCCATTACGCAAAGAAGCATGTTTCTCCATCGGTATAAGGACCTGAGATACATGTGTGCTAAGCAACTCGTTATGTTTCATCTCGGCATCAATATATTCTTTCAACTTTGCCTCTTTTCCACTAACAGCACGAAGCACATACCATTTATTTCCTGTTTCAGCCATCTCTTGAAGAATTAACGTGGATAAATCGTGCTCATCACGAACTTGAACAGACTGTCCATTCCGAACACTACTAATGCAATGACAAGGGAAGCAGATAATACAATCATTGCACTATGAGTAAGTTCGGCACGTGTTGGCCAAGTAGTTTTATGCACAAGCTCGTCATAACAAGCTTTACAGTAATTTACTATCTTACTAAACATATTATCTTCTAATTAGCACGGGAAGCAGGGCTCGAACCCACGACCCTCGGTTTTGGAGACCGATGCTCTACCAACTGAGCTATTCCCGTATATAAGTCCCCGCTACATATATAACGAGGACTCAATATATCCTAAGACTTATTTCGAATTACTTAACGTCAGGGAGAATTGCAGTAATCTGACCTGAACCTACTGTACGACCACCTTCACGGATAGCGAAACGTAAGCCTTCATTCAAAGCAACCTTGTAAATAAGTTCTACTTCAATTTCAACATTATCACCAGGCATTACCATCTCAACGCCTTCTGGCAATTTAATTTCACCAGTACAATCCATTGTACGAAGATAGAACTGAGGACGATACTTATTACCAAATGGAGTATGACGACCACCTTCTTCTTTCTTCAATACATAAATAGAAGCCTTGAAGTGATCATGAGGAGTAATAGCACCCGGATGCACAACTACCATACCACGTTTAACTTCAGCCTTATCAATACCACGAAGCAACAAACCTACGTTATCACCAGCCTGACCTTCAGCAAGGTTCTTACGGAACATCTCAACACCTGTAATAACTGATTTCTTATCTTCACCAAGACCAAGAAGCTGAACTTCGTCACCTACTTTACAAACACCTGTTTCAATACGACCTGTAGCTACAGTACCACGACCTGTGATTGAGAATACATCCTCAACTGGCATCAAGAATGGTTTATCAACCTCACGCTCTGGTTCTTGAATCCATTCATCAACAGTATCCATCAACTTCATTACAGAGTCAACCCACTTTTCAACACCATTCAATGCACCAAGTGCAGAACCGCGTATAATTGGAGTATCCTCTTCATAGCCATACTGCTCAAGGATTTCACGAACTTCCATTTCAACAAGGTCAAGCATCTCCTCATCATCAACCATGTCGCACTTATTCAAGAAAACAACCAAGCGAGGAACGTTTACCTGACGAGCCAAAAGCACGTGCTCACGTGTCTGAGGCATAGGACCATCAGTAGCAGCAACTACCAAGATAGCACCATCCATCTGAGCAGCACCAGTAACCATGTTCTTTACATAGTCAGCGTGCCCCGGACAGTCTACGTGTGCATAGTGACGTTTTGCTGTTTCATATTCAATATGAGCAGAGTTAATGGTAATACCACGCTCTTTCTCTTCAGGAGCATTGTCAATCTGATCGAAAGACTTAACATCCTCTGTACCGAAGCCCTTCTCATGAAGAACCTTTGAGATTGCAGCAGTAAGAGTTGTCTTACCGTGGTCAACGTGACCGATTGTACCAATGTTTACGTGCGGTTTGGTACGTACGAATTCTTCTTTAGCCATAGCTTTTCTTTTTATTTATATAAATGTATAATCAATAATCTTGTTTTTCCCAGTGTCTATAGAAATAGAAACCGAAAAGAGCTGTAACTGAGAGTTGAACTCAGGACCTCTTCCTTACCAAGGAAGTGCTCTACCACTGAGCTATTACAGCGTCGCAATGAGAGCGGAAAACGGGGCTCAAACCCGCGACCCCCAGCTTGGAAGGCTAGTGCTCTATCAACTGAGCTATTTCCGCAAAAAACTCCTTTCGGATGTGGGTGGTGATGGATTCGAACCACCGAAGGCATAGCCAGCAGATTTACAGTCTGCCCCATTTGGCCACTCTGGTAACCACCCTATTTAAGATATCCTTAGTAGGAGTCTTTTTCAACTTTCCGTTGAGCCTCTTGTCGGATTCGAACCAACGACCCCGAGATTACAAATCACGTGCTCTGGCCAACTGAGCTAAAGAGGCAAATCCATGCAGCCGATACGACTTTACTAGGACGTGTTCTAAAACGGCTGCAAAGATACGATTTATTTTTTAATCACCAAAACTTTTAATCAGTTTTTTTCAATGATTGCGGATTTTTTCCTTGAATTTAGTCAACTGCACCTTCATTGAATCTACAGCTTCATCAATTCCTTCCTCAAATGTATCACAGGTCTTTGCAACAAAGAGCTTTTGTCCTGGAACAGAAACCGTAATACTGGCTTCTTTATTGAGGGCGGTGGCAGGTTTGACTACTTTTAACTGCACCTCTACTTTCTGTATATCTTCGTAATTCTTTTCTAACTTGGCGATTTTCTTTTCAATAAACGCCTGTAATTTTTCGGTAGCGTCGAAGTGAATCGACTGAATTTTTAGCTCCATAGTTAACTCCGTTTTTAAGGGTTAAGCCCGAGGATGGGCACTATAATATTCGCGTTTAAGCTGCTCAAAAGTCGTATGTGTATAGATTTCTGTCGTTGACAGACTCTCATGACCGAGCAACTTCTTTACACTTTCAATCCCAGCTTTGTTATTAAGCATTGCTGTTGCAAACGTATGTCGCAGCACGTGAGGCGTTCTCTTCTTCAGTGTACAAACCTTTGAAAGATTCCTTTTTACGCCTTCCCTCACTTGACTCGAAGTCATTCGCTGCCCTTTTGTTGAAACAAACAAGGCTTCAGACTGCCGATTCACCTCTTTATCACGACACTTCATATAATCACGAAGCGTCACCAAGAGTTCCTCACCAAAGGGAATCACACGCTGTTTATTCCTCTTTCCCGTCACTTTCAACTGCCGATTCGAAAAATCCACCATGCTATCATCCAGTCCTATCAGTTCTGAAAGTCGGATTCCTGTTTCATAGAAAGTCATGATTACCGTGCGATCACGTACATCTTCAAAACTCTCCGTCCAACTTTCTGCATCGAGCAACCTATCCATTTCATTCTCTTTCAAGAACTGAGGCAAAGGTCTACCCTTCTTAGGTCCCGTGACACCATGTACCGGATTTTTATCAACCAACTTCCTTGTAAGAGCAAAACGATAGAAAGATCGCAACGCACTCAACCTCCGATTGATTGAAGTTGCATTATTCCCTTTATCCATCATGCTCTCCATCCAGTCGCGGATAACATCCGAATCAACCGACTTCCAAGAGAGACGACTATCTAAGTTCCCATAGAATTCTTCAAAAGCCCGTAGGTCTTCTCCGTAATTCTTTATCGTCAAATCTGAGCGATTACGCTCAAACTTCAGATAGTTTAGAAACTCATTAATCATCATAAAAGCGCCGCTGGCATATATGTTTACGGCAACGAATTTACGGAATTAAATTCAAACTACCAAATTTTTTAACGAGTTTTATTCCTCGTTAGTACGCAGTTTCTGTACATAGACAGCGTGTTCCATCTTGAGTCTCTTCAAAACAGAAGGCTTGTTGTACTGCTGACGAGCACGAAGCTCTTTAACAACACCTGTCTTTTCGAATTTTCTCTTGAACTTTTTCAAAGCTCTTTCGATGTTTTCACCATCTTTTACGGGTACAATAATCATGTTTGTTTGTTTTTATTAAATTGTTTATATAAAACTCATCTTCAAGTGGTTACGCCTTTTTTATAGACAGAATCCACTATTAGCGGGTGCAAAATTACATCTATTTTCCTAAAATTCCAAATAAAATCCCGTTTTTCTTTGAAAGTCAGCGAGTGCTTAACACATACAAACTGCATGCAAAATCCATACTCATCCACAAGTATCCCAATAATTACCATCAACAAACTTGATATAAAACACAACAAAGTTGCACTACAATCACCCCATATTCCAATATAAATCTAATCTCTTCTACAAACCCTACATCATATCATTCGCACAACCTTTTATTACCGCTTGCAATTCGACACATTCTATTTCCATTGCGCTCATTTTCCAATGTCACTCATTTTGCGTCATCATTCCTATCATTTCATTCGGTAATTCAATAGCCTTTACACCATAAAACGGCACAGATTACTAACACGATGATTATCAATAATAATTCATTCTCCCATTCTGCTTACCATAATTCTTCAAAACTTACAACACAATTTCATTAAAAATCAACTACCTTTGCACATATCATATATATACACTGCTGGTTAGAAATGCAACAATCGAAATGAAATAAGGTTGTCTCTTGCCGTAAAAGGAGGATAAAAGCAGTGATTTAATGACACAAAATTCAACTTATGCGCATCATTAAATTTATCAAACAATGGACACTATTATGCTCCATCGTTTTCGGGAGTCTGGTATATTTGCTCTTCACCCATATTGAAGTATTGACCCCTTTCGGTGATTTCATCGGACCAAAGCTGGTAATGGTGCTCCCCATCAACATCTTTTTGATGCTCTATGTCACGTTCTGTAAGATCCAAATGAATGACCTTACACCACGCAAATGGCATTTTATTCTGCAAGGAATCCGCACACTTTTGGCAGCACTGAGTGTCTTATCAGCCAATCTTTGCACGAATCCTACCTATAAACTATTATGGGAAGGCGTCTTCATCTGTGCCATCTGCCCTACCGCTGCCGCTGCTCCCGTGATTGTAGATAAGTTGGGTGGCAACATCGCTTCATTGACAGTATATCTCCTTATCGCTAATGGCTTCACATCAATCATTATCCCTTTGTTCTTTCCACTTATGGAAAAGGGAGCTGATATCACTTTCGCCATGGCGGCATGGCTGGTGCTTCAGCGTGTGCTAATGGTGCTTATCATTCCTCTTTGCTTAGCTTTGCTCTCGCGAAAACACCTTCCCAAGTTTGTCACCTGGCTGAAAACGAAACGCAACCTCGCCTTTTATTTATGGAGTTTCAACCTTTCTATCATCATGGGACTTGCCATGCAAAATATCCTTCACGCTCCAGTTTCGGGATGGGTATTAACAGCTTTGTGCATCATTCCGCTGATATTGGCTATAGTTCAGTTCTCCCTTGGCAAACTTGTCGGCCATCGTTATGGCGACAGTATAGGCGCAGGACAAGCTTTAGGGCAAAAGAATACCGTCGTAGGAATATGGCTTACGCTCTCATTTCTTAATCCTTATGCAGCTATTGCACCTTGCGTCTACGTGATTTGGCAGAACATTATCAATGCCGTTCAGCTGTGGTATAAAGATAAATATGGCTATTTGAAGTGGTAATCAGCTAAGAAGTCCATCACAATATGACAAATGTGTCAGTTTAAGACGAATGAAAATTTGGTATAGTTTTTGCAAATATATCGTGAAAGAGTTATTTTATTACATCACAAATCAAATCAAAACAGGTTAGAAAGAAATGGAAATTATCAAGGATAAAAGCTTTGGTGGAGAGCGTCCTCTCTTTGGATTAAAGGATGCAAGCTTAGAGAATATCACAATTACCGATGGTGAATCGGGCATAAAATGTTGTCAGAACATAACCTGTAATGACTCAAAGTTTTATGGCAAATACCCTTGGTGGCATGTCGATGGGAGTGTTATTACGAATTGTTACTTTGCTCCTGAGAGTCGTTCTGCTATCTGGTATAGTGACAATATGACTATGAAAGACTCGGTCATTGATGGTCCAAAGTTCTTTCGTGAGATGCAAAACTTGGAGTTAGAAAACGTAAAAATCAACGACGCCGATGAGACTTTTTGGAAGGTTAACGGCCTAAAGTTGAAGAATGTCACGCTACATGAGGGCACCTATCCATTCATGTTTTCTCGCAATATCTATGTAGATGGTTTGGTAAGTGATGCAAAGTATGTGTTTCAATATTGTAAGAACGTTGAGATTCACCACGCAAAGATCACTACAAAGGATAGTTTCTGGGAGTGTGAGAACGTGATTGTCTACGACTCTGAACTTGATGGAGAATACTTAGCATGGCATTCCAAGAACATAAAGCTTGTGCGTTGTCACATCAGTGGCGAGCAACCGCTTTGCTATCTCGATGGCATCACGCTTGAAGATTGTACCTTTGACGCTGCATGCGACCGCATTTTTGAAGATAGTCGCAATATCAATGCCACCATAAAAGGTGCAATCACCGAGGTCAAGAACCCTATTAGCGGACACATTGTGGCTGATAAGATTGGCCAAATCACATATAACGAGTTTGCCAAAGGTAATGATTGCGTGATTGAAACAAGAAAATAAACAACGATGAACAAATTCAATTTCGATGAGAAAGTAGTGCGTCGAGGCACTAATTCCATTAAATGGGACGAGCCAAAAGAAGATGGTGTGCTCCCCATGTGGGTGGCTGATATGGATTTTAAGACTGCACCTTGCATCCTTGAAGCCTTGAAACAGCGCCTCGATCATGGCGTTTTCGGTTACACTTACGTGCCCGACAGCTTCTATGAAGCCATTATCCATTGGTTCAGCAGACGCCACCAATGGCAAATTCAACGTGAAGACATCCTCTATACCTCGGGAGTTGTACCTGCCATTTCTTGCGCATTGAAGGCTATTACCATGCCGGGTGAGAAGGTGTTAATACAGACTCCCGTCTACAACTGCTTCTTTTCGTCTATCCGTAACAGCGGATGTGAAGTGTTAGAAAATCCACTTTGCCGACAGGGAGATAGCTATGTGATCGATTTTGAAGACTTCGAGAGCAAGTGTGCAGACGAGAAAACCACGGTATTTCTACTCTGTAATCCACACAATCCGGCTGGACGTGTATGGACAAAAGATGAACTTCAACGCATGAACGACATCTGCATGAAGCATAATGTAAAGGTGATTGCCGATGAAATCCATTGCGAAATCGTCATGCCGGGCTACACTTTCCAACCCTTTGCGGCTGTAAACGAGGCGTGTTGTAACAATAGTGTAGTGCTCAATTCGCCTACAAAGGCTTTCAATATTGCAGGACTTCAGATTGCAACTATCATCTGTCATGACGCTGAATTGCGTCGCCGCATCGACCGAGCGATAAACATCAATGAGGTCTGCGACGTCAATCCCTTTGGTGTTATCGCACTGCAAGCAGCATACAACCAAGGAGAAGAGTGGCTCGATGAGCTCAACTTATACATTCATGAGAATTATCTCACGCTGAAACGATTCTTCAACGAGCACCTGCCCAAAATCAAACTATGTCGCTTAGAAGGCACATATTTGGCATGGGCTGACTTGTCTCACACCGCATTGACAGCCGATGAAGCGACCCAAAAGCTTTTAAATCAGGCTAAAGTGATGTTCAACAGTGGCACCATGTATGGCCAACAAGCCGGCGCTCACTATCTGCGCATCAACCTTGCTTGTACCCGTGAGACGCTCATTGAAGCGTTAAAACGCGTTGAAAGCGTACTCCTTCCTTATATGGCTGACTAAGATTGGTGCATATCGCGGTTGAAACTGTTTCGCGCTTCACCTATATATATAAGGTGAAGTGTAGCGAATATTGAATCTATATAGAACGAATTAGGAGAAAAGAACAAAGAGATTCTCTCTCCATCTACTAAGGTTGGCAAAGCATGCCAACCTTTTTTATTTGTTTTTCAGTATGGCTGAGAGCACCCTTTCATGGTAAATACAACTCCATACTACCCTATCTTTTAGTTTTTTAACCCTCCGTCCTATTGTTTTTCTTGTCAAAACATTGTATCTTTGTCATGTAATACGTATTCCATCTATATGTGGAAATAACATGATTTAATGAAGAAAACTGATGAAAATCTTTCTTTTATTTCGTTCAAAAGCAACAAAGAGCATCACATTGTTGTTCTTTTTATTGGCATTTCTGCCCCTATCCGCCCAGCAAGTTAACATCCATCACCTCAGCAATGGCATGACAGTATGGCTCAATCCCGACTCCACAGCCTCTAAATTCATTGGTTATGTCGTCGTGAAAGCAGGTGCAAGAGACTGTCCTAACACAGGAATTGCCCACTATTTTGAACACATTATGTTCAAAGGAACACAACAAATCGGCACAACAAACTACGCTAAGGAGAAGCCATTGCTTGATGAAATCAGTCATCAATACAATCTTCTCTCTCAAACAACCGACCCGAAACAGCGCACCGCCATACAGCTAAAAATCAACAAACTCAATCAGCAGGCAGCCAAATATGCCATTCCCAACGAGTTCTCTAAACTGCTTACACGCTATGGCACAACTGCTATCAACGCCTATACCACCCTTGACGAGACCGTATATCATAGCGAGTGTGCCCCACAATATATAGCACAATGGTGCCAACTGAATAGCGACCGCTTTATCAACCCTGTGTTTCGACTCTTTCAAGGAGAACTGGAAACTGTCTATGAAGAGAAGAATCGCGGCGAGGATAACTTCGGAGTGCAACTCATGGAGCATCTACAAGGACAGGTATTTAAGGGTAGTGGCTATGAGTTTCCAGTCATTGGAAGCACTGAAAACCTGAAAAACCCAAGACTTTCTGACATGGAAGCGTTTTATCAGAAATACTATGTTGCCAACAATATGGCATTGATTCTTTGTGGGAAATTCAATGAAAAAGACATCCTTCCGCTATTAGAAAAGACCTTTGGACGTATTCATAACGGCCCAATTCCACAGCGTCAACCTATCAATCTGGCTGACTTTTCACCCGAAAAGACCATAAAAGTAAAGATACCTTTCCCTTTGATTAAGGTCTCTGCACTGCTATTTCGTGGGCCAACTCCACGCAATCACGACTACACAGCCTTGCAAATTGCTATGCGATTACTTTCCAACAGCAACGAAAGTGGACTCATTGACTCACTCGTCAGCCACCATTCCATCATGTATGGCATGGCAGCGAGTGAACAAATCTCTATGATGCGCGAAGTTGGTTTGATTGGTTTAGCCGCCGTACCCAACCTTCCTTTTGGTTCAAAACGCAAGGCAGAACGACTCTTGTGGCAGCAAATTAACAAACTAAAAGAGGGAGATTTCTCTACCGAAAGCTTTGAAGCAGCGAAAACCGAATATCAAAAGATGCAGGAACAACAGCTCGAAAACCTCCAGACGCGCATCACTTTGATGACTAACTGCTATCTAAACGGAATGAATTGGAACGACTATCTGCATCAGATTTCCAGGCTCGCGACCTTGCAAAAGGATGATGTTGTGGCAGCATGTCGCCATTACTTCAACCAACATTACTTACTCCTTCATAAGAAATTTGGTAAGTATAAGAAGGATAAAATCAGCAAACCACCTTACAAAGCAGTGGAAACCAACAACGAAAACAGCCAGTCTGACTATGCCAAAGCATTGGAAAAGACTCCTACTCCAACGCTAACTCCCCAGTTTATAAGCCTTGGTAAGGAGGTCACAACACGTCATCTTGGTCAGCAAGCTGACTTATATGTGACGGCAAATCCACAGAACAACATCTTCCATTTGAGGCTTTCCTGGTTGCAAAATCACGTGAATCAACCGACCCATGGCATGTCTGATCTATTCAGTTTTTTAGGCACAACAACGCTCGACAAGCAAGCTTTTGCAAAAAGATTACAAGCCTTAGGCACAACACTTAGTGGCACTTACGACCTCAAAAGCATGCGCATTGAACTCTCAGGCTATGAAAAGAATCTCGCCCCCTCCATTCAATTGCTCGCCGATTTGCTGCAACATCCTAAGACAGACAAGAAATTTCTCTCGGTAATGCGAAAGGATGAACGTCTTGGAGATCAGTTCTTTACTAAGGATATAAGCAGTGTTAGCAGCGCCGTTATGGACAAAATAGCGATGGGCGACAAAGCTTTTGGCTTGCAAGATATGTCAAGAAGTGAACTAAAGAAACTGCAAGTGGCCGACATAGAAGGCTATTTTAAAGCTGCACAAAAGGGGAAACTCATCGTCACTTATAGTGGAAAGGCCAATCCGGACAGCCTTACTCACCTGCTGAATCCTATTGTTCAAGAAACCAACAGAACAGATTTCACAGGCTATGATTACACAGTTCAGCAGCCCAAACGCCCCACTATATATCTCTATAACTTGCCTGATGCACGCCAAACTATCGTTGGAACATACAATGTTTTGCCTGCACTTAACTCCGAAGAAAAGCGAGCTCAGTTTGTCATTTGGGCGCGTTATTTCAGTAATGGAGGCCTAAACAGCGTGCTCTTCCGCGAGCTTCGTGACCTTCGTTCCTTAGTTTATACCTGCGGAGGATTGGCATATCAACAGGAATTTAAGGCCTATCAAGACCGCCCTATCGGCTATTTTACAACGGCAGGAACGCAAGCTGACAAGGCATTGACAACGCTTTCGCTCATTGATAGCTTATTAAGTAACATGCCCATCCATGCACAAGACTTGCAAAACGCACGTCAATCGGCCATGAATAACATTAATAATTCGCGCCCCACTTTCCGCGATCAACCCGGTTATGTGGCTGGAAACATCATGCGAGGCTATGCAGACGATCCGAACAAAGCCTACGCTCAAGCCATTAATCACACGACAAATGAGCAAGTCATTGACTACTATCGCCAGCACATTCAGCATGCTCCGCGCTCTTATTATGTCATTGGAAATTTGAAAGTTCTTGACAGAAAAGCACTCGAACACTATGGAACGGTGGTGGAACTAAAGAAAGAAGATATTCACAAATAAAACAAATCCCATGATGGAAAACGAAGTAATCAAAGCCATTCGCGAGCGAAGAAGCATACGCCGCTTTACGAATGAGCAGATTAAAGACAACGAACTACAAACCATTCTCGAAGCTGGCACGTGGGCACCCACAGGAAAAGGGTTGCAAGATCCATGGATTGTGGCTGTTCAAAACGAGCGACAGTGTAACCAACTCCGCACAATGAACGCTACCATTATGGGCGTAAGTTCAGACCCTTACTATGGAGCACCGACCTTGATTCTTGTGTTTGCCTCGAAAGATTGGTACAATAACACCCGCGATGGCAGTTTAGTTCTCGCCAACATGATGCTTGCTGCCCACGCCATTGGACTTGGAAGTTGTTGGATAAACCGTGAAGATGAGATGTTTGCAACGGCAGAAGGCAAGCTACTCATGCAGGAATGGGGACTTCCCGAAGGCTTAATCGGCATTGGAGCACTGGCAGTTGGCTATCCCGCTTCATGGCCAAAGAAGGTTAAAGAGAGAAAAAAAGACTACTATCGCATAGTGAAATAAAACGCAGAATAACGCCTATCATTGGCTATACTGCGCGCGCCTGCCACGCAAAAGAACTCATTGCTAAACTCAACGCTATTGTATGCCGCAAATGAAGTGTGGCAGATTACCGTGTGATTTGCCGTATTTGATGCGATGAAATGAGGCACTTTATAGCCTAAAATGGCACAAATCACCTGATGAGTTGCATGCTTCAACACCACGGGGATTGCGCTTTCCAAGCACAATCCACATCAAGCTGTGTGTTGGGGCCCACATAAGAGTAGGCAATTTCATTGGGAGAAATATCATGATAGCAATGACGCCACACGCTGACAAAAGGAAGATGAAAAAAAGAAATGAATGTTTTGACCTTTCAAAAAAAATGGGTAATATTGCACATTCAATACTATAGACTTCAAAAAGACAACGATGAAAAAACGCGTGATAAGGTATTTTACTTGCCTATTTATCACATTCATCCTCCTGATTCTATGCACTGCACTCTGTAAAATATGGGAGGGAGAAGACTGGATTGGTACTTATTATGGTATCAATCTAAACGAACAATATACCCTTTGGACAGGAGATGCACAAGGAAAAGACTATAATATACAGGACAATGTGGCCTACGAAGATATGCCTTCGGGTGTAGACTCTGTGCAAGTTGTAAGTAATTGTGTCATCGGTCATTGCTCAAAAGGATATTTTCTATTGGACATGACTGCACAACGATTGGCTTATTTTGCTGCAAAGCCCATTGGAAAATACTGGAATAACGATTTAACCTTGATACCAGCACACGCTTATTATCAACAACACACAAGAAATATTGACATCATTTGCGCTTTGTTGTTCCTGATTTCAACAGGAATGGTATGGTGGTGGATGGCAAAGCCCCGCAAGCCTCAACACAATCTTGCATGAGAAAGCATTGAATGCTTACACCATTTAAGCTTTGTGTAAGCACCCAACACATGCTATGCGTCAAATCACGGCAATGAGGTGACCTGCCGACGACATTGTGAAAAGCTTTTAATCTGTTTTCTCTTTTTCAGCAAGTTGAAGTTCGTTTCTTTGCTTTTCAGCAGCAGAAGGTTCATGAACATCAGCTTTTGCGCGTTGACTTAGTTCTGGATATTGGATTCGAGTATGGTATATTGCCATCAAACGCGCAGTGATAAGTTTCTTCGCCAACGAGATATCACGGAACGTAATGGGGCAATCGGTGAAGAAACCAGAGGCAACTTGGCCGTCAATTAGTTTGTTGACGAGTTGACTAATGCTCTCTTCGGTGTACTCATTCAATGAGCGTGAGGCAGCTTCTACCGTGTCGGCCATCATCAAAATGGCTTGTTCGCGCGTGAAAGGATTAGGTCCTGGATACGTAAACTTCTCCATATCAATGTCTTCATCGGGATGTTCGTTCTTATATTTGATATAGAAATATTTTGTGACTCCACGCCCATGATGCGTCAATATGAAATCTTTGATGACGTTAGGCAAATTGTATTTCTCTGCCAACTTCACGCCTTCAGTGACATGACTGATAATAATCTTCGCACTTTCTTCGTATTTCATGTTGTCATGTGGATTCACTCCAGCTTGGTTTTCGGTAAAGAACACAGGGTTAGTCATCTTTCCTATGTCATGATATAGCGCCCCTGTACGTACTAACAAGCTATTAGCGCCAATGCAGTTGGCTATCTCTGCCGCCAAGTTTCCTACCGTAATAGAGTGTTGGAACGTGCCCGGCGCTATCTCACTCAGGTCGCGTAACAAACCAGTATTAGTATTTGAGAGTTCGATAAGCGTCACATTAGACACGAAACCAAAGGTTTTTTCGATGAGATACATCAGTGGATAGGCCAGCAACAGCAACACTCCATTGACCAAGAAGTATACATACATGTCGCGATCAAGCTTCAACAGGTCATTGCTTTGCAGCAATTGGAGCGACACATAGACGGCAATGCTTCCGAGAGTAACCAGTAAACTGGTTTTAAACACCTGCGAACGACTTGACAATTCGCGCAGAGAGTAGATGGTAATCAAGCCTGCTACGAGTTGGATAATAATGAATTCATACTGGTATCTGACTGTAGCGGCACAGATAAGAATCATCACTGCGTGGGTGATAAAGGCCGTTCGGGAATCCATAAACACACGAACGAAGATAGGAACCATCGTAAACGGCAACACATAGACACTGAAAATGCTGTGACTCATCATAAGCGATACGATGATAGGGAATACAGTCAGCATCGCATAGAGCATGAGAATGTTTCGCGATTTGAGGAAATAGTCCTTGCGGAATAAAGCAAGATAAATCGTGAAAAGCGTCACAAGTATGGTCACAAACAATAGTTGTCCGATGAGCGTATTAGTGATTTCAGCTTCTGAAGCGTTGCGTCTTTGCATCTCACGCTCAAAAGAATTCAACACACGATAGGTGTAATCGTTGACGATTTCGCCTCTATCAATAATCTTTTGTCCACTCATCACCATGCCACTTGCAAGCGGAATGCTACTCAAAAGATCAGATTTCTCCGTGTCACTACGTTGTTTGTCGTAAATCAAATTAGGTAAAACATAGTCTGTTAGATTGCAACGTTGCAAGATGGAACGATAGGGAACTAAGGATGGATGGCGTAGAATTGCCTCATAAGCCGACATCGTTGAATAGAACTTTCCAGCGTTGGCACTCAACGCTTCCTTTCCATTCACAATGCGAATCATGTGTGTTGTGTCAGGAACGAGCCGGTTATATTCGGGTGTAGACATGATTCCGTTGAGATAAAGTTCATGCAAGCGCATGGCAATCACATGCAACGTACCCGATGGTGTACCTTCAATGCCAACACTAAAATCATGATAAAGCTGCTTGAGTACTTTCTTTTCAACCGATGAATCATAATTATAATAGGGTTGGAAATACTTCAAAACAGAGTCTTGTTCGGCTTTAACTGCCTCGTCAGACTTATATACTGGGAAGTCAAACTTAGCGATAAAAGACCCATACATCCATGGTTTCCCAATGTCATAACGTAGTTGTACGCCCTTGTTTCGAGGCATAAAAAACACGATAATCACTACCGTTATAGCAATTAGTGCCAGTCGAATGGCGATGTTTCGCCAGTTCTTATGTTTATATTTCTCTAATATCGTCATATCATTCAATTTGAGTTTACTACGCGAAAATACTAAAAATCTATCCAATACTCAAAAAAATATATTAAATTTGCACAAAAATTAAGTCTCAAGATATGTCAGAAAGAAAAGTAAGAGTGCGCTTTGCACCCAGTCCAACGGGTCCTTTGCACATCGGAGGAGTACGTACTGCCTTGTATAACTACCTCTTTGCACGTCAACACGGAGGTGATCTTGTCTTCAGAATCGAAGATACTGACTCGCATCGCTTTGTTCCTGGCGCCGAAGAATACATCATAGAGTCATTCCGTTGGCTTGGAATCAAGTTTGATGAAGGCGTTAGTTTCGGCGGCAATCATGGCCCTTATCGACAGAGTGAGCGTCGAGAGATTTACAAACAATACGTTAAACAGCTGCTTGATGCAGGCAAAGCATACATTGCTTTCGATACTCCTGAGGAGTTGGAAGCTAAGCGTGGCGAAATAAAGAATTTCCAATATGATGCTCATACGCGTCTACAAATGCGCAATTCTCTTACACTTTCCAAGGCCGAAGTTGACCAACTTATTGCTGATGGCAGTCAATATACCGTGCGTTTCAAAGTAGAACCCGGCGTAGAAATACACGTTTTCGATTTGATTCGCGGTGAAGTAATTGTCAAAAGTGACATCCTTGACGACAAGGTTCTATACAAAAGTGCAGACGAACTGCCTACTTATCACTTGGCAAATATCGTAGATGACCACCTAATGGAAATCACTCACGTCATCAGAGGCGAGGAATGGTTGCCCAGTGCGCCTTTACATGTGTTGCTTTATCAAGCATTTGGCTGGGAAGATACTATGCCTAAGTTTGCTCATCTGCCTCTACTTTTGAAACCAGAAGGCAAGGGTAAGCTCAGCAAACGTGATGGAGATCGACTCGGTTTCCCTGTATTCCCCTTGGAATGGCATGATCCTAAGACCGCAGAAGTATCCTCTGGATACCGTGAAAGCGGTTATTTCCCAGAGGCAGTCGTTAACTTTTTAGCCCTGCTTGGATGGAATCCAGGTACCGAACAGGAACTATTCACCCTCGAAGAACTCGTAAAAGCTTTCGACATTAGTAAGTGTTCACTTCATGGAGCGAAGTTCGATTATCAGAAAGGAATATGGTTCAACCACGAGTATATCCTCAAAAAGAGTGATAAAGAGATAGCCGAGCTCTTCGCACCTATCGTTGCTAACAACGGCATTGATGAGTCAATGGAGCGCATTACGCAAGTCGTTCACATGATGAAAGACCGAGTTAGCTTTGTCAAAGAACTTTGGGAACTTTGTTCTTTCTTCTTCATCGCACCATTAACTTATGATGAAAAGACTGTAAAGAAACGCTGGAAAGAATATTCTGCACAACAAATGGCTGAATTGGCTGACGTCCTTGAAGGCATAGAAGACTTCACTGTAGAAGGTCAAGAGCCTGTAGTCATGAACTGGGTAGAGCAAAAGGGCTACAAACTTGGTGATGTTATGAACGCATTCCGATTGACATTGGTCGGTATAGGCAAAGGACCTGGCATGTTTGATATCTCTGCTTTCCTTGGAAAAGAAGAGACTTTGAAACGCATACG
This sequence comes from Segatella salivae DSM 15606, assembly GCF_000185845.1. Lineage (GTDB taxonomy): Bacteria > Bacteroidota > Bacteroidia > Bacteroidales > Bacteroidaceae > Prevotella > Prevotella salivae. The sequence goes on from NZ_GL629647.1 coordinate 1,429,852, forward strand.
CAGAGCCATTGAAGTGTTGAAATAAGGCCGGCACAGCAAAGAATGCATTAATTTTCTAAATATCGTGTATAATATTGTCATATACATATACTTGATTGGTGTAGCCATTGCAAGCTGCTTCAACAAGAAAGTCAAGAAGATGTGGGCCGGAGAAAGGCAAGCTCTCAAGGTCTTACGAGAGAAAGTAGACCCCAACGCTCGTTATATCTGGTTCCATGCTGCTTCACTTGGTGAGTTCGAACAGGGGCGTCCACTTATGGAATACCTGCGAAAGACTCACCCAGAATATAAGATTCTGCTCACATTCTTTTCGCCTTCAGGGTATGAAGTGCGTAAAAACTATGAGGGAGCTGACATCATCTGCTATCTTCCTTTAGACACAATACGCAATGCACGACGCTTTCTTCGCGCGATAAAGCCCGTGATGGCCTTCTTCATTAAATACGAATTCTGGTATAACTACTTACATATTCTGCAGCATCGCGGTGTTCCTACCTATAGTGTTAGCAGCATATTCCGTCCCGATCAGATTTTCTTCCAGTGGTATGGCAAGGGCTATGGCCGCGTTCTTAAATGCTTCACACACTTCTTTGTGCAGAATATTGAGAGCAAAAACCTATTGGCCAAGCTTGACATTCACGATGTAGAAGTCGTTGGCGACACGCGTTTCGACCGCGTGTTGCAAATTAAAGAGGCCAGCAAACAACTGCCTATTGTCGAGAAATTCACTGAAAACATATCGAAAGTCTTTATCGCTGGCTCATCATGGCTACCCGATGAAGAGGTATTTTTGAAGTATTTCAATCTTCATAAAGACTGGAAACTCATCGTTGCCCCACACGTTATTGGTGAAGATCACCTTGCACAAATCTTTGAACTCCTAAAAGGTCGTCGTGTGGTTCGCTACACTGAGGCCACTGAAGAGAATGTAAAAGATGCTGAAGTACTCATCATCGACTGCTTCGGACTACTCTCTTCGATTTATCATTACGGCACAATTTCTTACGTAGGTGGTGGGTTCGGCGTCGGTATTCATAATGTCTTAGAGGCTGCCGTGTGGGATATTCCCGTGATTTTCGGTCCAAACAACAAACGATTCCAAGAGGCTCAAGGGTTAATAATGGCTGGGGGCGGCTTTGAAATCAATGATTATCAGAGCTTCCGTGACCTCATGTTGCGCTTTGAAACCGATGAAATGTTCTTGCAAACTTCAAAGAAACATGCTGGAGAATTTGTGAAAGGGCGAGCTGGAGCAACTGAAAAAATTATGGGAAGCCTTCCTCTTTAAGGAGCTTTCCTACTTTTATTGAGTTGATTTAGCAAAGACAAAGAACACCAAACACAGGCACTCCAAGTGGCCTACCTACTTCTAATACAACGCAATCTTCCTCATCAAAACACATACTATGAACCTTAAAAGCTGTTTTTTCATCCTTACTTTCGTCCTCAGTCTTGGTACTTTTGCATGCAGTTCCTCTGATATTCAATTCCAAGAAATCAGTAAACAAGAGTTCGACGAAGCCTTCAAGCAGTATCAAACCTATAACCTTGTGGCTGATACGATGGCGGTTGACAGTGCAACACGTACCCAAATCGTCAACAAAATCAAGCAACATTATCACCAATGGAAGGCGCTTATAGACGTTTCTCAAGTAGGAAAGGTCCATAAAACAGGTGAATATATGGCAATTGTTGTGGGTATAACAGGCGAACTTTTCATTCATCTCTTCAATAAAAACGCACAACTTATCCCCGTTGACAGTGCCTCTTACTATCGTCTTCCCATGGAATATCATGCCTATTCTAAGGATAGTCTTTGGGCAGGAGAAGACTGGTGGGAAGATGCAGGAGAGCCTCCGTTGAATATACTTGTACGGAAACACGAGGCCGGCAAACTGAAAACCATTCGTGTTATCAAAGATTCTACACTCTGTTTTCCACATGCCTGGGAGGCAAAAAACATAGAAGAATTGCGACGTTTCATCTTTTGGGGTGCCGATAATACGCTTTATCTGATGTGCTATCGCTATGAAAAACCGAATAGACAGCATCGACAATCATCAGCAAAAGATAGTCCTTGCCCTTATGTTTACCTGAAAATAAAGATAAACGAGAATACAAATGCAGCTGCATCTTACCATGAATAGACGGTAAGATGCAAACGCACATCATGAAAAAAATATGTTTTCAGCCTGTCATCCTGCTATAGTTGAACACTTACTTGCTCGGGATGATATTGGCTTCTGACTGCCATTGTTTTAATTCTTTATCCGACATACGCCGCATATAGGTGAAAAGCATCTGACGAGAGCCGTCTGAATGCACGAAAGGTGACTCGTAAAAACTAAGTTGTTGACTGTTCAACCATTCGCAAGAAAGCAGAGGTTGCGTTTCTCCTTTTATATAAACTTCAAACCTTTTGCCGTCAGTCGACAGCTGTTTTGTATACGCTTTCGTCACTTTTGGGGGCCTTCCACCCAATGCATCGCTATAGAAATAGGTCGTAACAGAGTCATTTGTGAAGTATAAATCAACCGGACAGGCACCTATCATGCCGTCATAGAAATCGTGATTTGTGATTTTTCCATTCTCCACGACATAGCTTACAACATGTTTCCACCCATGACCAACAATGAGTTTCTGCCAAATTGCCTCGTTCACTTGATAGATAGGAGGCTCTATACACGTAGTGGGAACATTTTCATCATTATCACTTGAACAGGCCGTTAGTCCCAGCACACACACCAAAAGTCCCAAAAAGGGAAGAAGAAACCTTTTATTTGTTTTCATTTGTATTATGGTTTTTGTTTATCTATAAAATGCAAAGATGCGGATATCCTTGCCTCATCAAAACAAGTTTTTTTCTTTTTTTGCTTATCAGCGCATTAAATATGATGCTCAATGTGACATAACTCACGCGATAATGCAGCAGAAACAAGGCCTCACGCCCTACCCCATGCCCTCCCCGTTTCATAGCCTCAACAGACAGCAATCTATGGTTCCATAAAAAGAGAGCCAAGTAGTTTAACCTCACAATGGCGCAGGTTGTTGAGGGGCAATTGGAGAAGATGACTCGGTTAATAAAACAATGCAAAATGAATTAAAGCAAATTACCTCACAATTCATACCATTTCATCGCATGAAATGAGCCAGATTACCGCGTAAAATGACCCAGATTGCAAGACAAAATGAGGCAGATTGAAGCGTAAAATGAGCCAGATTATAACATGGCATAAACCCCATTAGTTTGCAACACACACACATCAATGCCATCGGTGTTACGCTTTCTAAGCGTAATCTATTATTTATAAAATCATGAACGCATTTGAAAACAACCATAACGCCCATGGCATGACACGATAACCATGGCCAATCCATAAGAAAACATATAAAAAATTGCAAGAGAATGAAATATTGATTAAATTTGCAACACATAGACTCCCTACGTCCATTCAATGCAAAATGTATTCACTTAGATAACGATAAATCAACAAATAAAAAGCAATTCAACGAATGAAGAACTTGTGATTTTTGCTTTGTAACAAGAGGATGACGACGTAAAAAGAATGATAATTTGACGCTCTAAACATAAAAAGATTTATTCATCACCATTCAACCATAAGGATAAATATGAGAAAATGCCTGATTTCATGCATGATGATAGTGTGTTCCACTATGCTAAATGCGCAAGAACAAGCACCAAAAACCAAGCGCATTACAAATATTGCAGTTGGTCTAAACCATCATCATGACTCATTACTCAATAGTCGTTTGAACGTCGGTCTTATCAGTGAAGTGGACAGTTTGCGCGGATTGCAGGTGGGATTGCTTTATGGTGGTATTCGACATGACGCTCATGGAGCACTCATTTCAGGGCTTGCCAATGCCTCGCATGCCTTAAAGGGCGTTCAGATAGCAGGCTTTACGAATCTTGTTTTCACACCGCTCCGTGGATTGCAACTTAGTGCTTTCACCAATACGGCAATGGGAATGAATGGCGGCTTGCAGCTAACTGGATTATCAAACATTACCGCTGGTGATACACGCGGAGTGCAAATCGCCGCTTATAACTATGCCGACACGCTACGAGGAACGCAGATTGGTCTCATCAACGCAGCGGCTTATCGGCCGAAAGGTGTGCAGATTGGCTTCTTAAACTATTCGCGTGATGCGCAAACTCGGCGCTACGGACTCATTAATCTCTCGCCCCAAACACGCGTAGATTACATGCTTTTTGGTGGTACTTCATCGAAAATCAACGCAGCATTAAGGTTTAAGAACAAGACAAGCTATCGCATTTTAGGCTTTGGTACACATTATATGGGCTTCAACAGTGAGTTCTCTGGCGACATATTTTATCGTTTCGGACAATATATTCCCCTGTCATCTAAGTGGACGTTGAGTGGCGATTTGGGATTATATTTCATTGAGATTGCAAAGAAAAAGACCATAGAAGGACCGCGTCATCTCTATTCTTTGCAAGCACATCTCAACTTGGATTATCAAATCAACTCCGTGGTAGGAGCTTATGTTTCGACTGGTTATGGCACCACACGATACTATGGTTCGCACGAAAACTACCGCAGTAGACCGATGATTGAGGCCGGAATCACCTTACATTATGATCGTAACCATGAGGCCGAAACAAAGTGGATTGACGAGAAAATACGTGACTATAACTTCCAAATGCGCCTACTTGAGCAGGCAAAGAGTGATAGTTTGTTTCGCTTTTACGACCATAACTATACGAAACAACGCTGGGGAAATGCACTCGCGGGCGTGGTGGGAATCAATGTTTTCGTGCATTGTTTTGACCGCTTTGTCTTGCGTCGCGACTTCGCCAAAACCACTTTGAATAGTACATGGAATAATTTTAGACACGCTTTTGTGTGGGATAACGATAACTTCAAAACGAATCTGTTTGCTCATCCCTATCATGGCAACCTCTATTTCAACTCGGCTCGCAGCAATGGATTTAGCTTTTGGCAGAGTGTTCCCTTTACCATTGGGGGCAGTATGATGTGGGAATTCTTCGGAGAAAAAGAGCCTCCAGCCCTCAACGACATGTTAGCCACGAGCTTTGGTGGCGTTGCAATAGGAGAAGTTTTCCATCGAGTTTCCGCCCTCATCCTTAATGATCGTGCCCACGGAACAAACAGATTGTTTCGCGAAATGGCTGCAACCATCATCAATCCTATGCAGGGATTGAGACGTATTCTCAATGGAGATGCATGGCGAACTCGCAATAAAAACTTCCTCTATCATGACTTTTCAGAGATTCCTGTAGAGCTTTTGATGAGTGTAGGTGACCGATATCTGGCTGACAATGGTACGATATTCCGCGGTGAACACCAACCATTCGTGACGTTTAGCCTACGTTATGGTGATCCCTTTAACCAAAACACATCCTCTCCTTACGATTACTTCACTGCAAATATTGCTATGGGATTCACAGGCAATCAACCTTTTGTGCATGGTTTTCACCTTACAGGCAGACTATGGAGCAAGCTGGTTTATGATGGGAAAGAAGGCCAAACACTTTGTGGAATCTTTCAACACTTCAACTATTATGATTCACAACCTGTGAAAGATGGTAGTTCTCAAACTCCTTATCGCATATCAGAAGCTGCTGCAATTGGACCGGGAATGATTTGGAGATTCCCTGAGATTGGCAATAAAAACAAGTTAGAACAGAGTGTATTTGCAGACTTAATACTCCTTGGTGGGACTAAAAGCGACTATTATTCTTTTATAGATCGCGACTATAATATGGGCTCGGGATATAGCTTTAAGAGTCGAACGGAGATGACTTTTCCTTATCTTGGCCGGCTAAATCTAAACCTTGACTACTATAGAATCTATACATGGAAGGGCTATGAAAATAAGAATTACACGACAATAGACCCGCTCTATCTAAATGCACAGGGGGATAAGAGCAATGCAGAACTAATGGTTATCAACCCCGTTCTATTGATTCAGATGAAACATAACTGGGGAATGGAGCTGTCAAGTAACTTCTATATGCGCAAAACGCGCTATGCCTATCATGACAATGTGGCTACACGCACATTTGAATTTAAGGCAGGTTTGGTCTATAGATTCTAAGAAACACAGGCTAAAGATAGGCTTCCTGCGAGTGTCTTAGACTGCATTAACAGTTCATTTCTTATGGATTGATAGCCTTTGTGAATGTAACAGCAAGACATAAGGACATTAAAAAAGTCGTTCATAAAGGGGTTTACCTCTATGAACGACTTTTCATTAGAAAACTTTTCAGTTTGTTTGTGCTTCACTTTTGCAGGTGATAGCACTATATTCTTTAGAAGCTGATGTCGACACCAGCACCAAACACGTTGTTGTTTCGTGTGAAATCAGCCTTATAAGGAAGTATTGTTCCGTTTAAGTTTTCAGTCTTATCACCATTGAAATGGTTATAGAAAGTGTGGAAATAAGCCACATTCAAGTCAATCTTTTTACTTAAATGAAAGCATGCACCCACACCAACTGAGTTTGAATTGGCCACAAATGACTTGTCATCCATATATTCTTTGGTCAATCCATAACTTGTGTTCTGCCAGCCAGCACTAACCGTAATGGTCTTTGTTGCATCAAATTCAACGCCTGCATTCCACTCCATCGTACCGCGTTTGAGTTTATCCTCACGGTGTTTATAGGCAGTTGCCTGCTTGTCGAAAAAGTAATGGAAGCCTGCATTGATGCGCAATGCATCGATAGGAGAGTAACCTGCACCGATAGCAAGATAGGCAGGGATGTCTGCAGCGACCTTCTTTCCGTCGGCAAACTCACCAGTTGCCTCATCAATCTTTTGGTCGAATTGCTCCTTTATGCCTTTCATTGCACCTAAAACAGTAGGATTTGTGAGCACGGCTTGAGCCTGAGCAGGAGTCATTCCCTTTTGAACGAACATCACACCTAAGGTTTGTGGGAGGTTACCTATACTTGGAAGTTGATTCACTGCCTCATTCTTTAGGCGCATACGCGTTTTGAATTCATACTTCATTGCAAAGTTCCAACGACCCGTTTTATAGTCAATTCCCAACACAGGAGTAAAGCCAACACCAGATTGATCGCAGTTTAACTCAATGTTAGCAGAGCCAGTTTTCGTTGCATCGAGCATGGTATAAAGAGGTACATTGCCTACTTTGATGTTGCGAACGTAGCCATAATAGTTGCTCAAAGCATACACTCCACGTACTCCAGCAAAGGCACTTAACTCGGGCAATACACGGTAAGCAGCACCTAAAGAGAAGCTATAATAATACTGACGACCACGCATATAGCTGTCGAAGCTATAGCCTTTCTTTCCAAACATGGCTGGCGAAGTGAGACCAAGTGCACCATGTGAGGCGCCATCTAAAGCCTGAGCTAAACCTGTTACGCCCATAGCGGTTTCACCAACTATCTTTTCAAACGAGCCAAGTCCATTGTCGAAGGTGCATTTTCCGCCTCCACCTGTGATGCCAAACATCGCTTGGAAAGAGAACTTTTTCCAGTTATAAGCGGCCTGAATTGATGGTAATACGGGGGCGAATGCTGTTCCTTTGAATTCTCGAGTAGTAGAGTTGTTGTTCTGATTCAAGGCATAAAGCGGGAACTCATTACTGATAATACGACTCTGAAACACGAGTTGCCAGTTCAAAGAAAGATGCAAACCATCTTTTAAAAAGGCTACACCGGCTGGATTAGAATACACTCCATCAATGCCAATAGAAGCCTCACGACTTAACATTCTGTTGAAAGCAACATTCTGATTTGTGTTGGTCAGCAGTCCACCTGCCCATGATGCTTGCGATGAAAAGATAGCAAGCGCGATAAAACTAAATTTTAATTTATTCATCTTTATAAACCTTAATGCAATTCGTCGCAAAGGTATTTAGATTGTTCTTTATGTCAACAAATCTCCCGATATATTTAATTTGTGTTAACACTAAAAAGCAAGTTTTCTGCACATTTCTTATTTTTTGTGCAATAAAATTGCGCATTTCACGAAACTTTGTGCAATGAAAAAGAACGAGAATCATATCAAATCAACAAGTCTTTTAATGCAATATTACTATAAATTTCTATTCTTTTTACTTGCTTTTAAAATAAAAATAATATAACTTTGCATTCAGACTATTCATTATAACTTATCAAACATATAACATGAAAAAGATAGTTTGGCTCATCATCTTTGTTGCAATACTTAGCCTTTCCGCCATGACGTCGTGCAAATCTAACAATAATAATAATCAAACGGCCTTAGATACAGTATGGAATGAAAACATACAAGATGAATTCTTTGGCGTACATTTTGGAGCAACGAAAAAGGAATTAGTGAATAAATTCGCCCAACATGGCATAATATGTAATTATAACTTGGGCACCAATACTTCATTAAGTATGGTATCAAATCAAGGAAAATATTTTTCATTTGGAGACATAAACTGGAATGGCGTAAATGTCTATTTCATCAAAAATAAATTTAACAGTATACAATTCTATTGTTCTTTCAAAGATAAGCAAGAGGCAATGCATATGTATGAGAACTTGAAAAGCATGTTATCTCAAAAGTATAAATTCACAGAAATGCCTCCAAGCCAAGATTCAACTTTATATGAAAGAACTATAGCTTTAGGGAAAAATCAAAATAGTATGGACCTTGTTTACATACATAGTGAATCTGTTGGGTACGAAATGTGGTATTACGTGTTTCTCTATTATCAAACGCTTGCACCAATAGATATCAGTAGTGATTTCTAAAACAAAAAGCTTAGGAGAAGTCTTTTACACTGGATCAACATCATAATAAATATGTAAGGCGGCATAACGCTTGTCTTGCATCATCTGCTTTTGAACGTAACGAAGCACTTCACGCACACGCTTTTGATCAATTCCATTCTCAAGTTTAATGATAATCTTACGGATATGCATTGTCTTTACGCGTGCAATCGCAGGCTTATCTGGCCCAAGTATACGGTCAGAAAAGTATTGACGCAGGCGACTTCCCATTTCTAATGCAGCTGTCTCTACTATCTCATTTTTGTTATGTTTGAGGTAAACATAAACCAAATGAAAGAAAGGTGGGTAATGGAATAGGGCACGTTCATCAAGTAAATCCGCACAAAACAATTTGAAATCATGCGCTACAACCTGCCTGATTATAGGCAAGTCAGCACTCTTTGTCTGCAGAATCACAAGTCCTTGTCGCCCCTTTCGGCCCGCACGCCCACTCACTTGACTCATCATCATGAATGCATGCTCATAGGCACGAAAGTCAGGATAGTTCATCATTGCATCTGCATCGAGTATCCCTACAACGCTAACATTGTCGAAATCAAGGCCTTTACTAATCATCTGAGTGCCTATAAGTATGTTCGTTCTTCCTGCTGAAAAGTCAGCAATAATACGCTCATAAGCATTCCGTGTGTGTGTGGTGTCGAGATCCATACGCGCCACCCGTGCTTCAGGAAAGAGCTCTCGAACCTGATTTTCAATCTTTTCTGTGCCATAACCCCTACTGACAAGTTTCTCACTTCCACACTGAGGGCATTTTGTAGGCATGCTATACGTGAAGCCACAATAGTGACATGAGAGTAGATTTAGATTCTTATGAACCGTCAAAGTGACATCACAATTCGTGCACTTTGGCACCCAACCACACTCCGTACACTCTATTCTTGGTGCAAAACCACGCCGATTTTGAAACAAAATTACTTGCTTTCCGTCTTGCAAAGCATTGCCAATCGCTTGCAAAAGTCGTGGCGAAAACAGACCTTGCATCATCTTTCTATGCTGCAAATCCTTTACATCTACCACATCAATCTGAGGCAGTTCTATCCCCTTAAAGCGTGTAGAAAGCGTCACGAGTCCATACTTTCCTTGCTGTGCATTGTAGTAACTTTCCATCGAAGGAGTGGCAGTTCCCAACAAGGTTTTAGCCTTATAAAGCGATGCTAACACGACAGCTGAGCTTCTGGCATGATAGCGCGGAGAGGGCTCTTGCTGCTTAAAACTCGTCTCATGTTCCTCATCTATGATAACCAGTCCAAGCTTCTGAAAGGGCAGAAAGACAGCACTGCGCGCCCCAAGCACAATATCATAGGGAGCATTGGAAAGCTGTTTGTTCCATATTTCCACACGCTCGGCATCGCTATATTTAGAATGATAGATGCCCAATCGATTTCCAAAAACCTTCTTCAACCGGCTCGTTATCTGCACAGTTAAGGCGATTTCTGGCAAGAGATAAAGCACTTGCTCGCCCCGATCGAGTGCCTGCTGAATGAGATGAATATAGATTTCTGTCTTACCGCTTGATGTTACACCATGCAAAAGCACTACATTTTTCTCAGCAAACTGCTCATTTATCGAGTTAAAAGCTTCTGTTTGAGCTTCGTTCAACGGCTTCATCAACTCTGGATGTGCCTCTTCTGAAGTATTCAAACGGCCCACCTCCTTCTGATAAAGCACAAGCATTCCGCGATCAACCAATGCTTTAATGACTGCCAACGATGTGTTTGTGGCGTTCATCAACTCTTCACGTGTCAACTCAACCGGCTGTTGTTGAGGCGCATCGCCATGGAGTGTATCCCAATGAGAGAGTGCAAGAAAACCCTCAAAAGCCTTTTGTTGTTTCGTGGCACGCGCCAAAAGATTCAACGCAACATGCAGCGTCTGCTCATTACGATAGGCAGAACCCAGCGTAATATACGTCTCTGTCTTCGGTCGATAGCCTTCTTCCGCCTTCAATCCCGAGGGCAATGCAGCCTTATAGATATCTCCCAACGGCGAGAGATAATAGTCGGAAATCCATTGCCAAAGCCTCATTTGCTGCGGAAGCAATATGGGGCGCTGATCAACCACCTCTATGATAGGCTTCACTTCAAATGCAGGCGGCTCGTCAACAAGGCGCATCACGATGCCAATATAATGCTTTGATTTACCCAACGGCACGAGCACACGACCTCCCACCTGTACACTTGCCACTTGTTTCTCGGCAACTGAATAGGTGAACAGCCCGTCTAAGGGCAACGGAAGAACCACTTCTACGAATTTCATGCGCCTGCAAAGATAAATAAAATAATGGGATTTCCGACAAAATGCAGGAGGAAAAGGAGGCTCAAAACATTGCAGACGTGCGGTCAACTCACTTCAAGCTTCATGCAAAAAACAGGTTGAAGATTATCAGGAGAACACGCATTGAAAGTTGGCTCGCAACATCCTGTTTTCCCACAAACAAGACATGAATTCCCCGTTTACAGAAAACCACACTGCAACTTGCGTCACTTTACGCTGTAATCTCTATCATTTTACCACGCAATATAACGCAGATTGCAAAGTAAAGCAGGGCATGATATTTCTGTTAATATCAGCAACATCTTTATCAACTGTCCTCTCTTAAGGATAGATTAGTATAAACTTTCGGACATATAGCTTTCACTTTTCAATCGTTTTATATATCTTTGCCACAGAAATAAAGTCCGACAACTGTAAATGCATCACGCCAATTCAATCATAAAACACAAGAACTGTCGCGCGTTAGTAAGTTTCATATTTCTTTTCACTGCTGCAAATTGTTTGGCAACCACATCTATGACAGACTCTTTAAGCAATATCACTGAGGAAACAAGCCTTACTGACAGCATGGGAAATGCAGTTCATCATAACACGCAGGAATACAGATACAGGGTCAACGCTTCTATGTCATTGGCAGGGCTGCCATGGATAGTGGCAGGAATTGCACTAAGAAGTGAGAAAAGAAATATCAGGGAAGTACGCAATAAATTCCAACTGAATTTCCACCAATCTGCAGATAACTATATACAATATGCTCCACTATTGCTGACCACAGGACTGAAAGTTGCGGGAGTGGAGGGGCGAAGCAGTCTCAAACGCTATGCTGTCAGCAGTGCAGCTTCATTGATTATCACGGCTACTTTAGTAGAAACCATGAAATATTCTGTCAGAGAACTTCGCCCGGATGGTTCGACAAACAAATCTTTCCCCTCCGGTCATACGGCCACAGCCTTTAGTGCTGCCACAATACTCCATAAAGAATATGGCATGACTCGAAGCCCATGGTACAGTATTGCAGGCTATATGCTTGCTACGGCAACAGGCTGTATGCGCGTATTTAACAACAGACATTGAGCAAGCGACACGTTTGCCGGTGCGGGTATTGGTATTCTGTCTACAGAAATGGGCTATACTTTGGGGGGATTTACTTTTCAAGAACAAAGGTTTGTTACGCCATGACAGGGATAACGAACTTGACCTTTATAAGTACCCAAGTTTCTTCAATGTGCAAATGGGTATCGGCCTAAGTGAGCGTCATCTTGATTTCATGGAGCATCTTCCCGGACTGAACGAATATTATCATGGGCAAAAGAAACGAAAGATTAAACTTTCACGTGGCATTGCCGTTGGCGTCGAGAGTGCCTATTTTCTAAATCGGAATATTGGCTTGGGTGGACGTCTGATGATTACATCACGTAATGTCAAAGGATATGATAAGGATGCACTGCATCCTATTGGAATTCTGAGCCAGCTCGCTTCTGCAAATGCCGGATTTCTTGACAGCTACACACTGACCGTTGAATCTAACCACATGGCAGAGTTCAACTGGAGCGGTGGAGTATACTTCAATTTCCCTATCAGCAAAAGGTTTGCATTAGGTTCAAAACTCCTTGTGGGCAGAAGCTATTTAGATGGCATTGCTGTCACTGCTGAAGTTAAAGGACATCAGCGAGATATTGCATTTGAATATGAACCGCAACATGGTAAGACCGTGCCGACACTCGAAATAAAAGGAAACGGAAAAGATAACGGGAAGCCCTACTACAGCAAGTGGAATTTCTTTCAAGTGGGTGGAGATAATGCAACGATTATCGGAACAGGACTTTCTGCCACCTTTGCTTATAAATCGAGAATGGCATGGAAAGTCTTTCTTGATTACAATTTTGTGCGTTGCACCTACAGGTCAACCTATACTCCCACTCTTTTCCTTAAAGATGCCGGCCACTCTATAACTCTCAACGGACAAACAGTCAATAACATCAGTGACTATATTGCCCCTTACGTTGCCTCACAAAAGAAAAGCGTCTCCCAACCCATTCTTGGCGCTGCATTCTCTTTCTGCTTCTGAATGCTCATAACTTCCTCGCCAAGGCATAACTAACTGAAAGACACTGCTACGAATATATACATTAATAACTATATAACGCTACCCTTATATAAAATAGTTCTATCCATTCTCTATGTTCAACACTTTTATTTATTAAAGCAAAGAAACGGATAGAACTATAAATAGTTAAGTTATTACTCCTTTTAATAACTTACAACATCCATTAGACTATGAAGATCGATTATTCAGCCTTATTAGATTTTTGATACCCTTCATTTTGTGTAAGTTTCAAATTTCGTTGCATCTCATTGAGAGATATAGGCCACAGGAGATCAGTTTGTTTAATCTTAGCACCCGCTCCATTATTAGCACCAACGAGATCAACATAGACAACTTCTCCACTACGAAGAATATTAGAAATAATAGGGAATTTACCCGTACGCACGCAATCATCCCAGATTTTCATTTCCAGAGGGAATTCACGTAATCTTTCGGTCCAGCATAGTTCAATAAACTTCTCTTTAGAAAGATTCATCAAATTAGCTTTAAGTGTAGACACACTTTGACCAAGTGCTCGAGACTGCACTTGAGCTAAATAATCTGCAGCTTGTGCTGTTACTCCCTGAATATGAGTCAAAGCTTCTGCCGCATCTAACAATGTTTCTGCATAACGATAAATATTCCAATCTTTTGTACCTCTACTTGTATATAAATCAGCCTCTTCATCAAAAAAATACCAACAACCTATTTGATCATAATAAGCAGGATCTGATGAAGTTACATTGCCAAAAACAGGCATATTCCAACTCTTTCCATTATTAGGATTCGTATATGACGTTGCAAAAAATTGCTTTTCTTGTCCTCTTAAATCATCATCAGTATAGATATTTAAGAAACGTCCTGTAGGGCCAAACACACGTTCAAAAATAGAATACTTATCAAAGACTCCTGTTGCGGATGAAGTGAAAGCATAAGTTGGGCGCCATCCTGAAGTAGAGACAGCGTTATCAAATTCCTCTGCATATATAACTTCAGGAAGATCGTCTAACGTTCTGAGTTTGTTATATGCACTTTTAAGTGCTCTATCATCATTCTTGGTTAATTGATAAAGACCAGATTGAATAATATCTTTAGCACAAGAAGCTGCCTTTTCATAATTTCCTATAAACATATACATGTCTGTAAGAGCCATTTCTGCAACATATTTTGTTATTCGATGAGAATTGTTCTGCCATGTTCCTACTGTCAGATTATTTACAGCGTCTGTCAAATCTTGCTCTACCAAAGCAAGAACCTTTGTTTTAGATGTACGTTCTAATTGCATATTTTGGGAAGCACTATAATAAGCTTCTGTAGACAACGGAACGTCCCCAAACACTTTTACAAGGAAGAAATAATTCATTCCTCGAAAGAATTTAGCTTCAGCCTCAAGTTGTTTTTTTGCAGAATCTGAAATTTTAACTCCATTTGCATTAATATTATTTATCACACTATTAGCAATATTGATAGCGTTATAACAGACATCCCAAACACCATCCATAGTACCGGAGACTGTATTTGTTTCAGCTTGTCGTGTAAGTTCACGTGCAAATTTACAAACTTGTTCCTGTCCTTCATATGAATTTCGGAAATATCCTGTTAGCATTGACGAAATTGAGGCAAAAGGGCCGATGTATGCACTCCCTGCATTCGTATATTGATTAACGAACCCTGACCGATAGAGGAGATTTACTTGTCCACTAAAATGCTGCTCCGTCTTATTAAAATCGTTCCTTGTTAGCATTGATTCAGGTTTTTCTTCAAGCCAACTATCGCAAGAACAGAAAAACAATCCTAAACTAATCGATAATATATATAATTTTTCATATATGTAATTCTATAAAGTTATTAAATCAAAATGTAACATTGACCCCAAATGTATATGTCCGAGAACGGGGATAAGAATAGAAAGTCATATTCTGACCAAACTGATCACCATGAGAAGATGATTCTGGATCAAAGCCATTAAACTTACTGGAAGTCATAAGTGCTAAATTATTTCCACTTATATAGACACGCAACCCATGAACACCTAAATTACGACATATATCAGAAGAGAACGTATAACCTAATTGCAACATATTCAATCTAAGGTATGAACCACTACATATCCAACTAGAATCGATTGTTGTATCCTGTCCTGCATGTCCAGAGTTACATAGTCGAATCATTTGTTCCATCGTCTTAGGATTAGTTCCATCATAAGCGTCATAAAGTATATTCTTTAGACCATTTGTAATACCAAATCTATCATAAGTTGGATGATAGAATTGCTGCATAGTTTGAACTCCCATGACAAATTGCCAATCCATTGTTATATCAAAACCTTTATAATTAAAAGTATTAGAGAAGTCTCCTGTCCAATCAGGGAGACCTTTTCCAATAATTTCTTTCTTAGCAGAACGATTAGGCCGCCCTATCTGATGTACACTGTATTTAGAAGTCCCTATTTGTATGGCCGAACAAAGTCCATTATCAACATCTTTCTGAGACCATTTCTCAGTCTGCTGCATTTCTTTAGTTATAACACCATAACGACGATAACCATAGAAACTACCCATACTTTCACCTACACGTAAGATTGCTTCTGAACCTCCTACCCAACCCATAAGTTCGATATCTTCATC
>NZ_GL629647.1:1445690-1448225 GCF_000185845.1 Segatella salivae DSM 15606
TGAAGAATTTTATTCTTATTATAGTTCATATTTAAAGACATCTGCCAAGAAAAAGATTTAGAACGAATAGGATAGGCTGTAATCATCAAATCTAAACCTTGATTCTTTACTGAGCCGATGTTTTTATACTGACTTCTAAAACCTGTTGAATGTGGAACAGGACAATCAAGTAATAAATTTATCGTCTTTTTATTATAGAACGATAAATCTATATTAACACGATTTTGAAATAGACCAAGTTCAAGACCAACATCCCACATTCCGGTTTTTTCCCATTTTAGATCCGGATTTTCTAGAGAACTTAAATACATATAGGGTGCACGCTTACCATCTAAAAGGAGTGTACCTGCTCCCGTGCGTGCTAAAGAATTATAAGTTCCAATTTCAGAGTTACCTGTTAATCCATAGCTAGTATGGAATTTCATATTACTAATCCAGGTTAATGACTTCATAAATTGTTCTTCTGATATAATCCATGCTAAACCTGTTGATGGGAAAAAAGCATATTTATTATTCTTTCCAAATTTGGAAGATCCATCATAACGGCCTGTTGCTGTAATAGAATAACGATCTTTATATGTATATGCAAAACGAAGAAAATAGGAATTCATACGCCATTTATCTATATTAGATGAAGGCGCTTGTGGATTTGTACCAACCCCCATATTCTTATCTTCATAAAAATCATTAGAAAAGCCCTCTGTAACAATACCATTACTCCTTGTAGTTTGTTCTGTCCATGAAAGTCCGAACATTCCATTTAGACGATGATCTTCTATATTTTTTTGATAAGTGAGATATGTTTCTTCCTGCCAATAAAGTCTGTTTGTATGATAATATTCTGCACGACCATTGGGCATAGATATGTTGTTCAATGTAGTTGCCGCATAACGCCGTCTTTCTATACCATGCCAATCAATTCCATATTGTGTCTTCAGGTCTAATCCTGGTAAAATATGGAAGGTTAAAGCAGCATTACCAAAGATTTGTGTATTATAATACATACGTTTTTGCTGCTCTAAAATCATTATTGGGTTAGACATACCTTCAAATCCGAATTTGTCTGACATCTTTGAAGGTGAAGTTGAAGTCGTATAATTTCCTGTATCTGGTTCACGAAGAGGGAGCCATGGCAGCATTTCTATCATCGTTCGACGTGCTTCTTGTCCACCCCCATCAAAATCAGTGTATCTTCCCCACATATGATTCACTGCAATATTAACTCCAGTAGATAACCATTTGTAAGGATTTGCATCATAAGTTAATTTTCCACTTACACGCTTATTCCAAGTGTTTTTTAGCAATCCCTGATAATCTGAATAATTAAGGAAGGCTCCAACATTCGACTCCTTACTCCCTTGTTGAATATTAATTTGATGATTATGTGACAATGCATTTCTTGTCGCCTCAGATTGCCAATCTGTATCATACAAAGGATTTCCTTGAGTATCAAAATAACGATTGTCATTAAACCAATCCGTTCGATTTAGGGACCAATGCATTCCATTATAAGTATTTTCGTTTTCAAGCCCTTTCATAAATGCATCACACCACTCATGCGCATTCAGTGTTTTCATCTTACGTGCCATTGTACTAAGTCTCAAAGAACCTTGGTAACTTACTTTAGTACTAGTTTCACCTTTCAATCCTCGCTTCGTTGTTACCATTATAACACCATTCGCACCTCGAGCACCATAAATTGCAGTTGCAGATGCATCTTTCAATACTTCTATTGACTCTATATCATTAGGATTAACTAAAGCAAAATTCGTCATTACTACTCCATCAACTACATATAAAGGATCTGAGCTTGCGTTTATCGTTGAAATCCCTCGAATTATAACACGTGGTGCAGACGCTCCAAGATCTTCTGAATTAGAAAAAACAGTTACACCAGAAGCTTTTCCACGCAAATTATCAAGAGCAGAGAAGTTTTGATTCCTTATTAAATCTGTTCCCTTTGCTACCGAAATGGACCCAGTAACATCATTTTTCCTCATTGTACCATATCCTACTACGATAACTTCATCAAGAGATTCATTATCAGAAACTAAAGAGACTAGTAAGTTTGATTTCGAACCTAAAGTTAATACTCGGTCTTTATACCCAATATAGGATACTCGAATTTGTTCACCAGCTTTCGCAATGATAGAACATTTCCCATCAACATTAGTAGCACTACCTGTCTTATCTGTTAGAGAGACAACACTAGCACCAATAATTGGTTCACCTTTTTCGTCAACAACAGAAATCATGTACTTTTGTTGTTGTTGGACAGATGTAACATGAAGCCTATTTTCATGATTAGGAAAATCTTCTGCCTTTACAGAAGACAGACCTCCAAAATAAGCAAAAATGAAAGCTAACGAATATCTCGTTAATTTCATTACCTTTTCTTTTTGTTTAATCATAGGTTGATTGTTTAAGTGAATATTAATTAAGGAATAAAATTTTGAATGGTATTACAGAAACTATTATAAAAAAAATTGTATTAGATATTATCTAAGAACTATATAAACTTCGGATCAAGAAATC
>NZ_GL629647.1:1449911-1454376 GCF_000185845.1 Segatella salivae DSM 15606
CATTTCCCTTCTTTTCTCGAAAATGAATAAGGAGCGTCACTCATTGTGCAGCCTCGTGTGGTATTAGGTTGAGAAGATAGATTAAAAATAAGTTTTGCACCTTTCTTTAAGTCACTGATCTTGAGATAATTTTTATCCCACGGCTGGCCATTTAGCGTCATCGAAGAGATATATTTATTTGCAGAAGAACATTGAGGAGCATCAATTGATATGGTCTTTCCATCGTATAGATGCAGCTTTACCTGCTTAAAATAGGGCGTTCCGATGGCATATTCGCCACTTCCTGGGCACACAGGATAGAATCCAAGCGCTGAGAACACATACCAAGCTGACGTTTGACCATTGTCTTCATCGCCACAATACCCGTCAGGATTTGCCGTATAAAGTCGATCCATTATATTGCGAACATGAAGTTGAGTCTTCCAAGGTTGGCCCGACCAATCATATAAATACGGCATGTGTTGAATCGGTTGATTGCCATGTGCATAGTTTCCCATGTCCATAACTTGCATTTCTCGTATCTCATGTATCACCGATCCATAATAACTATCGTCAAAGATTGGCGGAACAATAAACACAGAATCCATCATCTGATTAAACACTTCATTGCCTCCCATGAGGTTAATGAGCCCTTGGGGGTCATGAAATACGCACCAAGTCCAATGCCATGAGTTGCCTTCGGTAAAGGCATCACCCCACTTATAGGGTGAGAAGGGTGATTGAAACTCCCCATTTTTCAGTCTTCCACGCATCATTCTAACCGATGAATCGAAGACATTACGATAGTTTAATGCACGTTTTTTAAACGGCGCTAATTGCTTTTTAGACTTCCCCATGGCCTTACCTAATTCATAAATACACCAATCATCATAGGCATATTCAAGCGTACGGGCCACATTTTCGTTGATTTTCACATCGTAAGGCACATAGCCTAAGCGATTATAATAGTCGAAACCTTTTCTTCCTGAAGAACTAACCTTCGGATGAACTGCCGATGCTCCATGCACAACGGCTTCCCAAAGTGTCTCTGCATCTTTTGTCTTCACTCCCGACAACCAGGCATCTGCCACCACAGAAGCAGAGTTGTTGCCCACCATACAATCACGATGACCGGGCGATTGCCACTCTGGTAAGAAGCCCGATTCACGATAGGCATTAGCAAGTCCTTGTTGAATTTGGAGATTAACTTCTGGATAAAGCAGGTTCAACAAAGGGAATAATGCACGGAAGGTGTCCCAGAAGCCTGTGTCAGTATACATATATCCCGGCAACACTTTACCATTATAAGAACTATAATGAATGATATTGCCATTGACATCTCGCTCCCAAAGCATGCGTGGGAATAACAAACAACGATATAAACACGAATAGAAAGTGCGCTTATGGTCTATATTTTCATCGCTCACTTCTACTCTTCCAAGCACCTCATTCCATTGTTTTTGACCATGAGCTGCTATATTTTCTAAGGTTTCACCAGCCTGTTGGAGTTCTTTGAGATTCAACATGGCTTGGTCATAGCTCACAAACGAAGACGCCACACGGGCTGTTACCTGTTCATTTCTGTGTAAAGTTTTGAAACCAACAATACACCCACGTTTCACCTTCTCCGTTAATTTTATTGCCTTTCCTTCGGGATTAAGCATGTAAGCAATAGGCTGAGAAAACTGAATGACAAAGTAATTTCGGAAATTTTCGGGTACTCCGCCATTATTCTTCGTTGTATATCCCATCACCATATTCAGCTCAGGAAGCACTACAACCTCTGAATTGTCATCGAAAGCATCAATGACTATGCTAGCACTATCAGTTTTAGGATAAGTGAAACGCATCATACACGCACGCTGTGTTGGTGCTATTTCGGCCCTAATATCATAGTCGGCAAGATACACTTTATAATAATAGGGCTTCACATCTTCAGCCATATGCGAGAACCATGAGGCTCGTTTATCCTCATCAAAGACTGGTTTTCCGGTCTCAGGCATAAGAGAAAACATGCCATAATCGTTTATCCAGGGGCTGGGTTGATGGGTTTGTTTCAGTCCTCTGATTTTATGTGCAGTGTAAACATACTGCCAACCATCGCCATTTCTACCTGTTTGAGGCGTCCAAAAGTTCATTCCCCAAGGCAAAGCTATAGCAGGATAGGTGTTACCTGCAGAGAGTTCAAAGGATGATTCCGTGCCCACCAGCGGATTGACAAACGCTGTATAGTCGCATGCTTCGTTAGCCGACTTAATGTCTGTAGCATATAACAACGCTATCAGCAAAAGGAGAAAACCAAATCGTTTATTCATAGTTTAAGGCCTTAATATTGAAGTTAATCAATAACACAACATCGTTCTTATCATTCTGTAGAACGATGTTATGCTATCATCACACATTTTATTTCAAGCTGTTTAATAAAGGTGCCTTTCCATCGGCAATGAGTTTTATCACCAGTTCGCCAAAAAGTCCATTCTGCCATGCAAACCATGGGCGTGTGTAATGATTTGGGTCATTCACATCAAAGCTTTCATGCATGAAACCTGTTCCGGCATCTGTGTGCATAAGCATCTTCATATACTTGGCTATTTCCTGGTCATCCTTTGAAACAAACAACTTCATCATAATGCTCATTGGCCATGCCATATTATATCCAATATGTGGACCACCAATACCTTCTCCTGCTTTTCCGCGGAAGAACCAGGGGTTATCTTCACTCCAAACGAAGCGTAAGGTGTTCTGATAGATAGGATCATCGAGCGAAACATCACCCAAATAGCCCATGCCCAGCAATGAAGGAACATTTGCATCGTCAGCAAGTAGGTGATTGCCAAAGCCATCTACCTCAAGCGCATATATCTTTCCATATTTAGGATGATCATAGACCGCATATTTTTTCAATGCAGCTTCCACTTCATCGGCCAAGTCATTGCATTGCTTAGCGAGTTCAGGCTTGTGATTAACCACATTGAGAATCTCTGCAGCTTTACGCAAACTGGAAACTGCCATGAAGTTAGAAGGGATGAGAAATTGGAAGATTGTGGCATCATCCGAAGGTCGGAAAGTCGACACAATCAGTCCACATGGCTTCACAGGTGCCCCATAACCACCCCAGCCTACAGTGTCATAAGCGCGGTCTGTCACACGAAGGAAATGATAAGGTCCCATTCCTTCTTTGCGCTGTTGCTCATGAAAAGTGAGCAAAGTGTTTTCAATTGCCTGCAACCAAGCCTCTCCAAAGATAGAAGCATCACCCGAAACTTTCCAATATTCATAGGCCAATCGAATGGGATAACATTCACTGTCTATCTCATATTTACGCTCATGAACTTCTGGTTTCATAGCAGTATTGTCGCTTTGCCATTCACCTCCCGTTGGACCATCATTGAAAGCATTGGCATATCTATCGATATTTGTATTCTTAAACTCCCTGAGAATAACGCCTCGAAGCATTTTCTTCAGCTGTGGATCTTCATTGACCAAACGCACATAAGGCCACACTTGAGCTCCCGAATCACGTTGCCACATGGCGGGAATATCACCAGTATAGACAAATGTATCATCGTCTCCATCCTTCACCCGATAATGAACGGTAGTTTCAAGTGTATTCGGATAACAGTTTTCAAACATCCAAGCAAGTCGTGGATTGCCCTTCAATATAGCTTTAACGCGCTTAATTTCTTTCTCTATTGCTTTCGACTTGAAAAGCCGTTCGGCCATAGGCGGACGCTTACTCACAAAAGTTGTGGCATCACTTGCAACCTTATCGGTATAACGTTGTGACACTTGAGCAGACACTCCCGCAGTGGAGCATATGAAAAGACAAGCCAAAGTAAATGTTGATAATCTCATAGTATAAAATCTTAGATATTTTCTCGTAGAATCACTCACCATGAAATATGCAATAAAATAATTCCAACTTTTTTATAGTATTAAATTAAAGCTCAAACAAGATAAGGTAATCAATTACGCTTACAAAAGTAAATTAAAGAAATGATTTCACAAATTTTTCGTTCATAAAACTTAGCTAACACCTCATACTATTTCTGATTGGCAAAAAAAGTGCCTCATTTTACTCACCAAATTCAGTCAAATCGCGCCCTAAAAAGAATCAAATCAAGACGCAAAATCAGGCATTTCTCAAGAACATAAAAATGGCATTATTTCACCGCCTCTTGCCGATAAAAACAAGATTAATCACAGACGACATCGCAAACAGACTAAGACTCACCCAAATAATGGTTTTAGGTGATTAAAGCAAGCAAACGGACAGCATTGTAGATGAACTTAAAAAAGATTATATTGACATGAACTACTAAAATCTTTGCGTAACTTTATAAATAAAACTATAGTCATTGAAATGAGAAATAAAGGAAAAAGGTGGAAAAAATCTATCAAGAATGTTAATTATATATTTAATACCTCACGTTAAGAAAACATGATTCAGACTTAGAGGTGTAAAAAACCATAAATTAAGAATCCG
>NZ_GL629647.1:1454426-1469333 GCF_000185845.1 Segatella salivae DSM 15606
TAAGAATCCGTTATCTTTTTCAACATTATGCTTACATTTAATAAGTATCTTTATTATTTTAGCGAATGAATAATGTTAATATTGTTGATAAAATATTAAAAATCAAACTAAAGATTACAATCAACAAGAGAAAATTTGTATATTTGACTCATTGGAATAGAAAGCTTTTGTAAGTGAATATCCATATTATCGACCGACAATTAAGATAGACTGTAAGTATTTAGATACTTAAAAAAATAAAATATGCCATGGCAAATGTTTTCATGAAAGAGTTTCCTGTGATTGTACTGAAAAAGAGAGTTATTATTGTAATATCGTTATGTGTCACTATGATATTACTTTTCTTACAACCTTTTTCATTTGGTGTTTATCGCCATTATGCCATATTTCCGGCATTAGGATACGGAGGTGTGACTTTTATTAGCATGCATGTATTCAATAGTTTGATTAAAAAGCTATCCTTGAAGTGGATTAGTCACTGGATTGTCTTATACGAGATAGGGTTTATCTTCGCTCTGCTGTTGTTTATTGCGACATTAAACTTTCTGTTTACTGTGTTTATAGGTGCTATCACCTTAAACGGAGATGCTTATCTTTTATGGTTAAAGATTACGCTTTGTGTAGGCCTCTTCCCCACATTCACTGCAATTATGTATGTTCAACTCAAATCGAAGATAGACAAATATGACATAGAAGCAAAACCAAAAGCAGAACAACGCATGATCACTATCAAGGACATGGTAGGTAATTCGAAACTAACCATATCCTCAAATGATTTTGTTTATGCTGAGATAAGATGCAGTACACTTTATATTTACTTTATGCATGACGAACTGTTACGTGAAAAACATTTGCGTGCAACCATAAGTAGTATAGAGAATAATGTATGTGATGAGAGCATTGTTAGATGTCATCGTTCGTTCATTATCAACATTAAATACATTGACGCTATAGAGGGAAATTCTAATGGTTACAAGCTATACTTGAAATGTTGTAATGCAGTTATACCTGTATCTCGGCAGTATACGCTAAAGATGAAGAATCTACTCGACGAGTATACCATTTCGATATAAGACACGAAGGTCGTCATTAGGCAGCGTGTCAAACTGCTTTTGTTGTAGCTTATCGAACATATCTGCATCGAGTTCTATTATCTTTCCCGACACTCTATTCATCACAAAATGATTATTGTTAAAGTTAAACAGGCAGGTGTTGATATTATATTTGTGTACATTCTTATGATTTAATTCCGGAATAGCGTAATCATACACCGTCTCTTTCCCTGTGGTAAACCGATGAATATTAAACCATCCTTCCCAGTGATCATAGTATTGTGCTAAATTGTTTTCAAGCTGTTCATATAATTTTTGCGTTGCAGTGACGATATACTCTTTTAGCATTGTGCCTGTTGGTTGAATAATATCGCCGATCACACACTCAGGTTGCATCTCTTCATCATAGAAAGAGAAGAGAGGAATAATTGGTCGCTTGGACATCAAAGAGAAGAGCGCCAAACCTTTAGGAATATAGATTTGTCTTCCTAAGAATGATACTTCTACACACTCTTCAGGATTTACGTATTTATCAGTCCAGTCAGGGAACCACATGATAGAATAACCTTCATTGATCTTTTTAATCATATCAAAGAACAAAGTCTTACTGGTGTATGACAATAACTCTATCTTTGTAGTGCTCTGAGGATAGAATCTTTTTGTAAACGCAACTTGTTTGTCGGTCTCTTCTTGTTTCTTCATCAATCCTTCGCCCGCATATCCAGAGAGTAAAGCGACATTAAGATTTTCACGAATAATAGGAAAAAAATATCCCGTTCGGTCTCCGAAATGAAACGATGCAATAATTGCTGGTAGATAAGGAGAAAGAGACTCTTTACTAAGATTCCTCATCATCGCCTGATAATTGAAAGTAAGGAAGTAGTCGTTGTTCATAGATAAAATTCTATCTCGTAGAATTCGTTTATAAATAGACCAATGTTCACTCCCCGATAACTTAGGCATGAAGTTAAAAAGATTATGAGACATCGTGGCGAAATGCAACAATTTATACTTTGCTTTCTCTTCATGAACGATTTTATCTACCTGTTCTTCAACGAACTCTACAACTTGTTTTCTAATTTCAACGATATTCATAAGGTTTGTTTCTTTGTTTTTTTGTATTTAAAATAAAGTCTTGAGTATCTCACACCCGCCGTGATTGCCAGTGCAATAAGGCATAAATCAGGGATTAAAGAATATAAAGTTTCAACATTCATCTCCATATAATTAAGATTGGAAACAACATAAAAACTATGGAAAGAGATGTAAGTGATGAAGATAATTCCCCATAATGAGAGCATGATGATAAATAAAGGCTTACACAAACAATAAATAACGAAGATGAATTTCTTAAATCCTTGAACTTCTATTCCTTTTGAAGCAAAGGGACTTGGCTTAACAAAGAAAGACTTCAACCAGTTATTAGACTCCTGAATGAGGTTGGGAATATTGAGCAAATCAGATAAAATCCAATAACCATCAAACTTCATGAAGGGAATTAAATTAAATACAATGGTAGCTATATTCATTAAGAACGAGATGTATAAAATCTGCGTTAAGACCTGATTTCCCTTGAATATAAGAATCAAACCTAAGATAGGGAGGTTTAACAACAGCTGTATCATAATGCCAGCTAAGTTAATCTTCGTGCGACTCTTTAGATCTATTGTCCAGGTATCATCCAATTTAACGTATAAAACAGGGAAGACATAATACATTGCAAAGTTTACACACCGCTCTTTCAATCCTGCTTTGAGCGCTGCAGCAATATGCCCGAACTCATGAAAAAACAGAATCATCAGATAGATTACATATACTGCGACAATGTCAACAATAATATTATAGGTTCTACCATCTAATGAAACTTTTGGTAAAAACGCATACAATATTATATTAAGGAATATCGACAATCCGAGAATATAACTAAATGGCTGGCCAAAAAGAGGCTTCAACCATGTAATAAGCCAATGAATTTTACCCGTAGAAGCAATTTCATAACGACACCAATAATTCTTTTTGCTCTCTTCATTCTTCTTTTTCGAGGTTTCGTCTACATGAAAAGTAGGGATGATAGAAGCGTCAATGATGTTCTTAAGCTTGGCGATGGTGAGATCATCTCTATGAAGGTGAGAGATTATCTCCTCTAAAGAATTAGACTTTTTGCCATATAACAGAATCAGATATACAAGAGAACCTACCTGATAATATTCCTCTTGATAACACAAGATATATTCATCCTTCTGTCGTTGGATGATATGGTAATCATAATTTCTAAGGATATTTTCCATACTTAAACTTATTATAGCCAAAAGGGTAAGGCTACCCCTTTGGCTGAAAACTTTGATACGATCAATCTACTACGTGCAATTAGCAGTTAATTGTAATTAAGGAAACGTGCACAACATTAGCTGGCTCGAAACGCTCTTCTAAGTTCTTAATATCAATTTCTTTCATAATTGTTGTTATTAAAATTGTTATACATGTGATATATTACTCGTTCCATTTCATCAAAAGGAACATTCACGCTATCAAAAAGAATTACTTATACAAGCTTGTCCTCTTGTTTAGCTGTTTACAATAGCTGAATCAGAAGCATCAACTGTAATAGAAGCAGGCTCGAAACGCTCCTCTAAATTCTTAACATCAGATTCTTTCATAATTATTGTTATTAAGTTTTGTTATACACACTGTTTACTATTGCCCTTACTTTAGCGTAAGGGAAGTTTGTGTGGACAAAAAGATTTGTCCTATACAAGCATTTTATCGCTTAGCATGAAACGTTGATTACATCAATCTTACTAACTGCAACAGAAGCAGGTTCGAAACGCTCTTCTAAGTTCTTAATATCGGTTTCTTTCATAATTGTTGTTATTAAGTTTTGTTATACATGTTGTTTTTCAAATCTCCTTGTGACCAGGATCATGGCAATTAGCAAAGAATTTTGCTATCACTCACGTCTTAGCAACTAAAAGATATAGAGTGGACAGCTCCAGTAACAGCTGGTTCTAAGCGCACTTCCAAGTTTTTGATGTCTGTTTCTTTCATAATTTTAAAAATTAAAGGGTTATTATACTTGTATCAAAGTTTTTTATTTCTTACCCAATGCTTCTTCAATGGTGTCAACCAATGTAGCCACATTCTTAAACGATTCCTTCTTGAATATAGCGGGATCAACTTCAAATTCTGTCACCAATCCCGATGTTACTTCAAGAACACATAATGAATTGTCGAACAATCCAGTCTCTCCATCCTCTGCTATCAATGGAGTGTCGTCATTAAGTTCGTCAACTGCCTTAACATCTGAAAGACTTGACTTAATACACTCTTTCACTTTTTCAGTTAGTTCTTTTCTTTCCATAACTAATTACATTTTAGATTTAATTGGGTTTTTATATTTTTGATAAAACGATACTTGACATATTTCCGGCAAAAGCAAATGAGTTCGATACACATACATTTACAGATATGTCGTTAAGATTTTGATTTATATAATCAACTTTCGATGAGCAAAGCGTCTCATAGTCCCTTCCATCTCCATAGATTATATTGTTTTTCATACTCAATATGCAAAGCAATGCCTCCATACTTCCAGCTGCTCCAAGCGTATGCCCCGTAAGACCTTTGGTTGAATTGACCCAACAGGAACCCTGACGATTGACTAAGAAATCGTTGATAGCCTTAAATTCAGAAGAGTCATTAATTTTTGTTCCTGTCCCATGAGCATTGATATAATCGACATCTTCAATGTTAAGGTGGGCCATCTCAAGTGCAGATTTCATACAACTCAATGCATAGATACCATCCGGATGAGGTGATGTAGGGTGATAAGTCTCATTAAGAATATGATAACCTTTAACTTCTGCATAAACCGTTGCACCTCGTTGCTTCGCCGATTCATAGGATTCGAGTACAAACATCGCACATCCGTCGCCCAAAGACATTCCATCTCGTTCAATCCCGAAAGGCTTGCATCTTTCTCGAGAAAGTGCTAATAGCGAATTAAATCCATTAAACGCCAATTCACTCACAAGGTCAATCCCCCCACAAATGACATAATCTGCCCTACCACTCCGTATTAAATCAAAAGCTCTTCCTATGGAATTGGTTCCTGAAGCACAAGCCGTTGAAATGACAGACACTACTCCATTGACTCCAAAGTCTTTCGCCATCTTTGATGCTAAGACTGGCGTCGTATATCGAATCTCGTCCCAAGCCTCCGAATTATTCATAAATCTTTCGTAAATTACCTTTTCTCTGACGAAGGTAGTACTTACAGACATACCGATGCAAAAGGATGTTTTAGCTTCTTGTAAAATTGACTTTGTTAGCCCAGCAGAGGAGACTGCCTGCTGAATACAGTCCTTTGCCATAGGATACATCACTGAAAGATCTTCTGCCTTATAAGCTAAATAGGACTCTTCGGGTATCTGAAAACACTTTCTTATCCTAAGAATTGGATTCTCTGTCTTAAATCTAAATTCAGGAATATCCTTGAAGTTAACCCTATTTAGAGCAAGATTCTCCTCAGTCTCTGTTACATTACGTCCCAAAGAAGAACAGGTCCCTATGCCTGTAACGACAACTTTTGTCGAATCATTGATACTTGTACCATTCATTTTATACTACGATTTATAATCCACCGGATATGGAAATATTTTGATTCATAAGATAAGAGGGGGCGTCAAGTGCCAGATAAGTAATCAAAGACGCAACCTCTGAAGCTTTCCCCGAACGTTTAAGAAGCGTCCCATCGACCACAAGTTTCCGGAATTCAGGTGTTATCTCTTCAGCCATCTTGGTTTCAATTAGTCCAGGAGATATGCTATTTGCAATAATACCGAAACTCGAAAGTTCTTTATTTATCGACTTCGTAAGATTGGATATTGCTGCCTTTGATGCTGCATAAGCAGACTGTCCGGGATCTCCACCCTGCCCTGAAATCGATGAAACATTAATGATTCGTCCACTTTTCCTTCGTATCATAAAAGGGGCTATGATGCGAATGGGATTCACAACACATGCAATATTATTACGCAATACATTCCACCAATTATCCATATCAGCCATAATGAGAAACTCAGGCTCGTGAGAAATCATCCCAGCGTTATTGACAATAACCTCTATTTGCGAAAAGAGTTCCTTATTCTCCCTTACCATTTGTTGCACATTTTCCATCTCAGCAAGATTACATTGAAAACCCCTCACCCAATGTGTCTCGTTCATTTGACCGCTGAGTTCATGGCAAAGATGTGCTGCCTCCTCTGAAGAATGCTTGTATGTAAATATTACATTAGAGCCACAATGAAACAATTGCTTTACCGTTTCACTTCCAATACCTCTGGCTCCTCCCGTAACTAATATTATCTTTCTCATAGTTTTAATTTATTTATTGTCGATGATAAATAAGGAACTCATGTCGCCATCTCGTTTGGAATAGACCACTACTTCTTGACTTTTAACCTTATGACTCTTCTCTCCGACGTGATATGATTCTCCATTTTTTACCGATAAGGAGGCTACAGCAAGTCCGAATAGTGTGCTTGCATAAAACATATTCCCACTAAACTGCTTATAATCGTTGATGATTTTTGGGGGAGCACATACACTATCAACTTCAAGCCTTTCCTGACAAGATACTAATCGTGCATAAGCTTTAGTTCCTCTTCGTTGCAAACTCTCTTCTGACTCAAGAACAACTGCACAACAACCCGATGCCCAAGCATCGAAACCATGATTAGTATCTTCATGAATCTTGTCGATATCATGCGCATTGTACAGCAGTTTCCCGTCATGACCTTTCAGTAATATGACTTCTTGAGTAACAACATCGATGGCACTACAAATAATGATCTCAGCCATTCCGAGTTTTATCAAGTCGTATGCGTAGCTCACAGACGACTCCGTCAACAGAATACAACTGGGTCCTTTGAGTTTGAAATATCGAGAAACATCCCCTAAAGCCGTGTTTGACACAGTGCGTGTGAACTTCATGGGGCTAATGATTCCCTTTCTTTTGAACAGAAGTTCTTTCATATAATCATTCACACTTTCTGAAGGACCTAAGCAGGTTTCCATGATACAGCCCGTAGATTCTAAATCTTTTTCAGCAATTTGTGCATCTTTAATAGCATCTAAACAGCCTAAAATAAAAAGTTGGCTATAAGGAGTTGGGCGGAAAGGTTCTTTCCAATCAATATATTGATCGAATGAAACCTCTGGCAATTCGCCTATAAGGCATGGAGGAATGCCCTCCCAAAGACTCTTCACCTTTAATCCACTTTCACCTTGGCGCAGTTTCTTCAGCGTGTCATCTTTGCCATATCCGAGCGGAGTATAAAGCCCTAATCCTGTGATATAAATATTCTGTTTCATACAGCAAGAACAAATTTAGATTTACCTACTAACACATTATCAACTGTTGCAACTACACTGAATTCGGCAAAGTTCATGATTACTGACTCCATATAACACTTAAAGCGAATGGTACAATTAGGAGCTATCTCACGAAAGAACGTTGCTGAGAGAATCTTTGCAACATGTCCAATTCCTGGTTTGACATAATCAACATTGAGACGCTTTTTATTTCGCAGTGTCAAGAGCACGCCACAAGACTGAAGCATCATTTCAATGAGACATGTTCCGGGAACAACGGGATGGTTAGGAAAGTGTCCTTGGAAAAAGATATCATCCAATGTAACACACTTTTCGGTGATAATGTTTCTCTCAATATCCGATTCTATCACCCTGTCTATCATCATCATGGGTTTTGCTTGTGGCAGATACTGCGCGGCATTTTCATTATACTGTTTCATCTTTACATTTTTTGAATAAGACTTTTTGAGTCTTAATGTTATTCATTGTTGATGTTATTGCGATTAAATTACCCTCATACATTACATGAAAGGTTTGCAGAGCATGATTCTTTTTCAATTTTCCCGTGAGTGCATCAAACAGCCCTTTGTCATCATAATACTTTATTTCAGACTCCATAGCAGTCCATGCCTTATAAAATTCCCAATCATTTGATATGCTGATCGATAACAAGTTTGACAACAACAACCTTACTTGTGTACTTACAGGTTTTAGTGTTTCGGCATCAATTCCAAAGGATTGTTCTGTGATCATAATGAAAGCAAACGAATCAGTATAGGTTATGTTAATGTAATGTTTGCCTGCCAATAGTTTTCCGCCACGTGTTCGCTTTGCTGATTGCAGCAGATTTTCAGAGAGGTTGCTTAAAGTAAGCACCTGTTTCAGCAGTCTGTGAGCTATGATGTGCTTCGACTTGCTGTCTTGGATATCTATGGCATAAATGGTCAACATTGGTTATCAGTATTATGAGTTTATATCTTTTATGGCATAATCTGCCAGCTGCTTATACCCATCTTCAACCTTCTTAGAATAAGAAGAAAGGAATAAAGCATCATCATCAATATGACTTACAAACGTAGCATCATGCATATTCTTTTCTATCAATATTCTAATGAGACGACAAACATACGACTGAGCATCTACAGCAAAAGCTTTATTCAAATATTCACAACATTCATTCAAGTATTGTTTAATCTGCATAAAGTTTTTTGAAGTATCGGCCATCAGCGCACAACAAAAAGCTTGCAAAGCCAATTTTTCAGCCGGAGCAATTTCTTCTGCCTCTGTAGATAATAACTTGTTAATTAGTATTTCTACCTTTACTTGTTTGTTTGCGACCTTTAATAAGGTGTCTGAAAATCGTTCTTTTTCCATGTTTCTAATTTTGTTTGCCGTAAAGATAAAATAAAAAATAAATGTCATGCAAGGCTTTTTTTATTTGTCTAAGCAACTTGTTTTATTTGATTAGAAAACGCATTGAGCGTCGTTCACAAACTGCTTTCGGCGTTCGCAACAAAGGAGATAACAGAGGTTATCCATTGACTACATTTTTTAGTCATTCACAAACGACCTTGGTTATTCGCTGACAAATATGGACGTATAATACATATATTTTGAAGTGCTTTTTTTTTATATACTTTTGTAGTGGGTTCAACAATCAAAATAAAATGTATATGACAAAAAATTATTTATTAACCATACTTATTTCTTGGGTTTGTTTCGGTGTTATGGCTCAAGAACTAAACATTATTCGTGGCCATGTTTGCGACGAAGAAGGAGAACCTTTAGTTGGAGCCAACGTATATATCTATGGTACTATTGAAGGTTGTATGTGTGACAGCATAGGGAACTTCACCTTTGAGACTACCATGAAAGGTACTGCTACTTTAAAATGTTCTTATGTAGGCTATACAGATTGTATGGTGAAGATTAGCATCCCTACAAACAAAAATATAACCATAAAGATGAAACCTCAGTCCTTTACACTTGACAACGTGGATATCGTTGCCAGCAGTTTTAATTTTGGAATGACTGAAAAGGTGAAGTCAATCAAGCCACTTGACGTTGTAATGTCAGGCAATTCGTGCGGTGATATCATAGCTTCTCTTCACGCATTGCCGGGTGTTCAAACTGTCGGTGAAAATGGAAAGTTATATGTTCGCGGTGGTGAGAGCTCTGAAAGTCAGGTGTTCATCAATGGAATGCACGTTTTACAGCCTTATGATGCAGAACCCAACAATACAGTTACCAGAAGTAGATTCTCACCATTCTTATTTAAAGGCATTAACTTTTCACTTGGTGGATATGATAGTGAGTATGGACAGGCATTATCTTCGGTCTTACCAATGGAAACAACAGATATACAAACTCATGATAAATTTGGATTAAACTTTTCGCCATTGAGTATGGCTGCAGGTGGAACAAAAAGCTTTCGGGCCAGTTCGTTATCTTTTAATGCTGAATATATGGATTTGAAATTATACGATAAACTCTTTCCTGACAAATATGATTGGACCACACCTTTCAGGAAGATTTCAGGTGAAGCACAATACAAGGTTGAACCATCGTCATCGTGTAATATTAAGACTTATGTTGGATTTGATCACACAGAATTCAGCTATAACATACCATTTTCTGACTTCAACATCTATGAACGTAGGCTCGGAATGCACGAAAACAACTTGTATATCAATAGTGTATATCGACAAAATTTCAGTCATGGTTGGAGTCTTTTTACTGGAGTAGCAGGGTCTTGGATTCGAAAGGTGATTCAAGGTGCAATGATTGCCCATGATGAATATGTAGACAGAAAGTTAGAAACACATCTTAAAGCTCGTCTTTCCAAGACCTTCTCAGACAGATACAGATTTGCTTTTGGTGCTGAAAACTATATACGTTCGTATAAAAAAAGTTCAAACAGCATGAGCATAAGTAACGTATTAGGGATGGATTATAATTCGTTTGGGACATTTGTCGACAATCAACTGAAGATTAGTTCTACCTTTTTCCTCAAAGCTTCGTTGAGAATGGAAAACAAAGTAGGCGGAAACGGAGTGTTCTTTATGCCAAGAGCCTCTCTCAGTTACATTCCCAACAAGCAACTACAGATGTCGTTGCTCTACGGACGTTATAGCCAAGTGATTGGCGATGACTACAATCTGTATGGCAATTATACGAAAGCGCAAAGCTTTTCAAACCATTATGTGATGAGTTTTCAATATAAATTTCCTAAAACAACCATTCGACTGGAATCTTATCTGAAACAATATACCCAGCTTCCTCTATTGGAAAATCAAAAGATCACATTAAAAGGAAGGGGAAAGAGTTGTGGAATAGACTTCTTCTTAGAGGATGGTTCAATATCGAATAATCTCATAACGACCTTAGCTTATTCGTATAATCACTCTCGACGCCGTTATATGGAATATGTGGATGAAGTACAACCACAATATGCTACAGCCCATAACCTGTCGATTTCTCTGAAATATAGTATTCCACAAATCAAGTGTATATTTGGACTTTCAGAGAATATTGCAAGTGGAAGGCCCTATACGAACCCTACCAAACCAGGCAAACTTCAATGCTTAACGAAGCCTTATGTCAGCACAGGTGTCAATGTTAGCTATTTAGCCAGCCCCAATGTGATTATCTATGCATCAGTAACAAATCTGTTTAACAGACATAATATCTTTAATTATACCTACGTAACAAATCCCCATCTCTCGGGAGGATATCTCAGAAAGCCTGTAGAATCATCGCGTGATAGATTCTTTTATGTGGGAATATTCATTTCATTAAAAAAATCACATGCCTATGAAATCTCTAATTTCTAAATTATTGTTAGTCGCAATTTTTAATCTGTTGTGCATTAATTCTCATGCAGTAAGGCCGCGTTATTACCTGACGATAGATGTCAATAACATCTTAATTCTAAAGGGTAAGATGTATATCGGTATATATAATAATGAGAAAGACTTCAAGAATAAGAAATATTACACGGGAATGGTTACTAATGTGAAAAGTAAAACCATAAGAATCGTGTTCAGACTGCCTAAAGGGACATACTCGGTGCAGATGTTTCAAGACACAAACGATGACGAAACGATGAACAGTCTTTTTGGAGTTCCCTTAGAGCCTTATGGAGTTTCGCGTAACGCCAAGGGCTTTCCATCATTTTCAAACACTCGTTTTAAATTGGATAAGAATAAGAAAATAAATATCAAACTTAAAAATTAGAAACATGAAAAGATTATTTATTTGGGGTATGTTTGCCCTTTGTATGCCACAAGCTTATGCTGCAGAATGTATTTCTTCAAGAGAAGTCATCGCTGCAGACAGTTTAGTTGCAAGTTCGTTAAGCAAACTCAATGGCCAAATTTCAATCGATTTGCTGATAAAAGTAAGGGGAGAGATGGCACGCATTAGTGACGTGTATCCAAACAATTGGATTCCTTATTACTATCAAGCCTGGCTTGGCATTCAGACATGTCTGTTCACAAGAAACAACAAGAATGACATGATGGAAGATTGTTTCAAACAAATAGAAAAGGCAGAGAAACTGAAAGAGGTAGACTTGTCTGAGATATATGCGCTGAAAGCGTATTATTATTATGTGCTGATTGCGCTTAACTCAAAAGTCAATGGCCCGAAGTATTATAGCAATGTGTTCAGAAATTGTGAGAAAGCGCTTGAAATCAATGCCAAAAACCCACGTGCATTAGCTATCCAGTATGTTTTTAAGATGCAGATGGGCAATTTCCTTCATGCGAAAACTGATAACCAACAGCAAGAGCAAGAACGCATCATGACGCTATTTAATAAGGAAAACAAAAACACCATTCTACCTCGATGGGGAAAGGAACTACTTTCATATATCAACCGAAATTCATGAAATTATGTCGTTTTTAAGAATAAAGAATATAAAGGTTGCGGGCATATCGGCGTGTGTACCCGAAACCGTTGTTAGAAATACAAACAGCGTTGTAAATAACGTTCATTATGATGCGGAGTCTTTTGTAAAGAGCACCGGTGTCGCACAAAGGCACATGTCAGAGGAACTTACAACGTCTGATCTATGCTATAAAGCAACAAACAAGTTGTTGGATGATTTGGGATGGGAACGTGAAAGCATTGATGTGATGCTATTCGTTTCACAATCACAGGATTTCATCCTCCCTGCAACATCATGTATTCTCCAAGATCGCTTGAAACTAAGTAAAAATTGTTTCTGCGAAGATATATCCTTAGGATGTTCTGGTTGGACCTATGGCATGGCAACACTCGCCTCACTAATGTCTTCGGGAGAAATGAAAAGAGGACTTCTACTTGCGGGGGATGCTAAGAAACATTATCCGGCCGACGACCCGCTTTTTGGGTATGCAGGCACTGCCACGGCTATAGAATATATAGAAGGTGAAAGGGGCTTTTATTTCAATTTTGGCACTGATGGCAGTGGTTATGCAGATATCATTGTTCCAGAAGGAGGAAGTAGGAATCCTTTGTCGCCTGACTCTTTTAGAAAGGAAACTGTGGATGGAAAGGAATATTCACGACTTGAAACAAGGATGAAAGGGATGAATGTCTTTCTTTTCGCCACAAGCAAAGTACCACTTTCCGTAAAACATTTATATGAACACTATAAATTAGACTTAAATTCCATAGATTATCTTGTGCTTCATCAGTCTAATTTGAAAATATTGAACCTCATTCAAAGGATCCTTAAACTGCCAAAAGAGAAAGTTCCAACATGTCTTGATGAATTTGGGAATACCTCGTCGGCCTCTATTCCCATAACAATTGTATCACGATTATCTGAAAAATTAAATGGAAACAAGAAGGATATTACATGTTGTGGCTATGGAGTTGGATTATCTTGGGCAACATTAAACATGCAGGTTTCGAACATCAAAATTCCTAAAGTCATTTTTATGGCAAATGAGGAAAAGGATATGAATCATCTTGCATAAAGAAAAATAAATCGTACCTTTACAGCAAATCTAAACCATATACCATTGAATATGAATACAACAAAGAGAAACAAACCCATAAAGATAGAGGCCTACTTACCCCTTTTCATTTTCTATCTCGTTGCTGTTGCTTGCAGAATTGTCTCCGTTTGCATATTACCCACAATAGTTGAAGGGAGTAAACACACGATATGGTTACAACTTTGCGAAGGTATTGGCCCAGCCTTGGGTGCAGTTATCGTGACCTGTTGTTTCAAAAGGAAATGGACTTGCACCATCGCTGGGAAATCATGGCGACGCAGTGTCTTTTGTCTTACCTTTCCCATAGCCTTATTTCTCATTTTCGATAGAGCGAATGGACTGAAAACAACATTGTTATTTTTGGGCTGCACACTTTATGCCTTCTTTGAAGAAGTGGGCTGGCGTGGCTATCTGACAAGTGAATTCTCAAAGTTGAATCAATTAAAACGAGTCATAATTATCACCACATTCTGGTTCATTTGGCATATCAATTTCCCATTAGGTATGCATGGACTCATCTTCTTTGCTATTCTTTTATTGGCTTCATGGGGCTTAGACCAAGTGGCACACGACACACACGCACTCATCTTATGTGCCTGCCTACATGGCATTTTCAATCTTTTCAAACACAACAATGGAATACTCAATAATTATCTCACGACCTCTCTCCTCATCCTTTCTATCGCCTCATGGTTCATCGTTTGGTACTATCCATGTAACAAAAAGTCTTCTACCAAATAAATGGATGCCATTATAAAGCAAGAAATATTATAGGTAATCATAGACAAACTGCAACACACACACCAACTCCTCACAAATGTTTCTGCGTACGGCGAAAGCTTCAAACCATTCGGGAAACGACTTTCGCCATGCGCGGAAATGCCAAACCTTTCGGGAAGGGAGTTGCGGGAGGCCCGCAAATCATTTTATTTTCCCCAGATAGACGAAATCAATAATAACTGGAATTAAATAAGAACTAATTAAACATCATAACCAATTGCCTTGAAGGTCTATCAAAACACAGGGTTCACAAAGGAATAATGATTGAAGTGAAATTAACAGGCAGACAATTAAAAACTATGCCAAGAGAATTTAGAAAATCTATGCAAACAAATGCATAGAATAGGCGTTCTATAAGTCAAAGCCTCTTATGGAACACATCCCATAAGAGGCTATAAGAATTAACAAATCAAGAATTAAAATAGACTTCTTAGTCTTACCTATCTGCTACAGGGCAAATATTGTAGCCGAAAGATATAGCTTGATTAAATGTAGTTGCCCCTCCATATTGCGCACTAAAATAATAATTTTCATCTACTTTCACAGGCATGGCAGTCCAATAGGCTATACCATTATAAACTGGAAAGGGCACCCAGCTTTGACCCCTGCACCAGGACTTTACAAGGGTCAATCATTTTATGGCCAAAGTGAGCAAATTCTATTTGCCCAAAGGGGGAAAAGTAGAGTGTTTTTTCCAATATAATTATTATTTATTG
>NZ_GL629647.1:1473204-1494739 GCF_000185845.1 Segatella salivae DSM 15606
ACGGCCCCAATCCAAATGTTTTTAAAGAAAAGTTTGAAAACTTGTGAAATTTTTCGCGTTGTTTGACAAAACAAGGCAAAAAGCATAACCAAATGCAAGACTTCAGGCGACAATTCCACACAAAGCACGCTGCAATATCAGGCAAAGAAAAACCCATAAAATAATCCTCGACAATAAAACGACGACGGCGGCGACCTTTTCTTTCTTTCTTTTCGTCGTTCTTGTTCTTTGTTCTTGTTCTTAGTTCTTAAGCAACTTAACTCCTTGATTATCAGCAATCCCATTTGTTAATTTATCTAAACCATTGAACACTCGCTGAGAAATGGGCGAAAATTGGAGTGAAAATGGGGAAAGATTTGAGGAAGATTACACCACGAAAAAGGTGGGATTAGGCTGCCAAATAATTTGGCCGATCCCCTCCCACCTTATTATATATAATGCAGATTCAGAGTTTACGACTTAAACACACTATCCAAAAATGTCTCCATCTCACCCGCTTTTGCAGCCGGAAGACTATCAGCGAAGCGCAAATGATGTTCATTTTCTGCAATATGAATCGTGTCATCGAAGCCCAGAATATAACGCAAAGCAATGCGATAGATACACTCCGTCGGTGCAAGTCCATAGACCTGATGCTTGAAAATATGGCGCAATCGCTCTTCATCATCAGGAAAAGCACGACGCATTCCCTCGCTATTATACAGGCGTTTCACGATTTCCGTAATGTATTGTCCCGATTTCATATACAAATCGGCAAACGTTTTATCAGGGTCATCAAAGCAACCGGGATTCTCTTCTTCCAGTAAATCCACCATCTTTCTTACCACTTTTTTCGGTGTAAAGATCTGATTTGTCTTCTGTGGAGGAATATAATTAAAGATATCTTCATCTGATGTAGCCTCAAAATAGTTTGCCAACCGCCGCCGAAGTTTCATAAACTCTTTCACCGAATCATTGAAAACCACCTCATCAAAGAATTGACTACTCACATGATCAATCAGCTGTTCTTCGGCACTCTTTCCTTGTTTTTCTTTCTTTTCACTATATTTTTCTATGCTATGGGCTATCAAGTCAGCGTCACCTCCGCCCGAAGCCGTATCAGCCGAAAGCCCATTGGCCATTTCTTCATAATTGGTCAGCGTGCGTGCCGGGTCAAAGTCAAAGATGTAGGCATTCTCTTTACGATGAAACTGCCCATCACTCCCTTTATATAAATAAGGTATTTGTGCACGAAAAGCAGCCTGCATATACTGCGCTGGGCTTTTCATGTTACTCAAAATCAGCACGCCTGTCCACTCCCGAACACTCACTCCGGTGGTGAGTTGACCAACAGATAGCGTTATCGTTCCTTGCGGATGTTCGGCTATAGCCTTACGAACACGACGCAAAGCTCCCTCATCTTCTATCACTTCATCATTGTCGGTCTTACCATCTCCGGCTGCAACCACAATCTCAAAGTCGGCAAATTTGGGATGACGTTGCATGTCTCTGAGTTTCTCTGCAAGTTTCTTTGCAGCATCAACACGATTCAACAACCAAAACGTGTGACGCAATTCATGACGCAATTCGGGCGTAGAAAAAGGATAACGTGGCTGCCGCGACAACGCATCCAACCATTTGTCAATGGCCTCATCGTGTACAAACTTGCCCCGATCAACACGAAAAAACTCATTCAAGTCAAAGGCATAGGCTTCTGTATCGCCTTCAATCTCAACACCTTCTCTCACCTTTGCCATGACAATATCACTCATTCGATAGGTAAACATGTTGAGTTTTGGCATCTCTTCATAAGGGTTTACCCCCTCATGTGCCTCGTCTATCACGAGCAAATCCCACTGAAGCTTAGCCACTTCGTGCAATTTACATCGCCATGTTCACCCGTAATGGCGGCTACAGTGATACTATCGTGCCACCTAAAGCCGTCACCCAACTCGGCATAACTATCCGTTGCCCAGAAGATATTCTGTTGTGTGGTGTGGTCTTTCAATAGTACTTCGAGCAGGCCTGGCGTCTCTTTAAGCACTCTATTCTCAAGAATATCTATTGGTTCTGACATGATTTAATCGGGTTAGTGAATGCAAAGTAACAAAAAAATAATGAACAAAAGGAATGAATCTCTAAGAAAAAGTGATTTGTTTATTGATTCTTTGGGTCACCAAGCTCCTTATTTGGTTTCATTTTCTCCCTGTCTGTTTCTTTCAAATAAGATTTCCATAGTCCATGCTTTATCTCAACACAACCGACAATCCGCTTACAATGCTCCCTCACCCCATGATGTCTTCAATAGAAAGAACTTAAAGATTACTAAACAAAGGACAAAAAATGGCATTACATTTGTAGGGAGACAAAGAAAGAAGTAAATTTGCAAAGTGCTGTAAGAGAATGTTATGCAATGGCGCACGACTTTCGATTTGCACCACAAACACAAACAAAATTATTATTAAACAAAGAGAATATGGATTTCAAAGAATTTAATGACAGAGTGCGAGACATAGAATATGGCAACTCTGAACCGTCTTATTCAGCAGCCTTTCCGGCACTGATTCGCAAAGTATATCTATGGATGACCTTCGCATTGGCTATCAGTGGCATCGTTGCTTACGGCGTAGCGACATCACCCAATCTATTGATGCTCATCTATTCTAACAAGCTTGTATTCTGGGGAATCATAGCCGTTAATTTCCTATTGGTATGGAAGATTAGTGGAAGTACAATGAAACCCAACCGCTCATTGGCTGCCACGACGTTGATGTTTGCCCTTTATTCGGTACTCACGGGTGCCATATTGTCGTTCATCTTCGTTGTTTATGCACCGACAGCCATCATCAAAACATTCTTTATTACGGCTGGAATGTTTGTATCAACTGCGGCTTATGGCTACTTCACAAAGAAGGACTTGTCTAACTGGGGCGGTTTCCTCACCATGGCTTTGCTTGGTCTTATCCTTGCACTTGTAGTCAATATGTTCCTAAAGAGCAGTTCATTAGACTATATTATCAGTATTGTGGGCGTGATTGTTTTCGTGGGACTGACCATCTGGGACAGCCAAACCATCAAACGCCAACTGGCAGAAATGCCCGACGTTAGCGAGGCCTCACAGAAGCTTGCCGTATGCGGTGCACTCAGCTTGTACTTGGATTTCATCAACTTGTTCCTCTACTTGCTGCGCATTTTCGGTCGCGACAGATAATCATTAATTATATTCGACATCGTAATGAAGAAAAGAAACTTGGTGGCAGCAGGTGTGCTGACCACCTCTCTCATGCTGAGTAGCTGTGGCATTACAGCCAATGGCTCGGGCAATAACAATGGAGGCAACATCTTAAGTGAAGTACTTGGCAACATGGGAAACGTCGGTACGGTGGGCAATGTGTTAGGCAGTGTGCTTGGTATTGACAAGCCTTCGGAACGCGATATCATTGGAAGCTGGCACTATAGTGAACCAGGTGTGGCCTTCACCAGTAAGAATGCCTTGGCCAAAGCAGGTGGCGAAGTCGCTGCAGCTCAGGCAAAAGCAAAGTTGGAAGAAAGCTATCGGTCGGTTGGTTTCAGGCGCGATAACACGCAACTAACGTTCAACAGCAACAAAACTTTCAATGCTCGACTGCTTGGAAAGACCTTTAATGGCACATGGACTTACGACAATAATGAGCAGAAAATCACACTAAAGACACTGCTCTTCACTATCCCCGTCTATGCAAAGCGCACCACTTCGGGAATGAGTTACCTCATGGAGTCCAAGAAACTATTAACCATTTTGCAGACGGTTTCAGCCCTCAGTGGCAACAACACCCTGCAAACGGTTGGCGATTTGAGCAAAAACTATGACGGAATACGCATGGGATTTGAAATGAAGAAATAAGCTTTTGTGCTTTCATCACGTGGACATCAGCCGATTGAAACGTGATAACAATCATAAACAGAAATGGAGAATATCAAAGACTTTGGCTGAGATATTCTCCATTTTGTTTTCAATCAGCGTTATAAATACCCTCTAACGCCCCAACTTCTCACCACGTTTTTCTCAAGAAAGAAGAAAGAAAAACAAGGTAACAAACTACTCTTTGTTATGGCTTTAGAAACTTATTGTCTTTGATAGTCACCCTACTACATCCTTCAAGAATCCTCCATTTATTCCCAACCCATGAGGAAGGCGCTTCAACTTTCACCTCATTTCCCTTGAAAATCAACTGCGATGTGCTCTTGGCATAAAGCAAAGGATTCCCCAAAGTGACGAAGAAGTTATTGATGATACGCACATTTTGATGCACAGGTCGACGTGCATCAACCTCTGTGTTCGATGGATTTAAGGCAATAACGGCATGTGAAGGACCACCATTATAGGCACAATCTATAAACTTGTTGTTCTCAATCAGCACATCCTTTACAGGCCCAGATTCATACCATCCGGCAGCATCGCCCTCTATAAGAATGGCACTCATGCCCGTATAACAATAGGTGTTGTCACGGATAATCACTCTCCGCGGTGTGGTAACAAGCGTGCCACGCGTGCTGGTTCGAGAGAAAAAACAATGCCGAATGTCTACTTCGGGCGTACAACTAAGGTTCTCTACGCAATCACTTTGCAAGCGAACATTGCTCGGAATGGGCCGCATGAACATCACTTCTACTATCCGTGGTGACTCCATTCGCACTGCTTTTATGGTGTTTTCTGCATAGCGTTGCATGGTAGAAGGACGCACAAAAGCCACTGTATCGCCAATAAAATAGGCATGAAAGCCATAGCTTTGAGGGTGCATGAAGCGTAATTTGAGCGTATAATCATCAACCTTTTCTACGGCTTGTAAATTGGTTCCATGCACATTAATGCAATCATCTTGCGCACCAAGAAACCTACAACTGTCAATCACAACCTTGCCACTACAACCCGAAAAATGCATAAAGTCGGCCGAAGATGCCAATATTCGTGTGCTGTTTTCACGCGGTTCACATCTCACCCGAAGCATCTTGATGTTTCGACAATACTGACTCACAATGCCTAATCCGTGCATATAGTGCACGCCTACATTGTAAAACGTGATATTTTGGCTTTCAAACAAGAACATTCCCACCTGATCTCGGATGATATCGCGCACCGTAATGGTATGGTTTTCCTTAAAATCCTTCGCCAAATCTGTTGCAAAATGTACTACATTTGGTGCCACTTCAACCGCCTTAGCCTGTGAGAGAACGTCCCAACCACGGCTATAATAAAAGTGCTTATTAGTGGGATCATACTCTATGCAATGGGCTTTGTTCGTCCGCCAACCCTCTCCTATCCACATCATCTTCCCTTCGACAATCGCAAATTTGGAGTCGGGATGCACACGAGCCGTTACTCCATGCGCATCAACTTTAAGGTAAGTGAGTTCCGAACCGCCAGGTCTTTCAAAGTCAAAATGAATATTTTGCAGCCTCATCCCCTTGCAATGGGCAAAAGAAAGCATCGTCATCTTGCCATGAAACATCAGCGTTGCGTCATTTCCTTCAATGGTTAGGCCGCTCATCTCTTCGAACAACAGACCTATTGTCTTTACTTTTGAGGGACATTCTGTTTCAGACGAGGTGTTGGAAATATAGTATTCACGCCGCGAAGCATCGGTAGGCCACAGGTCATAACGCCCAGATTGAAACACAACAACCTTGCTTTTCCAACGCTTGCAATCGGCAATCAGGGTCTGCAAACGAGCCGTTTGGTCTTCGTAAGTGTTGGGATGCACCCCATAGTCGGCCACAAACAGCGTATCATGGAGGGCTGCTTGTGCAGACAACGTGACAAAAAACAAGCATACATTCAGCAACAACCGCAATTTATTTTCTTTCATCATTTGTGAATTGTCATATCTACATGTAAGGTGCATCGCTCCAAAAAACGCGATGATATTT
This sequence comes from Segatella salivae DSM 15606, assembly GCF_000185845.1. Classification (GTDB taxonomy): domain Bacteria; phylum Bacteroidota; class Bacteroidia; order Bacteroidales; family Bacteroidaceae; genus Prevotella; species Prevotella salivae. The sequence goes on from NZ_GL629647.1 coordinate 1,479,091, forward strand.
GGCAAAGGTAAACATTATCTCTGATAACTCACCCCCTTTAATAAGATATATTCCACGAAAAACAAATCTCCTGCGGTGAAGAACATCCGCCGAATGACCCCCCAACAGCCATTAACCCACTTTTCCATTGCCCATCCATCTGATTGAAAGGCACTTAACTCGGGAACACAATTTGGCTGAGATGACGTGATAAAAGCACGCAGATGGTGGCACCATCTGAGTCAAATGGCCCAACAATTTGACGCTGTTTGCAAAATCGGTGGCAAAGGAAGAGGAAATGCCCTGTGAATAGGCATTGGCAGAAAGGAGGCGGGACGCTGCACAACGGGACATGAAGAGTGGAACGACTGCATTGTCAAGAAGAATTAAAACGAAATGGTTTTACAAATAAATCTATTCTTTTGAGGATAGAACAAGACCGAGCGTTTGCGTTTGTTTGCATGGATATAGCATTAGAAAGAACAAATATGTTGGCTCAATACAAGTGAGATGAGCTTCCAATTTATCATCATGCGCATGCCAATAAGCATTCAACAAGGGATAAAAGCATGATTTATTGAACGTTATTTTCTATGAAAAAGGCAGATTATTTGTATTTTTATTTGGTTAGACTGCTGTTTATTCGTACCTTTGCAGACCTAAAACGAATAAACATACAAACTGATGAAAGTAAAGACAAACCGATTAGAAACGTTGAAACTCCTTATCTCCAGCGGTGAATATGGTAGCCAAGAAGAAGTACTTGTAGCACTAAAGAAAGAAGGATTCACGTTGACTCAGGCCACACTTAGTCGTGACTTGAAGCAGCTGAAAGTAGCAAAAGCCGCAAGTATGAACGGCAAATATGTTTACGTTTTGCCTAATGAAACCATGTATAAACGCATTCATAAGCCACTTTCTGCGGCTGAAATGATGATGACACCAGGCTTTATTTCCATTAACTTTTCAGGCAATATAGCTGTCATTAAGACGCGACCGGGGTATGCAAGTAGCATCGCTTATAACATTGATACCAGCGAAATGCCCGAAATATTGGGTACAATTGCGGGCGATGACACGATTATTGTTGTGATCAAAGAAGGCGTAAGTCATGAAGAAGTGACTGAAAGTTTGAGTCAACTGATGCCGGGATTCTAAAGCATTACGCTCAATGTTTCGTGTCTTATCTATGATTTTGGAGTGTAAGAAATAAGGATTTTAGCATCAATTCTTATAGAAGAAGAAAATAATTTGAGTTATTTTTTGCCCCAACTGCAACTTTTCCATCATCAAAATGCGTCTAACGCATGAATGACAAATAAAGCAACAAAACATAAAAGGAAAGAATATGGAAGATAAAAAGAAATTAATGCGCTCCTCATCTGACAAATGGCTTGCAGGAGTTTTAGGTGGAATAGCCAATTATTTGGGTTGGGATCCAGCCTTGCTACGCCTCTGTTATCTGCTATTGACCCTTTGCAGTGTGGGCTTCCCCGGTGTTATTGCATATATCATTCTATGGATGTGTATGCCCCAAGACATCAACACGCAACCATAGAACAGGGAAACGAGAACGTCGTTACAAACAAAGCATAAGATGCTGCACAAACCATTAGGGTGTGTGCAGCATTTTTTGGTTTATTAATGTTATATTGAAATTAAAAGCAAACCAAAAGTAACTATTCGACAACTTTTTGTATCTTTGGCAATGAAATAAAACAAAAAAGATTGAAAATGGAAGAATCTATCAAACAAATTGGCGAGCGCTTGCGTGGCCTTCGCGATGTACTTGACATCCCGGCAGAGGAAGTTGCTGAGCTTTGTGGCATCACTTTAGAGCACTATCTCAAGATAGAAGCTGGAGAAGCAGACCCTTCTGTATATCGACTTTCTAAGATTTCAAAACGCTATGGCATTTCACTTGACGTGTTGCTTTTTGGAGAAGAGCCGCGCATGAGTAGCTATTATCTCACCCGAGACGGGCAAGGTCAGGAGATAGACCGTGGAGATAAGTATCAATATCAAACGTTGGCAGGAGGTTTTAGAGGTCGGAAAATGGATCCATTCCTTGTAGTTGTCGACCCGCTTCCAGCCGGAAAACGATATAGTAAGAATACACATGACGGACAAGTTGTTGACTATATTCTTGAAGGAACATTGGAATTGACGATTGAAGACAAAGTATTGGTGTTGGAAAAAGGCGATTGTGTCTATTTCGATGCAACCCTTCCACACTGCATGAACGCACTAAACGGAGAACCAGCTAAGTTTTTATGTGTCGTAAACTAAACGAAAGACTATGATAGAACGTTTTTTAACGCAAACAAAATTCACTTCAGAAGATGACTATGCAAAGCATCTTCATTTCATTGTTCCAGAGAATTTTAACTTCGCCTACGATGTAATGGATGCGTGGGCAGAAGAAAAGCCTGATAAGGTTGCCTTGCTTTGGACGAGTGAAAGAGGCGAAGAGGTGAGCACAACTTATAGAGAGTTTAAGGAACAAACAGACAGAACGGCCGCCTATTTCATGCAATTGGGCATCAAACATGGCGACAAAGTGATGCTTATTCTCAAGCGACATTATCAGTGGTGGCTATCAATGATGGCGCTATGTAAAGTCGGAGCGATAGCTATTCCGGCTACACACATGCTGACAGTACACGACATTGTATATCGCAATCAGAGTGCAAGTGTGAAGTATATCATTTGTGCTAACGATGAATATATCACCGAACAAATCGCTAAAGCCATGCCCGATAGCCCAACAGTAAAGGCATTAGTGGCAGTAAATGCACTCTCAGAACTTGACAAGCCCATACCAGAAGGTTTCCACGATTGGCGCAAAGAGTGGGCTGAAGCACCAGCCTTTGTGCGACCAGACAACGTGAATACCAACGAAGATACCATGTTAATGTACTTCACAAGCGGTACAAGTGGTGAACCAAAGATGGTGGCTCATGACTTCCTTTATGCCTTGGGACATCTCACAACGGGTGTATATTGGCACAATCTCCATGCAAACAGTCTGCATCTTACCGTGGCAGATACGGGTTGGGGCAAAGCCGTTTGGGGCAAACTCTATGGACAATGGTTTGCAGGTGCAACCGTATTTGTATATGATCACGAGAAGTTTACGGCCGAAAAGATTATGCGACAGATGGAGAAATACCACATTACATCGTTCTGTGCGCCTCCAACCATCTATCGTTTTATGATTCGTGAGGACTTCTCTAAATATGATTTGAGCAGTCTTGAATGGTGTACCACAGCCGGAGAAGCCATGAATCCTTCAGTAGCGAATAGGTTTAAAGAGCTTACAGGCGTTACAATCTACGAAGGATTTGGCCAGACAGAGACCACAATGACACTTGGAACCTTCCCATGGGTGAAGCCAAAACCGGGCTCAATGGGTAAGCCAAACCCTCAATACGACGTTCAGTTGCTACGCCAAGATGGTACAGAATGTGAGGACGGAGAAAAGGGAGAGATTTGTATTCGCATAGGAGATAAGAAACCCTTAGGCTTGTTCAAAGGCTATTATCGCGATGAAGAACGAACAAAGGAGACTTGGCACGATGGCATATATCACACTGGTGACATGGCATGGCGCGACGAAGAAGGGTATTATTGGTTTGTAGGAAGGACGGATGATGTTATCAAAAGCTCAGGCTATCGCATTGGTCCGTTTGAAGTAGAGAATGCCCTGATGACCCATCCAGCCGTTGTTGAGTGCGCCATTACAGGCGTTCCCGACCCAATTCGAGGGATGATTGTCAAGGCAACTGTAGTACTTGCGCCGGAATATAAAACCAAAGCAGGCGATGAACTGATTAAAGAGTTGCAGAATCATGTAAAGCATGAGACGGCGCCTTATAAGTATCCACGTCTCATTGAGTTTGTAAATGAACTGCCAAAGACTATTTCCGGTAAGATAAGACGAGTGGAAATACGAGAAAAAGACAATCAAAAGAAGTCTTGATGAAACAGAAAATGTGGAACGAAAGCTTACGCTTTGCTCCACATTTTTTATTGTATCTTCTCTTCATCGGACGATAATGAGAAGCTTATTTCTTAAAGGTTTTAAAGATAACTCCTTTATAACTATTGATGCGGAGATTGATTAAGCAACCTGAAGGCAGTCGAGTGAGCGGCACACTAATATACCCTCGGCTCGAATAATATTGCGGAACACCTCCTTGATCGTGGTAGAGTGTGAGGTCAATACGGCGTAACTTACCCCCAACAACAAGGCTATCGGTGGCTATTAAGCCCAAAGTTTGTCCCTTCATCTCACTGGTTTGCTCGCCCGTTAATACCGAAAAACCAATATTCAGATAGCGATTATTCCTGCTTATCCAGGCACTTTCAAACGTAATGGGGTCGACATGGAGACTACGAAACCAAGCCGTTGGATGCCAATCCACCACAGGAACAGCCACCAATCGAAGGCCTTCTGTCGATGAATCCACCACCTTATTATAATAGAGTAAGCCTCTCACCTTCGCATTGGCTTGCTTTATCCACGACACTTTCAATCGAGGCACGAGCAGAAGTGAATCACCTTCATCCGTAACGGCACTATAAACAGCGTTGTCAGATGCCGTATAAGCCTCGACGAAGTCAGCCTGAACATAAGAGTCTTTGCCATCGCCGACCTCATATCCCCCATGAGAACATGCACTCGCCACAAACAATATGACGAGTGCAATACTTAAAATTGTCCAACGATAACCATGCACCATGCCTATCTTATTTTAGGAATGGCAGATGATTCAGAAACGATTTAAACTTACGATTGCCGTTAGTTGCAGACAGATAGTTCTTTGCTGGGTAAGCATATTGACTCAACAAGCAAGCCCGAAGATAACGTTCGTCCTTGTTCTCTATATCAATCTTCTCCAACTGTCCCATCATATAATCTTCGAAATCGTTTCGTTCTGCGTCGGTATAATGGTCAGAATACATTCTCGTATCCTGTATCATGTCGAGTGCAATGTAGTTACATGGGTAGAGACGATAGTTCCGATGGATCTCTAAATCGATATGCGTTGCAATCTCATCAAATAGTTTATTCTTCGGCTGTTCTTGGTCAATACCTTGTAACCAGTCGTCAATACATGGCGCACATTTATAGTGAATGTGACCTTTAAAGCCTTTAATGCCGGTCAACATGCTTTCAATATCATCCTCAGCTGTCTTCTTCCAGAACGGTACATCGCGTCTTAACTGGTACTCACGAGCCTTTAAGTAGTCACATGGATCGTATTCATAAGAGATTGAAAGTGGAACAATATGCAACTGCGTTAGACGCTCAACGATAGATCCTTCGCCTCCCATGGCCATCATCTTCAATATTGCTGGCTGTGTAAGGTCATTCGAGTTTTTAGCCCGTCCCTGTCGTTGTGCTATCCAAACATTCTCTCTTTTCACGTTAACGGCAAAGTGAATATACTCTGACATGCGCTTACTAGCCTTCAACATCTCTACCGAATGGAGAGCTCGTTCGACTGTAAACGACTTGTTTACACGCACGAGATCTTTCACCCAAGGCAGGGTCAACAGGTTATCTCCTATGGCAATTTCGCACGTAGTATCAAAGCCAACATCGATTAAAAGCTTATCAAGAAAAGCCGAATCAAGCACAATGTCGCGATGATTGCTTACGAAAGTATATCGATTTTTGATGTTAATGTTATAAGCATCCATATCACATCCCAAGCTCTCCTTTACGATTAGTTGCTGTAAGAAGGGATAACAGAAAGCCTTTTGAAACTCGATATTCGTCTTACATGCACGCATCTTGGCAGCTATATCGTCAAGAGCAACACCGGGATATAAGTAAGCCAAGACCTTTTGGAATTGGGAATCACTCAATAATCTGTCGAAAACCTCGGGCAGTTCCTCGGGTTCAAACGGTCTGATACAATCAAACTCAGCTGGAATTTTCATATCATGTGGTTTTAAAATTAATTTTCATTGTATTACAATAGGGCTGAACTTGCTCCATGAGCAATAATAAGTTCGATGCCCAACTCTTCTATTTCGCGCACCAATTGAGCCGAAATATGACTGTCAGTGATAATCATGTCGATGTCATCCATACTACAAATGCGCGCGAACCCACGTCTTCCAAACTTACTTGAGTCTGCAAGAACAATGGTTTTCTGTGCAGTTCGAATCATCGACCGATTGAGTTCAGCCTCATTCATGTCGGTTGTTGAGATGCCAAAGTCAAGGTCTATGCCATCAACGCCTAAGTAAAGCTTACTAAACGAGCATCCATTGAGAATCATATCTGCATATTGTCCCACAACCGAAAGACTGCTGTGGCGCACCACTCCGCCCAATTGGATAATGTCAACATTGTCATTTTGCGCCAACAACTCAGTGGCTTGCAGTGATGCCGAGACCACCGTTAGCTTATCTGTCGTATGCAGATTGCGTGCCAAAGCATGAATAGTAGTCCCCGAAGCCAACAGAATAGAGTCATTAGAAGACACTAGTTTGGCCGCTTCTAAACCTATTTGTTGCTTCTCTTCAGCGTTAAGACCCTCCTTTTCGTTAACCGATCGGTTATTGGCAAAGGGATTTATGAGGATAGCCTTCCCATGACTGCGGTACAATTTGCCTGCACGCTCCAGCTCTGTAAGGTCTTTACGAATCGTTACTGAAGACACATCAAGTCGCTCTGCCAGTTCAGAAACAAGCAGAGAACCCTGCTTCAGCAGCTCCTCTAATATAAAAGTATGGCGTTCTAACTTAGTCATTGGTTAGGAATTTAATGAGACTATCCGTTTAAAGTAACTACACAAAGATAGGTCTTTTATTCTACATTCGCCAAGAAAAGCCTCTGTTTTAAATAATTATTAACAACACATACGCGCGCGAACAAATTAAACAACGAGCCACATCGCTTAATATGACAAACTCAATCGCCTAACATTCAGAACCTTTTCCATTCGAATGCGGTTAAAGAATAACATTAAACCCGACAACAACAGCCTTAAATACATCTATTTTCTTGTAAAGATGATTCATCATTTTTTAACAGTTCATCATATCATCAAATAGAAGAAACCCGATGCTTCATAGCCGTCAAAACGGCGAAAAGCAATGAAAAAACATAAGCTCCCATTCCAAAATCATTAAGAAATGGAGCAAATCACACTGCTAAATCCCTCATTTCACGACACTTTTTCACTCATATCATCTCACGTTTTGACGCAAAACGCCATCATTTTTCATGTTATTTCACGCTTCTTTTTACTATCAAACTTGAAATGCTTTGATGCTCAGCAGATTATCAAATGCCTAAAAACAGCCTTTATTTTCCAACAAACATTCACGCCAACAAAAACTTCTCGTTTTATAAAGTCTTTTGTAAAATTTCCTCTTTTTTATTCCTTTTTAATGCCTCTACAGCAACTTCATTCCAAGAAATACCACAAAAAATTAACCTAAACATCGCTGAAAAGCGCCACATAACAGCCTCTTCCTACCATAGAACACTACATCCCAGCAGGTAAACTCCTTACCATGAGCCCCTAAAATGGGACAAAATTCACGCCGAATGTTTCAAAACGAAAGCGTCAAAGTACAGACACCACTCTTCCATCTCATTCACTTTCGTTTCAAAATCAAAACAATCCTCCTTCCAATTCGCCTTTAGCCGTCACACCTATCCTGTTTAACAGCCCTACAAGTATACCCACAAGAGAACGAATAAAAACGGCTTTTGTTTCAAAATAAAAGTTAAAATCAAAACAAATCTCCCTATAAATTTTGAATTATCAGAAATAAAATCTACTTTTGTTGCGTAATGAAACCATAATAATATCATTCAAAACATCTAATGGTTCAACATTCATTGTTATAACACCATTAACGACAAAGCAGCAATTTGAAATCTAAAGTAATGAATAAAAATCAGCGTACAACTTATGACATCATCGTGATTGGTGGAGGAATCACGGGAGCCGGCATCGCGAGAGACTGCGCATTGCGTGGCCTAAAGGTGCTACTGGTTGAGAAATTCGACATGACCAACGGCGCAACTGGGCGTAATCACGGCCTACTTCATAGTGGAGCACGCTATGCAGTGACCGATAACGAGTCGGCAACAGAGTGTATTCAAGAGAACATGATTCTCAGAAAGATTGCTCGCCACTGTGTAGAAGAGACCGATGGACTATTCATTACGCTGCCCGAAGACGACCTTTCCTATCAGAAAACATTTGTAACGGCCTGCCAAAATGCAGGTATCCGCGCCGATATCATAGCCCCTGAGGAGGCCATTCGATTGGAACCGTCAGTAAACCCGACCCTCATTGGTGCGGTTCGCGTGCCTGATGCCTCAATCGATCCCTTCAGACTGACCACTGCCAACGTGCTTGATGCGCGCTTGCATGGGGCAGAAATATTGACCTATCACGAGGTTACATCGTTTATTATCAATCAAACGCGCATGGAAGGTGTCGTGATGCGCGACAATCTTACAGGCGAAACACGCGAAGCTTACGCAAAGATTATCGTCAATGCAGCAGGCATTTGGGGCCACCTTGTAGCCGAAAAAGCCGGAGTTTCGATTAATATGTTCCCCGCAAAAGGTTCATTATTGATCTTCGGTCATCGTGTAAACCAGATGGTAATCAATAGATGTCGCAAGCCAGCCAATGCCGATATACTCGTTCCCGACGATGCCGTTTGTGTGATAGGAACAACAAGTGACCGCGTGGGTTACGACGAAATAGACCACCTTAAGGTTACAAACGAAGAAGTAGATATATTGATTCGCGAAGGCGAAAAACTGGCTCCGGCACTTGCTTCGACACGAATCTTGCGCGCTTATGCCGGTGTTCGTCCACTCGTTGCAGCCGACAATGACCCTTCTGGGCGTAGTATCAGCCGCGGAATTGTGTTGCTCGACCACGAGAAACGTGACGGATTATCGGGCTTTATCACGATAACGGGTGGTAAGATGATGACTTATCGCTTGATGGCCGAACTTGCAACAGACCTCGTTTGCAGCAAATTGGGCATCGACAAGCCATGTATGACTGCCAAGATTCCATTGCCTGGTTCAGAAGAACCCATGGAAAAGAAAGGTCTTTCAACCGAACGCCTTGCCGAAGAAGGCCGTCATGGCACACGAACCTCTTTCATTCCAGCGAACAACAGCTTAGAAAAAGCGATGGTTTGTGAGTGTGAAGAGGTTAGCATTGGTGAGATGAAATACGCTGTTGAGAAGCTACATGTGAAGCAACTCATTAATATGCGTCGCCGCACTCGTGTCAGTATGGGCACTTGTCAAGGTACACTTTGTGCGTGTAGAGCAGCATGTGTGCTCTCAGAACTCACGAAAACAGACGCCAAGAAGAGTCAATCCGACTTAGCATCTGTAATGAACGAGCGCTGGAAAGGTATGCGACCAGTGGCTTGGGGAGATACTTTGAAGGAGTCACAACTCATGTCTATGGTCTACGAAGGACTCTGTGGACTGAACGAACGCACTGAAAACAGAAAGGAGATTGCACAATGAGATTTGATACTATTATAATAGGTGGCGGACTGAGTGGAATGACTTGTGCCGCAATGTTAGCCAAAGGCGGCCACAAGGTGGGTTTAGTGACCACCGGAAAGAGTACGCTTCAATTCAATTCTGGGTCATTTGACTTGATGGGATACGTCGAAGGACAAGCTGTTGAGCATCCTTTGGAGGCATTAAAGCAGTTGCCTGAGGGACACCCCTATCACAAAATAGGCGGTGACAAGTTAGGTTCCTATATAGAAGAAGCCAAGAAACTGCTCGAAGAAGCAGGCTTAACATTCAAAGGAACTGCTGAGAAAAACCATTTCAGACTATCTCCTATCGGTGTTTTAAAACCTACTTGGTTGACCCTTGACACGCTGTTTACGGTTGAAAATGCCGAAGAACTGAAAGGGGAAAAACTGCTTTTAGCCAATATAGAAGGCTTTCTTGACTGGCCAATGCCTTATCTTTCAGACAGTCTTTTGACGTTGGGTGCTGAGGTAAGAAGCGTCACTTTTACGACTGATATCCTTGAGTTTGCGCGGACAAGTACAACAGAAATGCGTGCAACAAACATCGCAAAGTATCTTCAAAAGCCTGAACGCGTAAAGGAAATTGCCCAGAAACTCAATGCCATTGCAGAAGATTGCGACTGCATTTTGATGCCAGCGGTGCTGGGATTACACAATGAAAAAGAACTTCGTTTGTTGCAGAATGAAGTGCAAAAGCCTATTCAATTTGTAGCAACGATGCCTCCCTCAGTGCCTGGCAACTATATACAAAACCGCCTGACCGACTTACTTCATCAGTTAGGTGTAGTGATATTCAACAGTGATACCGTTGAAAGTGGGCAACTCAAAGATAATCGTCTTGTAGCCGTTACTACGGAGAAATTGGAGGAAACCCTACTTGAGGCCGACCAATTTGTGCTTGCTACAGGCTCATTTATTAGCGGAGGACTCGTTTCAAACTATGAAACCATTTATGAACCGATATTGAATTGTGACATAAACACACTTCAACAACGTGATCAATGGACGTCAGAATATCTCTTCGATGAACATGCTTATATGGGTTTTGGCATACAAACTGATGACAAATTCCATGTGACAAAAGAAGGCAAAACAATAGAAAACGTCTTCGCAGTAGGTTCAGTTTTAAGTGGAAACAACAGCATTCGACAGGCCAATGGCACAGGAGTTTCAATGCTTACGGCTATCAATGTAGCCCACAATATCCTAAATATTAAAGATCATGCAAGCTAAAATACAATTACGAAATATAAGTAGTCACGAGCTGGAACAGTGCATGAAATGTTCCATTTGCACAGTATATTGCCCTGTATCGGCTGTCGAACCACAGTATCCCGGACCTAAACATGCGGGCCCAGATCTTATGCGTTATCGCATGAAAGATGAGCATTTCTTCAATGATAACTTGAAGATGTGCCTCAATTGTAAGCGTTGTGAGGTCGCATGTCCTAATGGAGTGAAGATTGGAGACATTATACAAGAGGCGCGAATTAAATACAGTTCACACGGTCCTTCGCTACGAGATCGCATGTTAGCCAATACAGATTTCGTCGGAACGATGGCCACATTAGCTGCTCCTTTGGTAAATTTCTCATTGGGATTAAAGCCAGCTAAGGCTGTATTACATACGGTGATGGGCATTGATAAGCATCGCACCTTCCCGTCATATAGTTCACAGAAGTTTGAAACTTGGTTCAAAAAGGAAGCTGCTGAAAAGCAAAAGAACTTCTCTAAATTCGTTAGTTACTTCCACGGATGTTACGTAAACTACAACTTTCCCCAATTAGGTAAGGACTTAGTCAAGATACTTAATGCCGCAGGATATGGCGTTCATCTGCTTGAAAAGGAGCAATGTTGCGGCGTAGCCCTTATCGCTAACGGCCTATCGGGACAGGCAAAGCGACAAGGAGAGGTTAATATGAAGTCGATGAGACAGGCTATTCAAAACAAGGATGAAGCCATTGTTACGACCAGTTCGACTTGTACGTTCACCATGAGAGATGAATATAAGCACCTGCTTGAAATCAAAAACGAAGACGTTAGAAGTAGTTTGATGTTGGCAACACGCTTCCTTTATAATCTCATTCATGAGAAAAAGATTCGTCTTGTCTTTAGAAACGATTTCCAAAGAAAGGTTGCTTACCACACAGCATGCCACATGGAGCGCATGGGATGGGTCGTATATAGCACCGAACTGATGCGAATGATTCCGGGACTTGACTTAATTATGCTTGAAAGTCAATGTTGTGGAATTGCCGGAACGTATGGTTTCAAGAAGGAAAACTACGAGCGTTCTCAAAAGATTGGAGAGTCTTTGTTCGACCATATCAATGAAATTGACCCCGATTGTGTGTCTACTGACTGCGAGACTTGCAAGTGGCAGATAGAAATGTCGACCCGATATAAGGTCATAAATCCTATTTCTCTCATTGCCGAAGCACTCGATGTAGAAGCTACAAAACAGCTCAATGCCTGAAAACTACGGCCTTTTGAAGTTCCTTACGCCGTCAATCACCCTCACAAAGGCATAAGTGTGGCAACCTCATCAGGAAGCCGTTGCCTACGAATTTATATCTCGTTGAATTTCAACGGCTTACATCATACATTTCAACTTGCATCAAATGACGCTGTGATTTGCGTCAAATGACGGGGTAAAATGCATCAAATCAGAAGCTCAAATGCGTCAAATCAGGAAACTACTGAATTTGAGTTTATACCTCATTGATTATCAAACAATTAGAAACAAGCATACAGTTATCATGAAGAATAACGTATTCTGCGAATTAAAATGAGGTGACAAGCTGTAGAACTTGCCACCTCATTTCTTTTGACAACCTGCATCTGAGCAGTGAATATGCTTAAAATTGGTTCTCAACGATATCGCTTAGCACGTCTTTAATATCAAGACCTGCGGCGCGAACCTGCTGAGGAATAAAGCTCGTTACGGTCATTCCTGGTGTCGTATTGATTTCAAGCATGTTGACAACATCGTTCCCTTCGGCATCCTTTGAAATGATATAGTCAATGCGAATGATGCCATTGGCGTGCAGAATATCATAGATACGGCTGGTTTCGGCAGCCACTTTATCGGCTGTTTCCTTACTAAGTCGAGCCGGAGTAATCTCTTGTACCTGACCATTATACTTGGCATCATAGTCGAAGAACTCATTCTTTGTCACGACTTCTGTAGCTGGGAACACCACCATTTTCTCTCTTGTTTTATAGATTCCCTGTGAGATTTCAACGCCATTCAAGAACCCTTCAATCATGACTTCATCGCTTTCCATGAATGCTTTGCGCAATGCAGGCGCGAGCTGGTCGGCATTTTTCACCTTTGAAACACCAAAACTACTTCCGTCGGCAGCAGGTTTCACAAAGCAAGGCATACCGAAACGTGCTTCAATCTTAGCCTCATCATACTCTTCACCACGGCGAAGCAGCATACTATCTGCCACGCGCACGCCAAAGCCGCGAAGGTAGTTGTTGAGCACATACTTATCAAAGGTCATGGCTTCTACAAGAACTCCGCTTGTAGAATAAGGCAGATGAATGAGATCAAAATAGCCCTGCATCACACCATTCTCACCGGGTTGGCCATGGATTGTAATGTAGGCATAATCAAAAAAGACTGATTTTCCATCGAGTTTAAACGAGAAATCATTCTTATCAATGGCTACAGTTGCACCGCTGTCAAGGTGTACATGCCAGTCGGTTCCTTTCACATCAACGATAAAAACGTTATATTTCTGCTTGTCGAAAAAGGAATAAAGTCCTTGTGCTGAACGCAAAGAAACGTCGTGTTCAGATGAATCGCCACCGCAAACGATGGCTATGTTTCTCTTTGAACTATCCATAATTATATTGATTTACTTATTATTCTACAAATGTATTCTGTGTTGTTCCGTGAATATATCCACGCCATTTCTCAATGAGTTGGCGGAAATCATCGGGCCATTCGGAATCGAAGTCCATCTGAACTCCTGTTATGGGGTGGATGAATCCTAAGGTTTTAGCGTGCAAAGCCTGTCGCGGACAGCACTTGAAGCAATTATTTATAAACGCCTTATACGTGCTACTGCGTTGTCCTCTCAGTACTTCTTCACCACCATATGTGGCATCTGCGAAGAGCGGATGACCGATATGTTTCATATGAACGCGTATCTGATGCGTGCGACCTGTTTCAAGTATGCACTCAACGAGCGTCGTATAACCATATCGTTCGATAACGCGGTAATGGGTAACCGCATTCTTTCCGATGCCGCTTTCAGGCGAAAACACCTTCATTCTCAGTCGATTCTTGGGGTCACGGGCAACATTTCCCTCAATGGTTCCTTCGTCTTCAACAAGGTTTCCCCATACCAAGGCGTTGTAACTGCGGTGCGTTGTCTTATTAAAAAATTGTTTTCCGAGTACCGTTTTGGCTTCGGGTGTCTTCGCAACCACAAGGAGTCCACTCGTGTCTTTATCGATTCTATGAACCAATCCTACTTCAGGGTCGTTGGCATCAAAGCCTTTCAGGTCTTTCAAATGCCACGCAACAGCATTGATAAGCGTACCCGTGAAGTTGCCAGCACCAGGGTGTACCACCATGCCTGCAGGCTTATTGACAACCATCAACACGTCGTCTTCATAGACAATATCAAGCGGAATGTCTTCTGCAATGATACTCGTGTCGTGCTTAGGTCGGTCAAGCATGAGTGTGATAACATCGCCCGGACGAACTTTATAGTTGCTTTTCACAGGCTGGTTATTAACGCGTATACAGCCCGAATCAGCCGCTTGTTGAATACGATTGCGGCTTTGATAAGGATTCTTTTCGGCTAAGAACTTATCAATACGCACGGGAGTTTGTCCCTTATCGACCTCAATCTTCCAATGTTCAAAGAGCTGTTGCTCTTCGTTCTCAAGGTCTTCAATATCGTAAATCAAGTCTTCTGCCATATCTTTTCAAGCTGTCTATGGTGTTTATTCACTCTGGCTATGCCCTTTTGTGGGTTCATTGCTTTCGGTTTCAGGCACAACTTCGAACTCATCTACATCGCCATTATCCTCTGTTTTGCTGTTAACCTCAGGATCAACATAGTCGACAGAGTCGTCGGCACTACGCATTCCGTTGCCCACTTGGATAATCAATGTGTCATCAATGGATACTTTGTCGCCCGTAACAACATGCCTCCCATTAACAAGAATGCCATAAACCCAATCCTTTTCTCCAGGAATATACTGCGGCGTTCCAAGCTTAAAGCCCATTGCAGTGAGCTTAGCCATGGCCTCACGTAACGAGCAATTATCAATTACATCGGGTAGAGTTATCTTGGGAGAATGCGTAGAATTGATTGTCAAATAAATGATATGACCAGACTTAACACACTCTCCTGGCGCAGGAGATTGCTCCAAAACACAATCTGCTGGAAGCCCTTTGACGTAACCAGTATCAACAACTTGCACCTCAAGTCCAAGCGTTTCAAGAATATGTTGGGCATCAACAAGCTGCTTATGCTTTAGATTTGGAATCGCAATTGATTCCCCATGATGCGTATAAAGGTCAAGTCCGAACTTCACACTAAGGCAAAGTAAGGCCACAACGGCACCCATAGCAATAAGGTTTTTCCATAGATACCAGTCCTTAAACTTACTGACGAATTCCGACGACTTCATCTTTATTACATTATAAACTTATACTGCAAAGGTAAGATAATCCCACTGAAAAACAAAATAAAAAACAACAAAAAGCAGCAAGGAAAGCTTCTCCTTGCTGCTTTTTGTCGTCCTCTTTATATCCTAATATGGATTATTTTCCGTGGTTTTCATCAGATACTGTCAACTTCTTTCGACCGTGAGCGCGACGCGAAGCGAGTACACGACGACCATTCTTTGTTGCCATTCTTTCACGGAAACCGTGCTTGTTTACACGACGACGGTTGTGAGGCTGAAATGTTCTTTTCATCTTTTTACGTATTTATTTTTGTTATTGATTCGCTGATAATGTAGCAGATGAGACCCTAAGTTGAATCATATAATCTCTCCACTTTGGGCTGCAAAATTACTCATAATTTTCGAAATACCAAAGAATTAAATAAATTTTCAGCAATGATTTGATGTTTTT
>NZ_GL629647.1:1494789-1550855 GCF_000185845.1 Segatella salivae DSM 15606
AAAATATAGTAACTTTGCATGCGTAGAATTCAGGCATTCTGGATTCGTTTTTCAAAGAGATAACAATAAACATTCAATTCAATAACAATGATTAATTCACAGGAAATCAAAATTGGTACATGCATCCGAATGGACGGAGGCATTTGGAAGTGCATCGACTTTCAGCACCGTAAGCCCGGGAAAGGCAACACTGTAATGAACACAAAGCTGAAAAACGTTGCCGATGGACGCGTACTTGAGCGCACATTCCAAGTCGGTTTTAAGCTTGATGACGTTCGAGTTGAGCACCGTCCTTACCAGTATTTGTATGAAGATCCGACTGGATACATCTTCATGAATCAAGAGACTTTCGAGCAGATTCCAATCAATAAAGACCAAATTACGGGTGTAGAGTTCATGAAAGAAAGCGACATTGTTGACGTTGTTACAGACACAACAGACGGCACTATCCTTTCTGCTGAGATGCCAGTAAAGACTACTTTGAAGGTTACTCATAGCGAACCAGGCATCAAAGGCAATACAGCTACAAACGCAACTAAGCCTGCTACTCTGGAAACGGGAGTTGAAATCCGCGTTCCTCTCTTTATAAACGAAGGAGAAACTATCCAGGTTGACACCCGCGATGGTAGCTATTTAGGTCGTATTTCAGAATAAAAGATATTATGACTACACAAGTCTATCTGCGTGAAATCCGCGGGTAGGCTTTTTCATTTCTATTAAATTATTACTACTATGAAATACTCTATCATCGTTCCTGTATTCAATCGACCCGACGAAGTGGCTGAACTCTTGGAGAGTCTCACCATGCAAACGTTTCATGATTTCGAAGTAATCATCGTCGAAGATGGTTCAAAAGTCACATGCGAAGCTGTGTGCAGACAATACAAAGAGCGTCTTGATATTAAGTATTTCATGAAAGATAACAGCGGACCGGGGCAGAGTCGGAACTACGGAGCGGCTCATTCTACGGGCGAATATCTATTGATTCTCGATAGTGATGTGGTGCTTCCTACGCGCTATCTCGCTGCAATTGAAGACGAGTTAAGGCGCGAACCTGCGGATGCTTTCGGTGGTCCTGACTGCGCACACGAGTCTTTTACCGACAAACAAAAAGCCATTTCGTATGCCATGACAAGCTTTTTCACGACAGGAGGTATACGTGGTGGCAAGAAGAAATTAGACAAGTTTTATCCTCGTTCGTTTAATATGGGCATCCGACGCGATGTATATGAGACACTCGGGGGCTTCAGTAAGATGCGCTTCGGAGAGGATATCGACTTCAGTATCCGTATCTTTAAGGCAGGCTATTCATGCAGATTATTTCCTAAAGCATGGGTATGGCACAAACGAAGAACTGACTTTCGCAAGTTCTGGAGACAGGTATATAACAGCGGAATCGCACGTATCAACCTCTATAAGAAGTATCCTGACAGCCTAAAACTTGTCCACTTGCTTCCTATGGTGTTTACTTTGGGCTGTGCATTCCTTGCCTTTCTATTCCTCTTAGGCATCATCTTATTCTTTGTTTTACCGGCAGGCATGCCACAAGCAACAGGTCTTGGGCTTTCGATTCTTGCTCTCCAACCGCTCATTCTCTATAGTTTCTTAATCTTTGCTGACGCTACTTCCAAGAACAATAGTGCGAAAATAGGAATATTAAGTATAGCCGCTGCCTTCATACAACTTACAGGTTACGGTTGCGGTTTCCTCGAAGCATGGTGGAAACGCTGTGTTTTAGGCAAAGATATCTTTAGTGCTTACGAGAAGAACTTCTATAAATAAGCGCCTCAACCTGTCTTTCTTAGGAGGGAACCAACTACAAAAGGTTCTACCTATCACACTATATCACCTTTTAAAAAGGTGAGAAAACCTAAATAAAATAACCATGGAAACAGAATTAAACAACACCTATAAGAGTATTGTTAATTGGGCAAAAGAAGACCGACCACGTGAAAAGCTTGAGCGACTTGGCCCATCTGCTTTGAGCAATGCCGAGCTTTTAGGAATCCTTATCGGTAGCGGCACACAAAAAGAGAGTGCTGTTGACCTGATGAAACGCATCTTGATAGATTGCAATAACAATCTAAACACCCTCGGAAAACTAAGCATTCGTGAGTTAGAACAATATAAAGGAGTAGGACCAGCAAAGGCTATTTCTATCCTCGCAGCATGCGAATTAGGGAAGCGAAGAGCCATGGAAAAGGCACAAGAACGTACATCTATCGACTCCTCTAAAGCCATTTATGAGTATCTTCACCCACGAATGCAGGACTTAGATGTAGAAGAAGCCTGGATAATGCTACTCAATCAGCATTATAAACTCATTAAGGCCATGGCCATTAGTCATGGAGGAATCACCGAAACAGCAGTCGATGTGCGCGTTATTCTCAAAGAAGCCTTACTCTGTAATGCCACTGTTCTCGTCTTAGCCCATAACCATCCGAGCAATCATATACAGCCAAGCAAGTCCGATGATCAATTAACTCAGCGCGTAAAGAAAGCCTGCGAAGCCGTCAGAATCTATTTTCTTGATCATGTTATCGTTACAGATGGCACCTATTATTCATATCATGACAGTGGAAGACTATAAACTATTCTATACTCCAAAAACAAAGGAATATTTCTTTTCGAGTTTGTTATTGCTTGATAAAACGAACGATATCTTCCAGCACCTCAGGAGAAATAGTTTCTTCTATCATGCGATATTCCGACACATTTCCTGTCGTACAATGCTGGAAAAGATGATTAAGAGCCGGATATTCCTTAACAAAATTCTTCGGATTTTCAGTCAGATGACCCTTAATCCCAATAAGGTTAAGCGATGAAATCACCTGAACATCACGCTCACCATTTATGGCCATGACAGGACAAAGCGTTTTAGTTATATCGCCGGAAGGGTCATAATCCATGAAGAAATTCAGCCAAGGAGACTTCTTCATATAGGCATTCACACGGTATTGCAAGGTAGATAATCGCATCGGTTGCCCCGAGAGTTCCAGCAATCTGTTGGCCTGTGCCGTGAGTGCAGTATCACCTCGCACTCCAATTCCAGCCATACTGATGACAAAGTCAACCTTTCCTTTCGCACCAAGCATGAAGGCTATCGAGCCACCTTCACTATGTCCGAGCACACCTACTTTGCTAAAGCACTTTAATGTGCGTAGAAATTCAATGCCACTTGCAGCATCCCGCGCGAAATCAGCTGTCGTTGCATGCTTCACATCGCCCCCTGTTGACTTGCCAAAACCACGATCATCGTAGCGCAAAGAGGCCACACCATGCCGTGCTAAATAATCGGCTATCACGAGAAATGGCTTATGTCCGAAGACTTCCTCATCGCGGTTTTCTTGTCCACTGCCTGTAACCATCAACACAACGGGTGTTTTTCCCTTCTTATAATCTGTTGGATACGACAGTGTTCCAGCAAGCGTTGCCTTATCAGTAGCATTTGTAAACGTCACTTTTTCTGTCTTATAAGGGAATGGTTCCACTGGATTTTGCGGACGCTTCAACGTTTCTTCGCCACGCTTCAACGTCAATGGAAACGTCGCCCCCTGCGTAAACGTTCCGACAATCTCGTCACCTTTCAACCTGCCTTGATAGCTAAGGCCTAACTGTTCAAGGCTGATATTGATAGAATCTGCCGAGCAATAATCGCTCTTTACAGGTACATTCATGGCTCCTTGGTCTGGACTGTCGAGCGAACACACCGCATTTCCCGAAGCCTCATGAGCCACATGCAACACGAGAGTCAATGTCTGCGGCCCGACATTCAGCTTGCCTGTCCACACACCATCCATGGCATGCTGGGCTGAAACACCGAAAAACGAGCATAAAAAACAAAGCATGAGAAGCGTCTTCTTCATCATATTAAAGTTTAATTACAAATAAATACCGCTGAAACCACCCTATCAACACGATAAAGTTCTATACAAACAGAGCACTCTAAAAGTTCAACTTTAGCCGTCAGAACTTTGATTCGCCCTCCACATATTCACCCAAAAACAGATGTTCTCCATCGAAAACAGCATACGTAAACTGCCAAATCCAATCACCAAGAATCAGCATCCGTGTCGTTTTATCAATGGGAAGGTCGAGCTCTATGTGCCGATGTCCAAAGAGAAAGAAGTCGATATTGGGATGAGAATGTTTGTATTCACGAGCAAATCTCACAAGATATTCCTTGTCTTCTCCCATGAAAGGAGCTTCTTTTCCGTCTGCTCTCTTCAAACGACTATGCTTAGCCCAGTTCAAACCTAAAGCCATTCCCCAACGTGGATGAACAAAGTTTAGAAGACGTTGGCACGTACGATTGTGGAACACTTTGCGCAGAAACTTAAACTTGTTATCAGGATCTCCCAGCCCATCTCCATGGGCTAAATAGAACACTTTGCCGTAAATCTCAGTCGTAACAGGGGCTTTATGCACCATAACGCCACACTCTTCTTCCAGATAACCGTATGTCCACAGGTCGTGATTTCCTGTAAAAAAGTGTACCTCTACCCCACTATCAGTGAGTTCACTGAGCTTTCCGAGGAAACGAGTGAAGCCTTTTGGCACAACATAACGATACTCATCCCAAAAGTCAAACATATCTCCGAGCAGGTAAATTGCCGAAGCTTTGTCCTTGATACTATCGAGAAAACGCACCAACCGACGCTCTTGCGTACGGCCATGTGCTATCGCCAATGAGCCCAAATGGGCGTCACTCAAGAAATAAATGTTCTTTCCCATTTAGTCAAATCCTAATTCTACGCGCGCCTCTTCAGTCATCATGCTCTGATCCCAGGCTGGTTCGAACACTAAATTCACGTTTGCTGAGGTCACGCCTTCAACGCTATCAACCTTTGTTCTGACGTCTTCCAAGATGAAATCTGCCGCCGGACAATTCGGTGCTGTGAATGTCATGTCGAGGTCAACACTGCCGTCTTCCTTTACATCTATCTTGTAAATCATGCCCAAATCCCATATATTCACAGGTATTTCTGGGTCATAAACGGTTTTCAATACATCGACTATACGCTCTTCTATCTGTGTTTTTTCTTCTTGTGTCATATCATTTTGTTTATATTGCAAAGATAGTAAATAAAATGAAACAAAAGGAGTTAGCGCATAGAAAAATACAGAAAACGAATAAACCAGCTTGAAACTGGCCGCTCTGATGAATAAGATAACAAGACAAAACGGCGTTATTCGCCAACCCTTGGCCTCCTACTCTCGCCATAATAAAACAAAAAAGGGAAAGCCTTTTCGCTTTCCTCTCCTCTAAAAGTGTCGGGATTAGGCGACTCGAACGCCCGACCCCTACGTCCCGAACGTAGTGCGCTACCAACTGCGCTAAATCCCGTAACCTTGCAATTTGCACGTGCAAAGTTACACAAAAATCTGCAACTATGATATTTTTTGATTGAAAAATTTGTGTGTTTACAGAAAAAAAACTACCTTTGCAGACGCAAATCAAGAAGTAAAGGTGCCATAGCTCAGTTGGTAGAGCAAAGGACTGAAAATCCTTGTGTCCCCGGTTCGATTCCTGGTGGTACCACTTCCTCCTTTCATTAAGCCGTTTGTACTCAGCTGAGACAAGCGGCTTTCTCTTTTCCTTTGCCTCAACAAATAAGACGCTTTCGATGTAAACATATCGCACTTCACCGAAAAACTTGCGATCAACAGCACAAATTCGCTTTACATCCATCCTCCACTTGGAAGCAAAAGCAAAGGACCTGACCCAGCAACTATGTGAAGATTATTATCCAAAATTTAACACTTCATTCCATGCCCATTTAGAAAAGGTAAAGGAGAAAAACAGCCTTTATGGTGTTAAATCCACCCAACTTACAGGTAAATTATGTATAGGTGTATCGCAACTTCTATCAAATCAGCTCACCATTTGCATCAAATGGCCGAGTCAAACATATCAAATTGCACTCTGAAATGGGGCAAAATGTAAGCTGATTTGCGCCTTTTCGTAATATATCCAGGGCTTAACCTCACCACCTTCCGGCTGATTTTTCATAACCCTTTCATTCTCAACAGGTTAGAAAATGGCGAAAAACACGGCGTATTTCAACCGAAAACCTATCTCGTTTCAAATCTACGAGTTTTGCGCATGAGATTGTAAAAAGAAATCAAATGCCTCCCTCCTTTCAACAGAAAAGAGGGAGGCATAAAATAGATTCATATAGCATACAGGTCAAAGACCATGCAACAATCTTAGGTTACAAGCCTTCATCACACATGATGACCAACACGCTATAAAGTCATTTAGAGCAATTCGGGCAATTCAAAGAGTTTAATTCCATTGCTACCCTTTATCAATATGTAGTAGTTTTCAGGGCAATGCGCGGCGATTTCGGCTTTCACCTCATCGACATTCTTAAACTTTCGGAAGGCCGTTTGTGTCTTTCCAAACTCCTCTCCGACAAGCCACACCTCCTTAAATCCATCTTCTGCAAGCTTATCTACAAGCTTTTGATGTTCCAAAGCCGATACTTCTCCAAGCTCACGCATATCTCCCAAGATAGCCATTTTATGCTCCACATTCATCAATTTGAAGTTTTCGACTGCGGCAGCCATGCTTGATGGGTTTGCATTATAGGCGTCAACAATGAGTTTATTCTTTGCCGTTACCTCCAATTGACTGCGGTTATTGGCTGGAATATAGTGCGAAAGAGCGTGGTTTATCTGTTCAGGCGTAACACCGAAATGCAGTCCTATCGTGATAGCTGCAAGCATATTGTCGATGTTATAGGCACCAATCAGGTGGGTTTGAACGTCATAAGTACGCACCTTTGATTCCGTTGTGGCCATATTTCTCCATGTAAACCTCAGGAAAGGAGCACAATCTAAGACCTCGCCTTGCACGTTTGCATCGTCACTTTGCCCATAGGTCATGATGCGATTCATTTCACGCTGGCGTGCCATCTCTACGAGATCAGCATTACTTTCGTTGAGAAACAGCAGTCCATCATGGGCTTTCAAGTAGTCATAAAGTTCGCCTTTGGTTCGCTTTACGCCTTCAAAGCTACCGAAACCCAACAGGTGTGCCCGACCAACATTCGTAATCATACCGCATGTTGGCTCTACATACGTGACGAGTTTCTCTATATCTCCCGGATGACTTGCACCCATTTCGACCACTGCTATCTCATGCGTTGCATCAAGACGCAACAGTGTTTTAGGAACGCCTACATCGTTATTGAAGTTTCCTTCGGTGTGCATCACGCGATAACGCTCGGCTAAAACAGCAGAAACAAGCTCTTTGGTAGTTGTCTTTCCGTTAGTACCTGTAATGCCAATCACTGGGATTTGAAAGCTGCGACGATGCTCACGAGCAATCTCTTTGAATGTTTTG
Source organism: Segatella salivae DSM 15606 (assembly GCF_000185845.1). Taxonomy (GTDB): domain Bacteria; phylum Bacteroidota; class Bacteroidia; order Bacteroidales; family Bacteroidaceae; genus Prevotella; species Prevotella salivae. Next base: position 1,502,141 of record NZ_GL629647.1, read on the forward strand.
AGGCAATCGTCTACAAGAATCAGTCGGTCATTATCGGCCTCAGCATAAGCTGGTTCGTCTATAATGGCATAGGCACAACCCTTTTCCAATGCTGCTTTTGCAAACTTATTGCCATCGAAAGAAGCACCTTTCAACGCTAAAAAAATACTGTCTTTGGGGCAGTTTCGACTATCCGTAGTGATACAAGGATGCTGCAGATAGAGGTCATAGAGTTCTTTTATATCCATAGAATCAATGATGTTACACTGCAAAGTTACGCTTTTTTTGAATATGAACCATCGGAGTCGCCAAATAATTGACAATATATTTAAGTATCATGACATCGCTATGAGGCAGCCTTTCAATGGTAATGGCATAACAAAAGCAATAAAAAAGCATTGTGCATGCAGCCTTTTCATCGAATGCTTTTCTATATAATGTTAATGAATTGCGGTTAGACCATGATTTAATTTGGATTATAACATGAAATATAATAACTTTGCACAATATGAAACCAATAAGCTATACCCTCAACATTAGAGGCAAATTGATAGATCTCGCCACGCCAAAAGTGATGGGAATCCTCAACTGCACACCCGATAGTTTCTATGTGGGCAGTCGCAAACAAACCGAACATGACATTGCCGAACGCGCCAATCAGATTATTCAAGAAGGTGGAACGATGATTGATGTTGGTGCATTTTCTACGCGCCCGGGAGCCAAAGAGGTGAGTGAAGAGGAAGAGATGGCACGACTGAAAGCTGCATTGCAGGTTGTGAGACGTGAGCAACCAGACGCTGTTGTGTCTGTAGATACCTACCGACCCAACGTAGCTCGTCACTGCATTGAAGACTGGGGAGCTGATATTATCAATGATGTGAGTGAGGGAGGAGTTACGGGTATCGTCAACACGCCTATCCATGAAGCCGAAAATATGTTTGACATCATCGGACAGTTAAAAGTTCCCTATATCCTGATGTCTGTCAAATCAAACCTTCATGACATGATGATTTCGTTTGCAGATGAGGTGCAACAACTGCGCAATCGCGGTGTAAAAGACATCATACTTGACCCAGGTTTCGGCTTCGGAAAGACGCTTCAACAGAACTATGAGATATATAATGACATGGAAAGATTAGGCACTTTACAACTTCCTTTGCTTGTAGGTATCTCGCGAAAGACAATGATTTATAAACTCGTTGGGGGTGATCCGACAACCGCCTTGAATGGAACGACTGTGCTCAACACGGCAGCTTTGCTTAAAGGTGCAGGCATTCTGCGCGTTCATGACGTGCAAGAAGCCGTAGAATCAGTAAAGATTGTGTCGGCAATTCAGTCGCCTTCAAAGATTCAACTGCCATAGTTAATGCGTAGAAAAGTAGGCAAAGAAGAGAAAAAATCAGTCATTCAGTCTCAAATGTAGAATCAAATTATACAGTAAACACTATACATTAAATATATAAACAATGCCTTTTAGCTTCGGAATAAAAGATGTAATCGATATCTTTTTGGTTGCATTGATTCTCTATTATCTATATCGTTTGATGAAAGAAAGCCGCTCATTGAACATCTTTATCGGTGTGATGGTGTTCGTGTTGGTATGGCTTTTCGTGAGTCAAGTACTCGAAATGCGCCTCCTTGGGTCTATACTTGATAAGTTAGTTGGCGTGGGTGCCATCGCCTTGATAGTGCTTTTCCAAGAAGAAATCCGTCGTTTCCTCTACTCACTCGGTGCACATCAGCGCATTAAACAACTCAGCCGGTTCTTTGGACAGCGTCGGGATGGGAAGAGTCGCGAGGCAACTCGTCAGATGATTATGCCGATTGTAATGGCTTGTATGAATATGGCTAAGGGCAAAGTTGGGGCATTAATTGTCATCGAACGAAGCGCTCCACTTGATGATATCGTTGAAACGGGCGATACTATTGACGCCAATATAAACCAAAGACTCATTGAAAACATCTTCTTTAAGAACTCTCCTTTGCACGACGGGGCTATGATAATATCTCGCAAACGCATTAAAGCTGCAGGCTGTATCCTACCCGTTAGTCACAACTTTGATATCCCAAAAGAACTTGGTTTGCGTCATCGTGCGGCAATGGGAATAAGCCAAGACAGCGACGCTATAGCCATTGTAGTAAGTGAAGAGACTGGACGCATCAGCGTAGCCATAAAGGGTCAGTTCAAACTTAGACTTTCGGCAGAAGAACTTGAAAGTATATTGACGAACGAACTTGAGTGATTTTTTAGGCTTTTTTAGCCTATACAGCCACACTATTTCATTTATTTTTGCTATTTTTGCAAAGTAGAAGTGACAATTATCACTATCGAAATAACTCTAAATATTTATCGAAAATATAGCAAACTATGGATTTATTACAGCAAATTGTGGCGCGCGCTAAGGCAGAAAAGCAGCGCATTGTGCTCCCCGAAGCAGAGGAAGAGCGCACTCTGAAGGCTGCCGATAGAGTGTTAGCTGACGGAATCGCTGAGCTGATTTTAATTGGAAACCCTGCCCATATCAAGGAGTTGGCAACACAATGGGAATTGAAAAACATCGACAAAGCAACCATTCTTGACCCCCAGAACAATCCAAAGAGCGAGGAATATGCCGAGAAACTGGCCGAACTTCGCAAGAAAAAAGGTATGACATTAGACCAAGCTCGCGAGCTGGTTACTAAGAATAATCTCTACTTAGGCTGTATGATTATCAAGACAGAAGGTGCAGATGGCCAGATCAGTGGAGCCTTAAGTACGACCGGAGACACGCTACGTCCGGCGTTACAGATTATTAAATGTGCGCCAGGTATTAGCTGTGTGAGCGGTGGTTTGCTATTAATCACGAAACAAAAGCAATATGGCGAGGATGGTGTTGTAGTCATTGGAGACGTTGCTGTGACGCCCGTTCCCGATGCAAGTCAGTTAGCTCAGATTGCAGTTTGTACCGCAGAGACAGCTAAAAGCGTTGCCGGCTTCACACAACCACGCGTGGCAATGTTGAGCTTTTCGACTAAAGGCAGCGCCTCACATGAGGTAGTTGACAAGGTGGTTGAAGCTACAAAGCTCGCTCATGAGCTTGATCCTAACTTATTGATTGACGGAGAACTTCAGGCCGATGCAGCGCTTGTACCTGATGTTGCCGCAAAGAAAGCACCAGAAAGCGACATCGCTGGTCATGCCAACGTACTCATTGTTCCTAATCTTGAGGTAGGAAACATCGGCTATAAGCTTGTTCAACGTCTCGGAGATGCAATCGCAATAGGTCCTATTCTCCAAGGAATTGCACGCCCAGTTAATGACCTTAGTCGTGGATGTTCAATCGAAGACATCTATTATATGGTTGCTATCACGGCATGTCAAGCCCAAGAAGCAAAGGCAAACGAAAAGTAAAGTGACAGACAACTGAAAAGTTTCGCACGGAGAATCCTTATTGATAAACGAGCAATGACCCATGAATCGTTGTATCGTTTATCAATGAAAATTCAAAAATGTTAAATCTATTACATGATTATCTGAAACAAACCATTGAATCAATGCGTGCTGTTTTGGTTATTAAAACATTCAACCTTCATCGCAAACCTACAGTCTACATTCAACCAACTACCCTTGTTTTACCCCACATTCAAAATTAATTATTCAACATATTCATTATGAAGATCTTAGTATTAAACTCCGGAAGCAGTTCGATTAAGTACAAACTCTACGACATGGACAATGAGTCTGTGTTGGCACAAGGCGGAGTTGAGCGCATCGGTTTAGACAAAGCGTTCATCAAAGTGAAGTTACCTAATGGTGAGAAGAAGCAGATTATGGCCGACCTTCCCACACATAAGGAAGGCGTAAGCTTAGTATTTAACTGCCTACTTGACCCCGAATTCGGAGCAATTAAGAGCCTCGATGACATCGAAGCCGTAGGACATCGCATCGTGCAGGGAGGTGACAAATACGACAAGAGCGTTATTCTCACGAAGCAAGTAGAGAAAGATATCGAAGAGCTTTGCGACCTTGCACCCGTTCATAACGCTGGACACTTGAAAGGAATCCGTGCAGTTAATGAGCTTATGCCTAACACTCCACAGGTTTGTGTCTTTGATAATGCGTTCCATAGCACCATGCCTGACTACGCATATCTATACGCTATACCTTATGATCTCTATGAAAACTACCATGTGCGTCGCTATGGATTTCATGGTACAAGCCATCGATATGTCTCGCATCGCGTATGTGAAATGCTCGGACTTGACTTCAATAAGGCAAAGATTATCACTTGCCACATCGGCAATGGAGCCAGTGTTGCTGCCATCACTAACGGCAAAGTAGTCGATACTTCAATGGGACTTACCCCCCTCGAAGGCCTGATGATGGGAACTCGTTGCGGTGATATTGACCCATCAGCTGTTACCTATCTCATGGACAAATTGGGCAAAAAGCCACAAGAAATGTGTGACTATCTCAATAAAAAGAGTGGTGTTATCGGCATAACGGGTATCTCAAGTGACATGCGCGACATTGAAAACGCAGCGAAAGAAGGCAATAAACGTGCGCAGTTAGCACTGAAAATGTATGACTATCGCATTAAGAAATACATCGGCGCTTATGCCGCTGCATTAGGCGGAGTCGATGTAGTGGTGTTCACAGCTGGCGTTGGTGAGAACCAAACGGGCACCAGAGCACAAGCTTGTAAAGGCTTAGAGTTCATGGGAATCAAGATTGATGAGGCTAAGAATGCTACCATTCATGGAGAAGAAGCCATTATCTCTACACCTGATAGTAAGGTGAAAGTGGTTGTCGTTCCTACGGATGAAGAAATCGTTATCGCACGAGACACAAAAGAACTGATTAAGAAATAAAGGCTCGTTTGACGTGTCTGATGACACGATATGATAGAGGAACAATATCAAAAGCAAAGACATTCGCTCGGAATGTCAGTCATTTCATGCTCTTGTATAGCACGAAACATGTGTGTTTCTGCCTTATCCGGCATGACAATCTTTTGATATTGTTCCCTTTTTTTGTTCCAAAACATCCTATTTGTTGACCTAAAATATTTTGTAAAAGCCAATTAATACATGAATAAAAAGATAGTAACCTTCGGAGAAATCCTATTTCGTTTGTCGAAAGAAAACCATTATCGACTGACACAAGGCCACGTCTTCAATGGCGATTACGGTGGTTCCGAGGCCAATGTTGCCGTATCTTTGGCCGTCATGAACGACGAAGTGGAATATGTTACGCGTGTTCCTGACAACGCAATAGGCCGTGCTGCCCTCATGCACCTACGCGAGTTTGGCCTTGATGTCAGCCACGTTGTTTACGGAGGTGACCGACTTGGCAGTTATTTCTTTGAGCCTGCAGCCGCTATGCGCAATTCAATGGTCGTCTATGATCGGGCAAACAGCTCGTTCTTTACACTCAAACATGGAGATATCGACTGGCAACCCATCTTCCAAAATGCCATGCTTTTCCACTGCTCGGGCATCACTTGTGCCATGAGTAAAGATGCACTTGACACCACGTTTGATGCCTTAGAGACGGCTAAAAGCATGGGCGTTGAGATTACATGTGACATCAACTATCGAGCCAATCTATGGCATTATGAGGGGGCAAATGCGGCAAAAACCATCCATAAACTCATGGAATACAGCAGCTTTATCTTTGGTGATCAGAACGAATGGGAAGTCGGAAGTGGTCTCAAACACATTCCTTTTGAAGCACAAGATGCTGACTATGAGATTGACGAAGCTGCCTATCTCGACTACTTTCACCAATTAAAACGTCAGTTTCCAAACTGCAAACGCATGCTGATTGCACTGAGAAACCAACTTGCTTCGACGCATCACATCCTCACAGGTGTACTCTTTTCGGAAGGAAAACTCTACAAAACACGCCTCTATGACATTCAACCTGTCGTCGACCCTATGGGATGTGGTGATGCGTTTGTGGCTGCTTTCATCCATGCCCGACTGAAATGGCCTGATGACGACCAGCATTGTCTCGACTTTGCCCTATCAGCTTCGGCATTAAAGAACACGATAATCGGTGACCAAAACCTTGTGAGTGAGGCGGAAATCATAGCAAACATGCAAGGTAAAGGTGGGAGAATAGAACGCTGATTGAATGAGAGTGAGGGGTAATTGGAGGGAAATAAAGCCTCTCCCCCAGCCCCTCTCCGAAGAGAGAGGGGAGTAGTTAGTCGTGGAAATAGAAGGGGTTGTTTGAAGGTTAATTAGAGGTGGCGCCATTGCTGATAATAAAAAGCAAAATGAATTGATGCAAATAGTCGTGTAATTAGCCTTGTTTTATACGATGAAATGACGCAAATTGTGCCGCGAAATGACGCAGATGGTTGCATAAAATGACGCATTTTGTATGATGAATAATATTCTTCAACGCCATAGGTGTTGTGCTTTTTCGGTGCAATCCGCCATTTGTTAATTTGTGTGTAAATATCAATCATTTTATGGAATAAACGTTTCAACGCCGTAGGTATTACGCTTTCTAAGCGTAATCCGCCATGAATCTCCTCGTTATAACCATGCTTTCACAGAAAAAGCTCAACACCTATGGCGTTGAATCTCCTTGCGAACGTTTACCCGGGGTAGGCTCGTTCCTCGCCAACTCCGGGCTATCAAAAGAACAACACCTACGGCGTTGCACCATGAGGGCATTTTTATTGCAAAATACTTCATTGGAATACCGGCGCAATACATACGGCGTTACATGGTTATAACATTCGCAATGGCGAATACATCCATCGAAATATTAGCGTAACACCTATAGCGTTGTATGGTTGTAACATCCCCATTGGCGGATACATCTATTAAAATATTGACACCATATCCATAACGTTACATGGTTGTAACATCCCCATTGGCGAATACATCCATTGAAATATTGACACCATATCCATAACATTGCATGGTTATAACATCCCCATTGACGGATACATCTATTAAAATATTGACATCATATCCATAACGTTGCATGGTTATAACATCCCTATTGGCGGATACATTCAATGGAATATTGGTGTAACACCTACGGCGTTGCGTGCTTGCTACATCCGTAATATCCTACATATCCATGACCGTTTCGACCATGGCACTAATATCTTTGGGGTTCATTTCACCCGTTATCTGTGCGAATTTACAGCCTTTCTCGCCCGTCATCAATACACCTATCTCCGTGATGAGCTTCTCGTCACCCTTTGCAAGCACAAGAATGTCGTTGTCGGCATCCTTGAGTTTAGCAAACTCTTGATAGCCTTTTGTGAGCAAGTTATTAACATCTTTGCGGAAAGAATTACGCTTATGACGACCACAATTGTCGAGCATCAGAACGCGAACCCCTTTTACTTGCTGTGCGAGTTCAATGGCATCGGCACTCTTTAACTTTGTTAATGCTGCTTTAAGTAGGAATTGTGGCACACGGAGATACTGCACATGCTTATCTTTACTATATTGACTGATGAGTTCGTCTGTATTGTTTTGAGCGAACATTACACTACAAGTGAAGGCTACCAAGGCCAACATTAACCATCTTTTCATTTCTTTTTAATTTAAAATACGACATAAGCACGCAAGCGATCAATGGCTTCTGGCGTAAAGCTTTTCAGCAGTTTGAGGTCATTAATGCTTCGTAATGGTCCTCGAAGTCGCCGATAATCCATGATGTCGCGAGCCCGATAAAAGCCTATGTAAGGATGATGTTGCAGGTCGGAAAACGTCATTCGGTTTACATTTAGCTTTGTAATATGAACGCAATCTGCCTTGAAATATTTTATAGCTTCGGTCGGAAAACCATTTATTTCCTGTAATTGATTGACGTCATTGAAGCCTCCAAGCCGGCCACGATAATACACAATGCGCTGCGCATAATAGTGTCCGATACCGGGAACACGCTGCAATAGGGTTGTGTCGGCCGTATTAAGATCTATGGTTTCGCCCAATTTTAACTTCTGTATTGTGTGAGGATAAAGGCTATCTACTGTTGTTTTGCGTCGTTGTGCCTCAGGTAACAGAGCGGCAGGTTGGTAATCTTGTCCTATGCGTATATAGGGTTTAAGTTGCCGATAGCGTTGTTGCGTCAGTCCATAAAGGCGTGCAAAGTCTGAAGGTTGACGATAAACTCCTCCTCGAGCGCGGTATTTGTAGATGGCTCTTACCTGCCATGGCTGCAAGCCAAGACGCAAAAGAGCCGTACTATCGGCCGTGTTTGGATCGAAAGGAAATAGTTCATGCGGGTGCGTTTCTACATCATAATAAGATGAAGACTGGTTTTTTGAAAAATGTTTCTGCGGGAATTGCTGAGTTTGTGTATAGCCTTCGCTCAATGTTTCGTCGTTATTGTCGAACAGAAAACAAACTAAAAGGGCCGCAACAGCTATGCCAAGCAACACTAAAATCGTATTGCGGTCAGACTTATTATAATACAAAAAGTCGTGAATGTTCATGGAATCAGTAAACGTTAAAGGTGTATTAAGGTGATGATGATATGGTAACCAAGGCCCCAACCAGCCGCTATGGCGTTGGGTTTAGCCAGGTTTCGTAGTGTTATCAGCAGGGAATGAGAACATATAAACAGGGATGCTATCAATTAGATAAGATGAAACTGGTGCAACATAATTGCCAGAATGCAAAGTGGACAAACAAAGCGCATGGTGAAGAGAAACAGCTTATAGAAGCTGAAACGCAGTGTTCCCCAGTTTGAAAGTTCGTCTTTCACAATCTGTTTAGGTATAACCCAGCCCACAAAAAGACACATTAACAGGCCACAAATAGGTAGCATCAGCTGGCCAGTAACAAAGTCGAAGAGATCGAAGAGGTCCATTCCAAAGAGTGACATGCTTGATTTTTGCCCGATAGATATTGAACATATTGCACCAATCAGACAGCAAGCAATCGTCACTATCCATGCACCAGCTTTGCGAGTGATGTGGAGTTCTTCATAAAAGAAGACCGTGTTGACCTCATGAAGGGATATTAATGAGGTCAAAGCTGCCAGAGATAACAATGCATAGAACAGCAAAGCAACACCCCATCCGATGACAGGAATGCTTAAAAATGCCTGATTAAACACATTGGGAAGGGTGATAAAGATGAGCGAAGGGCCACTATCGGGACTTATTCCGACTGAAAAGGCAGCAGGAAATATCATTAATCCCGCCAAGATGGCTACGAGAAGATCGATTAATCCAATTTGAATCGCCGAGGTTTTGATATTGGTTTGTCGGCTGAAATAACTTGCATAGGTGCACAAACAGCCCATGCCGATGCTCAAAGAATAAAAACATTGGCCCAAGGCACCAAGGAAAACATCACGCGTTACCTTTGAAAAGTCGGGCTTAAACAAGAAGTCTATGCCCTTAGTTGCACCTGGAAGCAGACACGCTGCAACGACAATGACGAGCAAAAGGATAAAAAGTGTGGGCATCATCAGCTTAGAAGCCTTCTCAATTCCATTGCGAACGCCATGTACAATGATAAAATGTGTGATGCCAAAGATAACGATAGTCCAAAAGACGGGACGTATAGGATCGTTTGAAAATGCCGTGAAATATGAGGTGATATAGGCTGGATCGCCTTTTAATTCGCCCATGATAGAGGCGTAAATATAGTTGAGACACCAGCCCGATACAACGGCATAGTAACCCGTTATGAGGAAACCCGTGAGCACTTCTAAGTAGCCTATCCACCTCCAATTGCTTCCTTTTGCGAGACGAGTATAGGCTCTTGCTGTGTTAGAAGCACCGTGTCTACCTATCAAGAACTCACCAATCATGCAAGGAATACCTAAGATAAAGACGCAAGCTACATATATAAGTATGAAGGCAGCACCGCCATTTTCTCCCGTCATATAGGGGAAACGCCAAATATTTCCAAGGCCAACGGCTGAACCAGCTGTGGCAAGTATAACACCAATCTTACTTCCGAAGTTTACTCTTTCTTCTGCCATTACATCTCATTTTGATGATATTTTGAAAGCAAAACTATAAAAAATATTTCAAAATCAGTATTATTTTAAAAGGTAATTTACAATTATCGTGTTGATATACTGCGTTTAACCCGCTTATTATTATAATTTCTTTATATTACGAAGTGTAGGATGTTAAGGATTGAGTGCAAGTGAAGCATGATATTTCTTAGGCAGTTTCTGAACAATATTTGTATACGATTGGCGGATGAGTTGCTTGATTAAGCCGTCGTCAAGGCGTTCGACGAAGAGGTCGCTCCAATGTTCTTTATTCATATGATAGGCCGGGCGGATGGCATCATAGCGTTCTCTCAGTTCACGAGCCACATCGGGTTGCATGTTGACGGCTATGTTCGGCTCGTCTGTTTCGAGCCGGATGAGCACGAACCATTTGCCATGTATGCGGATGGAAAGCGCGGTTTCGGTAAACAAATCCTCGGTAACTTCGGGGTGAAGTGACAGTGCGAATGTGCGTATTTCTTCGATGTTCATAGGTTTATCGATATTCTTCAGGTAGCGTGTTGCGCCATAATTTGAAAGGAAACCGCAGCATATGGGAGTTGTAGAAACGTTTGTCGCCTGTTACTTCCATACCGATGAAATCGGGTTTTTCATAAGGTTCAGCCTCATTTTGCAGCTCCACTTCAGCCATAACGAGTCCTTCGTTGTCGCCATGAAACTCATCTATTTCGAAAGTATGACTGCCACTTTTGACTAAATAGCGGTGTTTATCGATGACACCACCCTTGCAAAGCGTCATGAGATGCTCGGCTTCGTCAGGTGATATCTCTTTTTCGAACTCATAACGAGATAGACCATGATTCGTAGAACGACCCTTGATGGTCAGAAAAGCATGGTCATCGCGCTGACGAATACGTACAGTTGCCCCGTCAGCGGGAATGTAACCTTGCTTTATATGCGTACAGTTGAAAGCCTGATCTCTATATGCCCAGCCTTTCTTTACAAGGAATTTGCGTTCTATTTCCAATCCACTGCTCATTGCATGGCAACCATAAAGACGAGATATAAGACTGCAAGGACAATCAAACCAACAAAGATATAGTTCACGACATTCTTGCCTTTAGCTTCCTGTTTCTTTTCATAGGCTTCATGCTTAGCCTTTCTTAACGCTTTGTTACTGCTCATAGTTTAGGGTTTTTAGATTATTTATAATGTTTATTTACTTGTGATTATTCTTCCTTTTCGGCATCGGTGGCGGCAAATTCCATTAGATATGCTTTGATAAAACCATCGAGTTTACCATCCATAACGGCATCAACATCGGAGGTTTGAAACCCTGTTCGATGGTCCTTTACACGGCGATCATCAAATACATAGCTTCGAATCTGACTACCCCATTCAATCTTTTTCTTGCCCGCTTCTATCTTAGCTTGCTCTGCTTGCTTTTTCTTTAAAGCACGATCATAAAGTTGTGACTTCAAAAGGAGCATCGCTTTAGCTCGGTTTTTAGGCTGATCTCGGGTCTCAGTATTCTCGATTAAGATCTCTTCTTGCTCTCCAGTATCTGGGTCTTCATACTGATATCGCAAGCGAACTCCTGACTCAACCTTGTTCACATTCTGTCCTCCTGCACCGCTAGATCTAAAGGTATCCCAGCTAACTTTAGCCGGATCAACGTACACTTCGATAGTATCATCGACCAAAGGAGTAACAAACACGCTCGCAAAACTCGTCATTCTTTTCCCTTGAGCATTGTAAGGTGACACCCTAACTAAACGGTGAACACCATTCTCACTCTTTAGATATCCATAGGCATAATCACCTCCTTCAATCGTCATAGTGACGCTCTTTATGCCGGCTTCATCACCATCTTGTATGTCGGTTACCTTCACATTGTATCCATGAGACTCACTCCATCGCTGATACATACGCATTAACATCTGTGCCCAATCTTGGCTTTCAGTACCTCCTGCGCCGGAGTTTATCTTCAGAACAGCATCCATTGCATCTTCCTCTTGACGCAACATATTCTTTAATTCCAAATCTTCTACGGCCTTAACTGCCTTTGCATAGTCAGTATCAACTTCCTCTTCAGTTACCATATTGTCTTTATAGAAGTCGAAAGCCAATTGGAGTTCATCTGCCAACTCACGGCAAGCGTTATAGCCTTTGAGCCATTTCTCAATGCCTTTTACCTTTTTCATCTGTGCTTCTGCACGTTTAGGATCGTCCCAAAAGTCAGGAGCTTGCGTGCGCAACTGCTCCTCTTCAAACTCTATTTTCTTTTGGTCTATGCCCAAATATCGATGAAGTGCATCGGTACGCTCAATGATATCTTTTAGTTGTTCGGCTGTAATCATATTATTCTTCGTACATTTTGTCAATACAATCTCTGTAGTTTTTATAGATTACAGAACGTCTTAACTTCAACGTATTTGTTAGTTCTCCGCTCTCCATTGAGAAGTGGTGAGCCAACAAAGTGAATCTCTTTATCTGCTCATATGCTGCTAATTGTTGTTGCAAAGTCTCTATTCTTTCGCGCATCATTGCATGCACTTCTTCGTTGTTACAAAGGTCTTCACGACTTGAATAGACGATGTTGTGCTCCTTAGCCCATGCTTCTAACATAGGGAACTCGGGCACAATGAGAGCTGAAACGAATTTTCTTTGGTCAGCAATGATAGCCACCTGATCGATGAACTTATCCACTAAGAGCAATGATTCAACCATCTGTGGTGCCACATATTTACCATTTGAGGTCTTGAAAAGGTCTTTTATGCGTTCCTTTAAGAATAGTTCTCCATTCTGAAGATAGCCTGCATCGCCCGTGTGGAAAAAGCCGTCAGCATCAAACGCCTCTGCATTTATCTGGTCACGATGGTAATATCCTGGCGTGATTGTAGGGCCTTTGAGCAGTATTTCATCGTTTTCTCCTATCTTGATTTCAATGTTATCAATCGGTCGTCCGACTGAACCTATCGTGTAAGGTTCATCTTTGTGGTCGCAAGAAACCGTTGCTAAGCTTTCCGTTAAGCCATAGCCAACAATCATACAAATGCCAATCGAATGCACAAACTCTTCGACTTCCGGCGACACATAGGCTCCAGCTGTGGGGAAGATATTGGGATTTTCAAGTCCAATCTGTTTGCGAACAAGACTCAATATCGTTCTGTTTACAACCTGATATTCAAGTTCTACATTCATCGGAACACGCTTTCCACGACTCAAATACTCTACATTTCGCTTCCGTCCTACGGCTAATGCATGATTGAAAAGCTTGCGTTGAATAGCATTCGACTCATCCATCTTCGTCTTAACTGCTATGAACACCTTCTCCCAGAAACGCGGAACAGCGCTCATACACGTTGGATGTGTCTCGCGCATGCTTTGTTGTATCTCCTTAGGATAAGTGTTTATAATCAGTTGAGCGCCTTCCGTCAGCGCCAAATATGCCCAACCTCGTTCAAAGACATGCGTGAAAGGCAAGAAATTTATGACGCGATCTTTTTCACCAACGGGCACACATTTGTCGTTCGCATCCATCGCAGCACGATATTGTCCGTGCGTAAGCATCACGCCTTTACTTTCTCCTGTCGTGCCACTGGTATAGAGAATGTTACAAAGATCCGTATCGTTTGCCTGATGCCAAAGCCTTTCTACCTCACTCTGTCGAGGCAGTTGTTCACCTAAAGCAATGAAATCTTCGAAATAAAGTGCATTGGGGTCGTGTGTACTTATACGCACACTGGGATCAAATATGATGATGCGTTCAAGCGAGGGGCATAACGGAAACACACGATGGGCTTTGTCATATTGCTCTTGTTCGCCTACAAACAGGAAACGAACCTGGGCATCATTGACCATGTATTGAATCTGTTGTTCACTTGATGTGGCATAGAATGGAATAGAAACCAAGCGTATTCCATAAGCGCCGAAGTCCGTATAGAGATATTGAATGCAGTTCTGTGAGAAGACAGCAATGCTTTCTTGTGGCTTAGCTCCAAGGTTAAGAAGAGCATTACTGACTTGTTTTACACGCAGAGAGAACTGATTCCATGAGATGGAACGCCACTCTAAACTGCCAAATTTGCGGAAGGTGACCGCGTCACGGTCACCATATTTCTCGGCCTGCTTATGTATTAATACCGAAAGATGACATTTCGTTTGCATAGTTTTTTCTTTGTTGATACTTGCAAAGATAGTAGAATTGAGCGATACTGCAAAGGAAAACAAGGATTGATTTTGCCTGCAAACCCATTTTCAGGAAATTCGTTTTTAGGAGTCACCGATAGGATTTCCAACGCTATTTAACGAGGAATATACTGAAAAGGACCTTCATATCCATTCATGCGCAGCTCTCTTTCAAGGCGCTCTCGCTCTGCTGTTTTGTGCAAATCAATGCTGAATTTCACCACGTTTCCATTCGATGTATAAATTGAAAACCAAAAAGCGCCGAAAGAACGAGGTGGTATCGAGTATTCAACCTTTGTTATTTCATGAATCAAAATCGGTTTATACTTCGGAAAAGAATGCACAATCAACACGCCAGGTATAGTGCGAAATTCCCCATATTTCATGTTATGCAGCATGTGAGGTACTATCAAAGACAAGATTGATGCAATGCAAACCATGACCAAAATGGGAGTAATTATATTGTAACTAAACATTTCTTCTTTCGTTGTTTGATGTTAGTCGGTTTTGTTGTTGATTCATGTTTATGGGCATAGTTTATCGTTTTTATAAATTTACATAGGGACTTTTCATGATAGTTTTCATGCTTTCCCATTATAGAACTATTGCGAAAATAAGACATTTCGAGTGAATGTGCAAATCTTTCTCTATCTTTTTCATCGTTCAGTAATTGAATAAGGTGCTCAAAATAAGGCCAAAGCTTGTTATGAAAGTATGGTTATAACAAGAAGATTAATGACGGATTACGCTTAGAAAGCGTAACACCTACGGCGTTGTTCCCCACACAATATACATAAACCCAGGGTAGCCTACACTATCGTTTGGCAATCCTGGGTTATCAAAAGCTCAACACCTATGGTGTTGAAGAATATAATTCATCATACAATTTGCGTCATTTTATGCAATAAACCACGTCATTTTGGCTTGCAAACTGCGTCATTTCGCGACACAATTTGCGTCATTTTATCGCATAAAACAAGCCTAATTGAATTGCCTTTTACATCAATTCATTTTGCTTTTTATTATCAGCAATGGCGCCATCACTAATTACCCCCAAAATAACTTCCTACATTTCAAAGGCTAACTACTCCCCTCTCTCTTCGGAGAGGGGCTGGGGGTGAGGCTTTATTTACCTCATTTACCAATCCGAAAAATCACACTTAATCGAAGCGAATGACCGATTGTTCGGGCTCTTCACTATTCTTTTCGTCGTTCTTCACCAAGTGAGCACCCGATGCCATATTGCGAATTTCCTCTAACATCTGGCGTGTTCGTTTATAAGTTGGTGTGTTTTCAACCGCCAAGATGACGTCTTCGTTGTCAAGATCTTCAGGTCGGAACAAGAAGATATGAGGTCTACGCTTGTATTGATTGGTCTTACCGATGTTGCCATAATAGTGTCCTCGTCGTTCATCTCGCTCTGCTCTGCGTTCCTCTTCCTGTGCAATGCGGTCGGCTTCTTCTTGAGTATGTTTCTTAAGATGGCTGTTCATGCCGTCTACATCCTCTATACCGAAGCCCGTAGCAAGTATAGTTACCTTGACGCGTTTACCGAGTTCAGGGTCTAAAGCAAGTCCCCATTTGATCTCAAAGTCACTTCCAAACTTCGCCATGAAGTCGTTAACATCGTTCATTTCCTCCATCATGAGGCCCGAGTTATCGTTCTTTTCATTGCAGAAGTTAATGCTTAAGAGAATCTTTTTGGCATTAAAGATATCGTTATCATTGAGTAATGGTGAGTTCAAAGCATCGTCAATAGCTTTCTTTACACGTCCATCGCCCTCGCCATATCCCGTACTCATGATTGCCACTCCACCGTCTTTAAGTACGGTTTTGACATCATTGAAGTCGAGATTAATAAGTCCGTGATTCGTGATTATTTCCGCAATACTCTTTGCTGCAATGCTAAGCGTGTCGTCAGCCTTACCGAAAGCATCGAGAACGGTAAGGTCTGGATAGATTTCTCTGAGGCGTTCGTTGTTGATAACCAATAGTGCATCGACATGCTTTGACATCTCTTCAACACCATCTAAGGCTTGATCAATCTTGCGATCGCCCTCAAAACGGAAAGGAATTGTAACGATTCCGACCGTCAGAATGCCAAGTTCCTTAGACACACGAGCAATGACTGGTGCCGCTCCTGTACCTGTTCCACCACCCATTCCGGCAGTGATGAATGCCATCTTTGTGCCATCACTCAACGCATATTTAATGTCGTCGAGTGTTTCTTCGGCTGCTTGACGCGCCTTTTCTGGCTTATTTCCTGCGCCAAGTCCCTCTTTTCCAAGTTGTAAGTGCACGGGTACAGGCGAGTCGTTTAGCGCCTGATTGTCCGTATTACAGAGTACAAACGTGACGTCATGTATGCCTTCTCGATACATGTGGTTAACGGCGTTACCGCCTCCTCCGCCTACACCAATGACCTTGATGATGCTATCTGCCTTATCGGGTTCACCGAAATCTAAGATCGAAGTTTTATGATTATTGTCAGCCATATTGTCTATTTATGATGTCAGAATTATGTATTTATGCTGTTATTCGTCTTCAGAAATCATCTTACCAAAGAAGCTTTTCAACTCCTTGAATAGCTTATGAGACGTACTATTCTCTTTCTTCTCTTTGGCAAGTCGCTCTTCTTCCTGACGTTTTGCCTCGAGTTCAGCCTGCAATTCGGCTTCCTTACGACGGCGTTCTTCCTCTTCAGCCTTTTGCTTTTCAGCCTCTGTACGCACTACTCCACTACCAGTTGTCTCATTGAGTGTACGTGGTTTCTGGTGTAAATCCACTGTTGTTGTGGTGGTTTTAGCATCAGGTGTTGTTCCAAAGAGATCGCTCTTGATTTCTGGTCCGGCACAATTCATGTCACCTTTTGCCAGGATACCCAAGATGGTATTCATCATTCCATCGTGTGCATTGATGCTTTCGTTGGTAGAATTTATCGTTTGTGAGACGAACTTTGCAGTACGAATCTTGTCAATATGTGTATGATTTCGGAAAGCCGTTTCAATGTTTCTAAGGTTAGAACCACCACCGGTTAGGATGATACCTCCTAAGAGATTGTTGGCATATTCGGCTGGAACCTGGAACCAAACATTCTCTATAATCTCTTCAACACGAGCCTCAACGACCTCTATAAACTTACGACTTTCAATCTGACGCTCGGCATCTATGGAGAGCATTAGATTGTTATCGATGTCACTATTGTCTGTAAAAGCACTGGCATACTTTATCTTCATCTTCTCAGCATCAGCCTCTTCCATCTGCAAAGAGGCAATATCCTTGGTGATGTTATTGCCTCCAAGTGGGATAACGGCTAAGTGACGGAGAATGTTTTTGTAGTAAACGGAGACTGTAGTTGTCTCTGCTCCCAAGTCAACGAGCACACAACCAGCTCGCTTTTCGGCTTCGGTCAACACGCTATCGGCCAGAACCATTGGTGCAAGATACATCTCTGCTATGGCTATTCCTGCCTGGTCGAAACACTTATTAAGGTTACGATAGTAGGTACGCAACCAGAGAATGTTCAAGAAGTTGCCTTCAAGACGCGTGCATTGAATGCCTACTGGGTCAAGCTGATATTGCTGATCAACTTTATATTCCTGTGTAGCGGCTTCAAGAATCTCACGATCTGGGTAACTCATTGTACGGTTAGCATCCATTAATTGGTTAACCATCTCTTGAGAAACAATGGTATCTGAGGGAAGATCTTTAACGATAACATTACGTACACTGCGCATAGACTGCCCACCAACTCCTACATATACGTGGGCGATATCCGTCTTGAGCGCTGTCTTTAGCTTTGTAACAATATTGGTAAGACACTGTACCGTCTTGTCAATATTATACACAACACCCTTTCGGATGCATTGCGTTGAGTTCTCTCTGACCACAGCAAGCACGGTAATACTGCCGTCGAGGTTCTTCTTTCCAGCGATACCGGTGATCTTAGTTGACCCCAGTTCTATTGCAACGATAAATTCTGCCATGCGTAATTCTTTATCTATTCTACTTCTGTTTCTTTTTATCTTTCGACTTCGGAGCGTCTTTTGATGATTTATCCTTAGGCTTTTGTTTCTTTACTTCGGCTTTATCGGTTTTTTTATCTGTATGACTCTCCGACTTCTTTGTCGTTGTTTTCTTTGGTTCCTCCTTGTCTTTCGAAGAAGAGGTTGAGCTTTTCTCCGATTTCTTTTCGGTCTTCTTCTTCGGTTCTTCCTTAGCCTTTGGTGAAGAAGTTGAAGGCTTTTCTGATTTCTTTTCAGCTACTTTCTTCGGTTCTTCCTTAGCCTTTGTGGGCGATTCTGCTGCAGAAGATTCAGGCTTTTCTTCCTTTTTAGGTTCAGCTTCGACGTTTCCGATGACATCACTTGCTGCTAACGCCTCACCAAGACTCTCATTATCATCACGTCGTTTGTCGCGTCGTTTGCAGATGATTTGATTGTCAAATTCAAGGTTTATGTAGCTATATCTATTCCAACCAGCCTGAGAAAGTCCATACTTATAAAACTTTTCAAGTCGGTTCATCTTTCTGTTTACAAAGTCAACTACGGCAGCTTTGCGCTTCTCCTTATTCTTATAGAAAGGCATTTGACCAAGATAAACAATGTGATTTCCCACGCGTGGAATAAGCTCTACACCGAGATCGGGTAACACATTGATTTGTTCTATCTGATTACGCCATAGTTCATTGCCCATCAGAGCTTTGCTTAGAGGCGAAATATAATTGGATGCGAACCACTTATTGATATTACCCGTGGCGATAATCAAGTCAGATGTGTAATGAGAATTAGGCATAATGCAGTCATTATCGTCAAGATAATAATCATCACCATTGGCAGCTTTGATCCTGACAACAGGCATTCGCTGAGTCAAAGAGATGTTAACCTCGCCATCTTCTGTTTTATAACATTCGGCGGTTTTAACGAAAGGACTGGCTTTCAACGCCTCTTCCATCTTGCGAAGATTGACATATTTCATTGGCTTCTCCAATGGATAAAGCTGTTCTTTCTCTAATCTTGCCTTAATTTCTCGCGCATCTATGAAGCCATTTGTAGCCTCATCTTGAATATTTATGTTTACTTTCGTGCACAAACGAGCTGCTTCATCGGGCTTATTAAAAGCCGTAAATGCTAACAAAAGATATATTGCTATCAATACATCTGATGTTACAATGAAGGTCTTTTTCCAGCTGATGCGCATCCGTTAGTTTCGTTTTATTACTTATTTTCAATGATTTTGGCAATCTGAGGAACGTAGTTGTTGAGGTCACCTGCACCAAGAACGACAAGAACATCAAAGTCTCGACCTTTCACATAGTCAAGAACTTCGTCCTTCTTAATCATCGTTTTTTCTACGTTTGGTTTCAGATGATCATAAATCAACATACTCGTTACCCCTTCGATAGGCTCTTCTCGTGCCGGATATATCTCTGTAAGAATGACTTCATCAAAGTTACTTAGTGCATCAGCAAACTCAAGATAGAAGTCACGTGTACGCGAATAGAGGTGTGGTTGGAACATAACCGTAATCTTACGGCCCTTAAACAGTTCTTTAAGACTCCTCGCACTTTGAAGTACTTCCTTTGGATGATGACCATAATCAGACAAGAACACATGTCTATTATCCTTGATTTTAAAGTCGAATCTGCGGTCAACACCGGCATAAGTTCTCATGCCATAACGTAGTTCTTCGGCTGTACATCCATTCAATTGTGCCATTGCCATGGCGGCGATGGCATTCTCAATATTGATTGGAATGGGCTGACCGAGATTAACACGCGCTACATTTTCAATCGGAGAAATAAAGTCGAAACAAATCTCTCCGTTATCAATCACAACATTCTCTGCATGGAAGTCGCCTGCTTCACGACTGTAATCATATACTTTTACGCCTTCTTGCACATGCTGTTTCATCTCAAGATTGCGATGGATTATCAATGCTCCACCTGGTTGAATGAGTTCCGTATAGTGGCGAAAGCTTTCAAGATAGGCCTCTTTTGTACCATAGATATCAAGATGATCGGGGTCGGTTGAAGTGATAACACTCATCCATGGCCTCAACCAATGAAAGCTTCTATCAAACTCATCGGCTTCAATAACGATGTAATCACTATTCTTTGACAAGATATAATTAGTGCCATAGTTCTTTGAAATGCCTCCCAAGAAGGCATTACAATCCATGTGACTCTGATGCATTATGTGTGCACACATCGTCGAAGTAGTGGTCTTTCCATGCGTGCCTGCAAAGCAAAGACCTTTATGACTGCGTGTAAGCGTTCCCAAAACTTGAGCCCGTTTCTGGATTTCAAAGCCCTTTTCACGGAAGAATTGCAGTTCTTTGTGCGTGTCAGGAATGGCAGGTGTGTAGATGACTAACGTCGATTGAGGATTCTTACACACGTGAGGAATCTCTTCAATATCCTCTTCGTAATGAATCAACATGCCTTCTTTCTCAAGTTGATGTGTTAGGGTTGACGGCGTCTTGTCATAGCCTGCAACAACCAAACCACGATGAATGAAGTAA
The DNA here is from genome assembly GCF_000185845.1 of Segatella salivae DSM 15606. Classification (GTDB taxonomy): domain Bacteria; phylum Bacteroidota; class Bacteroidia; order Bacteroidales; family Bacteroidaceae; genus Prevotella; species Prevotella salivae. The sequence continues at coordinate 1,522,767 of NZ_GL629647.1, forward strand.
CGAGCTAAGGCACTCATGCCAATACCTCCAGCCCCAATGAAGTACACAGCCTTAATATCTTTCAGTTCCATTTAATTTAATGCTAGCTTTATTACCTGGTCGGCGATGACGTCGGCCGAGTTCTTTTTTCCGAGTTTTAATATGTTTTCTTTTAATGATTCGAGTGTAGAAGCGTTGCCAACTGTTTGGATTGCAGTCTTCAGTAGTACGTTAACAGCCTCACTGTCCTTTACATATATGGCGGCATTCTTATTGACTAAGGCCATCGCATTCTTTGTTTGATGGTCCTCTGCAACGTTAGGTGAAGGCACAAGGATTACGGGTTTGCCTATCAAACAGAATTCACTGATGCTGCTTGCACCTGCTCTACTAATGACCAAATCGGCTGCTTTGTAAGCTGCTCCCATATCACTGATAAAGTCAGTAACCTTTAGATTTGGCAACTCTTCATTCTGAAGTTGTTGTTGAATGCCTTCATAATAGGCCTTACCTGTTTGCCAAATGAACTGAATATCAGTCTTTCCGATGATATCAAGATGTTGCAACATACTATCGTTGATAGTCTTTGCACCCAAGCTTCCACCCACTAAGAGAACTGTTTTCATGTTTGGATTGAGGCCAAATGACTCGCGTGCTTCCTCAACGGTAAGCTTTGAATCAAGCACATTCTGCCGAACGGGGTTACCAGTCATGATGATTTTGTCTGCAGGAAAGAAGCGTTCCATGCCTTCATAGGCTACACATATCTTGTCAGCTTTCTTAGAAAGCAACTTGTTTGTTACTCCGGCATAGGAGTTTTGCTCTTGAATCAGACAAGGAATTCCTTCTTTTGCACACACGTTTAGTGTCGGTCCACTGGCATATCCACCTACACCTACGGCAACCATTGGCTTGAATTGTTTCACAATCTGACGTGCCATGCGCTCGCTTTTCCATATTTTGAAGAGCACAGCGATATTCTTCCACAGATGTTTGCGGTCGAAACCACAGATGGGAAGGCCCTTAATCTCATATCCTGCGGCTGGAACACGCTGCATTTCCATGCGTCCCAACGCCCCAACGAAAAGAATCTTAGCCTCTGGTTGCTTTGCTTTGATAGCATTAGCAATAGATACTGCCGGGAAGATATGCCCTCCAGTACCTCCACCACTGATGATTATTCTCAATTCCTTATCCATGTTTTACGAATTACTATGATATTGCAAAAGTAATCAAAAAAATTAGTTTTATACCATTTTACTTTCTTTTTTCACTCCTTTTACAATGCGTTTTACTGACGTTTCAATACAGAAGCTCACTCCGTTATGCTTACTTCTGTTTTTGTCTCGCCCTGACCTGGTTCACCTTTCTTCTTTGCCGAGCGACTAACACTCAGGATTACACCGACATAGATGCAATTAATCATCGTCGAAGTTCCACCCTTACTGATGAGCGGTAAAGGCTGACCAGTGACTGGAGCAAGTCCCACGGCGACACACATATTAAACAATGCCTGCGTGACAAGCAGCAAAGCGAGACCCATAGCCAGTAAAGCGGGGAAGTTATTCTCGCATCGGCTGGCAATGCGCCCAGTGCGAAAGAGCAGCATAATGTAAAGAACTGCAACGGCAACTGCCCCTTCTACGCCCAACTCTTCAATGATAATAGCATAGATAAAGTCTGAAAAGGCCTGCGAAAGAAAGTCTCGTTCGACGCTGTTTCCTGGTCCTTTACCCACCACATTCGATGAAGCGATGGCGATATTGGCATGAGCCACCTGAGCATCTGTATCTAAGTCGACCTCAGCCGGCGTGACTTCTTTTGAAGAAGTGAACTTATCAATGCGCGATTTCCACGTGTCGGCACGGTGGAAAATCTTGCCCAACAGTCCCTCATCTTTCTTTTGTTGCGCCACCTGTTCAGTCATATTCTTTGATGTTTCAACGTCACCTCGGTCTGTACCGAGCAACATTACACCGGCAAAAATGACTAAGATTAGCACAAGAGTTACGCCCATTAGTTTCCCCAACTGACGCATAGGCACACGGCCAATGACCATCATCAACAAGATAACTAAACACAAAAGTGCCGCCGTTGAAAGGTTTTCCAATCCGATAAGGGGCACGATAAAGGCGCACACTATGAGGATAAACTTAAAGGCATTCTTATCTGCTCCATGATCCGTTTGTAGCGCACTAAGTATCTGAGCCGTAGCCAATACAAGAGTACCTTTGGCAATTTCCGACGGCTGGAATTGTATTCCGATGAAACTTACCCATCGTTGTGCGCCGTTGGTAGACTGACCTGCGAAGAAAACCCAAATCAAAGTGATGAACGAAATGACTAACATGAAGGGCGTAAGTATCTTGAAATACTTACACTTTATGTTAAGCGTGATGACCATACAGAATATGCCCATCAACAAGATTCCAAGGTGTTTGATCAATGGAGAGAAATAACTTCCACTCTTATAAGTTAGTCCTGAAGAGGCCGAAAACACCTCTACAACACTAATAATGCACAGGAAGAAGAAGATCATCCAAATGACCTTGTCGCCCTTAAAAATATTACTAAGCGTCTTTTTGTCCATAACTATTCGAAAAAGAGAGTCTTATCCGCGCCATCATTGCCTAACATTGTCTTTTATTTACCCTGTAATACCAACTAAACACGCGATGTATCCCATTACAATAAGTGCCACATCGCATGCTGAGGAAGGTTTTGGCAATAGAGGATTGGCGTCAGAAGCCATCACCGTCTATCAAATATTATTTTATATTTTCTTTATTCTAAAAGCATCGCTCGCTACGCGTCAATGCTCATTTTCATTTCATGCGAGAGTCAACCGCTAACCTATTGACTCTCAATATCCTACGCCCCATCTTCTGATTTAAGCCTTTTCATGCCATCATTTGGGGCATTTCATGCCGTCTTTTGAGCCATATTGCACACTAAAACGGCCTATATTGTGTGCCGCTTTGACTATAGGATTATCCCTCATGCATTAAGCACGACTCATCATCTAAGTTTCATGAAATCATGTGTCCCACCTAAAAGAGGGGTTAAACTGCTTTCAAGGGTTCACACTTTCTTGCTTTCAGCGAGCTTAAAGGAGCCTATAAATTGAATTAATAAAGCTTCCTTTGCCTTCTCTTCTATAGCTTTCTTACCATATCCTTAAACATATTGCCTCGCTCTTCCATATTGTGGAACAAGTCAAAGCTGGCGCAACATGGGCTTAACAGCACAGTATCGCCGGGCTGTGCCAAGGTATGACAAGCCTCAACACAATCTTTCATGCTGTGGGTATCCTTGATTATGACGCCCAAGTCATCGAAGTTATCATGCAATTTCTTGTTGTCTGCACCGAGATAAACGATTGCTCGACACTTCTTCTTCACGAGTTCTTTAATCGGAGTGTAGTCATTGCCCTTGTCCTTACCCCCGAGAATGAGAATCGTTGGCGTGGTCATGCTGTCTAAAGCATACCAACAGGCGTCTACATTTGTAGCCTTCGAATCATTGATATATTGCACTCCATTGACCTTGCAAACCTTTTCCAAACGATGTTCTACACCGGGGAAGTCACCTAATCCCTTACGAATTGCCTCGCTCTTTATGCCTGCAATGTTGGCTGCTAAGCCTGCCGCGAGACTGTTATGAAGGTTATGTTTGCCGGTCAACGAAAGCTCTTCTTGCTTCATATTGAATGGCGTGGGATAGTCAAGCTTATAGTTTCCATCTTCAATATAGCCGAAAGCACCTTGCTCTTTGTGCTCAGAGAACGGACAAACAAAGGCTTTGGTTTCAAACTTTTCAAGCTCTTTCTGAATCACTGGGTCATCATTCCAATAGATAAAGCTATCTTCCTGCGTTTGGTTTTGAAGGATTCTCATCTTCGCATCGGCATAGTTCTCGAACTTAAAGTCGTAGCGATCCAAGTGATCGGGAGTGATATTGAGGAGTACTGCGATATTAGCGCGGAAGTCATACATGTTATCTAACTGGAAACTACTAAGCTCAATAACGTAGTATTCGTGTGGATCCTCGGCCACTTGTAACGCCAAACTCTTTCCTATATTGCCTGCTAAACCAACGTCATAACCTGCAGTTTTGAAGATATGATAAATCAAAGAGGTCGTTGTTGTCTTGCCATTACTGCCCGTGATACATACCATTTTAGACTGTGTATAGCGTCCCGCGAACTCGATTTCACTAATGATATGTGTGCCCTGGGCCATGAGTTTCTGTATCATCGGCGCCTCTTTTGGAATGCCGGGGCTTTTGATTATTTCATCGGCATTAAGGATTTTATCGGCCGTGTGATGTCCTTCTTCCCACTCAATGCCATGCTTATCAAGCAAGTTTTTATATTTATCTTGGATTGAAGACATGTCGGAAACAAACACATCAAAACCCTTTTGCTTTGCCAAAACAGCTGCTCCGGCACCACTTTCGCCGGCTCCTAATATAACGATTCTACTCATCTTATCTAATCTTTAATGTGATAATGGTTAACGCTGCAAGGATAATCGTGATAATCCAAAAGCGTATTGTAATCTTGGCTTCATGCTTAGGACTGTGTGGAGCCTTAAGAAGATACTTGCAATCAGGGTCAAGCTGGTCGTCGGTGACACGGAAATTATCATGAATTGGCGTGCGTTTGAAGATGCGTTGCTTGATGCCTCGCCGCTTGCCAAGCTTGAAATAGTAAACTTGAATGATGACACTTAAGCTCTCAACGAAAAAGATTCCACAAAGTATCGGAAGTAAAAGCTCCTTGTGAATGATAATAGCACACACGGCTATAATGCCACCAATTGTGAGCGAACCTGTGTCTCCCATGAACACTTGTGCAGGGTAAGCATTGTACCAAAGGAAACCAATGAGCGCACCAATAAAGGCACACATGAAGACCACAAGCTCTTCGCTTTGAGGTATATACATGATGTTTAGATAGGCAGCGAATTGTAAATGGCTGCTCACATAAGCCAGAATACCAAGCGCAACACCTATAATCGCGGAGTTTCCAGCACACATCCCATCCATGCCATCATTGAGATTAGCCCCATTGCTGACTGCCGTCACGACTAAAATCGTCATAATTACAAAGAGAATCCAGCCTGCAGCAACCTTATGTTTGCCGCAAAAACTCATCAAATTGCTATAACTTAGATTATGACCCTTAACAAATGGGATGGTAGTCTTTAACGATTTATGGGCCTGAGTACGGTGTTTCACCACCATTTCTTTGCCCTGTCGCTCTATGGCTATATTCTCATTTATCTTCACATCGGGCGACATCCATAGCACAAGTCCTACGATTAAGCCTATACCGATTTGCCCAACGATTTTATATTTGCCTTTAAGTCCCTCTTTATCACGGCGGAAAATCTTAATATAATCATCCATACCACCTAAGAATCCTAACCAAACAGTGGTGATAATCATTAAGATAAGATAGACATTACGCAGCCTTCCAAGCAGGAGAACTGGTACAAGAATGGACAGAATAATAATCACTCCACCCATCGAAGGAACGCCAATCTTCTTCACACCAAAGGGATCTATTGATGCGTCCCGTTGTGTTTCAGTAATCTGTTTACGCTTTAAGAACTTGATAAACCGCTCTCCTGCCCATGCTGAAATGACTAAGGAGAGAATCAAAGCCAATAGGGCACGGAATGAGATATACCCCCAAATACGTGACCCACTGATGCCATATTGTTCAAGAAATCTAAAGAGATAGTATAACATTTGCTTTTAATTTAACCCTTATTTTTATGCTTTGAAAATCTCATGAAGCACTTCTTTATCGTCAAAATGATGTTTCACGCCCTTTATTTCCTGGTAGTTCTCGTGGCCTTTTCCGGCAACCAGCACAACATCTCCCTTTTGAGCCATCATGCAAGCAGTGCGAATGGCTTCCTTACGGTCAACAATTGATATCACCTTTCGCATCTGTTGTTCATTCAATCCTGCAAGCATTTCATTGATAATCTCTTGTGGATCTTCGAATCGGGGATTATCACTTGTGATGATAACCTTGTCACTTTGGCGCACCGCCTCTTGTGCCATAAGGGGTCGTTTGCCTTTATCACGGTTTCCACCAGCACCACATACGGTAATCACATGACCTTTTCCGTCGAGCACTTCGTGAATAGCATTGAGCACATTAGCCAGTGCATCAGGCGTATGTGCATAGTCAACAATAGCCGTAAAGCCTTCAGGTGAGTGGATAGGTTCAAGTCGTCCGCTGACACTATGAAGTGTGCTGAGCACTAAAAGGATATCTTCAGGCTTCTTACCTAACATGATTGCAGCACCATAAACAGCCAAAAGATTGCTGACATTAAACTTACCAATAAACTGAACGCCTACTTCTCGGCCGTCAATCTCAAGATACATGCCTTCAAAATGGCATTCAAGAATACGTGCACGGAAGTCTGCCATCGAACGGATAGAATAGGTTTTAACGGTTGCTTTGGTATTCTGCACCATGATCATTCCATTCTTATCGTCGGCATTTGTTATGGCAAAAGCATCCTTTGGCAAGCCATCAAAGAAAGCTTTCTTGGCATTTCGGTAGTTCTCAAATGTCTTATGATAATCCAAATGATCGCGAGTGAGATTGGTAAACAAGCCTCCTGCAAACTTCAAACCACCAATACGCTTCTGATGAATGGCATGACTTGAACACTCCATAAAGGCATATTCACATCCAGCTTCAACCATTTTAGCCAATAACTCATTAAGTTCTATGGGATCAGGTGTCGTGTGATCGGCTGGTACTTCCACGTCATCTATATAGTTACATACCGTCGAAAGAAGTCCTACTTTGTAGCCAAACTTGCGGAACATATTATATAATAAGGTGGCAATAGTAGTCTTTCCATTGGTTCCTGTCACGCCAACTAACTTCAACTTATGCGATGGATTACCATAGAATAAGGTAGCAACCTTGCCAACAGCATCCTCAGTTGACTCCACCTGTACATAGGTTACGTGGTCTGAAAGCTTTTCAGGCAGCTCCTCACAAAGTACAGCGTCTGCGCCAAGCTCAATGGCCTTATCGATAAACTGATGTCCATCAACCTGCGTTCCCCTTATGGCAACGAAGAGATGTCCAGCCTTAATGCGGCGTGAATCAATATTAACACCCGTGATTTCTACATTATCATTTCCGACAATCTTTATCGGAGTGATGTTCTTGAGAACTTCGTTTAATTTCATATTGTATGTATTTCAGTTTCTCTTTTAATCCAAAACAAGCGTGATACGCTCACCTTTCTTTATATAATGTCCTGGTTCTAAGCTCTGCTTAACAACCTTTCCTCGTCCCGAAACAATGGTCTTCACACCACGACGCTCTAATAAAAAGACTGCGTCTCGTGCTCCCATACCAACCACATTAGGGATATACTTTCCATTATTTATGGTCTCGCGTTCCAAGAGTATGGTCTTATTACCATTCTTTTTCTCTGCTTTTCCCCAGATAGGATTGCCATCTGCATAACTGCCGCTCCAGCTTTTATTTGTATTTATGCCTAAATGTGTGAGCACATAGTCGGCAGCTAAGATGTTACCGGCTTTCACATCAGGAATCAATACCGATGAAGTGTCACGCGCATCTTTAACATCTAACTTCAAGCTCTGTGCCATAATGCCTTCTGCAATGTTATGAAAGACAACACCACTCATGCCACCTCCACTTGCAGGAAGGCCTGATTTCTGAATACAAACAATACAACTATAGCGGGGAGCATCGTCAGGAAAGTAACCCGCAAAGCTCAATAAATAGTTTGTTCCGCCATTCTTGTATCCTTGAGCACCTTTAGACATCTGGGCCGTTCCTGTCTTTCCTGCAACTCTAAACGATGGAGAGCCAGCCTTCTTACCAAGTCCTTGACTGACCACATGGTCGAGAATCGTTTGTATTTCACGTAAAGTTTTCTCCTTACATATATGTGCTCGCATCACCTCTGGAGGGAATTCCATGATGACTTCGCCATTCTTTACTACCTCTTTCACAAAGCGTGGACGCATCATTTTGCCATTATTTGCAATCGCATTATAGAAGGTTAGCGTCGAGATTGGAGGCACTTGAGTCTCATATCCAATACTCATCCAAGGCAAAGCTGTATGACTCCAGTTCACCCATTCACCTCTTTCATTCTTCTTAGGCATGCGAATTCGTGCCGGAGAAGCACCCACTAAAGGAATCCGAAGGTTATCCGCGAGGCCCGTACGGTATATTCCTCGTATGAACTTTTCAGGGTCATTACGATAATGATCATCAATAATTCTGCTCACACCTATATTCGAACTCACCATCAAAGTCTGTGGTAAAGTAAGCACACCATAGCCACCTCGTCTCCAGTTATGGTCTTTCATTTCACGTCCATACATAGGCCACACACCGGATCCCGTATTGACTTGATAGTTTGTATCAACCACTCCATCATCTAATGCCGTCATGATTGAGGCTGTTTTAAATACAGATCCCGGCTCAAGAAGGTCGCTTACAGCATGATTATGGATTTCTCTATACTCGCCATCTACACACTTTTCCATGTTGACTATAGCCTTAATATCTCCTGTTGCGACTTCCATTACTATAGCAACGCCTACGTTTCCATTTATCAATTTCAGTTCATCAATGACGGAACGCTCAGCTAAATCCTGCATGCCTACATCTATAGTTGTGACGATATCTGCACCATCTATTGGCGGAGTATCCATGATATCAAGGAATCGATTGAGTACTTTTCGGCGATGAATGATTCCATTTGATCCTCTAAGTATAGAGTCGTAAGATAGTTCTAAGCCAAAGCGCGCCGTATCTTTCGCACCAAACATTGCCCCAATTGTACGTCCGGCCAAAGAACCATAACTACGTTTTCGCGCGTTATACTCCTCAACATGAAAGCCACTTTTGTTTTGAGAGAGGTTAAAAACAGGCAGTGCTTTCACCTCCGTATACGTGTTATAGTCTACACGTTTATTCCATATCGCCCAATGACGACTTTGCTTTTTCCGTCCCTCAGCAAGCTCTTGCTTGAATGCAGCAGCTGATTTCTCGGGAAAGATATGATTCAACCCCATACAGACAGAATCGATTTTAACATCCCAAAGCGAATCACTCTTGGCGTCATGCAAGGCCTTAAAGTCCATGAACAGCTTGAATTCAGGTAATGAACTCGCCATTAATTGTCCATCACAACTTAAGATATTGCCTCGCATCGGCTTTACACTGACACTATCTCTCTTTACTCTATCTGCCACCTTCATCCAGTAATCACGCTTCGCAGTCATTAAGAACAACATCTTACCTACGACTAACACAGCAATCACCGTCATCAAAATGGCGATGGCACTGTATCTCGGCATTACTTTGTTACTATCAAACTTACTCATTCTTCGGGTACATTTATAATATAAGGTGGCTGACTTGCTATCTTCAACACACTGTCTTTATTGTTCTTCAACAGCTCGAGCACGTGGCTTTCCCTACTCTTTTCCGTCAACGAACTACTACTTGATAGTGCTTTATATCGGGCATCTTGCAATTCATCTTGTAGCTTATCAATCTCTATAAGGTCGTTCTGCACACTATAACGATTAGCAATATACACTATCAAGAAACCCGTAATAAGCAGAAACACACCTATCTGATGACGTATTGTCTGTGTGGTTAGCACGTCACCACCAAGGATTTTCTTCAACGTGAAATGCGAAGCAAACGGCGATTCATCTTCTGTGGCCTGCTTTTCTATCACTTCTTTCAGCGTAGGACCTTCGCCATCAACCGAAGTTGTGACCTCACTTTTTACAGCTTCCGATTCTTTCTTCGTGCTATTCTCTTGGTCTCTTTCCTTTTCCTTCGCTGTATTTGACACTTCAGCCGTTTCGTTTTTCAGCTTATTTAGTCTTTCGTCATTCATTCTTTTCTGCTATTCTTAGTTTCGCACTGCGGCTTCTGGGATTCTCCTGTTGCTCATTTTCAGAAGGCACTATCACTTTATTGTTTATGAGAGTGAAAGGAGTCTCAATCCTTCCATAAAAGTCTTGTATCCTTTTTCCTTCCACATTACCAGTCTTCATTATGTTTTTTACAATGCGATCTTCAAGTGAATGATAGGTAATCACACTCAATCTACCTCCTGGCTTCAGCAGTTCTGTTGCAGACTTTAGCATCTCTTTCAGTGCATCCATCTCATGATTGACTTCTATTCTCAAGGCTTGAAACACCTTTGCCAAGTCTTTTTTCTCACGTTCTCTCTTGAATATTGGCTCCAATATTCCAAGTAAATCTTGTGTCGTTGCTATGTGTTGCTGCGACCGAGCCTTTACAACAGCGGCTGCAAGGCGCCGAGATTGTTTTATTTCTCCATAGAGATAGAATAGATTTGCAAGTGCTTCTTCGTCATAATCATTCACGATATCAGCCGCCGTTTTGCCTGCTCTCTTATTCATACGCATATCTAATTGCGCATCAAAACGAAAAGAAAAACCACGACTTTCGTCGTCAAAATGATGACTCGAAACCCCCAAGTCAGCCAGCAATCCATCAATACTCTCAACGCCATAATAGCGCATCCAGTTTTTCAAATAACGGAAATTGCTACGCACAAACGTAAATCTTGAATCATCAACAAACCTTCGTTCTGCACCAACTTCACTACGCATCACATTCTGTTCTGCGTCAGCATCTTGATCAAAACTATACAAATGAGCCTGTTCATCCAGCCGAGACAAGATCTCACTACTATGCCCGCCACCACCAAAAGTGACGTCAACATAGACACCCCCAGACTGAATATTCAGTCCATCAACACTCTCTTTCAAGAGCACAGGCACGTGATAGGTCTCTGCTTTTTTTATCATAACCAAGATGTTTTGTGCTTACGCACTATCTATTTTCGTTTATTACTTTTCTTCTTTCAATTCCATCAGTGACTGCAAAGCACTGCCAAAATTTTGTGGATTAACGAAAGGAGTCTCGCTGTTATCCTTACTCCATATCTCAATCGTATCGTCGACACCAATGAATTTCAATTCTTGTTCTATACCAGCAAACTTCAAATAGCGCTTAGGAATTAAGAAACGACCATTGCCATCAAGCGAAATCACTTCGGCATCCGACACAAACTGGCGAAAGATTTGCCATTGTTCTTTATCCCACCGGTTTAGCCGTTGCCTCAGAATATCAAGTTGTTCATTCCACACACGCTCAGGATAGAGCACCAAACAAGACTCAAATACATCCTTGCGAAGCACAAGATTATCCTCGCCTGAAGCTTGAAGCACCTTGCGAAATATGGCCGGAAGGAAAGCTCTTCCTTTGGCATCGGCCTTAGCTTCTATGTTACCTAAAAAGCGCATGCGTACCTAAATATAGGGTATCCGGGGTCAAAGATACATAAAATTCTCCACACTTCCCCACTTTTCTCCACTTATTTTAGTTTTCTTCTCAAATGTAACAACATCTTCACAGATGTTTAACATCATCCTCCATCGCATTTAATTACAAAATGAAAGAAAATCAATCATCAAACGGGAAAAATGAATATTTTTGGTTGAAAAAGTAACTTTTTAGAAAAACTTATGTTATTTTTGCATGATGTTAGTAGGAAACGAGGATGAAAGAAAGTGTAGAGAAGACCATAGACATCAAAAGAATTCTTAAAGACAAGATGGGTAGTAAGGCACGCTTTGTGCCTTGTTTTCTTGTTGCTTGGCTGAAAAAGATTATTCACGAAGATGAAGTTAATCGCTTTCTTTGGGAGAATCGCAACCTAAAAGGCACTGAATGGCTTACTGCTTGCGTGCAATATCTCGACATGACGCTTGACATTGTAGGAGCTGAAAACCTACCCGATAAGAACGATGGAAAGCTATATACCTTCGTCTCTAATCACCCATTAGGAGGTCAAGACGGCGTTTCATTAGGCTCAATCATCGGTCGCCACTATGATGGTAAGTTCAGATATCTGGTTAATGACCTATTATTGAACCTTCCAGGACTAAAGCCTGTCAGCATAGGAATCAACAAAACAGGCAAGCAAAGCCGTGACTTTCCACGCATGGTAGAGGCAGGTTTCAACAGCGATAACCACTTATTGATGTTTCCTGCAGGGTTAAATAGCCGTAGAATCAATGGAGAAATCCACGATCTTCCATGGAAAAAGACGTTCATAACCAAAAGCGTTGAGACCCACAGAGACGTGGTTCCTATCCACTTTAGCGGTCAAAACTCAAAACGATTCTACCGCATTGCCAAGTTCAGTGACCGCTATTTACCCTTCAATTTAGCCATGCTTTTCCTCGTGGATGAGATGTATCGGAATGTTGGAAAGACGTTTCGCATCACCATTGGTAAACCTATTCCATGGCAGACTTTCAATAAAACGAAAACACCGATGGAATGGGCTAATTTCGTAGAAGAACGCGTTTATGCACTTTCATCGAATGACAATAAAGAATAACGATCCTAATAAGAGAAGATAAGAAATGGAAGAAGAGATTATCCAACCCATTGACCGAGCTCTCCTAAAGCGTGAACTCACTCTTGAACGACAGCTTCGTATGACCAACAAAAGCAACAATGAGATTTATGTTGTGACGTCACACGAGGCACCAAATGTCATGAAAGAGATAGGCAGACTGCGTGAGATTGCGTTCCGAAGTGCAGGAGGAGGCACTGGAAAAGCTATGGATATCGATGAATTCGACACGATGGATAACTGTTGCAAACAACTCATTGTGTGGAACCCCGAGGCTGAAGAAATCATCGGAGGATATCGTTATCTCTTCGGATCGGATTGGAAAATAGACGACAAAGGGCAACCCATTCTTGCCACAAGTCACATGTTCCATTTCTCCGAAAAGTTCATGAAAGAGTATGCTCCCTATACCGTTGAATTAGGAAGAAGCTTTGTTTCTCTCGAATATCAAAATGCTCGAACTAATAGTAAGAGTATCTTTGCACTCGACAATCTATGGGATGGACTCGGAGCGCTTACCGTAATAAACCCTAATTGCAAATATTTCTTTGGCAAAATGACGATGTATCCGTCATATATTCGTAAGGGAAGAGACATGATTCTCTATTTCTTGAAGAAGCATTTTGACGACAAAGAACATCTCATTATGCCGATAAAACCGCTGAAAATTGAAACTCCTGAGCAAGAGTTATCAGCCTTATTCTGCAAAGACAACTTTAAGGAAGACTACCGAATCCTAAATAAACATATACGTGAATTCGGTTATAACATACCGCCGTTGATTAATGCTTACATGGGCCTTAGCCCTACAATGAAACTCTTTGGCACTGCCATCAACTACGGATTTGGCGAAGTTGAGGAGACCGGTATCCTCATTGCTGTCGACGAAATCCTTGAAGATAAACGCGTTCGCCACATTGATAGCTATGTCAAAGAGCATCCAGAGGCAATGCATATCACAAGCGGTGCAAACCAAGTGATTTATAAAAATCAGTGTAATAACATTTGGTAAGCTAAAACCTCTCTAATTTTAGTAATAGACATTTGGTTGGTCATTCCATAGAGAACGATTACTTATACGGAAACTACCTTGAAATTGCCAACCATAATCCTTGCAAAGATACATCTAAAATCACGCCGATACCCTCTCTCTTTTTAACATTTGGACCATTGCAGAAGATACGATTTTAATTCATGGGTTTTCAAATGTTACAAAGCTAATAAATAAAAGGATTCCGAGAGGGTTCAGCTTACAAAATGTCTATTACATCGAGAATTTGAGTCTCGAAGCAGTTGAAATTACACTACCATTTTTTCCATTACAACAAAGCTTTGGAAAACTTCGTATTACTTGTCATCTGGATTACCAATCATCTCTATTGTGGTTGTACCTTTCGGGCCAGATGTGTAAGGCGTAGGTGTAGCCGTAATGGTTGTAAAGACGAGCCAGACGTGTGACGCGTTCCACAAATTCGGTGTAATTCTTACGTGCAGCCGGCATCCATTGCACCTCGGCAAGCGCCGCCATGCGTGGCAACACCATGTATTCGGCTTGCGCTGTGGTGGGCACATACTCGGTCCAAAGGTTGCCTTGCACGCCGATGATGCGGCTTGTGATGTCGGCCGACACCGTGTCGGGGCGCGGATTGAAGCTATACACCTGTTCCACGGGCAAGAAACTGCCGATGGCTTGCGGCTCGTGAAGTGTGTTTTTCGCCTGATAATAGTCGAAATAGGCATATTTACCAGGGCAAGTGATGACGTTGTGCCCTGCCTTTGCCGCCTTTGTCCAAGTGGATAGGTAACGTCTACTAAGCACGATGGTAGACTTGGCCAGTTCGCCTTCCAGTATTTCGTCCCAGCCAATCATCGTCTTTCCCTTTCCGTTGATGTATTGTTCCATGCGCTTGGTAAAATATTGTTGCAGGTGTTTGGTGTCTATGCCTTGCTCTTTGGCCTTGTCTTGGCAGCGTTTGCACTGTTGCCATCGTGTGGAAGGCGCCTCGTCGCCCCCGATGTTAAAGTAGGCAGAGGGGAAAACTTGGTTTAGCTCGTCGATGATGTCTTGCAAAACAGCATAAACGCGCTCGTTGCCCACGCAGAGCACATCGTGGTGTACGCCCCAGTTGTGGCCCACGGTGTAGGGGCCGCCGGTGCATCCCAGTTCGGGATAAGCAGCCAATAGCGCTTTGGTATGTCCGGGAATGTCTATCTCGGGTATTACTTCGATGTGCCGTTGTCGGGCATATTCCACAATCTGCTTTATCTCTTCTTGCGTATAAAAGCCGCCATGCGGTTGATGATCGTCTACATCCGAGTTGTGCCCCACAACCGTCCCACTTCGCCAAGCGCCAACTTCCATCAGCTTAGGATACTTCTTTATCTCAATGCGCCAGCCTTGGTCCTCGCTTAGATGCCAGTGAAAGGCGTTCATGTTGTGTAGGGCCATCATGTCGATAAAACGCTTAACAAAGCTTACGGGAAAGAAATGTCGGCCGCAGTCGAGCATCATGCCTCGATAAGGCAGCAAAGGGGCATCGGCAATTTGCACGGCAGGCAGTTCCACTGGGGCAGCAGCCTTGTTGCTCGTTGCTACGGGTAAGGCCTTGCGCAGTGTTTGAATGCCATAGAAAACACCAGCTGCAGTGCTGCCGGCGATAGTCACTTGCTTTTGTGTCACAGTTATGCGATAGGCCTCTTTGCCGGCAATCTTATTGTCTAGTGTGAGCAAGATATGGCCTGCACCCTTGGGAGCTGTGGTTGTGTGGGCCAGCTTTATGCCTGTGGCATCTGCGATGTATTCTGCCAGGAAATGGGCATTGTGCTGCATCAGTTCGTTGGAAGTGGTGCAAGTAATGGTTGTACTTTCGTTCAACACGAAGGGTTTGCCTTTGGTCATCGTGATGGATTGCGGCAAAGGCACTACGTTGTAATTGGCTGTTGCCGAGTGGGTGGTGATGGACAGCAGGCAAAAGGCTGCCAGGAGGAGGGCTTGTTTGAATGTCATGAACTTATGTTTTGTTTATTTTGTGGGTAAAGGCTTGGGCTTATTGATGGAGAATGGCTGGCACATTTGCTTCTGCACGCATTTTAAATTCCAGTTTTGCACCCTTTATCAGTTCGCTATGCTTCACGAATTGAGAGTGATATGGTTGCTCGTTTAGCAAAAGTTGCGATACATATATATTTGTGGGGCTGTTTTGCGGAGCGACAATATGGATGGTTTTTCCATTGAGAAGATGCAGGGTGGCTTGCCTAAACAGCGGACTGCCCACTGCATATTCGCCGCTGATGGGCGACAAAGGATAAAAGCCCAAGGCCGAGAATACGTACCAAGCAGACATCTGCCCGTTGTCTTCGTCGCCACAATAGCCGTCGGGACGTGGCGCATAAAGGCGCGACATGATGGTTCGCACCAGGCGTTGTGTCTTCCACGGCTGGCAAAAAGCGTAGAGGTATGGCACGTGGTGCATAGGCTCGTTCAAATGGGCGTATTGTCCCATGTCGGCATTCTGCATCTCCCTGATGAGGTGGATGATGCCACGCTTATAATAAGAAATGTCGTAACGCTGGGTTTGCGAGAACACCGAGTCGAGCTTTTCCACAAACTTGGCTTGTCCGCCCATCAGCTTTTGCAGCCCAATAACATCGTGCGGAACAAACCAAGTGTATTGCCAGCTGTTGCCTTCTGTAAAGTGGTCGCCCCAGCGGTATGGGTCGAAAGGCGTTAAGAAACGCCCTTTACTGTCTTTGGGGCGCATCAATCCCGTGTTCTTGTCGAACAAGTGGCGATAGTTAAGACTTCTTTGGCGGAAAGTTTCTTGCTCCTTCTTGGGGCGGTTCAATGTTTGGGCCAGGCGATAGATGCAATAATCGTCGTAAGCATACTCCAAGGTGCGCGACACGTTTTGGTTAACGTCCACATCGCAAGGCACATATCCCAATGCGTTATATTGGGCAAAGCCCTTCCTGCCAACCGAACTAACAGGGCCAACGCCTTCCGTGCTCTTGCGAATAGCCTCGTAAAGCAAGTCTATGTCGTACCCGCGAATGCCTTTGAGGTAAGCATCGGCGATAACCGATGCCGAGTGTTGCCCAATCATGCAATCGCGATGTCCGGGACTGAACCATTCGGGCAGCCATCCGCTTTCCTTATAAACGTTTTCCAACCCACGTAAAATTTCGGACACGATGTTGGGATACATCAGGTTGAGGAAAGGAAATTGCGCCCTGAACGTGTCCCAAAATCCGTTGTCGGCATAGAGGATGCCAGGCATGATGCGCCCATTATATGGACTGTAATGCAGGGTGTCACCCTTTGCATCTACCTCGTAGAACTTGCGTGGAAATATCAACATGCGATAAAGGCAGGTGTAGAAGGTGCGCATATCATCGTCGGTGCCGCCCGCAACGCTTACTTTGGCCAATTCCGCATCCCATGTTTGTTCGGCCTTTGCTTTCACCTCGTCGAAACTTTGGCTGCCAATTTCGCGTAAGTTAAGCTCAGCTTGCTCTTCGCTGATATACGAAGTGGCGATGTGCATCTCAACGGTTTCGCCCCGTTTAAGGTCGAATCCCACCACGGCTCCCACATGTTGCCCTTGCTGTTCGTATTGCCCATCCAGCAATTGCTTGTCTTTCCAGATGGTGGCGTTGAGGAAAGGGCGGTTGAAGGTTATCACGAAGAAGTTTTTAAAGGCAGGGCCAACCCCGCCGTTGTTTTTCGTAGAATAGCCCACAATACGCCTTTGCTCGGGTATGAGCTTAACATACGATCCGCCATTGCAGGCATCTATCACCACGTACGAACTGTCGCCGCCGTTAAACCGCATTCTAAATGCCACTGCCCTTTCGGTGGGCGTAAGCTCCACGTTGGTTTGGGCATCGCCTAGGTAGGCATGGTAATAATGGGGTAGGGCTATTTCTGTTTTGTGCGAGAACCAACTGCGGCGGCGTTCTTCGGTAAAATCGTTGCGGTGCGTAATGGGCATTACCGATAGTTGGCCGTAATCGTTAATCCAAAGACTGGCTTGGTGGGTCTGCTTAAAGCCATAGAGAAAGTTCTCTTGATAGGTATACAGAAAGCCATTGCCTAGCTTTCCCGTGTGGGGTGCCCAGTTGTTCATGCCGAAGGGTAGGCAAACGGTTGGGTAGGTGTTGCCGTTGGATATTTCCATGCTCGAAAGTGTGCCCATCAAGGGGTTCACATAGCGGGTCAGTCCCTCTGCTTTGCAGAGCATTGTACCTGCAAATGCAAGGAGGTATGCAAGGAGATAGCTATTGGGTCGTTTCATTTTTTGAGTGCGAGTTAATTGACAAATGAGACATGTGTACAGTTGCTACGAGTGTGGCGAATGGTTGAAAGGGTGCAATGATATGCTTATTCAATCAACGTCCAGCTCTTTACCTTATACCTTACACTCTTAAATCTGCCTGTGCGTTTAATGCTTCCGCGCCCGTTCCAGCTAAGCCACACCTTATTATATATGCCGCTTTCAAAGCCATAGCTAATGCCGTCGTCTTCGAAAAGCGATGTGCTGCGGGGTTGTTTGCCATAAACGCGGCAATTCAGTACGAACGTTGTTTGGGGTGTAATGCAGTCTGTGGGCTCGGCCAAGGGTAAGATGGTGCCTTCGCGAACAAAGAGCGGCACCTCGTGTAGTGCGAAGTGCACTTTGTGGCTTTGGCCACCTTCCAGCTTTTCGTTGGTGTTGAAGTTGTACCAGTTGCCTTCGGGCAGGTACACCATTCGCTCGTTGCCTTTGCCCACAATGGGGCAGACAAGCAACTCGTCGCCAATAAGAAATTGGTTATCTATCGCCGCTGCGGTCTTGTCTTTTGGATAGTTCAGCACCAAGGGCTTGAAAGGCGGTGTGCCATCTGTGCGATAGCGGGCGAATTGGGCGTAGAGGTATGGCACCAGCGACATGCGGAAGTTGAGCAACTGGCGCACCACATCTTCGTTTTTGGTGGCCGTAGGCAAGAATTTGTCTTCGTTGTTCAGCTGTTTATCAAATTGCAGCCAAGCAGGGTTGCGCAGATACCAACCATTAAAGAGGGTTTGGGCCGATAGTACGGCCACTTGCACGCGGCGGAAGAAGTCTTCTTCATCGGCCGACTCGCGCACCTCGGGCGACCACAGCAGGCCAGTCAGTCCTGCGTTGCATACCATGCGCACGTAGTCTTCCAAGTCGTAAGTGTCGCTATAAATCGAAACGGGATAGGGCGAGGCCAATGCACCCGATGCACGAACGTCTAGACAGGTGCGCATGCCGTGTTTGCGAAAAACGCCGTAAAGGGTTTTCTGGTACAGCAGTCCAAAGAGTTGGTGCATCTGTTCGCCATCGATGCCCGAAGGGAAAGCCGACAATTCGGGGAAGCTCCAGTTCAGGTCGCCTCGTGTAATGTTAGAATTGTCGCACTCGTCCATCTTAAAGGCTGCGATGCCCTTTTGCACAAAGCAGCTGTCGTGGTATGCGGCGAAGATGTGTTGTGTGGCAGAGTCGGCGAAGTCGGGCACCAATCCGTTCCACACCAAATGGCTACCCGATTTGGGTTTAAGCAGCGGGTGCAGGGGCGAAGAGGAGTGAACAAAGGCATGTTCCCACAAGTTGAGCTTGTAGCCCATAGCACGTGTGCGGGCTATTAGCTCGTTGGGGTTGGGAAAATGCTCGTTGTTCCACACGTACGAACAGGAGTAGGCTCGTGTTTGCCACTTGGGCTCCAAGCCTATTACGTCGCAGGGTATGTGCTTGTTTCTTAGATAATGTGCTATGCGGTAGGCATCTTCTTGTTTAGAATCGGTTTTCAATCGAAACTTCATGCCTAGTCCCCAGAGTGCTGGCATGCTTCCTCCGCCGGCAAAAAGGTTGTATCGGCGAAGTGCCGTGTTCATGTCGGGCCCGGCAAACACCAGTACGCTAATCCCCTTTGCGCCTGGAATGTCAACCTGTACGCGTGGCTTTGAACTACTTTGTGTTGACGAACGGTACAGCTCGTCGGTAGATAGTTTTGCCTTTTGGCTGTCTTCTGATGGCGTATAGTCTGTGTTCTTTCGGTTCGTTCCGATGTAAAAAGTGGTATATCGTGCGGTGTTTATCAGCACGGCATATCCCTTGTTAGAGATGTAGAATGGTTGCGGTGCGTGGGTATAGCCAAGGTCTTTCAAGGGATGGTCGTTTACCAAAGGGCGCTTTTTCTTGTTGTTCTGCACAAACGACCCCATTTGCAGGCCAAATCCATAGATGTTTTCGTCGGCTGCAAGCGGAATATCTACCACGCACCCGCGTGCATTCACCTCGATGTGTACCCCTTCTTTGGCGAAGGGATTATCCGTTGCGGGCATATCTTTCAGCTGTTTCGCCACTGGTTCTTTATAGCGCAGGGGCGTGTGGACGTCTTCTTGCCCAGCTGCGAGTAAGTATACGCCAGGCTCTATCTGCCTAAATGTTTGTGCCTGAGTGATAATTGCAACACTTAGAACTAATGATGTGATAAACGTTCGCATGTATGAGTATATATGATTTTTATGGGTTGACGGGGTGTGCTAGCTAGTTGGCAAGCTGTTGCGGTAAGGCGAGAATGGCTTGATGAACCAGTTTGCCAACAAAGTTATCGGCAATTTATCAGTACAAGGCCCTTTGTAGTGTCAGTACAAGCCCTTTGTAGTGGGACTACAAGCCACTTGTACTGACGCTTGAAGGCGCATGTTAAAGTATATTTCTTACACTTGCCTCATGTTTTCTAACGGCAAATCTATAGCAAGTGTATTTATCTACACACTTCTCTTATTCCCATCCAGGGTTTTGCACCAGGTTGGGGTTGGCCTCCCTGTCGCGTTTGGGTATGGGGTACCATATCTTGTAGCTTTGGAAATTGTCTTTAACAGCTTGTGCATGTTTGGTGTTATAGTGGAAAATGTTGGGTTTTACACCGCTTTCGTTGCTAGTTTTGAGGTTTTGCACCACGTTTTGCAAGCGTCCCCAACGAATAAGGTCCATTCTTCGCCAGCCTTCGGCACAGAGTTCACGCGAACGTTCGTCCTTCAACTCGTCCATGAAGTTGTCTTTGTGATAGGCCGTTGCCAAGTTTTGGGCAGCGGCAGCGTTGTTGCCTGCCGCGCGTAGTCGGATGGGTTCGAGCAGTTTGCGGGCTTCGGCCTCATCACCTGTTTTGTAAGTAGCCTCTGCATACATCAGGATAACATCGGCAAATCGCAGGATGGGGAAGTTTAGTACGCTGGAAGCAGCGGGTATGCCCACGGCCAATCGTGCTGCCGGCGAACTCTGACGGAACTTTGTGAGGAAGGTGTTTACACCGCTTTGGTAGAGTCCCGAGGGAACATAGTATTCCACGCCCATAATATTTACCTTGTTCTTGGTATTTGCTCCACCAATGTTTTGCTTGTAGCGCACATCCGTTTTATCGTAAAGGCTTATTAGTTCGCCCAGAGCTGGAAACCAGCCTGCACCCCCTCCGTCTTGTGTGATGTTGCCTACAGTTCCCGTGAGATGAGCGAAGACAAAATACTTTGGTGCTTCTTTTCCGAAGGTAGCCACCATTACCGCTTCTTTTGCTTGCTCGGCTTTCAGCGCGGGGCGGTCGGCAATGAAGTTATAGGCATATTCGGGGTTTAAGATATAGGCGCCATTTGCGTAAATGTCTGCACAAAGAGCCTTGGCTTCTGCATACATCGCATTGCTGTCTACCCAGTCGAAGGAGTTGAGCGTGAAGTTAAGGTCGGCCCCAACATTGTTTTCTTTACAGGCAGCCAAGTATAAATACACCTTGGCCAGCATGGCCGCGGCCGTGTATTTGTTGGCGCGCGAGTCGTAAGTGTTGCGTTCGGGCAAACCCTCGTAAGCGCTCTTTAAGTCGTTAATGATAAGTTCGTACACGTCTTTTAAACTAGAACGGGGTGTCAATTCGCTGTCGTTTACCGACTTTTGCAGGGGGACGCCCCCCCAGAACCATGCTAAGTAAGTGTAGTAGAACCCACGCAGGAAACGTGCTTCTAGCACAACCTCTTTGCGGCGTTCGTCGGTCATGTCTGCCACTTTGGGCGCATTCTCTATTACGCCGTTGGCTCTGTATATGCCGGCGTAAAGTGCAAACCACGCATCGCCTAGAAAACGCGACTCGGAATTGTAGGTGTAGTTGCAGAAGGGCTTGATGTCTGCAATGCCAATATAGTCGGTTCGGCCAATCATTTCGTCGCACCCTAGTTGTGTAAGCAAGTGGATGTTGCGCGAGAATAAGGCATGTGGTGCTTGGTTTTGTATGGCATTGGCGTTTAGGGCATCGTAAGCGCCCGTCAATGCTTTCTCTGTGTTGCTGGCATTTGCAAAGAGCGTGTTGCCCTCGGCAAAGGAATATACCTTCTCGTCAAGGAAATCGCCACAGCTGCAAAGTAGTGTGAGCGACAGGCAGGCTGCCATTATCTTTGTATTCATAATGCTATGTGTTTAGAAGTTAATGTTGATGCCCAGCGAGAACGAACGACTGCGGGGGTAGGTTACGTTATCTAGGCCTGTGATGAGCTTGTTGTGGTAAGACACTTCGGGGTCGAAGCCTGTGTACTTGGTAAGCACAAATAGGTTGTCGGCCGAGAGCGAGAATTGGCAAACGGTTATTTTCAAGGGTTTAAGCACGCTTTGGGGCAAGCTGTAAGTAAAGGTCAGGTTTTGTAAGCGCAGGAAGGAGGCATCCTCCACATAGTAAGACGACACGTCGTTCTTTCTGGGCGATTTGATGTCGGGGTAGCGATTGGTGGGATTCGTTTCGGTCCAGCGGTTGTGGTAGTATTCGGCAGCCACGTTGTAGTGGGCCGAATAGCCTTCAAATTTCCAGCGAGAAATGTTGAGAACCTCGTTGCCAAAGCTGTAATTGAAGAAGAATGAGAGCGAGAAGTCTTTATACTCGAAGCTGTTTAGCAAGCCGCCGAAGAACTTTGGCTCGCCTCGCGATATGAAGGTTTTATCGTTTACAGGGTCTACCTCGTTGTCGCTGTTAAGACTTCTGTATTTCAAATCGCCGGGTTTAACCTTAATGCCCTTGATGCTAACCACACCGGGCTTGAGTTTTCCGTGCTCGTCGAAGTCTGTTTTTTGGTAAATGCCATCCCATACGTAGCCCCATGCACCACCAATGGGCGAGCCTACTTTCAGTCGCGACACTTCGTTGATGGTGCCGTCGTTGATGTTTACTGGTATGGCGGTTACATTGCCAAGCGAAAGTATCTTGTTGCTGTTGCTGCTAATGTTGAATGTTGTGCGCCATTTAAAGTTGCGTGAGTTGATGTTGAGCGAATTAATGGATAGTTCCACGCCCTTGTTCTCAACCTCGCCGATGTTCTGCCACTGCTTGTACGAGCCGCTTTGACCTGGCACATCGCCTTGCAAAAGCATGTCGGAGGTGCGCTTGTAATAGACGTCGAACGTAAAACCGAGACGGTGTTTCAGCAGACTAACGTCGAGTCCTAGGTCGTATTGGGCGGTAGATTCCCATTTCAGGTTGGGGTTAGACTTTTCTGATGGAGCCAAACCCAATACGGCTGCATCGTTAAGGTTGAGGTAATAAGTGTTGTCTAATCGTTGAAGCGAGCGGTAAGGCGTGATGCGGTCGTTACCAGAAACACCTGCGCTGAGGCGGAGTTTCAACTCATCAATGGCCTTTATGCCTTTAATGAACTGCTCGTTGTGGGCTTTCCAAGCCAAGGCTACCGATGGAAAGGTGGCGTACTTGTTGTCGGCACCGAACTTTGACGAGCCGTCGCGACGTAAAGTGAGCGTAGTTAGATAGCGATCCTTAAACGAATAGAATAGTCGGCCAAACTCTGACATGCGCGTTTGTCGATACTTATCGGTAGAGGGCTTGCGCATGGCGGCTCCACCCTGCTGCAAGTCGAACACGGGATTGTAGGTTTGCACGGGGAAATTCTCGGCCGTTACGTTCAGGTTGGCCCAAACGTAGCTGCTGGTTTCAAAACCTAGCATGGCCGTTAGGCTGTGACCGCCAGCAAAACTCTTAACATAGGTGGCCGTTGTGGTGCTTTGCCATTGCTCGGTTGTCGTTTCCAGTACGTTGGCTAGTCCGTTTCGGGCATATCCCCACGATGTACTTGAGGGGTACCACTCTTCTGATTTGGAGAAGGTAAGGCCAGTGTTGAGGCTTGTGCGTAGGGTTAGCCCCGGCAATGGCTTGTATTGCAGGAAGCCATTAGCGAGAATACGCGTGAGTGGCGTTTTCTTATACGAGTCGAACAGTGATTGTGCAGGGTTTGATACATTGCCGTTATCGGGGTCGCCTGGGTCTACTTTAAAGTTGAAGGGCTTGTAAACGAACATCGCTTCTAGCCAACCGTTGTATTGAAGTCCGCCTCCCATGCTCACCGGTCCATAGAGTTCGGTGCGCGCGATGGTGGCGTTACCGCCTATGCGCAGCTTTTCGTTGGGTGCGTATTCCACCTTAAAGCGACCCGTATAGCGCGTAAAGCTGTTGTTTTTGGCTATGGCGTTCTGCTTAAGATACTCTCCGCTGAGCGAATACAGCAGCGAATTAGATTTGCTACTACCGTTAATGCTGAGGTTGTAGTTCTGCGAAAAGCCTGTACGAAGTAGCTCGCGTTGCCAATCGTGCGATGTGTTGTCTTCAAATTCTTGGCCAAAGATGCGTGCGCGGTCGGGTTTCCCGTCGCCGTCTGTGTCTATTCCCCATTCAAGACTGTTGGGGAAACGCGAGAAACGATAGTCGGCAAACTCTTGTCCTTGCAACATCTCAACGTGCTTGGTGGCCTTGCTGATGCCGAAACGGGCATCGAAGCTCACCTCGGTCTTGTTGTATTGACCTTTCTTCGTGGTGATAACGATAACTCCGTTTGCTCCTGCCGAACCATAAATGGCCGTGGCCGACGCGTCTTTAAGCACCTGCACAGACTCGATGTCGGCTGGGTTGATGCCCGCGAGCGGGTTGAATGTGGCACGACCCGATATGGTAGAGGTCGCCACTTCGCCGTTGTTCACGTCGATAAGTGTGCCGTCTATCACATAAAGCGGTTGCGTTCCGGCGTTGATGGAGTTGTTTCCGCGGATAACCACGTTTACATCTCCACCCAATTCGCCCGACGAAGCCGTTACATTTACGCCTGCAACCTTACCCGCCATCGAGTTAAGCAGCGATGCCGAATTAGATTTGCGTAGGTCTTGCATGTCTATCGCCCCCACAGCGCCTGTTAGGTCTTTCTTCAACATCGAGCCATAGCCGATAACCACCACCTGTCCTAGGTCTTTGGCATCGGGTTCTAGCACGATGTACATGCTTTTGGCTTTGCCCACCTGTTGGTGAACGGCCTTCATTCCAATACTCGAGAACACCAGTACGGCCTTCTGTCCTGATACCGAAAGGCTGAAATGCCCATCTTGGTTGGTCACAGTTCCGTTGGATGTGTTCTCTTCCATCACGGTTACACCTAACAAAGGCGTTCGCGTGTCGTCTACCACTGTACCCTCAATCGTGTGTTGGGCCAGTGCGTTTAAACTAGTAGTAACGAATACTACCCATGCTAAAAGAAACTTTTTCATATAGATTGTTACTTAGGTAATTACATTGTTATCAGCTTAGTGATGATAGTCTTGTGCTGGTTGCCAATCTTCATCGTTATGTTTAGGGCCATGGTTGCGGGCAAGTGGGTTATGCTCCATTCGTAGGGAAAGGCCATGCGCTCGTCCATCTGTGGCTTCGCGCTACCTGCTTGGCAGGCTAAACTGGCCGAGTAACCCTTTGTTAAGGGAGTGTCTATGTATCCGTAGAGCGAATCCCAGCCAAAAGGCGACCGTATGCGGAAGAGGTATAACCTGTGGTTTGAGTCTAGTTGCATCATCTTAAACCCACTGCTAATGGGCGAGAAGGGGTAAGTTGGCAGCGATTTAGCCAAGGGCAACGACACGAACGTTATGCCCTTGGGCGCGATAGTGACGGTAAGTGCGTTTTGGTTCAGGCTACGTTCTTCGCTCATAACCGAGTTGGTTTGCGCAAAATGGTGTTCGGTAGCCATGCCGTTAGGCGATACCAGCGGCGTGTTTAAGCGCAAGCTTACGTTCAGCGCGCTATCTTTCTCGTTCATCAGAATGAGCCAAAGATTGTTGGCAGACACTGCCGAGAGCCAGTTTACGTGGGTGGAAGATAGCCTCAACATGTCTTGTGGCATATAAAGTTGTGCGTCGCGGTCGTTCAGGATGTAGCCTTTCTCGCCGCCATACACCCTGTTGTTGAACCACACGAAACCTTCTTGCTTGCCATAAGGAAAGCCGATGGCCCCCTTGGAACGTTGTGTTGCTTCGGTAAGTAGGTAATCTAGCACGAAGCTGAGGTGCGAGGGGATGTGGTGATAGTAGAGAGATGTGACGTCGGGACCTTTGTAAGGATAAACCGAATCCAGCGGGAGGTCGGTGTAGCCGGCGGCATAATAACCCGGATAAGAGGCGAAACGCCCAATAACGGCGTTGCGCGCATAGGTCTCGAACAGGCTATTTCCACACAAACCGCTAAGCCGCAAGAGCGAAGATGCCCATGTTGACATGAAGGTATGGTTGATGTTGCCCTCGCGGTTGAAGAAGGTCATGGGCTGTTCAAAGCCCA
Organism: Segatella salivae DSM 15606; assembly: GCF_000185845.1. Taxonomy (GTDB): domain Bacteria; phylum Bacteroidota; class Bacteroidia; order Bacteroidales; family Bacteroidaceae; genus Prevotella; species Prevotella salivae. The sequence continues at coordinate 1,548,887 of NZ_GL629647.1, forward strand.
GTCCTACGGGCGAAAGCGTGTGTTGGGCCACCTTTTTCTCGCTTACATCGCCCGTTCTCCGCGGATAGCCCAGCTTGTAAGGCTTGTCTTTCTTCCAAAACACATTGGCATTGCCCACATATTTGCCTCCTTGGTGGATGAGGATGGTGTCGTTGCCGACAGGGGGATAAGTGCGGATGCCCGCGATAGTGAAGTGCGCGGCGTAGGCAGAGGCCGCAAGTAAGGCCTTATCTTTGCATACATCATAGAGGTCGAGCAGGTCGAACCACTGCGGATAAGCCTGCGCATGGTAGAACATCCACGGCAAAATGGGCTTCGAGGGGTTGTTGTATAGTGCCGTATGCAGTTCGTGGTTGGCCCTGATAGTGGCTCTCACCAGCCATTTGTCTGCTTTTGTGAGCCGAAAGGCAGCCAAGTCGTCTGCCCAAGTCTGGTCTACGCCGTAGCCTTTGCTGTATCTGGGTTTGCCTTCGGGCATGGCGATGTCGGCCAACCACGGGTTGTTATGACCCAAAAGTCGGTGTAAAGCCTCGAAGTGAGCCGTGTTGTATTGCGACCCAAATGGCGAGAACGTGTTCATTGGAGTTTGTGTTTGCGGGTCGTTGGCCTGCGGGTAGCCCCATCTGAAGCCCTTTCGCGAGAGCATGTACTCTATGGCGGGTAGGGCACGTGTTATGTATAACTGTTCGTCGTGGGTAATGACTGCAGCCGAAACCAGTGCCAAAGGTGCGGCCTGAACCACTTCCGTGCGTACGTTTGGGTTGCTTTCGATGTCTAGAACCCCCCTCATGGCGGCATCCCAGCCTGCTGCCTCATCGTTCTTTATTAAGTTGATGGTGTGGAAAACGGCATCGGTGAGCGGTGTTGTTTGTACTCTGTAATCGCGAACAGCAAACACACTGTCAGACAGATATTGCAGGGTGTTGTGCCATTGCAGTGGCAATAGTCCCAGTTTGAAGTGGACTGTAAGCTTTTCGCCTCTCTTTTTGTACGAGTCTTTTTCGCCCAATATGGGTGAAAAGGCCACGGATTGCACCTGGTTGGCTGCGTTTTTAAGCGATAAGCCCATATCGTATATGCCCCAATTGCGTTTCAGATGGTGGGGGTTGGGTGCCAAGAAACAGCTTAGGTTGCCTGTCTCGATGATGCTAACGGGCTGTGGCGTGAGGGTTATAGGCAAGAGATTGGGGGTGACTGGCAGACGTTTGAACTGGTAAAGGGGCGAAAGCAGAACATTCGTTACCGCGTTTTCTGCCTGTGGCTGAAAGGCTTCGAAAGCTAAACTGTAATATTGTGGCGTGCGTGCAACATATTCTAACTGCACGTCCACCACGTGGCTGTTGGCATGTAGAGTCCATGTAGAGGTTATTGTGTCGTTATCGTTCGATGCGTACCATACGCGTAGTGTGTTTTGGCCAGCCTTTTCGTGGCGGAAGATGTGCATTGGACAAACCTTACCTGCTAGAAAGGGGTTTTGCAAGTGGGCTTGCTCAAATACGGGATAGGTGTTGTTGCCCACGCGAAGCAAAGGCGCTTGCCCGCCCGACCATAGTGGAAAGATGGAGTTGTAGCCCAATTGGGGCCGTGCCGACTTAATGATGTATAAGCGGTTGTGAGGTTGGGGGCTGTCCCAGCTGCGCCATTGTCCCTTTGTGTGTACCGATATGTGTTGCACCAATTGGTTGTTTGCCGTATGAATACGGAGCCTTAACAGACCGTTTGAGATTTCATCAACCACAGGCGAACTTGTGTTGAGCAAGGCAAGAGCGTTTTGTACCATTGTTGTCGACGGCTTTTCCAGGGGCGTGGGGATGGGTTGTATCTCGTATTTTGTAAGCTGTGTGTAGGTCATTTGGTTGGGGTCGAGGCCTTCGTCGCGTGTCAACAGCACGGCATCAACACGCGCATAGTTGGCAGCCACATCGCAAGCTCGCAGCACATGCAGTCCTTTGCACAGTTCAATGGTGCC
>NZ_GL629647.1:1553267-1561954 GCF_000185845.1 Segatella salivae DSM 15606
CCAGTGCCTACCTGTTCCCAGTGATAACCCTCCCTGCCGTGTATGCCTTGCAGGGCAAGTTGCATGGTGTCTAGCATTAGGCGCGAAATGCGGGTTCGCGGAGCCTTGGTTTGAAAGTCTTTCGTGCGACTCCAAAACACATAACGTCCGCTTTGCGGCACTTGGAATACCGTCGTGGCATGCGCAGCACCGCTACCGCCCGCCGTAACCATGAGCACGGCCTTATTGAAAGCTTCGGCATCTTTCTCTACTTTCCAGCCGCCCACATACTGAAAGCGTTCTGCTTCCAGCATATAGGTTTGCCCGTTTAGCGGCAAGGCCAACCACAAAGTCAACAATAAAGCTACGGTTTTTGCCATAACACAACTTATTTTTGTTTAAACAGACCTGGTTGTTAGGTGTTCATTTGCCAGCAAGTTGTAAGCAACCTGTCTGTACAAAGTCCCTTGTAGTGGGGCTACAAGCGTGTTGTAGCGCCAGTACAAGTGCCTTGTAGTGCCAGTACAAGCCTTTTGTAGTGCCGCTACAAGCCCCTTTGTAGCGGGGCGTGTGCGTGCAGCCGTAAGGCACTTAAAGGCAATTGCGATGTAAACCTAACGTTTTTTACTGTAATTTCAAAGCCATTTTGTTTGGGTTATATGTTTTTTAGTTTCACAATTTCGATACCAAAGGGTGGCACCAGACTCGCTTTCAGGCACTGTCCGCTGGTGTTAGTTAGGCGCATTTGTGTGGGGCGGTTGGTGCTGTTCATAACGATGGCATAGCCATGACTGCCTTTTGTGGAACGTGCAACAAGCAATTCGAGGTTGGCATTGTGGCACGAAAGGCTGTCGTTGCCAATGGTTAGTTCAACGTTTTCGCCGTCGATAGTGCCAGCAGAGAAACCCAGAACCTTGTGTGGTCCAACTTTTGGCGTAACGAAACCTCGCGGAAAGGATATGCGCCCTTTGCTGCGCAGCTCGGCTTCGGCCACAAGATAGTCGGTTAGCCAGCCCAATTGCCACCATGCGTGTTGCGGATAGGGTAAGGCTACCTTGTTGAAATGTGCCCAATAATAGGCTGCAATGCCCGATTCGGGTTCAACAAAGCGGTCGCGGCCATTGGCCGAGGCACGTGCCATGTCGAGGAAAAGCACATCGCCCGTTTGTTGATAAAGCCTTACGAACATGCCCGCAAAGCTTGAAAGGAGGATTGGGCCTTGCGGATTGGCCGACCCAATAACGCCGATATGTTCGCAAGCCAGTCCTGCTTGGGTATATTGTAGGGGGTTGAGGCTGTGTCCTTCTTTATCTTTAATGGGAGTTACATCGGCTGGATGGGTGTATATATAGGTGGTGAAATAGCGTGCCATGTCAAGAGCAGCGTCTTTGTAGCGCACATCGCCCGTTAGTTGGTGCATGTCGAGCAGTGCCTGAACCGACATGGCCGTGGCAAAATCGGGTGCAAAGCGCGTGTCGCCGCATACGCCAACCAAGGCTGTTGGGCGCACGGCATGCGCTATAAACCAGTTGGCACCACGCACGGCGGCTTGTAAAAACTTATCATCACCCAACATTTTATAGGCAACATACATGCCGTAGAACGTGGGACGAAGGTCTTTTAGGTCGGGCAAAATGTCGGTTTCGTCTTTTAGGCTTACGCCCAAAGGCCAGCTGCCGTCTTGCCTTTGCATAGTCAGCAATAGGTTGGCCGATGTGCGCAGACTTGCTTGCAGGGCGGTGTCGTTGGGTTCGAACAGCAGCATGTTGGCCACATCAATGAGCGAATAATAGGTAATGGCAATGGGTTCGATGTGTTCGCCCCATTCTTCCACCCAACGTTTGCTCTTCCATAAGAAGTATTGCCCTTGCGGTGCACCTGCGTATTTGCCTGTGGCAAACTGCTGTTTTAGTTTGAAGTTGCGCACGTAGGGCAGCAGGTTGTTGGCCAAGGCCGTATCGTTGGCCATGCGCACCATCATCCACATGGCCCCATAGTCGGCGTTTTTCATGGCATCGTTGTTTGCGCCATGCACGCCTCCACGATAATCTTGCGCACAGATAGGCACGCCTTCGCACTCTGCCTTGCGGAAAAGCTGTGCCGATTGGGTATGCATGTAGTGGTAAATTTTGTTTATGCGGGTTGTTAGCGGTTGTTCGTTGGTGGTCTTCCGCATGTCGTCAAAGCTGTACATTCCATAAATAACCTGCTTATAAACGTCGTACCAGTTGTTTTTAGAGAGGATGATACGATAGGCAAAATGCAGTTTTTGTCCTTTCTTTAATGCTGCCTTGGGTGTTCCTAGCACAGGATAATATAACTGGGGACTAAGTTTTCCCTCGGCATCCATAGCACCATAGCCCACGTTCCATTGGGCATGCGTGTTCTCTCCGTTGAGGTAAGGCTTGCGCGGGAACTGCTTTTCGGGCGCAATGCCTATGGTTAAGCCCTGCGTTTGCAGGATAGACACAGGCGTTGTGGCGCACTTGTCTTGGTATACAACAGGTTTGTTGGGCATTCCGTGTTCGTAAACGTAAGCCGAAACGAAGTCGGGGTTTACCCATTCGGCATGCACGTAACCGGGTATTACGGCCTTAAACCCCGTTTGGGGCTTGGCGATGGGTAGGCTTGGGGTGGACAACGAGTAGCAGCCATCTTGTTTTGGCACGAGGGTTTGGCTTACGAAGAGGGAGTTTCCGTTTACCGAGAAGCGCAGATACACATCGGCCCATTGGCTTTCGGCCTTTAATGTGAGCGGTTGGCGCGACAGAACATGATATGTTTGCAGCTTAACGTGCGTGCCGGCCGTGAGCAACGACACGTTGGTGATGTTGTTTAGCCATGCCCGCCGTGGGTAAATAAAGTTGTCTTCGATGAAATGTATGTTGTGCGTAGTTTTGAAAGTGTCGATTACTTGCGGCTTAAAATCCGTGTCGGCAACGAACAGGTGCTGCCCGCTAAGGGGCAAACGCACCTGGCCGTGCGTGGTGGGCACAACCAGGGTGTTGTCGGTTGGGCGATAAACAATTTGCTTTGGCGTGCGTGCATGGAGCAGAGCACATGCAGAAAGCAACAGGCCTAGGGCTAGGGTAATGCTTCTTTGCGTCATGATTATATGAATTGAATGCCCATCAAAGCCACAGCCGCATTGGGCGAAGCGTTAGATAGGCGTATTTCCAAACGGTTGGTGGTGATGCCTTGCCCCTCGAACGGCACATCTACCGTGGCCTGATAGTTATTGGTAATGGTGACATGCGTGTTGGGCGAAGCAATAATCTCGATGCCGTCTGCACATTGGGGCATGCGGTTGTCGGCGTGTCCCCATTGAACGGTTTCCATCGGATGGTCGTAATCCACGTCGGTAAACAGCTTAATGCCCTTTATCTGCTGTTCGTTTTCCCACGTAAGGGTTAGCGTGGGTTGCTTGTCATGCAAGGCTGCAACCCATGCGTTGGGCTTGTTTATGGGCCGATAGGGCGGTGCGAGCAGGTTTTCGGGAGCGAAACAACGCAAACTGGGCGTTATTTTCATGGCGATGTTATAGGCTTTTTCGCGCCTTTCGGGACACCAAAACTCAAAACTCTCTACGCCGATGTGGGCAGGCGGTTCTTGTTTGCCCCAGTTGGACACGGCCGGAAGGCACTTGTTGAAGGTTGCCATTACGCCGCTAACGATGCTGTTGCATGCTTGCAGTGCCACATGTTCGTTCTTCATGAAGCACACAAAGGCGTAGCAGTCTGTTGGGATGTGGCATTTAAAGGCTAATGTAACCTCTTGTTCGCCCGCATGCAATGGCAGCTCAACGGTTTCTAACGTTTGGTCGGGGGTGTGATTAAAGGTCTTGCTGCTGATGCGTAGTTCCACTTTCAGGCTTGTTTCTTGGCCAGCTCGAAGCCAAAGGCTGATGTTGGGCATTGCACCTTTGCTTATCGGGAGCATCTGTGCTGCCGAATGCACCAGCGTTTTCCACTCGCCACTGGGTGGCAGTTGGTCTAAAACCAATGTAGACGATGCTTTGATGGTGGCTGTTTGCAGGGCGTTGTTGGCTATCTGCACATCGGTTTGTGGCAGGTAAACGCCATTGCGCGTGAGCAAGGTTTGCAATTTGGCCATGTGTTGCTCGTCCATCAGTTCGTCTGGCGTGCAATTGTGGTGTATGCAATATGCCGCGGCTGTTCCCACTGCTTCGCCACCAGCGGCGCAAGTGGCCATCACTCGTGTTGAGGCGAAGGCCACATGGGTGGCGCTAATGATGCGCCCAGCCAGGAAAAGGTTGTCTAAATGTGGCGTGATGTAGCAGCGGTAGGGAATGGGGTAGATGCCTTTGGCATGCCATTGCGTGCAGGCTTTCTTCTCTTTGCTAAACACACCGTCGGCCGGATGCAGGTCGAGCGACCATCCGCCAAAGGCAACCGCATCGGGTTGCATGCGCTGTTCGATGATGTCTTGTTGGGTAAGCATGTAATAACCCACGAACCTTCTGCTCTCTCGTTTGCCCGGAATGGCACCTGCCCACTCTAAGGTGAGGTTGCGCGATTCGGGAAAGCGGCCTGAGTTCTTTATGTAGTTCCAAATGCCGTACACCACACTGAGCAGCCGATATTTCACCTCTTCGGTATCTTTAATGGTGTCTAGTCGGCCTCCGTACTCAATCCACCAGTATTTGCAGCCTGCTTCTTTGGTTGAGAAATACTCGGGATTGTGTATCTTGTTGATGCTACTTTCCACTTCGTTGATGCTAAGTGCAAAATGTGGTGGCACATATTGCACGGGCTTTCCTGCATCTTTGATGTAGAAGAAGATGGTGTGACCCAGCTTTTCGCCGTATGTTTCTTTGTTGGGGGCGAACTTTTCGCCAAACTCTTCGGCATCTTCCGCCCCTTGCCGATACTGGGCTCCGGCCATGTAGGCCAACAATCCGTCGCCCGTTGCATCACAAAACAGCTTTGCGTTAAAGTGGTAGCGAGTTTCGTTCTGTGGGTTATAAGCCGTTACACTGGCAATATTGCGCGAACCTTTTTTCTCAATGTCGTAGACCACGGTGTTGAGAAACAACGATATGTTCTTTTCGGCGAGCACCTTGTCTAGTAATACGGTGTCGAATATAACGGGGTTTCCTTCCTTGTTGCGGTAGGTGTTTTCAACCAGTAATTCGTTTAGCAGGCCGCCTTCTCTTGCCCAGCGGTTGTTGTTGCCCATGTGTGATGTTGCGCCCAGCACCCATAGTCGCACTTCGCTTGATGCGTTTCCGCCCAGCACGGGTCGGTCTTGCACCAGCGCAACGCGAAGTCCTTGGCGAGCGGCAGCTATGGCAGCGCATACGCCAGCCATGCCTCCGCCTGCCACAAGCAGATCGGTGTCGATGTGTTGAACGCGTTGTGTGCGTTTATTGTTTTCAAATAGTTCTTCAATCATTGCTAGTTCTTGTTTTCATTGTTTTTTAATGCTCCATGTTAAGGCCACTCCAATGAGCATAAAGCAAGCCCCAGTGCCTGTAACCAGCATGGTATGTCCCTCGGAGAGCAGGCCTAGCAGGGCGATGGCAAGGCCGATGAAGAATATTCCCAGCCCTATGATGCGCTTGCTGTATGTGTTTTCGCTTTTGGCTTCGGCTTGTGCTTGTGCCGTTAGGGCGTTGCGCTTGGCGTTGTTGGCTTGTTCCCATGCGGCATATTCGGCGTAGCGGTTACTGGTTTTACCGGTCAGTATAAAATAAATCTCGAAGGCTGCGAGCATGATGATGGGCAAGGCGCAGCCGAAAACCATCTCGCCTGTGCGACTAAACGTAAAGCCCGTTAGTGCTGGCACCGCGAACTTGAACAGCGCATTAACCACCAATGTGGTGATGGTGGTGGCCAATATCGTTGTGCCTGTTTGCCGATGCGAGAACAAAGTCCATATAACGGGCAGGTAAAGTGGAACGCCCGTGAGGGCTGCAAGACTGATAACAACATTGACAACGCCGCCCATGTGCTGTATAAGCAGGGCTATGAGTATGCTTATAATGCCAAAGGCCACGGTGGAAAGGCGCGCCACAAGCATAAGTCGCCGCTGCGAGCTGTTCGGATAGAGGCGTTTATAAAGGTCGTTGGTTACTACGCCCGATGCAATGTTGAGTTTGGAGTTCATCGCACTGGTGGTGGCGAATATCATTCCGCCTATCATCAGCCCTAATATGCCCTTTGGCAACACTTCTTTGCACATCATAAGATAGGCGCCCTCGCTCTCCATCACTCCCAAAGAAGGATTAAGTAGGTAGTAAACCATTGGTGGAAGCATCCACAATATGGGGCTCACGAAGTACAAAGCAGCGAAGAACCAACCCACGCGCTTGGCATCTGTGCTGGTGCGAACGCAAGTGAAGCGTTGTACATAGGCCCAGTTTCCGCCAAGGAAGATGGCGTTGTAAAGTCCGAATGCGAGGATGAAAAGTAAGGGATACTCGTTGGCTGTAAGCTGAAAGTACCTATCGGGCAGTTGCGAGAGGAGTGCGTGTAGGCCGTCAACGCGTTCGAGTGATAGCGGTACAACAATAATAATGGCCGCCATGAGGATGATGAACTGCAAGACATCGGTGGAAACAACGGCCCAAAGTCCGCCTGCCGACACGTAGAGTATGCAGAATGCGCCCAAGAGAATGATGCAGAGGTTGATATCTAGTGCAGTGGCAACCTCCACAATCTTGGCTACAGGATAGAGGAAGGATGCCGTAAGAAAGAGTGAGATAAAGAGAAACAGGAAGGTATAAGTCTTTTGGACATGTACGCCTAGGCGTTTATTAATGTATTCGGCCACGGTGAGCGAGCCTGTGCGGTGCCATCGGGGAGCAATCCATGTACCCACGAGCAGTCCGGCCAAGGCCATTGTCCATTGTATACTTATCGCTACCCATCCGTGCAAATAGGCTACAGAACCCCAAACAACAAAAGTACCAGCTGAGAAGAAACTCATGAAGAGGGAGAGCCCGCTAGTTTGCCATGGCACAGCACCGCCTGCAGCAAAGAATGAGGTCATATCCTTTCCTTGTTTAGAAAATGCCATACCAGCTGAAAGTACGCCAATGGTTAATAGGATCATCATTATTGTATCGATAGGATTCATTGTTATAAAGATTATTGTAAAGGTGCGTGTAATATATGTAGTTATAATATGCGACAAAGATATAATGAATAAATGACATACAAAACGCAGAAAATGAATATTTACGCAAACGTTTGCAGATAGATTAGTCTATAAACAGAAATAAAAATAGTTTTTACAATACGCCAGTTCATGATAAATTCAGAATGTAAATAGTTCTACCTATCTTGACTTTCATACATATATAGGAAAAGGCCCGGAGTTTATTCTCAATTTATAATTAGTATCGAATGAGCTCAAAATCTCATTCATTTTACTAAACAAACTATTTTACTTTACATAATACAGTGAGGCAAATCGTAAGATATTTTTAATAGCTTTACAAAATTATTCAGCAGACATTTGTCTTTGCTATGAAATATGAGACCTCTGCAAAACTATTCTCCTAAAAGTTTTCCCATATCAGCCATAATTGGTACCCTTATGGTATGAAACAGAAGCCCTCCTCTCCCAATTTTGCCGACATGTTCCTCAGCCATCGCAAGGCTAAGTATACCTTCTTCTCTCAGATAGACCAGATTATCAAATAGAATCCAATCCGGGATATCATAGAAATCGCCTATACTAAGGGCTATAAATCAACAGGCCGTCCGAGTTATGACAGCCTGCTACTATTCAAGATCGAACTTCTGCATACATAGTATGGGCTGAGTGATAGTGAGGTTGAGAACCAGGTGAACGACCATCTCTCCTTCAGTCGCTTCGTCGATTTGGGCATAGAAGATACTGCTCCCAACAGCACAACCATCTGACGTTTTCGAAACACATTGGTAGAGGCCGACCTGTACGACATGGTCCTGAATGAAATCAACCACCAGCTTGAGGTGAAAGGTATTATCGTCAAGTGCGGTGCCATCGTTGGCACAAGTATCACGGATACTCCCCGTCGTCCCCGTGGCCAGAAGGAGTATGAGATGATAGAGGATTGTCACGAGAAAGATGAGGGGGGGCATCGGAAGAAGCCATGCTCAAGGAAATTGTCATGCCCAATGTGGACGGAGAGGCTTGGCGGGGCAAGAAGATGGGAAAGCTCCACTTCGGCTACAAGCGCCATACGGCAACTGACGAGAATGGTCTGGTTCTGGCCGAGGAGACAACGACTGCCAATAAGAGCGACATCAAACATCTCGAGACATCGCTGGAGAAAGCCAACCTCCTGCAAAGTACGCCTGTCTATGCCGACAATGGCTATGACTCGGTGGAGAACAGGGAGACGCTGGTCAGGATGAAACTTAGAAGCCGCATCATGCACAAAGGATACCTGTGGCCGTAAGATCACGGAAAGGGTACAGCGTATCAATGTTGCCATCTGCAAGGCAGGAATAGTGTTGAACGTACATTCAGCTCCATACACAGATGGCTCCTTGGAGGAGTAGAAAGTGGCAAAGATACATGTGCAGCACATGATGGAGGCCATGACGTACAATCTTTATAGAGTCCAGGAATAATTATGTCCAATCCTATCAAATAAGGGAAATATGGGATGAAATAAGACGCTACGGGCCATTTCTCAACTTATGCTCCGCTTTTTGTCTTTTCTAATGCTTTTGTTGGTAGGAAGGAGTGTG
>NZ_GL629647.1:1562004-1562996 GCF_000185845.1 Segatella salivae DSM 15606
TTATAAGCCTAATATTAATGCTAGAAATTTATTGAGGCGGCGTACAAATATGATTGGAGTTGTGGTTCCAGAATTCACTACTTTTTTCTTTTCTGAAATTATTATTGGAATTCAAGAGGTTCTGAATGCAGAAGGTTATCAAGTATTAATATGTCAATCAAGTGAATCAGGAGTTATAGAGCGTCAAAATATCGAAATGTTAGAATCAAGTATGGTTGAAGGTCTTATAGTGTCGGTAACTAAAGACGCCCAAAATATAGATCTTTATAATCGTATCATCACTGACGGAACACCTATAGTATTTGTTAATCGTGTACCTCCAAAGCTACAGGCAACTCAAATTGTTATTGATGATCGTAAATGGGCTTTCAAAATTGTTGATCACATGATACGTTGTGGATACCGGAATATTGCGCATCTAGGGGGCTGCCAAAATCTTTCTGTAACAAAAGAGCGATTACAAGGTTATATAGATGCTTTATCTGCACACAATATCCCCATTCAAGAAAAATATATTATGTACGTTGGAGTGCAGCAGGAACATGCAAAAATAGGGGTAGACTATCTTCTTAGTCTCAAAAAACGTCCAAAAGCAATATTTGCTATAAATGATTCTATCGCTATTGGGTGTATGCTTGAATTACGTAAGCGAGGATTGCGTATTCCACAAGATATGGCAATAGCTGGCTTCTCAGAGTCACCCACTGGTAGAATTATGGAACTCACTAGCGTAGCACAACCAACGCTTGATATGGGTAAACTTGCAGCACAACATCTTCTTCAACAGATAAGAGGATTAACAACTCCAACAGAAACTATTGTGTTAGATGGGAAACTAAATATTAGAAAGTCAAGCTTACCCATAGGAAAAAGAAAATAATAAGGGCATGATACATTATAAAAAAATAAGTACAATAGAGCAGTATAATTGATATTTCTGTTAAACTATACATTATTAAACGAAAGTACACAACAGACATGTGCAAACTTTT
>NZ_GL629647.1:1563116-1592696 GCF_000185845.1 Segatella salivae DSM 15606
CCTTGTATGAGGCAACGATGTAGACATTGAACTATAATTGCATTATAAACAATGTCATTTCACACCATAATCTGTACCATTTCATCGTGTGAAATGAATCTAATTACATGACCATTTGGGTCAAATCATTTTGCCTTTTATTATCAACAATCTCGACACTTTTAAATAACCCTCAAACGATTTCCATAATTTTAAGGAGTAACTACTCCCCTCTCTCTTCGGAGAGGGGCTGGGGGTGAGGCTGAAAAGGGCTGGAGTTGAGGCTTCTTCTCCCCCATTTCATCGAACAATATAGTCTCCGATGATTAATTCTTTGCTTTTACTGGTGCGCTGTTTCGTTCTGATTCTTCAACCATCTATAATATTCACATGCAGCAAGCAGAAAGGCACCAACACCAAAGTTGGCTTCAGAATCCGCATTAACCATTTGTCCAGGAATGGCCTTTTCACCGATAGGTTGAACATATCCCACATGACCATCGGGCTGAAGTGCCTTTGTGCTGAGATAGTTCCAAGCGCGTTGAATAGTTTTTTTATACGATTTCATCGGTAAAACTCCGTTATTTACGCCCCAAAGTAGACCATAAGTAAAGAAAGCAGTGCCACTCGTTTCGGGACCAGGTGCCTGCTTTGGATCCATCATCGAACGTGTCCAATAGCCCTCATGTTGCTGGAGTTTCGAGACCGCTTGAGCCAAACGGCGATACTTTTCGACGAAAAAAGCGTAGTGACGATAGTCATTTGGCATATCCTGTAGCACCTTTGCGAGGCCTGCCAAGACCCAACCGTCACCGCGAGCCCAAAAGTCTTTGCGCCCGCGTAGCGTCTTATGTTTGGGATAAACATACTTTGCATCGCGGAAATATAGGTCTGTTTCAGGGTCTAACATAATGCTATCGGCATAGCCAATGCAGTCATAAAGCTTATCAAGATATTTCGTTTCACCCGTTAATCGATACATCTTTGTCATCACAGGCATAACCATATAGAGTGCATCGGCCCACCACCAATAGTCGTTTTCCTTTGAGTTTACCATGTAATTCATCACTTCTTTTGCGCGTGAAATCATGTGTTCTGATGGCGCAATATGATAGAGATCAATGTATGTTTGGAAACAAATCTGCCAGTCACCAAATAGTACATGGTACTGATCTTCGCCGTAAAGTTTGTACTTCCAAAGCCTTGGATCTTTCTCTGTTGCACCCTCCCAATGATTAAAATTGGCCCATTTCATCGAATAATCGATATAATCTTGTTGTGGAATTAACTTCACAACTTCCATATTTCCGGTATGATATGCAGCATCATCCCAAAAGGCTCGCGTCTCAGGTTTATGTCGTTTCTGCCAGTTGTTATTTACGCGTTGGATGATTTCAAGAACGTTCTCTGTTGTCATTTGCTTGGCTTTCAGGGGTACAATCGCAAGCAAAATGGCAAATAAAATGATAGATTTTTTCATGTTTTATCGTATCGTTAGGATTAGTGGATGTTTGAGATTGTCGAGCGATTCTTGGCATTCGAGTGTCCAATGTGCAAACGTTGGCATGTCATAAGCACTCCAAGCAGAACCAAAATAATAGGTAAAGGGCTCACCATGATAGTTCTTTTTTAAGCCAAGAGCATGGTTAATGGTTTCAAATTTACCGGTTTCATCGACACCATTAGGGTATAACAAGCCCACAAAGATTGTTGAACCCCAAGCCTTTTGATTGTCAGTTGGGTCAGCATAGGCAATAAAATCTTTGTCTATTTTGAGTTTATTCTCCCCACGAAGTACAAGACCTGTGGCTAAAGTTTCAGGTGTATTGAGCTGGTCATACCATACAGTCATGCGATTGAAATGTGTTGCTTTATCAAGGGAAATCAAGCGATGTTCAATCACACCATCGGCATTTGGCGCAAAGTTTAATAGCAAAGTAAATCGTAAAGGGCCATTGTCCAGTATCTTAAAATCATGGTAACAATAAGGAAAAATAAGTTTATCTTGTCTCATGATTGCAGGCGTTCCACAGCCTAAAGTGGGGCCAACGCCATAAGCATCCATGCCAGTTCCGTGGTCAAGATGAAAGGAAGTGTGCCGATCAATGCCTGCTGCTTCATCACGTTTTCCGGCTTTTTGGAGAGAGTCTTCTTTTAGATTGCCTTGATAGTCGGCTGTATAGCGACGCTGAAGTACAAGTTCTGGTGTATTTTTTGTCCATACATCAATACCGAAAGAGCGTTCACCCGTTTTCTGAAGTGCCGGTCCATAGACACGGAATCCACATCGATCATTCTCCCAAGCGATGTCATCTTTTCTAATTTTATATTGCTTTCCATAAACCCAAGTGCGTGTAGTTGCAGGCTGTTTTGATTCTATCACATAGGTCATTTGCCCAGAAGGAGGGATATTTACCTCAAAGATTAACTTGCCATCATACGTGAGTTGACAAGGTTGTTCAAGTCTGGCTGCATTGAGAACCCGCAGAGGTGATGTCGCTTTGACATTCATTTTAGCGCTGATAGTGTCGACAGATAAGTCCACCAATTGATGTCGTTCATGAGCCAAGGGGTTGGTAATTGTGACATAAATATCCTTTGCTTGAGCTGTGCATAGACTAAAAAGCAAGAATAATAAAGATGTTATTTTTATCGATTTCATCGGATTTTTATCTATGTTTTACCACTTATCACGCGTTTGAATATTATCACCCCAACGATGATCTTTTGGGAAAGGCTTCCCATTCCAAGCCTTTACTTGTGTCCAAGGCTGTGGAGCGTCTGTCCAAAATGGATGATTAGCCGGGAGACCTAAAGGCATAAAGGAGAGCGAAGTCATGTAGAGTGAGCCATTGTTTGTATACCAATCGGCTGTCTCGGGTTGCGAACCACAGAATCCTATCGTAAGAAAGCCTTTCTGATTATAGTTATTTTGATGGTCAAACATGCGGTGCATCACTTGTGTTAAGGCCGCTCTGACCTGACCGTTGGAGAGTTCTTTCGGCATCTTTTGATACCAGGCCAAGAGTGCTAAGGGTTGCATGGCGGCAAGACGATAGGGAGTTGAGCGTCCAATCACAGGGAAAGTACCTTCTGGAGAGATAAACCTTTCTAAGATAATGGCATACTTCTGAGCTCGCTTTAAGGCACGATCGAAGTACTTGTTATAGTCTATTCTGGTATTTACTTTGGCATCAATCATAGCCTGAAGTGTCTCAAGATACATCGCATGAAACACGTAACTACTATAGTAATCAAAGGCAAAGACTGGGCCATCTGCATACCAACCATCTCCAACATACCATTCTTCTACCTTGCGACATGCCATATTTACGCGGAAGTTATCACATCCTCCACCCGCCTTTGCAAGGAAGCTTTCTATGGTAGAAGCAAAGAGAAGCCAGTTCGTATAGGGTGGATCTATGCGACGAAGTCTTTGAAATTCCTGAAAGTATCGACGTTTAGTTAGACTGTCAAGTGGCTGCCATAGTGTGTCATAGGCACGCAGAAAACTCTCTGCAATATATGCCGCGTCAACGAGATTCTGGTCAGAAATGCCCCAACATAGATAGTCGGGAGAAGATGGATCAACGGCATTTCGGTAGCTTGCTAAAGCCCAATCACGAAGCTGTTTGCGTTGTTTGGCCTCGTCAGAACCATCATCTGGCAGTGCTAACCAGGGTGCAATTCCGGCCATAAGTCGCCCAAAAGTCTCCATGAATACTACCTTTCGGTTTCGATTATCGAAGCTGGGACTGAACTCAGTCAACATGTTTTGTTGCAACTTTCCATAGGCCATATTCTCTAAAACGGGTCGAGCCATCTTGTAAGCTTGGCCTACCCAGTAGTCGCGGTCACATGATTTTGGATTCTTTGCAAAGCCTTCTATGCATGCGAAAAGCATGAGAAGAACGATTAATCTCTGTTTCATTTCAAGGTATATTTAATGTTATTTGTCAGTTGTTTTAAATCGATTGTCATCACAATACGATAGAGATTGTTTCCCCATACCTTGTGTAAAAGGGAGTCCATCTTATTGCTAATGTCTTCTATTTTGACGGTAACTTGTTGGTGAGGATAAAGGAGTTGATTGTCTCCAAGCTGCAAAACACCACGTTGAATCATAACAGGTTGCACTGGCGTTAAAAGCATAATGCGTTGTGGTTGCATCCATTTGTCAAGCTGAAAATGCTCGTTTATCTCGATGAAATCGCCTCTTTTTAAAGACAAACTCCGATTCCACGTCTTCACTTTTGCCTCTTTTGGATAGGCTGAAGCAATATCCATTGCAAGCGAAAATGGCTCATATTGCACCTTAGTTGCATGGTAATTAGTACCCTCATGTTGGTCAAAACCATTTATTTTTGGTAGGTTATGATAGGCTGATTGCATTGTCCATATCTCGTAACGCTTAGCAGAAAAGGTGACTGAAGTGTATTCACCCACGCCGGGATCAATAAGTAATGGTCTTGCATTGGCATAGACAATAAACGATCCAATGTCGTTATGATTATGGCTCTCTCCATTTGTTCCACCCTTCATTGCGACATAAAACGTCTTATGATTCTTAAGCTTTCGCCGCGCCGTCATTATCTGAAGATTAGGTAACCAGACGCTTTCGAGCTTGGGTTCACACGGCTTTTCACTTTGCAGTTGATGTAGTTTTGTGAGCAGAAATAACTCACGTCCGAGTGTAGGAAAGTTGCCACTACCTGCAAAAAGCTTTGCCGGCTGTCGGAAAAAGCCTTGTTGTTGCGCTATCCATGCAGCGTAACGGCGCATAGTTATGTCGTCAGTCCACAAAGCAAAAGGATAGAGAACGTTGAGTTGAACGACTGCATGATTGTCGTGAGCATCGGCAAAGTTCACACAGAAACCATTGCCTATATACATCTTATATATGTAGGATGCCATCGCCTTTACTTTCAAATTAGAGGCAAACTCCTTAGTCGTTAGTCCGAAACTTTCCATCAATTCGATGCAATCAAAGAGTGAACCTGCAGCACGATCCCAATAGAAAGAGCCTTCATCGCAACCTCCATCATTCGGATATCCATCTATAAACGTCTGCAAAGCTGCCTTAATTTGTCGGATGGCTTCACGTTTCTTTGTCTCGTCTTTCTCACTTATCAACACTGCAGTTAGCCAGTTAGAACAAATCCAAGGCGTCCAGTTCATGCGACTATGTTTCCACCAATAGTTTGTGTTTAGTGCGGGATTAAGCAGTCGTTTGTCGATTTCTTTATCAATCCTTTGCTGCATTTCGTCTCCTAATCTGTCTGCCAACATGTAACGAATCCACGCAACCAACCCTGCTGTTTCGGCATTAAAGAGGTCAACAGTCTGGTCACTTTCCTTTGGATAATCAGGCCCATAATGTGCCGGAATGCCCCACCATGGTTCACCAAGAAGGTTATTCAAGCCTGCAATTAAATCGGGAATAAAGCGCCCTTTGCCTTCAATAATCTCACCCATTGCTATTGCTGCGAGTTGTGTTCGCTTTTGAAAACAAAGTTGTTCATAGTGTGTTCGGTTTCCCTTATGCCTAAACTCACCGAAAACAGAGTC
Source organism: Segatella salivae DSM 15606 (assembly GCF_000185845.1). GTDB lineage: Bacteria > Bacteroidota > Bacteroidia > Bacteroidales > Bacteroidaceae > Prevotella > Prevotella salivae. Next base: position 1,568,664 of record NZ_GL629647.1, read on the forward strand.
TGGAATTGAGGCCCAAGGTCTACCCAAATATTCATTGGCATAGGCGATATAGCTTTGTCGCATGGCCTCAGGAACAGCATCTTTCCAATAGTTTGACGTGCCCGTTGGCTGCATTGTCTGCGCATGAATCATTGAACTCGACAGACAAACAATGGTTAGTAGTATCTTTTTTAGTGTTATCATGTTTGATGGTTTGAAGTCGTTTAAGCATCAAAGACTAAGGTTTTAGCGTCCAACGCTCTATCCAATGGATAACAGGTTGTTGCTTTTCAAACGTTATTGGCAGCCAAATATATCGGCCATCAATCGGGTGATTAGGTCGCCAAACGTCTGCCATGAAGACATAACGAGGCTTCTTTCGTGTGCCCAATGAAATGACATAAGTTCCTTGTCCGCCAAAAGTGATGTTGGCTTTCGGCCCACGGCAAGGGCTACTTACTTGTGTCCAAGGCCCTTCTATGCTATGCGCAAAGAACATACGCGCCTTATTTGGCGCCCAACCAGTACATCCGCTGGTAATCAACCAGTATGTATCTTCGTGCTTAAATAAGGCAGGTGCTTCGTTCTGTCCACCCGGATCAACGCGCCAATAGCGGCCCGTGTGATGGAGATAATCGTCAGTAAGTTCTGCAATTTGAATCGTAAGGTTGTCTTCCGAAGCATAGATGTGATAGGCCTTTTGATTGTCATCTACGAACAAGGTCTGGTCTCTTGCCATCTGACCATGGGCTAAATCGCGGTCAACAAAAAGTCCTTTACCAATGAGTTCGCGCCATTCGGGGGTCCACCAAGCCATTTTTAGGCCCGCGTTATAGGTCGAACGATCAAGTGACTCGGGGAGATTCACAGGGCGAATGCCGGGACATGAACGCGAAGAATAGAGGAATGTATAGGGTCCTTCGGGCCGTTTGCTCACAGCAACTCCATAGCGTGCTGCCGCATAGCCATGCCCTTTGCGTTCCAAATGAAACCACATGACGAATTGTTTTGACTTGGCATTATAGATCACTTTTGGTCGTTCGATGATGCAACCACGCTCAATGTCACTACCTTTTTCGTCAGATACGGCCAACGCCACACCGCAATAAGTCCATGAGTTGAGGTCTTTCGAGCGATAACAAGTAACCCCCACTCTCGCAGAATTAGTCGAATCGGCCTTATGTTCACCGAACCAATAGTATGTTTTCTGATATTTCATGACACCACCACCATGTGCATTGATGTGAATACCACGGTTGTCGGACCATAATTTTCCTGGAAAGATATCGGCTTTTGTTCGTAAACATCCAATGATAGAGAGCAGAAGAGTTAATGATATGAGATAGGTTTTCGACATATAGGTTTGTTTTGGTAGATGCTTTTATGGGGGCTTAGACAATGATGCGTGAGGAACGACGAAATCGCTTAATGGATATGGTGCGAGGTCTTAGGTTTACTGGCAAAATGATTTCAGGCATATTAGTCGATGATTTGAGGCACTTTACCTCATGTTTCCTATGGTTTTACCGTGTCATTCCATTCAGTTTAAAAAGTCGTGTGTAGCAAACAAGCTGCCACCCTTTGTGAAAGGGGGCAGCAAGTGCTTTTATCTTCCTAACCATACTTCAGGATTTAACTTTGCGGTTTCCTTGCGAAGTTGGAATTGAAGGATGTTATCTGAGCCAACAACACCAAGTGTTTGTCGGGTACTTACCTTTTGTCCGCGACTCACACTGACTGAACGCAGGTTACAATATACCGAGATGAAGGCGCCATGTCGCACCATAACGACCATACTTCCGGCATAACCGAAGACGGCACTAACCTCTCCATCATAGATGGAACGAGCCACACAACCCGGATTTCCCTTTATGTTTATACCCTTATTGTCAAGGGTCACGCCGTTCAGTCCCGTCACATTATATTGCCCGAAGTGGCTAACAACCTTATAGCTTCCAGAGATTGGCATTGGCAACCGACCGCGGTTAGCCTCGAAACCACCGCTAATCATGCGGTCAACGGTAGATAAGTGTTCGGCGTCATCAGCCTGTTTCTTCACCTCCGCGAGTTCCTTCTTTTGGCGATCAGCCTCAACCTTTGCCTTTCTTTCAGCTGCTTGGCGCTGTGCTTCCGCCTCTCTTGCAGCCTGTTCTGCACGTTCTTTCTTCTCCGTTGCAGCCCTTGCAGCAGCTTCTGCGGCAGCTTTCTTCTTGGCTTCATCGGCAGCTTGCTGTGCCTGTCGAGCCGCTTCAGCCGCTCTTGCAGCCGCTTCGGCTTCAGCTTTCAAGCGTGCTTCCCGCTCTTTTGCTTCCGCAATGCGTCGTGCATTCTCTCTTGCTGCGGCCTCGGCAGCAGCTTTTTTCTTGGCCAACTCAGCTGCTCGGCGTTGTGCGGCGGCTTTAGCGGCGGCCTGACGCTTAGCTTCTTCTGCGGCACGTGCACGTGCTTTCGCCACCTCTTGTGCCACTAACCGGTCGATTTGTGCATTGAGAGCAGCATCCTTTTGGCGTTGTTCGGTGATGATTTTCTGTATCGTTTTCTGTTGATTTTGCAATGAAGCAACCACCTTTTTCTGTTCATCCTGCTGGCCTTCAAGTGCTTCTTTCTCTTTCTTTCCTTTGTAAAGAAGATTACTTTTCTGTCCCTTCACCTGCTGAAGTTGCTTGTGTTTGCCATCCACTTGAGCCTGTTTCAGTTGCACCATCTGTCCTTGTGCCTTCTGAAAGTCGGCATATTCGCGCACAAAACGCAAGCGGCGGTACATCTGAGTGAAGGTTTTCGCCGAGAAGATAAACATCAATTTGTCTTGAACTGTCCTGTTATGAGCAAGATAACGCATAGACTTTATATACTTAGTCCTGCGATCTTGCAGTTGCTGTTCAAGCGTTTGGAGTTGTGCTTTGAGGATATTGATGTTCCCATTGATATGGTTTATGTCGCTTTCTATACCGTTAATATTCTTCTGTCGCTCATCAATCTGCGAGTTAAGTGTAAGCAAAGTGTTAAGCCTTTCTTTCACATCAGCTTGATTTTTGCGTAAAGCTTGCTCTTGTTCCTTTATCTTTTTCTGGATGAGAGAGCGTTGTCCTTGCAGTCCTCGGATAGAGGCGTTGGTATAAACAACAGCGTTTTTAGTGGTCTTTGCTTTTGTTTTTGCCGTTTTTTTTGAAGGTTTTGCTTTCTGTTCCTGCGTGGGACGTTGCTTAACGGCAGTCTTTTTCTGTGCCGACACATTACATGTCAGCAGACCAATCAATAGGATGAATACAATCTTTTTCATTTAAAACGTCATAATTTTGCCCAAGATATCGTTGGTTTCTATCTTTTTATATTTGCTCGATATGGTCGAGTTGGCATCCCAGTTGTCTTTCGTTGTCACCTCGTCCATGTCGAGTGTCACGCGAACAGTCTTCTTTTGACGCGTTGCAGTGGTAGTAAACGTGAAACTTTGTTTGGCAGGAAACCGCTTAACGCCTACGTTCATAAAGTTTGAATAGTCCCAAATGAGCGTAGAATTACCATGTTGTTGGCTTCTATATGCAACCTTTGTTTGGTCTATAATGCCACTCTGCTTATTGGCATTCCACACAAAATCCATGTTGCCTTGATGCAGTGTGATAGGCGTTGTGGTGCCGGTAGTCTGCAAATTGGTTTCAAATTGGTGCAAGGAAACCTCGCTTAGACGGTCTGTTCCCGGTAGAAACAGCTGATTCCAAAATAGCGCTTGCAGACTATAGAAGTTCAATCCGTTGTTCTTTAAGAAGTCTAATTGGTTATAATCTGCCTTGACATATTCCTTATGTAGACGGTCAATAACAAGTACATAGTTAGGAGTGAACTCCAATCTACCTACTTCTGTGCCCAACAAAGGAATGAAAAGTTGAATCCGAATAACCTCATTTTTGCGCATACGAAGTGCTCCTGTCGCTGTGATATTCTTGTCTCCAATCACCAAATTAAACTTCATGTCACCCACAATATTCTTTGCATACACGGAGTTATCAGCCACTTTTTGTAAGAAAGCAAGCTTTTGCATTTCCGTGTTTGTGCCTGTTCTTGACGTCGTTACAGTCGTTGTGGTTGTTGCATTCGTTGTTTTCACGAGATTTTTCTTGGCTCCACATGCCGCAAGTAACATTGGTAAAGCCAATAAAACAAGTTTATTGTATTTGAATTTTGTTTTCATCTGTTATTTGATATATTTCTTTAAACGAATCTTTTTCTCAAGGATTGCCGTGTTTCCACTTCCAATTTTGAGTGCTTTATGCCAGTAATCAAGTGCTGTTTTTATGTCACCTAACTTCGCATATACATCGCCTGCATGTTCCCAAATGACTGAATTCTGGATGGAATCTGTATCGTTTTTGATAGCTAAATCGATATAAATCTGGGCCTCAGTATAGCGCTTTTGCAGGAACAATATCCATGCATACGTGTCGAGATATGTGGCATTTTTCGGCTCAGCTTGTACCGTTTTATAACTCATTTGCTCGGCTTTTTGCAAGTCATCTCCATTGATACTAAGGTAATAAGCATAGTTGTTCATGCAGTAAATGTTATCACTTTTGTACACCAAACAACTGTCATAAGCAGCATAAGCCTCCTTAAACTTATTCTCTTTCTGTAGATAATCGCCCATGATTGCATAGAGTTCTGCCACCATATTCCTATTGGATTGGTCGGTCACATGCCTCATTCCTTTGCGTATAGTCGCGACAACTTGCTTCGTGTTTTCAAGCTGAATATAAGCTAAACTCATGAAATAATAGTAGCTCATTTCATTCGGATCATAAGCCAATCCCATGTTACTTAGTTGGATAACTCGCGTGTAATCTTTCGATGACCACACGTCTTGTAACAACTGAATTCGAGCCCCTTTGTTGTCTGGATCAATGCTTAAGAGTTCGACAAGTGCACTATCTACTTGTGCCGTTGGCATCTTTTTTAAAGACATATAGGCTGCTTTCAGTTCGGCAATCGCTGCATCTTTGGGGCTAACCTTCAGCACTTCATCAAACATTCTCAGCACTTTCAGACTGTCACCTCCCGTTTGTTCATTCGATTGAATGAATTGTCTTATCATGCTTTGCTTTGTCTTTGAGTCACTCTTATCACTCAAAAGGATGCGGTTCATGATAGTCTTTGCCTGCAAACTATCATTTACTGACACGTAATAGTCATACATTGCAGCGAGTGCCATGGCGTTATTTGGCTCCTCTTTCAATACCCCTTGGTATAGTGAAAAGGCTTCTTTCTTGCGGTCATTCTGCATGAGCCAGTTGCCTGTCATGACTCGAAAGTTCGGGTCGTTAGGGTAAATTTCACACAAGTTTTGTAGTGCTTTATAAGCTTGTTTCTTGTCACCTTTGAGCTCATATACACGCACTTTAGACAATGTTATGCCTTCACTATTACCCTCGTTTTGCTCTAATCGTTCAATCGTACGCAGCATATTATCGTAGTCTTTCTGCTGATTGTAGAGCTGAAGTAGCACTTGAAGCACATCCGAACGGTCGCCATGACGCTTCACTAACGCTTCATATACATCAATAGCCTTAGCATATTGCTGTGCATTAATATAGTTTTCAGCCAATTGTTCCTGATAGTCTTCATTGTCAGGAGATAGCGCATGAGCCTTAATCAAATAGGAAAGGGCCAACGAATCGTTTTTCTTTTCCGACTCAAATGATGCCAAATAATAATAGGCTTCAGCAGCATCAGGATTGAGTTTGATGCATTTTTGCAATAAACTATAGGCAGAATCATTCTTGCCGGCAGCCTCTGCAAGTATCGCATCCAAGAACATTGTGTTGTAACGCACGCTGTCTTCATAGCTCAATGAAGTCGTTTTATCCGATTGAATCGGTTTAATTGCTTGCTTTTCGCGGTTGGCAAACGACGGGATTACTGCTGTTGCAGCCACCAAAACGATAGCTGTTACGACTATAAAATTATTGAATGACGATTTCAAAGCAATGTAGTTTTATTTTTATTTCACTCCAGTATGACCGTAACCTCCTGCTCCTCGCTCGGTCTCATCTAATATATCTACTGGCTCAAATGTGCCTTGTTCATGGCGCGCTATAACCATTTGAGCAATACGTTCGCCATCGTTGATGACAAAATCTGTATCAGAGAAGTTCACAAGTAGCACCATAAGTTCTCCACGATAGTCTGCATCAATGGTACCAGGAGTATTGAGTACGGTGATACCATGCTTCAAAGCGAGTCCACTTCTCGGTCGAATCTGCGCCTCAAATCCTGCTGGTAGGGCGATATACAAGCCTGTAGGAACGAGCTGACGCGCCATGGGTTTGAGCGTAATGGGACTGTCGATGTTGGCTCTAAGGTCCATGCCTGCACTCTGAGGTGTGGCATATTCGGGCAAAGGTTGATGTCCTTTGTTTACTACTTTTATTTTCATTATTATTCCTTATAAGCCACAAAAATACGCAATTCTATGCAGATAATGTTATTTTTCGGCTTAAAAAGAAAGAAAATCCATGTTTTTACATTATATTTGTCGCATGAACTGGCTACAACTTATCAGTAATAAGAGGCTCGGACAAGAGCACCGTCATGCCGAAAGACATGACGATCGATCAGAATTTAAGCGTGATTATGATCGGTTAATCTATTCAGCTCCCTTCAGAAGATTACAGAATAAGACGCAGGTTTTCCCTCTTCCGGGCAGCATCTTTGTACATAATCGACTCACACATAGCTTGGAAGTGTCGAGTCTTGGGCAGTCTTTGGGGAATGATGTATGCAAGCGTTTGAAGCAGAAACATCCTGAATTGCAAAACACTTTGTTTGAAGAGATTGGCACAATCGTTAGTGCTGCCTGCCTCGCTCACGACATGGGGAACCCTCCTTTCGGTCATTCGGGCGAGAAAGCTATACAGACTTTCTTCACCGAAGGAGACGGAAAGCAACTTAAAACCATGGTTTCTTCACAGTTTTGGAACGACATTTCACACTTTGAAGGCAATGCAAACGCGTTTCGATTACTAACACATCGTTTCTTTGGAAGACGTCAAGGAGGTTTCGTTATGACTTATTCCATGTTGGCAAGTATCGTGAAATATCCCTTTTCAAGCACTCTTGCGGGGGCACATGGAAAGTTTGGTTTCTTCGAAAGTGAAGCCAAAGATTATTGCAAAATCGCCGATGAATTGGGCTTAATTCGCTTATCTGAGCCCGGAGAACCATTGAAATTTGCTCGTCATCCGTTAGTTTATCTCGTTGAAGCTGCCGATGATATCTGCTACGAAATCATGGATATAGAAGATGCCCACAAGCTAAAGATCTTATCATTTGAGGAAACTGCCAACCTGTTATTGGGCTTCTTTGACGACGAAATGCGTGGAGAAATAAAGAAACGCATACGGGAAGAGGAACTAACGGATGCCAATGAACAGGTTGTTTACATGCGTGCAAGCGTCATCGGTAAACTTGAAAACGAATGCGTTAAGACCTTTGTTGAACACGAAGATGAAATCCTTCATGGCACGTTTAAAGGCAGTTTGATTGATAATATCGCACCACTTCAGCGCGAAGCCTATCATCGTTGTACGCAAATTTCATATCAAAAAATCTATCATAGTAAGCCTGTTCTCGACATAGAACTATCGGGTTATAAGATTATGGAGACGCTAATGCGCGTGTTTGTTGAGGCGGCTGTCAACCCCAAACGATTCTATTCTCAACAACTTATCCGTCGTGTCAGCAGCCAATATGATATTCATAGCGACAATCTTGAAACGAGAATCATGGCTGTTATCGACTTTATCAGTGGCATGACTGACGTATATGCACTCGATATCTACCAGAAAATTAATGGCGTTGCGCTCCCCATCGTGTAGTGGATAGACGCTGATAGCGGGGTGGGTAAGTTGAAATAAAGCCTCACCCCCAGCCCCTCTCCGAAGAGAGAGGGGAGTAGTTAGCCTTAGAAATAGAAGTGGTTGTTTTGTTGGTAATTGGAGAGATCAATACGGATGATATTAAAAGGCAAAATGATTTGAGGCAAATGGGCGTGTAATTTGACCCATTTCACACGATGAAATGATGCAAATTACTCGATGAAATGGCGCATTTTGTTTTATCAGGTGGCGCAAATAACAAAATGAAGGATAAGAGAAGAAAAGAAAATGTCGGGCAAAAGGAACGATGAAATCGGCCTTTTTTACTGACAAGCGCTATCTTTTTAACTGACAAGAGCCATCTTTTTAAGATGTAAAAACTATCCCTTCAACATGCAAGCGCTATCTTTTTAACTGACAAGAACTATCTCTTCAACATGCAAGTTCTATCCCCTCAACAGACAAATCTCATCATTTCGTCAATTCACTGATAGCAATAGCGAACGCCTATTGACACTCTTCAAGTTGCCCTGTGACCGAATTGATAATGAAACCACGCACAATCACATCGGTGGGAACAAGTGGATGGCGGCGTATAGTGTCAACCGTTTGCCGTACAGAAGAGGCGGTATCATGGAATCCTTCAAGCCATTTGTTTAGGTCAATCCCGCAATGTTGGATGGTATCAAGCGTCTTTTCATCGATTCCTCTCGCAAGAATGTGTTCACGAAAGGCCTCAAAACTCATGTGACATGCACCACATTCAGTGTGTGCAATGACCATAATCTCGCGCACATCTAATTCATAAATGGCCACCAACAGACTGCGCATGGCCGAATCAAAGGGAGAGATGACAAGTCCACCTGCATTCTTTATCAGCTTCGCATCACCATTTTTAAGTCCTAAAGCAGCAGGAAGGAGTTCGGTAAGTCGCGTATCCATGCACGACAACACAGCCAAATGTTTGTCAGGATACTTTGAAGTAATAAACTGCTCATAGCCTTTTTGCTCAACAAACGTTGCGTTGTAGTTTAGAATTTCATCAATCATCATCTTGCATTTTGGGTATAACAATGTTGCAAAGATAAGGATTAAATTCTGAAATCAGAACTTTCTTTCGTTCTCAAATAAGCGTTTTCTTGTTATGAATTCATATTGTTTGTGATATTTTATTTTGCATTTTGTATAGAAAACGCTATTTTTGTAACCGATAACATGAAATTAATCTCAAAAGAAATAGACAATGAAAAAGATCCAAGCAGCCCTCAAACACACGCTATTAACAGCTGGTTTGGCCTCTACCATGACTCTTTCAGCCTCAGCACAACAGGCAAATGAAGACGCAAGGCCCAATCCTCTGTTGGTTTATAGCGACTTAACTTTCAAAGCACCAAAGTTTGATTGGATTGAAGAAACCGACTATCAGCCAGCACTTTTAGAAGCCATCAGTATGCAACGCTATGCAATCAACAAGATTGTTAACAACAAAGCGAAGCCCACTTTCCTGAATACCATCGTGGCTTTTGAAGAAAGTGGCAAGATGCTTGACCACATTTCAAGTGTGTTTTATTGCTTAACGAGCGCTGATAAGACGCCTATTATAGCACAAACCGAAAAGGAAATGACGCCCGTTCTTACCGATTGGGAGAACAAGATTACGTTTAACACAAAGCTGTTCAACCGCATCAAGTACGTCTACGACCACGAACGAAGCAAACTTAAAGGTGAGAACTTGAAACTGTTAGACGAAACTTATAAACATTTTGTACGTTCTGGCGCCCTGCTTTCACCCGAAAAGAAGGCAAGAATGGAGCAAATCAACAAACGCATTGCCGAACTTCAACAGCAATGGGGCACGACTTTGACCGATGCAACCAATCATGCGGTGGTATGGGTGAACAGCAAAGACGAGCTGAAAGGACTCAGCGAGGCAGACATTGCGCAATGTAAGAAAGACGCAGAAAGCCGTGGTGGCAAGGCGCCTTATTGCATTGTGATTGTCAATACCACTCAACAGGCCATCCTAACAAACTTGGAGAACCGCGACTTACGCCGCAGAGTGTTTGAAGCTTCAGTGCATCGTGCCGACGGAACAGGTGAGTTTAACACCTATCCCCTTGTAGTTGAGATAGCAAAACTACGCGCAGAGAAGGCTAAACTCATGGGATATAACAACTATGCAGCCTATTCTTTGGAGAACACTATGGCTAAAACACCAGAGAATGTCTATGCCTTCTTGAAACAATTGATTGCATCTTATAAGCCAAAAGCCGATGAAGAGACGCGTGAAATTCAGGAGTTTGCACGTGAAACCGAAGGTAAAGACTTCACGCTTCAACCCTATGACCGCTTCTATTACTCGGCAAAGATGAAGAAAGCGAAGTATAACTTCTCCGAAGACGACGTCAAACCTTACTTCAATATCGATAGCGTTCTCGTCAATGGAGTGTTCTATGCCGCGCACAGAGCCTATGGATTGTCGTTCAAAGAGCGTAAAGACATCCCCACATATCATAAGGACATGCGCGTGTTTGAAGTCATAGACAAAGACGGAAAGCCTTTAGCCTTGTGGTATTGTGATTACTTCCGTCGCCCCACTAAACGTGGAGGAGCATGGATGAGCAGCTTTGCTAAGCAGAGCAAATACCGCGAACAACAACCTATTATATATAATGTGTGCAACTATGCAAAGGCACCTGAGGGGCAACCTACACTCGTAACATGGGACGAAGTGACTACAATGTTCCATGAATTTGGCCATGCTTTGCACGGGATTCTATCCAATTGCGAGTATAATTCGCTAAGCGGCACGGCCGTAGCACGTGACTTTGTCGAGATGCCTTCACAGTTTAATGAAAGCTTTGCGAGTCTACCTGAAGTGTTTAATCACTTTGCTCGCCATACTAAAACAGGTGAACCGATGCCCGAAGCCCTAAAAGAAAAGATGCTGAACTCAATCAATTTCCAACCTGCTTACGCACTCGGTGAGAACTTAGGAGCCACATGTATTGACATGGCTTGGGCCATGTTGCCAGAAAAAGACATTCCAACGGCCGATAAAGCTGACGCTTTCCAGCAGCAAGCGCTTAAGGAAGTAGGACTATTAGACACACAGATTCCGCCACGATATGCAACTTCTTACTTCAATCATGTATGGGGAGGAGGCTATGCAGCGGGTTATTATAGCTACTTATGGACTGAAGTTCTCGCTGACAATATAGCCACTTGCTTTGCTAAACGCGGTGCACTTGACCCAAGAACAGGCCAAGATTTCCGTGACAAAGTACTCAGTCGAGGCAATACAAAGGACCTCATGCAGACGTTTACTGACTTTACTGGTCTTAAATCTCCCGACACTTCAGCCCTTCTAAAGGCAAGAGGAATGTAACAACGAGCATTAGTTGAACTATTAGTTAAGGTTAATGATGCTGAAGATTCTTCTCAAATTATGGTGGATACAGAAGCGAAGAACGTTTGATTGGAAGCGTTTAGGCCTCTTTATCTATATGATGTTGTGTGTTATTGTGGGCCTATGTGCAGGCTATTGGCAGGCAGGAGGTGAGCTTGACCAACTCACTTCGCGAGGCGAGATGGGGCTAATCATAGTTCCATTTGTCGTGATTTTGTCTCCTTTTGAGCTATGGATGAAGTTGCTCTTAAAGACAGATGCCGCAGGAATGGATGACTATTTGCGCTCCAAACCCATTCCAAAGGCCACATGGAATCACTTTCTGCTCGTGACGAATCTTGTTGATTATCTCAATTGGTTCATTCCCGTCATGGTGCTGATCATAGGCAAGACGCTCATGCCGATAGGCTATGCACTTCTTGCTTTCTGCCTATCTCTGACACAAAACTTTGCAGACGGCTTGATGATTACAGGCATTAGAAAGGCTCAAGGATGGGAATACAAGCTGCCATTATGGTTGATGCTGCTCTTCTACTATTGCATTTCAGCGCTCTTTATGATATTTTTCATGCACTGGTTAGGCGCCATCGGCAGCACCATTGCATGGTTTTTTATCACTTTAGGCTTTGGAATTAGCATCTATGCCTACCTTTGTTACGTCAAACATTACAACGAACAACGCAGTCAAACCTCAAAGGTGGGTCGCATTGGAGGCTCATCTCTCTTCAGTATGGAGTATATTTCACTGCTTCGTTCAAAGCGATTGCTCAGGGGAGAACTACTACTTTTGGGCATCATGTCAGTGCAAGCATACATAAGAAGCATGGGAATAGACCCTGATAATGACTTAAATGGGGGTGAAGGCATATATGTTTTTATGACTATTATGTTCTCTTCGCTCATCTTAGGACAATGGGTTTTCTCCATAGAAGGTAACTTCTTTCACGGACTTATGACGAAACCCATCTCGGTTTTCGACATGCTTTGGCGGAAGTTTTGGTTCTTTATCCTTCTAAATCTAACGGCAACTCTGCTGCTTGTTCCAGGCATATTCTTAGGCTATTGGTCACCACTGATGGTGTTATCTGCCTTTATTTTCTGTGCAGGAATAAACCTTTTATACATGCCAACAAGTCTTTTCTCAAAGCGAATAGACCTCTTTAGCTCAGCATTCTTCAACTATCAAGGAGCCAGTATGGGTGTAAATGTCTATGCGTTTGTTACCATCATCCCGATTATTATCTATAGTTGCCTCATCGTTTTCATTGACAACACGCTCATTGTTGATGCAATTCTCTCGGCTATCGGTTTGACAATGCTGGCTTTTTCGCGCCCATTTATCCAATGGGTAGCCCATCGTTTCATGGCTAAAAAATACAAACGAATGGAGGATTTCATGAAGTAAACAGCACAATCTGTCCTTTTCCAGGAGAGAAGAAGTGCCTTATGGTATTCCCAAAAGAAGGAGAACAGACTCCAAAGTCTACCCTCTTTTTGAAGCGTTTGCATGAGTTGAGGTTATTATAAACTACAAAATATGAATTAAACAACATGGATATAGAAATCAAAGACCTAAAAAAGGTGTATGGAACTCACACCGTTGTCGACATTCCTACACTCGACATACACAGCGGAGAGCTTGTAGGTCTCGTTGGAAATAATGGGGCTGGCAAGACAACCCTCATGCGATTGATACTCGACTTGATTCAAGCCACCGAAGGATATGTTATGAGCAATGGCATGAAAGTAAACGAAAGTGAAGCTTGGAAGCAATATACAGGCTCGTTTATTGACGGCCGTTTCCTCATCGACTTCTACACTCCAGAGGAATATTTCACCTTTATTGGCAATGTATATGGCTTGAGTAAGGACACGATTGATGAGCGGTTGGCAGCTTATAGCATTCTAATGCACGATGAAATCCTGGGTACTAAGAAGTATATTCGTGACTTTTCAGAAGGCAACCGACAAAAGATTGGCATCATAGGTGCAATGCTTATCCACCCGAAAGTACTTATTTTGGATGAGCCTTTCAATTATCTTGACCCGTCATCTCAAATCCATATTGCCAAGATGATACACACTTTCTGTCAAGAAACGGGGGCAACCGTCATCCTGTCAAGCCATAATCTAAACTTTGTTTCAGACATTTCATCTCGTATTCTGCTGTTGGAAAAGGGACAACTCATCAAGGATTTGAACAACAAAGAAGGTGAAGCGATGACCGAACTTGAGGCTTATTTCGGGGCATAAAAGGCGATATTATTGCACAATGTGCTGCACATCGTTGCTCAAAAAGGCATTGCAATTAATACAATTCCTTTAATACCTGCAAGGATTTCAGTTCAGGAAACTTTGGAATATGCAGTTGATAATAGGTTAAAACGATATCACAAAAGCGGTTTCTATCAGCACGTGACATCTTAAAAAGGTGCATATTGGCATAGTCCATGCGTGAAAATGTGGCAACAAGTGAGGCATCTTGCGAAGAAAGAAAATCGTGATGAGACGGCAATGTGCTTGTAAAACAACCATTACGCATATCAAAACAACACCCTTCTTCATAATCTTCGAGGTTGGGATAGAAGCCAAGAAAGCGCAATAAATGAACGATATATACGAGGTGAAAGTTAGAAAACCCTGTGTCACATCGGTCAAGCCATTCGATGCTTGAAACGATATAATTGAACAGATGAGTATTCTCCTGCTCGCCATGTGTGGCATAAGAAGTCAGTTCGGCAAGGAAAAAACAAATCGAAAGCTTAAGCGGTTCAAAAGGTATTGAGCCAAACGGATAGGCAATCCCTACGTTGTTGAACGTCTGAATGTTTGTCTTTTGCCGATAATCATATTCGATTTCAAGCACAGAAAAAGGCTGAAAATATTGCTTTTTAATCTTTGCTTTCGGTGAGTTTACAATGCGAACAGCAAACGATATGCGTCCCTGTTGCTCGGTAAACACATCAACCATCAGCTTGTTTTCACCGAATTTAAATGCATGAAGCACTATAGCCTTCGTTTTCATCAACATAGATGACAAAGTTACATGAAAAAGATGAAAAAACAACCCCATTTGAAAAATATTTCAAGAAAAGTTTGGTTGATTCAAAAATTAACGCTAACTTTGCACCCGCAAAATAGCCACATGGTCCCTTCGTCTATCGGTTAGGACGAGAGATTTTCATTCTCTAAAGAGCAGTTCGACTCTGCTAGGGACTACAAGTAAAATAAAATAGAAGGAAACAGAAGATGGCAAATCACAAATCATCAGTCAAAAGAATACGTCAGACAAAGACAAGAACGTTGCATAATAAGTACTATGCTAAGACGATGCGTAACGCTCTTCGTAAGCTTCGCACGCTTTCTGACAAGGAAGAAGCACTTAAGTTGTACCCAGTTGTACAGAAGATGCTCGACAAGTTGGCAAAGAACAACATCATTCATGCAAATAAAGCTGCTAACCTTAAGTCTGGTTTAGCTCTACATATCAATAAGCTCGGCTAATCAAGCAAGGCTTATTTATAGATAAAGGTCGTAATTCCAAGGGGAATTGCGACCTTTATTTGTTTATAAAAGTATAGTGTTGGGACAACAAAAGACTGAAAAACACGATAGAAAGCATATCAAAATCGACTTTTGTAAGCACGCTATTGCATAGCAATATCATCTCATTAACGCTATAAAGGGAGAGCAACAAAGCCTCAACAGCAGTCCTTTTATGGAGGAAAGAGAGAGAAACAAAGCCTCTCCCCCAGCCCTTTGCTTTCCTCGTTTCGCAAGCTTCACGAACAGCGACCTAT
The DNA here is from genome assembly GCF_000185845.1 of Segatella salivae DSM 15606. Lineage (GTDB taxonomy): Bacteria > Bacteroidota > Bacteroidia > Bacteroidales > Bacteroidaceae > Prevotella > Prevotella salivae. The sequence continues at coordinate 1,583,717 of NZ_GL629647.1, forward strand.
GGTTCCCCGAAGAGGGAGGGGAGTGGTTAGTCGTGAAAATGAAGGGGATTGTTTGCGGCTTAATTAGAAGTGTTGACATTGTTAATAATTAAGAGCAAACTGATTTGAGGCAAATCATCGTGCAAAATAAAGCATTTCATCGTGCAAAAGAAGGCACTTTATCGCGTAATATGACGCATTTTGCATCACGATTCAACACTTTTTTGCAGTAGTTTTCATTCATCATGAAATTCAACTTATAACACCTTATCCATTAAAATATTTTAGCGCATAAAAGTTTCACTATCTCTTAGTTTTTTAGTATCTTTGCAATTAAATCACATTCTAAGAATAAATGGCAGAAAATCAAAACTCCGAGGCAAATTATTCCGCCTCGAATATCCAAGTCCTTGAAGGCCTTGAAGCTGTTCGAAAGCGTCCAGCCATGTACATTGGCGACATTAGTGAGAAGGGACTTCACCATCTTATTAACGAGACAGTGGATAACTCTATCGACGAAGCAATGGCAGGTTACTGCACAGATGTTGAGATTACGCTCAACGAAGACGGTTCCGTCACGGTAGAAGACAATGGTCGTGGTATCCCCGTTGATGAGCATAAGAAACTCCATAAGTCTGCACTTGAGGTGGTAATGACCGTACTTCACGCTGGAGGTAAGTTCGATAAAGGCTCTTATAAGGTAAGCGGTGGTCTGCATGGTGTGGGTGTTAGTTGTGTAAACGCACTTTCTACTCACATGCTTTCTCAGGTATTTCGCGACGGAAAGATATATCAACAAGAATACGAAAAGGGTAAACCGCTCTACCCAGTAAAGGTGGTTGGCGAGACAACTAAACGCGGAACACGCCAACAATTCTGGCCCGATCCCACCATTTTCACTACAACGACTTACAAATGGGATATAGTTGCCAGCCGAATGAGAGAGCTTGCATATCTTAATGCGGGTATACGCATCACACTAACAGATATGCGTCATGACGAAGAAGGCAAGATTCGACAGGAGGTTTTCCATGCAAAAGACGGACTGAAAGAGTTTGTTCGCTACGTAGATCGCCATCGCACACACCTCTTTGACGATGTGATTTATCTGAAAACTGAAAAGCAAGGCATCCCAATTGAAGTGGCAATTATGTATAACACGGACTATTCGGAGAACATCCATAGCTATGTTAACAACATCAATACCATTGAAGGAGGTACCCATTTAACGGGTTTCCGCGCTGCTTTAACACGTACTTTGAAAGCGTATGCAGACGCTGAACCAACCATTGCAAAGCAGATTGAGAAGGCAAAGATAGAGATTGCCGGTGAAGACTTCCGCGAAGGACTCACTGCTGTGATATCCATTAAGGTGGCAGAGCCCCAGTTTGAGGGACAAACTAAAACCAAATTGGGTAACAGTGAGGTTTCAGGTGCCGTACAACAAGCCGTTGGTGAGGCGCTGTCAAACTACTTAGAGGAACATCCTATCGAAGCAAAGAAGATATGCGAAAAGGTTGTTTTGGCCGCCACTGCACGCATTGCAGCTCGCAAAGCACGTGAAAGCGTTCAGCGAAAGAACGTCATGACAGGTGGTGGTTTGCCTGGAAAGCTGGCCGATTGCTCTAATAAAGACCCCAAGGAATGTGAGATATTCCTCGTCGAGGGAGATTCAGCGGGAGGATCAGCAAAGCAGGGTCGCGACCGTTATACACAAGCAATCCTTCCATTAAGAGGTAAGATTCTCAACGTGGAGAAAGTGCAATGGCATCGTGTTTTCGAAGCAGAATCTGTGATGAATATCATCCAAAGTATCGGTGTTCGCTTTGGAGTTGAGGGCGAAGATGACCGAGAAGCCAACATCGATAAACTGCGTTATGACAAGATTATCATTATGACCGATGCCGATGTCGATGGTTCTCACATCGACACGCTTATCATGACACTCTTCTATCGCTTTATGCCGAAGGTAATAGAAGACGGACATCTCTACATCGCTACACCTCCTTTATATAAGTGTACCTATAAGAAAGTCAGTGAATATTGCTACACAGAACAGCAACGTCAGGCTTTCATTGATAAGTATGTTGACGGAAAAGAGGACGACAAGGGACTGCACACACAACGTTATAAAGGTTTAGGTGAGATGAATCCCGAGCAACTTTGGGAGACAACTATGGACCCAAAATCACGTCTGTTGAAACAAGTGACCATTCAAAATGCAGCAGAGGCTGATGAAATCTTCTCCATGTTAATGGGTGACGACGTTGAACCTCGCCGCGAATTCATAGAACAAAACGCTACGTATGCAAACATTGATGCTTAACATTTGATAGGTATCAACAACTCATAGCTCCCTCTCCTCCTTGCAGGAGGGGGATTTTTAATTTCTGATATGGCAAAATTCGTATTAGGTTTCCTCTTGTTTTTGCAGACGCTTTGCCTGCAAGCACAAGACTTTCTGCCACGATGGATTGGCACACCTGTACCTGATTCCACCTCACAAGTGTGGTTTCGGCAGACCTATCATTATGCCATCAGACCACGATTCGCAATGCTTGAGGTTACAACGACAGGCTATTTTGACCTCTATATCAATGGTTATAATGTGTCGACTGACGTCAGAATGCCTTATCGTGAGCATCAAAATGACGACCATCCTATAAGTCTTTGTTTTAACGTTACACGCTTTTTGCAGAACGGAGACAATACGATTGGCGTGTGGTTTAGTCCCACCTATCCCCATATCCAGCCCAAACAGATAGCTATTTCCCTTTATGGAAGAACATCAGACGACCAACCTTTCAATCTCGTTGCAGACAGTAGTTGGCTCTGTCGAAAGGCAAACATAAGATTAGATACAACACTTGATGAAGTGTTTGATGCACCTGATGAGAGTCAATCGCAATGGAACATGGATGAATTTGCACCTGCTTGCTGGACTGGAGCTATTGAAATAAAGCCCGAAGGATATCAACCCGTTGAACAAAGGAAGGTTGCTTATCAAGCCGAATGTATCAAAAAGGTTCTACTTCCAGCCTATTATGTGGCAGAAGGTGACACTACTTGTTATGAGTTTAACACCGGATTCGAGGGCTATGTGCGTGTAACCATGCGCGATGCTCACGTGAAAGAACAACTCAATATCAATGGATTGGGCTATCAATGTGACGGAAAAATGGATGAACAAGCCTATAGAAAATTCACCCGACGCACGTTTAGAAACGTTTGGATTACAGGCAATTCATGGTTCCAAAACAGTCAGATTCAACGCTTAGAAGGCATTGAAACCGGCACACATCTACACCTAAGTTGGAGTGAATAGATGCCTTTCTTGTAAAAAATTGATAGAATTCACCACTTTTTCTTTATCTTTGCAGTAAATGATTTAACTATAAAGGCCTTGTATGATAGATTTAAGCATCGGCTTCTTGCTAAGTTATAACGAAGGAAGCCATATCAATGAAGATCTTCTTTTGGTTAATAACATCGCCGACATGCCATTACCTAACGAGCCAGGTAAAGTCGATTGTCTCTTCCTTGGCATGTGTACTTCGGGTGTTGGTAAATACACTTTGAACACTGTTGAGTATGTACTTCAGCCACGAGATCTATTGATTGTCAACCCCGGAGAAGTCACAGATAACTATGAATGGAGTACAGATTTCAAGGGAGTTGGTATTATTATGTCTCGCGATTTCTATCGAGAGGTGGTCTCAAATATACACGAATTATCTTCTCTTTTCCTATTCTCGAGGAATCATCCTGTATGCGAACTTGAGATTGATGAAGTTGATACAGTCGGTAAATACTTTAGTATCATTAAGCAAAAGCTTGATAACATCGACCATCATTTCCGCGAAGAGACAGTTAAACTGTTGCTCCAGGCGCTCATCTTTGACCTTAGTAACGCCATATTCCGTATTCAAAAATACGATAAACACATTCCAACGCGCATGGAAAAGATATTCTTTGACTATGTAAAAATGGTCGAAGCGAACTTCCGTTCAGAGCGTCGTGTCAACTGGTATGCTAAGCAAATGAACATCACTCCTAAGTATTTGTTGGAAGCAGTAAAGACAATTAGTCACCAAACTCCTAACGAATGGATTGATTATTACATGGTACAAGAACTGCGAGTGGCATTAAAGAATTCCGTGAAGAGCATCAAAGAGATTGCTGCTGAGCTTAATTTCCCCAACCAAAGTTTCATGGGAAAATACTTTAAAGACCATGTAGGTGTATCGCCTTCTGCTTATAGAAAACGATAGGGACAATCCAAAAGAAAGAATAGAACAATAGAAATTTAATCAATTTATAATAGTAACGGAAGAGCAAAACAATGATATTCAGGACACCAGCTACCGCATATTATAACCTACTTAACCATCGATCAATGCAAAGAAGGTCGTTTTTCATGCTCTTTATTCTCATGGTTTGCACGACAACAAAAGCGCAAATGCTTTTCTCTGAGAACCTAACGATGAATATAGATAGCACAAAGACCATACAAGGTTCATTGCAACCAGATCTCGATTTCAAAACAGAAAAGGAGAATGTACTAACTGTTAAGAACACGGCTAACCTCAATGTACTAATTAAAAAGAGCCATATCATCAACTTTATCAACAAGTTAGAAGTCTCTACTTACGGGCGAAATATCACCGTAAGTGGTGGTTATGTGCACATGGAATACCGCTACTTACTGGATCAAGCCTTTGAAGTCTATCCCTATGCAGAATCACAATGGGCGGGAAGTAGAGGCATGACGTTCAAACTTTCGTCAGGAATTCAGTCACGCTATCGGTTTATTCATTCCGACCATTGCCTGTTGTTTGCTGCTGTTGCCCTCTTTTATGAGTTCGAAAAGTGGCAATATCCCGACCCTCCTGCAGGCATAAGTGCCAACGCTTACAGCCGAAGCATCAAGAGTCATCTTTCATTTAGCTTCAAACATACTATCAATGAACACTGGGATTTGACGACAACCGTAATCCACCAAGCTAAGCCTGACAGCTATTTCAAAAGCGCTCGATTCGGTGGAGCCGTTGATTTGGCCTACCATATCACGCCACATATCGGCATCAGAGGAAGCTATCGACTCATCTATGACACAGCTCCCATCGTACCAGTACGCAAAGATTATACGAATGTTGATGCGGGAATAGACATCAACTTTTAAGCGAAAATCAGAAGAAAGAATTAAAAAGGAAGAGAGAAATAATTAAAAAGGAAGAATAATATGCGTTTAGCTTTCTACTAAACGCTCTATTTCTTCCGCGGCTTTACATAGTTCTTGATACCATTCTTCACCGAATTTGCGAATCAAAGGGCCTTTCAAAAACTTATAAACTGGCAGATTCAACGCCTCACCTTTCGTCACTGCATCTTTACAAATGGCCCATTTGTGGTAGTTTATCCCTACAAGTCCATGCCCAAACTCCTTTGCTCTAATGGGATAAAGGGCACAAGAAATGGGCTTAACAAAATGAGTTCTCCCTACGCGATAAGCGCGTTCGAGGGCACAAAGGCAACAATCTTTCTCATAACATGTAAAGACACAGTCCTTTCCCCCAACGATACTTGTCACTAAATCGCCTTCAACATCAGTATAAGCCACGCCTTGTTTGTCGACAATGGCTTGCGCAGAAGCACTCATATCACCCCAAACAGCATCCAAAGCATCCTCTATCCGTCCTATCTCTTCAAGCGAAACAGGTGCCCCTGCATCCCCTTCCACACAACAAACTCCCTTGCATTGTTCTAAATCGCAACAGAATTTCTCGGTGATTATATCGGGAGAAACCAACACGTTTCCCACTTGAATAATATGTAAATCCTCTTTATTCATAATGTTGTTTGCAGTAAATGTCAGCCTCTGGCATTAGTAAAGATACCTCAAAATGACATTCAAAGTATGATAAAAGAACGATAAACCTCCACTCCTTTCCCTTTAAAGCGCGTCAGAGGAGAGTCTCTTACCAGTCTATTTCCTTTTTCCCAGTCTTCTTTAAATAGGCATTACACTGAGAAAACTGATGATTTCCAAACCATCCTCCGCGGTTCGCTGAGAGCGGAGACGGGTGTACTGATTCTAAAATTAGATGGCGATGAGCGTCTATTAAGTATTTCTTACTGCGTGCAAATCCACCCCATAACATAAAAACAAGCCCCTCTCGGTTGTCACTTAAGGCTTTAATTGCAGCATCAGTAAACGTTGACCAACCGAGCCGTTGATGGCTATTGGCCTCATGGGCACGCACCGTCAGTGTGGCATTCAGCAACAAAACTCCCTGTTTAGCCCAACGAGTAAGATCTCCATTCATGGGGATTGGTTTGCCTAAATCTTGCTGAATCTCCTTGAAAATATTAACAAGTGAAGGAGGAATCATTACCCCTTCGGGCACAGAGAAGCTCAAACCCATGGCTTGTCCCTGCTCATGATAAGGGTCTTGCCCTATGATTACCACCTTCACTTGATGGAAAGGGCAAAGGTTGAAGGCGTTAAAAACCAAATTCCCAGGAGGGAAACATGTTGCATGTTGATATTCCTCATGCACCCGTTTGGACAATTCCACAAAATAGGGCTTGTCAAATTCCGACCCAAGATAAGGCTTCCAACTTTCTTCAATCTTTACCATCACGCATTATTTATTGTCTGAAATCAAGCACTCTCCAGTCATATCATCTGGTTGTTCAAGTCCCATGATGTGTAGAATTGACGGAGCAACATCTGCCAATCGGCCATTCTTTACCGTCGCAGAGTTATTGTTTGTGACGTAGATAAAAGGCACAGGATTAAGTGAATGGGCTGTGTTTGGCGTGCCATCTTCATTGATTGCATTATCTGCATTGCCGTGATCGGCGATAATAATCACCTCATAATCGCTTGCTTTTGCAGCCTCAACAACGTCTCTTACGCATCCATCGATAGCCCAAACTGCCTTTGCTATGGCGTTATAAATACCCGTATGACCTACCATATCACCATTGGCAAAGTTAACAACGATAAAGTCGTAGAGGTTCTCTTTGATTGCACCTACAAGCTTATCTTTAACTTCAAACGCGCTCATCTCAGGCTTTAAGTCGTATGTTGCCACCTTAGGAGAAGCGACAAGTATGCGATCTTCGCCCTCAAACGGAGCCTCACGACCACCATTAAAGAAGAAGGTTACGTGGGCATACTTTTCAGTTTCCGCTGTATGTAGCTGCTTTTTACCAAGTCGAGAGAGGTATTCTCCGAGCGTATCCTTTACGTTTTCCTTAGGGAAAAGCACTTTAACGTCCTTGAAATTTGGGTCATAAGGCGTCATACAATAATAGTGAAGATCCTTCACTGTAGCCATTCCTTCCTCTGGCATATCCTGCTGAGTGAGCACCTCTGTGAGTTCTTTCGCGCGGTCGTTACGATAGTTAATGAAGATAACTACATCGCCTTCTTCGATAACTCCGTTTACTTTGCTGTTGTTGATTGGCTTGATAAACTCGTCGGTTACGCCTTCATCATAACTTTCTTGCATTGCCTTCACCATGTCATCAGCCTGCTTTCCTTCGCCCTTTACAAGCAAATCATAGGCCTCTTTCACACGATTCCATCGTTTATCGCGGTCCATAGCATAGAATCTTCCAACAATACTTGCGATGTGAGCACCATTGTTTTGGCAGCAGTTTTGAACCTCTTCTATAAAGCCTTTACCACTCTTTGGGTCGGTATCTCGGCCGTCCATAAAGCAATGAACATATACATCTTTGAGTCCGTATTCCTTGCCTATTTCAATCAATTTGAATAGATGTGCGAGCGAAGAGTGTACACCTCCCGTCGAAGTTAGACCCATCAAATGAAGTTTTTTGCCCGACTTCTGCGCATAAGAATAAGCTTCTACGATGCCAGGATTCTTCAAAATGTCTCCTGTTTCGCATGCTTTGTTAATCTTAACTAAGTCTTGATAGACGATTCTTCCAGCGCCGATATTAAGGTGTCCTACCTCAGAATTGCCCATCTGTCCAGCGGGAAGACCTACGTCTTCGCCTGAAGTTAGAAGCTGAGCATGCGGAGATACTGCATTCAAATAATCCAAATAAGGAGTTGGTGTGTTATAAATCACATCACCCTTACCATGTTTACCGATTCCCCATCCATCGAGAATCATCAATAAAGCTTTCTTTGCCATAATCTATAATAACTTAAATTTTTGTTTCCTGTACGCTGCAAAGTTACTGCAAACGAGTGAGATTACAAAACAGAATCTATCGTTTTTTTCATTAATTCCACCTCATTGATAGCTGGTTAGACTGAACACGTAACGCAGAATGACGCTATACATCCCATTATTGCAGTTTACTTACGTATAAACAACCTCAAAAGGCGTGCCAAACTGCCTAAAAACAGATACTAAAAAAAGGTATTTTATCAAGTAAAGTGCCTCACTTTACATCCTAAAATGCATCATTTCACACGACAATCTGCGTCATTTCATGCGGTAAAATACGGCAGATTACGCAATGATTTGCACCAATCCATTTTACCATTAGTTATTAACATCATCACCACCCCCAATTAACTCATTCGCCATTATAAATATCCTGACATGCAACGCCATAGGCGTTGTGCCAATATTCAAATGAATGTATTTGCCATTATGAATGTTTCCAAACCGCAACATCGTGTATTTTATGATGATTTTTGATGCATGTATTTGGTAATATAAATCTCCTCATAAGGCAACGGCGTAGGTTTTATGCTAATATTCTAATGAATGTATTTGACATTATAAATGCCCTCATGGTGCAACGCCGTAGGTGTTGTGCTTTTGATAGCCCGGGGTTGGCGAGGAACGAGCCTACCCCGGGTAAACGTTCGCAAGGAGATGCAACGCCGTAGGTGTTGTGCTTTTGATAGCCCGGGGTTGGCGAGGAACGAGCCTACCCCGGGTAAACGTTCGCAAGGAGATGCAACGCCATCGGTGTTGAGCTTTTTCTGTGAAAACATGGTTATAACGAG
>NZ_GL629647.1:1593522-1594467 GCF_000185845.1 Segatella salivae DSM 15606
AATCTCATCTTCAATACAGAGTTAAGAGACTCAATAGCATTGTTAGTGCGTGGAACTTGATCGGCAGGGAAATTCTCAAAGGTAAATAGTGCATTTAGATTGCGTTTTAAACTATAAAAAGCACTTCTCGTTCTTCTATGAGTGAAGTGCCATTTGCCATCTTCACCATAAGACTTCTCTTGCAAAAAATCTTTCCACTTTTGCTCCCATTTTTCAAGAGATATCTCAAAGTCTAGACGACTGGATTGTGTAAGTTGATGCGCCAATGCCTTGAGTTCTTTGGCCGCAAGTAAGCGAGGATTAGTGGTGAGCAAATGTCTTATTCGCTGAAGCTGATGAAACTGACAATACTGATAAGGTATTTCAGGAAATGCTTCCTTAATACCTGATAATGCGTCACTTACAATGGCTCTGATTGTAAATCCTTGATCTTGGAGACAGGAAATTCCAGCTTGATAATCAGAGATTCTCTCCTTACCACGTAAGAAGCGATAATGCAAGACTTTGTGTGTTGTTGCATCCATAAAAATGACTACTCCAAAGTTTCGCCCCCAATAGGTGGCATCCATTTGTAGTGTTATAGCAATGGGATGAATTCTGCAAGAAACATCCTGATTTTGGGGTACGTTTTTGAGATATCGTTGTAGGGTAGAAACTGAAATACCATATTTTTGAGCTGTTTCAAGCAACGTATGGCGCCCTTGTAAATAGAACTCAACAATGGCAGCCTTATTAGGCTTTTCACGACCACTAAAATAGCATTGACAACTCTTGCAATACCAATACGAGGAACCACGTTTAACTCCTTTGCGGATTACATCATGAGAACCGCATTTCTGGCACTTTTTTTATGATGATTTTCCATTATAGCATTATAAACACCTGCAAAGGTATGAAAAAGAGAGCATTATGCCCCCTTTCAGGAGTACATTTGACCATTAAGCC
>NZ_GL629647.1:1594524-1595133 GCF_000185845.1 Segatella salivae DSM 15606
CGCAACTCGGTACGAGTTGTTCCTTTGATAGCCCGGGGTTGGCGAGGAACGAGCCTACCCCGGGTAAACGTTAGCAAGGAGATTCAACGCCGTAGGTGTTGAGCTTTTTCCGAGAAGGCACGCTTATAATGAAACATTTTATGGCAAATTAATCAAAAAAAGCGCAACATCTACGGCGTTGTTCCCCACAAACTATACGCTAACCCAGGGTAGCCTGCACTATCGTTTGGCAACCCTGGGCTATCAAAAACGCAACACCTACGGCGTTGATACGTTCATTTTATAATACAATTAATACCAACATATGAATAAATAAATAGCAAAATACGCCAATATCCTAATGAACACATCGCTCATGATGAATGTTATAACGATGCAACGCCATATATTTAATGTTAATACTTCTATGGATATATCTACCATGATGAAAATTCGGCTTAATGGTCAAATGTACTCCTGAAAGGGGGCATAATGCTCTCTTTTTCATTTAATGGTCAAATGTACTCCTATAATAGTTGAACTCCCTAGTGTTTATCGGGGTTGTAAGCCCCTAATATGTTTCCAATAAGCAGTTCTCGCTTCTCTTTCGAAAGTCCACGATGAAGACGC
>NZ_GL629647.1:1597594-1598219 GCF_000185845.1 Segatella salivae DSM 15606
CATGATGAAAATTCTCACCACGCAACTCGGTACGAGTTGTTCCTTTGATAGCTCGGGGTTGGCGAGGAACGAGCCTACCCCGGGTAAACATTCGCAAGGAGATTCAACGCCATAGGTGTTGAGCTTTTTCTGTGAGGGCATGCTTACAATGAAATATTTTATGGCGGATTAATCAAAGAAACCGCAACACCTATGGCGTTGTTCCCCACACAACATACTCTCACCCAGGGTAGCCTGCACTATCGTTTGGCAACCCTGGGCTATCAAAAACGCAACACCTACGGCGTTGAAACGTTCAATCCGTATCATGAATTACGTTATCTTGCGCCTAAAATTATGATGGATTGCGCCGAAAAGCCATCGGTTTTATGTCAATATTCCAATGAATATATGCGTCATGGTGAATGTTACAACGATGCAACTCGGTACGAGTTGTGCTTTTGATAGCCCGGGGTTGGCGAGGAACGAGCCTACCCCGGGTAAACGTTCGCATGGGGATTCAACGCCATAGGTGTTGAGCTTTTTCTATGAAGACATGGTTATAGCGAGGATATTTATGGCGGTTTGCGCTTAGAAAGCGCAACACCTATGGCGTTGTTCCACGCAAATCATACCCAAACCCAGG
>NZ_GL629647.1:1598269-1614749 GCF_000185845.1 Segatella salivae DSM 15606
AGGATATTTATGGCGGTTTGCGCTTAGAAAGCGCAACACCTATGGCGTTGTTCCACGCAAATCATACCCAAACCCAGGGTAGCCTGCACTATCGTTTGGCAACCCTGGGCTATCAAAAGCGCAACACCTACGGCGTTGAAACATTCATTTCATATCATGATTCACATTTCTTCGCGCCTGAATTTATGGTGGATTACGCTGAAAAAATACAACGCTTACAGCGTTGCGAAATGCGTATTGATTTATTATTTATAGCCTAATTCATTGGAATATCAATGAAAACGTATCACAATTGATTTATTAATACAATCCAATAAATTGTTTGTTAATCACCAACGCCGTAGGTGTTGTGCCAAGATTCAAATGGAATTAGCCAGCATTATGAATTAATTCAACTTTTATTTTGCCTTCATTATTACCTCCGCGGCATACTCTCCCATAGCCCGATAGCCTTCAGGGTTAGGATGCAACCAGTCACTTTGCCATTGTTTTTGCAATTGTTCAGGCTCATTAGGGTCACGAAGTAGTTCGTCAAAATCAAGGATTCCATCAACCTTTTCGCGTTGACTTCTTATCCATTGGTTAAGCTTTTGGCGCATTGCTTCATGCGAAACAGAGTAGTATCCGGCACCTTTGAATGGCGAAATTGTACCGAGAAAGACGCGGAGATTACGCTCTTTGGCCTTCCGAATCATCTCTTCATACGACTGAATCAGGTCATTTGTCACCGCCTCTACCTTGTTATTGGACGTTGCTCCAATGTCGTTCACGCCTTCAAAGATGACGACTGTGCGCACACCACGCTGCAAAAGGATGTCGTGATCGAAGCGTTTTCGCGCCATAAAGCCAAAGCCTCCCGTCAAGGTTACACGGTTATTACCAATCCCAAGGTTTAGAATTCCAACGTCAGTAACCCCATGTTTCTTCTGCAAAGACTCCGAAAGGATGTCTGGCCAGCGGTTTTGTGCATTGTTGGTAGAGTTCTTTCCATCGGTGATTGAATTTCCGATGATGGCTATACTCTTAGCCGTGAGGTCGAAAACATCAATTGCTGAGATATTAAACCAATGGTCTTCGCGAAATGCTTTGTCAAAACTTGTCTTTGGTGTAGACACACCTCGCAAGATATAAGAAGTCGTTCGAGAGCCCATGTGCACTGTAGGAATGCGAGGAGCCTTATCATAATTAATGGTGATAGCAAGTCTTTCAAGTGGTTGAAGATCGAAAGTTAGCGCATCACTAAAACGCGATTTACCAGCAGGAATGACGGTGTTGTAATTGCCATTAAACTTGAGATACTTAGCCGAAGAAGGCTCTATGGCACAACTATCGATAGCATGTGCAATGTAAACAGACCGAATTATGAGCGGTTCTCGGGAGAGTTCGTTGCTGAGTTCAAGTCGAAGCTGCTTGCCACCAATAGATACTTTCACAATCTGTCGCACCGAACGTCCCGACATATTGTTGTTATAGGGCATGAAACTCCGCACAACAGGCTGTTGCGCTGTAGCCCAAGTACCCACCCAATGATTACCCGTCACAGCACCTTCTATTTGAGCATGTGTTGTAACAGCTATGAAAAACAAAATTAATCCTACGAATCTTTTCATCTTTTTACCTTGTTGTTATCAGCTTGCAAAAGTAACATAATTTTTTAATTCGTATGTGATTATCATAGATTTATAGTTAGATTTAAGGCATACTTAACAGAAAAGGGACTGGCAAATGCCAGTCCCCACGTGAGAGAGAAATTACAAAGTCCTCGCACGGACATTGCTTTTCTAATATTGAGGGTGTCTTTTCACGACATCATGCAACAGGTTTTATTGCCCACCGGCCCACCAAACATTGTTTGTGTAGATATACATTCCGGCATCATTACCCGTGCCAAAGGCCTTAGCCACATTCGGATTAGACTTCACATCGCTATCACCATAAGGCAAACAAAGTGGCCAACGATTAGCGCCTCCAGCCGTATTATTAGGGTTAGTCATTGCAACTGGGTAACTGCCATCAATGAAACGACAACGCCGAATGTCTGCATAAGTTTCCAATTGTTCGTCACGTGTCTGGGCAATATACTTCTGAATGAGAATCTCTTTCAACGGATTTGCAGTGTAACGAGCCTGAATTGCTGTCAGATAGTCACTGATTTGAGTCGCTGAAATGGTTTGCTCGATAACACTTCCCCCAGCAGCAAAGAAGTCTTTTACAGACGCTTCGACCCCTGCTTTGAAGTTATCTTCAGCATTTTCTCCTAAACGTGCCTTTGCTTCTGCCATGACAAAGTTGAGTTCAGAAAGGCTCATCAAGTGCAAAGATGCAGCACCATTCTCCAAATAAGCAGGCCAATTGACATATTCTGACTCTGCAGCTAAGGCGTCATCTCCTGGATTTGCCACAACATTCTTTCCCCATTTGTTATAGTTATAGATAGGTTCACGGGGGTCATTACGTTCAGTTAGCAACTTCTCTACAGTTGAAGAGCAACCCGTATATTCACGACTTTGTGCATAAGCATACCAAGAGTTGTCGGCTGTTTGACCATTGAAGACAGACATTTCACAGCCTGTAAAACCGCCATCTAAGGCAGCTTGGCCTTCGGAAACCACCTTTTGGAGCTGAGCATTAGTTTTATTCACCCCATAAGTGCGCAGCAAATAGCGTGCTTTTAGTGCGTGAGCAAGTGCTGACCACTTAGCCGCCTTACCACCATAGATAATATCATTTGAGCTAAAGTCATCCGTTCCGCGTGCAAAATTGATTTGAGCGCTGTCGAGAAGTTCAAAGACACGGTCGTAAATCACCTTCTGTTTATCAATCTGTGGGTTAGCCTTTACGAAGCATTCCTTAAAGGGAACGTCTCCATGAAGGTCTGTAAGCGTGGCCCAATTTACGGCTTCCAACGTTTGCGTTACACCCAAAAGATTATATTGTTTGGCATTAACCCCACCCTCTTGACACTTGTTTCGCATCAATTGTAGATTGTGAAGATTGAGATAAGTGCTATTCCACTGGTTATCAAATACCGAACTTCCCGCCACTTCTGAAGTGTTTCGGTGTTCTACCATGCGTAATTGATTGTTGCCAGTACCAAAGAGTTGCTCAGTATAGGAACTCACATACCAGGCATAATTGCCACAAAGTGTGCTATAGATAGTAGAGACTTCAGCTTCCGTTAGTTGGAGTTTGGCATTGATATTGATACCAGGATGCGCTTCGTCTTTATTGATACGGTCCATCATGTCTTCCGAACAAGAAGCCAACATCATAGTAGCGAGAGCCGCACTAAATATATATTTCATTTTCATAATCAATTCTCTTTACGTTAATATCATGTTAATTGGCCCTTAGAATGCAATCTTAAAGCCGCCACCGAAACTTGAACTATTCGGTATTGAGTAACGTTCGAAGTAGCCACTCATATTGCCATTACCTTGTGAACTCTCTGGATCGAGGCCGGGAAGTTTAGCCCAAAGCAAGATGTTGCGAGCGAAACCATAGACTGAAAGATTAATACCGGCAAACTTAGGGAACTGATAACTCAACGTCACATCACGCAGTTTAAGGAAACTTGTGTCAAAGATTCCAGCCTCAGTCACATCATTGTAAGCCATATAATACTGCTGTTTGCTCACTTGAACCGTATTCTTCTGACCAGTAGCCTCATTGATTCCCTCAGCAACCATAGTTCCTTCGTGATATGGAAGCGATGCTTTGGAAGCACCAAAGTAATTCATTGTGAGCAGAGTTCCATTGTACATGCATCCTCCTTTCTGCCAATCCATCGTTGCAGAGAGTGAGAGTTGCTTATAATGTGCACGTAGATTGAAGCCCATATTAAAGTCAGGAGTACACTCACCAAGATTCACACTGGCTGCTGTTCCCTGTGGAAGACCATTGGCATTCAATAGTAATTGTCCATCTTCTGTACGCTTAAAAGCTTTACCATAGATGTTAGGATAGGTGTAACCTGCCTGTGCACGCACCTGAGGTTCAACGAAACCACCGAGCATAATGCTTTCAACACCATCGGCAAGTTTCTTTACCTTGTTGGTAATCTTTGTGAAGTTTACTCCCAAGTCAAGCCCATAATTAGCATGATCTATTACAGAAGCATTCACAGAAAGCTCGTGAGAGAGCGTTGTCATCTGTCCCGCATTCGTGCGAAGTGCCTGATAACCTGTCGTTCCTGCTGTTGGAACGTCGAATATTTGGTTTCTAACATCCTGATAACTCAAGGTATATTCAACCCTAACTCGATTCTTAAAGAGTCCTAAGTCGATACCCGTTTCCCAGTTAGATGTATTCTGTGGCTTAAGGTTTTCATCGAACTTCACATAGTAAGGAGCGTAACCTTTCGCACCGCCGAGAGGGTAACTGATAGGTGTGTAGACATACATTCCACCAGTATATGAAGGAACATACATATAGTTATTATAGAACTGACCAGCTTGACCAACTTGCGCATAAGACAAACGGAGCTTTCCATAAGAGAGCACATGATTCTCTTTTAAAGCTGGAAGTTCTGTAAAGATCCAACCTAATGACACAGAAGGATAGAAGAATGAACGATTACCGCGTGGCATTGTGGATACAACGTCGTTACGACCTGTTACAGTTAAGAACAGCATATCCATCCAAGAGAGAGACATTTGGCCAAAAACTCCGACGGTACGCTCCTGTATATGGTAGTCAGAATGGGCGTCCATAGACGATGTATTGCCTATCGTTGGCTGACCATAAAAGGCTAATCCCGTGCCATCATAATCCCACTTGCGACGATATTGATGGTTAAATTCATTACCAAGTACAAAGCCAAAGTCCCACTCTTCGTTAGCTCCCCACTTGGCAGTAAAGTTTGCTGTGAGCAAGTTATTAAAGATATTATTTTGCGTACCAATGTTTTCCACCTCGCCTTTTGTGTTCTTTGCAGAGCCAACTTCAGCGATTTCAGAATTATTAGAGGTATACATGTCGATACCAGCTTGCTCGCGGAAGACAATCTTATAATTCTTTCCCCAGTTCAATTTCGGGCTAAATTCGGCATAAGCATTACCAAACACGCGGTTCGTATGCTGTGAATACTCGTCATTATCAGCCCACCAATAGGGGTTATTAAAGTTTGTTGCACGGAAAAGTATTTGCGAAGTAGGGTCTCCGGGCTTATGATAGGGCGTACCTTTAAGGTCATATTCTGCTGGAGCGGAATACACTACATTGACTATTCCGCTATTCGCGCCAGGGGCAGACTTAATCTTTACCGAGCTGTAATTAGCCGAAAAGCCTGTCTTCCACTGATCGTTTACCTTCCAATCTACAGCACCACGTGCACCCGTTCTGGTCATTCCGGTTGATGGAATAACACCTTTTTGATAGGTATCACTAACACTAAACGAGTAACTTACATCGTTTTTGCGTTGTGAAATATTGAACGTTGAATTCTGAGTAAAGCCTGTTTTGAAGAAATCTCCTACGTTATCATGCGTCTGAGGCGTAGCCCATCCACTGAGACCAGCAGCTGCATACTTTGGATTATAGTACATTCCAGCATGTGAAGTGAGGTCACCATTGGTGTATTTATTATTCGTATTGCCTCCATAAGTTGCATCATTGGCGAGGTCAGCTATCTTTGGTCCCCACGACATTGAAGTGTTAGGGTTATACTTTGAGAGTGTTGTTCCCTGCGCATATACGTCTTGATGTTCAAACTTTCGACTCAAAGTCTGAGCACTTAAGTCTGTAGAGAAGGTGATAACTGGCTTCGTTGAGCCCTTGCTTCCACGCTTTGTGGTAATCAATATCACACCATTCGAGGCACGGATACCATAGAGTGCAGAGGCTGCTTGGCCTTTCAACACGTTGATAGACTCTATATCATCGGGGTTAAGGTCAATCGTTCTACTGGCATTATCGGCACCCGTTACAGAGGCCTTCGTGTCGAAATCGGGCGTAGAAGAAATGGGCATACCGTCTACAACATAAAGCGGTGTGTTGTTACCATCAAAAGAACGCGCGCCACGGATAACGATTTGAGCCGATGCACCAGGTGCTCCTGATGAGGTTCTAATGTCTACACCCGTCAGCTTCCCTTGCATAGCACTGGCCAAAGAGGATGTTCCTGAAGTGTTTAAGTCCTTAGCATCCAACACCTGTGAAGCGTAACCGAGAGCCTTTTTCTCACGTGTTATACCCATAGCGGTTACTACTACCTCGT
This sequence comes from Segatella salivae DSM 15606, assembly GCF_000185845.1. Taxonomy (GTDB): domain Bacteria; phylum Bacteroidota; class Bacteroidia; order Bacteroidales; family Bacteroidaceae; genus Prevotella; species Prevotella salivae. The sequence continues at coordinate 1,604,487 of NZ_GL629647.1, forward strand.
CAAGTACCTTGTTGTCAGGGTCTAATTTGATTTTCATTGCACCCGAAACAGAAGCATTCACCGTCTTTGGAAGCATGCCTAAATAGGTCACTACAAGCTTTGTTCCTTCTGGAACATTAAGAGCGAACTTACCATCTACGTCGGTAATCGTTCCCGTTTTGGTTCCCGAAACCTTTACAGAAGCACCAACGATGGGCTCACCATCCTCACCTGAAACCACGGTTCCAGTCACTTGCGTCTGTGCTACAGCCATTCCTATGCTCAGAAACAGCCCTGCAAGAAACATAAAAAGTCTCTTTTCCATAAATTTCTCTCTTTAAATTAAAACATAAAAGTCATCTCTGCACGTAACAAAACTCTATGACTCCCTCTTAAACAATATTAAAATCATTAACGAATGCAAAGTTAATGATTATGCAATATAACACCAAATATTTTGCAGTTTATTTTTCATTTAATTGTATTATTAGGTATTTTAGCTTATTATTTGTTACTTATATACGCATTATATGTATTATTCTAAAAGACGATATTGTATAATAAATGAATAAAACAGAGCTAAAACAAACGCAAACCAATAAATAATTATGTTAAGAAGTAAAAGTTTATGCAATAAAATTAGCGTCTTTTTTCATTCTATTTTTTATTTAGCAAGCTGTGAATTATATGTAAACGGCCTAAAGTGAATATGAGTTGATATAAAGAATTGTGAGATAAAAGTAAATACATCAACATAGATATTCATGTTTTTCAAATGAAGACAGCCGATATTGAGAGTGTTGCCAACAGGCAAAGCCGTAGGTGATATGCCGGTATTCCAATGGATATATCCACAATTTTGTATGTTGTAACGACGCAACGCTGTAAGCGTTGTACGTTTGATAGCTTAGGGTTGACAAGCGAAAGCGAAGTCTACCCTGGGGCATTTGCCGTGAGTGGCAACAACGCTGTAGGCGTTGTACCTTTTATTTATTGGTATTTTATCACGACATTCCTCGCAGAAAACGTACAACACCTACGGCGTTGACCTCCTCACTACATGCATAACCCAGGGTAGGCTGACGCCAACCCTGGGCTATAAAACGTACAACGCCTTCAGCGTTGAACTAATATGGAATTATAAACAGCATCATCTTACACGCTAAAATGACGCAAATCATTTGACGTTTTATTATCAACATTATCGTCACTACAATTGTTTCATTTCGCAACTCGGTACGAGTTGTTCTTTTGATAGCCCGGGGTTGGCGAGGAACGAGCCTACCCCGGGTAAACGTTCGCAAGGGGATTCAACGCCATAGGTGTTGAGCTTTTTATGAGAAAGTATGGGTATAGCAAGGGCATTCATGGCGGATTGCGCTTAGAAAGCGCAACACCTATGGTGTTGAAACGTTCTTTTCATGATATAATTGATGTCAATATACGAATAAATAAATAGCATAATGCGCTAATATTCCAATGAACGCATCCGCCATTATCAATGTTATAACGACGCAACGCTGTAAGCGTTGTACGTTTTATAGCCCAGGGTTGGCGAGCGATAGCGAAGTCTACCCTGGGTCATTTGTTGTGAGTGGCAACAACGCTGTAGGCGTTGTACCTTTTATTCCTCAATATTTTATCATGGCATTCCACACAGAAAAAGCACAACACCTACGGCGTTGACCTCCTCACTACATGCATAACCCAGGGTAGGCTGACGCCAACCCTGGGCTATAACACGTACAACGCCTTCAGCGTTGAACTAATATGGAATTATAAACAGCGTCATCTTACACGCTAAAATGCATCAAATGGTCATGTATTTCGCCGTATTTTACACGATGAAATGACGCAAATCATTTGACGTTTTATTATCAACATTATCGTCACTACAATTGTTTCATTTCGCAACTCGGTACGAGTTGTGCTTTTGATAGCCCAGGGTTGGCGAGGAACGAGCCTACCCCGGGTAAACGTTCGCAAGGAGATTCAACGCCATAGGTGTTGAGCTTTTTATGAGAAAGCATGGGTATAGCAAGGACATTCATGGCGGATTGCGCTTAGAAAGCGCAACACCGATGGCATTGAAACATTCTTTTTATATCATGATTTACATTTTCTCACACTAAAACATATGGTGGATTGCGCTTAGAAAGCGCAACACCGATGGTATTGAAACGTTTATTCCATTACGCGATTAATATCATTTCGCATCACAATCTGCGTCGTTTTATCTGGTATTTTGCATCATTTCATCGCATGATTTGCGGCAAATCACAACGGCCATTCATGCCAACAACGAAATGATGCACTTTACCCCACAAAACAGGGGAAAATGGATTGTAACCCTTCCTTTAACGAATCGATTAAACAATACGCGCATAATACACCTAATTCTAAACTTAATTGCACCCCTTCCCTCAATGATTCGAATAAACAATAGGGGCGAAGGGAAAGAGCAATATAAATGATTTAGCTCTCGAAATGGAATGCCACAAAACAGGAAATGGCAGGAAACAAAACAGGAAATGACACAACAAAAAAAGCGCATCAGCTTTACTGACGCGCTTTCTTTTATCGTTATGCGATGTGATTAGTTGAATTTCAACACATCGGCCCTATTTCCAAATGCACCAGTACCTGGCACTGCATGATATACTTTCAATGAAGCTACGTGCGTAGTAGCATCCATTGTGCCGGCAACTCCACTACCTGAGATGCCATCCGCAGTGAGAGCAGCGTCCCCATTGGCATTACCGCAGATGTAAACATCACCATATCTCGGATGAATCATTGCGCGTTGGCCAGGAATAATGACTGAACCATTGGTCACTTTGAACTCTACATCATAGTCAAAACCATTCTTGTTTGCAGGCAAGAAATAGGTTCCATCAGCGAGTTTATAGGCATCTGTTGTCAACACAAAGCCGCCAAGTACAGACTTATAGGTGATATTTTGTACACCAACTACATTCAAACGACTTACTTGATAGACTATAGATGTCACACGATATTCATAAGCTTGGTCAGCAGCTACAGAGATTGTAGCCGATTCAGTGCTACCACCTGCAACGTTATAGGTTACAGTTACCTTCTTCGTTCCCTCGTTTGCAGCAAACGAAACCGTAGCAGGAACAGAGAACTTACTATTAGAAGACTCCAATTTTACTTCTCCGGCTTGTGTTGAATCAATGCGCTGTACAACGATGTCAAAGCTATTTTCTGATGGGTTTACCACCGTTAAGGAAGTTTTTCCATCAGCCTTTATCGCAGCATTCTTTGTTGACAAGCTTGCGCCTTCATATTCATAAGAGTCACTACAAGCACTGAGTGTGGCTGCAGCAAAGGCAACCAACAAACTCATTTGAAATATTTTATTCTTCATTTTCTGTTTATCTTACAGGTTCATAAAGTCCAGATGGGTCTGGATTATTGGTTGTTAACAACACATCATTATTGTTTCCTTCGTTTCTAACGATACAGAAGTTCATCCAAGCAGGGCGACCATTGGTGTTGTAACGCGCCGTTTCCTTGAAGTTAGTGCCTGTATAAGCACGCTTAACTGAGTAGTTCAGACGCTTGATGTCATAGAAAGTCTGGCCTTCACCCCATAGTTCTACACGCTTTTGGAATACAATTTCTTCGACCACAGCATCCTTTGTAGAAGCTGTTGTGCTATAGTTTGCATCACGATAAGCTCTCATGAAGTTCACCAAGAGCGTCTTTCCTTGAGCTGGATTCTGATGTGCGGCAGCCTCAGCCTCAATGAAATACATTTCTTCTACACGCATAATAGGGAATGAGGTGGCTGCACCAACAGTGTTACTCTTTACATCTCCATTGCCCGGACGGAACTTAAGAGAAGCATATTTGGGTAATTCCTGATCGCCACCCGGCTTATACTGATCATCGCAATAAGTGTTTTGAGCAGCCAAAGCAGACCCATCGGGAGCCTTAAACTCTAACTTACGCCAGTCTGTATCAGACAAACGGTCATACATGTCGCGGCTAATCATAATCACAGGACCACCATAAGAGGTGTAACCCCATTCGGTTTCATTAGACAAGTACGATGTCCAGTTGATGAGTTTAGACTTTACACTTGCATCGTCAGCAGTCTGTGAAGACGCCCACATCCAAGGAGTGCTCTGGTTAAAGCCAGTCTTTGTATCCAAAGATTGCTCCTTTGTCATTGGTGTTGCGTGGCTTTCGTCAATGGCTTTACGTGCATAAATCTGTGCACTATCATACTTTTCAACCCACATATAAAGGCGAGCTTTCAAACCATATACGCAAGCTAAGTTAGGCATAGCCTTGTTACTACTCTTATAATTAGGGATAAGCGTCTCAGCTTTATTTAAGTCTGACTTAATGAACTCAAACATCTTTTCACGCGTAACCCTTGGATTCTTACGAGACTCTTCAATCGTTGTCTTTTCTGTTACAATAGGAACGGTGAGGTTAGTAACGTCTACTCCCTCGGCATTCTTCCCTGAAGGGAACTTCTCATTGGGTAGGAACTCGAACATACGAGCCATATCCAAGTAGCAAAGTGCACGGAAAGCATAACCTAATCCGAGTTGACCTTTCTGAGCATCATTGGCAGATGTCTCATTAATGTTCTTGATAATATTGTTTGCAGAAAGGATAAAACCAGTGTAATAGTTCCATACATACTGCATGTATACATATCTCGGACCCATATTTCTCACACGAGCAAAGCCGTCGAAAGAGTCATAGTTGCTCTGCACTGTAGCCATATCACCCGTCATAACGTCGCGAATATGCATGATACCTCCATAGCCAAAGGTGTAGTGATCGCCTCTTGAGAAGATGGCATTAAACTTTGCTGGCAAAGCATTTACCAAGGCTTCACTTGCTTGAGCATTTCCTTGTATCTGCCCAGCAGTGGCAGTTCCGTTCATTGGTTCAGTCTCTTCAATACATCCAGTGAGCAGGAAGGGAGTAGAAACCAATAGTGTCTTTACTATATTTTTATATAAATTTCTCATAATACAAACATTAGAATGTTACTGTTAAACCACCAGAGACCGTACGAATTGGTGAATAATACTCTGTCGAAACAGCTCCTGTGACACTCTGTCGAGGGTCTAAGCCGCGACGTTTTGCAAATAATGCGAGGTTATCGCCTACGACATAGAAGCGTACATTGGCTACACCAATCTTGCTAACAACTTGTCTTGGCAATGTATAACCAAAGCTTACGTTCTGCAAACTCAAATAAGAAGCACTGGTAAGCCAGCGATCACTCGAAGAAGCGGTATATTGATCATTATACTGAAGACGTGGAATGGAAGAGTTCTTATTGGTTGCACTCCATGCGCCAAGAATGTCTTTGTGGAGGTTTCCACCACGACTTAGCGTCATCATACTTTGATAATTGCCATCAAACACTTGGCCTCCTAACTGATAAGCGAAATCAACCGAGAAGTCAAAGCCCTTCCAAGTGAACGATGTTCCAAAGCCACCATAAGCATCAGGAAGTGCAGTTCCACAAAGATATTCGGTTGCTTCCGAAGGATTCTTCACCGTTGTACGACCTGAAACAATAGGCTGTCCATTGTCATCCAACTTTGGTGTGCCCGCAGCAGTCATCTCATAAGTGTCTTTATAATAAAGGGCCTCACCCGTGTTAGCATCTACTCCTGCATACTTAGGTAACAGATAGGTGTACATAGAGAGGTTCTCTGCATAGAACTTATCACCACTTGTATAACCCTTATAGCCCTCTACGACACGACTTTTGTTTTTATCTGCAAGACGAGTGATGCGGTTGCTATAAGAAGAGAGATTGAATTTAGCAGACCAAACGAAGTCCTTTGTGCGAATGATATCGCCATTAAGTTCGACTTCGATACCCGCATTGCGCATATCTCCGATATTAGAGTAGAAACCAGTCCAGCCATAAGATGGAGGAAGAGCTACCCAAGCGAGCATATCTTTCGTTGTTCTGTAGAAGAAAACAAAGCTTCCTGACAAGCGCTGACGGAACAAAGAGAAATCAAATCCGGTATTAAACATCCCCTGTTTTTCCCAAGAAACATTCTGGTTTCCAAGCTTTCCTGGCAACAAAGCAACGCTTGAGCCCGAAGGAGTAATCGTATAAGTATCAATATAACGATAGCTACCGATGCCATCATTGCCTTGAGAGCCATAAGAAACTTTGAACTTTAACTCATCAACAAACTTCGCATTGAACCATTTCTCCTTTGAGATAATCCAAGCACCACCAAGAGACCAGAAGTTACCCCAACGGTATTTAGGATCAAAAGTAGAGGAAGCATCGCGACGATAAGAAAGTTCTCCGAAGTACTTATCAGCGTAACTATAATTTACTCTGCCGAAATAACCTTCGGTGTTATAGTCAGAACGTGACGAGTTTACATTTTGCATTGTTACAGCACCAGATAGTTCTGTGTAGCTGTTTGAGAACATATTATTCTTTGATCCCACAAGAGCATAGCCGCGAGTACGGTAATATTCATGACCAAGCATAGCGTCTATTTCGTGCAATCCGAATGTACGGTGCCAGTTAAGTAACTGCTGATAGTTGTAAGACCAACGGCGATTGTGTTGTAAATTGGATATACCTTTCGAGCTGGCGAACTGCCCATACCATGGGTTTCGAACGAAAATGTCTCGGTCTTCGTCTAAATATACACTGTTGGTTGACGTGAACTTGAAGTCTTTCAAGAATCTAATCTCGACCGTACCAACGCCATTAAAGGTGTTACCATTAACGTTATTAGTGTTTGCATAGATATCAGAAAGTGGGTTGGCTTGAGCCAAAATAGGACGTGTCAAGCCTGCAAAGCTTCCATCACCATAGTCTAAACGCTGCAAGCCATTACGGCTATCAATCAATATTTTGCCGTCTCCGTCGCGCATATATAAAGGATAGATTGGAGCAAGCTGAAGCAAAGTAAAGAGGTTTCCAGAGTAATTTTCCTTACCATCATCACTAACTTGGTTGTTATCATAATGCGCATAGTTCATGTTTACGGCTATCTTCATCCAAGGTTTAACCTGATAGTCGGCCTTCAAACGGCTTGTAAAGCGCTTCATACTTGAGCCCGCCGTGATACCTTTCATATTTAGATAGTTGGCAGAAGCATAGAAAGTAGACTTATCTGTGCTACCCGTTGCAGAGACAGTATACTCTTGGCGGAGTGCATTGCGATAGGTTGCATTAATCCAATTGTCTGGACGGAGCAGATACTTCTCTCCCTTATAGGTAACCACATTACCCAAAGTGGCACGTGGATTCAATTTACCATTGCTACCAATAAGCATATCTCCTGTCGGAACGGTATAGACATTGTAGCCCAAACCATAGTCAGAAGAATCTGTAAGATGTCCGTTTGCAAACTGGAATGCCTGCAAATCCGTCATATTCTGCTTGTCGCGAGCATAATTATAAAGTCCTTTGTACCATGTTTCATAGTAACCTGCTGGGCTATTTATATAGTCATAATTGCGAAGCGCACGAGAGTTTACACCCCACTTAGCATCAACTGTCACCGTTGCATGATTGGTTCTACCAACCTTTGTGGTAATCAAGATGACACCATTTGCACCTCTTGATCCGTAAAGTGCAGCTGAAGCAGCGTCCTTAAGCACTGTAATGTCAGCAATATCTTGGGGATTTATCGTATTCAAATCACCGTCGAAAGGAGATCCATCGACTACATACAGCGGAGATTGTCCACTACTTATAGAGCTAATACCACGGATTCGAATAGATGAAGTCTGTCCCGGCTGGCCTGAACTCTGTTGCATCTGAACACCAGATACCTTACCTTTCAAGGCCTCTACAGGGCTTGCAACCTGTACTTTGCTAATATCATCAGACTTAACTGTTGCTGCAGAACCTGTAAAAGCAGACTTTTTCTGAGTTCCATAAGCAACAACCATCACCTCTTCCAAGGTCTTGTTGTCGCCTTCCAAGGTGACTTTCATATTTGGTCCGGCTTTCACTGTCTTGCTTTGCATGCCGATATACGAAATCTCTAAACGCGAACCGGCTGGTGTAGAAAGCGAGAACTTACCATCGGTATCAGTCACTGTACCCGTATTTGTGCCCAAAACCTTAATTGAAGCACCAATAATAGGCTCACCATCTTCACCAGAGACAACTGTACCTGAAACCTGTGTTTGTGCCAAAGCCATTCCAACACTGAGGAAAAGGCCTACCAAAAACATCATTAGTCTTTTTTCCATAAAATCTCTCTCTTTAAGTTATAATTAATTATTTGTTTGTTTTCTTATCCTTATACCTTATTATATATAGTACGTATATAATCTAAAACTACCCCACACAGATAGCGTCAGCGTCACAAAAGGTACGTATTCCGAACCTTGTAACTATTTTTTCTTAACCAAAAGAATTATTAGACACAACCCTTTTTCTCGTAGTCTCTTCTATTAATTAACTTTTATAAAAGTATATTTATGGTTACAAAATTAAGAAATGTTTAGATTACTTCCAAACGTTTTCTGCAAAAAGTTACTTTTAAGTGCTACTTTTAACATAATTAGTTCCGTTTTCTTATGTTTTCGTTACAAATTAAAAGTGATAAAGTTCCAAATCGTTAAATCACAAGAGACAAACAGATGAGAAAGTGGATAGACGCACAGGTAGACACGAAACAAATCATAAAACTCGCCTCTAAAACCTAAAAATAAGAGCCAATAGACACCAAACAAAAACGGGAAAAAAGGGAAAAGAATCGTTAAAAGATAGGGGTTAATGATAAAAGAGAAAGAGAAAGTAAAACGTTTTAACCAATTTTACCACACAATCTGAAACAACTAATCATGTAATTCCTTATATTTGCACCCGATATTTAATTATTAACAAACACAAGAGTTATGAAGAATTTAAGAAATGTAATGTTGCTTTTTGCTGCAAGTGCAGCGATGATAGCATGCCAAAACAATGGTAAGACTGCTGCAAATGCAGCTGGTAATGACTCAGCTGCAACCGATACAGTTGCTGTTGATACTTTTGTTTACGAGGGAGAAATCCCTGGTGCTGACGCAAGTTCAGTATACACATTGAAACTCGCCAATGATTCTACTGATGGTTTCGCACTACACATCCAATCTTCAAAAGCCCAAGCAAAGCCTGAAGACTATACAGGTAAGAAGGTTGTTGAAACAAAGAAGGTTGATGGTAAAGACGTAACAGTTTATAAGTTCGCTTTAGGCAAGGACACAACTTACTTCAAAGTTGTTAACGACTCTACGCTTCGCATGGTTAACGACCAAGCAGAAGAGGCAGCTTCTAAGCTCAGCTACGACTTGAAGTTGAAGAAATAAGCACGCTGAATAAAGCAAATTAAAAAGAAGCGGAGGTGCTCTGACAGCATCTCCGCTTTTATTTTATTCTACCCTTAAAGGCTATTTATGATTTTCTTCAAGGCTATTTATGCCTTCCTTCAAGGCTATTTATGATATCCTTCAAGCCACTTTAGACAATGATATGACTGCCATCGGCGAACAATTCAAACTTTTCTACTTACGATTTCGGCTCACTACACTTTTTGAAACCACACGAGGCGCAAGCAGTTCTTTATATTCTTTGGAGTCATCCAATAGCTTTTCAGCCGCCTTTACCTGCTTATCATGTTTCAAAGTATATTCAATTGTGCCGCGCTGATAATAGTAAATACCGATTATATCGCTTGCCAATGCCTGCATAATTCGCTCACGATTATAATCTAAATCCTTAGCAACATTATGCTTTAACTTGCTTTCTATTGCATCAAATTCAGGCTTTGCATCATCATAATAACCTTCAAACTTAGCCGTTTTCACAAGCTCTTTCAAGATCTTTTCACTCACACCATCATATTTAAAGCCACTTTTCAGCACGTGTTGCTTAAAGGCTTCGTAGTCAGCATTGGTGAGTTCAAACTTCGATGGATTGTCAATTGTGGGATGTTTTGCCACATAGTCAATCACGAAATCAAGCACTGTTTCCGTCGAATCAATCACCGACATCAGGTAAGACTGAATATTTGACGCCGTATCGGGCTTGATTTCAATATCTGGTTTGATACCACCGCCATCACGAACTTCACGTCCATGCAACGTATGGAATACCTTACTGAGCGAATCGGGCACGTGTTCTGTCGAACCAACTCGGTCGTGTCGGTAGTTAATTGCTTGTATACAACGACCACTTGGAATGTAATATTTATGTGTCGTTAGCTTCATCTTTCCATTATATGGCAAGTCAATCGTTGTCTGAACAAG
>NZ_GL629647.1:1614812-1631680 GCF_000185845.1 Segatella salivae DSM 15606
AACAGTTTTTTCATAATTGTACAAAAGTAATATATATCAATGTAAAACCACTACACTCTCCATTAAATTTCATGAAAACAAGCATAAAATGATTTTTTTTCTAAAATTATTTGGCGGTTCAAAAAGAATGTCTTATCTTTGCAACCGCAATTCAGAAATGAACTTTGCAACAATGCTTCAATAGCTCAGTTGGTTAGAGCACCTGACTGTTAATCAGGGGGTCGTTGGTTCAAGCCCATCTTGAAGCGCCATAAAAAGGAATCCTTAACAAGAGGATTCCTTTTTTGTTTTACTCTCGTTTGAAAATAACGAGGGAGCAATCTGACCCGTTTTACACGACAAAATGACGCAAAACACACGATGAAACGGGGCATTTTGCACGATGAAATGGCACAGTTTATGAGCAGCTTACGATGATATGTAACGCAAGATGGCCTCTTTTTGTGCTTGCATCTCTTTGAAACCCAAAAATAAAGTCTTATCTTTGTGACGTGATTTATGATGCACTGGCCACTTCATAGCTATGTGTTTTTATCATCACATCGCCCGAACGATGAAAACATTTCATTCAACCCAGCACACCAGACAAAACATCTGGTTGCCCATCTACTGAAGAATAACGCATAACAATGAAAGTCACACTTAAATTTATTCTAAGTAATTGGGGGCTATGGCCACTGCTTACAGCAGTCTTTAGCTTAGTCCTCGGCGTTGGTATAACAAACAATTGGGGCAATGCAGCATTGTGGTTATGGTTCTGTTTAATCATTGTGACACTGATAACCCAGCTTTATGTCATGCTGCAATACGTTAAAGCACGCAAATGGATGAGTGCTTTCATGCTGCTTCTGCTCATGGTTGTGTCAATGATGTCGTTCTTTCTGTTCTTTGCCATCGCAGTAATGAGCGACGGGAAAGGCTTGCCCATGCAAGCCGTTTGACGATGAAAAAGCAAAAAGAACAATGCTTTTACAAACATTGTTCTTTCATTTCTTATGGAAAATCAACAGCATCATATAGTCGTTTTCTATCGGATTTGACTACGATTCATTAAATTTCAACCGACCTTTTTATATAAAGCAGTTCCTCTCCCCTATTGATACGCCACGCAGGAAACTCCTTATCATCATAGAAAAGGAGTCTCGCCATGGCATCATTTTTTAGAAATAATAGGTTAATCCCACTTGCCAAGCGTTGGCACGAGCATCGGTTGACTTGCCGGCTAAGGCGTCCAGCCCCGATTCAACCGCTTGACTGGCGGTCATCTCTGCTGTCTTTCCGCACGCAACATTATAGTTGGCACTAAGTTGGAAGTGCTGAAGCAGCATGACTCCAAAGCCTAAGTTCACGCTGAAATTAGACTTTTTTACCTGCCATTGCGCTCTATCGTCGACAATAGAATGGTCTTTTTTGCCCACGGGGAAACCAATTTGAGGGCCTGCAAAGAAGAAAACGCTGGCATTATCTCCTAAGCCTACGCTATAACGGGCATTGATTGGAACAATGATTTGCTGCTGAACAAGCGCCTCATCTGCCACAGTTAGCTTCGCCTGTCGTTTGTCATAGAGAGCTGAAATATCTACAGCGAGCCCCGTAGGTGGCAAGCCAAACTTCATCGTTGGACCGAAAAAGAATCCACATTGATTACTTCTGTCAAAGACATGTTTATCAAAAGTCATGTTTGTGACATTCAATCCGCCCTTTAAACCGAAACGAATCTTAGCCTCAGCTGTGATGCAACAAAGCATCAGTAAGGCCATAACAAAAGCTACTCTAATTTTTTTCATACTCTAATTCTCTTAATCTATTAATGTTATGTGGTTTTAATGACGCTGCCGACGCACTGTAACGCGTGCCTGACCTGACACAGAAGAGCCGCCATCTGACGAAGCTCTACGATTGCGACGCACGCTGGTTGGCGCACTATTTGTTGCTCGGCGGTTTGTCAATCGCTTGTTTTTAGATGTTTTTGTATCAGCCTTTGCAACGCTATCCAACGAGTCTTTGCGCGATGAATCGCCCCATATATTCTTTTCAAAAGTAGCAATCTCGCGCTCAATTCGACGCTGTTCTTGATTCAATGCACTATCATTCTTGCAATATTGTGATAGCGTCTGACCCAACATATTTGTCGTTTTATAGATCTTTCCCTTGTAAAGATTCATGGTAAAATAGTCTGCAAGACTCATCACTGCGGCATTATTTAGGTTACTTGTCATAACAGTTTGTTTGGCAAGTGCAGACGCAATGTCGTCATATTTCACCCAAAACAGAGGATATTTTGTCGTGCCATCACCGAAGTCATCCAGTCGTTCCATGATGGGACATAAGGCAAGTACCTTCGTGTGGAACGTCCCAGTAGTCTGATCAAAGTATGAACTCTCTTTGAGATAATAGCCTTTTACTTCGGCCGATGGTATGTCGCTGTTGTCTATATGCACGCCTTTGTCCGTGCGTTCAAAATAGATATGGTGGTCATTTAAGAATGTAAGTGGCTGCACTTTTGAGTCATCTGAGAACTTCTCATTACCGTCAAGACGATATTGATAGACGTTAATTCCGCCACGACTTGGGCCTGCCATCATCAACTTAAAAAGCAAAGTAAAGAGATTCATGCGTCCATCCGCAGGCTCAACAGGGTAGTATAAGGCCGCATTGGCATTATCGTTGAGATTCAGTTCGCGGTAAACGTCACGACGCCAGACCACATCTTCGCTCATCGGTTCTTGCGTTGGATACATCAGTTTGGCTCTCAATGTCAAGTTATTGGCATTGCTTTTCTTCACCTTTGCAGCCGCTTCAGCCTGTCGAAGCGGTGACTGTGCCTTGCCATTCATACAGCAGAGGGCTGCCAACAGCATTACATATAGTCTTTTTTTCTTTATCATCATCTTACAATTACTTCCAAAGCCCCTGTCAAAGTGCGTGTGATTCCATCAGGACCAACGGCTTTAACATGGCTGATATAAAATCTTTTGTTTCGTGATAGGCTGCGGAAGGTCTCACGTTGGCGGTCAGAGAAGTTTGCCCCTGCTGATGCAACAGGGACCGCATTGCCCATATTATCAAAGAAAACGGTTTCAAAACTCAACACGCGGAAAGGGATATCGAGGAGTCCATCATCAATAGCGGCATGGATACCCGACGCTCCCATCAACGCAGCTTTAGCCATTGCACCTCCCTTAAAGCGGTTTGTTCCAAGAGCGATATAGGCAGATGGGTCGGGCAACTTACGCACATGAAAGACAAAAGGAGGAAGCGTTCTGACCTGACCATTATCTCGTGCCGTGACATGTATCGTGACATCACGACCTACTGCGGCTGGAGTGGCGATGAAATGTCCATTGCCTTTCGCTGTCAATCCCCCTCCTGTCATTGATATTGAGACTGCATTGGCAGGCACACCCGGCACACTTACGCTCATCGGATTAGGGTAACCAGCATATAAAACATTCATCATGTCGGCGGCAACGGTGGCACTTGTGGGTGCAGGAACAACGTTATATTTCTGTAAGAAGTTACGACGTATGAGGTCACCCCTACGATTTTGCATCAAGATGTAACCGCTAAGGCTATGTTCTCCAACACCCGATGCCGTGAAACTATATTGTCCATTGCGCGACATTACACGCTGTCCGTTGACAAATATCTGGGGTTGTAGCGTCGTATCTACGGCTGCCATGACGATGGAAGCATTGAAACGTTCGCCCGGATAGAGCGTAGTTTTCTCAGGAATCACGTAGGCATTGAGCTTGTTTACACGGATATCTTTCACATCAATGTTTGAAACGAGCGTGTGAAGTACCTCACCTTCGGCGTAACGTACATCGCTTTGAAGCTTTGAAAGCAAGGTAACGGCGGCGGCAACTGGCATATTTTCAAACATATATTCCTGCCAGTTCTTGCCCTGAAGGCGTGCTTTTTGTGGAACAGTTGTAGAGAGATTGTCTGCTATAATGCGCTTCTGATGTGGGTCATCTATAAGATTCAAGATGCGCTCTCGATAGGCATTAACACGCAAGAAGAGTGCCTTTCCCTTCCCAGTCAATGGTGCTAACATCACCTCTCCAGCCGCATCAAGGTTATCTTTGTTCTTAATCTGATTGACATTTCCGTCTTTCCCATCTGCATTCTTTACGATAGCGACTTTCAATTGCTGTGCAAAGTCGAAGAGAGAATCGCTCATTTGCTTCACCACTGTAGCCTTTTCAAACCACGCTTTCACCTTTTCGGGGTTCTGTTTCATCTGCATTTCAAAGTCCCGATACAATGAAATGTTCTCTTGAGTAGCGTTGCCTGTTGTGCGGTTTAGACTGTCTTCTACGATTGAAAAGCCATCCAACACCTCGGTAGAGATATTGAGTGCGAGCATGGCCAACAAGACTATATACATCAAGTTGATCATTTTCTGACGCGGAGATACCAGTCTTTTCTTAATAGCCATTAGAGCGTTGGGGTTTGATTTGGTGCAGCTGCACGCATGTTTGTCGTCATTGCTTCAATCATCCGGGCATAGATTGCATTGAGTTGTTCAATATGTCGCGCCAAAAGACGACTCTGTTCATTAATCTGATCGATAGTTCCAATCTGCTGACTGGCACTCTTCAACTGCATCTCATACACCTTTGTGATACCTGTAAGCGTTCGATTGAGGTTCTCCATCTCCTCACTATCGCGTGTGAGACGAGTGCTTTGCGCCCCTACTTTACCAAGAATCTCGGTGAGTTTCGTTAGTTCTTCAACATAGTTTTGTTGGGCTTCAGCCATTGCAGAGTCTACTTTCGGAAGCGCTATTGAAGCTACTTGTTCCGTCAGCGATGCTGTCTTTGCCACTGCGGGGGCTGCCGTCGTCATTGGTTGAGCCTGTATCTGCGGCGTAACCGAAGGCTTCACATTAGCTGAAACCTCATCCGTTCGGGTGAGATATTCATCCGTTAGATGAGTGGGGAGTTCCATTCCATCTGTTGTTTTGTCAAAAGGACGGTCGAAAGCAGATAGGAAGAACACCACAACTTCAGTGCCCATACCAAAGATAAGCCAAAGGTCTGCCCCCTCAATATGAATCAACTTAAGGAGTGCTCCGAGTACAACGATAGAGGCACCCCAGCTATATGCATAGTTCAAAAAGGTCTGACCGGGCACACTGTCCATCCACTTTTGCAGACGATAGACGATGTTTAGTTTACTATATCTTGTCATTTTTTCTTGCTTTTATTACTACTTGTTGACGTGGCGAGGCTTCGAACACAACGAAAACCAATGTAACAACGCGGATGGTTTTGATACTCCCAAGAACGCCAAGCCGAACGAATCAGGCTCTCAGGGTCCTTCCATGAGCCACCGCGCACACTCTTTTTCTTCAATGCATAGGGGTCTTCTTTGGCGGCATTATAAGCAAGTTGCGGGTTAATATCATTCATTGCGTCTACGCCCGAAGCCGTATAAGCCGTACTTGTCCATTCCGCCACGTTGCCAGCCATATCAAAAAGTCCGTTAGAATTAGCCCCATAGATGCCCACTTTGCTTGTAATGAGATTGCCATCTTCGGTATAATTGCCGCGATCGGGCTTGAAGTTAGCATAGAAACAGCCATTACCATTCTTCATATCTCTATTCTCCCATGGGAACTCATTACCGCTTTTACCACGTGCTGCATACTCCCATTCGGCCTCAGTAGGTAGGCGATAGCGCTGAACATAACGTGCTTCACCGCCTAATCCCTTAAGTAAATAGTCCGTACGCCATGCGCAAAAGGCATTCGCTTGCTCCCAAGTGACGCCCACAACTGGGTAATCATTATAGGCAGGATTACTGAAATAGTTACGCAGATACATTTCATTGTCAGCGTTCTTAAAGTCATTTACCCAGCACGTTGTATCGGGATAGATGTTCACAATGTATGTATTCAAGAAGTCCCAAGGCCCAGTTCGTGGTCTATCTATCGTCTGTCTGACAATCTTTCCCTCGTCATTTATATAGGCGGTATCCTTTGAAATCATCACCGATTCGTCGTCATTTGTAAGCACATCGGTATTAAACGACCGCTCTTCGGGATTCATACGATTGCGCCGAAGGGCTGCAGCCGAGTAATCATAAATCTCATAACGATAGTTCATTTGACGCCAATCAAGAAGTTTTTCGCCTGTAACAGGGTTCGTAACATAAAGACTTTCTATGGCACGCTGCTCATCTTCATTAGGCTTTCGAGGCAAAGGCTTCTTCCAGTTGACGCGCGGCGTGATGGCGTTTCCATCTTTATCTTCCGTAATCATATAGCTTTCGTCGCCTGCATAGGCAGGATCGGCCAAACGAGTACGCAGAATACTATCGCGAACCCACATCACAAACTGTTTATATTTGGAGTTTGTTACCTCGGTTTCATCCATCCAAAAGCCATCCACGGATATGTCTTTCTTCGGCGTTTTCTCTCCCCAGAGCGAGTCTTGCTTATCAAGTCCCATGTGCAAGAAGCCTCGTTCAACCTTTACCATGCCATAAGGTGTAGGCTCAGAAAAGGCTCTTCCGCCACCTACTCCCACGACTTCGCCCCCTTTTCCGGCCATAGACAGGCCCTTACCACTAAAGCAACCTGTCATCATACAACCTGTTATGAGGAGCCATAACCCTATCTTTATCTTATGTTTCATTGTCTGTTGTTATAAGATTCTAACGCTTTGATGTTTGTTTTTGCCTTTCTTTGCGAGGTTTAGTTCCGTTTGATAACCCACAAAAAGCTCATGACTTCCATTGCCAAGGCTTAGTCCTGAGGTATAAACTTCATAGCTATAACCTACCACAACACCATGGAAAGTTCCGCCAATCAGGGCCGTAACAGAGTTTGTCGGACTATAACTGATGCCGCCATAAAGCATTTTTCCTTCGTGCGAATAAACCAATCTTCCGGTTACATCCGCTCGATAGGCCTTACCATCTGTACGTAAAAGCACCGAAGGTTTTATTTTTAAGAACGGATTTCTAAGTTGAATATTGTATCCACCCGTCAGATAATAAGTGGGAGAAACCGGCAATTCATTGACATCCCCCATACGAATCTTGGGGCGATTCAAATGTTGCACCGATGCACCGGCATACCAATGGCGCTGCAAATAGTACAGTCCTGCACCAACATCTATGCCATTTCCGTTGACATCTGTAGTCGCAAAGGCCGGATCTCCGGGTGTAGAGAGGTCGACTTTTGAGCCATCAAAGCTCTCATTTAGTAGTGAAACCTGCAGACCAACACGTAGCTTTCCCCCAACAAACTTCGTCTGAGCAGCATATAACAAGCCTAATTTCTGATGCGTGAAAAGTCCAATTTTCTCGTTAACGAATTGCACTCCGGCTCCTTGATAGCACCGCATGGCATAAAAAGGCAGGTCGGCAGAGGCATACATCGTGCGCGGATGATTCTCAAAACCCGTAAAATTCAGCGCATAAGCCAAGTTGACATTGAGCTTGTTTTCCTTTCCGGCAGCAGCAGGATTGAATGAAGTCTCCATGTCAAAATAATGACTGAAGGCTGCATCATACTGCGCTTTGGCTGTCACAGCAACCCAAACGAGCATCACTGACAAAAGAAATCTAATCGTTTTATGCACGCTTATATAACGCGAATCCTTATATATTATTGCACGAAATTTATTGCATAAAAACATATTCGCCCACCTATTATTATCTCATCTGCGGCAAATCGTCTCGTAAACAGCACCATTTTGCCCTATCATTCCACTCATTTTACAGCGTAAAATCATAGTAATCAGATTTCGCATCATAACACATTGAGCATCAGAAAGATAGTAACAAAGTTGAGATAAAAATAAAATAAGATTTCCATTCGACAGAAACAAGCCGAACCTTATCCATTAATGCCGACACGAAACACCCTAAATAATAGAAAAAGGTCATAAAAAAACATCTCCCAAACAAGGATGTTTCGAGAAACAAACCCTTTGAGAGATGTTCTTTTCTATTGCACGCTGTCTTATGAATCCACAAGCACAGCAATATCAAGAAGCCTTTGTCAAACAACAACCCCACTTGTTGGAGCGGCCCAACAGAAGCTACTTATTTAATATTCATCGTCATTCCACAAGAAATCATCCTTTGAAGGATAGTCTGGCCAGATGTCTTCGATGCTTTCATAAACATCACCTTCGTCTTCTATTTCTTGCAGATTTTCTAATACTTCTAATGGAGCGCCCGAACGAATAGCATAGTCTATCAACTCTTCTTTAGTCGCGGGCCAAGGTGCATCTTCAAGTTTTGAGGCTAATTCTAGTGTCCAATACATAGTCTTATCATTTTAATTCATTCACAATTATGCGTGCAAAAATAGCAAAATAAATCTTATCCACAAGAAAAGATGAAAGTTTTTTCGATGAAAATGCCAATAAAGATTAAAACAAAGAATTACATTTCTAAGAGTAACCAGCAGCCAATCTTGAAAAGAACGCCCTGCATCTGCGCTATGACAATATAAGAAGAATGGTATCACAAGACATAAGAATTGGGGTTAAGTCTAATTTTCAGCATAGAAAAATAAGTTGTTTTATATCATGAAAAGGAAAAAGGAAAAACCAGAAAAATAAGACATTGACTCGTGTTTTGCCTTAAAAAGAAAACCAACCATCCTAAATAAAAAACACGAATTAGTTGCATATTACAGATATTATTCGTAATTTTGCAGCGTTCAGTGGAATGAGGGACTCCAAAGAGAGTTCCTCATTTTATTTTAATAAGACATATATGATTGACAAAAACGTCGTAAAAAAGTTAGTAGAAGAATGGCTGGCAGGCAAGGAATACTTTCTTGTGGGCATAGAAATCAGCCAAGATGACAAGATTGTTGTTGAGATTGACCACGCTGATGGCGTTTGGATTGAAGACTGTGTGGACTTGAGTAAGTATATAGAAGACCATCTCAGTCGTGACGAAGAAGACTATGAACTCGAGGTAGGTTCAGCTGGTTTAGGTCAGCCTTTCAAGGTACTTCAGCAATACATCAACTTCATTGGTAAGGAGGTTGAAGTGTTGGATGCTGATGGAAAGAAGTATCAAGGCGTGCTAAAGAGCGTTGATGGTAACGACTTTACAGTGACCGTAAACGAGAAAGTGAAAGTGGAAGGAAAGAAACGCCCCCAGAAAATGGACGTAGATCACACTTTCAATATGGATAATGTAAAATATACTAAATACTTAATAAGTTTCAAATAAAGCTATGGCAGCAAGAAAAATTGAAGAAGATTCAATCAGTTTGATTGACACCTTCCGTGAGTTTAAGGAGACGAAGAATATCGACCGCACAACGTTAGTGAGCGTTTTGGAGGAAAGTTTCCGCAATGTGCTCGCTAAAATCTTTGGTAGTGACGAGAATTTCGACGTTATCGTGAACCCAGACAAAGGCGACTTTGAGATTTATCGCAACCGAATTGTAGTGGCAGATGGTGAGGTTGAGGACGAGAATAAGCAGGTTGCATTGACCGAAGCCCGTAAGATTGAGCCCGATTATGAGGTGGGTGAAGAGGTTTCGGAACAAGTAAACTTTGCGAAATTCGGCCGTCGTGCCATCCTGAATCTACGTCAAACCTTAGCGTCAAAGATATTAGAATTAGAGCACGATACACTCTATAATAAATATAAAGACCGCGTAGGTCAGATTATATCTGGCGAGGTTTACCAGATTTGGAAACGTGAAGTGTTGGTCGTAGATGACGAAAACAATGAGCTGATTCTACCGAAAAGTGAACAGATTCCGGCTGATGTTTATCGCAAAGGTGAGACAGTTCGCGCTGTCATCTTACGCGTAGACAACGAGAACAACAATCCAAAGATTATCCTTTCACGCACAAGTCCGCTCTTCTTGGAGCGCTTGCTTGAGGCAGAAGTACCTGAAATTAAC
Source organism: Segatella salivae DSM 15606 (assembly GCF_000185845.1). Classification (GTDB taxonomy): domain Bacteria; phylum Bacteroidota; class Bacteroidia; order Bacteroidales; family Bacteroidaceae; genus Prevotella; species Prevotella salivae. The sequence goes on from NZ_GL629647.1 coordinate 1,624,711, forward strand.
GACGGACTTATTGCTATCCGCAAGATTGCTCGTATGCCGGGAGAACGTGCAAAGATTGCCGTTGAGAGCTTTGACGACCGCATTGACCCAGTTGGTGCATGTGTAGGTGTGAAGGGAAGTCGCGTACATGGCATCGTACGTGAACTCTGTAATGAGAATCTTGACGTTGTAAACTATACGTCGAACATCAACCTCTTTATCCAAAGAGCCTTGAGTCCGGCACGTGTAAGCAGCATAAACATTGATCAAGAAAACCATAAAGCTGAGGTATATCTACAGCCAGAAGAAGTTAGTTTGGCTATCGGTCGCGGTGGATTAAACATTAAATTGGCATCCATGCTAACCGAATTTACGATTGATGTGTTCCGTGAGGTTCCAGAAGGTGAGGCAGACGAGGACATCTACTTGGATGAATTCTCTGACGAAATCGACCAATGGGTGATTGAAGCCATTAAGAGTATCGGCTTGGATACAGCTAAAGCAGTGCTCAATGCACCACGCGAAATGCTCGTAGAAAAGGCCGACCTCGAAGAAGAAACCGTGGATCATGTCATCAATGTGCTGCGTGCTGAGTTTGAACAATAATCAAATGATTTGATAAGTTGCAATAAACCCTATCAACACGCAACAGGAAAAAGAGTACGTCTTCTCTTGATTTCTATCTCAATAGGAAATGATTTTGAATGACAACTCAATGAGAAGACAACCTTTTTAGAAGACGTTCTCTCTAAATAGAGATAGCAAATGGAATACATTCTGCATGCAATCAGCCTGAGAGAACATTATATTTGAGGAACGAGATAAAACGAAAAAAAGAAGTAAACAATTACATGAGCATCAGATTAAACAAAGCATTACGTGAATTAAACATAGGACGTCAAACGGCAGTTGACTTCCTTACGAAGAAAGCAGAACTTGGAGAGGTGAAAGACGACTTGAGTTTTAAACTCAATGACGCACAATATCAGGCTCTCGTTGAGGCGTTCAAACAAGATGCCGCAGTACGAAGTGAGGCTGAAAAGCTCTTCCAAAAGAAACCAAAAGAAAAGAAACATGCGACTGAAGCGAAAGACAATCGTGCCGAAAACCTGCTGAAATCATCTAATCAACAGGTATATACGCCGAAGGGAAAGATAAACCTTGACGAGGTAGGAAAAAAGCCTTCGCCAAAGAAGTCTGCTGCTCCTGAAGTGAAAAAAGCTCCAGAAAAAAAGGTTGCTGCCGTCAACCCAGAGCCTGAAAAGAAAGTAATAAAGCCACAACCTGAGGCTCCCAAACCACAAGTAAAGGTTGAAAAGCCTGTCAAAGTGCAAAAAACAGAGGCTCCTCAAAAGCCTGTCACCGAGGAAAAGAACGAAGAAGGAATCTTCACTTTGAATAGCGAAAAGAAGATTCTCAATACTCCTAAGGTGAACGTCTTAGGCAAAATAGACCTCGATGCAATAAATCAGAGCACGCGTCCGAAGAAGAAGTCTAAGGAGGAAAAACGCAAAGAGCGTGAAGAAAAGGCAGGAACACAGCATGGTGGCGAGCGTAAAAAGCGTGTGCGCATCAACAAAGAACGCGTAGACATCAATGCAGAGGCGAAACAAAACAATGGTGGTGGTAACGGCGGAAACGGCGGAAAGAACAAGAATAAGAAGAACCGCAACAAGCGAAATCAAAAACCTTTGGAGGTAGATGATGAGGCTGTGGCACGCCAAGTAAAAGAAACGCTGGCACGATTGACAAGCAAGAGCCAAAACAAGAAAGGCGCTAAGTATCGTAAAGAGAAACGTGAGGCCGTTCAAGAAAAGCTGCAACAGGAGGCAAACGCAGAGCGCAAGGAAGCCAAAGTCCTAAAACTCACCGAGTTTGTTACCGTCAGTGAATTGGCTACAATGATGGATATCAGCGTGACACAAGTTATCTCTACGCTGATGAGTGTAGGCATAATGGTGTCTATAAACCAGCGACTTGACGCGGAAACTATTAACATGGTAGCCGATGAATTCGGTTTCAAGACCGAGTATGTCAGTGCAGAAGTGCAGGAAGCCGTAAGCGAAGACGTAGACGACGAGAATGACCTTGTGCCACGTGCACCAATCGTTACCGTCATGGGACACGTCGATCATGGTAAGACTTCACTGCTTGACCATATCCGAAACACTAACGTTATTGCTGGTGAAGCAGGTGGTATCACCCAGCACATTGGTGCCTATGGTGTTACACTTAAGAATGGACAGAAGGTTACTTTCCTTGATACTCCAGGACATGAAGCCTTTACTGCCATGCGTGCTCGTGGCGCTCAGGTAACTGATATCGCTATTATCATCATTGCAGCAGATGACTCTGTGATGCCAACAACAAAGGAAGCAATCGCTCATGCACAAGCAGCGGGCGTGCCGATGGTATTTGCAATCAACAAGATTGATAAGCCGGGAGCGAACCCAGACAGGATTCGTGAGGACTTAGCCAACATGAATTTGCTCGTTGAAGAATGGGGAGGTAAATACCAATGCCAAGAGATTAGTGCAAAGAAAGGTGTCGGAGTAGACGCTCTTCTCGATAAAGTGCTACTCGAAGCAGAGATGCTTGACCTCAAGGCGAACCCCAATCGGAAGGCTACCGGAACTATTATTGAGTCATCACTTGATAAGGGTCGCGGTTATGTTAGTACAGTTCTTGTGAGCAATGGCACACTAAAGATTGGAGATATTGTTATTGCAGGAACCAGTTGGGGACGTATAAAGGCGATGTTTAATGAACGTAATCAGCGCATCACTGAAGCCGGACCATCTGAACCAGCCATTATACTTGGTCTCAATGGAGCACCTACTGCAGGAGACTTATTCCATGTATTAGAGTCAGAACAAGAGGCTCGAGAGATTGCAAACAAACGCGAACAATTGCAGCGAGAGCAAGGATTGAGAACGCAGAAGCGCCTGACACTTGGCGACATCTCACACAGAATTGCTCGTGGCGAGTTCCATGAGTTGAACATTATTGTTAAGGGTGACACCGATGGTTCTATCGAAGCATTGAGCGATTCGTTTATAAAGCTCTCAACAGAAAAGGTACAAGTGAATGTCATTAGCAAGGCAGTAGGACAAATAAGCGAGAACGATGTCATGTTAGCCAGTGCTTCTGACGCTGTCATCGTAGGCTTCCAGGTTCGTCCTTCGTCTGATGCACGCCGCTTAGCTGACCGAGAAGGTGTTGAGATTAACACCTATTCTATCATCTACGACGCTATCGATGACATCAAGAGTGCCATGGTTGGTATGCTCGATAAAGTGAAGAAAGAGATTGTTACCGGTCAAGTTGAAGTACAACAAGTATTCAAGATTTCCAAAGTTGGAACGATTGCAGGTGGCTTAGTGACTGAAGGTAAGGTACATGCCAAGGATAAAGCCCGCGTGGTTCGCGATGGAATTGTAATCCGTACGGCTGAAATCAATGCCCTGAAACGTTATAAAGACGACGTGAAAGAAGTTCCGATGGGCATGGAATGTGGCTTGAGTCTTGTCAACTTTAACGATATCATGGAGGGTGATATTATTGAAACCTTTACTGAAATTGAGGTAGAACAGAAACTATAAACATTGTAGAAAGGTCATGTCAAACTTGAGATGACCTCCTCTCTACATATATATAATAAGGTAGTGACACTCTCCATTAAAGACAGGGTGTCACTATTGTGGTTAATAACAAATGTTACCAATTCAATAATGGTATACATTTTGTTGTACCATTCCATAAATTCAGGAATTTAGAAATGGCAGAAAAAGAGAAAAATAAGTTTGTAAAACAGGTGGCAGAAAAGAAATATGAGTTCGGCTTTACCACTGATGTACAAACTGATATCATAGAGAAGGGACTCAACGAAGACGTTGTTCGTCTCATCTCTAAGAAGAAAGGAGAGCCCGAATGGTTGTTAGATTTCCGCCTGAAAGCTTATGAATATTGGAAAGATCTCAAGCAACCCACATGGGGACATGTGCATCTTCCCGAGATAGACTACCAGGCAATATCTTACTATGCGGACCCATTGGCCAAGAAACCCAAGAATAAAGAGATTGATCCCGAACTCGAAAAGACTTTCGACAAGTTAGGAATCCCACTCGAAGAGCGGTTGGCTCTTAGTGGAACGGCTGTTGATGCTATCATGGATTCAGTATCAGTGAAGACAACATTCAAAGAAAAACTCCGCGAAAAAGGAATCATATTTTGTAGCATTGGAGAGGCCGTTAAGGAACATGCAGACTTGGTTAAGGAATATTTGGGTAGCGTAGTCCCCTATCGCGACAACTATTTTGCAGCGCTTAACAGTGCAGTTTTCAGCGATGGTTCATTCGTTTATATCCCTAAAGGCGTTCGTTGTCCAATGGAACTCAGCAGTTATTTCCGCATCAACGCACGTAACACGGGACAATTTGAACGTACACTTATCGTCGCAGAAGATAACGCTTATGTAAGTTATCTCGAAGGATGCACCGCACCAATGCGTGATGAAAATCAGCTTCATGCAGCCATTGTAGAAATCATTGTGAAAGACAATGCAGAGGTAAAATACTCTACTGTGCAGAACTGGTACCCCGGAGATGAGCACGGAAAGGGTGGAGTGTTGAACTTAGTCACAAAGCGCGGCGACCTACGTGGCGTCAATTCTAAACTGAGTTGGACTCAAGTGGAAACGGGTTCTGCTATCACCTGGAAATATCCTTCTTGCATCTTACGTGGTGATAACGCTGTTGCCGAATTCTATAGTGTGGCAGTTACGAATAACTTTCAAGAGGCAGATACTGGTACAAAGATGATACACATGGGAAAAAACACCAAGTCTACCATCATCTCTAAAGGCATCTCAGCCGGTCATAGCCAAAATTCCTACCGAGGACTTGTACGTGCTACGGCCAACGCGGATAACGCTCGAAACTATAGTTCGTGTGATTCTCTGCTGTTAGGAAGTAATTGTGGTGCCCACACCTTCCCTTATATGGACATTCATAACGATACCGCTGTCATTGAACATGAAGCAACTACCTCCAAGATATCCGAAGAACAACTTTTCTATTGCAATCAACGTGGCATACCAACAGAGCAAGCTGTAGGCCTCATCGTCAATGGATATGCCAAAGAAGTGCTTAATAAGTTGCCAATGGAGTTTGCTGTTGAGGCACAAAAACTATTGAGTGTAAGTCTTGAAGGAACTGTAGGATAAACGATAATAACAACAATTTTTGATTTAAAAAGAATGTTAGAAGTAAGAAATTTACATGCCACCATTGCTGGCAAAGAGATATTAAAGGGCATCAACCTCACCGTTAAAGATGGTGAAACTCATGCTATCATGGGACCAAATGGCTCTGGTAAGTCAACCTTAAGTGCTGTTTTAACGGGCAATCCACTATATACTGTCACTGCAGGTGAAGCCATTTTCAATGGTCAAGACCTACTACAAATGAAACCAGAGGACCGAGCTCGCGCCGGAATCTTCCTCTCTTTCCAATATCCAGTGGAGATACCTGGCGTGTCAATGACCAACTTTATGCGCGCCGCTATTAATGCAAAGCGCGAATATTTGGGTCAAGAGCCGTTGAATACTGCCGACTTTATGAAACTCATGCGAGAGAAACGGAAGCTTGTTGACTTAGATAGTAAGTTGTCACATCGTTCAGTTAATGAAGGTTTTTCTGGTGGAGAAAAGAAGCGAAATGAAATCTTTCAGATGGCAATGTTAGAGCCAACGCTGAGCATACTCGATGAAACCGACTCTGGCCTTGACGTAGATGCCATGCGCATCGTAGCCGATGGAGTGAACAAAATGCATACCGATAAGACTTCAGCTATTGTGATTACACACTATGAACGCCTGTTAGATATGATCAAACCGAATTTCGTTCATGTGCTTTATAATGGTCGTATCGTCAAAACTGCAGGCCATGAACTGGCTAAAGAGATTGAGCAGCACGGCTATGATTGGATTAAAGAGGAAGCCGATGCACAGTATGGAGAATAACAAAGGAGGAGAATCATGAACAGTGAACAGCAATATATCGACCTCTATCAAGAGCAATCAGATGCCATCAAGCGTCATTCTGCCGAACCACTCAACGCTGTGCGCGACCGTGCTTTCAATGATTTCAAAGCACAAGGATTCCCCACACGCAAGGTAGAACGTTACAAATATACCGACATGGCGGCTCTGTTTGCCCCCAACTATGGGCTCAACCTCAACCGCCTTGCTATCCCCGTAGACCCTTACGAGGCTTTCAAATGCGACGTACCCAACTTGAGTACCTCGCTCTATTTCATCATTAATGACACCTTTTACACAAAAATGCTTCCCTCGGCTCACCTGCCCGAGGGCGTTATCATTGATTCGTTGTGTCATGTAGCGACGGAAAAGCCTGATTTCATTGCTAAATATTACGCCAAACTTGCAAACACTCAAGAAGATGGAATCACGGCGTTGAACACGATGTTAGCCCAAGATGGCCTGCTCGTATATGTTCCGAAAAATGTCAAAACAGACCGACCCATTCAGGTCATCAACATGCTTCGTGCTGATGTTGACCTCATGGTAAACCGCCGTGTGCTGATTATCATGGAGCAAAATGCCGAAGCAAAGTTCCTGTTTTGTGACCATGCTGCCGACGATCGCCGGTTTCTTTCAACCCAAGTTATTGAGGTTTATGTGGACGAATATGCTCATTTAGAACTCAACTGTCTTGAAGAGACTCACTTTAAGAACACCCGTGTCAGCAATGTTTACATCGAACAACAGGCTAACAGCCGTGTAAACCATAACGTAATCACCCTACACAATGGAGTCACGCGCAATCGCCTTGATCTTGTTTTCAAAGGAGAAGGCGCCGAATGTCATTGCAATGGTTGTGTGGTTGCCGACAAACAGCAACACGTTGACAATAATACGCTCATCGATCATCAGGTTCCTCACTGCACAAGTAACGAACTTTATAAGTAT
>NZ_GL629647.1:1631730-1658431 GCF_000185845.1 Segatella salivae DSM 15606
ACTGCACAAGTAACGAACTTTATAAGTATGTTCTCGATGACCACGCTGTTGGAGCCTTTGCTGGTCGTGTGCTTGTTCGCCAGGAAGCACAGAAAACAAGCAGTCAAGAGACCAATCAAAACCTTTGTGCTGCCAAGACGGCTCGCATGTATACACAGCCTATGCTCGAGATATATGCCGACGATGTCAAGTGTGCTCATGGGTCAACGGTAGGCCAATTGAACGATGCTGCCTTATTCTATATGCAGCAACGCGGTATCAGTCTCAAAGAGGCTAAGCTGCTTTTAGAGTTCGCTTTCGTCAATGAAGTCATCGATAAAATGGAACTTGAACCTCTGCGCGACAGACTTCATCACCTCGTTGAAAAGCGTTTCCGCGGAGAATTGAATAAATGTGAGGGATGCCAGCTATGTAAGTAGGCCGTCAAAAGCCTATTCTTACGCACTGAAAGAAAGGGCTTCATCATTTCAATTTGAATCGTTCACTCCCTCAAACAGCCTTTGGTGTTTCTCATTGGGTAAAGAGTAAGCCCGCAATCACTATTAAATTTGCATTATGGATTATGATTTAAATAAGATAAGAAAGGACTTTCCAATCCTTTCCCGCATGGTTTACGACCGACCACTTGTCTATCTTGACAATGCCGCAACTACGCAAAAGCCACTTTGTGTGCTTGATAAGATGCGCGAAGAATACTTGAATGTCAACGCCAATGTACATCGCGGTGTGCACTGGCTCAGCCAACAAGCAACCGAACTCCATGAAGGTGCGCGCGAAACCGTACGGAAATTCATCAATGCAAAGAGTGTAAACGAGATTGTTTTCACACGTGGAACCACCGAAGGATTAAACCTAATAGCCTCAAGTTTCAGTGAAGCTTTCATGCAAGAAGGCGATGAAGTCATCGTCTCTACCGTCGAACACCATTCCAATATCGTGCCCTGGCAACTCCAACAACCCCGAAAAGGCATTGTATTGAAAGTCATTCCTATGGATGATAACGGTGCTATGGACTTGCAAGCCTTCGAGAAAATGATTAGTCAGAAGACTAAGATTGTCAGCATCTCTCACGTTAGCAACGTGCTCGGTACAATCAATCCTGTTGAAGAAGTTATCCGCATTGCCCACGAACACAACATTCCCGTCGTTGTAGATGGGGCCCAAAGTACTCCTCATTTCAAGGTCGACATGCAACAGTTGGACTGCGATTTCTTTGTGTTTAGCGGGCATAAGGTTTATGGTCCAACAGGAATTGGCGTACTCTATGGCAAAGAAGCGTGGCTCGATAAACTCCCGCCATACCAAGGAGGAGGCGAAATGATTGAACATGTGAGCTTTGAAAAGTCAACTTTTGAACGCCCACCATTGAAGTTTGAGGCTGGAACACCCGACTACATTGCCACTACCGGCCTTGCCACAGCCCTCGATTATGTTTCTGCTTTGGGCATGGACGCTATACAAAAGCATGAAGAAGAGCTCACACGTTATGCCATTTCACAACTCCAAATGATTGAAGGCATGAAGCTCTTTGGCGTGCCTTCACACGCTGATGTGACGCGACTTCACCACGACGCGGTTATCAGTTTCCAACTCCGTGACATTCATCACATGGACATGGGAACCTTACTTGACCGCTTAGGTATAGCCATTCGAACGGGTCATCACTGTGCACAACCACTCATGAATCGCTTGGGTGTGCTCGGAACCTCACGTGCAAGTTTCGCCCTCTACAATACAAAAGAAGAGGTCGATGCACTCGTTGCAGGCATTAAGCGCATCTCAACCATGTTCTAAAGTGACTTGCGACACGCCATGACAGCTTTCAACAGCCAACCACAACAAACGGCTCTGGCCACAAAACTGATGTCTGCTGGCAACACAACAAACACGAAAGCCAACTGCGCATTGAGCAGATGCAGGGTCTGACGCATGCTGATTTCTCGCCCAAGCACAGCCGAATAATATGCTGAAAACCACCTTACGGGGCGACAAACAATGTCTTTCAGGCGCACAATAAATTGGCGTAGACTTTGTGATGACTGATGTTGTTCACACTCAAGATAGATATTCTTTTCCATATTTTCAGTTGTTTTTTGTTCATCTTCAATTACGATTGCAAAGTTAAATGGAAGCATGGAAGTATCTTTTCACACCAAATCTACACCTGTTAAAAGTGTTAACACATAACAATTATTAACAATATAATGCTCCTTCCCTATCTCAATAGTGGGTTGATTGAAGCGGGTTGCGACGAAGCAGGCCGTGGATGCTTAGCCGGAAACGTTGTCGCTGCGGCCGTTATCCTGCCCACTGACTATGTGAATCCATTGTTAAACGACAGTAAAAAGCTTACCGCCAAACAACGTTATGCCTTGCGCGAGCAGATAGAACATGAGGCGTTAGCTTGGGCAGTGGGTGTAGCCACACCCGAAGAGATTGATAACATCAACATTCTTCACGCCAGTTTCTTAGCCATGCACCGTGCCTTGGACCAACTAAAGCTGCGTCCTGAGGCGGTCATTGTCGACGGAAACCACTTCGATCCCTATGTCATCGGCAAGGGATTACCCGATGAAGGTAAGATTCTTCCTCACACTTGTATTGTCAAAGGCGATGGAAAATATCTGAGTATTGCAGCAGCCAGCATCCTCGCAAAAACCTATCGAGACGACTATATGACTGAACAGGCCGAGCGATTCCCCTTCTATGGCTGGGAGAAAAACAAGGGATATCCCACGAAAACGCATTATCAGGGCATAGAGAAGCATGGACTTTGCGCGTTACATCGCAAGAGTTTTAACACCCACCCCAACCTTTCCAAAGGGAGAAAGCACGAACTTGACGAAGGAGAATTGGTGTTTAAATAGCATTCTTTCTCTTCTTTCATGTAATGGAAAGTATTGAAACAACATAGCAATATCAAACGAACACCCCACCCTTTCCGTGAGATTGGGTAAGGAATCAACTCTATGAAGAAACTTGGCAACGAGCTTACGCTCATCCTTTTGATGACCGATGGCACAGATTATACAGCAAATGATTTGTGTGAACATTTGCAATGCACGCGTCGTAACCTTTATTACTATCTGCAATTTCTACGCGATTATGGGTTTAATGTCGTTAGAAATGGCAATTGTTATCGTCTTGATCCACACTCACCCTTCTTCCGTCGCATCACCACTGCGGTCAATTTCACGAAGGCAGAGGCTGCTTTACTGCATCAGTTAGCCTCGGGTGCCGACACCAAGAGCCCCACCATTGCGTCTATAAAGAATAAGTTGGAGCGCACATATGACTTGCGTCTTGTCACGGATTCACGCTATAAGAAGAAACTAATGCAAAACCTTAGCGACCTGACAACGGCTATCAACAGCAAACATATTGTTTGTTTGCATCATTATTCCTCTCCCCACAGCCACTCATTCAGTGACCGTGTCGTTGAGCCTTTCCTCTTTTTAAATGATCATCAGGATGTACGTTGCTATGAATTAGCCTCTGGAACGAACAAGACTTTTAAGTTGGCACGCATTGGAAAGGTTGAAATCTACGACGCACCATGGATACATTCCGACAAACATAAAAGCGTTTTTACCGATATGTTTGGCTTTTCGGGAGAGCAACGCTACACCATTCGGCTCCGAATGGGACAGCTTTCCTATAACCTTATGCGTGAAGAATATCCCATTTCATCGGCATTTTTCACCCCAGAAGACGACTATCATTGGATTCTTGAGACAGATGTGATGAGCTATCTTGGCATTGGTCGCTTCATTCTTGGCCTCTATGATGACATTGATGTGCTGGGGGATGAAGGCTTGAAAGCCTATATTGCACAGAAAAGGGCATTGTAAAGTGAAGACCATCAACTTGGAAACAAAGGAACAAGTTCCTGCACCTATAGACATCGGCCTATTTTTTCATCACGCAATCTATGGCAAATGACCTCGTGTTTTCCCCCATTTCATCGCCTAAAATGAGGGAAATCATGCCGTGAAATGACGCAAATCATTTTCAAAAGAAAAGGCTTTATTTATGTTGTGGCTTGGGGTCTAACTGATAACCAAATGAGATTGAGATATAGCGATGATTCGTATCATGCCACTTTTCCGTGCGACTATAGGCCTCAGACACATTGGAGAAAGACGTGTCACGATTGAAAATATCAGCCACTTTCAATATGATAGCTGCCTTGTTTTTCAGCATTTTATACACCACATCAATATCCCATAGCCAGCGATGACCATTAAATTCGCGCATCAGATAACCCGAACGGAACAGGTCATGCACGTTAGATACAAACTCAAAATGGTCCTTTGTATAGACTGTTTTCAAGCCAAAGTCACACCTGATGAGGTCAGAATTGTTGATGGTTGAAGCCTGATAACGATAGCGATTGTAAGTAAACTCTACATAAGGTTTCACCGAAAGACTCTGCTTTTCATAGCTAAGTTCCATGTTATCTTTATAGGTAAAGCGGCTAAGAGGACTGAGGTGAAGCGGCTGATTGAAGTTCGTAGCGAGCAGATAACCATAAGAACGTGCCCATGCCGCCGTCATCTTATTATGCAAACGCCATGAGATGCCAAGCCCTTGGTCGTAGTCAAGCTCTGCATTATAGCGGTTATGGCTGGGCGTATTCATGGGTTTTGTGCGATAAACTCCCGTGGAAGGATTGTAGCAAAAGGCTGAAACTACAGGATTAATCGTGTGCCCATAGCTCACCTTTAGCATCAGATTGAGCTGCAATCTTGGGAAAAGTCGATGATGACGGAGTTCAAACAAATAGTCGTGTTCGCGTTTAAGGCGAGCATTTCCCATGGTGATATACAAGGGATCTGTGCTGTCTTCATAGTCTAAAGTGGATAATAACTCCGGCAGCTTTGTTTCATAAAGCCAAGACAAATCAAACGAAGCACGACGTCCATTCTTCCATTGCAGCTTCACTTCTGGGTTGAAAATATTGCTCACCCGACGTGCCACCGTGTCCAAACGACCACGAAGATAGTTGGTGGTTTCACGCTGACTAATCCATGAGAGATTAGACTTGAGCATGAGTTTCTTATTGAATTTCAACAGCGTTCCCAACTTAACACTATTCTTCCACAGGCGAGTGTGCTCAAGAAGTGAGTTTGCTGGGTCGAGGGTTGTAGGCCGATCGCCAACCACATAGAAGGCATCGGTGTCGGTATAAAAGTGATTTCGATGGCGCAGATATTTGTATTCGGTTTCATTTGTGACCTCAACCATGAAGTTTTTATCAAACCAATACGAAAGGTTTTCACTCAAAGAAGACTGCCAGTCGACGCCAGAATTGTGGCCATATTGCCACATTTGATAGTTTAATCCGTGTGGACTGGAGACATCTCTACGGCTGCTCATGCGACTGAAATCATCTTTATAGGTCGTTGAAGTGCCAAGACCATAACGCCCTTTCTCACCTAAGAAGTGTGCCCAATGCATGTCGAGATGCAGATTTGTCTGCTTAGTTCTCGTGTCAACGTGGCTATCATCGCGCATCGTTAGGTGCTGATAGAGCGGCGAACCAAATGGTACTGTCGCACTTTCTGCCAGCGGATTGTCGGCAAACTGATAGGGGTCATCGTCAAACTGAGCACGATGGGTCTCATTATGCCTATTGCCTTTTGTGTATTCTAACATCAAATTATAGGAGAACTGATTCTTTTCATCCGTATAAAATGAGCCTTCAGAGCTGAATGACGGTACGAGTTCATGGTTTTTATGCGCATTGTTCATGAGCGAAAACGAGCGTTGTTGTCCCGGAAGGAAATAGTCGGTGCTCTCTACATCCGTGCCCCAGCCATCACGATGAGCCATACTTGGGCCAAAGTTTATATAGTTTTCTGTGCCTTCTTTCGCGCCCTTCAGCTCCCAGTTATGCTGATAATTCACTGTTCCATATTGGTTTCGACCATAATAATCAATAGGCCACATCGTAGCCCATGACTGCCCATAGGCGGTGGCATAGTTCTCATTGTTGAGGTTTCCATAGGCCATTACGGGATTTTTATCACTCAATCGCGAGGCACGTAGCTGCACTTGATACTCCCGTTTCGTGCGAAGATCGGCACTGGCAAAGCCAAACCATTTATCAAGGAAATTGGGTTTCACTTGTATATCCAGTACTTGCTGGCCATCACCATCGTCATTTCCCGTATGTTTTGCAAGCTCAGATTGCTTCTCATAGAGTTTAATCTTGTCGGCAGCTACTACAGGAAGCTGACCAAGAATGCTTCCTCCACCAAAGACATCCTTACCATTCATCTTGAGACGAATGGGCTTTCCGTTCCAAAAGAGCTGCCCATTACGCTGTTCAACGCCAGGAAGTTTGCGGATAAGCACGTCAAGTCGGTCGCCCTCTTCTAACTTAAAAGCCTCTGGATGGAACACAACAGTGTCGCCACTCATGGTGATACGCGGCATCTTTGCACTCACTTGAACCTTTTGAAGCATGATGGCTGTGGGATGAAGTGCTATTGTACCCATATCAACGGAATCCGAACTTTCCATACCATAGCTATAATCCACGATACGAGTAGAGTGATAACCAATGCTTGAAAACGTGAAAGCGATTCGCCCTTCCATCCATACATCTGCTACAAAATGACCGAGACTGTCGCTTGTATAATCGTTAGTTATGGTCCAATTATCACTGCCTTGACCACTCTGAACGGCTTTAATGGTAACACCACTCAAGGGTTGTCGTGTTTCAGCATCTATGACAATACCTTTAAAAACGTCAGCATGTAGGGATAAACTCCATACACATAAAAGGACAAGGAACAAGGATTTTAACAACTGTTTCATTGGTTTTCTCATTGATATTCAACGATTTCTATATCTATAGTCAATGCCAATTTTTAGGTATTAGAAACATAAAAGCATGGCACTTGCTTGCAAATATAAAACTTTTTCGTCATAATAACAAGTGATTTCTTGGCTAATTACAGAATTAATTGCATCATTTGGTTTCAAGTTTCCCTTTTTTATCGTATCTTTGTCGTAACAGATTAAAGAAAGAAAACAAAGAAAAATGAAGAATATTATCAAAGAATTACGTCGCAAGGACCACCCACATGTGCTGGGAGCCTTAGACATTTTCAAATATATTGGACCGGGATTACTCGTTACTGTGGGCTTTATCGACCCGGGAAACTGGGCGAGTAACTTTGCCGCGGGGTCGGAATATGGCTACACTTTGCTTTGGGTGGTGACACTATCAACGATTATGCTCATCGCCCTTCAACACAATGTGGCCCATCTTGGCATTGTAACTGGCCTGTGTTTAAGTGAAGCTGCCGTTAAATATTCACCCAAATGGGCAGGTCGTCCCATTGTAGTGAGTGCGATTTTAGCCAGCATTTCGACCTCACTTGCAGAGATATTAGGCGGTGCAATTGCGTTACAAATGCTCTTCGGTATAAGCATTCCAACGGGTGCAGTGCTTACAACGGTGGCCACACTCATTATGCTTTTCACGAACAGTTATAAGAAAATGGAACGTGCTATCATAGGATTTGTATCGATGATTGGCCTGTCGTTTATCTATGAACTCTTTTTAGTTGACGTGCATTGGCCGTCAGCTTTAGAGGGCGCTTTTGTGCCTTCAGTTCCTGAAGGGTCGCTAATGATCATCATGAGTGTATTGGGTGCCGTCGTGATGCCACATAATCTCTTCTTGCATTCTGAGATAGTTCAGAGCCGAGAAATACACTTAGAAGGAGACGAACGCATTCAACACATGTTGAAATATGAATTCTTTGATACGCTGTTTTCCATGATTGTGGGGTGGGCAATCAATTCTGCCATGATCTTACTTGCGGCAACTACGTTCTTCGCTCATGGCCAACATGTCGAAGAACTGGCTCAAGCGCAGGCCATGCTCCACCCACTTCTCGGGCACAATGCAGCCAATATCTTTGCTATTGCCTTACTCCTTGCCGGCATATCCAGCACAATCACGAGTGGAATGGCAGCCGGAAGTATCTTCTCTGGGCTATTCGGCGAGTCGTATAATGCCAAAGATACGCACTCCATTGTAGGCATTGTGTTGTCTCTTGGCATAGCTTTGCTGTTGATATTCTTTATTGGTGACCCGTTCAAAGGACTGATTGTATCGCAAATGTTCCTATCAATTCAGTTGCCTTTCACGATGTTTCTACAGATAAGTTTAACCTCTTCACCCCGCGTTATGGGCAAATATGCCAACAGTTTGCCTAATAAGCTATTCCTTTATGGCTTAGCTGGCATCGTAACGCTGCTGAATATATGGCTCCTTATCGAGAGTTTTACATAAAGAAAAGCTACAAAAGACCATGCGTTTTCATTGCAAACAGCCTATGATTAGAAGTTAACAATGTAATGATGTTTATGTTTTGACGTGTCGAAAACAATGATTCCACACAGAAAAAGATCGTAAGTTCGCGTGGCCTTTTGACTCTCTTGCACACGTTTCCAGAATGCTTTTGTGTCCTTGTTATCGTTGATTCCCTCTAAAATGAGAATGGAATCATCTGTTGCCACCTTGCAAAGTGCCTCATAAACAGCCTGATAATCCTCGGTCATCGATAGCCTTGCGATACGAAACGCGTTAGGAATCGGCTTGCCATCTATTGCTTGAAAGACTGTCTTTCGACATCCTTCATGCACATAAGCAGCATAAGGTTGTTCTGCCGAATGATAGTCAAACCAATGCGAAGCCTGTGCATAGTTGGCCAAACGGAAATAGAGTCGCCCCTTCTTCTTCGTGGCATGATCGAATGATTTGAATCTCATTTTCAGCTCATCATAAGCATAATAGGGATAATGTTCCGTCAAAACATAGCGTATAAAGCTATAGGCTGAGGGAGATTGAACGCCAAATCCACGCGAATATCCCATGCGATGAATCCAATTCCAAACCCATTTGACACGATATTTTAAAGCTTTTACGAACATCTATTGATAGTGCTTATGATACTGAAAATCTGATTTTATACTGCAATATTCGTCATTTTTTGCGATATATGCAAGAAAATTATGCACGAATATCTATCAGAAAGGCCTACGACAAAACTGCTTTTTCTTAGAAAACTCACTCCCTTCATCTCATTTTTTCATTAAAAAAAATTCCTTTTCTCCTTGAGATTGTTTATCTTTGTCTGCAAAATAAAACGTCAAAACGTATGAAAAGACAACTCAACTTTATTCTTTTATGCCTGTGTTTTTGCCTTGACTTCGCATGCACAACAACAGTTTTCAATCCCTAATGCAGATGCTATTGGGTTTAGTAAGAACCGTTATGAGGTGATGGTTTATACGAAAATAGGTGGGCAACGCTATATACAAAAGCGATTAAATATAGACATAAAGAAGACCAAAGACAATGATTATCCTAAGAAGTTGCTGGTGAATTGGAAACTCTTTTCTGACGAAGATACGCTTACACTCAATAATATTGAAGCCCAAAATGAAGTGTTTTACGAGGTAAACGACTTGCAGTCAACGCCTCTGAACACCTTTATGGGGAAGTCGTTTGTGGTACACGACAATAAGAAATGGCGTCGTGATGCCGACAGGGTCACCTATATGCTGAAATTCTTAAGACCAGATCTCAGCATCGTTCAACAGCTTTTCTATGGTGAAAAAGAGCGATATAACCATCAATTTACACTATCTAAGACCGTTCCTGATACGCTTAAAACCTGGCGTTCGGTGCGTTCTGATTTCCTCTTACCATTGGTTTTGACGCTTAAAAATGGCAAAAATGTCTTCATTTTCTATGATAGAGGTGTCTCCTATATCATGTTTCCAGACGCCAAAGGAGGCCTTTTGTATAAGGTTCACTCTGAAACAACCGCTGCAAAACTATCTCCTGCCCCTGCGAAATATGCCGAAGCAAGTCCTTATGACTTCCTATATTTCTCCTTAAATAGCAAATATGTCACAACGGAAACAGCCCAAGGAAAGTATAATCTGCTAAACTTATTGGGACAAAATGTTTTGAAAGAGACATACGATTCTATCCGTTGTGACAGCCGTTTCATTGTTGCCACACGCGGAAATGATATCGATGTGTTCAATCTCTACTTAGAAAAACTTCAACTTGGAAAGCCAAGAATGGTGCATGAGATTGCAGAATGCAAAGTGGGATGTATTGAAGTGCTAAACCAACAGGGTGCAGCCTACTACAATGAGATGGGAGAACAGATTAAAGAACCCACGAAATATCCAATCTTTGTGTGTGGAACAGTAGCGAAATGGACGTATTCTCTTATCAAGAAGAAGGGCGAACACCTCATGAAATACTATCTTTTTGGTCCTGGAACTCGGGAAGAAGAGGACAAACGCTACCTGCTTTCAGGCTGCCTTTCAACAGACTCTGTGACCTTCCTTAACTGGAGTAAGGAGTTCACACGCAGTGAAAACAGCAACATTCTCCATCAACTTAATATCCATCCACAGTGGATTCGTGTAGGCAGGAAAGGCAAATTTGGTATTATTGCCTATGATTATGTCCAACCAAAATACGTAGAACCCAAGTGCATTATGCCGAAAAAGGATGATTGGAAGGATCCCGTTTATCTCTACCCTGTCGTGAAATGCACGGGGAAAGTATTGCTTCCAATTGACAATGACCAAGTAATTCTTAAAGAAGATGGACTGATTTATTTCTATAAAGACCATAAAATAGGACTCTTTCCACGCGACACAACACCCGTTTATGATAGCATTGAGCGTGTAACGAAATCTTTCTATACTATCAAAAAGGATGGCATTGCAGGATGGTATGACGTAAAGACCAACCGAGAATTTTTTGAATAACGCCGCTCTTGAAGTCTAAAAAGATTTGCATTCACATTATCTTTAAGACAAACTATAAAGAAAAAGGCTCACATTTCCCAATAAAATAAGGAAGCGTGAGCCTTTGAAATAATATTAAACTCGCTGTCGACGGTTTCTCTCTGCTATGGCACCGTCAAACCATTGCTGAATAGTCAGCCTATAAAATCAATATCTAAAGCCCACGGTAAGAGTGATGTTACGGCCGTCGGCATGTGCATATTCGGCGTTACGTGCCATCAACATCGAAGCAGGTGTATAGTAAGTATAGTTCAATAAGTTGGAAACAGCCAGACTGAAATCCCATGATTTCACCTTCACACCAGCCATAAGGTTCAGCAGATTGATACGTCTCACAATACCTTCTCCTTCATTATATACGCCCGAAGCATTCGGAGCAAAGCGGTTTCGCTTACCCGTGTGCACATATTGCAACTGCAAATAGGTGTTTTCTATAGGCGAATAGTTGACATACATGCCCAACTTTGCGGCAGGGATTGAGATATTTGACATATACGTATCCCACTTTCCAGTAGACGATTTGAGCTTTCCTTCAAACCAAGAGAAGTTTGCTCCTGCCTTAAGATTAGGCAAGATGCGCGCATCGGCACTGAGTTCAACACCATAAACCTTTTGAGGTGTGCGGTTAACTACCCAGAAACCATTCTCAATCTTAAGGTCGCTGCCAAGTTTTGAATAGGTATAGAAGAATGAACCGCTTAATTGCAGCCAATGGTTGATATCAGAATAAGCACCAATCTCATAGTTATTTGTCTTCACTGGAGCTGTAGAAATCTTCGATAACACGTCAGCTTTGGCTGCACGAAGCGTGCGTCCTAAGTCAAAAATAGAGAATCCTTGTGAGTAAGCAACAAAGGGTTGGAAGGCAGCCACCTTGTTATAAGAGACTCCTACGTTGAAAGATACATTGTTATATCTTAGTGATCCGCCTGCCACATGCACCACAGGATCGGTCACTTTGTTGCGAAGCACGTCATAATTTGGCACGCGAACATTAATGAAATCATAGCGTGCACCAAACTTAACATTAAGCCATTGCCACAGCGTTGTCTTCGTTTGGAGGAATGGAGCATGGTTGTTGCTCGTCAGCCAAGGCACCCAATAGCGACCGTCTACAAGCGGTTGAGCTGTCTTGTTGAATAGATAGTCGTAGCCATAAACAAGATGTGTGAAGGCGTTATCAGAGAAAATAAGACGCGAACTGAATTGAGTTCTGAAACCAAACTTACGATCTTTCACTGCCGATTGACCGCTTGTACCTTCCCAACGCGGCTGAGCGGGGTTCGCTTTGCGGAAGTCGAAGATGGTATATAGGCTTGATCCAAAGATGGATGCTTCGAAATCAGTGTGTGAAAAGAGTTCACGTGAGGTGAATTTCAAGTAAGAATTGTGGTTATAACGAGTGCCTTCGTCTACGGCTTGAGGGTCTTTATTGCCCAAAATGCCTATAGCAGGCTTCTGAAGATACTTACCTGCTGAGGGGATTAGCTTTGTATCTTGCAGACTACGATAGAAATTATACATGAACTCCAATCGATTCTTGGGCGAAAGTGCATAGCCTAACTTCACAAGTGCATTCGTTGTATAGGTATCTCCAAGGCCATAGCGCGGAGAAATAAACTGTCCTGAGCCGTCAATGCTACTTCCTGTGCGACCGAAAGCACCATTAACAAGGTAGTCAAATTTGCCTACTGTGCCATACAACTGCTGGTTCAGACGATATCCCTGACCGCGTTTCTGACGGAAAAAGTTATAGGTTGACCCCGAGAGCGATGTTTGTCCGGCAATAGATTTGCCTGTAACATCTTTCTTGGTAATAATGTTTATGAGTCCGCCGATAGCCCCATTGCCATATAAAGCCGTTGAACCCTTCACCACTTCTATATGGTCTATGGCCGAAACATCAATCGTTCGGATGTCTCTATCCGTAGATCTTAGTGGGGTCGACTGTGGAATTCCATCAATCAAAATCAAGGCACTACGACCACGAAGTGACTGCGAGCGTGAACTCGTTGTATTGCTTGAGAGGGCCATTCCCGGTGTAAGTAAGCCGAGAAGTTTAGACATATCCGGAGCAATCTTAGCCATTGCAGCAATCTGATTATGGTCGATTATCGTCACAGAAGCGGCAGCATTCGACTTCATCTCAGGTATACGAGTCGTACTAATGACAACTTCCTTAATCTGTTGTACGGAGTCAAACGGACTCTCTGTTTGCGCTTCGCTCGGTGTTACCACAGCAAACAGCATCGTAACAGGCAATAAAAATAACTTCATTTTCATCTTAATACAATCTTATTAAATAAATCTAACGTTTGCAAAGTTATAAAAAAACGACGTAAAAGCCAATACCTAAAATCAAGTAAAAGTTAATTTCACATGACCTTTTGCCCTAAAAACCTACCTAAGCATAAGGATTTCCCTTGTCAACCTTGGGCAAAATAATGACCAATACAACACATCATCTGTAAGCAACACGCGATTGTGACAATTCTTTATGGTATGCTTCATCATTTCTATGATAATCAATGGAAAAATGATTCGATACAAATAAGCCTGTCATTAGCCCCATTTTACACGATGAAATGGCATCTTTTAGAGACTAAAAAGGCATCTTTTACAATGTAAAAGATGCTCAATTGAGTTATCACAAAACGTCTATTGAAGAAAAAAGAAATGGTTGTTTTAAGATAAATCTTTATTCGTTGAATCCTCTTTCAATTTCAATGAATACAAGATTCCGAGGTAAATATCTCACCATCACCAAGAATCATCCTCGTCATCAAACTCTCCAAACCAACCAGGCTTAGCGCCAACACCACCATCTGGGTCTCCTTCATTGATAGGGCGCTGGTCTGTTGTACCATCACCATCATTGTCTACCTGTGAGAAAGACAACAAGAAAGAATGTTCAACACATAGTTTTAACTCTTCCGTTTTAGGTTGAATATAGTTCTTTTTCATATATAACTCTCCTTATTTTACAACCACTTTTGTTCTATTAACAATATAAACTCCCGCAGGAAGAGTATTTATTTGCGATGCATCAGCAGCCACACACTGTCCTTGAAGATTATATACTGGACCATGCATAGGTTGTTTTGTTTTTACGCTTTGTATGCTTTCTATACCCATCACATTATCATAGGCTACATCATCAATCATGAACGTGAGAGGCTTAGCTGGGCTCGAAGTATTTACATTTGTAGCTATCCAACAACGGAATCCCTTTACTGGTAAAGCATTCTCTGTGTGATACCACTTCCCATCCTTTGCACCGAGCACATAAGAACGAGCAGGAACAACATTTGTTGTTTGGTTTATTTGTGTTCCACAGAATTGAATATCACCAGCATCTGTAGTTGTCGACTTAGCATTTTCCCGGAAAATTGGAACTGGGGCAGTTGGGAGTACAACGTTATTAATTGTATAATAAGGTGCCTGCACTACCACTTGCGAACCATCATTGAGTATTTTCGTATAAGAACCTGTTTGAACATTTGCACCTCTTGTAGTGCGCATAATATAAAGTTTTCCGGGTTCTATGACTATATCTCTATCGTTTGTGAGATCTACTTTCTCAAAATCGATACGTGTTGGGATAGCAGTATCCTGTCCTTTCAAACGAGCCAACTTAGCCTGATCACCAAAAGCAGTCTTGAATTGGGCTGCCGTAAGCGATACAGGTAACGTAATAGAACTCCATACTCCTACTTTGAAAGTACGTTTCAAGATAAGCGTATAGGCATTGGTAGGTACAAGCGACTGCTTCGCTAAATAGTCAAGTGATGTTTGCATCTCATCAAGTACCATATCTTCATCCCCACAATACTTCAATTGGAAGTTGTCAAAAGCAGTCCAATCAAGTTCCTTATCCGAGCCTTCAACCTTAATTCCTACATTAAGTTGGTCGCCATTAGTTGGTACATACACAAGGATTGAATTATTATATCTTCCTGTTTCAAAGAGTTTTGCGGCCTTAATATAAGGACTTTCCACTGCAACATCAACAGCTTTATACACCTTTGTCAACTCTTCTTTAGTATAATTGAACTCCTTCCCAAATACATTCAGCTCTGTAGATACATCAGAACGACCATCTGTAACACCCTCTACATTTGCTATAAGATTTGCCTTCATGGTGCTTCCTGCACCTGGACTATAAAAACCATCACATGAAACCTTATACCAGCCTTTCTTCAATACATTTACTTTTTGCATTACAGAACCATTAGCTTTAGCATTATTACCAAGGTTTCGAATAGAAGCTATCCAGTAACTTCCGTATAAACGTGTGTATTTATCAGGCCAATTATTCATCTGTCCCATACCCACATAGAAAGTATTAGGTGCCTCTTGATTGAAAGCATACTTAGAAGGAAGCATAGATTCCTGTAAACCGGACACTACCCACTTACCAATTTCTTTGTGACTTCTCATAAAATCGGGATCATTCAGTAGAAAGGTAGCGTCAGCGGGCGACTCTGTAGAAGCAAACTGGGACTTAAACACATCTTTGAGGTCCTTTAATGTAATAAATTTCCATTGCGCATTAGCCCCATAAGTAGTAGGATCAGTAGGATAAATGAAATTTAATCTATTTGAACCTGATACCATTGGATCAACAACAAGATAGCGATTTCCATGTACAATTGCAGGTGTCGCATCGTTTTTACAGTATAAAGTATAAGTTTTACTTCCTGACGCAGTCTCTTCAATGGTCCAATCGATATAGGCATTTGTGGTCAATCGGTCACAAAACACTCTATCCCAACTCGATTGTTTATCTGGGTCAATATCACCAGGTAGCACATGTGGAAAGCCAATCATGTGACCATCATCAGTAGCCAACACACCCTCCAGATGATAGGTGTTAGTTCCTTGCTGCGTCAAGTGCAACTGCATACCCACTTCATAGGCTGAAATACTCGTCCCCCAAATAGAACCTACGTTCAGATATTTACCAGTTCCTACATTATAAAGATACACAACATTCATGTCTGCATTGCTATTTCCAATCACAGTTGACAAGTCATTGCCAACCCATTTGAAGTTAACATCTTGTCCCTGAGCAAATAGTTGCAACGGAACAAATAGCAGAATAAGTGCACAGAACCTACATAACTGTCTAATTTTTCTCATTTTTGTATCTGTTGTTTTTGAAGTAATTAAAATATTTTACACACAATCAGCCATCTCTAACGATTAAAACCTATAAACGATAGCTATTATGTAAAAGAACATGCTGTATCACGTCTTTTATCGGGAAGTTTCTACTTTAGTTTTTGATATAATCTTATTACAATGCAAATATAAAGAGAATAGACGAAAAAAACAAGAAAAATCTAAATTATATTAATTATTATCAGATATCGGAGAGAACTATACTGATTCATCTAAACGTTTCATTTAAATATAGATATAAGGTTTTATTCTGTATATTTTCAAAGAAAAAATAACAAAAAAATGTATATATAAAAACATCAAGAATGCAGAATCAGAACTTTATTCTCTCACAATTGGAAGCCATTACACTTCAAAACATTATATTATGCATTAAACTATTGTAAGGACTTTAATGAAGAAGATTAAGTAAAAAAGGCTGAACTTCTCTCAAAGTTCAGCCTTAACCACATATTTATGAAAATGAATTACCATTCACTATCTGCTTACTGATGTTTTATCTTCATCATCCCAGTTAAACCAATTATAATCTTCGTCCTCATCAAACAGGTTTGGTTTACTCTCAGCATGATCTCCCTGGTCGGATGCCTCAATCATAATAGCACCGATTTCTAACTCATGTATAGTTACCAATGGTTGTATATAGTTTTTGTTCATATAGCAATTTATTTTACCGTTATTTTCTTTCCGTTAACAAGATAAATACCTGTGGAGACACTAAAAATACGAGATTCTCCAGCTTTTATGATTGTATTGGCTATCACCTGCCCCGACATATTATATATTCTCAAAGACGTATCCTGTTTACTTATAGCAATAATATTATTGCCGATAGTCGTAACAGCAAGTGTGGGTTGCTCATCCACAACTTGAATACCATTCGTTAATGATTGGTTTTCCCATTCATCAAATGATATATTGATTGCATTAAGCATTTTAGCTTCCGCAGTTGGCGAACCATTAAATCTATAAACAGCACGGAATGGCCATTGATAAAGCATATTTTTACGGAGGTTTCGCAGTGCAACAAACTTATTATAAGAGAAGTAGAACACATTTTGATTCATTGTTTTCTCCATCCTTACACCAGAATAAGTATGATAACTTGTAAAGTTAGCAGCAGCACCATCAAGTGTATTTTGAACTGTCTCACCTTCTAAGAGTTGGTCTTTTGATGTTGTTTTCTCAATGAGTGCAGCCTTCTGTCGTATGGTAAAAAGTACTTGTGACGTAGCATTCGCACGTGGGAGACGTACAATATAATCCGTATTTGCTGTAGCATCAGCTGATAGTTTACTAAATTGTGCCGTAGCTTGATAGTCAGTTCCCTGCAGCTGTGGCGTGTTATTATATGTCAATCCATTATTCTTCATCTTGCCAATTGTAAACTCATAGAAGCCTCCAAGGTCGTCTTTATGTTCACCATTACCATCAACAGACAAGGCGAAAGGTAATACGATAGAGGCATAAGTGTCTGTACCATATCCATTATATGTAACTTTTCGTTCATAGATTGCATAATTATTAGCCGACAATTGAATATTAAATGGTGCATAGAAAGGAGTTTTATCAATGAGTTTAAAGTCTACAGAAGATGTGAAATCATCCGTAGATTCCTCCTTTGCTACAGCCACATTATTTGTTGTTGCTTGTGCCTCTGAACGATAAGGTAGATAGATTATAGCATTCTTGGCGAGCAAATCCTTAAACGAAGTCATATTCATCATGCTCCCTGCCAATGTTCCTATACTACCCACAACACTGAAAAGCTCGGCACAATTGACATAAAGTACTTGGTCAAGTGATGTCGGAGCATTACTCCCACCAAGTGCTGTTGTCATGGCATCTTTAATCTGTGATATTGTCAAATAACCATAAGAAGAGTTCTCTTCAGTATCAAATCCAGCATCTGTTGTAGTGATTTTTGCCCCGTACATAGCTTCTTGGTTATCTTGGTCAGTAGACGTCTTATAATAATTTGTCTTATCATAGATTTTCGTCCACTCCACCTTAGGCGTATAGTTGCCTGAAGCCAACTTAATAGTTGTAGTATAGTAGGCAAAAGCCTCATGTTGTTCCTTGGTTGTTGGCGCTATGTTATACCGCGTTTCATCCTTAGTAAAGAGATAAAGCGTCTTTATTTCACCTATCTGTACTACAGAGTTTGCTTCGTCGAAGTTACCCCCTTGTGTTGTATAAGCAGCTGCACTATATGGAGTTTCAGTGAGATATAGCGTTGCACGCGTATTTCTATTGCGGTCAAGTTCAGCTGAATTGTTGAACACGAAAGCCTTATTTCCAGCCACCTTAACTTCAATTTTATCAAGATATGTATGGTTAGGATCATAGCTATTGCTATAAAGATCAGTACCATTTACGGGGGTATACTTCGAACCTACAAAGCTATAGCGTGCTGTTCCGTCACGAGGATCACAGTTCAGATATGTGTCATCAGCAAAGAGCGACTTCAAATTACGGAAAGAGAACTTACCTTGTAAAGGAGAAGAGAAGCCAAGTGGCACCTTATATACAAAGAGATCGCCACCCATTTTGAAGTCTGTTGCATTCGTAAACGTACGTGTCATCTCCTCACCTTGCGCTCCTGTGCACACGATATCAGCCGTACTGACATACGGATTCAATGGTTCCATCTTCACATCTACGTTCACTAACGCCATACCCGTAGTATTTTCAATCGCAAACTTCACCGCATCGTTGTTCAGACCAGTAATGTCGAAAGAGCCATCACGATTGGTTGTCGATACGTTTACAGTCTTTTCAACCGTTGTACCCGTCTTATCATATACCTTCAAGGTGAAGTTCTGTGGCACAAAAGCAGAACCTGACGACTCACGTTTCGGGGTTTCGCCATACCAATAGTAAGACAATGCAGTTCGTGCATAGGGATATGAGGTTGCAGGTATATATTGCAAATAATATCTATAACCATAAATGAGGTTGTAAAGTCTACCTTCTGAATCAAAGAACCAGTTCATACTGGCATCTGAACTATTTGTCGTCGTTGTGATAGAGTAGTCGTAAGAGTTTGTGAGTGCTACTACTCTAAGATAAGTTTTGCTACCACCCGCACCCTGCATATAAATTCGTCCTGAAGCATCTTGCTCCCAACTGGAGGCTAAAGAGGTCCATTGCAGGTACCTGTTAAGGTATGCATTCGTCCCACTTTTCTTAATTCTGAAGCCCTGCTGACTGGCAGATTGGTTCGCACCATACGTATATTTAAAGGTTGCACCCGTAATTCGATAGCCTACAGGAACAATATTCTCAGTTCCATCAGCATATGTATTTACAACCTTAGTCGGTGCTTCTATATAGTAAACGCCACGCTTCAACGCATTCCAATTCGCACCTCCAACCTGTAAAGCTGAGATGTATTGATTGCTACCTGTAGTTTTTTTCCATGTTCCATTATCAACAGCTGACTCGTGGAAGAGCTTCACTGTAGCTTCCATCTGCTTGATATTGCTCGGTTCATAAGCTAAGAATTTCTTACCATTCTTTTCTATTCGCTTAATTTCTCCCACATCAATCTTACGCGTTTCAAAACCACTCTCCACCAAGTTAGTATTCTCTTCAGAAGCATTCGAAGGCGCCAGTGACACAGGGAACTCCACATCCGGAGCGATATCAACCTCGAATGATTCGTATTCAAAGCCCGAGAGTATGTTGGTATATTGGTGATCACCAATGAAAGTGAAGTAAATCACGTTACCAAGGTTATCTGTTGTGCCGTTACCACGCGTCAGTTCGTAGGTCTTTGTCTTACCATCGCCAGAGTGATAGATTCTGACTGGCGTACCAATCCAATGCATATCGGAATTTTTCTTCTTTGCATTGCTCTTCGCAACATCCGACTTTGGGATTTCACCAAAGTACCAATCCACCCATTGTCCCCATGTTAGTTTCTGTGAACCATCGGAAAATTGGAAGGCTTTATTTAAGATATCATAGTCAGCCTGTCCATAACTACCGTGCAGATTATTCTTAATGCGGATGGTGTATTTCGTGATGCGGTATCCTTTTGGCACAGCCAGAGCAGCAAAAGAGTTATAGATACCCGTAATGTGCACAACCCTTTCATCATCAGGATTAGTGGTATTATGATCATAGAAACGAATGTTTCCTGTGTGGTTACGCATCAATCCATCGGCCGAAAACTCTGGTTGGTCGGTCGTAGTATAGGTAAGCGGAGCTTGATTGTGGATAAAGAGCGAGCCATATCCAGCCTCAGAGCCTGCTTCAAGATTACTCGCCGAACGCACAGAAATAATATTTCCTGACTTAGGACTTATGGTAACCTTCACAGCTTTGCTACCTGCCTGTGCTAAGACTGTTAGATTTCCTACAAACAATAATAATAAAAGGGCCAACGACTTACGAGTAAATACACAGCGTGATGTCCAGTTTAATTTCATTTCTTTCTCTTATTAATGAATGAATAGTTTATAGAATAACTCTTTTCAAAGTTGAGATGATTGCTTTCCGGTGCAAAGTTACGCATTCTTTTGCATAAAACACCGATAAAATTAATGTTTTTCCATACTAACAATCTCATTATACTGATTATAAATACGTAATATTCAGTTTCAGAATACATTAGAATAAATTTGTTAAATTATATTTTATAGTGTTTAGAAACGGATTAAACACCCAATTAATGAATATAAAAAAGCCTGCCTTTCACTAAGGAAAGACAGGCCTTAAAGTTATGTTCAATTGCGCCTATTGAGGCACATTACGCTTATTCGGCTACGGGTCGAACTGCAAAACCATATGTACGGATGTTACGATAAAGCGGATAAACCTTGTCTACTTGCAGGCCCATGACACAACCATTATTAACATCATTCGGGTCGGCCGACCAATAATCACCGATTGTTCCGCCATAGAACCAAGCGCCATACTTTGAATCTCGATAGCCAGCTGCAGGGAAAGCGATAGTTGATGTCTTTGTGCTATTGGTCCAGAACACATGCCCATATTGCGCATTATACGATGTTTGATTGTCTGTTCCGTCTACATTCATCGTGCCTTCGTTTAGTCCATTGGCTGTGAAACCCGTGAAAGCGGCATTTGAAGGGACACTAAATCCAACAGGAGAAGGGTCGTAGATGGTCTTGACAACAGGAGTATTGTTTATATGATTCAGTCCACTGGCGGTCCTGTTATTAATTGACCATAAGTTATAGAAATAGTAATACTTCGTCAATCCGGCATTCGTGTTAATGATTCCTGCAGCATTTGTTCCGGTTATATAGAAGAAACCAGGGTTCTGAATGACGTTCTGCATATAGATTTGATCGCCTGCATTCCTATTGATTGAGCCTTGTTTAGGAGGCAAATTCGAACCAGGGAAGGGGTCTTTTCGTCCCCACTGATACATCGTTGCGGCTCCACTATTCTTCTCTATACCTGCATTTTGCGTAATTGTAACCACTGCTTGCTGCTTTACTCCAGCGTTGGCAATCTCTTGTTCAACCTTTATCTTCACACTGCGTGGACTTGAATAAGGCGTACCTCTCCATACATCGGGTTTCCAACCAAGCGGCTCACTCGCAAAGTTATATACCTTTCCTTGTTTGTTTGTGACAGGAATCTTATTCAAAACCTCCGCTGGTGCAAACCACAAATGCCATGACCAGAGTGTGGTATTGCCCTTTTTCACGGCAAGAACTGCGTTGCCACTCTTGATATCTTCTTTCTTAACTTCAAACTTAACGAAAGCATTGCCATTGCCATCACGATAGATTGAAGTTGTAGGAAGCGTCACAAGATTAGCTTCATCAGCCCAAACCACCTCTGCCTTATCTATGCCATTATTGGCCTTATTATTAGTTTTCTCTATCCAAGGGTCGGTGATAGGAGCGCCATTATGGTCTACAAAAGTGTGGAGAATAACATCTTTTTCAGCTGCAGGACTACCAAACGTTACCTTTGTTACAGGTGCACCACTCTTGAAAGCGCTGGCGTTGGTTTCTCCATTCTTAATGGCATTGCCATAGACAAGCGGAATACAATAAAATCCTGGGGCTGAGATGACATAACAATTTGCCGTATTTTGCACGGTAATCTCACCCTTATTGTTCGATAAATTATAGGGCGTTGCAGCAGTACCCAATGGCGTTGACTCCTGCAATTGTTTGTTACGCTTAGCTGTGAGGTCTACTATCTCTGGAACTAAGGTAGCAGTTCCCTGTTCGGCTTCAGTTCCACCACTACCCGATGTCTTGCTGATAGCCGTCAACCATGCCGGTTTATTCTCAGTCCATGTGACTCCTTCGTCTACACTATAGCCCACAACCTTCCAGGCAACAGGCTTTTTTGTGCCATCGGGAGCAGTGCGATAACTCGTTATACTATATTTATCTGACTGAGCAGTTTTATAGCCTACAGCCGCAGGACTCGTTGCTTCAAGCGTATAATTCCACGTAGAAGTTTTCTGGCTTAGCTTGTAAGTGCGTGTTGTTCCAGCCTCCCACGAACCTTTGAGCGGTACAGAAATATCCGTATTATCCGTAAATGTAATTACAGCAGTGACCTTATTCGTCAGCTCTTGGGGAATCATATAGAACGTGTAATTGTCCTTTAGATTAGCTAAAGCTGCGCCCGAAGGATACATTGTTACATCCCTTACTATGCTGTTTGGGTTTTCGTTGGTCTTGTAATTCAAGCCATCAAGCGTAACATCTCCACGCGTGTTATACCCCGTAGAAACCCATTGCGCACCAGAACCATCATAGGATTTGGATAAAACGAATTTGCTTTTGAGCAACACATTCTTAAGCGTTATTTGCTTGATTGTCTTATCGAACGACAGATTCTGCCCCACAGCAAAGCGAATAGCCGTTAAAGCATGGCGGAAATTCAAGCTTGTTACTGGTGCTTGCAGACGTGTGGCATAGTGCACATCGCCTGAACATGCAGTCATAAGGTCGACTTGTTTCCGAACATCCGTATTCAAAGTAAATTCAACACTGGCGCTGTTTGTGGCATCGGGAGCATTGATATTCATCACAGGATATACGGCAAAGAATCGCCCGAAAGGTTTATTCCACGACCAAAATAAGGAGGAATAAAGCTCACCATTATTCTTTGTTCTTGCATTGTTAAACCAACTCTCCGTAATATTGGCTGCAGATGTGCCACGAACGCCCGTTGATGAGAAGTCACCGAGTGACATTCTGTTAATAACATTGGCGCGTGTGGTTGCGTCGTGCTTCACTGGATTAACACCGCTGACAGTGGTTTCAATCAAACATAGATTGAGATTTGCGTTGTTATTCGGCAACAACTTTTGACCGATGAAACGCTGTTCGTTGGCTTCTTGCACATTTGCTGTACGACTGAAAGGATTCTGTCGTGCACTGGCCACTTCATTATCTTCGTTAATATCGAAACGAACCATAGTGCTTTTATCGCCATTATCCGAATCGTCTTGTAGGTCATTGTCAGCACAAGAAACTGCAAATAAAGCCAAAGCGGCTGCAAGAAACGTCTGTAAGTCTGCTAAGAAATATCTTTTTCTCATCTTTAATTCATCATTCTTTAAGTTTCTACATTATCCTTCAAGATTGTCGTCATCGCCTCCATCAACAGGAACGAGTGGCTCAATGGTAATACTTCCTGGTGGGTTACCACCGCCTCCGGGGCGCACATTAGGACTTGCTGCTAAAAGATATTCTTCATTGCTCATAGCAAACATAACAATACTCGGCTTGATATACTCTCTCTTAAATCCTTTTTTAATGATATTCATTTTTTTAATGATTGTATTAAGATATATGGGCAGAGGCTCACGCGAGCTTAGAATGTGCCATTATCTTGTGTTAATGAATTGGCATGACACGTTATCATGCACGTTTATCAAAGAATAGTTTCCTGAATTCACGTTGATTCGGATGCAAAAGTATAAAGAAAAATCGATTGCGCCATATTTTAATCTATTTTATTTTAAATAAAATAACGCCACACGAGAATGATTAATTTGAATGAGTTGACGTCCCATCATCCTGCATTTCACAACATTGTCGCCTCCCACTTGCCCCACTATTTTGCGGGAGGCCCGCAAGCATCAAACCATTTGGGAAATGACTTTCACCATGCGCGGAAACGCCAAAGCATTCGGGAAACGACTTTCGCCATGCGCGGAAACTCCAAACCTTTCGGGAAACGACTTTCGCCATGCGCGGAAATATCAAACCATTCGGGAAACGACTTTCGCCGAGCGCGGAAACATCAAACCATTCGGGAAACGACTTTCGCCAAGCGCGGAAATGCCAAACCATTCGGGAAATGACTTTCGCCAAGCGCGGAGAAACACGAATTTTATATACTTGTAGTATAACAAAAAAATGGTATGCACAAAAAACTGCATACCACTTTTTATCTTAACGTAATGTTATTCTATCTTCTTACCAGATCTTTAACGTGTTCTGAAGGTTCTTATAATCCTGGTCAAGTACTGGTTTGTGGTTTGAATCTTCCTCACCAGATATCCAAACAGGGCGGATAGCCTTAGCCTGAGCCTTACCATTTGCAGACAAGTTCCATTCTGTTGGACCGAAGAAGAAGTCTCTTGACAGAGCCACTGTTCTGGAGGTTGAGGTCATATACTGTCCATATGCACCTGCTCCATACGCCATATCTTTAAATCCAACTGTAGGAGATAAGGTTACACGTCTACCTGTAATAGGCAAGAACAAGCCTTTGTTTGCACGTACAAGTGCCGTAACATTGGTGTACTTATAGAGCGATTTAACCCTTGTTGGGAATGACTTTACTCGTACGGCACCAGCCGTTGTGAAGTATGCACCATATACAAATGTACCTTGTTCTGTTACACAATAAGCTGGCATTGCATTGGCTTTGGTGTACAAGGTAGTGATATCATCTTCGGTTGGCATACGATATTTCTGCTTTTTGTCCGTTGTATAGTAGCGTACAATGTCACCATACTCAGCTTGACTTCTGTCTACTTCTTGATGTATACCAAGCACCTTAGGAGCGTAGTATTTATCTACAGTAATATCCCTATCAGTGTATGTACCCCTATGCAGATTGAGGGCATTTTTAATGTCACCAAAGCGGAAAAGGTCTACATCATCAGTTGTTTGTGTAGGTGAAGTTTCGAACTGTGAAGACTGAAGTATACCATTTGCTGCTGGTTTACGGTCGCTTCCGAGCTTCACCGCACGGCGTGAAATCCACCATTGCGCTGGTGCTATACCCCAGTAACCACCGTTCTCTGGACCATAATGGATGAAGTTTCCTGTTGCCCATTTGATGCCTTGCACCTCCACATATGGCTCTGGCAATACCTCGGGCATACTCAAAAGGTCAGAGTGATATACCTTTCCTTCGTCGAAACTCAAACTTGAATATTCTTTTTTATAGCATTTATTACCCACGTAAACCATAATAAGTACATCGGTATAGGTGCCAGGGAGGAGCGAAATGTATGTATATTTACCACCTGCAGACGATACCTTCTGACCCGTAGGAGGGGTAACAACGATGTTCATACTCTCATCAGCTGGGTTGTTCGCAACGAAGCTTCCCGCTGAGAGATCAAACACATCAGATCCCTTTACATTTGAGATGTAAACAGAATCGATGTTGGTCAAAATATGATTATTAGCGTCTGTGAAACGCAAACCCCACAAAGATACGATGCGTTTCATATCTCCAATACTCACATTAATAGTCGAACCTTCAATGCTCTTGGGCTTAACTTTCTTGTATTGGAAGTCATATAACTTGCCAATTGTCTCTGCTGTACCATCTTGACGGGTCAGGTTCAACGCAAGAAGGTTTGATATATGGTCAACCTCATCATGATAAGGTTTATCGTCATCCTCGCCCGTTTTCGTAACAGGCTGGATGCTTTTACCGACTGCAGCACCTGGATAGAAGAAGCAAAGGTCGTCAGTAAGCTTGATTGCTCTATTTCCTTTTGCCTTTATTTGGCCAGTGAACAGACTGCTCTTAGCTTTGCTTACACTTTCTATCATCGAGTAGGTAGTACTATTATTCTCAACTCCATCGTCTGACACAAAAGCAATAATCTTATCGCCTTGCGCCCACTCAGAGTGCAACACTTTCTTATTATTTGCATCAACAGCAAGAGCCTTAGTGGGAATTATATTATCTTGTGCAGCTGTCGACTCCGCCTTTATCGTATAAATATGCTGGACAGTATTGTCATCCTTATCATTATCCACATCATTCGATTGACATGCAGTAAACACACTCATCGCAATACTGCAAAATGCTAAAAGTCTTATACTCGTTTTAATCATAAGATGAATTCGTTCTTTGTTTATTATTAATTTCCAATTACCTCGTCATCATCGTCCCAAGTATGTCGTTTTGCATTACCAAAAGCAGCAAACGGGTTGGGAGTAGAACCATTACCACCTGTTGGGTCACCACCCTCTACAGGATCTGTCGTCCCAGCACTAATCGTCAGCAACTTCACTTCTGCTTCAAAAACGATTAATGTTGTAACAGGGCTACAATAAATCTTCTTCATTGTCATAAACACATCCTAATTTAATCTTTTAATCCTAATAATAATTGATTCTATTCTGAATATAAGCTTCTAAATAAAAAAAATCAACCACTCAATTTGTAAGTC
>NZ_GL629647.1:1659204-1662738 GCF_000185845.1 Segatella salivae DSM 15606
CCGTGCAAAATTACGAAAAAACAAATGAATTATAAATGCAATTCATATCTATATTTTTCTATTAAAGTCGAAAAAGATTAAGAAATGTTGCGTGCATGCTTTCTACAATGCAAATTAATAATAGTTGAAAATAGAAAAAGATAAACTTTCAACATGCAAACTTATAATAAGACATGTAGAATAAATCACTGCACTCTGAAAATTATATGTTTATAATACAGATATACAAAACAGCCCCTCAAACTTGCGTCTGAGAGGCTGTAATTATATAATTTAAAAGTCTGTTTACTCTGCTACTGGGCGTACAGCATAACCATTTCCGTATGATCCATAACCAGTTGATGAAGTTATAGGAACACTTAAAGAACCATTCGACATACTTGCTCGATATGCATAACCAAGTTGTCCACCCTGTGAGTTAGGATCAGATGTCCAATAGATAGCTGCTGTACCATTAGCAGTTAAAGCACCACTTGTACCCCAACGGGCACCTCCTGCTTGGAAGTAGATTTCCTTATCGTTATCAACTTTGAATGTATAACCATTGCTCCATACAGCTCCTGTCAAAGTAAAGCCCATGAATGCATGTGCATCAGGCACCTTGAAACCTACAGGAGAAGGGTCATAGATGGTTTTTACATTATTGCGAATAGAACCATCAAGCTTATTGTTGTTTGCTGACCACATATTAATAATCTGTTGATATTGCCAACTTAATTTACCACCACCAACTTTTGGAAGCATTATGCCTGGATTTTGAATACCATGACCAATACTACGGGTCTTCATCTTTATTACATTAGCAGGTTCATCTCCCTTATTAGCAGGTATCTCTACATAGTTGTTGTCGAAGGCGAAGCCTGTTGTATTGATACCAGGCAGTGGATCCTTACGTCCCCACTGATAAAGATTTCCATATCCTTCGCGAACATTGTTGCCTGCAGCCTGCTTAAGTGTAATAGTAGCTGTCTTCTTTTCACCTGTTTCAGCCTGCTGTTCTATCTTAACAACAACTTCACGCTTAAGTCCGCCTGTCCATTTGGTGTATTTCCAACCAAGGTTATCAGTCATAAACTTATATTCAGCCCCATCACTGGTAACAGGAATCTTCTTGAGAGAACTCTTAGGAGTAAACCATAAGTGCCATGACCACATTACTGTACCTGTTGCATTTGTAACCGCAACAACGGCATTTCCGTTCTGCAGGTTCTCTTTCTTGATTGTAAAAGTAAGGTAAGAATTCTCGCCACTTCCTGTAACCGCAGGGCCTGTAACGATGTCTGGGCAATCTTCCCAAATAACTTTTGCTTTTGTTGCTTGGTCTGAAGGATTCTGTTTGTTGATATATGGAGAAGTAATTGGATCATCGTTATGATCAACGAATCTACGCAAGATTAGGTCTTCGGGATAATATCCGCCACCTGGTTTCGGTAAGTGAGTAGCTGGTGCTGTACTTGTATATGCAGAAGCGTTAGTAGCACCTCCCTCAATAGCATTACCATAAACCAATGGAATACGGTATGTACCAGGTGCACTGATAATGTAACAGTTTGCAGTGTTCTCTATTGCAGCCCCACCTGTAGCATTAGCAAGATTGTAGTCTGTAACAGGATGTGCTGTCTTCATTGCATTGTTGAAGTCAGCCAAAACGTCACGTTGATTGGCTTTGAAGGTAGCAGTATATTGTTCTACATCTTGCGTTGTAGTTCCGCTTTCATTAGGAATAGTCAGCCAATCAGGCTTCTCACTCATAGAGAAGGTACCATCTCCATCAGCGTCATAGCTAACTACCTTCCATTTAACAGGGCGATGCTGCTTGTCATCGTCTACGTATGATGTAATCTGATATGATGTAGTTGCACCTTCTGTGTTTGCTGCTTCACTTGGATTAGGAGTAGCTTCGAAGGTATATTTGAGATTATTAGCAGACTGTGACAATGCGTATGTCTTTGTTGTACCAGCCTTCCAAGTGCCAGCGAGCGGTGCTACAATAGCTGGAGAAGCCTGATTGTCAAAGTAAACCTTAACCTTGATACCTGCTACACTCTGTGGAATCATGTAGAATGTGAAGTTATCATCATCCTTACCAACGATAGTCTCGTTGACATGACCAGATGTGTTTACGCTGATACCATCGAGAGTGAAGGTAGCAGGAGTGCTGACATCAGACCATGCACTATTGAAAGATGCACCAGTAGTAGCCTGTACTGATGAAGGTAAAGTGAACTTACCTTTGCTCTTTGCACCAACAATCTCAATCTTTGTAATCTTATGAGAGCCTGACAAGCGGTCGCCAATCTTGAAGCGAATAGCTGTCATTGCGTGCTGGAACTGCAAAGGAACAGCAGGGGCAGTCCCAAATGTAGTATATTGAATAGGTGTTGTTCCAGAACAAGCAGTCATCAAATCTTTCTGATTCTGTACACCTGGCTCAACCTCAATATTCACGTATGGAGTTGAAGTGTTGGTTGATGGAGCTAATGTTAGCTTACTATATGATGTTGTTACCTGTGGGTAAACAGCATAGAAACGTGCATATGGCTCGCCCCATGACCAAAGCTGTGTATTAGCAAGAGTACCATCTGCATTTGTTTCTGCATTATAGAACCAAGGAGTAGTGCTGATGCTTGCTGCTGAACTACCACGATAAGCAATGGTAGAGAACTTACCAAGTGTAGCAGTTGTGGTAATTTTAGCACGAGTAGCTACTGCATTGGTGTTCGTTAATTCGTTGTCAATACCAGCAACAGTGCTCTCTATAATACAATACTTACTATTTCCAGGAATATCAATCTTACGTGTTGCAAGGTCTTCAGCTGTCAGTCCTTGTTCATTCAAATGCTCTACATAAGCAGCACGTGTCATAACAAGAGACTGGTTAACCTTTGCTTGTTGTGTCTGCTCATTAGCCGTTGTTATTTGAAATCTTACAGATGTTCCATCCTGATTCTTATCTGCTGAATTAAATTCATTATCTGAACAGGAAGTCAAACTTGAGATTGCCAACCCGCTAAGACATACAAACGTGAATGCCACTGTTGATTTACGACCAACATTGCACTTGCGAATTTTATTAAACTTCATGAATTCGTAATTATTTTGTTTTTTCTTTAAAATGGAAAGTAACTCCAACTTAATTCTCTGGTACGAGGTTTGTATCATCATCGTCCTCATCAGGGTCAAGTACCGTTGGAGTTGTATTAACAGGAGGACTACCAGCCAAAATAAGACTTTCAATTATAACTGTATGCAATTTTATTTGTGGCTCTATATAAGCCTTCCTTTCTTTGTTGAGTTCCATTCTTTATAATCTTTTATAAAATAGCTATTTGTAAATCGCGACTTGGATAAAAGTACAGCATAACCCTCTATTTATAAAGGTGAAAATGTATATCCCAAACACCACTTAAAATGTAACAAAGCCATAAATATCCCCAATCTGGGTGCAAAGTTAATCAAAAAGTAAAAATTATGCAAGATAATAGATTAAAATATTCAAATCATAGATAGATATTATAGCTTTTAACATGAACG
>NZ_GL629647.1:1663170-1663694 GCF_000185845.1 Segatella salivae DSM 15606
CCTTTAAAAAGCGAGTTGCGGGAGCCCCGCAAGCACAAAATCCTTTAAAAAGTGGTTTGCGGGAGGCCCGCAAGCGTCAAAACCTTTAAAAACTGATTTACGGGAGGCCCGCAAGCATCAAACCATTGGGGAAATGGCTTTCGCCATGCGCGGAAATGCCAAACCATTCGGGAAATGACTTTCGCCATGCGCGGAAATGCCAAACCATTCGGGAAACGACTTTCGGCATGCGCGGAAACGCCAAACCTTTTGGGAAATAGCTTTCGCCAAACGCGAAAATAACAAACTTTTTGCGGAATGGTTTGCGGGAGGCCCGCCAGGGATATAAACGAGAAAAGCACTCTGAAGAAATGTATCTTCAAAGTGCTTTGTAAAAGGAGGCGGCTACCCACTCTCCCGCATTGCCCTATTTGGCACAGTGTACCATCGGGTGAATTGAGGAATAGAAAATAAATAAAAAAAGCGTCCATTTGATTGCTCAAATGAACGCTCTGATAAAAAGGAGGCGGCTACCTACTCTCCCG
>NZ_GL629647.1:1667762-1726859 GCF_000185845.1 Segatella salivae DSM 15606
TTTTCGCGTTGTTTGACAAAACAAGGCAAAAAGCATGACCAAATGCATGACTTCAGACGACAACTCCACACAAAGCACACTGCAATATCAGGCAAAGAAAAACCCATAAAATAATCCTCGACAATAAAACGACGACGGCGGCGACCTTTTCTTTCTTTCTTTTCGTCGTTCTTGTTCTTAGTTCTCGTTCTTAGTTCTTAGGGAACTTAACTCCTTGATTATCAGTAATTCCATTTGTTAATTTATCTAAACCATTGAACACTCGCTGAGAAATGGGAGAAAATTGGAGTGAAAACCGAGCAAGAATTAAGGAAAATTCACAAAGTTTGAAAATGACTTTACGCTATAGAATCAGGGTTATGCCATTAAAGAATACACCTATAATATATATAAGGTGAAGACAAGAACAAAATGACGGACTTTACCTCATCTTTCTCCACCTCATTACGCACACCGAGAAATCATTTATTTCAGTCAACAAAAGCATTGAAATTACAGCGTAAACACACCCATAAACAACGATCATATGCCCTATTTTACTTTAGACTTTGAAGAAAACAATTTTTTTACTCGCCATAAAAGGTCTCAAATCCAAATACAATGATTTTTCCCGTCTGCTTTGTATGGTTTTACGGAAAATATTAATTATCTTTGCACACAGAATAAAACTTTATGTCAAATACCAACCTGACTAAAACCTTTGTTCTATCAACAACAACTAACCTAACAGGAAAATGCAGAGAAAAAATTATGCACTGCTGCCACAAATAAACAGGGCAGCATTAGTGGCTTGTTTAACTTTCACGTCTATTGCGTGGGGGCCAACGGCCAAAAGTTCAACTAACCTTCATTCAATGGCATTGCAACAAGCAACGCGCAAAACCATTACTGGTACTGTAACAGATGCTCATGGCGACCCACTTATTGGCGTGAGCATAAGAATTAAGAACGCACAGGGCGGTACAATCACCGACATTGATGGCAAATTCACCATTCAAGCGCCCGAAAATGCAACCATCGACGTATCTTATGTGGGGTATGTTACAAAATCAGTAAAGATTAATTCGGCGACTCCTTTAACGATAGTATTGGAAGAAGACAAGAAACAACTTAGCGAAGTCGTTGTAACCGCTTTGGGTATAAAGCGTGAATCCAAGGCCCTTACCTATAATGTACAAGACCTTAAAGGCAGCGAAGTAACGAAAATCAAAGACGCTAACTTCATCAATGTACTTGCAGGAAAGGTTGCAGGCGTTACGATTAATCAGAATGCTTCAGGAGTTGGTGGATCATCTCGTGTCGTAATGCGTGGAACAAAATCACTTTTTGGTGAAAACAATGCGTTATATGTATTGGACGGAATACCCATGCAAGGCCTACGTACAAAGCAAAGCGACAACTTTTATGAGTCAGTTGAAGTTGCCGATGGCGATGGAATTTCCAACATAAACCCTGATGACATCGAAAACATGTCTGTACTTACCGGTGCCTCAGCAGCCGCACTATATGGTAACCGCGGTGCAAACGGAGTAATCCTGATTACAACCAAGAAAGGAACTGTAGGCAAACCACGCGTATCTTTCTCTAACAACACAACCTTCTCAAGCCCATTTGTGACTCCAAAATTCCAAAACACTTATGGTCGTAAAGAAGGAGAGTTTGCCAGTTGGGGTGAGAAGTTGGAGCATCCCTCAAGCTATAATCCGCTCGATTTCTTCAATACAGGTTACAATGTCATGAATTCTGTGGCACTATCAACAGGTAGTGAAACCAATCAAACCCACATATCTATAGGTTCTGTGAATGCAGGCGGCATCATTCCCAAAAATAAATACAACCGCTATAACTTCACTTTCCGCAATTCATGGGATGTTATAAAAGACAAATTACAGTTTGATTTTAGCCTACTTTATGTAAGACAGAACACCAAAAACGGTATAGGTCAAGGTATGTATTATAATCCTTTGGTTCCAATATACCTATTTCCACCCAGTGATGACATTCAACGTTATGCCGTTTATGAAATGTATAATGCCACACGTAAGTTCAAGACACAGAACTGGCCATACGGAAACTTAGGCCTTGGCATACAAAACCCCTTCTGGATTGTCAATCGTAACAACTTCGATACAAAGCGAGAGCGTTATATTGGCAGTTTCTCTGCAAAGTGGAAGATTACATCATGGATGAACATTTTAGGCAGAGCGCGCATGGATAATGCTTATACAGATTTTGAACGCAAGCTATACGCCTCTACAGATGGGCTATTTGCCAATCCACCGGGTAACTGGATGACGCAAGAAGACAAGAATACATCTACCTATTTGGATTTCTTAGTCAACATAGACAAGCAGTTGAATGAAGACGTTAGACTCTTAGCGAACATTGGTGGAAGCTATTTTGATGAGAAATATAAGAGCCATGTGTTTGAAGGAAACCTTACACGTGTGCCCAATTTCTTCCATCCCTCTAACATGACACCATCAGAGAGCAGTACTGTTTATTCGAATCTACACACACAAACCCAATCGTTCTATGGCAAGGTAGAAGTGGGTTATCGCAATTTCCTATTTGCTGATGCAACAGGTCGTATCGACTACTTCTCTACTTTGTTAGGCACAAGCAAAGATTATGTGTTCTATCCTTCTGTAGGTGCATCTATTCTTCTCTCCGAAGTATTGCCACTCCCAAAGAAGATTGTTTCTCTGTGGAAACTACGTGGCAGTTATGCGCAGGTAGGTAATCCTCCTTCACCTTATCTTACACGTGAAGCCATTGCACTATCTAATGGTAATCCCGTAAGCGAAGCACACACACCAGCCGATCATTTGAAACCAGAAATGACCAAAGCATTTGAATTAGGTATGGATCTTCGCTTGTTTGAAAACAAATTAAACATTGCAGCGACCTACTATAATAGCAACACTTATAACCAGTTGTTCCGCTATAAACTTCCTCCAAGCTCTGGATATGAATACGCATTTGAGAATGCTGGTAAGGTGAATAACTGGGGTATTGAGCTCAGTGCATCTTATAACCAAAAGATAGGGCCTGTTGATTGGACCGCAAACCTCATCTACTCATTAAACCGTAACAAGATTAAGGAGCTATTACCAGAGTTTGTAACCGACCGCACAACAAACACTACGGTAAAAGCACCAACAGAGTTTGAGGTGTCTTCTGCTGAATCCTATAAGATGATATTACGCAAAGGAGGTACCATGTCTGACATTTATGCCACACACTTAAAACAAGACTATCAAGGCAATATCCTTGTTGATGGCAATGTGCAAAAGGATGATAACGACTTTATCAAGGTGGGTTCTGCAGCTCCCCGCTATAATTTATCCCTTCGCAACAGCTTTGCTTGGAAAGGAATAGAGTTCGGATTTATGATTGATGCACGTGTAGGTGGCGTTGTTGTTTCAGCAACACAGGCACTCATGGACCAGTTTGGAGTTTCTAAACAGACTGCAGACGCACGCGATGCAGGAGGAGTCAACGTAAACAATGGCAAGGTAAATGCAGAACAATACTATGCCGTTGTGGCAGGAGGACGTACAGGTCTGCTTGCACATTATGCTTATAGTGCAACCAATGTACGACTACGCGAGATGTCACTTTCGTATGATCTTCCCGAGAAATGGTTTACAAACAAGCTAAAAGTAAACCTCTCACTTACTGCACACAATCTACTGATGCTCTATAACAAAGCTCCTTTCGACCCAGAACTAACTGCCAATACCGGCACTTACTATCAGGGCTTTGACTATTTCATGCCACCCAGCCAGCGAAATATTGGCTT
Source organism: Segatella salivae DSM 15606 (assembly GCF_000185845.1). Lineage (GTDB taxonomy): Bacteria > Bacteroidota > Bacteroidia > Bacteroidales > Bacteroidaceae > Prevotella > Prevotella salivae. The sequence goes on from NZ_GL629647.1 coordinate 1,671,568, forward strand.
CAGTGTAAAAGTGAACTTCTAATTGCCAAAACAAGAACCATACTATAATGAAAAAGATAATTATAACATTACTGACATCCTCAGTATTCTGCATAACAATGAATAGTTGTTTAGATTCTAATCTGAATGACGACCCAGACAAAATTGCTCCAAAAGAATTAAACAAAGACAACCTTTGGGGTACTTACCTAACCTCGTTGCAACGTCATGTAGCCCCAGAAGACCAGAACGACTTCCAGCTTTGCGAAGATCTTGTAGGCAATATGTATGCAGGATATTATGCTGGCACCCAGAATTGGGAAGGCGGTTATAATGGAACCACCTATGCTTTCCCCGACGCTTGGAAAGACCGTCCGTTCTCAGTGGCCTTTACCAAGTTTATGAGTACCTGGGAAAACCTTCGTCATAAAACAGATTCTGCCAGCGTGCTCTTTGCTGTCAGCGAAGTGGTTAAAGTTGAAGCAATGCACAAAACAACGGATATTTATGGTCCAATACCTTATACTCGTTTTGGTCTTCAGAATCCTGTACCTTATGATTCCCAAGAAACCGTCTACAAACGCTTCTTCCAAGAACTCAATCATGCCATTGCTATTCTAACACGCTTCGATACTCAAAATGAAGGACAAAAGCCCTTAGCAAAGTTCGATCTCATTTATGGTAGCGACCTGAAGAAATGGATACGCTTTGCCAATTCACTCAAACTTCGCTTAGCAATGCGCTGTCATGCAGTCTATAATGATGCAAAAACCTTAGCCGAGGAAGCTGTAAATAATCCTTATGGCGTGCTTGAAGATTATCAAGATAATGCACAGATGCAGACAAACAATGCGCTGTCGTTTACTTATTTTAATCCTTTCTACAATCTTTATAGCCCAGAAGGCTACAACGAAGACCGCATGGGAGCTTCTATGGACGCCTATCTCAATGGCTTTGAAGACCCTCGTCTGCCAAAATTCTTTAAGACTACAGAAGATGGTTACTATCGTGGACTGCGCAATGGATTACGCAATGGTAACAAATTCCAAGGTGACCCCTATCTCTCAATGCCTACCATCACGCGTGGTACACCTTATGTTTGGATGACCGCAGCAGAGATTTGGCTACTCAGAGCAGAAGGCGCGCTGTTGGGTTGGAACATGGGTGGCGATGCAAAAACATTGTATGAAAAAGGCATCCGCTCTTCATTTGCTCAATATGGACTATCTGCAGAGGCCGACAACTATCTTGCAAGTACAAATACTCCCGCTGCTTATCAAGGATTAGATGGAAGTCCTTCGGCTGAAGCGCCCTCGGATATTACTCCTGCATGGGATGACAATGCAACATTAGAGAAAAAGCTTGAGCGCATCATCACCCAGAAATGGATTGCTATATACCCATTAGGACAAGAGGCATGGAGTGAATTCCGCAGAACAGGATACCCCAAAATTTATCCTATTGTGAATAATCTCAGCAACGGGAAAGTTAGTACCACTGAACAAGTGCGACGCGTTCCCTTCCCTGCAAGCGAGTATTCTGGCAACATGGGTGAGGTAGAAAAAGCCATCAAACTACTTGAAGGAGAAGATACTGGAGGCACAAAGCTCTGGTGGGATAAGCATTAATCTCGTCCAACTCATATTTTTATTCATTCTCAAATCACACATTGTACAACATGTATACAAAGAATATAATAAAATCATTTGTAGCCTTTACAGTGGCAACAATATCACTTGCCTCATGTAATACAGAGGTAGAACCTTTGGAAATCGTAAAACCCGAGGCTAAAAGTGAACAATATTATGCTGACCTTCGCGCTTACAAACAACGCAACGACCACGAAGTCTTTTTTGGATGGTTTGGTGGTTGGAACACAAAGTCAGCCAATATGCGTGGCTCTCTCCGAAGTGTTCCCGACAGTGTTGACATCATTTCTATTTGGAGTGGCACTTACGACAGAGAAGATCTTGAATATGTGCAGAAAGTGAAAGGTACGCGCGTAACCTTCACAATCTTTGCCCATAAAATACCAAAAGCCTTTATGGGCGGTGAGAACAAAGACCAAGTCACCCGCGAAGGCATTGAGCGTTACGCCGTCTCTTTGGTAGATACCATGAAGGCTTATGGCTATCAAGGCATCGATTTAGACTATGAACCAGGCTATCAAGACCCTGCAGGTGGCCCATTTACGGGTCCGTTGGTTGGCCCTTCCTATGTTTATCCAGACTATCGAGACAACATGGAGATCTTCGTTAAGAAGTTAGGAGAGTTCATTGGCCCCAAAAGTGGAACGCAATATCTACTCATCATCGACGGTGTTCCTTACGATGTAAAACCTGAATTGGCTGAATATTTCAACTATGGTGTCGTTCAAGCTTACAACAGTTCAAGTGCATCCAACCTACAAAGCCGTTTCAATCGTGCCGCATCTCGTGGGTGGAAGCCCGAACAATACATCTTTGCAGAGACTTTTGAAGGTCCAAATGCGGCAACAGGTGGCGTCAGACATCGATTAGAAGATGGCACCTATGTACCATCTCTCAGGGGTATGGCTGAATTCCTACCTATATATAATGGTAAGAAAGCTACTCGAAAAGGTGGCTGTGGCACATACCACATGGAGAATGATTACTACAATTGGCCTAACTATAAGTTCACTCGCCAAGCCATTCAAATAATGCAAAACCATCGTTGACATTGTAACAACCGAATAGATACTAACAGAAAAGAATTAAAATTATGAAACATATTATTAGACTTATACCCATTCTTATGACCTTATTGCTCATAAGTGCATGCAAAGAGGGTATTGAAAGCTACGATGGACTATACATTGTAGGCACTCAAGGCAAAGAGGTCACAGCCACACTCACCGTTGATGATGTTCCATCGGCTATCGCTGTAAACGTTGCTGCCAGCGAACCTACACATAGTGATGTTACGATTGACATGAAAGTTGAACCTCAGTTGGTTGAGTCTTTCAATAAAACACATAACAAAAACTATGAACTTCTGCCCCAGGCTGCTTATAAATTAGAAAACACTACCCTGCATATTGCATCGGGAAGTCACGTGACTGAAATGGGTCTAAAGCTGAGCATCATCGACCGAGATGCGATGAAATTCGGTACAACCTACGTTCTTCCAGTGAGCATCGACCGTGTAACAGGAACGAGCATGCCCGTGATTGAGGCTTCACGTACTATTTATTTGGTCGTCAATCAGGTTATCATTACCAAGGCAGCTAACCTTGAAGGAGGATGGCGTTACTATTATGCGGACTTCAGTAATAACAGCGGAAAGTTTGATACTCACGCTATGAAGAGCGTAACGTTTGAAGCACGTGTCAGATTCAGACAAATGAATTCATCCAGCACTAAGTGGTGTTATTCGGTCATGGGACTTGAAGAAAACCTCTGCTTACGTACTGCAGGAAGTGCAAAAACAGGTTGGAGACTGCAATTAGGTGACCCTAATGCCATGAGCTCAAGAGATGTTTTGCCAAATGATAAATGGGTACATTTAGCATGTGTATATAATGGTGAAACAGGAAAGAAATACATCTATATCAATGGTGAGCTTCAAGGTGAGACCACAGACAGCCGACATACCATCAGTTTAGCAAACGCTTATGGTCAAGATGACCTCTTCTATATAGGGCAATCTGCTGCCGACGACCGCCTTATGGAAGGCTGGGTGTGCGAAGCTCGCGTGTGGGCAACAGCCAGAACAGCTGCAGAATTGAAGAATAATGTTTGCTGGGTCGACCCAACTTCAAAAGACCTTGTGGCTTATTGGCGCTTCAATGAGGCACAGCAACAGGGCAACTACTGGGTTGTAACAGACCTTACAGGAAATGGTTACAATGCTTATTATTTCAGTTGGGGTGACAATGGCGTTCCTTCATTTGTCGATGGAGTGAGATGTCCCGAGTAATTCGCAACAGGAACAATAACAAGCCATAATGTCTCAAAAGGGGATGCATTTCACGTGCATCCCTTGTTTGATGACAGAAAGCCCACGTTTTGAAGCACAAAAGCAGCCATTTGAGGGACTAAAAGCCTTCATTTTACAGTGCCAAACGCCTCATTTCGCAAATGAAGAGTTGTAAACCTGCACGCAGTCTGCCTATGTTGCATCCCTAAAACAAGATAGAATATCAAAAGAAGCCTTTCTATACTAAGGCCAAAAAGAATATCATTCACTAACCTTTTACCCATTATGTATACACAAAAAGTAATTGCATTGTTGCTAACAAGCTTGATGGCGGTTCCCAGCATGGCTGACCAGACGCCCACACGTGGCTATCATTATGGCCAGGCAACAGCTCCCACAGGCAACGAATGGCAGGCACCCGAGTTGTTAGGATACAATAAACTTCCGGCTCGAGCCTTGTTTTCATCATTTTCTTCGGTGGATGATGCAAGAAAGGTATTGCCCGAATACGCCAAAGACTATATCTCGCTTGACGGCGAATGGCGTTTCCACTTCGCAAAGAATCCCGATGAACGCCCCAAGAACTTCTTTGAAAAAGGATATGACGACAGTAAATGGGACCTGCTTCAAGTGCCTGTAAGCTGGAACATGGCAGGCATTCAAAAGGATGGAACATTGAAATATGGTGTGCCCATCTACGTCAACCAGTGGGTTATTTTCAAATATAACATCGAACCAGGTGACTGGAAGAAAGGTGTGATGCGTGTTCCTCCAAAGAACTATACTACCTATGAATACCGCAATGAGGTAGGATCTTTCAAGCGAAACTTTGATATTCCTGCCGACTGGAAAGGCAAAGAGGTGTTCCTAAGCTTTGACGGTGTAGACTCATTCTTCTATCTTTGGGTGAATGGTCAATATGTTGGATTCTCTAAGAACTCTCGAAACACGGCACGTTTCGATGTAACCAAGTATATACATGCAGGCAAAAACGACGTATCTGTTGAGGTTTATCGCTCTTCAGACGGTAGTTTCCTTGAGGCACAAGACATGTTTCGCCTGCCCGGTATATTCAGAAACGTAAACATTACGGCTACTCCGAAGGTGCATATTGCCGATGTAAGGGCCATTCCTACCTACGACAATGGACAAGGAACCATTGCACTCAGCACCACACTACAAAACCTTACAACCAAAAAGGCGAAGGACTTATCTATCCGTTGGAGTCTTTATAAAAACAAGGTGTTTAGTGATGACAACGAGTTGGTGGCCACTTTCAATGACAAAAATGCTCAAACCGCCTGCAATGGCAATGCTAACAGTGAGCTACGCCAAACCATTACGGTCAGCCATGTGGCGCCATGGACAGCCGAAGAACCTAATGTTTATGTGTTGGTGGGTGAATTGATGCAAGGCAAAAAGGTGGTGGAGACCATCAGTTTCCAAACAGGTTTCCGCACAGTTGAAATCAAAGATACTCCTGCTCAGCAAGACGAATTCGGCTTGGCAGGCAGATATTACTACATCAATGGTAAGGCTTTGAAGCTCAAAGGCGTTAATCGTCACGACACAAATCCTTTGACTGGTAAGGTGATTTCGCGTGAACAGATGGAACATGAGATTATGCTCATGAAGCAAGCCAACATCAACCACATCCGAACTTCCCACTATCCTAACGATCCTTACTTTTATTATCTCTGCAACAAATATGGCATCTATCTTGAGAGTGAAGCCAACATAGAGAGTCATGAATATTTCTATGGCAAGGCATCGCTTTCACATGTTCCCGAGTTTGAGCCTGCTCACGTCGACCGAGTGATGACAATGGCCCACCAGTTAGTTAACCAGCCCAGCATTGTGATTTGGAGTTTAGGTAATGAAGCAGGTCCGGGCAAGAACTTTGTTGTGGCATACGACTCGCTGAAAGCCTTCGATGCGTCGCGCCCTGTGCAGTATGAACGCAACAACGACATTGTAGACATGGGCTCAAATCAATATCCCAGCATCGCATGGACAAACGAAGCAGTGAAAGGAAAGATGAATATCAAATACCCTTTCCACATCTCTGAATACGCTCATTCCATGGGAAATGCTGTTGGAAACCTTGTTGATTATTGGAAAGCTATTGAGTCTTCAAACTACTTTATGGGTGGAGCCATCTGGGATTGGATAGACCAAAGCATGTACAACTATACCAAAGAAGGCAAGCGTTACGCTGCTTATGGCGGCGATTTTGGGGATACTCCCAACGACGGACAATTTGTTATGAATGGTATTATCTTTGGAGATGAGACGCCGAAACCCCAATATTACGAGGTAAAGAAAGTGTATCAGTATATCGAAACAACTTGGAAGGATGCAAAAACTGCCACGTTGGACGTCTTCAACAAGAACTATTATGCAGACAATCTCAGCGATTATGAGATGGCTTATACCCTTACTGCCGACGGCCTAAACGTGAAACAGGGCACCATTGCGCTTGGAACGGTTGCACCACGCACGCATAAGACACTACAGATTGAAGGCCTCAACACCAACCTTGACCCTAACAAAGAGTATCTTTTGCATGTAACCTATCGACTGAAACACGATAAACCCTGGGCAAAGGCTGGCTTCATACAGGCTGAAGAGCAACTGCCGGTGCAGCCAGCAGCATCACGTCCCGTGCTCACGGCAAGCGGAAAACTGCGCACATCAATAGCCAACAACCGACTCACCGTGTCGGGCGACCGCTTCATCTCTACGTTTGATTTAGCCAAAGGCACGCTTTACAACCTGCAATATGGTGGGAAAACCATCATCGCTGATGGCTGCGGACCTGAACTAAACGCTTTCCGCGCATGGGTTAACAATGATAATTGGGCTTATGATGCATGGTATGCAAATGGTCTAAACAATCTTCTGCACAAATGCAATGCCTATACTACGCACACCAATCCTAACGGATCAATCTCAATTGTCTTTAACATCACCTCGCAAGCTCCATGTGGTTATCGCCTTGAAGGCGGCAATGCCAACTGGAAAAAGCTGATAACCTTTAACGATAAGCCTTTCGGCAAAGACGATTTCCACTTCAATAGTCAGGTGGTTTACACCATTTTCCCTGACGGAAGCATCGAAAGTGAGAGTTCGATAACCAGCAATAAGCCGACGCTGACACTTGCAAAACTCGGTTATACGCTGCGTATTCCGAAACAACTCCACGCACTCACCTACTACGGACGTGGCCCAATAGACAATTATCCCGACCGAAAGACTGGACAGATGATGGGTATCTATCAGCAAAATCAGGTTGAAAATGAATTTGTTCCATTCCCAAAACCACAGGATACAGGCAATCATCAGGACACACGCTGGCTTTCATTGACCGATGACAGCGGTGCCGGTGCGCTGTTCATAGCCAAAGACCGAATGAGTTTTTCAGCCCTTCCATGGTCTGACAACGCCCTTGCGATGGCCAATCACCCCTACGAATTGCCCAAGAGTGAACACACTTATCTGCATCTTGACATGGCTATCACGGGATTGGGAGGTAACAGTTGCGGACAAGGTGGCCCGCTAATGCAAGACCGAGTGATGGCAACGCCTCACACGTTTGGCTATATCATCCGCCCCGTAAACACGAAAGCGCCTCAGGAACTCACCCAACAGGCCAACGTAAGTGCCGCTGGAGTGACTCCACTTACCATTATGCGGGATGCCGAAGGATATGTTACCATTGATGCAAATGCACCAAACGCGGACATCTTCTATACCACAAATACGGCGAAAAAGCCTGTAAAATATACCGGAAAGATAAAGTTCCGCAATGGAGGAACTATCACTGCATGGACCAAAAACAATGACTGGATGAAAGCTTCTCAAACATTCTCACGCATAGAGAGCATTCCTCTTTCAGTTGTTTTCGCTTCAAGTCAGGAGAATGGTGAGGGAGATGCCACCCTTCTTACAGACGGAGATCCCGACACTTACTGGCATACGATGTACTCGGTCACGGTAGCTAACTATCCGCATTGGGTTGACTTTGACTGTGGAGAGACAAAAACCATCAAGGGTTTCACCTATCTGCCAAGACAAGATAGCGACAATGGCAACATCAAGGGCTATCGAATCCTTGTCAGCAACGATGGAAAGACCTGGAGTAAGCCTGTTGCAGAGGGTGCATTTGAGCACAACCGAAAGGAGAAATCCATTCTCCTTAGCAAGCCCGTCAAGGCTCGTTTCGTCAGATTTATGGCGCTTAGTGAACACAACGGCCAAGACTTTGCCACCGGAGCTGAGTTCAAAGTGCTTGAACAATAAGCCTTCTCACACGATAAAACCATAAAAAGAGAGCGGACTATTGTTGCAAACCAACTGCAATGATAGTCCGCTTTTTGATGGAGTATGATTGAGATGTTTTCGCATATTCATGGATATCCTTTTTCAAAGAAAGGCATTTCACACGGAGAAATCGGTCAAATGATCACGCAATTCCATTCAAAAAACAGCACCATTCGACCCAAATTATAATGCCGTGAACGTCAATGAAATACGAGGTTTGCGCCATTTATGGATAAAATTAAAGCTTTGTGTAAACCTGTGTAACGTTTTATTTGATAATCAAAAAAGGTTTTTCTACTTTTGTATCGTCATGACAAACGTTAATATTACAAACCCTTTAATTTGAAACAAAAATGAAAACAAGAAAGAATGTGAGTTTGAAGGTGGCACTGATGATGCTTGTGCTGCTCTTCAGTTTTATGACTTCAACGGCTCAAACGAAAAAGAACGATATGGTGTTTGACGTAGTTGAAGTGATGCCTCAATTTCCGGGAGGCCAAATAGCAATGCTGCAATACCTCATGAAAAACATTAAATATCCCGAACAAGCAGTGAAAGAAGGCATTCAAGGACGCGTAACGGTGAGATTCATCGTTGAGAAAGATGGCAGCATTAGTGATGTAAAACCTGTCCTTTCTGTGCATCCCTTATTAAATAAAGAGGCTGTTCGTGTGGTAAAAAGCATGCCAAAATGGACTCCCGGCAAGCAGAATGGCAAGCCAGTACGCGTGCGATTCAACCTACCTGTAATGTTTAAGCTCTAGTAAAAGGATGCAAAGGCACTGCCTTTTTGGTTTAATATTCATCTTCTTTGTTGCGGGATGCCAGGTGAAGCAGCCCCGCAACAATCACCTTTTGCAGATAGACAGTCTGCAAAGAATTGCTCCCGACTCAGCATTCAACCTGCTCAACGAAAGTAATTCTTTATGTTTGACCATAGAAGATAAGGCCTATTACAGCCTGCTCTATTGTGAAACATTCCTGAAAAAGCCACTTTCCTTCGGAACAAACCAACGTATTGATACGCTGATTCAATACTTTCAACAACAAAACGAACCTGAGTTCTATGCGCGGGCCTTGCTTTGTAAAAGCCTAAATCAATATAAACAAGGGGCATATAAAGAGGCATTGAGCAACGCCATTGCAGCCGAACAAGCTACTGAAAGCAATGACAATTATCAGCAATGTTTGGTCAACCAGAACTTGGGGCGCATCAATCTTGACAATGGTTGCTATGAGCGCGCCTTGCAACAATTCATGAAAGCCACGGCCAACGCACAGCATGTAAAGGGAAACAAAGCCCTCGTTGCCGAATGTTATCTATTGGAAGGTCGCGCATATAAACGACTTCGGAAGAATAAAAAGGCTATGCAATGCCTGCAACAAGCCTTAAACGAGGTGGACAAACGAGAACAACATCTCTATGCCGAGATACTAACGAACTTGGCAAAATGCTATCTTGACAACCACAACAGCAAGAAAGCACGCCAGCTTCTCATTGCAGCCTATGCCATTGATGACACGAATAACGCGGCAATGCTCATTGGAAATCTGTGGCAAGCCAAAGGAAAGTCCTCTATTGCAAAGGATTATTGGTATCAGGCGGCTAACAGTAATGACTATGAAACGCAACTTGCGGCACTCGACTCTCTATTGAAACTCGACCCCAAAAATGTCTTTCTGTTACAACTATACCAACAAACAACACGCTATGCACCACGATTGAATACTGACGAAATAGCCCAGTTGCAAACTGATTTCGAACAAGCCATCCTGCAAAAGAAAGCTTATGAGCGCATCAACTTCTTGTTGGTGGCCCTGATAGTGTTGATAATCTCAGCGTTTTTTGGCTACCATTATTATAAACGTAAACTCAAAAGACTCCGCCAACACCTAAGCAGTATCAACGCACGCTACTTGAACGACCTTGAGCAATATCAGCAAACGCGTGCAGAAATCAAACACCTTGAACAACGCATTGCGGCTTATCAGGAAGACAAACAGCAGCCTGAGCAATGGAATTTGAATCCCGCAATGGTCACAAGTGACTGCGTTTTCACCCTACATCGACAGGCAGCGCGAGGTGAAATGGCGACAGACAGCCTCTGGCAAGCCCTCAATCAGCTCATGGCAAGCCACGATCCACACCTGTTTAACTTGCTTATTACACACAATCTCAACGACAAAGAGCGCCACATTTGCATGCTCATTAGGCTGAGATTCATCCCAAGTGAACTTTCAACCTTATTGGGAATAAGTCCACAAAACGCTACAAACTTGCGCCAACGCCTATTGATTAAACTCTTCACTGCAAAGGGTGGAGCCCGTGATTTCGATGAAAAAATAAGAGCGGTTGAATAAAAGGAGTTAGCAGATGGAATGGATTTCGAGCACATTTCATAAGTGTTTCGATAACCACTCACAGGTGATTCCACAACCTTCTGTAAGGCTTCGTGACTAAAAACGTTTCATTTTCAATCATTCGCTCACGCACTCCATATTCTTCTTTCAGCTTTTATTCGCGATTTTCTCCTTTTATTCTTAAAAGTTTTCCATTCGTTTTTACTCTTAAAACTTTTTGTGTATTTTTGCAATCAGAAACAAATGAGCGTCGGATTACAATTCCGATGCAGAAATAAAAGATTAAAACATGGCTTTGAAATGTGGAATTGTAGGTCTTCCAAACGTAGGAAAGTCTACACTATTCAATTGTTTGTCGAGTGCAAAGGCGCAGTCGGCGAACTTCCCTTTTTGTACAATTGAACCGAATTTAGGGGTGATTATCGTTCCCGATGAACGGCTAAATAAGCTTGCAGAGATAGTACATCCGGGACGAATTGTACCAGCTACCTGTGAGATTGTAGACATAGCAGGACTTGTTAAGGGTGCTTCGAAGGGCGAAGGACTTGGGAATAAGTTCCTCGGAAACATCAGAGAGTGTGATGCTATCATTCATGTCATCCGCTGTTTTGACGATGATAACATCGTGCGTGAAGGCGGAATGGCCGTTGATCCATTGGAAGATAAGAGCATCATTGATACCGAATTGCAACTCAAAGACCTTGAAACCATCGATGCACAACTTAGTAAACAGCAGAAGGCGGCAGCCGCAGGAAACAAAGATGCAAAGCTAATGTGCACGGTGTTAGAGGCATATAAGGCTGTGCTTGAACAGGGAAAGAATGCCCGCGAGGTGACTTTTGAGAGCAAAGATGAGCTACAAGCTGCCCACGATTTATTCTTGTTGACCACCAAACCGGTGCTCTATGTCTGCAATGTAGACGAAGCCAGTGCTAAAACGGGCAACGAATATTCGCGCCGAGTAGAGGAAATGGCAGCGCAAGAAGGTGCAGAAGCCATGATAATTGCAGCCAAGACAGAAGAAGATATAGCCTCTTTGGAGACCTATGAAGATAAGAAAATGTTCCTCGAAGAACTTGGTTTGGAGCAAAGTGGAGTCAATCGACTGATTAAAAAGGCTTATGCACTGCTGAATCTTGAAACATTTATCACCGCAGGTGAAATGGAAGTGAAGGCTTGGACCTATCATAAAGGTTGGAAAGCACCCCAATGTGCGGGCGTCATTCATACCGATTTTGAGAAAGGTTTCATTCGTGCTGAGGTCATAAAATACGAAGATTACATCAAGTATGGCTCTGAATCAGCCGTTAGAGAGGCTGGAAAGCTCGGCATAGAAGGTAAAGACTATGTTGTGCAGGATGGCGATATTATGCACTTTAGGTTTAATGTGTGATCGCGATTCAACAGCATCTTGAAGCTGACAGAATACAAATCGTTAAATAAAATACCGCAAACACTCTCGCCCTTCCTATGTGGAGAGCCTGAGAAATAGGTGACATCTTATGCTAAACTACATCATTTGGAATCCCGATGTCTATCTTTTTCAGATAGGAAACTGGGGCATACGCTGGTATTCAATGTGCTGGCTGATTGGACTTGTTGGTGCTTATTTCATGGTACGTTGGTTGTTTTTCCATCAAAACATCGCTGTAAAGACAGTCGTTATTGACGGAAAGAAACAGGAGGTTAACGTCTTTGATCCCCTCTTTCTCTATTGCTTCCTTGGCATATTGATAGGTGCTCGCTTAGGACATTGCCTCTTTTATCAACCCGATTACTTTCTTTCTTCAGGCACACACTTTATAGAAATGATTGTGCCGTTTAAGAATTTGCCCGATGGTTCGTGGCATTTCGTGGGCTATGAAGGCTTGGCAAGTCACGGCGGTACACTCGGATTGATGTTTAGTTTGTGGCTATATTGTCGCAAATATAAAGTCAAAATGTGGCAGGTTTTGGATGATATTGCCATCGCAACTCCTATTACTGCCTGCTTCATTCGATTGGGAAACCTAATGAATAGTGAGATTATTGGCAAGGTGACTGATGTGCCTTGGGCTTTCATTTTCGAGAAAGTTGATAAGTATCCACGCCATCCTGGCCAGCTCTATGAAGCCAATGCATACGCCGTTTTCTTCTTTGTGGGCTGGTATTTCTATAAGAAAGGCAAGCACCCCGTAGGCAAAGGATTTTATTTTGGCCTGTGCATCACGCTGATATTCGCCTTCCGTTTCTTCATCGAATACACCAAAGACATTCAAGTTAACTTTGAGTCGGGCATGCTCTTCAACATGGGACAGCTACTCAGTATTCCCTTTGTACTTCTCGGAATCTACTGCATGATTAGAGCAAACAAGTCAAATTAGGATGATGAATCAGTCTACGCTCTACGTGTTTTTGGCCATCTCTGGGTTTGTTCTGATGTTCGTTGCCCTGTTTTATCCACGTAAGAAAGAGAAAGAAGAGCAGGCCAAAAGCGACTTAGCAACGCTCCTTGAACAATTAGACTGGCCTGGTGTGCGCCGTTTTATATTCAAAGAGCTGTGGGGTTGGATTGCCCTTGCCCTGTTGGCAACGGCCTTTCTTATCGTGTGTATCATCAAAAACTACAGAGTTATCTTTGCAGTGAGCATCGTAGCAGTCTTCTATTACCGCCTGTATAAGTATATACGACTCCTTATTCTCGTAAAACATAACATGCAAAAGACGGCAGACTATAGAGACGTTACAGCCCACAGCGAGACCATGCTCAATGACTTTACGACATTCATAGACTGCCCTTATACCATACTCTCAGCCAAAACAGCCGGTGAAGAGATAATGAAAACCTATGTGCAATGCCTTGAACGAGGACGCAAAGAGGGCTTCTGGCCACTGCTCATCTATGTGAGACAAGAAAACCTTGAGGCTATGCTGACACAGATGAAGGCTGCAAATGGCGACATCGAACGCGTCAGAACATATCGTAATGAGATGATGAACTATCCCCTACCCGATGCCAAAGTGCTCTTCGATCAGTGGCTAAACGAGTGCATAAATGTAAATAAAGACCTGGGTAAAGACTGGCTAAAGGAGTTGATGGGAGAGCCAACTGAGGTCGAACTTTCCACCACTTTCCTCATTGATGACACGTTTGAAGGCCGGCTGCTTCTTTGCGAAGTACCCGTTAAAGAGCCTTGGCAGTTGCTGGCATGGTGCCCAATAGACATCGTGAGTCCCGCCATTTCAGCCACACAAAACATGGCTGTTGCGAAATATCTCTACGAACATCATAAGGTGATTCCTGCCTTCATAGACTACCAGTTGATAGATTTCCTTCCACAAAAGCCGATTCCCGACGACGAGATTGAACCGCTTGCACTCAATCTTTTCAGCTATTGTCCCGACTGGATTTACCAGGATTTCTTCAACTTGGCTAACGGAAAGCAGATGATTAAAGATGCAAAGGTGTGGACAATGCTATGGAGTGTTGAACCCATCGAACCCTATGAATAACATCAGGTGAAAGACCTTAGTAAGAGACGAAACAGGGAGGAAGTTATCACGGCTTTCCTCCTTTTTTATTGTTCCCATAAAGTGAGGAAACAAAATGCGTCAGATGGTCGTATGAAATGAATGGAAAGAGGGCATCATCTGACGCAAAACATACGATAAAATCACACAAATTGAAAACCTATTAAAACCCTACGGCCTTTCAATAGCAGTTGCATTGAAAGGCCGTAGGAATGGATAGCGTTTGTGCTATCCCTTATTTATGCTTTTGAAATGTTCAGAAACATCGCTTAAAGCAAGCTCTTAATGGATGCATCGATATCCTTAACCTGCACATCTCTCATTCTAACGCTGTTGTCTTTTCCAATAAGGAAGTAGGTGGGGATTTGCTGAACATTATACTGAGAGAGTGTGGGCGAGTTGACACCTGCGTCATCATGCACACTAATCCAAGGCAAAGCAGCCGTTTGAGTCTTCCAGAAGTGCTCATCGGGATCTATAGAAACCTGATAGATTTCAAAGCCCTGGGCATGATATTTGTTATAAAGTTCGCGCAACATCATGATGCGTTTCAAACTGTTTTCATTGGCAAAGACATGGAAATCGAGCATCACCACCTTACCGGCAAGGTCAGACAATCGGCGCACATGACCTTTATTATCAGGCAATGCAATGTCGATGATGCCGCTTTCTTTAACTTTGCTGGCATCAATTTGAGCCTTTTGTTGCTCCGCTTGGATAATACGCACATCCTTCATACCTTGTATTGCGATGTTATGTAGATTCAATCCGCGTTCTGCTTTGGGGTAATACGTGTCCCAACTTGTCGCCACAGCAGCATACACTTTGTTATCTTCCTTGTTATTACGAGGGTTGAAAATCAAGGTCTCTTGATTACCAATTACGACGGTTTGGAATAGTGCAAAGTAGGCAAAAGCCTTCATTGGAGCCTTATAAATGAAGTCATATTTCACCCTGTTTTTATAGCTTTCGAGCAATAGATTGATGTTACTTTCCACTGAATCTACACCGAGAGTAGGACTTGAAATGATGTCATTGATCTGGTGTTGCAAGCCTTGTTGCATGAGCGCGAGCGTCTTAATCTGACTACAATTCTCACTACCTGTGACCTCATATCTTGAAGACATGCGTGGATAAGCAGCCTTAATAGTGACTGTTTCCGTAGAGTCGATGCTCACATTGATGATTTGTCCGGCGATGCGCAGACGATAAAAGTCGGGTGCTTCGGGTGCTTTCTCGCTGAAAGAAAAGGCTCCATCCTCTCCAAGTTTTACCGAATCAACGACTACAGGGCCATTAAGACTCATGTTTTCAAAGTAAAGTGTGGAGTCTTTAGCGTTCGAAATCTCACCATTTACATGGAATTTCTTGTTGTTGCAAGATGCAAAACTCAATGTCACAAGTGCCAATACTGCAACAGAGAAAAGGCTTTTTATCTTCATGATTGTTGTTTTTTCAAGTTCTATATGCAAAAGTACACAAAATTTAGAAAAGTAAAACAGTAAATAGATAAAAAGGTAATAAAACGTGAAGTTTTTTATATCACGCGGGAAAGTGACATCCCTATATAAACAGCTACAATGCCAAGGACGACGCTTCCGCCAGAATATGTGGCGGCTTGCCATAGCTGTTGGGTGCGAAGAAGAGTCAAAGTTTCGTTGCAAAACGTAGAAAAGGTGGTGAAACCGCCACAGAATCCCACCGTAAGAAAGAGTTTCCAACTCTCTGACATGCCTGTACCTCGGTCGGCAAGGCCATAGAAAAATCCGATAAGCAAACAGCCCAAGAGGTTTACAGTCATTGTACCCATCGGGAAAACGGCAAGGAAAGTGCCCTGCAAAAGCTTTGGAAGAAGCCATCGAGAGACTGATCCCAAGGCACCTCCAATGGCAATATAGAAAATCGATTGCAACATATCTTTGGCAAAGATACACATTTTCATGCTTTTATTGCATAAAAAACGCGAAGAAATATCATTCTATTCGGGAAATTTCTCCCTGCAAACAACACAATAAGGGAATAGTATATACCATTGATTTCCAACGATATAAGCCTAAAATAAACCTCACATACCACTTAAATTTTATGACATAGATAGGGAAATCCCCCTTTAGAAATAGGAAAATTCCTCTTGAACGATACAATAAAAAGCTATACCTTTGCAAACAGAAAAAAGGAGAGAGTTATTCGATTTCTCAATAGGTAGAGCTTTTAAATAGGTAAATTGATTTCAGGCTAATGTGAGTAAGGCTCATTCTTTGCATGACTTTCTGCAATGATTGATTGCTGCAAACATGATAAACGAAATGAGTTTTCACAAACATTTCTTTCAAATTAGCTTGATGAAAGACGGCAGTCGCCCCTCAAAGAGAGGGCTGCTGTCTTATTTTATATTTAAAAATGCTGAAAACTTACATTCGTTTTCTTTTGTTTAATATATAATAGGTAACTTTGCAAAGAATATAGATGTTTGACAAAACAATAAGTTATTAAATTTTAGATGAACGTTATTACAAAATCAGTTCAATTGCCTGATGGAAGAACCATCACAATTGAGACCGGAAAAGTTGCAAAACAAGCTGATGGAGCTGCGGTACTTCGCATGGGCAACACAGTGCTATTGGCAACTGTTTGTGCAGCAAAGGATGCAGTTCCGGGTACAGATTTCATGCCTTTGCAGGTTGATTATCGTGAACAGTACAGTGCTGCTGGTCGATTCCCTGGTGGTTTTACCAAGCGCGAAGGCAAGGCGAGTGACAATGAAATCCTAACATCTCGCCTCGTGGATCGTGCACTTCGTCCACTCTTCCCTTCCAATTATCACGCTGAAGTGTATGTACAAGTGATGCTTTTATCAGCCGATGGTGTTGACCAGCCTGATGCTTTGGCCGGTTTTGCAGCCTCTGCAGCCATGGCTTGTTCAGATATTCCATTCGAATATGCTATTTCTGAGGTCCGCGTTGCACGCATTAATGGCGAATTTGTCATTGATCCAACATTCCAACAGATGGCAGATGCAGACATGGATTTAATGGTTGCTGCAACCAAAGACAATATTATGATGGTCGAAGGTGAGATGAAAGAAGTCTCAGAACAAGACCTTATCGATGCTCTCAAAGCTGCTTCCGAGGCAATAAAGCCTATGTGTGAGCTTCAGGAAGAACTCTCAAAAGAGCTCGGAACCAATGTAAAACGTGAATATGATCACGAGATTAACGACGAGGAACTACGCGAACAAATCAAGAACGAGCTTTATCAGCCTGTCTATGATGTAAATAAGCAGGCGCTTGAAAAGCACGCTCGTCACGATGCTTTCGATAAGATCTTGGCCGATTTCCTTGAGAAATACGATGCCGCTCATAGCGATTTGTCTGAAGAAGACCTTGAAGAGAAGCACGCAGAGGCTACCCGTTACTACGAAGATGTTATGCGTGACGCCATGCGTCGTTGCATCTTAGACGAAGGACAGCGTCTTGATGGCCGCAAAACTACCGATATCCGTCCTATCTGGTGTGAGGTTTCACCTCTCCCAATGCCTCATGGTAGCGCCATATTCCAGCGTGGTGAGACGATGTCTTTGTCCACATGTACACTGGGAACAAAGCTTGATGAGAAGATGGTTGATGACGTAATGGAAAAGAGTTACCAACGTTTCTTGTTGCATTATAACTTCCCTCCATTCTCTACCGGCGAAGCAAAAGCACAACGTGGTGTAGGCCGTCGCGAGATAGGTCATGGTCATTTGGCATGGCGAGGCCTTAAAGGTCAGATTCCAGAAGACTATCCTTACACTGTACGTTTAGTCAGTCAGATTCTCGAATCGAATGGTTCTTCGTCAATGGCAACCGTTTGTGCCGGCACATTAGCACTCATGGATGCCGGTGTTCCCATGAAGAAGCCAGTCAGTGGTATAGCAATGGGCCTCATCAAGAACCCCGGAGAAGACAAGTATGCCATACTAAGTGACATCCTTGGTGACGAAGATCACTTAGGTGATATGGACTTCAAGACGACCGGAACACGTGATGGTTTGACCGCAACTCAAATGGATATCAAGTGTGACGGACTATCTTTCGAAATCCTTGAACAGGCATTAATGCAGGCAAAAGCAGGCCGTGAGCACATCCTCAACTGCATGCTTGAGACGATATCTGAGCCTCGCGCAGAGCTCAAACCACAGGTTCCACGCATCGAAGCCTTTGATATTCCTAAGGAATTCATTGGTGCAATCATTGGTCCTGGTGGCAAAATCATCCAGCAAATGCAGGAAGAGACTGGCGCAACCATTACTATCGACGAAGCTGATGGTAAGGGACATGTCACTGTTTCAGCCCCCAACAAGGAGAGCATTGACGCTGCGATGGGCAAGATTAAAGCCATTGTGGCTGTTCCTGAGGTAGGCGAAGTCTACGAAGGTGTTGTCCGTAGCATCATGCCTTATGGCTGTTTCGTAGAGATTCTGCCTGGAAAGGATGGCTTACTCCATATCTCTGAGATTGACTGGAAGCGTCTTGAAACCGTTGAAGAGGCTGGAATCAAAGAAGGAGACAAGGTGAAAGTGAAACTCATGGAAATTGATCCAAAGACCGGTAAGTATAAACTCTCTCGCCGAGTACTGCTTGAAAAGCCCGAAGGCTATGTTGAACGCGAACGCCGTCCACGTCCAGATCGTGGCGAACGCCGCCCTCGTCGCGACGGAGATAACCGCGAAAATCATCGTGGTCGCCGTTTCGAGCATCATGAAAATGAGGAAGACAACAATACCGCTGAATAGTTTCTAACGAATTATTACATAAGTATTATTTAAAGTAGTGCCCTTGCAAATGGTGAAAACCAAATGCGAGGGCATTTTTGTTATATACCCATTAAGAGCAAATCAACCTCTAAAAAGAATGAACAACACAACAAAACTTTCCGCAAAACAACAGACCTTTTCCCAACAATAGCAGCCAAACACAACCCAACCTAACACAACCCATTTCCTTGCGCCAGACAGGTTGCAACCCCATCTGCCTTTATCCCTATTGCAAACACACGCATTTCGCGCCACAAAACGCCCCATTTCATCGAGTGAAATGAATCAAATCATTCCATAAAATCACAGAGATTACAACCTCTTGTGAATCAACCCCTTAGACAACAAGTCCATAAACGCGAGAAGCAGGGACTCAGATGATACACCTGATCCCCGCTTCTTCATGATTCACTCAAATTTACAAAAGTCCTATTTATCTGCTATCAAACTAACAGCAAAGCCTCCACCGCGAGCCATTGTGAGTTTCAACGTGTCGCCACGCTTCACAATCTTCTTTGTGATACGATAGGCTGCAGGGTTCTTTTCATAGTCAGCATTGGGCGCATCTGCATAGATTGTACATGCATACTTACGGCCTTTATCCAAGAAGTCGAGTTTAATCGTACTCTGATGTCCGTTCTGATCGCACTTACCTCCAATGAACCAGTTGTTCGTTCCCTTTGCTTTTCGGGCCACAGTAATATATTGTGCCGGCTCAGCTTCAAGGTATTTAGAGTCATCCCAGTCACAAGCTACGTCACGAATAAACTGGAACGCATCGTCATACTTCTCGTAATTCTCAGGCAAGTCGGCTGCCATCTGGAGCGGACTATACATCGTTAGGTAGAGCGCGAGTTGCCCAACAAGCGTTGTATGCACGTAACTTTGGTTGTTACACCACTTGTTTAACTTCGTCTCTAATATGCCGGGAGTGTAGTCCATGGGTCCCCCCTGCAAACGAGTAAAGGGTAATATCACCGTGTGATAAGGCTCACTACCGCCAAACGCCTCATATTCCGTACCACGGGCACTTTCATTTCCAACAAGGTTTGGATAGGTACGGCAAAGTCCTGTGGGTCGAACCGCCTCGTGAGCATTGACCATGATGTGATGTTTTGCAGCCTCTTTAACGCAATGAAGATAGTGGTTAATCATGCTTTGGCTATAATGATATTCGCCCCGTGGAATGATATCGCCTACATATCCGCTTTTAACGGCGTCATAACCATACTTATTCATGAGCTCATAGGCTTTCTCCATGCGACGTTCATAGTTTGCTGTGCTGGCTGAGGTCTCATGATGCATCATGAGTTTTACACCTTTTTCATGTGCATATTCATTAAGATATTTGATATCAAAGTCAGGATATGGCGTCACAAAATCAAACACATCTTCCTTCCAATGGCCAAACCAGTCTTCCCAACCGATGTTCCATCCTTCGACAAGTACTTGCTGAAGTCCGTTCTTTGCGGCAAAATCGATGTAACGTTTCACGTTGGCTGTGTTCGCCGGATGAAGTCCATTAGGCTTCACTTTCGTGTAATCTGTCTCACCAATATGCACCGAAGGGAGGTCAAAAGTGTAACTCCATGGCTTGCCACCTGCTATCATTTCCCACCAAACTCCACAATATTTTGTTGGGTGAATCCAGCTGGTATCGGTCAACTTACAAGGCTCGTTGAGATTCAAAATAAGATTACTTGCCAACATTTGGCGGGCATCATCGCTGACAATCACCGTGCGCCAAGGCGTATTAAAGGGTGTTTGCACATAGGCTTTATTGCCTACTGCGTCGGGCGTTAGCCAGCTTTCAAACACCATATTCTTATCATCGAGGTCAAGATGCATGGCAGGATAGTTCACCAAAGCAGCCTCATGAAGATTGATATAGAGTTCATCGGCCGTCTTCATCTGTAGAGAAGTCTGCACGCCTGTAGGCGAAAATTGAGTCTGAGAGGAGTTATCGGTGATAGCAGCCTTCATCCGTTGGCGAATCTCCGATAGCTTACTGATTTGTGTTTCGTATTCCTGTGTGTCATAATCTCCAGGAATCCAGTAGGCAGTATGGTCTCCTGCCATGGCAAACTGCGTGTGTTCACGCTTCACAATGAAATAGTTTAGCTCGTTTTGCTGTGGAAATTCATAGCGCAATCCCATGCCATCATTGTATACACGGAATCGAATCACGATGTTTCTCTTGCTACTTGGCTGGTTAAGATCTACTTCTAATTCGTTATAATGATTGCGAATCGTGGCTGTTTCGCCCCAAACGGGCTTCCAAGTTTCGTCAAATGTCGACACCTTATGACTGGTTTCGTTGAATCCTGCCAATAGATCGGTTTCGTTCATCCCCTTACTTGCGTGCTTATCGCGCTTGAGTTCGAGTCCTAATTCCGATTGCTTTATAACGGGTTTATGCTTATAATCTAACGTATACGTAGGCACACCACCCTCTTTTAAGGCAAAAGTGAGGACGACATTCCCATCGGGTGACTTCACCGTTTGTGCCTTTACGTTCGGTGAAAGCATGAGGAGGATTGCTCCAAGAGCAATGCTGTTCTTGATTCGTTTCATATCTTTTGATTACTGTTTCCTAATTAAATTTCAGTAAGTTCAACTCTCTTTTGCAAAGCACAACACTGGCTTTACATTGAAAATGAACAATCTTTTATCCTTTATCGTAGGCAGAAGATGCCATAACAAACCTATGGCTATCTCTGCTATTGAGTGATAACTATATTATTTTCTATTGAGATGTCAACGACTTTTCATTGCTTTCGTCAGATGAATCACCTTGCATGCATGTGGCGCAAGCGTTACTTGATAGGCCTCATCGGGTCGTTCGTCAGTGTGTTTCCACATGTCTCTGATGTGCCATTTGCCTTTTAAGCCGAGCTGACGAAAGTCTATTTGTCTTACTTGGGGCGTGTCTTCGCGATTGAAAAAGCCTATAATCCAACTGCCATCTGTAAGCTTTCCTGCCCAAATCTGACTGCGAACATCGTGGTGATCAACAGATAAAGGTTTGCCAACAAAACGCTCTTTGTTGAGTCGAAGCAGTTCTTTATTCTGATAAAATGACACGCGATTGCCTATCGACGAAGGGCGATCAGCCACTGCAATGGGGCCACCGGCGAGCAATTGTAACGAGATTACGCTCTCCATTTCATTGGCATTGGCAAACGTATTGAGCCGAGTGAAATCACCATCTAAGATGATTTTGTCCCTGCCTGATAGCGAAGACCAATAGATAAAGCCATCAAACATGTTGTCATAATTGGGCCATGTGGGAAAGAACTGACCGCGATGAGCTGCTGAAAAGTGCTTCCAGCCACCATCACCTGTGTCGGCTACCACCCTAATCATATTGCCATAGCGTGCTTCAAGCATAGCTTTTTCATAGAGATGTGGCATCACCAACGACGTGAAAACACCGTATTTACGGGCTGCTTCACAGATATATTGCAACGCCAACTGATAGGAATCACGACCATATCCACGGCCAACGCGCCCCATATTTCGGTCAAAACCATCTTCATACCAACTCAGAAAATCCATCCGAATGAAGTCAACACCAAGGTCATGATAGTGTTTGAAGAAGCCATCTATATAGGCTTTGGCTCCCGGACGCGTAGCAACGACCCACGAAAACCAGCGATCTGTTGTGTCTTTATGAAGCACCTTGTCGCTCGAACGATAACGAAGATCGCCAATAGTAACATCTTTTGTGCCTCTGACATGAACCGAATCGTCGCCATGAATCCATAGAGGATTGTCATAAACACCCACTTTCAGCCCCTTAGCCTTACACTTCTTGATGAGCTCTTTGAGTGTAATGCTGCCGTAACGCGTCATATATGGCGCGCCGTTTTCAGCCAACATAGGGATAAAACCATCGGTACATATCATCTCATAACCATAGGGTTTGAGGTTTGTTGCAACCCAGTTTATAATAGAATCCCATTGCGCTTGCGTGATGTCTATATGCTGTTCACCCGCCTTTTCCTTTAACCAGCAGTGCTCATATACGCTCCAATAGAGGGGCGCTCGAAGCGAATGGTTGGCCGATAGCCTTTGATTTGTTGACGAGGAAGGCGCTCCTTCCCCGTCAATCACGTGGCCTTTAGCAGGCAAGACCACGAGAATCAAAGCAATCAATAATAACAGGTTGTATTTCATTACTATGCACCCAAGTCGTAATCTCTAAGCCTTATCAGTTTGCTTTCGTTAACTTCACAATCTTACAACCATGAGAAGGCACTGAAGCTTCTATCTTTTCACTGACCTTTCCCTCGTCTGCATGCTTCCAAAGATCACGCACATTCCAAGTTCCAGTGAGTCCAATCTTTGAGAGTTCTAAGCTGCGTAAGGCTGTATCTTCACTGCGGTTGAAGAGTCCAATGACCCAACTTCCGTCCTTCATCTGGCCATACCACATCTCACCATCAGTGTTCCAAAGGTCTCGAGCGACTGGTTGTCCGACGAAACCATCCTTTTGTAATGCCAAGAGTTCAGCGTTCTGGAAGAATGAAAGGTCATGACCTGTCGGCATATCTGTAGCTGCAACTGGGCCACCGGCCATCAAAGGAAGTGACACAACGCTCATCTTCTCATCGTCGTTTGCATAAGAACCTATGCGAATGAAGTCGCCATCAAGACGTATTTTCTTGCGACCTGAGATCTTAGACCAGTTGACAAAGCCGTCGAAAGCAGTTTCTGAGTTTGGCCAACCGCCACGAATATTACCGCGATTGTTTTCAGAGAAGCGGAACCATCCACCCTTTAAAGCGTCTGCATCAATACGAACCATGTTGCCGGCATACTTTTCTATGATGGCATTATCTTTCAAATGAGGCATTACAAGCGATACATATACACCATATTTCTGGGCATATTTGCAAATCCATTGCATGCCACGAACATAGTTTTCGCGTCCATATCCCTTATCAATCACGTCAGTATAGTTCATGCCATCCTCGTACCAAGAGAGGAAGTCCATACGAACGAAGTGCACACCTAAGTCTGCATAGTGCTTAAAGAAGCCCTCAAAGAACTGTTCTGCGCCTGGATGTGAGGTGTTAACCCACCAGAAGTAGTCTTCTTTTTCAGGGTGAAGAACCTTATCTGTCTTAGGATTGAAGCGCAAACTACTAACCTTTATCCCGTCTGTTCCAGGGATAACAGCGTCTCCATTGTCGTAATGCAGCCAGAAAGGACTGTCATAAACGCCGAGCTTTAAGCCTTTGGCACTCAACTTTGCAACGATATCTGAGAGACGAACTTCAGGAGAATTGTTGTCTTTCTGGGTGTGACTATAACGTGTCATATAGCCATTCTCACCACTCATCGATGCAAAACCATCGGTCACAAGCATGTCATAACCATAAGGTTTGAGGTTAGTGGCTACATAATCAATGGCTGTATCCCAATCGTCGGGGGTAAAAATGTTAGGAAAAGACCTTGCTTGTTCCTGGTCATACAGGTTGCCATAGAGACTCCAATAAAGCGGAGCATAGTCCATTCCGGGTTTTTCGGCAACAGGAGTAAGCCCAATTGTCGGATCAGTTTTATCCACTGAAAGGTCACTTGTGACGTCCCATTCGTTGCTGTTACAGCCAGAAAGCAATGTTGCGAAAGCCAAACTGGCAAGAATATACTTTTTCATTTCTTTTCGTTTTGTTTGAATTGTAAGGGAGAGAGGCTGTGCAATGTCTCATGAAAAGGGGCAAAACCTCTCTCTACTAAATACGTTCTGTATATCAAGCACCAAGATATTCAACCTTAATCTTATGCGTTGTCATGTCTACAGTGACCTTATACTTACCGGCTTTCTCTACCTTCCACTTGTTATCGGGTGTGCCTTTGTCTTCACTTCCATAAACAATGTCGGCAACAGAAGCACCATGTTCGTTGATGACAGCACCGCTTTCCTTAGCCAAGAACCAAGGCTTTGAACCACTGAAGCCGTCTTTGTTGGGGGTGAACTTCAACTCACCAACCTTCAATTCGCCTTCAAACGTAAACAGATGGTCACCTGCTTTTGTCATGGTTACAGGGTTCTCAGCCGACCATCCGGCACTCGTTGCATCACCAACCATATAGAGAACTTTCGTATCCCATTCAGTAACAACAGGAATGTTTGGGTCAAAGTGGGCCACGGTTATCTTCTTATTGGTCAGGTCGAAGACAAGTTTATAGACACCAGCTTCGGTTACTTTCCACTTATTATCCTCGCCGCCTTTCACCATTCCGTCTTTAGAAACGCCCTCATGGTTAAGAGTTACGCCTGCTTCGGGAGCCTGAAGATAGTTAGACCAGGCTGGAATGTCGGTCTGATCAAAGGCAACTTTGAACTCGCCTTCTTTCAAAACACCTTCATAAGTGAATTGAAGTGGGTTGTCAGAGGTCTTTTGGAACTTCTCCATCCCCGCCGGGTCATTGTTCCATCCCCATGGCGTTGCATCACCAATAAACGTGAGCCATGCTGAGGTGAGAGGCTTTTCAGGTTCTGCACCCTCATATTTTACCTCAATCTTTCGTGTCTTTAAGTCGAGTGAAAGCTGATAGATTCCAGCCTTAGTCACCTTCCATTTCAAATCGTCTCCACCCTTACGGATGTCTATTCCGTCTTTAGCTACACCATTAGCACTAATCTCAGTGTTGGCAGCCGGAGCGTAAATGAACAGTCCTCCCCAATCACCTTTAGCCAAAGGGAACTTCATTTCGCCCGCCTTTAACACGCCATGATAAGTGAAAACATATTTATTTGAAGCGTCACGAGTTAGTTCAAACGGGTCGCTTATATTCCAACCTACGGGCGAAGCATCGCCAACCATGTAGACATGGTCAACCTTTAACGGCAACTCTTCATCGATAATGACGATATCTTTGTCGTCTTTGCATGACTGAAACAGCATTGGCATGAAGACCGCTGCAAACAGAATCAATCCATATTTGAATAGTTTTTTCATATCACAAAAGTTTAGTTGTTTTTATTTCTTAGTGAAGTAGTGAAGTGATTTAGGTCATTTTATCGTGTGATTTGTACCATTTCATCGCGCAATTTGCGCCATTTCATCGTACAATTTGCATGAAATCATAGCCTCGTTGACGAGGGATTGGCTCACACGGAGCCTACCTCCCTCTGTCTCAGAAACTTACTTCAAAACATCATGTGTGTGTGTTTATTATCTGCCGGATTCGTAACCAGGATTCTGAACGAGGTGTTTGTTGGCACCAAGGATATCAGGATGCAATGGGAAAATCAGCGTGTGATTGTCTGCATCAGCATCTTTGTCCCACCAAGAGTCAAGGAATTTGCCGAAGCGGATAAGGTCAACACGGCGTCGTCCCTCTGCAAAGAACTCACGACCCCATTCATTCAACATCTCTTTCATATCGAGATGAGCACTTCCTTCGGGTGCATAGAGCGCCGTAGCCCAGTCGGTTGACGGATAGTTGCGCTTGCGAACACTGTTCAAAAGCTTAGCAGCAGTGACCGCATCTCCCTTGCGAAGTTTGCACTCTGCAAGGCTATAGATAATCTCTGGCAAGCGAATCTCGGCATAATCTGCTTGCGTTTGGCCTGCATCTCCATCGGGATAGAGAGGATATTTCACGAACATCCACCCGGAGTTATCATCCCCGTTTTCGAGTTTACTGTCGCCCGATGCGAGCCATCTATCACCATCCATGCCACCAAAACGACCCACAGCATCGCGCAAGTCGAGTACAAACTTGCTGTTATGATCCATTAAATACTGAGTATGTCCCTCATCATCGGTGTACTGAATCTTGCCATATACGAACATACCTTCACGCTGACTGTTGCCTAAGTTGCGGTATTTCTTCAGACGAACATCTGATGGATAGTCCTTGAAACGGGCGATAGGCATACCCAATTCGAAATGATATGGAGTGCCATCTGAATTGAAACTGGGTGAACAAGAGTATTTAATGTTGTGGCCACCAGCCTTGTTTTTCTTGTCATGTAGCCACTCGTTAGACTTTGCAGGAACTGTCCACATGTACATATCTGCCGAATAATGCCAGTGAGAATACCCCGGAGCACCTGGGAAACCGAAGATAACTTCATCGCAAGTTTCGTTGTTCCAGTCGAAAGCGGCATCCCAACGATCGGCTACTTTGTAAACACCATATTTGCCATCAAGGATATCTTGTGCCACCTTTTCACAGTCGTTGAAACGCTCTCTGCCTATATAGGTCTTTGAATTGAGGTAAAGACGCACAAGCAATGAAGCCGCACCAGCTTGTGTCCACTCGCCTTCGAGATTCTGATTACCGCCGAGTGAGGTCTTCTTTGATAGCTCAGGAATAGCTTCTTTGAGTTCTGTTTCGATGAAATCATAAACTTTTTGAGGTTCAACCTGACCCTCAGAATTCTTTGAAGTGTCATAATAGCTAACCGCAAGTGGCACATTTCTGAACGCATCAAGCAATCGAAGATAGAACCAAGCACGCAGAACGCGGTTCTGAGCCTTTAGGTTATTGAACTCAGCTTCACTGAAACCAAACTGCCGGGCAGAGCGTTTCTCCAAGTCTTCTATCACGAGATTAGCTTGCATTATGCCTTGAAAGCAGCCGTTATATTCGCTTTGTGCCTCTCCGTTTGTAGTCAACCACTTGTGTCGATGCAGTCGAGCCCAGCGGCCACCATCGTCCCACCAGTCCTCACGTGTAGGCGTTATGAGCTGATCGGCAGTCTCTTCATTGAGTACTTGACGGCTTTGTATGCTCCAATATCCATGCTCAAAAGGACGTAAGACGGCACGAATAACATCTTCCTTTGTATTATAATAGTTGCCAGAGGCTACCTGGTCGTAAAGTGTTTCGTCCAGATTAGTGCAACTGGATAGGCCAGAAGCCGCCAGTAAAGCACTTGCCACATAAATAAAAGTCTTTCTCATATTGAAATGAAAATAATAGGTTCGTAGTTTATTAGAAATCAATTTGCATACCAATCATAAACTGACGGGTAGATGGGAAGTAAGTACGTGAACCCGTAGCACCAGGATTTAACCCATTCAACTGATAGTTAGAAGGATCTATTCCCGAGAACTTTGTGATGGTGAATAGGTTGCTTGCCGTTGCATAAAGACGTATAGCATCAACGTATTTCTTATTCAAATTCAACGTATATCCAAGGTTTATAGACGATAATTTGAGGTAATCGCCTGGCTCAAGGAAGTAATCACAGACGATAGGATTCTGCGAAATAATCTTGTTTTTGCTATAAGCCTTGTCCATAACATTGCCTTGGAAGTTCTTCGTTCCATAGTAGAAATCGTGAATATTGAAGATATCAAAGCCCAAAGCTGTTTGGAAGAACAACGAGAGGTCAATGTTTTTGTAACGGAAAGTGTGGGTCATTGAACCTGTAAACTTAGGAAGTCCGTTGCCAAGGAATTGGCGATCATCGTCTGTTGCATTATCTGCGAGCACCTTATCTCCTTCTTTGTCATAGACAATCCAACGGCCTTGTGGGTCTACTCCGGCATACTTTAACATATAGAAACTACCGATACGGCGTCCCTTTTCGATACGTTGTAGCGTGTGGAATGGGTAGGGATCCTGTGGACTTACTACGTCATAGTAGTCTTGTCCCTCAAAGTTGTTGTTGCTAAAGCTAACAAACTTGTTGCTCATTGTAGCGCCAATGACATTCAAAGAGTAACTGAAGTCTTTGGTCTTTACAGCATTCCATGTGATATCGAACTCGAAACCACTGTTGCGCATGGTACCAACGTTGACAAAAGTTTGGTCAAACAAGTAAGGAGGGATAGACACTTTGTAGTCTCCCAAGAGGTCTTGTTGCTTGCGATTATAGTAGTTGAACGAACCAAAGAGCTTGCCACCGAAGAGTGTCCAGTCAAGACCAATGTTCCAGTTCTTGCCTTTCTCCCAACGAAGATTAGGGTTAACGTTCTTTCCTGGGCCCCAAACCTGGTAATACTTACCATTATATATATAGTAGCCGAAGCCCGACATAGTGTTCAAAGACTTATAACTGTCGAAGTTTTGATTACCAGTTACGCCGTAGTCTGCACGCAGTTTAAGGTCTGTAAGCCAGCTCTTTGTCTCCTGCATAAAGGGTTCATCCGAGATACGCCAACCGAAAGAAACAGCTGGAAAGTTACCCCACTTGTAGTTCTTACCAAACTTTGATGAGCCCTCATGACGCAAAGAAGCTGTCATCATGTAGCGACCTTTCCAGTCATAACTAACGCGTCCGAAGAAAGCGATAAGCTTATTGTCGTTCATATAAGAACCCATGTCGACCTCACCCTCGTCTTTTGCAAACGTACCTGAACCGAGGTTGTTGTCTTCCAAAGCGTCATTGGGGAAGTCTTTATTACTTGCATTCAACCCCGAATACTTGTTATATTGATACGAGTAGCCTGCCATGACCTTTACATTATGGTCACCAAACGAGTTACTATAATTCGTTATCCACTCTAAACTGTGTAAAGAAGATTTGGAGTAATCCTGAGATGCCTCACCCGTTCGACCTGATTCAATAGCTAAAGTGCTTGTAGAAGGGCGGAACCATTGATTGTAATTGTCATACTGATGGTCTGCAAACGTGAGCTGAGTTGTCAGTACTTGCTTACCGGGATTGGTCAAAAGAAGCGGGAAGAGATTGAGTTTTATCGTACCATCCCAGTCTAACAGCTTCGTTGTTCCCGTATGCTTTTCTAACTTTTCCATTTCAACAGGGTTGTAACCTGCCATCTGTCCTTTGAAGTTATAATATAAGTTTGGCTGATGAGGGTCCATGATTGGCGTCGTAGGATTAGCCTCAATAGCGTTCCGAAAGACGTCCCACTGCGCACCTTTTCTATATGCTATACGTGGCGCTACATTGGCATTGAAGGTAAACAAGCCACTCTTCGTGGTATGGTTTACAGAGAAACGTGCGCCATACTCTTGGCGACCAGAGTATCTATCAACACCCTTTGCATCACGATAATCAATAGAAGCGCGATAGTTTGAACGTGCGTTTCCACCGCTTAATGTTAGTGTATGCTGCGTGCGTACACCCACTCTACTTACTTCTTTCAGCCAATCTGTCGAAGCACCAAGGTCATAACCAGTACCAGAAGCCAATCGATTCGCACGGTATTCATCAGCATTTAACATGTCAAGTTCATGCTTAATAACATCAAAAGACACGTTACCATTGTAAGAAGTATGCAGCACTCCATCGCGTTCTCCCTTTTTAGTTGTGACGAGAATCACACCATTTGAACCACGCGTTCCATAGATAGCACTGGCTGCTCCGTCTTTAAGTATGTCGAAACTCTCAATGTCATTGGGGTTAAGATTCGTCAAATTACCCCCTACAACACCATCAATTACGATCAAAGGACCAAGCCCTGCAGCACGTGAAGAGACTCCACGTATCTGAATACTTGCCTCATTATTCGGGTCACCTGCACCCGTATTGGTAATTGAAACGCCAGGAACCTTACCCTGAATCATCATGGAAGGGTCTACACTTGCCACACGAGTGAAGTCCTTAGATGACACATGTGACACCGCAGAAGTAAGCTCTTTCTTGTCCATAGTGCCATAACCTATCACGACAACTTCACCGAGATTAGCAGCATCATCGACAAGTTTCACGTCGAGTTTTCCTCGTCCATTCAACGCAATTGTCTGTGTTTTATACCCTAAATATGAAATCTTTAAGGCGGCGTTTCCATTCTTAACTTTCAACTTGTAAGCACCTTCGATGTCGGTAACCGTACCATTTTGTGTACCGTTCTCTACAACGCTGGCACCGATAATAGGCTCTCCGTTGGCGTCTTTCACAACACCTTCAACAGAGAATGCATTCTGTGCAACTCCTATAAGAGGTATGCACATCATGAAAAGAATAACAAGAAGTCTACTTGTTAATCGGTTGTTAGAATTCAGCATAATCTTAAATTTAGGTTTCTTTTAATTTACTTTTTCGCAAAGGTAATGTATTTTGAACCTAAATCTGCTTGTTAGTAGGGTGCAAGTAGATTGTAACAAAATCATTATTTGCATAAAGTGTTGATTCTCTTGATATTATAAAATTTATTAAATTCATTCAAGTAGAACAACAAAATATAATAGATTTCATTACTTTTGCTATAAAATGACCAAATCATTTGTTTGAATAACAAATAAGAGACATTATATAATGCACAACAAACTAATGCTATTGACATGCTTACTCATGGGATTTCTTCCCATGAAGGCAGTAGTTAATGACCATCTTATCGACCGATTGGATAGCATATTAAAGCTCCAATCTCTGCAAATTGAAGGCAAAGAACGAGAAATAAAGACGCTAAAGACAAGATTAAATCACGAGAGAAATGGACTCCAAAAGCTTCAACTCTGCGACCAACTTTATGAAGCTTACCATGTGTTTCAATTTGATTCAGCCATGACTTACGTAGAGAAGGGACTGCAACTTGCCAATAATTTACATAATAAAACCTATTATGCCGACAACCTTATTCATAAGGCTGAGCTGCTGGCTATCGGCGGATTATACAATGAGGCACTGCAAACCATCGAACTTGTAGACACAACAGACCTCAGCAGACGACAGTTTTTCAACTATTATTTGACACATTTCCGCATCTATTCCTACTGGAGTGACTTCTGCAACGATGCCATCTATGCTCCTCGTTACCGCCAATATGCACGCACAAATCTTAGTCTTGCCATGCCTTTTCTCGATAAAACAGACCGCACTTATGAGTATTATCAGGGCGAGTATTGTGGCTATATTCTCAATAATCCAATAGAGGCGCAGCAACATTATCTTAAGGCTATTGCCATGACTCCAGAGAATTCACGTGTTCATGCCATGGCATGTTTCGCCTTAGCCTGTACATATTCGGCCCCAAATGAAATCTCTCTTTACGAACGTTACATTGTAATGGCATGCATTAGTGATGCCCGTAGTCTGACCATGGAGAACCTTGCACTCCAAGTTTTGGCCATGTATATCCTCGAACACGGCCATGGTAATCTCGACATTGCAGCCGCACAACGTTATATTAACATCTCTCTTGAGAACGCAAAGTTCTATAACAACCGCCTACGTATTCTCGAAATATCCGACCGCTTGCCTGCCATTGTCGATAGTTATCAGGCACAACTCAGTGAACGCAACACCAACTTGCGCAACACTCTCTTTGCCATTTCGCTGTTGGCTGTATTCCTTATCGCTGCCGTTGGCTTCATTTTCAAACAAAACAGCCGTCTAACCCAAAGCCGACAAAAGTTACAAGAGTCCAACAACCGACTCTCTGAAATGAATAAAAGACAAGGAAGCCTCAACGAACAACTGCATGATCTCAACGAGCAATTAGTCAAAACGAATAAGAAACGCGAAGGACTCGTGCGCTTATATATTGACCTTTGTTCTCGATATATCAACAGATTAAAGAAGCAACAGACGCTCGTGAAGCGAAAAATCAAGGCTAATCAAGCCCAAGAACTACTCAGTCTGTTGTCTTCTGAGCGTCTTTCCGAAGAGGATGCAGCTACATTTCTCTCGCGCTTTGACCGCGCTTTCCTCGACCTCTACCCTACCTTTCCTCAGGAACTCAACGCACTTCTGCTACCCGATTGCCAGATAATACAACCCAGTTCGCATGCAATGACAACCGAACAACGCATCATGGCACTCGTCCGTTTGGGTGTAAACGAAAGCGCAGAAATAGCAAACCTGCTCTTCTACTCCCCACAAACCATTTATAATTACAGGTCGGCTATCAAGGCAAAGGCTATACTCAAAGATCCGTTTGAAAGCGAAGTGGCTAAGTTATGCACAGTGATTGGATAGTATTTTCGCACCAAACATCACCAAATGCCTATCACTTTTCTTCATGATATAGGGCTATAAAATGCAGACAGCATAAGCCCTTAGCGAATGATTTCTTTGCTTTTAAACACGATGAAATGGCGATATTTTGCACAAAACACGGCAAAACTCATCAACATTGCACACAACAAAGGTCAGCATCAGCAAGCGAATGATTACTCGTTTGCTCCACAACAAACAACAACTTCAGCCCCGTTTCAACCTATTTCCTTTCGATAGCAGCGGTGTCTACGGTGTTGTTCGGCATCAAAATATTGCCATTCACTTTGCACAGCAGTATTCGTTTCCATCTGAGGCATGGCTTCTGCCCACTTAAAACCATAGGAATGAACACACTGAATGAGGTCTTTAAAGATGAGCGCATTAGCTCCTTTGCGCCGATATTCAGGCAAAACACCAATGAGAAGTAAGTCTACTGTGTCGGTCTTATGCCACTTTAATACGCGCAACAACGGCCACCAGCCAAAGGGAAATAACCTCCCATCGCGTGTCTTTTGCAAGGCTTTAGAGAACGAAGGGAATGAAATTCCAAAGCCAATCATCTTGTTATCACGCTCTTCATCGACAACCGCCGTGATGAGATTTAAGTCGGCTTTCTTGATGTATTCATTCACTAAGCCGCTGATTTGCCTATCAGAAAGCTCCGAAAAGCCATATAAATCCTTATAGGTTGCATTGAGAATCTCAAACAATTCGCGTCCCATTCCGCCGCGAACCAACTCTTCTCGTGTGAACTTATGGGTGCGCAGATGATATCGCGAGGCTATCATCTCTGCCACTTTCTGCATCTTTGGTGGCACAACTTCTGGGATTTTGATGCGATATTCCAAATAATCGTTGTCCTTACGGAAGCCTCCATATTGCTCAATATGACGCGGATAATACGGAAAATTGTAGTTAATGTACATCGTAGAAAGGTGATTATACCCTTCAATAAGCATGCCTTCGCGATCCATATCCGTGAAACCGAGTGGTCCTGCAATCTCTGTCATGCCCCGTTCACGCCCCCATTGTTCTGCCACATGCAACAAAGCAGCCGATACTTCTACGTCATCTATGAAGTCAAACCAAGCAAAACGCACCACCTTACTATGCCATTTTTCATTGGCACGATGGTTGATAATGGCTGCAATTCGGCCCACCATACGCCCTGATTTGAATGCCATGAAATAGCAAGCATCGCAACATTCAAACGAGGGATTGCGGTCTTTGCGCAGTGTTTTCATTTCATCACCGTACAAAAATGGCACAGCCTGTTTGCAATCGCGATATAAATCATAATAGAATTGAACGAATTTCCTCAAATCATTCAAGTTCCTTACTTCTTTAATCTTTATCATAGCACGCCTTAGTTATATCTATATTTTAGACTACAAAAATACCAATTATTTCTGAATTAATATTTATCTTTGTCGCAAGAATCTTCATTTTGAAGGTAAAAGATACGGATATGACAACAACAAATGACACAAAAATAAAAACAGGTCTTGTGTTAGAAGGAGGTGCTTTGCGTGGACTCTACACGATGGGCATTGTAGATGTGCTCATCGAAAACAACCTTCACTTCGATGGTTTGATTGGTGTTTCGGCGGGAGCAGCCTTTGGTTGCAACTACTTAAGCCGCCAACCGGGTCGTGTTTTGCGTTATAACCAGCGCTTTTCTCATGATTGGCGCTATTGCAGTCTACGCTCTTGGCTACGCACAGGCGACCTTTTCGGGGCCGAATTTGCCTATCATCACGTGCCACAACAGCTGGACCGATTCGACTTTGAGACGTTCAAGGCCAGCCCAACCGACTTTTATATGGTCTGCACGGATGTCGAAACTGGTCGTGCTGTCTATCAAAAGGCCGAACAAAAGATGTCTATCGACGAGCTATGCGAATGGATTCGAGCCTCAGCTTCCATGCCTTTAGTGTCACGAATCGTTGAGATTGGTGGGCGAAAGCTGCTCGATGGCGGTGTGTCTGATTCGATTCCTTTGCGCTATTTCCAAGAAATAGGCTTCCAACGCAACGTGGTTATTCTCACACAACCACGCAATTACGTGAAACAGCCCACATCGTTCATGCCCTTAATGCGCCTTGCTCTGCGCAAATATCCCCACATGTTATCAGCCCTAATGCATCGACATGTGATGTATAATGCCCAACTTCGTTATCTCGAAGAGCAGGAAAAACTCGGTCAAACGCTTGTTATTGCACCAGAAAGGAAGTTGAAAATCAACCATACTTCGCATGACCCTGCAATCATGCAAGAGGTATATGACATGGGAAAACAGCAGGGATTGGCTGAGCTCAACCGCATAAAAGCCTTCCTCTTAGCATAAACTTGTGTTGCTCTTTGCCTTGTTCTACGCATAGATTATCCCGTAAAAACAGGGAAACGAGGCATACATTATACCATTTATTGCCCCATTTTGACGAATGATTCACATCATTTCGTGTGCCCTTTGCAATCAAGCGCATGACAACCCCACAGCTATTACGCGCTTAAAGTACAACGCCAACGGCATAGAAACGCACAACTCACCCAATGCCCCCGCTCACGCCATGCGATTTACCAAATCACTTCTCAAACAAAATAAAATTGAATGACGACATGAAAACATTGCGTTAATAATTCAAAAAAGCAGGAAAAGGGATAAAAAATAAAGGTTCAGAATTAGTTTAACAAAAGCCTTCGCACAACGAGCGTATTTGAAACGTAAAGTCCTCTCCCTCAAAATACCCCATGATTTTCGCGGTTTTACAACCTTCTATCAATCAAACACTTATACATATTGACCGAAAACATCGTGCAATATTACATACATTTAAGTTGTAAACTGAGTCATTTCATCGTGCGAAATGACTCATTTCATACGACAACAAACGTCATTTCATAACACAATATGAACGATTTTATTTCTAAAAACATGCAAATGAGGAAACAAAACGACGAAAATCACAACTTCTTTCACCCTAAATTGTGATTTCTTTACAATGAAATGGGCCAACCAAGAGACTTTCATGAACCCATCATTTCTATTTGGCGATTTCATAACCCCCTGTTTTTCGGCCAATAAACTTTACATCTCCACACCGCACCTCCCTTCGCATTAAACTACATTTTAGGCTTAAGAATTTATACTTCTGACACTACGCATTTTACAAAAGTTATCCAGCCGCAGTAAAATCCCCTATAAATAGGGGATAAAACCGAGTGCTGAAAAAAGACTACAAGGCCCAAAAAGGCCTGTAATAAAAGCCGAAAACTTTATCTATAGACCCTATTTTTGTATGGATAACATGCGTTGTTATCTCGAAATTTATGTTATATTTGCATACAAGACAACATTTATTTTTGTGCATATGGGCAGGAAGTACTTCATAAATTACACCACTGACCTGTTCGACTTCATAGAGAAGAACCGTTCAGAACTCATTAAAGAGAAATTGTTGTCTGCCTCAAAAGCACGTGAATACAGCGAGTTTGTCATCAACTATGCAGCAGCCAACGCCGCAGCTGATGTGCTTCGGTTGCGTCTTTCGCTTGAAGACATTTGGCATTGTAACCTTTCTATGTCGCGAAAGTTGGCTAAACGATTGGCTGAAGCGCCCGAGTTGAAGGCAAACAAGACCGCAAAACATTTCCAGAAACTTTGTGAAATAGTGCAGGTTCAGGCCGAAAAGGCCATGAAAGAAGACATCAAGAAGGCTGTGAAGACACGCCCTGTGCAAGACTTTTTCAAGTTAGTGGCCAAGCAAGCTGGGGGTGAGCAGCTCACAACGGCTGATATAGAGTCGGTGCTTTCGATGCTTCACGACGCGTCTTCCAACGACAATGAAGAGCTCAGGATAGCCAAAGAGCGTCCCTTCCATGGGCAAACCATAGGCCAAGACACCTCTTCTCATCCCCTTTTGGGTAAGCCGTTGTCTTATTTTTCGCACCCCAACATTGATGAAGAAGACGAAGAACGTTGGACCGAAGAACTTACACCTGAGCATGAAGACACTGAAAACACCGATGAAATCGTTGAAAATCTCAACGTCGATGATTATGATTGGCAGAATTTTGACGGCTGGGTAGAGCACCCAATGGCTACATATAAGCCCGTGATGCACGTGTGGAAATATCGCCTTCGCATTGTTCTTGACACGATAAAACCACCGATATGGCGCGAGATTGAAGTCCCTTCGTCGATTACCTTGACTTCCATTGCGTCAATAATCCTGCTTTCTATGGGCTGGGCGGAAGAGCATTTACATCAGTTTATCATGCGAAATGGACGACAATCTACGTTTTATGCCACTTCGATTCATGAGATAATGGAAAGCCGAATGCAACCCGAGACAAAGGATGGACGCCAATATTGCATTGCCGATCTGCTGAAACAAAAGGGCGATTCGGTTACCTTTGAATATGATTATGGTGATTGTTGGTTGCACACGGTAACGCTTTTGGCCGTCAACGAATATGGAGACGAGAAGAAAGAAGTGAGTCTTCTCGGTGGCGAACGTGCGTGTCCGCCGAATGATTGCGGTGGAGTGCCGGGCTATCAACGCCTTTGTATGCTCATGGAAAAACCGGCTTCGCCCGATGCTTTGAATGAAATGGAGTGGTTGGGCTTTAGATATGACCCCGAGTTATTCCCGCTAAAAGAAGCTCAAAAGATAGTAAAGCGCTGCAACCGATAGGTCTTCTAAATCACGATTCTTATTTTATCAGGTTTTATAATAAGGTGGATTGTGTGATGAAGACCTTCATTGATAGACCTTATTGATAGCATTATTTCAGATAAAACCGCTCGCGTGAAGCGATAATATCTTCCATATTATTTGATGCCCAGGTAAGAAGATTATCAATAAGTGGCAGAAGCGACTTCCCTTTTTCCGTCAATGCATACTCCACCCGAGGCGGAACTTCGGGGAAAACCTCACGATTTATCAACCCATCTGCCTCTAATGCCTTCAACGTTGCAGTGAGCATCTTCTGTGAAATGTCAGGAATATTGCGCTGGAGTTCCTTAAATCGAATCGTGGGATGATTCTCTAAGGTAAATAATATCAGCATAGACCACTTGTCACCAACGCGAGAAAGCACGTTGCGGATAGGGCAATTAGGGTATAACGCATTACGGATTTCATTAGTTTTC
Source organism: Segatella salivae DSM 15606 (assembly GCF_000185845.1). Taxonomy (GTDB): domain Bacteria; phylum Bacteroidota; class Bacteroidia; order Bacteroidales; family Bacteroidaceae; genus Prevotella; species Prevotella salivae. The sequence continues at coordinate 1,709,506 of NZ_GL629647.1, forward strand.
ATATGCTTTCTTATTCTATTTTCTATCACAAAGATAGAAACCGAGCCATTGATTACGAAAGTTTTAGTGTTAAACAATGTAAAACTTCAATTCCACTTACCTTTTCAATCCACATTACTTACCTCGCCGTAACTATCCAACCTTTTCGTACCTACTTGTATAATCTATTGATAACAAATACCTTTGCAACAGAAATAACAAACATATTAAACAATAAAGTAAAAGAACAAGATGATGAAAACAATTGAAACAACGAAACAAGGAAAGAACTTTACGGTAGTAAACGTAGGCAAATTGAGCGACATTAAGGACTATTTGCTGACATTAGGTGACATCAAAATACCAGGTAAAGTGTTTGTAGGTCAGGCCTTAAATGCCACAGGAAGTGAGCTCTCCTTTCAGAGTTTAGCACCTAACCAGGATAGCGGCTTCTTGCATACTCATAAGAATCACGAGGAACTTTATTTCATTCTTAAAGGTAAAGGCCTTTATCAAGTGGACGGAGAAGAGGTTCCTGTGACCGAAGGAAGCATCATTCGAGTAGCTCCAGAGGGTCGACGTGCACTCAAAAATACTGGAGATGACGAGCTATTAATGCTTTGTGTACAATACAAGGGCAATACTTTCACTGCAGAAGATGCTTCAGATGGCGTTATATTAAACGATGAATTGAAATGGTAGTTGACGTGCAATTTCCCACTTGTCCGGTTCGTAATGTCCTCTCAAGGCTTTGCGAACCCGACGCATTATGGGTCATTCAATTGCTTGGGAAAAGCCAAACGCTGACACAAAATGATTTCAAAAGGGAAATCAAGGAACTGGAAATTCAAGAAATTATAACTACTTTAACCCACTTAAAAGAAGATAACATCATCGTGGAAGACCACGAATGTTATCGGCTTTCAAGCTTAGGCACATCACTTTTACCTGCTATTCAGGAGCTAATCACTTGGTGTAAAAATCATCAAAACAGTTTCCAGTCATAGTAATTACTTTTTGATTGCCATGGCTTTCACATATCGTTCAACCCCTTTTCGAATGGAATCGAGTCCGAATTCATTGGGATTAATTTTATCTAATGCCACCCAAAAGGCCTCAGAAGCATCGTCAGAAGCTTGTAATTTGCTATCATCGGCCACCTCGCAAGCAAAGAAGAGGTCAAGAGTTGGCAGCACTACGCCACTGAATTTATACCGATTGGGCAAACTGAACAAGTAGCGTAGCGAGGTCACTTCAAGCCCGGTTTCCTCTTTTACCTCACGAATGACTCCCTCTTCTGCCGTTTCTTGCATATCAGCAAAGCCTCCAGGAAGGTCTAAAGTGCCGCGGGCGGGGTCGTTCTTACGCCTTACCACGAGCAGTTCTTGACGCTGATTGAAGATCAAAGCCACATTCGCGCTGCTGGGATTCATAAAGTATTCGAAGCCACAATCCTTGCATCGGCGACTCTTTTCGCTATTAACCACAAAATGAGATGAGCCACATAGTGGGCAAAAGGCCATTCGTTCTAAGAGTAACATCGTTTTGGTTATTCATTGATTAATGCTGCAATATTACGATTTTTTCGTTATCTTTGCAACTACAATGACGAAAATCATCAGAAAAATTAAATATAATCATATGAAAACAAAACACTTAATGTTAGCACTTTTGGCTTGTTTCTGTCTAACAAATGCCAAGGCTCAAACTCCCATGGAAATCAATTTGTGGCAAGGAAAGCCCGCTGTGAGCAATGGAAATGATGCAGACACGGCGAAGGTTTATGTCTACCTGCCCGATACAAAGACTGCAACGGGGCGCGCAATTGTTATCTGTCCCGGTGGCGCTTACGCCAGATTGGCCATGAATCACGAAGGAAAAGACTGGTCAGGTTACTTAAATAACCTCGGTATTGCAGCCATTGTATTGAAATATCGCATGCCAAATGGCAACTTAGAAGTACCTATTGCCGATGCCGAAGCAGCCATTAAGCTCGTTCGCGACAATGCTTCTTCATGGCATATCAACCGAAACGATATTGGCATCATGGGCTTTTCGGCTGGTGGCCACTTAGCTTCGGTCATAGCAACACATAGTAAAGGCGATGCAAAACCAAACTTTCAGATTCTCTTCTACCCTGTCATTACGATGTTACCTGGCTATACTCATCAGCAAAGTCACGACAATTTATTAGGGAAAGATGCCCGAAAGAAGGACGAGAAAGACTACAGTAGTGACCTCCAAGTGACTCGAGTTACACCACGAGCTTTCATTGCTTTAAGTGATGATGACAAGGCCGTTATGCCCGCAAATGGCGTAAATTACTACTTAGAACTATACAGACATGACGTTCCTGCGACGCTACATGTCTTCCCAAGTGGTGGACATGGCTGGGGCATTCGACCGAATTTCAAGTTCCATACGACTATGCTTCAGGAACTGAAAGACTGGTTACAGGAGAAATAATGTTATCCTTTGCTTTCTAAAACAACACTATTCCTATCCTAATACATAAAGAGGGACACCATCAATTGGTGTCCCTTTCTTTATCAAACGAAACTTAACTGCGAATATTTCAATGCATTGCAGCCCATAAAGACTTAGCGAACAACCTTCTTTCCGCCTATAATATACACACCATGAGGCAGACTTTCAACCCCTTTTCCATGCATATTAATCGCTCTTCCGTCTATAGTAAACACCCTATCTGAAACACTTTGCGTCTGCACCTGTATCTTTTTAACCGGCATAACCTCGTCAAACGGCATGTTACCAAAGTAATATAACCTGAAATTATCAAAGATACTCCAATACATATTGTCGCTAAACGTACAACGAATACCAAGTTTCAAACTTGAGTTTTCAGTCTCTACCCGAGCTGAAACATTGTTTTCATAGAGCCCATTTGCAAAATATTCACTCGCCGAAAGCATATCGTTGGGAATATATTTGGCTGGATTGCTCGGCAACATTGATTCATTTCCAACCCCAATTGGCGTCTCACGAGCCTCAGTTACCGCCTGTTTCACCTTGCAAGAGCGGTCACCAAGATAGATTTCTGTAGTCACTTTATCGTCTCCTGACATGTGTGCTTGGTAAGCCGTTTCTGCTGAACCAGGACGTTGAAAGGCTTGAACACGCAGCTGATAACTGCCTACTGGCAAATTCGAAACCGTCTGATTGAAGTCAAAAGTGGCTTGATAGAACTCACCAGAAGAGTGATTTAAGGCTGGCTTTCCAGTCCAACCATTCAGCTGATCCATGCCGGGATTCATCACCATAAACGTCAAATCAAAAGGTTCATACTTACTCAATGGCGTCACATGTGACAGGAAATTATAGGCCAAAGCATGTGCTTCGGCTACTAAACTTGATAGTTTTCCCGCACTCGTTGCCGTCAAACGGCGAGATTTAATGGCTTCCAACCCTTTGTCAAAAGCCTTATCTGTGCCTGCAATATCCTCACGATGAGGGGTAGAACGCAGTTTCTTCACAAGGTCAAGATAGTCATCTAATTGTTTAGAATAATCCTTCTTAGCTTGCATTTCTATCGATTCCATCGTGTTTTTATCAAGGATTAACCAGCGTTGTGCTGTGGCATCATTCCCCAAATTATAAGTGGCTGTCGTGAGTGTTGAACCATTTTCCGCACTCATTACCTTCGGACTCTCCGACCCATCGTTATGAATCATCCAATAACCTCTCACACTACTGCCCTCAACAACATCCTTTCGGCCACGCATCAAATGGAAAAGCACATCATCAGTTGCCCCATCTGCCTCGCCAGTTCGCATCGAAGAAGTGTGTGTGTCATAGGTAATCACATGACCAGTTGCCACATTTTTGAAGCTATAAAGACTCTTTTCGGCGTTAAAAATGACGTGCCATGTCGCACTATCATTCGTCAAAACATCTTCTGAAGAGAGTTCTTTCAGTGCCAAACACCCATCTTTTTGTTCGGTAACAAACATCGAATAACGCCCATTTTCTATGGCTTCATTCTTCAAATAATAACGCTGATTATCCTCTTGTTCGAAGCTATACGCCGGCGTTGCAAAGCCTCCTGACGGCGGAAGTCCATCCTCTCCGAGTGCTTGAACGATAAGCGATTGAATGATATATAAGGCATCCGACCCATCATCTTCATGTGCTCCATTGATGCCATAAGGCCAAAAATGGATGTGATCTCCTGTTAATGTTGCCGTGTTATCATCCTCCCAGAAGCGCAAAACGGCTGTAGCGCGGTCGCCAAGCCATAGTCCGCGATTTCCATTTGAACGCATTCGACCATCCCACCAAGGGTTATGTGTGCCGACACCAACGCCATGTGCCATCTCATGTAGCATCGTTCCAGTGCGTTGATAGGCTGTGTTTGCCCCCACACGGATATAGCCTCCATAAGAACAATCGGCTGTAGGCGTGCCCGAATTAAAGCCAACATTGAACGTAACTCCATGTATAGAAGTGAGGTTGTTCCACCAATTTACGGCCGTCTTCATAGCCGCTTCTATTCGTGCTTTCGTTTCATTGTCGCCACCATCTCGCAGCGTATACGACAACGTTCCTTTCGGAAGGGTGTAACATTTGATGTTATCGCCATAACCAACCTGCTTCCCTTGCGTGATAGCATAGGCACGTATGTAATAACAAGTGGCTGGAAGGAGGTTCTTCATCCAATAGATTTGCCCCTTGTGATGAATGACTTCTGTTGTTCGTTCATCGCGAATGGTGGGGTTGGGTGACGTACTCCAGCAAACACCTTGCTCCACAATGTTTTCTCCTTTGACTTGAATACGGGCGAAAGCCATGGTAGATCCGCACGCGAAACGACTGTCAGTGGTCACCAATGGCACCTCTCCGGTGGGATTAGCCCAAGCAAATGTCTGGGCAGCCTGAGCCAGATGAGCACATGCCTGCATGACATTTTCAAGTGTGGCCGAGGCGTTATCATACACCTCTTGCGCCTTAGTGATGGCCTCACGAAACGCAGTTGCCGACGCATTTGAAGTCGAACCAAGTTGCTGTTTGGCCTGGTTAATAGCATTCAATAAGTCGTGTTTCTTTATATCCACCTCAAATTTACCCACTGGAGTGTCTCTATAAAGGTGGATAAAGTCCATACATACGCGTGCGAAATTGGCGCTTCCTCTGCTCTCTGGCGCTTGAAAACCAAGCTGAATACGGCCAGTTGTCGTCTCCGTTAGGGTGAAATGAACAACATCTTCGGTCCAGTTGTCAACCAAAAACGAGGTCAACGACGACTTAACAGGTGTGCCTCCATCAGGTAACCAGGCCATAAGTGAGATGCCAGAAGACTTATCACTACCATTAAAAAAGGCCGATTTCATCGTGTAATTTCCAGCTGGAAGCGTCACCGTTTGATAATACTTAAGCGCTTGTTCCCACCCCGTGCTCAAGGCAAGTACGCCTCCTGATGTCGTCCCATCAAAGGCTTTATCAGGTACTTTTGCTCCATTGAACGTCTTGTTTGTACCAATTTGATAGACACCCGCTATCGTATAATTTACTGAAAAGTCTTTGTTCCAACCGGGAAGTTCGCAAATTTGTTGCGCAACATTACCCGTTTCACCGACTGCATGGTCATAATTCGCGTTGAAATCGGCATTTTTTAAGTAAACATCGGATAGGTCATAAAGGGTCTGTCCATGGCAAACAACGCTGCCAAATGCACAGCACAAACTGATAAGAAATGGTTTAATAGACATGTTATTGATAGGTTAAATTGGATTGTTACAAAGGTTTTGCATGGCATCATGCCCTATTATGGGGCACAACACGAATGAGATTGCGTGGCAAATATACAATAAAAACAATCAAGATGCAAGCATCTGACAATATTTTTCGATTTATTTTTTCACACACTTGCATAAAAATGATTTTGCCGTGTGCCATAAAACAAAGGATAAGGAAAGGGATTTTGCAAGATTTCAAGATGCTATTGATAGCGTCAAAAAGGCATAATTAGAATTTAAGTTCACCTGTTTTCGTGTATAAAATTCAGGAAAAAACGTGGTGGAAGATGACGAAGCACAAGTCCCCTCATTTGAATTCATAAGCTGTTGTGAATCAAACGATTCAACCAATCAATAAGGACCATACGTCAATAGACAACAAACGATAAAACGATTTGTGCCAATTCATGCCACATTTTGCGTCATTTCATCGGATAAAACACATCAAATTGCACGATGATTTGGCGCAAACCATTTTACCATTAAAAACAAATGAAAAGATGATAAATATTATTGGGAATACGCACAAAATATAAATTATGCGCAAAAAGGAATGTTATAGAGATGCAACGCCATCGGTGTCGCAGTAAATTCCCAATGAATGCACCCGCCATTACGGATATTGCAATGACGCAACGCCGTAGGTTTGGTGCCAATATTCCAATAATTGTATTTGCCATAGTGAATGTTTCCGGCACACAACATCGTGCATTTTATGATGATTACTCAATACATGTGTTTGACATTATAAATGCCCTCATGATGCAACTCGGTACGAGTTGTTCTTTTGATAGCCCGGGGTTGGCAAGGGACGAGCCTACCCCGGGTAAACGTTCGCAAGGAGATTCAACGCCATAGGTGTTGAGCTTTTTCTGTGAAGACACGCTAACAATGAAACATTTTATGGCGGATTAATCTAAAAAAGCGCAACACCTACGGCGTTGTTCCCCACAAACCACACATTAACCCAGGGTAGCCTGCACTATCGTTTGGCAACCCTGGGCTATCAAAAGCGCAACACCTACGGCGTTGAAGCATTCAATCCGTAACATGAATTGCGTTATCTTACGCTAAAATTTATGTCGGATTGCGCTTAAAAAGCGCAACACCTACGGCGTTGAAATATATAATTTATAAAACAATTCCCCAATAACCCCAGGCCATCCTGCTATATTTTCAAGGCTAACTACTCCCCTCCCTCTTCGGGGAGGGGCTGGGGGTGAGGCTGAAAGGGGCTGGGGTGAGGCTTTAAAACAAAAGCTTTACTTCCGTTTTAAGATACGTTGTGCACAGTCAGACAGCACAACTAACGCACCGGCGAGAATCGCTGTATCTTTAATAACGAGTCTACCTGCACCAGAAAGTAACGGGAAACCATGTTCGCCACTACCCAAATCGGGCACCCAACACTCGGGTGTCGTGACAAGGAACGACAGCGTTCCAAACGTCATAAGAATGACAAGACCAGATCCAACGAAGCCAATCTTGGGGAACCAAATGCCTAAGAGCGTCAACACTCCAAACGACATGATGAGCAATCCCAAGCCATGTGAGAAACCATAAGTGTTATTTTCCACGTGCCACTCATGCTTTTTCTTATCAAACTCACCCTCTTTGAGCTTATTATCCTTGTATTCCGGAGCCTTCTTTTCATAGAAGAAACTCATGAAAGGACTGTTAGCAACAAACGGAACGATGCCTTCGGCCTCATAATTCCAGAACTTTAAGCCGCCAATCCAAATAAAAATAATGAAGATTGCAACGCGTATGAGATGCACACCCAAGCCGTTTAGTGAGGCTGTTAAATGGAGAATTGACTCTACAAACTTTGTTATTCTTTCCATTGTTTAATCATTTTTTTTCGTTAATAATGTTGTTAAGTCTTGTGATGTCAAATCAACGACATCAAAAAGTACGCTGCAAATATAAGCAATTTAATTAATATTTTCCAATAGAAAGTATTATTTTTCTTTGAAAAATGCCACATTCGTGGTATGGTTTTGATTTCAATGGCGTCTGAAGTGCTTGCGTTCATTTCTTAAAAAAGTTGAAAAAACATCATATAATAAGGTATAGCGTGAAAGTTTTCATTACTTTTGCGCACCAAGATAAAAGTTCATTAATGAGTATGCAAGAGAATTTAGTTATCGTAGAGAGCCCTGCAAAGGCGAAGACTATAGAGAAGTTTTTGGGTGACGACTATAAGGTGATGTCATCATATGGTCATATTCGTGACTTAAAGAAAAAGGAACTTAGTATTAATCCTAAGACTTTAGAACCTGACTATGAAATCCCTGACGAGAAGAAAAAACTCGTTTCAGAACTCAAAGCAAATGCCAAGAAGGCAAAAAAGATATGGCTCGCTTCCGATGAAGACCGCGAAGGAGAAGCCATTTCGTGGCACCTTTGCGAAGTGTTAGGCTTAGACGAGGCTAAGACAAGCCGTATTGTGTTTCATGAAATCACGAAATCTGCCATCCTCGATGCTATCAAATCGCCTCGCCATTTGAATATGAACTTGGTCAATGCACAGCAAGCTCGTCGTGTACTTGATCGTTTAGTTGGCTTCAAATTATCCCCAGTTCTCTGGCGAAAAGTAAAGCCGGCACTCAGTGCCGGGCGTGTACAGAGCGTGGCAGTAAGGCTTATTGTAGAGCGTGAAAGAGAGATACAAGCATTCCATTCTGAACCATATTACCGCATCAACGCAGTGTTTAGTATCACCAATTCTGACGGTAGTCAGGGAGAGGTTAAAACCGAATTAGACACTCGTTTCAAAACACATAAGGAAGCAATTGACTTTCTTGAGCAGTGTAAGGATGCCAAATTTAGCGTTGGAAGCATAACAAAGAAGCCATTACACCGCACTCCGGCCCCTCCTTTTACTACCTCAACACTGCAACAAGAGGCTGCACGTAAGTTGGGATTCACGGTGAGTCAGACCATGATGGTGGCTCAACGGCTTTACGAGAACGGTCATATCACGTATATGAGAACGGACTCTGTGAACCTCTCTTCACTTGCTATAAACACCAGTAAGGATGAGATCATCAAGCTATGGGGAAAGGAATACAGCAAAGTTAGAAACTATCATACGCATTCAAAGGGTGCACAAGAGGCGCATGAAGCTATCCGTCCCACATACATGAGTAACACTCAGATTGACGGAACGGCTCAAGAGAAACGACTTTATGAACTGATTTGGAAGAGAACGGCAGCCAGTCAGATGGCTGATGCACTGATAGACAAGACAACAATAACAATAGATATCGCCGGCAGTCAAGCCAAGTTTATTGCCAATGGAGAAGTCATTACGTTTGATGGCTTCTTGAAAGTCTACCGAGAATCAACCGATGACGAAGACAACAACACGGAAGAGACTGCACATATTCTACCCGTTATGAAGGTGGGCGACGTGCTTGAACGTCATGAAATCACATCAACAGAGCGATTCAGCATGGGTCCTATCCGTTACACGGAAGCCAGTTTGGTGCACAAACTCGAAGAATTGGGCATTGGACGTCCGTCTACTTATGCACCAACCATATCAACAATACAACAAAGAGAGTATGTACAGAAGGGCGACAAGAAAGGAGAAGAGCGCACCTATACTATTGATACGCTGAAAGGAACAAAGGTAACGAGCCGTGAACGCAAAGAGATGGTGGGCAATGAAAAGGGAAAACTGCTGCCCACGGATATCGGAATCGTTGTTAACGACTTTCTGATGGAAAACTTCCCAGACATCATGGACTACAATTTTACAGCCAAAGTAGAACAGCAGTTCGACCAAATTGCCGAGGGAAATGAGGAGTGGAACTCCATGATGAAGCTCTTTGATAAAAGCTTTGAGCCTACCGTTGACAAGGTAATGAATGCTCGTTCGGAGCACAAAGCAGGCGAAAGACAACTTGGAGAAGAGCCAGGCACGGGCAAACCCGTGTTTGTTAAGATAGGAAGATTTGGCCCGGTAGTCCAGATTGGGTCTGCAGATGATGCGGAAAAGCCACGCTTTTCTCAACTGCCGAGCGACAAAAGTATTGAGACAATCACTTTAGACGAGGCGTTAGAGCTATTCAAACTTCCCCGCACAATAGGCGAATTTGAAGGCAGTGAGGTAGTGATTGGCGCAGGACGCTTTGGTCCTTACGTCATGCATAACAAGAAATATGTGTCTCTTCCCAAAGGAACAGACCCAATGAAAGTAACACTTGACGAGGCTATCCAACTCATTACAGAGAAAAGAGAGCAGGAACAAAAACGCCACATCAAAACATTTGAGGAAGATCCTAAACTCGAAGTGCTCAATGGTCGCTATGGTCCTTACATTGCTTATGATGGGAAAAACTATCGTATGCCTAAGACTTTACACGAAAAAGCCGCTGAACTGAGCTTTGAAGAGTGTATGAACATTGTGAACAATGCACCCGAACCAAAGAGCAGAAAGAAGAAATAAATGAGACGAATCATCTTCATCGGATACATGGGAGCCGGCAAAACTACAATTGGAAAGGCTCTCTCCAACGCAACAGGTATGGCTTTCTATGACCTTGATTGGTACATAGAAAGTCGCATGCACAAATCAGTGAAGGAACTATTCGATGAAAATGGCGAGACAGGATTTCGCAAAATAGAGTATAATATGCTGCATGAAGTGGCCGAATTTGAGGACGTTATCATCAGTTGTGGAGGCGGAACACCATGCTTTTTCGATAATATCGACTACATGAATCAACAGGGAGAGACCATATATTTGAAAGCAAACCCTGAGGTTCTCTATGGACATCTAAAGATGAGTAAAGTCATAAGACCTTTACTTTTGAATAAAACTGCCGAGGAGGTTAAGGTGTTTATACAAGATCAACTGACGCAACGTGAACCCTATTATGCCAAAGCTAAATATGTGCATCATGTGGATTTGCTTGATAACTACGATAAAATTGAACGCTCTATTGAGCAATTAAAAACAATGCTAAGACTCTAATGTCAAGGCAATCATACATAAACGACTTTAATAATTACGTTTTTTTGACTGATAATGAAAAAGTGGACGATTGACGATTCAAAGGAACTCTACAACATTAATGGCTGGGGAACCTCTTATTTTGGCATCAATGAGAATGGCGATGTCTATGTAACACCCTGTAAAGACAATACAGAAGTCGACCTGCGCGACGTCATGGATGAACTTGCCTTGCGTGATGTCACGGCACCAGTACTATTGCGTTTCCCCGACATCTTAGACAATCGGATAGAGAAAACCTTTAGTTGTTTCCAGAAAGCAAAGCGAGAATACGACTATAAAGCAGAGAACTTTATCATCTATCCGATTAAAGTGAATCAGATGCAACCTGTAGTTGAGGAGATTATCTCACACGGACAGAAATTTAATCTCGGTCTTGAGGCAGGCTCAAAACCTGAACTTCATGCCGTCATTGCTGTGCAGTGTAAGAGCGATTCGCTTATCATCTGCAACGGATATAAGGATGAAAGCTACATCGAATTGGCCATGTTGGCCCAGAAAATGGGTAAACGTATCTTTATTGTCGTAGAGAAACTCAACGAACTTGATATCATTGCACACGCTGCCAAGAAACTAAATGTGAAACCAAATCTTGGTATTCGCATCAAACTTGCATCGTCGGGATCGGGTAAATGGGCTGAAAGTGGAGGCGATGCCTCTAAATTTGGGCTCACCAGTTCAGAACTTTTAGAAGCCCTCGACAAGCTCGATGCAATGGGAATGCATGATTGTTTGCGCCTCATTCATTTTCATATAGGCAGCCAAATCACAAAGATTAGACGTATACAGACAGCACTTCGTGAAGCCGCTCAATTCTATGTGAACCTTCATAAGATGGGATTCAACATCGATTTTGTGGATTGTGGTGGTGGACTTGGTGTCGATTATGATGGTACAAGGTCATCAAGCAGCGAGAGTTCTGTTAACTATTCCATCCAAGAATACGTCAATGATTGCGTCTATATGTTTGTAGATGCAGCGAATAAGAACGACATTCAACATCCTAATATCATTACAGAGAGCGGCCGAAGTCTTGCTGCTCATCACTCCGTTTTAGTCATTGACGTCCTTGAAGCGGCCAGTCTTCCAGAGATGAATGAGGACTTTGAGCCTAAGGAAAGCGACCATCAACTCGTCAAAGACCTTTATGATATATGGGATAATCTTGATTCTCGCTCGATGTTAGAGGACTGGCATGACGCTGAACAGATACGAGAAGAAGCATTAGAGCTTTTCTCTCATGGCATCGTTGATTTGAAAACACGAGCTGAAATCGAAGCAATGTATTGGAGTGTATGCCATGAAATCAACATGCTTACAAAGACAATGAAGCATATTCCCGAGGAACTTAGGAACTTAGATAAGCTACTTGCCGACAAATACTTCTGCAATTTCTCTCTCTTTCAGAGTCTACCTGACAGCTGGGCTATCGATCAATTGTTCCCTATTATGCCTATACAGAGACTTACAGAACGCCCAACACGCAACGCAACCCTACAGGATATCACGTGCGATAGCGATGGAAAAATAGCCAACTTCGTTACAGATGGTCACGTCGGTCACGTCCTTCCACTCCACCCTTTGAAGAAAAACGAACCCTATTATCTTGGTGTTTTCCTCATTGGAGCCTATCAAGAGATTCTTGGAGACATGCATAATCTCTTCGGAGATACCAATGCTGCCCACGTATCGGTTAAGGATGGGAAGTACCATATCGACCAAATCTTCGACGGAGAGACCGTAGAAGAGGTGCTCGATTACGTGCAATATAATCCTAAAAAGCTTGTACGTCAGCTCGAACAATGGGTTACTAAGAGCGTAAAACAAGGCAAAATATCGCTCGAAGAAGGCAAAGAGTTCCTCAACAACTATCGATCAGGACTCTACGGATATACCTATCTTGAATAGAACACTATTAAAATAAGGTAAGAAATCCCTGACTTCAAAACTTAAAAGACGTTAAAGCATAACATTTGCTGTAACAAAACCGTTCACCAATCGTCATCAATATAGAGCGCAGATGAAGAATATCAGCTTCCGAAACGATGTATTGCCGCTGAAGAATAAACTCTACCGGCTTGCGCTTCGCATTACAATGAACAGCGCAGAAGCCGAAGACATTGTGCAGGAAACACTGATAAAAGTCTGGAACAAACGTGATATTTGGACCGAGTTAGAATCAATAGAGGCCTTCAGTCTCACGATATGTCGAAATCTTTCCCTTGATTCGCTCAAGAAGTACGACAACAACAACGACTCACTCGACAACAAAACTGCTCCAGAAAGCGCCTATAACCCCTACGAAGAGATTATCCATCGCGATAAGATTAGCGTGGTAAAGCAAATCGTAGACAGCCTACCCGAGAAACAACGAAGCTGTATGCAGCTGAGAGATTTTGAGGGAAAGAGTTACAAAGACATTGCTGACGTGCTCGGAATTACCGAGGAACAAGTGAAGGTTAATATCTACCGAGCGCGTCAGACGGTTAAAATTAAGTTTCAAGAAATAGAAGATTATGGATTATAAATACATTACTCAATTACTCGAACGCTATTGGAACTGCACGACTTCTCTTGAAGAAGAGCAGATTCTTAAAGCCTTTTTCAGTCAAGACGACATACCCGTCGAATTGCTGAAATACAAGCCTTTGTTCGACTATCAGACTGCCGAGCCGAGACAAGATGTATTGAGTAATGACTTCGACGAGCGTATACTGTCTCTCATCAACGAACCTGCGCCTGTCAAAGTCCGTATTATCACACTGCAACAAAAGCTCAAACCGCTTTTCAAAGCAGCAGCAGTGGTGGCAATTATGCTTACATTGGGCAATGCGGCGCAGGTTTCTATGAACAGTGATTCGGAGGCAACAACACCCTCAATGCAATTGAACTCTGCCACACATAAAGGCAATTCAGTCGCACTAAGCGATTCCGCCGTCATCGATACGATGCATCATAGCAGCATCGAAGCAGTCGAAACGCCGGCCGAACCGATTCTAAAGTAGATATTTCTATGCTTTCTCTATAAATCATGTTTAGTTAAAACAACCAATGAAACTGTGAAGTTTCTATTCTCTCAAATTTTTCATAACATACTAACGACAGAGGGCCTGCACTCCATAATGAGTCGCAGGCCCTCTCGATTTAAAATGAATGAGGTATTCAGTCCAAACAGATTGCAAGACGTTTCCCCCTAAAACTTAACCTTATTTGCCAAAGTTTTCCTCCCCAAAACAGGCATAATCCATCAACAACAGATTCTTCTTAAATAATGCCTCCTATCCGCTTTGCAAATTGTCTCTATTCGTTTGAAAAATAAAAGCTATCACTTTATCGTGTAAAATGACCGATTTCATCGCATAAAATGATGCAAATCGCGGCTCAAAATGACCTAAAACACAACGCCTTTTCTTTCATAACACAAAAAGAAGCCACACATTTCGCATAACCTTTTGGCTGTCAATACTTTGCGAACACCATAAAGACGTCTCGTCTTATGATGTAAATTAATCTATCACCAACGTCGTTAGTCGCTCTTGTTGCATGAGCTCTGCAGCCACTTGCTGCATACTTTCCGCCGTCACTTCATCGATATGACGGAACAATGAGTTAAGATCGCGCTCCCAACCATAGTGCAAATAGCTCTTGCCGAAGTCTAAAGCGAAGCTCTCTCTGTTGTCACATGCCACACCAATCTGACCCTTTATCTGTTTCTTTACGGCTCTAAGCTGGGTGTCAGACAAGGGCTTTTGGATGATACGATCAAGCTCTTTACGCACCAATTTCAGGCAACGGCCGACGTCTTTTGGGTCACATCCAAAGTAAATTGCCCATACACCGGTGTCACAATAACTAACCATTGAGCTCTCAACCGTATAGACTAAACCATGTCGTTCGCGTAGAGAGAGATTCAAACGCGCATTCATTCCCGGCCCACCTAATAAGTTATTGAGCAGATAAAGGCTCATTCTTCGCTTATCATGAATGTCATATCCGCGTGTGCCTACCATCACATGAGCTTGATGAGTGCCATGATTTTTCTCGATGAAATCGGGCATATTTGGAGGTAATGGCTGATTTAATGCAGGCTCGATAATAGGTTTTGATGGGGCAAAATCACTCGTTGCTCGCTCCAAAAGTCTAACAACGCGTTTGAAATCTACGTCACCATAGAGAAAGAAAATGCTGTTTTCAGGACGATAATAGCGTTGAGTGAAGCGCTGTGCATCGGCAGTTTTAAAGCTTCTTACACGTTCCGCTGTGCCAAGAATATTATGTCCTAAGGCATGATTGGCAAAGAGAAGGTTCTCAAATTCATCATAGATAAGCTCGGCAGGAGAGTCATTATAGCTCTCAATTTCATCACAAATAACTTCTACTTCCTTATCTATCTCGGCCTGAGGATAGGTACTATAAAACACGATATCCGTCAAAAGGTCTATCGCTCTCGCTGTATGTTCCTTCAAAACTGCCGCATAATAGACCGTATCTTCTTTGTTTGTATACGCATTTAAGTCGCCTCCCACACTCTCAAGTGCATTGCTGATATGCCATGATTTGCGTCGTTTCGTACCCTTGAACGACACATGTTCGCAGAAGTGGGCCATGCCTTCATAGCCTGGTTCCTCGTTTCTCGTACCAACGTTGAGTTCATATCCGCAATAAACGACATTCGAATCAGACGATTGATGAATGACACGTAAGCCGTTAGAAAGCGTCATTGTATTATATAAATTCATGGTGCAAAGTTACTTAAAAATTTGCATTTGCGCGTGGAATCGTTTACTTTTGCAGTAAAATATAACGGCAGTTATCCTGTCTTGACCGCCTTATGAGGGGATGGCAAGCTTCATTTCTGCTAACAAAACTCAAAGACTGACATCATTATGCGTAAGGTAATAGGAATCGGAGAGACCACCTTTGACATTATTTTCAAAGACAACAAGCCCATCAATGCAGTGCCGGGAGGCTCGGCTTTCAATGCCATCATCTCGCTGGGACGCTCGGGTGTTGACACCACTTTTATTGGAGAAGCCGGCAACGACCGTGTAGGCAAGGCCGTTATTGACTTTCTTCATGACAATGGTGTACACACAGAACACGTCAATTGCTATCCCGATAGCAAGTCATCGCTGTCACTTGCCTTCCTCGATGAGCACAACAATGCCGATTATCTCTTTTATAAGAGTGACCCACACGACCAGTTTGACTTCACTTATCCAGAGATAAACCGCGATGATATCGTGCTTTTCAGTTCGTTTTTCGCCATTAATCCCATTGTACGTCCACAGATGTTAGCCTTCTTAGAGCATGCCCATAGTCGTGGAGCAATACTCTATTACGACGTGAACTATCGTGCTTCACATCGCAATGAGGTGATGAGAATCACGCCAAATCTTATAGAAAACCTTGAGTTTGCAGACATAGTACGAGGCAGTAACGAAGACTTTGAGGTGATATATAAGCTGAATGATGCGGATAAAGTGTATCATTCTGAGATTAGTTTCTATTGCAAGAACTTCATCTGTACACGCGGAAAAGATCCTATTTCAGTGCATGCCGAGGGCAACTTCCATAAAGATTACGACATTGAAAGCCTCAAAACAGTGAGCACAATTGGGGCTGGTGACACCTTTAATGCAGGCTTTATCTATGGCCTTCTCCGTCAACACATCACGCGAGATGATATTCAAAACGGACTGACCGAAACGCAATGGGACCGCCTTATCGCTTCAGGCAAGGCCTTTTCTGCCGAATGTTGCAAAGACATCTATAACTATGTAGGCAAGGAATTCGGTTTGTTGAAGAAACAAGAACTTTGATTATACGGCGATAACTTCGCCAAAATTCAACGCCTTTCATCTGTTTTGAGGAGTGAAAAGCGCCGCTTTAATGAGTGAAAAGCACCTCTTTGAAGAGACGAACACTATGCTTTGAAGCGTTAAACCCGTTCAATACGACGGCAAAGCACTTATCTTCAAGACGCTATCCCGTGAGAGTTGACCGGGATTTGTACCCGACATTCCCTCTGGAACAGCCTTGTGTCGCTGTGCATAAAAGGCCTTCCAATAAGGTGTAATCTGCCCACTCGCGTCATGAAATGACATGGGAATTGTCGGAAATATAGCCTTTCCACCCTTTGAAACATAACATTTCTGCACGAGTTCACTACAATACATCGCGCTATCATCAGGCATATAGAGCGAATCATAGGGTAATCCGAGGTAATGGTTCACGCGTGTTCGCAACACAGCCTCATCGAAATTCGTCTTTAATCGACCACGAACCACCGACGGATAGCGGTCTCCTGGTATCGTGTTATGCGTCAGAAATTCGGCCAAAGGCGTAAGAATCACGCCCTTTCTTGACGTTGCTTCGGCCACAACCACTTGCTTTTTATCCTTTAAAACGATACCAACATGGTCTATTTTTAGGCCTTGAACTCCACTTGTTACGGCTGTAATTGCATTGCCACGAGGGTCGAAAGCAAACAAGAGATCACCCGTTTTGAGGTGTCGTTCCGTGGCTATCAGCATGCCGTTAGCAGCACGTTGCCTTGTTGTTTGACAGCCACAAAACAAGTTTATGACACCCACCAT
>NZ_GL629647.1:1726909-1741776 GCF_000185845.1 Segatella salivae DSM 15606
CAGCACGTTGCCTTGTTGTTTGACAGCCACAAAACAAGTTTATGACACCCACCATAAGGCAAAGCACGATGTGTTTACAACTCTTTTCCATCTATACTTGAGCTACATAGGCTGCAATTTCGTCAAGATTTGAGGCTACTTGGATATAATCAGACCACAATCCACGAATCATACCCTGTGCTTGCAACGCGTCAAGTAAGGCAATGATTGGATTGAAAAAGCCTTTCATGTTATACAAAATCACTTTCTTGGAGTGATAACCAATGGTGTTGCTGGCTGCAATGGTAAACACTTCATCGAGTGTTCCTATGCCACCTGGCAATGCAACGAATATGTCGCTTTGTGCTAACATCAAGTCTTTTCGGTCGCTAAGATTGTCACATGCGATGTTGATATCTACCGACTTGCTCACCTTTCCGCCTTTTTCAATGATGCGAGGAATAACTCCTATGGCTCTCTGCCCACCCTCATGAACGGCTGTTCCGATAGCTTCCATCAGCCCAGTGTTGGTTCCTCCGAAGACAACGGAATGGCCTTCGCGGGCTATCCAAGCTCCAAACTCCTTGGTTAATCTAAAGTATTCTGCATCAATCTGATTGTTTGCAGAACAAAAAACACCTATTTTCATACGTGCAAAATTATTAAAAAAAACGACAGAAAGATAGGAGGCGGCCCACTTTTTTATTACTTTTACACGACGAAATCATTCAAAGAAACGAAACAATCAAAAGAAACATAGACACAACTAAAATCAAAAGATATGAAAAAACAATTGATTACACTCTGTCTTATGAGTGTTTCGACAGGCTGTTTTGCCCAACAAAACATCTTCAATGCACAAGGTTCCATGTCGCCAGAAGTACACAACGACAAGACGGTTACTTTCAGAATCAATGCTCCCGAGGCTCAAAAGGTGCAGGTAACAGGTGACTTTCTGCCAGCACAAAAGGTGAAAACGCCTCAAGGAGAATATGAAATTGCAGGCACAACAGACCTCAACAAAGACGCAAACGGCGTATGGACATACACCACAAAGACTCCTTTGGCGCCCGAACTCTACCAATATAACATGGTCATTGATGGCGTAAAGGTGGCTGATCCGTCAAATGTCTATGTGTTGAGAGACGTTGCCAACGTTGCAAGTATATTCTTAATAGACGGCGGAAGAGCCAATCTCTACAAGGTAAACAATGTTCCTCATGGCACAGTTTCAAAGATATGGTATAACAGTCCGACGGCAGGAATGACACGACGCTGCACTGTTTACACCCCCGCTGGCTATGAAACGAGCCGCGAAAAATATCCCGTGCTCTACCTGCTACATGGTATGGGCGGTGACGAACAAGCCTGGTCAGAACTCGGAAGAGCCGTACAAATCCTCGATAACCTTATTGCTGAGGGCAAAGCTAAACCCATGATAGTCGTCATGCCGAATGGAAACATCTCGCAAGTGGCCTGCCCTGGCGAAACGCCCGAAGGCTTTAAACTTCCTACAATGCACCTACCGAAGACAATGGATGGCTATTTTGAGCAGGCATTTCCTGACTTAATGCGCTTTGTTGAGCATACTTATCGCACCCAAAACGACAAGGCTCATCGCGCCATTGCAGGCCTTTCGATGGGTGGTTTCCATTCACTCTATCTCTCCATCAACCATCCTGACACCTTCGATTACATCGGATTGTTCTCTGCTGCCATTGATAAAGAGCAGAAAGGAGGCATAGAAGAGATCTACGCTCGACGCAATGAGAAACTCAACACGCTATTCATGAAGCACCCAAAGCTATTTTGGATAGGCATAGGTAGCACCGATTTCCTCTATCAAAGCAATGCCAATTTGCGCCATTATCTTGATAGTAAGGGCTTCAAATACACCTATTTAGAGACTGAAGGAGGGCATATTTGGCGTAATTGGCGCATCTATTTGAGTGAGTTTGTGCCCAAATTGTTCAAATAATTGGGCGCATCCGTCATCCGTTTTGCCTGATGACATAAAACGATTTGGGGCATTTCGTGCGATGAAATGCCTCAAATCATCGCGTGTTTTGATGCAAATTATAGGCTGATTTGGTGCAAACTGCAAAACCATTTTTATGAAATGAGATAACATTTTGATTATCATTGACTTATGGTTTATAACCCACGAAAAGATGGGCTGCGGCATTTTATATCCGAAAAGCAGCTATTTTTTGCGATTTTATGTGTAACTTCGCGAGCAAAACTGCAACGAAGATGAAGACAAAGATTGTGATTTTGGACTTCGATGGAACGCTCGGCGACTCGCAAGCACTCATCACCCGCACGATGAAAACAACGCTCAAACAACTCGGTTTGCCTGAACGCACGACCGAAGAATGTGCGAAAACCATCGGACTTCCATTGAAAGAATGTTTCAAAGCCTTGCAAAACATGACTGAAGAACAGGCCGAAGCATGTGCTCATCTCTATCATAAATTGTTCATGGAAAACAATGTTCCCGGCGCCGTTCCTGCCTTTCCGGGGGTTGTTGAGACGATAAAACAATTGCATAATGAGGGACTTATCGTGACGATTGCAAGCAGTCGAGGCCATCAATCGTTGGTAGCTTTCGTTCAAGAACTGCATTTAGAGCCCTATATTCGTTTGATTTTGGGGGCTGACGATGTTGAAAATGCAAAGCCAAATGCTGAGCCAGTGCTCAACACTTTGCATCATTTCGGGTTGCAACCTGCCGAGGCTCTGGTGGTCGGCGACACCATTTTTGACATTCAGATGGGGCGAAATGCGGGGGCAAAGACCTGCGGTGTGACCTATGGAAATGGCAAAAGAGAAGACCTTGAGGCTGCATTTGCCGACTATATCATTGATAATTTTGCTGAGATTAAGCAGTGTTTGGAACAATAAAACAGCGATAACACACGCCAAAAGGCGGTAAAGCACATGATATAATCTAATGTGTATCAACGCGAACCAGCCCATTCCGCTGCTCCGTTAGCTGCACTTGGCAATCTTTTTCCATATTTATTATTTACAAATTTCTATCATTTCTACTCCTTATTTCATTTATTTTTACTAATTTTGCCATCGTTTTTGCAGTTGCATAAACGTTAATAAATAATTTAAACGTGAACAAAACAGTTTTCAACGAGCGCCGTTGTATCCGTTTTAATCACTTTACCAACAAGGGCTTTGCACTCTTTTCATGCCTTGGTAAAGAGGTAATTATCGGTATACTTAGCGTGGCAACACTCTCTAATGCGCAAGCAAAAGGCATTAGCACTGACGTGCAAAAAGCCGACACTTCGCTTTATAAGAGCGGACAACCCACGTTGCTTGACGAGGTGAAAGTCACCGGATCAAGGGCGCCTCTGACGCAAAGTCAGCAGTCGAGAATGGTAACTGTACTGAGTCGAAAGGATGTAAACGCGGCGCCAGTACATAGTGTTAACGACCTATTGAAATTGGTTTCAGGCGTCGATGTGCGTCAGCGTGGCCCATTGGGAGCGCAGACTGACGTGAGCATTCGAGGCGGAAACTATGAGCAGATGACGGTGCTTCTCAATGGAATCAACATTGGTGATCCGCAAACGGGACACAATGCATTTGATTTTCCCGTGGATATCAGTGAGATAGAACGCATTGAAATACTCGAAGGACCGGCTGCAAGTGTTTATGGAACATCGTCACTTCTTGGTGCCATAAACATCGTTACAAAGGCCAATCGAACTTCAAGTGTCACCCTACATGCGGCAAGTGGCAGCTTCGGCTCAGTCACTTCGGGAGGAAGAATCAATGTAGCGAGGGGCAAATGGAACAATCAATTATCGGGCAGTTTCATGCGAACCGATGGCTATAATCGCAATAAAGCCGGCGCGTTAAATACTGACTTCCGAAGTCAGAAGGCTTTTTATCAGGGCTTTTATGACGATGATGACCTCTCCATTAGTTGGCATGCAGGCCTTAGTAACAAAGACTTTGGCTCGAGTACTAACTATAGTTCCAAGTATGATGACCAGTTTGAACATACCTTTAAGACCTATACGGCGGTGCAAGCTGAAACAAGAAAGGGTGCTGTTAAATGGCATCCGGCTATCTATTGGAATCATAACTACGACCGCTTTGAACTCTTTCGCAACCATGCGGAACGTTATCCTTTCAACTATCATCGTACAGATGTCTACGGCGTTAACGTCAATGCATACTTTGATTGGACGTTAGGTCGCACGGCGTTTGGTGCTGAATTGCGAAACGAAGACTTAGTAAGTACGAACCTTGGCAACCCACTTTCCAAGCCCAAACACGTGAAAGGAACCGACAATGTGATGTATAAGATGGGACTTAATCGCACAAACATCCAGTTCGTTGCAGAGCATAACCTTCTCATTGGGCGTCTAACGATGTCGGCAGGAGTAGTGGGTGTGAAGAACAGTTGGGCCGAAATGAATGTAAAAGTCTATCCAAGCATCAACGCAAGTTATAGATTTGGCGATGCATGGAAAGTCTATGCGAGTTATAATACGTCGCTACGCATGCCATCAGTAACCGAACTTTTCTACTCGGTTGGAGGCCATAAGGCCGATCCAAACCTTAAACCTGAAGAACTTTCTGCCGTAGAAGTCGGAGTGAAATATAACAAAAAGGGACTTTCAGGCACTGTAAGTAGCTTCTATAACCACCATACTAACCTCATCGATTGGATTGATGATGGTGAAAAAGACGCTGCAGGAGCAATACTTTGGAAGTCAGTTAACTTCGGAACGATTAACGCTTTAGGCTTTGAAACGACACTAAATGCAGACTTCCGCCAGTTACTTCCAAGTCAGAAGTTATTGAAATCATTTAGTGTTGGCTATTGTTTCATTCAACAACATCAAATAGAAGCAGCCGGTATTCACAGCCTTTACGCGTTGGAATATCTAAAGAATAAGGTGACAAGTAGCCTGCAATTGAACCTTTGGAAAGCGTTAGATCTTAACGTAAACTACCGCTTTCAGCATCGCATGGGCACGTATAAGGATCCGTCAGGAGCACTACATCGTTATGGTTCTTACGGCTTATTGGATGCTCGATTGGCGTGGAATATGCCGAAATATAGCCTCTATCTCGAGGGAAACAACCTTCTAAACCGAAGCTATGTGGATGTAGGTAACGTGAAACAACCAGGCTGTTGGGTCATGGCTGGAGGCTCTTTAACCCTCCATTTATAAGAAATAACAGAAACAGGCAGGTGAAATCACTTGCCTGTTTCTTCTTTTTCATTTCGTTTTTTGCGCCTCTTCGAAGCACTGATCCAGCCGATGTGTAAACTCAAGAAAGGCAGGTGAGTACTTAATCTTAGTGGAAGTGGAATACACAATGCCATTCTTTTCCTCGCCAGTATCATAATAATAGGCGCCTTCTTTCCCCTTTTTAAACACATGAACGGAAAGAATTGGCCAGTCTGTAGCACCATATTCATAGGGCTTTACCCACAAAGTATCAGGCTTTGAGCGTTCAACAAAGAGCTGACGAGCCAGACTTTTAATCACCAATACATCGTTAGGAGCAAGTTTTTTGACTGGTTCAAAGAGAACAGGGCTATCATTTCCAAGGGTATCACGAAAGAAAACACCTTTCAATATCGTGAGCGTGTCACTATGGTTGATAACAAATCGTGTTGTTCCTGCCATCCCTGTATATTCTACATGAATAGAATCGGCATCACCAAATCCACCTGAATGCAACACGCAATGACTGCAACTCGTCAATAATCCCATTAGGATTATCCAACAAAAGAGCATTCTTTTCATAGGCATAACTATTTAAAAAGATGATATAAAGCTTTGAATCTGACCTTCAAATCACATATATTACAGCGCGACAGACGCTCCTCTATTTCTTAGAAAGAGGCTTGTTGTGAGACCATCTCTATTCAAACAGCCCAGGTTCCATTACATTTCCCATATAAGGATTACGCCCTAAATGTTCATAAGCCAATGGAGTTGCCATGCGACCACGGGGCGTTCGTTTGATGAAACCTTCCATAATCAAGAATGGTTCATAGACATCTTCCACCGTACCAGCGTCTTCTCCTATCGCCGTTGCTATCGTACTAACACCCACAGGGCCTCCTTTGAACTTGTCAATTATAGTGAGTAATATCTTATTATCAATCTCATCAAGTCCATATTGGTCAATGTTGAGCGACTGAAGTCCTATATGTGCTATCTCGTTTGTAATCGTTCCATTTCCTTTTACCTGTGCAAAGTCACGCACACGACGCAGTAACGCATTGGCAATACGAGGCGTTCCACGACTTCTTCTGCTAATTTCGATAGCGGCTTCATCGTCAATTGGCACCTTCAACAGCATGGCAGAACGACGTATAATGCGTTTTAATGTCTCGGGATCATAGTATTCTAAGTGCATGTTAATACCGAAACGAGCACGTAAAGGGGCTGTAAGCATACCGCTACGTGTCGTTGCTCCAACGAGTGTAAAGGGGTTAAGATCGAGCTGAATCGAACGTGCTGACGGGCCCTTATCAATCATAATATCGATGCGATAGTCTTCCATTGCCGAGTAAAGATACTCTTCTACTACGGGCGAAAGACGGTGAATCTCGTCTATAAAGAGTACATCGTTGGGCTCAAGTGACGTCAATATGCCCGCCAAGTCACCGGGTTTGTCAAGCACAGGGCCACTGGTTATCTTGAAACCCACGCCAAGTTCGTTTGCAATAATATTGCTTAGCGTCGTCTTTCCCAGTCCCGGTGGACCGTAAAGTAACGTGTGATCAAGTGGCTCTCCACGATATTTCGCGGCCTCAACAAATATCTCTAAGTTCTCAACCACCTTCTTTTGGCCGTTGAAATCAACAAATCTTAGCGGGCGAAGTGCGTTTTCAAAGTCCTTCTCTTCCGTCGAAATACGCTCTTCTCTTATGTCGAAATCTTCTGTCATGCTTAACAATTTATTTGATGCAAAGATAGTGCAAACGAGCGTAATGCAAACTCATTTGTAGATTACCGAGTGCAGCCTATCTTCTGCAAAGATAGTGCAAACGAGTGTAATGCAAACTCATTTGTAGATTACCGAGTGCAGCCTATCTTCTGCAAAGATAGTGCAAACGAGCGTAATGCAAACTCATTTGTAGATTACTGAGTGCAGCCTATCTTCTGCAAAGATAGTGCAAACGAGCGTAATGCAAACTCGTTTGTAGATTACCGAGTGCAGCCTATCTTCTGCAAAGATAGTGCAAATAAGGCGAATAGGCAAGAGATAGGGGGAGAATACTTAGGAAATAGAAAATCAAATGACCATAACACAAATGTATATGCAGTGTTTGCATAAGACAATTTTATGGTTTTAAGATTGTAGTTCACCATTTATTCATACGTATGACGCCGTTAATCACACCATGATATGAACATTTCAACGCCGTAGGTGTTGCGTTTTTTCGGCGCAATCCAATATTTATTCATACATATATTGCCGTCAATCACGCGATGATATGAATGTTTCAACGCCGTAGGTGTTGCGTTTTTGATAGCCCAGGGTTGCCAAACGATAGTGCAGGCTACCCTGGGTTAGCATACGGTTTGCGGGGAACAACGCCGTAGGTGTTGCGCTTTTTTTGATTAATCCGCCATAAAAGGTTTCATTGTAAGCGTGACTTCATTGAAAAAGCTCAACACCGATGGCGTTGAATCTCCTTGCGAACGTTTACCCGGGGTAGGCTCGTTCCTCGCCAACCCCGGGCTATCAAAGGAACAACTCGTACCGAGTTGCACCATGAGGGCATTCATAATGGTGGATATATTCATTGAAATATTAGTACATTTTACTATTTATTTATTCGCATGTTGTCATCAATTGTATTACAAAATGCACATTTCAACGCCGTAGGTGTTGCGTTTTTGATAGCCCAAGGTTGCCAAACGATAGTGCAGGCTACCCTGGGTTAGCATACGGTTTGCGTGGACCAACGCCGTAGGTGTTGCGCTTTTTTTGATTAATCCGCCATAAAAGGTTTCATAGTAAGCGTGACTTCATAGAAAAAGCTCAACACCGATGGCGTTGAATCTCCTTGTGGATGCTCACCCGGGGTAGGCTCGTTCCTCGCCAACCCCGGGCTATCAAAAGAACAACTCGTACCGAGTTGCGTGGTGAGAGTATTCATTGTGGCGAACACGTTCATTGGAATATTAATATAACACCGACATTATTGCATGGTTACAACATACAAAACAGTGGATACATTCATTGGAATATTAATATAACACCGACATTATTGCGTGGTTACAACATACAAAATAGGGGATACATTCATTGGAATATTGGTATAACAACCACAGCGTTGCGTGGTTGCAACATTTGCAATGGCAGATGTATTCATTGAAATATTGGCATAAAACCGATGGTATTGCATCGTTATAACATTCGCAATGGCGGGTGTATCCATTGGGAATTTACCGCGATACCGATGGCGTTGCATGCTAACACGATTCCTTTTTGCACATCATTTATATTTCGTGGATATTCTCTATAACCTTTATCATCTTTTCATTTGTTTTTAATAAAAAAATGATTTGCGGCAAATGGGCGTATGATCTGTGGCATTTTACCCGATGAAATGAGGCAAAACACGGCACGAAATGACGCAAAGTGCAGGGAGGACGAAGATTAAACGATAACTCATTCATAATGAACCATTTAACCATACCATAGACTTCGTTCCGCACATGCCATTTCTTTCGAAAATCGTTAGCCCTAAAACGGTTGGTATGTCAACGATGTGTGCATCGGCAAACAAATTTCTTTCGAAAATCGTTAACACCAAAACCCGATACGATGTGAATAGACAAACGCCATATTCTCGCCTGAACAAAAAAATTATACACCCCACTCCACTTTGCAACTTGGTTGCAAAATCTTTGCTTTATCTTTGCATGCAGAAATCAAAACAAATTAAATATGGCACACGAAACACATCAACACGAAGAAGAAGAAGAAGGAATGAACTGGGGATTAATTATTGCCTCGGCGATATTCTTAGTCATTGGCTTGGCACTCGACAAGCTAAACATGGGATGGTTTGTTCATCCTCGCATCATCTTTTGTATCTATGTCGTGGCCTTTGTGCCTGTAGGCCTGCCCGTAATGCGTGAAGCTTGGGAGTCGATTAGGCGAGAACACGACTTCTTTAGTGAGTTTATGCTGATGTCTGTGGCTTCGATTGGGGCGTTCTTCTTAGGAGAATATCCCGAAGCCGTAGCCGTTATGTTGCTCTATTGCATAGGCGAAGGGTTGCAAGACAAGGCTGTTGACCGTGCACGCGACAACATAAAGAGTCTTCTTTCCTTTCGACCTGACTTTGCACGCTTGGCAGATGGCCGCAAAGAAAAGCCAGAATCAGTAGAGATTGGGGCTGTTATTGAGGTGCAACCGGGCGAGCGTGTGCCCCTCGATGGACGTTTGTTGGAGGCTCCGGCAACGTTTAACACCGCCGCCCTTACAGGCGAATCAGTGCCACGATTGATAGAAACGAACCAGGAAGTCATGGCAGGAATGATTGCAACGGATAGTGTTGTGCGACTCAATGTTGTGCGAAAGGCAGGCGAAAGTGCCATCAGCCGCATACTGAAAATGGTTGAAGAGGCTGCCGAACGCAAGTCGGCTACCGAGACATTCATTCATCGTTTCGCCCATGTTTATACGCCAACAGTGATTGCTCTGGCTGCACTGACAGTTGTTTTGCCTTGGATTGTGTCGCTGTTCACCTCATTTGACTATCAGTTTACAACGTGGATGCAACGCGCTTTGGTCTTCCTTGTCATCAGTTGTCCTTGTGCTTTGGTCATCAGTGTACCCTTAGGATACTTCGCAGGCATTGGCGCTGCGAGCCGACAAGGCATACTTTTCAAGGGAAGTAATAGCCTTGATGCCGTTACAAAGCTTGATATGGCGGTGTTTGATAAGACAGGTACGCTGACAACGGGAGTGTTTCGGGTGGAGAAAACCATAGGGCTTAGCGAAGGAGACCTATCACTTGTGGCAGCCGTTGAAGCCGTAAGTAGTCACCCTATCGCACGGGCTATCGTGTCATCTCTGCAACCTCAGCCCCTCGAAACCATTGACAAGTTAGCTATTGAGAATGTTCCGGGCTATGGAATGAAGTATAAATCATGGGTGATGGGCACGCTGAAATTCATGGAAAAAGAGGGAGTGAGCTATGACAAAGCCTTGAAACACACGACAGAAACCATTGTTGCAGTGGCCGAAAACCATGTTTTCAAAGGATATATTCTATTGAGTGACACCCCAAAAGAAGGTGTTTTTGCCCTTCCTAAACGGCTAAAAGCACAAGGAATCAAGGCTATGCAGGTGCTTAGCGGCGACAAACAAGCCCTCATCGACAAACTCATTGCGCACTTTGAAGATGGCAAAGGTTTTGTGAAAGGCTATGGAGACCTGCTCCCCGAGGGTAAGGTGGCTCACCTTGAAGCCTTGAAACAAGAAGGGAAAAGCGTGGCATTTGTCGGTGACGGCATTAATGATGCCCCTGTGTTAGCCCTGAGTGACGTTGGTGTTGCTATGGGAAAGATGGGTGCCGACATGGCCATTGAGACGGCAGATGTCGTTATTCAAACCGATGATCCGACGAAGGTTGCGACGGCAATCGCCATTGGTAAGCGCACGCATCGCATCGTTTTGCAGAACATTATCTTTGCCATTGGCGTGAAAGTAGCAGTGATGTTGCTCGGCATTCTTGGCATGGCAAACCTTTGGGAAGCTGTGTTTGCCGATAGTGGTGTGGCATTATTGGCCGTGATGAATAGCATGAGAGTGATGAAGAAGTAAGGAGAAGCCTCACCCCCGACCCCTCTCCGAAGAGAGAGGGGAGTGATATGTTCTACAATTTTGTTCTATTTGGACTCTATTTTCAAGGCATTTTACTCCCCTCTCTCTTCGGAGAGGGGCTGGGGGTGAGGCTTTATTTCCCCCTATTCTCCCCCATTCTCATGTTTAACTGCACCAAAGCGGGCATAAGAATACATAGAGAGAAGACGATGTAAAGGGCGATAACTATCGGTCGTCCATTGGAAAGCTGGCTTAGACTTGCATCTTCAAAGCCCGGCATGAGATTGGCAACAACATATACAACGGTGTTGTTGACCCAATGAAGTACAAAGCCAGGGATGATACTCCCCGTGCGATAGAACATCCAACCCAATAAGATTCCGAGCAAAGAAGCATTTAAGAACTGGGCAGAATTACCATGAACGAGGCCGAAAATGACTGCCGAAATAAGGATAGCTGCCCAAGGTTTGCCATCGAAAAGACGGAGAAGGTTGCGCAAAATGGCTCCACGGAACACGATTTCTTCAGCAAAGGGTACGATGACGCCTATGGCAACATAACCAAAAGGATTATGCATCATGCGCACAAACATCATTTGTAACTCACCGGGCATATCGACTTTAAACAATTCTCCAAGTCCCATTGAGGGGATGATAATGCCTATCGCTGCGACAACTACCCACAAAAGAGTGGCCCAGGGACGTGAAGCAAGGTAGTCACGAGAGCGCGACGCCCAACCTTTTTTCAAGAAAACAAATATTGTTATAAGGCTTGAGACGATGGTAGAAGCTATCGTTAACGTAATGTTGCTCATGAAAAGGTTACGCAAATTGGCCAAAGGCATCTTATAATATACAAGATATCCACCAGCAAAAGCAAACTGAATAACCAACTGTATCAATATAAACACGACGATATATAAGCCTATCCAGGCAATTTCTTTCCCTATTTTCTTCATAAATCTCTGTCTTTATTAAATTGTTCTTCTATCATTGTGCGATCTTGTTGCAGCTGTTCAGCCAACTCAGCAGCACTATTAAACTTGCGCTCTTTACGGATATGACGAATGAAACTCACCTCAATCAGCTCGCCATAGAGGTCGCCTCGGAAGTTGAAAATATTGACTTCAAGAGACAATGCCGTGCCGTTGAACGTGGGTCGGCGGCCAATGTTCATCATGCCATGAAGCAGATGGGGTTGGTTTTTGAGTTTAACATTCACAGCATATACTCCTGTTGCCGGAATCAACTGACCACTTTCAGCCACATCCATGTTAGCCGTTGGGAAACCCATGAGCCGACCTTGCGCAAAACCATGAACCACTTTGCCTATCAAGGTGTAAGGATAGCCGAGACAAAGTGTGGCCATTTCGACCTCACCCTCTTGCAAAAAGCCGCGTATTACCGATGAACTGATGTTCACACCATGCAGCTCAAAGGCGGTGTGATGAATGACTTCAATTCCTAATTCATGGCCATAACGCACATAATCCTCAAAAGTTTCTGTGCGGTTATGCCCGAAACGATTGTCATATCCGATAACAAGCTTCTTGACATTCAAACGATTTCGCAACACTTCTTTCATGAAATCATAGGCCGAAAGTTGTGCCACCGACGCATCGAATGGCAGAACCACCGCATTGTCTATGCCCGTTTTAGAGAGCAAAAGCAGTTTTCTGTCAAGCGGATTCAGCAGTTGTGGCACATAATCGCTTTGCAAAACCTGACGCGGATGGCGGTCAAACGTAATCACAGTCGATGCCAATCCGCACGCCTTAGCAATGCTATTCACCTGTTGAATGAGGTATTTGTGCCCACGATGTACCCCATCAAAGAAGCCAATCGTAGCCACACAAGGCGCCACAGCATTATTTTCTTTCCCTAAATATATTGTATTCATATACTCAAACTACAGCTTATCTTATGCAAAGATATTGCAAACGAGCACAAAGAAAGAAACTTTCAGTTTGTCGAGTGCAGCTATATCTTATGCAAAGATATTGCAAACGAGCACAAAGAAAGAGTCTTTCAGTTTGTCGAGTGCAGCTATATCTTATGCAAAGATATTGCAAACGAGCACAAAGAAAGAGTCTTTCAGTTTGTCGAGTGCAGCTATATCTTATGCAAAGATAGTCTTTTTCCATTGTTGCACAATCAATATCACCAAATAATCTACCAGAAACAAGCAACTAAAGCAATAGACTTGACCACAAGAAAGCAATCAATTCACACGATGAAAACTATCACTTTACACAATGAAAACTGCCACTTTATGTATTCAAGTCACATACTAAGCAAACCCAACTGCATGGATTTACACGATAAGAAAAATAAGACAACAAGCCTAACTGCATGGATTTATACGATAAGAAAAACAAGACAACGAACCTAACTGCATGGATTTATACGATAAGAAAAACAAGATAATTTCCCATTCTCCTTCGTTTTTTTCCGCTTTTATTTGGTTTTTTCCACAAAACCCACTACCTTTGCACGCACAAACTTAGTTTATCGGACTTGTAGCTCAGTTGGTTAGAGCAACAGACTCATAATCTGGAGGTCATAGGTTCAAGCCCTATCTGGTCCACAAATAGGTTTCAAGAGGACGTCAAACAATACGTCATTTTAGCCTTCAAAACAAGGATAATCGCTGTAAAATCAAGGTTTTACAGCGATTTTTTGTTTTTTATCCATATCCGTTTGACAGCCAAACTATACCTTTTGATAGTCATCATTCGGTCATTTTCTGCTACAGAAACTGCTACACAAAAGCAGGCTCTCAAAAAAATGTAGCAGTGAATGGAAAATGACTACCAAATTGACGGCATACAAACATCTCGTTTTCAACAATTTATGTCGAACTTTGTAGCCAAGAAAGCTACACTAAAAAATGATGCGTTATGAAAACGACTTTCAAGGTGTCCTACTACCTACGTTCCAACTATGAGAACAAAGAAGGAAAATCGCCTGTAATGCTCCGAATGTATCTCGGGGGCAAAATGGCAAATCTGGGTTCTACAAAAATTTTCGTGGATAAATCCAAGTGGAGTAACAAAACTAGCAGAATGATTGGCAGAACAGCAGAAGCACTCTCCATCAATGCTTCAATAGATGCACTGACAACAACGTTGATGCAGATTTACAGGAAATATGAAGTCTCAGAGGAACTTTCTATAGACCTTATCAGGTCAGTGTTCCTTGGTACAGACAAAGAGTTTACCACTTTTCTCCCAGTCTTTGACAAGTACATAGACTCCATCACACAACAAGTTGGCAAGACATTAACAAAGGGTACTTTTTATAAGTATAAGGTAGTGAGGCAGAATTTTCAGGATTTCTTACAAGCAAAGTATCATCGCAAGGATATTGGACTGACAGAACTGACAAGTGCCGTTGTCCAGGACTTCGAATTGTACCTAACATCCGTTGTAGGTGGTGTGCATAACACAACCACCAAGAAATTGAGAAACCTGAAAACAGTCGTGAACTATGCGAGGAACAGAAGTCTTATTATGCATGATCCGTTTGCAAACCACAAACTGCACTACGAGTTGGTGGACCGTGGCTATCTCACAGAAGAAGAGGTTCTCCGTATTATGAAGAAGCACTTTGAAATAGAACGACTGGAGTTAGTAAAGAATATTTTTATTTTTTCCTGCTTCACGGGATTGGCCTACATTGATGTATATAATCTTACCTACGATAAGATTGTTACCGTCGAAGACAGACAATGGCTCATTACCAAGAGGTACAAGACAAGCGTAGATGAAAATGTCATGCTGCTGGATATTCCCCTTGCCATCATAAGAAAGTACTATGACATTAACAGAAAAGGTGGAAAGGTATTTCCAATGATGAGCAATCAGCGTATCAACTCATATTTGAAAGAAATTGCCGACCTTTGTGGCATAAAAAAGAATCTAACCTTCCACATGGCAAGGCATACTTTCGCCACTATGTCTATATCCAAAGGGGTACCAATGGAGTCTGTATCAAAGATGCTTGGACATACAAATATCAGAATAACTCAGATTTATGCACGAATGG
>NZ_GL629647.1:1744954-1772323 GCF_000185845.1 Segatella salivae DSM 15606
AGGCGGACATACTTGCGAACAGTGTTACGGGAAGTATGGAACGTGGATGCCGTTTCCTTGATACCCATCCCTGCCGCATAACATCTTAAAATGTTCTTGATTCTTTTATTCATTTGAATAGATTTTTATTATTACCCCTTACACCAGGACTCGGGTTCTCAAATCTACACAAAAAAACTCTAACGACACTTGTACTAAGTGGTCAATATTATTTTGACCAAAAGGGGCAATCATTTTATGGCCAAAGTGAGCAATCCTGTTTGCCCAAAGGGGTTAAAGTAGAGTGGCTTTTCCAGGACGGGTGAGGAGAGCCAGAATCGTGGCACCATTACGCCTGTCGCTTGACTCTTTAGAAAGATATTCGTTGATGGCTGTAACCTGAGGGAAGGTAAAGTGCTGCAATTTAGTGTCATGGGCAAAGTCGATAACGGCATTAATGGCATTTTGGCAAATGATAGTGAATCCTCGTAGGAAATCTGTTAGCCCAGCCTTCATTGTAGCGATAATGTTATCACGTTGCAGCAACTCTTGCTTGAGGTCAACCTCCCGATTCTTCGATTTGGTAAGCAATCCTTTGTAGATACGCTCTTGTTTATTACATTCAGCAAGCCAGAAATCAGCACGATTCCGCTCCTTAGTTATCTCCTCTTTATAGGTAATGGTTAAGGTTTCTACTTGCTGAGCAACCACTTGTGGAATTGCAGCAACTTGTTTTTTCATTTCTTCATTTTCCGCCTCCAATTGTGCATACTTGCCCTTTCCTGCAAGGTTGGCCAAGCCCGACAGGATGGCGCTGCCATTCTCTCGATTGGCTTTTTCCTGCTTGTCGTGGATTTCTCTATCCAACTTTTCACAGGCGAGAACTTTCTGCTCGTTCTCCTTTGCCAGCTTCTCCGCTTATTTCTTGCTTTCATCCAACTCACGCTTCTGTTTAGCCACGATATAGTCATTCCGTTCCAGATGCAGTTTGCCCGTCTCCAACTTGGAAACGCCGCGCTCCATTCCCAATGCCTCGGCCGCCATGTCCTGCACGAGGCTGATGTCCTCATTGTCCAGCTTGTAGGACTTACCTGTCTCGTGGTTCATCCTGTCCCAGATGACATGGGCGTGATAGTTAGACTTCCATGTAGATGTGTCATTCGGATCAAGACAATGCCCTCGTCACGATGGAGGTGTATCTGTATGGCCGTAATGCCGAAACGCTGTCGACAAAGGTCTGCGAAATGTTGCAACTGCTCCATGGTGGTGTCTGCCTTGCACACCACGACGCCCTCACGCAAGGGAGTACAGCCGGCTATCTTGGTTACCTTGCCCGTCTTCTTGTTGATTCGCTCCCGTTCCTTGGTCTGCATGGCCCTGCCCGTCTTTTCCTTCACCATTCTGCCAATGGCATCGTAATACTGCCGCAAGGTCATATCGCCTTGCAGTTCCGATGTCCACGATTGGTTCTCAGGTATCAGGTCTTTCCTAATATAAAGCTTCTCTGCATTGATGTGGTCGAGATATGCCTTTGTCCGTTGGTTGTGTGCCTCACTTTGCCCGATATTGCAGGGCTTGATGTGTACCGATGTCATTTGTGTCATAACAAAAGGGAATTAAATGATTGTTTTTTTTCTTTTCATAAGGTTCTTAGGGAGGCTCCCTAAGCGGAGAGTCCAGAGAGAGGGTCACGCTCTGGTCAAGGGAGCTTGGGGGCAGATGCCATCGAGTGGAGGGTGCAGGGGGAGAGTCATCCCCGCCGGTTCTCCAAGGCTGGCCTTGGGCTCACAACTACGAAAGCGCAGCGGGTAGTTATAGTGGGCTATAACAAGGACAGAGCCCTATTCTTCCCCCCCCGAGTTCAAGGACTGCCACGACCTCTGATTCTGTCAATCAGGTATCGGTTAATGTCCCGATGGACAAAGCCACGGTCCACCTTGAACCTTGCCCCGAACTGCTCTTCCCAATAATCACAGCTTATATCATCAGGGAAAAGGACCACCCGCTTGCCAGCCAGTTTACTCATCATGTTATTGGTGAGATTGTAGCCTTCTCCAACCGCCAACCAGTCAACGGCCGGTTCCGCCAGCGTACCCAGCAAGGCTGTTTTTTCCTCCTGCACAATGGCGACAGGCTTGTTTGAAAGCAGATGCTCGCCAAAGAAGACCTCATCATCCGTATAATAGTCAAAGCAGTACCAGCTATAAAGATGCTCCACTAAGGACTCTCTTTGCAGGATTACTCCACTCTCAGTATCAAAGTACTGCACACTTCCTCCTACAACCTTGTTGTTCCGGTTAATCCGAGGCAGCACCGTGCCATAATGTCCGTTCACAAGTTTGGTAACGGCTCCCAGATGAAATCTCAT
This sequence comes from Segatella salivae DSM 15606, assembly GCF_000185845.1. Classification (GTDB taxonomy): domain Bacteria; phylum Bacteroidota; class Bacteroidia; order Bacteroidales; family Bacteroidaceae; genus Prevotella; species Prevotella salivae. The sequence goes on from NZ_GL629647.1 coordinate 1,747,302, forward strand.
AATTAAACTATCAATAGCCGACAATATCTTGGAATCATAACCAGTAGTCTTATCTAGATAATCCGTAAGAGAAGAATAATGGCATCCTATATCCTGCTTGGGTATCTCTATCAACATCCGATCATTGGGCGCAGCCTTAGTCGCCGATATTCTCTTCAAGTCCTGATTTCCCATTTTTGCTATGCGTTTTATGCAGTTTATGCACTTATGCATATTGCATAAACTGCATAAAGTGAATAATCAACGGTTCAAGAGCCTTGACACCTTGCTTTGGGTGATACCGCATTCCCTGGCTATGTCCTGCTGCTTCATGCCATGCGAGGACAATTCCCTGACCCTTGATTTCAGTTCCTCACGCCCGCTGGTACCTGTTGTTTCCAGATGGGCGACCTCCGTGTCATAGCCGCGAAAGGTAAAGCAAAGATTGCCGTCCTTGTTCTTGGCTCGCTCATACAGAGCCACATTGTCGGCATCGAGCACAACTTCGCCGTTGCGCCACTTACACTGCTTCACATAGACCAACGACTTGTCACGGACTGACTGCCCCAGTCCCACGGCATCGTCTATCAACTGGTTGAGTTTGGCGGAGCCTTGTATGGCCGACAGGGAAAGAGGGACTGAACCGGAGAACATCTTGGGAACATGGTTGAGGACGACCAGCGTCCAGTTATACTTCCGTTTCAAGGCGTTCAGCGATGCCATGAGCGAGCCCGCGTCAGAGCTTTTGTCAAGCGACTGGCTGAATGCGGTAATGTTGTCGATGAACACCACTTCCGCAAGATTCGCCACGGCTGCTTTTTCTATTCCCTTCAATACATCATCAACGAGATTGTCTCTGTCCATCTCCGCACGGAAGAAGGTAGGAGGGAAGTCCGGAACCTCGTACCGCAGGGCCAGCTGACGCAGTGTCATCTCAAAGTCGGTATAGAGCACGCGCTTCCCCTGTGCGGCAATATCCCTTGCCACCTGCATGGCGAAGATGATTTTGCCGATGCCTGACTGTCCGAAGATGATGCAAAGATCACCTTCGAGGACAATGTTCGGATAGAGAACCACAAGAGGCGGCAAAGATTTGGCCGCCTTCAAGCAGTCGTTCATGGATGCCACATGAAAGCTACCCGCATCAATGGCATCTTGTTCCTGCAACTGCTGAAAAGAGGAAATAATATAATCCACCTCTGGCGGTTTGGGGGATATTCTTACTAAGTTCTGCCATAGCCATACTACCTGCTTACAGAATCAGAAGAAAGTCCATTTGCTATCAGTGCATCCACTTCCTGCTTAGAATATAGGTTGCGTCTGCCAATCTTATGGACATGGATGTCGCCACGCTTTTCCATGCGCCACAATGTGGTATAGGTGATGTGCAAACGGGCGCACAGCTCGTCACGGGTGTAATACTCGGTGGATGCAGTTTGAGTTGGTTCTTTCAGCAGATTCTTACCCACCATTGTCTCCAATACTTCTGCAATGGCCTCCTTGAGGTCTTCCTTTTGCAGCATTATGAAATTTCCTTGCATGTCTCTTGGTTTTAAAAGTTTGCTACAAAAGTATCATGGAATTACATGACATTATACCCATATAGGTACTACATGGTAACTATATGGGTATGGACGCATTTCCTCCTATGGAACGGAATGCTTGTATAGTAAGAGGAATACATGAAAAAGCCCATGCAAGACTGACTTACACGGACTATGGGTTTCTTCTTTTAGCGGAATATAGATTCCACGATTTCATGGTCAATAGGCAGCTTGCCCGTCTTGTTGGTATAGGTGTTCTTGTAATTGGCCAGTCCGGAAACACCGAATAGGGTTTCAAAAGGCTTCCAATATGTTTTCTTCTTGCCGTCCTGCTCCGCTTTGGATAGCTTCAAATGTTCACAGGCACAATCAGCGAAATAGGCTAACAAGGAGTTTGTCTTTTGCCAGTGATATTCATTATCACATAACCTCAACAAAATTGCTTTGTCAAGAATCTGTCTGGCAGCTTCTGTTTGAAGTTCGGCTGGCAGGGGAACAGGTTTGTTCTCGATATCACCTTTGTCATTGGGTGTAATCGCCAAGCCATGAATCAGTCGGGCTTCTTCCGTCTGGAGTTCGGTTGGGATGGGATTAGGCTTGTTTTCAATTTCACATTCATCATCGAGTGTAATCTCCAATCCAAAGAATCGATTCCAATCATCCTGAGTCTTGATGCCATTTCGCATACTGGTCTCAACTAATTGCTGCTGTAAATCGGAATAGGCGTTCTTCTCTAATCGTTCACGGGCTTTCATCAGTCTTGACGATGATTTTTGAGACAATCGTTTCGTACAGATTGCCACAAAATAGCCAGTATTTTAATGTGTTCTTTATCCTGTTTAGACGAATAAAACTCATGTTTCCTTCACTGAACAGAAATACTATCGCTGTTACAATGGTGTCACCAACTCTCGTGTAATTGTTGGAAAACAGAATGGAGAAGTCCCTCTGACTCACAATATGTTCCAGTTTCAATGATTTGGCAGTATAAGCATAGAGGTGCATTACCGCTTCAAACGACTGCTTCTTCAAATCGTTGATGATGCGGTCTGCCGTTATCTTGTTGGCTTGATACCATGTTAGAAAATATACTTTGCATTCTGGTTCCATAAGTTACAGTTTTAAGCTGTCCTTATCCAACAGAAAATCGAGTAAGCCTATGGTTACGATCCCTTGTTCGTCCCGTTTAGTCTTAATATCATCTTTCACGACGATAATTTTCTTGAAGGAGTCATTGATAAATGAAAAAGAAGTCTTTTCCTGACGCTCCTTTTCAATGTTTGGCATGGCAAAAGCAGACTGTATATAGTACCTGTCGCTTCCCTCATTCACCACGAAATCAACTTCATATTGCTGGCGGATGCTTTTCCCGTCAATTTTTCTCTTAACATCTACCATGCCGACATCTACATTATAACCTCTCATTCGCAACTCATTATAGAGAACATTCTCCATAATATGATTTTCTTCTTGTTGACGGAAATTCAAAATGGAATTTCTTACTCCTAAATCGCAAAAATAGTATTTGGACAAGGATCCAATGTATTTACGTCCCTTAATGTCATAACGTTCTGCTTCTTCTATCAGAAAGGAGTCTTTTAGATAGGAAATGTACTTTACTACTGTGGGATAGGACAAATCAACATTCACTTTACTCTTAAAGGTGTTAGTCAATTTGTTCGGATTACAGGATGAACCTATAAAAGAAGACAGCATCTTTGCCAATTCCTCAAACTCATGCTCTTTAATCTCATGTCGTTCTTTTATGTCAGTCAGATAGGTTTTGCGATAAACATTATAAAGGTAGTCACTTTTCTTCTTATCACCTACTAAAGTCAATACGTGAGGTAACCCGCCGTAGGTATAATAGTCTTTCCATGTACCCTGCTTATCTCCGCCTACGGCTGCATAATACTCAGAGAAAGAGAATGGATACATGTGTATTTCATCGCTTCTATCCCGAAACTCTGTTACGATGTCATTCGAGAGAAAATGAGAATTGCTACCTGTTACATAGACATCCACATTCTCAATATGCAACAAGCTGTTTAGAACATCCATAAACTCATCTACCATCTGTATTTCATCCATAAGTATAAAATACAACTGGTTATCCCTGACTTGCTGGCGGATATATGCCAACAAAACGTCAGGATTTCTTAGCTTTTGATTGATGCGGTCATCCAAAGCAATAGAGATAATGTGATCAGCAGGTATGTTCTGTTTCAACAAATAATCACGAAAAAGAACTTGTAAAAGTGTGGACTTGCCACACCTTCTCATACCTGTGATTACTTTAATAAAACCATTTTCTCGTCCGTCAATCAGCTGCTTCAAATAGACGTCTCTGGGAATTGTCGCTCTCATATTTTAAGTTTTTGCCCCATGGAGCACTTTTTTCAATGGCAAAGATACAGTATTTATTTTAAAACAAGACGTGTAATTTGAAAAATATGCCACCTGTGGCATATTTTTCAAATCAACTCGTTCATTACAAAGACGCGAACAATTCTTTTCGGTCCTTTTCACTCATTTTTTCAATAGTTCCAAGACCATTTGCCTATCAGTAGCTTTGTTTTGTCTTTCTTCGTTCAAAAGGTACCAATTATATTCCAACATCTTATCCAAAGGATAGGCACCAATATAGTTAGATGTTATATCTCCATTTCCATTATGCCCCATACTATCACTAATATATTTGTATGGTACTATACCAGAATTATTCAGATTGGTAGCGAAACTATGTCGAGCCCAGGTAGATGAAGGTTTTTGTTCTATGCCAAGCAGCTCTACCACCTTCGCCATATGCTCACGAATATAGCGATTATATCGTTGGATTACCCATACTTCTTGTTCTGGAGTTATCCACTCACTCATAATCGGGAACACACGCTTGTCAAGTTTAGGCTCATTGCCATACTTGTCTATAATCTTTTGTAGTTCTGGAGTAATGGGAAAGATGACCTCACTAGCACTCTCGTTTCTGTCTCTCGTTTTATGACGTAAGAATCGGAGTTGCTTTCCATGTGTAGCAAAATACCAACCATCATAAGTCAGTCGCAAGGTGTCAGCCAAATTTTGTCCGTCACCCAGATACATAAATAGGAACAGCCCTAAATCACGAAAGACGGCGTGTTTCTCTTTTGGAAAGAATAACTCCTTGCCTTTTTCGTCTTTGGCTTCGTCTCTTTCCCAAAAGTCATAAAGCATCTTCATGGTAGGAACATCAAGGAACTCATGCTTACGACTACACACCTTATTGTAGCCCGTGTCTTTGAACATTTCTTTAGTACTTCCTTTAATCAAGCCACGGTCAATGCAGATATTTACAATGGTGCGGAATGTGCGCAATGATATTCCAATGGATGTTGTACTAAGCTCATTTTTCTTCATTACCTTTACCCAATCCAGAATAAAGTTGTGACTTATATCACTTAAAGATACATCTTTTCCCATATCCCGTACAAACCTCTTTAATATATCCTCACTGCACCGAGCTGTTCCTGCCTTGCCATCGTCGCGCTTGGATACAATAAAAGATTCCCAAATGGAGTAGATTGTACTATCGTCATCTTTCCTCCCTTGATGTCGTTCCTGGAGTTTTCTCAAAGAAAAGTTTCCCTCATCGATGAATTGATTTACAAGAGTAGCCACTTTCTCCATCTTGTTTTTTTAATTCCTTTCGTTCTGAGGCTTTCTTGTTTCGTGATTATTTCTCACATTCACATAGTTCTATCCCATCTGTTCCTATATATGATTTCCCTATCCGCAGAAAAACTTTCTTACCAGCATATGCTATACGAATAGCGACAGGGGAAATTTGGGAATAATCGCCATCTATTCTTCTGGGATCCAACATAAGTGTACCTGTAACTTTCCCGTTGGAAGAAACGAACTTTGCAAGCGAGGTTTCTCCCCTCTTTCGATACTTTTGAGACATATTTCCCACTTCCGTGAACTTTCCCTTGACTTTTTCCATTATAATTCTCCTTTTAACAGGGGATTCACGAAATCATCCGTGAACTTTTGGTGAACTTTCTGAATAAAAACTGCTGTAAGTCTAAGATATTTCTTGGAACAAATAAATAATATAACTTATTTATCTTCAGGCATCTAATATTATTTATAATTTCATGAAATATACATCAAATAGCCTCATAATCTGGAGGTCATAGGTTCAAGCCCAGGCTGGTCCACTTTGAATTCAAGCACTTACAAATATCTTGTAGGTGCTTTTTATTTTAAATGTGTTTTTTAGGAGGAAGATGTTTGCATTTCAAGGAAAAATCATTTTCGGCCATGGCCGAAGATGGGAATAAGCTGAAAAGGAAGTTTCGGCCGCGGCCGAAAAGGTGAAATGTGCATGAAAGGGAATTTCGGCCGCGGCCGAAGAAGAAAAAACGCTAAAAAGAGAGTTTCGGCCATGGCCGAAAATATAAATATCGCGCAATTCTGAGTTTCGGCCACGGCCGAAAGAGTTTAAAACAACGATAGAGAGGCTCGGCTTGCGCTACTAATGCAATTATGGAAACGTTTTAATTGTCTACGGGAGGATAAGATTAAAATGCGTGGTTTTTATCTGACAAAGCCTGCGCCACGCGTGAAATCGGGAATCATTACAGGCATTGAGCCATGTTCGATAGAAAGTTTTGAGAGTTCTGCGATGCTACACCATTCCGCCAAATCATAAACATCCATATCTAAGGGAAGTCCCTGTTGCAGACAATGAGCCAATCGCAAATCCATGAAATAAGACATGCCCCCACGTGGATCAAGCTGCTTGGCTAAGTTTATTGTCTCGGGACGAAAGTCGGGAGCATAGCTATGGAGCAACGTTTCTATCTGCGAAGCACTCAACAACACACTATTCTCATCAATGTCTATGCCCACTTTAGCGGCCGATTCGCGACTGAGCATAATTTCTGGAGTTGGATATTTGGCTGCGTAACCCTGCGTTCCGATAACCTGGAACATACGGTTATATGGACGTGGGCTCATCACATTGTGTTGGATAAGAATAGTTTTGCCTTTCAATGTGCGTATCGTCGTTGACGTTTGGTCACCATTGGCAAAGAAACTGCAAGGTGTCTGCATCACCTTTTGATAAATTTGTGTTCCTATGAAGGCATCCGTCTGCATCGATGTAAGATAGTACATGCGGTCGGTTTTATGCATGTTTAGAAGTTTACAAGCTGGTCCGATGCTGTGTGTGGGATAAACATCGCCACTATTTTGCTGGGCATAAGCCATGCGCCACGGCGTCCAACGGTCTCCAATGGGGTGCGCGTAGCCGCCTTCCACATGAATCAGTTCACCAAACAGACCTTTTTGAGCCATTTTTTCGACCGCCATTTCAAAATCATCATACACGGTGTTTTCCAACATCATACAATGTTGTTGCGTGCGTTCGGCTGTGTCTATCAGCTGCCAGATATCTTTTAAGGAGAGCGCAGCAGGCACTTCGACGGCCACATTCTTTCTGTTTTGCATGGCATGGACGGCAATCGGCGCATGCGAAAGCCAGTCTGTGCAGACATAGATGAGGTTAACGGCGGGCAGTTGGCACAATTCGATGTAGGCTGATTCGCCACTAAAGACGGCGGGGCGCGGCTTGCCTAATTGTGCAACTTGCCTCGAAACTTCCTCTGCAGTAGACTTAACGCTGTCGCAAACTGCCACGATTTCGACGCCGGGGATGTGGCACCAGCGCATCACCGCTTGCCGACCACGAGCGCCGACGCCCACAAAGGCCACACGCAACAGGCGCAATGGCGGGAGCGTTAGCGAGAGAACATCGCGCTGATTCGCTGCGCGAACTGGGGTGAAAGTCTCTATTGGGTGCATCGTAGATGTCATTTCGATTGTGATTTTGTTTTAATTGCTGTGCAAATATACCCAAAAAAGTGAGAAGAAGAAAGGCAAACGGATGAAATGAATGCAGAAAAGGCTGCGATTCTGCCTATTGAAAGAGGGAGAAAGGGAGCGGAAAGCAAGAAAGAGAAGGTTGGCAAAGGCCGAACGACAGGCCACGATGTGAAACACAAAGTAAAAGTAAGCCGACAAAGATTAATTTGAAATATATTGCTCATCGTTTGCAGTATTCAAGATATATTTCGTAATTTTGCGATGTGATAACGAGTTGATTTATACGCAATTTCAATGGAATCAACATTCAGCTACAAGCCGAAAGGCGCGCCGCCAGCACCGCTGATTAACGAGCTTCGATTCTAAGCGCAAACAGATTCAAGTTTGAAGAGAGGCACAAGCAACGCACCACATCACGCAAAGAGTAGGTTGTCGACTGCTAACGCAAAACAGAATGCAACAACAATGCGTTCGTTTCTATCAGCAGCAAAGGATATATTCGGGAGAAATTGATAACATTTTTATTTTTATAAGCACAAGGGCTGCGGTGTTAGTAATAACCCGTTGCCGAATAATTCATTAAAGTTTAAAGACTATGACAAAAGAAAAGTTCTTCACAAACTTAGGTTGGGTGGGTATGGCGACATCGGTTTTGATGTATATTTTCTATATCGCCCAGATTGATAACAACCTCCATGGTCAGAAAGGTGCCTTCATTCAACCATTTATGGCGGCCATAAACTGCACATTGTGGGTTGGTTATGGTCTCTTCAAAGAGAAGCGCGATTGGGCTCTTGCCTTAGCAAATGCACCGGGTATTATCTTTGGTTTGATCACCGCTTTCACCTCTTTGTAAGCCAAGCGGAAAGAAATTAGACGAAAAATAGCATAAAATCTATGTACGAAGTCCCTCGACAGGCACAATGACTGCTTTGTTGAGGGACATTTGTTTGAATGAGTTTACAGGCTCATCTCACCCACTCGCCGCTGCTCAGTCAGCATGGCTGTTGTGCTATTCGGCCCTATCCACTCACTCAAAACGAGCCGTTTTTCTGCCCATTTCCTTTCGGTTATCCCCTAAAAGAGACTGAAAAACAAACGTTTACATGAGGCTTTGTCAAAAGAAAGACCTATCTTTGCAGTGATACTTCATTATAACGGACGAAAAAAAGATATAACAACACATCATGCTAAGACGCTTGAAAGCCTTCGTTGAGCCTCGACAAACGCCTCGTTTCACGGCTCTTTTATTTGCATTGCTATGCTCTTCTGCCTATGGTTTCGCCAAAGAAATTACGCCAAACAAGGCATTGGAGATTGCCAAACGATACATTACTCCCGCTGTTGTGACGCAAAAGTCACGCGCAACTCGCGCTACCTCTGCGGCTGCTTCCACCCCTTTTTATCTCTATAACGACAAGCGTGGGCAGGGCTTTGTCATCGTTTCGGCCGATGATGTTATGGGCGAGGTGTTAGCTTACAGCACAAAAGGTTCACTCGATACCACCAAACTGAATCCTGAAGCGCGGTTCTTGTTACAACAATATCGCGAAGTCTATCGCGCCCTTCAACAATATCCACAAACGAAGTCGCGTGCCCTCGTCGCCTCATCTCAAACAGATGAAGTTGCGCCATTGCTGAAATCACACTGGGGACAGGGTGAGCCCTATAACCAACAGACCCAATATGTCACGGGATGTGTAGCCACTGCAATGGCTCAACTCATGTATTTTCATCAATGGCCTAAGCGCGGTCAGGGAGAGAACTCTTATACTGTGGCCTTTGATCACACGCAACGCACGGCCAACTTTGCAGCGTCTGAATATGCTTGGAAACAGATGTTGCCCGACTATCCGCACGGATCTTACACACAACAACAGGCCAATGCCGTTGCAAAACTCATGAATGATGTCGGCATTTCGGTATTTATGCAATACACCTCTGGTGCAAGCAGTGCCTCAAACTATGCTGCGGCACAAGCCTTTCGCAATCATTTCGACTATGATGTAGCCATGATTACGAAGCAGGATGAAGGCACTTCACACTTCTTGGAGATTGTACAGAGCGAGCTACGGAAAGGCTTTCCGCTCTATATCTCTGGCAATTCAAAGAATAATGCAGCTGGACACGCGTGGGTAGCAGACGGCTTTGACCGCAACGGAATGGTGCACATGAACTTCGGTTGGGATGGACAGGCCGACGGATTTTATTCACTTTCGGCACTCAGCCTCAGCACTTCAGGAAAAGAATTCAATGGGAGACCATTGGCGTTCAACAGACAACTCATGGTCATGGCAGTGCATCCAAATCGTCAAGGCACACCTCCCATTGACGAACAACTGCGTGAAGGTGCGCCAAACTTAGCCTTCACCATCGAAGGAGACATGCACTTCACGGAGACACCTCCCACAACTACGGGCACCGAAGCCCATATTACGATTAATCATTTCACAAATCAAAGCAGCCAACCCTTTTGTGGTGACCTCGGCATTGGCATCTTCTCGGCCGACGATTCGCCTGTGCGCATCTGCCCATCAACCTTTCATGAGGCAGGCGGATACACCGTTTCGCGCTTTGCCGACTATGGAGGCAAGATGTCACCCAGTGCACTTATCAACGAGGATGTGACGATTCCACTCAAACTTTCAGGTCTTGCCGACGGACAATATACGCTTTCAGCCGTTGCCTGCGAACGCCACGCGTCGGGTGATTTCGGTTCATGGACAAAGCTGAAAAAGGCACCACGCATCGTGTTTAAGGTTGAAGCGGGTCACATTTCCTATCTCGAAATGCCGTCAACTGCCCCGGCTTTCCAGCTCATGGCTGCCCCAACGTTTGACAAGCCCCTTTATTCGGGTGCGAAGAACACGGCCCATGTCATGCTGCGCAAACTCAATGCACTGCCTTTTGACGGTGTGGTGAGCCTCGAATTTATCGGTAGCGATGGCCTGCCGGCAGCCACTTTCACCACCGAAAAGAGTGTAGACTTTGAGATGTTTGCCACAACGCGCGTAACGCTTCCTTTGTCGTTGCCTGAACATCTCACGCCGGGGGATTATGAATTGCGCCTTAGTGTCATCAAAGACTATACCCAAGAGACTTGCATTGTGCGTTCCGTCAACATGCAAGCACCTACGCATGTGAACGTAGAACAACGCGACCAACGCAACATTTTGTTTAACAATGTCTTGGGAATTGTGCAAGATAACTCGGGAGAAAGCATTCCGGCAGACAGAATTGACCAGAGAACAACGCCGCTGTTCAAGCTTGGATGTATCGCTTTCAGCCGTGAACAAGCCGAATATACCGGTCCCATCACGCTGCAACTTGTAGATGACGAGGAGAAACGGAGCATCGATCTCAAGACCAATCCGGATGCAATCAGCCTCAACCATGAGGCAAACACCTTGCAAATCATGAGCGGATGGTTGCGTGCAAGCGACCTAAAAATCATCAATAATCGTGACTATCGCCTTACATTGACAGGCAAACAAGGCGATAAAGTCATTGACCTCTGGCCCGAAGACGTAGCGCCTTTCATCGTGTCTATTGTCAATGGGCCTTACAATCAATATCCTGATAATGGGACAGACGGCATTGATGAGGTGGCGCAGGCAGCTGATGTGCGCTTCAATGGCAGTCTGCTTGAGGTGAGTCAAGAGGGATTGCAGCGTGTCAGTGTATATCATCCGAGCGGCATTCTGGTAGCAAACAAAGACATAAAAGGCCAAAACCATGTGGCCATTGCCCTTCCGCATGGCCTATATCTCGTGAAAATCACGACACAAAAAGGCAGCTTTACGAAGATGGTTAGATAGCAGGCGTGGCATGGGCAAGGCTGCCTTGTGACCTAAGAAAAAGCAAGGCAAACGCCGTTGGCAGCCTGTTGGCAAGATATTGTCTTTCAAGGTGTTACCCTGTTCCTTATGAACATCACCGCCATTTGCGGCATTTCATCGCACAAAATGGCGCAAATCACGGCGTAAAATAAAGGAGATTAGCGCGCTATTTGACGCAAATCATGGCATCGAAGCCATGGAATGGCTTCACACATCCCAAAAGCTTGCCCCCAAGTTGCGCCCCTTTTACCCTCCATTTCCTAAGCATTCTACTCCCCTCTCCTTGGAGAGGGGCCGGGGGTGAGGCTTTGTTTCCCTCTCCTTTTTTCGTTATGGGGCTGGCAGTTCGACCTTGTTTCCCTCTCCTTCTTTCGCTATGGGCCTAAGGCTTTGCCTTTCTTTTCATTTCCAAACCAAAACATTTGCATTTGAAGTAAGAATATATTAATTTTGCAAATGATGGAAAAAGAAAAGCGGATAGCACTCTTTACGGGCACGTTTGACCCCTTTACAATCGGTCATCAGAACATTGTTGACCGTGCACTCCCCCTATTCGACCACCTCGTTATTGCCGTTGCAGTCAGCAAACTCAAGCATACGAGCGAAGAAATTGAGGCACGTGTGGCAGCCATTAAAGCCGTTTATGCCGACGAAGAGCGCGTCACCGTGAAGTCATACGACGACCTTACGGTTGACATGGCACGCAGAGAAGGCGCACATTTCATTGTGCGTGGCGTGCGATCGGTAAAAGATTATGAGTATGAACGCGAGCAAGCGGACGTCAATCGGCAGTTGAATGGTGTTGAAACCATACTGTTGTTTGCCGACCCTTCGCTATCAAGCATCAGCAGTTCCTTGGTGAGAGAGCTACGCTTCTTTGGCAAAGATGCCGACGAATGGGTGGCAAAACCAAAACGAAAATAAGGAAAATAAGGATAAACAAGTTCAATGTTATGATTACATACAACACAGATGGCGTCTCAATGCCTAAGCTAAAGAAACGCATTATCAACCGATGGATAAAGCAAGTTGCAGCAACCTATGGGCGAAAAGTGGGCGATATAGGCTATATGTTCGTTGACGATGCAAAGATACTACAGGTGAACAACGAGTATCTTGGCCACGATTATTACACCGACATCATTACATTTGACTATGACGAAGACGACATTGTGAGTGGCGATCTCGTGATAAGCATAGACACAGTGAAGTCGAATGCCGAATTGTTTGGAAAGGAATATGAAGACGAACTCCATCGTGTCATCATCCATGGCATATTGCATCTTTGTGGCATTAACGACAAAGGACCGGGTGAACGCGAAATAATGGAGGCCAATGAAAACAAGGCTTTGGCAATATTGAAAGCCTTAGAAGAAAAACAATAAGAAGAAAACACACTTTTGTTTGAATGAGATGAGCCTGCGTGTTGTGGCTTGTCTTCTTATCATTCAGCACAACCAAACTTTAAAAACAAAAAATATGCGACCTTCAACAGGCCGCATATTTTTTATAATGTCCATCATGTTGCTCTTTCAGAAGTTTTTGGTTATGAAACCAAAATCATCATGATGGAACCTGATTCATTATAACTCTCTAAACAAATAATTTTTGAATGCGAAAAATGAAATAACATTTGCCCTCACGGGTTGTTGCAATTTACAAAGTTGAGTACTTAATAGTCTAAAACTTAAACCTTCGATGCAAAGGTATAAATAACTGCAACTATAAAGTATCACAAATGTTCACATGTTCTCACAAATCTTCATTTTCCCCTTGTTTAGAGGTTTTTTTGTTCTCACAATTTTTCATTTCTCCTGGTTTTCCCTATCTTTTTTCTGTGAAAGTGTACGGAAATCAGATGGTGTTACACCAAATTTATCAGAGAAATTTCTATAGAACGTTTGGGCAATAGGCATGCCACACTCTTCTCCAATGGCTTCAATCGTGTAGTCGGGACTATCTCGAAGCAACTGCGCGGCATACTCCAAACGAAGATCATTGATGAACTTCGTGAAGCTCATTCCGGCATATCGGGTAAAGAGTTGAGCGAACTTATTGTGTGGAACATATACTTCGTTGATGATATCTTCACGAGTTAGTTTCGGTTTCAGGAACAGTTTGCGACTCATGATGACATTGGAAATGCGACTGAAGAGCTCGCGGTCAGCATCTATTTCGGGTTCTTCTTTCTCCTCAACTGGCTGCGTTGTGTCAGTTTCTTCTTTCACTTCGGCCTGTGTTTCGACCTTTTGCTCGTGCTGACTACGTTCAGTTATCAATGCCTGTCGATATTGAAGCAGTCGGTTAATTGTATCTACTGCCGACTCATTCTTACGTGTGATGATGCGGTTATAACGCGCAATTCTGAACACAATAAAGATGAGAAGCAACAAGATAACGACACCCATGATGAGGGCAATACGCATGGTTTTCAGCTCGGCTTGCTGCTGTCGTTGTTGCAATTCAAGGATAGTTGTCTCACTGGACTTCGCTAATTTGAACGCCGAACGAGGCATAAATCCGAAGGTACTGTTAGCCCCAGCCTTTACAGATGCCGTATCTGGGCACTCCGCCAATAGCCGAAAAGAACGGTTTAAGTCGGGAAGCAGGCGCAATGCCTCGTCATATTTGCCCGCGTTTTGCATCACAAGCTCCGTATTGAGCAGTGTGTACACCTTTTGATATAAGCCATTCCATTGGTTCTTTGGTGTGGGCATGGAGTTGAAAATGCTTATGGCTCTGCGGAAATATGGCATGGCATCGTCGTATTCTCCAATGTTAGCTTTGTTGATACCAATAAGGAAAGCCAACGTCGCTTCATAGTTTTGGAATCGCTCTTCGATAGAACGTCCGAGGGCAATATAGGCATATTCCAAGCTCGATTGCGTCTCACCTTTAAGGTATTTTGCGTAAGCTATCTTGGTCATCGTACGGAAATAAGCTTCCTTACTCGATGCCGTGTCCTCGATAGCATCGGCAGTTTGCCGTGCGTTCTGCTGCCCTGAGTGACACGAAGAGAATATCGTTACCGAAAAAGCGGTAATGAACAGCAGGTGATAAAACTTAAATTTGAGCTTCATTGCTATAGAAATAGAGCGTTATAAATATTGAATCATGTTTATTTTAGCAGTCCGACAGCCTTTACCACGATGGGGTTTGTTTCATTGATTACCTGGAAATATTCACTCATATCCCATAAATCTCGGGCGATAAGTGCCTTGAGTTGTCGTCGAAGTTGAGGCAATGTGGCCTGCAACTCCTGCAGATCCTTAGGCTTAATCTTGTCTTTTTCTGCCGCCTGGACTACGTCGTCAATCAACGATTGGGGTACTTCAAAGCGTGCATTAAAGTCATTAAAGGTTGCAAACTGCTTCTTCAGCTGTTTCCGATTGACGTCAATGTATTTGAGATTAGCGTTGATGATATAGCTGCGTGCAGCCATCTGACGCAAGAATTTTGTGTATTGCGTCGTGTCAAGTGGCACGAAAACATCTGGCATAATGCCTCCACCGCCATAAACAACGCGGTGCTTTCGCAACGTGTAATACTTCAAAGAATCAGCAAAGTGGATGCTGTCGGCACTATAAAGTTCGCCATGTTCGAAGCGTTTTTCAATGTCCATAGCGTAGTCAATGGCATCCCCCTTCTTGTAAGGCTTTTGTATGCAGCGGCCAGAAGGAGTGAAATAATGTGCTATGGTGAGTCGAATCATACTGCCATCAGGGAGGTCTATGGGGCGCTGTACAAGGCCTTTACCAAATGAACGGCGGCCAACCACGGTGCCACGATCTTGATCTTGTATTGCACCCGTAACGATTTCAGCCGCTGAAGCAGTATATTCATTGATGAGAACAAACACCTTTCCATCAAGTAATCTGCCACTACCATCGGCACAATAGTCCTGTCGTGGCACCTTACGTCCTTGCGTATAGACAATCAAATCGCTATTATGCAGGAACTCATTTGCAATCTGTACGGCTGCCATCAGATAGCCTCCGCCATTCTCTTGAAGGTCAAGAATGAGATCTTTCATGCCTGAAGCCTTCAATGTTTCGACTGCTTTCATAAACTCATTATACGTGGTTACGCCGAAACTTCCTATGCGGATATAACCCACATGAGGGCGAATCATGTAAGCAGCATCAAGAGTTTTCACTGGAATCTTATCGCGAACAACGGTAAATTTGAGTATGCCGGCAATACCACGGCGTACAACTCCCAGTCTGACTTTTGACCCCTTAGCCCCACGAAGGCGTTTCATGATGTCTTCTTTTGACATCTTTACGCCTGCAATGGCAGTGTCGTTGACACTCACAATGCGGTCGCCAGCCAAGATTCCGACACGTTCTGACGGGCCATTTACTACGGGTTGAATGACTAAAAGCGTGTCTTTCACCATATTAAACTGCACGCCAATGCCTTCAAACGACCCTTGAAGTGGCTCGTTCATTTCCTTAGTTTCTTTCGCCGTTGAATAGGAAGAATGAGGATCTAACTGCTCAATCATACCACGGATACCATCTTCTGCAAGCTTCTTTTCATCGACACTGTCGACATAAAGATTTGTAATGGCCATCTCGGCAAGCACCATTTTGCGCATCGGTGAATTGTATCCAAAATTCAGTTGCTGTGCCTTTATCGCTTGAGGGAACGATAAAAGTAAAAACAAAATCACCCATGTCATTCCATAAAGGAATGCATGAGTGCGGTCGGTTTTATATAGTTCTTTCTTCATTATGATTTATTTTTTATTCTACTTCATGGCTTTTCACGACACAAGAACTTTATTCCAAGGGTTCAGAATCAATGTCGGGAAGGTCTTCTTCAATAACAAGATTGTCGATGATAAAGTTCTGTCGCTCCATCGTATTCTTGCCCATGTAATACTCTAAGAGTTTCCCCACCTGATCGTTCTTGTGCAAAGTAACCTGCTCTAAACGCATATCAGGCCCTATAAAGTGTGCAAACTCGTCGGGACTAATCTCTCCCAATCCCTTGAAACGCGTAATCTCAGGGTCTGGACCAAGGTCTTTGATAGCCTTAAGTCGTTCTTCTTCCGTATAGCAATACAGCGTAATAAAGTCTGATTTCTTTTCTTTCTTATCCATACGCGCGTCAGCTTCGGCTATCACCTGTTTGTTTTTAATCTTTGTTCTCTTATTCCTTACGCGGAAAAGTGGCGTTTGAAGTACGTATACATGGCCTTTCTTTATGAGCTCAGGAAAGAATTGTAGGAAGAAAGTTATTATCAATAAACGGATATGCATGCCATCAACGTCGGCATCAGTAGCTACAATCACCTTATTATATCTAAGGCTGTCGAGTCCGTCTTCGATATCAAGTGCGGCTTGAAGCAAGTTGAACTCTTCGTTCTCATAAACCACTTTTTTCGTTAATCCGAATGAATTCAGCGGCTTACCACGTAGTGAGAACACTGCTTGTGTATTCACATCACGACTCTTTGTAATGCTTCCACTGGCCGAATCTCCCTCAGTAATGAAGATTGAACTATCCTCTTTACGATCGTTTTTGGCATCACAGAAATGGATACGGCAGTCTCTTAACTTCCTATTATGAAGGTTAGCTTTCTTCGCTCTCTCGCGTGCTAACTTCGTAACTCCAGCCATTGCTTTGCGTTCTTTCTCGCTTTCCTTGATCTTGTTCTCAATGACTTCCGCCACGTCTGGATGGATATGGAGATAATTATCGACATTCTGCTTGACGAAATCTCCTACATATTTATTGATACTTTCGCCATCAGGAGCCATCTGAGTTGAACCAAGTTTAATCTTCGTTTGGCTTTCAAATACGGGTTCTTCGACATTAATGGCAATGGCAGCAACAAGTCCATTGCGCACATCGGTATACTCATAATTCTTATTATAGAACTCCTTTATCGTCTTAGCTATATGTTCTTTGAATGCGCTTTGATGCGTTCCACCTTGTGTAGTGTGCTGACCATTCACAAAACTATGATACTCTTCACCATATTGATTGGTATGAGTGAAGGCGATTTCTATATCTTCTCCCACGATATGAACAATAGGATACAGGCCGTCATTCGTCATAGTATCGTTCAACAAATCAGCCAAACCATTCCGACTTTTGATGCGACGTCCGTTGTACATGATGGTTAATCCACTGTTCAAATAGGTGTAATTGCGCAGCATAGTCTCAACAATATCGTTGTGGAAACTATAGTCTTTAAAGAGTGATTTGTCGGGTTCGAAGTAGATAAAAGTACCGTTTTCGTCGTCTGTTTCGAGTGTAACATCATTGAGTTTCACGCCTTTTTCAAAGGTCAACTCACGTACTTTCCCATCACGAAATGACTTTACTTCAAAGTGTGAACTCAATGCGTTCACTGCCTTAATACCTACACCATTCAAACCAACGCTTTTCTTAAAAGCCTTCGAATCATACTTACCACCGGTGTTAAGCATGCTAACTGCCTCAACCAACTTCCCTTGAGGAATGCCTCGTCCGTAGTCACGCACACTCACACGCAAGTTATCTTCCACCTCAATCTCAATGCGATCGCCGGCTTTCATCTTAAATTCGTCGATTGAATTATCAACAACTTCCTTCAACAATACATAGATTCCATCTTCCGGAAGATTACCATCGCCGAGACGCCCGATATACATTCCCGGACGTGTTCGCACGTGTTCCATATCCGAAAGATGTCGAATATTATCGTCTGTATAGGCTACCGTCGGCTCTTGTTGACGGCTTTGAGCTTCATTTATCGTTTCGTTTTCAGGCATATTTGTTTTTCTTTATTTCATAAAAGGGCTGGCGCTGCAACACTTAAATCAGCTTTTTATAGCATCGACGACGCTTATGTTGCACGGTTTCTAAGTATTGCCACTGCGATTGTACTTTGCCATTGGTTTCCATTTCCACATGGGTTTCACCCCACTCTATTCCATATTTCTGATAAATAGGAATGAGATGAGAGAACAAAAGGGCATTAGCGCCTTTCACACGATACTCAGGAAGAACGCCTATCAGCAACAAATCGACTATCTTTGTCTTATGAAACTTCAACACACGAAGCATATCCCACCAACCAAACGGCCACAATCTGCCTCTGTGTAGCTTCTGCAATGCACGTGACAACGAAGGAATCGTAATACCAACTCCCACTAATTTATGGGGCGTTACACTCCAATCTTCAACTATCGGCACCCAGTTTAAATCAACAAAGGGCAGATACATCTTCACATATTGGTCTATCTGACGATCTGAAAGCTCTGAATAGCCATAGAGATGCTTAAATGTTTCGTTGATTACTTCAAACACTTTATGACCATATCCGTCCTTAAAGATCTCACGTCTTGTCATTGCTCGCACATGAAGATCATAGCGTTTTTCAATCATCTGAGCCACTTTCATATACTTTTCTGGCATTTCTTTCGGCACAATGAGCTTGTATTCTACATAATCATTGTCCTTTTCCCAGCCGCCAAGTTCCTGCATGTGGCGCGGATAATAAGGGTAGTTATAGAGGGTTGCCATTGTTCCGAGCTGGTCAAAACCATCTGTCAACATTCCCTCTGGGTCCATATCAGTAAACCCAAGCGGCCCAATGATGTTGTCCATACCATGGGCTTTGCCATAGTTTCCTACCGCATCAAGCAATGCACGGCTCACTTCTATGTCGTCAATAAAGTCAATCCAGCCAAACCTTACAGCCTTCGTATCCCACTGTTTGTTTGCTTTGTGGTTAATGATGGCAGCCACACGGCCCACCAATTTGCCTTCTTTATAAGCTAAATATAACTCTGCTTCACAGAACTCAAAAGCCGCATTCTTCTTTGGATCAAGCACATGCATATCGTCACTAAATAGTGTCGGTGCATCATATTCATTTCCTTCGTAAAGATCATAATGGAAATCGATGAAGGTTTTTAAGTCTTTTTTGTTCTCTACCTTCTTTATTTCAACTGATGACATTGTATCTATCATTTTATTTCTAAACATGCAAAATTAGCCAAAATTGGTCATAATTCCAAATTTACATTTGTTTTTTGCATAATATTAAGGTATGTGTTGTCCCCACAGTCGTGGCAAATAAATAATCATTTCCCCCTTCTTTCAAGTGCAAACGCCGCCGAAGTTCGACAACTGTCAACGGAAAATTCCTCACCGCCACATTGGCTTTTATTAGTCCGCCAAGCTTTGTTTTCACCTCTTTTCGGTTCATCGACATGATGCTTTGAATCTCAAAACTACGCCCCGGAAAGCCTTCCACGCGCTTATCCGACACAAACAGATGGGAGTTCTGCCCCACTCCTTTCACTCCATAGCGTTCAGCCAGCTCGCCAAAACAGCCTCCTTTCATCAGTGAAGCATGGGGTTCATAGAGCCAACGAGCCGAACTGAGGTTGTCAACCATATTTACTGGAATAGCAATTTGACTGAAAGCACACGCAAAAACATCGTCATCATTCACACAATACAGGCGCTTTTCATCACATGCTTCCTGTCGTAGAATGAGCAAAAGTTCCTTACATTCGCCTCCAACACTCACGATATGAACCTCTGAAACATATTTCATTTCCTCCACAGCTGCATGCCAATCGAGCATCGGCGATAGCTTAATCATAACCCATTGCGCCTTTTCCACAAGCTCATCACTAAGTGTTGCCACATCGGGCGAGCAGTCTTTAATGGCATAAGTCTTACTCCCGTGCGCATCACGGCGGGCAGGATCCAAGTAAACGAGTGCGACTCGGTCTTGCTGTTCGCGAAGATAGGCAACACCATCCCCCTCTACTATCTCTGCCTGTTGTAGTTCGAAACACGCTGCATTGTGGCGCATCACCTCACAAAGGCGCTCTTGTTGCTCCACATATACAGCCTTTTCAAACAGCCGAGCCATGTAAGAAAAGTCCACGCCGAAGCCCCCAGTGAGGTCTACTAACGTACCTTTCTGCCGCTCATCTGCTGCTAACAACCGCTCTACTACCCTGCATTTATAACGCGCAGTGGCTTCACTTGAGCACTGTTCCATCGACAAATGAGGAGGAAACCACACGTCATCTCGCCTTGCCCATTCAGGCAGTTTCTGACGCGCTGTCTGCCATCCCTGTATCTGAGAAAGGGCAAAAGCCATGTCAACTTCAGGCCATCGACGAGCTTGAAGGGCTAAGGTGCGCACATCGTCTGTGCGGTGTTGGCGTATAAACGTGGCTGTATTCATTGCTAAGCGATAACATTCCGCGACACAAGGCAAACTGCTTTGTGCTGCCTTTTGTCGTGCATCATAAACTTATGGGATGACTTTATAATACTTCTTTGCCGTTGCACGCGAACATTTATTAAAGTGCCACCACTCTGTTCTGAGTGGAATGAATCCGCCATATCGCATGACTTTGCGCAACAACTGACGATTTTCACGCGCTTTCTTGCTAATTTTCTTCTCCTCAACCAAGCGATCTTCATGGTCGATATGGGCGGCACGGCCCATATAATCGATTTTTGTTCCCATGTCGAGTGTGTCACCTTTCAGCGTACAAAGTGTGATGTCAACTGCCATTCCATAATTATGCATGCCACCACCATGGGCTGGATTCGACACATAGATATCCTTTTCGGTGTGTTTCACCTTATCCCACATCTTCTGTTGGATGTGCATCGGGCGAGCCGCATCATAGACTTTCAGACTCAAATCGGGGCGTAACTGCTTCAAATATGCCTGCGCTTTCTTCAATGCGGCCATGGCTTCGGGATGCAAAAAGGCTTCTTTGAGATCGTCATATAGCACTACTCCGCAGAAGTTATCAGCCCTTCCATACATCAAACTCACATGGATTGACGGATCAACCTCACGGATGTTCACATAGCCTTCGCGCGCTAATTTCCGCGCCGTCTGACTTTCTTTCTGCGCAGCTTCGACAGAAATCACACTGCATGACAACAGCAACAGGCACGCAAGGCGACTCACAAGTCGTTGTCTTTTCATTTTCATTGTTTATTGTTTTGTGGCGTTTCGTCTGCCAACGCCTTGTCTTCATTTTTCGCATGATGGTGTTCGAGATGACGAAGCACATAGTTGAATGCTTCCATTCCCATGAGAACGAGCACCGTGGCCACTGCCGAGAGCACGTAAAGTCCGGCTCCACAACCCAAGCCTATTGCCGCAGTAACCCACACTCCGGCTGCCGTGGTCAGTCCACGCACGGCATTTTTCTGAAAGATTATCGTCCCGGCACCAATAAAACCAATGCCCGACACTACCTGAGCAGCTATGCGTGACACGTCAAGACGCATGTTGGGATCCTTCAATATGCCGTCAAAACCATGGGCCGATATAATCATAAAGAGGGCCGATCCGAGTGCAACTAAGAAATGAGTACGTAGTCCTGCCGCCTTCTCGCGATACTCGCGTTCGAGTCCAATGAGTCCTCCTAACACGGCAGCAACAAAGATTCGTAAGATAAACTCTAATGTCATCATAAGTGAGAAAAATGATATCGTGTTGCAAACTTACACAAAAATTGTAACATTCCCATGCTTTCTTCTGGTTTTTCACTCATCCTTCTGCGCATAAACCACCTCACTTCATGAGCCAAAACAAAGGGAAAATGCTCGCATAGACATACACTCATAAGCCTCAACCTTCACTCTTGACCTGCTGTTCTGACGTATTAAACGAGAGAAGTCAGCCTCATTCAACAGGGAATAAATCGCAAACAACAAGTTGAAGTAATCAAGAAAAACAAAAGTTTTCATAGAAATATGCCACTATTTCAATAATGATTACCAACTGATTTACAATGCTTTATCTTATAGTTATAGTTTTTATCAATGACTTAATATATTTTTTCGATTGCTAAAGGGATAGAGATTTTCTATCTTTGCAATGTCTTTCACGATAAACATCAAGTGAAAGGAGTAAGAAAGGAGCGCCTTGATACTCAATAACATTTGGACTATATTAGTATAATTCAGCCAAAGTCGGCTCTTACAACATTATGAGTGATGAGCAGCGGAGTGATCCGCTGCATCGTCTTTTATAACAATTTGACACTGCATTAGCTACCATAACACATATATTTGAAGCGTATAAGGACATCTGTTTGTAACAGATGTCCTTGTTTTTTGTGGGAAAAGATGCCGCTCCCACCACTCTTTCGTTGTGGGTCCTTCGCCCTTTTGCCTCCCATTTCCAGCCCCTTGCTCTTCCCGTTTTATAGGTTTCACAAACAGCAACCAATGGCTTCTCGAAGAGGGAGGAGAGGTATTAGCCTAAGAAATAAATGGGATGGAATTAGATTTCATTAGAGGTGGCCATGCAGTTCCTAACTTCTTTGGGCATGGAATCCGTTAGATGATAATGGATTTCATAAGAGGTATCCATGCAGTGTGCAATCTTAGTCTGTGCGGTATCTTTCTAATGATTTTGGATTTCATCAGAGGTGCCCACGCAGTTGATTTTAGAAGGCAAAATGATTTGCGCCATATTATCGTGTAATTTGATGTATTTTGTGCGGTGAAATGCCGCAGATTGTTCAACCATTTGCACCAAATGATTTTATAATGAATTATCATTGAATGAATAATAAAAATCATTTGAAATAGTCACGCAATAAAAATTTTATGCCAATGAATATTGTTATAGCGCACAATGACATAGGTGTTATGCCAGTATTCCAATGAATGCATCCACTATGATGAATGTTCTCATCTCGCAACTCGGTACGAGTTGTTCTTTTGATAGCCCGGGGTTGGCGAGGAACGAGCCTACCCCGGGTCAACGTTTGCAAGGAGATTCAACGCCGTAGGTGTTGAGCCTTTTCTATGAAAGCATGGTTATAGCGAGGAGATTCATGGCAGATTACGTAAAAAAAGCGCAACACCTACGGCGTTGTTCCCCACACAACATACGCTAACCCAGGGTAGCCTGCACTATCGTTTGGCAACCCTGAGCTATCAAAAGCGCAACACCTACGGCGTTGAAACACGCATTTTGTAACACCATTTCTGTTGTTTCATATGGTAAAATACGGAAAATCATCATATGAAATGTCCCAACTCATTTTACGCTTTATTATCAACATCATCAATGTTTTCAATTACCTCTCAAATAACTCCCTTCATTTTCATGGCTAACTACTCCCCTCCCTCTTTGGGGAGGGGCTGGGGGTGATGCTTTGTTTCCCTTACACTATTTTACATTTTATTATCAATCATGTCACTCTCACAATTGTTTCACCACGCAACTCGGTACGAGTTGTTCTTTTGATAGCCCGGGGTTGGCGAGGAACGAGCCTACCCCGGGTAAACATTCGCAAGGAGATTCAACGCCATAGGTGTTGAGCTTTTTCTGTGAAGGCATGCTTATAATGAGACAATTTATGGGGATTAATCAAAAAAAAGCGCAACATCGATGGCGTTGTTCCACACAAACCATACCCTAACCCAGGGTAGCCTGCACTATCGTTTGGCAACCCTGGGCTATCAAAAACGCAACACCTACGGCGTTGAAACGTGTGTTTCATGGTGTGATTAACGTCTATACACATATGGATTAATAGCGGATTACGCTTAGAAAGCGTAACACTTATGGCGTTGAAAGGAATCATTTACAAAATAAGATGTGTGGAAACACAACGCAATATTTATGATTTTAAGAGGTAATTTACGGCTAATTACGCAGTAAAATGACGCAAACGGGGCCACACTTCCACCCCCTTGTTCTCCTCGTTTCGCAAGCTCTACGGACAACGACCTATGAGTTTCCGAAGAGAGGGAGGGGTAGTTAGCCCCGGAAATAAAGGGAGCGTTTGAGAATGAATTAGGATTTATGACGTTGTTGATACTAAACCATAAAATAATATCAATCACCACAAATCAGGTTTTGCCTATAACGACACACCAATCACGAACATATCACTCCCGATTGGTTTCCATTTATTAGAAAAATTACACTATAATCACACTCCAATTGCAGACATATCACTCCCCTCTCTCTTCGGAGAGGGGCTGGGGGTGAGGCTTTATTCTCTCCTACTTCCTCCTTCCTACAACCACAACACGGCCTCATTGCCTTCATTAAATAGCAGGTCGAGGATGCTCATATTGGCTTGAAAGCCATGCTTTTGCTGGTAAACTTGATAGTAAGGACGGGGAGAAAAGTCGGTATCGGGACCGGGATGCTTCGGTCGGATGACATCGCGGAAGTCGTCGAAGACGTGGGAAGCAGCGCTATTGTCAGTGGAAGGAGCCAGCGGAACAAAAGAATCGGTCAGGCGGATAGAGGGTTGAATATCCAACAACTCAATCATTTTTTCCGTGATAGCCATATTAAAGTCGATGAGAAACGTCCATTTTTGTTCAAAGAAAGGGCGCAGATCATCTTCATAATACATAAAAAAAGGACTCTCTCCATAGGCAGAACAGAGTGCATTCCAATGCACATGACGCCAGTTTCCATGGTCCGAGATGCGGATATCTTGCATCGGTGTCTTTGAAAGTTGATAGCCATCAGGGCAAGTTACAGGGATAGAGAGCGCCTGAACGCCATTGGTTGTTGGGATGACACAGCGGTTGCGATAAGTTTGTTTGACAAAGTTATCGTGACATTCGATAAGACATTCATCATAACGATGCAGCTTTTGATACCATTGAATGGGTCCGAAATATGTAGAAGAAAGTAGGGCCGTTTTCACTATTCGAGTGCTTTTGAGCGTTAATGTGTGGGGCGTTTGTCAGAAAGGGAGGTAGAACAATCTCATGGCGGGGCCGATAATGTCGTGATAAGGCACAAGCGTTTGTCCGTCACCCG
>NZ_GL629647.1:1772373-1797807 GCF_000185845.1 Segatella salivae DSM 15606
GCACAAGCGTTTGTCCGTCACCCGTGTTTACAAGATAGGCGAAACAGTGCTCACAGCGGCATTTTTTGCAACAAACCATAGGGATAACAAATTGCTTTTTGCTCACGATTATAGTGTCTCCGGGCACAGCATTGATGCGTCCTAACCGCTTCATCTGCTTGCCAAAGACCACCAATTCGCCCCGTTTATAATCACCATGTGCCAGCATGTTCACCATGATTCGGTCGCCTTGACGCAGCACCGAGGCTGCCGGGACACGATAGATGGCAAAGACATAGGTGCGCACGGCTATCACTATAAGCAGCGCAACCCCAAGCGTTATGAACCAAGCACGTAGTTGCCGCATGTTAAAAGCCCCTTTCTGCAAGGCCGACTGCAAGGCCGGCATCATGCGAAAAGGGGTTTTTTATGATTTGATTTTATTTGATATGATCGACAATATTAAAGAGACGATGCCAACGGATGCCACTAAAGCCCGGATGATCAGGGTTGTGACTCCACCAGATAAAGATTGGTTTGCCAACCACATGGTCTTCAGGCACGAAGCCCCAATAGCGAGAATCGGCGCTGTTATGACGGTTATCGCCCATCATCCAGTAGTAGTTCATCTTGAAAGTATACGTGTGAGCGAGTCGTCCATTGATGTAGATTTGTCCGTTCTTTACCTTCAAATCGTTGTGTTCATAGACTTGAATTGGTCGCTCATAGATAGCGATATTCTTCATGTTTAGTTGCACAGTAGCTCCCTTTTTCGGTATCCATATCGGACCATAGTTGTCGCGTGTCCAACCCGTATAAGCGTCGAGAGGATACAAGTCGCCTGTTTGTGCGTCGGTGTTAAGGCGTATGCTTGCCACAAGTTCTTTGTGTTTAGCAAGTGCTTGGGCAGCCTTCTTTGTCAAAGGGAGGTAGCCATTCTGGTTCAAGCTGGCCATATCCTCATTCGATATGCCTAATTCGTCCATGAGTTCTGTAGGCATTTGGCTCTTGAGTTTAACGTAATAGGTGTATTGAACGTTATCAGGCTCTTTGTTGGGCTTGCCATCTAAGTAGACGATTCGATTCTTGATTTGCAGCGTTTGGCCAGGAAGTCCCACGCAACGCTTTACATAATTCTCTCTGCGGTCGGTCGGTCGGGTAATGACTTCGCCATATTCTCCGGGATTGTTTCTAATGTATTTGCGTCCCATAGCGATAACTTTCTCAAGATAATTTCGCTGTTCTATGGGGTTCATTGCTTTGAGATCGGGTTGTTGAAAGCCTTGAGCCGTCATCAAACTCTTACCGATATACGAGCAAAGAGCATAATAATCTTGCTCCTGATATGCGTCAGCTGAGCAGAGAGTATCACCCGCAGGATAGTTGAAAACGACTATATCGTTGAGCTTAACATTGCCTAATCCCTTCACACGTCGATAGTCCCAATGCGGCCAATCGAGGTAACTCTTCGTGTTAACCACGGGGAGTGTGTGCTGGGTTAGTGGCATTGTGAGCGGTGTTTCGGGGATACGTGGGCCATAACTTAACTTACTTACGAAGAGATAATCACCCGTTAGGAGACTCTTTTCGAGTGAACTTGATGGGATAACAAAGTTCTGGAAGAAGAATAAGTTAATGAAATAAACAGCTACTAAGGCAAAAACGAGAGCGTCAACCCAGCCCATGATGAAGCGTGTTGGACCCTCGGCATCTTTCCACCACTGCCATTTGATCTTCTTAGATATATAGACATCGTAAATGAAAGGCACTATAATTAGTCCCCACCAGCTGCCAACCCAAAAGAGAAACAGCAGATAGCAGACCATCACAGCAATAAACTTAGCCCACTGTACGCGTGGGTTGATCTTGGCTTTTTCCTTATCTATCATCGTATTTAGAATTTAAAGAGGTCGCTTGTGGTGAGCAATCCCGAGTGATTTTTTGTGTATTCAGCCGCTAAGACCGCTCCAAGTGCGAATCCTTTTCGGCTGTGTGCATCGTGTGTTATTGTGATTTTATCGGCTTCACTGTCGTAACTGATGCTGTGAATGCCTGGTACTTCATCGCGACGTATACTTGAAATAGGAAGTTCATTGGCTGCAACGGCATTGCTTCCCTCTTCAGTTCCGTCGGCATGATGCTGCAATCCTTTCACCCATTTGTCTTTTCTGTCAAGGTGATCAATAATCTCTTCGGCCAAAGTTATAGCCGTTCCAGAGGGTGCATCAAGTTTATGCACGTGGTGAACCTCCTCCATCGTAACGTCATATTGGGGAAATTGGTTCATAATCTTAGCCAAATAGCGGTTTACTGCGCTAAAAATTGCCACACCAATCGAGAAGTTACTGGCCCAAAAGAGCGTTTGCTTACCATCTTTTGTCAATGCTTCAACGTCGGCTTTATGGTCTTTCAACCACCCCGTTGAACCGCTGACAACCTTTACATTGTGACTAAACGCCTTGAGATAATTGCCGTATGCTGCCGTGGGATTAGTGAATTCGATGGCTACATCGGCTGAAGCGAAGGCGTCAGAATCAAAGTCTTGTTGGTTGTCGGCATCGATTTTACATACAATTTCGTGGCCACGTTGTAGGGCAATCTCCTCGATCATGTGTCCCATTTTGCCGTAACCAATCAATGCTATTCTCATGTTTTACTGTGTTAAATGTTTCTTTTATTGATGCAAAAAGCCTGTCCACTTTCGTCAATACAGGGCAAAGAATTTGATGATTCCCACTGCAAAGTAGAACGAAGGGATTCTTTTCACATTGTTATATATGCGGCAAAGTTAATAATTTATCTGCTGATTTTATAGTTATTTGACGCATAATCTCTGAAAAAGTCTATGGTTTTATTAGTTTTTTTGTATTTTTGTGGAAAAATAAATGGTGTGTATGAGCTTGTGGATTCATTCACTTTTGCTCCTCTTCACAGGCATTTTAGCAAACCATTAACCTGAAAGTATCATGGAACAACTCCTGCATTACGTATGGAAACACAAGATGTTCCCGCTAAAACCACTAAAAACAGCCGACGGAGAGGCTGTAGAAGTAATTGATTCTGGCTTGCATAACCACAATGCTGGCCCCGATTTTTTCAATGCCAAGGTAAAGATTGGAGGCACATTATGGGTTGGTAACGTCGAGATTCACAATAAAGCGAGTGATTGGTACGTTCATAAACATGAACAAGATGCCCGTTATAACAACGTCATCCTGCACGTATGTGGTTGCATTGACACTGTAGTGGCGACGCAAAAAGGTGACATCTTGCCCCAAATAGAACTCGAAGTACCGCCTCATGTCATGCAACATTACGAGGAGTTATTGGCCTCTGATGCCTATCCTCCATGTCATAAGATCATCCCAGGACTAAGTCGTTTGACAATGACTTCATGGCTTTCAGCCTTGCAAACTGAGCGACTTGAGCAGAAGACGAAAGCCATTGCACAACGTGCTGAGGCTTGCGATGGCTCGTGGGAAGCAGCGTTTTTCGTTACGTTGGCACGCAATTATGGGTTTGGAATCAATGGAGATGCCTTCGAACAATGGGCAATGTGTCTGCCACTTCAAGCGGTTGCGCACCATAGGGACAATCTTTTTCAGGTCGAAGCGATGTTCTTGGGGCAGGCAGGACTACTTAATCTTGATGCCATTTCAGCGTGTCACCGAGACGAAGTGCTTGCCGACGGATACTTTTCTAAGTTGCAACACGAGTATCTTTACCTGAAACATAAGTTCGGTTTGAATCCTATTGACCACCATTTATGGCGTTTTTTGCGGCTCAGACCACAGAACTTTCCCCATATTCGCATAGTACAGTTGGCGCGACTCTATGCTACTGGGCAAATCAGTTTAAGCCATGTGCTCGATTGTCAGACTGTAAAGGAGGCCATGAAGTGCTTGAAAAGTTGCGTGACGCTTTATTGGCAAACGCATTATAGCTTTGGAGTTACGAGCGAAGTTAGCGAGAAACAGCTGTCAACGGCTTCGCTTCAACTGCTGGTTATCAATACCGTTATCCCAATGTTGTTTGCCTATGGTCGCCACATCTGCAAGGAGTCACTCTGCGAAAGGGCTTTCGACTTCCTCGAACAACTGCGTCCTGAGAACAATCATATCGTCAGAATGTGGCGCGATTGCAGTTTAGAGGTGGCGCATGCAGGCGATTCTCAGGCACTGATACAACTGAAAAATGAATACTGCGACAGGAAGAATTGCCTGAGATGCAGGATTGGTTATGAATACTTAAAACGAAAACAATGAGCAAATACATCTTTGAAACGCGCATGGAAGTACGCGATTATGAGTGTGATATCGAAGGAATCGTCAACAATGCCAACTATCTTCACTACACGGAACATACCAGACACCGCTTCTTAAAGCATGCCGGCTTGAGCTTTGTAGAGATGCATGAGAAGGGCGTTGATGCCGTTGTGGCTCGCATGCAGTTAGCTTATAAGACGCCACTACGCTGTGATGACGAGTTCATCTCACGTATGAACTTGCGCAAACAAGGCGTGCGTTACATCTTCACACATGACATTTTCCGAGCTAACGACGAGCGACTTTGCTTCCATGCTGACGTAGAACTTGTTTGTTTAATCAATGGACGACTCGGCAATAGCGAAGACTATGACCGAGCATTTGCACCCTTCCTGCAATCCGAAGAATAGAAAAGCCTTTACCATGATTGACAGAACAGAACAACGAAACATGCTAATGCTCTCACGCATTGGCTTCTACCATCTTGCAGGAATCCTCGAAGTGTATCGCCGAGTGGGCGAAGCGACTCCCATCATCGCACAACATCGCAACATACGTACACTCATCCCGGATGCTTCACAGCGTCTTGTTGAAGCCTTTCAAGACCTTAGTGGCTTGCAGAAATGGGCTGATGCCGAACTTGATTGGGCTGAAACGCACGGCATAGATGTGCTTTGTCTCGGCGATGAACGATATCCACGACGCCTCAGTGAGTGCTGCGACGCACCGCTTGTGCTCTTCTATCAGGGCACAGCCAACCTCAATGCAGCCCACGTTGTCAGTGTTGTTGGCACGCGAAGAGCCACCCTCTATGGCCAAGATCTTATCCGCCGGTTCATGAACGACCTACGAACCCTCTGCCCAGACACATTGATTGTGAGCGGACTTGCCTATGGTATAGACATCAATGCCCATCGAATGGCACTCGAAAATAACTTTGAAACCATCGCTGTTTTAGCCCATGGACTCGATACACTCTATCCCAATGCCCACCGAGACACGGCAAAACAGATGCTCGTTCAAGGTGGATTACTCACTGAATATGCCACAAACACCAACGCCGATAAACAGAATTTTGTGCGTCGAAACCGTATCGTTGCCGGCATGAGTGACGCTTGTGTTGTCGTGGAAAGTGCCTCTCATGGCGGTGCTTTGATAACCGCTCGTCTGTCAAATGAATATAATCGTGACGTGTTTGCCTTTCCCGGAGCCGTCGGAGCGACTGCAAGTGAGGGCTGTAATCACCTCATTCGTGACAATAAAGCCATGCTCATCACGTCGGCTTTCGACTTTGTCAATGCCATGGGATGGCAGGATAATATGCTCAACCGCGCCCGAAACGAAGGCATAGAACGCCAACTTTTCCCCGAACTTAGCAATGAAGAACAACTTGTTGTGACTGCACTCCAACAAGAGAATGACCAACAAATCAATCTTCTTGCCGTCAAAACCAATCTTCCTATCGCACGACTCACCGCCCTCCTCTTTACCCTTGAGATGAAAGGTGTAGTCAAAGCATTGGCTGGAGGCAGCTATCATTTGCTGGGATAGAATATATTTTGTAACTTTGCCGGCGTATGAAGATAGGCAAATTAGACTTTGGTGAACGTCCACTTTTCCTCGCTCCGATGGAAGATGTGACGGATATTGGCTTCCGAATGCTATGCAAACGCTATGGTGCAGCCATGGTATATACCGAGTTTGTATCGGCAGATGCCATCATAAGAAGCATCAAATCAACCCTTGATAAGATGTCAATCAACGACGCCGAACGACCCGTTGGAGTTCAGATTTACGGCCGAGATGTGGAGTCAATGGTTGAGGCTGCACGCATCGTTGAACGTGTAAACCCCGACTTGATTGACTTGAATTTCGGCTGTCCTGTTAAGAAAGTAGCTGGTAAAGGGGCTGGTTCTGGTATGTTGCGCAACATCCCTTTATTACTTGATATCACTCGAAACGTGGTGCAAGCTGTTAGTACTCCAGTGACTGTAAAGACGCGTTTGGGCTGGGATAATGATAGTCTTGTTATCACCGAACTGGCCGAACAACTACAGGATTGTGGTATTAAAGCCCTCACGATTCATGGCCGCACACGAGCTCAAATGTATACAGGTGAAGCCGATTGGCGCTTGATTGGTGAGGTGAAACGCAATCCACGAATCCATATTCCCATAATTGGCAATGGCGATATCACCACACCTGAGGAGGCCAAACGCGCCTTTGATGACTATGGAGTCGATGCCGTCATGGTGGGACGTGCCACCTTTGGCCGCCCATGGGTATTCAAAGAGATGCGTGATTACATTGATAACACACCGTCAACTGCCCTTACTCTTGATGATAAAATCGATATTCTTGAAGAGCAACTCCGCATTAATGTTGAGCGCATTGATGAGTATCGGGGCATCATTCACACGCGTCGTCACCTCGCCTCCAGCCCCATTTTCAAAGGCATTCCCGACTTTAAGTCAACACGCATTGCCATGCTTCGTGCCACGAAAGTTGATGAATTAATAGAGATATTGGAGGAATGTAGGAGGAATGGAAACCTTAACCGCGATGCCACTTGCGAAGGGAGATAGGGCAGAAAAGCCTCACCCCCGGCCCCGTTTGCGTCATTTCATCGCGTGATTTGCCGTGAATTACCTCTTAAAATCATAAATATCGCGTTGTGTTTCCACACATATCACGCCGTGTTTCCTCCCATCTCATTTTGTAACTGATTCTTTTCAACGCCATCGGTGTTACGCTTTCTAAGCGTAATCCGCTATTAATCCATATGTGTATAGACGTTAATCACACCATGAAACACACATATCAACGCCGTAGGTGTTGCGTTTTTGATAGCCCAGGGTTGCCAAACGATAGTGCAGGCTACCCTGGGTTAATGTATGGTTTGCGGGAAACAACGCCGTAGGTGTTGCGTCTTTTTTTGATTAATTTGCCATAAAATGTTTCATTATAAGCGTGCCTTCGTGGAAAAAGCTCAACACCTATGGCGTTGAATCTCCTTGCAAACGTTTACCCGGGGTTGGCGAGGAACGAGCCTACCCCGGGCTATCAAAGGAACAACTCGTACCGAGTTGCGTGGTGAAACAATTGTGAGAGTGACATGATTGATAATAAAATGTAAAATAGTGTAAGGGAAACAAAGCCTCCCCCCCAGCCCCTCTCCGAAGAGAGAGGGGAGTAGTTAGCCATGAAAATGAAGGGAGTTATTTGAGAGGTAATTGAAAACATTGATGATGTTGATAATAAAGCGTAAAATGAGTTGGGATATTTCATATAATGATTTTCCGTATTTTATCATATGAAACAACAGAAATGGTGTTACAAAATGCGTGTTTCAACGCCGTAGGTGTTGTGTTTTTGATAGCCCAGGGTTGCCAAACGATAGTGCAGGCTACCCTGGGTTAACGTATATTGTGCGTGGAACAACGCCGTAGGTGTTGCGCTTTTTTTGATTAATCCGCCATAAAATGTTTCATTATAAGCGTGCCTTCACAGAAAAAGCTCAACACCTATGGCGTTGAATCTCCTTGCGAATGTTTACCCGGGGTAGGCTCGTTCCTCGCCAACCCCGGGCTATCAAAAGAACAACTCGTACCGAGTTGCGTGGTGAGAGTATTCAGGGCGGCAGATACATTCATTGTAATATTGACATAACACCTACGGCGTTGCATCATGAGGGCATTTATATTGCAAAAATCATTTATTGGAATAATAGCGCAATACCAATGCAGTTGTGTGTTGGAAACATTCATCATGGCGGATGTATTCATTGATATATTGACATAACACCTACGGCGTTGCGCGCTATAACACTATTCATTAGCATAGAATTTTTATTGCGTGACTATTTCAAATAACTTTTATCAGTCATTCAACGATAATCAATGATTAAATCGTTTGACGCAAATAGGCGCACGATTTGGTGCATTTCACCATACAAAATATAGCGAATCACACGATAATATGGCTCAAATCATTTTGCCATCTAAAATAAACTGCATGGACACCTCTGATGAAATCCAATATCATCCCCTTTATTTCTGAGGCCAATTTCTCTCCTCCCTCTTCGAGAAGCCATTGGTTGCTGTTTGTGAAACCTATAAAATGGGAAGCGCATGAGACTAGAAATGGGAGGCGAAAAGGCGAAGAACCCAGCAAGAAATGGGAGTGGACACAGCTTCGTTTCCCTTCTTCCATTATGCTTTTTTACGCTTTTCTTTTCGTGTTATTCATTGATTATCATTACCTTTGCAGGCAACTTTGAGGGAGTTGGGGTTAAATATAGATAATCAACTCCCATGTATTTAGGAGGAATTGCGCCCAAATTAAATGGCTGGGAGGGCGTTGTATCTCCACATTTAATAAGGAAAAAGATTGAAAACATTTGAAGAATTAGGCGTAAACGAGAACATTCGACGCGCCATTGAGGAATTAGGCTTCGAACATCCGATGCCTGTTCAAGAAGAAGTTATCCCCTATTTGTTGGGTAACAAAAATGATGTTATCGCATTAGCACAGACTGGTACGGGCAAGACGGCAGCCTTTGGACTTCCCCTTTTGCAGAAGGTCAACGCGCAAGATCGTGCCACCCAAGCTATTGTTCTTAGTCCGACACGCGAACTTTGCGTTCAGATTGCCGACGACTTGAAAGACTTTAGCAAATATATTGACGGCATGCACATCGTGCCTGTATATGGAGGGGCGGACATACGGCCGCAGATTCGTGCGATAAAACATGGCACTCAAGTCATTGTTGCGACGCCCGGCAGACTCGTAGATCTAATTAATCGCGGTGTGATGGAACTCGAAAAGGTCAACAATATCGTTCTTGACGAGGCCGATGAGATGCTAAACATGGGATTTTCTGATAGTATCAACGCCATCTTTGAACAGCTTCCAGAAGACCGTAACACCCTACTCTTCTCGGCAACGATGAGCCGTGAGGTGGAGAAAGTGGCCAAAAGCTATCTTCACGACTATAAGGAGATTGTCGTAGGAAGCCGTAACGAGGGTGCCGAACACGTCAACCACATTTATTATCTCGTACATTCTAAGGACAAATATCTGGCACTTAAACGCATCGTTGACTTCCATCCACGCATCTTTGCCATTATCTTCTGCCGCACAAAAGCCGAGACTCAGGAGGTGGCCGATAAGCTAATCAAAGATGGTTATAATGCCGAAGCCTTGCATGGCGACTTGAGTCAGCAGCAGCGCGACCTCACAATGCAGAAGTTTCGCCAGCATACGGTGCAATTACTTGTAGCTACTGACGTTGCCGCTCGTGGGCTTGACGTAGACGATTTGACGCATGTCATCAACTATGGACTGCCTGACGACATCGAAAGCTATACGCATCGAAGTGGTAGAACGGGTCGCGCGGGGAAGAAAGGAACTTCAATCAGCATCATACATATAAAGGAAAAGTGGAAGGTTAGACAGATAGAGAAGCAAATAGGCAAAGACTTTATCGACGGAGAACTGCCAAAGTCTGAAGAGATTTGCAAGAAACAGCTTTTCAAAGTGATGGACGACATCATGAAAACCGATGTTGACGAGGACCAGATAGCCCCCTACATGGCCGATATTATGCGTCAGTTTGAGTATGTAGATAAGGAGGATATTATCAAGAAAATGGTAACCGTTACCTTCGGACGCTTCTTAGATTACTATCAGCATGCACCCGAAATAGAGAAGCCAGTGGCTGGAAAAGGAAGCCGAAGTGAGCGTGGTGAGCGCAACACGCGTGGCAAAGTGAGCAACGGACAACGTCAACACGTGGCCGAAGAAGGCTTCCGTCGTCTCTTCATTAACCTTGGAAAGAGTGATGGTTTCTATCCCGGTGAGATCATGCAATACCTCAACAAGCACGTTCATGGACGTCAAGAGGTGGGACACATTGACTTATTGCAGAAGTTCTCTTATATCGAAGTGCCCGAAGACGACGCACAAAAGGTGATGAAAGCCCTTAATGGTACCACGTATAAAGGACGCGAAGTGAGATGTAACGACGCTGATGAAACCGGACACGGACGTAGTAACGGCCGCACGGGTAGAGGCGAACGCGGAGGCAAAACAACGCGAACAAGCCGCAGAGATAACGGCGAACGACAAGGTCGAGGACGTCGAAACACACACGAAGATGAAACCGATTGGCGCAGTCTTATTGGCGGAAAACCATTTAAATTCAAAGGAGAAGAGCCCGATTTCAACGAAGAAGGCTGGGCAAGAAGACGCCCAAAGAAGAAATAAAAATACTTAAAATAAAGGTGAAGGATAACATTTCTAACACCTTTATTTTATATTTTTGCGTAAGATATGCCTCATCCTCGGCGATGAAGGCTTTCGTTTGGACAACATAACAACATTAAACAAAGGGATATGAAGAAAACAATTGCAGCATTATCACTATTGTTTGCCGCGCAAGGAGCCTTTGCAGCAGACGATGTTTTCACGCTGAAGGGCGAACTAAAAGACTTTGGTGACACAGTAGTGGCCATGATTCCAAATGGTTTTGAGTTTCAACGCGACACAATACTCGTAAAGAATGGCAAGTTCACTACTACGATTAAGGTAGACGAACCGAAAGATATCTACTTGGTATCTATGAGCACTTTGCACCGGAAAGACAACAAACAACTCAAGATTGTGGCTGTACCAGGGGAGACAGCTGAACTAAAAGGCGACGCCGTTACAGACTATCAGATAAGTGGAACAAAGTTCTATCAGCAGCTCGGTCAACTCAATCGACAGCTCGCATCGACTCAAAAGGAGTTGGATACCTTTACAGAAAGTCTTTCAAAACGCCTCAAAGCAGGTGAAGAACGCTCAAATCTGATGGACGAATATGAGGCAAAAGCGCCTATGTATGAAAAGAAAATCAACGACGCTATCTTTGACTTCATCAAGAAACATGCCAGTTGGGAGGCCAGCGCTGTAGCCGCTGTGACGCTCGGAAAGGACCAGATTGAAGAGGGAATCTCCTATCTTTCCAACACCGTTAAGAACGGACGAATGAAGAACTACTATCAAAAGGTGGTCAAAGCCTATAAAGATGAGGCTGAGGCTGAAGCCAAATCAAAGGCTGCTCAGGCTACAGGTGTCGTGGCACCTAACTTTACCCTCAACGACATCAACGGCAAACCACTCTCTTTGGCAAGTCTAAAAGGCAAATATGTGCTATTGGATTTCTGGGGCTCATGGTGCATTTGGTGCATCCGTGGCATTCCAAAGATGAAGGAATATTATAAGAAGTATGACGGAAAGTTTGAGATTTTAGGCATCGATTGCAATGATACTGAAGCCAAATGGAAAGAGGCTGTGAAGAAATATGAGTTACCTTGGCTCCACGTTTATAACCCAAGAGGTAGTAAAGTGCTTGCCGACTATGGCATACAAGGCTTCCCCACCAAGATACTTATAGGCCCTGATGGCAAGATTGTGAAGACAATCGTTGGCGAAGATGAATCATTCTATAAGTTCTTGGATGATACTTTTGGAAAAAAATAAGTTTGCATCATAATCTTTTTTGATTGTAAACAAGACATAAAATCAAAGCGAAAACCTCGGCTACACACGTTGTAGTCGGGGTTTTCTGCATTTTTTAGCACCACCATCAGCCCTACATCGTGAGCCAAAAACGGCCTTTATCTATTGCTTAATAAATTTTTTCGATTGGAGAAATGATTCCGATTCACTAACTTTGCAAATGAAAAAGAATCCCAAATGGGATGATGAAAGGAGATTATTAATAGTAAGAAACATTTAAAAGACAAAGACATGATGAAAATAGAAATGCCAAAATTGGCGTATGCAACAACGGCTTTAGAGCCTGTTATCAGCGAACAAACAATTAATTTCCACTATGGTAAGCACCTGCAGAACTATGTAAATACACTTGGTTCGCTTGTAAAGGACACCGAATGGGAAGGTAAGAGTGTTGAAGAAATCGTTGAAGGAGCCCCTGAAGGCCCTCTGTTCAACAATGCAGGACAGGTATTAAACCACGCCCTCTATTTCGATCAGTTCCGTGCACCACGTCAAAACAACTTGCCAACAGGTAAGATTCTCGATGCTATCAACGACACTTTCGGTAGCTTCGACAACTTCAAGGCACAGTTTACTCAGGCAGCTACAACGCTGTTTGGTTCGGGTTGGGCTTGGCTTTCACAGCAAACGAACGGCAAACTCGTTATCACTAAGGAAGCAAACGGCAGCAATCCATTGCGCCAAGGCCTTACACCTCTCTATGGACTTGACGTGTGGGAACATGCTTATTACCTTGATTTCCAGAACCGACGCGTTGATCATATCGCTGCAAGTTGGGACATTGTGGACTGGGAAAAGGTTGAGGCAAGGTTGAAATAAAGCCTCAGCCCCAGCCCCTCTCCAAGGAGAGGGGAGTGCTGAAAGCGAGGAAATGAAGGAGGAATTACAATTCATTATGAGAAAAAAAGATATTGATTTTTGTGTAGAAAAATAGATTAGGAGAGTTATCTTGCTTTAAGTTTTTTCATAGAAACATAGTTACTGAAGTTGATATAGACCGAGAAGGGGAACCATTTTCAATGGTTTCCCTTTCTTGTTTTTTATAGATGGCATGAAAAAAAGTAGGAAAAAGTGGAACTGTTCAGTCACTTTTTCATCATGAAAAGCGTTATATCTATGAACCGGTTCAATGAAAACAGAATGTATAACAATTAAAACATAAAACTATGAACAATGTAACTGCAGCTTATCAGTTGATATTTATCATCGCGATTTGCGTCTTGCTGCCTATCAAAATGGCCTCTCTTCTTTATAAAAACAAGCAATATGAAACGCAAAAGAAAAGCGATATACTCATGGCAGCCCTTGAGAAGAATGCGGATATCAACGTGCAAGACTTCCTCAACAAGCTTAATCCACCACGCAAATCCTTTGAAGAGAAAATGAAAACAATGCTGCATCTCGAACTACTTTGGGGCGCAATACTCCTCATTTTGGGGCTACTTTGCATGCTTTGTTTCATCGGATTATGCAGCTTTGAAGGCTTCGACACGGAGTATATAACGCTTGGAATCATCTTCGGTATTATTCCAATAGGCATAGGAGCAGGCCTACTCGTAGCCCATTCCAACGGGAAGAAGACCATGGAAAAGAACAAAGCGCAGTAATAAGATGATGACAAGAGACCAATTCGTCAGGCAAATCAGTCAGGAACAAGCTGCATTGCGGCGGTTCCTAACAGCCTTATGTTGTGGTAACAGCACGACAGCTGACGACATGGCTCAAGACACATTGCTGAAAGCCTACATGCAGTTGTCACAATATGATGAACGCAAACGGTTTGCTTCGTGGCTGATGAAGATAGCCTACCACGTATTCATTGACGATCGACGAAAGCTGAAAAGCCATGCAGAAGAACCGATAACAAGTGCTAAATTCATTCAAGATGCGCAGCAAACCGACAACACCTTTCGCTATCAAGCCCTATACCTTGCGTTAGAATCCCTATCAGAAAAGGTGCGGATAACAATGCTATTACATTACATGCAAGGCTATCAAGTGAAAGAAATAGCCGAAATAACCGATGCCACAGAGAGTGCCGTCAAGAAGCAACTCTCACGGGGTCGCGAGGAACTTAAAAAGAGATTGAAAGATGAATGAGGATAAGTTTTTCAAAGATATGTTAGCAAATTATCGTCCACAACTGTCAGACGACAACGCTTTCATGCAGAAACTGCAACGGCAGATGACGCTTATCGATGAGGTGAAAGCCTATCAGCAGGCACAGAAACAGAAGAACAAGCGCATAGCCTCCTTTACATTCGCTGTGGGCTTGTTATTGGGTTGCATCGCAACATTAGTCATCTTTGCACTTCCAACGCCTGTAGAGGGCCTTATTTTCAGTGCAAAAACAACGCTGATGACATTCTTGTTGCAGAACATTCTGTATATAGGTTTGGCTATCGGTGCTATCACAATAGGTGGCTCCTGGTGGCTTTCCAAGAGAGCAGAAGCCTGGAGTTTCAGCTTCTGAACATTGAGATTTAGGAATGTGTTGATGCTCGTCTACAGTCTTTACAAATGCCCTTGCACAACTCGCAAATTCAAAAATAGTTCTCCTTTAGCCCGAAATACGCGAGTTTTGAGGATATATTGCAATGCGTTGACTATCAAATGATTATCTCATTTGCTTGGAATGAATGTGCATTTTGACGTTAAAGTATCTTGTCATTTGCGTCAGATTAGGCAGTGATTTAAGTCATTTTGCAGTGTGATTCCATTCACTTTACGCGGTCATTTGGTGCAAATGGCGCGGTAAAGTGGCGTGGTTTGCGCAACTGAGGAGTACAAACGCCAATGAACATTCATTCGCACTAAAAAACAAAAAGAGGGAACCCATGTGTGGATTCCCTCTTTTTTATGCTTTATTTTGCCTCAGAACGTGAGGCAGAAAACACTTAATCACTGAGTTTTGCCTTGATAAACTCGCGGTTCAGACGAGCAATGTTGGCAATCTTTTCATTCTTAGGACAAACTGCTTCGCATGCACGTGTGTTCGTACAGTTACCAAATCCGAGTTCATCCATACGCAAAACCATAGCTTTAGCGCGGCGAGCTGCCTCAGGTTTACCTTGTGGAAGCAAAGCCAACTGGCTCACCTTAGAACTTACAAACAGCATTGCTGAGCCGTTCTTGCAGGCAGCTACGCAGGCACCGCAACCGATACAAGTAGCACAGTCCATAGCTTCGTCGGCATTATCCTTAGCGATGAGGATTGCGTTTGCATCCTGAGCCTGACCTGTTCTGATGGAAGTATAGCCGCCCGCTTGAATGATTTTATCGAATGCAGAGCGGTCAACCATGCAGTCTTTGATTACAGGGAAGCCTGCAGAACGCCAGGGTTCAACGGTGATAATGTCGCCATCGTTGAAACGACGCATGTAAAGTTGGCAGGTTGTTGCACCTCGTTCGGTCTTTCCATGAGGTGTTCCGTTGATGTAAAGTGAACACATACCGCAGATGCCTTCGCGGCAATCGTGGTCGAAAACGAAGGGTTCTTCACCGCCAGCGATAAGTTCTTCATTCAGAATATCAAGCATTTCAAGGAATGAAGTATCATCTGGAATGTTCTTCATCTCGTGTGTATCGAAATGTCCTTGGTCTTGAGGACCATTCTGTTTCCAATACTTTATTGTGAAAGATATACTCTTTGCCATGATGTTATTTTTTAGTTGACAAGTAAACGAGTGGACGAGTAGACGGTTATTTGCCTAAAGATTTGATTAAACCAGTTAGCATTTTGATAATACTTTGAATATCAATCATTAACTGTTCTACCTCATCTAAAGAAATATAACCTAAGTCCTTGGAAAGGATTAACTGAGTTTCAAGCTCACAAGCAGACCCTAATGATATGCTGAGAAAGTTCTCTCTTTCACGCAAATGAAGTCTACCAAACCCCTCGGCAATGTTAGAAGGAATTGAGACTGCAGCCCGGCGCATTTGAGAAGTGAGTCCAAACACCTCATCATTTGGGAATAACTTAGTGGCTTTATAGATAGCCAAGACAAAGTTCATCGCCTTTTGCCATACAATCAAATCCTTGTGGGTTGTCATGCCTTCCTACTACTTTTCCTTGTCTTTAATTAATAAATTATTTATTAAATAAGTTGAGCAAGCCGATGAGTAAATGAGTTATTCATTAATAATAGAATCAATTAACTCGTCAACTTGTCAACTTCCCACTCGTTAACTAGTTTTTATAGTTACGTGTTTGAACTTTAATAGCCTCGTATTCGAGAGGTTCTTTGATCAACTCTGGAGCCTTAGTATCGTCTCCTTGGTATTCCCAGCAGCCGACATAGAAGAAGTTTTGGTCATCACGTTTAGCCTCTCCTTCTTCTGTTTGATGCTCTTCGCGGAAGTGACCACCACAACTTTCCTCACGATGTAGGGCGTCATAAGCGATAAGTTCGCCCATCAAGATGAAGTCACGCAAGTGGATTGCCTTGTCAAGCTCAATGTTAAGACCCTCTTTCTTGCCTGGAATAAAGAGGTTAGTATTAAACTCTTCGCGAATCTGTTTGAGTTGTTTCAGACCCTCTTCAAGGCCTTCTTTCGTGCGACCCATACCCACATGTTCCCACATAATGTGGCCAAGTTCTTTGTGAATAGAGTCAACAGAGCGCTTACCTTGAATGCCCATGAGGCGATCAATCTCTTTCTTTACACCCTCTTCTGCCTCAGCAAATTCAGCGCGGTCGGTTGAAACCTTACCCCATAGCGACTGATCTGCGAGATAATTCTGAATGGTATATGGCAAAACGAAATAGCCGTCAGCCAGTCCTTGCATCAAAGCAGAAGCACCAAGTCGGTTAGCTCCGTGGTCAGAGAAGTTGCACTCACCGATAGAGAACAAGCCCGGCACGGTGGTCATCAACTCATAGTCTACCCAGATACCACCCATTGTATAGTGGATAGCAGGGAAGATCATCATTGGATTATAGTATTTCACGCCGTTAATCTCATTGGCAATTTCGCCAGGATTGACGTCGGTAATCTCTTCATACATGTCGAAGAGGTTTCCATAACGCTGGAGAATCGTGTCGATTCCGAGGCGATTGATTGACTCAGAGAAGTCGAGGAATACCGCTAATCCCGTATTGTTTACGCCGTAACCCTTGTCACATCGTTCCTTAGCTGCACGTGAAGCGACGTCGCGAGGAACAAGATTTCCGAAGGCAGGATAACGTCTTTCGAGGTAGTAATCACGGTCTTCTTCTGGGATGTCTGAACCCTTTTTAGTTCCTTCTTGCAGTGCTTTTGCGTCCTCAAGTTTCTTTGGAACCCAGATGCGTCCATCGTTACGGAGAGACTCTGACATAAGGGTTAGCTTAGATTGCTTGTCACCATGCACAGGAATACAGGTCGGGTGGATCTGTACATAAGAAGGATTGGCCATGTAAGCACCCTTACGATAGCACTGAACGGCTGCGGTACAGTTGCATCCCATAGCATTGGTTGAGAGGAAATATGTGTTTCCGTAACCACCCGTTGCAATGACAACAGCATTTGCAGTGAAGCGTTCGAGCTCACCGGTAATTAGGTTTTTCGCAATGATTCCACGTGCATGTCCGTCGACAATCACTACATCTTCCATCTCATAACGCGTGTAAAGCTTCACCTTTCCAGTTTGAATCTGGCGGCTTAATGAAGAATATGCGCCAAGAAGTAGCTGCTGACCAGTCT
Source organism: Segatella salivae DSM 15606 (assembly GCF_000185845.1). Classification (GTDB taxonomy): domain Bacteria; phylum Bacteroidota; class Bacteroidia; order Bacteroidales; family Bacteroidaceae; genus Prevotella; species Prevotella salivae. Next base: position 1,789,869 of record NZ_GL629647.1, read on the forward strand.
GTCCTTTGGCATAGAATGTACGGCTAACTTGCGCTCCTCCGAATGAGCGATTGGCCAACATACCACCATATTCACGTGCAAAAGGAACACCTTGTGCCACACACTGGTCGATGATATCATTTGAAACCTCGGCTAAACGATAAACGTTGGCCTCGCGAGCACGGTAATCTCCGCCCTTAACGGTATCGTAAAAGAGACGATAAACAGAGTCGCCGTCGTTCTGATAGTTCTTTGCTGCGTTAATACCTCCTTGCGCAGCAATAGAGTGAGCGCGTCGAGGTGAGTCTTGAATACAGAAGTTTAACACGTTGAAACCCATCTCGCCAAGAGATGCAGCAGCACTGGCGCCGGCCAAACCTGTACCAACAACGATCACGTCTAATTTCAATTTATTCTTTGGATTGACCAAACGCTGGTGAGCCTTATAGTTGGTCCACTTCTCAGCTACTGGTCCTTCAGGTATTCTGGAGTTTAATGTCTTCGTCATGATTGTTCTTAATTAAATATTCATTTGAAATCACTAATAATGCAAAATCAGTTTATGCAGCACAATGAAGGCTTGGCGCACAACCGAAAGCAAAGGCTAATACTACGACAAGGAAAGCCAACATCAACAATGTTACATAAATAGTGCCGATAACTTTCCAGCGATTAAACCACACCTTACCATTGATTCCGATTGTCTGCATAGCGCTCCAGAAACCGTGAGAGAGGTGATACCACAACGCAACTATCCAAATAACATAGAGTATAACGTACACTTTGCTCTGGAAAGTTGCACGGATCAAGCCGAAGCCATCTGTTGGTTCAAGCACTGTACGCATGCCAACGAGCTCGGCAAACATCATGTTATACCAGAAGTTAAACAAGTGAAGAGCAAGTCCTAAGAGCACGATGATACCAAGAACCAACATGTTTTGGCTGGCCCACTCTACCTTTTCAGGCTTCGCAGTGACCTCATAACGGTTGGCACCACGGGCACTTCGGTTCTGTGCGGTAAGGATAAAAGCATAAACAATGTGGCAAACTGCCAAAGCACCAAGTGCTACAGTTGCCGCAACAGCATACCAGTTAGACCCCAAAAGCTCACAAATGATATTGTAAGCTCTTCCAGAGAAGAGCGCAACAACATTCATACAGCAGTGGAAAGTCATGAATAGAATCAATGCAATGCCCGTTAAAGACATCACAACCTTTCTACCAATAGATGAGTTGATTAACCACATAAATGATTGATTTTTAATTATTTAATATTTGATAATGTACAATCGACACCGCATAACAGAACAAATCATGCCCTCAAAGAGCACGCTCACTACCTCATATTAGGTAGTATTACCCCATATTTTTAGTGAGTTACCCTTTAAAATGCAGTGCAAAAATACTATATTTTGATGATAAATCAAAGCTAATCCATAAAAAAACCAATTTTATTTCTTACTTTTGCGAAAAATAAAAAGATTCTCAATGTATTTTAATTATGACGTAATTGTTATCGGAGGTGGCCATGCTGGTTGTGAAGCCGCTGTGGCATCAGCTCGCATGGGGGCTAAAACCTGCTTGATAACAATGGACATGAACAAGGTTGGTCAAATGAGTTGCAATCCTGCTGTGGGTGGAATTGCAAAGGGACAAATCGTTAGAGAAATCGATGCTTTGGGTGGACAGATGGGCAGAGTAACTGATAAAACCGCCATACAATTCCGCATGTTGAACATCGGAAAGGGTCCCGCGGTGTGGAGTCCACGGGCACAATGCGACCGAGGTAAGTTCATTTGGGAGTGGAGAACAACGCTCGACAACACTGACAATCTTGACATTTGGCAAGACGAAGTCAATGAACTCATCGTTCAAAATCACGAGGCAATTGGAGTTAAAACGATATGGGACGTGGAGTTTTATGCCAAGAGTATTGTCGTCACCGCAGGCACTTTTCTAAATGGATTGATGCACATCGGCCACAAAATGATAGAAGGTGGCCGTTGCGCCGAACCCGCTGTGCACCACTTTACGGAAAGTATCACCCGATGGGGCATTACATCTTCGCGCATGAAAACAGGCACTCCAGTGAGAATTGACAAGCGAAGTGTCGACTTCAATGCCATGGAAGAGCAGCAAGGCGACCATGACTTTCATCAGTTTAGTTACTTAAACGAGCACCGAACCTTACGCCAATTACCGTGTTGGACAACGTATACCAACGCTGCCGTTCATGAGGAATTGCAAAAAGGATTGGCTGATTCTCCTTTATTTAATGGACAGATTCAGAGCACAGGACCACGCTATTGTCCGTCGATTGAGACTAAACTTGTCACCTTCCCCGACAAACATCAGCACCCACTCTTCCTCGAACCAGAAGGAGAAAACACAAACGAGATGTACTTAAACGGGTTTTCTTCAAGCATGCCGATGGACGTTCAGCTGGCTGCTTTGCATAAGATTCCGGCCTTAAGAGAGGCAAAAATATACCGACCAGGCTATGCAATAGAATACGATTACTTTGATCCTACACAACTAAAACACTCGTTGGAATCGAAGATTCTTAGTGGTTTATTCTTTGCCGGACAAGTAAACGGAACGACAGGTTACGAGGAAGCAGGAGGTCAAGGCATAGTAGCGGGCATCAATGCTGCCTTGAAATGCAGCGGAAGTGAACCCTTTGTGATGCAAAGAGACCAAAGCTATATCGGCGTACTCATCGATGATTTGACCACAAAAGGCGTTGATGAACCCTACCGAATGTTTACTTCTCGTGCGGAATATCGCATCTTATTACGCCAAGATGACGCTGATGCGCGCCTCACAGAAAAGGCATACGAGTTAGGCATTGCAACCAGAGAGCGTTACGATTGGTGGCTACAGAAGAAAGAAGCTGTCCAGCGTTTGATTGATTTTTGCAAGGATTTTCCGATTAAAGCGCAAGAAATCAATTCAGAACTTGAGGCCTTAGGCACCACTCCCCTACGCGCTGGATGTAAACTTTCCGATTTAATCGCGCGACCACATCTAACACTTCAAAACCTTTCTGAAATCATTCCTGCACTCAAAGAGGCTATAAACTTGTCCGAAAACAGGAAAGAAGAAATTGCCGAAGCAGCCGAAATACAACTCAAATATCAAGGATATATCGAACGAGAAAAGTTGATTGCCGACAAGATGCACCGCTTAGAGAATATCAAAATCAAAGGAAGATTCAAGTATAGTGAGCTTCATGAGATTTCAACGGAAGGCCGTCAAAAACTCGAAAAGATTAATCCCGAGACCTTAGCACAGGCAAGTAGAATACCAGGAGTATCTCCGAGTGACATCAACGTATTGCTTGTTTTACTCGGAAGATAAACCTTTCGCGCGCAAGAAGGAAGCGATTCGTAAAGCAAACCAATGTTTCACGTGAAACAGAAACATATATATCTTATTGGTTTTTAGCCCATTAGGTGTTAAACAAAAACGTGAAACTGAAAATAAAATGAATGGAATCATCGAACGATTTGCGTCATTTCATCTTGCAATATGAGTCAAATTGCGCGGTAAAATCATACAAACGAAAACGAATAAAAACATAACATACAACATGAACAAACAAGTATTATTAGACAATCTGCGTTGCATCCCCGACTGGCCCATTCAAGGTGTGAACTTCAGAGACGTGACTACCCTATTCAAAAGCGCCGAAGCACTCAAAGAAATCACTGAGGAAATGTGTGATATCTACGCAGATAAGGGAATAACTAAAATCGTAGGAATCGAAAGCCGAGGCTTTGTGATGTCGTCAGCTGTTGCCGTTCGTTTGGGCGCCGGCGTTGTTTTATGCCGCAAACCCGGTAAACTCCCTTGCGAAACCGTACAGGAAAGTTACGCAAAAGAATATGGTATAGACACCATAGAGATTCATAAGGATGCCATAAACGAAAATGATGTCGTGCTGCTTCACGACGATTTACTCGCTACAGGAGGTACAATGAAGGCAGCTTGTAACTTAGTAAAGAAATTCAAACCAAAGAAAATATATTGTAATTTCATTATAGAATTGAACTCAGAGTTCCCTAACAGCCGTGCGCTTTTCGACAAAGATATAGAGATTTCCTCTTTACTTCAATTCTAAAATCAAAGGAGAAGATTTATGTTTCACGTGAAACAAAAATCTTCTCTTTTACTTTATATAAAGGGAGTTCACGCCTATGACACACGAAGAAAACGAGAAGCGTCTGGCCTATCTTAAGAACATAGTTCTCAACATGCCTGAGAAGCCAGGCAGTTATCAGTTCTATGATGAAAACCATACTATCATTTATGTGGGTAAGGCCAAGCGACTCAAGCAACGTGTTTCTTCATATTTCCACAAAGAAGTAGACAGATTCAAAACTAAAGTGTTGGTATCTAAGATAAGAGATATCAGTTATACAGTAGTTAAAACGGAGGAAGATGCGCTGTTATTAGAGAATAGTCTCATCAAGAAATATAATCCTCGATACAATGTTTTGTTGAAAGACGGGAAGACTTATCCAAGTATTTGCATCACCAACGAATATTTTCCACGCATCTTTAAGACGCGAACCATCAACAAACACTACGGCACTTTCTATGGTCCCTACCCTCATGTGGGCAGCATGAACGCTATCCTCGACATCATCAAACGTCTTTACAAGCCTCGCACTTGCCGTCTATCTCTGACAAAAGAAGGTATCGCCCAGGGAAAGTTTAAGCCTTGCTTGGAGTACCATATCCATAATTGTGGTGGCCCATGTATTAATAAACAGAGCTATGAAGAGTATCAAGAGAACATGAATCAAGCGCGAGAGATTCTGAAAGGCAACACGCGTGAGGTCTCAAAGCGACTCTATCGATTGATGATGAAGAATGCAGAGTTGCTGAAATTTGAGGTTGCCGAAGATCTCAAAAACAAGATTTCATTGCTCAACGACTTTGTAAGTAAGAGCGAAGTTGTTAGCTATACTATCGACGATGTGGATGTATTTACCATCATAGATGACGATAACAACCGCAACGCTTACATTAATTATATACACGTGCGCAAGGGAACCATCAATCAAAGTTTTACGTTTGAGTACAAGCGTAAACTTGATGAGCGTGACGAAGAGCTGCTTATCACGGCCATTCCTGACATTCGTGAGCGCTTCAAGAGCCATGCAAAAGAGATTATTGTGCCTTTTGAGATGGAGTGGAAGATGAAGGAAGCCACGTTCGTTATACCGCAACGAGGGGATAAAAAGCATCTTCTTGAGCTGTCAGAAATGAATGGAAAGCAGTATAAATTCGACCGTTTGAAGCAGGCAGAGAAGCTAAATCCTGAGCAGAAACAAACGCGATTGATGAAAGAATTGCAAGAGAAATTAAGACTACCTAAGTTACCTTATCAGATAGAATGCTTCGATAACAGCAACATTTCGGGTACCGATGCCGTGGCAGGATGTATCGTTTACAAGGGCATGAAACCCTCACGGAAAGACTATCGCAAGTATAACATCAAGACAGTTGAGGGACCTGACGACTACGCCTCTATGCAAGAGGTAGTTCGTCGACGTTATTCGCGCATGAAAGAAGAGCATCTTCCCCTGCCCGATCTCATCATTACAGATGGTGGAAAAGGGCAAATGGATGTCGTAAAAGAGGTGGTTGTCGATGAACTTCAACTTGATATACCGATTGCCGGCCTTGCAAAAGACGACCGACATCGCACCAACGAGCTGCTCTATGGCTTTCCTCCACAGACCGTTGGACTTGATATAAAGAGTGAACTCTTTAAGGTGTTGACGCAAATACAGGATGAAGTTCACCGCTTTGCTATCACTTTCCATCGCGACAAGCGTTCAAAGCACGCCCTACATAGCGAACTTGACGACATCAAAGGACTCGGACCAAAGGGTAAAGAGGCTTTACTGAAGCGCCTAAAGACTGTAAAGGGCATTAAAGATGCTGATTATCAGGAGATTGTTAGCATCCTTGGACAAGCAAAAGGAACTCTCGTTTATAAACATTTTCACCCAGATTCACCCACAACAGAATAATTTTTAGTATATTTGCCCTATGAGAATTATCATTCAACGCTGTGCAAACGCCTCAGTAACGATTAATAATTGCGTGAAAGCCGCTATCAATAAGGGTTATCTTATCCTGTTAGGCATCGAGGAAAGTGACACAAAAGACGACGCCAACTGGCTGATACACAAGGTAATAAACCTTAGAATCTTTGATGATGAGCAAGGAGTTATGAACAAATCTATCATGGAAATAGGAGGTGAAATCCTTGTTATCTCGCAGTTTACGCTCTTTGCAAGCTATAAGAAAGGCAATAGACCATCGTGGCTTCGGGCTGCAAAACATGAGATATCTGTACCACTCTACGAGTATTTTTGCAACGAACTATCGAATAAACTCGGTCGACCTGTAGGCACAGGTGAGTTTGGTGCCGACATGAAAGTGGCGCTTGTAAACGATGGTCCGGTAACAATTTGCATGGATAGTAAGGCAAAAGAGTAAGGCATCTCCCATAAACCACATCATCAAAAGCCTCATCCCTTTCCGTGGAAAGATTTAGAGCATAAGGTGCTTTCATTCAAACAATTAGATAATATACAACAATGACCCTTCAAGAAGCACAGCAATCCGTAGACGAATGGATTAAAACTTATGGCGTTCGCTACTTTAACGAACTCACGAATATGGCCTGTCTCACCGAAGAAGTGGGTGAGTTGGCACGCGTCATTGCCCGCAAATACGGCGAGCAGAGTTTCAAACCGGGTGATAAAGCCAATCTTGGCGAGGAGATGGCCGACGTACTTTGGGTGCTCCTTTGCCTTGCCAATCAAACCGGAGTGGACCTCACGACCGAGTTACAAAAGAGTTTTGACAAGAAAACTCGCCGTGATCACGACCGCCATTTGAATAATAACAAACTGAAATAAGTAGCTTTTCTTGCGCTGAAAGCACTTGAGAAGCGAAAACAGCTGAATCATTATAAACTGAAAATAAATCCTTAACAAAGCAACATTATGGCATATACAAAGACCATTTTGCCTGAAAACGGAGGCAAAAACATGAAGAATGACGACAAGAGTAAATATGAAGAAGCTCTTGAACAGTATGACACTACCCTCAACGATGCTGATGTTCAGGCTGCTGTAAAGCAGATTATCGAAGAGAAAGTGCCTCAAAATGACACACGAGACATCAAGAAATTCCTCTTCGGAAGCATCGAACTCACCACCCTTAGCACCACCGACACCGAGGAAAAGGTGCTGCGTATGGTGGAGAAAGTTAATCAATTCGACCGCGAATACCCTGATATCCCCCACGTAGCTGCCGTTTGTGTCTATCCCGTCTTTACCGAACTCGTGGCCAATAGCCTTGAAGTTGACGGCGTACAGATTACTAATGTCTGTGGCAATTTCCCCTCTTCACAGGCTCGAATGGAAGTAAAAGTGGCTGAAACTCAGCTTGCTGTGGCCGACGGCGCTACCGAAATAGACATCGTTATGCCTGTAGGCAAGTTCTTAAGTGACGATTATGAGGGCATGTGCGACGACATTTCAGAGATGAAACAGGCATGCGGAAACGTGCCTATGAAGGTGATTTTGGAGACTGGCGACCTGCAATCATGCAGTAATATCAAGAAAGCTGCCCTGCTTTCTATGTATGCCGGTGCCGACTATATCAAGACTTCTACGGGCAAAGAAAAGGTAAGTGCCACGCCAGAAGCAGCATATGTAATGTGCAAGGCTATCAAAGAATACTATGATAAGACTGGCATACAGATAGGTTTTAAGCCCGCTGGCGGCATTAACTCGGTCATGGATGCCATTATCTACTATACTATCGTTAAAGAGGTCTTAGGCGAAAAATGGCTCACTAATCAGTGGTTCCGCATGGGAACAAGTCGATTGGCTAACCTCTTGCTTAGTGAAATCCTCGAAAAAGAGAC
>NZ_GL629647.1:1797857-1799709 GCF_000185845.1 Segatella salivae DSM 15606
CTAAAACATTGTTACAAAACGCCTTACTTTCTGTAATGAGAAAGTAAGGCGTTTGCATTTAATATTACTATATAACACCCCACTCTATTCCTCGTTTTCAATTGATGAGAAAGACAACCACCCTCTTTTTGTTACTTTTCACCCTATCGACGATGAGTCTAAATGCCCAGGTTGGCGTTGCACTCTACCTTGAAAAAGCCAGTATCTGCAAACAAACCAATGGTAAATTCAGCCTCAACGACTTCCACAAGAAGCCCATTATCACCGATGCCGACACTATATTTAGCACCCATTTCGGTTGCTTTGTAGTAAGTAAAGCGGGGCAAAAAGGGCTATACGATGCTGAAGGAAAGTGCTTGCTTCCTATCACATTTAATAACATTTCCTTCGATAACGGCCGCTATTGGCTCGTCAACAAGGACGGGAAACAAGGTCTTTATTCGCACATGGGCAAAGAAATTCTGCCGCCACGCTATGATAGTATAGAGGTAGCCTGCAGCTTCTGTACCACTGCAAGCAACTATTTCATCGTAAAAAAAGGCTTATATGGCCTCTGTAATAAAGAGGGAAAATTTATTGTCGACCCACAATACACCGCCATAAAATATAGATATTTGAGGTTTTTTAAGCTGACAAAAGGGGACAGTTGCCATTATCTCTTCAACTATAAAGACATCATTAAAGACATCACATTAGACGATGCTATGCCTATTATAATACAAAGAAACGAACAAAAATGCTTCTATTTCAATTATAAACAAGGCAAAGCATGGGGACTTCTACGTGAAGATGGACAGCCGATTATCGCTGTTCAGTATGACAAACCATTAGAGAAAGTCGGCTATATCCACTCAGACAGCACCGCTTATTTCATCGCTTGCAAAGACAATCTATTTGGACTGATTGACATAGACAATAACATCGTGCTCCCCTTTCAATACAAAAAAATCGAACATACCTTTCTCTATAATACCATAGAACTCACTACCGACGAGGGAAAACAACTCTATAACATGACTAAAAAGCAATTAACGCTCAACCTTTTCTATGACAACAGCAGTGTTTCTGACCGCTATCTATACCTCAAAAGGAATGGCCTTGAAACAGCTGTTGACTGCAAGCACATGCAACTCCTCTTCCCTTTTAAATACAATTCCATATTAGGTCTCAACGATAATGAGCACTTTATCGTCACCACAGAGGGCAAAACAGCAGTCGTCAACCGCCAAGATAAGCAGCTGATCCCCTATGGTTACGACGAAATTAAAGTCACAAGCAAGCCCAATCTCTTTATCATCAAGAAAGAAAATCAATATGGTATCGTCAACTTAAAGAACGAATTAGTCTATGGAATGACGCCCTACCATATAGAAGCTTATAATGACCACATAGAACTCACCAACATTTCAACGTGGGAAACCATTAAGAAATTGGACTATAATCTCAAGGAAATCAAATAAAAACCATACATTATAAAACCATATCCTTATGAAAAAACTTGCCTTTCTCCTGCTTTTTATGGCATGTTCAACCATGATTGGTCATGCAATATCCGATATAAGCTAAGTACAATAGCCCCCAAAAATAGCCGTCAAAGGCTAAAATGAAGCATAGGAAAAGGCTATATAACATCACAAATCGCGCTATAAAGCATCGCAACTCGGTACGAGTTGTGCTTTTGATAGCCCCACGTTGGTGAATGAAATGAGCCTACGTGGGGAATAAATAGGCGTGTAGAATGAACCCGGAACGGGTTCAGTTTTTTCGCATTCGCCACGTAATTGGAAAAAGCAAAACCCGTACCGGGTTTGAAAACCACATGTTATCGCTCACCCGAGGTAGGCTCGTTCCT
>NZ_GL629647.1:1800029-1839847 GCF_000185845.1 Segatella salivae DSM 15606
AGGTAGGCTCGTTCCTCGCCAACCACGGGCTTTCAAAAGCACAACTCGTACCGAGTTGATCATGATCCCCGCCTTCAAGAAGAGACACAATACCCACCATCATCGTATAATTAAAGGCTTTCAAAAGCATAATTGCTACGCAGTTACTACATGAAAAACATTTCATCGCACGTCACAACATCTATTGTCATTGTATAATAAAAGATAATCCGTAGAATAATTTATACCCGATCATCTGACAATTCCTATTAAATCGTAGGGAACTTACACAACTTTACGCCGTAAAATAACTCTAACAAGCATCGCAACTCGGTACGAGTTGTGCCTATGAAAACTCCACGTTGGCGAATAAAATGAGCATACGTGGGGAATAAATAGGCGAAAGATTGTCTTGCAATTCGTGCTATATTGCATCACAAACGCATTATGTGGCATCGCAACTCGGTACGAGTTGTGCTTTTGATAGCCCCACGTTGGCGAATGAAATGAGCCTACGTGGGGATTAAATGAACGCATGAAATGAACCCGGAACGGGTTCAGCTTTTTCCAAATAAAAGGAGTTATGCTCCATAAATCTCTGATTTCGCGTAACAAAATCGTAAAAACATGGGGGCGAAAAGCATCAACAACTGAAGATTTCGCTATCTTTGCAAAAACCAATTCATAATCTTATGCCACAATATCTCAACCAAATCCTGGTGCATTGCGTATTTCACAAACACGCAAAAGCCGTCAATATTCAAGCACAAGACCAATTACCGCTGAATCAGTTTGTTATGCAAACTTGTCACTTCTTACATTGTCCATGTCTCATTGCCAATGGTGTTGCCGACCATCTGCACTTTTTATTGGTGCTTGCTACCAACACATCAGTAGCTGATGTGATAAAAGAGGTGAAACGAAAAGCCACACTCTTCCTGAAAGAACGCAATCCGTCTTATTACCATTCCTTTTGTTGGCAAGGTGGATATGGTGCATTCAGCGTTTCAATAAGGCACAAAGATAGTGTGTATCAATATATTTATCAACAGCAAGAACACCATAAAAAGGTTTCAGCAAAAGATGAGTTTGAGGCATTGTTACGCAATGCAGGCATCACAAAATACGATGAAAAATTTTATTGGAGCACGTAAATGGGGAAAAAGCTAAACCCATACTGGGTTTATTCGGCACACACATTTTACCCCACGTAGGCTCATTCCATTCGCCAACGTGGGGCTTTCAAAAGCACAACTCGTACCGAGTTGCGATGCCACATAATGCGTTTGTGATGTTGCATAACACGAATTATGCTGACAATCGTTCGTCTATTTATTCCCCACGTAGGCTCATTCCATTCACCAGATGAGGGCGGGTATATAGTAACTGCGTAGCAGTTATGCTTTTGAAAGCCCGTGGTTGGCGAGGAACGAGCCTACCTCGGGTGAGCGATAACAAGTGGTTTTCAAACCCGGTACGGGTTTTGCTTCTTCCAATTACGTGGCAAATGTGAAAAAGCTGAACCCGTTCCGGGTTCATTTCATGCGTTCATTTATTCCCCACGTAGGCTCATTTTATTCGCCAACATGGGGCTATCAGAAACACAACTCGTACCGAGTTGTCTGTACTCCCCGCCTTCAAAAAGAAATACAACACCCATTATCACCATATGATAACAGAGAATCCGTAGAACAATATATACCCAATCAGCCGACTATCTCTATTAGATCATAGGGTAATTTGACATACGTTGCAAGGTAAAATAAGGCATTTTGCAACGCTACTCCATAGTATACACCAAGATATTGATAATCAATGGATTATCAATATATTATATTCTGTCTTGAAAGAAAATGCTCAAGGAGGCATTCCCTTCCTTCAAGAAGGGATTGGGATGGGGTTAGATAGGGCCTCTTCACTAACTCTTTCGCTCTATCACAAAGTCAAGATAGGCCTTCAATGCTGCTTTTATGGTGCTATCCCCTACCTTTTCATCTATAAACTGCATGCAAGCGGCATGGAATTTCCACATTTGTTGCTCGGCATACTCAATGCCACCGCTTTCCTTTGTGAAGGCCACAAGTTGGTTGATTTCACTCTGTTTCACCTCGCGGGCTTTCACTTTGCGGGCAAGAGTCATCATCTCTGCGTTGCCGGTAGACTTTAATGCATAGATGACGGGCAGCGTTAGTTTGCCTTCAAGCATATCATTGCCCGTAGGTTTCCCTATCTCTTTTGAGTCGTAATAGTCGAAAATATCATCACGAATCTGGAAGATGATGCCAAGATTTTGGCCAAACAATCGCGCGGCTTCTACATCGTCATCGCTCGCTCCAGCACTTTCTGCACCAATAGCAGCACAAGATTCGAAGAGCGCGGCAGTCTTTCGCTTGATGATTTCGTAATAGGCTGTCTCAGAAATTGCTTCTTTTTGGATGTTCGTGAGTTGTAGAATCTCGCCATCAGAGAGTGTGCGTCCGAGTTCAGAAAGCCTTCTAACAATCACTTCCGAGTGGGTTTTTGAAACGTAAAGCAGGGCAGTAGAAAGAATGAAATCGCCCACTAATACACTCACTTTATTGTCATATAAGGCATTAACGCTGGCCTGTCCACGCCGCTCACTGCTTTCATCTACGACATCATCATGCACAAGGCTCGCCGTGTGGAGCAACTCAAGACCTACCGCTGCATGCTGGGTTACGGAAGAAACACAACCGAAATTTTTCGCCATTAGAAGAATAAGTATCGGTCGCATGCGTTTACCTCCGCGCTGACGAATGTGCATCAGCACCTGAGCCAACAATCCGTTATCGTGTGATAACGACTGATTAAAAAGAGAGATAAAATCATCTAATTCAGCAGAAATCGGCTGTTTGATAAGTGATAAATAGTCCATTCTTCCTTGTATTTGTTACAAAAATAAGCATTTTTTATGGTAATGATAGTATAAAATAAGGATTAATGCTTATTTTTTTGTAATTTTACAGCAAATAAAACAACTATGAACAAATTATTTCTCTTAGATGCTTTCGCGTTGATATTTAGGTCGTATTATGCTCTTATCCGTGCTCCGCGCATCAATTCAAAGGGACTTAACACGTCGGCTATCCTTGGATTTGTCAACACGCTGCATGAGATTATCACGAAAGAAAACCCCGAATATCTCGGTGTTGCATTCGATGCAGGCAAGACTTTCCGTCATGAGGCCTTCCCACCCTATAAGGCTCAACGCCAAGAACCACCTGAAGATATCGCGCTAAGTGTGCCTATCATCAAGGAAATTCTACATGCGTTTCACATCCCTATCCTTGAAGTTGAGGGCTTTGAAGCCGATGATGTCATTGGAACTTTAGCCACAAAGGCTGGTAATGAGGGTGTAGAGACCTATATGCTCACGCCTGATAAGGATTATGGACAACTCATTCGAAAGAATGTTTTCATGTATCGTCCGCGCCATGGAGGTGGATATGACATTGTGGGCGAACAGGAGATTGCCGAGAAATATGGCATCAACAAGCCCGAACAAGTTATCGACTTACTGGCGCTAATGGGTGACTCGGCCGATAATTTCCCTGGTTGTCCCGGCGTAGGAGAGAAGACTGCAGTGAAACTTATCAATGAGTTTGGCTCGATAGATGGGCTTCTTGAGCACACCGATCAACTGAAAGGTAAGATGAGAGAAAAGGTAGAAGGTGCCGTCGAAGATATCAAAATGTCGAAGTTTCTCGCAACAATTCGTACCGACGTTCCTATCGAATTAAATCTTGAAGCATTGCGATTGCAACAACCAGATGAACAAAAACTCTCTGAAATCTTTGCCGACTTGGAATTTAAAACGCTTGCAAACAAGATTCTGAACAAAACAGAACAAAAGCAAAAAAGCGTTAATGTAGAACGCGATTTATTTGCCGATATTCCGAGCAACAGCCAAGTTAGTTCAGAAAACGCGAGTTTTGAGAGCCTTAAAACTATCAAACACGAATATAAACTGATTGATAATCAAGAGGAAGCACAAAGAATTTGTGACTTTTTCAAGACAAAACAAATTCTCAGTTTAGATACAGAGACAACATCAACTGATGCAATCGAGGCAGAATTGGTAGGCTTATGCTTCGCTGTTGAGGAACATAAAGCGTTTTATGTAGCAATTCCTAACGACCGCAAACAAGCCTTACAATATGTTAATATCTTTAAGTCGGTTTATGAAGACCCATCAATTTTGAAGATTGGTCAAAACATTAAATACGACTATGAGGTGCTAAAGAACTATGGAGTAACCCTCCAAGGCAAGATGTTTGACACCATGTTAGCGCATTATGTGCTTCAACCCGAGTTGCGACATAACATGGACTATATGGCCGAAACATTGCTAAACTATAAGACAATCCATATAGAAGAGCTTATCGGTGCACCCGGAAAGCATCAAAAGTCGATGCGCGACATTGCCCCAGAAGACGCTTATGAGTATGGCGCGGAGGATGCAGATATCACCCTTCAGCTACGAAACGTGCTCGAACCAAAGTTAAAAGAGGTCGCCATGGAAGCCCTTTTCTGGGACATTGAGACGCCACTTATCCCCGTACTTGCCGACATGGAACTCAATGGAGTGCGTGTAGACACGGCCACACTCCATGATACTGCCGAGATTTTTACTGAGCGAATGAACCGCCTTGAGCGTCATATCTACGAAGAAGCAGGCGAGACTTTCAACATTGCCAGCCCCAAACAAGTGGGCGATATCCTTTTCGGTAAGCTGCAAATCATGGAGAAACCGAAGAAAACTAAGACGGGACAATATGTCACTAACGAGGAAGTGTTGCAGTCACTACGGGCAAAGAATCCCATTGTTGAAGACATTTTAGCCCACCGAGGACTAAAGAAACTACTCGGCACTTATGTCGAAGCACTTCCCAAACTGATTCATAAGCGCACCCAACATATACACACTTCGTTCAACCAAGCCCTTACGGCCACAGGACGATTATCGTCGAGTGACCCCAACTTACAAAACATTCCAGTGAGAAGTGAGGACGGAAAAGAGATACGAAAGTGCTTTGTTCCCGAGCCAGGATGCCTGTTTTTCTCAGCTGATTACTCACAGATTGAGCTACGAATCATGGCTCATCTCAGTGGTGATGAGAATATGATTGAGGCCTTCCGCGAGGGCTTTGACATCCACGCGGCTACCGCAGCGAAGATATGGCACAAGCAGATTGCCGACGTAACTCCTGAAGAACGCAAGAAGGCCAAGCAGGCAAACTTCGGTATTATCTATGGCATCACCACCTATGGACTGGCACAACGCATGGGAATTGATAACAAAGAAGCCCGTATGCTCATAGAAGATTACTTCACAACCTTCCCCAAAGTGAAGGCTTATATGGAACAAGCGAAAGAGGAAGCACGCCAAAAAGGTTACGCCGTAACCCTCTTTGGGCGCCGTCGTTACCTGCCAGATATCAACTCAAAGAATGGTACTGTGCGTGGCTTTGCAGAGCGAAATGCCATCAATGCGCCTATACAAGGCTCGGAAGCCGATATCATCAAGATTGCCATGATACGCATCTGGCAACGCTTTAAGGCTGAAAACATCCGTTCAAAAATGATTCTTCAAGTGCACGATGAACTCAACTTCTCCGTTTATCCAGAGGAAAAAGAGCGCGTAGAAAAGATTGTTCTCGAAGAAATGCAAGGCGCATGCCAACTGAAAGTGCCTCTAACAGCCGATGCAGGTTGGGGAAACAATTGGCTCGAAGCACACTAAAAGGGGAGAGAAATAACTATCCTCCCCCTATAACGCTATCCGTTTCCGAACGATTCAAACAGCAATTTACGATTACAAAAAAAGTAAATATCAGATTAAATTCATGCCGGATGTAGCTTCGTTGTATGCATAAATCAATGTATTATCATATGTTGTACATCGACTAACTCCCCATTTTGGAGAACAATTAAAACATATTTTGTTCATAATTGACGTTAGAAAACAAAGCTACAAAGTAAATATCACATGGTTTAATCCCCTATTTCGCGCAGAATTTGCATGAGAAAATAAAGTAACAAAGTAAATATCACACCGATTAATCCATTATTTCGCGTAAAACTTGCATGAGAAAATAAAGCAACGCTGTAAATATCACACCGATTAATCCCCTATTTCACGCAAAATTTACATGAGAAAACAAAGCAACAAAGTAAATATCACACCGATTAATCCCCTATTTCGCGTAAAACTTGCATGAGAGAACAAAGCAACGCTGTAGGCGTTGTACTTTTGATAGCCCAGGGTTGACGAGCGAAAGCGAAGTCTACCCTGGGTTATTTATCGTTAGGGGGAACAACGCTGTAGGCGTTGTACCTTTTATTCCTCGATATTTTATCACAGCATTCCACGCAGAAAAAGCACAACACCTACGGCGTTGACTTCCACACTACACATATAACCCAGGGTAGGCTGACGCCAACCCTGGGCTATCAAAGGTACAACACTTACAGCGTTGAACTGAAGTAGCATTATAATCTGTATCAAATGGTCGTGTATTTTGCTGTATTTTACACAATGAAATGCCGCAAACTATTTTACACTTTATTATCAACAACATCACTCTCACAATTGTTTCATTGCGCAACTCGGTACGAGTTGTTCTTTTGATAGCCCAGGGTTGATGAGCGCAAGCGAAGTCTACCCTGGGTTGTTTGCCGTTAGGGGGAACAACGCTGTAGGCGCTGTACCTTTTATTCCTCAATATTTTATCACAGCATTCCACGCAGAAAAAGCACAACACCTACGGCGTTGACTTCCACACAACACATATAACCCAGGGTAGGCTGGCGCCAACCCTGGGCTATCAAAGGTACAACGCTTACAGCGTTGAATCACAATTGAGACATTGATTTTTACATTTCATCACCCGATTTTCACAGACCAGCGGCATGAATTAATGGTATGTTGCATGGAAAAGTATAGCATCTATGGCATTGCATCGTTTATTTCATCACCCGATTTACACCATACCACGGCATGAATTAATAGCACGTTGTACGGAAATGTATAGCATCTATGGCATTACATCGTTTATTTCATCACCCGATTTACACCATACCACGGCATGAAATAATAGCACATTGCACGGAAATGTATAGCATCTATGGCATTGCATCGTTTATTTCATCACCCGATTTACACCATACCACGGCATGAAATAACGGAAATGGTATAACAAAATACATGTTTCAACGCCATAGGTGTTGCGCTTTCGATAGCCCAGGGTTGCCAAACGATAGTGCAGGCTACCCTGAGTTAGTATATGGTTTGCATGGAACAACGCCATAGGTGTTGTGCTTTCTTTGATTAATTCGCCATGAATTCCCTCACTATACCCATATTTTCACAGAAAAAGCTCAACACCTACGGCGTTGAATCTCCTTGCGAACGTTGACCCGGGGTAGGCTCGTTCCTCGCCAACCCCGGGCTATCAAAAGAACAACTCGTACCGAGTTGCGTGATGAGAACATTCATCATGGTGGATATATCCCATTGAAGTATTAGCATTAAATATACAGCGTTGAATCGTTGTAATATTCACCCTGGGCGATGTGTTCATTGGAATATTGACGTAAAACCCGCATTGTTGCGTAGTTGTAACATTCGCAATACGGATGTATTCATTGGAATGTTGACATAAAACCTACGGCTTTGCATGATGAGAACATTCGTAGTGATAGATATATTCATTGGGATATTGGCACATTTTGCTATTTATTAGTTCGAATGTTGGCATCAATTGTATTATGAAATGAATGTTTCAACGCCGTAGGTGTTGCGCCTTTGATAGCCCAGGGTTGCCAAACGATAGTGCAGGCTACCCTGGGTTAGGGTATGGTTGGTGTGGAACAACGCCATAGGTGTTGCGCTTTCTTTGATTAATCCGTCATAAAATGTTTCATTGTAAGCGTGTCTTCATAGAAAAAGCTCAACACCTATGGCGTTGAATCTCCTTGCGAACGTTGACCCGGGGTAGGCTCGTTCCTCGCCAACCCCGGGCTATCAAAAACACAACTCGTACCGAGTTGCACCATGAGGGCATGTATATTGTAAAATACATTCATTGGAATATCGGCATGATACCTACGGCGTTGACCTCCTCATTATATGCATAACCCAGGGTAGGCTGACGCCAACCATAGGCTATCAAACGTACAACGCTTACAGCGTTGAACTACAAATACATTTCAATATGCGTCGGATGATCATACCATTTACGTTATTTCACAGCATAAAAAACGGCAAATCACACGATGATTTGCACCAAACCATTTTACTCTTTATTATCAACAACATCACCACCCCTAATTGCTTCTCAAACTATCTCCTCCTTTTCCAAAACTAACTACTCCCCTCCCTCTTCGGGGAACCAAAGGTCGCTGTTCGTGAAGCCTGCGAAACGAGGAAAGCAAAGGGCCGGGGGTGAGGCTTTGTTTCCTACCCCTCACAAACCACCCCCTATAAATTATCCAACGTAACAGGGATTTCTTTGCGCTTTTTCTGCGCCATTTGTTTCCCTTTCATCACCTTTATCGCAGTAGAATCTACTTGTGCTGGCGGTTCAATGGCATAGCTTTGCCACTTCTTTACATGGCGTTCGCTGCGGTCAGAGAGCTTTCCTGTGAGGTATTTTTCAAGGATAATAGCGGCGAGAGGAGCGGCAAGATCGGCGCCAAATCCACCGTTATCAATATATACAGAGATAGCAATCTTCGGATTGTTCATAGGGGCAAAGCCGATAAACACCGAGTGATCATCGCCTGTATTCTCTGCCGTTCCCGTCTTACCACATATCTGATAGGTCGGTGTATTGATGCTTGCGCACGTGCCATTTGTTACTGCCGAGCGCATGCCGGCAATGACTTCTTCAATCGCTTTCGGTGTACCTTTAATGTTATGACGCACGGTGAACCGCTCATCAATTGGCTTTTTGGCCGTAGGTTTGTACACATGTGGCGTATAGAAAAACCCGCGATTGGCTATGATAGCCGCAAGATTGCAGAGTTGCAGCGGTGTAGTCTTCACCTCACCCTGCCCCATTCCGAGCCACATTATCGTCTGGGCATTCCACCGATTGCCAAAAGTGCGCTGACAATAAGAGGCATCTGGAACAAAACCTCCCTGCTCATTGGGGAGATCTATGCCAAGCGGCATCCCAAGACCCATGCTAATCATGTAGTCATACCAAGTGTTTAGTGCCTGCGACTGGCCTTTATACCGCGTGCGATTCTCTATCATTGCCATGAAAGCTTTGCAGAAATAAGCGTTACACGAGGTGCTAAGTGCGCCCGTAAGTGCACGTGGTGAGCTATGTTTATGACATCCGATGTGAATCTTATCACGCCAAAAGCCCTCATTACACGTGTATTTTGTGTTATGGTTGATGATATTTTCGGAGACGAAAGCAATGGTATTGGCAACCTTAAACGTAGAACCAGGCGAATAAACGGTTTCGATGGCATGGTTGACCCCATCGTTTTCGTGAGACGAACTCGCCATACACAGCACCTCACCCGTGGCGGGTTCGATGGCCACAATACTCCCTTGCTTGCCCTCTAAGAGCTTGTTGGCTAACTTTTGCAAGCCCTGATTAACCGTGAGATGCTTATCTTTCGGCAGAATATGACCTTGAATGGTCAGCGAAAATACAAATAAAGAGACGATTATCCCTAATTTTCTCATGTTTCGTTTTGATTATTTTGCAAACAGGCACACCGCCTTTTGCCGCATGTTCTCTAATTTTTTGTTGTGCCCCATGTGCCCTCTCTCCTTGTGAAAGCCATGCTTTAACGTGCACAAACTCACTGATTTAGCTCAATGAAAACGCCCTTTTAC
Source organism: Segatella salivae DSM 15606 (assembly GCF_000185845.1). GTDB lineage: Bacteria > Bacteroidota > Bacteroidia > Bacteroidales > Bacteroidaceae > Prevotella > Prevotella salivae. Next base: position 1,809,889 of record NZ_GL629647.1, read on the forward strand.
ACCATAAAAAGAAGCCGTTTCTCAGCTATTATTTGCAAACTTACGAAAAAAAACTAAGAATTGGGGTAGAAAAACAAAAATAAACGAGGACCTCCCCCAACCTATTGCCGGCCCCGTTTCATAAACATCATGAAACGCTACCAATGATTTGAAGGCAGGAAAAACGCCATCCCACAGATGAATTAAACGTCATCCACAGATGGATTAAACCTCATCCGCCACACCTCTCCCTCTTTTTCATCCGCGATTCAGCCCATTTCATGCGGTAATTTGAGGCGAAAGGCGCCACGAAGTGAATGACCTTATCGCACGATTCAATAGCCGTTGTAGGGCCTTAAAATCCCCCTCTCTCGCCTATTCATTTCGCTTCATGCGATAGCTTCGGGCAGTGTGCCCCGTTTTCCGCTTATAAAATTTGCAAAAAGCACTAAGCGAAATAAAGTCAAAGTCGCTGGCTATCACCTTCAACGAATTGTTGGTATATTTCAATTCCGACTGAATCTGCACAATAAGCGTATTATCTATCCACTCTTTTGCCGTGATATTGGTTTCGCGTTTCACTATCATCCCCAAATAATGTGGGGTGAGACAGAGTTTCGAAGCATAGAAATCAAGCTCATGTTGGTGCTTTGCGTGGTTGTTTACCAACCTAATAAACTGCTCAGCCACTAACTTATTGCGCGACTTATACATGCCATCGAGGTTGAAATTTTGCTTATGAAGCGCCTCCACGAAGCAATAAGCCGACACTATCAGCGAACAAATTGCCTCGTTCGTAGCCTCAGAGAGTTGAGAAAGCGAATAAAGTGTGTGGAAAATCTGCTTCAAAACATGACGTTCTTTGCTGTTGGGATGCACACAAAAGCACATATCCGGAGCAAGAAGTAGTTCGGGAAGGCGGCCTCCAAAAGACTTTATCAATAAGGATTTTGACACGGCAAAGCCTTCGAGTTTTGTGTTTTTGTCTACCTCATCGTCGTTGACTACTACGCCACTATTAATAAACACGATGTCACCCGGACGGCAGTTGAACTTCATTGGGCCAATGGTGATATCACAAGAGCCCTTTCTGATGAGCACCAAGCGTGCTGCATCAAAGCTTACATTACGAGGATTATTGGGGATAAGTCTAAAGAATGGAGCACTGTCGAGCGCCACAATATGGTCTGAACCAACATAGAGTTCACCCTCTACAATATCTTTGTGACTCCTAAGATAAGTGGAGATTTCACGAAAAGACATCATCGTTCCATCTTCAGAAGCTTTGTTTTGCATAATGAGTTGAGTTATTGCAAAGATAGACTTAAATCTTGAATTATTCACATTGCATGGGAACAATCACGGATTTATATACATTATTTATCTAATTTCTAAATCGTAAAAGAAGCAGATACCATTAATCGGCATCTGCTTCCGTGCTATTTTATTAATCATCCCATGGGGAATAACCAGGCCATTCATCGTCAGCCCAGAAAGGATTATCCTTTGCTCCCACATCATCGGGGTCGAGTTCGTGACTTGGATCAATAGGGACTGAAACATGAACAATTTGAGAGTCGTCCATCAGATGTTCGGCAACAAGATCAAAATAGTGTGTAACCGGACGTGTATATGCTTTTCTTTTCATAGTTTTGTTTTTGTGAAGTTGTTGTTATGTTATCTTAAATTCGTGATGGAGAAGGTTGCCTTAGGGCAAGACAACCTTTTTACCATTCTGAATAAAGATACCATGTTGAGGGTTAGAAACACGTTGTCCCTGTAGGTTATAGTACACACCATCTTGCTTTTTAGTGTTGCTTTCTACGTCAGAGATACCAGCTGTATTGCCTGTTCCATCGTGAATGTTGCCATTCATCCATTCATCGTCAAAGACAAGTGAAACCTTTGCACTGCCAACCGCACCTGTAATGCCTTTGACAAAGGCTTTATGCACCTTCATATTAAATGGAGTTGCAGGAATTTTTAGCAGCGTTCCTTTGCTTGCAGACATACCAAAGAGGGGTGCAGCAGCCGTAGATTGGATGCTCTTGTCTTTCACAGTAACCCCTTCAACGATATTTTGCTCGCCAGCATTTGGCGTATATTTCGCATTATCCTCCTCGCCGATAGCGTAGTAGAAGTCTGCAGGTGTGGCGCTACCATTTAGTGTTGCCAAGATAACTCCATTGTTAGCAGGCACATAGTTATAACGATTCACATTGCTTCCTGTGCCATTGATACTCGTCATCTTAAACAGAGCAGTACCATTATTCAAGACAAACACGTTGCTACTCTTTACAATAAAGGCACCAATATCACTTCCTGAACCGCCTTTTTCACGCTTATATATACCAAGATCTGCATCAAATTCGCGAGCGAAAGTAGCGAAAACATGCTGTACTTTCACGTCATTTGGAATCTTATAATCAATCTGATTAGCATATCGTCCCCATCCAGCGTGCTCATGACCAGTAGCACTTTTATAGTCATCTAAGACGCTTTTCTTGACGTAAATCTTTAGTGTTGAGTTGAACTCATGCTGCGTATTACCATATTCCCACTTAGTGGCACTCATATCTTTTGTTGGATTGTTGCTCGTGAAGAAAATGCGTTTCACAGACGAACTGCCATCCGCTTTATCAAAAGCATTAAGTCCCATATAGTCGAGTTGATTCTTAAATACCACCTCTTCAAACTTACTTGTGGCAGGAGAATCCTTCAAAGCATAGTCTCCCCAAAGGCGAATCTCGTAGACATGATTATCAGTTGAGTTCGTAACAGTCTTTGGAACAACATACGTAAAGACATCGGCTTTGGTGTCAACAACCATTACTGCCTTCTGAGAAAGCGGGAAAAACTCAGTTTCTCCGTTACCAGTTCCGTTGACTTCTTCAAAGAATGATATGCCCAACTGTTTGAAACCACTCCAAAAAGCATTGCTGGCGAAAGCAGCTTGTGCATTCTTTCGGATACTGATTTGAATGTCGTGGGTATTGACATTGGCTGGATTGAAAGCAGAAGGGTCTACATTTGTGATTGGTGTTTGACCCAAGAAAGCGATTGTGTTGAGCTTAGCCGTGCGGTCAAATGCAAACTTATCAATCTTCGTTACCTTCTCAGGAATCGTCACATTCTCAAGTTCTTGAACGTAATAGAAGGCTTGTGCGCCAATCTCTTCAATCGTTGGAGGAAGTAAGGTATAATAAGTGTTGGCCTTTGCAGGTGGGAAAGCCTTCAACACCTTTTTGTCTTTGCTCAACAAGAAACCATCAACACTTGAATAAACAGGATTGTTTTGGTCGACGGTAAACTTCTCAAGCTTACCACATTCTTGGAATCCTGTGGGGTCAATACTGGTTACACTTGAAGGAATTACAATCTCTGTGAGGCTCTTACACGTATTAAAGGCGTCCTTAGAGATAGTAGTTACCGTGTTAGGTAGTTCTATTCTCTTCAATGCTTGAGCACCTTGGAACGCACCTTCTCCAATCGTTTGTATCTTCGCGGGCTGGTCGAAAGTAACTTTTTCCATTGCAGAATTGCCATCGAAAGCACCGCGTTCTATCGTTGTTACATTTTTGGGTATCGTAAATTCCTTTAACTTTGTATTGCCTTTGAAGGCACCTTTTTCAATTTTTTCAAGGTCAGAAGAACCCAAGAACTTAAATTCTTCGAGGTCAGTATTGTTTGCAAATGCATCTCTTGCAATCGTCTTTAGCTTTGATCCATCTTCAACTTCAACCGTTTTCAACTTTGTTGGGCTGAAAGAATTCCATCCAATGTTTTCTACTGAGGCAGGAATCGTGAGATGTTCCAAGGCAGTTCCATAGAAAGAAAAAGTTCCGATGTTCTTTAATGTGCTGGGAGCTGTGAAGGTAAGCTCTTTCAATGCAGCAGCAGCTTGAAAGCAATCGTTCCCTATATCCGTAAGTCCTGAGTTGAAGTTTACCTTTGTAACCTTCTGCGCATAATAGAAAGCTCTGTTACGAATCGTTTGCGTTGTGGGCAGCGTTGAGTACTCTCCAGCTCTTCCTGCAGGGTAAAGCACAAGCTCAGTACCTGCTTTATTGTAAATAACACCCTCTGAATCAGCCATGTAATTAGGATTACCTGCATCTATCTTAAAGCTAAGTAGGTCGGGCGAACCCGTGATTGCACCATCTTCAATCGATGTAACTGAAGATGAAATCTCTACATTTCGTAAGTTACGTACAGAGTAAAAAGCACCTTTTTTAATTGTCTTTACATCATTAAGTTTAACAGCTGTAATGGTCTGTACTTGTGCAAAAGCACCATCTTTGATAGTTTCTACACCAGCAGGAATCTCATAATACTCCCCAGGACGCTTTGCATGAGTAGGGTCAATGGATAGAGGTGCATCATAATTTGTATCTTTTATACCTCCCTTATTATTCGGATAAGATACTAAAGTCTTGCCATCTTTCGTAACAACTACCCCATCTATGTCTTGAAAATTAGGGTTTGTAGCGGCTACTTTAATTTCTTTCAAGTTGGTTGCTGACGTGAAACCATTTCCTTCTTGATTAGTCGGGAGATACTTTAATGACGCAGGAAGATTGATGCGTGAAAGCTTTCCTGCCTTTTGAAAGCCATTCGTGGACACACCGACAACGCCTTCTGGTACCGTAAATTCAAGTCCACCGACACCGAAAGGTGTACCATCTTTGGCGACAGGATAAGCGGAAAGATATTTTCCTTCAGTCTTATTCTCATAGAGCACACCATCAGTTGCTGAATACTTTGAATTTCCGGCGTCGACTGTAATGGCTTTAAGTCCTTCCATATATGAAAAGGCTCCGTCCTTGATTTCAGTCACTGTGGCAGGGATATTGATGTTCGTGATGTTATTCCCCTTAAAAGAATTGGCATTAATCGTTGTGACATTACTCGGAATCGTGACCGAAGTTGCATTCGGAACTGTACTATTTGCAGCAATAGCGGTTACCTTAAAAGTGTACTGATTGTTAAGATCTGCAACGGTTTCAGGGATATTTAGCGCTCCAGCTAAATTGGAAGAAACGAATTTTACCTCATACCTTGCAGGATGACCATCATGGGCTACGTCCATAAAAGTAACCTCATAGGTAATCCCATCCCTTGTAAACTGATTACCTACAATAATTGCGCTCACAGTGTTCGCATAAAAAAGAGCGAGCAAAATGAACAATAAGAATCTACTTGTTCTCATAAGTCTAATATTAGTATGTTTGTATTGTCGAGTTATAATCTATGACATCGAACTACATATCCCATGCAGTTTTACACTATGATGTACCATCTTTGGGTATCAAAGAATTGCATTAGTGGCAGCTTTACCAAGTGAATACAATCAAGATCCGGCCGAATCTGAGTACGTTTTATAGTTTAATTCTTGTGTTGGCCTGATTACTTATCAAGCATTTGTATTGTGAGCACAAAGATAAATAGAAAAAATTATTAAATTTTCTCTTTTGATATAGAAAAAGTTTCCATTGAAGCTAAATAGTTTTCCCATTCGTAAATATCCACTCTTCAAAAGTAACCATATCCTCTTTTATTATAAAGTATCACACGCGTGCAAACATTTTTTATTATAGAAAATTACTTTTTATCTGTAAACATGAGTTTTTTGTTTTCCTTTCCACCTTTATATTAATATATGCTTATAAATAAAAAGGAAAGAGGAAAGTGCTGAAAAGTAACATCATTGGTATCATCTTGACTCGTTCGCCCTTAAAGAACATAAAAAAGGATAATTCTTTCGGGTATTCCAAAAGATTGCGTTAATTTTGCAAGAACAACTGAATGAGAAGACAATGAGTTTGACAAGCATCGCAGGAAAGTTGTTCCTGCCACGACAAAAAGATTTGGAACGCTATGCCACAGAGGCCGTGAAGATGCAGCAAAAGGTGCTAAAGCGTCTTATTGAACATGGCCGTCATACCGAGTATGGACGCAAGTTTGGCATGCAAAGCTGTCGTTATGAAGACTTTGCACAAGGTATTCCTGTTGTCAGCTACGAGGAACTGAAAGGCGATATCGACCGCATGCGCCACGGAGAAGCCAATGTTCTATGGCCCGGTCGTGTCAAATGGTATGCAAAATCATCAGGAACAACCAACGACAAGAGCAAGTTTATCCCCGTCTCTAAAGACGGATTGAATCATATTCACTATGCCGGTGGCGTAGATGTTGTAGCACTTTACCTGAGTAATAACCCTCAAAGCAGACTCTTTGATGGCCGTAGTCTCATCCTCGGAGGTAGTCATTCACCCAACTATAATGTGGCAAATTCTCTCGTCGGAGACCTCAGTGCAATCCTCATTGAGAATATAAACCCATTGGCAAATCTCGTCAGAGTGCCTAAGAAATCGACTGCTTTGTTGAGCGATTTTGAATTAAAACGCGACCTTATTGCACGTGAATGTCTTCATAAAAACGTAACAAACATCTCTGGAGTTCCAAGCTGGATGTTAAGCGTTTTGGTGCGTGTTATGGAACTATCGGGCAAGGAACACCTTGAAGAAGTGTGGCCAAACCTCGAAGTTTTCTTTCATGGTGGCATTGCGTTTACACCTTATCGACCGCAATATGAGATGCTCATCACGAGCCCAAAGATGCACTATATGGAGACGTATAATGCCAGCGAAGGCTTCTTTGGCATTCAAAGCGATTTCCAAGACAAGAGTCTTTTGCTGATGACCGACTATGATGTGTTCTATGAATTCATTCCAATGGATGAGTTTGGCACCGACAATCCAACGATTGTTCCACTCGAAGGAGTGCAAACAGGCATTAACTATGCTATGGTAATCACCACGAGTTGCGGTCTGTGGCGCTATGTTATTGGCGACACTGTGAGTTTCACGAGCACGAATCCCTATAAGTTTGTCATCACTGGTCGCACCAAATACTTCATCAATGCCTTTGGCGAAGAGCTCATCATGGACAATGCTGAGAAGGGTTTGGCTTATGCTTGTGCGCAGACTGGGGCTGAAATCAGCGAATACACTGCAGCACCTGTCTTCATGGATAGCAAGGCAAAGTGTCGCCATCAGTGGCTCATCGAGTTTGCAAAAGCACCTGATTCTCTTGAACGCTTTGCCACTTTGCTTGACAAAAAGCTACAAGAAATCAACAGCGACTATGAGGCTAAGCGCTTTCATGACATCACTTTGCAACCGCTTGAGGTGGTTCTTGCACGCCCAGGACAATTCAACGACTGGCTCAAGGCAAAGGGAAAGCTTGGCGGACAACATAAAATTCCGAGATTAAGCAATAGCAGAAAGGTTATCGAAGAGGTGATGAACATCTCTCCTTCGCCCTCTCTGGGAGAGGAACGCCTATCCAATTGAGCCTTATCTCATGAAAGAAAACAAGAGCGCTATGTGGAAATATATCAAGAAAATCAAGCTGTTCACAAATCGTTTACAGCTTGGATATCCTGGTTTAACAAAAGAAAAGAGGAGTCAAAATACAGCTCAAGTTAGCCCGTCTCTATGGGTTCCCCCCTCCTTGAAAGGGATGGGGGGAGGTCTCTCCTTGCTGTTGACGGTTACTATCGGGGGAGTTCTCACCTCGTGTGCACGCATGGGAAACCCTGATGGAGGCTGGTATGACGAGACACCCCCTAAGGTTTTGGGGGCCACGCCTGCCGACAAAGCCACTGAGGTGAAGGCACAGAAGGTGAAAATCAGCTTTGATGAGTTTGTAAAAATCGACAATCCAACAGAAAATGTGATTGTCTCTCCACCCCAATTACAGGCTCCTGAGATTAAGGCTACAGGCAAATCGATTGAAGTTAAGCTGCTCGATTCGTTGAAAGCCAACACCACTTATACCATTGATTTCAGTGATGCCATCAGCGATAACAACGAGGGTAACCCCCTCGGTAACTACACTTATAGCTTCTCTACGGGTGCAGAAATCGACACGATGGAGGTCTCTGGTTATGTCGTTGCAGCCGAAAACCTCGAACCAGTGAAAGGAATCCTTGTTGGTCTCTATGCAAATCTGGCTGACTCGGCCTTTGAAAAACAACCCATGTTGCGTGTAAGTCGCACGGATAGTCGTGGTCATTTCGTCATCAAAGGCGTCAAACGTGGCACCTATCGCGTATATGCCTTGCAGGATGTTGACGGAAATTATCAGTTCAATCAAAAGAGTGAGATGATTGCTTTCAATCATGAGCTCATCAAACCCTCGGTGATGGACGACACCAGACAAGACACTTTATGGTCTGATTCCCTGCATATTGCCGACATCAAACGCGTGGGATATGCCCATTTTCTGCCCGATAACATCACGCTGTGTGCCTTTCATGAGGTGCTCACAAGCCGCTATCTACTAAGTGTTACGCGCAATGAAGCCAACCATTTTGCCGTGAATTTCAGTTATGGTAATCCCAAATTGCCTCAAATAAAAGGCCTGAATTTCAACGCACATGATGCTTTTATCGCCATCCCTAACGCCAAACGCGACACCATCGACTATTGGTTGCGCGACACAGCCTTGGTCAATCAAGACACGCTGCGCATGGAAATGACCTATCTCATGACCGATTCGGCGGGCCAACTCGTCAGTCAAACCGACACCCTTGAGGTGTTGTCGAAACAGCCTTACGAGCGAAGAATGAAACAACTCAAGGCTACCTACGAGAAATGGCAAAAGCAACAAGAGAAGTTGAAAAAGAAAGGAGAGCCTTATCAGACGGAAATGCCACGACCAACGTTGGCGATTCGCATGCAAAACGCCAATGAAATAGATCCCGAAAAGCGACTGCAGTTGCAGTTTGAAACGCCAATTTCTACCATCGACACCACGAAAGTACACCTCTATACAAAGGTAGACTCGCTGTGGTATCGTGCCAACTACCAACTGCTGCCTGTCGCCCGACGCAATGCCGAAGGGCGCTTTGTGCGGCCTGACTCGCTGAAATATGGCATGAACTATGAGATTTCGGCTGATTGGAAGCCCGGACAAGACTATAGTTTTGAAACCGACAGCACAGCCTTTACCGACATCTATGGGGCTGTTACGCCGAAATATAAACAAGGATTCAAGGTGAAGGGCGACGACGAATTTGGCTCTTTGGTCATCACGCTAACGGGCTTGGATGGCCAACCCTGCATCGTTCAACTGCTCGACCGCAACGACAAAGTGATTAAAGAGGTTGCTGCCGAACACCAACAGGCCGAATTCTATTATCTCAAACCCGAGACTTACTACCTGCGTCTCTTTGTAGACAGTAACCACAATGGCATCTGGGACACGGGCGACTATGCCAAAGACCGCCAGCCTGAGGCTGTATACTACTACCCGGGAAAGATTGAATGTAAGGCGAAATGGGACTTGACGGAAAGTTGGAACCCCACTTCCACCCCACTCTATCAGCAAAAACCTGGCGCTATCACAAAGCAAAAGGCCGACAAACAAAAGACTATCAGACGACGGAATGCCGAGCGTGCGAAGCAAATGGGCCTTCCCTATACGCCTGAAACCAACCCACGCTAAGTAAAAAAAGATAGGAAAGAAAGGAAAGAAAAGATGAAACAACAACGTAAACTCCTGCTGCAAGCAGCCTCAACACTGCGCCGCTGTGCCCTCGTGGCCTTGCTTTTGTGCAGTGCAACGATAGTGGCCAATGCTCAAGAAGGGCCATGTGCCTTCCGAAACACAGCGTTTAAATCGGGCGAATTCCTCACCTACAACCTCTATTACAACTGGAAATTCGTGTGGGTGAAAGCCGGAACAGCCAGCATGTACACCGTGCAGAGCCGCTATGAAGGCAAGAATGCCTATCGCTGTAGCCTCACTACACGCGGCAATGGCAAGCTCGATAACTTCTTTGTACTGCGAGATACGCTGCTCTGTTATAACAGTTTGAACATGGAACCGCTGTATTTTCGCAAGGGCGCACGCGAGGGAAAGCGCTACACAGTGGATGAAGTCTTCTACAATTACAACGGAGGAAAGGCCAATGTTCGCCAGCACCGACTCCACAACGACGGCTCAAACACATGGGTGAAACATAATTATAGCGACTGCGTCTACGACATGTTGAGCATCTTTATGCGTGCCCGCTCCTTTGATCCGATAAACTGGAAGAAGGGAACGGCTATCAGTTTCCCTATCGTTGACGGCGATGATCGCACCCCAGCTGAATTGCGTTTCGACGGAAAGGCTACGATAAAGGCGGATAACGACGTTAAATACAACTGCTTGAAATTGGCTTATCTCGAACTCGATGACGGCAAATATAAACGCATTGTCGACTTCTATGTGACCGATGATGCCAATCATGTGCCCGTGCGTCTTGACATGTATCTGCGCTTTGGGGCTGCAAAGGCGTTCTTGGTCGGGGCAAAAGGACTCAGAAATTAACGCTGTGCCGCGTTTGCATCCATAGCAACGATTTATATAACTATACAAAATAAGCCGCTTATACGCAACGATAAGCGGCTTATTTTGATTCTTTTCGTGCACAGGGCTGCCCAGCTTTGTCAACCGAGCGAAAATACGTTGCAATATCCTTTCACGCAAACCAATTTTTGAACTGCCGTTAATCAGGCGGTGATTCCGCTCATTTCATCACGCAATGTTCGTTACATTGCAACACCTTTTGCACCAAATCTCAAACCTCCTCTATATCAAGCGCTTAGCCACACACGGCCACACGTTCCTTCTCCGCATCTATTCTTCGCACCATGCACATAGCCTTGGCGAGCCGTTTAGCTCATGATTTAGCGACCGGCATAGCCCAACGAGAGCACACTGATTGTCACCTCGCCTGCCCGCGCCAATTCTTTTGCACAGGCAAGCATTGTGGATCCAGTCGTGATAACATCGTCGATGAGCAACACATGATGTCCGCGCACTCGTTCAGGATGATGTAATTGAAATGCGCCCTTAACGTTTTCGCGCCGCCGTTCAATGGTTTGCTGCGTCTGACTGCCCTTGTAATGCAGGCGGGTTAAAATATGTTCGTCAATCGCAATGGAAGTAACGTGGGCAATTCCCTCGGCAATCAACAGACTCTGATTATAGCCGCGCTCACGACATCTGCCGCGAGTCAGTGGCACAGGCACTATAAAATCGATGCCTTCAAAAAAGCCTTCAGCCTTCAATTCAGTGGCCATGAGTTCGCCAAGTCGCTGTCCGATGGCGGCCTGATGCCTGTATTTCAGTGCATAAATGGCCTTACTGATAGGGGCATGTGCGGCATAAACAACCCAGGAGGCACCGCGTTCAATCGGCACCTGCTTCCAAAACAGGCGACAAACGGGATTGTCGCGCGCCTCAACGGCATAGTGAGTGCGAGGCAAATGACGATTGCAGGTGGTGCAAACCGCGTGTTCGGTGGGCGCCAACCGATGCTGACAAATCACACAGGCGCGTGGTTTGACAACCTCTTTCACATGCCGTAACAGGCTAATCATCCAAGCTTTCGCCAATTTCTTCTATGCAAAGTCGAACCAATCGCATGTCAAAACCCCGCCCCAAAGCATACTTCATGAGCTTCATTGAGCGTTCATAGTCGTTGCGACCCTTTATCGTTGGCCACTTATGTTGAATGAGAGGGCGAAGTTTTTCTAAATACATCTCGTCGGGAATCTCCTCAAAGAAGGGGTCGGAAAGGCTTCGCGGAATGCCTTTTAGATAAAGCGCCTGCTCCACTTTTCGCCGTCCCCAGCCATTAAATTCTATCTTGTCTTTGATAAACGCCTCACAAAAGCGGGCATCATCCACAAAGTGATGGGTTGTGAGATAGGCCATGATACGCGCTTGCGCCTCATCATCAATCTCCCATTTCCGAAGTTTTTCGAGCATCTCTTGTGTGCAATGTTCTCCTTTTGCACATAGCGTTGCCAATCTATTTTGAGCTTGTTGTTCTGTCATAAGAAGAAAATAAAGCCTCACCCCCACCCCCTCTCCAAGGAGAGGGGAGCCGCTGAATGAGGCTACTTGTATTTTGTTTATGAATAATTATTTATATGTTGTTACGTAATAAGATTGAAAAGAGCCTTTCTGTGCATCCTTTTCTCAAGCTCAAACTCCCTCCCTTGGGGAGGGTCGGGGTGGGTATCAGTCTTTTCGGGCTATCACTATCCTCTCCTTTCCATACTGATCTTCCTTGCTTTCGATTTGTTCATAGCCCATATGCTCCAACATCTTGCATGTCTCTTCGGCATAAATGGGATTGATTTCAAACGCCAAAAGACCATGCGGATTGAGGTGGGTTACGCCATAATCTGCAATGGCACGATAGAACAACAGCGGGTCGTTGTCGGGCACAAAAAGGGCCGTGTGAGGCTCATGTGCCAAGACCTGTTCGGTCATGTCCTTGCGCTCGCAGTCACAAACATACGGAGGATTGGACACGATGATATCAAACGGCGTGGCCGCAAGTGCTGCTTCGTCGAGCGAAAGCACGTCATGCCACTCAAAATTCACCTGAGCTTGCAGGCGATGTGCATTCTCTCGCGCCGTGAGCAGGGCCTCGCCACTGACATCCCAGGCTGAAACACTGCTGTTCCAAAGGTCGAGTGCGAGGGTGACGGCAATACATCCACTGCCTGTTCCAATGTCTAACACACGCAGGGGCGCAGGCGGTTGCAACGCACAATAAGGTTGGTTATATGCCGAAAGAATTGTTTCGCAGAGCACTTCTGTTTCAGGTCGTGGGATAAGTACATGGGGATTGACCACGTAATCACGCCCAAAGAAGCGTGCCGTTCCCGTGACATATTGCACCGGAATGCCTGCTTCCAACTGCTGAAGTGACGTTTCCAAACGCTGTTGTTCGGCAGTAGTGAGGTTGTCAAGACCACCGGCATAGAGGTCGGTCAGCGTCAGTTGGAACAGTTCTTCCACAAGCGTTCTGACAACAGCTTTGGCTTCTCGCTCATCATAATGAGGCAACAAACGCCGCCATAAGTTACTATAAGTTATTGATTTCATTAAGTTTTTGAATAAAATTCATGCGTGCCTGTCTCACCTCTTCTTTCGCCTTGTCGTCAAACAACGCATTAAGGTCGAGATAATTATTCTTATGTCGGTCGGCCGAAGCATTATCCAAGAGTTCTACAATGTGGCCCATGCGCAGATGATCTAAGCTTAGTGCCGGCTGATAACGCTCGTCTTCATCCTTGGAAGTGGCTACCATCGTAACGAGTTTCACACGTTCCAACCGCATCAAAGCATCGCTAACAAGGCACACAGGGATTCCCGTGAGCTGCTTTAAAGCCAAGACTGTCAGTGCAGGTTGGCCCTCGCTGAATCGCTTTGTGATATGTTTCATCACAAGCAAAGCAATCTTTCGTCGGTTGGCCTCACTGATATCGTGTGGACTTATCATGTATTCGTAGTAGTCAAAATACTGGTTCATGTAACACAATTCGGCACAAAACAGGCAGATATACCACGATATTTGCATCCATAACATGAATAGAGGCAGCGCGGCAAGTGACCCATATACTGCGTTATATCCAGAGAGAAAGAGTTGTCCATGCACGTAACCCCACTGCACAAGAAGCATGGCAATAGCGGCCAAGATGGCTGGACCGACAACGGCAGTGAACTTCACTCGCGTGTTGGGCATCACCATAAAGAGTGCCACAAAGATAAGCGTCAGCACAACAAACGGCAGTAAGCTCACAACAACGCGGGCGATTGGACCCAGAAGAAAGAAGGTTTGCAGGTGCTCAGTAGTAGTGTTTGCAATGATACTTACGCCTGACATGACGATGATAATCACGGGTACAAGGAACATCATTGCAAGGTTATCAGAGAGGAATCTGCCGATAGATCGCTTCGTGTTTACTTGCCAAATGATGTTGAAAACGCTTTCAACGTTATAGATAAGACTTAGTACACTGTAGAGCATAAATAGCAAACCAATGCCTATAAACAAGCCTGTTTGCGCGTGCTGTAAATAGGAATCAGCCAAGGCAATGATAGAGTTGGCGGCCTCGGGCTGGCTACCTAACGATGTGCGCAGCCACGTTTCGATGTATTGAGAGAGGCCAAAGCCACGACCAATCGCAAAGATAAGGGCGAAGATGGGCACGATAGCAAGAATCGTACTGAATGAAAGTTGGGTGGCATAGTCCACATGTCCGCGCTCAATAAATAGCTTGACAGCCATATAAATCTTGCGAATGACATTCATTCCGATGCTTTTCCATCGGCTATTTTCATGGTCATCCTGTCGCCAGATGCCAAAAACCATGAAATATTTGAGTTTAGATTGTTTATTCATGCAGTTGCAAATTTAAGGAAATAAAGTTAGGTTTGCAATGAAATGGGATTCAAATTTTTCGTTCTTCTGCCTCAACATCGCTGATGAAACCATGCGCTACGGCCCACGTAGGCATGCTTTCGGCGCACTATTCCGCCTGCTTTTTCATGTTGCGTGGGTGGTGGTTGAGAATCTCTTCGCGCAGGGTGGTCGTGTCGATATGCGTATAGATTTCGGTTGTTCCAATGTGCTCATGACCGAGCATCGCCTGAATGGCACGCAAGTCTGCCCCACCCTGCAACAACGCCGTAGCGAAACTATGGCGCAAGGTGTGGGGAGAAATGGTCTTCTTGATGCCTGCTTCCTCAGCCTGTCGCTTGATCATGATGAGTATCATCGTGCGAGTGAGATGATGACCACGGCGATTGAGGAACACAAAGTCTTCCTCTCCGGGTTTGATATCAAGGTGAACGCGATCAGCAAACCATAGGCGTAACTCTTTGATGGCACGTGGAGAAATGGGCACAAGTCGCTCTTTCGACCCCTTGCCGAGCACGCGAATGAAGCCATCATCAAGGTAAAGTTCGGAGAGTTTCAGGTGGACCAGTTCGCTCACCCGCAATCCACAAGAGAACAACACCTCAATAATTGTGCGGTTGCGCTGGCCTTCTGGTTTGCTGAGGTCTATGCTTTCTTCCAATCGGTCGACCTCTTCGGTGGACAGCACCTCGGGTAAGTGTTGGCCCAAGACAGGCGATTCGAGCAATTCTGTAGGGTCATTGTCGATATAACCATCCAATAACAGGAAGCGAAAGAACGAGCGAATGCCACTCAATATGCGTGACTGCGAGCGCGGACCGATATGAAACTCGTGCAGAGATGCGGCAAAATGCTGCAAGTCTTCAAGCTGCAGACCCAGCAAGTCGCGTTCTTCGCGCTTGCAATAATCAATGAGCCACGCGATGTCATGACTGTAGGCATCGAGCGTATTGGGCGAATAATTGCGCTCTAACTTTAGATAACGCAAATAGGCCTTTAAGATATTGGCACTGCTTTTCTTGTCGGTTTCCATTTATTTTATTATTTTTGCTGCTGCAGCCTTTGTCCAACAATGAAGCGTTATGACTGCATGTCTGTCACCATTGCTGCAAAGATAAACAAAAAAAACGAATATATGAAGATACAAATCATCAATGGTCCCAATCTAAACTTATTGGGAACACGCGAGCCCGGCATCTATGGCAGCAGCTCGTTTGAGGCTTTCCTGCCGAAACTTCAAGCGCAGTTTCCCGATGTTGAGCTGCATTATTTCCAGAGTAATGTAGAGGGTGAGCTCATCAATCAGATGCAAGCGGTGGGCTTCGACGCTGATGGCATCGTATTGAACGCCGGCGCCTACACCCACACGAGCATTGCCCTGCACGATTGTATCCGTGCGATTGCGTGCCCTGTTGTTGAGGTTCACATCAGCAATGTGTTCAAACGAGAGGATTTCCGCCACCATTCTTTCTTGAGTCCAGCCTGTCTTGGTGTCATCTGTGGCTTCGGTCTGCACGGCTATGCCATGGCCATTGATGCACTGATTGACCACCATTCAAACGCAAAATAGGGTATGAGCAGACACGGAGACGCTCAGGTTGACGCATTGCAACACGTGGAAGACCCTATCAACGACTACATTGCGCAGCACATCGACGCAGAAGACGACTATCTTTATCGCCTTTATCGCGCCACAAACATCCACACCATACACGGTCGAATGGCCAGCGGACACATCCAAGGCAGGTTGTTGAAGATGCTCGTCACCATGATTCAACCCCGCAATGTGCTTGAAGTGGGCACATTTAGTGGCTATAGTGCCCTCTGCTTAGCCGAGGGATTGCCGCCCGAAGGCAAGCTCTATACGTTTGAAATCAACGACGAAATGGAAGACTTTACGCGTCCATGGATAGCGCAATCTGCCGTAGCCGACAAGATTGTTTTTACCATTGGAGATGCTAATGTGCTGGCTCCGAGGCTCGGAATCACGTTTGATCTGGCCTTCATTGACGGCGATAAACGCACCTATATCGAGACTTATGAGATGACGATGCGCCTGCTTCGGACGGGCGGTTACATTCTTGCCGACAACACCTTGTGGGATGGTCATGTCATCGACCCAGCCTATGACCACGACCAACAGACAATAGGCATACGCGCATTCAATGACCATGTCAAGGCCGATTCACGCGTAGAAAAGGTTATTCTGCCGCTGCGCGATGGACTTTCTCTCATCCGAAAGATTAAAGACTAAATCCATTTTAAACCCAAACACTGATGGGAAGGAACAAATTTTCACAACAAGAGATTCACGAAATCGGTAGGTTGCTGCGACTAAAAAACTCGGGCAACCGACTGAAACAAAAGATGATACGACACGACTTGCGTGTAGACTATGAATTTAACATCTCTGATTTCAATGAACCCGGTAAGGCTTTTGGAGAGGAAGAACTGCAACAGGCCATTCAACGCGGTGCAATCCAAGTCCTCGACGACGCCACAATTGCGGCCATGAAGGCTAAACGTGCACGCGACAAGGCACGGGATGAGGCTGAAAAGCAACAGGAAGCAAAGGCTGAAGGGGCTGTAGACTGGAAAGAAGCCATGAAAGAATGGGAGGCATGGCAACAGGAAGAGAACCGCAATGAGGGTGTATAAACGCGCTGATTGCAGTCTTTTTATGCCATCAATTCCGTGACTTCACACGATAAAATACCACGAATCAGCGCATGACCTCACCGCCAAGCGCTGCATAGGGCACGGCATTGGCAGTGAGAGCACTTAGATTTCTTTCGTAAAACGCTTAGATTTCTTTCGTAAAACGCTCGGGAATCACGGGCATAGCACCGGCTTGTGTGCACACATAAGCACTCACATTGACGGCCAACTGATGAGCCTCTTCAAGGGTTTTCCCTGCGAGTAAGGCTGCACAGAACGACGCTGTGAAGCTATCTCCGGCACCAACGGTGTCGGCAACCTCAACATGTGGAGTCTCAATAAACGACTTAACAGCCGGTCCAAAGACATAGCTGCCATTGATACCACAGGTGACGATGAGCATCTTTAGATTGTATTTACCGAGTATCAGCCAGCATTTGTTTTCAATATCCAAGCCGGGATAGCCAAAGAGTCGACCGATAGTGATGAGTTCTTCATCATTGATTTTCAGAATATCACACGCTGCCACTGACTCTTGAATAATGTCTTTGGTGTAGAAATTCTGTCGAAGATTGATGTCAAGCACCTTTAAGCAGTCTTTCGGAGTAGCCTTGAGAAACTGTTGAATGGTGTTGCGTGAAACACTGTTACGCTGTGCCAATGTGCCGAAACACACCACTTGCGCACGCTTTGCTGCAGCTTCAATCTCCTCATTAAAAGGAATATTGTCCCACGCCACATCCTGTTTGATGTCATAAGTGGGCACTCCCTCTTCGTCAAGTGTCACTTGTACGGTGCCCGTTGGCTCTGCAACAATCGGCATGATATAAGGAAGTTTGACGGCATCGAGTTCTTTTCGTGTCTGATCGCCAAGGATATCATTGCCCAACGCACTAATGGCTACGGCGTCATAACCAAACTGATGTACGTGATAAGCAAAGTTAACAGGGGCTCCTCCAAGCTTAGTGCCTTGAGGAAGGCAGTCCCATAACGACTCTCCGATACCCACAATCGTTCTTTTTTCCATAGGAATTTTGTTTTATAGTCCCCCAAACGCATCCTCCTTCTGAATGAAAGAAGTAGGGTGGTGAGGCCTGTTGGTTAATAATTATGTTTCATTTTATTTTCTCTATTCATGCATCTTGCGGGCTGAACGCCCTTTTCTTGCACGCCGATGTGCTTCATTTGATGCGCTCGTGGCTGTGCCCTTATCGGCTAAATCTGCCCTTATGCCAAGCCCATGGCAGGCCAGCGACACTTTATTTCAGGTCATAAATCGTTACGCGCGCACCCTTACTGACCGTCAACTTATCGTAAGGCACCTTGGGAAACACCAGATTTGTCATCGCCATTCGACCGCTTGCATCGAAAGCTTCAACGCTGCATTTGTCGATGAAGAGACGCAATTGAGTGAGCTTTCCGTGTGTCGGTGCGATAGTAATGGCCTTGAAATGATTGCTGAAATCTGTGATTCCGCTCGCTGTTCTGTCCATACTGAACGTGTGATCTTTGGGCTGATAGGTCATCACCACCTGCTCATGGTGGGCATTGCTGAGGGTAATCGTGGTGGGTTGTGCCTGCGAACGAAGGTCGATGAGTATCTCACAAGCTGCTGTGGGATGGCTCACCTTGTCACCACGCAAGGCCAACAGCTCTCTTGAAGGCGTGACACTGACATAGGTTTCGCCCTGATCGACAAACAAACCGAGGTCGCGTGGCACGCTGTTGGCACTGCGAAACTGCTGTGTCGGCACCTGATTGCCATACTGCCAATTGCTCATCCACGCCAAGGCCACACGCCGATTGTCGGGTGCATTGTCAAAGGTCACGGTGGCATAATGGTCTTTTCCATAGTCCATCCATTTCGTTACATTGGGCTGACTCTCACAAACAAACTTATGACCATCAAAAGATCCCACGAAATATTGCGTTGCACTGCCTCCAAAAGGGCCTCCAGGATTGATGTTACAAAGCAGCAACCACTTCGCCTCTTTCGTGCCTTCGATAGGTAGTTTCATAAGATCGGGGCACTCCCAAACGCCATCATGGTTGCCATATTCACGTCCAAACGCACTCTCAAAGGTCCAGTTTTTCAAGTCCTTTGAGCTGTAGATGTTCATCTGTTGGCCTGCCGCGAGGATAAGATTCCAGGCATTGAGGTCGGCATTCCAAAACACTTTAGGGTCTCGAAAGTCGGTAATTCTATCGGTCAATATAGGGTTCCCGGCGTATTTTGTGAAGCGCTTTCCGTTGTCAAGACTATAAGCTAAGCTCTGCACCTGACTTGTTCCAGCCGATGTATAGAAGGCAACAACGGCATCTTTTCCCATGCCGGCAGTGTTCGCTTTGTCTACAACTGCCGACCCACTAAAGATAGTTCCCAACCCATCGGGACGGATAGGACAACCTTCAAAGGTCCAATGCACGAGGTCTTTCGACGTGGAATGACCCCATGTCATGTTCTCCCATTGCGAGCCATAAGGGTTATATTGGAAATAGAGATGCCACACCCCGTCTTTATAAAACATGCCATTGGGGTCGTTCATCCAGCCCCAGAGTGGGGTGTGATGATAGAGAGGACGATATTTTTCGCGGTTTTTCGTGTCAAAATGTGCCACACTTTGCATGGCTTTCCAAGCCGTAAAGTCCTTGACATCGCCTGTAGAACGGCGCTCGTTATGAAACGTTACATCGAGCAACACAGGTTTATTGGTGTAACGACCCAGGTCCAACGGCACGCTATAATCAATGTGGTCGGCAGCCAATTTGACGTTGAGTGTCTCAACAACCTCATTGTCTACAATCACTTTTAGCGCCGCCTGGGCTTCATCTTCCTCAATAGGGAGCAGCAGATAGCGTTGCTCTGGGGTGAGACTTACTAACACATGATTGTCACTGAGCGCTGAGATTTTCATCGGCACTGACTGAGAAAATGCTTGAGTTATCATCATCCAGCAAATTAATAAACATAACATTCGGGGATGACGAAACTGCCTTCGCACCCACGTTAACTTCATTTTAGCGTGTACTTGCATTTTATTTCTTGTTTAAGTTACTTTTTTCTGAAACCTCTCCATTGTGCTTTTCTGCATCAACGAGCGCCACAAAAGAGTAGGGGAGAAGGCAAACGGAAGACTGCCATGGGGCATCACAAGACCGCATAAGACCGAAACACGCACACAACTCATGAGAACATGGATTGCACGCCCACCTGAATACTCTCTGCAACTGTCGTTGTTAAGCGTGCTCCTGCCGGTGTCTGACACGCTGATTGCTTTCGGGGAGGTGTCTGAAGAACAGCCAACAGGAACACAAATAGAGTTGGTTCAAAGATAGAAAAGAATCGATGAAAGTCCAAACAAAACCTCATTTATTTTTTCTTTTTCATCAAACCTCTTCGTTTTGTCCTCGTTCTTGTTTCTTTTTTCCGCTTTCATGCCATGCCTCAGGCAGTCAAACTGCCCCCAGAACTCATCGAAACAGAAAGATGAACTCATCGAAACGAAAAGAAGACAGAGCAATCATCACGATCACTCTGCCCCTGTTTCAAAACAAAAAAATATAACCTTTAATATGACCAAACATTCTTTTCTCGTCGCATGCTTGTAGGCCTTACCGAGCCACGACTATGGCTCATGCGCCACAACTCGCGTCCTTTGCAGCCTAATTATCCAACACCTTCGTGCTGTTTTCTTTCCGAGCTTGGCGCGATAAGCCTTCCGAATCAGGAGAAGCGATGGCGCCCAACAGGGCAGTGGCTAACGCGATAATGATTTTAATGACTAATTTCCATTGATTACTTCTTATTTTATCCATGATGTTTTTTGTGTGTTAATGTGATTTGTAGCGATTGTTTTTCTCTATTTTCAGTGTTGTCTGCGGCATAAAATCATAGCATTGGAGGCGCAATCATCTGTTTTCCGTCTGCCCTTCCGCCTGCAAGAGCAGGGTGGGAGAGGGCAGAGGCTGTTGTCGGGTGACGGGATGAGGCCCCTACTTAGCAAGACTTCATGCCAGCAGACCGATGTACTCAAGCAGCGTTAACCCTGAGGCTGCGTCTTTTTCTTTTTCTCAATGGTATACTGAGTGCTTTCCTGCACCACCGCACCACTAAGCATTGGTTTAATCAACTTACGCGAATCACCGTCCTTATGCGACTCAGGCATGAAGATGACACGCATGTTTTTGACGTGCTTCAAGGGGTTAAAACCCTTGGCAGTCTCGGCACCTTTCGTGCTGATTCCAATCTTAAACGTGCCAAAACCATCGAGTTTCACACGCTTAGAGTCCTGAATCTGCATCGTCATCACCTCGACAAGTTCGGTCAAAACGGCCTTCACGTCGCTCTTCTTCATAGAGCAGTTGCGCTCGATGATAGCCGAAATGTCGTCAAGGTTGGCTGTACCATTGTGGATAGCACGTGCATAATACTTGCCGAAACCAGCGTTTTTCTTGTTGTTGTTCTTGTAAATCTTGTAAATAACTGCCATAATTGTTACCCTTTCTTTGGTTTAGTTTGTTAATAATTTTACGATAGTTTTTCCGTACGGAATATTGCGAAACGTTTGCTTTCAAATGGATAGTTCCTTCGCCTTGTGTCGGTTGCGGCTGCTATCTCTGCAATAACTCACATGAAGCCACATGCAACCATTGTTCATGACGTGCTCAAAGAGCAGCTGATCGAAGTCCAACACATGCTTGATATAACGAAAATAGCGCCGTCCCATCTCCTCATTGGAGACATGAATATCGGCGGCTTCGCCTTTGAGATGCTGCGAGTGAGGCTCTCCGAAAAGTGCCTCGTTAACAGCTTTTGAGCGATAAGCACTCGTCACGATGATGCGACCGAAACGCGCTCGCAAGGGTTCGAGCACATGAGTGCAAAGCGCCTGAAGATTTGCTTCGGCTTCAGCGTCGGGTGTATTGTCTAAACCGAGCCTTATCGCCGTGGCCGATCGTTGCATCTCTTGTTTTGAGAAATGAGGCGAATACATTTCTATGGGTTCATTTTTCATCTTTTTCGAAGTTTTGAGGTTAAAGAAAATGGTTATCCTGAACACGTTGCAAAGATACAAAATTAAGACCCCCTTTGTCAAGTTTTATGTGATACAAAAAAGTGATACATGCTGAAAATCGTCAAGATTTAATCTCCGTTAACCATGATAGCGCTGCGAGTGAAGAAATACTTCCATATTAATCACTAACTTTGTAGCCGCAAATCACCTGGTAATTAGGGGCAAAACACAACGTAACCCCATAGAAAAACTAACGGATGTAGGCTGAGATTAACAGCGTAATTAAATGTAAATCAAGCTGTTATCAGCTCACTGCATCAAGAAAAAAACAGTAAAATGAACGAAAAAGAATGTATGTTTGAAACCATGAAGAGCGAGATTCTTGCAATTCTTGCCCTCCCGCCATCGGCAGGTTACACCTAGAAAGGCACAACGACCGACCTGCTTGAAGTGATCAATGCCGTAGTCATGCGCTATGAACTCATTGACGACACGGGCCAATGTTACACCTTCGGCCGACTGACCCACGACATTTGTCTGCGTCTCAACCGCCGTGAGCCTCACAATCCGCGTGCATATCTGGCCAAAGCGCGCCTAAGAAAGAACCTTCGTCGACCTCCACTCATGTTGCGTTATGAAGCTGCTTTACACCACACGGCAAGTCCGTTATTCAACCAAATTGTCAAGAAATAGTTTTGTTTATCGGGTATTATCGACGAAATATCCGCAAAATCGTCAAATTTGTCCGTAAAATGTGTAACGTAACTCATAGGGGATTTCGTAACTTTGCAGCAGAATCAAGAACATCAACGGCGGCAACGCTTGAAAAAACAAGATTCTATAGGCCTTGCCTTTACAGGGAATCAGTATTCCAAGACATAATAAAGGGTAACGACAGAAAACAAAACATAAGGGTTAATGAAAGGAGAGACCCAACTGGATGTGATATCCGGTAATTAGTCTATCTCTGTAGTTATTAGCATTTGATTTAGCAAGTAAAAAGACATTCAGGTTAGACTAGCCCCCTCGCATATGTGAGGGGGTAACTTTTTTAAACAGCCTTCATGACAGGTTTCCACAAATTTCATGCCATAGGCACTATGCCTTCGATAAATTTTTGCAGCCATTTCATGGGGTCAAGGCACACAAAAGTCTCGACAAAACCACTCCCCACTGGCGGAATCATAAAACTAACGGCGACAGCAATGCAAGCAAGTGAGCTGCCAAGAAAAATCATTTGTTGCCAGCAGCGCATTGTTTCGGCGGCGGAAACGCAAACGAGTCATCTGCCAAAGGAAAACATCTTTTGCCAGCAGCGCATTGCTTTGGTGGTGGCAACGCAAGCAAGTCATCTGCCAAAGAAAAACATTTATTGCCGGCAGCGCATTGTTTCGGCGGCGGCAACGCAAGCAAGTTATCTGCCAAAGAAAAACATTTGTTGCCGGCAGCGCATTGCTTCGGCGGCGGCAACGCAAGCAAGTGAGCCTCTAAAGGATTTAAAAACATACGACCTAAACAAAGCATCGACGACGACGAAAACGCTACGATATGAAATTATTTAATTGTAAATAAAAATACGACGACGACGAAACACTTCGGCATTGCAGTCTTTTTCTTTTTCGACGTCTTTTTCTTTATCTTGTTCTTGTTATTGTTCTTAGGGAGCGCTAACGCCTTGATACTCAATGGTCTCATTTGTTAATTCCTGTAAAAATAATATTTTTTAGAGAAAAACAAAATTAAAAAACTCTTAAGATTTATTTATTTCGTCTCGTCTTTTGCTTCATTTTTCGCCATGTTTGTTTATATTTTTCGTCGTTTTTTACCTCATTTTCCACTCCATTTTGCACGTTCTCGTCCACTCGTTTCAACACCGTCGCATGACAACCGCCCTCACCTTTCTCCCCAAAAGTTTGTCCGTAGCCTGACCAACACTATCGTTTTCCTCCTCCACGGCAGTCCAAGTTGTCAGTCGTTGGCCTGACCCTCCGCCAACTTTCGCCCCTCCTCACCCACCAAAATAAGGGAGAAAAGAAAGTGGGGGAAACGGATTGAGCAGCAGCGGGTTGGGAGGTTGCGGTGAGAAGGAATTGGAAGGAGAGAGAAAAAGGACAGCAAACGCGGTCGAAGAAGGCATGAACCATGCACGCGCGAAAAGCGAACAATAAGGAAAAAAGGATGCGAAAAAGCCACGATTTATTTTGTATTTTACTTTGTATTGTCTGTGATAATCTTTATCTTTGCAGAAAGTAAATTCATCATGGCAAATCAATCTCAGTGGCAAGAGGATTATTGGTTGCCGCTGTTGCAACTGTATCTCAGGAAACCCGTGGGCATAAAACCTGCTTACTCGCGGCCAATGGTGTTGCTTGCCCTTGAACTTAACATTCCACCGAAACAGCTTTCAGAACAGATGGTGACGCTCGACAAACGCGAATCGGCCTCACTTCAGCAGTTGTGGAAACGTTTTGCCACACACCAAAAACAGCTTTCACACGAGGTGCAAACCATGCGAGAGATGCGTGGTTTCAATCATCCCGAACAATTTTATGAGGGCGTCAGCAAGGCCGAGACATGGCAAACAGACTTCCGACCACTTGAGGTTGATAGCACACTGACCCCACTTCATCTCATCATTATCCTTGATCTCTATTTTCGTTTGACGCCTATCACGATGGTGAGCGACACGCCCGAAATCAAGGAGTTGGCCTCGTTGCTGGCCCTCAAGCCTGAAAAGGTGGCCGATGTGATGTGTGTGTTTCAGCTGTGTGACCCCTATCTGAGTCGTTTGGCCTTTGAGGTGAGCGACCTCTTTAGCGCTTGTCACGATGTGTGGCAACGCTATGGCAACCTCGAACCCAATGTGTTGGCGCGTGAAGCAGCCCTGATGAAAGAATATTTTAAGACAGCATGGCACAAAAACTAATACAAACTCAGGAACAGAAGCTCACGCAGCAGATGAAACTCTCACAGCAACAGATGCTACAAGTGCATTTGTTGGAGATGCCATTGACCGAACTTGAAGAGAACATCAATGCTGAACTCGACGATAATCCCGCCCTCGAAAAAGACGATTCTGCCATGGGATTGACCGACAATGAGGGGGAGGATGGATATTCGGAAAACGAAGATGGCGACGATTTTGACACCATAAACGAGAGAGAAGAGCGTCAGGATGCGCTGGATGCTGCCTTGGAAAATATTGGGAAAGACGACATTATGCCGCAAACTCCCTATGCAAACAATCACGATAATGCCGACTATGAAGAGACGGTTTATGGTGACACGACCTCGTTTTATGACAAGCTGAAGGAGCAAATGGACATGCTCACACTGACTGAAAAGGAGTATGCTGTGATGGAATATCTCATTGGAAGTCTTGACGATGACGGCCTCTTGCGCAAAGATTTGAATACCATCAGCGACGAATTGGCTATCTATCATAACATTGATGTGAGCGAAGCGGAGATTGAACACGTGCTCAAGATGCTGCAAAACATGGACCCTGCAGGCATTGGTGCACGCTCGCTACAAGAGTGTTTGTTGTTGCAGGTGGAACGAATGCGCGAAGAAGGCACACAAAACACACGCCTTTTAGATGCTATGGAGCGTGTGTTCAAAGAGTGTTTTGATGCTTTTACAAAGAAACATTGGGACAAAATAAAACAGCAACTCGGTCTTAGTGACCTCCAGGTAGAGACACTTCAACGCGAGATTCGCAAACTAAATCCGAAGCCCGGCGCCTCACTTGGCGAGACAGAAGGCCGAAACATGCAGCAGATTACACCTGACTTTATTGTCGATACGGCTGACGATGGCACCGTAACCTTTAGTCTTAATCAAGGACATATCCCCGATTTGAAGGTTTCTTCATCGTTTACGGAGATGATAAATGCCTATCGCAACAACAAGGAGGGCATGAGTAGGCAAACCAAAGAGGCGCTGCTCTATGTCAAAGAAAAGGTGGCTAAGGCCCAAGGATTCATCGAAGCGGTGAAACAACGCCGTCAAACGCTCATCCTAACGATGCAGGCTATCATCGCATGGCAAAAGAAATTCTTTCAAGATGGGGATGAAAGTGATCTGCGACCCATGATATTAAAGGACATCGCCGACAAGACAGGGCTCGACATTTCGACCATAAGCCGAGTGAGCAATGTGAAATATGCCCAAACAAAATGGGGCACCTTTCCTCTTCGTTTCTTCTTCACCGACGCATATACTACGGATGAAGGTGAGGAGATGTCTACGCGAAAGATTAAAATTGCGCTGAAAAACGTCATCGAAAAAGAAGATAAACGCAAGCCCCTCAGCGACGAAGCACTGACCAAACTCATGAAGGAAAAGGGATTTCCGATTGCCCGACGCACGATAGCCAAATACAGAGAGCAACTCAATATCCCTGTGGCGAGGTTGAGAAAGGCGTAGAAGAAGTAAAAAACAACAATGATATAAAGATGCCCACTCCCTCATTTTAAGAAAGAGAAAGACTCACACGAGGTTGCACTCCCTCTCTTAGTAAGGGCTGAAGTAGGCTTATTCTTATGAACGAAAAAAACATTATATGGACAGCACGCATATTTAGTTTGGTCTTTACTCCATTCTATCTCCCCATTGTGGGCCTTGCTTCGCTGTTTCTTTTTAGTTATCTGAGTCTCATACCGTTAGGATATAAGCTCATGGTATTAGGCCTTGTCTACGTGTTTACCATCCTTTTGCCCACCTATTTGATTCGACTCTATCGACACTATCAAGGATGGCGCCCCTTCGATTTCATCGTTCGAGAGCGTCGCATGGTGCCCTATGTCATCTCGATTGTGTGCTATTCGGTGTGCTACTACCTCATGAGTATAGCCCATATCCCTCATTTCATGGGCAGCATCCTTGTGGCGGCGGTGTTGATACAGGTGGTTTGCGCACTGATTAATGTGTGGTGGAAGGTCTCTATGCACGAAACAGCCATCGGAGGCGTAGCGGGTGCCCTGTTAGCTTTTGCCATTATCTTCACGTTTAACCCGATATGGTGGTTCTGTCTCGTGATGCTCATCTCGGGAATCGTGGGTTCCAGTCGCATGATTTTGCGCCAACACTCGCTCTCTCAGATTGTAGCGGGGTGGTTTCTTGGCTTTATTCTTGCCTATCTTACCATTGCCTATGTGTGACATCAATCCTTGTTTGAAACATTAAATACTTAAAAATATACAGTTATGACACCAATTATCAGTATTATTATGGGTAGCACAAGCGACTTACCCGTAATGGAAAAGGCCTGCAAATGGCTCAATGACAATGAAATTCCATTTGAAGTGAACGCGCTTTCTGCCCATCGTACTCCCGAGGCTGTAGAGACTTTTGCCCGCAATGCCAAACAAAGGGGCATCAAAGTGATTATCGCTGCCGCCGGAATGGCTGCCGCCTTACCAGGTGTAATCGCTGCCTCGACACCACTGCCAGTGATTGGTGTGCCCATCAAAGGCATGCTCGATGGTCTTGATGCCATGCTTTCTATCATCCAGATGCCACCCGGAATCCCTGTGGCTACAGTTGGAGTGAATGCTGCTCAGAATGCCGCTATCCTCGCAACTGAAATGATTGCCCTCTCTGATGAAGCCATTGCAGCAAAGGTTGACGCCTGGAAAGCTGGACTCGGAAAGAAGATTGAGAAGGCAAACGAAGACCTGAAAGAGGTAAAATACGAGTATAAGTGTAATTAAATACCCAGCCCCGACCCCTCCACAAGGGAGGGGAGAGGTTAAGGGTAGGCTTTTGTTGGACTTCTTATCATTATGAATATCGATTTATTTCAATACAAACGGCGTGAGACTTCGACTGTACATATCGGCGCAATAGACATGGGAAGTGACTTCCCTGTGCGTGTACAGAGCATGACAACCACAAATACTAACGACACGGAAGCATGCGTTCGGCAGGCTGAAGAGATTATCAAGGCGGGCGGAGAATTGGTGCGT
Source organism: Segatella salivae DSM 15606 (assembly GCF_000185845.1). Classification (GTDB taxonomy): domain Bacteria; phylum Bacteroidota; class Bacteroidia; order Bacteroidales; family Bacteroidaceae; genus Prevotella; species Prevotella salivae. The sequence continues at coordinate 1,837,788 of NZ_GL629647.1, forward strand.
TTGACGACACAAGGAAAGCGCGAAGCTGAAAATCTCAAAAACATCAATGCCCAACTGCGCTCAGAAGGCTATACGACACCCCTCGTTGCCGACGTACATTTCAATCCAAATGTGGCCGATGTCGCTGCACTCTACGCTGAGAAAGTACGCATAAACCCCGGTAACTACGTTGATCCTGCACGCAAATTCATCAAGCAAGAATACACTGATGAGGAGTATGCGGCAGAGTTAAAGAAGATAGAAGACCGTCTCATTCCGTTCTTAAACATCTGTAAAGCCAATCACACGGCCATACGCATCGGTGTCAACCACGGCAGTCTGAGCGACAGAATACGCAACCGTTACGGCGATACGCCCGAAGGAATTGTAGAGAGTTGCATGGAGTTTCTACGTGTATGTAAACGCGAAAACTTTACAGATGTGGTCATCTCTATTAAGTCTTCAAACACTGTAGTCATGGTGCGCTCGGTGCGATTACTTGTTCATCAGATGGATAAAGAGGGCATGAACTATCCGCTTCACCTTGGAGTTACCGAGGCAGGAGAGGGCGAAGACGGACGCATTAAGAGTGCCGTGGGCATTGGAGCACTGCTATCTGACGGCATCGGAGACACCATTCGTGTGAGTCTGAGCGAAGAACCGGCTGCCGAAATTCCTGTTGCCCGCCACTTGGTTGACTACATCCGCCAGCGCGAAGGCCATCTGATTGTGCCGGGAACGCAAGCTAAAGCCTTTAACTGGTTGCGCCCGGAACGTCGCTTTACGCGTGCCGTTGCAGGTATAGGAGGCAGCAACACCCCGATAGTGATAGCCTCGGCACTCAGCGGAAACGAACAAGAGGCCGACTATATCTATGCCGGTCAGGAGATTAAAGACCGCAAGGAAGGACAAAAATACATTGTCGACTACAACCAGTTTATGTCACTCGACGACAAAACAGGCGTCTATCCGATCTTCCCTGTGACGGCCATTCCGTTTATAGCCATGGTAAAAGCCAACGTGAAATTCCTCGTTTTGCAGTTTGGAGCACCGACAGAAGAGTATCTCACTTGCCTCAAATTGCATCCTGAAATCGTAGTCGTTAGCATGAGTAATCACCCAAATCGCTTGGCCGAACAACGCGCTTTGGTGCACGAAATGTGGGAGAATGGTGCCTATAACCCTGTGGTCTTCGCTGAGATGTATCATCATTCTGCAGCCGAAAAAAGTGAGTTCCAACTCGAATCGGCGGCAGACATGGGCGCCTTGATGATTGATGGACTGACCGATGGACTATGGCTCATGAACGAAGGGGATATTCCGCAAAGTGTCATCACCGACACGGCATTTGGCATTTTGCAGGCTGCTCGTCTTCGTACAAGCAAGACTGAATATATCAGTTGTCCGGGTTGTGGTCGCACGCTCTATGATCTTCGCGAAACGATTGCCCGCATCCGTGAAGCCACAAAAGGCATGAAGGGACTTAAAATCGGCATCATGGGCTGTATAGTCAATGGTCCCGGTGAGATGGCTGATGCTGATTATGGCTATGTTGGCGCAGGAATCAACCATGTAAGTCTGTACAGAAAACAGGTTTGTGTGGAGAAAAATATCCCCCAGGAAGTGGCTGTTGAACATCTGCTGGCACTGATTCGGAAGGATAGGGAAGGGGGATTATAGTTGACAAGTAAACGGGAAATAGTTGACAAGTAAACGGGAAAGAGTTGACAAGTAGACGAGTTGACGGGTTAACGAGTTACTTGATTGGTTAACGAGTAGACGAGTTGACAGGTTGACGAGTTGCTTGTTTTATTGATGAATAAAAGGGGTGACGGGTTAACGAGTTGCTTATTTATAACAAAAATTACTATACTATTAACGTTATCAGACAGGTTAAACAGAATAGTTAGTAAGTTATATAGGAGTTAATAATAAACAAATTCAGTGATAAGTGTACTATCACATAACAAAAGAAAAGAGAATCTTTTATACGTTTATTTTTAGTTCTTTTTTATAATACATGATGTCTACAAAAGATTATTTCCTTTGTAGACTCATGATTTATATTATAATAGAAAGGA
>NZ_GL629647.1:1839897-1843442 GCF_000185845.1 Segatella salivae DSM 15606
ACTTTATATTTATAATAACACATATGAGTTATTTTAACTTTGTAGCAATCATAGGAAAAAAAATGAATTCTAAAAGAGTAAATAATAAATAAAATAAAAGTTTTTTTGATGAGCTTTTACTATAAATGCAGCTTTATTTAATGGAATTATTGTAATTTTGTTCAATTAAACTTTATTATAAACTACTATGGCGGTTTCTGATGATAGAAAGTATACAAGCACTTATGTTTATGAACTTCTTGAAAAAGCAAAAGGTAAGACACTTGGTGAGGTAGACTCTTCAGGCCAATTTATACGTACTATAGACAATAAGAAAATCACCGGAATAGCTGGTGATGTAATAGAACAATCCGTATTTGGTTACAATCGTGATAGTAAACAAGAATGTGATATAGAAATTGATGGTGTATTAACAGAACTGAAAACTACAGGTGTACGTATTCCAAAAAGTAAGCTAAAACAAGCAAAAGGTAAAACAGGAGATGCATATAACCTCTACTTAAGTGCTAAGGAAGGTATAAGTATTACAGGCGTTACTTTTGAACCCACAATTCAAACTGATTTTTTTACTTCACACTTTTGGGAAAAAGCTCAACGACTTCTTATTGTTTTTTATGAGTATCAATCATATACGATTGTACCAGCTTCAGCGTATGCGGAGTTTCCTATAATAGATTATTGTTACAATTCCTTTTCAACAGAAGAACAAGCTATGCTTCGTAATGATTGGGAAATAGTGAGAAATTATCTTCAAGAAATATATAATTTATATCCAAATTCAAATGAACGCTTACATCATTTAGAAGGATTTACACATAAACTCCGACCTAATCTTCTACTAATAGAACTTGTACCAGGGTTTAAGAAGAAAGCAACAGGAAGTTATCAAAAACCTCGTTATAGACTTAAGCGCACTTTTGTTGATTATATTGTACGTGGACATTTTGAAAAAAATAGAATAGAAACGGAAATATCATTAAAAGAACCATTTACTAGTTTTGCTCAGTTAGATGAGAAATGCCACTATCTAACAAAATTATATAAAGGGAAAACATATTTAGAACTGAAACAAATATTAAAAATAGATAACAATGTTAAAGACCTTGCAGCAAAGTGTATATTGAGAATGTTTGATACAGATTGCAAACAATTAAATCAAATTTCAGAATTTAATAAGGCTGGAATAATTGCTAAAACTATAACAATAAAGCCAACAGGAGGACGAACTGAAGACATGAAACTTTTCCATATTGACTTTGAAGAATGGGCTGATAAACATGTTAATTTCACATCTTCAGAAATATACAACTACTTTTGTGAGCATAGTTTTTTATGTCCAATCTTCTGTGAAAGAGGTGATATGAGTGGTCGCAAAAAGAACGAAAAAGAAGATGAATATAAAGCTCGCTTAAAACGAGAAAGTATGAAAACCACATTCGAAGGATTCAAACGAGTCTCTTTTGACGATGAATTTATAGAGAAAGAAGTTATGCGTACATGGGAAGATTCGCGTCAACTTATATTTGATAATAAATTGATTTGGGAATTTAGTTACGACAAAAATGGTCATAAAAGAATTAATAAAAGTGGATCATATATGGGATCACCTAACTTTCCTAAAAGTTCTTCATATATGGTTTTCTTCCGAGGTGGAGCTGATATTTCTACGGAAGAAACACGTACAGAGTGCGTAAATAATATTCGAATGATACCACAATTTATTTGGTTAAAAGGTACATTCATTGCTAAAAAATTACAAGAAATTTCATATATATAATGTAAATATGTCTAAGACAAACTATCATAAAATCAAAGTTGTAGAGTTATTTGCTGGAGTTGGTGGATTTAGAATTGGCTTGGAAGGTGCTTCTGACGATTATGAAACTATTTGGAATAACCAATGGGAGCCTTCTACCATCCATCAAGATGCTTCATTAGTATACCGCGCACGATTTGGGTCAAAAGGACATTGTAATGAAGATATTAATAATGTAGACACTGCTAATATTCCTAATCACGATCTTTTGGTGGGCGGATTTCCATGTCAAGACTATTCTGTTGCTTCAACTTTGAGTCACTCTGGAGGTATCGAAGGAAAGAAAGGTGTACTATGGTGGCAAATTTATCGCATTTTACAAGAAAAAGGAGAACAACGTCCTCACTATCTATTTTTTGAGAATGTAGACCGCTTATTGAGCTCTCCTGCAAAACAACGTGGACGAGATTTTGCTATAATTTTAGCTTCTTTAGCAAATCTTGGATACACTATTGAGTGGCGCATTATCAATGCTGCAGAATATGGTATGCCACAACGTCGGCGACGTATCTATATTATTGGCTATTACAAGGGGAGTACAATAGAAAAAAAAATTGAAGATTTCAAAAACTGGATTCTGTTTGATGGAGTTATGGCCAAGGCTTTCCCACTCGAACAGAAAAATAAGTCAGGGAGTTCTTTTAAAATAGAAGGAACGATAAAAGAAGTATCAGATAATTTTAATGTAAAACAAAAGAATAGCCCTTTTGGCAATACAGGCATTATGACTAACCGCCAAGTGTATACTATTGATACAACACCTGTATACAATGGAACACATATGACCTTAGGAGGAAATATTGTAGATGAGTCTTTAGTCCCTGATAATTTTTTTATTCCTATAAGTGATATTGCTCGTTGGGAATATGAAAAGGGAGCTAAGAAGATAGAAAGAACTTCGAAAGAGGGATATAAATATATCTTTTCTGAAGGCGGTATGTCATTCCCTGATGTCCTTGATCGCCCTTCGAGAACAATAATAACGGGAGAAGGTGGTACCTCACCATCACGCTTTAAGCATGTAATTAGAACACCATCTGGGCGATATCGTCGCTTGATACCTTTGGAATTAGAACGCTTAAACATGTTTCCCGACAATCACACTTATCATCCAGATGTGAATGATGGACGTCGTGCTTTCCTTATGGGAAATGCACTTGTATGTGGTATTATCCAACGAATGGGTCAGAGTTTATACCGATTTATATTCGATAAAGAACCTATTTCTACTCGCCCTATTGACATGCAGCGTGAACCAATGCCACGATTAAACCTCAATCTTTTTACTGAAATTGGAGAAGAATTGAAGTATAATTCTATCAAAAAATCTTTCAAACTTGATATGAATAAGCACCTACTTATTGGATATGTAAAGCCTGATAATATCGATTATTTTCTTGAGAAAGAACTATCAAAAATTTATTATACAGGAAAAACTAAATCCTTTCCCTCAACAATTGCACTCAATAGTCTCTATTATTTCATGCCTTACATTAAAGGAAAAGGAGTACGAGATTTATATCTTATACGTGTAGCACGCATTGGAAATAAAGCAGAAATACATCCTGAAAGTGCTGATAAAGAATCTAGGTTGGTTTTTGATCTTGAATATTTACAAAGTCTTTCTGATTACAAGCCTGTTAAATTAAATATTTTTAATACTTATAGAGATACTTTACTTGGTAGTATCATGAAACCAGAGATTTAGTATTAGCTATTTATCTAATAG
>NZ_GL629647.1:1843727-1848318 GCF_000185845.1 Segatella salivae DSM 15606
AATTGGAAAATAACAGATAAGAAACTATCAATCTTCACTCAACTTCTATTGAAAGCAGAAGAAGATAGAAAATAGTAAAAGACGATGAGTTTACGAGAGATTTTGAATCATAGAAGGGCGGTTCGGCATTTTGATCCAGCCAAACCATTAGATGCTGAGGTCGTGAAAGATTGTATAGAACAGGCTACATTGGCGCCGACGAGTTCGAATTTGCAACTCTGGGAGGCCTATCATGTCACGGATAAAAAGGTGATGGAGCAGCTGAGCAAGGCATGTTTAGACCAGTTGTCAACACGTTCGGCCCAACAAATCGTAGTGTTTGTGACACGACAAAGCCTGTATAAGCAACATGCAAAAGCGGTACTTGCCGAGGGTATTGAGGAAATCAAGCGTAATAGTCCGGCTGAAAAACAGGAGAAACGCATTAAAAAGCAAACGCTATACTATGCCAAACTCATTCCCTTTATTTATTCACGGGGCTTCGGTTTGTGGGGCCTTGTGCGCAAAGTATTGGCCCAAGGTGTCGGTCTTTTCCGCCCTATCACGCGTCAAGTGAGTGAAAGCGACATGCAAGTTGTCGTGCACAAGAGCTGTGCTTTGGCTGCACAAACGTTTATGTTGGCCATGAGTGAGGCCGGATATGATACGTGTCCACTCGAAGGTTTCGATAGTTTGTTGGTGAAAAAGGCCCTACATCTGCCCCATGATTGCGAAATAAACATGGTTCTTCCGTGTGGAATTCGTTTACCAGATGGCGTTAGAGGTGAACGATTCAGAATTCCATTTGAAGAACAATATCATCGAATTTAAACATTAATTCTGCCAAATAAAAACCTTTTATACGGCAGAACTAATCATCATCATGCATGACGAATAATGCATTATGAATAAAATTAGCCAACAATTATGCATTATGAATAATGCATTATGCATTAAAAATCATTTTCCTTTCAGCAGTTTTTTGATGTCATTGAGCTTATTGAGTGCTTCAACAGGCGTGAGATTATTCACATCAAGCTCAAGGATTTCATCGCGAATCTGGGCCAACAAGGGGTCATCGAGCTGGAAAAAGCTGAGTTCCATGCCGTCTCTGTGCTCAGCAATCTTATTGGTATTGGGCTTACCTGCACGCCCTACACCCGAATTATCGGCCTCTAACTCCTTCAGAATAGTGTTGGCTCGCTTGACTATCGAACGTGGCATACCGGCTATTTCAGCCACATGTATACCGAAACTATGCTCACTTCCGCCCCGCATTAGCTTGCGAAGGAAGATCACTTTGCCGTCAACTTCCTTCACACTTACATTGTAATTTTTAATGCGAACGAAGTTTTTTTCCATCTCATTTAGCTCGTGATAGTGGGTTGCAAAGAGTGTTCTTGCACGGGCTTTTGCCTGTTCATGCAAGTATTCTACTATGGCCCAAGCGATACTTATGCCGTCATAAGTGCTCGTGCCTCGACCGAGTTCATCAAACAATACGAGGCTACGTGGTGACACATTATTTAGGATATTGGCGGCCTCTGTCATCTCAACCATGAACGTAGACTCGCCTAATGAGAGGTTATCGCTGGCCCCAACGCGCGTAAATATCTTATCAACGAGCCCAATACTTGCCCGCTCTGCCGGTACGAAACACCCCACTTGAGCCAATAAAACAATAAGGGCCGTCTGACGAAGCAACGCCGATTTACCAGCCATATTCGGTCCCGTGATCATCATTACCTGCTGCTTTTGCGTGTCAAGATATACGTCGTTAGGCACATAATGCTCGCCAATCGGCAGCTGAGTTTCAATCACTGGGTGACGTCCTTGGCGTATATCGAGCACATCACTATCGTCAATTTGGGGCCTGATATAAGTGTTTTCTTCCGATATTTTAGCGAAGCTTAACAAGCAGTCCACACGTGCCAAAAGGGTGGCATTGATTTGAATTTGTGGGATAAAGTCTTGCATAGCCAACACCAATTCATTGAAAAGTCGGGCCTCTAATGCCATGATTTTCTCGTCAGCGCCAAGGATTTTCTCCTCATATTCTTTTAGTTCTGGGGTGATATATCGCTCTGCCTGTGCCAGTGTTTGCTTGCGAATCCATGTCTCAGGAACCTTATTTTTGAAGGTGTTTCTCACCTCAAGATAATACCCAAAGACGTTATTAAAGCCCACCTTCAAACTTAAAATGCCTGTTGCTTCGGCCTCGTCCTCTTGGATTTTCAACAGATAATCCTTTCCGTTTCTACGCATTGTGCGCAGCTCATCGAGTTCTTTGTTGTAGCCATCTGCTATGACATCACCTTTCGCAACAAGCTGAGGTGGGTCGGGTTGTATCTCTTTTTCGATGCGTGTTTTTATGCTTTCACAAAGGTTTAGCTGTTCACCAACACGCTTCAATGCCTCATTTTCTGAATAAAGACAAGCCTCTTTAATCGGTCTTACCGCGTCAAGTGCATTCTTGAGTTGTACGATTTCACGAGGCGAAACACGCCCAACAGCCACCTTAGAAACAATGCGTTCAAGGTCGCCCACACGATGAAGTTGCTCATCAACAAGCTGTCGGAACGATGGCTTTTGAAAGAAATAATCTACAATATCAAGGCGTTCCTTGATGGGAGCAACGTCTTTTAATGGGAACACAAGCCATCGTCTGAGCATGCGACCACCCATTGCTGTTACCGTGCGATCAATGACATTCAGCAGCGAACTGCCGTCTTCCTGCATTGGAGCAATGAGTTCCAACGACCTGATTGTAAACCGATCTAAGCGCACATACTTATCTTCTTCGATGCGAGAAAGCGAAGTTATATGGTTGATTTGCGTGTGCTGAGTCAGTTCCAAATATTGAAGAATGGCACCACCCGCAATGATTCCGTTCTTCATGTGCTCTACACCAAAGCCTTTAAGCGACTTTGTGCCAAAGTGTTTCAATAGTTTTTGCCGTGCATTCTGCTCGGAAAACACCCATTCATCCATTTCAAACACACAATGTTTTGAACCAAAATAGCGTTCAAAATCTTGCTTATGGTCGCGGTTATACAGCACTTCTTTCGGCGAAAAGTTGCCCAACAACTTCTCAACATAGTCGTATGTGCCCTCGCCAGTAAGGAATTCACCGGTTGAAATATCCAAAAAGCTGATGCCACAAGAGGCCTTTCCAAAGTGCACGGCAGCCAAGAAATTGTTTTCTTTATAGTTCAACACCGTGTCGGTCATGGCTACTCCCGGCGTAACGAGTTCGGTTATGCCTCGTTTCACCATCTTATCCATCTCGGTAAGCCCCTTCTTTCCCTTAATCTGCTCACGCTTTTTCTTCGGATCTTCCAATTGATCGCAGATGGCAACACGCTTTCCTGCACGAATGAGTTTCGGCAGATAGGTGTCTAAAGCATGATGAGGAAAGCCGGCCATCTCAACAGAATTTTCGGCCGAATTATTGCGTTTGGTCAGTGTGATGCCCAAGATTCCGGCAGCAATAACGGCATCTTCACCATAGGTTTCATAGAAATCGCCACAACGAAACAGCATCAACGCCTCGGGATGCTTTGCTTTCATCGAGAAAAACTGCTTCATCATAGGGGTCAAACCTTTGTCTTGTACTGCCATCTTTATTCTTTCTTTTCTATCAAAACCTTTAATTATACAAAGTTACAGAAATCTCATGAGACAAAGAAACCAATTAGGAAGCATTAACGTTAAGTTTGAAGAAAGGGGAGTAAAGAGGATACTTATGCGCTTCTTTCTGACATTCTAAGTAATAAAAACAAGCCTTCTTGAATCTAATTTTCTATTGTTCGATTTACAAATCAATGCTTCCTAATTTCAAAATTCATTGCCCGAATCTAATAAATAAAAAGAATCAACCCACTACCATGGCAAATTTCAGGCCCAAAGCATTAGCAATTTGCAAAAAGGTTGATAGTTGCATATCACTGTTACCACGCTCTATCTGCGAGATATATTCACGCTTTTTACCTATCATTTCTGCCAATTGTTGTTGGGTGAGTTTTTGCATTTTGCGCTGCGTTTTCAATAGTTCTGCATAGTAATATGCATTGGCACGTGCCTCAAAAGCCTTGCGTTCAGGACTATCTATTGGGCCATATTTCTCATTAAAATGCTCACTCGAAGTGCGCAATTGAGCCAATTTTTCTGCATCAAGTTTCTTCATATATCAATCCTCCAAATATTTTTCAATTAGTTTTTCAGCCTTCCTAACCTCTTTCTTATATTGCTTTTTATCCTTCTTAAGAAAGGAATTCAGAAACAAAACTTGTGAACAGTCAACAAAATTACTTGCGTTTATTGCAAAGACTATCGTTCTATATTCATCACTACCCACTGAAATTCTTGCCTCATAAAACTCACTTCCTTCTATCTTTTTAATGAATTTACTATTCACAATACGCTGTGTTTTGATGATATGTTCTACATAATCATACTTTTCTTGTTGTCTAACATTCAGCATACTATAAAAGGATTCATAGTCTTCTGAATAGAAAATTTCTCTTATTTGTTCATCCATGGCAAAAGTAATTTATTTATTCTATATTTCCAAATAAATGGAATATATTTATTACATAATATATTTTTCAAG
>NZ_GL629647.1:1848368-1868383 GCF_000185845.1 Segatella salivae DSM 15606
ACAAATATACAACTTTCAACTTAAAAAACAATTTTCTTGTGAAATGAAAATGACGAATTAGCCTTCACATTCCTTACATACACTAACGTTATTTCAAACCCATTTATTTAACAAAATTATTTGATTCAGATGGGGCGATGATTCTACTCAAATTGGCCTACGATTTGACGACTATTGGAGAACAAAAAGAAACATATTTCTAACTAACTGAACCTCATATAGTTATAAATAAAAAAGAAAGAATAAAAAAGCTGCTTTGAAATCATGTGATAAAAATAGTTATCAAGGGTAGGAATAAATAGCACAAGCATTCAAAATTGAATAATTTTTATGGTGCAAACCATTTTGAATAGCAACCTCAAAAATATCTGATGTCCAATCCTTACTCATCAAAAAATGCAATGAAACGAGTCTTGTTTCATTGCATTTCTTTTTCGTCTAACAGATGTTTCCTTAGGCTAAGCAGCAAGGAAGCATCGTTATTGTTTTGTGGTTTCATCAAAGGCAGCGGCTTCGGCAGCAGCAATGATTTCTTCATCACTTTGCATACGTGCGCTGATGTTGCTCAAATCAAATTCTGACGGCTTATTTTTTTGCTCACGTTCTGCCACTTCATTGTCGCTTCTATACATGGGTGAGCGGCGCCGATTCTTTGCCGGACGGTCCTCATACACCTTTTCATGGAACGCATTCTTATGTTTCTCTGCATCGGGGATAGTGTCATTTCCATTCTGCGAAATAATGAAACTATCGGCTGCATCGGTACTCGGCACATTCTCCACTGGCTCTTCTTCCATCTTTGTGCGATTGGCTTTTGCTGTGAAAACAGCATCGATGAACTGAGGTTCTTTGCGCAATCGTTCCAAGGTTAGTTTGCTGGCAAGCTGCTGACTCTCCTTTTTGCTGTAACCAACTCCGTTACATCCGTCAATGCCTTCAATGACAACCTTGTAGTTAAACACAGGACTTCCGTTATTATCCTTGCTTTGTTCGAGGATATCAAACGTCAGACGAACGCGGTTTTTCTGGCTCCATTCGATGAGTTTACTTTTGAAATTCACCTCCTTATAAGCCACTTTGTCGATGTTTATCATCTGTGCTAAGATGCGATTTTTCATGAAATTCATACATGCATCATAGCCTCTGTCTAAATAAACAGCGCCTACAAGGGCTTCAAAGGCATTGCCTCCCATGTAACTATTGTGCGAAGAGCTGCGCCCGTTACTAAGGATGAGTTGGTTGATTCCCAATTCATTGGCTAATTTATTGAGCGTTTCGCGCTGCACAAGTTTAGAGCGTGTGTTTGTCAGAAAGCCCTCGCGTTTTCCTGGAAAGTGTTGATAGACAATGTGACCAACAATGGCATCAAGGATGGCATCACCCAAAAATTCGAGTCGTTCGTTGTTAACGGGCTTACCTTTTGCATTGCGTTTCATGATGCTTTTATGCATCAATGCAAGCTTATAATAGCTGATGTCGCGTGGATAAAAGCCTAAAATAGTGTATAAAGACGAATAAAGCTCCTTCTCCTTACGGAAAGGAAGCTTTATTCTATCAATGATTTTATTCAGCATACTTCTTGAAAACAACGCAGCAGTTGTGTCCACCGAAGCCGAAAGTGTTGCTTAATGCGGCACGCACTTCGCGCTTCTGAGCTTTGTTAAACGTGAAGTTCATCTTGTAATCCAATGCTTCATCGTTGTCACCTTCAGTGTGGTTGATGGTTGGAGGAACAATATCGTTCTTCACACTCAGCACACAAGCCAAGGCCTCTACAGCTCCGGCAGCACCAAGAAGGTGGCCCGTCATACTCTTTGTTGAGCTGATATTGAGCTTATAAGCATGTTCACCAAAGACGTCCTTGATAGCTTTTGCCTCTGAAATATCACCCACTGGAGTAGATGTTCCGTGTACGTTGATGTAGTCAATATCCTCAGGTTTGAGGCCAGCATCCTCCAAAGCGCGTTGCATTACGAGTTTAGCACCAAGACCTTCTGGGTGAGAAGCGGTGATATGATGTGCGTCGGCACTTGATCCTTCGCCTACCATCTCTGCATAGATCTTAGCCCCACGAGCCTTTGCATGCTCTAATTCTTCGAGCACAAGACAGCCAGCTCCCTCGCCCATTACAAAGCCATCACGACTCGCACTGAATGGACGGCTTGCATGTTCTGGGTCATCATTGCGTGTAGAAAGGGCGTGCATGGCGTTGAAACCACCGACACCAGTCTCACAAATGGCTGCTTCGGCACCACCACTAACAATGATATTGGCCTTACCAAGACGGATAAGATTGAATGCATCAGCCAAAGCGTTGCTTGAAGATGCACATGCACTTGTCGTGGTATAGTTTGGTCCGTGGAATCCATACTGTATACTAATCTGACCAGATGCTATATCTGCTATCATCTTTGGAATGAAGAAAGGATTGAATTTAGGTCCTTGATCTTCATGTTGTCCATAATATACCACTTCATCCTGGAACGTTTTGATTCCTCCAATGCCTACACCATAAACCACACCAATGCGGTTTAGGTCTTCTTTCTCAAGGTCAAGACCAGCATCTTTGATGCCTTGTGCAGCACTAACCATAGCCAACTGGCAATAACGGTCCATCTTTCGTGCCTCTTTACGATCGATATAATCGTTCAAATTCAAATCTTTTACCTCGCAGGCAAACTTTGTTTTGAACAGCGTTGTATCGAAATGAGTAATTGGTGCAGCACCACTCTTGCCCTCAAGCAAGTTTTTCCAGGTTTCTTCGGGAGTGTTTCCAACAGGTGTAACAGCACCGAGGCCTGTTACTACTACTCTCTTTAATTCCATAATATAAATAAAAAAGATTAGGGATTAGGGATTAGTGACTGGGCACAACAGGTTGTAACCCAATCCTTAATCACTAATCCCTAATCGTATTATTTGCAAAATAACTTAAGTAAAGCTATTACTTTGCGTTCTCTTCGATGTACTTAATGGCGTCACCTACAGTCTGAATGGTCTCTGCTTTGTCGTCTGGAATAGAAATACCAAACTCTTTTTCAAATTCCATAATCAGCTCTACAGTGTCCAAAGAGTCAGCACCAAGATCGTTAGTGAAGCTTGCTTCTGGCTTAACTTCAGCCTCGTCAACACCAAGTTTGTCTACGATAATAGCCTTTACCTTGCTTTCAATTTCTGACATAATAGTTACTTTTTAAAATGTTTATAATTAATTTCTAAATGAAAAACTGGATGCAAAGGAACTAATTTATTTCCAATTTTCCAAACTTTTCATACAAAAAAGCGTCAAACGCTGCACAAACACCCCCTAAGTGTGTAATAAATTGACGTGCGTTAACAATTAAATTCGCTCTTAACTCCACTTTTTTTAATTTACGTTTTCTTTTATTTCGTCATTTCATCTTATCTTTGCAACCGATAATTTTGATACTAAAAAGAGGTTTCTTATACCTCTTTTATAATAAATATCAACCCTAAACGAAATGAAAAAAGAAAGTCTTTCTAAGCCGTTTCAATTGAAAAGCTGTTTGATTTTCGCTACAATCATCTCTGGACGAATGTCGTTCATGCAGGCATAATCACCGCGCAAACAGGGTTTATTGCCATAAACGGAGCATGGACGACACGCCATATCCAACTGAACGGCATTCTCCTCACTTTGATTCCAGCCCATAAACCCTGCGTAAGGATGCGTGGCTCCCCAAATGCTTACAACCTTTGTGCCCACCAACGAGGCCAAATGCATGTTGCCACTATCCATACTTATCATCACATCTAAATGGCTCATGAGTATCAATTCGTTGCGCATTCCACCGAGAACTGCCGAAGCATTCGTGCAATTAGCATAGCGTTTGGCCCATGAGTCGAGTGTTTCGCGCTCCTTTCCACCGCCTCCAAAGAAGAAAATGCGGCATGAGGGATAGGCCTTTATCAGTTGTTCAATGGTTTGTTCCATCTTCTCTAACGGATAAATCTTCCCCTTATGAGCTGCAAAGGGGGCTATTCCTATCCAACGCTGAAACTTCTTTTTCTCACCGATGAGGGGCATAAGTTGACGCAGATTCCCCCCTTTCTCACCAAAAATAGAGTGAAATTCAAGGCTCACGGGATAGCCTAACTTCGCTAAAACGGCTGCATAATTCTCAAAAGAAGTGGGTTGTTGCACCTTCACCTTATTCTTTTCACTACACAATAACTGCTTTCCTTTGCGATGTTTATCAATATGTGCGACATGAAATCCACACAAATGGAATCGTAAACGCAGGTATTTTGTTCTAAGCACATCATGCATATCGGCCACCGCAGTAAAGTTTTTGGCAGCCAATCTGCGATAAAGTGCGTTCAAACCTGATAGTCCTTGATAGTCCTTTTTAAGGTCGGCACTCATAAAACTCACGTTAGGAGAGAGTCCTTCAAACAGCGAACGGGCAAAGGGTTTGCTTAACACCGTCACATGAATATCAGGATATTGTTTCATCAACGAGGCCACAACAGGCACCAACATGGCTACATCACCAAGGGCAGAAAAGCGGATAAGGAGAAGATGTTTCATGAAAACACTGGGCCGAAGGCTTTATTTCTTCTTTCCAACGGCCTTTTCTAATGAGCAGTTTATATTTAGTTTATCGTCTTTTATTTCTTATATAACACAGGGTTTGTATCTGCATCATTATACATTTTCATTTGACGATACACCTTCATATACTTCTTTCCATCGGCTATATCCTCAAGCAACTGGTCGACAGCTGTGTCTAAATCGCGTTGCTGTTCAAGCAAAACGTCTAACTTAGCGCGGCACTTTGCAAGATGTTCTGGTGTAGCATCATTGCGCTCTGCCTGCTCTTTCATGTGATAAATCTTTAGCGCCAAGATGCTCAAACGGTCCACAGCCCAAGCCGGACTCTCGGTGTTGATGCGTGCATCTGGCTTTACTTTCACCTCTTTATAATAGTCGCGGAAGTATGAATCAATCTGTTCTACAAGGTCAGTGCGGTCTTGATTGCTCTTGTCTATACGGCGTTTGAGCGTCAAAGCCTCTACTGGATCAATCGCAGGATCACGGATAATATCTTCAAAATGCCATTGAACGGTATCTATCCAACACTTCTTATAGAGTTTGTTTTCGATTGTTCCTTCTTCAAAAGGATTACAAATGGGTGTGTCAATGTTGTCGTTTACATGGTAATCATGAATTGCTTTACCGAAGATTTCATTGCAATGTTGTGTGAAAGACATATCTTATAATTTATAGGTTATGCATATATTGAATTGGTTCTCGATGGATTAGGTCTGCCGGTCTGCAAGCAAACGATGATGAATGGCAAGGCCGAACCATGAACGTCTATATTGCAAAAGTAAATATTTAATTTCAAAATAGCAAACATTTATCCACAATATGTGTTGATAAGTGGGTGGAAAAGGCGTTCAAAACCCCTTTCTTTCTTTTCCACTTATCCACAGCCCACAACCCACTCCCACGCAGCTGTGGATATCAACAGGCTTATACCGCCACAATATTCCACTTATCCACGCTTTTTCTTTCAGTCAAGTTATAAACTTATGAAATATCATGTCATCTCATCATTTGTGGATAACCTTCTATCTCTTTGAATCTCAACAGAAAATAATCCCACGTGATGTTTATAAACAAACACTATTTGGGGATATCGCTATCCCGCTGATTTCATGATTTAAACTATCAACTTTTCAACAACCATTATTATTTCTCTTCATTTATTTTCTTTAAAATTTAAAGTATAGAATAAAAAGAAACAAAAGGGAAAAAACGTTCATCAGTGATTTTAACCTCAATAAATTATAACGCATAAAAGGCTTCATGAAATTTATTTTATGAAGTAAGTTTCTCATCACCTGGTTTTACACAAAGCCTGTTGACCAACAATTGTGTTTATGGTTTGCAGCAAATCACCGCTCCATTTACATGATTTCACGGCCTCATTTGATGCTGATTGCAGCCCAATTTGACGCAGCTGTTGAAACAATGGTGGATAAACGGAGTAAGCGTTTAATTCTCAGAAGGTTATAAGCAAGTAGGCAGGGAGGGATAAAACGCGTGACCAGGCGAGGCAGTGGCAATTCAGGTGCGTGCGAAAGAAATGGTGAAGGTGAGCCCATTAAATTTATACTTTCATGTGTAGTCAAGGCAGGCACACGCTTCCTTTAATGATGTTGTTTAACATAAACATAGGTTGAACGAAACAGCGTAACTCGCTTTATAACAGGTTCTTAGTGTAGCTATTCGCTTAATCATTACTAATGAGTATTTATGTTCATCGGTCGCATTTGTTACTTCCATTCATTTAACATTGCTTTAACTTTGTAACTCAATCGAATGTTAACATTGATGAGGTCGTTGAATCTCTGAAAATTATCTTTAACTCTTGGACTTTCGCAAAACATTTTTTGCCTTGTTATGCCTCGCAAGCACTTTCTCCACTGTTCAAGCACAGAGAAAAGCTAACTTGAAAGATACCGTTATTCAGTTGAAAGTGGTATCGGTCATGCCCAATTACAGCCTTACTTCGCCCACCATGCTACAGGCGTTGTCGAGTCAACGCCGCATTGCGGGCAGCACTTCGCTTGTAGAAATCAAAGCCGATAACCAGCATCTCGCAACAATGAAAGACGCTTTGCGCCTTCAACCCGGTGTAATCATCCAGGATATGTTTGGTGGTAACGACCAGCCGAGGCTCAACATACGAGGCTCTGGCATTCAAAGCAATCCACAACGGCGTGGCGTTTACCTGCTTCAAGACGGCATACCTGTTAACTTTTCTGACGGTTCTTACGTCGTAGGTATTATGGATGCGATGACTGCCCAATATATAGAGGTGTTCAAAGGAGCCAATGCTTTGCGCTTTGGTGCAGGCACCTTGGGTGGCGCTTTGAACTTTGTGAGTCGCACAGCCCTTAGTGATACCACAACAAGCATAAAGCTTGAAGGAGGTTCTTATGGCAGTTTTGGCCTCACTTTTACTACTGGTCGCCGCATGGGAGCCTGGGATGTGTTTGCTGCTTCAACCTATAATCGGCAGGATGGCTACCGCATTTACAATCAGAACAGACGCTTAACGGCTTCACTCAACATAGGATGGAGGAATAAAAATAAAACTCTTGAGAATAGAACCTTTATGCATTTCACTCATCTTTTCTTTGAGATGCCGGGTCCACTGACGCTCGATCAGCTGATGAAAGACCCCAAACAGGTGAGTGCCGGCGTAGACCTTCCCTTCTCGATGGGGCCAAATATTCTTCGCGATAAACCCTATCGCAACGTAGATATGGTGCGTATTGCCAATCAAACAGGTATTCATCTCAGCAACACGAGCAATCTTTCGGCTGCTGTTTACTATCAATATGCCAACGATTGGTTTGCATTTCCCATCACCATTTCAATCCCTCATTCTTATCATAACGATGTAGGCATGACCTTGTTTTATAATTATTCCCACGCGCGGATACAGCTTTCATCAGGACTTTTGGGTTCATGGGGCTGGATAGATCGGCGCACTCATATCAACAAAGACGGCAAAGCATCGTTTATATTCGCCCATGACAGACTGCAAGCTGCCAATCTTACGACCTTCGTTGAAGTCGATTATGCCCTTAAAGACCGTCTACATGTGGTCTTAGATGTGCATGGTGTGCTCAACAAACGCAACAGTCGAGACATCTTTTTCGACCCTTCTTTGCGCCCATGGTATAGTCATATGTCGGGCAAATACCGCTATTTCTATTCCAACAACAGTTCACAGCGCCGCCAATATGCAGCCTTCAATCCGCGCATGGGCATGATATTCAACGCTGTAAAGCATAAAGACATCCAACTCTTTGCCAATATCAGTCGCAGCTATGAGCCTCCAACCTTCGATGAACTCGTGGGAACGGAGGTGACTTCAAATATCAATACGAGTCCGAAAAAACTCTTTTCTATCGGTTTGGAGAAACAAACGGCCACGACTTTTGAGGTTGGAAGTAAGGGACGTTTACGCCAATTGTCGTGGAATGTGGCTTATTATCACTCGTGGGTAAACCATGAAATCCTTGAAGTTAAAGACTATGTGCGGGGTCTAAAGCGTACGGAGAACTATCCACACACCTTGCATCAAGGCTTGGAAATAGGCATTCAGGCAGCAAGTAAGCCTCATTTCTTTGGTCGAAACATTGGTACTTTCACGCTCGGTGCAGTCTATGATTACAGTCGATTCATTTTCAAAGGTGGAAAATATGATGGAAAATATCTTGCAGGTATACCCAAACATTACGTCAATGCCTCGTTAGACTATCGCCATTCTTCAGGATTTAATGGTTCGGTTGCATTGGAACTTAAACCCGGAAAGACACCGATTGACCACACAAACACCATGTTTCAGCCTGCCTATCATGTGTGGAATGCCCGCCTGGGCTATCAGTTGGGCAAGCATATCAATGTATATGCCGAGATGAAAAACATCGCTAATCGACGTTATGTATCAAGTTATATCGTCAGTGATGAGATACATCAGCCGGCCGTTCCATTCCCCAATTTCACTGCCCACCAGCTAACCTTCTTCATTCCAGGCCCTGTTCGCAGTGTCTATGCAGGCCTTACATGGCGTTGGTAGAAAGAAATCAATTTACAATAAACATAAAATCATCATGAATAATAACAATAATAAAAACGAAAAGACTATGGTAGAAAAACGCATGAACATGGAACAAGGGCACTGGGTACTGGCAAAACTCGGAAAGAAAGTATTGCGCCCAGGAGGTAAAGCCTTAACACAGGCAATGCTTAATGCCATGAATATCACCCCCGATGACGACGTTGTAGAGTTTGCTCCGGGTCTCGGCTACACGGCAAAGCTGGCACTTTCCCGCCATCCTCATAGCTATACAGCGGTTGAACTCAATGCCGAAGCGGCGCAACGCGTTAGAGATAACGTGCAGGATGACACGATAAATATTGTCATTGGCAATGCTTCAGAAACAGGTTTGCCTGATAAGAGCGCCTCAAAGGTGTATGGTGAGGCCATGCTTACCATGCAAAGTAAACAACAAAAGCAAGCCATCATCGGCGAAGCAGCACGCTTGTTGCGCCCGGGAGGCTTATATGGCATCCACGAAATAGGCATCTTTCCTGATGATACGCCACAAGAAGTGCGCCGAGAGATAGAGAGTGATCTTGCAAAGGGCATCAAAACCAATGTCCGTCCGCTTACTGTTGCCGACTGGAAGCAGTTGTTAGAGGACAATGGATTTGACATTTCATTCATTGAAAGCAAGCCCATGCATCTGTTAGAACGTAGGCGTGTGATTGCCGATGAAGGCCTTTGGAATTTCATTTGCATTGTGTTTAGAATGTTGAAAAACCCTGTTGCCCGCAAGAGAGTATTGGAAATGCGCAGCATCTTCCGTAAACATGCCCACCACATCAATGCAATTTGCATTGTGGCACGTAAGCGATAGGGATATAAAAGCAAATCAATGAAGAAAAGAAAACATTGTTTTAAGGTGGCATCGAGGCTGCAATTATGGCTGAAAATGCTTTGTTTTTGCTTGGCATTGGGCTTGATGTCATGCGAGAAAGAATCGTTTTTATCAGATGATTTGCGTCAGGGCGACAAACTCTTACCCAATAAGAAAGACTATGTGGATAAGGATTTAGGCACTCGTTTGTTAGCCGAAGCCATACAAGGTGACTTTAGTTCGCGACTGTCGATGATATATTATGATGCCGCACGCAAGGAACCATTGCTCTATTTCACTACCGGCAAGCACCAAGTGCAGTGTAGTGTCAATGCAAATGGGTCGTTACATGTCAGCATTCACAAGTTCCACACGAACTTCATGCCGTTATATATCAGCGTCGAAATGGACGTATTGCTCACCGAAACCCAAGGCGACACGATTCGTTTGCAGGGACGTGACGGCATTGTTCGCACTTCGGATGAGGGGAAACAGATTGGTTTGGAACTGCCAGAAAGCGATGATGCCGAGCTCGAAGGCTACTATGTGCGTTCCAAAAAGGAGGTTTCGGCATTGATAGACCTTATGTTACCCATCGCCATGAAGATGCAATGGCAGGGCACAAAGCCATAAAAAAGAAGATAAGTTAACATTAGTAATTAATAAATTAAATTTAGAATAAGATGAAAATAAAACAATTTCAACAGATGATGAGCATGGTTGCAATGCTCATTTTGGTGGCATTCATGACAACATCATGCAATAAGAGTGATGACGATACAGGCGGTTTAGTGCCTATAAGCAAAGAAGTTAACTTCTATAGTGTGACAATCACGCCAACAATTCAAAACCAAAAGATGGCACAAGGCACTCATACGGTGATGTTAGAAACCACAAACAACAAGAAACAAGTACGCTTTCACTTCGAAAACTTCAATGGAAGAATGTTTGAATCTAACGGAAAACTCAGTGAGAATCAATTCATGCCATTTGAAGTTTCGGTTGACATGATTCTGAATGTTACTTCAAACAAGGATGGAAGTTTAAGCTTTAAATCAGAGAAAGGCACTTTCAAGGCAAAGCCAAAAGGTGGAAAACCCATCGACATGAGTAAACTTCCAGAGGGTATTTTGCCTCCAAACCTAAATGGTTTCGAAACAGATAAGGCGCAGGCAGAAGGCACTTTAAAAAATGGAAGACTATATCTTGTTCTTTCACCAATGATACTTCCTGTGAAGATTATAATTGACAGTAACAATTAATCGTTATATATCCTGTCACGAGACATAAGCCTTTGTCTCGTGACATCCTAATAATAAATCAATAATTACTATCAAAAAAGAATGAACTTAAACAAATATAATGGCGTGAAAAGTATCACTGCTGTATGTGGTGGCATGCTCATAGCGTTTAGTTTTATCGTCAGTGGTTGCACAAAGACAGAGTTAAACGAGACTGAAAGAGGATTGGTAGCTAAACAAGAATTGGCTGATCGCTTCGACAAACTCTTCTATGAAGGTTTTGAAAACCCTGATGAGACGGAGAAAAAGCTAAGAGAATTTGAACTCAATGATTTGGTTTCAAACGATAAAAACCTGCTGACCGACCAGGATATTCGTGTCAATAAGTCGATGATTGAAATGACTATTCGGTTGAGAAGAATACAAAACACATTGGAAACTGAGCTTAACAAGGGCACAATCTTCGACGGATTTATTCAGAAAAACAGGGTGTTGCTCAACTGCAAGAGCGTGCTTCAAGAACTGCCTTATCGTGCAAGAAAGGGCAAAAAGTATGAATATTTGGAGACGAAAGTGGCCGATATAGAACGTCTAATCAATGAAACATTGACAAAGAAAGAAAGAAGTTTAGGCCCAATTCCTAACGAGTTGTTGGGAAAACAATGGAAATGGAAGATAGATTTCGACCCCTATCAGTTCAATTCTGCCGACCTTTTTTCGGATATTTTCAAGAAATTGAAAGACTTTAGCTTTGATTTTCATTTCAATAACGACAATACCATCACGGCAAAACGTTTCTTCTTGGCCCCTGTTATCATAGAGGGTTCAGCGAGTTTTGATGCAGCCGGCGACTGGACTCCAGCGTTAATGGGAGATAAAAAGATAGAATGCTATGCATACAATCATAAGCTATTCTTCTATGTTCCGATGATAGACAACGCCGATTTCAATACAGGTCGGGGCAATGTTGCACATGCTTGGTACTATGAATACGATTATAAGGTTGAGGGAAATGAATTGATACTCACGATGAATCGTGTGGGGCTGTACACCATGGTCAATCAGTTTATCACCACAAAGAATGACAATGAAATGGAATATAGTTATGCTGCGGCTTTCAAGTCATTCACTTTATCGAGTAATTCGCTATGAATCACGCAGTAAAATCAATGCTATCGTTGTGTGTTTTCATGCTAACGGTTTTTGCAAGTTGCATCAATCGTGAGTTTGATAGTAACGATGAGTTTAAGCATAGCAAATCCATTGCGCTCAATGCAGACAATGATCGGCTGCTCTCTCGCATCTTTATTATCAATGAAAACAAGTCTTATTTGTGGTTTGACCTCAATAATGAGGTGGCAAACTTCTCTAAACCTCAGTTCACTTTGCCTATCATTGAAGGCGGAAAAAATAGTTTTCGCAATCTTCCCTTGCGTGGATTGATTTATGAATACAAGGCTTCGGAGAATGAACTCACATTTAAGAATGTGCCCGAACAATTCGTTCAGATGGGCAACGACCAACTTTCGTTGACGTTTAAGCTGTCAATGACCGATGGAAAAGAGGTGGTTCTACCCAATAAGAAAGTGGTAGAGACCTCGAAAAAGCAATATCTTCTGACCTTGGTTCGCCTTCAGTTTGCCTCTGATAATGCCACTTTCAATGTGGGAGAGAAGATAAAACGAGGGGGGAGAACCTATGAATTTCTTCCGTTTAAGACCGAACTCACGCTGATAAATTAATGAAAATGAACCATAAACTATATAGGTTGATACCATTGTTGTTGTTGATTGGCGTGATAAATGGTCATGCACAACAAACACGATTGGACACAACGAAGACGCAACAGATAAAGGAAGTCGTTGTGACGGCCGACAAACATAATAAGAATGTGGGCGAAATCAAACGCACAGCCGAGCAACTTCGGGTGGAGATGCCTGTCGATATGAACGACTTAGTGCGTTATATTCCGTCGGTAGGAGTGTCGGTTTCGGGTTCAAGAGGAGGCATGCGAGGCTTTGCTATCCGTGGAGTTGAGGCCAATAGAGTGGCAATCAGCATTGATGGTATACTGCAACCAGAGATTCAAGACAATATCGTCTTCAGCTCATATGGCCTTTCTAATGCCTCAAGAATAGACTTTGATCCCTACTTTGCAACGTCAGTTGAGATTCAGAAAGGAGCCAATTCGTTTGTCAGTGGGACTGGAGCCTTGGGCGGAACTGTTAACTATTCGACGAAGGAAGCACGCGATTTGATTGGTGAAGGCAAGTCATGGGGCGTGTTGTCGACTATTAATTATAACGGGAAAGAGAACCTACGAACCTATCTTTTGGGTGGGGCTGCGCGTTGGAATCATTTTGATGTGCTGCTGATGGGTGCGCGTCGGGATGGCAATGAGCTTAGAAACTTTTCGCATGGAAAGTATACCCGCAACATCACTTCTACGCAAATAGACCCTATGGACTTTCATCAGAACACATGGTTAGGTAAACTTTCCTATGCGCCAAGCGACAATCATAAGTTTGTTTTGTCGTTTTATGCGATGAATCGCAAGACAAATGCCGATATCTGGACCCTCGAACCGATAGATGCTTTCACTGCCGATGGGAAACCTTATTACTATTCTCATGACCAATCGCTTTGTCGTTCACTCTCATTTTCCTATCGATACCTGAACGAAAAAGGCTTTGTTCGTAAGCTGATGGCAAAGGCTCATCTGCAAAATTCCTATTTGGATGCCACCACATGGACAGACTTTTATCGTCCAAACTTCGACCTTGTGAATAGTGATATGACCCTCATCTACGAGGGAAAGCACACGAAGTATCGCGGACAAGCTACAAAAGACAAGCTCATTCAATTGAATATAGACAGCAAACGCTTTGATTTGGGCAACTTAGGAAGCCATATTTTCAACCTCTCTACATTGATAATGCAGCGTAACAACGATGCAAGAAATGTGGATATTGAAGCTCCTTTGGCCTCAGATCCAATCACTGGATACACGGTTAGAATGGGAAAGGTCTATAAATATGGTGAAGCCATGGGGGTGTTTGCCCAAACTTATTCGTTCTTAAACCCCATAACACGATTCAATTGCGGCCTTTCTTTGATGGATGATATAGCGTTTAGCAAGAAGTTAACAATGAAATTGGGTGTGAGATACGACTATTTCTTGACGAAAGATAAGGCAAACGAGGGCGAACAAAACATGGGATATATTCGCTATCTCTTGCAAAACATGCAGGGAGCAGCCATGAATTTCGACCCCATTCACGACAAAGAATCGGGCTTTTCGTTCTTAACGTCAGTGTCTTATGCCTTCCATCCACTGCTGAACACATCCTATCGGTTCTCTACAGGCTTTCGAGTTCCGAACACAGAAGAGAAGTATTTCCAGTTCTATAGCCTTTGGCCATCGTTTATTGTGTTATCAAACAGGGGCTTAAAAGCCGAGAAATCTTTCAATCATGAAGTCGAATTAAATGGTCGGGGCAAAGGTTTTGGCTATTTGTTGAGCCTGTATTATAACCAATATTCAGACTTTATAGAACTGAAACAAGGCACATTGACGATTGAAGAGCCTTTAATGCAGAGGTCAAAAAGCATTTCTTATGCCAAGAATGTCAATCAGTCGTCGGCCCATCTGATGGGATTTGATGCCGCTTTACAGGTATATCCCGGTGAGTGGATAGACAGATTACAAGGCTTTATGCTTTCATCGGCCTTTAGTTATGCCGAAGGAGAGTCGTCATCGGGAATGAGTATGCTTGGCATTCAGCCTTTAACGGGAAACGTCGGCATTGAATATACGTCGCCGAATGGGCGTTGGCAAGCCAATATTAAAGCCAATTTGTTCTTTGCAAAGCCTGTATCTCAAACTACTTTCTGGGATAAAGATGCCGCAGGGAAAGAGCTTATACGCCGTTATCCGGCTTCATTCATGAGCAATGCCTATACATTTGATGTCTACGGATATTACAAACTGACACGCAATCTCACGCTAAGGGCAGGCATATATAACCTGTTAAACAATGAGTATCTACGTTGGGATGACTTGCGACAACTAACAAATCCCGCACTGCTTTCAAACATAAACTACTTCTTTCAGGATGGAAAGAAGTCATTGAGTAGGTTTACTCGTCCCAAGAGATATATCTCAATAGCTCTTGAATACAAACTTTAAATGAAATAAAACAGATATGAAAAGAACATTAATCATTGTCAGTCTGCTCACAACCTTACTCTTTTCGGCTTGTGATCAGCGCCATACGATTGACGTATATGAAACAAACAGTACGCCAGACCTAAGTAATCCTGTCATACAAAAGCTGACAAATGTCAGTTGGTATAAGGGAGGCAGCTTAGAAAACACAACAGTTTGGACCACCACTAAGTTCAAAGATAAAGCTTCTTCGCCTTTTGAGAGCATGCTTTATTCTATGGCTTGGATAGGAATGGAACTTCATCGGGACGGCACTTCCACGCTATTGTTCCGCCCACCCTTTGGAGAAAGCACTTACATCTTTTGCCAAGGGAAGTGGAAAGTGTCTGAAACCGAGAAGAATACTGTTATCATCGACACGAAGATTCCAGTGGGATATACTAATATTAAGCTTAAAGTGAAGAATATAGAAGCTAAAGATAATGTCAGCATTCTTACCGCTTCATTAGACTTTGGCGACCGAATCTTGATGTTAGACTTTTATAATAGCACTTCGATTTATGGTGATGAACCTGATAAAGACTATCCCGATATCGGCAAATCTACAAGTCAAGATTGGTTCTCTACAATGAAAGTGCAACACAATAAGCTTGCAGAGAGCGACTTTCTCAACACTTCTTGGGAGACCATAGGCTACAAAACAGAGAATAAAGACGAGGTAGATGATAAGTCGGAACTATCTATGCGCACGCTGCATATAGATGATTTGCTGACTAAAACGCCTGCTTTCTTCTTTGGTTTGAAGTTCTCTTTCGCTGAGAATCATAAGGCTTTTATTCAATCTCCAACGCTAATGAAAGACTTGTATCATACAAATTGGAGTGAGATTGAAGAGGAAAAATATCCTGTTGTGACGGCAAATTGGAGAATAGATGGTAGCCGTCTCATCGTTGAAACAGACGAATTGCCTTATACAAGCTTTGGAGAAACGATGTTTAACCTTATCACTGACAAGACACAGGCTGTCTTTTGGCCTTCTAAAACGCCTGATAAGGGAGTGTATTTATGGCGACATTTCTACTATATCTTTGAGGTTATAAAGCATACCGACAAAGGAAACTGGTATCGAATTACGTCACCTGAGGAGACACACTACGTGTTTATGTTGAAGACTTCGATGCCCGATGTCTCTAAATTTGTAGGAGTTAAGAATGCGGTTAGTAAATTAAATTAAGATAATGAAAGGCATATTGAAAATGAAAAAGTATCTATATACGTTGTTGTCCCTATTGTTTGTGGCTACAATTTCATCGTGTGAGAAGGGCGATTTGCTGAACATCATCACGCAAGATATTGACTTAAACGAGAACTCTAAAGAGTATCAACAATATCTAAAGGAGCGAATTGAGTCGTATTTGAAGACTTATCGTTTTGAAGAAGCAAAGAAATTAGTGCCTAAACTCACTGAAGAGGAGACGCAAAAGCGGTTTTGGGTCTTATATAATAAGTATCATCAAGAGGCTCTAACGCAAGGATGTGGCTATATCTTAGCATCAGGTGACACGCTGTTTCTAAAGGTAATGAACAAAGACGAGATAGCCCCGAGCCAGTTAAAAGTGTTGAATTCGTTTTATGATTACCTCGAATTGAAGGGCACAAACCAAGAAACAACGCTGTGGGGCTTAGGAAATTATCCTGTATTGGAAACGCTTTCGTTCCCTTCTTGCTTTGTTTCTAAGGTGAAAGATCTTGATAAACTCAAGCAACTTAGAGTCTTTTCGCTCACTGCCGACAAAGAGAAATATGAGTGGTGGTTTACTTCTAAGGCTTTCAAACCTATTGATATGGCGGGTTATGACCTATCAAAGAATGATAAGTTAGATTCACTTCTATTCGATGGTGTAGACATTTCGAATCTCAAAGTGACTCCAAACACGATGCGGTTATTGTCATTGAAGCACGGCATTTACACCAATGCGAGTCTCAATAACATTCATGTAAGGAACATAGATATAGAGAATTCGGACGCAGCCGATGACGAATTGATTATCAATAACAAGGCTATTCAGCGCTTATCTATTGAGACTAATGCCGACAATAATAAGCCGTTTAAGCTTATAAACGTAGCAAACTCGTCGTTACATAAGCTTTATGTGGTGGAAACTTCAATGGAACAGCGCACACTAAAGAAGGTAATCTTGAACGAAAATATAGATACTTTGACTATCGGTGGCTATATTTCGCGCGGCGATGTGCCACAACAAAGCGTGGAACTCGTTGGACTTTCAAGGCTCAATCGACTCAAACGTTTATCTTATAACCCTGATTTCAGCCCCATAGCTACTAAGGATTTGCCGAAGAACATAGAGGGATTGTATATCGGTGGCTCTGGAAATGTGCCCTATAAAGACGGAGATTCGTTTGATTATAGCCACCTTTCAAAGCTTAAAATCTATTCAAACGGAAAGTTTATTTCGGCAAATATGAAGCTATCTACATCCATAGATTCGATTTATTTGTTTCCTTCTCAAGTGTTTGGTGACTTGAAAGTGCTTGACTTTTCAGGCTTAAAATTCACCAAAGCCGATATTTATATAGGCTGGTTAACGCGAAATGATGTGGAGTTGCCTATACTTAAGCGCTTCGTTTTCCCTGCAACACTGAAACAACTCAAGTTGAGTAATGCCCAAAGTGAGGTCGTTGATCTGAGTCGTTGCACGCATTTGAAATCCCTTTATGTCGATGATTCACGTACAGGAGAGCGGGCAATTAAGAAACTGATACTACCAAAGAATCTCAAGAAGAGTGACTTTAAGCGACAGCATAAGAGTGAGTTTGAAAACGATTATGCCTTTAAGTTGTCGGATATTAATAATGAAACAGTGATTGAAAACCTGCCTTCGTGGGTTGAAAATGACGGAAACGGGACGTATAGTGTACCGAATGATTAGTGAAATGAATATGGTTTTAACTCTAAAATAAATTGTAAAATGAAAAAGATATGTAGTAATCTATTCGCTGTTCTCTGTCTGATGATGGGAACAATGATGATGTTTTCGTGCTCAAAGAGTGAGGATACGCCTAATGAAAAGGGTAATCCTGAGGCACAAGTAAAGGTGAAAGAAGAAACGAAATCGGCTATTATCAGCGTTAAAAACCTACCCGCAAAGAGCGAAGTGCTGTTGGTTTATGCTGACGATCGGGGGCAGATGCTCACCAAAGGCCTTACCGATGCACAGGGAAACTGGCAGTTTGACGCCGATCAATTAGTGGGATTTGAACAGCATTTGAAGGTAATGGTGAAAGAAAATGACCAAAACAAACTGATTCAAACCCTCACTATTCCGGCTGCAAAGCAAACTCTCACACAGCAACAGATAGAGAATTTGCTGATGAAACACACCTGGAATTCGGTTGTTTACACTTCGCGCATGCTCATTAAACATAAGGGAAACCTGCCTTTGGATATGTTTATAGGGGTTGCACAAAAGCAGTTTAAGTTTGAAAATAATGGTAAGTTTGTCTTCAAGGTAACCTCTCCACTGAACTTTACCGATAATAATGGCTCGTGGAGCCTTAGCAATCAAGAGCTAACTATTAATACAAAGATTCCTCTTGGACCTCTATCCATGACGCATGTACGCATAAATAAACTCACCGATGATGAGCTTTCGTTGTTGGCAGAGATATCCGATGGCTTGTTCTTAATAGGTTTTAAGCCACTGAGTTAAGATTCATTATTGGGGCGGAAGCGTGAGTTTCTGCTCCAATTTCTGCTTTTTGAAGTCCTGATATGCTATAAAATACATAAAAATAGGTATGTCATAGTTCTGAGAAAGTGTGTACTTTTGTAGGCGAAAGGTTATCATTTACATGGAAGAAACGCTCTACTCAAAACTCGAAACCACTGCACTCTTCTCGGGTTTAACTGCAAATGCCATTGAAGAACAATTGAAATCACTGCATTACAGCCTTCAAAAGGTGCCTGCAAGGACGCTGTTCATGGCAGAACATCAACCACTTCACGAGATGATATTGGTGCTTGAAGGAAAGGTTTCGGCAAGAATGGGGTCGTCGCGCAGCAAGTCTTTGATGGTAGACTACCTCAAACCAGGATTTATGTTGGCTCCGGCCTTCATACTTTCTGACCATAACCAGCTGCCTGTTGAAGTCAGAGCGGTTGAAGAGAGTACGCTTTTTTGTATGCCGAAAGCTGATTTTTCGCAGCTGATTAACACCAATAGTCTTGTCTTATTCAATTTTTTGGATATCCTTTCCAATATCAATTGTTTCCTGATGAATAAGATTCGGATGATTTATATGGCTTCTATCAAAGAGAAAATAGCCTCGTTTCTGCTCCATAATGTTGAGGCTTCACACGCTAATATCGTACCATTGAGGTTGTCAAGAAAGCAACTTGCCGATAGGTTTGGTGTGCAAAAGAGTTCACTTATCCGTACACTTAACGATTTAGAACATTCAAATCTTATTTTCGTTCGTGAGAAAGAAATCGTTGTTCTCAATGTTGTCGGACTCAAAAATGTGTTGAAAGGAAAGTAATATCGTAATTTCCCATTCGCCGTTTCCCGCGCAATACATGCAAGTTTTGTATTTATCAATTTAGCAACGCAGTAGATGTTGTGCCAATATTTCAATGAATGTGTCCGTTATTGCGAATGTGGTGATTGTGCAATGTCGTGGGTGTTGTGGCAATATTACAATGGATGTATTTGCCATTGTGAATGTTGTAATGGTGCAACGCCGCAGGTATTATGTCAATATCCCAAAGAATACATCCGCCATTGTGAATGTTACAACAATGCAACGCCGCAGGTATTATGTCAATATCCCAAAGAAACCTCCCCACATTACGAATGCGCTCACCACGCAACTCGGTATGAGTTGTGCTTTTGATAGCCCGGGGTTGGCGAGGAACGCGCCTACCCCGGGTAAGCATTTGCATGGGGATTCAACGCCGTAGGTGTTGAGCTTTTTCTGTGAAGTCACGCTTACAATGAAACCTTTTATGGCGGATTAATCAAAAAAAGCGCAACACCTATGGCGTTGTTCCATGCACAACATACACTAACCCGGGGTAGCCTGCACTATCGTTTGGCAACCCTGGGCTATCAAAAACG
>NZ_GL629647.1:1869422-1876920 GCF_000185845.1 Segatella salivae DSM 15606
TATTTATTTTATAATACCATTTCTGTTGTTTTATATAGTAAAATATGGCAAATTATTGTCTGAAATGCCCCAACTCATTTTACGCTTTATTATCAACAACATCATCTCCCACAATTAACCCTCAAACAACTCCCTCTATTTTCATGGCTAACTACTCCCCTCCCTCTTCGGGGAGGGGCAGGGGGTGAGGCTTTGTCCGCCTAACATCATTTCACCTTTTCTTATCAACACCATTGCCACTTCTTATTAATCCACAACTAACCACTCCCCTCTCTCTTCGGGGAGCCATAGGTCGCTGTTCGTGAAGCCTGCGAAACGAGGAAAGCAAAGGGCTGGGAATAGGGCTTTGTTTGCCCCATTCCACCAAACAAAAAGTAGGATAGCTCTACTTTTTTAACATCTTTTTTGCACTGAATATCAATTATTTCACCTATATTTGAGACGTGAATCATCTACCTTTTTAGAATGAGGTGGGAACGCATGGAACATTGTTTGCAGACTGCATTGATAGCCCATGTTTTAGAAGTTCACTTTAATGTGTACGTGCTTACACCTGCTTGGAAAACTTTTTGGCCGTGAAAGGACTTGTTGATAACAGGTTTCGGGCCTTAAAAACATAGAAAACACGATTATATTTAACTTTAATAAGCTTATGATATATGCAAAATTGACAGCTGCAGAAGCTGCGGCCATGATTCAAAATGATGAAACTGTGGCGCTATCGGGCTTCACTCCAAATGGTGTTGCCAAAGCCGTTTTTCGCGAACTCTCTAAGCGTGCCTTGCACGAACATGCCGAAGGACGCCCCTTTAAGGTTGGAATCATCACGGGAGCCTCTACGGGTCAGAGTGTAGAAGGCGACATGGCAGCTGCTAACGCCATTAAGTTTCGCACGCCATTCTCAACAAACAAGGACTTTAGAGAACACGTAAATGCCGGTGAAATAGACTTTGAAGATATGCATTTAGGCCATGTTGCCGAGCGACTTCGCCGTGGTTTCTATGGTGAAATCGATTGGGCTATTATTGAAGTAAGCGGATTTATGCAGGCCGGAAGCACATGTCGAGGCTATCTTACGAGTGCAGGTGGCGTGGTTCCAACCATTGTTCGCATGGCCAAACATGTGATTTTAGAACTCAATACGTTTCATAGTCCGCAGTCACGCCTGTTGCATGATGTCTACGAACCGGCTCGTTGTCCCCATCGTTTGCCGATATTGATCAATCAAGTAACCGATAGAATAGGAAAAGAATTTGTCGAAATAGACGGTCATAAGATTGTGGGCGTGGTGGAATGTTGTATTCCTGAGGAGGCAAGATCCTTCAAACCCGTTGATGAAGTGACGAGTAGGATGGGAAATTTTGTGGCAGATTTTTTGGTTTCCGACCTGAAACGAGGTCTTCTTCCGAAAGAGTTTCTCCCCGTACAGAGTGGTGTTGGTGTCATCAGTAATGCCGTTTTAGAGGCTTTGGGGCATCATCCTGGCATTCCAAATTTCTCTGTTTATACCGAAGTTGTACAGGATGCGGTGATTAAGCACATGAAAAACGGGAAGATTATAGATGCGAGTTGTTCGTCATTAACAGTGACAAATGAAACTCTTATGGATATTTATAGTAACATGGACTTCTTTTATCGTCACGTGGTTATACGCCCAAGTGAGATCAGTAACTCACCCGAGGTGATACGACGGCTTGGAGTTATTGCCATGAATACAGCCATGGAGTGTGACATTTACGGTCATGAGAACTCGAGTCATGTGTGTGGTAGTCAGCTGATGAATGGCATTGGAGGCTCATGTGACTATGAACGTAACGGTTATTTGAGTATCTTCACGATGCCAAGTACAACAAAAGATGGGCGAATCAGTACGATTGTACCGATGTGTAGCCATGTAGACTCAACGGAACATGACGTAGATGTGATTGTGACGGAACAGGGAGTGGCTGATCTTCGCGGTAAAGGGCCGCAACGAAGAGCTATAGAAATTATCGAAAATTGCGCGCATCCAGACTATCGTCCGTTGTTACGTGAGTATCTACGCAAAGCAGGTTGCGGGCACGAACCCCATTGTTTACCTTCTGCTTTGGCTTTCCATGAGGCCTATTTAACAAAGGGTGACATGCGGTTGGCTTCATTTTAAGGAGAAAATAGAATCATTATAATAAATCAATCTATACAAATTAAGCGATATCAAAAGGCAATGGATAAAAAGATTATAGTGCAATATAAGGCCTCTTTCGATAGCATTGTTCAGTATATTGAAAGCGATGACGCCAAAGAACAAATCGAAGTGTGGTTTGCACGCGAGCTACAAAGTATATTAGGTTATGCCCGTTGGGAGAACTTTCTGGTCGCTATACATCGTGCAATGGATTCATGTAAGTCGCAGAATATCAGCGTTGATGATCATTTTCGTGAGGTCACGAAAATGATATCAATAGGAAAAGGTGGAAAAAGAGAAGTATCTGACTTCATGCTTACACGGTATGCGTGTTATCTTATCGCTCAAAATGGCGATCCAAAGAAAGAAGAAATAGCGTTCGCTCAAAGCTACTTTGCCTTACAAACGCGTAAGGCTGAACTGATAGAAGAGCGATTAAACCTACTCTCTCGCTTGGAAACACGCGATAAACTGAAAGTATCTGAAAAGCAATTGTCACAGAATATATTCCAACGAGGGGTTGATGATAAAGGGTTTGGACGCATACGGTCTAAAGGAGACACTGCTCTTTTCGGCGGATATAGTACAGAAGAGATGAAGATTCGATTGGGTGTGAAGTCCAAAAGACCATTAGCTGACTTCCTTCCCACGCTTACTATCGCAGCAAAGAACCTTGCTACAGAGATGACTAACTACAATGTAGAAAGTAAAGACCTGCAAGGTGAGCACCCTATTACACGAGAACACGTACAAAACAATAAGAGTGTGCGTGACATGTTAGGGCAACGTGGCATTAAACCAGAAGATCTTCCACCCGCAGAAGATATTAAGAAGATAGAGCGTAAAGTCGTTCGAGATGAGAAAAAGATAGAACAAGCATCCTCAAAGTTACCAAAAGATAAGAATGGAGAATAATAATCTATTAAACAAAATATTGCAAATAGAGCATGGTTTTCAGCACATCATTGATGGAACTGACGAAATCTTTGCTGCGTATGCTAAGGAACAGTGTTATGATTTAGCACTAACATGGTCAAAACATGAAGCTTATCAAGTACGAATGTTGGCTACTTCCGTGTTAGGTAGATTGGCAACAGAGGATGATGACGTGCTTTCCATTTTGAGAAAACAAATAAGTAACGATACAAATTGGAGGGTACAAGAAATGCTTGCAAAGGCTTTCGATGAAGTATGTAAGTGTAGAGGCTATGAAACTTCATTGCCTCTTATAGATGAATGGCTTAATGATAGCAATCCAAATGTTATTCGTGCAGTGACAGAGGGATTGAGAATATGGACAAGTCGCCCTTTCTTTAAGGAACATCCATCAATAGCTGTTGCGTTAATTAGTAAGCATAAAGCGCACGAAAGCGAATATCTTAGAAAGTCAGTAGGTAATGCTTTGAAAGATATAAGCAAGAAACACCATGATTTAATACGGCAAGAAGTACAGCAATGGGATTTATCTAATCCAAGGATTCAATTCACTTATAAATATGCAACGAAGCTGTTTAAATAAAGATTACAATAGATAGTTATTCTTTTTAGACGCTCTTGATATGCAATTGGCAGTGCTTTAAAGGCATAACGCACAATAGTTTATAGGATTAACTATTGTGCGTTATAATGCAATATCAATGACAATTAAATGAGAATGACGTCTTTTTGTGCATAAAAGTCTTTTATAGTCTTCACAATAGCCTTTGAAACGGCGGTATCAATATAGTTATATGGGCGTTGTGTTTGAATGGATTTAACAAACGAAACAAGTTCATAGCGGATACCTTCGCCATCGAGTTGATAGAAATAACGCTTGTTATTGGCGGGATTTTCTTTTCTGATTTCAAAATAATCTGTTTTCCACCATGGTGAAGGTACATAGAGATAACCTTCTGTTCCCGATATAATCAACTCACCTTCTGACTTCACTCCTTGCCCTACTTTCATAGAGGCCACGGCATGATTATACGTGAAAGATATCTTTGTAAAGGCATCAAATAGGTTCTTATCATCCTCAAGTCGTGTTACAATTTGACGTTGATGATAATCTGTTCCGAGTAATTGGAAGATGGGAAGTAGGGCAGTTGGTCCCCAGGCGCATATGCTATTCCACTCTTTTTGCACATTAGAAAGGCTCGTACATGTGGCATCTACCGAGACAATATCGCCGATAACGCCAGTTTTTGCCAATAGAATCAGCCGATAATACGCCATTGAATAGGCTGTTTTCAGTGCGTCGGCGAGGATACATCCGTGCTGTTTGGCCAGCTCACGGAGTTCTTCATATTGCACAAGATTAATCGTTATGGGTGACTCACAAAGTACATTCAGTCCATGATTCAAAGCTTTTTTGATGTCTTCATAATGCGAAACAGGACTTGAAATGATATATACGGCATTACAATTATCAAATAATTCGTCGATGGTTTCATACGAAGGAATGTCTTTTATATTGCTGTTGAGCTTGAAATGTGAACGCGAATAGATGCCCGAAACATGTAGTCCGTTGACATAATTGGCTTCTCTTACAATCTTGTTCAAAATGGGCGACTCGCCGATGAGGCCCAAGTGAATATCACATTTCTCTGCTCTTAGCTCCGAACTTGATATGCCTTGCGTTCTATCTAAATAGACAACCTTACAATATTCGTTAAGATAGTCGAAGTGACCTTTCCAATCTGACCCCACCGTAAAGATGTCTATACCTAATCGTTTGATGTCATCTATCTTCTGACCCTCATATTCTTCGACGATGATTTCATCGGCAAGACCAGTTTGTCTGACGTTTTCTATGCGCTCAATGAGTGATTGTTGCACGTTAATCTTACCTCGGGCGCGGTCGAAATTGTCTGCCGTTACACCGACAACAAGGTAATCTCCCAATGCCTTTGCACGCTCTAAGAGTCGAATATGACCTTTATGTATGAGGTCATAAGTGCCATAAGTGATAACTTTTTTCATGTAATGGTTTATAGAAGTCCGCGTTTCTGCATATCTTTCAAAGCCTCAAGTAGACGTGTATTGTCTTCAATGGTTAGTGCACCAATATGACCTACGCGGAAGATTCTATCCCGCATATCGCCTCCATTGGGGCAAATCCAAATGTGATATTCGTCTTTCAATGTCGTAAACACATCGTAAGCAGACACGTTTCGAGGGTGAAGAGGAGTTACTGCGTTACCCGGTGAGTGAGAAACAAAGTCAAAAGGCAACGCCTTTACACGCTGACGGAAGTCATCTGCAAGTGCTTTTATCTTACCTCTTTCGGCTTCTTCGCCTCCCGCTTCATTGATTTCGTGCAGTCGTTTATTGATTTGTCTGAGGATGCCTACAGCCGGAGTGAAGGGTGTTTGGCCTCGTTCTCCGTTCTTTAATGCATCTTTTAAGTCGAAATACATACAGCCGGCATCGTGTTGATAAACACGTTCTACGCCACGAGACGATAGGGTTATGATTGAGATTCCCGGCGGACAAGCCAACGCTTTCTGTGATCCTGTGATCATTACATCGGCACCTAAGGCTTCCATATCAAACGCATCGGCGAGAAAAGAGCTTATAGCGTCGACAACAAGAAACAGATTATTGCGCTTACAAAAGGCGCTAATGCGTTCTATATTGTAGTGAACGCCTGTGGAAGTTTCGTTTACATTGACCAAGAAACCGGTGTAACCTTGCTGCTCATAGGGTGCAAGCATTTCATCGGTGATGTCATATCCAAACTCAGGTACAAGCTCTGTATAAGGTATATGATGCACTTTGCAGAGCTGAACAAAGCGTTCTCCAAAGCTACCTCCATTGACAACAAGCACCTTATCCTGTGGAGTGAAGGTGTTTATCAAGGTTGCTTCCATTGCCGCTGAACCCGAACCAGTAATAAAAACGACCCTTGCGTCTTTGTCAGCCTTAGCAAATTTCTTGATAAGGGCTTCGTTTTCAAACATCACTTGTGAGAATTCAGGAGTTCGAAAGTATGGAACTTGCTCACTACCTATGGCTCTTACGCCCTCACTTGACATCACCGGACCAACGGTGAAGTTTAACATTATGTCCTGATCTTGCATCATTAATAATACTATTATAACCTATTTGCATACAAAAATAATAAAAATAATTCGTTATAAAGGCTGAAATTCGTTATTTATCCTTATCTTTACTCAAAATTAATACATTCAATATGAGAATCGTTTTGTTTTGCGAGAATAAGTATGCCATAGATATTTTGCATCCCATTCAGTTGGAAGCTGACCGCGAAGGAGGGAATGAGGTGCTGTGGTATGTGCATGAAAAGAAGATTCCTGACTTTCCTTTGAAGCATGAAGTGCGTTGGACGGCGAGCATACAAGAGACTTATGACTTCATGCCCGAAGCCATCTTCGTGCCTGGAAACATTGTTCCCTACTACCTTTCTGGTGTGAAAATACAAATTTTTCATGGCTATGCAGCTGAGAAGAAAGACCATTGGATTATCCGAAGATACTTTGATTGTTACTTCACGCAAGGCCCTTACTTCACTAAAAAGTTTATGGAGTTGTCGCTGAAATACGGAGATTTTGAAGTGTTGGAAACGGGTTGGCCACGCCAAGACTGGATAGCTGAACACCGAAATGACTTTAATCAAGAGCGCGAACAGCTGTTAAAGCAGCATGGAAAGCAGCAAATTGTGCTCTATGCACCTACGTTTTCGCCAAAACTCACGTCACTTCCGCTCATCAAAGATAACTTAGTGAAGCTCAGTAAGCAAAAGGATGTGTTGCTGTTGATGAAGTTTCATCCGCTGACTCGCCAGGAATGGGTGGATGAATACAAGGCTTTGGCGGCACAATATGACAATATTGTGTATGTCGATGACTACAGTGTGACGAAATATATGCTAATGGCTGATGTGATGATCAGCGATACTTCGTCAACGATTTATGAGTTTTTGTTGCTCGATAAGCCTGTGGTGACGCTCAATGCCATATCGAAAGACATCTATTGGAAGAACATAACAGACCCTAATCTCCTATGCGATGCCGTGGAAGATGTCGTGGAAAATGAAGACTATGTGCGTCTTCGCAGGTGGGTGATTGACAATTATGATCCCTATACCGACGGCAAAGTAGCCCACAGAATGCTTGAGGGAGCACGCGATTATATCCGCAGAAAGGGTGTGCCCGAGAAGAGAAAACTCAATTTGTGGCGTCAGTACACAAGCATCAAAACCTTTGGACGCATCAAGAAAAAATAAAGAAAAGAGACTGTGTCAAAACATAAATGCCTTTTTGAAAATTATTGCGTCTGGTAAAAATTAAACAGCATGATTTTTCGTGCGGAATTGTCTCAAAATAGGCAATT
>NZ_GL629647.1:1878266-1897291 GCF_000185845.1 Segatella salivae DSM 15606
TATTTTTTATTTTGCCTGCTGCTTCAAATAAGTGCGATAGGGCATTTGCAAGTCGAGGTATCTGAAATTCTGTGGAGGCATTTCGTCAGGCAACTGCATGTAGTTGCCATAACAATACTTTAGATAAGCATCGGGCTTAGCAACGCCCATGAAACTATGGCCTTCAAACGAGATGGGTGTAGGCTCTCCATAGACCTCACGCGGTAAGATTCCACGCTCAGGAGCATTGTCATGGTCGGCCACGAGCGTTGAATGGTCGAAGTCATACTCGCTTTGTATCTTGTCAAGTTTGCGATGTAACCACGCCGAAGAAAACAGTTTGTGACACATTTTGATGAAAAGGCAGTCGAGACCACGCCCATGTTTGTAAGGATCGCGTAGGTTATAATACATCAATCTCACATAGAAATCATATCTCATATAATGCCACTTGCGTTTCAATGGGTTTGTAGTCATGCCGTCAAGTGGAAAGATATCCACGGGCAATCCGCCTATAAAGTTGAAGCTTCTGCGCAGAATATAAGTGGTGTTTGCGTCTTGAATGCGTGCAAAGGCATAGGGATAATGTGGGTTTTGGATGCCACTGACGAGCTCGATGTGCTTGGGTAACCACTCATTGGCATGTGCAATGAGGATGTTATAGTCCTTTCTTGGCAGGGCAATGTCAGCGTCGTCATCCCATGGAACAAAGCCTTTGTGGCGCACAGCACCCAGCATTGTGCCCGCTAAAAGATAGTAACGCAGATGGTGTTCACGGCAAACGCGGTCGATATTCACCATAAGTTCAAGGATGCAGGCTTGCAGTTTCTTGGTTTCTTCGTCTGAAATCCTTCCCTTTTGTTCTTTCATTTTATAATGGTTTTAAGAGTTTTATATAAATTATTTCGCACTGATTGGGGTTTAAGTGACCTTATCTTTAAGTTTCAGAAGACGCCTTTTGGGAGGTCATTCGGAAATATTTATCTAACACAAGCAGTGAAATGATGTATTCACGACGGGCATTTCTAAACCTGTTTACATGTTCATGGGCGTGATTGATGATGGCTTGTGCCTCGTCGGGATGACTGATATAATAGTCTATTCTGTCTTCTAAGTCGCTGTAATCAGGCTTTACTTCTATGTAATGATAATTGGGAATGAGCGTTCCTTCCATAAACCATGTTTCATACTTTGGGCGTGGCATGACAGCGATTGAATTTGAAGACATAATCCATTTGAGGTTGCTCGCCACATCATTACCCTCTAAGGCCATGATAAACTTATAGTCGAGATGCTCCCGAATGGTCATTTTCTCGGTGTACCATTCCGTTAAATGCTTGTCGATAACACCGATATTGAAGCGTGGATTACCGAAGAATTTCTTAACGAAATCATAGCGATTCTGCTTTAAAGTGTTGCTATCGAACTGGCCAATCAAGCCTCGAAAGACCACTTTATTGGCTTTTTCGGTGAAGCGAAGTGGGTCGTTTACGAAGAGGAAATGACGCACACGGTCGAGTTTCATCAGTACAGCGTTGGCATTGTTTGCATCAATTGGTCGGCTCTTTACAATTGAAGGAACCTCTGGAATAGCGGTGATGTCACCAGGAAGTAACTTCCATTTGTTGTTCAAAGGAAAGGCCTTTGCATAGCGAAATGAGTCAAGATAGTAAACCGATTGCCCTGTTTTCTTTTGCTTTGCGAGGCAGATGGCCTGCTGTTGAAAGGCAGAATGGTCGATGGTTGAACGTTGAAGCTTGTTGTAATAGTCCACGCGTTGCGAAATCTCTTCCCAGTCGTCGCGTTGTGAAACCTTTGAAAGCACAGTCTTGCGGAATAGGGATAGCAGGCAGTGGGGCGTCAGAATCCAAAGATAAGACGTGATATAATAGCGCAGCTTTGAGTTCTTTCCGCTGTGCAACATATAGTAAAGTTTGCGTGGAATCATCATGATGATCATGTGTTATAGGTGAATAGATCTTGACTTTTGACAAGAAGTAAACAACAGATAGCAGGGTTTAGCCTTGCGGTTGAGGCTGTTCCTTTTTGCGTTTCACAACCTTTCCATTCTTCACTTCCCAGTTTTTATTAAATTCTTCGCGTGTTCTTTTCCAGCGATTGTGGCTCCATAAGTAGAGTTCGGGCTGGTTTTTAATAGACCTTTCCAATTCTTTATAGTAGAGATCTGTTATCTCAAAGTCGGCCATCTCTTTGGTGTTGCGGCTGATGAGACGCATTTCGCAGTTATAATGGCCTCTTTTCACGCGTGTAACATGGCCATAAAAGAAGGCCTGTCCAGTGTGTTTGATAATTCGTTCGGCTCCGGTGAGCACAGGAGTGTCGTGGTTTAGGAAATCAACCCAATGATGTATGTTCCACCATAGCGGCACTTGATCGGATATATAGCCAACAATGAGCGGCTTTCCTTCGCGAGAAAGCGTGATAATCTTACGCAAAGACTCTTGCATGGGGATGCATAAGGCGCCGTGAAGTTCGCGTACATACTTAAACAAACGGTCGAAATATTCGTTTTCAAGAGGGTGATAGAGCTGACAACAAAGGCCGTTTGATGTCCAATAGGGAAGCGAAGTAATCCATTCCCAGTTGCCTAAGTGTCCGAGATATACACCTATCGACTGGCCTTCGGAGAGGATTTCATGAATCTGTTCCATACCCGTGAACGTCATTCTCTGCATGAGTTGTCGTTTACTTATAGACATAAGCTT
Source organism: Segatella salivae DSM 15606 (assembly GCF_000185845.1). Classification (GTDB taxonomy): domain Bacteria; phylum Bacteroidota; class Bacteroidia; order Bacteroidales; family Bacteroidaceae; genus Prevotella; species Prevotella salivae. The sequence goes on from NZ_GL629647.1 coordinate 1,880,972, forward strand.
GACTGTTTCGACAAGATAGTCGCAGAACCAATGGTAGAATTGGTGCTCAATCTCACGCAGTTCGGCCTTTGATTTCTCTGGAAACGAGGTGGAAAGATTGTTCCAAATCACGTCATGTCGATAGCGAACAACATAGGTTATGACGTAATAGAGTAGGTCGGAGAGGCGATAAAGCACCCATAAGGGCAACAAAGACATCACCCACCAAAAGCCATAAGCGAGGGTATAAGCTATATATAACAGTGCTTTCTTCATTTAGTTTAGAGCTGAACTTTGAGTTTATCCTTCACCATTCGGTACATATATTGATAGATAATGGCCTTAAGCTCGGTCTCCATCTGGTGTTGTTCTTTCACTTTTCCTACGAGGTTATGCTCCATAAGCAGGTCGGTGAGTTTGTAAATGGCTTTGGTTTGTTTGCCATCCCACTGCAAAACATAACCATATTTCACGTATTGATAGATGCCATTTAGATAGTTTACAGCCCACGTTTCGCTTGCAGGCGTGCCGAGAAGGTCGTCACCGAAGGCCAGATAAGGAGTGGGATAGCGGATGTAGTTGAGCAAGGTTGGCATGATATCTATTTGTTGTGCGATGCCATTTACACGTTGAGGCATGATGTCACCTGACGGATCATATATAATAATAGGTGAGCAAAAGCCGCCTATATCGGTTTTATATTGTGCATGATCACTTTGATTTGTGTGGTCACTGGTAAGCACAAAGATCGTGTTTTTGAACCATTTCTGTTTGCTTGCTGAGGCAAAGAACTTGCCAATAGCCATGTCGGTGTAGCGTATGCACTTTTGAATGGGCAGATGTTCTTCCTTATAAATGTTCTTATATTTATCGGGAACAACGAATGGGTCGTGGCTCGACACGGTGAAAAGTGCCGTCATGAATGGCTCTTTTAGCTCGCCCATCTTCGCACAATAGTATTGAAGGAAGGGCTCATCCCATATTCCCCAGTTGCCATCGAAGTCCTTATCGCCACCAAAACGAGGGTCATTGTCATAGTCTTGACGGCCATAATAGTTTTGGAATCCAATCTTTTTAGAGAATGCCAAAAAGCCCATTGAACCACGGTTTGCCCCATGGAAGAAGGCCGTTTGATAGCCCCAATGGCTTAAAAGGCCTGGTAAGCCGGTGTAATCATTCATCGAAGCGGGCGTGAGAATAAAGGGTTCACCGAATCGAGGAATGCTACAAAGGATGGAAGGCATACCATCAATGCTCTTTCTTCCATTGCAAAATGAATAACGATAAACAAGACTTTTCTCAATCAATCGGTCCACATTGGGCGTGTATCCCTTATATTTCCCATCGAAAAAGTCCTTATTAAAGCCACCGATATATTCTCTTCCGAAACTCTCAACGATAAGGATGACGATGTTCTTCTTGTTGAAATTCCCCTTCGGGACAATCATGTGGACGGGCGAATAGACCTTTGCGGCCTCATTGAGTGATGTGTAATAAGGAGGTATTTCGAAGTCGGATTTGCCAATAGTACGTATTAATGCGAACGGCGTATTAAGCACAACAGCGCAGTCAGTGGGTCGTTCTACAAACTGATTTGCATTGCTTATGGTGATGGGTCGCACGCCAGATTGGAGTCCTCCGCGGCATCCTGCCACAGTAACTATGCCTGATAACACGAAGCATACAAGGAGTTTGAGCGTGAAAGCCCATCTTTCCTTTGGACGTTTATAGTCACGATAGTCGGTGTGTGGCATGAGATAACATTTCCAGATGGCCCAAACGATGAGTCCAAAGATAAGTAAAAGATACCAGTGGGTCAGCGTATTATGAAGGATAATGCCTGTAATGTTGTTCTCATTACCAAACTCTCTGAACACGCTTGTTGTCGTTCGGCGCAGTGTAAAGGGGAAGTAGACAGCATCAGCAAGGTTGATGGCCAACGCAAAGGCATTGACAACAACAAACAACCACTTGCAGATGCGGTGATAAATCGGGTTTTCTTTGCGCCAAAAAGGAATGAGCATGAGAACCATGTAAAGGCTGTTTGTGTAGAGAATTGCCGTGGTATCAAACATCAAACTGCCTTTAATCCAGGGACCGATAGTGCTGAGTTTGATTCCTTCGGCAAAGTAACTGTAGTTCACAAACACGTAAGTGACGCGTGCAAGAAGGTAGATGAGGTAGGCCAATAGCAAGTTAACAAGTAATGCTATGGGCGAACCGAATGATGATTTTAATAGGCGTTTCATGCTATTCCATCCTTTCTTTAGTTTACACTTGTTGCATTTCGTGCAGCTTTTTGTAGTATCCGTTATTGCCAATGAGTTCATCATGCGTGCCACGTTCAATGATTCGGCCTTCATGGAGCACGCAAATCTCGTCGGCATTACGTATGGTTGACAGTCTATGGGCTACCGCAATGGTCGTTCGAGTCTTCATTAATTTCGCCAAAGCATCCTGTACTAACCGTTCACTTTCAGTGTCGAGAGCCGACGTTGCCTCATCAAGTATGAGAATAGGTGGGTTCTTTAAGATGGCACGCGCTATGCTAACACGCTGCCGTTGGCCTCCCGAGAGCCTACCACCACGGTCACCTATGCTCGTGTTGAAGCCCTCTTCACTCTGCATAATAAAGTCAAAAGCGTTCGCAATTCGAGCCGCTTCAGCCACTTGTTCATCGGTAGCTTCCGAGGTGCCGAACTTGATATTGTTCTTGAAAGTGTCGTTAAACAGGATGGCTTCTTGGTTTACATTGCCGATGAGGCGACGCAAATCATGAATCTTTAAGTCTTTAATGTTGATGCCATCAATAAGTATTTCTCCCTCTTGTACATCGTAATAACGAGGAATAAGGTCTACAAGTGTAGACTTTCCTGAGCCACTTTGACCAACGAGTGCAACCATCTTGCCTTTCGGAATCGTAAGATTGATGTCGCGAAGTACCCATTTTTGTTCATATTTGAATGACACATGACGGAACTCTATGTCGTGTTCAAAGGCAACGATTGACTTTGGATGAGCACTCTCTTTGATGCTAATCTCGGCTTTAAGTATCTTATCTACGCGCTCCATACTGGCCAATCCTTTCGGTATATTGTAGCCCGCCTTCGAGAATTCTTTTAGGGGATTGATGATAGAATAGAGCATTACAAGATAATAAATGAATTTAGGGCCGGTCAAAGTATGGTTGTTTAACACGAGCATTCCACCCACCCAAAGCACTATAATAATCATAACCGTGCCAAGAAACTCACTCATTGGGTGGGCCATCTGTTGGCGAATATTCACTCGCATGACGTTCTTTCGGTAGCAACTATTTACTTTATCAAACCTTTCATTCATCAGTTTTTCTGCACAAAAGGCTTTAATGATGCGCAGACCACCAAGTGTTTCTTCCACCTGACTCATCGTATCACTCCATAAACTCTGGGCTTCTATGCTTTGAGCCTTGAGCTTTCGCCCAACGATTCCCATGAACCAACCGAAGATTGGCACAAAGATTATCGTGAAAAGTGTAAGTTGCCACGATGTGATCACTAAGGCTGCAAAGTAGCTAATGATGAGAATTGGGTTCTTGAAAAGCATGTCTAAGCTCGCCATGATAGAGCTTTCAATCTCTTGAACATCACCACTCATGCGGGCAATGATGTCACCTTTGCGCTCTTCGCTAAAGAAACCGAGCGACAATGCATTGATTTTCTGGTAGAGTTGGTTGCGGATGTCGCGCACAACTCCTGTGCGAATAGGAATGATTGTGGCTGAAGAGAGAAAGTAAGCTCCTGTTTTCAACATGGTCATGAAAGCCAAAAGCAGACCTATTATCAATAAGGTGTTGGCCGGACCTAACGTGAAAATATAGTGCTGAATGTAATAGTTGGCGTTATTAACCAACAGATCTACGAAGCTTTCTAAACTATGAACATTGTTCCATGTGATGAGTTTCGTGATAGGTTTAACGTCACTTGTCTTGAACAAAATCTGCAAAATAGGAATCAAAGTCATGAAAGAAAAGATGTTCAACACCGCTGAAAGGATGTTGAATATGATGCTCCACACGAGATATTTCTTATAAGGTGGAACGAAGCGTCGAAGCACTTGCAAGAACTCTTTCATACGTTTTCGGTCTTGATTTATTTGATTTCTTCGCCAAAGAGGGTTGCACTCGTCGAACCAGTGATACGCACTTTGATAAACTCGCCTATGTGGTGATTGCCTTTTTCGACAATAACGGCCTTGTTTTGTTCGGTTCTTCCCATGAGATGATGACGGTCTTTCTTACTGAATCTCTCTGTAAGAATCACAAATTCTCGGCCTTCATCCTTCTTGTTTTGTTCGGCACTGATGGCTGTTTGCAAATGAATGAGCTGATTGAGTCGGGCAATCTTCACCTCTTCGGGCACGTTGTCGGCCAGATGTTTGGCTGCATAGGTGCCGGGACGTTCACTATATTTGAACATGAAAGCACTGTCATAGCCCACCTCTTTGACTAAAGAGAGCGTCTGTTCTTGGTCTTCTTCCGTCTCATTATGATAGCCAACGAAGATATCGGTAGTCAAACCACAGCCTGGAATGATGCGTTTTATGGCAGCAACTTTATCGAGATAGTCCTCCCGTGTGTACTTTCTGTTCATCAGTTTCAGTATCTTATTGCTGCCACTTTGAGCGGGAAAGTGAATGTGTTTGCAAAGGTTTGGCTCGTCGGCAATGGCATGTAGGATATCTTCTGACATGTCTTCAGGATTCGAAGTGGTGAATCTCACACGCATATCAGGCACACTTTGCGCCACCTTTCGAAGCAATTCGGCAAACGAAGTGCCGTTTTCGGGGCGCTTACCATTCGGCAAAAGACCATACGAATTGACGTTCTGGCCAAGCAAAGTAACCTCTTTAAACCCTTTGTCATGCAAGTCCTTGACCTCTGCCAAGATGCTTTCCACATCACGACTACGCTCTCTTCCGCGTGTATAAGGCACGATACAATAGTGGCAAAAGTTGTTACATCCGCGCATGATACTAACGAAACCGCTCACCCGATTGCCTCCAATGCGTTGCGGAAGCACGTCACGATAGGTCTCTGTTGTAGAGAGATCGGTGTCTACTGCGGCATGACCAAGCTCACATTCTGCAATCATTGTTGGCAAGTTTAGATAGGAATCAGGACCACAAACAAGGCTTGCGTGGTGGTTCTTTATGAGGTCGTCTTTCACTCGTTCGGCCATACAGCCGAGCACACCAAGGATGAGTTGGCGTCCTTTCTTTTGCTCGGCATGCAGTGTATCAAGTCGATTGTATATCTTGTTTTCGGCATTTTCACGTACACTGCAAGTATTAAGAAAGATGGCATCTGCCTCTTCTTCGTTCTCGCATACGTCGTATCCGGCCATCTTCATGACTGAAGCGACGACCTCACTATCGGCTACATTCATCTGACAGCCATAGGTTTCGATGTATAATTTCTTGTCCATAAATGATAAAAAAGCCTGAAATCAGCCCCTAACTCCCTCCCCAACGAAGGGGAGAAAAAGCTTAAAAGGCTTGTGAAGGCTTATATGTTGTTTGCTTTATTGTCTTTATATATAATTCAATTGTATGTTATCAATATTGAAAAGTCTATCGTTATTTCTGCTTTTTACAGCTTTCTTTCTTCTGAAAATCAATGGTCTCTGTTCTTTTAATGCGTTCAACGGAGGATACAAAAGACTTTAACCATGTGTCATCTCCCATTCCTTCGAGAGACTCCGGGAGTGGATATGCGGTTTGAAATGAAATTCAACACGGCATAAAGTGCCACACCTGTAATCAAGCCTGCTATGGCATCAATGGCATAATGCGCCTGAATGTAGACGGTAGCCATACATAAGAACACGTAGAAGGGCAGCAAAGCAAACAGCAGTTTGCGGTTACCACTGCGCCAAGCCAATAGCATGCAGATGGTGCTCACACCGACATGGCTGCTCGGAAAGGCTGCCGTGGGGCGCTCACCTGCGGCTTTTGCATCTTCAACGAGATTGTAAAAGATGCCATGAACATCACCCGGACTCGGCAAACAAGCTTGATGTGAGTTGAAATAATCACCCACATTGGGAAATATTCCGTGTGCAGCATTGTGCAAACCAATGGCTTTATAATAAAAGGTTGGCCCTGCAACAGGCAGTAAATCAAAGATAACGTAATAGCTGAAAAAGGCTCCCAAGATGATGAAAGCAGCCTTTCCAAAGTCTTCATAGCGTTTGAAGAAATAGTAAAGTGTTACTACTGCTATCATCGGAAAATAGGAAACATAACCACAATCCATGAGTTCACTCACAATGGGTGAAGGGAAAGCACGGGCAAATTCGAGTGCAGGTTGGAAACCAAAGAGCTGTTGTTCCCAGGTGGCAAACACGTGATCGAGGTTCGGAAACATGCGATTGATTTCGTAGGTATCGGGATACCACCATGCCAACATACCCATTTGGGCTGCCACACGGACAAACATTGTAAACCTACAAGGCAGTAATCGATAGACAATCCATAGGGCAATGATGGTTGCTCCCACGCGAATTCGCTCCCAAACCATCGTCTCGGGATTCGTTAATTTGGTAGAAGTGAACAGCACAATCAATAGGGTAAATGCGATATAAGCAATCACAACCCACTCAAAAGGCATGAGACCTTTGTGCTCAGCCTGCCATCCTTCGCCCTGCCAAGGCCATGTAAAAGTGTTCTTGTTTCTTCTTTTTACCATTTACAACCATTTGTTCTCGCGATACCATTCGATAGTTCTTCGCGTACCTTCTGCAAGGTCTACCTGCGGATGAAAGCCCAATTCATCTACTGCAGGCTCTATATCGCAACGCCAATTGCGCTGCTTTAATATGTTATATTTATCGTTGTTGAGCGCTGAAATCTTACCCGTCATGTGAGCAATGCGCTCACCAAAGAACGTCACGACACGCAAAACCCACACCGGAGCCTTGATTCTTATCCACCAAGGATTGCCAAGGCATTTATGAATTAGATTGCTGAAGTCTGACGATTGGTATACATTGCCGTCACTGAGAAAGTATTTTCGTCCGTCACGTCCATGGTCGAAAGCCTGGAAAACGGCTTGAACCACGTCGGTAACATAAACAAATGTGATGTCCTGACGCTTGAAACCAACTGAGAAATCAACGTGCCCCTTGATGCTTTTTGCCATTAAGAAGTAGTCGCGTTCACGCGGTCCATAGACTCCTGTGGGCCTTAAAATGATGTAAGGAAAATCATTTCCCACGCGCTCCAAATACGCTTCGGCCATGAGTTTGCTTTTCCCATACGCCGTGTTTGGCTTCGGATGATCGTCTTCTGTAATCTCGTGATAAGGTTGTTGCTCTTTGATTGCGCCATAAACACTAAGACTACTCAAGTAGATGAAACGTCGGATGGGCATGTGTAATGCCAGCAACGCTTCAACAAGATGACGCGTTCCGTCTGTATTTATCTTGTAAAAGTCGTCGGCATGTAGGCACTTTGTCACGCCAGCAGCATGCACAACATAGTCGAACTCGTGTCCGGCAAGTTGCTTTTCCAAGTCTTTTTCAGAGGATAAGTTGAGCTCAATGAAGTGTATTCGCTTATCGGTGAGATACTTTTTTGAACTGCTTTTCCTCACAGCAGCCCACACTTCCATCTCCCGACGCAGCGCTTCTTCTACGATAAAGCTGCCAATGAATCCACTGGCACCAGTCACTAATATTTTCATTAAATAGCTATTTACGGGGCAAAATTAATGGATTTTCCATGAATGGCAAAGGATTTCTCTGAATATTTAAGGTGAACTCACGGCATAAACGCTATCCCATTGGCCAATAATCATGTGAAACCAAACGGCAAACTACATTCACAATGAAGGATATGCAAAGCCTTATGACGTCTGCATTCCAATCCCCTTTCTTGTTAGAATGACCCTCCATGCGCACTTTTCAAAGCCTCCTGCAAATAGGATATAAGTCAATGAACCTCAGCATTTTATGCAAATGATGAGCAAGAGTGCTGTGAGTCGTCATGCAATCTGCATCATTTCGTGGTGTAATCTGCGTTATTTTAGCGTGTCATTTGACTCATTTTATAATGCAAAGCATGGCAGATTACACGTCTATCTGCCCCAAATCATAAAACAGCATAGGGCAGGATAAATCGCTTTTTGCATCATCAGCCCTCGACTTTCTTTCGCCTTTGCAGAATGATATGTTCGCAATTATTTTCAAATATCCTTGCCATAAAATTTGGTTATGTCGTGATTGATGATTATCTTTGCATGCGAATTCGGGATGTAGCGCAGTTGGTAGCGCACACGTCTGGGGGGCGCGAGGTCGCCAGTTCGAGTCTGGTCATCCCGACAATTCAGTCAAAAAGGAAAGCTAACGGCTTTCCTTTTTTCGTTTGAATAAGTAGCAATAAGCGTTTGATATAGCTTTATCGACAAACGTTTATAAAGATTTTGTTTCAGGAATTGATAGTTTTCTATTCATCGTAAGAGTTGTTTTTCATCTTTAAAGCTATTATATTACATGTAATATTAAGCTTATTTTGTAGATGACTTTATGTTTAATATAACATAAATGTAATAATAAGTCTGATAAAACGAGCTTATTTCGACAAAAAACTTGCATTAGTTATTATTTTGTTTTATATTTGTATTTAAAATAACATAATATGGATCAGCAATTAAAAGAACAGATACTATTGCGTATGCAATATGATAATCCTTGGTGGACTACAAATAATATCCCCGAGGATTTACAGAAATTACCCCATAGATTGTATCTGAGTTTATTCTATCCTTTAGTGAAGCAGAAGGAGATTAGACGGGGAGTAATCCTTATGGGGCCACGACGTGTGGGCAAAACTATTATGCTTTATCACACCATTAGCCATCTGATAGCTGATAAAGTGAATCCTCAAAGGATTATTTATTTATCGGTTGACACTCCAATTTATAATAATTTATCTCTTGAAGAGATGTTGTCCATGGCGTGTGAAGCCGTAGGACAGGAAACTATTTCAGATGATTATTATGTCTTTTATGATGAAGTTCAGTATCTGAAAGAGTGGGAACTTCATCTTAAATCGCTTATAGATAGTTACCGAAACGTAAAGTTTGTTGCTTCAGGTTCAGCCTGTGCAGCTCTCAAAATGAAAAGTATAGAGAGTGGAGCCGGTAGGTTTACTGACTTCATCTTACCGCCTTTGACCTTTCATGAATATCTACATATGCAGAAGATTGATAATATCATTGTGCCAAAAAGATTGAATTGGGAGGGACAAGTAATAGAGGGTTTTGATGCCATTAATATGCAATCGTTGAATGAACACTTTTTAGATTACATTAATTTTGGTGGATATCCAGAGATTGTTTTCTCTGAAAGTATGCGTAAAGACCCTAATCAATACATCCAACATGATATCGTTGATAAGGTACTTTTACGTGACTTGCCTTCGCTTTATGGTATTAATAATACCCAAGAACTCTACAGATTATTTATTCATATCGTTTTTTTTACGGGACAAGAGTTTTCATATGAGGACCTATCTCGGCACTCGGGAATAAGAAAAGAGACGATAAAAAAGTATGTGGAATACCTTGAAGCAGCATTTCTTATCAAAGTAATCCATCGAATAGATGCCAATGCTCGCAGGATGCAACGCGTCACTTCATTCAAGATTTACTTAACAAATCCTTCACTACGCTGTGCTTTATTCTCGCCTCTTTCAATGGCAGATGAGATGTTAGGAAGCATGGTTGAGACTGCAATCTTTGCCCAATGGTTACAGCGTGACTATGCAAACATATACTATGCTAATTGGAAGGACGGGCGGAAACTTGGCGAGGTAGATATGGTTGGAATAGATATTGCACACCAAAAACCTAATTGGTGTGTTGAAATTAAATGGTCAGACCGATATGTAAACAAGGTTTCTGAACTCAAATCTCTATTGTCTTTTCTCGAAAAAAATAAGCTTTCATCCTCTATTGTGACATCAATTTCAGCTTACACGAAAAAGGAACAAGAGGGAAAAAGGCTATATTTTATGCCCTCAGCCCTATATGCTTATCAGATAGGATATAATACTATAAAGCAGAAAGTTATGAATGTTGGAATGTAGTTCCTTGTTCTGTATTTTCCAAAATAAGATTAATTACAAGATGTGACAGGGCTCATTCAAGCATAAAATTTGAGCTATCGTCACACGTAATCAAAGATTTTTGTGTAAGTTTGCAGTCTATGGAGCACGAATATTACATGAAACGGTGCCTGCAATTGGCTGAGAATGGACGACAAAATGCCAAGCCTAATCCCATGGTTGGGGCTGTAATTGTGGCGCGAAATCGTATCATTGGCGAGGGATATCACGTCAGATTTGGTGAAGAACACGCTGAAGTTAATGCCTTTGCAAGCGTCAAACCAGAGGATGAAATGCTGTTAAACGAGGCCACAATCTACGTGTCGTTAGAGCCTTGTTCGCATTATGGGAAGACGCCACCTTGTGCAGATCTCATCATCAGTAAAGGCATAAAGCGTTGCGTTTGCGGTTGTGTTGACCCCTTTGCAAAGGTGCAAGGACGAGGTATTCAGCGTATGCGCGACGCAGGAATTGAGGTGATTGTCGGAGTGATGGAAAAGGAATGTCTGGCGCTGAACCATCGTTTCATCACATTTAATGCCAAACATCGGCCTTATATTCTATTGAAATGGGCGCAAACACTCAATGGTTTTATCAGCCGAAAAGGTGGTCCATTGCAACTCTCTACACCCAAAACACAGATGCTTGTGCACCAGTTGCGGGCCGAAAACGATGCGATTCTTGTGGGACATACTACCTTTTTATCAGATCATCCGAGGCTTGATGTGCGGCAATGGAGTGGACAAAACCCCGAACGCATTGTGCTTTCGCCGACGATGTCAGCACAAAACGCACGGCCATCCAATTGGACTGTCGCTGCAACCATTGACAAAGTGATTGCTCATCTCTATGCAACAAAGAAACAAAGTCTTGTGGTTGAAGGGGGTAGAATGACGCTCCAAGCCTTTATAGATCGCGGACTTTGGGATGAGATTCGAATCGAAACAGCCCCTGTTTTGATAACAGATGGCGTGCCAGCTCCACACATTCCATCTGATGCTCACATAGAAAAGATAGAATCAATCGACGGAAACCAAATCATCACATTATGCAGATAATTCTCGCTTCTGCCAAGATTATGAACTCCAAAACGGCCGTTTCTGTGCCTGAGAAGACTATACCTGTATTCTCATCTGAGGCAGAACGTTTTGCATTAGAGATGAGTTCATGGGATGTAGAAACGCTTGCCAAGCGCTTGAATTGCAGCAATTCTATCGCCTTAGAGAATCAGTTGAGGTTTCAAAGTTTCTTTAATGACGACGAGAAACAGCCTGCTTTGTTGGCTTATAATGGTCATGCTTATAAACATCTTCAGGCATCTTCGTTCACCGAATCAGACTTTCGGTTTGCTCAACACCATCTTTTCATCACGTCATTCCTCTATGGATTGCTTCGTCCTTTAGACCAAATTCATCCCTATCGCATGGAGGCTAAGGTGACGCTTAAAGCCACACAACATCATAATATGTTTGCTTTCTGGCGCCCACTCCTTACAGATATGCTCATTGATGCAGTCAAACAAGACGATGGAATATTGATACATTTGGCCACCGAAGAGTATGAACATCTCTTCGATTGGAAGCGCATTTGCCGTGAAGTCAAGGTCATTCAGCCCCTATTCTATGTGGAAAAAGGGGATAAAATGAAGGTTGTCTCCGTCTATGCTAAGCAATGTCGCGGTGCAATGACACGCTGTATTATCCGTCATCAGTGGCATTCTCCCCAACAACTCCTCACATTCAATGAAGCCGACTTCGTCTATCAACCGAATTATGGCGATGAACTTCACCCGCATTTTATATTAAACCAAACATAAAAAAATAACGTATGATTGAAGTAGGACAAAGACTTCCCGAGGTCTTAGGCATTGACCAAGACGGTAAGGAATGGAAAATCAGTGACTTTAAAGGCAAGAAATTAGTGCTATATATCTATCCGAAGGACTCTACTCCGGGTTGTACTAACGAGGCATGTAACCTCCGTGACAACTACGAACGATTCATTTCACAGGGTTATTCCGTGTTGGGTTGCAGCACACAGGACGCCAAATCGCATCATAAGTTCATAGAGAAGTATCAGCTTCCCTTCCCACTTCTCTGCGACACCGACCTCAAACTCGTGCAAGAACTCGGTGTATATGGCGAGAAGAAGATGGCTGGTCGCACGTATATGGGCGTCTTCCGCACCACCTTTATCACGGATACCGAGGGCGTAGTAACGCGTATCATTGGACCAAAGGAAATCAAAGTGAAAGACCACGCCAATCAAATCTTGTAATGGAACCATAGGGGTTGAAAGAAGGGTGGATAGGGATAATCCAATCAGCAAATAGTAAGCAACTTATAGGTTAAATCTTTTGAAACCCTTTTACAAATCTGTTTAATAGATTGGCAGCTTCAAAACACGCGATGGTTTTTATCCCGTTTTCGTTTGATTTTTATGATTTCATAATGCGCTGACTGTTAGATGGTTAAGTGATTCTTATGGAATGACAGAGCTTTTAAACGACAGAAACGCACATGATTTGCGGCAGATTGCGCGGTAAAAAGCATCGATTCACTGCTTCGTTTGGTGCAAATCATCGTGTGATTTGGCGCAAATGATGATGCAAAACGGGTTGGAAGGCGAAGCCGAGAGACGAAATTCATGGAATCAAAGCCATGAAAGAAGGGTGTGTTTATTCTTTTTTCGTGTCTTCGTTTCTATTTCGTTTCGCAGTGGAGTGTTAAAAACAAAGAAATCATTTGACAAGATTTTCGTTGTCCTTTTGTGCATATCCATCGCTCTTTTCCTATCCATCGTCCCCTTGTTTTAATTCATGAGGGTCCTCTCCTGACCGAGAATCCCTGTTCACATAAAACATTTTTCTTTGATAATCATTTTCATTTACAAATAAAAATAGCTATCTTTGTAACATTATGAAACGCAAAATAGTTTTTATTTCATTGCTAACGCTCTGCCTAAGTGTATCGGCACAGCAGGCAAAAGAAGACATTAGGTTAAACAGACTGTTAGTGACTGGAAACAATCTGGTAGTGGCTGGAAACTATCTGGCTTATCCTGGCCCATTACAAAAGTCACTTACGCGAGCGCCTAAAGGCTACAAACCTTTTTATCTCAGTCATTATGGACGACACGGAAGCCGTTGGCTCATCGGAGATCGCGACTATAATCAGCCTGTTCTCATGTTAGAGAGGGCCGATTCATTAGGAAAACTAACGCCGAAAGGGCAGGAAGTGCTTCGCGATTTGCGTCTGCTTCGCGATGCAGCCAAGGGGCGTGACGGCGAACTTACACCGCTTGGGGCTGAACAACACCGTCAGATTGCTGAACGGATGGTGCGGAATTTCCCCGAAATCTTTAAGGGAAAGACCCACGTTGACGCTAAAAGTACGGTGGTTATCCGCTGTATTCTGAGCATGGAAAACGCGCTTCAGCAGCTCGTTCGCATGAATCCAAAACTCGAAATCACGCATGATGCAAGCTATCATGACATGTATTACATGAATCATAACGACACTTCGCTCTTCAAACAGCGTATGCCAAAGGCTGCACGTGAGGCATTTGACAACTTCAGTAAACGTCATATTCATCCCGAACGACTAATGAATGAGCTCTTCAATGATAGCACTTATTGGCAAAAAGAGATAAATTTCAAACAACTATATAGCACACTTTTCAAGCAGGCTTCTAATGTTCAGAGTACTGAACTGCGTCATGAGCTCTCATTGTTTAACCTTTTTACAGACAAAGAACTCTATGATCTTTGGACCACAAACAATGCTTGGTGGTATATCAACTATGGTCCTTCACCCCTCAATGGCGGTCAACAGCCAACGTCACAACGCTTTCTTTTGCGCAAGATTGTTAGTGAAGCAGACAGCTGTTTGATGTTGAATCATCCCAGTGTTACACTGCGTTATGGACACGATACGATGGTAATGCCGTTGACTTGCCTGTTAGATCTCGACGGCATGGGTGTGCAAGTAGCCGACCTTGAGCAAGTAACGATGAAGGGATGGAATAATTATCGCATCTTCCCTATGGCCTGTAATCTTCAATTTGTGTACTATCGTAAGCCGGGAAGTGACGATATTCTCGTCAAGATTCTACGCAATGAGAATGAAGCTAAGCTACCCATTGCAACCGATGTCTACCCATATTATCATTGGAAGGATGTCAGAGCGTATTGTCTAAAGGTAGCCGCTGACAGACCATTGGTGAGAGTTGGCGACCCAATAAAACACTAATGACGTTGCAAAGAACAAAGAAAGAAACAGAAAACTAACTTTAATAAACTCAAATAATAACACTAAACCAAAACCAGAATGAAAAGAAAGTTTTTGATATTAATGCTTTTAGCCTGCACGTTTTTAGGCCATGCACAAGTTAATCGGCCTAAGTTGGTTGTAGGAATTGTAGTAGATCAGATGCGCTGGGATTATCTTTACTTCTATAATAAGGAGTATGTTAGCGACGGATTCAAGCGACTTTTGTCAGAAGGATATAGCTGTCAGAACACTATGGTGCCTTATATTCCAACCGTAACTGCCATTGGTCACTCTTGCGTTTATACGGGAAGTGTGCCTGCTTTGATGGGAATCCTCGGCAATAGCTTCTATATTAACGGCAAGGATACCTATTGTTGTGGTGATGAAACGGTGCAAAGCGTAGGCAGTGATTCAAAAGAAGGCAAGATGTCTCCACGCAATTTGTTGGCTTCAACGATAGGAGATGAGTTGAAATTGGCTACAAACTATAAGTCAAAAGTCTTCGGAGTGGCACTCAAAGACCGTGCTTCAATCTTGCCAGCAGGCCATAGTGCCGATGCAGCTTATTGGTGGGATACGAGTGCCGGCCATTTTGTTACGAGCACTTATTATATGAATCAGCTGCCAACATGGGTCAACGACTTCAACAAAGCACATCAACAGAAGCCGGGGTATGACATCAAACTCGATGTGAAAGGCATCACCGTAACCTTTGATATGGCTGAGGCTATCTTGAAAAATGAGAATCTTGGTCAGGGAACGGAAACCGATATGCTCACTGTAAGCATATCTCCCACCGACGCAATTGGCCATAAGTTCAGCACACGTGGCCCCGAAAACCACGATGCTTACATTCAACTCGACCGCGATCTTGCCCGTTTCTTCAAGACGTTGGATGCGCAAGTGGGACGCGGAAACTATCTCGTTTTCCTCACAGCTGACCATGGTGGCTCTCACAATCCTAACTTTATGCGCAGTCATAAGATGCCCGCGGGTGGCTTTGAATGCTGGAATGTGGTGAAAGAACTTAACCAACAGCTGCAACAAGTGTTTGGAACAACAACTAATTTTGTGTTGGGTGAGAATGCACTCCGCGTTTTCTTAGACCATAAGAGCATTGCTTCGGCCAACTTAAACCTCAAGGATGTGAAGGCAAAAGCAAAGGAATTGTTAGAGAAAAAGCCTAATGTCACCTATGTCGTTGACTATGATGAAGTGGCAACAATGCCTATTGCACAGCCTATTCGCGAGCGAATCATCAACGGATATAGCCGTGAACGTGGTGGAGATCTACTCATTGTGACGAATCCCGGCTGGATAAACAGCTCGGCAAATCCTACGTATAAGGGTACAAGTCATAGTCTTTGGAATCCAGACGATAGTCATATCCCATTGATTTTCATGGGTTGGGGCGTTAAACCGGGTGAGACTTCACGTCCTACTTTCATGACCGACATCGCACCGAGTGTATGTAGTCTGCTCCATATTCAAATGCCGAATGCCTGTGTTGGCAATTCCGTTTTTTAGGACTTTGATTCAAAACACATTGCATCGTCGTAGCCATTGCGCTATTATTCTCATGCAATAGCTACGCGCTTTGTGTTTATGGAGGTGGCAACGCTGCAAGCGTTATACCAATATTTCAAAGCATACATCCAACATTATAAATGTTGTAACCACGCAACGCTGTAGATGTCGCGCTAATATTTTAATGAATACATCAATCGTTGCGAATGTTACAACGATGCAACGCTGTAAGCGTTGTACCTTTGATAGCCCAGGGTTGACAAGAGAAAGCGTAGTCTACCCTGGGTTATTTGCCATTAGAGAGAACAACGCTGTAGGCGTTGTACCTTTTTGTTTCCCTTACACTATTTTACCTTTAATTATCAATTATATCACCCTCACAATTGTTTCATCTTGC
>NZ_GL629647.1:1897341-1925427 GCF_000185845.1 Segatella salivae DSM 15606
TTCTTTTGATAGCCCGGGGTTGGCGAGGAACGAGCCTACCCCGGGTAAACGTTTGCAAGGAGATTCAACGCCATCGGTGTTGAGCTTTTTCTGTGAAGGCACGCTTACAATGAAACCTTTTATGGCAGATTAATCAAAAAAAGCGCAACACCTATGGCGTTGTTCCCCACACAACATACGCTAACCCAGGGTAGCCTGCACTATCGTTTGGCAACCCTGGGCTATCAAAAGCGCAACACCTACGGCGTTGAAACATGTATTTTTCGATACGATTTGTTTCGTCTTACAACATGATTTAATGGCTTGTCACGCGGAAATAACCATTATCTGCGACGTCGATTCAAATAATTTGTGAAACAATATGTATCGAGGCATAATTTAATATCCAATATTTCATGCAACAATTTGTACCATTTCACACGATAATCTGCGTCATTTCATCGTGTAAAATGCGGCATATTACGCGCTGATTTGCATTAAATCATTTTACGCTTTATTATCAACGACATCTACATTTCTAATTAACCCTCAAACAACACCCTCCATTTCCATGGCTAACTACTCCCCTCCCTCTTCGGAGAACCATAGGTCGCTGTTCGTGAAGCCTGCGAAACGAGGAAAGCAAAGGGCTGGGGGTGGGGCTTTGTTTCCCTTACACTATTTTACATTTTATTATCAACCACGCCACCCTCACAATTGTTTCATCTCGCAACTGCGTTGGTATTGTGTTATTATTTCAATGAATGTATTTTACAATATAAATTCCCTCATCTTGCAACTCGGTACGAGTTGTTCTTTTGATAGCTCGGGGTTGGCGAGGAACGAGCCTACCCCGGGTGAGCATCCACAAGGAGATTCGACGCCATAGGTGTTGAGCTTTTTCTGTGAAGGCATGCTTACAATGAAACTTTTTATGGCGGATTAATAAAAAAAAGCGCAACACCTATGGCGTTGTTCCCCACACAACATACGCTAACCCAGGGTAGCCTGCACTATCGTTTGGCAACCCTGGGCTATCAAAAGCACAACACCTACGGCGTTGAAACGTTCATTTCATAATATAATTGACGCTAACATGCGAATAAATAAATAGTAAAATATGCCAATATTTCGGTGGATACATCCACCATTATAAATGTTGTAACAACGCAATGCCGTCGGTATTGCGCTATTATTCCAATGAATGAATTTTGCAATATAAATGCCCTCACCACGCAACTCGGTACGAGTTGTTCTTTTGATAGCCCGGGGTTGGCGAGGAACGAGCCTACCCCGGGTAAACGTTCGCAAGGAGATTCAACGCCATCGGTGTTGAGCTTTTTCTATAAAGGCATGCTTACAATGAAACCTTTAGTGACGGATTACTCAAAAAAAGCGCAACACCTACGGCGTTGTTCCCCACAAACCATACGCTAACCCAGGGTAGCCTGCGCTATCGTTTGGCAACCCTGGGCTATCAAAAGCACAACACCTACGGCGTTGAAACGTTCTTTTTATATTCTTGTTCACGTTTTCTCACGTTTGAATTCATGGCGGTTTGCGCTTAGAAAGCACAACACCTATGGCGTTGATATGTGTATTTCTCAATGCGTTTTATATAGAAACATAATGTGATGGTTCTTGTTTATAAGCATACCTAAATCAAAATCACAATATGTTTGCCGCTGAAAAATTTTATGATTACGAATAAATTATTTCAAAAAATCATTTGCTTTTGAGTTTGATGAGCCTTATTCTCCAAGACTTCTATATAGGTCTACGACACAGGAAAGCTGCTGTTGACGAGTTTCAAGCAGTTCCATTTGGGCATCAAGTGCATCGCGTTCGGCCTCAAGTACATCGAGATAAGTAGCTCGTCCGTTCATATAGAGTTGATGAGATACTTCAACCGAGTGTTCCAAAGTCTTCACTTCTTCCTCTTTTAACGCATAATAGGCGGCGAGATTCTTATGCTTTGACAGCAGCGTACATACCTCAGAATAAGCTGTGAGCAGTGTTTTGTCATATTCATATAAGGCTTGTAGCTGTGCGGCGTCAGCCTGTTGGAAGTTAGCTTCGATAGCTTTTCGGTTGATAAGTGGTGCAGTTAGTCCTCCCACGACACTGTAAGCGAGTGACTTAGGCATACGCGTTAGGTAGGTAGGATTAAAGGCTTCAAGTCCTAAAGTGGCACTAATGTTCACCGAAGGCAAGAAGGCTTTGCGCGCCGTTTCAATGTCCCAATGCGCTGCAGCGAGTTCATGTTCAGCCTGACGGATATCGGGTCGGTGGCTCAGGAGATTGGAAGGAAGTCCTGTAACGATTGTTTTCACGTCTTCATTCAACAACTGTTTGGCGTCTCGTTGAATAGGGGTTGGGTAACGACCGAGCAGTAAGTTGAGTGCATTTTCACATTCAGTAATCTCTTGTTTCAATGCAAACTCCTGCGAACGCGCCTTTGCAAGCTCTGCTTTGAACTTCTCAACAGCCAGTTCTGTGTCGCTATCGGCCTCCTTTTGTATCTCTGCTATCTTCTCCGCCTGACGCTGAAGATCTATATATTTGCGTATAAGTGCGAGCTTGTTATCTAAGGCCAACAAGGTATAATAATTGCTTGCGACTTGTGAAATCAATGAAGCGCGCACGGCATTCTGGCCTTCTAAGGTTGCCAAATAACGCTCGACAGCCGCTTTTTTGCTTGACTTCAACTTGCCAAAGAGGTCGAGTTCCCAGTCAAAAGCAAAGCCCGGGTGATAGTTCATGAGTGGATCGGGGATGAGTTTTCCTGGAGTCATCTCGGTAGAAGCATTGCCGGCACCCTCACTTGTGTATCGTCCGGCCTTGCTAACTCCTACTTCAGCCCCCACGGAAAGCGATGGAAGCATGGCTCCTTTGGCTGCAATCATTCCGCTTTTTGCCACAGCTATCTGCTGCAATGTTATCTTTAAGTCTTGATTATTGACTAAAGCGGAGTCGATAAGTGCCTTGAGTTGTGGGTCGGTGAAAAACATTTTCCATGACGTAGGCGTAGTCTTCGCCGTTAGCGTATCACCATTATATTGCGTGGGTAGCTGCAAACGCGTGCGGCTATTGACTTGCGTCGCTTGGGGAGTCTTGCAAGATGACACTCCGATGGCAAGCAGAATAAGAAGGAAAATATTATTTCTTTTCATCATTTTCAAGTTTATATCGTTTGTCTTTCTCCTCAGTCAATGGCTTGTTTCGTTGGTAACGAACCATCTTTACATGGTCGGCCATGCGCCCAAAGATATAATATAAGCCCGGAACAAGAATGAGTCCGAAGCATGTTCCGAATAGCATTCCACCCGCAGCTGCCGTGCCAATGGTTCGGTTTCCAATAGCCCCTGCACCGTGAGCAAATACTAATGGCAACAAGCCGGCTATGAAAGCGAACGATGTCATGAGTATAGGACGGAAGCGAGCTGCCGCACCTTCAATGGCCGCTGCACGTATACTCTTGCCTAAGTTGTGGCGTTGCACGGCATATTCTACCATTAACACGGCATTCTTTCCAAGCAAACCAATTAGCATTACCATAGCAACTTGGGCGTAGATGTTGTTTTCCAATCCCGTGAGTTTTAGGAAAATGAACGTTCCACAGATACCCGCGGGTAGACAAGTAATGATTGGAAGTGGCAAAAGGAAGTTCTCATATTGTGCTGAAAGGATGAGATAGACGAACGTTAGACATACAATAAAGATGATCAACGCTTGGTTTCCTTGGTCTACTTCGTCTTTAGTGATGCCGGCAAAGTCGTAATCATAGCCGTGAGGTAGCGTCGAAGCAGCCACCTCTTCGATAGCTTTGATGGCCTGACCACTACTGTATCCAGCTGCTGCTGAGCCTGTAACTTCGGCAGAATTATATAGATTATGCCGCGTCATCTCACTCATTCCATATACCTTTTCCATGTGTAAGAAGTCGGCATAAGGCACCATTTCACCCTGGTTATTCTTAACATTTAACTGCATCAAGTCTTGTGGAAAAGCACGATATTTTGGGTCGGCTTGCACGATGACCTTATAGGGCTTACCAAATCGAACGAAGCCCGTTTCGTAGTCAGAACCAATCAATGTGGAGAGATTATCCATGGCTGTACCGAGCGTAATGCCTTTTTGTGCGGCGATATTATTATCTACTCGGAGCATGTATTGAGGGAAACTGGCCGAGTAAAAGGTAAAGGCTGAGCCTATCTCTGGACGTTTATTAAGAGCTGAAACGAAGCTCTTGCTGACCTTTTCCATAGCATGATAGTCGTTACTTCCAGTCTTATCGAGAAGTCGAAGCTCGAAACCTGACGCCGCACCATAGCCTGGAATAGAAGGTGGTTCGAAGAATTCTATGTTGGCATCTGTTATCTGTTGGCACTTGTTTTCAAGGTCATTGAGAATCTCTTTTGCCGTCCGACTGCGTTCCTTCCAAGGCTTAAGATTAATCAAACACGAACCAGAGTTAGCACTGGTTCCTTCAGAAAGGATCTCATATCCAGCCAAAGAAGACACACTTTCTACGCCATCTTCCTTTGCAATTATACTCGCAAGTTGATGTGCAACCTTATTCGTTCGCTCAATAGTAGCACCAGGTGGTGTCTCAATTACAGCGTAAATCATGCCCTGATCTTCTTGAGGAATAAAGCCCGAAGGTAACGAATTGTTGATAAAGAAGGCTCCAATGCAGAACAAAAGTAATAGCGGAAGCGTGATAATCTTCCTCGAAACAGTGCGTTGAAGCACGTTGCGATAGCCGCCGATTCCTTTGTCAAAGCCTGCATTAAACTTATCAAGTACACGATTAAGCCACGTCTTTTTGATGTGGTTATCACGCTCCCGAGTCAATATTAGCGCACAAAGCGAGGGCGTAAGTGTTAGGGCTGTGAAGCCCGAAAGCACGATTCCAGAAGCTATTGTGATTGAAAACTGCCGATAAAACATGCCTTCTGGGCCACCCATAAAGGCTACAGGAATGAACACAGATGCCATAACCAACGTTACGGCAACTATGGCTCCACTGATTTCTTTCATTGCCTTTTGCGTGGCTTCCAAAGGTTCTAAGCCTTCTTGGGCTATCTTCACATTGACTGCTTCGATTACCACAATGGCATCATCGACCACGATTCCTATCGCCATTACTAAGGCAAAGAGCGATATCATGTTAAGCGTTATGCCGAAAGCATTCATGACTGCGAAGCTACCTATTAGCGAAACAGGGACTGCAAGGCATGGAATGAGGGCTGAACGCCAGTCTCCAAGGAACAAGAATACAACGAAACCAACGAGTATAAAGGCTTCAAACAGCGTGTGAATAACCTTTTCTATAGAGGCATCAAGGAATCTACTGATGTCATAACTCAACTCATAATGCATGCCCTTTGGCATGTCTTTTTGAAGATGAGCCATAGTTTTCTTGACGTTCTGAATAACTTGTCTTGCGTTCGATCCATAGGCTTGTTTCAGTGTTATGGCTGCAGACGGGTGACCATTCAACGTAGAATATATGTCATAAACCTCACTCCCGAGGCTCACATCTGCTACATCTTTAAGTCTAATAAATTGCCCATCAGGAGTTGATTTCACGACAATATTGCTATACTCTTCAGGCGTTGTATAACGTCCCGGATACTTCAACACATACTCAAAGCTTTGTGCATGCTTGCCCGAACTTTCCCCAAGCTTGCCTGGAGAGGCTTCAATGCTCTGCTGTTGTAAGGCATCTGTGATGTCGCTTGCAGACAAACCATAGGCCGTAAGCTTATCAGGCTTGAGCCAAACACGCATGGCAAAGCTCCTCGTTCCAAGGATATCAAGATCTCCAACGCCATCAACGCGGGCGAGTTCTGGGGAGATATTGATGTCCGCATAATTGAAAAGGAAGTTCTGATCGACTTTAGGATCATCGCTATATAGGTTGATATACATGAGGATATTAGGCTCCTCACGAGATATTTTCACACCTTCGCGCACAACAGCTGGCGGTAGTTTGTTGGTCGCTGCCGACACTCGGTTTTGCACATTGATGGCATCGACGTTGGGATCTGTACCGAGTTTGAAGACAATGTTTATCTCTCCTTCGCCGTCATTGCCTGCATCCGACTCGATATACTTCATTCCCGGCACACCATTCAGTGCCTGTTCAAGAGGTATAAGCACTGACTTTATCATCAGTTCATTATTGGCTCCCGGATAATCGGCTACCACATTAACCTTTGGAGGGGATATAGATGGGAACTGAGTAATGGGTAAATTGAACAGCGAAAGAATGCCAATGAAGACGATTACCAATGAAACAACGATGGCAAGTACTGGTCTTCGAATAAACTTTTGAAACATATTGACTGTTTATTAGCGTCTTTTTTTCTTCTTATATATGGTTGTTCTCATCATGAAATAATATGGTGTGAGAACTTTTTT
Organism: Segatella salivae DSM 15606; assembly: GCF_000185845.1. Classification (GTDB taxonomy): domain Bacteria; phylum Bacteroidota; class Bacteroidia; order Bacteroidales; family Bacteroidaceae; genus Prevotella; species Prevotella salivae. The sequence continues at coordinate 1,903,750 of NZ_GL629647.1, forward strand.
CGGTTGTAAAGCGTGATGAAAAGCCACCTGAAAGCCTTAGTCGGCATTCAGTTGAACACGCTTCATGGCTTTACTTGGTGTGTAATAACGCGTCTTTACGTGTTGACCATCATGCACTTTCTGCACTCCACTCAATAGAATCTTGTCGTTGGCAGTTAGTCCTTCGGCGATAATAAACACCTCTGGCTGTTCAAATGCCACTTTAATCTCGCGTGAATGTGCATAGCCTGCGCCATCAACAACAAACACATAGCGGCGGTCTTCCTCTTCATACGTGGCCTGTTGTGGGATTACCAACACGTTGTGTAAAGGCATATTGATGCGCACTGTGCCTGTTTCGCCATTGCGAAGCAAGCCTTTCGGATTGGCAAAGTGGGCGCGAAGAGCAATATTTCCAGAGCTACTGTCAAACTCACCAGCTATATTTTGGATGTAGCCTTTAGCCGAAAAGGCGCTTCCATTGGCAAGAATCAGCGTCAAAGGAAGTTTATTTCGTTCGGCAGAATGTTGCTGATAGTCTATATATTCGGGTTCAGAGATGTTGAAATATACGTTGAGTGACGAGTTGTCGGATAGTGTAGTGAGCAAGTCACCTCCCTGCACTAAGCTTCCAATCTTTTTCGGAAGACTTCCTATAACGCCTGTAAATGGGGCGCTGATTAAGCATAATCGTGCTTGAATCTGCGCCAATTTATAATCTGCTAAGGCTGCATTGAGCTTCGCTTTAGCCATCTTTTGTGCGTTGGGCGAAACAATTTGCCCCCTCGTTAGCGTTGTTGTGTTTTGCAGTTCAATGCGTGCTTGCTCGGCTTCTGCCTTTGCCCGCGCCACATTCTGTTGCGCTCCAACAATCGAAATGCGGAAAAGCGGCTGACCGGCTCGCACCTGTTGTCCTTCAGTGACATAGACTTGCTGCAAGATTCCCTCCTGCTGCGCGCGTACTTCTATGTTTTTTCGCGATTCAATATTGGCCACATAGTCCTTTGAAACTTGTGTATTGGTTACCCAAGGAGACGTTACTGCGTAGACCGTTTGGTCGCTGTTTTCCTTGTTTTTGCGGCATCCTGTGACTACAATCAACGTGATGATAGCCATCAACAGCATCTCTTTTTTCATACCTAACTAATGGGTTATCCGATTATCTTTTACTAATGATTCAAGAATTAAATACAAATTTATGGATTTTTTAAGTAGGTTGCTGTAAATCTATCATTAAAAAGACTTAATAGATAGAAATTAATTGCTTCTTTAACTCTATTTTCATATAATGTAAAGTGAGGTTAATCATCTTGTAATCTGCCTCATTTCGTTGTGCGTTTTGCCCCAGATTACGCTACAAAATCATAGGAATTGTGAGCGCATCTCACTTGTTGTGTTTTTTAATCCTCCTTTATGGTCTTTGCCTTTGGATGCAGCATGGGTTATCATTCGGCTTTCAGCGTTCTGAAATAAAACACTATGAGGTGCATCATACAACAGAAGCATCTCTATAACTCCTTTAAGAAAACAAGATGATTTGTTTGCTTTTTTACAAAAACAATGCAGGATTTTGTAAATAAGTTATGACATTTTTCATTTATCTTTGTATTTAAGAACGAGACAAAAAGTTTGTTTCTATAAAACGTTATCATTGCTTATATGGCATCATCTCAGTTGATTTCTCTGCCGAATTCGTTGTCGGTGTCGTCCCTTCTCACGATAGAAAAGGGCGCTTTTCAACGTGAATCGTGCTGCGCATCAGTGCTGAGTAGCGAGTCAATCAAAGCAAAACGTCTATACCTTATATATAATAGGGGCTTTCATTTTCATCAACTTGTCGGCCCCTATGCCTCACTTTTCCTCGCGAAAGGGCAGGATAGGCATGATAAACTGCGGCAAGAGCCGACTTCTTAGCAATCAAAAGAATTTATTTATTTACCGGAATCGGAGCACCTTTCGATAGTAAAGATGACTCCATTCCATAGTAAACACTTCAAAAACAACACCTATGTCAGAAGAAAAATTTAGAGTAGAGTCCGATCTTTTGGGCGAACTTAAAGTGCCAATCGATGCTTATTATGGCGTACAAACACAGCGTGGAATCAACAACTACCACATTTCACGAAAGAAAATGCGTGATTATCCCGACTATGTTGTGGCAATTGCCTACGTGAAATTAGCTGCAGTGCAAACCAATCACAGCTTAGGCGTGATCAATGATGAGATATCTGGTGCCATAAGTCAAGCCTGTCAAGAGATTATTGACGGTAAGTTTCACGAGGATTTCCCTATAGATATGATGCAAGGTGGAGCCGGAACATCGGTTAATATGAATGCCAATGAGGTGATAGCCAACCGAGCTCTTGAGATAATGGGACACAAAAAGGGAGAATATCAGTATTGTTATCCTAACGATCATGTTAATTGTGGTCAGAGCACTAATGATGTTTATCCCACTACTATACGTCTTGCGCTCATCCGAATGAATAAGAGTCTTGTGGCCAGTCTAACGGGATTGATTAGTGCTTTGCGTTATAAGGGCGAAGAGTTCAAGGATGTTTTGAAGATGGGACGCACCCAGTTGCAGGATGCAGTGCCTATGACAGCGGGCCAAGAGTTTAATGCTTATGCCAACAATCTTGAGGAAGAGATTCTCAACTTGGAACGAAACATCAAACTCTTACATGAGATTAACATGGGTGGTACAGCCATTGGAACAGGTCTTAACGCTGTACCGGGCTTTGCAAAGCTATGTGCTGCCAACCTAAGTAAACTCACTGGAGAACCTTTTGTGTCTGCAATCGACCTCGTAGAAGCTACTCCTGACACAGGCGCTTACGTCAGTTTCAGTGGTGCTTTGAAGCGTTTGGCAGTGAAACTCTCTAAGATTTGCAACGACTTCCGCCTCATGGCATCTGGTCCGCGCTGTGGTCTTAACGAGATAAATCTGCCTCCTAAGGCCCCAGGTTCATCGATTATGCCAGGTAAAGTCAATCCCGTTATCCCAGAAGTTACTAATCAAGTATGTTTCAAAGTCATAGGAAACGACACCACAGTAACGTTTGCTGCCGAGGCAGGTCAACTTGAATTAAACGTTATGGAGCCTGTAATCACCGAGTGTCTCTTCGAGAGTTTGTGGTGGCTTCACAATGCTATTGACACGTTAACTGAGGAATGTGTGCTCGGCATTACAGTCAACAAAGAACGTTGTTACGAAATGGTTAAGAACTCAATCGGCATCGTTACCGCGCTCAATCCATACATTGGATACAAGAATAGCACAAAGGTTGCGAAGGAAGCCCTTGAGACTAACCGCTCCGTTTACGACATTGTACTCGAAAAAGGCTTGCTAACGAAAGAAGAACTTGACGAAGCTCTCGATCCAAAGAATATGCTTGCATCGCATAAGTTTATTAAATAAATCATCTACTTCAAAAGAAAAGAGGCTGCAAGGAATTATCCCTGCAGCCTCTTTTTTATGCTTATAGCCTCGTCCCTTTAACCAAATCATCTCCTTATGTTGTATAAGTCTGAATGTCTGTTTTAATTAGTCGGTCGATGAAGGCAATGGAAACTAAGCCCAAAGAGCCCACTTTGTTTCTGAGTATGCCTGAAATCTTGTTGCTAAATAAATGAAAGAAAGTCAGTAAGTTACGGAGCTTGCCCTATTGATCTTTTGAAAGGAGACAATAATCTGCGTCATATCATCGTGTAAAATAGGGCAAATTATATGATGATTTGTGTCATTTCATGCGGTAATCTGCATCAAATTACATCATGAAATGACGCTGGTTGTCATATGGAATATTCCTATCAATGTTGTAAGCATTGCGTTTTTGATAGTCTAAGGTTGTCAAGCGATAGCGCGAACTACCTTTGGGTAGTGTATGGTTTGCGTGGAACAACATCGCAAGAGGAAATCAACGCTGTAGGCGTTGTGCTTTTGATAGCCCAGGGTTGGCGTCAGCCTACCCTGGGTTATGTATGTAGTGAGGAGGTCAACGCCGTAGGTGTTGTGCTTTTTCTGCGTGGAATGCCGTGATAAAATACCGAGGAATAAAAGGTACAACGCCTACAGCGTTGTTGCTACTCACGGCAAATGACCCAGGGTAGCCTTCGCTTTCGCTCGCCAACCCTGGGCTATCAAAAGCACAACACCTACGGCGTTGCACCATGAGGGCATTTCTATTGCTAAATACATTCATTGGGACATTGGTACAACACCTACGGCATTGATCTCCTTAATCATGCATAACCTAAGGTAGGCTGACGCTAACCTTAGGTTATAAAAAGTACAACGCCTTCAGCGTTGAACTACAAATACATTACAAACTGCGTTAAATGACGATATAATCTGCGTCATATCATCGTGTAAAATAGGGCAAATCACGCGATAAAAAGCGTCATTTCATGCGGTAAAACAGGGCAAATCACACGACGATTTTCATAAATCCACGACATCACTATCCGCACATAGCGAGAGGATAGCATTGTCGTGGTTTTATGTTTACCTTATACATCGTGTTGTTTTGTATTCATTCTGGCTTCTACAACGTTAACAACGTAGTCGCCAAGTTTCTCACATTCCTGAATCAAGTCCATGTACATCGTTCCTATAGTATAGGTATAGGTGTGCGAGTTCACGTCATTGATGTTCTCGGTTCTCAACTGATTGCGGAAATTATTGATTTCATTCTCGATGTTGAATGACTTGTTCACGTCTACCGTTTCACGGCTATGATTGAACATATAGTTCATTTGTTCGAGCGCATTATTAGTTAAGTTGAACATCTGATGAATGTGATCGTATTGTTGAGCGGTAAAGTCTTCCTTGCTGGTAAAGCGTCGATTGATGGTGCGGGCCATGTTATAACAGCTATCTCCGATGCTTTCTATCTCGCTAATCTCACGTAACATAGCGCGAATCTTAGCCTTAGTGTCGTCACTTAAGTGTGAGTCGCTGACCTCATTCAAGTAGTTTGCTATCTCCACTTCCATGTTATCACTGATTCCTTCGTATTTTTCGATGCGCGTATATGTCTTTAAGAACACCTTTTCATCTTTCTCTTCGAGCAGCGAACGAACCATTCCGAACATTCGTTGGATGCGTTCTGCGAAACTGGTAATCTCTTTTTGCGCTTCAAGTACAGAGAGTTCAGGAGTCTTCATGATACCCGATTGGATGAAACGCAAGCGGAATTCGTCCTCATCGGCTTGCTTCTTAGGTTTGATAACCAAGCAAACTATCTTTTCAATCTGCTTGATAAAGCCCACCAAAATACATGTGTTTGCGAGGTTAAATGTGGTGTGGAATGCCGCAAGTACAAAGCTTAACTTCGCTGCATTGGCTAAGAAGTGGGGGTCACCTTTGGTCATGTATTCGTCGAAACCAACGAAACCACAGACCATATTGATGAAAGGTTTGAAGATCATTAGCACCCAAATAACTCCAAAAAGATTAAAGAACATGTGGGCAAATGCCGCTCTTCGTGCCTGCGTATTAGCCGTTAGAGCCGCTATATTGGATGTAACCGTCGTACCAATGTTCTCTCCCATCACCAAAGCTATACCCTGATAGATGGGTAAAACGCCACTCGAGCAGAGGATCATTGTTATCGCCATGATGGCGGCGGAACTCTGAACACACATCGTTAGCAAGCTACCTATGAGCAAAAATACAATAGTTGTGACGAAGCTATTAGGGTCAAAGGAAGCAAAGAAGGCTAAAACGGGCTGGTTATGTGCCAGATCCATGTCGATGCCTGTTTGCCTTAGAGTTCCTAATCCGAGGAACATGAACGAGACACCAAAGATGAAATCGCCGATGATCTTACGCTTTTTAGAGTATATAAGGATAATAGCGATGAAGAAAGCAGGCCAAACAAAGTCGGTAATATTAAACGAAAAGCCTGCACTCATAATCCAAGCTGTGAGCGTAGTACCTATGTTTGCGCCCATGATTACAGAGATTGCTTGCGCTAAAGTGAGTAGACCGGCATTAACAAATGACACCGTCATGACCGTCGTTGCAGTCGAACTTTGCACTGCTGCAGTGATAAATGTACCGGTAAGAATACCTGTAAAGCGGTTTGTTGTCATTGCTCCGAGGACATGACGAAGCTGAGGTCCCGCCATCTTCTGTAAGCTATCGCTCATTGATTTCATACCAAACATTAGTAAAGCTAATGCACCTATGAGCCTAAAAATTATCCAAATCGACATATTTTAATTTAATTTGTAATGCCAGAATTATACAATCTGCCAACTTTTTCCTACCTTTGAACAGCCTGATATGCCTCACGCTTAGGCAAACTCAAACACATATTGTATCACAGATAAATATTAACGATATGAAACAAGAAGTGCAAATACGTTGCAAAAATAATAAAAAAACGGAGAAAGTTGCTATTGGAAGCACACTTTCTGATGTTTTTTCACAATTTAAACTGACTCTACCTTATGGCCCTATTTGTGCCAAAGTAAATAACAAAGTGGAGGGAATGCATTATCGAGTATACCATAGTAAGGACGTGGAATTCTTGAATATGCAAGCTCCTTCGGCTTCACGCAACTACACACGAACTTTGTTTTTCGTGCTCTGTAAAGCCGTTCATGATCTTTATCCCAAAAGTTATGTCATCATAGATATACCTGTTTCCAACGGCTATTACGTCAATTTGCAACTCGGACACCCTGTAACGCCAACCGATGTTGAATGCATTCATCAGCGCATTCAAGAGATTATTGACGCTCATTTGCCTATAAAGCGCTTCGAAGTTCCCACAGAACAGGCGATAACAATGTTCAGAGAACGAGGTGACGAGGCTAAAGCGAAGCTCTTGGAGAGTGCTGGTCGGCTCTACACTACTTATTATGAGATTGACGATTACATTGACTTTTATTACGGATCGCTGTTGACCAACACGAAGAAACTTTATCTTTTCGGGCTTGATAAGTATTATGATGGCTTGCTCTTACGCGTCCCTTCTATTGAAAATCCAGCCGTTTTGCCTGATATTATCCCTCAAGACAAGATGTTTGAGATATTCAAAGAGCATCACAAGTGGCAGGAGATACTCGGTGTTCGCACTGTAGGCGATTTCAATGAAGCCGTTACTTTGGGCTACGCTACTGACTTAATAAACGTCAGTGAGGCTTTACAGGAGAAGAAAATTGCCCAGATTGCCGACGAGATTGCAAGCAGAAAGGGAGTCAAACTCGTGCTGCTTGCAGGCCCGTCTTCGTCAGGAAAGACCACCACTTGCAAGCGCTTGTCTGTTCAACTGCTTGCCAATGGGCTCAAACCCCTACAGATTAGTCTTGACGATTACTTCATAAACCGAGATGAAACGCCTAAGGATGCTTCGGGAGAATATGATTATGAGAGCATCTATGCACTCAATTTAGACCTCATTAATAGGCAGTTTAATGCACTGTTTCGAGGCGAAGAGGTTGAACTTCCCAAGTATAACTTCCAGCAAGGAAAGAGTGAAAAGAGTGGAAAACGACTGAAAATGACGGACAATAACGTGCTGGTTGTTGAGGGAATCCATGCGTTGAATCCCGAACTTACGGCTCAAATTCCAGAACAACAGAAGTTCCGTGTCTACGCATCGGCATTGACAACGATTCTCCTTGACGACCATAACTATATCCCAACTACTGATAACCGTCTGCTGCGTCGCATCGTTCGAGACAATAAGTATCGTGGAATTTCGGCGCAAGATACCATTCATCGCTGGCCATCGGTACGCGCTGGAGAGAACAAATGGATATTCCCCTACCAGGAAAATGCCGATGCTGTCTTCAACACGGCTATGCTTTTTGAACTTGCTGTGCTTAAAACGCAGGCCGAACCACTATTGGAACAGGTGCCCGAAACATCCCCAGAATACAGCGAAGCCTATCGATTGCTGAAGTTCTTAAAGTACTTTAAGCCTATCAGTAACCGCGATATACCCCCCACTTCTTTATTGAGAGAGTTCCTCGGTGGCAGCTCATTTAAGTATTGAAAACGCGAACTTGGCCTCTGCCTACAAGGTTATTAATTCACGTTTTAGGCCCTTTTCTGTGTCCAAAAGAGGGTAAGCGGAATATGGGTTAAAGCAAAGCAAAAGCCTTTACAAATGACTTCTCATAATGAATGCATTTGAAACGTCTCAGACTTTCGCGCTGAACACGCGTAGTTTTGAATGAGTTCGTAACTTATTGTGAGTCAATTTGTTTCATGAAAGAGGTCAAAAGAGCGAGTGAAATCACGTGGAAAAATCATGCAATCTGCCTCAAATCATGGCCTGTTTTGACGCAAAGAATGAGACAAAGCGCGTCATTTTGCGACCTAAAATGATAGGAATGACTTAGAAAAATGGTAGGAATGTTGGGTTGAGATACAGGAAAGGGGCAGAAGAGGACACTAAAATGGTCGTCTTCTTTCTATTTGATGACGTGGTGAAGTGTTAAAAAGCGGATAATAATCTTTACAAGATGGCAGGTCTAACAAAGTGTGTTTTTCGTGCAACAACATTCAAGGCGTTTCAAAATAAGATAAAAAACAGCGCGTATTTGAATCCAAAATATCAATGGTTTCAAATACGCGCCCTTTGTTTTTGCTTTCAAAATATGTTGTGATGCCTATTTATATAAGGTTTGTTTCGACTAAGAAAATCGGGTTTTCGCAGCTGAACAATGCCCTTTGTAGCGTCAGTGCATCACGGCATTGAGGCTTTATTTTGCCCCAATCTCCTTGATTAAGCGGTCGGCATGGCCCCATTTGTCAATCATATAGAGCACATAACGAATGTCAACGCCAATGCAACGAGCCAGTCGGTTGTCGAAGTTGAGGTCGCTACTCAAGCTATCCCAGTTGCCATCGAAAGCCAAACCAATGAGCTCTCCCTTGCCATTAAACATCGGAGAACCAGAGTTTCCGCCCGTAATATCATTATTAGTTAGGAAGCAAAGTTGCATCTTTCCCGTCGTCTTATCTTGGTATTTGCCGAATGATTTCTCACTCATCAGCTGCTGCATCACGGGTTCTGCCTTATAATCGAATAGCCCGTTATCTCCCCGTTTCATCTTTTCGACGATGCTTTCTGCCGTGGTATAGTACCCTGAAGGGCGTCCACCGAGGTCGAAACCACCTACTTGTCCATAGGATAAACGCATAGTAAAGTTGGCATCACTATAGTGAGGTAAGTCTTCCTCCATACGCAGTTTAGCCGCACAAAGCATTCGTTCCTGGTTGTCAATGCTATCTCGTGTCGCATCAAGGGCATGGTTAAACACCTCGCGCATTGCCTTGAGTTGTGCGCCATATTGTAGGCCGGCATCTTTCTTAATGGCTTTCTTTGTGACATAAACTTTGGCATCTTTCTTCATCAAAGCAGAGGTTTCCCAAAGATAGTTGACATATTTTTGATAGTCACCACCAAACTTTTTGTCGATGATTTGATAGAAAGCAGGGAGATATTTGGCATCAACATGCTCGCGATAGTTCTTTAACAACACGGCCTGTACATCCTTATCAAGAGACGCATCCCATGTGTTGCTGTTGTCAGCAAACGTCACATAATCGCCCTTTTTGTCTTTCTTTGTCATGCTGGTCAAGGCTTTTAATGCCCTATCGGTAAGCTCGTTGGTGCGCAAAAAGGTTTCTTGGAAGTACATAGCTGCCTTTCTTGGTTCAAAGCGTTCATTGTAAAGGCGAGCCATTTTGACGAAATCTAACTGTCCTTTTAGATAGCTTGTAGAGTCTTGCCAGTGGCGAATGATGTCCTCATAACGTTGCTTTTGTGCAATGAGTCCAATCGAATCAATGCACTTGTTCATGCCAATTGAGTTCTTCCAATAGTTCGCACTCTGGGCAAACTTAGAGTCATACTTGATGCGAACAGCCTCACTTGCCCGCATGTGTCGCGTCATAACATCTTGCTTAACGCCACGAACCTGCGCGCGAGGAGCATTTAATGCGTCGCGACGTTCACGTATTCCATAACTTGAAAGATAGCGACTTGTGCTGCCGGGATAGCCCATTGTCATCGAGAAGTCACCCTGTTTATACCCTTGAAGGCTTACAGGCGCCCAATGTTTTGGATGATAAGGCACATTATCTTTATTGTAAGCAGCCGGTCGGTTGTTCTTATCGGCGTAGATTCTAAACACACTAAAGTCGCAAGTTTGACGCGGCCACATCCAATTATCGGTCTCTCCTCCGAACTTACCCATGGACTTTGGCACGGTGAACACAAGCCTTAGGTCGGTAAAGTCCTGATAGGTTGTGGCGTAATATCGGTTTCCTTCATAGAAAGCATCAATGTCAACGTGGAGTGTTGAGTCTTGTTTCTTGGCCTCAGCACTAAGTACATTCTGCAAGGAATCAAGGAGTTTGGCTTGATGATGGCGGTCCATTGCGGCGAAACCCAACTTCATTACCTCGGGAGTTACATCCTTTTGGCTCACCATAAAGCTTACAAACATGTTCTTGTTAGGTAGTTCTTCGGCGTAGTTTTGAGCCACAAAACCATTCAACATGTAGTCATGTTCGACGGAAGAGTGGCTTCTTATGGCTTCAAAACCACAGTGATGGTTCGTGAAAACGAGTCCATCGGGGCTGACAACTACGCCAGAACAGAAGCCCGAAAAGTTCACAACGCTGTTCTTTATGGCATCATCGTTGTTGTAAAGTGCACCATAAGGCAGTGTAAATCCTTCGCCTTTCATCTGATTAAAGACTGCAGTTGGGAGGTTATAAAGCGTCCACATGCCTTCATCTGCACGTGAAGTGATGCATGTAAAGAGGCATAAGGGGATAAGAATCCCAAGTAGTTTCTTTCTCATGTGATTCAGTTTTATTGATTTATTTCTTGAATTTATCTTTTATTTTGACTAAACTTGACAGCGGAAGGTCACGCTTTATGATCACAAAGGCAAAGCAAAGGATGAACAAAGTGTTGACCGCAAGGGCCGCAATCATTGGGAGTTGGGCGTTGGAAAGCGTGATAAGTGCGAACAAGACGAGGGCAACAAGGGTGTAAATTGCAATGTCTTTGAGTGGATAACGAATGGGATAATACTTCTGTCCCAGTCGATAACTGAGCAACATACTAACTGCATACGACGCGAAACCAGCCCAAGCGCAGGCCCAATAGCCAAACTTTGGAATGAGAAGCACGTCTACTCCAATCAAGATTACAGCCCCAATGCCACTGAAATAGGCTCCCCAAATGGTCTTATCTATTAGCTTATACCAGAAACTTAGATTGAAAAAGATGCCAAACATGATTTCCGCTGCCATGACAATCGGTACAATTTGCAGTCCTTCCCAATAGCTTTTACCCACAATATAGCGTAGAATGTCCATATAACCCATGACACAAAGGAAGGCCAAAAGTGTGAAAATGATGTAGAACTTCATGGCTTTGGCATAGGTTTTCTTGTTGTCTTGCTCTTTCGTCTGACTGAAAACGAAGGGTTCATAGGCATATCTGAACGCCTGAGTAATAATGACCATGATCATCGCGAGCTTGATACAAGCTCCATAAATGCCTAATTCCGTGCGGGCATCTTGGGCACTTCCGTCGTACATCCAAGGGAAAATAATCTGTGAAGCGGATTGATTTAGCTGCCCAGCAACACCCATAACAAGGAGTGGCCAGGTATATTTCAGCATACGTTTACAGGTAGCTTTGTCGAAAGGATTACGGAAACCACTCAATTCTTTGCCTAAGAAGAAGAGCGTAAGTACGCTTCCTGCCAGCTCAATCCAAAACACTCCAACAACATTTAAGCTAAAGTTTGCATCGTAAATCCCAAAGAGATTCAACCTGAAATAAGGCAAAACAACAAGGTAAAGCAACACTCCTATGATGTTAACTACTATGCTTATCATGCGTAAAGTGACAAACTTTATCGGACGATGTGCATAGCGAAGATAGGCCATTGGGATATTAATGAAGGCATCAACTGCCACACAAGTCGCCATAATCATAATGAATTCATGATGGTCGGGATAGCCAACGACATCGGAGATTGGACTTAAAAAGAGGGCAACCAAGGCGACAAAGCACACCGAAGTGAGGGCAACCATGCGCAAAGCTGTGGCATATACCTTCTCGGGTTGCTCTCCGGGACGGTTCATAAAGCGGAAGAACGTCGTCTCCATCCCATAAGTTAGCACGATAATCAGTAAGGCAACATAGGCATAGATGTTGGTAATGATGCCATATTGTCCCCCTGCTGAATTGAACTTTATCGTCTCAATGGGCACTAAAAGATAACCAACGAAGCGGGCTGCAATGGAACTTAGTCCATAGATTGCAGTGTCCTTAGCTAATGATTTTAAGTTTGCCATAACATAAACAAATTAATTTCCACTCCCAACTTCTCATCAAAGGAGGAGAAAGCTAACAGGCGTGGCCTTCTTATTTCTTATATTTCTAATTTTATTCTTATCCTTATCGACGTCTCGTTGTATTCCAATCACTCCGCCATTCAAAAGAACATATATGCCAATCCGATAGCTGCAATCACGCCAGCTAAGTCTGCAAGCAAGCCACAAGCTACCGCATGACGCGTATATTTGATGTTTACACAGCCGAAGTATACAGCCAAAATATAAAACGTTGTGTCTGTACTGCCTTGGAACATGCAACTCAATCGGCCCACAAAACTATCTGGTCCATAAGTCTTCATGGCTTCAAGCATAAGTCCACGAGCACCACTTCCGCTCAGCGGTTTCATGAAAGCGGTCGGTAAAGCGCCTACAAAGTCGGTGTTAAGTCCGCACTTTTCCACACACCATGCAATGCCATTGATGAGCATATCCATAGCTCCTGAAGCACGAAACACACCAATGCCCACCAAGATGGCAACCAAATAGGGAATGATTTTGACTGCCGTTGTAAAGCCTTCTTTGGCACCTTCGATAAAGGAATCATAGACATTAATCTTCTTGATGACGCCCGCCACAATGAAAGCCATGATGATTGAGAAAAGAATCAGACTTCCGCTGAGGTTTGCAATGGTGTCCATCGTCTTCTGATCTAACTGCCCAAAGCCCCAGATAACAAGGCAAACAAAGGCTGTCATGCCTCCAATGAACGCCAAAAGTGCGGGTTGAAACAGATTGATATGCTGCCAAAGAGCGGTTATAATGATGCCCACGAGCGTGGCAATTGTCGTAGCTAACAAGATGGGAATAAACACATCAGTCGGCATTGCGGCCCCATTCGAGGCACGAAATGCCAGTATTGTCGTTGGGATTATCGTCAAACCACTCGTGTTAAGCACAAGGAACATAATCATCGGATTAGTCGCTGTGTCTTTCTTTGGGTTTAATTCCTGCATCTGTTGCATGGCTTTTAGTCCCGTCGGAGTGGCCGCATTGTCGAGCCCAAGCATATTAGAAGCGATGTTCATAAAGATACTTCCCATCACGGGATGGTTCTTTGGAATGTCTGGAAAGAGTTTAGTGAAGATAGGACTCAAGGCTTTTGCCAACACGTTTACGATGCCGGCACGCTCTCCAATCTTCATAATCCCGAGCCAAAGTGATAGCACTCCCGTCAAGCCCAACGATATTTCGAAGGCATTTTTCGATGAATCGGTGGTTGCTTGCACTATCTTTTGGAAGACGGTTGTATCTCCCAAACACAATGAAACGAGTGCAAACAGAAAGGCAATGGCAAAGAATGCCACCCAAATATAATTCAAAACCATACAAGATGCAAAGTTAACGGAAAACCATTATATATAAAAGAAAATCACGAAAAAACATGAAACTCAGCATGATTTCAATCGTTAAACGATGTGGGGCATAAAGGATAAAGCGCTGGTTTTTGGCGCATAAGGGCGTGAAATAATGTAAATAAGCCTCCTCTTCCCCTTTCTTCATGTTGTCATCTGCGTCATTTCACCGCGTGAAAAGCCTTGTTTTACACGATGAAATGACGCAGATTGTGCAGTCATTTAACGCTGTTTGCAAAGTGTTTGTAGTTCAACGCTGAAGGCGTTGTACGTTTGATAGCCCAGGGTTGGCGTCAGCCTACCCTGGGTTATGCGTGTAGTGAGGAAGTCAACGCCGTAGGTGTTGTGCTTTTTCTGAATGGAATGCCGTGATAAAATGCCGAGGAATAAAAGGTACAACGCCTACAGCGTTGTTCTCGCTAATGGCAAATAACCCAGGGTAGACTACGCTTTCGCTTGTCAACCCTGGGCTATCAAAGGTACAACGCTTACAGCGTTGCATGATAAGATCATTCGTTATGCCAAGCTAATTCATAGGAAAACCACGATAATATCAATAGGATTGGAGGTTAATTAAATTCATTTTTAAGCCTAACATCCATATTGTTATTCTTCTTTTTTAACTGCATTATCCTTTAAATCTTAATTCATTGCGATGTGAAGTCAATAGTAAAGATTCATGAGGAATTTCTATTTATCCTTTGTTTTCATTGCCGTTATCTTTGAAAATGACGCAGATTGTGCGGTCATCCAATCACCAATATTGTGTTCATGCGCACATAGTCTTCGCTAAGATAAAAGAAACCACCAAATCCACAGGCTGTTCCCCACGAGTTTTTTGCAATGAAATAGCGCCTGCCTTGATGGTCATGGGCCAGTCCGATGAGTTCAAGTGCGTGGTCATCTGTGGTTTCTCGCCGTTCAAATGCACGCTGACGCTGTTGCTGGGTGACGTGCTTTTGCGCTAATTTTGCAATCCCTGAGTTGGCATGAAAGCTCGAAGAAGAGACATCTCCCTCCCAAAACACGGCGCGACCACTGCGTATTCGGCTGACGATAAAGTGCATCATGGTGTCTAAGGGCACATTAAGTACGCGGTCGTCATTGACATTGTCGGGCACTTCAAGAATGAAACGACTGCCAAAAGGATGATGAGTGAAGCTCGTAACTGCCTGATATTCGTCGTCACGGCATACGCTATGAGCAAACTCTAAGGGTGTATATTCGGCGCCAAGCATGTGGACTTTTGGGCCGGGAAGATAGCCGATGGCCGCATCAAGCACACGATTCATGCGGTCGTCAAGGCTTGGGAAGTCGGTTGTTGAACGCGTACAAAGTTGCAATTTGCGTGCAACAACGTTATAATTCACGGGGTTTTGGGCATGATATGAATCGAAAGGAACGACTCCATAGGTTTGAATCAGTGTGAGAAGTCGTGTGCCCATGCCTCGCAAATTGGCTGGAACAGCGCCGCGAGAAAGGTAGTATCGGCGCGTTGTTTCAGTGAGAAGGCAACGTGCAACGTAATCGGTGCTGAGGTTAACAGAGTCACCTTGCATGAGATGATTAGTCTCTATGGTGGCCAACATGGCATAAACCCAGCAGAGACTACTACGCCCTTGGTCTTTCACGGGAGTTGTTTTGAGACATATCTCCGTGGTAAACGGGTTATGTTTTGTTGTGTGCTGAGGTCGCGAACAGGCTGAAACCATCAGCACAAGACTTATGATATAAACATTAATTTTATTCATATTCCGCAAAGTTACAAAGAAAATGATTAATTTTGCAGGCATGAAAGGGAAAATAACTGATTATGAAGTAATGGCTCCAGTAGGCTCACGTGAGAGCTTAGTTGCAGCAATTCAGGCTGGAGCGGATTCTGTTTATTTCGGTATAGGCAAGCTGAACATGCGGTCACATTCGGCCAATCATTTCACCATAGACGACTTACGAGAGATTGCTTCCACGTGTAATGTGCATGGAATCAAGACCTATTTGACTGTAAATACGGTCATTTATGATGAAGATTTGCCTACAATGCGCGAGATTATTGACGCTGCAAAGGCCGCAGGTATAAGCGCAGTGATTGCCAGTGACGTAGCCGTTATGGCGTATTGTAATGAGGTTGGTGAGGAAGTTCACCTCTCAACACAACTCAATATATCGAACATTGAGGCGCTAAAATTCTACAGTCGGTTTGCTGATGTGAGTGTACTTGCGCGCGAATTAAACATGGAACAAGTTCGTAAAATCTATGATTCCATCCTCCAAGAACATATTACTGGGCCGATGGGTAGACTTGTTCGGATTGAAATGTTCTGTCATGGTGCGTTGTGTATGGCCGTTAGTGGCAAGTGTTATCTAAGCCTTTCGGATACCAATCGGTCGGCAAATCGTGGGGAATGTGTACAGATATGTCGGCGTTCTTACACTGTAACGGATAAGGAAACTGGTAACCAATTGGAGATAGATAACAAGTATATTATGAGTCCTAAGGACCTAAAGACTGTGCGATTCATTGATAAAATGATGGAGGCGGGCGTCAGAGTGTTTAAGATAGAGGGTCGAGCCAGAGGACCAGAATACGTATATACCGTCGTGAAATGTTATAAAGAGGCCATAGAATCGGTTCTAAACGGCACGTGTTCAGAAGCGAAGAAGGATGAATGGGATAAGCGATTGGCTACTGTTTTCAATCGAGGTTTCTGGGATGGATACTATCAAGGCCAGACACTTGGAGAGTGGAATCGAAACTATGGCAGTGCCGCGACGGAGAAGAAGGTGCTTATCGGCAAGGTGATGAAATACTTTTCAAAGCTCAATGTGGCTGAAATTGCCGTGGAAGCTACCGACTTTAAGCATGGTGATAAGCTATTAATCACGGGACCAACCACGGGTGTTATGTATCTCACGGCAGATGAAATACGCTATGATCTCAATCCTGTTGAGAAGGCAGAACAAGGAACTCGTGTCTCAATTCCCGTCACAGGGAAGGTTCGTCCCAATGATAAAATCTTCAAATTAGTAAAGACTCAGCCTTCCACAACGCACTAATCAATCTGTAAGAAGCGTGTAGCTTGTTGGAAAAGAGAACGAAAGCTTTCGATGTAAAGCTAAGGATTATATTGATAAATGATTAATTATGACAATCAACGAAGCTCAAGATGAAGTGATTGAAGAGTTTAATGACTTCACCGATTGGATGGATAAATATCAACTGCTCATTGACTTGGGCGGCGAATTGAATGCGCTTGGTGAGCAATATAAGAACGATGACAACCTCATTGATGGCTGCCAGAGTCGTGTTTGGATTCAATGTGACGTGAAAGATGGCCAGCTTTTCTTCACGGCTGATAGCGATGCACTCATCGTAAAAGGCATTATTGCATTACTAATCAAGGTACTTAATGGGCATACTGCAAAGGAAATTCTCGATGCTGACCTTTATTTCATCGATCGAATTGGCTTGAAAGACCACCTAAGTCCAACGCGAAGTAACGGCTTACTCGCCATGGTTAAGCGCATAAAGTCATACGCTTTAGTATATGCAAATGCATAGAAAGTTGCGCACAATAGAGATGAATCGTCTCTCAATTAACGAGTTTAAGGAGGCTAAAAAGCTTCCTTTGGTCGTTGTTTTAGATGATGTTCGGAGCCTATATAACGTGGGAAGTGTCTTCCGTTCGGGTGATGCTTTCCGCATAGAAGGCATATATCTCTGCGGTATTACAGCCACTCCGCCGAATGCCGAGATTCATAAGACGGCGCTTGGAGGCGAAGATAGTGTTGCTTGGAGATACTTTTCACGTGCTGAAGACGCTGTAACGGAATTGCAAAGTCACGATTATTTTGTGTATAGTATAGAGCAAGTTGAGGGCAGTATAAAGCTACAAGACCTCACGATAGATAAGACTTCGCAGGCTAAGGGCTATGCTGTTGTCTTTGGAAATGAGGTGAAGGGTGTCAAACAAGAGGTCGTTAATATGAGTGACGGCTGTCTTGAAATCCCCCAATTTGGTACAAAGCATAGTCTCAATGTAAGCACAACAGCCGGTATTGTGATGTGGGAATTTACGCGAAAACTATTGTTTGAGTAGGGAAAAACAAGTTAATAGTGGAACAGAAAGCCTTTCTTTATGGCTTAAAATCATTTTATTGAGGCGTATGAAGAAGAGAATTTATTTTTTTATTGTACTTATTTCATTGCTCCTTTCTTGTCAGAATATGAGTAAAAATCAAACAAATGAACATGCAAAGTTTATGGAAATCAATGACACAAACCATTATAGTAAGCCGAGTGAAGAGCTACTTCGGAAGACGCTTACGCCCGAACAATTTGCCATAACGCAACAAGCGGCAACCGAACGCCCCTTTGTTAATGCCTACGACCATGAGTTTCGACCAGGCATTTATGTAGATGTTACCACAGGACAACCTTTGTTTCTCTCATCCGATAAATATGATTCAGGCTGTGGATGGCCAGCGTTCTCGCGCCCAATTGACGAACATTTGATTGTCAAAGACACCGATTTATCTCACGGAATGACGCGCACTGAGGTAAAAAGTAAGCTTGGTGACGCTCACTTAGGACATGTTTTTAACGATGGACCACGTGAAAAGGGCGGACAACGCTACTGCATTAATAGTGGTGCTTTGCGTTTCATTCCCGAACAAGATATGGCAAAAGAGGGCTACGGAGCTTATCTCTCACTGCTTCATCCGTTGCAAACCATCTATCTTGCAGGCGGTTGTTTCTGGGGAACAGAGCACTTTTTTAAACAGGTTCACGGGGTAAAGGCAACGCAGGTTGGCTATGCCAATGGGCACACGCCACATCCTTCATACCACGAAGTATGTACCGATACAACGGGATTTGCCGAAACTGTAAAGGTGGAATACGACCCTTCAGAAGTTAGTTTGGCGTTTTTGTTAGACTTATACTTTAGGGCTATCGACCCCACTTCAGTCAATCAGCAGGGCAACGACCGCGGAACGCAATACCGAACAGGCATATACTACACCAACAAAGCAGACCTTTCGACGATTGAAGCCGTTGTAAAGGCGCAACAAAAGCATTACAAACAGCCTATCAGAGTGGAGGTTTCGCCGCTGAAAAACTTTTATTCGGCTGAGGAATATCATCAAGATTATCTCGACAAGAACCCCACAGGATATTGTCATCTGCCACAAAGTTTGTTTGAAATGGCACGAAAAGCACGCATGAAACAACCATAGGCGGCAGGCATCATCAGCCACCTTGTCTTGTTTTCCGACGGTGTTTTTCAAAACTATGCAATGTAGTGATTCGACCACTACATTGCCGATAGAACACAAGTTCTTAGACTTCTTTCTTCAAAGACTTTGCAGGCGCAAGGATTTTCCTTACAGGATACCACACCGCCAGCCAGCCAACGATGAGCACAGTGACGAAAATCAGTGTCACATCTGTATAATGTACGCTCACAGGATAGGCGTTTACGATGAAGGTTCCGCTACTGTTTCCGAGTGAAACAAAGCCATATTGCTGTTGCAACCAACACAACAGGAGTCCCAATCCAATACCGATAATCGCACCAAATGCCGAAATCAACCAGCCTTCGAATAGGAAAATCCGAGATATCTGGTGCTCGTTTGCACCGAGATTTCGCAGTGTTGTCACATCGTTTTTCTTGTCGATGATCAACATTGAGAGTGAACCTATGATGTTAAAGCATGCTACTATGAGGATGAAAGTAAGGAAAATATAAGCTATATACTTTTCAATCTGCATGATCTTAAACGTGTCGGCTTGTTGTTCAAAGCGGTCCATTACCTTGTATTTTGACCCACCTATTGACTGCATCTCTTTCTTAACAGCATCTAAATCGCTGCCATTTTTCAGTCTGAACTCAAGCGAAGACAATCGTCCTTGCTGTCCAAACAGGTTACGGGCAAAGGCAATTGGCGCGATGATATAGTTCTTGTCGTATTTGCTTTGATTGACTGCAAACACCACTCCGGGGGATAAGAGCGAGTCAACCACAAAGGCTTGGGTTGGGTTTGCAGCGTCAAATTGTCCTTCTTTCTGTGGAGCGTAGATGCGAAGATAGTCTCCAAAGCGCGCACCTGTACCCAAAGCAGCAGCTAATCTGATGCCCATGATGCCGTATTGCAGGTTTCCTGCGTGCAAACTATACGTGCCGTCACCAAACAATATGTCTTTAACGTGCGTCAACTGGTCAAAGTTGTCGTCGACACCCTTTACAATTACCATCGCCTGTTGACCTTTATATAGCGCTAAAGCCTGGTCTTCCACGCTCTCGGTGGCTACATCTACCGACGGCAAAGCCTTCATCTTTGCCAATAAAGGGTCATCACTCGGAGCCGTCTTTCCTTGGGTTGGCACCACTTCGAGTTGTGGATCAAAGTTCGTAAAGAATGTAGCCACGAGGTCATGAAAGCCATTGAAGACACTCAACACTATCACAAGGGCCATCGTTGCCACGGCAACGCCAATCACCGAGATAACAGATATCACGTTGATTGCATTCGTACTCTTCTTTGAAAAGAGGTAACGTTTGGCAATATATAAAGGAAAATTCATAAAAGAAAAACTCACTTCGTCTCCTCATTCCTTTGTCCTAATGACATAAAACAGCGGTTGTTTTGACTCAAAACAGCTTGTTGGGCAGAACAGCCGACCTTCGTTTGCCTCGCTTGTACACAGCAGTGACACAATGGTTTAGGGTCGGCGGCGAGGAGGTTACACTTGGATTTATTTCTTCAAAAGCTCGTCTATGCGCTCAATGTAGTCCAAACTATCGTCTATAAAGAAGCGAAGTTCGGGGATAATACGCAGTTGATTGCGCACGCGGCACCCCAAATCATAACGTATAGTCTTTGTGTTTGCGGTGACATTCTTTAGAATTTCCTCGCTCTTCTCACTTGGAAATATACTCAGATATGCCGTGCAAATGCTCAAGTCGGGACTGATTTTAACGCGCGTAACACTAACCATCACGCCATGCATCTGGCGAGTTTGCTCTTGAAAGATAGTCGCAAGTTCTTTCTGTAACAGTCTTGATATGCGGTTTTGTCTTGTTTCTTGCATAATAATTCGAATTAATCTTTGTTGCAAAGATACTTATTTTTCTGCTCATCGGGCAGTAATCCACAAGATTTTTACGTGTGAAGCGCGAAATATAATGGTGCTGAAGGCTTTGCGTATAGCCGTGAGACGATTGCCCATTTTAGTCGAATGTTCTTATACTCCCCATTACCCTATGAGCCACCATGCATGGTTTTATCCGCCATGTCGAATGTTACACCTGCGCAACGCCGTAGGTGTCGCGCCATTATTCAAATGAATGAATTTTGCAATATAAACGCTCTCATGATGCAACGCTGTAAGCGTTGTACCTTTGATAGCCCAGGGTTGACAAGCGAAAGCGCAGGCTACCCTGGGTCATATGCCGTTAGTGGAAACAACGCTGTAGGCGTTGTACCTTTTATTCTTTGTCGTTTTATCGCGGCATTCCACGCAGAAAACGTACAACACCTACGGCGTTGATTTCCTCACTACATGCATAACCCAGGGTAGGCTGACGCCAACCTTAGGCTGTCAAACGTACAACGCCTTTAGCGTTGAACTAAAATGGTGTTATAATCTGCGTCATTCCATGCGATAATTTGCGTCAAATGGTCGTGTGATTTGCCGTATTTTACACGATAAAATGACGCAAACCATTTTACGCTTCATTATCCACAATATTGTCACCCATAATTAACTCCAAAATAACTCCCTCTATTTCCACGGCTAACTACTCCCCTCTCTCTTCGGAGAACCATAGGTCGCTGTTCGTGAAGCCTGCGAAACGAGGAAAGCAAAGGGCTGGGGGTGAGGCTTTGTCTGCCTCTCTCCATTCCATGAAGGGGCTGGGGGAGAGGCTGAAAGGCGCTGGTGTCTCGGCTTTGTCT
>NZ_GL629647.1:1925477-1946653 GCF_000185845.1 Segatella salivae DSM 15606
CCACGCCACGCTCACAATTGTTTCATCTCGCAACTGCGTTGGTATTGTGCTATTGTCTCAATGGATGAATTTCGCAATATTAATGTCCTCATGGGGCAACTCGGTACGAGTTGTTCTTTTGATAGCCCGGGGTTGGCGAGGAACGAGCCTACCCCGGGTAAACGTTCGCAAGGAGATTCAACGCCGTAGGTGTTGAGCTTTTTTTGAGAAAACATGGTTATAATGAGGAGATTAATGGCGGATTGCGCCGAAAAAGCACAACACCTACGGCGTTGTTCCCCACAAACCATACGCTAACCCAGGGTAGCCTGCACTATCGTTTGGCAACCCTGGGCTATCAAAAACGCAACACCTACGGCGTTGAAACATTCAATCCATAACATGAATTACATTATGTTGCGCCAGAAAATATAGCGAATTAATCAAAAAAAGTGCAACACCTACGGCGTTGAAGCATTCATTTTATAATACAATTGATGCCAACATGTGAACAAATAAATAGCAAAATATGTTAATATTCCAATGAATGTATCCGCAATTTTGTATGTTATAACTATGTAACAATGTGGGGTTTATGCCATTATTTCAATGGATACATCTACCATGATGAATGCGCTCATCACGCAACGCCGTAGGTATTGCGCCATTATTCAAATGAATGAATTTTGCAATATAAACGCTCTCATGGTGCAACGCTGTAAGCGTTGTACGTTTGATAGCCCAGGGTTGGCGAGCGAAAGCGAAGGCTACCCTGGGTTATTTGCCATTAGCGAGAACAACGCTGTAGGCGTTGTACCTTTTATTCTTTGTCGTTTTATCGCGGCATTCCACGCAGAAAAAGCACGACACCTACGGCGTTGACCTCCTCACTACATGCATAACCCAGGGTAGGCTGACGCCAACCCAGGGCTATCAAACGTACAACGCCTTTAGCGTTGAACTATAAACACATTGCAAACTGCGTTAAATGGCTGTACAATCTGCGTCATTTTATCGTTTAAAATAAGGCATTTCATGCGGTGATTTGCGTCATTTCATCGTGTGAAATGCGTCACTTTGCGCATGCATTATGGGCAGATGATGTTTTAAAAGGTGGTTTGTCATGGTGTGATGCTTCCGATAATAGCTCGCAAAGAGGTTATCGGAAGCAGGTTGTAGGGTAGTAACGACGTTATAGTTTCTCCCCATAACAGAGGTCACCAGCGTCACCAAATCCCGGAACGATATACTTATGTTCGTTCATTCCAGGGTCAATGGCAGCACACCATATTGTGGTTTTATCTTCTGGGAAGGTCTTTTTGATGTGGTCAATGCCCTCAGGTGAGGCGATGACACAGCACACATGAATCTGTTTAGGCGTGCCCTTTGTGAGGAAAGCCTTAAAGCCTAACTCCATGCTTCCACCTGTTGCAAGCATCGGATCGGCGATAATCAGTGTCTTTCCATCAATATTTGGTGTGGCAAGATATTCGATATGAATACCCACTTCGTGGTGTTCGGCGTCCTTATATTCGCGATATGCGCTCACGAAAGCATTGCCAGCATGGTCGAAGATGTTGAGAAACCCATTATGAAAAGGTAGGCCTGCACGGAAGATAGTGGCTAAAACAATCTTGTCAGTAGGCACATTTACGCGTGAGATTCCTAATGGAGTTGTGATGTCTTTTGCCTCATAATGCAACGTCTTTGATATCTCGAAAGCTTCAAATTCGCCTATACGCATGATATTGTTTCTAAAGAGTAGTCGATTGTTTTGATAGTCAACGTCTCTCATTTCGGCCAGATACTGGTTAATAATACTATTTTTCTCGGAGAAGTTTACAATTTTCATAGGTTGTTTCGAATTAATTTTTGCAAAGGTATTTAATTCTATCTTCTTTTGCAAAGTGAGTCTTACAAATGTGTTTATTGACTGATTCTTTTTAACAACTTTAACTAAGAAACGACCTAAATCGACTGAATTTTAGAGCTCGAAAGTTGGGATATATATATTTTTTTCCTTAACTTTGCCGTCAAGAAATTCAAGAATAACATAACGACAAATTTAATTTCACAACTTAAATACATTTAAGAAATGGCAAAGTTTGACAAATCAGTACTTGAGAAGTACGGCATTACAGGTACTACAGAAGTACTTTACAACCCTACGTATGAGGTGTTGTTTAATGAAGAGACAAAAGAAGGTCTCGAAGGTTTTGAGGTAGGTCAGGAGACAGAACTTGGCGCTATCAACGTTAAGACAGGTATCTATACCGGCCGTTCTCCTAAGGATAAGTTCATCGTTGATGATGAAACATCTCATAATACAGTGTGGTGGGACTCAGAGGAATACCACAATGATAACCACCGAGCAAGTCAAGAAGCATGGAAAGCTGTTAAGGAAATAGCTAAGAAAGAGCTTTCAAACAAGCGCTTGTTTGTAGTAGATGGTTTCTGCGGTACACACAAAGATACTCGCATGAAGATTCGTTTCATCGTTGAGGTTGCATGGCAAGCTCACTTTGTTACAAACATGTTCATCCGTCCAAAGAATGAAGCTGACTTCGATCAAGAGCCAGATTTCATCGTATACAATGCTTCTAAGGCAAAGGTTGAGAACTATAAGGAACTCGGCTTGCACTCAGAAACTTGTGTAATGTTCAACGTAACATCTAAAGAGCAGGTTATCGTTAACACATGGTATGGTGGTGAAATGAAGAAAGGTATGTTCTCAATGATGAACTACTTCTTGCCACTTAAGGGCATGGCTTCTATGCACTGCTCTGCTAATACAGACCTCAACGGCGAGAATACTGCTATCTTCTTCGGCCTTTCTGGTACGGGTAAGACAACTCTTTCAACTGATCCTAAGCGCAAACTCATCGGTGATGACGAGCACGGATGGGACGACAAGGGCGTATTTAACTTTGAAGGTGGCTGCTATGCAAAGGTTATCAACCTTGACAAAGAGTCTGAACCAGACATCTATGGCGCTATTACTCGCGACGCTCTTCTTGAGAATGTAACCGTAGATAAGGATGGAAAGATTGACTTCAATGATAAGAGTATCACTGAGAATACACGTGTTTCTTATCCTATTTACCACATTAAGAACATCCAACGTCCTGAATCTCAGGGTCCAGCTGCTAAGCAAGTAATCTTCCTTTCAGCTGATGCTTTCGGTGTACTTCCTCCTGTTTCTATCCTCAACGCAGAGCAAACGAAGTACTACTTCCTCTCTGGTTTCACCGCTAAGTTGGCTGGTACAGAGCGTGGTATCACTGAACCTACTCCAACATTCTCAGCTTGTTTCGGTCAGGCATTCCTCGAATTGCACCCAACTAAGTATGCAGAGGAGTTGGTAAAGAAGATGGATAAGAGTGGCGCTAAGGCTTACTTGGTTAACACTGGATGGAATGGTACAGGTAAACGCATCTCAATTCGTGACACACGTGGTATCATTGATGCTATCTTAAATCACTCAATTGACAATGCTCCTACAAAGACTATTCCTTACTTTAACTTTGTTGTTCCAACGAAGTTGGAGGGTGTTGCTACAGAGATTCTTGATCCTCGTGACACTTATAAGAATGCTTCTGAGTGGGAAGAGAAAGCTAAGGATTTGGCTGCTCGCTTCATTAAGAACTTCAAGAAGTATGAAAGCAATGAGGCTGGTAAGGCACTTGTTGCTGCTGGTCCACAGCTTTAATTATCGCATCCGACTCGACTCTCTCCTTATATATATAAGGTGTAAGAGTCGGAAGAATATAATAAACCTTGCAATGCAAATGCGTTGCAAGGTTTTTTTATGCCATTTTGTGAGGACTTTGGTTATTTTTATTTATCTTCCTCCATCTACATTGTGTTCTATTTTAACAGCATAGGATGAGAAGTCTTTATTATTCTAAAGAAAAAAGTGAGGGAAAAGCATCAATCTTCCCAAATATTTCAGTAATTTTGCCTATGGTCTTTACCTTATGAATGTTATTGCCTTATGTTATTTTCTCTGGGTTTTGACATCATAGAATAATTTAAGTTATCTGCTTAGTAGGAACAAAACATTTACGAGTTACACCTATTTATATATATGGAAGAAAAGAAATTAATAGTATTTACAACCGATTATTACTCAATATTTTATAGATAATAAGTCAGAAATATGGTTGTTATTTTTAATTGCACATTCTAAAAGGTGAAGATTTAACGCTTTTATTGATTATTAACTCAAAAAGGACATCAACTTGGGTCGTTTCTTCTCTTTTCCTTGCTATTCGTTTCCGATATTCCACTTTTGTTTTGGTCTATCTCATATGTACTGCAAAGGTATTGATTTTTGTTTGATATTGCTCCTTGCTTGCTCCTTGTCGTAGATTAATTTTCACACAGGAATTTTTGTTCTCTTTCTATAGGGGCTTGAAACAATCCATTTATTGGAAACAATTAAAGACGGAGCTGGTTTGCCCCAGTGCTTTTTAAGAAACAGGGCAATTATTTTATCTCCACAAAGGCTCTTGTTCCCAATTATGAGGAAAGCCTAATAAACGAGTTCTTACTGATGGGTATTTCGATAAAAGCTGCTTGAAATCTGCAACAAAAGTGTTGCCCATAGAAATGGAGTTAAGCCAATACACCACATAGCAGAGTTGCGGATAAAGTGTTTGTTCACGGAACGAGAAATCCGTAATCCATGTGTTTGGCATACGCATAGGCATCATTGGCTTGACAGGAAAGACCCGATTTGACAGTCTTGAATGATGGGCGCAGCAATTACGAAGTACGGGTCTGGGTACGGATTAAAAGGCTAAGTGATTATTTTCAGTCATTTAGCCTTTTTAATTATCTAATTTTTCCCCACATTTTCCCCACAGCTGTCTATTTATATACAGGGCAACCGCATCAAAATAACGTTAGCTTAGGAAACAAACGTAGTTTTCAACCTCCTCCTCTCCCTTATTGTCCATTTTCCTAAAAAAACCATTGGTCCAAATCGAAACTACTACCCCATAAAAATTGATTTTTTGCCCCATATAATTCAAATTTCCCTTGCGGGTAATATTTTTTAAGAAACATGATTTTTGACAACAGGCTATTATTCAGACAAATACAAAATTATGCATTTTTAAGGGGGGATATTGTAAATTGTTGAAACTTCTCATCCTTGTATCCACCCCACTTATCCCTATTAATACAAAATCGACAAGTATTGATTATCAGGTTATTGACATTTTGATGCGGTTGCCCTGATTTATATATTTTAGAAACATATTTTTCCGTAAAGTTATGTACCTTTGTCGGCAAATAAAGATATTCTCGTCAAACAAATATAAATAATATAAACATGGAAAAAAACAGAAAAAAACAAATCGTAGTTTTGAGTATAGCTTTAGTTTGCATTTTCATCTTGGTATTTTCATTGTTCCATAAATCAGCGACAAAAGATAGCGCAAATCCTCCTTTAACAAATGTTTTGACTGATAGCATTTCTCAAATTGTCTCAGCTTGTCCTGGCGAAATTGGTGTGGCGGTTATTGTTAATAACAGAGATACGGTTAAGGTCAATAATAAGAGTGTTTATCCTATGATGAGTGTGTTTAAGGTTCATCAGGCATTAGCTCTTTGTAATGACTTTGACAATAAAGGAATTTCACTTGATACCTTAGTAAATATAAATAGGGATAAACTTGACCCAAAGACTTGGAGTCCTATGCTGAAAGATTATTCAGGGCCAGTCATATCATTGACAGTGAGAGATTTGCTGCGTTATACTCTTACTCAGAGTGACAACAATGCAAGCAACCTTATGTTTAAGGATATGGTTAATGTCGCTCAAACAGATAGTTTTATAGCCACACTCATTCCTCGTTCAAGTTTTCAGATAGCTTATACGGAAGAGGAAATGTCGGCTGACCATAACAAGGCTTACTCTAACTATACATCTCCTCTTGGTGCTGCAATGTTGATGAATCGTTTGTTTACTGAAGGTCTTATCGATGATGAGAAACAAAGTTTCATTAAGAATACGTTAAAAGAATGCAAAACAGGTGTAGATAGGATAGCAGCTCCACTTCTTGATAAAGAAGGGGTTGTTATAGCGCATAAGACAGGTTCAGGTTATGTTAATGAAAATGGTGTTCTTGCAGCTCACAATGATGTTGCCTATATATGTCTGCCTAATAATATCAGTTATACCTTAGCGGTATTTGTTAAGGATTTCAAGGGAAATGAATCACAAGCGTCACAATATGTTGCGCATATATCAGCTGTAGTATATTCTTTATTAATGCAAACTTCAGTAAAATCTTAAACTGCACTTGCTTTGATAATTAATGATAAACAATCTAAAAGCACTCTAATCGTTATCGGAGTGCTTTTAGATTACTAATCAAATTGCTTCTATTATAATTTGAATCCTCTACTTTTTCTTTCTTCCTGTTGCGGCACTCTTGCTCCATATCTAAGCCTGTGCCATTGCTCCCTGAACCAGTCGGCAATCGGCTTCCTGTTTATTGTCAGGTTCAGCCTGCTTTCATCGTCAGGGTCATTTTCCACCCTTAAAATATCATCCTTTATATCAAAGTTCCGCCTGTGTTGCTCGGAATAGATTTTACCGCTACATTTCAGGGCTTCTTTTTTGACTATAAGACTTTCAGTCATTTCTTTAGAGAATCCCAGCATGGCACAAAACTTTTCCATGCGCAGCATTTCCCTGAACATCGGAAACCACCTGAAAGCCTTGTCTATGATTCTGGCGAGCCGTGACAGTTCTTTTTCTTTCATGTCAAGTTCCTGCCTGTGCATTTCTCTGAGATTGTGGATTTGCGTATCATGCTGTTTCTGCATCTGCTGTACTTGGCTCTGCAATTTTTCAATATTGGTGTTCCGTTTTGAAACCTCGTCTTGCAGTTTTTCGTTGGCACGTTCCAGTTCTTTCAGTTTTCCACTCCCGAAAAGAGAAGCAACTCCACTAGTTATGGCTGTCGCTGCCGTGGTGGCTGTCTTCTTTAACTTGTCAGTGCGTATTTCTGATTTCACCTGTTTCAGTTCCTGCTCGGCAAGATTTATCTGTTCTTCTTTGTGCCGTTTGGCTGCATCCATGCGTTGCAGTTCAGCTTTCTGCTTCTCAATGATAAAGTCGTTCCGTTCCAGATGCTCCTTACCAGTGACAGCCTTTGACTGCCCGCGTTCCATCAGCAGGATGTCGGATGCAAGGGTCTGCATCTGCATCATGTCATCGTCATTGAGCTTTCGGCTCTTTCCTGTTTCGTGGTTCATCCAGTCGAAAACGATATGGGCATGATAGTTCGGCTTGAACCATCTGTCCCCGACTTTGAAGCTTTCCCTGTCTTCCGCTTCCGGCTGACCGTTCAGCCAATGCCCTTCATCCTTGTGCAGGAAGATTTGCAGCGGTGTGATTCCCCAGCGTCTTTGACACTCCTCACCGAATTTACGCACGTCTGCCAGTGTGGTGTCCGACCTGACAAGCAGCACTCCTTCACGTATGGGGGAGCATCCCGCAATCTTGACTATTTTACCGTTCTTGCCTTTGCGTTCACGCTCCTTTTCCTGCATGGCACGTCCGGTCTTTTCCTTTACCATCTGTCTGATATTGTCATAATGCATCCGCAAATCCGGACTGCCGAAGTCGGGATTTATCCACTGCTCATTATCGGTGGAGAGTTCTGGAACCACATAGGTTCTGGACTCTCCGATGTGGCGCATGTATTCGGCAGTCCTCCTGTTGTGAGCCTCACTCGATGCGATATTGCAGGGCTTGATATGTATGCTTGATTTTGTTGCCATAGATACTTGTTTTTTGGGTTTGTACTTTATTGTTTGCTTTTCCGCTGTCCGTAAACGCATGGGGTTCTTAGGGGTGCAACCCATAAGCGGAGATTGCAAAGAGAGGGTCACTCTTTGCTCTGGGTTCTCAGGGGAGAAACGCCCTGAGTGGGTCATTAGGGTAAAACCCTAATCCCCTCGGGAGAGCCCACAACTACGTAAGCGGAGCGTGTAGTTATAGTGGGCTATATCAATGGCAAGCCATTGTCTGCAAACTCCAGCCTACGGCTTCCGCTCTCCTCCGTCAGGGAGGTTTTTCATCATCGTTGCCGATTGGAGATGCACCGACCAGCACAAGGTCTAAATCGTCTATCAGTTTTTGCAGGACGGGATTCTTCTCTATCATCCGCTGGAGGATTCTCTCAGCCTCGACCAAGTGGTTGGCTGTACTCATCACCTTGCCCTCCCGTATCTGAAAGATAATCCAATCGGCTATGTCGATATGGGCTTCTTTTTGTTTCGGGGTGGCATTCCTTTCGATGATGTCCGAAACCACCACCTTACAAAAGTACATGCTCTCGGCTCGCTGTTTCCACTCGGCATAAGCATCGGCATCGGGAAAGAGAAGCACGGTTCGCCCTGACAGTACACGGAGTTTCTCTTCTCTCATCTGACTCTTACCACCCGTAGCCAGCCATACATAATCGGGGAAGATAGCAGAACCGATAACGGCACTCTTCTCGGATTCCACCAAGACCACCACCTTGTCGGGATGCGTTTTCAACAAGTGTTCCCCGAAAAGGCATTGGGATAGTTGCCAATCCTCTGCCAACACACGCTGCTTTTTCAATATGCTGTGTATCCAGTTCACTGCCGATGTCTGTCCTCCCTTGATACGGTGTCCGTCTTCGGGATTGTACTGCATCACCTTTCCCGTGCGTACCTTGCCCGTCCTGTCTATCTGCCAAAAGATAACAGAGCCGTCACGGGTAGCCCCCAAACGGTATTCCTCCAACAACCGCTTCAACACCTCTTTCGCCTTGTCGCCATAGTAGGAAGTAAGGAGTGTGAAGAGGAAACGGAAGAAATTGCTACGCTCGCTTTGCGACTTCTCCACATAGTGAGGGGGAATATAGCCGATGGCTGTCGGCTTACTTTGCTGCTTCACTTTCTTCTGCTCTGCTCTTTGCCTGTCAAAAGAGAAATCATTGGTAGTTCTGTGTTCAGGATGCTCTTGAAAATACTCTTTCGGAGTGTAGTGATACCCACAACCGCTTTCGTGGTTACATCTGCCGACCGATGGATGCAACGGCACATTATTTTCGTCCACGTAATAGACGAAAGAATGCCTGTCTCCGCATTTGGGGCAGGTATGCCGTGTTGCCGTTCCTTTATACTTCTGTAATGAATAATTGCCCATAGCTTAGTCCGTTTTTGATGGTTGATTGTCGGCTGTCCCATCCTGTCCCATTGTCCCACACTCTAAGGGTTGGGACAGTGGGACACCTGCGTTTTTACTCTCTTTGCTGCGCTGGATGATACGGTTTACGGTGGACTTGCCACAATTCACCTGTGAGGCTATCTCCCTGACGGACTTGCCCGATTGGGAGAGTTGCAGAATTTGGCAATCCCTTTGGCTTGATTCATTGTCGCCCAATTTTTTCAAGTGTTCCTTTTCCGTGGAATAGCCCCTGAACACGAACTGCAAGAAAGCATCCACCTTGTCAATCTCGTAAACGATTACATTATCCGCATCATGAGAGAACGTGCCATAGCGCACTTTAAGCTGCTTCACATAGCGAAGCCCTCCGTCTTGGGCACTTTTTCCAATGGTGAACACGCTGTCAAAGAAATTGTAGAGCCGTTTGCTTCCGGCAAGGTCGTTGGATGTGATGGGACAATCCAAAGAGCGTTTGGGCGTATGTGCCAGGACAAGGATAGAGAGCGCATATCTCTTTTTGAGATTGTTCAGCTGAATCATCAGCCGTCCTGCGGCATCGCCTTTCTCCATGGCGCAACACAGGTAGGTAAGATTGTCAATGATGAAAATCTTGCAGTCGGTCTGCACAGCCATCTGTTCAATGCCGCCTATGATAGCTTCCTCAAAGTTGGCATCCAAAAGCTGGTTGCAGTCAATAGACACCCGATAGATTTTGTCGGGAAAGGTGTAGAGCTCTCCATGCTCGTTGGTATAGCGGAGCTGGAACTGCTTTTCGGACAGTTCAAAGTCCAGATACAGCACATTGTCGGTTCGGGCGATGCGGTCGGCTATCTGCACGGCAAGGATGGACTTGCCCACGTTGGAATCGGCAAACAAGCAGGAGAGTTCCCCCTCGTACCAAAAGCTGTCCCACAGCGCACGGGGCGTAGGCAATAACGATGCTTCAAGAATGGTTTGGTTTGCCGTCTTGATATTCATCATGCCTACACTGTCGGGCATACCGTTATGCGCTTGGGATGCTTTTGTGAGGTCGCCACGTATCAGGTTGATATAGTTCTTATCCTCTTCCATATCATTCACCAGTTACGTGGGTTGGGCTTGCGACGGTGGGAAGAGGATAAGGACTTGTTCAGTTCCTCGTCTGACAACGGTATGGGATTCTTTCGGGCGGTTTCCAGCCACTTGTCCAGTTCGTCACGGTAAAGGCAATAGCGTTTGCCGGGCTTGGTGGCAGGGATTGTCCCTTCTGACAGTTTCATGTAGAGCGTACCCTTAGGGATACCTAAATACTCTGCTGCCTCGTCCACAGACATGGGCACGTGGGTGTCCACCGTTTTGGCATTGTTCACACTGCGCTGCTCGGCGAGCAGGCTTTTCAGGCTCATCACTTCGTCTCGAAGCTGAGCGACAACCTCGGGGAGGTCGTTGAAGGTAAGAATTGATTTTTCCATTCGCGTACTCGTCTCTTTTGTAAGACTTGGCGCAAAGGACTGAAATGATATATCCGTGAATATCTCCACGACACGTCATTGCAAAATAATTCCCGAATAATTAAGCCCAGCCATAAATGACGGGTAAAATTACTCGGGAAACGATGTAAAACAGGCGGTTATGAGTTACCGGATGGTTGTCGTTGGTGTCGTGATTATCCTAATTCCGCACATAATCCTCGGGATAGTGGAAATCAAGTTTGCCGTTTTCGGGTTCATCAATGGGAATTTCCGTCTTTAACGGCTCTACCTTGAAATTCTTGATGGTTGATAAGTCTGTATCAGCAAACGATTTCGGGAAAAGGGCTTTGATGAACTTGGCACGGTTATCCCCATTGTAGTATCTCTTGTACAGGAAACGCTCAGAGATATTCCATACGAAGTGACGGAGTGGAATGTTGTTGATGTCTTTGGTAAACGGTCTTTGTATGGGCTTCGGGGTATAAGTGTTAAGATTCATCCATTTGTCCACCTCAGTACAGATGTGGTTCACGGTTTCTTGGTCGGCAATGCGAGGCAGGTAATAATGGCAATACTCCATGACCATGCGGATGCGCTCTTCCTTTTCCCGTTGCTCTCTGCTTGCGTAATTGGCACGGTTCTTTTCGTGAAGATCCGGGGCGATAGTAAGCTCTATCGGTTGTGTTTGGATAAGTGTCTCTTCTTTTGTCGGGGATGATTCGGGTACAGGCTCAGGGACTGATGTAGGTCCAGGCACAGATGTGGCTTCTTCAAGTGTATTTTGTGACAGTTCTTCCTGCACCTCTATGGCTTCGGCAATCGTTTCTTTCTTGCCGAACTTGATTTTGTAGATTTCGTATGTATCAAAGATAAGTGTCTGAAAGGAGAGATAGAGCAACCATCCCAACAGGTTACAGCATACGAATACTATCCACCTGACAAAGTTGTCTTGGTTGAAGCTGTCCGCTATTACCAGCGTGGCAATGGAAGATATTAGGACGATGGCGAAGCCGACAAAGCCCAAGATGATGTATTTGTCCTTGATTGATGATTCCATATTTCGTTGAGAGATTGAATGTTCCTGTATTATTTTGTGCAAAGTTAATGCTATTTTTCCCAATTACTGCCCGTTATTTGCGGTTAGAACGGTCTTTTTCAATGTATTTCACGAAATGTCATCATATCATACTCTGTTTCATACTCTGAGGGGCTTATAAATGGTGGCATCAAGCCAAAAACATAGAGGGGCGATTATAGCCTTGTAGCCATAACCGCCCCTCTGAATACCTGTCAATGTGAGACATTTATGCCTCCTTGCGCTTCAAGGTTATCTTGTCCACCACCTGACACATCTGCTGCGCTGCTATCTTGGAATAGATTTGTGTGGTGGTAATGTTCTTATGTCCGAGATAGGCTTGGATGACAGCCATGTCCGTTCCCATTTCCACGTGCAGGCTTCCGAAGCTGTGGCGGGTACAGTGAAAGGTGATTTTCTTGGTTATCCCTGCTGCCGTGAGCCACCGTTGGAGTGGTCCTTGCAGCATCTTGTCCTTGAAATCCTCAAAGATAAGTCCCTCGCCCCGTTCTCCCAGCAGTCCATAGGCTTCATCACTGATGGGGTTATGCACTATTTCTTTGGTTTTCTGCATACGGGTGGTAACGAACATCCTGCCGTTGGTGTATGGTTGTATCTGCTGCCACGTGAGCTGTCTGATGTCGCTCTTTCTCAGTCCCGTAAGACAGGCGAAAAGAAAAGCTTTTTTCAAGACCTCCTCCTCACAGGGTGTTTCGGCAAGCCGTATCAGTTCCTCTTGGCTCAAATGCTCCCTGATGGTGGGAATGCACTCGATGCGGTCTAAGAAGCCGTTTGGGTTCTCCTTTATCTTCCTGTCACGGTAGGCGGTGTGCAGCACGGCACGGAAAGTTGACCAATAGCCTGCTGCGGAGTTGATGTGCAGCTTTTGGTTGGTGTGGATGGATTGGGGTGCATCAAGCAGGTATTCCATGAACTTGCGGCACAAATCCACATCCACCTCCTCAAAGGTGCATTTGCCGTTCACGAACCGCTGGAAATGCTTGTATACGTGCTGCCACTTGATATTCTTGCGGTCAGCCAGTCCTTTGAAATAGGCAAGGAAATCGCCCTTCATCTTGGTCTTGTCAAAAAAGCCGTTGTTTTCATTGAAAATGGCTTCGTAGCGCTGGTTGCGCAGGATGACCGCTTTCTTCATCATGCGTGCGTTGAAGTCCCGTTCCTGCTGGTTTGCAGGTTTGGCGAAGATGTAAATTCCTAAGGCTTCACGTGTAATCACTCTCATGGTGACATTGTCACGGTAGCCGGGATAGTAGTCAAGGCATAGTGAATACTGTGTCCCGTTCTTAATCTTGCGCTTACGCAAGGTAACTGTTTTGCATTTACTCATAATAATTATGTTTTAATTGGTTGTATACATTTTGGAGTTGTATCCATGTTTCCGATGGCAAAGGAACAACGTGAAATATCCGTGAATACCTCCACGATACATCATTTTGAAATAATTTTCGATAATCCCGATTTTTCACGGTTATTTGTTCCTTTCAGCCATGACACGCTCCACATCTGAGCGCAAAAGCAGGTTTTTCACACCCACCTTTATCTTTTCGATGTGCTTCACCTTGACGATATGGCAGATGTTGGCTGACGAAAGACCATAGATTTGCTGCACCTGCTCAACGGTATAGTAGCGTTCATCGTTCACAAGGTCAGTTCTGCGGAGTTCGTTCAAATGTGATTTGGAGTAATAGGTACGCCCGTACTCTCTTTTAGTGGGTATCTTATGGCGATAGGTGTAGGCACGGAGTGCGGTCGGCTTCATGCCGAACAGTTCCTCCACCTCCTCGGTCAGTAGCCAGTCGGTAATTTCGCTAATATCAACTGCCACACCGAAAAACTCGTCAATATGCTTCTTGCTGTAATAGTTCTTTCCTGCGATACGGCAGATGGGGATATGGTTACGCTTGGCGGAAGTGTAAAGCCATGACTGCTTTACCTTAAAAAGGGACATCACCTCCTCGCCCGAATAGAAGTCCAACACTTCTTCGCTTTCCTTTTCCCTTTTTTCTCTTTTGGCAGGTAAGGAAGATGAAGATGATTTCCTTGGTGTGGAGGTGTTGCCGGGCAGGATGCGGTGATAGGGATTGCCCTCCAACATCTGCTCGATGTCGGCTCTGCGGATGAATGCCATGCGGTTGCTGATGCGTGAGGCTTTCAGCTTGCCGATGGCTACAAGTTTGTAAATGTACTGTCGGGAACAGCCCATGAGGATGGCTGCTTTGGAAAAGGTGAGATACTCCTGATGCTGTATCTCCATCAAGGGTTGGGCGACTTTGAAGAGGTTGTTCTTCTGCATCACTCTGGCTCGTTTGGCTTCTGCCTGACAAGCCTCACTGCAATATCTTTGCATACCGCTTCGGGTTACAAAGGACTTGCCGCAAAAACTGCATTTTCTGGTTGCTTTCATACCGTTTTATCGTTTAATGGTTCATTTCTTCAATCCTATATCTCTGAAATGGTAAACGGATGTGAACGGAAGTCAACCATTGTCGCTTTTCTACACAGTGTGACTGTTTCCGCATATCGGGGCGGTTATTGTCGCTTGTCGTAAACGGTTGTAAACCCTTGTCAACTGTCTGCACGGTGTGACAAAAAACAAGCCCCGCAAATTCTCCACGTCAGAAATACGTCTCAAAAATATGTGGAAATTTGGGAAGCGACAAATGGCAACCGAAAAGTGTTAAATTTTAGAATATGCTGGTAATTAAAGATTTACACTCGGATATTTCTGATTAGTTTTGGTTGTTCTATGGTTATAAATACAATTGTCGACGAATATCGCGAGGCGGTGAGACAATGCATGTTGTCTGCAACGAAGGATAATGGTGAATTGCAGCTTACAGAAAAAGAAGTTAACGCGCGGTTGGCCTCATTTTCAGATGACGATTTAGCCTTTGGGATGCCTTTTAACACACCCGAAGAAACGGCAAATATGCTACTTGCAGAATAGAACGCAGACACTTTTGCGCGCTATTACAAACAGAACCTTCTATAAAATGAAAAAATCGGAGTTGATTTCTCACCCCGATTGTCATTGGTGGGCCGACTTTCGACACCACCTTTCTTGTCATTACAAACAACCTTTAACCTAAATTCAATAACTAAAAACCTAAAACTTTAAATAGATTATCCCTTAAAACAATCTTACTTTCACCTTTGACTAATCCTACTTTCAAATCGTTTTTCCTGAACACTAATCCTTTTCCTTTCGTTAGCTAAACCTATTTCGTTTCTTAAAATAAATCTTGCTTACCTAAAAACCTATTGTTGTTTGTTGGCGCGAAAGTATAAATTATTTCAAAAACAGATTGTAACGATATGACTTTTCAATAAAAATCTTCGCGAATTTTTGATATAAATCAATCTTCTTTTCATAGAAAGAAGTTTCTAACTTTCAGCCATAGACGAGTTGATAAGATGCTTTTCTCATCACCATTATTTGCAGGGTATGTTTTTTTTACGTATCTTTGTGCACATAACCAAATACCTAAGAACTTCAAACCATAAAGATATGAATACAAAATTACTGTTTGCACTGGCGGCGATGGCAAGTCCATTATGCAGCCATGCACAACAACAACCAACCTTTACTGAATGGCATGACTGTGCCGTTAATGAGGTAAATCGTTTTCCTTTGCATACAAACTTCTTCGCTTTTGAGTCTAATGACAAAGCAATGAAGGGTGATAAGAAACAATCAAACAACTTCTTCTCGCTCGAAGGTGACTGGAAATTCAATTGGGTTCCTAATGCCGATGAACGCCCAACCGACTTCTTTAAGACGACGTTTAACGACGCTTCATGGGGCAAGTTGGCTGTACCTGGTATATGGGAAGTCAATGGTTACGGAGATCCTGTATACTTAAATGTCGGTTTTGCATGGCGAGGACACTTCAAAAATAATCCTCCTCAGGTGCCCATTAAAGACAACCATGTTGGTAGTTACCGTCGAACCATAACGCTTCCTGACACGTGGAAAGGACGTCAAGTGATAGCTCACTTCGGCTCGGTAACGTCAAATATGTACCTATGGGTAAACGGACAATACGTTGGTTACACTGAAGATAGTAAGGTAGCTGCCGAATATGACATTACAAAATATCTTAAACCAGGAGAGAATCTCATAGCATTTCAGACCTTCAGATGGTGTGATGGATCGTATAGTGAGGACCAAGACTTCTGGCGTTTAAGTGGAGTTGCACGCGAATGTTACTTGTATTCTCGTGATGCAAGCGTGCATATTGATGATATTCGCATTACTCCAGATCTCACAAATAACTACACAGATGGAGACGCTATGATAGCAGTTACTGCGAAAGGAAACCCAATTATAGACTTCGAATTGCTCAATGCGAATGGTAAAACCATAGTAAAGAGTGAGTCAAACTTTAAGGGAAGACAACGCGGAAACGTGCATTTCATGGTGCGTAACGTAAAGAAATGGTCAGCAGAGACACCTTATTTATATACTCTTGTGGCTACGGTGAAAGACCAAAAACGCCAGGTAAAAGAGGTTATCACACAGAAGGTGGGCTTTAGAAAGGTTGAAATCAAAGGCTCGCAAATGCTTGTTAATGGTATGCCTATCCTCATAAAGGGTGCCAACCGCCATGAAGTTGACCCCGATGGAGGTTATGTTGTGACGCTCGATCGCATGATTCAAGACATCAAAATCATGAAGCGTTTGAACATCAATGCCGTCAGAACGTGCCACTATCCCGATGATCCTCGCTGGTATGACCTTTGTGATGAGTATGGCCTTTATGTCGTTTCTGAGGCTAATCAGGAAAGCCATGGCCTCGGATATGATGATAATTCTCTGATGATACAGGCTCAGTTTGCTACTCCTGTGATGCAACGCAATCAGCATAATGTAGCGATGCAGTTCAATCATCCAAGCATTATCACGTGGAGTTTGGGTAATGAGAGTAGGTATTGTGACCATTTCGATAAGGCGTATGATTGGATAAAGCAATATGATCCCTCACGTCCTGTGCAGTATGAACAGGCTGCTTGGAAGGGTTCAAGAGCTTCAGATATCTTCTGCCCGATGTATTATTCTGTTGCAAACTGTGAGAAATATTGTCTTGATTCGACTAAAACCATGCCGCTTATCCAGTGTGAATACAACCATACAATGGGTAATTCGGGAGGAAATCTTGCCGAATATTGGCGCCTAATCCGCAAGTATCCTAAGTATCAAGGAGGCTTCGATTGGGACTTCGTTGACCAGGGATTGCACAAGAATCTCAATTTTAAGGCATCACGAACCTTAGCTGATTATGAGGCTAAAGCTGCTTCATTAGAGCCTGGAACGGGTAATCAAGAGGAGTATTGCTATGGTGGTGACTACAACAATTATGACCCTTCAGACAATAACTTCAACTGCAATGGTATTATAGGTCCTGACCGTCAGCTCAATCCTCATGCCTATGAACTGGCTTATCAGTATCAAAATATATGGACAGAACCCGTAGACTTGGATGCTGGAAAGATACGAATCAAGAACGAATACTTCTTCCGTGACCTCAGCAACTACCGCTTGAAGTGGACTGCCTTGGATGAATACGGCTATGAACTTGCATCAGGAAACATCAACAATCTGAATGTTCAGCCACAGCAAACGGCTGAAATTCAGTTGCCATTAGATGAAAAGTCAAGCCGATTCATGTACTTAAATGTGGATTATCTGCTAAAAGAAGCCGAGCCACTCATGGCTAAAGGACAGGTTGTTGCACATCAACAATTCATGTCAGATGCGTCTGTTGCACATGCCATGTACGAGCCATCACCCGTGAAAGTGAAGTTCATCAACAAGAAGAATGAGCCAGTTCTCCGCGTTGTAGGCGACAATTTCGCCCTTGGTTTCGACCAAACAACAGGCTGGTTAACCCAATATGAAGTTGGCGGAACTAATATGTTAGGCAATGGAGGCACGTTGAAAGCCAACTTCTGGCGTGCTTTAACAGACAACGATATGGGTGCCGATTTCCAGCATAAACTTGGTGTTTGGCGCAATCCTGAAATGAAATTGATTTCGTTAACCACCCAAATGGTAGCTAATGGAACCATGAAAGCGCATCCAACTGTTATTGCATGCTATGACATGCCGACAGTGAAAGCGCAGTTAAAGCTGACCTATACCATCTTCGAGAAAGGCGAATTGAACGTCAAGATGCAGATGACCACTGACAAGAATGCCAAGGTGAGCGACATGCTTCGCTTCGGAATGGTGATGCAAATGCCGTATAACATGGATCAGATTCGATACTTTGGACGTGGTCCAATAGAGAATTATAGCGACCGGAAAGCTTCAGAACGTATTGGCATCTACAAGCAAACAGCCGACAATCAGTTCTTCCCTTACATCCGTCCACAGGAAAATGGCACGAAACAAGATGTTAAATGGTGGCAACAGACCAATGTTTCGGGCACAGGACTTGAAATACATGGTGAGCTTGGTGACCTCTCTATGTCTGCCCTCCACTATGCGATTGCCGACCTTGATGATGGACTTGAGAAGGGACAACGCCATAGTTATCAAGTTAAAAAGTCACCATTCACCAACCTTTGTATCGACAAAGAACAAACCGGAGTGGGTGGAACTAACAGCTGGGGTGAGTGGCCTTTGGAGCGCTATCGCCTGCACTATGGTGACAGAACCCATGAGTTCTTGTTGCGTCCGATTGTGAAATAACGTGGTTTATCCACCTTTTAACCCATAAAATCCACCTCCAATGAGGTGGATTTTCTTATTTTTGCGACTATAAAACCATTGATAATGCAACAATAACCTAATATGAAGACAAAGAAAATCTTATCCACCTTATTGATGACGGCACTAACATCTGTCAGCATCAACGCACAACATCAGTTCACTGTCAACACTAAACCCGGCGCAACCATACAGCCAACAATGTATGGTATCTTTTTCGAAGATATCAATTTTGCGGCAGATGGCGGCCTCTATGCCGAGATGATAGAGAATCGTTCGTTTGAGTTTCCCGACCGATTAATGGGTTGGAACACCTTCGGTAATGTCATTGTGAACGACCAAAAGCCTGCCTTTGCGCGCAATCCTCACTACATAACACTCTCTGATGCGGGACATCGTGAGAAGCGAACTGGCTTGGAAAATCGTGGCTTTTTCGGCATGGGACTGAAGAAAGGCATGTGTTATGACTTCTCTGTATATGCTCGTTTGCACATGTTGCAAGGCGATTCAGCAAAATTTCGCGTTGAACTTGTTGATGAAGAAGACCGACCTATTGTCTCAACAAGAATCACTGTGAAGAGCAATCAATGGCAGAAATATACCTCAACGCTGACGGTTGATAAGACCGTTGAAAAGGGATTGCTTCGCATTTTCCTTGAAAAAGGTGGGGCAGTAGACCTTGATCATGTGAGTCTTTTCCCTGAAGATAGTTGGCATGGGATGCGTGCTGACCTTGTAAAAGACCTCGCAGAACTCCACCCAGGGATATTCCGTTTCCCCGGAGGTTGTATCGTTGAAGGAACTGATTTGGCTACACGCTATCAGTGGAAGAACACAGTTGGGCCCGTAGAAGAGCGTCCTTTGAACGAGAATAGATGGAATTATACCTTCCCACATCGACTCTTTCCAAACTACTATCAGACGTTAGGCATGGGCTTCTTTGAGTTCTTTCTCCTATCTGAAAAGATAGGAGCCGAACCGCTTCCTGTATTGAGTTGTGGGCTCGCTTGCCAGTATCAGAATGATGATAACGACCGAAATGCACACACTGCTATGGCCGACTTGCAACCTTATATCGATGATGCGCTCGACTTGATTGAGTTTGCCAATGGTCCCGTTACAAGCAAATGGGGACGCGTCCGCGCTGACATGGGTCACCCAGCTCCGTTTAACCTCAAGCAGATTGGTATCGGAAATGAGCAATGGGGACCTTTATATCCCGAACGTTTAGAGGCATTTATGAAGCAGATTCGTGCCAAATATCCACACATAAAGATATGCGGCTCATCAGGACCTTCGGCAAGTGGCAAGGAGTTTGACTATGGATGGCAACAAATGCGCAAGCTCGGTGTCGACCTTGTTGACGAACATTACTACATGTCTCCTGATTGGTTCTTGAACAATGCAGGTCGATATGATCACTATAATCGTAAGGGTCCGAAGGTGTTTGCTGGCGAATATGCAGCTCATGTGCGTGGACTTGACAAGCAACCAAATGTAGCGATGAACAATTTTGAGGCAGCTTTGTCCGAGGCGGCCTTCATGACAGGACTTGAACGCAATGCCGATGTCGTGTGGCAAGCTACATATGCCCCTCTGTTTGCACATGTTGAAGGTTGGCAATGGCGTCCCGATCTCATCTGGTTTGACAATCTTCAGAGTGTGCGTACAGTCAATTGGTATGTGCAAATGCTTTATGCTACAAACCGAGGTACGAATGTCCTTCGTCTGACCGAAGGCGGAAAGCCTGTTGAAGGCAAAGAAAAGATCTATGCCAGTGCCGTATATGATAAGGCAGAAAAGGCGTATATCGTGAAGATTGTCAATGTAGATGACCGCGAAAAGCAGGTGAATGTCACGTTCGAAGGATTGAAAACGCTTGGCAAAGGAAAGTGTATCACCCTGCACAGTGACAATCCACGTGCCGTGAACTCATTGGAAAATAAAACCAATGTCGTACCTCAAACAAGTGAGATAGAAGCAAATGGCAATGTCGTTTCAATGAAAGTGCCAGCAAAATCGTTTGTTGTCTATCGCTTTTAATATGGTTATAACCCAGGGTTGACAGCACTTTTGCTCGCCAACCCTGGGCTATTAAAAGAACAACGCTTACAGCGTTGCACCATCATAACATTCGACATGGCGGATATATTCATTGAAGTATTTCCATATTTTGCTATTTATTTATTCGAATGTTTGTATTAATTATATTATTAAATAAACGTTTCAACGCCGTAGGTGTTACGCTTTCTAAGCGTAATCCGCCATAAATCCCATCGTTATACCCATACTTTCATAGAAAAAGCTCAACACCTATGGCGTTGAATCCCCTTGCGAACGTTTACCCGGGGTAGGCTCGTTCCTCGCCAACCCCGGGCTATCAGAAGTACAACTCGTACCGAGTTGCGTGGTTGCGACATTCGCAATAGTGGATGTATTCATTGGAATATTGCCCAGTTTTGCCATTTGTTTATTCGTATATTGCTATCAATTGTATTACAAAATGCACGTTTCAACGCCGTAGGTGTTGCGCTTTTGATAGCCCAGGGTTGCCAAACGATAGTGCAGGCTACCCTGGGTTAACGTATGGTTTGCGTGGAACAACGCCGTAGGTGTTGCGCTTTTTTTGATTAATCCGCCATAAATCCCCTCGCTATAACCGTGCCTTCTCAAAGAAAACTCAACACCTATGGCGTTGAATCTCCTTGCGAATGTTTA
>NZ_GL629647.1:1946703-1963825 GCF_000185845.1 Segatella salivae DSM 15606
GCGTGGTGAAACAATTGTGAGAGTGATGTTGTTGATAATAAAGCGTAAAATGGTTTGCGTCATTTCATCGTGTAAAATACGGCAAAACACACGACCATTTGAGGCATTTTAGCGCGTAAAATGACGCAGATTACAATGCCATTTAAGTTCAACGCTGAAGGCGTTGTACCTTTGATAGCCCAGGGTTGGTGTCAGCCTACCCTGGGTTATGTGTGTAGTGAGGAAGTCAACGGCGTAGGTGTTGTACGTTTTCTGTGTGGAATGCCGTGATAAAATGACGAGGAATAAAAGGTACAACGCCTACAGCGTTGTTCTCGCTAATGGCAAATAACCCAGGGTAGACTACGCTTTTGCTTGTCAACCCTGGGCTATCAAACGAACAACGCTTACAGCGTTGCGCGATGAGGGCATTTATATTACAAAATTCATTCATTTGAATAATGGCGTAATACCTACGCAGTTGCGAGATGAAACAATTGTGGGCGTGATGTCGTTGATAATAAAGCGTAAAGTGATTTGCGTCATTTCATCGCGCAAAATACGGCAAATCACACGACCATTTGACGCATTTTAGCGCGTGAAATCTTTTATTATACGCGATGCTTTTATTTAGATGATGTGAAGAACGAAATCAAGAGGGGTGAGAACCACCTTAAAATGATGTTATCTGTTGCTGGAATTTATTGCATTTATAGACACATTCTAAAACGGCAAGCGAACGAAAGAATAAGGCATAAAAATTTGTTTTATAAGATAAAAAACCTAACTTTGCAATACGATATCATTAATTTTTCAACATAATGGACAACTTAAAGAGAGATTTTGCATCAAGATTGCTGCAGGTAAAAGCCATTAAACTTCAGCCAAATAATCCTTTCACATGGGCTTCAGGATGGCTTTCGCCGTTCTATTGTGACAATCGTAAGACGCTGTCTTACCCTGAATTGCGCAATTATGTGAAGTTAGAGCTTGTGCATAAAGTGCTGGAATGTTTCCCCGAAGCAGAGGTTGTAGCTGGTGTTGCGACTGGGGCTATCGCTCAAGGCGCTTTAGTGGCCGACGAACTCAACTTGCCTTTCGTTTATGTTCGGTCGAAACCAAAAGATCATGGCTTAGAGAACTTGATAGAAGGTGACTTGAAACCCGGCATGAAAGTCGTCGTTATAGAAGACCTTATCTCTACAGGTGGCAGCAGTTTGAAGGCTGTTGAGGCTATCAGAAGCAATGCGTGTGAGGTTATTGGCATGGTAGCGAGCTACACTTATGGTTTCCCTGTGGCAGAAAATGCCTTTCGTGAGGCCAATGTTAGACTTGAAACACTGACCGACTACGAGCATGTGGTGGCAGAAGCATTAGCTACTGGCTACATCAGTGAACATGATGTTGAGGTGTTACATGACTGGCGTCAGGCTCCCGATAAGTGGAAAAAATAAGATAAAATAAAACTTCTTATGAAGTAAAAGCCTCTCCCAGCCCATCCAAACTGGGGTGAAATAGCGCGTGATATGCAATGAAATGTTGTGTGAAAGCATGTGTTGAAGTCTTTGAAGAGAGAGGGAGTGAAGCGTGATATGCAATTATGCATTGTGTAATCCCATGCGTTGAAGGCATTGAAGCGAGGGGAAACGAAGTATGATACGCAATGATGCATTGTGAATTATGAATTATGAATTAAACTAAATGGCAACATTTGAAAGTA
This sequence comes from Segatella salivae DSM 15606, assembly GCF_000185845.1. Classification (GTDB taxonomy): domain Bacteria; phylum Bacteroidota; class Bacteroidia; order Bacteroidales; family Bacteroidaceae; genus Prevotella; species Prevotella salivae. The sequence goes on from NZ_GL629647.1 coordinate 1,948,403, forward strand.
GTATTCGACAGATAGACTATCCTCAAGAGCGTGTTTATGCTCTGTTGAGTGACATGAATAATATAGATAAAGTGAAGGATCGTATCCCCGAAGATAAGGCAAACGGTCTTACATTTGATGCCAATTCGATAGGTATCAACACGCCAATGGGTGCTGTGAAATTAGTCATTGTGGAGCGTGAAGCCCCTAAATGTATTAAGTTTGAAACAGCAGAAAGTCCGCTGCCTTTTAACTTTTGGATTCAGATTTTGCCCGTATCCGAAACCACAAGTAAGATGAAACTCACCATCAAGGCCGAGCTAAATCCATTCATTAAGGGGATGGTTTCAAAGCCATTAACCGAAGGTATTGAGAAGATAGCTGATGCTTTGCAAGCTATTCACTATGAGTAAGCCAGGCGGTTTGAGGCTTGTTTTTGACGATTTGAAAAGAATTCGAATGATAAAGCCTAATCAATGGCGAGGCATTTGGATAGTATTAGCTTTGCTGTTGGTTTGCTCTTGTGGTAAGATTCAAAACGAATATAGTGACTTTCGTCCTTATTTCGTGTATAATAATAACGTGCGACAATGTGCTCGTTTGGCTGAAGCCATGACGCCAAATAGTGGAATCTTTTGCATCATTCAACAGCAATTTATCAGTGGAGCCACATATTATGTGTTCACAAATAGTGATGGATTGAGTCAGAAAATCATTCAAAACGACCGCGAAAGACAAGGACATTATGTGCTCGGATATAACAATGGACTCATTGTTGGCTATGGAAATCTGAGCGATCCTCAAGTGTTTTATGCCTATGATTTGGAGTGTTCTAACTGCTTTGATGCCTCATCTTTGCCAGTGCGTAGTAAGCCGTTGCATTTAGCTTCGGGTGGAATTGCGATCTGCAACGTGTGCCATCGTCACTACAATCTTAACAATAATGGAGTTATTATCAGTGGAGAGCGTGGCAAAAAACTAACGCGTTATCGTGCATCTTCTACGGGACCATACGGCATTTTAAGCGTAAATTAATTGCAATCAAATATTCCTTGTCTTACAAAATGAAAAGAATTGACTCACTTTTACACCTTAAAAGGGAAAGGTTTTGAACCGATTCACGAAAGGTTTTGCTTTTTTTCATGAACAAAAATGAAGAATTATTTGGCGGTTTCGATAAAAGAATATACCTTTGCAAAACCTGAATTGCGGAAATAGCTCAGTTGGTAGAGCACGACCTTGCCAAGGTCGGGGTCGCGGGTTCGAGTCCCGTTTTCCGCTCAATAGTTACAAACTATTTCTTATTTCCAAAGCCGCAATGGTGGAATTGGTAGACACGAGGGACTTAAAATCCCTTGGCCAGTAATGGCTGTGCGGGTTCGAGTCCCGCTCGCGGCACACCCTTAATTTAATTCATAGATATGCGCAACAATCTTATTCTTACTCTTTCAGTGTGCTCATTGGCTTTAATGACATCTTGTTCTAAGTTAGGTAAGCTCACTTCTGATTGCTTTTCAGTTAGTCCAAACCCTTTAGAGACGGTTGGAGGAAAGGTTTCTGCAACGGTGGAAGGACAGTTTCCAGAGAAATTTATGAATAAAAAGGCCACAGTAACTGTGGTTCCTGAGCTCAGATATGCAGGCGGAGAAGTAGCCAAAGGACAGCCAATGACATTCCAAGGAGAGAAAGTTATGGGCAACGATAAGGTGATTTCTTATCGTCTTGGCGGTCGTTACACGATGAAAACTTCGTTTGATTATGTGCCAGCCATGCAGAAAAGCGACATGTATTTGACGTTCAATGCACGCATAGGAAATTCAAAAGTCAATGTTCCGGCAATCAAAGTTGCCACTGGAGTCATTGCAACAGCAGAACTTTATCGTAAGGCTATGCTCCAAGGCGGTGCTTGTTTGGCGCTCGATTCGTTTCAAAGAGTGATAGATCGCAAGCAAGAAGCCAACGTAAAATTCCTCATAAACCAAGCTAATTTACGTAGCAATGAGTTGAAAAACAATAGTGTTCGCGAGTTTGTTAGCATGCTTAAGCGCATCAATTCAGACCGAGAGGGACTGGCAATCAAGAATGTTGAGGTGAAAGCTTATGCCTCTCCAGAAGGTGGTTTCAGCTTTAACGATAAGTTAGCCAATAAGCGTCAGAATGTCAGTGAAGGCTATGTGAAGCAACAACTCAAAGGAACGAAACTAAAAACAGACATAGATGCCCACTACACTGCACAGGATTGGGATGGTTTTATGAAGCTCGTTCAGGCGAGTAAGATACAAGATAAGGACGTAATCTTACGCGTTCTGTCCATGTATAAAGACCCACAAGAGCGTGAAAAGCAAATACGTAACATGAGTGAAGGCTTCCGTGAGCTCGCCGATGGCATCCTTCCAGAACTCCGTCGCAGTCGTTTGATTATCAATTATCAAACAATTGGTCGCAGCGATGACCAGATTCAACAGCAATATGCGGCTGATCCTACGAAGTTAAGTCTTGAGGAATTGCTCTATGCGGCATCGTTAACAAACGACAAGAACGCTAAGAAGGCAATCTATAAAAAGACTACTGAGCTCTATGATCGCGATTACCGAGCTTATAACAACCTTGCTGCCTTGGCATTAAACGATGGTGATGAGCAGACGGCTCAAAGCTATTTGGAGAAAGCTTTGCAAGTAAACCGCAAAGCACCAGAGGCATTTGCCAACAAGGCTTATATTGATTTGACACACGGAAGAATTGCCGATGCAGAACGACATCTATCAGATGCCACTGAGGCGAACGGCTTTAATGAGGTTCTTGGCAATCTACATATCGCACGAGGAAACTATGCTAACGCCTCGGATGAACTCTTTAATAACAACAATAGCGCTGCACTTGCGCAGTTGATGAACAAGAATTATGTCGCAGCTGAACAGACATTGAAAGCTATTCAGCAGCCAAACGGACTGACATATTACCTCTTTGCCGTGCTCAATGCACGCCAAGGAAAGAATGATGCGGCTGGAACCTACTTGAAAGATGCATTGCAAAAGGATCCCTCTTTGACCGAATATGCCAAGAACGACCTTGAATTTGCTAAAGTAAATCGATGAAAAAACTCTGTATTCTCATAGTACTCACGTTGGTGTTGGCTGCCTGTGGAACCGATAAACACCATTTCGAAATCGACGGAAGACTAACTAATCTCAACCAAGGTGAGTTCTATGTATACAGTCCCGACGGCCTAATTACAGGCTTAGATACCATAAAAGTAGAAGGTGGACGCTTCTCTTATGAGCTTCCATGTGAAGAGAATGGCGTCCTCGTTATAGTCTTTCCAAACTTCTCTGAGCAACCCATCTTTGCACAACCTGGTGGTTCTGTCGACGTAGAAGGCGACGCTTCACACCTCAAAGAACTTGAAATCACGGGAACAGATGATAATAAACTGATGACAAAGTTCCGTCATCAGATTGCTAATTCATCGCCCCCCGAGATTGAAAAAGACGTGAAATATTTCGTCAATGATCATCCTGAATCGACTGTTGGCCCTTATCTCATTGACAAATATCTACTTCGCAGGCCCCAGCCCAATTACAAACAAGCCTATCGTTTGTTGCTTTCATTGCAAAAAGAACAGGCTCGCAATGGCTATTTGAACCATCTTTTAGCTCAGATAAAGCCGCTTGCCGATGCCTCTTCTGATAGGTTCCCTGCATTCTCGGCTATTGATATACAGGGCAAATCCATTTCTTCCACAACCTATTCTGCGGCTCCTGTTGCCATCATCTATACGTGGGCATCGTGGAGTTATGAGAGTTCCACACTGCAACAGCGCTTGCTTGATATGCAAACGCGTGCCAATGGGAAACTCCAATTGCTTGGAATCAACCTCGATGCAAGCCGAAAATCTTGCAAAGATAACCTTGAAAGTCAGGGTGTTCGATGGCCCGTTGTCTGTGATGAACAATTGTTTAAGGGACCATTGGTGCTCAAATTAGGACTCACTTCCGTACCAGATAACCTCTTGTTACAGCGTGGTCGCATCATTGCTCGTGGGCTTTCGACCGATGAGCTTATTGCCCGCATTGAAAAGATGATTTGATTTTTAGTGGATATTCCACTCCTACAATAACCTTAACTCTTTCTAATCATGCTTGTAAAAACCTATTGTGCCGCTGTCAACGGACTCGAAGTAACCACTGTAACGATTGAAGTGAGCATGAATCCCGGCGTTGTTTACCACCTCACTGGACTTGGAGATAAGGCCGTTCAAGAGGGGCGTGACCGCATCGCTGCAGCCCTTTTATATTGTGGTTACAAGTTTCCCAAAGCCGATATCACCGTGAATATGGCTCCCGCTGACCTCAAAAAGGAAGGCAGTAGCTTTGATTTGCCGTTGGCAATTGCCTTACTTGCCGCCAACGGAAGCATCCAAACAGCTTGTCTTGACCAATATATGATGGTGGGAGAACTAAGTCTTGACGGCCAACTTCAACCTATCAAGGGCGCACTTCCTATTGCTATCAAAGCTCGTTCAGAGCATTTCAAAGGACTCATCGTGCCCAAAAGCAATGTCAGAGAGGCTGCCGTAGTCAATAATCTCGATGTTTATGGCATGGAAAACATCGTAGAAGTCATCAAGTTTCTTACGGGATCAGCCCACTTTGAGCCTGTAATCATCGACACACGAAAGGAGTTTTATGCACAACAAACACGATTCGATCTCGACTTTAGTGATGTTCGGGGACAAGAAAGCGTTAAACGTGCGCTCGAAGTTGCCGCAGCTGGTGGTCACAATCTTATCATGATAGGTCCTCCCGGAAGTGGAAAGTCGATGATGGCCAAGCGACTTCCTTCCATACTTCCACCGCTCTCATTGTCCGAAAGCCTTGAAACAACGCAGCTACACAGCATCGCTGGTAAGTTGGGTTGTGGCACATCGCTCATCAGTCAGCGTCCTTTTAGGTCACCACATCACACCATTTCCGAGGTAGCGCTTGTCGGAGGAGGCACAAATCCCATGCCCGGTGAGATTTCGTTAGCCCATAATGGTGTCTTGTTTTGTGATGAATTACCTGAGTTTAATAAGCATACTCTTGAAGTACTTCGACAGCCTTTAGAAGACCGAAAGATAACCATTAGTAGGGCAAAATATAACATAGAGTTTCCTTGTTCGTTTATGTTTGTGGCCAGTATGAACCCTTGTCCCTGCGGCTACTATGGCGATCCAACGCACCATTGCGTATGTACGCCGGGACAAATCCAGCACTATATGAACAAGATTTCAGGCCCTTTGCTCGATAGAATAGATATACAATGCGAGATAACTCCAGTTCCTTTTAAGGATATCAGTCGTGGAAAGCCGGGTGAAAGCAGCGAAACCATTCGCCAACGTGTTATCCGTGCGCGTGAAATTCAAACCGAACGTTTTCGCGAAATCAAGGCCGTGCACTGCAATGCACAAATGTCTGAGCGTATGATTCATACGTATGCAGAACCCGACGACGCGGGAATAGCGATGCTACGAATGGCAATGGACCGACTAAGTCTATCGGCCCGAGCCTATAGTCGCATTCTAAAGGTTGCGCGAACAATCGCCGATTTGGCAGGGGCACCACACGTTGAAGCCGACCACCTGGCTGAAGCCATAAGCTACCGCCAGCTTGATCGTGGCGATTGGGGAGAGCGATGAGGGCGTGATGCGAGGGAAATAAAGCCTCACCCCCAGCCCCTCTCCGAAGAGAGAGGGGAGTAGTTACTCTTTGAAATTGAGGGAGTAGTTTGAAGGTTAATTAGAGATGGTGATGTTATTGCTCATTAAATGTAAAATGATTTGGGGCATTTCATCGTGTAAAATACGGCAAAATACACGACCATTTGACGCATTTTAGCGCGTAAAATGATGTTGTTTAAAATACCATTTAAGTTCAACGCTGTAGACGTTATACTTTTGATAGCCTAAGGTTGGTGTCAGCCTACCTTAGGTTATGTGTGTAGTGAGGAGGTCAACGCCGTAGGTGTTGTGCTAATTTTCTAATGAATGCATCTGTCATTTCGAATGTTACACCCCACAATCTCGTTTGTATTATAATGATTTCTCGGTGAATGTGTTCAACATTATGACAACCCTCATGGTGCAACGCCGTAGGCATTATAGTAAATTCTCAATGAAACTTCCCTCCATTAAAAATACTCTTATTATGCAACTCGGTACGAGTTGTGTTTTTGATAGCCCGGGGTTGGCGAGGAACGAGCCTACCCCGGGTGAGCATCCACAAGGAGATTCAACGCCGTAGGTGTTGAGCTTTTTCTATGAAAACATGGTTATAGTGAAGGGATTCATGGTGGATTACGCTTAGAAAGCGTAACACCGATGGCGTTGAATTATTCATTTTGTGTCATAATTCATATTTTCTCGCATTAAAATATATGGCAAATTGTGTCGAAAAAACGCAACACCGGTGGTGTTGAAACATGCATTTCATAATGCTACTAACAACAAACTTGGCTATTATTCGCCGTGTTTCATGCGATGATATGCATGTTTTCATTTCCTAATAAATGATGATTGTGAAATTTGTTAAAAGCTTGTAACTTTGCAAAATATTTTATATAAAACAAAAACATGAAGTCATTTCTTTTCCTATGTGCGGCATTTCTTCCCTTAAATGCACTGGCAGAAACAGCTGATTCGACTATAGCTCAACACCACACGCTATCAGAAGTGGTTGTGAAGGGATTCAAACAAGACAATCTGAACAATGCTCCCATGTCGGTTTCTGTGGCAGGAAGTAACTTTCTTCAACACAATGAGCTGAATGGTTTGCGTGATATGAGTTGTGTTTTTCCTAATCTTTTCATCGCCGATTATGGCGCTCGACAGAACACTCCGATTTATATTCGTGGCATAGGTTCAAAGACCAACGCTCCATCTGTAGGCTTATATGTCGATGGTATGCCTTATTTCGACCGGTCAGTTGTCGACTTAGAACTCGCTGGAATCAGTGGAATAGAAGTGTTGAGAGGCCCACAAGGCACGCTCTATGGACGCAATTCAACAGGTGGACTCATTAATATCTACACCTATTCGCCTTTAGATTACCAGAACACTATAGCCAAAATCAGTTATGGTTCGCGTAATGATGTGCGCTTGGGTGTGGCACATTATCAAAAGATTGCACCGCGTTTAGGACTTCATGTGGCTGGAAACTACCACCGCAACGATGGATTCTTTCGCAACCTTTATACGGGAAAGAAAGCTGACGACTTGCAAGATGCAAACGCAAAGATAGGACTTGCCTGGCAGGCGGCACCGCTTTGGACGATGCGTTTGAATGTGCTTTTCGACCATTCTACCCAAGGTGGCTACCCATATGGCGTCTATCATGCCAATGATAATACTGCCGATGCCGTGAATTATAACCGCAACAGCGACTACAGACGCAATGTGTTGTCGGCTGGAATGAACTGGCTTTATCGCGGAAATGCTTTCCGTTTCAATGCGCAGACATCGTTTCAACACAGCAACGACAAACAACACATCGACCAAGACTTCACTCCTCAGGACCTCTTTTTCGTCACAACACAACTGAAACAAACGCTCGTGAGCCAGGAATTCACGTTGCGTTCGGCCGACATTAAAGGCAGATATCACTGGATTGTGGGCGCATTTGGCTTCTATCAAAAGGCGAATAACTCGGTAGAAACGCAATTCATTACACGCAGTTTAGCTACACCTAAGTACTATAACAACCCCACTTGGGCAGCTGCTTTATATCATCAGTCAACGTATGACCTAACAAAGAGCACGCACATTGCAGTGGGATTGCGTTATGACTATGAGCGTGTTGGCGAAAACTATGAAGCAAACAAATATACATTGACTGCCGGACCATCGAGTAAAGTACAAACAGCGACGTTCGAAGCACATAAATATTTCAGGCAGTTTACACCGAAATTTACACTCAGTCAGCAGCTTTCGGCCGACAAAATAGTGTATGCTTCAATCGCAAGAGGATATAAAGCAGGAGGTTATAACCTTACTTCGACAACGAATGAACTACCAGCTTATGACCCCGAATATAACTGGAACTATGAGATTGGGACAAAGATGGCTTTCTTGAATGGTACACTTCAAACCGAAATGGCGCTCTTCTATATTGATTGGAAGCATCAACAGGTGACCTCAACTGTACCGGGTTTGGGCAACATTATCAACAATGCAGGCCACTCTAACAGTAAAGGTGTGGAGCTTTCTGCCACATGGCGCCCGACAACACAATTCGAACTGCAAGCCAACTACGGGTATACTTATGCAAAGTTCCTACGTTATGAAAAGAGCAACACCATTAGTTTTACAGGCAAGATGTTGCCCATGGTGCCACGACAAACCATGGCTTTGGTGGCCAACTATACCATTCCACACATCATTGGCTTAGACAAACTCATGCTGAATGCAACACTTCTCGGCACAGGTAAGATTTATTGGACCGAAGATAACCATCTGATGCAACCCTCTTATGCCCTACTTAATCTCAAGGTTGCAGCCACTAAGGGATGTTTTACATGGGAGATTTGGAGTAAAAACACCACAAACACGCACTACATGAGCTATGCTTTTGCCTCTTCAGCAACGTATGCTCAGCGTGGAAAACCATTCATGTTGGGAACTTCTTTAATCTTCAAACTCCACCCATAAGCTTCAAATCATTCAATACATGCATCAAGAAAACGTCAAGAAGACAGCCTATTTGACTGTCTTCTTTAGTCTATATATCGCGCAAGCTGTGCCGATGAGCTTCTTCACTACAGCCCTTCAAGTCATCCTGCGCGAGCAAGCTGTGCCGCTTTCTATTATTGGTTTGCTGCAAGTTATTAAGCTTCCGTGGATATTAAAGGTGTTCTGGGCACCAGCAGTAGACCGCCATTGCAACACGATTCGTGACTACAAACGCACTATTGTCGGTGTAGAGATTGTCTATGCCCTATTAGTTTTACTGACGAGTATCTTCAATTTTGGAGCTATAGTGCCGTCATCTTTCCACTTCTTAATCGTCATTATTCTGCTCGCTTTAATGGCTTCTGCAACGCAAGACATTGCTACTGACGCCTTGGCCATACGCACTTCATCGCATAAACAGCGTGGATTGTTGAACAGCATGCAGTCCATGGGCAGCTTCGGGGGTAGCCTTTTAGGAAGTGGAGTGTTGCTCATGGTGCTCCATAAGTATGGTTGGAGTCGTGTGGCGCAATGCTTAAGTGTGTTTGTTCTCATAGCCCTGATTCCGTTGTTACTGCATAAGAAGCTTGCATTTCAGCAGGAAAGCAAGGTCAAGCAGCGTGCCACGTGGAAGGATTTTGGGCTGTTTTTCCGTCAGAAAGGAATCTCTCGACAAGTCATTTTCTTAGTACTTTATTACACAGGGATTATCGGTGTCATGTCAATGTTAAAGCCTTTTATGGTCGATTTGGGTTATTCGATGAAGGAGATAGGCTTTCTTTGTGGCATCGTTGGCATTGGTTCGGCCTTTGTAATGGCCTATCCGGCAGGACTCTTTGTGCGTCGTTGGGGGTATAAACGCATGCGAGTGATCTTTGCTTTCATTATGTTTCTCGCAACAATATCCTTTGTATTGCTGTCCTTATCCCATCCAACAACCTTGCTGTTAACGCTTGCCATTGTTGTGCTTTGGGGCAGTTATGGCATGGGAACAGTAGTCGTTTACACGTCATCTATGCAACATGTGCGTGCAGGAAGGGAGGGAACAGACTTCACAGTGCAAACCGTTATCACACATCTCATGGGAATTCTCATCTCCATTATTTGCGGAATCATCGCCAATAGCATAGACTACACCGGCATGTTTGCCCTACAAGGCGCCATCGCTTTAGCCTCTTTCTTTTATACAATGTACATGAATGAACAATCAAAAGACAATGAGCGAAACACTATTCAAGAAATATAACGTTCCCGTTCCACGCTATACGAGTTATCCAACGGCCAATTCTTTCGGCCCGTTTGATGAGACCGACTATTTGAAGGCTGTTGAAACATCTAATGATGCCACAGCAGACAACATCTCATTCTATATCCATATGCCGTTCTGTAGGCATCTTTGTCATTATTGTGGGTGTAATTCCGTGGCCATGGCAAAGCCAGATCGCATCACAGAATATTTTGAAACACTGCACAAAGAGATTGATTTGCTGTTGCCACATCTAAGAAAAGACCGCCGAATTAGTCAGATTCATTATGGTGGAGGCAGTCCCTCTTCAATGCCGTTGCATTTCATTCGTAGCATCAACGAACATTTGTTGTCGGCTTTTGAGACGATAGATAGGCCAGAGATTGCCATAGAATGTCATCCAGGATACCTGAAAGAAGAAGACTGGAACTATCTACTTGATAGCGGATTTAACCGCTTTAGTCTTGGAATTCAAGACTTTAATGACGAGGTTTTGCGTTGTGTGAATCGACAACCAGCCTTACTTCCTGTTGAAACCATCATGAAAATACTGCGTGAAGGCGGTGCAAAGGTGAACTTTGACTTTATCTATGGCTTGCCAAAACAATCCGTATCAGCGTTTGTTTCGACAATAAAGAAGGCGATATCTCTGCGTCCCGACCGCTTGGTTACTTTCAGTTATGCGCATCTTCCAAGCCTTTTTAAACGACAAATGATATTGGAAAAGGCAGGTCTTCCGAGTCAAAATGAGAAGTTAAAGATGTTTGAAGAGGCCTCAAAAACATTGCAGGTAGCAGGTTATGTGCCTATCGGCATGGACCACTTTGTATTGCCCGACGACGACTTGAGTGTGGCTTTACAGCACCATTCGCTTCATCGTAACTTCCAAGGATATTGCCCTCGCCGTATCACGGCACAGGTATATGCTTTTGGAGTGTCGGGAATCAGTCAGTTGGATGAAGCTTATGCACAAAACACGAAAGACATTTCAGAATATGTTTCGCGTGTCAATGCAGGACAAATGCCTATTCATCGTGGCTATGCTTTAGTGGAATGGCAGCGCATAACGCGTGAAGTCATCGAATGTATCATGTGTAACAACAGCATCAACTGGCGTGACATGGCAACGCGATTGCAGTGTAGTGTTGAGACGATTAAGCAGGCAATTCATTATGATGAGCAACAATTGACGACGCTTCAAGACGATGGTTTGATTGTGTTTGATGATGAGTCATTGCACGTTTTGCCAGAAGGCATGCCGTTTGTACGTAATGTTGCCGCTGCGTTTGACCCCATGATGCGAGACAATCACAAACAATTCTCAACCCCAGTTTAATGAATTTACCCAAAGTTTACATGCAAAACGAAATACAAACAAAGCTTGATGCCATTGTCATTGGTGCTGGATTGACGGGCTTAACGACTGCACACACGTTGAAAAAACGTGGGAAACGTGTCGTTGTTATTGAGAAAGAACAACGTGTTGGCGGTCAGATTCACACCTACCAACAAGGAGATTACACGTTCGAAAGTGGCCCAAATACGGGTGTTGTGAGTTATCCTGAGGTGGCAGAACTATTCCATGACCTTGCCCAATGGGGCTGTTCACTCGAAGAAGCGCATGAAGAGGCACGACAAAGATGGATATGGAAGGGCACAAAGTTCCACGCTATACCTTCTTCTTTGATAGGGGCTGTGCGCACTCCACTATTTACTTGGCGCGACAAATTCGGCATCTTGGGAGAGCCTTTCCGTCGAAAGGGAACGAATCCTGATGAAGATGTGGCCTCAATGGTAGTCAGAAGACTCGGCAAAAGCTATTTAGACTATGCCGTAGACCCCTTTGTTTCGGGCGTATATGCAGGCAATCCACACACACTTATCACGCGTTTTGCATTGCCAAAGCTATATAACTTAGAGCAAAACTATGGCAGTTTTATCCGTGGAGGGATAGCAAAGAGCAAGGAAAAGAAGTCAGAGCGCGAGCGGTTAGCTACAAAGAATGTCTTTTCTGCAGTGGGAGGACTGAGCCGTTTGACCGAAGCACTGGCACAATCAGTAGGAGAATCAAACATCATCTTGGGCGCAAAGGAGGTTGTTGTGACGCCTATGAACGGCCAATGGCAGGTAAGTTATAAGACAGCTACGGGCGAAACGATCAGTCTTTGCAGCCAACACGTCATCACTACCGTAGGAGCTTATGCGCTGAAAACAATGCTTCCATTTGTTGAAGAGGCTGATATGGCAGCGATATCTGCCTTGCGTTATGCCCCAATTATACAGGTAAGTGTCGGCCTTTCTGACGCACATGGGGTGGAGAATAAAGCCTTTGGAGGACTCATTCCGACGTGTGAGAAACAACCATTCTTGGGGATTCTTTTCCCTTCGGCTTGCTTTTCACAACGTTGTCCAACTGCAGGCGCACTCTATTCTTTCTTTATCGGCGGCACGAATCACACCGAAATGCTCGATAAAACCGATGCCGAACTCCAACAAATGGTTTGTAAAGGTTTGACAACAATGCTTGGTTTGCCAACTAATGTGCAACCCGATATGATACGAATCTTCCGCCATGAGCGTGCCATTCCACAGTATGAGTTGTCAAGTGGGGCACGATTTGAAGCAGTAAATCGTATAGAACAGGCATACAAAGGCCTCATTATCGGAGGTAATCTGCGTGATGGTATTGGCATGGCCGACCGCATTCGTCAGGCCGTTCGCATGGGTTCACAGCTTGCATAAAGCCTTTTTATCGCGTGAAAACATCTCAAAGAGTTGAAAATAACATAGATCTGACCTTGTCAAGAGCCTTTGATAATTTCGTTTAATTTCTTTGATTTACGCATGATTTATTGTAATTTTGCAAGCAAAGAAATCATAACCAACGATTGAGATGGAACAAAAGAAATTCAAACGCACAACAGTTACCGCGGCATTGCCTTATGCAAATGGAGGTGTTCACATAGGACATCTCGCGGGAGTATACGTTCCTGCCGACATCTATGTACGCTATTTGCGACTTAAAAAGCAAGAGGTGGTCTTCATTGGCGGTAGTGATGAGCACGGCGTGCCAATCACTTTGCGTGCCAAAAAGGAAGGTATCACGCCACAGGATGTTTGTGACCGCTATCATAAACTCATCAAAGAATCTTTCAAAGAGTTTGGAATCAGCTTTGATGTCTATAGCCGTACCACGAGCAAAACCCATAGTTTGATGGCCAGCGACTTCTTTAAGAAGCTCTATGATGACGGGAAACTCGTTGAGAAAGAAAGCGAACAATATTATGATGAGGAAGCAAAACAGTTCCTTGCTGACCGATATATCATGGGCGAATGCCCGCATTGTCACAATCAAAACGCTTATGGCGACCAGTGTGAAAAGTGTGGAAGCGACCTTAGTCCAATGGAATTAATCAATCCCCACTCTACAATCTCTGGGTCAAAGCCTGTGATTCGCAAGACAAAGAATTGGTATTTACCTCTCAACGAATATCAAACTTGGCTCAAAAAGTGGATACTTGACGAGCATAAAGAGTGGCGTCCCAATGTATATGGGCAGTGTAAGAGCTGGCTTGACATGGATCTTCAACCACGAGCAATGACCCGTGACCTCGACTGGGGAATCCCAGTACCGGTTAAAGGGGCTGAAGGCAAGGTGCTTTATGTTTGGTTTGATGCCCCCATTGGATACATAAGTAACACCAAAGAGCTATGCGACAAAGAACCAAATAAGTTTGGTTCGTGGGAGAAATGGTGGAAAGAACCCGACACACGCTTAGTACATTTCATCGGAAAAGATAACATTGTGTTCCATTGTATCATATTCCCGACGATGTTAAAAGCCCATGGTGGTTACATACTTCCAGACAATGTACCCGCAAATGAGTTCTTAAACCTTGAAGACGACAAGATATCGACGAGCCGAAACTGGGCAGTATGGCTCCACGAATACCTGAAAGAACTTCCCGGAAAGCAAGATGTGTTGCGCTATGTACTTACTGCTAATGCGCCAGAAACTAAGGATAATAACTTCACTTGGAAAGACTTTCAGGAGCGTAATAACTCAGAACTTGTCGCCATTTATGGCAACTTCGTTAACCGTGCCTTGCAGTTGACTAAGAAATATTGGGCAGGTGTGGTTCCGGCTTGTGGCGAATTGCAAGACGTTGACCGTGCAACCCTCGAAGAGTTTGAGGGAGTTAAGGACAAGTTGGAAGCCTATTTGGATGCCTTTAAGTTTAGAGAAGCCCAGAAAGAAGCCATGAACTTGGCACGCATTGGCAATAAATATATCACCGAATGTGAGCCTTGGAAGGTATGGAAAACAGACCCAAAGCGCGTTGAAACGATTCTATATATATCGCTACAATTAGTTGCTAACCTCGCCATTGCATTCGAACCATTCCTTCCTTTCTCTTCAGAGAAGCTCAGAAAGCTTATCAACATGGAGTCGTTTGACTGGAACGAGCTTGGCAGTACAAACCTTTTGAAGGCTGGACACCAACTCGCTGAGCCCGAGTTACTATTTGATAAGATTGAAGATGACGTCATTCAATATCAACTCGACAAGCTTGCGGCGACCAAAAAAGCTAATGAAGCCGCTGCATTCAAGGCCGAACCAATTAAGAAAGAGGTGGCTTTCGAAGACTTTGAAAAGTTAGATATTCGCGTGGGACATATCAAAGACTGTCAGAAAGTGAAGAAAAGTAAGAAGCTGTTGCAGTTTACTATCGACGATGGTAGTGGCGAAGACCGCACCATTCTCAGTGGAATTGCAGCCTATTATGAGCCAGAACAACTGATAGGAAAGGATGTACTCTTCGTGGCAAACTTTGCTCCTCGCAAGATGATGGGCATCGAAAGTCAAGGTATGATCCTAAGCGCGGTGAACTTTGATGGTAGTCTTAGCGTCACAACAACGCTCGGAGAGGTAAAAGCTGGCAGTCAGGTGGGCTAAAGGTTTGAGGCTCCAAATGATGAAGTCCCAAAGTAAACAGCATTGCATCTGAACTATTTTTGTTCTACATTTGGTGTAATCTTGACGCACCTTTGATTCAAATTTGATTGACATTCCCTTCAATCATCCCTTGGATTCAATTTGATGTAGATGAATGTTCGATTCAGTTTAGCCTCGCATTCGACATTAAAAGTCATGACATAAATTAAAAGGAAGGTCCTGTAAGGCCTTCCTTTTTTTCGTTCTCCCTGCTTACTGATGTAACGTTTCATTAATTATCGTAATGTAATTTGCATTAAACTACTGCGCAATTAGCGTCATTTCACAGCGTAAAATGACGCAGATTGTATGGTCATTCGACGTGTTTTATAATGCATTTGCAGTTCAACGCTGAAGGCGTTGTACGTTTGATAGCCCAGGGTTGGCATCAGCCTACCCTGGGTTATGCATGTAGTGAGGAGGTCAACGCCGTAGGTGTTGTACGTTTTCTGCGTGGAATGCTTCGATAAAATACCAATAAATAAAAGGTACAACGCC
>NZ_GL629647.1:1964037-1991652 GCF_000185845.1 Segatella salivae DSM 15606
CCTACGGCATTGCGTCGTTACAACATTTATAATGGTGGATATATCCATTGAAATATTAGTACATTTTGGCGTTTATTTATTCGTATACTGGCATTAATTGTATTATAAAATAAACGTATCAACGCCGTAGGTGTTGCGTTTTTGATAGCCCAGGGTTGCCAAACGATAGTGCAGGCTACCCTGGGTTAGCGTATGGTTTGTGTGGACCAACGCCGTAGGTGTTGTGCTTTTTTTGATTAATCCGCCATAAAATGTTTCATTATATCCATGCCTTCATAGAAAAAGCTCAACACCGATGGCGTTGAATCTCCTTGCGAATATTTACCCGGGGTAGGCTCGTTCCTCGCCAACCCCGGGCTATCAGAAGAACAACTCGTACCGAGTTGCGCCATGAGGGCATTTATATTGCGAAATTCATCCATTGGGATAATGGCGCAATACCAACGCAGTTGCGAGATGAAACAATTGTGAGCATGGCGTTGTTAATAATTAAAGGTGAAATAGTGTAAGGCAAACAAAGCCGAGACACCAGCGCCTTTCTGCCTCACCCCCAGCCCTTTGCTTTCCTCGTTTCGTAGGCTTCACGAACAGCGACCTATGGTTCTCCGAAGAGAGGGGGGAGTAGTTAGCCATGGAAATGGAGGGAGTTATTTGAAGGTTATTTAGAGGTGGTGATGATGTTGATAATTAAAGGTAAAACGATTTGATGCAAATCATCGCACAATCTGCCGCGTTTTACACGATGAAATGGCGCTAATTACCGCGTGATTTGTATCATTTCACAACACCATTTGTATCACTTTGAAAAATGGGGGTTGGGATATGAAAGAATGTTTTTAGGGAAAGCATTTCATGGAAACATTCGGGTAACGCTTTAATATCGTGCTTGTTAACGGACAAGACAGGGGTATTTTATGTGCGTTTATCTCTGAAAGAAAAGGTGAAAATAGCCTACTTACATTACGAAAGTAATGAAATTGTGTACAATTTGGAAATTTATTTGTGCAAAAAGAACAACATATTCTTTTATTTTATATATCTTTGTGGTCGATGCTTATTTGTAAACCTAAACATAAAACCTATGAGGTGAAGTTCCGCTTTGTATGAAACCATGATGAAAACGTATTCTTCGGACGAGTCACCGCGAATCAGATGGCATCGCGAATGGCTGTAGAGGGTGGGTTAACCTCACTGAAACGATGCAGCATTGGCGTGGAAAACGAGCGTTTACAGACATTGAAAAACAAGACACACTGACGTTGGTCGGCTAATGACAAAGCGCAGGAAAGGTGCTGCTTTATGGTTCATCGGCTCACGTTTTGTCTCAATATGCGTAGGAATGTTAAGCCTAAAATTTATAAATTAAAATCTAAACGAATGGAAAAGGAAAAAACACTACTGGGTTGCAGATACCGAATCATGACGGTAGCAGCCTTATCTGCTTTGTCTTTTTTGGTTCCTTCACCTGTCATGGGAGGCATTTCAGGAGCTAAAGTCTCGGGAATTGTGCAGCAAAACAAGGTGAAAGTGACAGGAAGGATTGTTGATGTTGACGATAATCCGATTCTAAATGCAACAGTAAGAGAGTTGGGTTCGAGCAATGGTACAGTCACTGATTTAGACGGAAACTATGTGTTGATGATATCACCAGGCAGTACTTTGCAGATTTCATCAATTGGTTATAAGAATATAACGAAAAAGATTGAGAAGGGAGGAAAGCTTAATTTCACGATGGAAGAAGACGCTTCGCTGCTTGGCGAGGTAGTAGCCATTGGCTATGGAAAGGCAAAGAAGGGCGATCTTTCAGCCGCTGTAGCGACTGTTGACAATGTAGATAAACTGCAAAAACGCCCAGTAAGCAACGTGTCTCAAATGCTTCAAGGTCAGATTCCGGGGGTTTCGGTTGTTGCAAATGGTGGTCATCCCAGCGCCGAACCAACGATTACGATTCGTGGAATGGGCTCGCCCAACGGCGAATCTCCCTTATATGTGGTTGATGGTGTACCCGGTGCACCTTTTAATATGAGTGATGTTGTATCGATAACCGTATTGAAAGATGCCGCCTCGGCAGCCATTTATGGTGCTTATGCGGGTTCGGCGGGTGTCATACTTGTAACCACCAAGCAGGCCACGGCAGGCAAACCCTCTATAGAATACAATGGAGTATTTGGCTATTCTACCGCACAGCATCTGCCTAAGTCACTCGGGTGGGAAGACGAAAAGCGTGTGCGTGCCTTCTCTTATCAGCAAGCTGGCAGCACCCTTCCAGCCGGTTGGGATGTTATTAGCCGTGATCCTATCTATGGAAAGACCAATACCGACTGGGTGAAACAAGTCTTCAGAACAGCTGCTTTCAATCGACATAACATAGCAGTATCAGGAGGTAACGCCGAGTTTTCTAATCGTTTGTCATTAGAAATCAATAATGCTGACGGCACACTCGTTAATACTTACAACCGACAAGTTACTGCACGACTGAACTCTTTGTGGAATATCACGAAGTTCTTACGTATCCGTGAGGACCTAAGTTGGAAGGATCGACGCGTTAGAGACGTTAATACGACGAGTGCAGAATCAGGAGTTATCCTCGCCGCTATTATGTTTCCACGAAACACTTTCCCTTATGAGGGCGGCGGATATATGGGTACTGTGCCGACGAAGTATGCTGAATATGCCAACATTCATGGTGATGCCATTAACCCAATGCGTATCCTTCAGGCCGCGTATGATAACAATCACGCCTCTACTTTCACTTCAACAACGTTCTTAGATGTCGTGCAACCAGTCAATGGTTTGAATGTAACTTCACGCTTTACCTGGATGCAAACCAACTATATGCAACGCTATTGGCGTCCTCAACGCACAGAGATTGGGAAGCCAAACCTAACGAACGAGCTCTATTATCGTAACTATCGGGAGCCTCAATGGGATTGGGAGAATACCTTAACTTACGACCGTATCTTCGGAAAACATACCATAGGACTGATGGTTTCGACTACCGCCTCGCAATATAGTTACCGATTTAACGACGCAACTATGCGCGGATTCGAAGACGAAATCAATTCAATGATGTACTTTTCCAATGGAACCCAGGTCATTAATCCAAACGATCTGTACTACAAAGACCGCAATGTGTCGTATGTAGCACGTGGAGCTTACAGCTATTCTGACCGATATTTCTTCACAGCTTCAATGAGAAGAGACTATGCAAGCCGTCTACCGAGGGGCAAAAAGTATGGAGATTTCCCGTCAGTAACGGCAGCTTGGAAGATAACTTCAGAGCCATGGTTTAAGAAAAACAATGTAGTGAGCATGTTAAAGCTACGTACCAGCTGGGGAAAAATAGGCAACTTAGGGTCTATTGGCTATGGATATGGTGTGGCAACACTATCGACTCGCTATCCAAACGATTCGCCTGATGTGGGCAGTCAGATAGGAATTGACAACCGAGTGATGGCAGGAATCTTCCTCGCTAATGCCTTTAATCCCAATCTTACATGGGAAACCTCAGAGCAAGTAGACGTTGGTTTGGATGCCGTTTTATTCAATAACCGACTGAATTTGAGTGTAGACTTCTTCAATAAGAATACAAAGAATCTCATCAAGACACAGGATGTGAACTGGCCAACGACTATAGGCATCGCGTCACCACTTATCAACGACGGACAAGTAAATAACCGTGGCCTTGAGATTTCAGCCTTGTGGAAAGACCGAATAGGTAAAGACATCGGCTATTATGTAAGTGCTAATGTTGCAACCCTACGCAATAGACTCACTAATATCGGTGCCGCCAACCCTGACGGCAGTAAACCTGTGTGGACATATGAGGATGATTATCACTACAAAGAACTCACTCCGTATCGCAGTTCGGAAGGAAAGCCACTCTATTCTTATTATCTTTTGCGCACGGATGGCGTCTTTCAAACAGATGCAGAGGCTGCCGCTTACGTGAATTCTAACGGACAACGTCTCCAGCCTAAAGCCAAAGCAGGAGACTTAAAGTTTGTAGATATCGACCAAAATGGTTCAATCGGTGAGGGAGACTATGAGTTCCGAGGCAATGCAATGCCTAAAATGACCTACGCTTTCAGTGCAGGTTTCAGCTACAAGAAGTTCTCTTTCGACTTCATGTTCCAGGGATCGTATGGTGCAAAGCTATTCAATGCCTATAAATATACCACATTAAATGAAGCCGTTGGAAGCTTTAATCGCTCTGAAAAGATTCTAAAGGCGTTGGAAGGTCCTACATATGACGTGCCACGTATATCCATGACAGACGATAACGACAACTTCGGCAGGATATCAGATTGGTATCTTGAGAGTGGTTCTTACCTTAGAATGAAGAACATTTCCATTAGTTATTCGTTCTCAGACCTATTGCGTAAGCTCGCGTTCTTTAACCAACGACAGAGCACACTCGACCTAACCTTGAGCTGTGATAACCTATTTACCATCACGCCTTATAGCGGAATAGACCCCGAAGTAGGTGGAGTGGGATTGGACTGTGGCCAATATCCTGTTTCAAGAACTATCTCGTTGGGCGTTAAAATCAAATTCTAAGAATCGAAAACTCAGACAACTATGAAGATAAATAAAATATTCTTTTCTCTCCTTTTGATTGCAGGAACGCTCTCTTCCTGTACAGGTGACTGGTTAGAAACTACGAAAGAAGGAACTCCTAACGAGGGAAACTTCTGGAAAAATGATGCAGATTACATCAAAGCTGTAACCACTTTATATGATTGTTACGCTTATGAAGAGACTTGGGGACGTGATTTGTTCTACGAACAAGGTGCTGGTGACGACATCGTTTACGGCAGAAACCGAGGCAATAGCCAAATGAACTTGGCGAAACTCAAGATGGATGGCTCCTCAGAAGGCTCCATAAAGTGGTTCTATAAGCAAATGTATGAGACGATGTCTGCCGCAAACAACATCATCTATCACGCGCTTTTGATTCCTGAAAACGAACGAACAGCGGTGCAAAAGCGGTCGTTGGGCGAGGCATATTTCATGAGAGCATTCACCCATTTCATGATAGCCTATCGCTATGGACGCCCAGATAACGGCGTGCCTTTCGTGAAATATGAAGACTTTTCGGACTATGAGAGGCAGATAAATGAGGTTCCTCAGCAGCAAAACTCCGTCATGGATAACTATCGTTTGATTGTAGAAGACTTGCAGAAAGCAGCAGATTGTCTTGACTGGTTTAAGAATTATACGGCTGATAACTATGGAAGAGCTACACGAGATGCGGCATTAGGTTTCATGGTTAAAACCTATGCATACTGGGCACAGCATGATAACAGCCAGTGGGCAAAGATACCTGCGCTTGTGGATAAAATCGAAAATGAAGGCGGAAGAGGCTTGCTCAACAGCTATGCTGACGTGTTTAAGGCCGAGAATGAATGGAGTAAAGAGTATATTTGGTCTATAAACTCAAGAGGAAGTAACTATGCTGGCAGCATCTTTCCAGGCATTTCATTAGAGAATAAAGGCTGGGGTGTGTTCAACGGATGGGGCTATATGAAGCCTACTTTGGAGCTTTATGCGGAATACAATGACCAAGATCAGCGCCGTGATGCTACCTTATTGGCTTATGGAGACAGCTTCAAATACTTCGGAGAAAACTGGAAATGGTATTCAAACTCTGACATTGAAGTGGGTTTTGCCTTTAAGAAGTATATGGAACCATTCTCTTATGGCAAGATCATTCGCGACGGAAATGGAAAGATTACGGGTTATGAGAACAGCCATATCTCAACAAACGGCGACCGTCCTACAACCGATTTGAATGTTCCTTTGATGCGTTTCTCTGAGTTGTTGCTATTCAAAGCCGAGGCATTAATTATGCAAGGACAGAACAATGCGGCTGCCGTTGTGCTCAATAGGATTGCAAACCGCGCCCAGGAAGGCGTTACTTACACTGCACCTACAATGATAGAACTCATGCATGAGCGTCGTTGTGAGTTGGCTTTTGAATGGACCGACAGACTGATGGACCTCAAACGATGGGCAGCAGGAGGCAATGCGGCTTGGAATCTCGATGCACTTGCAAAGATAAGAGGGGCAAAACACGGCATCAAGCACGTGGATAGAACTAATCCCGACTCGCCCGTTGATGTGACAAATGGCACTACGCTCACGATAAACGGAAAGACTTATCATGGTGTTATCACCATAGGTGCGGGGCAAGGTGATGCCAAAGACTATGAACCGGGGGGCACTTACAGCGTTTTGCCGTATGAAATCAACCAGGTGATTAAGTCAAATGGCAAGTTAAAACAAAACAAAGGATACGCTTCTAACTTCTGATGCAGCAAGTAATGCGCCTCAAAACATAAAGCATTAAAAACCAACATGCGGAGTGTAATGTGTCAAAACATTACCTCTGCATGGATGAGTTTGCCCCTCAATCGAAACAGCTCGTAACGTGCTAAGAGTCAGTTCGTTGAATAGTATGATGCTTCTGGCAATGTGTTTTGACGCAAATGATGTTACAATTTGATGCAAATCACCACATGTTTTGACGCAAATCATCAAGTGAGATGCCGCAATTTACAAGATGTTAGAAATCAAACACTTAGGTGATGTTGCTCAAAATGTTTATAAATTACAATCCATGATGATAAGAAAATGCTTTATTTCTGCTGCCGTTCTGCTGAATACCTTCGTCGTATATGCCCAGAACAGTGCACTACAGACGTTCACTTTAGCCCATCCTTACAGCGTAGAGAGGATTCAACCTCCTAAGGGTAAGAAGGTGAAAAATGTTATTTTGATGATTGGAGACGGCATGAGTTTGATGCATATTCAGGCAGCCTGGACCGTGAACAGAGGCCATCTATGGATAGAGAACGCTCAAACGACGGGTCTTTCCTTTACTCCTGCGAGCAATCGGCTTATTACTGACTCGGGCTCGGGAGGCACTTCATTGGCTACAGGCTATAAAACGGCCTATCATGCTGTGGGAGTTGATGACGAGGGGCGACCGCTAAAGTCGCTCGTTGACTATGCAAAAGCGTCGGGAAAGAGTGCTGGCATTGCCGTAACTTGCCGTCTTTGGGATGCTACTCCCTGTGATTTTATCAGCCATAATCACGACAGAAATAACGAACAAGAGCTTGTTTCGGAGATGATAAACAGCCCAGTTGACTTTGTCTTTGGAGGCGGATCAAAGTATTTTGAGCATCGAAAGGACAAACGAAACCTCTTTGATGAACTTCAGAAGAAAGGCTACTACATCGCCCGTTCGCTTGAAGACGTTCAGCAAAACGTAAAAAGCGGTAAGGTTTATTGTGTGCCTTTTGAGGTCGATACGCCACTACCCGACGAGCGAGGTGACCTGCTTGCACGTGCTTCTTTGACTGGAATCACACTGTTAAATCAAAATAAGAATGGCTTCTTTATGATGATAGAAGGGTCTCAACTCGATGATTATGGACACTTTAATCAGTTGGATATGCTGATGAAAGAAACCTTAGACTTCGACCAAACGATTGGAAAGGTCATGCAGTGGGCAGCAAAGGATGGTGAAACGCTCGTCATAATTACGGCTGATCACGAGACAGGCGGCATGACAATCCATGGAGGTGACTTGGCAACGGGAACCGTAACAGCCAACTTTTCGACAAAAGACCACACGGGAACTATTGTCCCTGTCTATGCCTTTGGACCGGGATCGCAAGACTTTACAGGCTTTATGGACAACACAGAGATATTCTGGAAGATTAAGAAACTACTGAAAATATAAAACCATTACAAACCAAATGCACAGAAAAACCATTGGCTTCATCGTGTCATTCATGGCGATCACTGCAACAGGACAAAACCTAATGCCGTCTGGTTCGCCGCTTTATAAGTTGCCTTATAAGAATACTTATGTCATGGAAACCCTCGTTGCAGAGAACGCTTTCCGTACAATGAAACCCAAAAAACAAATCCCCGAGTCGTTTGAACACGCCAAAAGAGTGCTTCCAGAGCCTTATTGGGAGGGCCATTCTAAGGAGATTGACATGTATTGGAAAGCCTGGCAACTCGGTATTAAGAATGTATGTCAACCCTTAGATGAGTCAGGTTTCGTCTCCAGTTATATCGCTCCGGCTTATAATGGCAATATCTTCATGTGGGATGATGCCTTTATTACGATGTTCTGTCGCTACGGACGGCGTTACTTTCCCTTTCAAAACACCCTCAATAACTTCTATTCTAAGCAGCATCCTGATGGCTTTATATGTCGTGAAATACGTGCCGATGGCAGCGATTGCTTTGGACGTTACGACCCAACCAGTACAGGTCCCAACCTACTTCCATGGTCGGAATGGCTTTATTACATTCAGTTTGGCGACGACTCGCGTCTAAACATGGTGTTTCCTGTGCTTGCTGCCTACTACAAATGGCTAAAATTGAACCGCACTTGGCGTAATGGCACTTACTGGAGTAGCGGTTGGGGCACGGGAATGGATAACATGCCACGCGTTCCCGAGGGCTATAACACCATCTATAGTAATGGACATATGGTCTGGCTTGATGCCTGTTTACAACAGATTATGGTTGCAAACATCCTCTTGAAAATGGGCTTTTACTTAGAGCGTTGGCAGGAAATAGAAGAATTTGAAGATGATATTAGGAGCCTTTCTGACTATATCAACCGGCACATGTGGAGCGAAAAAGATGGTTTTCTCTATGATTTGTTTGCCAATGATAGCCTTAGTTCCACGCAAGGTATATACGCTTTTTGGGCTCTTCACACTGATGTCCTCTCTAAAGATAGGCTTGATCGGCTCGTGAACCACCTCAAAGATACCACCAAATTCAATCGTCCTCATCGCATACCTTCCTTATCTTACAGCCATCCTAAATACAAAGCGAATGGTCGTTACTGGCTCGGCGGGGTGTGGCCTGGCACAAACTATATGGTCATCTCGGGTCTTGTAGAAAAAGGTTACCGCCGGTTGGCGTGGGATATCGCCCTGAATCATTATCAAAATGTATTCAAAGTGTTTCAGAAAACGAATACCTTTTGGGAATATTATGCCCCAGAAGACGCTGCACCGGGCTTCATGGCGCGCCGTGATTTCGTAGGATGGACTGGACTTCCTCCTATTGCAATACTGATAGAATACATCTTTGGCATCCGCGCAAATGCCGCAGATAACAAGCTAACTATTGACGTAAACCTGACCGACGGCTATGGCATTAGTCGTTATCCCTTTGGACAAGACGGGCTGATGGATATCAAAGTGGCTAAGCGAACATCACAAAACGAGAAGCCAAAGGTAACAATCAAGACGAATAAACCAGTGGAAGTGCAGCTTATGTGGGGTGAAAAGGAGCAGACAACTAAGGTAAAGTCGGGCACCACCACCCTTTAACCATCATTCAAAACAAAACAAATAAAGCAACCATTAATATCATGTCTACAACAATTGCAATAGACCTTGGCGGAACAAACATAAGAGCTGCCAGGATAGAAGGCTACGAAATAAAACAGAAAATAGCCGTAAAGTGTAAGGCAAATGGCCAGAAACACGACGTCGTTCAACAGCTTTTCGACCTCGTTCGACAACTAATGACGCCAGAAACTGAAAAGATTGGTATCGGCGTTCCATCGATTATAGACCACGAAAAAGGTGTAGTCTACGACGTACAAAACATTCCTTCCTGGGACATTGTACCGATAAAAGCACTCATGGAGAAAGAGTTTAGCCTCCCATCGGCAGTAGATAATGACGTCAATTGTTTCGCTTTAGGCGAAAAACATTTTGGAATTGGAAAACAATATCGTAATTTTGTAGGCATAACGATAGGCACAGGGATTGGTGCAGGCATTGTTATTGATGGCAAACTCTACCGTGGAAGCAACACGGGAGCAGGCGAAATAGGATGTCTTCCCTATCTAAACTCCGACTATGAGCACTATTGTTCCTGCCAATGGATGAACAAACGAGGGCTTAATGCGCTTGAGTTGTCTGAACGGGCACAAAGGAACGACGTTGAGGCTATAGCCATTTGGGAAGAGTTTGGCAGGCATCTTGGCAAACTGTTACAGGCAATTTTGCTCACCTACGACCCCGAAGCAATCATCATTGGCGGTGGAATCACGGGCGGATCTGACTTCTTCAAGACCGCAATGATGCAGTCGATGGCAAGTAATTTCCCTTATCCGAAAGAGATAGAGCATATCCATGTCCACTTCTCTACACTCGAAGATTGTGGCCTTTTGGGTGCTTCTCGATTGTAAATGAATTGCACATAGAATAAAAACACAAACCAAGAAACTATGAAAAAGAAACTAATTATGCTGTCGATAGCTTTATTATGCTGTCTGACTACATGGGGAAAATGGAAAGCTAACCATGTTTTTCTCATCGGACTTGATGGTTGGGGCGCCTACAGTGTAGCCAAAGCATCCAACATTCCCAATCTACAAAGCTTAATGAAAGGGGGATGTTACACCTTGAAGAAACGCAGTGTGTTGCCTTCTGAGTCTGCCGTTAACTGGTATACTATGTTTTGTGGCGCAACACCTGAAATGCATGGATACACCAATTGGAATTCACGCGTGCCCGAAATCCCGTCAATGGAGCTCAACGAACATGGCGTTTTCCCAACTGTTTTCTATGAACTTCGGCGCCAATATCCTAAGGCTGTCATCGGTTGTCTTGCCGAATGGGACGGCATACGCTACCTTGTTGATACGCTTTCTGTAGACTATGAGGCCGTAGCTTCTAACTATGAGAAAGACAATGGGCAGCTATGTCGCATGTCAGTAGACTATATTAAGGCAAAGAAACCTAACTTAATGGCTATCATTTTCGACCAGATTGACCACACGGGGCACGCTATTGGCCACGACACTCCAGCCTATTATGAGACTTTAAGCCGTGTAGATGGCTACATAGGACAAATCATTCAGGCGCTGAAAGATGCCGGAATATACGACGATTCCATTATCATTGTCACCGCAGATCATGGGGGAATAGGCAAGAAACATGGCGGAAAATCTCTCGTTGAGCTTGAGATTCCGTTCATTATCTTTGGTAAGAACGTTAAAAACACAGGCGAATTCAAACAAACTATGATGCAGTTTGACACCGCAGCAACTATTGCTGACATCTTCTCTCTTAAGATGCCACAGTGTTGGCGCGGTCAATCCATGACGCAGGTCTTTAAAAAATAAAAGCTCGCTACAATGCCGTGAATAGACCACTGCAAGAATCTTGTGCGCCTGTTCAGAGCAAATAATGGTTTGACATCTATCGGATTAAGAAATAAACACAAATAAACAACAACGTAAATCGAATAAAACATAAACACAAAACAACCAATGAAAAGATTCACTTTCCTCGCTATCACACTGCTGTTAGGCTGTAATCTCATGGCACAATCATTCTATGTAGGCACTTATAACATTCGTTATAACAACCCAGATGATATTGCTGAAGGCAACGCTTGGAAGCAACGATGCCCTCATCTCTGCGACTTCATCAACTTCGAACAGCCTGTTATCTTCGGCACGCAAGAGGTGTTGGTCGACCAACTCCATGACTTGCAAAAAGGATTAGACCATTACAGCACGTTAGGAGTAGGCAGAGAAGATGGTAAAGAGGCTGGAGAATATGCGGCAATCTTCTTTAAGAGCGATGCACTTAAATGCTTAGATAGCGGTTATTTCTGGCTTTCTGAGACGCCAAATAAGCCATCTCTCGGCTGGGACGCGGCATGTATCCGCATCTGTACATGGGGAAAGTTTGAAGATAAGGCTTCAAAGAAGACGTTCTTCTTCTTTAATACCCACATGGATCACGTTGGAACGAAGGCAAGAAGAGAGAGTGCACACCTCATTCTCAATCAAATCAAAGCCATAGCCAAAAACAATCATGTCATCCTTACAGGCGACTTTAACGTTGATCAGACGGATGAAATCTATAAAATCTTTTCAGATTCGGGCCTCTTACGCGACTGTTATGCCAATGCCAAGCAACGAATGGCGCCCATAGGAACATGGAACGACTACATGCAAGACTATCGGGATATGGCTCGTATCGACCATATCTTTGTCTCAAATGACTTTAACATCGAGCACTATGGCATCTTTACAAACAGCTATTGGCTTGGAAAAACACGCCGAAACATCTCTGATCATTATCCCGTTATGGTGAAATTGCAGATGAAATAAAGAGAAATAAAGCCGAGACACCAGCATCTTTTAGCCTCACCCCCAGCCCCTCCCCGAAGAGGGAGGGGAGTAGTTACCCTCGCAAATGGAGTGAGTTGTTTGAGAGTTAATTGTGGGTGGTGATGTCGTTGATTATGAAGCGTAAAATGATTTGATGCAAATCATCGCGTAATATGTCGCGTTTTACACAACAAAATGACGCGGATTATCGCATGAAATGACACAAATTGTGACATAATATATTTAATGTCGAATTATGCCACGATACATATTGTTTCACAAATTATTTGAATCAACGTCGTTGATAATGGTTATTTCCGTGTGACAAGCCATTGAATCATGTTGAAAAACGAAAGAAATCGTATCGAAAAATGCATGTTTCAACGCCGTAGGTGTTGTGCTTTTTTTGATTAATTCGCCATGAAAGGTTCCATTGTAAGCGTGTCTTTATAGAAAAAGCTCAACACCTATGGCGTTGAATCTCCTTGTGAACGTTTACCCGAGGTAGGCTCGTTCCTCGCCAACCCCGGGCTATCAAAAACACAACTCGTACCGAGTTGCACCATGCGGGCATTGCAATTGCCAAATACATTCATGGGAATACCGGCATAAAACCTATGGCGTTGCGCCATGAGTAAATTTATATTGCCAAACACGTTCATTGGAATACCAGCATGACACCTATGGCGTTGCGCCATGAGCAAATTTATATTGCCAAACACGTTCATTGGAATACCAGCATGGCACCTACGGCGTTGCATCGTTACAACATTTATAATGGTGGATATATCCATTGAAATATTAGTGCATTTTGGCGTTTATTTATTCGTATGTTGGCATTAATTGTATTATAAAATAAACGTTTCAACGCCGTAGGTGTTGCGCTTTTGATAGCCCAGGGTTGCCAAACGATAGTGCAGGCTACCCTGGGTTAACGTATGGTTTGCGTGGAACAACGCCGTAGGTGTTGCGCTTTTTCGGCGTAATTTGCCATAAATTTTGGCATAAAAAAATGACAATCATGATATAAAAAGAACGTATCAACACCATCGGTGTTACGCTTTCTAAACGTAATCCACCATGAATCCCCTCACTATAACCATGTTTTCTCGAAAAAAGCTCAACACCTATGGCGTTGAATCTCCTTGCGAACGTTTACCCGGGGTTGGCGAGGAACGAGCCAACCCCGGGCTATCAAAAACACAACTCGTACCGAGTTGCATGGTGAAACAATTATGAGGGTGGCGTTGTTAATAATTAAAGGGGAAATGGTATAAGGGAAACAAAGCCGAGACTTCAGCACCTTTCAGCCTCTCCCCCAGCCCCTCCCCGAAGAGAGAGGGGAGTAGTTACCCTCGCAAATGGAGGGAGTTATTTGGGAGTTAGTTAGGGATGGTGACATTGTTGATAATAAAGCGTAAAATGGTTTGTGGCATATCATCGTGTAAAACACGGCAAAACACACGGCCATTTGACGCATTTTACCGCGTAAAATGACACAAATCATTGGGTAAAATAACGCAGTTTGTAGCGTTGTTTGACGCATTTCACAGCGCCATGAATCTGTAATCATGGTGTGGATGGATAGGAAGCGGCTAATCGTCTGATGGACAATAATTTGTGAGAGGATAAAAAACAGGAGGCAAGGGAAGTGATTGTTCGATGGCTTTCAAATCGCTTCATCGTGCAACTTGGTTTGTAAATATTCAAGATAGGCTTCAACGCATACTCTACTTGCAAACAGATGATTTCATCTTTTAAGTCTGTCAAGAAAGCGAAAAAAGACTTTATCTCATGAAAAAGAATTGGTTTTGAAGAACAATTGAAAAAAAATTATTATTTTTGCACAATATACTTAGATTGAAAAATGATATGAGAAGAATATTATCTACAGGCATTTTGCTACTGATGGTCATTGTAGCGAGTGCGCAGATTCAGTCTCCTGTGAAGTTCACCGCACAACTAAAGACGGGCAAAACGGCTGAAGCTGAGATTGTGTTTACAGCGAAAATAGCGGCCGGTTGGCATGTATACTCCACCCGACTTGGGGCAGATGGGCCGACATCGGCTACGTATACAGCGACCAAAATGGATGGCGTTGAGCTTGTAGGAAAGCTCCAAGCCCACGGAAACGAAATCTCTGCATATGACAAGAACTTTGAAACGACGTTGCGATATTTTGAACATAGCGTGACTTTTACACAGAAAGTGAGGTTTACAAAGCCTGACTTTGTGCTGAAAGGTTACTTGGAATATGGGGCTTGTAACGACCAAAACTGCATGCCACCAACAAGTGTTGATATTTCAAAATCGGGCAAAAGTCCGGCTGTAGCAGCAGGAAAAGATGCCAAAGCTGAAGCAAAGCAGGGCGCTACTCAAGGAGAATCTTTGAGTGATATGTCAAAAACTGCAGACCCAGGAAAGGTAGAAGAGATGGGAAATTTGGCCGAATCGCAGGCTAATAGCGTTGCACAGATGCAGCAAGATAGTGCGGCTCGTGTAGCTGCTGCAGCCTCTTCGTCGCTCACTAAGGCTGATAAAGCAGCATTGTGGAAGCCTGTTATCAAGGAGATTCAGGCGTTAAACGGAGACAAAGGCGTTGAAAACCAGAGCTGGGCCTATATCTTTATGATGGGCTTTTTGGGCGGATTGCTCGCTTTGTTCACGCCTTGTGTGTGGCCGATTATACCGATGACCGTGAGTTTCTTCCTCAAACGAGCAAAAGACGACCGTCGAAAAGGCATACGAGATGCCATCACTTATGGTATATCTATAGTCGTTATCTATCTCATTTTGGGTTTAGCGGTGACGAAACTCTTTGGTGCTTCGGCGCTGAACGCATGGTCAACAAAGCCTTTCTTCAATGTGTTCTTCTTCTTGATGCTTGTGGTTTTCGCCCTAAGTTTCTTCGGATGGTTTGAGATTAAGCTACCCGAGAAGTGGGGAAATGCGGTTGATTCGAAGGCGTCTTCAACCACAGGACTGCTCTCTATCTTTCTAATGGCGTTCACATTGACGTTGGTTAGCTTCTCATGTACAGGCCCAATCATCGGCTTTTTGCTTGTTGCCTCTACCACATCTGGTTCAATTCTTGGCCCAGCTTTCGGCATGTTTGGCTTTGCAGTGGCTTTAGCTTTGCCGTTTACACTATTTGCCATGTTCCCAAGTTGGCTGAAAAGCGCTCCAAAGTCGGGTTCATGGATGAACACTATAAAGATAGTTCTCGGCTTCATTGAATTGGCTTTCTCTCTTAAATTCCTAAGCGTTGCCGACATGGCATCGCATTGGCACCTGCTAAGTCGTGAGGCTTTCCTGGCTATTTGGATAGTACTCTTCGCCGCACTTGGCCTATATCTCATTGGAAAACTTAAGTTCCAAAGCGATGCAATCGGTGGAGACATTCAAAAACCAATGCCAGTTCCTTGCATCATGTTGGGTCTTTGTTCACTTGCTTTCTCTGTATATTTGGTGCCGGGACTATGGGGTGCGCCCGTCAAGGCAGCCAGTGCGTTCGCTCCTCCAATGGAAACTCAGGACTTTAATCTTAATACTAAGGTGGTAAAGGCACAGTATACAGACTATGAAGCAGGTATGGCGGCGGCGAAAGCCATGCATAAACCCGTGCTAATTGACTTCACAGGATATGGTTGTACGAATTGCCGTAAGATGGAATCTGCCGTTTGGACCGACCCACGCGTTATGGAATTGTTGGAGAAAGACTATGTGCTTATCTCGCTTTATGTAGATGATCACACGAAACTTCCTGAAGAAATAAGTGTCAAAGAGAATGGAGAGACACGCATACTCCGTACGATTGCCGACAAGTGGAGCTATCTACAACGCAGTAAGTTCGGTGCAAACACGCAACCATTCTATGTGCCAGTAGACAACGAAGGCAATCCTCTTGTGGGCAGTTATTCATATAATGAGGACATACCTGCATACATAAAGTTCCTACAAAAGGGTCTCGACGCTTATAAAAAAGAGCAGAAAAACAATTAAATATGCTTGAAAACGAAACGCGTAAAGCTATCCTTGACCTCATCAATCGTGAGGTTGTACCGGCTGTTGGGTGTACAGAACCAATGTCAGTTGCCTTATGTACGGCGAAGGCTACAGAGCTTTTGGGATGCAAGCCCACACACATCAAGGTGTTGTTAAGCGCAAACATCCTGAAAAACGCAATGGGAGTGGGGATTCCCGGCACTGGAATGATAGGGTTACCTATCGCTGTTTCACTCGGTAGTTTGATAGGAAAGAGCGCCTATCAACTTGAAGTTATCAAGGACCTTACCCCCGAATCGCTCGCAGCCGGCAAGCAGTTTGTGGCCGAAAACCGCATTTGTATTGGGCTGAAAGAGAACAATACAGAGAAACTTTACGTGGAAGTGACCGTAGAAAGTGAAGGACATCAAGCTACAACCATTATCTCTGGGGCACATACCTGCTTTGTCTTTGCATCGAAAGATGATGAAGTCTTGTTTGACAAACGCCACAAAAGTGGAGACGAAAGCGAAGAAAACGACATCCAACTTAACATGAAATTGGTGTGGGATTTCGCTATGACGAGCCCCATAAATGAATTGAGTTTCATCCTAAAGACAAAGGAATATAACCTTCGTGCGGCTCAAGAGAGCCGCAAAGGGAACTATGGTCATTGCCTCGGTAAGACCATGGATCGGCCTCTAAGCCATGGAATCTTCGGCAATAGTATCTTTTCTCACATCATCGCTACAACCGCTTCAGCTTGTGATGCGCGTATGGGTGGGGCGATGATTCCCGTGATGAGTAACTCAGGTTCAGGCAATCAAGGAATCTGTGCGACTAATCCCGTGGCCATATATGCCGAAGAAAACGAGAACACGGAAGAGGAATTGATTCGTGCTTTGACGTTAAGTCACCTCACCGCTATATACATAAAACAAAGTCTTGGCAAGCTAAGTGCGCTATGTGGATGCGTAGTTGCCAGCATAGGTAGTAGCTGTGGAATCACTTATCTCATGGGAGGCACCTACCAAGATGTATGCCATGCCGTGAAGAACATGATTGCAAATCTTACCGGAATGATATGCGATGGAGCGAAACCAAGCTGTTCTTTGAAGATATGTTCAGGCGTAAGTACGGCTCTTTTGAGTGCTCTCTTAGCACGAGAAGGCCGACATGTCACCGCAGCTGAAGGCATTATTGACGAATGTGTGGACCGAAGCATCCATAATTTAACCAGTATTGGCAAGGAAGCTATGTGTACAACAGACGATATGGTGCTTCGAATCATGACGAGTAAGCAAGGCTGTTAGGTGGTAAAGGCAAAGCACATATAGTGCGATATCATATCAAACATTCAATCATAAAGAATGGATTTGATCATGGGAAAGTGCAAATTAATAGCTTGAAAGTGGCATTCTTTTTCCAAATTATTGTACCTTTGCATAAGAGATAGCTGCATTCGGCATAGTCGAACAAGTTCACTCTGCGCTCATTGGCAATCTCTTTGCATAAGAGATAGCTGCATTCGGCATAGTCGAACAAGTTCACTCTGCGCTCATTGGCAATCTCTTTGCATAAGAGATAGCTGCACTCGGCATAGTTGAACAAGTTCACTCTGCACTCATTGGCAATCTCTTTGCACCATGAATAAAAGGTAACGGGGTCTCATAGTTCAATGGATAGAACAAGTCTCTCCTAAAGATTAGATCCGAGTTCGATTCTCGGTGAGACCACTTTCTTGAGCCTTGGCTCTATAAATCAGTTAAATCCAAACAATCATTAATATCATGCTTGGAGCTATTATAGGTGATATTGTTGGTTCACGCTTTGAGTTTTCAAAGCAAACTACATTCGATTTTGAATTATTTACGCCTGATTGTGACTTCACAGATGACACAATTTGTACCGTAGCAGTGGCTGATGCTATCCTCAATAATAAGCCATATCGTGAAACGATTCATGAGTGGTGTCGACGTTATCCAACGCCAAAGGGAGGCTATGGAAGCCTGTTTCAGCGCTGGATTGATAGTGAAAACCCACAACCATATGGCAGTAGTGACAATGGATCGGCTATGAGAGTGAGTCCTGTTGGCTGGCTCTTTGACGAATACAAAGACGTACTTCACGAGGCCGAAGCATGTGCCGCCGTTTCGCATAATCACCCAGATAGCATCAACGGAGCACAGTGTGTAGCGACTTTAATCTATTGGCTTCGCACGTGCCGCATTACAAAAGACGAGATAGAAAGTGCCGTAAAGCGTAACTTTGGCTATCGAATGATGCCGTTAAAAGACATCTATAAGATTGGAAGTGAAAACCACTTTGATGGTCTTTGCAATGAAACGGTGCCCTATGCCATACGTTGTTTCCTCGAAAGTAATAGCTTTGAAGACGCTATTCGCTATGCCGTTGCCGCGGGAGGAGATACAGATACCAAGGCAAATATATGTGGATCCATCGCGGAATCTTACTATGAAATACCAGAAGAAATGATAGAAAAGGCCTACTCGTATCTACCAGATGACATGCTGGATGTCATCACACAGTTTTACGATAGAATACAAAGCGAACTCTAAAATCATAGCTTTCGCTCATCAACTCATCTCTTCAGCACCCTCGTTTGACATTAAAAAGGAGATGAAACACATGGGTTCATAAACTTAAATATCAATTTTTACTCAACAAATATTATGAAGAAAAGTATTATTTTGCTCCTTGTGAGCCTTTTTATACCATGGGTTGGCCATGGAAAAAATATAATTTCAACCGCACAGAAGGCTGAAACCACACAGCAACAACAGCATCTCATGACAGCCAAACAATGGGAAAAGGTGCATGCAGCCTATGCTCTCAAAACCTATCAACCTAAAGATTGCTGGAATTTTATTACCGATTATTCACCTAACGATAAAGCAAACGTGGCGACAACACGCTTATTTCAAAACATGAAGATTCTGCTTTCAGGCGATAGTTTGCTTTATCTGAATGGACGAAAGCTTAGCGTAAAGCGTGCAGAATGTAGTCTCCAAACGATGAAAAAGCAAACTTCTTACTTCACCTTCCTTTATAAGTATCTCACCAATCGAGGCTTTCAATTCTCTAAAACGATGCCCGTGTTGCAATTGAAGGCATCAAAACACGATATTTATAGCGACAAACTGCAATATGTTTATACGGGAGATTATCTCACACTCTACCACAAAGGATCGATTGCTATCTATAAATATATTCGGCAAAAAGACCAGGGAAAGCCCGATGCTAAGGCTAAATTGGTCTATACAATGGCCGATATGTATAAGGATTTTGAAAAAGAAGGCAGTAGCGAACGTGCCAAAACATACCACATTCGCCAATGGAAAGAGCCTCTGAAAATGGCATCTTTCGACCGAATTGAAGACATGCCAGTCGATGGCGGCTTCTTCTTTGAGAAGTTACCCGGCTTTAACAACTTCCCCATCTTTGTTTGTTACAACTATAATGAGGATGATGAGTTCTTGATTTATGCCATGAAACGTGGCGTGATTGATTTTGACTATTGTCTTCAAGTCGAGGCTTTCAGTTCGTATAATGACACAAAAGAAGACTTCGCTATCTTCTCTGATGGCACTATTTACATTAAAACAACCAAAGGAAAGAAAGCTAAAATCCTCGTTTGTCGTCTCAATAAACAGGGAGATTTCTATATGTTGAAGTAGTGAATGAGGGCTTATGAAACCATGATAAGCCTGTAAACGCAAGCCATATAGCATAAAACAAAGCCTAAAATAAACTGATGATAGCTTATAAAATGATGGGATTGATTTCACTTTCAGTGCTATTCCTAAGTGCCACCTGTATGGGCTCAGGGCAAAATGCGACTGCACCAAGCACACCAAAGGTGCAGCAACACACAGCAAAACCTCTCTCTTGTGACGAGAAACTCATGCAGTTGGTGTGCTCATGTCCCAACTTTAGCACGCCTTTCAATAAGAAAACGATGCATGCCGAGATAGCCGAAAAGCGACAAAATGGTGTTTATGCCATCCGCTTATATGCCAAAGAACATGGCGCAAACAGCGAAAGCACGCAAGGTTGGCTATTGCTTGACACGAAGAACAGATGCTTAAAGGATATCACTAACGACCCCGACACGCCCACTTTATTGCGATATGACAAGGCAAAATATGAGGACTATGTGACCAACTGCTTAGGAATAAAGTCTACTGCAGCCCAACATGAGCGTGCAGAAAAACTGCTCTCACAGCTTCCAATGCTATCGCTTCCATTAGAATATAGCTATGATTTCATCATGGATATGGGTGGAACAGTCACTCCCGACAAGGCGCTTATGCCGTTGTTAAAGACCTATGTTGACGCCGAAACAGACCTTTCAAACTGTCATGTGGCTCAACTGCCTGCGGTAGATGGCTATCGTCTCCTCCTGATTTGTGGCAATAATGCGGTTGGCGAGGGGCGTTTCTTCTTATGTTCAATAGATAAACAAGGCAAACTTACTGAGAATTTACTCATTTATACGGCCCAAACCATCCTGTGGAAAGGCAAAGAAGAGAACAGCTTCCTACATTTCAAGGTCAATAAAGGCGGTCAAATCATGCTCAATAAAACAATCGTTCACAATGAAAAAGAAGTCGTTATCAGTAAGAAGAACATTCAATTCAGGCGCGGAATCTTTTATTCTATATCAGATTGAGAATCAGTTTGTTACATAAGTAAAGGCAAAAGAGAACGCAAAGTGACACAATAAGCCTCGCCATCTGCGCCATTTTGCCTTATGATTTGCGTCAAATGGTCGTGTGTTTTGCCGTATTTTATACAATGAAATGACGCAAATCATTTTATGCTTTATGATTAACCATGCCACGCCCAAAATTGTTTCATCTCGCAACTCGGTACGAGTTGTGTTTTTGATAGCCCGGGGTAGGCGAGGAACGAGCCTACCCCGGGTAAGCGTTCGCAAGGAGATTCAACGCCATAGGTGTTGAGCTTTTTCTGTAAAAGCATGGGTATAGCGAGGGCATTTATAGCGGATTACGCTTAAAAAGCGTAACACTGATGGCGTTGAAACATATATTTTGTAACACCATTTCTATTGTTTCATGCGGTAAAATGCGGCAAATCATGTACCTATTTACCACAAATCATTTTACGCTTCATTATCAACGCTATCGTCACTCCTAATTAACCCTCAAACAACTCCCTCCATTTCCACCGCTAATTACTCCCCTCTCTCTTCGGGGAACCATAGGTCGCTGTTCGTGAAGCCTGCGAAACGAGGAAAGCAAAGGGTTGGGGGAGAGGCCTTATTCTCCCCATTCCATCCCCCCCAACAAAAAGGAAAGGTCGGGCATGAAAATGCCCGACCTTTTGTTATATCTATGAAAGAATGGTTTATTCTTGTGGCAACATCACAACGGTAATCTTGCTTCCAGAAGCTAAGAAGGTTTTAACGAATGCAGAAACACTTTCTGGTGTCTGTGCCTCGACAAGTTTCTTATAGTCTGTATAGGTATCAATTCCGAGCTTATCATAGTTATGAATTGTGCCATTCCAGAAGCCGTTGGTCTTTACTTTGTCGTCGATTTGCTTCAACATCAAGGTTTTTACCTTTGCCAACATTTCTGGATTGCAAGACGTTGCAAGCTTGTTTGCCTCGTCAGTCATAATCTTTAAGGCAATCTCTCGCTTCTCTGGCTTCATTGGACAGACACCAATCATCTGGTAAGACTTATAGCCATCGTCTGATAAAGAGGCTCCAGAATATGCACCACATGAGTAAGCTGCGCTCGCTTCTTCACGTATTTCTTTCAAATAAATCATTGAAAGCACCTGACCAGCCATATCCATTTGGATGCTCTTTTCAAGCGTAAACGGAAGGTTTTCGTTATGCCATACCATGTAAGCATTGGCCTTTGGTGTCTCCATCTTACGTGTAAAGATGTTCTCAATCTGGCCAGTTACCATCTTACTTTCACGTTTAGAAGCGACATTGTTTGCCTTTGCTGGCAAGGCGCCGAGATACTTACAGATGAGTGGACGGATAGTATTCTCGTCGTAGTTTCCTATGATCATGAACTCCCATCCACGTGCACTTGCGGTGCGTTCTTTAGCCATTTGCAGGATGCGATCATAGTTAATGTCTTTCAAATCCTTGTAAACCAGCGGGGCAAGTCTTGGATTATGTCCGTAGAGTGTAGCCGTAAGAGAGTCACTAAAGGCTGTTTCGGGAGAGAGATCTCTATTCTTTAATCCTACTTCATATTGCTGAATGAGCGTATTATAGGCATCGTTGTCCTTCTTTATATTAGTGAAATAGAGATAAACCATTTGCAACATGGTTTCTACATCCTTAGGTGTTGCACTACCACTGATGCCCATCTTGCGTTCGCCCATAGTCAGATTAGCGTTTGCAATCTTGCCTGCGAGTGCCTTTTGGAGTTCAGTACTTGAGAAGTTTCCAAGGCCGCTGATGCCTATAACATCATTAAATGTGGTGAAGTTTGCAAAGTCTTTCAAGCCATAGGTAGTTGAACCACTGCCTCCATTGCCATTCAAGAGCACCTGATCTTTCTTGAAGTCGGTCTTCTTTAGAATGACTTTCACGCCATTGGAGAGTTCAAGTGTAGTGTAATCAAACTTCTTGCTCTTAGTTTCTTTTTTGATTTTACCAGCTTGAGGCAATTGTTTGATGAGCGGTTCGTTCTTAACATTGTCAACATATGCCGTGATTTGTTCTGCACGTGCAGCCTTTATAGCGCCGAGTAACTGTTGTTTTGTTGGATAAACATTACCTTCTTTCTCGTTGTTAAAGTTGATAATGACCATGTTACTGTCGTTACTTGGGATGAGTTCCTTAATCTGTTGGTTCACTGCTTCGAGTGGAATCATCGGCAC
Organism: Segatella salivae DSM 15606; assembly: GCF_000185845.1. Classification (GTDB taxonomy): domain Bacteria; phylum Bacteroidota; class Bacteroidia; order Bacteroidales; family Bacteroidaceae; genus Prevotella; species Prevotella salivae. The sequence goes on from NZ_GL629647.1 coordinate 1,987,097, forward strand.
AAGTTGCTTCATTGTCTGATATGTATAATCGATATCAGGGATTGGTTCGTTGTTTAAGAAGTTGCCAAGATACTGTGAAAAGAACTGTGAATTGTATCGTTTGTCCTTGTTACTATATTGCTTATCCAAGCCACTTAGATAGCTTTCTTTGAATCGATTGTATTCTGTTGGAGTGAAACCAAACTCTGCTGCGCGGCGCGCTACTATCATTGCAGCCTTCAAAGCGTCTGCCGTTTGGCTAATATCTTTAGGAGAAGCACTGATGGCAAAAGCGTCTTTAGTCTTAGCAAAGATATAATCTCCATCACCAGCTTGGGCACCTATGAATGGACAATCAGCCTTTTGAGCGGCTTCTGCGTATCGATTGTTCAGCATAGTTGCTACAGCTGCGTTCACAAAACCATAGACAAGATAGTTCACAGTGCCTTTAAGTGAATCGGGGAATACGTCATGTTTGAACATCACTTCAACGCTGGAGCTTTGCTCTTCCTTATCTTTGTCTATAACAACTATAGGCTCTGCGTTGTCTGGAACAGGCTCTTCTATGATAGGAGCTTCGTTATCTGGGTTCTTAATTCCACTGAAAAGTTTCTTTATTTGGGCTTCAACCTTGTCAACATCTACGTTACCTACGATGATCAAACCTTGGTGATCAGGATGGTACCACTTATGATAATAGTCGACAAGTTCTTTGCGTTTAAAGTTATCTACGACGCTCATTAGTCCTATAGGATAACGCAAACCATATTTACTTCCAGGGTAAAGAGCGGGCAAGTTACGCTCAAACATTCGACTCGAAGCACTTGTACGGAGACGCCATTCCTCATGAATAACACCACGTTCATTCTCGATTTCCTTCTGATCGAGTGTCAAACCAGTAGACCAGTCGCGTAGAATGATAAGACAAGTATCAATAGCTCCGGGTCTTTGTGTAGGCACATTGTCTATATTATAGACTGTTTGATCAATACTGGTATAGGCATTTAAGTCTGCACCGAATTCGATTCCATTCGCCCGACACCATTCAATGAGGCTGTTACCCTTAAAGTGATCCGAGCCATTAAAAGCCATATGCTCTAAGAAATGGGCTAAACCTCTCTGGCTTTCTTCCTCTTGTATCGAGCCAACCTTTTGCGCAATGTAGAAGTTTGCGCGGTTTTCCGGCCAGTTGTTGTGGCGGATGTAATAGGTAAGTCCATTTGAAAGCTTACCTATTCTGACATCTTTGTCTACTGGAATCGCCATCTGTAGCTGCGCCTGAGCATTGCCAGCGAGCGTTAACAGCACTGCAACCAATAAATTCTTAAGTTTCATTTATAAGTATTTTTGTTAATAAATAATCGATATGTCAAGTCAACCGACGATCTGATGTGAATCGTTTTGCCGATTAACTCCATTGTAGAAAATCAGTACAAAGATAGTATAAATAATGTATCGTTGTACAATTTATAAAGAATTTTTTTTGATTTTTGTAAGTAAATAAAAATCCTTTACCCCACTTCTCCATTCATATTGAATAAGAAAAGGTGGGATAAAGGATTATATTTTGATTTTGTTTCGTAAAAGAAACTTATTTCTTCATCGCCAGCGCTGCACTGGTTTTCTCTGTATATTGTGGTAAATTGATGGTCGACTTGCCTTTGATGTCCTCAATATTACTACCTACAAAGAAGGTGTAAGTGCCTGCATCAGCCAACCATTGATGGTTCGTTTCATCATAACTTGCAAGATCTCTCACCTCAAGCACCATTTGCAGCGTCTGCGATTCGCCGGGCTTCAACACACGTGTCTTGGCAAACACCTTGAGCTCTTTGGCCGGTTTTTCGAGTCGTCCCTTAGGAGCTGCGACATAAACTTGGGCAACTTCCTTTCCCGCTACACTGCCGGTGTTCTTCACATTGACTGAAACCACGAGCTTGTTTCCATTGCGTTTCACGGTCATTCCATGATATTCGAACGTCGTATAACTAAGTCCATACCCGAAAGGATAAGCCACTTGACGATGGAAAGTGTCGAAGAATCGGTAACCAATCCAAATGCCTTCTTCATGCTTTGTGAAGCTTCTTGTTGGAATAGGTGCCCCACCAGAGCCCAGGTTTTCATACGTAAAGAGGTCTATATCCTGTGGAAAGTTCTTCGTAGATGGGTGATCTGTGGCTGCAAGAGGCCAGGTCATAGTGAGTCTTCCAGATGGACATATCTTACCAGTCAATATATCTGCCACGCTGTTTCCACCCTCTTCGCCAGGCTGCCAAGCTAAAAGAATGGCGTCTGGATAGGCACTCCAGCTTGTTGTTTCTATCACCGAACCCGAGTTGATGACAACAATCACAGGCTTATTTTCGCCATGATAGGCGGTAGAAACATCCTGAATCATCTTCATTTCCTGTGGGGTGAGGTTAAATTCTCCGTCTATCTTTCGGTCGATTCCCTCTCCTGCCTGACGCGAAATCGTGATGATTGCCATGTCAGATTGTTTTAGTTGTTTCTTCAAAAGCTCGTGAGTGATGTCTATTTCAGGCATCTTTTGGTCGCCCATCAATGGTGCTTCGAACCAACGAAAACCTGAACGATCGGCTTCAAACTTAAGTTTTGCATAGTCAATATACTTTTTATAGATCTCCGTTAGGTCTGAAGTAGTTTCGATTCCAACATTCTTCAGCCCCTGAACAAGGTCTATAATATAAGGTGTATGCACGCAACCAGAACCTACTCCGCCTGAAAGGAAGTTATAAGAGCCTGTGCCATAGAGTGACACGCGCGTCGGTTTCTTCGTCTTTCCCCCAAGAGGCAGCACACCATTGTTCTTCAACAACACCATACCTTCATCTGCAACTTCTCGGCTTACGATAGCGTTTGCCTTGAGATTTGGGTTGTTATCGGCCTTATATCCATTGAAATGAGGAGTCAAAACAATATATTCGAGCATGCGACGCACACACTTATCCACGTCTTCCATACTCAGTTTACCTTGCTTTACGCCTTCAACAATATCCGTAACCTGCTCTTTACTCCCCGGCTCTAACAAGTCGTTACCAGCCTTTACCTCATTAATTGTGTAGAGACCTGCCTGCTCTCGCTTACCACACCAGTCTGTCATGACGATGCCTTTAAAGCCCCAATCGTCGCGAAGTACTTTGGTTAGGAGGTCATGATTGGCTTGAGCGAAGACCCCATTAATGCGATTATACGATGACATTACAGTCCAAGGATGACTCTCTCTCACGGCAATTTCAAAGCCACGTAGATAGATTTCGCGAGCTGCACGCGGTGAAACAATCTCGTCAACAAATATTCTGTTCGTCTCTTGTGAGTTCACTGCGAAGTGCTTTATGCTTACTCCTGCACCCTCATTCTGCACACCTTTGACGTAGCCCGAAGCGATTTTACCCGTCAAAAGAGGGTCTTCGCTGTAGTATTCAAAGTTTCTTCCGCACAAAGGATTACGGTGAATGTTCATTCCCGGACCAAGAATCACATCACAATTATAGGCTTTTACTTCGCTGCCTATAGCCTTTCCAACCTTAAAAGCGAGTTCCGTGTTCCATGTAGCAGCAATACATGAGCCCACAGGAAAGCCCGTTGCATAGAACGTTTTGTTGGTTTCTGGTCTCGTGGGATTAATGCGAACACCAGCCGGTCCGTCTGTAAGAATGGTCTCAGGAATACCAAGTCGCGGGATAGCTATCGTCGAGCCAGCCGCTCCCGGCACTGTATGCGAGGAGTTACCCGCCATAGCTGTAGTCGACCAAAAGTCGTATTCGCCTCCTACAAGCAGTGAGGCTTTCTCTTCAAGTGTCATGGCTTGCAACACCTTCTCAATGTTGTCTTTCGACAACTTCGGTGTTTGTGCCGTTGCTGTAATGCTCATTGTCATTGCTAATGCTAACGTTTTAATTTTCATATTAGGCTGTTATTAGGTTTATTTCGTTTCATTCAGAGGGGATAATCCAATCCATCTGCAATTTATTTCGTATGACAAAGATATAAAATTCTTATGAAGCAATCCTATAACCAAATGTTAAATCCTATGCCTTCAATAACATATTATGCCATAGAAAATAACAAACCTTACACTTATGCTATTCATGTTATCCTCTATTTCCCCCTTTATTAGTGCGCAAGGTGAGGTTATTGATGGATTGTTTGCATAGAAGAAGAGCCTCACCCCCATTGTCTTTCAGCCTCACCCCCAGCCCCTCCCCGAAGAGGGAGGGGAGTAGTTAGCCATGAAAATGGAGGAGGTTATTTGGGGGTTAATGGGGGGTGGTGATGTCGTTGATAATTAAAGGTAAAATAGTTGACGTCATTTCATCGTGTAAAATACGGCGAATCACACGACCATTTGACGCAGATTACCGCATGAAATGGTACAAATTGTAGCATGAGGTATTGGATATTAAATTATGCCTCAATACATATCATTTAACAGATTATTTGAATCAATATAGTAGATAATGTTTATTTCCGTGTGGCAAGCCACTGAATCATGTTGTAAGACGAAAAGAATCGTATCGAAAAATGAATGTTTCAACGCCGTAGGTGTTGCGCTTTTG
>NZ_GL629647.1:1991702-2012298 GCF_000185845.1 Segatella salivae DSM 15606
TGGGGAACAACGCCGTAGGTGTTGCGCTTTTTCGGCGTTATCCGCCATAAAAGGTCTCATTATAAGCATGCCTTCACAGAAAAAGCTCAACACCGATGGCGTTGAATCTCCTTGCGAATGTTGACCCGGGGTAGGCTCGTCCCTCGTCAACCCCGGGCTATCAAAAGAACAACTCGTACCGAGTTGCGAGATGAAACAATTGTGGGCGTGACGTGGCTGATAATTAAAGATAAAATCGTTGACGCTATTTCATCGTATAAAATACGGCCAAACACACGACCATTTGATGCAGATTACCGTGTGAAATGACGTGTTTTATGGTATAAAATGACGCAAATCATATTATGAAATATGTGTTTCAACACCATGGGTGTTGCGCTTTCTTTCACTATTCAGCCGTTAAATTCGTTATTATATTTATGTGTTTTGCTAATAACCATCTGCAAAATACTTTGTTTTTCCCTTAATTTACTATGGTTTGAAAGCATGTTTTAGGCTCAAATGGAGAGGAGATGAGAGGCTGAAAGCTTAGCAGAGAGAAATTGTTATCACTAAAAGGATGAGCCAAAAGAGTAGACCAATGACCGCATTGAGAGCCCGATTGCTGAAATATTCGGGGTTACGTGGGAAGACATCTGTATCTATAACTTTGATATCTTCAGCGGAAACCATGTTTCGAATGGCCTCTTCGTGGGAACATCCTTCAGCTTTCAGTATTTCAAGAATATGCTGTTGATGCGCATTTAAGTGGGTAAGGGCCTTGCGATTGCGTTCATCTTGTTGATTTTTCCATGCGATAAAAGCCTCTCTGTAAGGCCTGTTCGCATGGTCGAGCAATGGGGCATTGACCATGAATGCATGGTAACTATACGGCTCATTCAATAGGAATCGGTGGACGAAATAGCGCCATGCGGCTCCTGTATGAATAGTAATCAGGCGGACGAAAAGCCATAAAATGGCTGAAAAAAGCATTGAAGTCATTTGCAGAAGAATGGATATCGATGAATGAAATGGCTTAGATGAAGTCGTTTCCCTTCTTGATTTGCACTTCGGCGACATACTTTCGGATGAGTGCCGAAGAGTCTTCTTTCTTGCAAATGAGCAGTACATTTCCCTCTTCTGCAACGATATAACCATCCAATCCACTGACAACAGCAAATCGATCTTTGGGGACTTTGATAATGTTATTATGCGAATTTTCTAAGTAAACGTCGGAGTTGATGACCACATTATCGTCATCTGCCTTCTGCATGGCTTCGTAAATGCCGTGCCAAGTGCCCATATCGGCCCAGCCAAAATCACATTTTTTCAAGTAAACATGGTCCGACTTTTCGAGTATACTATAATCAATTGAGACGTTAGGATAGGAGGGAAAGTTCTCTTTCATATAGGCGTCTTCGGCTGAGATGGTCCATTCGGGGTTATCTTTATCAAAGTTTCGCAGCACAGCCGGTAGGTGTTGACAAAGACTTTCCTTTAAGAATTTGACGTTAGAAAGGAAGATTCCCGTGTTCCAATACCATTCCCCACTCTCCATTAACATATGAGCAAACTCGCGTTCTGGCTTTTCTATAAACGATTTTACATTGAAAATGTCGTCTTGTCCGCTGTGTTCGCCGATTTGAACGTAGCCATATCCTGGTTCGGGTCGTGAGGGTTTAACACCCATAGTCAATAAACAGTCGTTGTTACGAACAAAAGACAAGGCCTCCAAGAGATCGTTTTTAAACACTTCTTCGTTAAGAACGGTCTGGTCAGATGGTGCAACAACCAAGCAAGCTTCAGGGTTAATGTGAGCAATTCTGTGGTTAGCCCATGCCACACTTGGTGCCGTATTGCGATAGATTGGCTCTGCCATGATGTGGTCATCAGATACATGTGGCAATTGCTGATGAACCAAATCAAGATAGGTTTCGTTGGTGTTGATGAAGATATTTGCTTGAGGAAGTATCCTTGAAAAGCGGTCGTAAGCTTGTTGAAGCTGTGTACGTCCTACGCCAAAAAAGTCAATGAATTGTTTCGGAAGATGCTCTCTACTGCATGGCCAGAGTCTACGTCCTTTACCACCTGCAAGAATAACACAGTAGAAGTCGGTTAAGGTATTGTGCATTGTCAGTTTCTTTATCTCCTACGAAGATATGAAATTAAAACAGAACGGCAAAGTCTTTTTACTTTTTTATGGATTCCTTACACAAAAAGAACACTTTTATGACCAAAATATTTGGTAGTTTCGAAATTATATGTACCTTTGCATCGTCTTATGAAATGGCCATGCCCAGATGGCGGAATCGGTAGACGCGCTGGTCTCAAACACCAGTGGAGCAATCCATCCCGGTTCGATCCCGGGTCTGGGTACTACAAATCCCTTGTAAATCGCTGATTTATAAGGGGTTTTACTTTTTCAATATGTACTAAAAGTGTATTTTGTAGCAGAACTATAAGAAACGTGTACTAAGACTGTATTCTACATAGTTTATTTAGATTTAATTAACGATAATCATTTCCTTTTATTCTGTTTCCTTCCAATTATTGCTATTATCTGCTGGTGATGTGTTACCTTTGCAAAGGTACTTACCTTATATTAAAAAATTATATGGAAGATAATAGACTTGAAATACAACTAACCAAGATACAAAGTTTCGTGGACCACTGCGTTATGCAAACTTTCAATATTCTCATTGGAAATGTCATGAGAAAAAAAGAATGTATAAGCTTAATACTTCTTAAAGAAATGTTGCAGAATGAGTTTTTGCAAATTACTGATAATCTATCCTCTATATACATGAAGTCCCCAGCCCTTTCGTGTGTAGAAGAATCTTATAAAGAAAATAATTTCTTATGGGATAGCACTTTCTATGATTCATTGAATAAAGAGCAAAAGGGAAAGTATTATAGCTTTGATTTGACTACGTTTGATTATAGTAAGTATGTTGAGAATCACACTTTGTACGATGAAGTCCTTCCGATGTTTTCATCGCTCATTGATGCAATTCTTTATGAACGTTATGCAAATTATCTAAAATATGAGATTGAAAAGATAGAAATAAGCGAAATCAAGAATTCTTTTCAACGCCATTCTACAATTGTCTATGATGATATCGATCCAAGCCAGCCAAAAGAAAAACCTGTGATTGTTGGCAATGAAATTAATCCTTTCAAATCTGATTTTTCGGAAGAACAGATTGAAATACTAACTGATTGCATCAATGATGTTAAACTTTTTACGACCAGTGTTTCACCAAAGATTACTAAAAATTTATTTGATTGTAATCTGAAAGGAGTACTAAAATCAAACAATAACCGACTACTTGCGTATCTCATGCAAAGTCTTAATCTTCGGGGATACGTTACTAATGAATGGCAGTCTACCATTGCACGCAGTAAACTCATATTGGGAAAAACCAAAGAAACACCATTAACACGAACTGACCTTTCCACTGCAACAGATCAAATCAACATGAAGCAGCCGAAAGGATGGAAAATCATAGATAAATACATCAAACAACTGAAAAAAGATTGAGCATAGGTTGATACGTCAAACATTGCTCAATGCCAGTTCCTTTTATCGTTTCTAATTTTGCCCTCGTTAACAGCAACGAGGGTGCGCACCCTCTATCGTTTTACCAAACAAATAAAAAATATGGAAAAGACCATAGAGGAACGAGTTTACGAACTCGAACAACTTCTCTTTATAAACAAAAATGTGCTTAGCTTTGATGAAGCAAGCAAGTTTCTCAATCTCTCAAAGAGTTATCTCTACAAGCTCACATCGGGCAATCTGATTCCTCATTATAAGCCACAAGGTAAGATGCTTTATTTTAAGAAAGCAGAACTCGAAGCATGGCTGCGTCAGAATCCTATCAAGACTTCTGCGCAAATAGCCCAAGAAGCACAGAGATATATTATGGGTAGCAAACCTTTAATGCAGAAGTAAGGCTATGGAAAACGAGAATTTTATTCGTGTTGGCACAACCTTGTATAAGATTGTGAACCAACCTCACATCAGTGGCGGTTTTGTCAAGAAGCGTATCGTATGGAACAACGAAACGCTACGGCAGGACTATGGAAAGGATTTCATTGCCACCGTCCCGAAGTACGATGGTTTCTGCACCGTTCCTAACCATGTGAACTATCAACCAGTGGTTGACAAGTTTCTGAATCTCTATGAGCCGATAGGACACCAACCAAAAGAAGGAGAGTTTCCGCACGTTGAATCCCTGATAAGGCATATCTTCGGGGAACAATACGAGTTGGGCATGGATTACTTGCAATTGCTCTATCTCCAACCCGTGCAGAAACTCCCCATCCTCCTGATGGTGCCAGATGAATACAAGATAGAGAAATAATACTCAGCTTGGTAAATTAAAGCTATTCCACTTCTTGTACATCATTCTCATGCATCTTCTTATTAGCCTTTATCAATTGATCTGAACTTATTCCGTCCACATTTTCCTTAGGTGTTCCAACTTCTTTATCGACGCTATTTACTTCCACCTCTTCGTCTCTATTGTCATCTGATGGTACAACATTCTCTTCTTCCTCTGTGTTCTCGTATTCCTCGGGTGTCGTTTTCTGCATTAAAACTGGTTGTTGTTCCTCGACTGTAGCGTCATCTTGATAATTACGCTTCTCATTCAGTTCAATCGCATCTTTCTTACTTTTCTCTTTCGATATATTGGGGACATATTTATGGATGCAATAAGCTAAGATAGCCCCCAAAATAAGAGCTCCTAAACAACCCAACTTACTCAAGATGTACACTATAACGTGCCCGACGGGACCGAGAATGGAATTGAGAGGTGGAGCAATCATGTATAAAAATACTTGAAACAATCCCCTTGGTCTCAGTCTGTTACCACATTCCGAACAGGTATTCGATTCCTCAATGTCATTAAAGCTGCCACATATAGGGCATTTTACAATTCTTCCCATATTATAAAATCAATGTTTATCGCTAATGTTGAATAGGGTTTGTATAACAATTCCTTATACTACTTTTCCTCTTCAGAATCATGGAATTTCTCAATATTTCCTATAGTTACCCGTCTATCTGAATCTAACTTGAGAGTCGCTTTTTTCATTATATTATAATCGTAGACGGTGTATATTTTCAAATCCTCTATCTGCTCTACAAACTTATATTTTAAGATAGGCATCCTAATTTCGCTGGAAATATCGGATAGGTAAAGAACCCAAAATGCGTGTGTTTCATTGCTTGTAAGCGATAAGCCAAGTCGCTCATTACAGTATTTTTCAACTTCACTCATAGGGTATCTTTCCTTGCCTCCCATATAGCTATGGAAATCGGCGATAAGTTCAGGATTATCTGCTGCTAAATAGCCATACCCTTTTTCTTTCATCTTTGCTAACACACTAGAAAAGACATAGCCACTTGTGTCTAAATACATTCCCGGGCGAGGATAATATTTATTGTAGCTTGTTATGTTATCGTATAAGCCTTTATGAAATAAAGCATAATCATAAGCCTCGTTGGCTTCTCTGTCAATAAAATAACGTATGCAAAATTCTTTTGCGCTTTCATCCGGTTCCATACTGTACTTGTGGTTCTCTACTGATCTAAGAAATTCTTCTGCAATAAAAGCGACAATCATAAACCCAAAGATGGAACCAACGATTATTCCAATCCATTTTAGAACCTGCTTTATCATAGTTCTTCTTTTTTCTTCCACAACTGTACCTCATTCATTCTCCCAAATACATTCTCCGATAAAGTCCGTCCATTCTTCTTTATCTTCAATCTATCCATGTAAGTAGATAAGAAACGGCCAATGACAGCATGTTCTTTGTGTATATCCGATGGAGTATCACGTAGAATGTCGTTTAGATAGGCTCCACCTTTTGTTGCCTTGAACTTTTGAATAAAATCATGAGAGCTGAACGAATTCTCCATCTTCTCAATAACTTCTTTCGCTTGTTGAACTGTAATCATTATTATTGTTTAGTTTGTTTTCGTCCTCCAGTCCCATAAGGGCGATTTATAAAAACGCAGAAGCGTGGAACTGACTATGTCCACATCTTCAGCCTGCGGTCCTGAGAAAACCTAACGAACGGATGTATCAATAGTAGCCCACGCTATAGCGTGAGAACCACTATGCTGTTCTTCGTTCGTTAATTGAAATTTCTCAGGTTTCAGGCCGAACAGATGCAAGCATAACGCTTCTTCTTTTCTAACGATGTCATGTGCCACTAAAAAGGACACGATGCAAAGATAATAAATTTATCTTAAAATGTTATTCAAAAGGTAAATTTTCAATATAATTACCCGAAAAAGATGACTATTTTATTCAGGTTTTGCAAGATAGCGAAATAATAGCTACCTTTGTATCTGTTAGAACGAACCTATACACGCATTAAAACATAAACATTATGACCTTGGAAGAATACAACCAATTGGATGCCGACTTTGCCCATTGCAGTGGCGAACATTGTAAACAAGCAAACGAATGTCTGCGCCACACCGCTCACACTATGCTTACGAACAACACACAAAATTGGTATATGATAACCAATCCTAACGTAATAAAAACCAACGGAACTTGCCCACTCTTTATGCTCGACTATAAAGAACGCTACGCATGGGGCATTTCTCGCATCTACGACAATGTGCGCACTGCCGACCTGCGAAAGGTTCGGTTGAGCGTTATGCAATGTTTCGGTTCTGCCACTTATTATCATGTTAAGGAGCAACTTCGCGCCATTACTGAGGAAGAGCAACAGAACATTCGCAATGCCTTCATCATAAACGGATACGACGGCAAAAGCATCGAGTTCGACTGCTATGAAGAACATTATCCTACACTCATGCGCATGAAGCACTACAAGTAGGCCTCACCCCAGTCTCTCCCTTATGCCTCTTCCTTCATTCATATAAGCCATACAGTATTGTTTATATAAGTCTTTCCATATTATACATGTTTGTATAACTAATTATACAGACGTGTAAAACTAATTATACAGATTTGTATAGTGAATTATACAAACGTGTATAATTCTACTGATATTGGCTGCGGAGAACATAGTATATAGTATATGGACTGTTGTATATAAACATATTGATGAAGACAGTTGAAGGCATGAGTTACTCGTGAATATTTGGAGAGGATAGGAATAAAAGATACGCAGTACATTATCGGTCGCCACTTTGACAAAGAGCACCCTCATGTGCATATAGCTTTCAACCGAATAGACAATAACGGTAAGACGATTTCTGACCGTAACGACAGGTTCAGAAGTGAGAAGATTTGCAAAGAATTGACCGCCAAATATGGTTTATACTTTGCTGGTGGCAAGGAGAAGGTCAAGGAACATCGCTTGAAAGAACCTGACAAGACCAAGTATGAAATCTATCAGGCGTTGAAAGCAGAAACAGCTCGGTGTAGGAATTGGAAAGACCTTCTTATCCACTTGAAAAAACAAGATATTGATGTCCGCTTTAAGTATAAAGGTAACTCACAGGAAATGCAGGGTATCATCTTTGAAAAGAACGGCTATTGTTTCAATGGCTCTAAGGTGGATAGGAATTTCAGCTATTCTAAAATAGACTTTGCTCTGCAACAGAATAACAGGGAACATGAACAGCAGACACAAGGAATGATAAACCTCATATCCAATGTTGCAAGTGTTACGAGCGAAATTACCAACAACCTCATAGAAGGAGGATTGGATTTGTTTCAAACTCATGGTACTGTTCCTGCGGAAGTTTACAACACACTTGACAAAAAGAAGAAAAAGAAAAAACGTAAAATCCATTTATAACTATGGCTGACAATAATACATTTGTCCTCTTTGAGGAAATCAAGAACAAACTGGAGATAATTTACAGGGAGCTAAAGAAGTTGAAAGAAAAGGAGAATAGTTCTGTTTCCCTCCCTGTTCAATCTACACCAGCACAAACTGATGAGCAGAAAGAACAGGAATTGCTCAATCAGTATGAACAGCGAACAAAAGAATTGATTAACAAGTATATTGGTGTGCAAGTGCGCATCAAGGATGAGGAGGCTAAATCCATAGACAAATTGGTGGCAAGTGTCTTGACCATGTTGCACGAGTGGCAGGAACAGAAAGAGCATCCGCAACCGCAGGAACATATTCACAGGCACAGCTTTGACATCAAATCCTCGAAAGTTTTTACTTATATGGTAGCAGTATCTGTCCTTTGTTTTGTTTCTTTGGTCGGCAATTACTTCTTGTGGCAAAGTAAACAGCAATACAAGGATGATGCCTTGAAATTCCGTATCATCAGAGTATGGAGAGGTTGCAGCCCAAAGGAAATCCTGTGGCTTAATGATGTGTTTGACATTCATCGAAATGAGAACATAATCAGAAATATCAAGAAGGAAGCTGATGGCTACGACTTGGAATTGAAGCAGAAGGCAGATAGCTTGATGCAAAAGAAATTGAAATAATCCTATATGAAGCAAGCCCAACCTAAGTTCTCGTTTGGTTGGGCTTGTGCGCTGCATATTAGTCTATGATTTCCCAAAAGCCGCCTTTATTGGGACCGACACGGCGAAGGTATTTATCACGCATAGCTTCTATGTTACGAGATATAGAATTTTCACTGATTCCCACATGTTTGGAAAGTTCCGATTTAGAAATATATGGATTCTCTATTATTAGCTTGATGATAGAAATACGATTTTCTGTTAATTTTTCATTGAGAGCCACCGCTTTTTCTATCACCTTCTCTATCACCTCTTGATGAGTTTTTATCACCTTTTCTGTCACATTAACATCCTTTTCTATCACCCTTTCTGTCACCTTCGGCACTGTAATCTTCAGAATGAAATCATCAAGATGGAAAGATAAATGTGGTGTACCATTAGCTTCCAACTCCCTGCATACACGATCCACACCCTCTCCAAACTCTTTTACATAGTCGTATGCTTTTAAGAATTGAGCAATTTTCGGATTGCGAGAGAAATGTGTATGACGAATGTTAGAGGACTTAACCATTCCGGGCAATCTGCCCGGCGACTCAAAAATCAAGCGATTATCAAACATCTTAATTTGGATTTCCGTACCCTTGATATTGTAGGCACGGTGGCAACAAGCATTAACTACCATCTCTTGTATCACAAACTTTGGGTAATCTCTATGGGTTACGAATTGTCCATGTTGCCCAAGGAACGTATGCTCCTCTACTTGGGTTTCAAGATAAGCTATCGTTGCTTTCACCTGATCAAGTATAGTTCCTTCAAAGGTTACGTCCTTAATCACGTTCATTTCTGCACCTACTCTCTCTTCTGTACCTTTATAACGGATAAAGCGAGTGCGCCCACGAGGAAAGAACTTTTGAGGATATTTACCAAACAACAGAATACAAGCCACACTAACTTGCTCCTCTCCCTTTGCATTGGTTGTTATGAAGCTATTATTCTCATGTAGATATTGCTTGGCCGACTTGGTATAACCAATCAATTCTGTATATCTTTCGACAGCAGCCATATCAATGTCATCAACCGTAGCATCATACACTGCTGTATCTTCGTAATAGTGCTCTCCCTTATCGTACATCAACTGTATGCGCTCTTCAAAAGACAGTTTTCTGCTTTTATCTCCAACACGTATAAAAGCTTCATCTGCCTGATTAGCATGTAACTCGGAACTTGCAGGTATATACATTAACAATATATGATTGTCATTTCCATCTTTATCAGTACAAGGGACCAAATCGGTGGTAATGGATATAGAAGAATTACAGAAATCTAAAGGAACACGCAGCAGTTCATTCAGTTTTTCAGAATGTTGATCTACACCCTCTATCTTCTAATTGTTATCAGAGACACCAATAACTATCGTTCCATCATCGGCATTTGCAAATGCCACGATGGTAATAGCCAATGCTTTCGGTTCAATTTGAATGCTCTTGCAGTTAAACGTCAGATCTTTTGTACGGCTCTGTATTTTTTCTATTGTCATACCTTTTTTACAGGAATAGCTTTTTTCATATTTTACAAAAAAACTATTATTTAGTACATCACTCTTCAACGTCAGTATTATTTGCTTCTAAACGTACCAAACTATTTTCTATTTCAGTAACTATATCATTTACATCATTTATATTGGATGCGCTAAAACTTTTTTCGCGATAATCGGCAAATACACAAAGAACTCCTATCATTAAAGAGGAGATAATAATACATATTAATGTGGGGGATACCCATGTAGAATTACTATCTATAGGGAGGGTAAGCAAAGATAAAAATGCAGAACCAGCAATACCAAACAGCGTAAACCCTACATTCATCCACCAATCAGTTTTACTCTTAGAACATTTAATTTTTCTTTTTAATCGTGTCCAATCTGTTTTACTCACTCCAATATAGTCTGGCTGTTTTGCAAGCACTAAATTAGAATTTCGACTTATAGTAAAAGATGCCTTATCTTCCATTATTTTCGGTATTTATGTCTTGATTTTGTTCTTGTTTAGGATCTATTATGCCTATCTGTATTGCATTAAAAAATAAAGTGTGAGCACACTGACTGCATGTGATTGTTACATAAGGTACTAAGGCAGAGTTTCCGCCTATTATTAAATTTCCATGCTGAAATTCCCTAGACTCTGTAACAATATTGTTGATAGTCCAGTGCCTATTTCCACAAACTGGACATATAATACCATTGGAAGACACTTTATTTAATTGGTCAATAACATTTTTAATTTGGTCGTCTGTGAGATGCATTTTTATTGTTTTGATTAATCTTTTTGTTATATGCTCTGCAAAGGTAAAAATTAATATATTACAAAACAAATATATTACAAAAATACTGTGGTTACAACTTCAATGCTGGTAAACTATTTATCGCATCCTCTTTTAATTTATCCACAGCACGTGTATATTTCTCGGTATGCTTCAATCCGCTATGTCCCAATAGGCTGGCGACAGTTTTGATGTTAGCCCCATTATTGAGGATGTTCACTGCAAAACTGTGGCGAGCACAATGCCAACTAATGTGTTTATTGATACCTGCACGTTTTACCCATCGTTTAACAGATTTGCTGCAACTCTCATATGAAGGTAGGTTGAAGATAGAGGAACTTAAATCCTCAGGAGCTTCACCAATTAAAGAAAGTAAGCCCTCATTGAGAGGAATAATAACACCACTATGTGCAGAATGTCCTTTGGTCTTATTCTGTTCAAACTTCAGCAGGTGATTGGTATAATCTACATTCTTATAGGTAAGGTCTTTTACATCACAGAAGCGCAGGCCGCAATAGAGACAGAGAATAAAAGCACGTCTAACATTAGGATTCTCATTCTCATAATGACATTGAATCAATGCCTGTATTTCGTCCATAGAGAGTACATCTTTGCGCAACACTTGGTCATCTACCTTGCACACAACACCCTTGCAGGGATCTTTCTGCATCACTTCATGGTCTATGGCATAGCGCACAACCTTCTTGAAACGTTGGTAGATACTCTTTGCTCCTTCACCAACACTTCGTGATTGTAGATATTCAACGAAATGTTCCATCATATCTTTGGTTATCAAGTCGGGTTTAATGCTAAACTCATAGAGTGGGTATTGCTCTTTAAGAAAATCCTTAAAACGATTCAAGGCAATCTTAACCATTCGCAGGTCTTTCTTCGTATAACTGTCTATGTACGCCTGATAATAGTCTAAGAAGTTGACATTTCTGTCTTTCTTCAGGCGATAACCAAGCATACTCTCCTTAAACTGTTGTTCACGCTCCGCATGGATTTTGGCAGCCAATTCAAGAGTTTCTTTGTTCTGTTGCCGTTCCACAGGGGTGCGAGGCTTGGCTATCAAGTACAACTGCAAGTTTTCTTTTCTTCTGTTATGCTTGATGTGTACTTTGGGTTTGCCTGCCATCTTTCCTGTTTCATACAAAACAAGATTACCATTTTTATCCAATCCAGGCGTTTCTTCTCTACCAAGATAATACTCCAGATAAAGACTTATCCGACCATCAGAAAGCGTATTTTGCTCCAATTTCGGGTTTTCCTTTGCCATGTTTTCTAACTTTGCCATAATTGATAGTTATCATCCGCAAAGTAGTATATATCATTTTGTGTTGCAAACAGCGTCACTTTGCGCGATAAACAGCGTCATTTCATGGCATAAAATACGGCGAATCACAAGATAAATTGACGCAATTCATTTTGCTCTTTATTATCAACGACGTTGCCCATCCTAATGACTCCTCAAACTATCCTCCTCATTCTTCACACTCATTTCTTACGGATAGTTTCAGAAAGGCAAGGAGTTTAGAACGCTGTTAGAAATGTTTTTCACGACTATTCAGAGGGTATTAAAGGCGGTTGGGCTATCCTTTAATTTAACTTTAGAATGATTTAATTCTTTTTTTACAAATAAAACACGTACCTTTGCACATCATAGATTTAGCTACCTTATAACAAATCAAGCATCTAAAGCATTAAACCTAAATACAAAAGTGAAACAGAATTATATCCTTAGGATGTCGTTGCTTGGTGTGTTTTGCGCCGCAACATCTTTAATGTGGGCAGAACCTGTGGGACAGAATGCAGCGAAATTGATTGCATCGAAGTATCTTTCAAATCCTGAATTGCAGTCGACCACAGCCTTAACACGTGCAACAGGGGCTGAAAAGCAGCCTGCTTATTATCTCTTTACAAATGCAAACGACAACCGATTTGTTGTTGTTTCAGGAGAAAGTAAACTCAATGAAGTGGTTGGTTATGGCACTTTGAATTCAAAGAATGCCCGCCAACCTATCCCCAAAGAATTCAAAGCAATGCTTCAACACTATGAAAACGTGGTGTTGGCTGTACGTGCTGGGGAGGTCACGGTGCCCTCGGTGAAACTTCCTAAGAAGCGAGAGGTGTTGCCGTTACTTACGTGTCATTGGGAGCAGAGCTATCCGTTTAATCAGTATACGCCTAAACAGGATGGGGTAAATACGCCAACAGGCTGTGTTGCTACAGCCACGGCACAACTCTTATACCATCATAAGTGGCCGAAAGAACGCCCATCTTCTTATGTTAATCCAGAGGGTTCGGAGGCGCAAAGGAGTGCCGATTATCTATGGAAAGACATGCGAGACCGAGCAAGTGAAATGGATACAAGAGGAGGAGACGCTGTAGGTGTGCTGATGAGAGACGTTGGCAAGGCTGTTCATATGACTTATTTTAAGTTGGGAAGTAGCTCAAATCTACACTATGCTATGGAGGCTTTGCGCTATAAATTTGGGTATTCTGTGCGCCATGTATATAAAGATTATATGCTGGCGAGCACCTTTCATGAAATACTTCTCAATGAACTTGCCGATGGATATCCTGTACTTGTTTGTGGAGGTTCACACGTTTTTGTCTTCGATGGATATGATAGACGTGGCTATGTACATGCTAATTGGGGCTGGGGTGGTGCGTTTGATGGCTATTTTGACCTTAATACTATCTACCTTAATGTTAGTGGTTTTGGATTAAGAGAAGGCAAGTTCTATGAAGAAATAGAAGTTGTTTTTGCACATCCAAAGGATGGTCAGCATAAAGAATTTGCCGAAACACGAGGACTTGAAACGCGAAGTATGCACGCTTTTACTATCGAAGAACAAGATGTTGAGCGTGGAACGGTGTTGAATGCAAAGATAGAAAAGTTGGGCAGCAATAGCCCAATTAATGGCAGTCTTGGGCGTTTTACGGGAAAGGTTGGGCTTGGTCTCTATAATAATAAAGGTGAACAAGTGAAGCTTTTCAGTTCTTCTCAAAAAGAAACCAGTTTTAGTAGTATCTTCACTACTACCATGGTAGATTTCAATAACCTTGATTTTGCAGGACTTCCCAATGGAACTTATACGCTTAAACCGCTATCAAATGAGCTTATAGAGCAGCCTTCTACCTACTTAGGATGGCAGCCAATAGCTTATGCTAACACGCAAACCGTAGAGCTAACAGACAATAGAGTCCTCGTGAAAGATATTGCAGCACGCGTTCCTCTCTCTTTAGTTGGTCAACCAAATCAGCTTGCTCCCTTGTATGAGGGTAGCGGAGACCAAGGAGTTTTAGGTTTAGTTGTCCGCAATGATGGCTGGGAAGAGGTGCGCGGAAACCTCATTGTAGAGTTTGAAGGCAAAGAGAATGGCATTAAATACACTGTTCCTAACTCAGAGTTTGTATGTGCTCAGCGTCTCGAAACGACTGCGATGCGGGCCCCAGTATTAACATCTTATGCTACAAATGGCGTCAGTAATGCTCTTCTTGCAGGCCGTTATGTAGTGCACTTCTTTATTAATGTTGATAAAGGAGACAAGACTTTTGAGAAGATTCCCATTACAACGAACTCACCGATAGAGGTTAATGTGCTGCCGAATACAGCTCCCTTTAAACTCAGTATCAATGGAATTGATTTCCTTTCTGATGGAAAGAAGACCGAATTACAAGTGTTTGACCCGCAAAAAACAACAAAGTTGGGACTGATGGTAATGGCAGAATTGCGTGGCAGTACAGGCTATTCAGGTCCACTTTATTATCGTGTGATGGACCTTTCTGAGGGGCAATATGTTGATGTTGGTTCTAAATCTTATGTTTCTTTCCCTCGTTTTAGCTACATAAACCCAAAGACAACGCTCGTTGAATTCCCACTCAATCGTTTGAAACTAAACCATACTTATGAGATACATGTAGAGATAATGAAAGATGGACAACGTGTAGATGTGTGGAATAATGTAACTCCTCGTGTGCAGTTTGCTGTTGCCTCGTCTGCCGATGCGGTTGTTTCGGTGACGGAAACAAACTCAAAAGTCCCTGTGATTTATAATCTTCAAGGCATTCGTATAGCCACTCCTATCGACCAATTGCCTAAGGGAATCTATATAATTAACGGAAAGAAAGTAAAGAAATAAAAGGGTTTGCCTCGCCGAATCCCGGCACTTCTCTTTATCATTCATTTCAACTCACGCTCTTTTTTATATCATTATAACAGCTCTATAAACAAATAAGATGAGAAAAATTCTGCTATTCCTCTGCCTGTTACCTGTGTGTTTAGGAAGCTATGCGCAAGGAAGATTACCCAAAATAACACTTAAAGACATTGAAGGTAGAACCATACAGACGGATACTTTATCTAATAATGGGAAACCTTTTATGATTGCTTTCTTTGCAACTTGGTGCAAACCTTGCAATCGTGAGCTTAAAACCATAGACGAACTCTACGATGAATGGCGGCAAGAAACAGGTGTAAGAATCATAGCTGTTGCCGTAGATGAGGGGCAGAATATTAATAAAGTAAAGCCTTTAGTAGACCAAAACGGGTGGCGCTATGACGTATTGCTTGACCCAAACAGCGAATTACGGCAAGCATTAAACATTCAGATGATTCCCTATACCATATTGTTTGATGGCCAGGGAAACATCGTTTATAAACACAATGGGTATACAGATGGCGCGGAAATAGAGCTTTATGAGAAGATTAAAGCCGTCGGAAGCAGATAGGATTATGAAGAGATGGACGATGATAATGCTGCTCATTGGCGCAGCAAATATATCACTTTGTGCACAGGAGCAGCCTGATAAATTACATCTTTCGGGTAGTTTTCAGAGCGATATCCTGCTTCCTGAAAGAGACAAATCAACGGGAGCAGACGCTCTTGACGGGCATTTCTTGACGAATACTTATCTGAATTTAAAGGCCACAAGCCGCTATGTAGAGGCTGGAACAAGGCTGGAATACCTGCAACATCCACTTCCTGGATTTGAGAAAGACTTCAAAGGGTGGGGTCTTCCATATCTTTATGTGAAAGGAAACTATAAGAATGTCGAACTAACCTTAGGTGATTTCTATGAGCAATTTGGCTCGGGTTTCATCCTTCGCACTTATGAAGAACGAAGTCTCGGCATTGATAACTCACTGCAAGGACTACGATTTTCTGTTCGTCCTTGGGCTGGTTTAGCGGTGAAAATGCTTGCAGGACGCCAGCGAAGATATTGGAAACACAACAACAGTTGGCTGACAGGAGGTGACATTGAGTGGAATATTGACGAGTGGTTTAAAGGACTTCAGCAGCATAATACCTATGTAACGCTCGGCTTTTCCTACGTTAATAAATATGAGAAAGAGGATATTGTCATGACGGATCCAACCCATCGACTACGTCTTCCTCGCTATGTTAATGCGTATGATGTTCGCTTTCATCTGCAACATCGCTCGTTTAATGTGCTTGCAGAGATAGCAATGAAGACACAAGATCCTTCAAAAGACAACGGCTATATTTACAGAAATGGTTATGTTTCAATGCTTTCTTGTTCATATTCTAAGCGTGGTAAGAGCCTACTTCTACAAGCAAAGAGGAGCACAAATATGGCATTTCGCAGTAATAGAGGAATGGAAGGAGCGTCTTCTTTCATTAATCATATGCCGGCTTTCACTATAGAACACACCTATACTTTGGCTGCACTTTATCCCTATGCCACACGTCCTGAGGGAGAGTGGGCTTATCAAGCAGCAGGCGCTTACACCTTTCCGAAAGGCTCAAGTCTTGGGGGAAGATATGGAACTACAATCAAATTGAACTTCTCACACATTCATTCCGTGCGCAAGAACAATGTAGGTGGAAGCGGAACTGACGGATATGGGAGTCCGTTTTGGGCGTGGGGACCTTCTACTTACTATCAAGATGTCGATGTGCAGTTAGAGAAGCGCCTTGGAAAAGATACAAAACTCAACGTCATGCTTATGAATCAGCGATACAATCAAACCTTACTTGAAGGACATGGAGGCATGTTAAACTCACAAATCTTTGTCGCTGAGGTGAAACAAAAGCTATCAACGACGACGATACTACGCGTAGAAGGTCAGTATCTTTCATCGAAAAATGGCGATAAAGACTGGGCTTTTGGCTTGGCAGAATTGTCACTTGCTCCGCACTGGATGGTCACATTAAGTGATCTCTACAATCTCGGCAGCACCCATATACACTACTATCAAGGCTTTGTTACATACAATAGGGGAGCACACAGATTGCAAATGGGCTACGGACGCACGCGTGCCGGCTTTAACTGTTCAGGCGGAGTGTGTCGCTATATCCCTGCAACCAAAGGGCTTACGCTATCTTATAACTATAACTTCTGATTGAAATGAAAACTTTATATGTACTTCTCTTGGCTGGCATTACACTGCTAATGGGCTGCGACTCGATTGATTCCGACCATCGTTTCATTGAAGTTCCTGCCGCAACTATACAGCGTAATGTGCTCATTGAAGACTTTACAGGGCAGCGTTGCATTTATTGTCCTCAGGCAACTGAGGCAATTTCGCAGCTACAAGCTACCTATGGAGCCGATAAATTGATAGCCGTTGCTATCCATGCAGGTCCACTTGCCCTCCAAACGACACCTAACTTTGTTGGATTACGCACGGAAGTAGGAGATACTTACTATCAACATTGGGCTATTCCCAATGTTCCCAAAGCCATTTTCGACCGCCGTGGTGGCGCACTTCCTAAAGAAGCGTGGCCAGGACAAGTCTATGAAGAGTTTAACCGGACTACAACGGTGGGCATAGAACTTAAATGTCAATACACCACTACAAACCAACGGGTAGAGATAGAGACGGATTTGAAGACCTTAACCAATGATATACATGGCCTACTTCAACTCTGGCTTGTAGAAGACGGCATAGTAGCGCCACAGCTTTTCCCCAACAACAAGCTTGACAAGAACTACATACACAACCATGTTTTGCGTGCTGCTATTAACGGAAATTGGGGTAAAGCACTCACGCTTTCCGCCAAACAGGCTCATAAAGAGCTAACAACTTATACACTTCCTCAGGGCATCAAGCCTGATAAAGCATGGATAGTGGCTTTCTTCTACAATGAAAGTGGGGTGTTACAAGTCACCCAGCACAAGATAACCCAACCATAATTAAATCAGAAACTCTAAAAAATAAGGCATGAGATTAAGATTACTTAGTTTATTAAGTCTGTTCATCTGCATCATCGTTGGTGCAAAGGCACAGTCTACAACAAATGAAGTTGTTTTTGTTAATGACAAAGATGAAACGATAACCCCTCATTTTACTCTTGTTCAAGACAAAGTAGAAAGTGCTCTCTTTGACCAAGAAAAGAAACAAATGGCTATGAGATTGTTCATTTCTAATAAGTCAAATAAGGCGCAGAATGTGAAACTTTCCTACACCATTACTAACATGGAAGAAGGTAATCTAACGGTATGTACATTGGGAGATTGCACTTCTCAGCAGACAACGGGTGTCTACCAATTGGGACCTTCGACGCTCAATGCCTCACAAAAAGAGGAACTTTCTATTGAACATATCTTCACTTCGAAGGGTAAATGCAAAGTAACCCTGCAACTTTTCATCAGTGAAGTGCAAGCAAACGGAGTGATTACAGAGAAAGAAGGGCCTCAAATCACAGTCGACTTTGTTCCAGGTGACGCTGGCATTACAGCCTTATCACTGCAGGAAGGAAGCACATTTGATGTTTTCAACACTAAGGGTATGTTGCTTTATAAACAGCTCACCACGCTGACAAAACTACCTAAGGGCGTTTATATTATTAAGTACAAAGGGAAGAAAGGCAAGCTGTTCACTCGCAAATATATTGCATCCTAAGCCATTATTCCCCAAATAACATCTTCTAAGATATGACAAAACGTTTTTATATTCAGCTGCTTGCACTCATCACCCTCTTTTGTTATCCGAGCAACATCAGTGCAGATGATTATAGCTTAGCCCCCTCCACAGGACGGAAAGTCTATGTGCCTATCGGCGCAGAGAGTGCAAAAGGTCAACTATTGGTTACCAATTACGGCAGGACTCCGGTTCAAAATTTCACTTATAAGCTTTCGTTTCAGGGCACAGTTCTATATGAAAAGAAATATGTTATGAAAGAACCTTTAAGGCGAATGGACGTGGGCACCATTGCAATAGACGTGCCGCCAGACACTAAATTGTCGAAAACAGAATTGCAGATTGAAATTACCAAGGTTAATGGTGAAGCCAACACAGCCACTTTTCCCTATGCAAACCTGCCGAGAATCACCGTTACGCAAGTGGCCCATCGACGCATTGTGGTCGAAGAATACACGGGAATGTGGTGCCAATACTGCCCACGTGGCATCGCACTTATGAAGAATTTAGAACGGAATTACCCTGAAAACTTCATCGGAATTGCCATTCATAGCGGTGATCCGCTTACCTGTTCAGACTATGCTTGGAATGCCGCTGCAATCCAAAAATACCCTACTCTCCAAATGAATAGAAGCCGTTTGTTGCCTTATTTCACTGCCGTCACCGAGTTTGAAGAGGAAATGGCTATGGGAGCTGACATGGATGTTGACGTAACTGCACAGTGGGATAAGGCTAAAGAGAATGTCACCATTATCCCTCGCGTTACCTTTCGTACCACACCTCAAGGCAAACCATACGCCATTGCCTATGTACTGACAGAAGACGGAAAGGCAAACACGGCATGGGTACAAAATAATCACTATTCGGGAGATACTGGATTACTCGGTATTTCCACTGAACTTGATCAGTTTATCAATTCTCCAAGAGTGCTAAGGGGCTATCCCAACGACTTCACTGCAGTCGCAGCAAGGGGTGTTTACAATCCAGGCGAAGAATATTTAATAAAGAATCCGATAGAGATTGATAAGCCACAAAGCTTCAATCAA
Source organism: Segatella salivae DSM 15606 (assembly GCF_000185845.1). Taxonomy (GTDB): domain Bacteria; phylum Bacteroidota; class Bacteroidia; order Bacteroidales; family Bacteroidaceae; genus Prevotella; species Prevotella salivae. Next base: position 2,011,367 of record NZ_GL629647.1, read on the forward strand.
GTGTTCAATGTGTCTCAAATCAGGTTGCTTCACGACAAAACGAAGCTGAAAGTATGCGTGCTATTGATAAATACGGCGAATGGACAGATTGAAAATGCAGCCAAATGTAGCATCACCGATGCCGCCCCTGCAGGCATATCTCCCGTGAAAGAAGGGCAAAATACAGCCGTTGAAGTAGCGCGTTACACCCTCGATGGCCGCCGTTTACATGGTCCACAGCGAGGAATTAACCTCGTGAAATATAGTAATGGCCGTGTGTGTAAAGAGGTTGTATCACACTGATAGCGGCAAAGCGGAACAAAAACAAACCTCCATGGGCCCTATCATCGACCGACAATAGCACACACCATCCGTTCGTTTGCAGAATGCATGCAATTTGTTCTCGCCACATGTGCCATTACATTGTGGCGTGAAATGACGCAAATCATCGCGTAATTCGCGTCATTTCATGCGGTAAAATACGGCAAATCACACGATGATTTGCCGTATTTTATTTTACCTTTTATTATCAATCACGTTAACACCCCTAATTAACCCATTTGCCATTACAAATATTCTAATACACAACGCTGTAAGCGTTGTACTTCTGATAGCCCAGGGTTGACAAGCGAAAGCGAAGTCTACCCTGGGTCATTTGCCGTGCGTGGCAACAACGCTGTAGGCGTTGTACCTTTTATTTTTTGGTGTTTTATTACGGCATTCCACGCAGAAAACGTACAACACCTACGGCGTTGACCTCCTCATTACACGTATAACCCAGGGTAGGCTGACGCCAACCCTGGGCTATCAAAGGTACAACGCCTACAGCGTTGAACTAAAATGGTGTTATAATCTGCGTCATTTTACGCGGTAATTTGCGTCAAATAGTCGCATGATTTGCCGTGTTTTACACGATGAAATGACGCAAACCATTTTACGCTTCATTATCAACG
>NZ_GL629647.1:2012348-2013063 GCF_000185845.1 Segatella salivae DSM 15606
CGCAAGGAGATTCAACGCCATAGGTGTTGAGCTTTTTCTATAAAGGCACGCCTACTATGAAACCTTTCATGGCAGATTACGCCGAAAAAGCGCAACACCTACGGCGTTGAAACGTGCATTTCATAATACAATTGATGCCAACATGCAAATAAATTAATAGCAAAATATGTTAATATTTCAATGGATATATCCACTATGATGAATACTCCCATCATGCAACGCCATGGGTGTTATGCCAATATTCAAATGAATGTATCCGCCATTGCGAATGTCGCAACGATGAAACGCCATAGTTGTTATTCTGGTATTCTAATAAACACATCCGCCATGTTGAATGCCCTCATCGCGCAACGCTGTAAGCGTTGTACTTCTGATAACCCAGGGTTGACAAGCGAAAGCGAAGTCTACCCTGGGTCATTTGCCGTGCGTGGTAACAACGCTGTAGGCGTTGTACCTTTTATTCCTCGGCATTTTATCGCGGCATTCCACGTAGAAAACGTACAACACCTACGGCGTTGACCCCCTCACTACATGCATAACCCAGGGTAGGCTGACGCCAACCCTGGGCTATAAGACGTACAACGCCTTCAGCGTTGAACTAGAGCGGCATTCTAAACAGCGTCATTTTACGCACTAATTTGCGTCAAATGGTCACATGTTTTGCCGTATTTTACACGATGAAATGCCGTAAATCGTTTTACGCTTTATTATCAAC
>NZ_GL629647.1:2013166-2023942 GCF_000185845.1 Segatella salivae DSM 15606
TTTGTCTGCCTTACATCATTTCCCCTTTTATTATCAACCACGCCACGCCCACAATTGTTTCATATCGCAACAGCGTTGGTATTGCGCTATTATCCCAATGGATGAATTTCGCAAAATAAATGCTCTCATGGTGCAACTCGGTACGAGTTGTTCTTTTGATAGCCCGGGGTTGGCGAGGAACGAGCCTACCCCGGGTGAACGTTCGCAAGGAGATTCAACGCCGTAGGTGTTGAGCTTTTTCTATGAAGGCACGCTTACAATAAAACGTTTTATGACGGATTAATCCGAAAAAGCACAACACCTACGGCGTTGTTTCCCACACAACCTACGCTAACCCAGGGTAGCCTGCACTATCGTTTGGCAACCCTGGGCTATCAAAAGCGTAACACCTACGGCGTTGATACGTTCAATCCATAACATGAATTACATTATGTTGCGACAGAAAATATAGCGAATTAATCATCAAGAGCGTAACACCTACGGCGTTGAAACGTGTATTTCATAATACCATTCCCCTCGTTTCATGCGGTAAAATGTGGGAAATCATGTAGTTATCCCCAATAAAAAATCTTCTGTTTTGCTTTCGTTCTCACCACCATGTCACTGATTTTTAGAAAAAACACGCAAGCAATCATCGAATTATACAAGGCGAATGAATGAATTATAAATTAAAAACCTTACCTTTGTACACGTGAAAATATGTCTGAATGAAGACGAAAACACGCGACAAAAAGAATATAAATAAAACAAGATAGCAATGGAATATAATTTCAGTGAAATTGAGAAAAGATGGCAAAAGGCCTGGGCAGAGAACAAGACCTATAAGGTTACGGAGGACAAGTCGAAACAAAAGTTCTATGTACTCAATATGTTTCCCTATCCTTCTGGGGCCGGATTGCACGTTGGTCACCCTTTAGGCTACATCGCAAGTGACATCTATGCGCGTTTCAAACGCCTGCAAGGATTCAATGTTCTCAATCCAATGGGCTATGATGCCTATGGACTTCCCGCTGAACAATATGCCATTCAGACTGGTCAACACCCAGCAATCACGACCGAAACCAATATCGATCACTACCGCGAACAACTGGATAAGATTGGTTTTTCGTTTGATTGGGATCGCGAAGTACGCACTTGTGACCCGAAATACTACCATTGGACACAATGGGCTTTCATAAAGATGTTTAATAGTTTCTTCTGCAACGACACGCAGAAAGCCTATCCAATCGCTGACCTTATCAAGCATTTTGAGACCGAAGGAACGGAGAATCTCAATGTTGCTCAAAGCGAATCGCTTCACTTCTCGGCTGAAACGTGGAAGTCGATGAGTGAGGTTGAGCAGCAGAAAACACTGATGAACTATCGCATTGCCTATCTGGGTGAGACGGTAGTAAACTGGTGTCCCGGCTTAGGTACAGTGCTTGCAAACGATGAAGTGGTTAATGGTGTGAGCGAACGCGGTGGATATCCTGTTGTACAAAAGAAGATGCAACAGTGGTGTTTGCGTACTTCGGCGTATGCACAACGGCTACTTGACGGCTTAGAACACATCAATTGGACCGATTCTATCAAAGAAACTCAGCGCAATTGGATAGGTCGTTCGGAAGGAACGGAAATGGAATTTAAGTATTGTCTCGGTTCGGATGCGTCTTCAAATAACGCAGAAGGTTCCAAGGAAACAGCCGAAGAGGGTAGCTTTACGATATTTACGACACGCGCAGATACTATCTTTGGCGTTACGTTTATGGTCTTGGCACCTGAAAGTGAGTTAGTAGATAAGCTGACAACCAACGCACAACGTGCCGCCGTTGATGACTATTTGTCTTACGTGAAGAAGCGAACCGAACTCGAACGCATGAGTGATCGCAAGGTGACGGGCGTCTTTAGTGGAAGTTATGCCATTAATCCTTTCACGGGAGATAAGATACCTGTGTGGATATCTGAATACGTTTTGTCAGGTTATGGCACTGGAGCGATCATGGCAGTACCGGCACATGACAGCCGAGACTATGCCTTTGCAAAGCATTTTAACTTACCCATTATCCCACTGATTGAGGGAGCTGACGTCACAGAAGAAAGCTTTGATGCCAAAGAAGGCATTGTAATGAACTCGCCACGTGAGGGAGTTCAGACCCTCGATGGTTTCAATCTCAATGGTAAAACCGTTAAAGAGGCCATCGCAGCAACTAAGGATTTCGTGACGAAACACCAGCTTGGACGCGTTAAAGTGAATTATCGTTTGCGCGATGCCATATTCTCTCGTCAGCGCTATTGGGGCGAACCATTCCCTGTTTACTATAAAAACGGAATGCCTTATATGCTGCCTGAGGAGTGCTTACCACTTGAATTGCCCGATATCGACCAATATAAGCCGACGGAAAATGGCGAACCTCCTTTGGGAAGAGCAAAGAAATGGGCTTGGGATGAGCGTCAGAAGCAAGTCGTAGATAAGTCACTTGTTGACGACAAATCAGTCTTTCCACTCGAACTTAACACTATGCCTGGCTTCGCAGGAAGCTCTGCTTACTACCTACGTTATATGGATCCACACAACGATCACGCACTTGTGGGCAAGGAAGCTGACGAATATTGGAAGAGTGTTGACCTTTATGTAGGGGGTACTGAGCATGCAACGGGTCACTTAATCTATAGTCGTTTCTGGAACAAGTTCCTCTATGATTGCGGTGTAAGCTGTCAAGAGGAGCCGTATAAGAAGTTGATTAACCAAGGAATGATACAGGGACGGTCTAACTTTGTCTATCGAGTTGTCAGCGAAGACCATTCAAAGGCGCCGTTGTTTGTATCAAAAGGGCTTAAAGATCAATACAAAACAACTCCTATTCACGTATGGGTGAACCTCGTAAAGAATGATATTCTTGACGTTGAAGCATTCAAACAATGGCGTCCTGAATATAATAATGCAGAGTTCATCCTTGAAGATGACAAGTATATTTGTGGCTGGGCAGTCGAGAAAATGTCTAAAAGCATGTACAATGTTGTTAATCCTGACGACATCATTAAAGACTATGGAGCCGACACTTTGCGTCTATATGAGATGTTCTTAGGTCCGGTTGAGGCCAGCAAACCATGGGATACGAATGGTATTGACGGCTGTCATAGGTTCTTAAAGAAGTTCTGGAGTCTCTTCTGGGGACGTGCAACAGAAGATAAACTCGTTGTAGATGATGCGCAACCCACAAAGGAAAGTCTCAAGACTGTACACAAACTTATCAAGAAAGTGACTGAAGACATTGAGAAATTCAGCTATAACACTGCCGTATCGGCATTCATGATAGCCGTCAATGAGATGGGACAACAGCAGTGCCATAACGTTGAATTACTTCAGAAAATGATTGTAGTGTTGGCGCCGTTTGCTCCTCATGTTGCCGAAGAACTATGGCATGTATTAGGCAATGAGGGCTCCGTTTGCGACGCATCTTGGCCTAACTACGACGAGAAATACCTCGTAGAGAGTGAGATTCAGCTTACAATCAGCTTCAATGGAAAGGCTCGTTATCAAAAGACTTTTGCCGCTGATGCCGACAATGCCACGATAGAGAGTGAGGTAAGAGCCGATGAACGCAGTCTGAAATACATTGATGGGAAACAGATTGTGAAAGTAATTATCGTGCCAAAGAAAATCGTTAATATTGTCATTAAATAAATGTTAGAGAATTTAAAGGTATGGGATGAGGTGAAAGATTACCTTTTCATCACCCTCGGTATTATGCTTTACACGGTGTCTTTCACTGTGTTCTTGATGCCTTATCAGATAGTTGCTGGCGGAGTTACAGGTCTTGCAGCCATCATCGACTATGCAACGGGCTTCCATGTACAAAACACTTACATCATCGTTAACCTTGCCTTGCTCGTCGTTGCCTTGAAGATCTTGGGCTTTAAGTTCTTGTTTAAGACCATCTATGCTATCTTCTTACTCTACTTTATGTTGATTTTGGCGCAGCATATCATACCCAAACAGCCCAATGGTCTGCCCATAAAACTCCTTGGAGAGGGGCAAGACTTCATGTCAATGATTATTGGTTGCGTCATCACGGGTGTGGCTTTATCGACCGTCTTCCTGCACAATGGCTCAACAGGAGGTACAGATATCATCGCGGCCTCTATCAATAAGTATCACAATGTGTCGCTCGGCACGGTGTTAATTGCCGTAGATTTCTGCATCATTGGTAGCTGTATGTTCTTCCCTCAATTCGGATCATACTTCGAAAGAGCTCATAAGGTGATGTTTGGACTATGTGTTATGACGCTCGAAAACTTCTCTTTAGACTATATTATGAATGCACGCAGGGAGAGTGCACAGTTTATGATCTTCTCAAAGAAATACCAAGAGATTGCCAACGCCATAGGAATGGAGACAGGACATGGCGTGACTATCCTCGACGGTCATGGTTGGTATACGGGTAAAGAGATTAAAGTGCTTTGTATACTCGCCAAGAAACGTGAGAGCATGGACATCTTCCGACTCATCAAACTCATTGACCCCAACGCCTTTGTAAGCCAGAGTAGCGTCGTAGGTGTATACGGAGAAGGCTTTGATGAGATGAAAGTTAGCGTCAAAAAGAAGTTAGAAGGCAACAAGAAAAAGCAGGTAAAAGGATGAAAATTGTATTTGCAACCAACAACAAACATAAGCTTTCAGAGGTTAAAGAGATTCTTGGCAGCGCCTATGATGTTGTTTCTTTGGACGAGATTGGATGCCATGTAGACATTCCCGAGACTGGAAACACACTCGAAGAGAATGCACATTTGAAAGCGAAATACGTTTTTGAGCATTACGGACTCGACTGCTTTGCCGACGATACTGGCTTAGAAGTTGAGGCCTTGCATGGCGAACCTGGCGTATATAGCGCACGCTATGCCGAAGGAACTGACCATAACAGCGAAGCAAACACAGCCAAATTACTGCGTAAAATGACTGGAATTACCGACCGAAATGCCTGCTTTCGCACGGTAATCTCACTCATTCGGCGAGACGACTCCAAACCCAATGGCTACAACGAGACTTTCTTTGAAGGCAAAGTCAATGGGAAAATCGCCACCGAACGAAGCGGTTCAGCTGGTTTTGGCTATGATCCTGTCTTCATTCCCGAGGGCTATGACGAGAGCTTTGCAGTGCTTGGAGAAGACATTAAGAATGGCATCAGTCACCGCGCAAGGGCTGTTGAGGCTTTGAAGAAAGGGCTTTCTGCCGACACTTCCTCTAAAATAGGGGAGTGATATGCCACAAACGCATGGCTGCTTAATGATGATCATGATGATAAAAACTATCAGATACTACGCTAATAAAGTATTCCTCAAGCTTCAAACCTATGCTTCTCTTCCCCTGCTTTGGCGAGGAACAAGGAGCGGAATCATAGGCTTGTGTTGCTTTTTCCTCCTTTCTTCTTTCACATGGCGCACCTATTTATCTTATGATTCGCCACAAGAGATAGTGCAAGCCAATGCAACTTTGTTCTATGTTCGTGCCAGTAACAGTCTTTATTCCTATGACACGAAAGACCAAAGTGTGCGCACCTTTGATAAGGTTAATGGTCTTAGCGACTGCAATATCACACACATTGCCTACAACAAGGCGGCACATCGCTTGGTGGTGGCCTATGAAAATCAAAACATCGACTTGATAAACGACGCCGGACAAGTGACAAATGTCAGCGCCTACTATAACACTTCGACGACTGATAACAAAACCATTAACAGCCTTTATGCCTACAACCGCTATGTGTTTATGGCCACAGCGTTTGGCATTGTGAAACTAAATGCAGCTGAAGCTGAGGTCAGTGACACTTATAAATTGGGCTTTTCGGTCGATTATTGTTATGTGCGTGACGGTCAACTCTATGCAGCAAGTAAGGCAGCGGGCATCTATTCGGCACCACTAACGGCCAATCTTGCCGACCGAAATCAATGGCATCGTGTGGGAAACTATGTGGAAAAGTCTCCTGAAGACACTTCCGCTTTGTGGGCAAAAGTGGCAAATGCTCATCCCGGTGGACCGAAATCAAATCACTTTGGCTATCTAACCTTCTACAAAGATAAGCTCTATTCGTGCGTGGGGGGATACAATGTGACGACTGATCTTGAGCGACCCGCCGGCATCCAAGTGTGGGATGGCACAGCGTGGAGCATCTATGCGTCTGATGGAATCGCTGCAAAGACAGGCGTAGCATACGTAGATCTTAGCGTACTTGCAGTTGATCCGAAAGATGAAACCCATCTTTTTGCAGGCGGAAGAACAGGACTTTATGAGTATAAAGACCAGCATTTCATTAAACATTATGGCCCAAACAACAGCATACTTGAATCGGCTTTGGCTGATGGAAACCCTAACTATGTGCTCATACAAGGCTTGGGTTATGACACCGAATCACGGCTGTGGATCTTGAATAGTCAGGCATCTTCTCAGTCGATTATAGCCTATCAAGACCATGAATTCAAGGCTTTCAAACAGCCACAACTCATGAAACTCAATACAAGAAGCTTGGGAAACATGCGCAATTTGTTCTTTGATAGCCGCAAAACAATTTGGTTTGTCAATGACAACTGGCAGCAACCATCGCTCATTCAATATCAAACGGCCAACAACCAGCTTAAAACCATCACGTCGTTTGTAAATGAAGACGGCGAAACGATTAAGGATTTATGGAATGTTCGGTGTGCCGTTGAGGACAAAGAAGGCAATATTTGGATTGGAACAAACGTCGGTCCGTTGATGCTTCAGCCTGCAAAGATGAACCAAGAAAGCCCAGTTTTCCAGCAAATTAAAGTGCCACGTGACGACGGAAGCGGTTATGCTGACTACTTGTTGAATGGAGTTGACATCACGGGTATCGTCATTGATGGGGCTAATCGCAAATGGTTTGCAACGAATGATAATGGAGTTTATCTTGTCAGTAGCAACAACATTGAAGAACTTCAGCACTTCACGGCAGAGAATAGTCCGCTACTTTCCAACACCATTGAAAGCATTGCAATCAACGAAACCACTGGAGAGGTGTTCTTTGGAACGGCAAATGGGCTTTGTTCTTATAAGAGTAATGCGACTAAACCCCAAGAGGAGATGACGCAAAACGAGGTTTATGCTTATCCCAACCCAGTCAAACCAGATTATAACGGACCTATAAACATCACGGGACTTGCCTTTAATGCCGATGTAAAGATAACGACTTCAAACGGAACTCTTGTGCAAGAAGGACGCAGCAACGGTGGACTTTTCACCTGGGATGGCTGTGATCGTCACGGAAAACGCGTGGCTTCAGGTGTTTATATGATTGAAGTGGCGACCCAAGATGGGCGAAAAGGGGTTGTTTGTAAAGTGGCTATTGTAAGATAAATACATGCCAAGAGCCAGTAACAACAGCTATATTCACATCCTAAAAGCCATGGGTCTCTTTGGCAGTGTACAGGGATTGAACATCTTAATGAGTCTTGTTCGCAACAAGATTGTGGCAGTTTTGCTCGGCACTACAGGCATGGGACTCATCACACTCTATAATTCTACGGTCAAGTTGCTGTCAGATGCCACCTCAATGGGACTTCCAATGAGTGCAGTTCGCGAGCTTTCGGCGGCCTATGAACAGGGTGATTATAAGCTGTTATGCCACAAAATACGCATCATTCGCATGTGGACTTTGCTCACAGCGCTTGTCGGAATGTTGCTCTGTATGGTGCTAAGTCCATTGCTTAATCGGTTTACTTTCGCTGTGGGTAACCACACTTTGCAGTTCGTTTTCCTTGCACCCACCATTGCTTTTATAGCACTTGCGGCTGGCGAATCAGCCATTTTGAAAGCTACTCGCCAACTACGCGCCTTGGCTTTACAGTCTGTTTATGGTGTGTTGGGTGCTTTGTTGACGTCTGTTCCGATGTTCTATGTGTGGCGAGATGCCGCGATTGTGCCTGCCATTGTTGTGGCGGCACTCCTCCAATGGACTATCCTCATGATGTTTTCTCTGCGCCGTTATCCCATCAATCTGCGGCTTTCATGGCATGAAATGCAAGAAGGCACGGGCATGATACGCTTAGGTTTGGCCTTCGTTGCATCGGGAATATTGGCCAGTGCAGCCGACTTTATCGTCAGAAGTTACCTTTCTCATGCCGGAAATCTACACATTGTAGGCCTTTATAACGCGGGATTCATGGTCACAATGACCTATGGTGGCATGGTGTTTCATGCCATGGAAACCGACTATTTCCCACGTCTTTCGGGCTTAACAGATTCAAAAAGCACGCTCAATTGTGTCGTAAACCGACAAATAGAGATGTGTTTGATGGCAATATCTCCGTTGCTTATTGCCATGACTACCTTGTTGCCATGGCTGCTTCCCTTGCTTTTCAGCGACGAATTTCTGCCAGTTGTCAACATGATGCGAGGCAGTATACTTGCCATGTACATGCGAGCCATGACGCTTCCTCTTGAATATATCGCCCTCGCTCGTGGCAATTCACGCTATTATTTGATTCAAGAGGCAGTCGCCGCCTTGCTGTTTGTCGTGTCGGTCATTGTGGGTTATTGGCTCGGCGGACTCACTGCAACGGGTTATGCGCTTGCCGTTGCCTCGCTGTTGGAATTGATTTTCGTCACCATCTTCACCTATTTTATTTATGATTACCGCCCTTCGCGCCGCGTGATTCATGGATTTGGCTTCCATTTTGGTCTCGCTTTATTGACGCTTACGGCTGTTCTCACGACCGAAGATTGGGTCTATTGGACCGCAACGCTGCTGTTGTTATGTCTCAGTTTGCCCCGAACTTTTATCCTTCGGCAAATGAAACATCGAAAGAAACGGCTGTAATTATTTTGTTTTATCAGTCAAATAAACGACGATAATTGATGAGATTGTATAGATTATCGTATGATAAAGTGAAATGATTGTTAATTAACGTTTAATTCAGCAGGGCGAAAGTGCAACCTCATTTGTTATTTTATACCTTTGCAATAAAGGCATTATAGCACTTGTATGCAAACAAGTCTTTGTGACATTGCAATCTCGATGATTGCAAACTAAGGCACATGTGCAATGCCCTTCAACTTTTAAGACAACTCAACAAGTTATAAACCTCCGTGGAAGGAGGTGTGTTTGAAACAATAAAATGTAACCACTCAACTTACAACCACCTCAAAACAAGGCGGCAAAGTGCCTGTAAAAAGAGGAGGGTATCATAGAGAGTGCAATACAAAACGACAGACAAAGCAACAATAAATAAATTTACTCAACATGAAAAGTTATTCAAAACCATTCACAAAAACACTTCAGTTAGAATTTGATTCCATGCTATTAGCAGGGAGTGGAGGCTCTGCTAGCGCGGGACAATTTACCTCGGGAGGCAGTTCTTCGGGTTCAGGTGGGGTCACACCACGGTCAGCTATGTTCAATCCTTTTATGGAAGAAGACAATGATTCGGATGGACTTTAACCCTCGTTTCCCTCTTCTCACGCCCCGTCTTCTTCGTCATTAGCTCGCAAATAACCCCGCTTCTCAGCGTGAAACACGTTATCTCACGGCTCAAAACAAGTGGCTGTGGGGCAACTTCTTTGTGGGGTTAGTGGATGAGGGGAGGGAGATAAAGCCGAGATTCCAGCGATTTGTAGCCTCACCCCCAGCCACTTTATGGAATGGAGAAAGGGAAACAAAGCCTCACCCCCAGCCCCTCTCCGAAGAGAGAGGGGAGTGGTTAGTCATGAAAATGGAGGGAGTTATTTTGGGGTTAATTGGGGGTGGTGACGTGGTTGATAATAAAGCGTAAAACGATTTGCGTCATTTTATCGTGTAAAACATGGCAAAACACACGACCATTTGACGCAAATTATCGCATGAAATGACGCTATTTATCATGTAAAGTCAAATAGTATATAGTGCATTTGTAGTTCAACGCTGTAGGCGTTGTACCTTTGATAGCCCAGGGTTGGCGTCAGCCTACCCTGGGTTATGCGTGTAGTGTGGAGGTCAACGCCGTAGGTGTTGTACGTTTTCTACGTGGAACAACGCCATTTATGTTGTGTTTTTTCGGAGTAAATTGCCATTAATCTATGTGTAAATTGCCATTAATCATGTTATAAAATGTGTGTTTCAACGCCGTAGGTGTTGCGCTTTCTAAGCGCAATCCGCCATAAAAGGTATCATTATAACCATGCCTTCATAGAAAAAGCTCAACACCTATGGCGTTGAATCTCCTTGCGAACGTTTACCCGGGGTAGGCTCGTTCCTCGCCAACCCCGGGCTATCAAAAGAACAACTCGTACCGAGTTGCGCCATGAGGGCATTTATAATTTAGAGCACCTTTATCGAGAAAATATCACAATACCAACGCAATTGCATTGCGAAAACATTCATAATGGCAAATACGTTCATTAGAAGATTGATATAATACCTACGGCGTCACGTTGTGAGAGCTTTCATTATGGTGGATATATCCATTGAAATGTTTGCATATTTTGCCATTTTTCTATTCACATGTTGGCGTCAATTGTATTACGGATTGAACGTTTCAACGCCGTAGGTGTTGCGCTTTTGATAGCCCAGGGTTGCCAAACGATAGTGCAGGCTACCCTGGGTTAATGTATGGTTTGAAGAGAACAACGCCGTAGGTGTTGCGCTTTTTCTTATTAATCCGCCATGAAAGGTTTCATTGTTAGCGTGCCTTTATAGAAAAAGCTCAACACCTACGGCGTTGAATCTCCTTGCGAACGTTGACCCGGGGTAGGCTCGTTCCTCGCCAACCTCGGGCTATCAAAAGAACAACTCGTACCGAGTTGCG
>NZ_GL629647.1:2023992-2032294 GCF_000185845.1 Segatella salivae DSM 15606
AAACCATTTGCGTCTTTTCATCGTGTAAAATACGGCAAAACACCGCATCATTTGACGCAAATTAGCGCATGAAATGGTACAAATTGTGACATAATATATTTAATATTGAATTATGCCACGATACATATTGTTTCACAAATTATTTGAATCAATGTCGTAGATAATGGTTATTTCCACATGACAAGCCATTGAATCATGTTGTAAGACGAAAGAAATCGTATCGAAAAATGAATATTTCAACGCCGTAGGTGTTGCGCTTTTTAAGTGCAATCCGACATAAATTCAGACACAAGAAAACGTAGTCCATGCTACGGATTGGACGTATCAACGCCGTAGGTGTTGCGCTTTCTAAGCGTAATTCAACATAAAACACCTCACTATAACCATGCTTTCATAGAAAAAGCTCAACACCTATGGCGTTGAATCTCCTTGCGAATGTTTACCCGGGGTAGGCTCGTTCCTCGCCAACCCCGGGCTATCAAAAGAACAACTCGTACCGAGTTGCACCATGAGGGCATTTATATTGCAAAATTCATTCATTGGAATAATGGCACAATACCAACGGCGTTGCGTCGTTACAACATTCATAAAGGTGGATGTATCCACCGAAATATTGGCATATTTTGCTATTTATTTATTTGTATGTTGGCATTAATCGTATCAAAAAATGAACATTTCAACGCCGTAGGTGTTGCGCTTTTGATAGCCCAGGGTTGCCAAACGATAGTGCAGGCTACCCTGGGTTAGCGTATGTTGTGTGTGGACCAACGCCCTAGGTGTTGTGCTTTTTCGGATTAATCCGCCATAAAAGGGTTCATTGTAAGCATGCCTTCATAGAAAAAGCTCAACACCTATGGCGTTGAATCTCCTTGCGAATGTTTACCCGGGGTAGGCTCGTTCCTCGCCAACCCCGGGCTATCAAAGGAACAACTCGTACCGAGTTGCGAGATGAAACAATTGTTAGGGTGACGTTGTTGATAATTAAAAGTAAAATAATGTAAGGCGAATCGTCGCGTGAACTGCCATATTTTACCGCGTGAACTGCCGCATTTTACACGATGAAATGACGCAAATCGCGCGGTGAAATGGTGGGGATAGTGGAGTTAGCTGTAGCATTCTACTTTGCAAACTGCATGATAGTGGAAGGAAAAGGGGAGGAAAGAGCGCAGTTAATTGATTTTAGAAGTATATTTTTTACTAAATTCTTGCATTTCAATATAAATTATATAAATTTGCAATGTTAGTGTTTTCTTTTGATGTTCAACCTTATAAAACACGCGTGATGGCAATGAAAAAACTGATGATGACAATGCTCTTGCTGGTTTGTTCTGTCTATTTGGGCTTTGCTAAAGTGCCAAACAATAAGTTAAACGAGCAACTTTTGCGATATGACTATAGTCAGGTGTTGATGCGAAATGACCTTTTGGGATATATAGGTAATGGTCAACGGCTCTATATGCACTTTGATACAATCTATAAAGATAAGGTCAATCCGCATTGGTATCATGTGGAAGGGAAAAGCAAGGTGAAGCAAAACCTATGTAGTTTTACAGGGAGAATAGACCTTCATTCGTTTGCTCCGAATGAACAAGTAGACCCTAATTTCAAGCGGTATAAACTGAAAGCGCAATATCGTTTTGATGAAGATAAGATGCAAAAAGGTTCGGGATTCTTTGCCGGTAGTTTTACTTCATATTTTATTATCTATCAAGATACGGCCTATTTTGATAGTACAGAAGATGGTGCAGACGGCTATAATAACAACCAATTTGAGGGACATTGGACCTCTTATCGCACGAAAGCATCGAAGAAAGCGAATTTCGGCGTGGGACGAATCCCTGATTCTAACGACCTCGATGTAGGCTCAGCAGAGTTTTATGTGATGCCAAACAAACAGCATCTTGGCTGGGAAAGCTATATGAAAGCCTTTGAAACGGTGACTCCCGAAGGGCAGAAAGCGCAGGCAGAAGAGGACCGTGAGTGGTGGAAAGGCGACAAAGAGATTTATATTTCGTGGCAATCGAAAACAGAACATGGGGCATTTAAGCTTGACATTTATAGCAATAAACATTATCTTCAGACGCTTGATTTGGGCAAGATTGGTTCGGAGTATTGGGTAGATCAACGTGATTATAACTTCGATGGGCATCGAGATTTCGCCGTTTGGCTTTACAATTTGACAAAAAGACAAGTCTTTTTATGGTCTGAAAAGCAAGGAAAATATGTTCATGAGCCTTTCTTTGACAAGTTAGAATCCCCCACTATCTTCGATGAAGCCCATTGCATTGTGGACACACATGACGTTAGTAACGATGTTGTTGAAGAGCGAATGTATCGTTGTTCGACGCGAGGTTATCGGCTCATTTCAACCCTATTGCGACATCCTTCAAATTCAAAGATACTGCAAATGAAGGTATATGACGATGCGGGGAGATGTGTGCGTGAGGTGCAAAGTCCTACATATAAGCAGCTCACTCCCCTTTGGCAGAAATATGTTATCCTGTATTTCTTCAGGTATTAAGATAGATTTCAGAGCTGCTTCTCATACATTATATGTTATGGCACCGATGAAATTATCATCGATGTAGTAATTAATTTCAGTATAAAGGCGTTGTCTCTTAACTTTTTACTACCTTTGCCCACTGATAGAGAAAAGTCAAAATGAGTAAGAAACAAATTCTTTTGATCAACGACATTGCAGGTTATGGCAAGGTGGCTACAGCCGCTATGCTCCCTATTTTGTCGTATTTCGGCCACCCAACTTATAATCTTCCGACGGCATTGGTATCCAATACACTCGACTATGGCAAGTTTAACATCATGGATACTACAAGCTATATACGTGGTGTTTTCCCTGTATGGAAGGAGTTAGGCTTTACATTTGACGCCATTGCTACAGGCTTTATCGTCAGCGAAGAGCAAGCCGCCATCGTGTCACGCTATTGTCTTGAGCAAGCCGCCACAGGCACAACAATCTTTGTTGACCCTATTATGGGCGACGAAGGAAAGCTATATAATGGTGTAACTCCAGCCGCAATTAAGAGTATGAGAGAGATGTTGAGCGTGGCACATCTATGTTATCCCAACTACACGGAAGCCTGTTATCTGACCGATAGCACGTATAACCAGCAGGGAGTTAGTAGGGAAGAAGCTTATCATTTGCTTGATCTCTTGCGTCAGATAGGAGCAAAATCGGTGCTCATCACAAGCATTCCTGTTGATGGGAAACCTTCGGTGGTGGGCTATAACCATATTACCAATGAGTATTTTCAACGTTGCTATGAGGAGATTCCCGTACATTTCCCTGGCACAGGTGACATCTTTTCGGCTATCCTTATTGGCCATTTGCTCAATGAAGAATCTCTGATTGATGCAACTCAAAAGGCAATGGATGGCGTTTATGAGCTCATTTTCCGCAATAAGGACAATGAAGACAAGAACCGAGGTATACCTCTTGAACAATATCTAAGTATTCTCTAACACACTATGGACTGGGTAAACAACTTATTTTCTGTTCATTCTTCCATTCAGACTGTAGTCATTTTATCGATTATAATCGCGTTTGGTTTGGCCATAGGAAAAGTCAAAATAATGGGCATTTCCCTTGGAATAGCGTTTGTTTTCTTTGTGGGTATCCTCGCCGGTCACCTTGGATTGAGTATAGATCCCACGGTACTTGACTATGCCGAAACATTCGGTTTAGCTATGTTTGTCTATTGTCTTGGCTTGCATGTAGGCCCAAACTTCTTTGGTTCTTTGCGTCATGAAGGGATGTCACAAAACATGTGGAGCCTCGCCGTTATAGTCGTTGGAACGCTTTTTTCGTTGCTATTGATTCCCCTAACGGGTATCAACTTACCCGATATGTTGGGTCTACTTTGCGGAGCAACTACGAATACTCCCGCCCTTGGTGCAGCCACTCAAGCCCTCAGTCACCTTGGAATGAGCAGCGGAACTGTGGCACTTGCGACTGCTGTTACCTATCCTTTGGGTGTGCTTGGCGTTATAATTGCGATGATGCTTCTACGCAAATTGTTTGTTAAACCCGCTGACCTTGAGGTGAAAACTGCCGAGAGTAACGACCACACTTATATCGCAGAGTTCAAAGTTGTGAATCCCGCGACGTCGGGAAAAAGCATTGCTTCAGTGTCAGATATGACGCATTTGAAGTTCATTATCTCGCGTATTTGGCGAGGGAATGAAGTCATTGTACCGAATGCCGAGACTACTTTGATGGTCGATGATGACCTACTTGTCATTACAACTAAAGAGGATGAAGGAGCTATGGAGATTCTTTTTGGTAAGAAAATCAATAAGAATTGGAACGAAGAAGCTATTGACTGGAATGCCATTGACACTCAAGTGGAGAGTCGAGTACTCGTGCTTACACGCACTGAACTCAATGGAAAGAGACTTGGAGAACTGCATCTTCGCAAATCGTATGGCGTCAATGTAAGTCGAGTTTTGCGTGGAGATATGAAACTGTTAGCTACAAGTGACCTTCGTTTACAATATGGAGATAGGGTCACAGTTGTAGGACAACATGAGGCCGTTAACCATGTAGAGAGTTACTTTGGCAATTCAGTGAAGACACTAAATGAACCAAATATTGGCAGCATTCTTTTTGGAATATTCTTAGGTTTGGCTATAGGCACAATCCCAATCAGCATTCCAGGCATGGAGAGCTCTGTGAGATTAGGTATCGCGGGCGGTCCAATTATCATGGGAATCATAGTGGGTGCGCTTGGGCCTAAGATGCATTTTATCTCTTATACAACGCAATCGGCATCATTGATGCTACGCAAACTTGGACTAAGTCTTTATCTTGCATGTCTCGGTTTGGATGCAGGAAAGGACTTCTTTGATACAGTTATGCGGCCACAAGGCTTGCTTTGGATTGGTATAGGAGCATTGATTACAATCATTCCTGTATTGATTGTTGGGCTGATAGCATTGAAAACGAAGAAGTTTGACTTTGGAACCATTTGCGGAATCCTTTGTGGGAGTATGGCTAACCCTATGGCTTTGGGCTATGCAAACGATACTATTAAGGGCGATACTGCCAGTATCAGTTACGCATCGGTTTATCCATTAGGGATGTTTTTGCGTGTAATCATTGCACAAATTCTCGTGATGTTCTTTGCCACCTAAGACTTATTACTCATAAAAACAGGTAGAAATAAAGTTGAAAATCAAGCTTTTTATAAGTCAAAATCCTACTGTCTATAAAGGAAGAAAGCTTTAATGGTGCAAATAGCACTATTGAAATATAAAAAAGATGCACCATCATTTGTTGATGGTGCATCTTTCTTTGTGGGATGATTTATTTCAAAGGGAAAGTAAAATGCTTCTTTTCTTTCGCCGTAAGACCAACATAATCCACTTCCATCTTACCATTTTTGATGTGGCAAAGCAAGTAGGTGTTGTTGCTGTTAACAAGATTTGGGAAGTTGATTACCTCGTTAGGCTCCTGATATCCGAATCTATGTAGATGACCAGAAAGCATAACAGATACGTTCATTTTATTGAGTTCAGGCGTTAAAGTCTCTTGCATGTGGTAGGGACCATGCCAGTTTTCCAACGTAGGAGGCATGTGAGAGAAGACTATTAAGGGGTATTTTCCAACCTTATGTTCCTCTCTTAACGACTTCAACCAACGTGCCTGCTCCTCGCGATATTGGTCATAACTAACGATGCCGCTATACTCAATCTCTTCATCTGGCTTATCTTCTCCCGAGTCAATAAATAGGAAATCCACTCCCGCTACATGCTGAAGGCGATAATATTTGTCGTTGTTTGTGGGGAAGTAACGATAGAGATAGTCTGCAAATTGGCCTCGAAGTTCGTGATTACCACGGTTGAAAAACAATGGTGTATGCGTAGCAAACATGCTCACACAGGTATCTAAGTATGCGTCCATCATGTGCTTTTGATCTCTCAAACGATGTGACATATCACCATTGAGTAGCACAAAATCAAGTTTATTGAAGTCCACATTCTTGCACAATTCCTTCATAAACTGCGGACGTTCATGGATATCATTCAGCACCAGGAAAGTGATTTCGCGAGGCTTTACGGGGTAAGTCGTGAACTCATACGGCTTTCCTTTCCACACATCTGTACAGGCAGTCTTCCCTAAACTCACCCAATCGTCATAGCGCCACTCGTCAACTTGCTGTGTAAACACACGGTAACGATACCTTGAATCAGGCTTAAGACCAGTGACACGCACGCGATGCACGCTGTCGGTAAGCAGTTTTCGTCCCGCCAACACATCGTAATAGCGTGGCCTTACCTTACCATAGAAGTGGTCTTTTCCCTCGGGTGCTATCTCAACCCACGACAACCCAGGCTTGTCTGTCACCCAAACAATAGTGGCACCAGTGCTATCCATGTCGCAAATCCAAGGTCCATGAGTCACCTCAATGCCTTTAGCACTGACACAAAACAGCAGTAATAATCCGAACAATAAATGTTTCATGTAATTTGATTTAATATTATTAATAGTGTTCCTCTTTATAAGATTACACCTATATTACGTTGAATCATGAGAAAAGTACTATCTTTTTCCACTCTTTTTTCAATCTTTTTTTGCGCCCGTCACCATCTTTTCATGTAACACATCGCCTGCCTTCGTTTTCTAAATCCCTCTTTTCTGTCCTCTGTTTTCCAAATTCTTAGTCTGTTTTTGCAGTTTATTTCCTTCGCAACAGCCCTCTACATTTTATCTATAAAAATAGGGACTATGTATAAAAATGACTCATATCGTGATAGAATATGATAGAATTTGTATATCTTTGTAGCACTAATACTTGGTACTTAACGTAAGTTATCTTTCCATTGGAGTACAAAGAAGCGGCTAAACAATCAGAAATCAAAGCATAAAACGCACCTTTGCAACCATAAAATGCGAACAAAACATCTATGGAGAACGATGATAAAATGTGCATATCGCAACTGAAAGAAGGTTCAGAACAAGCTTTCTCAGAACTTTATATGCGCTTTTCCAACAAGTTATATGGCTTTGCTCTGGCGCAAACCAAGAACACTTCGTTGGCCGAAGACATTGTTCAAGAAACGTTTATGAAGCTTTGGAACACCCGCGAACAACTTGATTGTTACGGCAATGTGCATGCTTTGCTATTCACGATAGCCCGAAATCTCATCATCGATAGCTTCAGAAAACAAATCGCAAAGATTGATTTCGAAGACTATCAAAAGGCAGCTAAAGAGATATCTCCATGGCCTTCGCCCCACGATCTGATAGAACATCAGGAGTCAATCGACCGATTTCAGCAGTCAAAGAAGCTGCTTTCTAAGCGCGAATGTCAGATATATGAGATGAGCAAAGAACAGCATATGCCCATCCAAGAGATTGCCGATTCGCTGAATCTCTCGTCACAAACCGTCAAAAACTATCTCAGTTCATCACTGAAACTCTTGCGAAAGAAAATGTCAACCTAATCTTCTCGTAAGTTCATCGTATTCAAATAAAGCCGAGATTCCAGCTTCTTTCAGCCTCACCCCCAGCCCCTCTCCGAAGAGAGAGGGGAGTAGTTACTCCTTGAAATGGAGGGAGTTATTTGAGAGGTAATTAAAGGTGGCGAAATGTTTGATAATGAAGCGTAAAATAATTTAAGGCAAACAATCTCGTAATTTGTCGCGGTTTACACGATGAAATGACGCAAATTATCGCGTAAAATGGTGCAAATTGTTACATGAGGTATTGGATATTGAATTATGCCTCGATGCATATCGTTTGACAAATCATTTGACCCCATGTTGTTGATAATGTTTATTTCCACGTGACAAGCCCGTAAATCATGTTGTAAAACGAAAGAAATCGTATCAAAAAATGCGCGTTTCAACGCCGTAGGTGTTGCGCTTTTGATAGCCCAGGGTTGCCAAACGATAGTGCAGGCTACCCTGGGTTAACGTATGGTTTGCGTGGAACAACGCCATCGGTGTTGTGCTTTTTTTGATTAATTCGCCATAAAAGAGTTCATTATAAGCGTGTCTTTATAGAAAAAGCTCAACACCTATGGCGTTGAATCTCCTTGTGAACGTTTACCCGGGGTAGGCTCGTTCCTCGCCAACCCCGGGCTATCAAAAGAACAACACCTACGGCGTTGCACCATGAGGGCATACATAATGGAAGATACATTCATGGGCATATTGGCATAAACTCCACGGCGTTGCATCGTTACAACATTTATAATGGTGGATATATCCATTGAAATCTTAATATATTTTGCTATTTATTTATTCGTATGTTTGCATTAATTGTATTATAAAATGAACG
>NZ_GL629647.1:2032344-2043750 GCF_000185845.1 Segatella salivae DSM 15606
TGGGAAACAACGCCGTAGGTGTTGCGCTTTTTTTGATTAATCCGCCATGAAATGTTTCATTATAACCATGCCTTCACAGAAAAAGCTCAACACCTATGGCGTTGAATCTCCTTGTGGATGCTCACCCGGGGTAGGCTCGTCCCTCGCCAACCCCGGGCTATCAAAAGAACAACTCGTACTGAGTTGCGTGGTGAGAACATTTATATTGCAAAATTCATTCATTGGAATAATGGCGCTATACCAATGCAGTTGCGTGGTGAAACAATTGTGAGTGTGACGTTGTTGATAATTAAAGGTGAAATGGTGTAAGGCAGACAAAGCCTCACCCCCAGCCCCTCTCCGAAGAGAGAGGGGAGTAGTTTGCTATGGAAATGGAGGAGGTTATTTGAGGGTTAATTGGGAGTGGTGATGTTGTTGATAAGTGAAGGTAAAATGGTTTGGGGCATTTCATCGTGTAATTTGTCGTGGTTTACCGCATGCAACGATGAGTGTGGTGTTATAAAATGAATGTTTCAACACCATCGGTGTTGCGCTTTTGATAGCCCAGGGTTGCCAAACGATAGTGCAGGCTACCCTGGGTTAACGTATGGTTTGTGGGAAACAACGCCGTAGGTGTTGCGCTTTTTCGGCGTTATCCGCCATAAAAGGTTTCATTATAACCATGCCTTCACAGAAAAAACTCAACACCTACGGCGTTGAATCTCCTTGCGAATGTTTACCCGGGGTAGGCTCGTCCCTCGCCAACCCCGGGCTATCAAAAACACAACTCGTACCGAGTTGCGAGATGAAACAATTGTCGCGATGATGTTGTTGCTAATTAGACATAAAATGGTTTGCGTTATTTCATCGTGTAAAATACGGTAAATCACACGACCATTTGATGCATTTTAGCGCGTAAAGTGACGCAGTTTATAATTCCGTTTTAGTTCAACGCCTACAATGTTGATTATCAATTGCATTGCAAACGATATCATTTTATCCTTTAAGATGATGAAGATTCGTAGCATTTCTCTTGTTGATTATAAATTATTTGTATTACTTTTGCAGTTGAAAATAAATGTTGGTAAAAAGCAAGTAATATGGATAGATTACCCAATGACCCAATGATTCTTTATAGTGCAGTTAATATGTTGCTGCGCGATAACTATGGTTCGCTTGATGAACTATGTGATGATATGAACGTGAATCGTAAGGATTTGGAAGATAAACTGGCTGCGGTTGGTTTCAAATACGACGAGAAACAGAATAAGTTTTGGTAAGAAAAAGGTATAGAAAGGACTCTCACGGCGTGCGTGGGAGTCTTTTTTTGTTTCATACATTCATAGGATTTGTGACAAGTTTCGGAGGATAGTGTTTCATGAAAGAGGAGGCTTTTTAGACCGATAGCCTTTGAAACAAGTACAGAAAAGCGTGATTTGGAAAAGAAATTACTTATCCATCGAGAATAAAGTTGACGAGAAAAGCGTATATTTGCAACAAGAGTTGTATAGAAAGAAGATATAACATTCATCATAAAGAACAGGAAAATGGTAAACTTAAGATTTGAGGCTGTAGCAGAAGCGTTTAGGAAACGTCCGTTAGATGTTGCTGTTCCACAAGAGCGTCCAAGTGAATACTTCGCTAAAAAGGTGTTCAATCGTCAGAAGATGTATAAGTATCTGCCACTTGATGTGTATGAGAAGTTGACAGATGTCATTGACAATGGTGCGCAACTTGACCGCTCTATTGCCGACGATGTGGCTCATGCCATGAAGCAATGGGCAATGGAAAACGGTGTCACTCACTACACTCACTGGTTCCAACCGCTAACAGAAGGGACGGCAGAAAAGCATGATGCCTTTGTAGAACACGACGGAAAGGGTGGTTTGATAGAAGAGTTCTCGGGGAAATTACTGGCACAGCAAGAGCCTGATGCTTCTTCTTTTCCTAACGGAGGCATTCGAAACACGTTTGAAGCACGTGGATATAGCGCCTGGGATCCTACCTCTCCAGTGTTCATTATCGATGATACCTTGTGCATACCGACTATATTTATCTCTTACACGGGTGAGGCTTTAGATTATAAAGCGCCTTTATTGCGCTCGCTTCATGCCGTGAATGTGGCTGCCACTAAGGTTTGTCACTACTTCAATAAGGATGTAAAGAAGGTGACAGCCAACTTGGGTTGGGAGCAGGAATATTTCCTTGTAGACGCTGATATCTATTCAACTCGCCCCGACTTAATGCTTACCGGTCGCACGTTGATGGGCCATGATTCGGCTAAAAACCAACAGATGGACGACCATTACTTTGGTACTATCCCCGAGAGAGTACAGGCTTTTATGAAAGATTTGGAGATACAAGCACTTGAACTTGGTATCCCCTGCAAGACAAGGCATAACGAAGTGGCCCCTGGTCAGTTTGAGTTGGCGCCGATATTTGAGGAATGTAACCTTGCTGTTGACCATAATATGGTGTTGATGAGCCTAATGAAGAAGGTGGCAAACAAACATGGGTTTAGAGTGTTGTTACACGAGAAACCATTCGATGGAATCAATGGAAGTGGAAAGCATAACAACTGGAGTCTCACGACCGATACGGGCATACTATTGCATCGTTCAGGGAAAACGGCTGAAGATAACCTGCGTTTTGTTGTCTTCATTGTAGAGACTTTGATGGCAGTTTATCGTCATAACGGGTTGTTAAAAGCCAGTGTTATGAGTGCAACTAACGACCATCGACTGGGTGCAAACGAGGCTCCTCCTGCCATCATCTCATCGTTTTTAGGAAAGCAACTCACTGATTTGCTCGACCATATTGAACTTGCTGACAAGAAGGATTTATTCACTGTGTCGGGTAAGAAGGGCATGAAGCTCGGCATACCAGAGATACCTGAGCTGCTCATTGATAACACAGACCGCAACAGAACGTCGCCCTTTGCCTTCACAGGGAATAGATTTGAGTTCCGCGCGGTAGGCAGTGAAGCCAATTGTGCGAGTGCAATGATTGTATTGAATGCTGCAGTTGCTGAGGCCTTGACTAACTTTAAGCAACGTGTTGACGCGCTCATTGCTGGGGGAGAAGATAAGACCAGTGCTATCATTGACGTCATTCGTGAGGATATCAAGACCTGTAAACCCATTCGTTTTGACGGCAATGGATATAGTGATGAATGGAAAGAAGAGGCTAAGAAGCGCGGACTTGACAGCGAATCTTCGTGCCCTGTGTGCTTCGATCGTTATTTAGATGAGGACAGTGTGGCTATGTTTGAGTTGACAAATGTCATGAGTCACGATGAACTTAAGGCTCGAAATGAAGTTAAATGGGAGACTTATACGAAGAAAATACAAATAGAAGCGCGCGTCATAGGCGACCTTGTGATGAATCATATCGTTCCAATTGCTACACATTATCAAAGTCAATTGGCCAAGAATGTGCAGAGTATGATTGATATTTTCGGTCGGGAGGAAGGGAAACTCCTAACGGAACGCAACATCAAAATTATCAAGGAGATTGCAGAACGCACGCAACTCATAGAGTCAGGAGTTGAAGAACTCGTCAACGCTCGTAAGGTTGCGAACCGTATTGAGGATGCCCGCGAGAAGGCAATTGCCTATCATGACAACATTGTTCCTAAGATGGCAGCCATTCGTTATCAGGTAGATAAGCTTGAACTTGTGGTGAGTGATGAGCTTTGGACATTGCCAAAATATCGTGAGTTGCTTTTCATCAGATAAGGAAAAGAATCGAATGTGTTGCTGAAACGATAGTGTTCTATTGTTGAAGGATAAGTCGTTTGAAACACAAATCGGCTGATTGAGTCGATAAAACCATAGGAAAAGGAAGTTTGTTTGTGGCATATACGAATGTATTATGACCCAAATGAACTTCCTTTTTGAGTTTTATGAATCATGGAGAACGCGCTTTTCAGCTTTCATTTTATTGCATATTGCAAACTTGAAGGCTTCACTCTATATAATATAATAAGGTGGAAGTTTGACTTAAATGATTCGACTTGAAGCGTAAACTATGGGTGGGCATGAGATTATTGGCATAAAAAAAAGGTAACCGAACAATGTCGGTTACCCCATATGAATTTAGAAATCAATATTCAAAACGCGTGGTTATGATTGACGACTCTCTGCGCTTTGGCAGGTGTCGAATGGCTGTTTGGCAGTCCATCCATAGTTCACGACACTTTCAAAAAGTGTATATGAAGCCACATCATCAATCATAACGTGGTGTTATGAAAGTTGATTTACGATTTAGCGAAGCTTAGTATAGCCATATTTTGCTACGCAACCAAGTTCTTCTTCGATGCGGATGAGCTGGTTGTACTTAGCCATACGGTCAGTGCGGCTCATTGAACCAGTCTTGATTTGGCCTGAGTTTGTAGCGACAGCAATGTCTGCAATGGTTGTATCCTCAGTCTCTCCAGAGCGGTGAGAAGTAACCGTTGTGTAGCCATGGCGGTGTGCCATCTCAATAGCTTCAAGGGTTTCAGTGAGAGAACCAATCTGGTTAACCTTGATAAGGATAGCATTTCCGGCTCCCATCTTAATACCTTTCTCGAGGAATTTAACGTTAGTTACAAACAAATCATCACCAACCAACTGGCAACGATCACCAATCTTAGCGGTCAGTTTCACCCAGTTCTCCCAGTCATTCTCATCGAGTCCGTCCTCAATTGAGTCGATAGGATACTTTGTAATGAGTTGTTCGAGGTAAGCAATCTGCTCATCTGCTGTGAACTTCTTACCGTTAGGATCCTTTGGCATGCCGTTCTTCAGCTGACGATAGTCATAGAACCACTGGCCATTCTCCTGTACTGCAAACTCTGAAGCAGCGCAGTCCATAGCAATCTTAACGTCTTTTCCTGGCTCGTAACCAGCGTCCTTGATAGCCTGAATGATTGAATCAAGAGCGTCTTCGATACCATCAAACTTAGGAGCGAAACCGCCTTCATCACCTACTGCAGTAGAAAGACCACGCTTCTTCAAGTTCTTTGCCAATGCGTGGAATACCTCTGCACCCATTCGAATAGCCTCTTTCTCTGAAGAAGCACCTACTGGACGGATCATAAACTCTTGGAAAGCGATTGGTGCATCACTATGAGCTCCACCGTTAATTATATTCATCATAGGAACTGGAAGCACGTAAGTGTTGGCGCCACCAATATAGCGATACAATGGTAAATTGAGTGCTTTTGCAGCAGTTTGTGCCACAGCTAAGCTCACACCAAGAATGGCATTAGCACCAAGTTTGCTCTTAGTTGGCGTACCATCAAGTGCTAACATCTTGTAATCGAGAGCGCGTTGGTTGCGTACATCCTCGCCTTTTAGGGCAGGAGCAATAACGTTATTGACGTTCTCTACAGCCTTAAGTACACCCTTACCACCATAGCGTTGCTTGTCGCCATCACGCAGTTCGAGGGCTTCATTCTCACCCGTTGATGCACCAGATGGTACACTTGCACGGCCCATTACACCGTTTTCGAGGGTTACTTCTACTTCAACTGTTGGATTACCTCTTGAATCGAGGATCTCTCTTGCATGGATTTTTTCAATCTTCATAGTTCTTTTTGTTATAGAGTTCTCTATGTTTTCGTGTGGCAAAGATAACAAAAAATATTCAAAACTGCAATACCTAATTATGAGGGTTTGCGTGGTTTAGCTGTCAGTTTGCCTCGTTTTCTGTTATAATACAACTATTATGCCAAGATGAAAGCATATAAACAAAAATTATAATTAAGTTTGTTTAACCACTCAGATATATGGTTTTTTCACTATCTTTGCGTCATCTGATGAAGGATGTGCTGTGGAATGACAAGCTAATGACAGCTTTGTCATGCCAATATAACAATGTTTTTGCAATTCACATTCCCCATCATGAGCTATCAACAACATTGAAAATGGAGAATAAAAGCTATCAGCCCGCCGAATTAAAACAGTTACATGGTGTGCTATATGAAATACTTGTCGAGATCGATCGTGTGTGTCGACTGCTTGATACCCCTTTCTTTATGATTGGAGGATCGGCAATCGGCGTTCACTTTTGGGGCGAAATAGTACCTTTCGACGATGATATTGACATTGGAATGAAGCGAGATGACTATGAACGCTTTATTAAAGAGGCACCAAAACTATTGAACTCGTCGTATTTTTTGCAATGTTTCGCGACAGAACCACATACCCCTTATTACTTCACTAAGGTCAGAAAAAACAATACTTTGTATGTAGAAGAAACGGTAAAGAACATCCCTATGCACCAAGGTATATTCATTGATGTGATTCCTTTCGACCATATTCCAGACTCTCCGAAGGCAGAACGTCGGCAAAGAAAACTCGCAAATCTCATTGATGTGTGCTTCCAGGCGAAAGAAGTATGGCTTTGGCGCTACTTCGGTCATTGCGAAATAGAGTATCCCCAGCGTCAAACTTTCTTGAATTGCTTGGTGACCCGTCTTGTTGCTACCTTCATTCCGAAGCGCCTTATCTATGCTTTGCTTCACAAAATCCTGACTTATTATAATAAGAAACACGTCACCTATTATAATAATGTGATGATTTCGGCCGACCATATTCCCGTAGTTGACCTTGAAAATTTAGTCAAACGCCCCTTTGGTCCATTGCAAGTTAATGTGCCATCAAACTTAGAAAACTATCTCAAATACCATTATCCAACACTTAAGAAATATATGACTGAAGAAGAAATTGCACGATATAGTCACGCACCCCAAGTGTTAAAGTTTTGAAGAATGAGTGGGATAGCAAAATGAAGTGAGTCAAATTACCGAGTAAAATGACGCAAATTACCGAGTAAAATGAGGCAGATTGCAGTGTGATTTCAGTCAGTTTGTTTTTTCGTTTTAGCGGAGTTTGAGAACCACATCATTTATAAAGCAAAGAAAACTGCGCTATATTCGTGTGAGTATAGCGCAGTTTCCTATTGTTAGTTCAATGCAATCATCATCGGTTTAGTTTCCAAGTGACTCCATCTTTCGTATCTTTTACTTCAAAACCAGCCTCAGAAAGTGCATCGCGTATCTTGTCACTGGTTGCCCAATCCTTATCCGCCTTTGCCTTAGCACGCAAATCTAATACCATGTCTACCACCTTTCCATAGGCTTCTTCGCGTGCTTCGTTGTTATCACCCTTTTCATTTTTCAAGCCCAAAAGGTTGAAAGCAAAGAGTTTCATCGCTTCACTTAGCTCATGAAGGCTATCAGAATCAATCGTAGTTTTATGGTCAAGAAGAGTATTTATGAGGTGACATGCTTCGAAAAGATAGCTGATTACGAGTGGCGTTTGCAAGTCGTCATTCATTGCATCATAGCAACGTTGGCGGAAATTCTTAACAAACTGCTGGGTCTCTGCATCGCAATGATCGCTCACAGGAACGCGTTCGAGGTCATCAAAGGCATTCATCAGTCTCTCATATCCTTTCTGAGCAGCTTCCAAAGCCTCATTAGAGAAGTCGACAGTACCACGATAATGTGCCGAAAGAATAAAGAAACGAATCGTCATTGGGCTATAAGCTTGGGTCAAACTTGCATGATTCCCGGTAAAGAATTGTTCCAAAGTGATAAAGTTTCCCAAGCTCTTTCCCATCTTTTGACCATTGATTGTGATCATGTTATTATGCATCCAATAGTGTACCATTTGGTCTCCTTGGCTTGCAACTGCTTGTGCTATTTCGCATTCATGATGTGGAAAGATGAGGTCCATACCGCCACCATGGATATCGAAATGACTGCCCAAATACTTCCTTCCCATAGCCGTGCACTCGCAATGCCAGCCAGGAAAGCCAACACTCCAAGGGCTTGGCCATCGCATAATGTGTTCAGGCTGCGCCTTCTTCCATAGTGCAAAGTCCACCTGATGCTTCTTTTCGCTGACGCCTTGAAGCTCTCGGCTGTTATTTATCAAGTCCGTTAGGTTGCGACCCGATAGGATTCCATACCTGTGGTCATTGTTATATTTCACTACATCGAAGTAAATGCTACCGTTACTCTCATAGGCATAGCCGTTGTTTAGAATCTCTTTTACGAGTTCTTCCTGTTCAATGATGTGCCCAGTAGCATGTGGTTCAATCGAAGGTGGCAACACATTGAGCGCTTCCATGGCTGCATGATAGCGGTTAGTATAGTGTTGTGCTATCTCCATTGGCTCCAGTTGTTCGAGTCTTGCCTTTTTTTCTATCTTGTCATCTCCTTCATCTGCATCGTGCTCTAAATGCCCAACGTCGGTTATATTGCGTACATATCTCACCTTATATCCTATGTGTTGCAGATAGCGGAATAGGATATCAAACGTTATTGCGGGTCGAGCGTGCCCCAAATGTGGGTCACCATAGACAGTCGGTCCACATACATACATGCCCACATTAGGTGCATGTTGCGGTTTGAACAGCTCTTTATGGCGTGTCAATGTATTATAAATGATGAGATTTTGTTCCATATTTCGAATGATTAATAACAATGAATGCAAAGTTAATGGAAAAAAGATGAATGGCAAAGCAAACGCTTTTTTAATTTGATGTCGGCTTGAATTATATCCTCGATAAAATCAAATCATCTCATAGGAAAAGTGTAATCCATGCAATGTTTGCCATTCCTTTGCACCTTTTCTTATGCCTTTTATTTTGTAATCCATCCTTTTTGTTGTAATTTTGCAACAGAAATCAATTTGAAACAACATATCGGTATGAATATAGAAAACGCAATATCAAGTTCTGTTCTCCTTGTAGTGAAAGAACTTTATGGCCAGGATGTGCCGGCAACAATGGTGCAACTGCAAAAGACACGTAGTAACTTTGAAGGCAATCTCACGTTGGTTGTGTTCCCCTTCTTAAAGCTTTCAAAGAAGAATCCCGAGCAAACGGCGCAGGAAATTGGCGAAGCTTTGGTGAAGAAATGTAGCGCAGTGTCTTCTTTCAACGTAGTAAAAGGGTTCTTAAACCTTGTTGTTGGCAAAGACGCTTGGCTGAGTTTGCTTAATGATATCAATGCCGATGAGAAGTTTGGTGAAAAGAAAGTATCCGATGATTCGCCATTAGTGATGATTGAATATAGTTCACCTAACACGAACAAACCATTGCATTTGGGTCATGTTCGCAATAATCTTTTGGGCTGGTCTTTGGCTCAAATCATGCAAGCTAACGGCTATAAAGTAGTCAAAACCAATATCGTTAACGACCGCGGTATACACATTTGTAAGTCTATGTTGGCTTGGTTGAAGTGGGGAAATGGCATTACTCCCGAGCAAGCGGGCAAGAAAGGCGACCACTTAATCGGTGATTTCTATGTGGCTTTTGACAAACATTACAGAGCCGAATGCGAGCAACTCAAAGCTCAATACATGCAAGAGGGCTTGTCAGAAGAGGCTGCTACCGAGAAGGCTAAAGCCGAAGCGCCTCTCATTAAGGAGGCACATGCCATGTTGGTAAAATGGGAACAGGGCGACAAAGAGGTCAGAGCACTCTGGGAAAAGATGAATAATTGGGTCTATGCTGGCTTTGATGAGACCTACAAAACACTTGGAGTGGGCTTCGATAAGATTTATTATGAGTCAGAAACTTACCTTGAAGGCAAGAAAAAGGTTGAGGAAGGACTCGCTAAAGGTCTATTCTTCCGCAAAGAAGACAATAGTGTTTGGGCCGACCTTACCAACGAAGGACTGGATCAAAAGTTACTACTTAGAAGCGATGGCACATCGGTTTACATGACACAAGATATCGGAACAGCCGATATGCGCTTTAAGGATTACCCGATAGATAAGATGATTTACGTCGTGGGTAATGAGCAAAACTATCACTTCCAGGTGCTTTCCATCTTGTTAGATCGCCTTGGTTTCAAGTGGGGTAAAGCCTTAGTACACTTCTCTTACGGTATGGTTGAACTGCCAAATGGTAAGATGAAGAGCCGCGAAGGCACTGTTGTAGACGCTGATGACCTTGTAGCGGCGATGATAGATGACGCTCGTAAGACAAGCGATGAACTCGGAAAGTTCAAGGATATGACCGAAGAAGAGAAACAAAACGTAGCTCGTATCGTTGGCTTGGGTGCCTTGAAATACTTTATTTTGAAGGTAGATGCACGCAAAAATATGCTGTTTAACCCTGAAGAAAGCATTGATTTCAATGGTAATACAGGGCCTTTCATCCAATATACCTACGCGAGAATACGTTCTATTTTGCGTAAGGCTGAGGCCGAAAACATCCCACTTCCCGAGACGTTGAGCACGGATGCACCTCTCAATGAGAAAGAAATCCAACTCATTCAAAAGCTTAATGACTTTGGTGCTGCAGTCGAACAAGCGGGTAAGGACTATAGTCCAAGTGGCATAGCCAACTATTGTTACGAGCTAACAAAAGACTTTAATCAGTTCTATCACGATTATAGCATCCTCAATGCCGACTCAAATGGCGAGAAGATTACACGCCTTGTGTTGGCCAAGAACGTAGCAAAGGTCATCAAAAATGGCATGGAACTGCTCGGAATCGAAGTTCCAGAACGTATGTAAACCCCTTTTTCAATCCCTTCAAATGGAGGGGATTGATGGGCTTAGACACGTGTCTTGTTTTATCTTCTGAATCGTTTTACATCACAAATCGTTATATTTTTGGCAAAGAAACACGAATTATCAGATGTCCCAGACTGGCGAAACGATACGGTTTTGCCATTGGCTGAGGACGTAGAAGCTTATGCCTGGGCAGTCGATGCGGCTTGTTCGGGCAACCCAGGTCCTATGGAATACCAGGCCGTCGACCTGCAAACGGGAGCACGTGTGTTTCATTTCGGCCCCATGTATGGCACAAATAACATTGGCGAATTCCTTGCTATTGTCCACGCTTTGGCTTTGATCGATAAGCAAGGTGACCGCAATCGTGTTGTCTATTCAGACAGTTATAACGCCATTTTGTGGGTAAAGAACAAGAAATGTAAAACGAAATTAGACCGCAATTCGCAAACCGAAGCCCTCTTTCAAATCGTAGAACGCGCCGAGAACTGGCTGCGTACGCATCAGGTAATGACGCGGGTGATGAAATGGGAAACCAAGAAGTGGGGGGAGGTTCCCGCCGATTTTGGGCGCAAGAAGTAAATCATCATGCAATAAAATGCCGCATTTCCTCAAGCAAAATGACGCAAATTGTCGTGTGAAATGCCTTGTTTTACACGATAAAATGACGCAAACCATTTAACCTTTAATTATCAATCATGTCACGCTCACAATTGTTTCATCTCGCAACTCGGTACGAGTTGTGTTTTTGATAGCCCGGGGTTGGCGAGGAACGAGCCTACCCCGGGTAAACGTTCGCAAGGAGATTCAACGCCATCGGTGTTGAGCTTTTTCTATAAAGACACGCTTATAATGAAACCTTTTATGGCGGATTACGCCGAAAAAGCACAACACCTACGGCGTTGGT
>NZ_GL629647.1:2043859-2060760 GCF_000185845.1 Segatella salivae DSM 15606
AAACGTTGTACCTTTGATAGCCCAAGGTTGACGAGCGAAAGCGAAGTCTACCCTGGGTTATTTGCCATTAGCGAGAACAACGCTGTAGGCGTTGTACCTTTTATTCCTCATCATTTTATCGCGGCATTCCAAACAGAAAACGTACAACACCTACGGCGTTGACCTCCACACTACATGCATAACCCAGGGTAGGCTGACGCCAACCCTGGGCTATAAAACGTACAACGCCTTCAGCGTTGAACTGCAAATGCATTATAAAACACGTCGAATGACCATACAATCTGGCTCATTTTACTCGATGAAATGACGCAAATCATCGTGTGAAATGACGCAAATTGTCGTATGATTAGCATGGAATGACTTTATGGTTTGTTAGCGTCTGGTCAATGTTATCCAGCAATCAAGGGTGCGATGAGATACAAAACAGGCTCTTGGCAACCATTTTCCATGATGCACCAAGAGCCTTTCTACCTTTATGTTTAAGTTTTATTTACCTTACAACAACCTCTCTTCTTTCGCAAATATCAATGCCGAGAATGGCCAAAAGCGCTGACAATCGCATGGCATTGCTATTGAACCACGTTTGGTTTAACCTTGTTTGCCACGGCACTATCGGCGAGATGATTCCAAGCATTGTGGCGATTTGCTTGTTTATTTGAATCATTTTTATTGCGATTGATGAGGAGATTGTTTCGCATTTTATTTGATTACAGTTCTTTTTCCGCCTATGATATAGACGCCAGCAGGAGCATTTCGCACTGCCTCTTCCATCGAACCAGCCGACCAAAGGAAATATCCTTGCAGATTATAGACCTTGATTGGTTGTGCCTGTTGTATCATTTCGTGTTCCGGTATGAATGCAGTCTGCCCCTTACTATTATAATATGTGCCACACTTAAAGTCTAAATCTGAGGTCTGTACAGTGCCAACACTGCCTCCTCTGCCACAATTGAAGATAATCTTTGTGTTGTTTGGCAATGGCTTTTGCCCTGTATAAGTCCATTTCCAGATAGTAAAGCCATCCTTCTTTTGGTCCGTTGGCGTGCAAACTACGCCAGGCCACTGACCGCCTGTATAGTTTTCATTCACATTATCGCCATTCCATACCCAGGCATATACCTCATTCCATCCTCTATCATTAATGAAATAAGCGGCACATTCGCCTTGAGGCTGCGGTTGAACTGGCTGTTCTTGAACACCTGAAGGCTTGGAAACACGATGCAGATTGGCTCCTCCCGCATATTCAAAATAAGTATCTTGCGTAATGTTTAGAATGTCTTTGGTCTGCCCATTGCCGTCATTGAGGATGAGATTAAAGGCCTCTTTACCCTCAACAGCAAACGAATACCAGTCTGTTGTGCCTATTCTTGTCTTATTGGTCAGCACCTTTCCCGGCCAGGCCCCATTGAGTTCGGTGGTAGTTCCGTTTGTTGTTGTCCAGGCATATAACTTAGGTGATGCCGTTGAAGTAGTGTGAACATAGACGGTTATCATGCTGTTGGGATCTACTTTCTTATAGGTGGCCTCACCATTTGTGGTCTCTTCCTCTCCATCTTGCATGCCTTTGGCTTCCCATTGGATGGTTTTTGTGTCGCCAAATCTCATGTCACTGCCGATGGTTATCCGCATATCGCCGTTGATTTCTACTTTATTTCCATTGTCAATCCTATACCATCCACTTGTAGCATCCTTGAGTTTAAGGTCTATATCGAGCGTTTCTGTACGGAAAGTACAGCCTTCAGGACTCATTTCTACAGCCGGATGAGTCACTGGAGTGGCTTCAACCCAGGTCGTACCCTCGTCAGTTGCCAACGCACTTTGGTCGGCTTGACCAGGTGTAGTGGCGTAAAGGAATGGACCATCCTCACCAAGCGAGAACGTACCTCCAAGCACATAGACGCGCGCATTGCCTCTACCTGCACACGAAACGCTTAGTTTTCCGTCATGAACTGTCTTTACATCGCCTGTAACGGCATCCTTATAAGTTCCGTTTTCGATACCCGTGAATGTGGCATCTCCATTCATACACACGAGCACATAAGAGTCTACATCGCCCGAAGTGTAGCGTTTCTTCCATGCACGGCCACCATTTGACGAGCAACCTTCAGTTGAATATTGCCCCTTTCTCAATGCCGGCACAGCCTGACGAATGCGATTCAAG
This sequence comes from Segatella salivae DSM 15606, assembly GCF_000185845.1. GTDB lineage: Bacteria > Bacteroidota > Bacteroidia > Bacteroidales > Bacteroidaceae > Prevotella > Prevotella salivae. The sequence continues at coordinate 2,046,021 of NZ_GL629647.1, forward strand.
GCTTGAAGATGACGCGCAAGAGGGTGTTCAAGCGTTTTCTTTACCTGACCATCTGCTTGGAACAAGCCGAAGTTTTCAGCCGAAACGTTGCCCATTAGATTCTGTCCGTAGTATGCTCTGCCTGTATTTGCAAGCGGACCATTAGGTCCTTTGTCGCAAGGAGCACCCGCTTGGAACTCTACTTCCGAGCCATAATAGATGCAAGGAATGCCGCGTAGCAACCACATTACATCCATATTCTCGGCCCAAGCGGCTGTACCGCCGTTATAACGATTATCAGAATCGGGGCCATAGTCATGCGAATCAACATACACAACGTTCCAAGTGGCGTCGTTATATAAGCGATCATTGCCCGTGGCGGTAGTCCAAGCAGACGCATAATTGCCGAAGTTCCAGTGCATAGGAAAGTCAATTACGTTGAAGCCGCTGGCCTCTTTATAGTCTGGTTTGTGGTAGTTGTTGCCCTGAAGTAAGGCATTCTCCGAGCTAAAAGCATTGCCGGGCTCTCCTTTATAGTCTGTATACTCAGCCTCACAACTATTCCGATTGGTGTCCGAAAAGGTCAAACCTTCGCCTACTGGGAAGTCTTTTCCTTCATATTCTGAAACATCTGAGCTCCAAGGATAAGTCTTTCCACCATGCTCACTCGCCCAAGTATAGAAGAAAGGACTAAGGGCTGACTGCCCACGATATACCGGTCCACTGTATCGAGCGCATACTTCTCCGAACATATAAAAGGGAGTTGGTGTGGTCTGTCCAGCCAAAAGGCGCTTTGAAGCGTATTGTTCGCCGAGGGCTTTGAACTGAGGTATGAACGCTTTATTAAACGTTAGACGAGCTATATGGCCTGAAGTGTCGATGCGAAATCCATCAACTCCCATCTTAATAAACGACCCATAACACTTCACTAAGTAATTATACACGGCGGGATTCTCGGTATTTAAGTCCACACAATCACCCGCTATTTGAGCCCACCAGCGTGTATCGTCGTCCCAATTAAAGTTCCCAAAGTGATGCCAATAATTGTTTTTATCATGGTTTTTGCCATCAGTGTTCTTCATAAGTGCCAGTCTTCGCTGGTATTGTGCACTCGGATTGAGTTGCGGATAGTCATTACCCAGCAGCTTAAGATTAGGAGAAAGGCTGTAATCGACACTGCCTTGAGCCGTCACTTTGGTGCTTCTTGTGAAGGTTGGACAAAGGAATGACTCTCCAAAGTTACCCGTATGATTCAACACTATGTCAAGAATGATCTTTATTCCCTTAGCATGTGCGGCGTCAATAAGCTTTTGAAAGTCCACATCTTCAGTCGCTCCATCGGCTATTCTGCTTTGATAGCGACTGTCAACACGTTCAAAACTCATCGCATGATAGCCGTGATAGTCATATCCCGAGGCGTTTTCCACAACGGGAGTAATCCAGATTGACGTGAAGCCTAAGGCCTTTATATAGTCTAATTTGTCTATAATACCTTTGAAATCTCCACGCCAACAGGGGTCTTTTGTAGCCTTTTGTTGCTCTTGATTGTCCCAACAGAGCACGTTGTTTGACGGATCTCCGTCATAGAAACGCGTCGTCATGAGGAAATAAATGGATTCATCGCGGAAGTCAGTGCGGTTACTTGAAAACGTAACGCCATTGTCTGCAGAGGCTAAAAGCGTTGCACTGATAGCACAAAAGAGCAGTAAAGCCCTCATCATATTCATCTTCATAGCGCTTAAATAAAATTAGATTAAACTGAGAATTAAGTTAGAATTGTTTAGATTTACATCTTATTTGCACAAATATAAGTAGGAAATGGCAAAGTTGTTTTCGCTTTTTCAAACAACATGCAATATTATTTGTGCAAACGTTTACCTAATTATCGCGACACAAATCATAAGATTCTGCATCTGCTATCCTATCTGTTTATCACTTAAAAACGGCCGATTCCCAAGCCTAAATCACGCAGATAGAGAGGCCAACTCTACCATTTTATGAAGTCAAAATACATGTTTTACACCTTCAAACCATTGAAAGTATGAAAATAAATGTAACTTTGTAGCCGTTAATTTGATAGAGAGAGTGAATAAAAAAATATCATTTCATTAAACAATATCCTTATGGAGAGCATCCTTTTTCTTTTATTAATGGCTATCGGGCCAACCATTATACTCATCGTGGCCTATTATTTTACCTTCAATATTTCGCCAATTCAAACGCTACCCAGCTTCAAAACATTGCGTTTAAGAGCTGTTTTGAGCATCGAAGTTGCCGCAATTCTGTGTGTAATTACGATAGTGTTTGCCGAGAAATGGTTTCCAGTTTATAAACAGTGGCTATTCAATCACTCTTTACATGATATGTTTACATATCGCTTTATGCTACCTTTTGGCGCACTCTTTTGCTGGATTATCTTCGTGATACTCTATGAAAAGCATCATTGGATGCGTCAACATCCACAACATAGCAGGTTGATTTTCCACCACGAAAACCACATAAAAGATGTTCAAGGCATATCTCTTATCAGTGTAGATGGCGTAAAAGCCGGCCGAGGTGTATGCTTATCGTGGATCAATGGCTATTATATTGATGCCGATTCCCACGCTCTTCTTTTTGAAGTTTATACCTCAAGTAAGTTCCGTCAGCCAGCAATCAGAAATGTACTCTTTACAAAGAAGGTTACCAAACGCTTCTTTCCGGGTAAGACTTACCATGTAAGAGTGAAACGAAATACAATAGTTATTGAGGAGGAAAGTAGGGAATAAAGCCTCAAGCACAGCCCCTTTCAGCCTCACCCCCAGCCCCTCTCCGAAGAGAGAGGGGAGTAGTTACCCCTTGAAATGGAGGGGATTAATTTGGGGTTAATAGGGGATGGTGATGTCGTTGATAATTAAAGGTAAAACAATTTGCGTCATTTCATCGTGTAAAATACGGCAAATCACACGACCATTTGATGCATATTACCGCGTGTAATGACGTAGATTATAATATCATTTAAGTTCAACGCTGAAGGCGTTGTACGTTTTATAGCCCAGGGTTGGCGTCAGCCTACCCTGGGTTATGTGTGTAGTGAGGAGGTCAACGCCGTAGGTGTTGTACTTTTTCTGCGTGGAATGCCGAGATAAAATGCCGAGGAATAAAAGGTACAACGCTTACAGCGTTGTTGCCACTCACGGCAAACAACCCAGGGTAGCCTTCGCTTTCGCTCGTCAACTCTGGGCTATCAAACGTACAACGCTTACAGCGTTGCGTAGTTGCAACATTCATAATAGCAAAAACGTTCATTAGAAAATTGACATAATACCTACGGCGTTGCATCATTACAACATCTATAATGGAAGATATATCCATTGGAATATTGTCATATTTTGCTATTTATTTATTCGTATATTGGCATCAATTGTATTATAAAATAAATGTTTCAACGCCATCGGTGTTACGTTTTTGATAGCCCAGGGTTGCCAAACGATAGTGCAGGCTACCCTGGGTTGGCGTATGTGATGTGGGGAACAACGCCATAGGTGTTACGCTTTTTAAGCGTAATCCGCTATGAATCCCCTCGTTATACCCATGCTTTCACAGAAAAAGCTCAACACCTACGGCGTTGAATCTCCTTGCGAATACTCACCCGGGGTAGGCTCGTTCCTCGCCAACCCCGGGCTATCAAAAGAACAACTCGTACCGAGTTGCGTGATGAAACAATTGTTAGGGTGACGTTGTTGATTATTAAAGGTAAAACAATTTACATCATTTCATGCGATGATTTGTTGCTTTTTACCGCATGAAAGGATGGAAATGGTGTTACAAAATGCACATTTCAACGCCGTAGGTGTTGCGCTTTTGATAGCCCAGGGTTGCCAAACGATAGTGCAGGCTACCCCGGGTTAGCGTATGTTGTGTGTGGACCAACGCCGTAGGTGTTGTGCTTTTTTGATTAATCCGCCATAAAAGGTTTCATTGTTAGCGTACCTTCACAGAAAAAGCTCAACACCTACGGCGTTGAATCCCCTTGCGAACGTTTACCCGGGGTAGGCTCGTTCCTCGCCAACCCCGGGCTATCAAAAGAACAACTCGTACCGAGTTGCGAGATGAAATAATTGTGGTGACGATGATGTTGATAATAAAGCGTAAAATGATTTGCGTCATTTCATTGTGTAAAATACGGCAAATCATATGGTCATTTGATGCATTTTGCAGGCCCGTTTGCCTCAAATCATTTTACCTTTAATGTGTAACAACGTTGTCATTGGAAATACCCTGATTCATAACTTGATACAGTCTGTCCCCTTGCTTTTATGACTTGGATGAGGAACGATCCTGTGACGGGTAGGCGTTTGCAAGGGGATGATAGCATAAAACAATTTGTCCGAGCACATGACTGATGTGGTCGGACAAATCAAAGAGAGCGTGATGAAAGGATGAAGGCAAAGAAAAGGCTTTGCCTATGCTGGTTGTTTATTATCTGTTTAAGCGGTTTATTGTGCGTTGAATCTCATCGTTTAATTCGTCATTCGACGTTTTCAGCGTAGAAAGTTGGTGCACAATGTTGCGCCGTTGATAGTTGGTGTCAAACCAACCCAAGGTGTGTGCGGCCTTGATACGCACGCCATTATCCTCGTTCTCATTACTAATGATGCCAAGAAGTGTAGGGATAATCTGCGCTTGTGGTTTGTTTCGGAATCGCAAAATGGCATTTTCTCTGCGCACAGGTTTGTCATTTTGATTTGTGATTTCCTTCAAAACCTCAGCAAAGTTGCTTGGAGCCTTCTGTAAAGTCAGTCGTAACGGGCGGATAACTGCATCACTATAGCGTGGCGTTTCAGCCAGTTGGCGATTGAGTTCGGCTGAAACCTTCTCACTGTCAAAGGCTTCTATGTTGCCCAATAGCTGGAAACCCAACCGTGGTTCGTGGCCACGCGTGATGAAAGTATGAACCAACGACGGAATCAGTTCAGGCGAACCATTGCGTGAAGCATAGATAGCTGCGAGCCGACGCACAAGTTCATAGCTGTCGTTGAGGGCAGATTGCAACACCATTACACTCTCTTCGGGGTAGAAAAGACTGAGAAGTTTGAGTGCTTCCATGCGAACAACGAAGTCTTTCGACGTGTTATATTTCTTTGTTAACAGCTGTTGGGTCTCACGATTGCCTGATAACCACAGCTGACGCAAGGCCATTGCCTGAACATCGGGTAAGGGATGATTGAGCTGTTGCATCCAAAACTTCGCATCACGATGATGCAATGATAACGCAAGATTTACGGAAAAACCAGGATGAACATTATCCGTGAAGTGGAAAGTTGGGTCACCTATGACATGACTTTCTAAGTAACCATTAAACCGATTGAGGTTTCCCACACGCATACCTGTGGCAAGTAGTCCGATAAACTCATCGGGCCATTTGTCTTGTAAGGCATTAACCGTACCACCAATTGTGGCAATTGTGCTTCCATCGTTAAAGAGATAACTGCCTGCAATGTTATCATCGGCATGAAAAGAACCATTAAAACACGCATCAAACAACACAAAACGAGCATTTGTTTTGAGTTGATGAAGGTCGGAAGTATAGATGTCTTGGTCGGCTGCATACAAAGAGTCACGGCGTTGAATGGCTGGATCGAAGGCCTCACGACACCAACTTTCGGGCACGTTTAACTGCTTAGCATAATAGCTTACGGCACTATCGGCGCCCACTTTCTTGGCACGTTCTGCCACCTTTGCATGCAGATAGCACTTTATATTCTTAATCGATGCCTCAACACCAGACACGGCTTGGTTGCCATTGAGATACTGCGTATCGGGTGCTCCGTGGTGATGGAAGAGCAAAACATCAAGTTGTGGGTCCATGGCTTCATTGAGATAAACCAGCTTTGCAGGGTAGAAGGTGTCGAAATCTAAGAACTTCACCGTTGCCTTCTGACCGAAAAGAGAAGGCAACTGCTCACGCAATGCAAGCTGTTCTCCTGCCCATGCTCCCCTGTCTTCAGAGTTATAACCATGTCCGCGAGCCATTGTCAGGTGGTCAAGCACATTGTTTTGCTCAGCGTTTTTAAGTCTTGCGACCTTATAAAGATAGCGTTTTAGCAACTCATACTTATCTTTTCCCGCGATTTCTAAAGGCTTTATGCGACCTGTATAGATATCGGGCGAGAGATAAGTCTTGCTCTTTGGTGACAAACTATAATAGAAATAGAGTTGCTTTTCGGCATCTTGTTTGAGGGATTTGAATGTGAGTCCGAAGTCGTCATAATATCGATCGCTCGGCACACTGGATGCTTTCCAGTCGCTCTTTTGATTCATTTTGAAGGCAGAAGTGAGGTATTGTGCATCGCGAATCATGGGGATTGGGATGTCACCTACAAACACTGCACCCTCTAAGGGCTGCTGTTTGTTGCTGTGCCATTGCTTTAAGAGCGACTTGATGGCTTCGGGATTACGCCATGTTGCCACGGCAATATAAGTGCCCAATCCATCGTTTTCAACGCTATTTTTATAGGCCATCACCGCATCTTTTGCCTTTACATAGCTCGTGCTGTCAATGATAATCGCAAAACTTGTGGGTGTTTTCCGCGTGGGACGAATGATATATTGCGCCATGGCATGAAGCGAAATGGCGAGAATAAACACAGAGAAGAAAAGTCTTTTCATACGCTTTTTCAGAAGTTTACGCCTAAGGTCACGCTGACATTACGGCGAGAATTAAAGATTTTTGCCTTGGAATGAAGTTCACTAAAGGCAAGTTTTACATAGCCATTGATGTTTGTTTGTTGGCGCAACAGCTGCGAATAGGTCAACGAAAGGCGTGCCCCCTGCGCATCAGCAGTAAGGAAGGCTTCGTCGAGAGGCTCCATTTCGCGCACTGTAATAAGGTCGTTGTTTGCACCACGATAGTCATATTTGCCGCTAAAAGCCCTCTTCATCATCAGTCGAACATCTAATAAGAGGTGCTGATTCATAGTCTTTCCAACGATAAAGTTATTGCGATAGTCGGCGAAAAGCATGGCGTTCTTGCTCTTTTTGACTGAAACGGGGAGCAGATATGTGTCATCTAAGCCCTGATAATCAATGCCAATAGCACCTTGCCAGCTATATTCCGAGTCGCGAAGTCGCGTGAGAACATAGTTTAAAGTGGCATCAGTTGTCTTATAAGTAGACCGAATATCGTGGTGAAGTTCTATCCAACCAGCCGATGAAGCAGTGTTATCTCGTTGTGAAAGATACGTGATTCCATTGGTAGATTTGTAGTTAAATGATGCATTAATCTGATGGATATAAGCTTTAGAATAAATGCTATTTGCCACCTTAAAGCCAAGATTTCGTTCCGCGATTTGTGCGTCTTTGCGAGGTGTTGTGAAGCTAATGTTCACGTTCTCTACAAGCTTATCAGCGAACAATTCGCCAAGAATCTTCCAACGATCAGTATGGTGTTCATACTGTAAAGCAGTGCCCCAGCGATTACCATAGTAGTTAGTTTGTCGGCCAATTCCTATGCCTTTATGTGCTGTTCCAAGTCCATATAGTTCATAATAGTGCAGTCGTCGTTGCATGTTTTCAAGCGACATGTCTGATTGTTCCTTTTGACTGACGTAGTTAAGACTTGCACCTATCACGTCGTGTGCAGTCAAAGCATAAGTCAAACCAGGCTGAAGTTGCAGCTGATAAAAGCGTGCATCGACACGAGGATCACGTTGTTTGGCTGCCAACTGAGCCTTGTAAGTAGCTTGAATGCCAAAAGTTAGGCGCTGAAACACAACAGGTGTGGCCACGCGGAAACGCAAATGATAATTCTGATGACGCCATTTGCTGGGCTGACCAGAGTCAACAACGAAGAAAGGTTGACCGCGATAAGGATCATTTAAGGATGCATTGAAACGAGCATCTCTTTCATTTTCGTGTGTGAAACGAAACTCTCCCCATGCCAAAACCTTACCAAGATTGAGGTTACCTTCCGTGTAAACGTTAGCTTGTTGCTGCTTTTCGGCTGTGTAAACACGATGGAAATTCCCACTCTTTTGGTCGTAGTTAAACTGTAAAAGAGAATAGTTTGGCGTTTGATCATACACCATTCCCGCCGCATTCTGTGTGTCAAACCATTGTCGTTGGCCTTTGATGAGCTGTAAAGCAGCTGCAGAATGTCCATGGTTTTCATCTTGTGCAGAGATGGTTAGGGTCACATTAAATCCCAACAGCACAGAAATGAATAGGCGAAGTAATATATTTTTCGTCATGATTGGTTTTCTTTTTTGAAATGATTAAATTGAAATCTCATCAATAAGTCTTATTCCATGAGGGCACACCTGTATGATATCGGTGGAGCATTGGAATCACTCCGCGCTCAAAATCATCGGTACTATTGTTCGTATCTTGTAGGATAATGGCCCCGTTGTTGCGTCGAATCGTGTCACCATTCTCAGTAACTACCTTTCTAACTACACCCAATCCGCAGTATGAAGAGCCTACCCATGTCATGCCAGCATCAATGACTGCAGGGATTCTTTTGGCATTAACGAACGTCTCGTTATTAATACATTCCACTGCATCAAGTACGTATTGAAGTGGTATTTTGGCTTTAATGTCTTTGCGATTCACCTCATGATCCTGGTATGTTTTGTTGTTAATGGGGTCCCAATCAGAGCCATTCGGTACTTTAAACATTGCGAAAGCACTTCCAAAAACAGAAGTAAGGAACTGAGGTTGCTTACCAAATTCGGGTTTACCATCATAGAAAACATGTATCATATTGATAGCCTTTCCATCGGGAAATCGGTTATTAAAGGGGAAGAACTCAAACTCTGCATGACTACAATCTACAGGAGAATTGGGGTTGTATACAGGCAGTTTGTGGTTCACTGCCAATTGAGCGATGACGGCACTCTCGCCTGGTTGCAACGGATAATCATGCCCGTTACCAGGGAATTGCCATATACGCTCGGCATAACAAACGTCATTATTCACGCCACCGGCCCACACTGGAAGCTTACTTTTGTTAGCAACGTTGGGGGCAAGTTGGGCAAAATAAACGCCATCAAGATACTGAACATCGTTTGAGTTGTTATAAATCTCATAGAATTGGTCACGGAAATAGCCGAAGCCTGTAGGCGGTTTACTGCCTGCATAGTATATTTCTTTGAAGACTAATGGGCTTATTTTGAGTCCCTTTAGCGTGATATCAACAGATTGAACGCCTTTATAGAGCGCCTTGTTTACGGCATTCCCGTTTATGAAATACTCCGTTCCATCTGTAGAAAAGGCTGTTCCCGATACGCTAATGGTATAGATTCCAGGGACTATACTGTCAAGAATTGCATCGGCATTATCAGCATTTCGCGTATAATGATAACCGTCTTCATAGTTATCTAACTTAATAATGAGGTTCTTAACTGTGCCCAATTGTGCTACGTCTATATTCAAATTGACATTCACTTTCAATGGACTGACTTTCTCTGCTGTACGTGTTTCGTCAAAGCCTGTACAGGAAACACCGCATAAGACAATAGTAAGAATGAGAAGAATATGTTTCATTTTGATGATGATTTTATAGTTTTAATGACATCTCCATACCGAAAAAGAAGTCACTATTGAGTTTATTGTAGACGCCAGGATAACGTTTACTCTTCATAATGGGATAGCTTCTGAAGAAGTTATTGGCAAAGAATGAGACGCGAGCAATGTTACTTATCTCTTTCGTTACATTGACATTAAATTGGAAATAGGGTTTAACCGTCTCCTTGATTGCATCAGCATGGCTTACATTTCGCAACAGATAATCATATCCTGCAGCCTTAACCTCATCGACATTACTAAACTTTCCTGGCTCAAAGAAATGGGCTTTATGATCTTGTAAGTCCATAAACCCAACGGGAATCAAGTCATTTTCATACTCCGCCCAATTGCTTTGGTTCCATATCGCCTGTGCCGTTAGCGTTACAACAAAGCCAATTCGTGGGATGTTATGCGTGGCACGAAGTGTTGTTACGAATTGTTTCGTAAAATCCTTACTACCTTTCGGTGCATAGATTGCAATGTTCTTTCTCACTGAAGGGTCACCATTTGAATTGTCATAGAACTCATATTGTTGTGGTGTATAGCACGCTTCAAGCCATGAACCATTAAGTTGAAAGCTTGTGCGGATAGGCTTAATATAACCCGAAGTCAATTCAAACTCAACGCCTTTTGTACGTACATCCTGGCTATTTATAGGCGTATAATAAGGTGAAAGAATAGGATATACCCCCTTTGTTACTAACTGATTACTTGCATTACGCATATAGATGGCATAATCAAATGGCAGGAAGCTGGTCAACGTATTCCCCAAACTATATCCATTATAGAGGTGTTCCGTGAAGCCAGTAACGTTCAAACCAAACGTTCCTAAACGCAGATCTATGCCCACTTCTCGCTTAAAATTCTTCGCGATTCGAAGCGACTTGTTTTGCGTTTCGACTGTTTTCGTCGTAGAAAGTAATATGCGGTCGGCCTCTGGAATGCTTTCATTTGTCAGCTCATTGATGTGCACATATTCATAATAAGCCCTTTCGGGATAGAGATAAACGAGTGTAGGCATCTTGGCAGTAATACCATATCCCGCATGGAAAGTAAGGATATTAGGAAGTATATCGATTGAAGTGTTGAAACGAGGACTAACAGTTCCACCCACAACCGAGGCGTGATCATACCGCAATCCTGCCTGTAATCTAAGTGTGCGTTGACCCAAATTAATGTCAAGATTGTCTTCCGTATAAAGACTAAACAACTTGATATATGGGATATCTTTATAGCGACGAGGGCGATAACTGCCGTCAAAGTTTGTCACAGATCTATAAGGTGGCGTCTCAACGCTCCACTTTGTACCTTCTCCTTCGTTGCCATCAAGCTTAAATTCTGCACCAAAGAGTAAACCATTATTTAAGCTTCCAAACGATTTAAACAGGTTAGCGGTGAGCTTACCAAACACATTTACCTCCCGACTATCAATCTCGTTGTGACTTACATAGCCGTTAGGCAGATAGTGAGCATAATATCCTGATGCAACATCCGAAGCTCCAAAATGAGTCAACTCCTGATGGTTTGCATCATAAACATGCTGTCCTACTCGGTTACTTAGAGTCGTCCCATCTATCAAAGTGCCTGAGTAGACAGCATTAGCTGCCGTTTCTTCGGCCTCTGTCATGCCTTGTTTTGAAACATAACTTGCTTGTAACACATATCTAATATTACGCAACCAACCTTGGTTTATCTGCCAAAGTCCATTGGTATTCAAGCGGAGTCCATAGTCTTCCTGACGTCTTTTGTCGAGTGGAAGATCAGGATTCTGAGCCAACTGGTCCTTAGAATAGTTAAAAGAAAGCGATGTGTTAGTGCGCAGTTTGTTATTAAAGAGCCCGTTAGAATAAGCTAACCGCGTGTTGATACGCTGAAAAGTGAGGTCGTTATTGGTCACTTTGTTATTGCTATAAGCATAATCTCCGCTCACATTCAATGCTCCCAACTTCTCGCCAAGTGTCCAACCACTTCCTAAACTGGCTTCATAGATGTTGGGATTTGCCTTTACACTAACGCGGAAAGGCTCGCGTCCAGCCTTTGTATGCAGGATGATTGCGCCCGAAGTAAGGTCACTATACTCCACAGAAGGAATGCCTCTGATAATCTCTACGGATTCAATGTTGTCGGTAGATACGTCACGTGTGTCTATGCCGGCATTGGCAGAAGCTCCTCCTGCCATAGAAGTGACAGCGCCGTTCAACGATGGATTGAGCGCACTTAGATTGGCATTGTTCGACAAAGGCGCACCATCTTGGATAATGGCTGTACCAAAAGAGTTTATCTGATTCAGCCCATTGTCACTCACTCCGCGTATAGTTGCCATACCCGCCTTGTTTAATTGCTGATTCGTGGATATGGCACCAGGTGCCAAAGCCAATACATCTGCAAGACTTGTTGCCTGTAAATGGTCTATGGCATTGCGGTTAATATACGATGAAGTGGATGAACCGCTCGTCTTAGTACGTGCTACTACAACGATGTTATCAAGGTGAAAGTTCTCCTCTTTCATTGTAAAGTTGAGATGCATACTGCCTTTCAGATTGACAATCGTATCGATATCTTGCTTACCAATGTATTTGATGAGCATGCGAACACGCCCTTGTGGCACATTGTCTAAGCGGTAATGTCCCGATGCATTCGTAACCGTTATGAGCTTGAAGTCGGCAATTGAGATTGTCGCCCCAATGAGTCCTTGTCGCTCTGTGTCGCTGATTGTGCCGCTCACACTACCCACCTGTTGTGCAGAACCTGTCAAAACGGCTGCAAAAAGCAGTGTAAACACGAAAAGAATCTTTAGATGTTTCATTTAATAATGGTGTAGGTTGTTTCTTAATTAATACGCATATAAGTACTCTCCTCATGGTGTGCAAATGGCACACACATAGAAACTGCAAAGTTAATTTATATAAATTAACTCTACAATACTATATAATAGGTATTTTATCACTGTAAAAACCCTACACGATTTATTTGTGAACGGTGCGCAAGATAGAATAAAATGCAAGATGATTCACAAGAACATATCGTGTGATTCACTACGCAATGCATGCTCATTCACATGAAATCAGCTTGCTTTTCACCTCATTTTGTGCGCAGATGTGCATCATGTAAAACCATGAGAAATAAAAAATCTTCTGATGTTTCATGTCATTTCTAAATAGAAAGTAAAAAGAAACACACAGAAAAATGAAGGAATAACCTAAATCAATAGGCCTATGTCACAACTCAACATGCTCCACATTGACACGCTCATGCAAAAAGACTTGCACACTTTCCTTAAAGCGTTCGGGATTCTCGGTAGTCAGATAACGGCACGAACCGCCTTGCGTTATCTGCTGTTCGATGTCAAGATGTCGGCTAAGATAGCTTTGAAGACTTCCTGCAACATATTCACCTTGTGGGATAATCCGCACTCCTGGTGCCACATACTTAACGATTTTAGGCATCAAAATGGGGTAGTGTGTGCAGCCAAGTATAATAGTATCTATCGCCGGATCACGTCGCATGAGGTCGTCAATACGCTTCTTTACAAAGTAATCGGCACCCGGACTATCGGCTTCATTGTATTCAACTAAGGGCACCCAAAACGGACATGCCACACCCGTTACTTTGATTTCGGGCCATAGTTTCTTGATTTCGAGCTCATAACTATGGCTCTTCACTGTTCCCTCGGTAGCCAAAAGACCCACATGATTGTTTTGGGTCAGTGTGCCAATCACCTCTGCTGTGGGCCTGATTACACCCAACACACGGCGTGAAGGGGTGATATTCGGTAAATCATTCTGCTGAATACTGCGCAAAGCTTTAGCCGAAGCAGTGTTACATCCGAGGATAACAAGGTGACAACCCAACTCAAAGAGTTTCATAACGGCTTGTCGAGTGAACTGATAAACCACATCAAACGAACGCGTGCCATAAGGCGCACGGGCATTATCTCCGAGGTAGATATAGTCGTATTGGGGCAGCAATTGACGAATGCCATGCAGGATAGTAAGTCCTCCATAGCCTGAATCGAACACGCCTATCGGCCCTGGTTGTTCGGGAAACTTCGTCATCTTTTAACGCTTTACAGCATCTTTTACGAGCGCGTTGATGTCTTCTCCCACAATATTATTCACGTAAGGAACGGCATCATTGTCGGTGTTGAGGATGAAAGCATAGCCGCGTTCGGCACCAATGCGAGCCACAATAGCACGCAAACGCACTTTAAGTGCAGCCTTACTTTCGGCATCTGCTTGATCAAGTAAACGTTTAGACTCGTTCTTAAATGCCACGTTCTTCTCCATCATCTCTTGCAACTCAGCTTGCCGTTTCTGTAGAATCAGCGGAGCAAAGTCACGTTGTCCGTCAAGAAACTGCTCGTATTTCTTGTTGAAATCGTCCTCAACACGCTTACCTTCTTCTTCATATTTTGCACGAAGGGCAGCCATGTCACGTTCTGAAACGGCATATCCTGGCATTGCTTTCAATGCCTCTGAGAAACTGAAATACCCATATTTAAGAGGTGACTGCGCACTAATCGTGAGTGCCATTGCCATAAAAGTAAGTGCGAGAAATAGCTTTTTCATCTTTTCTTTGATTTATTTTTTATTTCCAAAACTCTGATTTTCCATCATGAACTCGTCCATAAATGGGGATTGCGAAACCTGCTTCGCCCAACAAACGATAGGTCATTCAATCATCATTAGTCCCATCTCTGTTCATGTAATCTGTTGCGAAGATACAATCTTTTATTGAAATTGCAAAGTTTTTGAAATGGAATTGTCGTTACAAGGCCATTACATTGCCCTGCAAACTATATTTTTGCGTTTTATTGATAAAGGTAGAATGAGGATAAATGTGAGCTACATTGTATGGCTGATTGCATGATTCTATCACGTCTTTCCACGCAGAAAATGTACAACACCTACGGCATTGCCCTCCTCACTACATGCATAACCTAAGGTAGGCTGACGCCAACCTTAGGCTATAAAACGTACAACGCCTACAGCGTTGAACTTAAATGGTATTTTAATTAGCGTCATTTTACGCACTAATCTGCGTCAAATGGCGATGTGTTTTGCCGTATTTTACACGATGAAAAGACGCAAATTGTTTTATATTTAATAATCAATATCATCACCACCCCAAATTAATCCCAAAATAACTCCCTCCATTTCCACGGCTAACCACTCCCCTCCCTCTTCGGAGAGGGGCTGGGGGAGAGGCTTTGTTT
>NZ_GL629647.1:2062459-2069562 GCF_000185845.1 Segatella salivae DSM 15606
AGATTTTACGGTTACTTGGTGTTTTTCCACGCTAAAAAAGTAATGGAAGAATGAGCTATTTATTTTCTTCAGAGTCGGTGTCTGAAGGTCATCCAGACAAGGTTTCCGACCAGATTTCAGATGCGTTACTTGACCAATTCCTCGCTTATGACGAGCATTCGCATTGTGCAATAGAGACATTTTGCACGACAGGTCAAGTGGTAATAATGGGTGAAGTGCGTTCAAACGAGTATATAGATCTACAGACTATCGCCCGAAACACAATCAAAAAGATTGGTTATACGAAAGCCGAATATCAGTTTGATGGCGACTCTTGCGGCGTAATGACAGCCATTCATGAGCAAAGCGACGATATAAACAGAGGCGTAAGTCGTACAGATGAGGACGAGCAGGGTGCCGGAGATCAAGGTATGATGTTTGGTTATGCAACGAATGAAACCGAGAATTATATGCCTGTTTCATTGGAGTTGTCTCACTTGTTGATGCAAACCTTGACGGAAATTCGCCGTGAAGGAAAGCAGATGACTTATCTTCGTCCTGATGCAAAGAGTCAAGTGACAATTGAATATAGTGATGCTGGTATTCCACTTCGTATTGATACGATTGTTGTTAGCACGCAACACGATGACTTCCTTGACGATGATAAGGCAATGTTGGCAAAGATTTGCGATGACGTTATCAATATTCTTATCCCACGTGTAAAGGCAAAGTTGGGTGGGAAAGTATTGGCATTGTTCAATGATGACATTAAATACTTCGTCAATCCTACGGGAAAATTCGTCATAGGTGGACCTCATGGAGATACTGGTTTGACGGGACGTAAGATAATAGTTGACACGTATGGTGGCAAGGGAGCACACGGAGGAGGCGCCTTTTCGGGTAAAGATCCGTCGAAAGTAGACCGTTCTGCCGCCTATGCTACACGTTATATTGCAAAGAATATGGTGGCAGCTGGCGTTGCAGATGAAATGCTTGTGCAACTTGCTTACGCTATAGGCGTGGCACAACCCGTTAGTGTTTATGTGGATACTTTCGGTCGAAGTAAGGTGCAAATGAGTGATGGTGAGATTGCAAAGAAAATCAAAGAGATGTTTGATTTGCGTCCACGTGCCATCGAACGGATGCTGAAACTGCGCCAACCTATGTACTTAGAGACTGCTGCTTATGGTCATATGGGACGCAAGAATGAGGTGGTAAAGAAGACGTTTACAAGTCATTATCATGAATCAAAGACTATAGATGTTGAGCTGTTTACATGGGAAAAGCTCGATCGTGTGGACGAAATCAAGCGCGCATTCAACCTATAACAGCATAATAAGAGGGTGGATAGAGTTGCTATCTGCCCTTTTTTCAACTCCCCGAAACCATGCAACAAGAAGATTCTATCGCAAGTGCTGAGATGCAACAAGGCCGACAAGGTGCGGCTGTTCGTGTGCAGAAGCAACCCACTCCGGCTGAAGTCATAGGGTGGTTGCCTAAGAATGCCACGCCCGAACAGCAAGATTCTGCCATTCAAGCACATATTAAACCCAGTAAGATTCGTTGGAGTAATCGACCTGATACGTTACATCTTCCAGGACAACCCGTTGGGAAAAGCTGGCGCGATGTAACGCTTCCGCGGTATTATAAGGAATCATTCTTCTCAAAATCTCCGTTGTTTCATCCCGAACAACCTGGCGGAAGATTGGGTGTTGCAGGTGACCCTGTACCTTATTCTGTAGCGTCTGACAATGTCATTACAGGCATTCTGTTGTCTTGTTTCATTATTTGTATGGTGGGATATACTAAGTCGAAGCGATTCATTCAGCGTCAAGCGAAGAACTTCTTCTATGTTCAACATGGTGAAACTACAGTCATTTCAGAGACTTCAAGCGAGCTTCGCTTCCAGTTCTTCCTAATGCTTCAGACGTGTCTTCAACTCTCGTTGCTGTTCTTTTTCTATACACGTGCCACGATAAGTGACACATTTATCGTTGAACAATATAAGGTAATAGGATGGTTTACGGGTGGAATCTTAGCCTATTTCCTATTGAAAATAGCCACTTATTCGATAGTAGATTTGACGTTCTTTGATGCGAAAAAAAATGAACAATGGCTGAAGTCATTCTTCTTTATCGTGTCAACAGAGGGCTTGTTAATATTTCCTGTTGTGATGCTTATGGCCTACTTTGGTCTTGAACTGCATCATGCCATGATTTATTCTTCATTTATCATTATTCTACTTAAAATCCTTTCGTTTTATAAGACCTATCTTATCTTTTTCAGATATAAAGGTAGTTTTCTGCAGAATATTTTGTACTTTTGTGCGCTTGAAGTCATACCCTTGCTCGCATTGTGGGGAGTTTTGGCGACGATTAATAGTTATTTGAAAATCAATTTTTAAGACATCAATGATAAAGAAGATTCTAATTTCTCAACCGAAGCCTGCAAGTGAGAAGTCGCCTTATTACGATCTTGCCCAAGAACACGGTGTAGAGATGGTGTTTAGACCATTCTTTAAG
This sequence comes from Segatella salivae DSM 15606, assembly GCF_000185845.1. Lineage (GTDB taxonomy): Bacteria > Bacteroidota > Bacteroidia > Bacteroidales > Bacteroidaceae > Prevotella > Prevotella salivae. The sequence goes on from NZ_GL629647.1 coordinate 2,064,961, forward strand.
GTTGAAGGAATATCCTCTAAAGAGTTCAGACAGCAAAAGATTAGCATGTTAGATCATACAGCTGTAGTGTTCACCTCACGTCATGCGATAGATAATTACTTTAAGCTTGCAAAGGAATTACGCATCACTATACCTGAGGATATGAAGTATTTTTGCCTCATAGAGACCATTGCTCTTTACATACAAAAGTATGTTCAATATCGTAAACGCAAGGTTTTCTTTGGCACAAATGGTAAGATTGATGGTCTCATGCCACAGATGTTGAAGCATAAAGACGAGAAATACTTGGTGCCATTGAGTAGTGTTCATAACGACGATATAAAGAACATGCTCGATAGTAAGGGGCTAAAGCACAGCGAATGTGTAATGTATCGCACAATCAGTAATGACTTTACAGAAGAAGAAAAGAAAGACTTCGACTATGATATGCTGGTGTTTTTCAGTCCAACGGGCGTCAAAGCACTGAAGAAAAACTTTCCAGATTTCAAGCAAGGTGACATCAAAATAGCGGCTTTTGGGCCTGCAACTGCGAAAGAAGTTGAGGCAGAAGGCATGCACATAGACCTTGTTGCGCCGAGTAAGGAACATCCTTCGATGACCTCAGCGCTAAAGGCTTATCTTGCAGAAAATAAGTAAATCGTCATAAACCGATAGCAGTAGATGGTGGAAAACCTCTCTCATCGACTTCCGAAACAAGAGCGTGTATGTAGTAAAAAGCTTATTGACAGGCTCTTTAATGGCGGACATAGTCACACAATGTCAGCCTTTCCGTTGCGTGTTGTCTATATGACAATGACGAAAGATGAAGGAGATGCCTCACTACCTCCCACGCAATTGCTCGTTAGTGTGCCTAAGAAACATTTCAAACGAGCCGTAAAACGCAATCGGGTTAAACGTCAAGTGCGCGAGGCATATCGCTTGCAACGCCAAATCGTTTCACTCAAAGTCAAAGACAAGCAGAGTGTCGTCATGGCGTTTATATGGCTTGATGACAAGCTCTGGCCTACTGAAACGGTCAAGCAAAAGGTTGGAAACTTGATGCAACGCATTAGTGAAAAGCTATGAAAACGCTACACACTCTCTTGCATTGGCTATCTCGTCTTGTAGTGGGAGCATTGCTTTTACCCATCTACTTCTACCAACATGTCATCTCACCTTGCACGCCTCCATCGTGTCGTTTCACACCAACATGCTCGGAATATGCCCGACAAGCTCTCATCAAACATGGCCCGTTGAAGGGACTTGCATTGGCAATATGGCGCATTCTCAGGTGTAATCCATGGGGAGGAAGCGGATATGATCCCGTGCCTTGAATGGCATCGGAAACCAACTCACGACATATCAATAAACAATGCAGCCGCATTCAAAATGCATCTGGCTGCTTTTCATAATATAAAAAGACATGGCAAAGAACTTCGTTGAAGAACTTAAATGGCGTGGTATGCTTGCACAGATCATGCCGGGAACAGAAGAATATCTGCAGACCCACATGGTGTCGGCCTATTTAGGCACTGACCCCACGGCGGATTCTCTGCATATCGGTCACCTCTGTGGCATCATGATGTTGCGCCATTTGCAGCGTTGTGGACATAAACCTTACTTGCTTGTTGGTGGAGCTACGGGCATGATAGGCGATCCTTCGGGTAAAAGTCAGGAGCGAAACCTATTAGATTCAGAGACGCTCTACCACAATCAAGAGGCCATCAAAAAGCAAGTGGCGAAGTTCCTTGACTTTGATGGCAGCGAGCCGAATAAGGCAGAACTCGTTAATAACTATGACTGGATGAAGGATTTCACGTTCCTTGATTTCGCAAGAGAAGTCGGAAAGCACATCACAGTCAATTATATGATGGCCAAAGACAGTGTACAGAAGAGATTAAATGGTGAAGCTCGCGATGGACTTTCATTCACTGAGTTCACTTATCAGCTTTTACAGGGCTATGATTTCCTTTATCAATATCAGCACTATGGCGTCAGATTGCAGCTCGGTGGAAACGATCAGTGGGGCAATATGACCACAGGAACGGAACTTATCCACCGTACTCTTGGCAACGATGCAGAGGCTTTCTGTCTCACTTGCCCATTGATTACAAAGGCAGATGGCAAGAAGTTTGGCAAAACGGAAAGCGGAAATGTTTGGCTTGACCGTCAACGCACCACACCTTATGCCTTCTATCAGTTCTGGTTGAACGTCAGTGATAGCGATGCCGAGCGTTATATCAAAATCTTTACTGACCTTGATAAGGAGGAGATTGATGGGCTTGTAGCCGAACATCAGCAAGATCCGGGCCGACGAATCCTACAGAAACGTCTCGCAGAAGAGGTCACAACGATGGTACATTCAAAGGAAGATCTCGATATGGCCATTGCCGCGAGCAACATACTCTTTGGTAAAGCCACCAAGGATAGCCTCGCTCAATTGGATGAGGCTACTCTAAACGATGTGTTCAAAGATGTTCCTCACTACACGATTGACCGCTCATTGCTCGGTAATCCCGCTGTAGATGTGTTCAATCAAGAGGGAATGGACATCTTCCCAAGCAAGAGTGAGATGAGAAAACTCGTCAAAGGAGGTGGTGTAAGCTTGAATAAGGAGAAACTCTCTGCCTTTGATCAGCTTGTCACAACCGATGACCTTATCGATGGAAAATATCTTCTTGTGCAACGCGGAAAGAAGAACTATTATCTCATCACCGTCAAGTAAGATTTCATTTGCATATCAATAAAAGAAGTCTGCAAGGCACTTTACCTTGCAGACTTTTTTGTATATTTGCTTCATCTATCTCAAATGATGTCACATGAAGAAATATATAATCACCTTTCTACTTCTGTTTTGCGCGCTCATCTGTACTGCTCAGGAATATAAAAGCTTTGATAAGGCCGAATGGAAACACATCAAAGCACTATGCGCTTCGCGTCCTGACAGCATTCGAAACCTTGTGAAAACCTTACTAAATGGCGTGACTAAGTCTCCGATAACCACAGCGAAGAGCCAGTTAATCTATATCGGACAAAGCTATATCAGCCAGGGAAAGGAAGAAAAAATGGTTCAAGAAATGCTCAAAGCCCTTATTAAAGGCAACACCAACAAAGCCATAACCTACGCCCAACAGGCGCTCACTATCAATCCTATCAGCCTCCCTGCCATCGTTTTTATGGGCAGAGAAGCACGTAATATGGTAGGAAATGGCACCAATTCTCCTATAAATGTTGAAACAGAAGCATACTATCGGCGCATAGCAACGTGCGTTCTTGATGCCATATCTTCAACGGGTGACGGCACCATAAGCCATCCTTTTGTCATTACTTCAGAAGAAGATGCACGCTTTTTCATGCACTATCAGTTGCGATTGAAAGGCGAAAAAAAGAGCTAAAAAAACAGGAAATCGTCTTGATTTCGACCTATCTCGCGCTAATGATTGTTACAATCGGTCTATCATTTCTTTTGATATCACGCGCGTAATAGAACTTCAAGAGCAATCAAAACAATAGAGGTCGATGTGTAAGGAATAACAAAAAATTAAGTAAAAATTTGGTAGTGTGCGAAAGAAACATTACCTTTGCACCCAGATTGTCCTATGGTGTAATGGTAGCACTACAGTTTTTGGTTCTGTCAGTGGTGGTTCGAATCCGCCTGGGACAACTCAAAAGCGCCGAAAGATACTTATATCTTTTGGCGCTTTTTGTTTCTCCATGTTCCTTGTTTTGCCTCAAAATCTGTTCGTATGAAGCGCCTTTTCCGTCCATTTTAGTTAGGTTTCTTGAGCTACGTTGATGTTATTCGTTTTATGGAATGAACGATTCTGCATCATCAGTATTGTGGTTTCTTTGCGTGATTTGGCCCAAATCATTTTATCTTTGATTATCAACCATGTCACCTTCACAATTGTTTCATCTCGCAACTCGGTACGAGTTGTTCTTTTGAAAGCCCGGGGTTGGCGAGGGACGAGCCTACCCCGGGTGAGTATTCGCAAGGGGATTCAACGCCGTAGGTGTTGAGCTTTTTCTGTGAAGGCACGCTTACAACGAAATCTTTCATGGCGGATTAATCAAAAAAAGCGCAACACCTATGGCGTTGTTCCATGCACAGCATATGCCAACCCAGGGTAGCCTGCACTATCGTTTGGCAACCCTGGGCTATCAAAAACACAACACCTACGGCGTTGAAACATGTATTTTGTAATACAATTGATGGCAACATGCGAATAAATAAACGCCAAAAGGTGCCAATATTTCAATGGATATATCCACTATGATGAATACTCCCATCAGGCAACGCCATGGGTGTTATGCCGGTATCGCAATGGATGTATTTGTCATTGTGAATGTGGCAACGATGCAACTCCGTAGATGTTATGCCGATATTCCAATGGATGTATCTATTACCATGAATGCTCCTACCACGCAACTCGGTACGAGTTGTTCTTTTGATAGCCCGGGGTTAGCGAGGAACGAGCCTACCCCGGGTAAACGTTCGCAAGGAGATTCAACGCCATAGGTGTTGAGCTTTTTCTATGAAGGCACGCTTACAACGAAATCTTTCATGGCGGATTAATCAAAAAAAGCGCAACACCTATGGCGTTGTTCCACGCAAACCATACA
>NZ_GL629647.1:2069612-2086810 GCF_000185845.1 Segatella salivae DSM 15606
TTAACCCAGGGTAGCCTGCACTATCGTTTGGCAACCCTGGGCTATCAAAAGCGCAACACCTACGGCGTTGGTACGTTCAATCCATAACATGAATTACATTATGTTGCGCCAGAAAATATAGCGAATTAATCAAAAAAAGCGCAACACCTACGGCGTTGAAACATGTATTTTGTAATACAATTGATGGCAACATGCGAATAAATAAACGCCAAAAGGTGCCAATATTCCAATGAATGAATTCGCCATTGCTAATGTTGCAACTACGCAACGCCGTAGGTGTTGTACCTTTGATAGCCCAAGGTTGACGAGCGAAAGCGAAGTCAACCCTGGGTCATTTGCCGCGAGTGGCAACAACGCTGTAGGCGTTGTACCTTTTATTCCTTAGTATTTTATCGAAGCATTCCACGCAGAAAATGTACAACACCTACGACGTTGACCTCCACACAACACGCATAACCCAGGGTAGGCTGACGCCAACCCTGGGCTATGAAAGGTACAACGCCTTCAGCGTTGAACTGCAAATGCATTATAAACAGCGTTATTTTACATGAAGAACTGCGTCATTTTATCGCGTAAAATGACGCACTTTATCGTGTAAAATGATAGAGATTGTGTTGTCTATCCTGTGTCTTTTCTTTATAGTTGGCATAAGAAATTGATTTTTATAGGTTTATATTGTATTCAAAGTAAACTTTAATTTGCTGTGGAAAAGTATTTTGTGGTAAATCTTTTCATCGTTTGTGATGGTGCATTTATGGTTGATTTGTTCTGTTCTTATAAAGGAGTGGGACCATTCTTTTGCTGTATAGAGGTGAGGAAGTGAGGCTTTGTAAAGGAGGATGATACTTGAAATGTGATGAGTTGTGAATCAAAACGGCGGATTAGAGTGCTATTTTTCTGGGCAAAAGGCATTGGATTTGTCTCAAAAGAAAAGCGGACTCACCAATGAAAATCATTGAAAAGTCCGCGTAAATAAAGTTGCGATTAATCTTTACAATTATGCGTTTACAGCGTCAGCGAGTTCTGCACCTGCTTTGAACTTAGCCACTTTCTTAGCTGCAATCTTGATTTTTGCCTTAGTTGCAGGGTTGATTCCCTCGCGAGCTGGACGCTCATTAACACTGAAAGTGCCAAAACCTACGAGCTGAATCTTATCGCCTTTCACGAGAGCTTCCTTGATAGCAGCTGTTGTTGCGTCTAATGCTTTCTTTGCTTCTGCCTTGCTCAAGCCTGCGCCTGCAGCAATCTTGTCGATCAATTCTGTTTTGTTCATAATTTTGTTTTAATTAGATGATTATTTAATGAATAATTCGTTACTTTATTTGGCAAATATAGATGATTCCTTTCATAAATCAAATAAAAAAGCGAAAAAAGTGGAATAAAATAGTAAAAATTGCCTTGAAACGGCCTTTCTATGGACTATTTAAACGATATTTTTCGTATTTTTGCAGTCAAATAACAATTAGACAACAATAAAAAATCAACTCAAATGATGCGTATTCCCACCGTAACGAAGAACCTTCTCCTCATCAACGTGATTGCGTTTATCTTGATGTGGCTGCTTCAAAGAGTTAGTTTCATGGGAGGAACTCCGATAGACCTCAACAACATCTTTGGTCTTCATTTCTTCCTTGCGACAGATTTTCAATTCTATCAGCTCTTTACTTACATGTTCATGCATGCCAACTTAGAACATATTTTCTTTAATATGTTTGCGCTATGGATGTTTGGTATGGTTGTAGAACATGTGTGGGGACCGCGTAGGTTCTTGTTTTATTACATTATATGTGGTATTGGTGCCGGAATCTTTCAAGAGGCAGCACAGTTTTGTTCGTTCTATTTGACAGTGTCATCTCACATCCCTTCGTTCACGATAGGACAACTTCCACAGATTGCTTACCAGCTATCTCCGATGTTGAATAACTGGACTACAGTCGGTGCTTCGGGTGCTATTTATGCCATACTGCTGGCATTTGGTATGCTGTTTCCAAACGAACGATTGTTTATTATCCCCATCCCCATCCCTATAAAAGCTAAGTTTTTCGTCATGATATATGCCGGAATACAACTTGTTATGGCGCTATCGACGACGAGTGATAACGTGGCTCACCTGGCTCATCTCGGTGGAATGATAGTGGGATTCGTCTTGATTCGTTATTGGAGAAGGCATCCGGGAGTTGGTAATAACGCTTTACAAGGGCAGCAGTTCTTTGATAATTTGAAGCGTAAATGGGACCATCGTAAGCAGCAACAAGGGGGAAATGGGAATGCCACTCACGTCAATGGAGACGATAATGTCAATCGACAGAGCGACTGGGAATATAATCGTCGCAAGCAAGAAGATCAGGAAGAAGTAGACAGAATCCTTGATAAGATTCGCAAAAGTGGTTATGATAGTCTTTCAGCGGATGAGAAACGGAGGCTCTTTGAAAGTAGTAAGAAGAACTGACGGCAGCGACTATGATGCATAATCTGAAACGATTCTCTTTGCAAATGGTGGCTGGAGCCAATCTGGCTACTATCTTAGTGATGCTTCTTGTGGGGCATTCGGATCGCTTAAACCCTATAAAACATCAGGTGTTAGCTAATGCCGGACTCGTTTTTCCCGTTTTTCTTATTATCAATTTTGGCTTTCTTGCCTTTTGGCTTTGCTTCAAAAAGAAAGGTGCTTTGTTGCCACTTGCGGGCTATCTTGTTTGTTATGGTCCTGTGAGAACCTATATTCCATTTAACATTCCACAGTCAGTTCCCAACAAAGCGATTAAGGTAATGTCTTATAATGTGTGGAGTTTTGCGGGGTGGAAGCGCTATGCTGATGGGAAGTTTCCTATCTTGGAATATATTAAAGTGCAGCATCCTGATATCTTATGTATGCAAGAAGCCATGACAAATGAAATCGGACAACATCGTGTAGACGCTGTTCTTGATAAATTATATGCTTATAAAGACACGCTGAGATATTCGCAAACGAGTGATTGTATCGCCTTATACAGTAGATATCCCATTGTTTCTCATGAGCGCATTAGCTATCCATCGAAGGGAAATTTGAGTGGAGCCTTTGAGGTAAAGATAGGGAATGACACCGTGATTATAGTCAATAACCACCTTGAAACTACGGGACTTTCCAATGAGGATAAACGTGAGTTTAAGTCGTTAGTAAAGGGAGATTTAAAGGTGACGGCAGCCAAACAAACTTCTTATCGCTTAGTAGATAAGCTTGGAGATGCCTCGGCTAAGCGAGCGGTTCAGGCTGATGCAGTTGCTCGATATATTAGTAATCATTTAGACAAAAGCATGATAGTGTGTGGCGATTTCAATGATACGCCCATATCTTATGCTCGACATACCATTGCAAAAAACCTCATTGATTGTTATGTTTCCACAGGAAATGGTCCGGGAGTAAGCTATCATGCTGGAGGAATGTATGTGCGAATAGATCATATTATGTGTACAAAAGATTGGCAACCTTATGCTTGTAAGGTCGACCATAGTATTGGAGAATCAGACCACTACCCAATAGTTTGCTGGTTGAAAAAGCGAGGAAATGGTTGAAAAAAATATATTTCACGCGTATAAATTTTACAGACTGCAAGAAATTTTGTATTTTTGCACGTCTACATATAATAGTAGGAACTTTCTTATTAAATTTAGAAAAACAATAAATCAATAACTAATAAAAAGATGCAAAACAAAGGAATTGTAATTTGTACAGCTGTTCTTCTGACGCTTGCAAGCATTTTCTATCTTTCATTCTCGGTTGCCACAGGTTACTATGACAGCCAAGCTGCAAAGATTAAAGACCCAATTGCGAGACAGGATTATAAAGATTCTGTGAAGTATTTGGGCATTTACTCCTATCAAAAGTGCTTGGAGACCCAGATAGGACTGGGACTTGACCTCAAAGGTGGTATGAATGTGATTCTTGAAATCTCTGTTCCCGATGTATTGGAAACGTTGGCAGATCACAAGACGGACCCCGCTTTTGTTAAATCAATGAAGCAAGCTCGCACTGAAGAAGAGACGAGTCAGAGTGATTTTATATCACTTTTTGTGAAGTATTATCATCAAAATGCACCGGGACATCGCCTTGCTGAGCTTTTTGCTACACAGCAATTACAAGGTAAAATCAATCCACAGAGCACTGATTCAGAAGTAGAGAAGGTGTTACGACAGGAAGTTCAGGCTGCAATTGATAACTCTTTCAACGTTGTACGCACTCGTATTGATAAGTTTGGAGTTGTACAACCCAACATTCAGAAACTCGAAGGACAGACTGGTCGCATTATGGTTGAGATGCCAGGTATCAAAGAACCTGAGCGCATGCGTAAGCTTTTACAGGGTAGTGCGAATCTGGAGTTCTGGGAAACATACAATGCTGACGAGGTAATTCCTTATTTGCAACAACTTGATAGCCGTCTTGCGAACGACGCTTCTAATGATACTACCGCTGTAAAGAAGGCCATTAAGAAGGCTGATGCAAAGAAGGTTAAGTTACAATTGAAGAATAATGACGACGAGACTCCTACTCAAAAGAGCAATGCACAGATGGAAGCTGCGAAGAAACAACACCCATTGTTGGCAATGCTTCAGACCACAGGACAGAACTCTTTGGCACTCGTTGGTTATGCAAGTGTACGCGATACAGCTGCTATTAGCAAGTTAATCTATGGACAAACTGCTAAGCAGATTCTTCCAACCGACCTCAAATTGCTTTGGAGTGCAACGCCAGAAGATGGTATCAAAGCTAAGAATATTTATGGTCTTTACGCTATAAAGGTTTCATCAAGTAACGGACAAGCTCCTCTACAGGGCGACGTTGTAGTTGATGCAAAGGATGAGTTCAATCATGTAACAGGCCAACCTGAGGTCAACATGACTATGAATACAGAAGGTGCACGCCGTTGGGCTGCGCTGACAAAAGCTAATGTTGGTAAGGCCATTGCTATCGTTTTGGATAATGCAGTGTACTCTGCTCCACGCGTAAATGGTGAGATTGATGGTGGCTCAAGTGCTATTTCTGGTAACTTTACCGTAGAAATGACGAAAGACCTTGCCAATACTTTGAAGTCAGGTCGTATGCCAGCACCTGCTCGAATCGTTCAAGAAGAGGTGGTAGGTCCTACACTCGGTGCCGCATCTATACAGCAAGGAATCATCTCTTTCGCAATCGCCTTCGTGCTGTTGATTATCTATATGGTGCTGATGTATAACTTTATACCAGGTATGATCGCTAATGCGGCGTTGATAGTTAACGTGTTCTTCACGCTCGGTATACTCACTTCGTTCCAGGCGGCATTGACAATGTCGGGTATTGCAGGTATGGTTCTGTCGTTAGGTACGGCAGTCGACGCCAACGTTCTTATCTATGAACGCATCAAAGAAGAGCTAAGAGCGGGCAAAGGAATGAAGCAAGCAGTCGCCGCGGGATATAGTAATGCCTTCTCAGCTATCTTTGATTCTAACTTAACTTCACTCATAACCGGTGTTATCCTCTATGTCTTCGGAACCGGACCTATCCAAGGTTTCGCGACAACTTGGATTATAGGTATTGTTTGTTCGTTCTTCAGTGCTGTGTTCTTGACAAGACTTGTTTTTGAACATCAACTCAACAAAGACCGTTGGATGAATCTAAAGTACTGGACAAGTGTTAGTAAAAACCTTATGCAGAATAAGGATTATAAGTTCATGTCCATGTATAAAGGCACCTTCACTATAGCCATTTTAGCTGCTGTTGTCTTTATAGGTAGCTTCTTTGTTCGCGGACTTTCTCAGAGCATTGACTTCACTGGAGGTCGTAACTACGTTGTACAGTTCGAGAAACCAACCGAGCCTGAGCAGGTACGTGAAGTCTTAACACATGTGTTCCCAGGCTGTACTACCAACGCTCTTTCACTCGGAACAGACAATAGAACGATTCGAATCTCAACCAACTATAAGATAGAATCTAACAGTCCTACGGTTGATGATGAGGCCGAAAGTAAGTTATATCAGGGCTTGAAACAGGCTGGTTTAGTTTCTCAAAAGAGTGTACAGGCGTTCAAAAATCCTGATGTTCGCACCGGAGGTTCTATCATAAGTAGTTCTAAAGTAGGTCCTTCTGTGGCTAAGGATGTAACTTATGGCGCTATCATCAGTGTCATTATCGCACTCGTTGCCATCTTCCTTTATATCCTTATACGCTTCCGCAACGTGGCCTTCTCAGCCGGTTCAACCATCGCTTTGATTTTCGATGCCTTGACGGTTGTAGGATTCTTCTCACTGCTTCAAGGATTGTTACCATTCTCTTTAGAGGTCGATCAGACGTTTATTGGTGCAGTTTTGACCGTCATTGGTTACTCTATCAACGATAAAGTGGTTGTGTTCGACCGTATTCGTGAGAACTTCCGTCTCCATCCAAAACAGGATGTACAGAAAGTTTTCAATGATTCTATCAACCAAACATTGGCACGTACCATCAACACGGGCTTCTCTACGTTGATCGTATTGGTAGTAATTCTGTTGTTAGGTGGTAAGAGTATTCAGCCGTTTGCTTTCGCTATGACTCTTGGTGTGGTATTCGGTACGCTCTCATCAATCTTCATTGCTTCGCCAATCGCTTACCTCTTCATGGGTAAAACGATTAAAGACCGCCGCTTAGAAGAGGTTGCTCTTGGGGCGGAAGAACAGAAATAATGATTCAAAACAAGGTGTAACATCCTCAGTGGTGTTACTCCTTAAATGATAAAAGTCTGCAAATGCAAGTGCGTTTGCAGACTTTTTTCTTTTCAATCCATATTGGAAATATAAGCTAAGGCTCTTTACTCATCAAACAATCTGTGTCATTTCGTGCGATGATTTGCGTCATTTAACGCGCTAAAACCTATCATATTACACGACAATTAGGCTCATTTCATTTTGCTCTTTATTATCAACCATACTGCCACCATAAAAGTTTTAATGTGCTACGCTGTATGGGTTGTGCTTTTGATAGCCTGCGATTGATGAGGAACGATTCTCCCTTGATTAAACGATTACATTTAGAAAGAATGTAGTATATAGTGAGTTTTTCTTAAAAATGCAGGGAGATTATGAGGTGGGTGATGGGTGGTTTTATCATGGATTTAAGTCTTTTCTCCCGTGTTTTATCCGAACACACCATCCATAATAAATCATATTACTCCCCTCTCTCTTCTGAGAGGGGTTGGGGGAGAGGCCTTTTCTCTCTTTAATCTCTGTGCATTGGGATTGTGGGAGAGGCTTTCTCTCTCTTTAAAAAGAAAGGGGCGGAATCAAATTCCGCCCCTTTTGAACTGTATGTTAGCTTCGTTTACTTCATTTTGTTGAGTTGAGCTTTCACCTCAGCAGTAACATCTTTGCTCAAAGTATCGCTGATATAAGGGATGCCAGAGCTTACATCCATGATGTAAACATAGCCACCTGCCTTGCCGACAGCTTTGATAGCGTTAACCAATTTGGTAGTGATAGGTTGCATTTTCTCCTGCTGTTCCTTAGACAAAGTCTGTTGATTGTCTTGCAAAGCCTGCTGATATTTCTGATAGAGCCCATTGAGTTCGTTCTCAGTTTCCTGCTGCTTTGTAGCGTTCATTGTAGACTTATTCTTCTCATAGTCTTGGCTTTTACGCTGCAATTCGTCTTGCATTGCTTTGAGATCATTCTCAAACTGCTTTGCTTTTGCTTCCATTTCGCCACGTGCCTTGATGAATTCAGGCATCTGAGACATTACTTCCTGTGCGTTGATGTGACCAAATTTCTGTGCGAATGTCGCAAGAGGAGCGAACATCAACATCATTAAAAGAATCTTTTTCATTTTGTTTTCGTTTTATTGTTTGTTATATAATCATTTTTTATTTGATGCATTCTTGAGACTGCTTTTTGTCATTTCAGCAATAGCTATGACGCGCTTGGTCTCCTGTTTAGTGTCAGAGAGTGGGCTGAAAGCTTAGCGGCTGTATCCCAATTTCTGTAAAACCTCGTTGGAAATGTCTATTTTTGGGCTGCCGAAGATGATGCCTTGGTCACTCGAACGATCGACAACAAGGCTGTAACCACGTAGTTCTGATATCTCTTTTACAGCGTTATAGACTTCCTCTTGGATAGGCGCCATCAAGGCTTCTCGCTTTTTGAACAACTCACCTTCAGGCCCAAAGTATTTCTTTTTCAAGTCGGCTGCGGCCTTTTCTTTGTTCATTATCTGCTCTTGTTTAGTCTTTTTCTGCTCTTGAGAGAGGAAAACCGACTCGTTCTGATAGTTCTTATACATCGTACTTGCTTCGGTATTGAGCGCCTCTACCTCTGCTTGCCACTTCCGACTGACTTGATTTAGTTGCTCGTTTGCACGTTCATAGGCTGGAATATTCTTGAAAATATATTCCATATCGACTAAAGCGAACTTCTGTGCAGAGGCAGACGATGGTAAAAGTGTGAGCAGGAAGAAAGGTAACATGAACCTTAGTGCCTTGTTATAAAATGTTTTTTTCATATCTGTTTGTTTTTAGTTGATGAGTAGACAAGTGTACAAGTAAACGTGTTTATTGTTGGCTTGTCTATTCATCTGTTTATAATCTGCACGAGCATCTGTACCCAATAAGCTTAAAGCTCAGTGAACACATCACTCGTAAACGCGTTAACTTGTCCACTCGTCCACAGACTTAGAACTCTTGTCCGAGGATGAAGTGGAACTGACTTCCGCCTTTCTTTCCGTTGACATTATCCTTATCGAAGCCATAAGCCCAGTCAATACCCATCAAACCAACCATTGGAAGGTAGATACGTACACCGAGACCGGCACTTCGTTTCATATCAAACGGGTTGAAATATTTAGTATCCGACCAAGCGTTTCCGGCTTCAACAAAGCCTAATCCATAGATAGTTGTGTTGCCTAATAAGAATGGATAGCGCAACTCAAGCGTGAATCGGTCGTATGCATAGCCGTTATATGCGAGCGAACCATTGTCATAACCACGTAGTCCTATGGTCTCATCGGCGTAGCTTGAAGAGTATCCGCTCATGCCATCTCCACCCACATAGTAGGTTTCAAAGGGGCTCTTCTTGTACTTGTTATAGCTTCCTAACAAGCCCATCTCAATGCGAGTCATCAGTACAAAGCACTTTTGTCCGCCGCTTAATGCCGTATAAGTCTTTGCCTTAAACTTCCATTTGTGGTATTCAACCCAACGATACTTCTCCTGTTGTTCGGCAGAATAGGTTGGAGAATAAGGGTTCATAGCCAGGTTTTTGTAGTCTTTGTGACTCCAAACACTCCATGGTGGGGTGAGGGTTACACTTGCAGTGAACTCTGAACCACGGCGTGGGAAGAGAGGATTATCCGTTGAAGTGCGACTTAAAGAGATGCTCAAGTTGAGGTTGTTTGCAGCTCCATTCGTCATCAAGAAATACTTCCAGTTCTTCAATTCATAGCGTTGGTAAGCCAATTGTGCCGAGAGTACGAAGTAATCATCAGGCCAACGGAGACGCTTTCCCCAACCAATGCTGACACCATACATGCGCATGTAGGTATCAGGGTCATAGTAGTTCTCGTAATAGTTGTTGTTATAGTTGCCATAACCATAGCCATATCCGCTGTAGTAAGAGTTTAGATAGTTCATGCGGTAGGCATCATTGTAGTAGCTACTTGATACATCTGTCATCTTACTAAAGTACACTCCAACGCTGAATTGGTTAGGACGTTTGCCGCCAAGCCAGTTGGTTGAGTAGCTTGCATTATAGCTTTGATAATATGTTCCGTTTGTCTGTGCACTAAGACTCAACACCTCTCCGTCACCGATTGGCATGATTCCGCGGTGTTCTTTGTTCTTTCTGAAGAGGTTTGCCATTGAGAAGTTGTTCAACTTTAAGCCTACTTTACCTATCACACCTGTTTGTCCCCATCCCAAAGAAAACTCTATTTGGTCATTACTTTTCTGTTCCAAGTTGTAGTTAATGTCCACTGTTCCATCCTCTGGATTGGGCTTAACGTCGGGCTGACTACTCTTCTCTGGGTCGAAATGTCCCATGGACTGAATCTCTCGAAGCGAGCGCATTAGTGCCTCACGAGAGAATAAATCTCCTGGCTTTGTACGCAGTTCACGGCGTACAACGTTCTCATATAGACGGGTGTTACCATTGATGCGCACATGACTTAGATAGGCTTGAGGACCTTCTGTGACACGCATTTCAAGATCAATAGAGTCACCATCGATGTTCACTTCAGTCGGATTAATGCTGGAGAAGACGTATCCGTTGTTGTAATATAAGTTAGCTACGGCGTCATCATCCTTGGAAACACGCTTCTCAAGAAGCTTTTGATTGTAGACATCTCCCTTCTTTAAGCCTAAGATTGCATTCAATCTTAGTGTTGGGTAGACTGTGTTTCCGACCCAAGTAATATTGCGAAGGTAATACTTTTGACCTTCGTCTACCTTTAAATAGATATCAACATGTTTCGGATCTACATTCCAAACACTGTCTTTAAGGATAGTAGCGTCGCGATAACCATATTCATTATATTTCTCAATCAGATTCTTTTTGTCGGTCTCCCAGCGTTCAGGTGTGAACTTCTTTGCCTTGAGGAAAGAGCCTAATTTGCCTGCTTCGTGGGTCTTAGAAAAGGCTCCTTTCTTAAAAAGTCCACCTTTAATCTTCGACAAACTCAATGCTTTGTTGCCTTCAATGAAGATGTTTCTCACCTTCATCTTTTCCTTTTTATCTACGATAACATCAAGAATCACGTTGCCTTTATTAGCTACATCATCCCTCTGTCGTATTGTTATTTCCGCATTTTTGAATCCCTTGTCGTCGAAATACTTCTTTGCTAAGATCTTCGCGCGGTCTATCATGTTCGGTGTTATCTGTGAACCTTTGAGCAGACCGAGCTTATTTTCCATGTCTTCTCGTTCGCTTTTTTTCAGTCCTTCATAGTTAATCACCGACACGCGTGGACGAGTTTTCAACGCGATATGCAAGTAAATCTTTCGCCCAACGATTGAATCGGCCGAAATCTGAACGTCAGAAAAGAGGCCATGACGCCAGTAACGTTTCACTGCATTCGTGATATCGGCCCCAGGAACTGTAATCTCTTGGCCTACTTGTAGTCCCGAAATACCAGACAACATGTAGTCTTCGTAGCCTTGAACTCCCGAGATATTAATGCCACCGATAATGCAAGAGCGCGGTGTTCCGGCATAAGAGATATCAGGATATAGTATCTTGTCCTGTGCAAAAGCAGGGACAGCACTTGTCAATCCCGCTGCGAAGATGATAAAAACTTTCTTTATATTGTTCATTACCAATGATGTTTCTTATTGCTGTTTCGTTCTTATTCGCTTGTCAAAGCATTCTTATTTTTCTGCTTCGGCTTCTATCTGAGCTTCTGTTTTGCCAAATCTCCGCTGACGATTCTGGTAACTCAGGATGGCTTTATGCAAGTCGTCTTCATTAAAGTCGGGCCAATATGTATCACAAAAATATAGCTCCGAGTAGGCAATCTGCCATAAAAGGAAGTTGCTAATCCGTAGTTCTCCGCCCGTACGTATCAGCAGTTCTGGGTCTGGCATGAAGCTTGTTTGCAGATGACGGCTAATGATTTCTTCCGTGATTTCTTCCGGAGCAAGAGACTTATCCTTATGTTCCGTGAGGAGTTCTCGCATGGCTTGCGCCATCTCCCAACGTGCACTATAACTCAAAGCCACAACCATTGTCATCGCAGAATTAGTCTTTGTATGCTCTTCTGTCTCTCTAAGTTTCTGCTCAACTTCGGCAGGAAGTCTCTTTCTATCACCGATAACACGAAACCTTACGTTATTCTTCATGAAGATTTCATCCTCAAGTGATGTGAGCACTAAGCCCATTAAGGCACTTATTTCGTCTGCAGGACGGTTCCAATTCTCAGTAGAAAAGGTATAAAGCGTAAGGAATTTAACTCCTAATCGCGTAGCTTCCGACGTGATTCTACGCACTGCATCCACGCCAGCTTGATGTCCATAGCTGCGTGGTTTGCCTCTTTCTGCTGCCCAACGCCCATTGCCATCCATGATAATGGCAATGTGTTTGGGAATTCGTGTCCTATCTAATGAAGCTTCCATATCTTCGTTTTATATTCTGTTTTGCGTCTCTTTACACTGCAAAACAAGTCACTTTGCGATTCAAAATAACTCATTTTATCGTGTAAAAGCACCTATTTTATCGTGCCAAAGCACCTATTTCATATCCTTGTTACACGTCGTACATTTCGGCATAAAGCTATAACTTAGTGTAAGTTGCAGGGCAGAATAGCAATCTTTATTCTTGAAAATGCCCGACGAAGTGATTCCATACGGATCTTTCCTCCCATCAAGTTTGTCGCTCATTGCAAAGTGCATGGCCCATGCTATGCCTGCATTCACGCGCGTACCTATCTTATATTTCAGGCCAACGCCTATTGGAATATTTGCTGTAAAGACGTTTGTTCCATCACCACTTGCATAGGTTCCACCCACTCCTATAAATAGAAATGGAGTCAAACGCTTTGCTCCGTAGTAGTCTTTTCCAGTGCCATAAGGCCAGAAATTGTATTCATACATCAGACTAACATCCGTTAGTTTGTTACTGAAATGATAGGGTGATGCTGACGATGAAGGGTAAATGGTTCGCACATCACGTTCATTTCCCTTGAGTGTTCCTATCGAAGCATCTAACCGAAGCGCCATATATGCATTGAGATTACGGCGTACAAACACCGTCATCATAGGCTGAAGATCTCGCGTAAGCATGTTATTGTAGTCGCCCAAATAACCCATTATGCCTAAGCCTCCGCCCACTTCCATGAGATATTCATCATCGGTTTGGGCTCTCATGCCAAGCATTGTAGCCAGCATGATGAGTAGAAGCATCGCGCGTTGCATCTCTATTGCCTATTTCTTCAGTATCAATCCAGCTAAGTTACCTTTCCAAATCTTGCCACTTCCACCAGCAATCAACCAAAGGTCTTGATGCTCGTCTACGACCATAGCAAATGAAGTCTCACTGCTTTCAAAGCCTTCTGGTAAGGTGATTCGGTCGTCTTTTTTCCATCCAAGCCCTTGACCTTCGCTGACAAAGAAGCTTTCAAAGGCCTTTGCTTGATAGTTTCCGAGTCCTTTTCCGCCAAGTGCGATGAGGTCATCTCCCACACTAACAATCTGAAGATGGGTCAAACTAGGAGCTACATACGCTGGTTCGTCCAAACCATAGAATCTCCATGGTTGTGCAGGTTGGTTGGGATCAATTTGTTTTCCCCATACCTTTGCGCCGAGAACATCATTGGTTGTCGGTGCGTTTCCTACCATCACAAGATTATAAACGCCAGCATTCACTTTTGAAGCAAAGCTGAACAAATGAATATTTTGACTTGGTAATTCACTTAAATCGCCATTCGTTGTGTCTATACTCCAGCTTGTTCCGCCGTCTTCCGACTTCATCATGTCGCTATTTCCAACGCCATAGAGCACTCCATTGACACCGCCGACCAACTGCTTCAAGGTAACAGAGCCTCTTGTTTCCCATGACTGACCATCTTGACTGCGCAAAATCTGTCCGCCACTATATGTATAAAGGAAGCCATCAAAAGCTATAAGATTGCTTGAAGCCTGTGCATCGAGTGTCTTGTCAGGGCTGAGTTGCTGCCAACTTTGTATCTGATTAGACGATGTAACATAGAGTTTTGTTGTACCATTTTCCGTGCCCATGACATACACTTTGCCATTCTTCGTTACCGCTTTCATGGCAGAGAGTGCCCCCAAACGGCTGTCTTGCCCTGTTGTCGACTGCCAAACAAAACGACCAACCTGCGTCTTATGCACGTTGACTTTTACCGTATAACTACGATTATACTTACCGCTTTGGCTGTAAACAATGAGCGTTCTTGGTTTAGAAAAGTCCAAAGAGTCTGTTGTTACATAGAATTTCAGCGAGTCAGAAGTCATGCTTTTCAATACCACAGAACCTCCGTTCTTGGCTGCAATCGTACAAAGTGCCTTGCGAACATCCACTCCATAGGGCAAGGAATCAACGTTATAAATCTCTCGATTCATTTGATCGATATAGAATTTATAGCTACTTGCGTTCAACGTTGTATGGATAATAGTGTCTGCTCCGGCTTTCGTCTTCGCATGTTTTGTATACTTCAGTGTCCCCAAAGAAAACGCTGTAATCGCTGAATCATCGTAAGTTGTGCCCTCATCATCATTGCCTTTGAGACATGAAGTAAAGGCTAATAGAGCGGAGAATAGCGCAGTAAAGGACAAAAGTTTGGTCTTCATTCTACGTAGTTTATGTTATCTTTTTCCTGCATTGACACCTTGTCTCACAGGTTTTTGATTGCAAATTTAAGCAGAATTCTGCAAATAGGCCACTATTCTGTACTATTATTATGTAAAATAATGATTATTCTTTTGTTTTTTAAGGTTGTTTTACAAAGCGTGTTTGCAGTCAACAAGCAACCTCGTTTGCTTTTACATATAATGTGCTTTGCCTTTACAATTGGCATGGGGTGGCTCTACCTGTCTTTCTCATGGGGCTTTATGGTAAGATTGTTCATGTGAATAAGGTGCTTAGTTTCACCTAAATCAAGGTTCTTTTTAAGCTGTTTTACACACTAATAAATCATCCTCTGATGTGTAAAAAAGATACATGTATTTCGTTTGAAGTCTTTATTCGTGACTTCAAACGAATAGCATATAACAACTGAACGACTAAAAACATAGTCGAACGTGTTTCAAAACATAATGTGTTTAATTGTCATTGAGCTGGCGTTGTCTAACAAGCGACAACGCCCTATGACTCAGTTAAGGTTGTTTTCCGATATAAGCGAGAATGCCACCATCAACATATAAGATGTGACCATTAATGAAATCACTCGCATTTGAGGCTAAGAACACAGCGGGACCCATTAGGTCTTCGGGCGTGCCCCAACGTGCCGCGGGGGTCTTACTAATAATGAATCGGTCGAAGGGATGACGGCTTCCGTCTGCTTGAAGCTCACGAAGTGGAGCGGTTTGTGGCGTTGCAATATAGCCCGGTCCTATGCCGTTGCATTGTATATTGTGTTCACCAAACTCCGAACAAATGTTGCGTGTGAGCATCTTTAGACCGCCTTTGGCTGCTGCATAAGCACTAACCGTCTCGCGTCCCAGCTCACTCATCATCGAACATATATTGATAATCTTTCCATGTCCCTTGCGTTTCATGCCTGGGATAACGGCTTTTGAGACAATGAAAGGGGCGTTAAGATCGATGTCTATGACTTGACGGAAGTCCTCAACACTCATTTCTTCCATTGGAATACGCTTGATAATACCAGCATTATTGACGAGAATATCAATCGTTCCGAGCTCATTTTCCACCTTCGCTACAAGCGCTTTTACCTGCGTTTCGTCGGTAACGTCCGCAATATATCCATGTGCATCAATGCCTTTTGCTTTGTAGTCAGCCAGCGCTTTGTCTAAATGCTCTTGACTGCGGCAATTGAAAGCCACCTTTGCCCCAGCCAAAGCATAAGCTTCAGCAATAGCAAATCCGATACCATAAGCAGCTCCTGTCACCAAGGCTACTTTTCCTTCTAAAGAAAATCTCTTAGAAAACGTGTCCATGTTTTAGTATTGTTTCGAGTTAATAACGTAGATGTTGCAAATATACGAATAGATTTCAGGGTACACAAATCTATCGAAGTTAAAAAGTATGAAAGCCGGTTTGTTTGTCAAATACTTTGATTGTATGTTTTGTTTTGGAGTGAAGTGTAGAGTGGGTTGAAGCAAATAAAGCCTCACCCCCAGCCCCTCCCCGAAGAGAGAGGGGAGTAGTTAGTTTTTGAAATGGAGGGGGTTATTTGAGGGTTGATTAGGAGTTGTAATGAGGTTGATAATTAAAGGTTAAATGATTTGGGGCAAATCATCGCGTAATTTGCCGTATTTTATCGCATGAAATGACGTAGATTATCGCATAAAATGACGCAAATTATATTATGGTTTTTATTAATCAACGCCGTAGGTGTTACGCTTTTGATAGCCTAAGGTTGCCAAACGATAGTGCAGGCTACCCTGGGTTAGTATATGTTGTGTGAGGAACAACGCCGTAGGTGTTGCGGTTCTTTTGATTAATTCGTCATGAATCCCCTTGCTATAACCATGTCTTCAAAGAAAAAGCTCAACACTTACAGCGTTGAATCCCCTTGCGAATGCTTACCCAGGGTAGGCTCGTCCCTCGCCAACCCCGGGCTATCAAAAGAACAACACCTACGGCGTTGCATGGTGAGAACATTCATCATGGTAAATGTAATCATTGAAATGCTGGCATAAAATCTACAGCGTTGCACCATGAGGTCATTTTTATTGCCAAATACATTCATTGGAATACCGACATAAAACATACGGCGTTGTATCGTTACAACATTCATAATGGTGAATACATTCATCGGAATATTGGCATGATTTCTACGGCATCAGTGATTAATAAACAATTTTTTGATTTGTATTAATGAATTAATTGTGATACGTTTTCATTGATATACCATTGAATCATGCCATAAATAATAAATCAATACGCATTTCTCAACGCTGTAAGCGTTGTACTTTTGATAGCCCAGGGTTGCCAAACGATAGTGCAGGCTACCCTGGGTTAGGGTATGTTGTGCGTGGAACAACGCCATCGGTGTTGCGCTTTTTCGGATTAATCCGCTATGAAAGGTTTCATTGTAAGCGTGCCTTCACAGAAAAAGCTCAACACTTATGGCGTTGAATCTCCTTGCGAATGCTCACCCAGGGTAGGCTCGTTCCTCACCAACCCTGGGCTATCAAAAGAACAACTCGTACCGAGTTGCGTGGTGAGAACATTCATGGCAATAGATGCATCTATTGAAATATTAGTGTGACACCTACGGCGTTGCACTATGAGGGCATTTATATTGCAAAATTCTTTCATTGGAATAATGGTGCAATACCGACGGCATTGCGTGGTTACAACATTCACCATGGTAGATAAATCCATTGAAATATTGGTGCATTTTGCTACATAATTATTCGTATATTGGCATTAATTGTATTACAAAATGCACGTATCAACGCCGTAGGTGTTGCGCTTTTGATAGCCCAGGGTTGCCAAACGATAGTGCAGGCTACCCTGGGTTGAGGTATGGTGTGTGGGGAACAACGCCATAGGTGTTGCGCTTTTTCGGATTAATCCGCCATGAA
>NZ_GL629647.1:2086860-2128274 GCF_000185845.1 Segatella salivae DSM 15606
AACTCGTACCGAGTTGCACCATGAGCGCATTCATAATGGAATATACATTCATGGAAATAATGGCGCAATGTCTACGGCGTTGCGTGGTTACAACATTCATCATGGCGGATATATCCATTAAAATATTGGCACTTTTTACTATTTATTTGTTCGTATATTGGCATTAATTGTATTACAAAAGGCACGTTTCAACGCCGTAGGTGTTGCGCTTTTTTTTGATTAATCCGCCATGAAAGATTTCATTATAAGCGTGCCTTTATAAAAAAAGCTCAACACCTACGGCGTTGAATCTCCTTGCGGATGCTTACCCGGGGTAGGCTCGTTCCTCGCCAACCCCGGGCTATCAAAAGAACAACTCGTACCGAGTTGCGAGATGAATCAATTGTGAGTGTGACGTTGTTGATAAGTGAAAGTAAAATGATTTGAGGCAAATCAGCGTGTGATTAGAGGCATTTTACACGATGAAATGACGCTAACTATGGGGTGAAATGCGGCAAATGGTGAGGGAGGTTGTATGGGGGAATAACGACGTTTGAATTATCCCTTAAGACAATGACTATTTGTTCGGTTTGTTACTTCTATTTAATTGGATAAAAAAGGCTGTGTTTTTGCATAATATTTCTTACAAAACAAGGGTGTGATTTGAGTTTTGTAATTTAGAAATCGCATGTGATTTTTGGCGCGGATATAGTACTATTGACTTGTTTTTAATAAGGCCTTTAAATATTATAAGGTAGGATAGGGGACAGGTTTTCGTTCATTATGAGGGTTAGTTGGATAGGCGTGAGAAGATGAAAACGTTAATAAATGTTATTGTTTAGTATGCTATTCCGTTGTTTGCGTATATATTTCAGTAGTTAACTGATTATGGGAAAACGTATCGAAGATTTATATCAACAATACCTTTTGGGTCAACTGTCTCGTGAAGACTTGGCGGAATTGCAGCGCGAAGTGCCTCAACTGACAGATGATTCGCTATGGGATTTGATGTGCGATAACTTTTCTTTGTCTTCAGAATCAGCTGAAATGAGTGGTGAAACCCAACAAAGAATATTGCAGAATCTTCAACATGGCATTCATAAACAACAGCATCCACGGCGCATTTACAAGTTTTTGCGTTATGCTTCGATAGTCGTTGTGGTGTTATCGCTGTTGGGTGGCGCTTATTTTGGACTTCAATCGTCCCAACCTTCGGCTCCCGTTTACACCTATGTCAGTGTGAAAGCCGGCAGCAAAAGTGTGATAATGCTTCCAGATGGCAGTCGTGTGAGCCTCAATGGCAATAGCCGTTTGCGCTATAATATCATGCCGGGAGAGCATCGTGAGGTGGTGTTGATGAAAGGAGAAGCCTATTTTGATGTAGCCAAAGACGCTAATTGTCCATTTCGAGTGCATGTGAACGATATGCAGATTGAAGTGCTTGGCACGAAATTTAATGTGCGTTGTCAGCGTGGAGAGGTTGAAACGGCTTTGTTCTCTGGTGCTGTTCGCCTTACAGCTAAGGGGCTTTCAGAGTCTTATCGGCTTTTCCCCGGTCGTAAATCTATTTATCAACCTTCGGCGCGTAGCATGCAAATATGTGACAACGATACCGATATCGATGGACGATGGAAAGATGGTTATCTTGCCTTCGATAGTGAACCATTGCGTGAAGTACTTCGGAAAATTGAAGATTGGTATGGTGTTCATATCATGCTTAACAACAAGCGAATAGGCGATGACCTACTAACCGGAGCCTTCTACCATGAGACTTTAGAAAGTGTTCTCAGTTCATTGAGCATGCAATATAAATTCAAGTATACAATCAATCATGACCAAATAGAAATTAGATAAACTCCAATAACTAAAATCTATATATCAAATGACAGACAATCTTAACAGTAGAAGGAGACGCCTTCTGCGCTTATTGTTGGTGATAGTGCTATCACTTTGTCCGACAATCTTAATGGCGCAGCGTGGCAAAGTGAGCCTGAATCTTCGCAATGAAGAGGTTAGTCAGTTTATTCGCCAAGTGGAGAAGCAGACAGACTACACGTTTGTTTATCGCAACAATGTACTTCAATCGAAGTCTAAAGTCACTTGTGTGTGTAAGGATTGGCCCTTAGAGAAGGCACTGAATCAAGTGTTTTCATCTCTTGGAGTTCAGTATTCTTTCAACAATAACACTATCGTTTTGGTGAAAGGAAAGACTGAAAATGCAGAACAACAGACTGTAAAAGCTGCCGGAAAGACAGCTTCGGCACCAGTAAAAGGTAAGGTTTCGGGTCTTGTTCGCGATGCAAATGGAGAACCAATCATAGGGGCCAGCGTCTTTGTTAAAGGCACAAAAGTCGGTACGGTGACGAATGCTGACGGCGAATTTGCGTTAGATGTTCCCGAAAACGGAACGTTGACAGTATCTTATATCGGTTTCGCTACGCGCGATGTTGCCGTGAAGAATCACACGAACCTCAAGATTACACTCGATGAAGACGCTGCAAAAGACCTCAATGAAGTGGTCGTTGTGGGCTATGGTACACAGAAAAAAGCTTCTGTAACAGGTTCAATTGCATCGGTAACCACCAAGGATCTCGTGCAAACTCCTCAGGCAAACATCAGTAATATGCTTGTTGGTAAGATGCCGGGACTTATTGCTATGCAGCGAAGTGGTGCTCCGGGAGAAGACAATTCAACGTTGTTGATTCGCGGTGTGAGCACATTTTCTGATAACACGGCACCCTTAGTGATGATTGATGGCGTAGAAAGACCGAACTATAATGGCCTTGATCCTAATGAAATTGAATCGGTAAGTATTCTTAAAGACGCTTCGGCTACGGCCATTTATGGTGTGCGTGGTGCGAATGGTGTTATCTTAATTACAACCCGTAAAGGTCAAAAGGGCAAGCCACGCATGAGCTATTCGGGTAATATTGCTATCCAAAAGCCTACTGCTTTGCCTCATTACTTGAACAGTGCACAGTATTGTGAGCTCTACAATGAGGCTTTGAAAAACGATGCATACGTATCGGGTGGTGCCTACACTCCACGCTTTTCAGCTGAAGATATAGAGCTTTATCGCAATGGAACTGACCCTATTTTCCACCCAAACATGAACTGGACAGGAGATTTCCTACGTAAAACCACAACACGAACCCAACACAACTTCAATATATCTGGAGGCTCTGATCGTGTTCAGTTCTTTGTTTCTGCGGGCTTTTATGCCCAGGAAGGTATGTACAATCATACCAAGATAGACAATCAGCACGATGTAAATGCGTATGACAGACGCTATAACTTCCGTTCAAACTTAGACTTTAAGATTACTCAAGACTTTAAGGCTTCAGTGCAATTGGCTACACAAATTGAGAATGTTCGTACGCCAGGATCAGGTAATAGTACAATATGGAGGGAGATATCTTGGTCAAATCCGCTGAGCTCTCCAGGCCTTATAGATGGTAAAGTGGTTCGTTTGAAGGATGCATTAGGTGAACAAAACCCTTGGATGTTACTGCGAGGGAATGGTTATGACAATGATAGTAAGAACAATGTCAATACAACCTTCCGCCTTGATTATGACCTTTCGCGTGCACTTTTGAAAGGACTTTCGGCACATGCAAGCATTTCTTACGACAGTTATTACTACAGTAGAAAGAGTTTCCGCAAGAGTATTCAGTACTATCTTGCACAGCGTGACCCAGCAAATGCAGACAATATACTCTATATTCCGAAAGAAGAGGAGACGATTTGGTTTGCAAATCCTGGCTATGGAAAGAACAGAAAGGTGTATATGGAGGCTGGATTGAATTATCAACACAACTTCGGTAAGCACCACACTACAGCACTTTTGCTTTATAACCAGAGTAAATATTACTCCCCATCACTGAAGTTTCTTGTGCCCAACGCATATCAAGGCATCGTGGGAAGAATAACATATGACTATGCATCTCGTTATCTTGCAGAGTTTAATATGGGTTATAATGGAACAGAAAACTTTGCTTCTGGTCGTCGCTTTGGCTTCTTCCCAGCGGTCTCAGCAGGTTGGGTTGTCAGTGAAGAACCCTTCTTTCCAAAGAACGATTACCTTGTATTCATGAAGTTAAGAGCAACCTATGGTGAGGTCGGTAATGACAAAATAGGTGGTGATCGCTTCCTTTATTTGCCTTCATCTTATGTGGAAGCACCAAACAAAGACTTTTATAAATATAACTTCGGAACAGCTGCTTCACCTAATAACTCGCGTATGGTTATAGAGAATAAGATAGGTAATCCTGGGCTGACTTGGGAGAAAGCGCGTAAGTTTAACTTTGGCGTTGACATGAATCTTCTGAATAATCATCTGACAATGACTTTTGATATCTTCAAAGAAAGCCGTAATAACATCCTTGCAAACCGCAACACTCAACCGATGACAATCGGTGCAAACTTGCCGGCATATAATATGGGTAAGATGGAGAATAAAGGCTGGGAACTTGAAGTGAACTATCGAAATCAATTGCGAGATCTTAGATATTGGCTGAGGTTTAATTACTCTTTTGCTCGCAATAAAGTGCTATTCAGAGACGAAGTGCCTAAGAAGTATGCCTATCAGATGGAGACTGGACGACGTGTTAACCAGTTCTATGGTTTGCTCTTTGATGGCTATTACAACTCATGGGAAGAGATTAATGCTTTAGATCGGCCTGTAAGTGCGTGGAGTGGAAATAAACTTCAGCCCGGAGATGTAAGGTATGTGGACGTGAATAAAGACGGAAAGATTGATGACTACGACCGAGTGCCAGTAGGATATTCGCCTACTCCTGAAATCGTTTATGGTTTTTCATTGGGCTTTAACTGGCGAGGCTTCGACGTATCAGCCTTGTTCCAGGGTGCAGGTAATGTCTCTATCAAATACTTTGGACGTTCATTGTGGCCCTTCTTCAATGGACATGAAAGTGCAAAAACACTCATTTTGGAGCGTTGGACACAAGAACGTTACGAGAAAGGAGAGCCAATCAATTTCCCAAGATTATCTTTGAGTCCAAATAAAGACACCGATAATAACTATAAAGATTCAAACCTTTGGATTAGGAATGCAAACTATTTGCGTCTGAAGAACATAGAACTTGGTTATACTTTTATGGGAAAACCAGTGAAAGCTTTAGGCGTAGAGAGCATTCGTTTGTATGTAAGTGGCTCGAATTTAATTACGTGGTCTAAGGTTATTGACCTTGATCCTGAGGCTCCTTCTCGTTCGGGTAATGTGGAGATTAATACCTACCCATTGCAGAAAATATATAATATTGGAATCAATGTAAACTTTTAATGCATTATGAAAACATATAAATTATTGACTATATTCATTTGTTCGCTTAGTCTTTTTTCATGTGCAGACTATCTTGAAGCACCTCCTTCAGTTGATTTAAACGAAGATAAAGTGTTCTCAGACAGGGCACTTGCTGAGCGATATCTAACGGGAATATATGCAGAAGGAATGCCTTTGGGCTTCTGTATGAGTAGTGATAATACCGATAGAAGACTTTGTTCGTCCTCAACTTTAGGCTCTGCATGTGATGAAGCAGAGGATGTTGCTGACTGGGCAAAGGGAAATTCGGCATGGAATGTAGACAATCATAACAACAATAGTGCCTCATGGGATGAGGATTGTAGGCACTATCTGCGATGGGAAACCCTGAGAAAGTGTAATATTCTCCTTGAAAGAATAAAGGAAGTACCTTATGATGCCGGTGATCCTGAATTCAATAAACGAGCTGAAGGAGAGGCATACTTCATGCGAGCAATGCTATTATGGGAAGGAGTTTATCGTTATGGAGGACTCCCAATCATTCACTTTAAGGTTGCTTCTGACGACTTTTCAACTTATCCCCGCAATACTTTCTCAGACTGTATTGACTCAATTCTCGTGGACATTGATAGGGCAACACGCCTACTTCCTGACTATTATTCGGACGCAAGTAAGGTTGGAAGAGCAACAAGAGTGGCAGCTTTGGCTTTGAAATCTCGTGTACTTCTTTATGCAGCGAGTCCACTTTTCAACAATGATACACCTTATCTTCCTTTCCCAGGACATGAGAATCTCATTGGATATGGTGACTATAAGAAAGATCGTTGGAAGCGAGCTGCTGATGCAGCAAAGGCTGCTTTGGACGCCGCTTTAGGCTCGGGACATTATGATCTCTATACGGATGGAACACCAGAAACTAATTATGAGCATGTGTGGAGTGTTCCAGATAACAAAGAAATCATTCTTTCGAATAAAAAATATAAGAACTTTAAGGTGAGTGGTAGACCTATTGTAGCCGACCTTCCCGTATGGGCGATGAACAAAGCTTGGGGAGATGGTGGGCTTTATGCTACCTTTAATTTCGTTAAGTTCTATGAGAAGAAGGATGGAACTCCTGCTGATTGGTCTGCAACAGGGGGCGATAATCTTCTTGATATCTATAAAACCCTCGACCCACGCTTTGACCAAACCGTTGCTTATCATGGCGCTTCATGGAATCAAGAGGTTCCTTTCATCGACTTCTTACCTAATGGTGCCCAAAGCTCTGCTACGGATAAGACTCGTCATCTCGTAAGAAAGTGGGTGCCAAGAACGTTGAAAATAACTCCTCCGCTTAACACAACAGATGAAGAGTGGATTGTGTTTAGGGTGGCAGAGCTATACCTTAACTATGCAGAGGCACTCAATGAGTATTACGATAACCCTCCACAAGAAGCATTTGATGCCGTTGCTAAGGTACGTAATCGGTCTGGAATGCCGGGCTTCCCTGCAACACTTTCAAAGGAGGAGTTCCGCAAAAAGCTGCGCAATGAACGTGCTGTGGAGTTGGCTTTTGAGGACCATCGTTTCTGGGATATACGCAGATGGATGATTGCCGAGGATGAAGGTGTCATGCGAGGAAAGATGTATGGGTTGAAGATCTCATCTATTGGAGGTAGTAAAACCCATGTACACTACGAGCCGTATGTATTTGAAAACCGCTCATGGAGCAGGCGTTCATACCTCCATGGCATTATGCAGAACGAGGTCGATAAAGGCTATCTGATTCAGAATCCCGGTTGGTAAATGAAACAAAACCTTAACTTTAACATTTAGAAAAATGACATATCATAAAATGATAATAGGCTCAATGCTGTCTCTTGTGACGTTTACCGGCAATGCAAAGACAGACACTACGAGCGTTACAATAGCTTATGGCAAGCAACCATTATGGGAGAGTTCCGCTGCGCTTTCAACGGTTAAAGGAGATGAGTTGACAAAGATTACATCGCCTTCTGTTGGAAACAGTCTCAAAGGTTTATTGCCAGGATTGACCATTATGCAGCAAAGTGGAGAGCCAGGTTATGACTTTTACATGCAAAATATGTACTCTCGAGGAATCAGTTCCTTTGTAGGTAGCCAAAAGATGCTTGTCTTTATTGATGGTTTTGAAGCTCCCTTAGATAATCTTTCGGCTGAAGAGATTGCATCGGTAACCTTATTAAAGGATGCATCTGCCTTGGCTTTGTATGGTGCACGCGGTGCGAATGGTGTCTTGTTAGTTACTACCAAGCGTGGTGTTCCATCGACTTCGAAGATCTCTTTCAGGGTACAGACGGGCTTACAAATGCCTACTGTGATGAACACTCCTTTGGGTTCATACGATTATGCACGTCTTTACAACCAGGCTTTAGCCAATGATGGACTTGCTCCTCGATACGATGAAGCCACATTGAATGCCTATCGTGACAATAGCGGTAATCCTTACTTGTATCCAAATATTAATTGGAAGAATGAGCTTTTCAAAAAGACTGCTCCGCTGACTTTAGCCGAAATGACTTTCCATGGCGGTAATAACACCATCTGTTATTACGTGATGGCCGGACTCTTACAGAACGAAGGACTCTATAAAGGAACGGACAGCAAGCGTAAAGAGAACTCAAATGCTTATTATAGTCGATACAATTTCCGCGCTAATCTCGATATCAATGTGACAAAAGCTCTGTCTACTTCTTTGTATACGAGTGTGAGTATAGGTGAACAATCCACACCAGGCGGAGGCTTTAGTGCCGATAAACTCGTTAACTCTATGTGGACTACGCCGCCTAATGCCTTTCCAATCTATAACCCAGATGGTAGCTTTGGTGGAACAAACATATATACAAACCCTGTTGGAAATCTGCTTAATCGTGGACTATATAAGGAGAACTCACGTGCTCTTCAGGTTATTTTCAATCTCAAATATGATTTTAATCATTTTGTAAAAGGATTGAGTGCAAAGGTTGGAGTGGGTTATAATAATTATGTAGCAGAGACATCTTCCAAGACTCGCGATTACGTTCGAGCTGCTCTTACGCAATCAGGTGTCGACGCAAATAATAATCCTATCTATGCTTATACACCTTATGGAGCCAATGCTCCACTACAAGCTTCAGAAGGATTCAGAACAGATTTCATCCGCACAAACTTCAAAGCGCAGGTTGATTACAATCATCAGTTCGGACAACATGGCGTTGATGCCACTGCTTTCTGTATAACAGATATATATAAGGTGTATGGAGTACGTTACGATTCAAGGTATCTTAACTTTGCTGGTCGTGCTACTTATAACTTCAAGAAAACCTATATTGCAGAGTTTGCTGCCTCTTATATGGGGACAGATAACTTCCCTCCATCTCATCGTTTCGGCTTTTTCCCTGCTGGATCTGTAGCTTGGGTGGCAAGCAATGAGCCTTTTATGCAACCCATTTCATGGCTTGATCATTTGAAGTTCAGAGCTTCTTATGGAAAGGTTGGTAATGATCAAACTGCTGCACGCTATATCTTCGACACCTTATATGATTATAGTGGCAGTTATCTCTTTGGCGTAAATGCTAATTCTTCAAGTGGCTTCGCCGCAGTTTCTTTGGCTAATAATAAAGTAAGGTGGGAAGAAAAGAAGATTTTTAATGTAGGTTTCGATGCATCGTTGTTTAAGAATCTTACAGTAAACTTCGACTATTTCCGCGAAGTTCAATCAGGAATCCTCACTCAAGCCAATGCAAATGTCTTAGGTTTCATAGGTGCTTCTTATGGTAATATCCTTCCTTTGATGAATGTAGGAAAGGTGAACAATCATGGCTTTGAACTAAAAATGCGTTATGAAGGCAAGGTAAGAAATCAGTTCTCTTACTTCGTTGAAGGCAGTACTTGGTATGCAAAGAGCTGTGTGAAAGAGGCTGGTGAGGATGTGAAGTCTTATCCTTATCTCTATCAGAAAGGTCATCCGGTGTGGCAACCCATTATGTTAGTTGCTGAGAGACTTTATCAACCATCTGATTTTGACGCTTCAGGCAAGCTCAATAGTGACCTCCCTGTGCCACAATTTGGTCGTGTTGCACCTGGTGATATCAAATATGTTGATCAAAATCATGATAATGTTATTGATGCAAACGACTCCTATCCAGTCGGTCACACATCTATTCCTGAGTGGAATTATGCATTGAATCTCGGCTGCAAATGGAAAGGATTTGATTTCAGTATGCTTTTCCAGGGCGTAGCAAATCGTGATCTTTATCTCAGTGGTGCAAGCATTTATTCATTCAAAAACAATGGAACCGCTTCGACATTGGCTTTAGATAGTTGGACAAGCGATAATCCTTCAGCTACCTATCCACGTCTGTCAACGGTTAATTTCGATAACAACTATCGCTCATCTACGTTCTGGAAGCGCAATGGTAGCTTCTTCAGACTACGTAATGTGATGTTAGGCTACACGTTGCCCCAGTCTGTCAGCAGAGTGTTTAGGCTAAGCAGTATCTATGTTTACGCCAATGCTACCAATGTGTTCACACTCGATCATTTCGGAAAATTAGGCGATGCAGAGATGGGTTCACTAACCAACTACCCCCTCACAAAGTCATATAACATTGGCTTGAAGGTTGAATTCTGATTTAATAATCCATAAATCTAAGGAAAATGAAAATGTTCTCATTTAATAATATCTGTAAGATTCTGCCGTTAAGTGCAGGACTACTCCTTGTGGGGTGTAGCGATTTTCTCGATCGCGAGTCTGATTCTTACATCAATAAACAGACCACTTTCTCTTCGTATGAGCGCACTGCACAATATCTTACAGGCGTTTACAGCCTGTTGCCCGAAGGACTTAACCGCTTCGGAAGCAATGCAATGTTGGGTGATGCGACTGATGATGCAGAGTTTGTGATTGAATCTTCCAACATACAAAAGTTCAATTTAGGAGCTTGGAACGCTATAGATAACCCCGATGATCAATGGAATCGTTTCTATGCCGGCATTCGAAAGGCTTGTGAATTCATTGAGAGTGCCGACCAAGTGAACTTGGATTCTTATCGTTTAGACCCTCAAAGTCAAATCGAATACAATAATCGTTTGAAGGATATTCGTATCTGGAAGGCTGAGGCTCGCTTCCTTCGGGCTTATTACCACTTTGAGTTGTTGAAGCGTTATGGCCCAATACCTGTTGTCACTTCAACGCTTGATCTCAATGGGGACTATAAAAACACGCCACGACCAACGATGAAAGACGTTGTCGACTTTATCACAAAGGAATGTGACGAGGCTGCAAACGATTTGGAATTAACGCCTTGGCGTAATGTGAACGATGCCTTAGGACATGCCACAAAAGGGGCAGCTTTGGCACTGAAGAGCCGCACTTTACTCTATGCAGCAAGCCCTCTTTATGTTGCGTTTGGCGACATAAATGAGGCTAATAAGCCTTCAGATGCAGCGTTATGGAAGGCAGCTGCCGACGCAGCGAAAGCCGTAATAGACCTTAATCAGTATCAGTTGGCTGATAATTATAGCGATCTTTTTAAGAACGATTTCAAAAATAAAGAGTATATTTTTGTACGTCGTTACACCGCAAACACTAACTTAGAGCGAAGCAATTTCCCTGTAAGCTTTGGTGGAGAAGGTGGCACTTGTCCTTCTCAAAACTTAGTCGATGACTATGAAATGCTTGATGGTACGCCCTTCGATTGGAACAGACCAGCTCGTGCTGCACAGCCTTTTGTGAACCGAGATAAGCGATTAGAAGCGACCATCTTGATGAATATGGCTTCGTTTAAGAATAAAAAGGTCGAGACTTTCCCTGGTGGTGCCGACGCAAGTCCAGTCCCCAATGCCACTAAAACGGGTTACTATCTGCGCAAGTTCCTAAATGAAGACGTGAACATTCAAACCGGAGGAAGCAGCAGTGGCCATGTTGTTCCGTTGTTCCGCTTGGCAGAAATCTATCTGAACTATGCCGAAGCGCTCAATGAATACGACCCAACAAATCCCGATATTGCAGTATATCTCAATAAGATTCGCAATCGTGCATCGCTTCCTAATGTGCCTTCTGGGCTCTCACAAGAGCAGATGCGCAAGGTGATTCAACACGAACGCCGCATTGAATTGGCTTTCGAGGAGCATCGTTTCTGGGATGTTCGCCGTTGGAAGATAGCCTCTTCTACGCTCGGTGCGCCAGTGAAAGGCATCCAAATTGCCCGTAAACCCACAGGCGGATTCACCTATCAACCCGTAGAAGTGGAGCAAAGAGTGTTTCAACCCAAGATGTATTGGTATCCAATACCACAGTCAGAACTACTCAAACTGACGAAATGGGAACAGAATAATGGTTGGAATTAAAATCAAACTGTCATGATAAAATTAAGGAATCTCATAGCAATGCTGTGCATCTTTGGTGCAACAGCCTGCACAGAAAACAACATATCATTCGACGAAGTGGTGAATGTGCCCGAGGGAATCTATCTCTCTGGCTCTTCATCCGAGTTCTCTGTGCCTATCGAAAAGGGTCGATTGACGACCTTAACGAGTGACAATATGCTGAGCATTCGTGCTTGGTTGAAGAAAGACGGCCGCTTCACCATCTCCTTTGTTGGTGAAGATGGTCAGCCTGTTGCCTATGGAAAGGGAGATGAAATCACGCTCAATGACTCCGAAGCTAAGGCTTTTCAGCTTAAAGAGAAGGGCGAAGGATTCAGTGTTCCAGCTGAAGGCCTCTATCAACTCGTGCTCAATGTAGCGCAGAAAGAATTGACCATTCTCCCCATTTCGTTCACTATGCAGGGCGATGAGGCGCTAACTGCCGACGGAAATAAGGCGGTTGCCCTCAGCAAAGTGACCTATGACAAGGTTACTCACATTGTAACTTGGAGCGTAGCTGACTCAACACAGCAGTTGTTCCCAGGCAAATATGTCTTCAAATTGAATGATGGCACAGCCTTGAAACTGCGTGATAGCGAGACCGAAAACTGCACTATCTCTAAGGTTTTCACAGGAACGGGCTCAATTCCACGCACCAATCAGCTTTCAGAACAATTCCAACCGCTCACCGATGCGTCTGATGTGAAGATGTTATTCCCATTGAAAGGTCAGTTCAATGTACAGGTTCAATATAGTGTTTTGACAGGAAAATACACCGCGCGCATGGGCGGAAAGGGCGTCGAAGTGACTGGACTTGCCAACGAACTCTATATGGGTGGTTCGAATTTTGGAGCCTGGAATACGAATAAAGTTGTGAAGATGGCGCCCGTAGGTGCCGTTGGTAATGGCGAATTCTGGTATCTCAGCTATCTTCATGCAGGGCAAACCATTGAGTGGTCTACATCAAAAGATGGGGCAAACGCATTCTCATCATTGAAGACAATGCAAGGCGTTACTGTGGATGGCAATGGAAAAGCCACTGTAAAAACATCGGGTTCATATCTCATTTACGTGAACTTAGACCGCAAATCGATTTCATTTGAGACACCAAAACTCTATGCAACAGGTGCTGCAATGGGTGAAACCGATAAACCATTTGTTGCGAATGGCAGCCGTGTTACCGTTGAAACAACAGCAACAGGAAACCTTAATCTCTTTGCAGGTTCAGAGCAAAATGCACGCGATTGGACTTCAATGAGACTCACTGTTCAGGATGGTAAGCTTGTCTTCCCTGGCACTTCACAAGACAATATCAAACCGCTGGTTGTGTC
Organism: Segatella salivae DSM 15606; assembly: GCF_000185845.1. Taxonomy (GTDB): domain Bacteria; phylum Bacteroidota; class Bacteroidia; order Bacteroidales; family Bacteroidaceae; genus Prevotella; species Prevotella salivae. The sequence continues at coordinate 2,099,818 of NZ_GL629647.1, forward strand.
AAAAGGCACACCTGTGTCGCTCAATCTTGCGAATAATACCGTTGATTACGGCGGGTCTACTCCCGATAACCTTATGCCTGAGAGCGTAACGGCACTCTATATGACGGGTAAAGACTTTGGAAACTGGGACTGGGAATCACCCAAAGTAGTGTCTTTTGAGAATGGATATGCGGGCGATTCTCGCTGGTTCTATATTGCTTATCTACGCCAAGGAGAGAAGTTAGAGTTCTCAACAGTCAAGGCTTTTGGCCGTGGTAACTTCGCAAAACTGCAGAAATATCAAGGTTATACGGTTGAAAACGACCGAGCAGTTGTACCTTCTGACGGCATCTATCTTATCTATGTAGGCCTTGACACGCATGAGGTTGACATTCAACCGCTGTCACTTGGTGGCTATTGTGGTAGCGCAAGAGTAGACTTTACGACTGATCCGGGCGGAAAAACCATGAGTGCTACGATACCAGTGGACGGCAGAATGCGTATCTATCCGAATATACCTGCCTTCAATAGTGTACCGAAGTTTGGTGAGTGGAAACGCGAAGTATATGTTGATCCTACTTCAAAAGACTTCCTTTATCGTAAGAAAGGCAGTCCCGAACCTAACAAAGATTATTCTTGGAAGGCTGGAACGAAGATCACAATCAACTTTGTTACCAACAAGGCTACTATCGTAGAACCATAAAAGGACAATCAAAGGGTTTTGTAATCTCTATGAGTTTATGCGGTCATCTGCGTCATTTCACGCCGCAATCTCTATGATATTGCACGCTCATCTCTATGAGATTACAAAACCTTCTCTGTCACTATGTGTTTTGATGTTAGTTGATTTATTTGGCAAAATGATTTTTCTTTCATATCTTTGTCATAGCTGATAGATAAAGAAGCCTATCATTTTGTATTGCCAACCCACAATAACTGACTTATCAGATAATATAAAAAGGAGAGCTTATGAAAACATTTATTACATCAATCTGTGCCTTATGTATAGGCATAGGCAGTGCTACGGCGCAGTCTACTGGCTTCAATCATCCCGCACTTCCTGGTTGGAAGAGTCTTCAAGGCGATGAGTTTAATGGCTCATCTATCAATAAGAAGCTCTGGGGATTATATGGAGATGCCACTAAAAACTATTTCAATGATACCTATGGCAATAATGATAATCAGGGAATGGCACAGACTTATCGCGACCAAATGGTTACGGTGAAGGACGGAATTGCAACAATTCGTGCCACACGTGATGAGATATCAACGGGTATTTACAAACCAAAGTACCCGGATATGAATGTAGATTATTCCGTGATGGAACGTGAACCGCTCGCGCCAAGACACGAACATTCGATTGTTGGCTGGTGGTCGGGCTTCCTATCCAGTAGAGATGCCGACGGGGGGGGACACTATTATCCTCTTTATTCGCGTATAGAGATTAAGGCACGAATACCATACGAGTTTGGTGTTTGGCCCGCATTGTGGCTCCGTCACCGTTATGGTGGCGCGGGAACCTTTGAGATTGACCTGCAAGAATTCTTCGTTCATGACGATGATAGCGACCATATTGAAATACATGATAAGCGTGTTTATAATTTCAAGGGCAAGCATGTGTTGCATCAATCGCTGCATGCTTTAGACAAGACACGTCCTTATAAGGATGAGAAAACAGGCGAAGTGCGGTATAGAACAACCTCAAACATCAATGATTTTGGCGACCGTGTGCGCGAGATTAGTTTCGATCCAAGCAAAGATTTCCATGTTTATGGGGCGCAAATTGACCCATTGCCCGGTGATTCTGGTAGGAATATGGCCGTTAGTTTCTTGTTGGATGGAAGGGTAAGGTCGGTATATACGACAGACTATCATATGAATAAAGATAATACTGACTATAAGTTTAATAAACTGTTAGAAAGCCAATACATCAAAAACCGAATAGATTCAATCTGGGATGTGGCTATCAATGGGGGAATAGGTGGCAAGCCTGACGATAAGGGTGGAGGCATTTTATACCCTGAAAAGAACCCAAAGTATGGGGGAGATATGAACAAAGTACCACGCAATTACATGATGGATATCGACTGGCTCCGTGTATTTAAGCGCACGAATAAATTGTTGTGGATTGGTTCTTCGCCATTAACATGGAAGTGGGATATAAAGGATGTGTCTGAGAAAATCCCTGCAGAACGTTTCGCCGGCATTCAAGTGGGCGACCAGATTGTGGTAGATATCGACACACTTTATGCTGATACACCACAGGAAGTGAAGGCTTTGAAGCTCGATTTATGTGGTAACGACGGCAAGTCTCTTATCACTTTGAAGCCTGAAATCAATAAAAACGATGCCCAAGTGACCTTCGTTGTAGACAACAAAGGCCTTTGTGACGCCCTAAAATCAAAGGGATGTACGGTCAAAGGAAAGAATATTCATTTGTTCTCTGTAAGCCTTTACTCAAAGAACAATACCAAATGGGCAGGCTTTAAGCAAATAAACTGGGGCGAAACCCTTATCCCTAAGGAGCAGTTTAGCGATGTAAAGGAAGGTCAGTACTTAGGAATCATCGTAAGAGATGCCGACCCTGGTGCGAAAGTTTTCTTGCGTTTGTTTGCTGAACCGACTGGAGGTTCACACGATAGACCGTCACTTTCCTCAGATGTTCAATATGGAAATATCATCAATCTTGAGGCAGGTCGCGATGAGAAAGCTTACACTTTGAAGCTTAATAAGACTGCCATTCAGGAGTTGAAAGCACATGGTCTTGCCGTAACAGGTAAGGGATATTATCTCCGTGGCGTGCGAATCATTGGAGAACCCAAGGAACTTGCTGGCATAAAAAAACTTGATTTACAACATAAAACAGAAGCCGCCGTCTACACTATTGACGGCATAAAGGTGGCTGATAGCTGGGAAAATGCAAAGCTTCCTAAAGGTATTTATATTGTAAATGGACAGAAGAAAGTAGTTAGATAAGGTAAGAAGATGGACTTCCTCCTTTGTTCCTATCGACTGTTTAGCCTTAGGAACAAGGAGGATTTCTATTATTTCTCCTTGTAAGTATAACCTAAATCCGAATCATCTTAAACGGAAAAACCTAATCACCTCAATCAAAAATGAATCCTAAACGTATTTCATTCTTTCGCTTTGCGATTTGTTCTCTCTTATTGTTACCTTCATTCCTATGTGTAAAAAGCTATGCTTTTGAGCGTCATCTGTGGGATGAGGGCTGGCGTTTTGCCTTGCATAACGACGACAAAGCCCACGAAACAACCTTTGACGACCATGCATGGCGCGTGTTAGACCTGCCACATGACTGGGCCATTGAAGGCGATTTTTATGCTTTAAACCCTTCAGGCGCCAATGGAGGAGCCCTCCCTGGTGGGATAGGTTGGTATAGAAAGCACCTCAATTTGAATGACAATGACGCGTCTTCACGCTATGTTCTCCACTTTGATGGAGCCTATATGAACACTTCTGTCTATGTAAATGGGCAGTTAGTAGGTGTGCGTCCCTATGGGTTTATAAGCTTTAGTTACGACATTACGCCTTATTTGAAGAAGCAAGGAGATAATGTTGTGGCGGTGAAAGTAGACAATTCGAAGCAACCTAACAGTCGATGGTACACGGGATGTGGCATCTATCGCCATGTCTATCTCATGAAATCGTCGGATATTCGCATAGAAGAGTGGGGCGTACAAGCCCTTACTGAGGTGAAGAAAGGAAAGGGAAAGGTGAGTCTTAACACGAAGATTGAGAATCCAAGTGACCGTAGTCGACGTGTGATAGTACATCAAACATTGTGGAACAAAGCTCATCTGATGGTGTCAAAGGCTTCAAAAGCTTGCCAGGTTGAGGCTAATGGCGCAACAATTAGCCAGCTATTGAATGTCAATAAGCCTCAGTTGTGGTCGTTAGAAAGCCCAAATCTCTATACCGTTACTACTGAAATAGAAGAGAATGGACGCATTTTAGACCGTGACACGATATCAATCGGACTGCGAAATGTTGCTTTCGACGTCAAGAAAGGCTTCTTCTTGAATGGCAAGAACATTAAAATCAACGGGGTATGTCTGCATGGTGACCTCGGATGTTTAGGCACTGCAATCAATGAAGACGCTCTTTATAGGCAGTTATTGATGATGAAAGACATGGGTGTTAATGCCATAAGATGCTCTCATAACCCTCCCGCTCCCGAATTGTTGAACCTTTGTGACAGCATGGGATTACTCGTTATGGACGAAGCTTTCGATAGTTGGATGCAGGGAAAGACTACATATGACTATTCGATATATTTCAAAACATGGGCTGAACGCGACCTAAGAGACATGGTGTTACGTGATCGTAACCACCCTTCTATTATCCTTTGGAGCATTGGAAACGAAGTACTTGAACAATGGAATAAAACAAAGAGTGCCACCGTTGCATTGGAAGATGTGAACATTCTGCTGAATAACAGCCGCGATAAAACACTACTTTCCACAACCGACACACTCAATGCGAGTGCTAAACTCACACAATTCTTGGCAGCAATTGTACGTCGTTATGACCCCACAAGGCTCATTTCAGCCGGATGTAATGAGGTTTCACCCAACAATAACCTATTCAAGAGTGGGGCATTAGACGTGATTGGTTTCAACTATCATCAGAAAAAGGTGGCTGATGTGCCTCAAAACTTCCCCGGAAAGCCTTTTATTATGACTGAAACAGTATCTGCTTTACACACTCGTGGCTATTATAGAATGCCGAGTGATTCGTTATATCGTTGGCCAACGCATAAGCGCCCATTCACTGAACCCTCATTTATGTGCTCGTCATATGATAATAGTTGCGCCTATTGGGGCTCTACTCACGAGCAAACTTGGGACATAGTGAAGCACACTCCCTATTGTTCGGGCCAGTTTATCTGGACTGGTTTCGACTATATTGGAGAGCCAACACCGTTTAATTTCCCTGCAAGAAGCAGCTATTTTGGTATCGTTGACTTAGCGGGTTTCCCCAAAGATGTGTATTATCTCTATCAAAGTGAGTGGACGAACAAGCCGGTTTTGCACGTGTGTCCACATTGGAACTGGATAGAAGGACAAGCAATTGACCTCTGGTGTTACTACAATCAAGCCGATGAAGTGGAGCTTTTCATCAACGGAAAGTCCCAAGGTGTGCGCAAGAAAAGCAACGAACATGAGTATCATGTGGCTTGGCATGTGACGTATGAACCAGGAGAAGTGCGTGTTGTTGCAAGGAAAAATGGAAAACAAGTGAATGAAAAGACAATCCGAACTGCTGGTGCTCCTCACCACATTCGATTGACTTCTAATCGTAATGTGCTAAAAGCCAATGGCCGAAGTCTGTCGTTTGTGACCGTAGAAGTGGTTGATAAGGAGGGTAATCTCTGCCCATGGGCCGACCAAAATATTCAGTTTTCATTGACGGGTGAAGGCAAAATAGCAGGTGTAGACAATGGAAGTCCTTTCTCTTTAGAACGCTTTCAGGCCAACTCTCGCCATGCTTTCTTCGGCAAATGTATGGTCGTTGTGCAGGCAGGTAAGGCACCTTCGGTAATCAAACTTACTGCAAAGGGTGTTGATTTGCAGCCACAAACGATTGAAATTAAATCTGAATAAATCACAAACACTATGAATATGAAACGAATAATCGCAGCAGTAGTCTGCTTGATTGGCTTTTCTTTCGCTGGATTTGCACAAAAATCAAGTCCTCGTGTGAGTCAAAAACCTGTAAAAAACACATTGACTGACGCTGAAAAAGAAACGCGCTTCGTTCGTGATCTCATGAAGAAGATGACGTTGACTGAAAAGATTGGGCAGCTCTCTCAGTACGTTGGAGGCGAACTTTTGACGGGACCCAAGAGTGGGGCAGTGTCTGATTCGCTCTTTGTTAGAGGCATGGTAGGCTCTATTCTCAATGTTGGTGGCGTTGATAATCTAAGGAAACTGCAGCAAAAGAATATGGAATCATCTCGTCTGAAGATACCAATCTTGTTTGCTTTTGACGTTATTCATGGGTATAAAACGATATTCCCCACGCCATTGGCAGAGTCATGTTCATGGGACTTGGCACTCATGTATGAGACTGCTAAGGCTGCAGCCATCGAGGCATCTGCCTCTGGTATCCACTGGACTTTTGCCCCAATGGTCGATGTTGCGCGTGATCCGAGGTGGGGAAGAATAGTAGAAGGTGCCGGAGAAGATACCTACTTGGGATGTAAAATCGCTGAAGCCAGAGTGCGAGGTTTCCAATGGAACCTTGGAAAACCTAACGCTTTGTTTGCTTGTGCCAAGCATTTCGTGGCGTATGGTGCCCCACAAGCCGGCCGCGATTATGCCCCAGTAGACCTCTCTTTGTCTGCTTTGGCCGAGGTATATCTACCTCCTTTCAAGGCATGTATAGACGCTGGAGTGCACACTTTCATGTCGGCTTTCAATAGTATCAATGGAGTTCCTGCCACGTCTAACCGCTGGTTGTTAACGGATTTGTTGCGAAAGGAGTGGAAGTTCAAGGGATTTGTGGTGAGCGATTGGAATGCTGTGCAAGAACTTAAGGCGCATGGTGTGGCCGAAACTGACGAAGATGCTGCTATGGCGGCATTCAATGCAGGAGTAGATATGAATATGACAGACGGATTATATAACCGCTGTTTAGAGAAACTTGTACGCGAAAATCGCATCGATATGAATGAGATTGACGCCTCAGTAGAGCGTATTCTGCGTGCAAAATATGCGTTGGGACTTTTCGAAGACCCTTATCGCTTCTTGGATAATCAGCGTGAAAGCCGTGAGGTTCGGTCTGCTTCAGCCATGGCTTTGGCTCGAAAGGCGGCAGCTTCATCAATGGTTTTGCTGAAAAACGCTAATGCTTTACTTCCTCTTTCCAAGCAAACCAAACGCATTGCGCTTGTAGGTCCGTTGGCAAATAACCGTGCCGAGGTGATGGGTTCATGGAAAGCACGAGGCGAAGACAAGGATGTGGTGACCGTGTTAGAGGGTATCAAGAATAAACTTGGAAGCGGAACGGAGGTCAACTACGTTCAAGGTTGCGACTTCTTAGACCCATCTACGACTGAGTTTTCAGCTGCTCTTGAGGCTGCAAAGCAAAGCGATGTCGTCATAGCTGTAGTTGGTGAGAAGGCATTAATGAGCGGAGAATCGCGTAGTAGGGCTGTACTGAGGTTGCCAGGAAAGCAAGAAGCCCTGCTCGATACCTTGCGAAAAGCAGGCAAACCGCTTGTGGTGGTGTTGATGAATGGGCGTCCTTTGTGCTTAGAATCAGTCGACAAACAAACTGATGCCATGCTCGAAGCGTGGTTCCCAGGCACACAATGCGGTAACGCTGTTGCCGATGTACTCTTTGGAGACATTGTACCTGCCGCAAAGTTGACGGCATCTTTCCCGCTCACTGAAGGGCAAATACCCAACAACTACAATTATAAGCGCTCAGGAAGACCGGGAGATATGCCCTATAGTTCAACCGTTCGACACATTGATGTGCCTAATCGCAACCTCTATCCCTTTGGATATGGTCTCAGCTATACAACGTTCTCATATGGTGAAATGCAATGTCCAACGGCGTTTGATGATAAGGGTTTCCTGCCTGTTTCAGTCGATGTGACGAACACTGGTAATTATGATGGTGAAGAAATTGTGCAACTCTATGTCGCAGATAAGGTCGCTTCAATGGTTAGACCCATAAAGGAATTGAAGGGATTTCAAAAGGTTTTCATCCCGAAAGGCCAGACAAAGCGAGTTGAATTCAAACTTAACGTCAAGGACTTAGGCTTTTGGAATAGCCTCATGCAGTATGTTGTAGAGCCTGGCACGTTTGAAATTATGGTGGGAACCAATAGTGAAGAGCTGCAAAAGAAAGAGGCAGTGTGGGATGATGGCAAAGTGTCGGAAGCACCATCAGCCAGAGTACGCGTTGTCGTTCAACATTAAAGGTGAAATGAGGGGAGGCAAATCATCGTGTAATCTGCCGTATTTTATCGCATGAAATGACGCAGATTGTGCGGTAAAATACGGCAGATTACACGATGATTTGCCTCATTTTGTTTTTTGTAGTATTGGCATTGACATTATATTTTAATTCTTTTGATATTGTCATAGCCTTTGTTTGAGAAATTCATCTGTTTGTTTTGGCCATTTGAAACAACTGAAATTATCTTTGTTTTTGGCGTTTTTGACGTAAACTTTTGGGGCTGTTGTTGTAGGCTTCACCCACAAACGCATTGATAAAAGCACATTCTTTGCTTTTCTCTTTGACGTTTGCTTCGTTTGCACTAACTTTGAATAAGTTAGGCTTCACTCACAAACGCACTGATAAAAGCACATTCTTTGCTTTTCTCTTTGACGTTTGATTCGTTTGCACTAACTTTGCAAAAAAGAAGGATTTGATGAAGATTATAATGCCATTAAACTGTATTCTTGCAAAGTTTTTCAGTCCATTAAAGTGCAATGCATTGTTTTTTTTAATGATGTATGTGTTGGGTTTGGTGTGCGCTTGGATTACTTTACCCCCTTTTAAGGATGCAACCATCTATGGAAATCAATACATAGAGCAGTTTTTTGACCTTTATTTGGTGTGCCTTTTCCTGGCGATTCTGCCACAGAAAGCACGCAGATGGGTTCGCTTGTTGCTTTACTTTGTGCTCTATAGTGTGGCATTAGTCGACGCATATTGCTTCGTTAAGTTCGGTTCAACGCTTAATCCTTCGATGTTGATGTTAGTGGGTGAGACCAACAGTCAAGAGGCGTTAGGATTTATAACGAGTCTTATCTCGATAGATTTTCTGTTTAGTAACGTTGGCTGGATAGTGCTTTTGATTGCTGTCAACGTGCTTTTGGCTTATCTTCCTCGGTTCAAACGTGTGAAGATTCCCACGCTTCCGATAGAAAAATACTATCCTTTGGCGGGACTGTTGACTTTGGTTTTGTTTGTTTGGAGTGCTGTTGCATCGGCTCATAACAAAGCGGCGACATGGAAACTCTTGACAGAATCGTCGATAGGAGAAGTCGAACACACGCTTACGGAGCAAGGACACGCCGTGTTATATACGCCAATGAGCAGGCTGATTTTTAGTCTTTATGCCAACAAATTAGCGTCAAAACAGGTCGACAAATTAGTGGCTGCAGCCGATAAAGTGAAGGTAGATAGCTGCTCATTCCGTTCTCCCAATATCGTTCTTATTATCGGAGAGAGTTATGGAAAGCATCATTCTCAGCAGTATGGATACTTTATGCCCACGACGCCAAGGCAGATAAAGCGAGAGCGTCGCGGCTTTCTTGTGCCGTTTTCTGACGTCGTTGCACCTTGGAATTTGACGAGTTTCGTCTTCAAAAATGTCTTTTCTATGCACGTCGTTGGACAGAAAGGAGACTGGTGTGACTACCCACTTTTCCCCGAGTTATTCCGCAAATCAGGATACAAAGTGCAGTTCCTTACCAACCAGTTTCTTATGGAAGCAAAGGCTGCAGTCTATGACTTTAGCGGCGGATTCTTTTTGAATAACCCCGTGTTGAATAAGGCACAATTCGATCTTCGCAATGAAAAGTTACATGTGTTTGATGAGGATTTACTGAATGATTACGACCGTTTTGTGAAGGAAGGAAAGATTAATCCCAACGGACCTAACCTCACTATATTCCATCTTATCGGTCAACATGTGGACTATCGAACGCGTTGTCCCAAGGCACAATTTAAGTTTTCGGCCGATGATTACATAGAAAAGCGCCCCGAACTATCCGAGAAACAGCGCACGATATTAAGCTATTATGACAATGCTATCCGTTATAATGACTCGATAGTAGACCAGATTTGCAAGCGATTTGAAAACAAAGATGCTATCGTTATCTATATGCCTGATCATGGAGAAGAGTGTTATGAGGAGTCGCGTGGATTCATTTGTCGCAACCATTCGGCTGCCATCGACTGGCCACTTGCCCATTATGAGTTTGAAATTCCATTCTGGATATACTGCTCTCCGAAGTATGCGCACCGACATCCAGAGATATTTCGCGAGATTGTTCAAGCCCGTCATCGTCGCTTTATGACTGATGCGCTGCCGCAAATGCTACTTTATTTGGCTGGGATTCAAGCCAAAGACTATCATCCCGAGTATAATATTCTGAGCGAACAATACGATGAAATGCGCCCAAGAATACTTAAAGCGACGACGGATTATGATAAGATTCGCGACGCCTTTTATAGGAGTAAACTGAACAAGAAATGACAAATCAACTGCTCACTCGTGCCGAATGTAACGCCATGCGAGGCCTGGCGATTATAGGAATCTTCTTACATAACTACTGCCATTGGCTCAATCCAGTGGTTAAAGAGAATGAATATCAGTTCTTTCAAAGCAATGCTCATGGGCTGATTAGAGTGCTTTCGTCTCCCGATGAGCTACTGCTTATGCACATAATCTCATTCTTTGGACACTATGGAGTGCCTGTGTTTCTCTTCCTAAGTGCCTATGGACTTGTGCTGAAATATGAGAAATCGGCTGATGGGAACATGCTTTTAACAGGACGGGAAGGGCTTAGCAGTGTCACCGATTTTATGAAACAACACTACAAGAAGCTTTTCAAGATGATGATCTTAGGCTTTGTTGCCTTCACAATGGTTGACTACATGACGCCTCATCCGCATCATTATGCACCATTAGATATCGTGGCAATGCTTGGTATGTTCAATAATATCATGCCCCATCCTGATGCAGTTATCTGGCCCGGTCCTTATTGGTTTTTTGGTCTAATGCTGCAACTCTATCTGGTGTTTCGGCTGTTTCTTGTGCGAAAACATTGGGGATGGACAGTCGGTTTAATAGTGGTTTGCGTCGGTTTGCAGTTTTGTTTTGGTCCAGAAAGCGAGGGATTGAACCGTTATCGCTATAATTTCATGGGCGGAATGCTACCTTTTGGTCTTGGAATCCTTTATGCACGATATGGTCGAATGCTGAAGTTGAAGACGCATGCTGCCTTGTTTCTCGTTTCATTGTGCATGATGTTATGGCTCAGCATGAGTTTTGTGGGCTGGACTTTTGTACCAGTTTTTGCCTGTATCTCAGCCGTTTCGTTAGCCAAACTGCTGTCAACTTCACCCCTCAAATATGTCAATCAACCTCTTGTTTGGATGGGAAACATCAGCGCAGCCCTATTTGTTTGTCACCCCATTACACGTAAAATCTTCATCCCAATCAGTAGGAATGGCGACTACTATTCAGGCTTCTTACTCTATATAGTGACAAGTATTTGCTTGGCATGGGCCTTTCGTGAAATCATAAAACGTATCCCAATAAGATGAGAATAAAGGACATTGAGCTTGAGAATATATCCAGATATCGCGGTGAACTCATGGGAATTGCCATGCTGTTTATTATCCTTTTTCATGTTAGTTTGCCGCGAAATGACCTCTTCTTTGGATTGAGAAGGATGGGTAATATAGGTGTAGATATGTTCTTGTTCCTTAGTGGAATAGGACTTTGGTTCTCATGGATCAAGACACCATCTGCCCGACATTTCTTCATGAAACGTTATCTTCGGGTTTATCCTGCATGGCTAATTGTGGCGTGTTTTTACTACATTCCACGTTTCCACGGAGGTGATTTGATGGCATGGATTGACCTTATCGGCGACATAACTATTAACTGGGACTTCTGGCTTCACGATGAACTTACGTTCTGGTATATCCCTGCTACCATGCTGCTTTATTGCTTTGCACCGGCTTATATGGAGCTTATTCGTCGCCATCCCATTTATCGTTGGCTGGTCGTTGTTATGATTCTGTGGTGTGTTTTGGTGCAATATGTCACGCCAATCCATCAAGTTGTGGGTCACATTGAAATCTTTTGGAGTCGAGTTCCTATCTTCTTTATCGGTATAAACATGGGAGAGATGGTGCGAACTAAGCAGCGTATTGACGGAACGGGCATCTGGATGATTCTCATTATGTTTGTGATGACATTGTTTACCAGTATCTTTCTTGAGCAGAGTCGACACGGATTGTTCCCTCTTTACATTGAACGCATGCTCTATATCCCTTTAACTTTGACAACGATTCTACTCTTAAATCGCGTTCTTCGGCGTACACCGAGGTGGTTTAACAAGGCTTTTAAGTTTGTTGGGGCATTGAGTTTAGAGTGTTATCTCATTCATATTCATTTCGTACTTGACCATCTTCCTAAGCCATGGGGCTATTGGTTAACGTTCTTTGTGTGCTTACTGATTACATTACCTGCGGCATATCTGCTCAGTAAAATCGTCAATTTAATCTCCAAATCAATAGAGAAAGCTTTATGAATCCTAAGGACTACATGAAAATACTGCGTCCAAAGCAGTGGGTTAAGAACTTCTTTGTGATGCTTCCACTATTCTTTGGTGGTGAACTTTTCAACACTCAAGCTCTTCTTTCGGCTGTAATCACGATGTTAGCTTATAGCTTTGCCGCGTCATCTATATACTGTTTCAACGACATTCACGATGTTTCTGACGACCGACGGCACCCTGTTAAGTGTCATCGTCCGGTCGCTTCAGGAGCTGTTTCCATTGCTATGGCCTATGGAATGATGATTGTTTGTTTCATCCTTTCTGCCGTATGTGTGGCCCTTTTGCCTGATACAGCGTTGCAAACAGGCGGTGTTATCCTCTTCTATTGGCTGTTAAATCTGGCTTATTGCGCTTGGTTGAAGCAGCATGCCATTATTGATGTGTGTATCGTTGCCTTTGGTTTTGTGCTTCGTTTGCTTGCTGGCGGATTGGCTACCCACATAGAACTGAGCAAATGGATAGTGCTTATGACATTCCTTATCACGCTCTTCATGAGCTTTGCAAAGCGCCGTGACGACGTGATTCGAATGGAAAAGACGGGCGAAGCGCCTCGAAAGAACACCATCCGCTATAACTTGACGTTCATAAATCAAGCGATTACCATCACAGCCAGTGTCACTTTGGTGTGTTATATCATGTATACAGTGAGCCCAGAGGTCATCAGTCATTTCAAAACCGATTATCTTTATCTGACTTCTATCTTTGTACTTGTTGGACTCTTACGCTATATTCAGCTTACGGTTGTCGACCAACGGAGTGGTGATCCGACGAAAGTGTTGCTCAAAGACCGCTTCACTCAGCTCATCGTTCTTGCTTGGTTGCTCACTTTCTTGTTGATTATCTATGTCTTATAAGCATGAAACAAAAGGTTTATCTCTTTGATTTCGACGGCACAATTACAACAAAAGACACGTTTGTTGCACTCATTCTATATGCTGTAGGCACATGGAAATGCCTCGTAGGCTTTGCCTTATATAGTCCTCTTCTCTTACTGATGAAGTTGCGTCTCTACCCAAATTGGAAGGCAAAACAACATGTGTTCTCTCATTTCTTCAAGGGTAAATCGCTTGAGGATTTCAACAAATTATGTCGCAATTTCGCTGCCAATAACCGCTCTCTCCTACGTTCTGAAGCCATGAAAGCCATTGATGAGGCTCGCAATCAAGGTGAGGTCTATGTGGTAAGTGCTAGTGTTGACAACTGGGTTCAGCCGTTTTTGCCTCATGTTGTCGTTGTGGGCACCCAACTTGAAGTGGTAGATGGCCTACTGACGGGGCGTTTCTCTACGCGCAATTGCTATGGGATAGAGAAGGTGAACCGCGTAAAACAGTTCCTCACCGCGCCGCGTTCACAATATTATATCATTGCCTTTGGCGACAGCCGAGGGGATAATGAAATGCTAAACTATGCTGATGAAGCCCATTATCAACCGTTTAAGTCCTAAACACCAACAACAACTTGGCGAGGTGTTACGCTTCGGAATCGTCGGGTTTTCAGCCACATTGATTCAATATGGCGTTTATTTGGTGATGTTGTTTGTGGCATCTCCAACCCTTGCTAACACCATTGGATACGCTGTTAGCTTTGTGTTTAACTTCATTGCCAGTACGCGTTACACCTTCAAAGTAAAGACTAATGCACGCCATGGAATTGGATTTGCCTTCTGTCATGTTGTGAATTATGGACTACAAATCCTCATGTTGCATCTCTTTCTCACCTTAGGCTTTAGCAAAACTCTTGCTCCTGTGCCAATGTTCTGTGTCTGCGTGCCCGTTAATTTCCTGTTAGTGAGATTCTTCTTGAAGCGGTAACAGCCTGCCAATACATACCGAAAGCGACAAAAACAATAGCAACTATTGTGATAATCCAAAACAATTTGTAAATTTGCAAGACTATAATCTGTCTGTCAAACGATAGTAAATGAAAACCGAAAAGCTGCATACGTTACCTGAATTTATAGCACATAACGCCATCACAACAGCCTATGGAGCCGTTGTGGCCGTAGCTTCGGTGAACGAATCTAACTTTCGTTTGCTGATAAATCAACTTGATTTGGTTCATTTTTATGCGGTGTTCATCTTGATAGATGGCGCTGCCGAGGTCAATATAGATGACGAAAAGCTCAATCTTTCACAGCATAGTGTGTTGCGCATAGCCCCAATGCAGCGTGTGGAAAGTCTGCAATGTAGCACTGAACTCTGTGGATATCTGTTGTTGATAGAGTCTACTTTCTATGCAGAGATTGTGAAAAGTGACGACAATCTGCGTGATGTTATCTCACTAAATGTGTTGGATGGCCATGTGTATAAGGTGCTTAGTGAAGCTCAAACATCGGAGTTTGTAGGCATAGTAACGCAGATTGAGCGCACCATTAACCAGCCCCATGTATACAAAAAAGAAATGGTTGGCTTCTTGGTTCATTTGGTGTTGATGCACATTCGCGAACTAATCAGTCATCGAGTAACAGGACTTCACGACCTGAAACATAAGGAAAACATCTTTAAAATCTTTATTCATTTGGCTTCGAATAACTTCAAACAGCAACGCCAAATCAATTTCTATGCCGCCCAAATGAATATCACTCCCACCTATCTTTCACGCATTGTGAAAGAAGTTTCGGGCAATACGGTTAACGGATATCTACAGAGTTTCCTCTATGGTGAAGCCTGCAAACAACTCCGAATGACTGATAAGCCGATAGGAGAACTTGCATTTGATTTGGGGTTTAAGGACCAATCGGCCTTTACAAACTTCTTTAAGATGAAGTCGGGAGTTAGTCCCAAGGAGTATAGAAAATAGTAATCTCCCCTTATTACAAATGCGTTCATTATGCAATGCCGTAGGTGTCACGCTAATATTTCAATGGATATATCTATTATGGTGCATGTTAAGACAATGCAACGCCGTAGGTGTTATGCCGGTATTTCAATGAACAAATCTGTCAGCATGAATGCTCTCACTACGCAACTCGGTACGAGTTGTTCTTTTGATAGCCCGGGGTTGGCGAGGAACGAGCCTACCCCGGGTAAACGTTCGCATTGGGATTCAACGCCGTAGGTGTTGAGCTTTTTCTATGAAAGCACACTTACAATAAAACCTTTTATGGCAGATTAATCAAAAAAAGCGCAACACCTATGGCGTTGTTCCACGCAAAACATACATTAACCCAGGGTAGCCTGCACTATCGTTTGGCAACCCTGGGCTATCAAAAGCACAACACCTACGGCGTTGAAATGTACCTTTTTTGATACAATTTATTTTATTTTACAACATGAATTTTTGGAATGTTTCGCGGGGGTAAACATTATCTACAACATGGGTTCAAATGATTTGTAAAACGATATGTATCAAGGTATAATTCAATATCCAATACCCCATGTTACAATTTGCACCAAATGGCAATGTAAACTGCGCCATTTCATGCGATAATCTGCGTCAAATGGTTGCATGTTTTGCCGTATTTTACGCGATGATTTGCCCCAAATCATTTTACCTTTAATTCTCAACAACATCACCACTTCAAACTAACTCCAAAACAACTCCCTCCATTTCCAAGGCTAACTACTCCCCTCCCTTTTCGGGGAGGGGCTGGGGGAGAGGCTTTGTTTTCCTCACATCATTCCACCTTTAATTATCAACAACATCACCACCTCTAATCAACTTTTAAATAACTCCCTCCATTTCCAAGGCTAACTACTCCCCTCCCTCTTCGGAGAACCATAGGTCGCTGTTCGTGAAGCCTGCGAAACGAGGAAAGCAAAGGGCTGGGGGTGAGGCTTTATTTCCCTCACCTCATTTTGTCATTCGCGTCATAGCTTCGAGGCAATCCTCACGGTTTCCGAAGGCAGTAAAGCGTATGTAGCCCTCACCGCTTGGTCCAAAACCTACCCCCGGAGTGCAAACCACGCCTACACCATAGAGTAGTTGTTCAAAGAATTGCCAGCTATCGGTGCCTGTTGGGGTCTTAACCCAGAGATAAGGTGCGTTTTCTCCGCCATAAACTTGATAGCCCAAGCGAGTCAAGGTGTCGCGCATGATGGAGGCATTTGTCATGTAGTAGTCGATGGTTTCTTTCACTTGACGTTGTCCTTCAGGCGTATAAATGGCCTCAGCCGCCCGTTGACTGATGTAACTTGTACCATTAAACTTTGTACATTGACGTCGATCCCAAATGCCATTCAATGCAATTCGTTCGCCGTTTAGTGTGGAAGCTGTAACCTCTTTGGGTACAATGGTGTAGCCACAACGCACTCCTGTGAAGCCCGCTGTTTTCGAATAGCTTCGAAATTCGACTGCAACCTTGCGCGCACCACGTATCTCATAGATTGAATGTGGAATGGAATCGTTGCGTATGTAGGCTTGATATGCAGCGTCATAGAGGATGATTGCATCATTTTCTAAAGCGTAGTTGACCCACTTGGTGAGTTCTTCTTTGGTAAGAACCGTACCTGTTGGGTTGTTGGGATAGCACAAATAAATCATATCTACGCGGTGATTTGGAAGCGAAGGGATAAAGTTATTCTCGGCCGTACAAGGCAGATAAGTCACACTACTCCATCGACCGGCTTCATAAACTCCCGCGCGTCCTATCATGGCATTGCTGTCAATATAAACAGGATAGACGGGATCGGTGACACCGATAGAGTTATCCCAGCGCAGAATCTCTTGGAAATTACCCGTATCACTCTTAGCTCCGTCGTTGATAAACACCTCACTTGGGTCGATGTGTACACCGCGAGAGAGATAATCATGCTTTATAATTGCTTCGCGAAGAAAGTCATATCCACGTTCGGGTCCATAGCCACGGAAACTTGCTTTCCTTGCCATTTCGTCGGTAGCCTTATGCATTGCCTTGATGACGGCAGGGCAAAGAGGTTGTGTAACGTCGCCAATGCCAAGACTGATGACACGTTGTTGGGGGTGAGAAACCTTGTAAGCATTAACCTTTTTGGCTATATCTGCAAAGAGATAACTACCTGGTAGCTTTAAGAAATGTTCGTTAATCAGTGCCATAATATGTTATTTTAAATTGTATTCTCTGTTTATTCGGGCAGTGCAATCGTGCCTTCGAAGACGAAAGCAGCTGGTCCTGATAAGTAAATGTGATTGTTGTCGGCCTTCCATTCCACCTGCAATGTTCCGCCATCCATGTCGATAGTTACCTCACGTTGAGTGCGTTGGGTTTGTATGGCGGCTGTGGCTGTGGCACAAGCTCCTGTGCCGCATGCCATGGTTACACCGCTTCCGCGTTCCCATACGCGTGTGTGCAGCGTGTTAGTAGCCGTGAGTTGCGCAAATTCTATATTGCAACGTTGGGGAAAAGTAGCATCGTTTTCGAGTCGTTTTCCATGCTTTTCTAAGTCAATGGCATGGATATCGTCGACAAAAATCACGTAATGTGGGTTGCCCATTGATACGAAAATACCCTCTTGAGCGCCTGGAATTGCACTGAGAGAAGGATGATTTCCCGTGAATTGTTCGGGCACATTGAACTGCGGTTCGAGCATGTCTACTGTCACACTTGCCACATGATTGTTGGCATCAAGGTGCAAATGGAGAATCTTTATGCCAGAAAGCGTCTCAAGACGGATATCTTTTTGTGTTGTGAGTCCTTTCTCATAAAGATATTTTCCGATGCATCTGCTGGCATTACCACACATCATAGCTTCTGATCCATCGGCATTAAAGATGTGCATAGAGAAGTCAGCTTGTGATGTGTCGGAAGGCTTTCCGATGAGTACTAAGCCATCACTTGCGATGCCAAAGTGGGGGCGACTCCATGCAATGGCAGCCTTTTCGGGCTGTGGTATGACTTCACTGAGCGTGTTGACATAGATATAATCGTTGCCCGCGCCATGCATTTTGGTAAAATGAATCATTGTAGACATGATGGAATAAATGTGTTATCGTAATCTTTTTACTTCCTTTTTATCTATGCAAAAATAACATCTTATCAAATAATAAGCAACAAATTATGGGGCGAATGCACGCTCTTTCTGAAGAAAATCACAAACTTTAACCGAATCAGCACTTATTACTTGCGTTCTGAAAGCATAGTGGTTGAAATATCATCTTTTTGTAACGTATGAGTGGTTTGATAGAGAACGTATTCTGGTTATATGCAAATTATATTACAAATGAGATTGAATGAAAGGCCGATTTTATAAAAACTTAATAATAAACTTTAAGTATTCGCTGTAATATAAAATGCTTATTGTTAGGTATTTGATATTAAAAACTTTGTTGATATCTTTGCAAATACAAATAAACTTATATGAATTAAACCTTTTTTACATGATGAAAACCAAGATTATTTCATTCATATTGGCATTGCTATGCATTGTTCCAATGGTCTCAAATGCCGAAGAACATGGAGAGAATAAACAGACAGATGCCAATGTTTACGGCCATGTGATTCAATTAAAGACAGGAGAACACCTACCTTATGTGACGGTAACGGTGAGAGGAACTCTGCTTTCTACCACCACGGATGCTACGGGACATTACTATCTTAAGAATCTTCCAATTGGCAAATATGTAATAGAAGTGAAGGCAATGGGCTACAGAACAGCGACTCGAGAGGTAGAAACGAAGTCGCAAGTATCCCAAGAAGTCAACTTCACGCTTACCGAAGATGCTATCGCTTTGGATGAGGTGGTGCTCACAGCTAACCGCTCTCAGACGCTAAGGCGTGAGGCTCCAGCTCTTGTTAACGTATTGGATAGTAAATTGTTTGACCAAACTAATGCCATGTGTATGGCCCAAGGACTGAACTTTCAGCCTGGAGTTAGGACGGAAGATAACTGCCAAAATTGTGGGTTTTCACAGGTACGTATCAATGGTTTGGATGGACATTACTCGCAGATTCTAATTGATTCGCGACCTATTTTCACTTCACTCAATGGAGTTTATGGCTTAGAACAGATTCCTTCTAATATGATAGAACGAATTGAAGTGGTGCGCGGCGGTGGCTCAGCTCTATATGGTGCTTCTGCAATTGGAGGCACTATCAACGTCATAACGAAAGAACCTGTGCGCAATTCTGCCGAACTTAGTCACACCATTACATCCATAGAAGGACGTGGAAAGTTTGAAAACAACACCACAGCTAACGTCTCTTTGGTTAGTGAAGACAATAAAATGGGCATGTATGTATATGGACAACACCACTACAGACCAGGCTTTGATCACGATCATGACAGCTATACTGAGTTGCCACAACTAAAGAATCAGACCTTTGGTTTAAGCACTTTCTATAAGTTTTCGCCTTATTCGAAGCTCTCATTACAGTATCATAACATCAGCGAATTCCGCAGAGGAGGAAATCGTTTGGACCTCGTTGCCCATGAAGCTAACATTGCTGAGCAGCTAGATCACGACATAAATGGGGCTAATTTGGCTTTCGATTGGATGTCAAAGGATTATAAGGATCGCCTAAAAGCTTACGTTTCATTCAGTAATACCACACGAAAAAGCTACTACGGGGGTATCGGAAAAGGTACCCAAAGTGATATAGAAGATGCCCTAAAAGCTTATGGAAGGACGACTGATTTGACTACCGTCACGGGGTTACAATATGTGCATCAGTTTGCAAAGTTAGTCTTTATGCCTTCTGATTTGACGCTCGGCACGGAGTATAATTACGATGCTTTGGAAGATAAAGTCATTGGATACAACCACTTGTTAAACCAGAAAACCAGAATTACGAGTGCTTATTTTCAGAATGAATGGAAGAATAAAGCATGGAGTTTACTGCTTGGTGGTCGTTTCGATAAGCACAATTTAATTGATAAAGTGATATTTAGTCCACGCGTAAATCTAAGGTTTAATCCCACGGAAAACGTCAATTTGCGTGCCAGTTATACAAGTGGTTTCCGCGCACCTCAAGCCTTTGATGAAGATCTTCACGTAGGTTTTGCAGGCGGAAATCGCTTAGTTACCCGCTTGGCGAAAGGCTTAAAAGAAGAGCGTTCGCATAGTTTTAGCTTGTCAGCCGACCTTTATCAGTCCATCGGAAGCGTGCAAACAAACTTCCTTATCGAGGGTTTCTACACACACTTAAAGGATGTTTTCGCCCTCA
The DNA here is from genome assembly GCF_000185845.1 of Segatella salivae DSM 15606. GTDB lineage: Bacteria > Bacteroidota > Bacteroidia > Bacteroidales > Bacteroidaceae > Prevotella > Prevotella salivae. The sequence goes on from NZ_GL629647.1 coordinate 2,120,215, forward strand.
GAGAACTCAATATACAAGACAATGAAGGCAATAACGTGCAAGAAAGATATAATGGTAGTGGGGCAAAGGTATTCGGATTGAATCTTGAAGGCAAAGCCGCTTTCACGCAATGGTTCCAACTTCAGGCCGGATTAACCTTGCAACGGAGTCTTTATGACGAACCAATTGAGTGGAATGAAGACGCTCCTAAGGAGAAGAAAATGATGAGAACACCTTCTGTTTATGGTTATTTCACGGCGTCATTCACACCTTTAAAGAACTTCTCTGCAGCGCTTTCGGGTAATTATACGGGGCACATGCTCGTGGGACATACCGAACATATTCTTATGGATGGCACTACTATAGCCCCTGAAGCCGTACAAACGCCAACGTTCTTAACGTTGAACATGAAGCTCGCCTACGACGTTTCAATCTCCAATTACGTTAAACTCCAGGTGAATGCAGGTATCCAAAACCTCACGAACGCTTATCAAAAAGACTTTGATAAGGGTTGGGGACGCGACTCAGCCTATATCTATGGCCCTGCCATTCCACGCTGTTTCTTTGCTGGAATCAAGTTAATTTATTGATTCTTGATAACGATAGACGATTCGTTTTATATAATAAAATGTCACAAAGCCTTTCACCTTATTATATGGTGGAGGGCTTTTTCGTTGATGAAGCGCTTTTCTTTATTCCTCAAAATGCTGTTTCCCAACGTAGAGAATATGCTAAACAACGAAGTTCTGCCTATGACTTTCAAGGTTTTTATGACCGAAATTTCATAACAAACTGATAGAAAGTGATTCTACTTTACAGTTTTTTTGTACTTTTGTATGCGTTTAATCATTTCCTAATTCATGAATACTGAAAACCTAACTCAAGGCAAAAAGGTCATCGTTGGCATACAGTTTCTCTTTGTAGCCTTTGGCGCAACAGTCCTTGTTCCGTTATTAGTGGGCATAAATCCAGCTACAGCTTTGTTCACAGCTGGACTTGGAACGTTCATCTTTCACTATGTAACCAGGTGGAAGGTTCCTATCTTCTTAGGCTCTTCTTTCGCTTTTATTGCGCCAATAAATGAAGCATCTAAGCAGTGGGGATTAAGCGGAACACTCTCTGGTTTGACGGCAGTTTCCGTTGTATATTTCGTCATGAGTGCCCTTGTTAAATGGCAAGGCAAGCGACTCTTAAACCGATTATTCCCTCCCGTTGTCATCGGACCGGTTATCATTTTGATTGGTCTTTCACTCTCGGGTACGGCAGTTGATATGGCAAAATCAAACTGGTTTTTGGCTTTTTGCTCGCTTTTCACGGCCATCATGATACTTACTTTCGCCAAAGGATTAATGAAATTAGTTCCTATTATCGCTGGAGTTGTCGTGGGATATATCGTTGCTTTGTTCATGCATCAAGTCGATTTTGCCGGTGTAGTAGCTGCACCTTGGTTCTCTTTTCCCGTGAAATTCGACACCATTTCACATTTCAGTTGGGAACCATTCCTATATATGTTGCCCGTCGCTATAGCCCCAGTACTCGAACATATCGGTGATGTTTATGTCGTAAGTGCCGTTGCTAAGAAGGACTTTGTAGCCCAACCAGGACTTCATCGCACAATGTTTGGCGATGGTTTAGCTTGCCTTGCCTCTGCCTTTCTTGGCGGTCCACCCGAGACAACCTATTCAGAAGTGACGGGAGCCATGTCGATTACAAAGGTAACGAGCCCTGCTGTGATTCGCATTTCAGCTGCAACTGCTTTATTGTTCTCGGTCATCGGCAAGCTCAGTGCACTGCTTCAGAGTGTTCCAAAGGCTGTTCTTGGAGGAATAATGCTATTGCTTTTCGGAACGATTGCAAGCGTAGGAGTGCAGAATCTCATGCAACGTAAGGTGGATATGAACGATACTCGCAACATCATTATCATGTCGGTGATGCTCACAATGGGTCTTGGTGGCGCCGTGTTATCAAGTGGTAACTTCGCCATTTCAGGCATAGGACTCGCTGCTGTGGTTGGTGTTGTGTTGAATTTATTGTTGCCTAAGACGAAAACTACAGAAGAAAAGAAAGACGAAAAGTCTTGATTTACTTCCCATCGTATGGGCCATTGTGCTCTAATTTCGATGTACACATGGCAGCAGCAAACTTACCTGAGGCTTCAATGTCAGCCCCAAGACTGCGCATGTAGAGGTATCCTGCCGAGTAAGTATCGCCACATCCCGTGGCATCCACTACTTGTCGCGGCTCATAGGCAGGGATTTCATAAAACTGTTTGTCTGCATAAATAAGACTGCCGAAGCTCCCTAACGTGATGACTACTTCCCGAACGCCATACGATGCCATTTGAAGAGCAACCGTGCGTGGGTCTTTTGAGTTTGTAATCATCTCCATTTCGTGCTCATTAAGCTTTAGAATGTCTGTATAAGCAAGTATCTCTTCCATGTCATTCCATTTGACAGCATAAACTTTTTCACCTCTAACCTCACGAAGATATCCCTGTACATCAATCGAAATACGCCCCTTCTCGGCTAACGCTTTGACTACCTCTACTGGAAAATCATCGGCTAACAAGCTGCCCAAATGAAACACTTTAGCCTCTAAAGGGAGTACTTCTTCTATGGTAAAAGGGTCGGCTTTAGCCAACACTCGCTGTGTTCTTTGATTGCTATCTATACCATATCGGTTCTCAAAATATACACTCTTTGCACTGTCATAACAAACGACATCAATGCCCGCTTGACGCATACGATCTACTTCTTCGTATGATTCAGGTCCAACTTTCGTTACCAATTGAAACGCTATATCATGGGGAAGATTGTTAATACCATAGGCCATATAGAACGCCGTTCCACCCGACATAGAGACCGATTGGCTTGGAGTGATAATCTTATCTCGGGTGATATGCCCGATACAGCATATATCTTTCATTCGCAGTTACTTTTACTTTAAGCATCACAAAGGTACAAAAAAACTCATAAAAAGAAAACTTTTGTTTCGTTTTTAGTGTTCTGTGAGGTTCCCACTACTAGTGTTTAAGAGAATGTTTCATGATGGTGGGGGAGATGAAGGGAGGTAAACAAAGCCTCACTCCCAGCCCTTTGCTTTCCTCGTTTCGCAGGCTTCACGAACAGCGACCTATGGTTCCCCGAAGAGGGAGGGGAGTAGTTAGTTGTGGAAATGGAGGGAGTTGTTTTGGGGTTAATTAGGGGTAGCGATGGTGTTAAGAATTAAAGGTAAAATGATTTGGGGCATTTCATCGCATAATTTGCCGTGTTTTATCGCATGAAATGACGTAGATTGTCGCGTAAAATGACGCAAATTATATTATGCTTTTTATTATTCAACGCCATAGGTGTTACGCTTTCTAAGCGTAATCCACCATGAATCCTCTCACTATACCCACGCCTTCTCAAAGAAAACTCAACACTTACAGCGTTGAATCTCCCTGCGAATGCTCACCCGGGGTAGGCTCGTTCCTCGCCAACCCCGGGCTATCAAAGGAACAACTCGTACCGAGTTGCGTGGTGAGAATATTCATGGTGGCAGATTTGTTCATTGGAATACCGGCATAACACCTACGGCGTTGCATTATTGCCACATTTACCATGATAGTTGTATCCATTGGAATATTGGCACAACGCTTATAACGTTGCATGGTTGCAATATTCAAATGATGAGGTGTTTTCTACTCTTTCATGTGCAAAGCCTCCATAAAACGGCGGATGACTTCAGGCTTTCCGGTGTGTTTTCCGAGGTCTTCGGAGAGCTTACATGTATCATTATAGTAGGGCCAACACTCTGTTATTTTTGATGCAACAAGTTTAATGACAATATTCATTGGCTCAATACCTTCGAAATCATTAGTGAAATGAGTACCTATTCCGAATGAAGGCAGGCAATAATCTTTTGCATATTGTTGAATTTCTATTGCCGAATCAGTGTTTAACGCATTTGAAAACACAACCTGTTTTGTGCGAGAATCAATGCCAAGTGAACGATATTTCGCCACGATTTTCATTAGTTGTTCGCGGTTATTTCCAGAGTCAATGCGTAGTCCTTTGAATAGATTTGCAAAGTCTTCTGAGAAGTTTAACGAGAAGATATCCCATCCAAAAGAGTCATAAAGATATGTACCGAGGGCACCACGGAAGGTGTTTCGCCAGGCGTTCATAGCCAAATGATTGGCCATTTGCGGTCCAAACATACCGCCAATCGCGCAAATAAACTCATGCGCCATAGTGCCAACAGGTTGTAAATCGTGGGTCATGGCGATGTAGACATTGCTTGTTCCCACGAGTCTTCCTTTCCAATCATGGCTCTGATAGGTGTCTTTCAATGCACGAACCACCGTATCTTCGGCTTCAAAAGAGGCGCGTCGACGTGTTCCAAAGTCTGAAAACACACAGCCAGCAGTCAACAATCGTTCTGCTTTTTGACACGTTTTGTTATACAACTGCACGTAATCTAACCTTGCAATCTGCCCTGTCATGATGTAGAAAAGCTCAGAGATCATCGCCAGAACCTTTACTTCTAAGAGGATGGTATCCGACCAACTGCCTTCAAATTCCACGTGAAGATGCCCGTCAATATCTTGTGAAATGTTGACCCATTCGCGTGAAAACCTATAGCCACGGAGGTAAGTAAAGAACCAATGCGGCATGTAACTGCATCGCCGTTTCATGAAATCTATCTCGTCATCTGTAATGATAACGCCCTCTAAGGCTTCGATTTGACGACGCAATTCGTCAGCAAACCCAGTGGGATATACCGTGTTATTGCGGTCTACAAACTGGTATTTTACTTGGGCACGAGGGTAATTATCGATGACCGAACAGCACATAGAAAGCTTATAAAGGTCATCATCTGTGAAGTGATTGATGATTTGTTTCATTGTCGTTTGAAAGCTCTTATGATTCCTATTGAGACACACTCGTCAGCAAAATCAATGAAATGAAAAGGCGAAACTCATCATTCAGATGCATAAAACGTGCTGTGTCTGGTGCAAATATACGACATTTGAGGCAGATAAAGCAAACAAAAGAAAGAATTTTGAAATAGAAATGGCTGGGCGAAGTGACGCTTTCCACGGAAAAGAATGCAGGGAAAGCACGTGCAAACAAAGTAGAAGAAAAAGAAAGAAAGCACCCAATAAGGATGCTTTCTGAGTGAAATAACATGTTTAACTATGGGGAATAATCTATAAAGATTAAGCCTTTTTAGCGAAAGAGAAAGTCGTCCAAGGACTCTTTGGGTCGCTAACGAGCTTGTTAAATATCTTCTTTGTCTGACCCATGCTATAGCTATCAGCACCCCAAAGAGTGTAACCGATGATGTAACTCTTGCCATAGTCTTCCCAAGAAGAAAGCGATTTGTGAACTAATTCGTCAACAAAGTCAACATATTGCCACATTTCTTCCTCGCTGATATACTTCTTTTCAGCGCACATACGAGCAATAAAGACCAGACGAGTTGCCTCAAAACCAATGCCACCTATACGTGTAAAGTCGGCCTCATCTCTAACAATTCCTTCCTTAACTAAATTGCCTATAGTCTTGAAAGCGCGTTCAATCTGTTTAGAACATGCCTTAGCTTCATTCTTGTTTACAAACGTTTCGTTGAGATATTGCTCAATAGCTTTCTGCTCTTTCAACTTGAATGCCTCTGCAATATTTGGCATATAGTTTTTTGTGCACGCTAATTTCAGATCGTCTAAAGCATCAATTGCCGAGCTATGGTCATAGATACCCCAGTCTCTTTTGAGCAGTTCTGCGCAATCATCTTTCACTAATCCCGTCTTAATAGCATTCAAATAACACTTATCATTCTCTGCATAGATGGCGCTAAGCAACATCTTTCGCTGTTGATCTTGACTGAGATTTGAGTTTGAATCCGTTCGAAGTCCACTGCCAAACTGGCGTAAAGTGGCCTTTGCTTTAAGGAAATATTGATATAAACCAATGACAATAAGCACGCCAACTATGATGTAAACAATCCATGTATAGCCGCTTGTTGAGCCGTCAGATGAGCCACTTGGTACTCTGATTCGAAATCTTAAAGCCATTGCTTCCTGTGCATATAGGCCTAACATCAATACTAAACTGTAGATAATTCTCTTTTTCATATTGCTCGTTTTTAATTTTTATAGTTTGTGTTTAGTGTCTCTTTATCAGCCCATTTGATTCGGCTGATAAAGAAACATCTTTATTTTCATCTCGTGATTAGATTCTGATTATGCGAAAGGGAAAGTCTTCCAAGGACTATTTGGCTTAGTATACATGTCCTTAGCATGGCCTGCCATCACCTCGAAGTAATTTGAAGCACCACACCACAAGCAACGACCAATGATGTAACTCTTACCAAAGTCTTCCCAAGAAGTAAGCGTTCTATGTGCTATTTCGTCTGCAGCATCAACATATTTCCAAAGTTGTTCGTCGTTGATATAGTTTGCTTCGCGACACAATCTGGCTATGAACACAAGACGACCAGCGTCCCATGCATCGGGTCCAATGCGTGAAAAGTCGGCCTCATTACTAATGATGTGTTCCTTCATTAGAGGGTCCATAGACTCAAAAGCGAATTGAACTTGCTCCCAACAATTATTGATATCCTCGCTATCTTCAAAGGTATCACGGAGATATTGCTGTATTTCTTGCTTGTTTTTAAGCTTCAAAGCTTCGACAACTTGAGGGAAATAGCGACGTGTACCCGATAATTTCAAATAGTCAAGTGTTTCGATTGCCGATGCTTGGTCACTGATATTCCAACCTTGGTTGAACATCTTCTCACGCTCATCTGCTGATAATCCCGTCTTAACAACATTGTATAAAGCTGCCTTTTGTGCTGCAAATACACCACTTAACAATAGCTTTCGTTGTTGATCTTGCGTCAAATCAGTATTCTTTTCAACCTTAGCGCTGGAGGTAAAGAAGCGGAATAACTGCTTAAAGAATGACCAATACTTTATTACAACGTAAAGGATGATACCACAAATAACGGCAGTTGAAATCCAAGATGAACTGTCTCCACCGCCTTGATTGCTGCTTGGCACCTTGACTCTAATGCGAAAAGCCTCTGCATATTGAGCCACAAAGCAGAGCATTATTACCAAGATTGTTGTCAGTTTTTTCTTCATATAGGTAATTTTATAAATTGAATGATGTTATTTTTTCTTTCCTTTTACGACCTTCTTTACAACAGGTTGCTCTGGCATCTTATTCTCTGGACGAGCAAAACCGTCTTTCGTTGCACGCTCACTCATTACTTTTATGCGCTTATCTAAGTCTGGATGAGACGAGAACATGCGCTTAAACTTGCTGTCTTTCTGGTAACCTGAGTCCTCTTCGAGCTTCTTAAGTTTCTCAAACGACAAAGCCATTGCCCAAGGATTCTTACCATTTTTCTTCAAGAAGTCATAGCCGTAAGCGTCTGCATTGCTTTCCTGCTTCTGCGAATATGTAGCATTCAACAACGCTTCTCCAAGCTCTCCGAACTGTGAATCGCTAAGCGTTGCGGCCTTACCTCCCGTGGAAGAGACTCCATCTTTGAATGCCGATGTGAGCAAAGCTGTACGGAAAGCATTCTTAGAATCCTTGTGAGCAACGTGTCCTATCTCGTGTCCTATGACGCCAAGTAACTCATCATCGGTCATGATGTCCATCAAAGAAGAGAACACACGCACGCTACCATCGGCGCAAGCAAAGGCATTTACGTCGGTGACATAATAGACTTTGAAGTTCAAAGGAATACCTTCTACGTCGTTAAGTCCTTGAGTTAATTTCTTCAAACGAATAGAATAGGGATTGTTTTCAGGGCAAACTTGATTGTGCTTATCCATCCAATCAATGTATTCTTTCACATAGTTTGCTACGTCAGCATCGGTTAAAGTTGCTGCTTTTACAGCCTTTGATGCTCCTCCAATAGCTTTTTTAAGGTTGAACTGTGCCATAGATGGCGTTGCACTTAGCATGAAGCATGCACCTAAAAGCATGCTTGACAATGTTTTGTTCATAAAATTTTATTTGTCTTAAAAGTGTAAATTATGCCACAAAGGTATACAAAAAATAACATAATCTGCATTCTCTTGC
>NZ_GL629647.1:2128324-2138910 GCF_000185845.1 Segatella salivae DSM 15606
CTTGCAATATTTTTTCTGTTTTTTTATTGCGTAATATTCCGATAATCGCAATGCATTTTAATGCTTTTTTGCAATCCTATTCATCACCTTTATCTTATGAAAAGCTATGAAGCATACTCAAATAAAAGCCACTGTGAGTCCTGCCATGACAATACTTACCATAGACATCAACTTGATTAAGATGTTAAGACTTGGCCCGGCAGTGTCTTTAAAGGGGTCGCCCACCGTGTCACCCACTATCGTTGCCTTATGACTTTGAGACCCTTTACCTCCGAAATGGCCTTCTTCGACCATCTTCTTTGCATTGTCCCATGCGCCACCTGCATTGGCCATGAAGACTGCCAAGGTAAATCCTGCCGACAAACTACCTACCAACAAGCCTAAGACTCCAGCCACTCCAAGTAATATTCCGACAACAATGGGGATGGCGATTGCCAGTAAACTCGGAATAATTATAATCCGCAAAACGAAATGTTCCGAAGAAATAAAACGAAGCGTTCCAGCTTATAAAACGAAATGTTCTTTTTTGGCTTCCTTCCCCAATGTAAAAAACGCCCCAGAGAAAATCGAGGCGTTTCTTGTTTCTTATCATTATCTTTCAAACATTCAAGTCAAATTTCACACTCTCATCACCATCAAGAAGTTGCTTCGTACGGTTTATATTATTCTCGTATATGTGCACATTTCCAAGGTTCAACGTTATATTCTTTAGTGGCAGGTCTATCTGTCGTGCCATGAGATATAGGTGGTATATATCGGCCGGTAGTCCGAGGTTCGCATCACTGCTTCGCTGATAGGCCGACAAAACCAATTCTCCGTCATCAATCTGGAATTGAACCAGACTCAAGCATGGTGCCTGGTTGCTTTCTGCGCCTGTTTCACCGAGGAACAGCACATAATTCTTACTATTACGCTTCTCGCGGTTTATCTTGGCAATCAGTGGCGGGAGCTTCTCAAAGTAGGTCGGATAACTGTTCACCAGCACGCTTCCGCAATAGTCCCACCAGTTGATGCCTACCTCACGGTATTTTTCCACCTGTCGCTCGCCTTGCATGAACAGCTGCAGCTCATTTTTCAATTTCTTTCTTGCTATGCCGTGGCTCTCGAATATATCAAGCAGGTCTGCAGGTGATAACGACAGCTGCTCATTTAGAAGATAGCGAATATTACCTTTCTTATTGGCCTGGGGCTTTCCCTGTTCCAAAATCTTATCCAGCATCTGATAGTATTTGTTCATCGTTCAAATGGCATTAGAATATGGTTTAAACGGCATCTGTATAAAGCATGATATCCGTATAAGAAGAGTTATAGTTCATGTGGGCATTGAACTCCTTATGGTGGCAGTTTTCAAAGGGGTTGCCTATAATTTTATTCTTACCTATCCATTTGCAGAGTTCTATTATAGAAGACTTGTTCGAGGTGAAGTAGATGAAGCGGTGACCGGTGAGTATGGTCAGCACATCAAGATAATCGGACAGTTTCCAGTACATTTTGTAGGTCTTACTATCTGTACTCAGGTATGGAGGATCGACGAGGAACACCACACCAGGCACGTCCTTGTACTTCTCAAACAACTCCTTATAATCACAGGAGGTAATGACCAGCCCGTCGAGGTAATCGCTACAAGACGGATAGTCTACAGCCTTAATATTGTTATATAAGGTCTCCTTTTCAAAGTCGGAGAACTCGGTAGCATACTTCATTGAGAACATCAATGATGAGGACAGTGTTATATAATCGACATATCCGTAGGTACACTCATGCCTGCGTATGCAGGACAGTACGCGTTCCCGTGTCCCTCCCAATATTGGCTTGTGACGTGGAACATTCACTATTGCCCTTAGTTCAGCCAGCAGGGCATTCGTCTGGGGTAATGCCTCCAGTCGTTTACGATAGCCGTCAAAATCATTATATACTATGGTGGAGTTCGGCTTCTGATGCTTGGCGATATGTGACAACAAACCGCTGCCACCGAAAAGATCCACGAAGGTCGCATTGTCAGGGAACTGCTGGAGTATTTTGATGTACTCTTTTGCAAACATCCGCTTCTGTCCCTGAAAGGGAAGCGGTGCTGAAAGATATTGTTTCTTCATAAATTTTGTTTTTTAGTGGATTGCAAAGGTCGGCATATCGCTCAAAGAGAAAGAATATTCATCAACAATCATACTGCAAATATATTACACTCACGGTTCATCCGCTTTATAAGGCTGTACACGGTACGCTCACTCACGGCGTAGCGAGTTGACAAAACTAATACGATATAGGAAACTTTCTCACCATGCCGACGTAGTTCTGTATAATCATTATAGAGGTCTATATACCGTTCGTCTTTCAGACGTATACCAGCCTCGCGAAGCCTTTTTATCAATTCCCTGTTAAATTTCAAGATGTCTATTATCTTCATATTCAATAAAATTTGTATCTTTGCATTATCTCACTTGCATAATTAAGAAGCACCATATGTGAACGAGGGTATTAGCCCCCGGTCGCACATATGGTGCTTTTGGTTAATATGTAGGTGAGATGACTATTAACAGGCCGGGGGCTTCTTTTTCACTCCCGGGAGATTATTTAATTGGCTATATACTACTTTGTCAGCCAATCAAGTGTTGCCACATCTTCGAACGTTCTGTCCGAGCTTTTGAACGACTTAAGAAGTTCTGAGGCGTCGAGAGAGTCGATATCCACTTCAACTTCTTTTTCCGACAACGAATTGAAATACTCCTTGCCTTTTTTGTTCCACACAGCGAACCACTCGTTTATTTCTGCGATTTCGCGTTTTTCAGCTGCAGTCATGTCACGTGCCTCTTCCTTTGCATGTAGTTCCCTTTCCTGCGCTTCCTTGACGCGCTGCTGCATTTTCTCAAATTCTTCATCCTGAAGCGTTGCGCGCACCTCCTCGATGTCTTTATCGTAAGTCTCTGAGATAGGGCGCAAGGCTTTGAGGTTCTTCCACACCGCAAGCATCGCATCATCACTCATACCGCTTACTTTCAACGCTTTTAATGCCCTGTAGGCTTCAACTGCCTTAATCGTTTTTACTTTCATTCTTACTTTAATTCTTACTAAATTACTTTGTTATTTACTTTTCTTTTGCTTCTGTTGCACTGACTGTGCCGAGCTTCGCTGCGTTTGCCTTGCAGTACTTCACAAATTTTGTAACATCTGTAATAGCTGCAATGATTTCGTCTTCGTCAGTTGTAAGATAACTGATGTTGATACCTCCGAAATGCGCGAAAGTTGCGAGCTGTTTGTTTATATCATCGTTACTGCAAACGCTACCATTTTCGATATTTGCATACTTATCGCTTTCAACAGAAACGACCGCCTTAATAGTTGTACTTGCGCCTACTGCTTCAACACTTGCCTTGAAGCCGGCAATTGCTTTTACTTTTACTTCCATAGTTTGTGTATGTTTATTGTTACTAATTTAAGTTGTCTCTAAGTTATCATTTAAGTCAATCATTTTGACAGGGACCTGATCGGTCTTTTTCATAAAAATGTATTCTAATCGATATCTTTGGCCTGTTTGTATACCATTAAAAAAAATGAGTATATGTTTCGCCAGGATTGACATGCTCGAAATTATATGCTTGTTCCCCTTTTATCATCGGAGAATCCATTTCTGTAGAAGAGAATCTCAACATAACATAAAAATTGTTTGTCGACCCCCCGGGATAAGATTTATCGATTTTTATTTTTACACAAATTTCTCCTTTAATTGTTTCATATGCTTGTATAACATAATATTTTTCAATATTATATTGATTAGATGTAACTTTAGTTTCTGAAGCACTAAATCCGTGAATTGTGTAGTAAATAGCTTTCACTGGAGGTCTATTTAATGCAAGTGGTACAGAACTTAAGAACGCATATGCTTTGTAAGCTCCTATATCCAAATTTGCATTTTCTATATCTACACTTGCATTTCCTGATTTCAAGGGCTCATTAGAAGTCTTAAAACAAACAATTTGTCCTGATTCATTTTTTAAGGCTACCCCGAAATATGTTTCTGCTAATATACCTATATTATATATATTAAGTTCATAATCAATACTAACATCTTTAATCATCATAATAGCAGTAATACTGCCGTTTTTTGTCCCTTCAATCATAATAGAAGGCCTTTTAAAAGGTGCAGTTGCAGCATGCTTGTAGCCTATGAAATCAGACAGCCGGTAGGGGCATGCAAAAGTAGAGCCTACTTTCACACGCGACCAGTTGCCCAAGCCTTTATCGTATAATTCTGTCAAGCTTTGCAAAGTGTTACCATGTGCGATTTTTATACCGCATATCCCGAGACCTGCAAAGTCTGCACCCTTGAACCACGTTGCATTGTCACGCCATTTCCTATTTGCAAAATCGAACTCGTCGGAGGTGAAAGGCTTATTCAGTTCCACAGGCTTGAACTTTGCCCACATGTTTATCTTGTCGCTCCTGCAAAGCGTTGCAAGGTCGTTACTCGTCTCACCGAGCACGGTCTTCACGTCCGCAATGCTGACGGGAGCCTGTATGATGCCATTGACGATGCTCATGCCGGGCCTCCTTTCTCTTTATAACAAGTCACGCTGCCTGTCACAGTAAGAGAGCCCTTGACGAGCAGGTCTCCCTCGACGATTAAATCGCCCTCAACCGTTCCGGCTTTTGGGAAAAAGTGCCTTAATACCTCTTTTTCCTTGACCACAGTCCTGACTTCTGTTCTTACCGTTGTCACGCCGAACTTATCGGCTAACCATTTTATCAGTTTCTTCATAATTAATTATGTTTTAAGGATTCGACTTCCTTTTCAAGTTCCATTACCCGTTTCTTTAATCTTTCTACCTTATCGTCAACTTGTACAGCTGCTCCGAATGCGAGTGCAATAAGTCGCGTGTCGAGGTAGTTCAGCTTCATGTAGCCGTCAGCATTTGTATAAACCATACTCTTCAGTGCACTTCCTTTCACGTTTTGCGCAATAAATCCGACACTGTGCTCACCCGTACCCTTGTAATCAAACTGCCAGGTTCCGCCCAGGCTACGAATTACTTTCATGCTGTCCACGGCCTTGATATTTTCTTTCAGTCTGCGGTCCGATGTAGTGTAGGCTGTCACCCCACCCATGGCCAACACATTTCCGTGGAACTGTGCTGTTTTGTCACGGCTGATAATGAGCGCAGTTTGCCAGCCGTTTTGGTAGATGTTGAACTGCAACTCACTGCCCTCGAAGAGCGTATAGAGCGGACGATCATTGCAACCGAAATAAACCGCGTTGGACTCTGAAATAAACAGTGCACGCTGATTACCACCCTCCTTATCTCGCAAGCGCACTCCTTTGTTGTTAGCGAGGTTCAGATAACTATCCACGAGCAACTCATCAGTAATTCGCGCGTTGCCGTTTACGTCAAGCTTGTAAATAGGAGTATTTGTACCAATGCCGATATTGTTTCCAGTGAAATGCAGCAGATTGTTGATGTTCGTCACGCTGCTTAGCGCCCCCGTGACGTTGCCTGTGCCGTCAAAATTCTGCCCCCAGATTGTACGGGGTTTATCTAATCTTGTTGCACTGTTTACATTGTATTTAAGTTGTGTCCCAACATCTGAAGGCAATTTTTTGTAATAGGTATTGTCACCATTTAGAGTGATGTATCCATGTTCACCATACAATATCGTTGAAAAATCCGTTGTGTCATAATCTGAAAAGACAGTCCAGATGGAAAACGTTGCCGTATCAGCATTATAATAAAAACGCAATTGATTTGGAGAATATTCGAAACTTCCCATTGCACGGATATCAACCTCATAATCTGTCCGTTGAGCCCTGACACGGAAGAGAATAGTGATAATGCCGACTCCTTTATGTCTTGATGCTATTGCTAAAATAAGCTTGTTAACAGACCATACCGGTAAACCAGCCGCTTTTGTAACGCATCGATAACCATTTCCACTTCCTCCCTCTGTACTGACACCTAAACTTAGCTGATATACATTTCCGTCTGAGGTCAGTATTTTAGAGAAATGCTTACCTCCTACAAATTCAGAATTCAGATTGTGAACCATACTCGTGTCCTGCATCGTTCCACCAGCGAGAGACAGGTATTTCCCCGTCACAACATCATCAGTGAGCTGAGAGAGTTTCGTCAGGTTCTTTTCATCCCAAATTTTTATCCATTTCGCGTCTTTGATTTGCTTGCCCTGTGCCTCGTTCTTACGATAGTACACGTCACTGTTTACAAAAGTAGGGAGCGCAAGCTGACTGATCCAGTTCACGCTGTCATTTTTCGACCAGTCCATCGAAATCACATGTCGCCACGTCTCATCAATTCCGGACTTCGTTGTCATCACGGCATAATAGCCAGCCTCGTCAGGTGCGAAATTGACTTCTCTGTGCGTCTTGAATGTATCGACGATACCATAGCCGTCTATAGTTGTAGGTTTGTTTGTCAATGCAGAAAAAGCATGCGTGTGTGATATGCTTGCAGCATTGGTGATGCCATACCCCTGCAGGGTGTTCGGCTTGCCTGTGATTTCGCTCCAGGCGTAAGTCGGTTTTGTCGCTGCCTTGGCCCAGGCTGGCACGTCGCTGGCAGGCATTGAAGTAGGTTTGTTCTGAATAATCGACCAGTCGACCGAGGTCAACGCGCCACTTTCTACTTTCTTCAATCGCTCATGAAGGTCCTTACCGAGGAAAGCCGAGAGGACAGCTGCCGCCTTTGCGGTAGTGTAGTCGCTCCAGCGGTCCAGGCGCTCATAGCTTGTGCCGCCACTTTCGCTACCACTACCCTGCACGGCGCCTGCACCAAATGCTGTCAATCCTCCTGTTGCATACAGCCCCGCAACCTTACTTGTATCCGAAACACGTGTCAGCGAAAGTGCGCTACTCGTCTCATCATAACTGATTTTAATATCTCCGATAGTGATGCCCTTGAGGAAATTTATCAATTCCTTTGCAGTATCTTCCTTATCCTTGCGCAGGAACTCGTCATATGCAGGGCTGTCCTCTGCCAAGGCCCGCGCTTTATCGGCATAGGCGGCCCGGGCAGCTTCGTTTGCCTGCAGTGCCTTGTCTGCCTGTTCTGCAAACGTAGCCTTGTCTGCCGATAGTGCATGCCGCACGTCGTCACTCTGTGTCCAGGGCGTTGTGCTGCCACCCCTGCCAGTTCCCTCAGCCCGCTTTCGGGCAAACATCTTGATATCAATCATTGGTCTATTTCCTTTAATGTCAGTTCTGCCGTTCCCTCTGCAAGGTTTCTACTGATACCTTGCACAAAGAAGTTCTTGTTTAGAAAATTATGCCTATAGTGCGCAAACGGATCTACAAACCCTCCGCGGATATCCGTCATGTGCTGTGTCATGATCACCCGTGGCGCATGATATTCCTGATAGTAGCTGTTCACATAGAGCAGTTCGGGTTTGGCGATACTATCGGTTACCCGATTATACAATGTAAGTATACCATCACCGCTGGCAACGCCTACGGGAGTAGAAAGGCAAAGGGCATTCTTGACACCTATCTGCATGCATTCGTCATATGTCAGGGCAGAAGTAACCTTGAACTCAAGGTCATCCTTGCGGTTGCAGAACGAACTCTGTGCAGCACTCATATATACGATGTCATGATCATCCCCGAGCAGTTCCGTCTTTCCATTGTCACTCACCACCTTCACCTCGAAAGACTTTATCTGTATAGAACTGATGTGTGCCAGCAGCGGAATGGCATCTTCGGTCCACTTGGTATGTCTGAAGAATGTAGGATGACGACGTGTGATATCACTCCAAAGCACATTCACCGGACCAAGAACGATAAACTTTACTGCACCAGCCACATGGTCACGTTTCCGAATAGGTATAGCCATGCCTTCACTGTCTACGCCATGCTTCCAGCTGATGTTATTCTGCAGGTCATACTCGTGACCAACTAACTTGTCACCAATCTTGGGGTCAAATCCAATAGTAAAACTCTGCGCGTAGTATTCATCATCACTGCTGCACTCCGAGCGTTCTTTGTATTTACGCCACTCAAAATCTTCCATCTGTGAACCACTCCCTGTCTCAACGACGCATTTGTCTCCGATAATAAGCATACAGGCTACGAGTCCTACTTTGCTGATTTTGTCGGTTCCGTCACCTACACTGCTATATTTAAACTCGTACTCTTCAGGTGCTGTATCCGTAAATGGGTACCATCCCGAATCACCTTCTTTATCCCATAGTGCTTCTTCATTTTGTCGCGGATCAGACACCTGTTGCTTCCAAAACAGGCGTGTATAATAGCACTTATCTTTCGACTTGTTCTTTACAATGTTAATTGGAACCTTACTATCAGACGCCTTGCCTGCAAATGGCATTAATATCCACTCCTTTGTTCTGAGATCATTATATCTACCTGTTACTTCCATAATTGGGTTTAGTAGCATTTTTCCTGAAAATACAATGTAATTTATAGTCTCCTCATCGACAGGAGAAAATACACCACCTGAATGCTGCCCCACATAAGTAGCATAGGGAATAGCCTCATGAAGGGCTTCCACATTGGGATAAGCCTCCGAGGGGCTGTTCTTCCCATTGCCATTCACTGACAGCACAAGTACAGTCTCCATGTTGATTTTCGACACGGGGCTGTTATCTTTCCTTGCCATAGCCCGCTCCACCTTGCCATAAGAAACAAGCCCTGCTCCAAGATGCTTACCGAGCCATTGCAACATTGCTTGTTGATTCTTACCATCTTGTCCGAAATAGCTATTAAGGTCTTTATCAGCATTGGCTATATTATCATGCATCAGAAATTTCCACTCAGGATGCCGCTTTATCCACACATACCAATCTACAATACTACCATCATAATAATCTGTATCACCATTGAATACCATTTCATAAAAGCCTCTCAAAGCTCGTTTGCCATCGCCTAAGCTGATCAGTTCTGACATGTATTTTTGACGTGCCATGAAATAGCTCCCCAATTCACTTTCTTTTAATGGACTTTCGACGAGACTCTCCATCTTCTCCACCTTACAGGTTAATAGCAGCTGATTATAGATTTCGCCAACACTGATAGTGGTATCCGTACCTACCGCCTTATCTGTCGTTATCCCTATCAGCCTGTGAGATATTCTCGAATCTTTGTTGCTGTAAAGGTCTTTCCATTCAATATTTTCTGCCTTTTTTATGCTTTCCCATGAAAATATATAGAAAGAAAATCCCTGCTGTACGATGTGCTGGTTAAGATACTTCAGCAGTTCAGTCAGCACCTCTTCTGCCGTCCACACATTATCTTCATTATCAGAGAGGAACAACAGTTCATGAATGCCTATCTGTGAGAAAATATTGAATGTAGGCTCCGATTTATTCATTCCGATACTGCCGTCATAATAACAAGCCAGGCTTTGCTTCCCAAGAATATCAAGATTATTCGACAGGCCTGACAGCAACTCGCGGATGATATCTAAGAAACTGCGCTGTCCAGCGTTCTCTTTCACCTCCTTATAGGTGATACCCTGCACGCCGACATTTCGGTACTTTCCATATTGCAGGGCCGTCAGCACGTCGATACAGCTGAGTTCGATTTCGTCTTCTTCCTCATTGTAAGGTTGTGAATAGGTCTGCGGTTCTATAAAGCCTGCAAAGAGGCATTCTCCCTCGCGATAGATATTTACTACAGCATCACGGCAGGAAGCACAGAACAGGTCAGGAATGAAATTCTTTACCAGCAGGCGTACGGTAGCCTGGTATTTAAGCAGTACATCAAAGGTGTCGCTGACCTGACTTTCAATCTCCACGGGGTCATCCGTCCAGTTGATGCCGCAGCTTTCAGCTCCGATTTCAACTTCATTTGTGCGATCACCTCGAATGAGAATGTGCACCTCGATGCGCTCGTTCTTTTCATTATAAAATTGTCCGTGTATATACATTTTTACAATTTGATGTTTGTTTTCCGTCTACTGATACGTGTTTCGTTAGCCATCGCCAGCACAATATCACGTCCGCGCAGGCGCGCCTCCAATCGCCCGCCACCATTACCACCATCACCGATAATCGATTTTAGTTTATTGAGCGGTGCAATCACTTCGGGGTTTGACCTTGCCCCCGCATACTCGCCCATGATCGAAAGTGTAGGGCCATAGACGATGCCGCCGTCGGCAAAGGGCGTAACACCGTTGATGAAGTTAAAGAGGCGGCTCTGCTGCGCACCATTGAGAATCATTTCACCCGAGTTCACGCGAGCCAATAATTTATCACCGCTTGGCGATGAGCCGCCCACAATACCACCATTGGCAAATGCACCGCTGACGGATGCCAGGGCAGCAACGACAGCAGCCACACCTGCAGCAATGGCAACAATGTTATAGGGGAACGGCATGCTGGCACCGCTGGCCGTAGCACTGGCAATGGCTTCACCACTTTTAGCAGCAGTGTTGGTAATTGTTGCAGCTGTGTCGGCGGCTGTTGCGGCGGTGTGCGTCGTCGTAGCCGCCGTTTCTGTTGCTGTAGCCGAAGCCTTCACACCACTTGCTGCGGCGCTGGCCTGTGTGGCACCGGTCAGCACCTTGATGATATCCACGATGCCTGCAATACTCTGAAATATTTGTATTGCACTATCTACCACGCCCGTG
>NZ_GL629647.1:2141742-2153909 GCF_000185845.1 Segatella salivae DSM 15606
TAAAAGAGGCAACAAAAAAGAAGCGATACAATCGCTCCCTCATCGCTCCGCATCCTCCATCTGTAACCCCAAATTAACACCCATGTAACATTTATGTATCAATCGTCAGTCGAATAAACCCTCAAATGTAACACAAATGTAACACGATGTAACGTTTCGTTTTGAGAAGCCTCGACTATCTAAATACGCGTAACATCTTGATATTAAACAACTTCATTCCTTTTCGGCCTCTCATCTTCTATATACGTTTCGTTCTGTGCCCCATATAATCATTTCCTTTTGAGCACTCTTTGTGGATATTTCCACACAACGACCATAGTCTGGTTGCGCCGTCTTTTCTAATATTCCTTTAATCTCTTTGAATTGTCTTCTCACCTCTTCTACCATAGATTGGGCTGCTCTTCCGACTGCACCCATCGTCAAACCACAAAAGAGAAAGGCTGCCATTGCACCTATAAATGCCCCCACAAGTACCTTGGGATTCATCAATGTTACTTGGAAAAAGTTCATAAAATCGGGCATCGTTGCCTGCGAAGGATCAAAAGATTGTCCCGCATAGTCAATGAAATGACGACCTTCTTCGACGGCTCTTACCATGGCAATCTTTATCTCTTCTACATACGAAGCGAGTAAAGCTAAGGCCGTAAGTGCCGCACTTCCTATGGCAAACCCCTTGCCTGTGGCCGCCGTAGTATTGCCCAATGCGTCGAGAGCATCCGTGCGTTGTCTCACCACTTGCCCTAATTCACTCATCTCTGCATTACCACCAGCGTTGTCAGCAATAGGTCCATAGGCATCTGTTGCAAGCGTTATGCCGAGTGTTGAGAGCATTCCCACGGCGGCAATCCCTATTCCATAGAGCCCATGGCTTATGGAATCAGCTCGCATACTCATATCAAACCCATTGGCACAAAGGTAACTTAGCATGATGGATAAGGCGATAACTAACACAGGAATACATGTAGAGATCATGCCAGTACCCAGCCCTTTGATGATAACTGTAGCCGAACCCGTTTCACTTGCCTTTGCAATCTCCTGCGTAGGACGGTAACTTTGTGAGGTATAATACTCTGTTGCTTGTCCTATAATGACGCCAGCCACGAGCCCACTGATAACAGAAAATGACAAGCCGAGCCAGTTTTCTATGCCTAAAAGATAAAGAATCACAAACGAAGCCACGGCAATCAAAACCGCACTTACATTCGTTCCAAGTCCTAAAGCGCGTAACAAGGCTTTCATGTCTGCCCCTTCTTTCGTACGAACGAGAAAGATTCCGATGAGTGAAAGGAATATACCTACGGCGGCAATAATCATTGGTGCAATGACAGCCCGTAGCTGCATATCGCCATTTAAGGCAAAGGCTGTGGCTCCAAGTGCTGCAGTCGACAAGATGCTTCCACAGTAACTCTCATATAAATCGGCACCCATGCCAGCCACATCCCCCACATTGTCGCCCACATTATCAGCGATAGTAGCCGGATTTCGAGGGTCATCTTCGGGAATATCTGCCTCAACCTTTCCCACGAGGTCAGCCCCAACATCGGCTGCTTTGGTATAGATGCCTCCACCAACACGTGCAAAAAGTGCTTGCGTTGATGCCCCCATACCGAATGTGAGCATAGTAGTTGTAATTGTTATCAAGGCAATATTGCCATCCGAATATACGAAACTGAGAATCAAAAACCATATCGCGATGTCTAAAAGTCCAAGTCCTACAACGACAAGTCCCATCACAGCACCACTCCGAAAGGCTACTCTCAACCCATGATCCAACCCTTTTCGCGCTGCGTTTGCCGTGCGTGCAGAGGCATAAGTAGCTGTTTTCATGCCGAAAAATCCGGCAAGTCCCGAGAAGAAACCACCCGTAAGAAAGGCTATTGGCACCCAAGGATTCTGTATTTTTAAGGCATAAGCCATAAAAGCGAAAAGCAAAGCAAGCACCAAAAAGACTATTCCCACAACCTTATATTGCTGGCGTAGGTAGGCCATTGCCCCTTTTCTAACGTGCGAAGCGATTTCTTTCATCTTCAGTGTTCCTTCTTCTTCCTTCATCATTTCACTGAAAAAATACCATGACATGCATAGCGCTGTGACCGAAGCCAATGGTACTAACAAAAAAACAGTAGGGATATTCATCATGTTTTCCGGTTAAATTATAAGATTGTTAAACTTTATGTCGTTCGCAAATATACAAAGATAATCGCCCCGTTGTACTCATTTTTGTTTATTTAACTATATTATCGGTTTCCTCACTGCTATCCAAACAGCCCACATCCTCTATTTATGTGGTTTGCCATCCTTCTGAAAATATAACATTATCAATCACAGATTATTTCTTAATGCGTAGGTATTGCATCAATAATATGTGGCATGATACACACCAATGTAAATGATGTCAATCGTCAATGCCGTAGATATAAAAATGGTTTCCCAATGAATGTATTTGGCATAACAAGTGTTTTTAGTGCATAATGGTGCTTGTTTTATTGCGATGTTTCAATGAATACATCCAATAATGCAAATGTTTCAATAATGCAACGCCTTCAGCGTTGAACTACAAATGCATTATATACTATGTGACTTTACATGATAAACAGCGTCATTTTATGCGATAATCTGCATCAAATGGTCGTGTAACTAATCAACGAAAATGAAGAAAAGTCGAAGTTGGCGTAAACTAACTGATAATGAGTGAGAAATGGAACGATTTGCATAGAGGTGCTCTTTTCAAAAAGGGTAGGAATATGCAGATTTAGGCAAAAGTTCAGTTACCAAAGCATTACCTGATTTTGAGATAGGTAACGATGGAGTAATGTTCGGTAACTGAATTATTTTCGCTCGTGTGGCTGTTGCTGCGGTCGGCAGTTTTCTGCATAAGTGAGGAACGCTTTAATTCGGGTAACTTTGCCCATAAAAATTAAAGCGTATGAAACAAGAGAAAATGAAGGTGTTGCTCTACCTCAAAAAGAGCGGTCTTGACAAGTCGGGCAAGGCTCCCATTATGGGACGTATTACACTTGGAAGGAGTATTGCACAGTTCAGTTGCAAACTCTCCTGCAACCCAGAGTTGTGGAATCCCCGTGAGAGTAGAGTGGACGGCAAGAGTCGTGAGGCAGTAGAGATAAACGGCAGGTTGGAGAGTTTACTGTTGTCTGTTCAGTCGGCTTATCAAGCCTTACTTCCCAAAGGTTGCCCATTTGACGCAACCGATGTAAAGGAACTGTTTCAAGGCAGCGTACAGACACGATGTATGCTTATCGAACGATTGGACATCCTCATCAGGGAGAAGAAAGAACATATAGGAATTGACATTAAGAGAGAAACAATTTCCAATTACTATACTACCCGTAATAATCTTAGGACATTTATCGAAGACAAGTACAAGGTGGAAGATTTGTCTTTCTCGCAACTTACAGAAAATTTCATTTATGACTTCAGGGACTACTACTTGAACAAATTAGGGTTTCAGGAAAGTAGTTTCTATGCAGTTGCATCCCAAATAAAGATCGTATGCAGGGTGGCATACCGTGAAGGATTGGCTGACACCTTATTATTTGCTAATGTAAAGATAGCAAGAGGTGATAAGAAACTCCCAAAGGCACTTGACAGACGTTCACTTGACAAACTAATGAATACCCACTTCGGAGAGTTGGAGGAAGAAATGGAAACAGCAAGGGATCTGTTTGTTTTTGCCTGTCATACAGGTGCAGCCTATTGTGATTTAATGGGATTAAGTAAGACACATCTTGTCCGTGATGATGAGGAAAATCTTTGGATGAAGTTCAATAGGAAGAAGATAGGTGTACTTTGCCGTATTAAGTTGTTGCCCGAAGCGATTAGGATAATAGAGAAGTATCGAGGCGAAGAAAGGGAAAGACTGCTGCCACAGATGAAGTATGCCACCTATCAGTCGTATCTTAAAGCATTGCGCCTTAGAGAGGGTATAGCCTTTCCCTTTACCACGCATACGGCAAGACACACCTTTGCCACACTTATCACGCTTGAGCAAGGAGTTCCAATAGAAACGGTGAGCAAGATACTCGGACATAGCAACGTAAGTATGACCGAGCGTTATGCAAAGGTTACACCACAGAAACTCTTTGAGGAATTTAATTGTTTCCTTTCTTTCACGGAGGATATGCAGATGAGTATTTAGCAATAGACATATTAAAACTAAAATCATTATGAGAAGTACATTCAAGATACTGTTCTATATCAACAGACAGAAAACTAAGGCAGACGGCAATACCGCCATTCTCTGCCGTATCACCATCGACGGAAAGAATGCAGCCATTACCACAGGAGAAGAGTGTAAAGTCTCCGAGTGGAACACCAAGCAGGGGTTGACAACCAACAAGAAAACAAACCAAAGAATCAATGAGTTCAGGGATTTGGTGGAAAAGACCTATCGGAACATTCTTGTAAAGGATGGAGTAGTAAGTGTGGAACTTGTAAAGAACCGCTTACAGGGTATTGCCACCAATCCGACCACGCTCCTTGCCATGAGCAGGGCGGAACTGCAAGCAGTCAAGGAAAGTGTTGGCAGATCAAGGGCAGAGGGAACTTACCTGAACCTGTTCTATTCTGACAGAAATCTCCGTGAATTTGTAGAAAACAAAGGAGTGCAGGATATATCCATCGGAACAATTACAGAGGACTTGTTCGAGGAATACCGCTTCTTTCTCAAAAAACGTGGGCTGAAAGCATCCACCGTCAACAGCAACCTCTGCTGGCTGAGCCGACTGATGTTCCGTGCGGTCAGCAAGAGAATTATCCGCTGCAATCCGTTTGAGAATGCCAAGTATGACAAGGAGGAAAAGAAGATACGTTTTCTGCAAAAGAGCGATGTAATGAAACTTATGGCAATGAAGATGAACGACAGAGAAGCGGAGCTGGCAAGACTGATGTTTGTCTTTTCCTGCTTCACAGGCTTGGCTATCTCAGATATGGAGAATTTGGAATACAAGCATATCCAAACGGCAGCGTACGGACAGATGTATATAAGAAAGGAACGTCAGAAAACCAAGGTTGAGTTCATCGTGCCGTTACATCCCATAGCTGAAGCCATCATCAACCATTGTAGGAGTGAGAAGAGGAGAAGCGAGGAACAGCAGACTGTGAAAGAAAAAGACGACAACCTTGTCTTTCACCGTGATTGCAGCCGCAGTGTCATGGATGCCAAACTGAGTATTGTGGGAAAGGCTTGCGGTATCTGCCAAAGACTTTCTTTCCATATGGCAAGACATACATTCGGCACAATGAGCCTAAGCGCAGGTATTCCTATTGAGAGCATAGCCAAGATGATGGGACACGCCTCCATATCAAGCACTCAAGTTTATGCGCAGGTGACGGACAAAAAGATATCAAAGGATATGGACAGGCTCATTGCCAAGCAATCGGCAAAAGAAAAGGAAACTTCGGAGAGAGAGGCTTGTGAATCTTCGGATATTGTAACCTGTAAAATGGAAGAAACGGCATGAAGACAAACAACAATCCAAAAATAAGAACAAACACTTCCAATCAGCGTAGTTATTTTGATTGGGGCAGCAAAATGCAAGTCATTCGAAAAGGAAACGGAGAGATAGCCATGACAGAGAGTGAACTTGTGAGTTTTTTTGGGGTAACATGGAGGAAACTCAACCATAGGCTTCAGACAATTATGAAATCTTCCAACCTGCATCCCGAAGAAAGAGTTGCTGACGAGGAAGAAGTCGTTATCAATGGACCACTCAAAGGCTATGCACCGCTCTATCCGCTTTCTATCATCATCGCTCTGTCCTTTCTGTTAGACAACACGGAAGCGCATTTGTTCAGAAAGTACATCTGTCAGAAGCTGCAGAAACCAGCATCCATAATAACACCGATATTCCTGATAGGCAACATGGATAACTGATGGTAATACGCTTTTTTCTTTCACTGATTATATCTTACTACATAACTACAATAGGGTATAATACGGTGAAAGAAAAAATCTTGTAGCGTAGTTAGTAAGAGAAATCTCCAGTTACTACTTAAAAACTACATACTACTTTTATTAGTAATCTTTCTTTAAAACATACTGTTTGCATTATATTTCTATCTTTACTAAATGATATTCCGAAATTGAATGGAAATGATAAATCCAAATTAAAAACACTTCAAAGAATTTTGGAATATGAGAAATACTCGTTATTTTTGCAAAAATAACCGACTTAATGTATGTTAATAAGCAATAAAGAAAAGAAGGTTGTTGATATTCTTAGGAACTGTATTGAAAAAGCAAACACCGGTACTCTGTTTTTTAATAATAGTTTCCCAGAATACGACGACGAGTATGTTGGCAAAATTTTGTCAGATTTTGTCCGGCAGGGATTGTTATTAAGGCTATCTCGTGGTATATACCTAAAAACAAAGGAAACTAAATTCGGTGTTGTTTATCCAACTACCGAGGATATTGCTCGTGCTATTGCAGAAAGAGATAATGCAGAGATTCTCCCTACTGGTAGCACCGCGCTGAATATGCTCGGATTGTCCGAACAAGTTACCATGACCCCTGTTTTTCTCACCAGTGGGTCTGCAAGAAAAATCAAGTGTGGCAATAAAACCATCACGTTCAAAAGAGGAGTGCCCAAGAATTTCGCATTGAAGGGAAAGGTCACACGTCTGTTAGTACAAGCCATGAAAGCTATCGGTGAACAAAACTATAATGGCGAGTGGGAAAGTGCAATCAATGTGATATTGAGTAAATATCCAGAGGACGATACCATGTCGGAAGACTTAAAAGTCATGCCTGCATGGATAAGAAGAAAAATAATAAACATCCTAAACAATAAGAATCATGAGCAGTTGGCAGAATCATAGCATTGATGAGAGGATCTCAATGATACAATCAGTCGCACAAGATCATAATATCGAAGATAATGCGATAGAGAAGGATTGGTGGGTGACAGTAGTCCTCAAAGCCCTGTTTAACACATCTTGTGGGAAATGGCTTCTTTTCAAGGGTGGAACTTCTTTGAGTAAAGGATGGAATCTTATTAACCGTTTCAGTGAAGATATCGACATCTCCATTGACAGAATTTTTTTTGAAAAAATCCTTAACCTGCCATTTGCCAAGTGTGAGAACAATAACCAGGTAAAGAAGTTAAGAAAAGTGTCGCGAGATTATATTCATGGGACACTTTCTGCAGAACTGGATGTGGAACTTCAGAAAATGGGAATTGAAGGATATACTGTAAAGAATGAAACGATAGCGGGGGAACCTCCCAAGCCTATAGATCATGACAGTGACCCAACGGTAATATTCGTCAATTATGAAAGTATTTTCCCGTCCAGCATGAGACTTATTGATGCGAGGATTAAAATAGAAATCAGTTGTCTATCTATGTCTGAGCCTAATGAGAAATGCGACATTCACTCTCTTGTCTTCGATAAGTTCCCTGAGGAGGATGATGAAATGACAGCATCTATCAAGACTGTAACGCCATCAAGAACATTTTTGGAGAAGGCACTGCTTCTTAGTGAGGAGCTTCAAAAGGAAGAACCAAGAACATTGCGTATGTCCCGGCATCTTTATGATTTAGATCGATTGATGGACACGGAGTTTGGCCAGAAGTCACTGAACGATGGCAACCTTTATAAGGCTATCGTAGAACATCGTCGTCGTTTCTATCATTTGGGATATGTGGACTATGACAAAGATTATCCGACAAGTATTGATTTTATCCCCCGAAATGAGGTTCTGAAAGCCTATCGTCTGGACTATGAGACAAATATGGTAGATGGATATATATATGGCGAAGCCAAGCCCTTTAAGGAATTGATGAAAAGAATGGAGAAATTACTTCATGACTTCAGACAAATTATAATTCCTTAGATGTGCCATTGACCATCGTTTGTTACAGGTATCAAAATACGCAATCCAATGTTTCCTTTATGACGGGAGGTGAACTTTGCAATAGTGCTCTTGTTGTTGATTATTCACCCTTAAAAATAGGCCACTAGTCATAAATTTGAGCCTTTTTTCAAGTTTTTCAAAAAAAAGTTTCAAAATTCGTGCAGTCTTTTAGTCACAATCTGCTCCTTTTAATAAAAAGGAAAAGTATATCTATGAAAGTAGATGTTGATATAGACGCATGTAAACAGGGAGAACGGGAAGCTCTCGGAAATTTATACAAGGCATATTCCGACAGATTATTGCAGATATGCCAGCATTATGTGACAGACGAAAGCACGGCAGAAGATATTTTGCATGATGCGTTCATCATCATCTTCACCTCCATCAAATCGCTGAAAGACAACTCAAAATTGGAGGGATGGATGATCACCATTGTAAGGAACCTTTCTCTAAGGTACCTGCAAAGCACAGAGAAGGATGACATTCCTCTGTCTAGTCTGGGCATAGAATTTTTGAGCGAAGAAGACGAGGAAGAAAAGAATATAGAACTTGAACTATTGCTGTCGGCAATAGAGTCGTTACCGGAGGGGAACAGGGAGATATTCAAACTCTCGGTTCTGGATGGTCTTTCCCATAAGGAAATTGGAGAACTGCTTGGTATCAATCCTCACAGTTCATCTTCTCAGTTGGTTCGAGCAAAGAAAATGTTGCGGACCATACTGATGAACTATTGGATGCTCTTCTTGCTTCCAATTCTGATACCTGTCTATATCTATTTCGTAACGAAGGACAAAACTGTTGGAACTTCTGAACACAAGCAAACAGCAGTAACCACTCATAAGGAGCTGCCAGGACAGGTTCTAAAAGAATCTGCCTCTCAAAAGATAGTGCAACCAAGATATTCCATCCCATCAAGTATAAGTACCAGTAATAATGATGAACG
Source organism: Segatella salivae DSM 15606 (assembly GCF_000185845.1). Taxonomy (GTDB): domain Bacteria; phylum Bacteroidota; class Bacteroidia; order Bacteroidales; family Bacteroidaceae; genus Prevotella; species Prevotella salivae. The sequence continues at coordinate 2,150,562 of NZ_GL629647.1, forward strand.
TGCCTTGGCAGAAATGGCTACCTCTACTGAAAAGATTTCTTCACGGATGATAACAGATAGTGTAGAATCCGAGCAGCAGACTGTAGTTTTCCATGTGGATTCTATACAGAAACAATTGGTTATAAAGGGTATCAGCACCAAAGACTCCGTGCTTCGCATTCCACAAATTACCGAAGAAAAAATGATGGCATTGAATGAAAGTATGTCGCCTAGTGTCAGCAATAAGAAGAAATACCCATGGACATTTAACTTCGGCTATTCATCTAATGCCGGAGCAAATGGAGCCATGTCCAATTTGAACTACCTATCAGTAGTAGATTACGCTAACGGTGGGGCTTCGGCCAAATTATATACATGGGATGATTATGTAAATTATTTGGTTCGGAACAATGCACTGATGGATTCTGTCGAGAGGGCAAAAATGTCATGGATAGCACTGAATAATGCAACAGAAGGCAACGCGTCCTTAGGTGAGAAGGCGCACCACTACCGCCCCAAAACCTTTAGTTTGTCGCTCAACAAGCAACTAAGTTCCCATTGGACTTTTGGCACAGGATTGACTTACACAAGAATGAAGTCTGATTTTGAGAGTGAGTTTCATGGTGCGACCTTGTTGAAGACCCAGAAGATTGATTATGTGGGCATACCATTGCGATTGACCTATCGTATATGGAGCAAGGGACGATTCAATGCCTATACGACCGGTGGAGTGACATTCGAGATGCCTGTCCACAGTTCGCTTGAAAAGAAGTACATCATAACAGCCGACTCGTCGTACACGTTGAAGAGGGACATCAAGCCACGTTATCAGTGGTCTGTAAACTTAGGTGTCGGTGTGCAGTACAAGCTATTCAAGCCTTTCAGTCTGTATTTAGAACCTAACATGTTCTATTACTTCTGGAATGGCAGTGGCCTTGAAACCTACCGCACAGAGCATCCGTTCATCATAACAGTACCATTTGGATTGCGGCTTACTTGGTAAATGAAATAAATAGATAAAAAAGTCATAAATATTGTGCAGTCTTTTCGTGGTTTTCTGCTCTTAACAATAAAAGACAAAACTCAAAAGAAAGAATGTACAGTATTTATGACTACATCCACAACGGAATAGTATTTGCCAACAATGTAATACGCAGACGGCATAAGGAACTTGCTTCCTTGATGATATATTCCACTACCAACTGCCAGTCACGTTGCAAGCACTGTTCCATTTGGAAGAAACCTACGGAAAATTTAAGATTAGACGACATCATCAAGATAATGAACAGCAAATGTATAACGAAACGCACGACGGTCGGCTTGGAGGGAGGTGAGTTTATCCTTCATCCCGAAGCAGACAAGATATTGGGATGGTTTGACACTCATCATCCTAACTATACGCTGCTGTCTAATTGTCTTGCGGTAAACAAGGTAATATCTGCTGTAAAAAATCATCACCCCAAGCATCTGTATATTTCACTTGACGGCACCAGAGAAACCTATCTCTATATGCGTGGCAGGGATGGATATGATAAGGTTATCGAAGTTATAGAGGCGTGTAGGGATATTGTTCCTATTTCCTTGATGTTTTGCCTTTCTCCGTGGAACTCGTTAGAGGATATGAAGCATGTCATAGATTGTGCTAAGAAATATAGCATAGACGTGCGTATTGGCATTTACAGCACAATGTCATTCTTTGACACGACCAAGGACTTGATGGAAGCCAATGATGATAATTTCATTCGTCAGATACCTTCATCCATACATCAAACGGATGAAAATTTTGATTTTGTGGCCCTATATGACGAATGGAAGAATAACAGGCTGAAACTGAGGTGCCATAGCATTTTCAGTGAGTTGGTCATCCATTCCAATGGTGATGTCCCGTTGTGCCAGAATTTGGACGTGGTCTTGGGCAACACCCATGAGAACACGCTTGACGAGATATTCAATTCAAAGGAAACCTGTAAGATTCAGTGTCAACACTCCAAAACGTGTAATCAATGCTGGATCAACTATCACCGGAAGTATGATATTATCCTGTTAAGGAATCTGGAGAAAATGTTTCCCAAGCGACTGATAGAATTGTTTTACGGGAAATATCAATGGACCAGCAACACGCAAATCACCTATAAGGAACATTTCAAGCAAATAACAGCATAAACTATGGGATATATAGACGAAATCATCGGCAGATACAAGAGTGTGCGGAGCATAAGGGAACTGAACCATATCTACACCCAACGGTATGCTCTTGTAGGTCTTGGCAATCATTGTGTCAGTAACCTGTTGCCTGTGATACAATATCTTCAGTTGCCATTGAAATACATCTGTTGCACCTCGGAGAAGAAAGCCGGGCTGATTTCTCAAAAGTACAAGGGAGTAAAAGGTACGACTTCTTTACAAGACATCTTGAATGATGATACGGTTTCGGGAGTCTTTGTGGCTGCTAATCCACATTCGCACTTTCATATAGCAAACGAAGTCATTAAAGCAGGGAAGTCCTTATTCATAGAGAAACCACCGTGTGAGAACGAGAGGGAACTAAAGTCTTTGACCGATACCGTCAAATTATACGGGTCAAAACATATCGTTGTCGGACTGCAAAGACGTTTTGCCCCAGCCACTCAAATCCTGCAAAAGCGATTGAGAATTGGGAGAGGGCGGCACTATCATTATCGCTATCTTACGGGGTTATACCCGGAGGGTGATGCCCTGCTCGACCTGTTCATCCATCCTCTTGACTATGTTACGTTTCTCTTTGGTAAAGCAAGGGTAAAGGCAGCAGAGGAAATGCGCAGCAAGGATGGTACCCAGACCTTATTCCTTATGTTGGAACATCAAGGTATAACGGGGATGCTGGAACTATCAACAGATTACTCTTGGCAGGATGCACAGGAACAATTAAGTATTAGTACGGACAAAGGACAATATGTATTGGACAGAATGGAAAGACTCGATTTTTCCCCAAGACACTCTGCTATATGGGGAATCCCTTTGGAAAAGGTCTTCCAAAATAATGCAACCGTTGTCAGCCTATACGGAAGGAATGGTTTTGTACCAACGATTGGGAATAACCAAATTGTGTCACAAGGGTTCTTCTCGGAAATTCAAGCGTTTGCCGATATGGTTGAAAACAGATGCGAGGATAATCATGCCTTTTGCTTGGAAAGTGTCAAGCATGTTTATTCCTTAATGGCAGAAATAAAGAAGTATATGAACATAATTGACGACCACATATTATAATAACTAATTAAATCCAACAAATTATGAAAAGGTACTTTTGTGTATTACAGGCGTTCATCTTCTCGTTGCTGTTTATTGGTTGCAGCAATGAAGATGAGTCTGCTTCAACTCCCACAGTGCAAG
>NZ_GL629647.1:2156531-2157587 GCF_000185845.1 Segatella salivae DSM 15606
CAAAACAACTTCCTCCATTTCCATGACTAACTACTCCCCTCCCTCTTCGGGGAGGGGCTGGGGGAGAGGCTTTGTTTGCCTTTCATTATTTTACATTTTGTTATCAACCACGCCACGCTCACAATTATTTCACCACGCACCTCGGTACGAGTTGTTCTTTTGATAGCCCGGGGTTGGCGAGGAACGAGCCTACCCCGGGTAAACGTTCGCAAGGAGATTCAACGCCATCGGTGTTGAGCTTTTTCTGTGAAGGCATGCTTACAATGAAACTTTTTATGGTGGATTAATCAAAAAAAGCGCAACACCTATGGCGTTGTTCCCCACACAACATACGCTAACCCAGGGTAGCCTGCACTATCGTTTGGCAACCCTGGGCTATCAAAAGCACAACACCTACGGCGTTGAAACGTGCATTCTATAATATAATTGATGCCAACATGCGAATAAATAAACAGCAAAATGTATCAAGATCTCAATGGATATATCTTTCATTATAAATGTTGTAACGACGCAACGCCGTAGGTATTATATTAATCTTCTAATGAACGTATTTGCCATTATGAATGTTTTCAACACGCAACAACGTGTGTATTATGATGATTACTCGATGAATGTGTTTAATATTGTGACTGCCCTCATGGGGCAACTCGGTACGAGTTGTGTTTTTGATAGCCCGGGGTTGGCGAGGAACGAGCCTACCCCGGGTAAACGTTTACAAGGGGATTCAACGCCATAGGTGTTGAGCTTTTTCAATGAAGGCATGCTTACAATGAAACCTTTAGTGATGGATTACTCAAAAAAAGCGCAACACCTACGGCGTTGTTCCACGCACAACATACGCCAACCCAGGGTAGCCTGCACTATCGTTTGGCAACCCTGGGCTATCAAAAACGCAACACCTACGGCGTTGAATAATAAAAAGCATAATATAATTTGCGTCATTTTACGCGATAAACTGCGTCATTTCACCATGTAAAACACGGCAAATTGCGCGATGATTTGCCCCAAACCATTTCACCTTTAATTATCAACAACATCACCACCTCTAATTAACCC
>NZ_GL629647.1:2157637-2166764 GCF_000185845.1 Segatella salivae DSM 15606
TCAAACAACTCCCTCCATTTCAAGAGGTAACTACTCCCCTCCCTCTTCGGGGAGGGGCTGGGGGAGAGGCTTTGTTTGCCCCAAATCATTTTACCTTTAATTATCAACAACATCACCACCTCTAATTACCCCTCAAACAACTCCTTCCATTTCCACGACTAACTACTCCCCTCTCTCTTCGGAGAGGGGATGGGGGTGAGGCTTTGTCTGCCTACCATCATTTAACTTTCACTTATCAACAGCGCCGCCACCCCAAACTAACTTCAAAACAACCTTCTCCATTTCCACGACTAACTACTCCCCTCTCTCTTCGGAGAGGGGCTGGGGGTGAGGCTTTATTTCCCTCAATCTATCCCCCCAACAAACATCTTTCAGTAGGTCGATTCACCTTAGAGATTCTCTGAAAGATTTGTTTTCTTTTGCAGTTCTTGGTAATATTGTATTGTTTTTGCTTCTATTTCAGGCTTCACCATGCCATGAATCGACATGCCATGTGCAATGCGTCGTCTGATATCCGTACTGTTGAAATCGTATAGCGGCGTATTTTCGAGCGTGACATTCTTAGGGAGTTGCGTTGTGCATATGGGCGAATGTTTGCGCGGATAGATGATAATGGGGTAGTGATGGAGGATGAAATCGTGGTTTTTCCAGCGGTCGAAGTTCGCCCAATTGTCTGCTCCTATGATGAGTGTAAACTGATTTTGGGGGTAGGTTTCATGGAGTTTACAAAGCGTATCATAGGTATATGAGGGCTTAGGAAGGCGGAATTCGAAGTCACAAGCAATAAGGTTTGGCTCGTCAGCAAGGGCATTTTGTGTGAGTTCTAAGCGGTGGTTGTCGTCTAAAAGGTCGTTGTCCATGCGCTTAAAAGGGTTGAGAGGCGACACCATGAACCAGATTTCGTCGAGCCGTGTGTGCTGAAGTAGCGTCTTAGCCAACGATATATGACCCATATGAATGGGGTTAAACGAACCGCCGTAGATACCGATTTGGGGTGCAGTGAGCCTTATTTCGTCCACTTTTATTTATTGTTCAGGAAAGTCGTTATCAGTCTAAGAGTGTCTTGTTTGGCTGTTTCGAGGTCGTCGTTGACAACGATATGGTCGAAGTTTGGTGCGAAAGAAAGTTCGTATTCAGCTTTTGCGATGCGCTGTTCGATAACCTCCTGCCGATCGGTTCCACGTTCATTGAGTCTTTTTCTCAGTTCTTCTATCGAGGGAGGTTGTACAAAGATGCTTATGGCTTGACTGCCGAAGAATTGTTTTATGTTGCATCCGCCTTTCACATCTACGTCAAAAACGACGTTCTCTCCACGTGCAATCTGCTCCTCAACTTCAGATTTTAGTGTGCCATAAAAGCGGTTTTCATAAACTTCTTCGTATTCAAGGAACTCATTGTTTGCAATCTTTTCCTTGAATGCTTCGGGCGAAAGAAAGAAGTATTCTACGCCATTTTGTTCCGTTCCTCGAGGCTCACGACTTGTACACGAGATAGAAAAGTGGAGATTAAGTTCAGGATGTTCTTTCATCAACCATTGCACAATGGTGCTCTTTCCCGAGCCCGATGGCGCACTGAAGATAAGGAGTCGGCCAGGAAACTCAGCCAAGTGAGAATCTTTTTTAGAATCTTCTGGTTGTTGTTTGCTTTGTTCTGACTCGTTGGAATGAAGAAAGTCGTTGTTTTGTTTCATCATATTCATCCTTTAATATCATGGTTTATTCTGAATCGGAAGATTCTTTCCTACTTTTATTCACTATTGAAGGATTATCTAAATTCTGCTATTTATAGAGTTGTTTCGTTTCAGAATTAGTCGCAAGAAAGATGCATCTGTTTAGTGGTTCTACCCCTTTGGGAAGAGATGTAGAGCCCTTCCGTCTTTAACTTACAGTGCATTTAGCACCTGTTCCTTAATTTGTTCCAACTCATCTTTCATCTTTACGACGATATTTTGCATCTCCGCTTGATTGCTCTTACTACCAGTTGTGTTAATCTCTCGCCCCATTTCTTGTGCAATAAAGCCAAGTTTCTTGCCAACACCATGGCCTTCTTCTTGCATCGTTTCACGGAAATAGTTCAAGTGATTGGTAAGTCTTTGCTTCTCTTCGCTGATATCTAACTTTTCAATATAATAGATAAGCTCTTGCTCTAAGCGGTTTTTGTCGTAGTCAACACTTGGGATTTGTTCAAGGCTTTTAATGATATTCTGTCGTATTTTCTCTACACGGCTCTTCTCATATGGCTCAATACTTGCGAGTAAGGCTTCGATATTATTAATCTTTTCATTGAATTTGTGTTGCAAAGCGGCCCCTTCTTGTTTGCGGAAATCTACCAAAGCATGGAGTGCTTCGTCAATAGCTGTAGAGGCAACTGCCCATTCTTCGTTGGTGAGTTCTTCGTTTTCAGTCTTTGTTGTGATATCAGGGAGCGCCAGAAGAGTGGCATACCAATCGGTAGGCTCAGGGATTCCGGTTTGCAATGAGATATCTTTTATCTGCTTATAATAGTTTTCCACGAGCGCCGCATTAATGGAAGCAGCGTCTACAACGTCATCTTTTTCAATCCAAATGGCAAAGTCTACCTTCCCACGCTCAAGGCTTTTAGCTACCTTTTGGCGTATATCCATCTCCTTTTCTCTATAGAGTGGGGCAATGCGGGCAGACAAATCTAATGCCTTACTGTTTAGAGATTTAATCTCAACATTAATCTTCTTTTCTTTAAAAGTGACTACAGCTTTGCCGTAACCCGTCATGGATTGTATCATAATTGCTACGCGTTAAATTTCTGCAAAAGTAATAATTTTGTGGGAAAAAAGCGTAAATTTGCAATTTATTAAGATTATATTTTTCATTTATGTCGTGTATATTAAACATTGAAACGAGTACAACGGTGTGCTCGGTTGCCGTGAGTAATGACGCAGAATGCATCTTTAACAAGGAAGATCATAGTGGTCCGCACCACAACGAGACGTTAGGTGCGTTCGTAGATGAGGCACTTTCTTTCATTGATAGCCATGGTTTGAAACTTGATGCAGTGGCAGTGAGCTGCGGACCTGGCTCATATACGGGGCTACGTATAGGTACTTCAATGGCTAAAGGCATTTGTTATGGTCGCGATGTAAAGTTGATTGCCATACCAACGCTTGAGCTTTTGGCTGTTCCAGTGTTACTTGGTGAGCATCCAAATGAGGAAGATGCGCTGCTGGTTCCTATGTTAGATGCCCGCAGAATGGAGGTATATGCCGAGGTATTTGACCGTGCTTTGCATGTTGTTCGACCGATTCAGGCAGATGTAGTAACTGAAGAAACCTATAAAACTTATTTAGATAAGGGTATTGTTTATTTCTTTGGAGATGGTGCAGGCAAATGTATGAGTGAGATAAATCATCCTAACGCCCGTTACATTAAAGACATTTTACCACTTGCAAAGAATATGTTTCCCTTGGCAGAAAAGCGATTTGCTGAAGAGAAATTTGAGGATGTAGCTTACTTTGTGCCTTTCTATTTGAAAGATTTTGTAGCTAAAATGCCTAAGAAACTGCTTTAATTATGAATATTGAAGGATTAGATTACAACACACAACGTGAGAAACTAATCATGCCCGAGTATGGACGTGAGGTGCAAGATATGGTGGATCTCTGCGTGAACTTAAAGACAAAAGAAGAGCGTCAGGCTTGCGCTGAGACAATAATTGCCATCATGGAGCGTATGTTTCCACAGGGAAAAGAGAGTGGGGACTATCAACATAAGCTGTGGGATCACCTTGCAATAATGAGTGATTTCAAGCTTGATATCGACTGGCCCTATGATATTAGTGCGGCAAATAGAATCTCTTCAAAGCCTGAACCAATGCCTTATCCGATGGAACGCATACCAGTTCGTCATTACGGACATATCCTTTTTGAAGTTTTTCAGCGTCTAAAGACGATGCCAGAAGGTGAAGAACGCGATGAACTTATACGTTTGACGGCGAATCAAATGAAGATAGATTTGATGACGTGGAGCCATGGTTCAGCCGATGATGTGAAGGTTGCTGATGACCTTGCACGGTTTACTGACGGGAAGGTTCAACTCGATTTGAACTCCTTTGTGTTTAATAAGATTGCGGATAGGCCCATTGCTAATACGCCGAACAAACGCAAAAAAAAGTAACTATGGAATCATTTATCATCGAAGGTGGACATCGATTAAAGGGTACTATCACGCCACAAGGAGCCAAAAACGAGGCACTTGAAGTGATTTGTGCCACGTTGTTGACGACTGAACCCGTGAGAATCAAGAATATACCCGATATTCTTGATGTCAATAACCTTATCATATTATTGCAAGATATTGGGGTAAAGGTGACGCGACATCATCGTGGAGACTATACGTTTCAAGCTGATGAACTGAATCTTTCCTATCTCGATAGCTTACAATTTGTTCAGAAATGTTCCTCACTTCGTGGAAGTGTTCTCTTGATTGGACCTCTGTTAGGTCGTTTTGGCAAAGCAATCGTGGCTAAACCTGGGGGAGATAAGATAGGACGTAGACGCTTAGATACACACTTTCTCGGTTTTAAGTACCTCGGAGCAAAGTTTGTTCGTGACCCCGAACGTGATGTTTTCCGAATCGAAGCAGAACAGTTGAAGGGCTGTTATATGTTACTTGATGAGGCGTCTATTACCGGAACAGCAAATATTATCATGGCTGCTGTGACGGCAAAAGGCACAACTACCATCTACAATGCAGCCTGTGAACCATATATTCAGCAGCTATGTCACTTGTTAAATGCCATGGGTGCCAACATCAGTGGCATTGCAAGTAACCTTATTACGATAGTGGGGGTGGAGCGATTGCATGGAGCTTCGCACATGGTTTTACCCGATATGATAGAGGTTGGCTCATTTATTGGCATGGCAGCCATGGTGGGTGACGGCGTAAGAATTAAGAATGTGTCACTCCAAAACTTAGGAATCATCCCTGATGCCTTTAGGCGTTTGGGCGTAAAGATACAGGTTGAAGGTGATGATTTGATTGTCCCCTATCAGCCACATTACGTGGTTGACTCGTTCATTGACGGCACTATTATGACATTGTCTGATGCCCCTTGGCCCGGACTTACCCCCGACTTGATTTCTGTTCTCCTTGTCGTTGCCACACAAGCACGTGGCTCTGTGCTCATACATCAAAAGATGTTTGAGAGTCGTTTGTTCTTTGTTGACAAGCTAATTGATATGGGAGCACAAATCATTTTGTGTGATCCTCATCGGGCAGTTGTCGTGGGACATGATCACAAAATGAAGCTAAGAGCGGGACGAATGACTAGTCCTGACATCCGCGCGGGTATCGCTTTACTTATCGCAGCAATGTCATCTCAGGGGACAAGTCATATTGCAAATATAGCCCAAATCGATAGGGGTTATGAGGACATTGAAAACAGATTGAATGCTATCGGGGCTTGTATCAAACGTGTAAATGATTAAAAACGAAGACGTATATAGAATCGGAAAGCTTGGGAAACCACATGGGGTGCAAGGTGAAATATCCTTTCTCTTCACCGATGATGTGTTTGATCGTGTTGATGCCGACTATTTATTACTATCTATTGATGGCATACTTGTGCCGTTCTTTATAGAGGAATATCGGTTCAAGAGTGCCGAAAATGCTCTTGTTAAGTTTGAAGATATCGACTCAGAAGGGCGTGCCCGTCAGCTCACGGGATGCGAAGTGTTCTTTGAACGCAGTCTTTCTGATGGCGCAGAACAAGGCTTGTCATGGGCCGAAATCATAGGCTTTACGGTTATCAATAGGCTGAATGATGAGGTTGTTGGGCATATCACAGAAGTTGATAACACCACCATCAACACACTTTTTGAGATTAAAACCACCACAGGTAAAGATATCTTGGTGCCTGCTCACGAGGAGTTGATTCACGAAGCTGATATGCAACGCCGTGAGATTCGAATGTCCATCCCTGATGGGCTGCTTGATTTATAACCCTAAGACGATAGGAAAAGAAATGAAAAAACAACAGATATGTATCCTCGGATCTACCGGAAGCATTGGTACTCAAGCTTTAGATGTTATCCGACAGCATAGTGATCGCTACGAAGTTTATTGTCTTACGGCGAACAACAGCGTAGAGAAGTTGGCCCAACAGGCACGAGAATTTAAGCCTGCTGCTGTCGTTATTGCTAACGAAGCACATTATGATGCTTTGCAACAACGGCTCAACGACCTACCAGAAATAAAGGTTTATGCCGGTAAAGAGGCCTTGGAACAGATTGTTTCTGCCTCACCTATTGACATGGTTTTAGCCGCAATGGTAGGTTTTTCGGGGCTTGTTCCGACGATAAATGCCATTAAAGCGCATAAGAAAATATGCTTGGCAAACAAAGAAACGCTTGTCGTTGCCGGCGAATTAATATGTAATTTGGCCAAAGAAAACCATGTGCCCATCCTGCCTGTTGATAGTGAACATAGTGCAATCTTTCAGAGTATTGTCGGTGATGCAGATAATAAGATAGAGAAAATTCTGCTTACTTGTTCTGGAGGTCCTTTCAGATTGTTCAGCCACGAACAACTCAAGACGGTCACAGCTGCTGATGCTTTGAAGCATCCTACATGGGATATGGGCGCTAAAATAACTATAGACTCGGCGTCGTTAATGAATAAAGGTTTCGAGATTATAGAGGCAAAGTGGCTCTTTGGCGTACCAGCTGACCGCATACAAGTGTTGATTCATCCCCAAAGTATAGTCCATAGTGCGGTCGAATTCATTGATGGTGCGGTGAAAGCTCAGTTGGGTGTGCCCGACATGCGATTGCCCATACAATATGCTTTCTCATTCCCTGAGCGCTTATATCTAAAAGGTGAGCGCCTCGATCTATTCAAACAGCAACGTTTGGAGTTCTTCGAGCCCGACACAAATAAGTTCAAATGCTTAGCCTTGGCCTACGAAGCAATCGATAAAGGGGGGAATATGCCCTGTATTTTGAATGCTGCCAACGAGGTGGTTAATGCGGCTTTCCGTCGCAATGAGTGTTCTTTCCTTGACATGGCCGATGTGATTGAGCAAACCATGCAACAGGCAACATTCGATAAAAACCCTAATCTTGATGTCTATTTGCAGACAGATGCTGAGGCCAGAACTATTGCTCAGCGTCTTGTTTTGAAGGCTTCAACCCTATAGAGTCATTCATTTTGAAAATAAAAACGATAAATAAATCATGGAAGTTATATTCATAAAGGCATTGCAGTTCATTCTTGCAATCTCACTATTAGTACTGCTCCACGAGGGTGGACACATGTTTTTTGCAAAGCTTTTCGGTATAAGAGTTGAGAAGTTTTATATATTTTTTGATGTCGGTATAGGGAAATGGACGGGTAGTCTGTTCCATTTTAAACCTAAAAACAGCGATACCGAATATGGAATGGGATGGCTTCCATTTGGTGGTTACTGCAAGATTGCAGGAATGATTGACGAGAGTTTCGACACCGAACAAATGGCTAAACCGGCTGAACCATGGGAGTTCAGAACAAAACCTGCATGGCAACGGCTGCTGGTTATGATTGGTGGAGTCACCGTTAACTTCCTTCTTGCACTCTTCATCTATTCAATGCTCATGTTTGTTTGGGGCGATACTTACATCCAAACGAAAGACATGAAGCAAGGAATGCTGTTTAATCAAGAGGCAAAACGCTATGGTTTTAAAGACCATGACATTCTTCTTGGCACCGAAAAAGGGCAATTTAAAGACTTTAGTGCCGATATGTTCCGCGCAATCTCAAAGGCTAAGCGCGTTGATATCATTCGAAATGGAAAGCCAATGAGCCTACATTTGTCAGGAGATATTAATCTTTTAAGCATGATTAAAAGCACTCCGGCTTTCTGTCAGCCTTATCTTCCTGCCACAGTCGACTCTGTTCTTCCCGGCGGTCCTGGCGAAAAGATTGGTTTGAAGAAAGGAAACAAGCTGTTGGCACTTAATGGTGTGAAGATAACTTCAGCCAATGTGTTCCTTGACGAACTAAGTAAAATGAGAGAAAAACTATCTGCTTGCAAGACACATCAAGACAGTATGAAGATAAGAACGGCGCAGTTGGTATATCAATCGGATAAGGTTGACACCGCAAAAGCTGTGCTTACACCCGACTTGAAGTTTGCCATTGAGTTTCCAAGTATGTTGTCTCTCTACACACCTACACACAAAAGCTACAGCTTTTTGGCCAGTTTCCCGGCAGGAGTTGCCTATGGTTGGGATGTGTTGAAAGGCTATGTGAGTGACATGAAGTATGTGTTCTCTGCCAGCGGAGCCAAGAGTCTCGGTGGATTTGGTACGATAGGAAGTCTCTTTCCCTCATCATGGGATTGGTATATCTTTTGGAAAATGACCGCCTTCTTAAGCATAATTCTCGCCTTTATGAATATACTTCCCATCCCAGCCCTTGATGGTGGTCACGTGCTTTTCCTCATTTATGAAATGATAACGGGTCGAAAGCCGAATGAAAAGTTCATGATTCGTGCCGAGTATACAGGCGTAACGATTCTCATTCTGCTAATGATTGTGGCCAATCTCAATGACATTCTGAGGTGGTTAGGCTATATGTAGAATATTGATTAAGCCCTTGTATATCACAATATTATAGAAACATTTGTGTAAAATCAGTTAAGGCGAAGTGCTATTCATGGCACTTCGCCTTATTATTTGCGTCATTTCATGCGATTATTTGCGTCATTTCATCGCATAAAATAAGCCTAATTACACGGCCATTTGCATCAATTCATTTTGCTTTTTATTATCAACAATGGCGACACCACTAATTACCCCCAAAACAACTTCTTTCATTTCGAAGGCTAACTACTCCCCTCCCTCTTCGGTGAACCATAGGTCGCTGTTCGTGAAGCCTGCGAAACGAGGAAAGCAAAGGGCTGGGGGAGAGGCTTTGTATACCTTACACTATTTCACCTTTAATTATCAACAACGTCACCCTAACAATTGGTTCACCACGCAACTGTGTTGGTATTGCGCTATTATCCTAATGGATGAATTTCACAATATAAATGTTCTCACCACGCAACTCGGTACGAGTTGTGCTTTTGATAGCCCAGGGTTGGCGAGGAACGAGCCTACCCCGGGTAAACGTTT
>NZ_GL629647.1:2167750-2200685 GCF_000185845.1 Segatella salivae DSM 15606
AACCCTGGGCTATCAAAGGTACAACGCTTACAGCGTTGAGAAAGTTGTATTATTGCACGATTTATAATATTCAACATGGGTAAATCAATGATTACGTATCACAATGGATTTATTAATACAACCCAATGGATTTATTTTTCTAACACCATATCTTTGGTTTATGCAGTAAAATAGGGGAGATGACGTGATGATTTGCTCCAAATCGTTTTATGATGTATGCCTTTACGGCTTGTGATAAGGCACTATTCAATCGTTACTTGGAGTGGATTTTTTAGCCTTTCAGTTAGAAAATTAATTTCAAATTGCCACATTTTTTGATTGCGAATGCCTGAACCAATCCAGCCAGCACCAAAATAATAGGTTGCCTTTTCATTCGGACGGAGAGTCGTTTTGCAGATAGCGTGCCCTGCAACTCCTTTACTTAATCGAGTGTTTTTCAACCAGCGGGGTTGCACTTTGCCTTCTGGGAAGACAACAGCGACATAGATTTGGATGCCATGCCCCGACGGATTGTCGGTTGGATCAGCATATTCCACGTAATTACGCCCCATGTGTAGTGTGTTGACGGCACCCTCATGGACGACGAAACCAGCACAGAATGGCTGCGGACGACGTTGATTTTCATACCAAACGGCAGCGTGATTGAAACTTGATCCCTTATCTAATGTAATCAAACGATGCTCAATGAGGTTGGTCTCTCCATTCACATTGGCAGGATTATAGACAAATTCCGCACGGAAACGGAGTGGCCCGTTGTCGATGACACGATAGGAACTAAAGCAATAAGGCATAACAATGCTGTCGCCATGTAATAGGGCTGGTGTGCCACATCCAAGCGTAGGACCCACATTATAGCAATCAAGTCCGTTGCCATGGTCAAGATGTAACGAGAAGTTTCGCTTGACACTGTCGGCAGCTTCGGTCGCTCCCTGCTTGCGAAGTCGCTTCTCTTCCTGATTGGCGGCATAGACATTGGCATAGCGTTCGGCTACAACTAAGTTGGGAACAGACTTTAACCAGACGTCGATTCCATAGGCTTTCTCGCCTGTTTTCTGTAGAGCTGGTCCATAAGCACGATAGGCACAGCGGTCGTTTTCCCATGTAAAGTCATCCACACGCCAGGCATATAGTTGTCCATCTACACTGCTTTTGAAGGCTTGAGGCACGCCACGTGTAACACTAAACACCGTCTTTTCATGAGGGAAAACGGCTGCATCAATCAGTAGGAGGCTATCAGATGTGAGTTGAGAGGCCACCTGTTGACCAAACGCATTGCGTATAATCAGCGGCGAACCATAAGCAGATTGCAGTCGCTGATAAAGCATTTTAGCATTGATTTCGACGACTTCTGCGCGTTGTTCTGACGTAGGATTCGTGATAACAACTTTGACCTCATGGCCTTTTCCCATTACAGGAAGCGACACAAAGAGACTGCACAGAAGTGTCGATATAAAGTTTCTCATGATTTATTTCTGTATGATTTTCTTTCCGTTTTGAATGACTATACCTTTAAAAGACTTGCCAACACGCTGTCCTTGTAGGTTATAAGTCATGCTCACTTGAGCCTTTTTTTGCTGCAGTTTGTGATTCGTTATCCCTGCAGGAATAGGCTTTCCCATAGCATCCTTTAGGATAATGTCGAAGAGGAAAAGTCCGTTTGTTGTTGTAAAGACCACATCTCCATCGGCTTTTACCTTTCCGATGCTTTCTTGAATGAGTGCTCCGTCATCAGGAGTAGTAAACCCTTGCAAAACCTCTACATTGGCTTCAGCTTGCAAATAGTTTTTTGCTGCCTTACTTGTTGACTTGTAATGCACTGTGATAGTTTGTCCTTTTTTACAATTTGGGATAACAATGGCAATACCTTTTGCATTCAATCGTAGTACACGTTGTCCCTCATCATGGGCAATCAGCAGCTTACCTGCACTGAGAGGTTTGCTGTTTCCGTTGACAAAGATACCGAATTGAAGGCCTCGCCAGCTCTCAATGGCTTTCCCATTGGCAGAGATTGGGGAGGTGAATGGGCCGATTTCATTGGCTGAAAGCATCTTTGTTCCACCCGAACGACCTATATTCTGTTTGTTAGAATAATAGTGTTTCCCGTGGTCATCAATGCTTTCCCAATTCGCATCTTGCCTCAATTGATCTTCCTCTTCCGTAGGCATGATTGTGAAATCCCATGTCTTTTTGGGTGCTTGTGCCTGCAAATCGAGTTCTGAAACCCAATCAGGAAGATAGCCAAGTCGGTGTTGCAATTGAGCCGCATAGAGCGAGCGAGGAGCCACTTCGAGTCCATGTGCCTCGTCACGCTTAGTGTGTCCATCGGCGAAAGTTACGTGAGTGCCGTGGAAACCAATGATGGTTGGGGGGAGAGTCTTATACCATCGGTTACTGTTCTCCCACCATTTGAAAGGCAGTTCGTCAGGGTTCGTGGCCGTACAAGTAAAGTTCCACATTGTAAGGTCATCGAGATGGTTCGGTAGTTGGGTTATATCTCCGCCCATACGCAACTGCATAAACCCACCTTTACAGCCATCAAATAGCGTCGCACGAGGCTGAGTTGCATGGCTTTCAAAGCAGTCGTCAGTTCCCCAAGTGCAGTTCCATATCACGTTTCCAATGCTGGGTTTCGACACACCGCAAGCGTGATACTGTCCCAATCCAGTGCGTTGGTCGCTGAAATACTTATCACTTGTTAGATAACCCCACGTGTTATCATAAACGTTTGCAATCAATCCGCGTGACGAACTGGCCATACGTACGGCCGAATGTCCTCGGTTTCCCGTTATCTCTACATCATAACAAATGACGTTTGCACAGTCTTGGAACGTCGCACATTCACTGATATTCTCAAACCTTACGCGTCGCATCCAAGAGTTAACCAAGCGTACAAAGTTGATAGGTTTATACGCTCCATCGTCTTGCCACGAGCCATGATGTTTGAAGTTTGGCTTGGAATGACCGCGGAAAGTGAGGTCTTCTACGCCCACTTCTGCATAATATCTGTACTCCGTTATCATCCATTGCTCACCTGATTTGACGGCACGCATGAGCGGTTCTTCAAAAGTTACCACGTTGCCTACAATGGATTTGATTTGATGGTAGTCGTTAACGGTGACACCACTATTAAGGAGGTTCGTCATCGTATGGTCGGGAGTACGTCCAAGAAGTTCATCTTTGATGACTTGTAGATTGGTATTTGGCTTCATTTGCAGACATATCCAATCGCCTACTTTCAGTTTAGAGACATTGTCAACTTCGACACTAAAGGTTCCCTTTTGAGCTGTTCCATTCACATTTGCATAGATAGCTGGCGTCTTTACTCCATTGTTTCGGAAAGAAAGCAGTGTTGGAGAACTGTATAACAGCTTTTCATTTGCAGGCAACATCGGGTCATTCATCGTGAGGAAAGTCTTGTCGCGACCAGCACCTTTCATGATTACTTGTCCCATAACGAAGTTGAGACATTCAGACTTTTTCAGTCCCGTTTTGCTGTCGATGATATCATCATCTGCGGTGTGTAGAATGAACTCGCCTTCTGGGAAATAGATGATTGCACGTGCATTAGGCTTCTTATCGATTTTCGATAGAATCGTTTTCAGTGCCAATCGGTCAGACTTTCCATCGTCAGGGATAGCCCCATAGTCCATCACATTATAGACAGTGTAGTCAGGGAAAGCCTCTTTGGGCAGTGAAAGACCATGGTTGTAGCCAGCATAAGAGAAGTCTAACAATACGTTTTGAGGGGAATTTGTAACAAATTCATTCCATGCGGTAGTATACTCTTGCTGTGCCCATAGAGGAGTAGCCGTCATAAGACAGCACAATATGTTTATTATCTTTGCATGTTTCATTTTTTGTAGCTTATCAATTGACTTAAAATCTGTTGCTGAGCCCACGGGTCATCAATCTCTTTTAATAGTTCTCCGAGTCGGTGACAGAGGGCAAGATAGTCGGCCTTTCGCGTCTCTGGATTGATATTATGCAGCTGATAGGGATCGTTCCAATCGTCAAAGAACAGAACGTTTTTAAGCTTTTTATTACGTGTTATGTAAAGTGCGAGGGTGTAACGCGATGTCTTTATGCCTCTTGCGGATGGGAAGTAATCGAGAACTTTGCCATCCGTTCCCTTGCGTCCGTCTATGTTTTGAATATAAAGAGCAGCGTCAGGACGTTGTATAGTAGCCTTCTTATTCAAGAAAAGTGATGAGTAATCATGGCCTTGAACCGATGAAGGAATGTGATGACCAAGCCCTGCTAAGCCAATCATTGTAGGCATAATGTCGGGTGAAGACATGAGCAGTGAGTCGACTCTTGGTGTCAAATGACCAGGATATCTGACCATGAAAGGAATGTTCATAGACTCAGTGTATGGAGAGTTTTTGGGGTCTTCTGTTCCTTGACTGCACATTGTTTCTCCGTGATCAGAAGCAAATACGACGATAGTATTACGTGTGAGCCCAGCTTCTTTCAGTGCATCGAGGATCTGACCAAAGGCTCTATCGACGCCACTTACAGAGGCAAAATAGAATGCAGCAGACTTAGCTTTGTCCATGTTTCGCACTGCATTGTCGCGCACAAGTAATTGTTCGATAGGTTTATCCTTATATAAAGCATAGTCTTCTGGCATGCAGTCGTTTAACGAACGATAGGGACTGTGAGGCGGATTCATACCAACCATGAGGAAGAATGGCTTTTTGGGGTCGCGCTCTCCATGCAGATTACGAATGTAGTCGGCTGCAATGCGTGCTTCATGTAATGGAGACCACTCATGAGGTTCATGTTTCTTACCCTCTGTATCCCAATAATGTGGATTCTTATGTTCATCAAATGTGCCGTAAGAATACCAGAAATTGAATCCATGTCGGCGTTCTTTTGGCGTATAAGCATCCCATACTGGTTGTTTATCTTCTACGTAATGACCTGGTCGAGCAGGGTCGTTTTGCTCAGGTCTGTCGGCATGTAGCTTGCCAATATACCCACAATCATAGCCTGCTTGATGGAAAACGTCTCCGATACATGTAGTCTCTGGACGAATAAAACTAAACGGACGGGACGAGTTACAGTTAACAGGCACGCCACTATGGTTAGGATACATCCCGGTCAGTAGACTGCCACGGTGAGGACTACTCAGTGGACAGTTGCTCATAGCAGAGCTTAAAACCACTGACTCTTTAGCGAATTCATTCAGTCGTGGCGTATGTGTTGGATCACCACGAAACTTTACTTGTTCTGCAAATCCTTTCTCTTGCCATATTCCCAAGGCCGCATTTCGAAACTGATCAGGGAATACATATACTATATTAGGTGGTACATTGTTCCCTGCTACTGCACAAATAGCCTGCGGAGAAAAGACTAACAATCCCGCGAAAAACGTCTTTTTTTTCATTTTCTTCTTGTCAATGCTTCAAGGAAATAATAGTCTGCATAGTTCAATGGCACATCAATCTCGTTGTTATGAGGAATACTTCCAACCGAGTGCATTAGCAAAAAGCAACCATTTTTGCCAAGAGGTGCGCGATATTCTGGTGAGGAAAGTGAGCGAATTATTCTGTCAGCAAGAGATGTATAGCCATTATCTGGCAGGTAATTATTCATCTCATACAGCGCCGAAGCTATGCAAGCTGCACTTGAAGCATCGCGAGGTTCGTTCGGAATATTAGGCGCATCAAAGTCCCAATAGGGGATAAGATCATCGGGAAGATTAGGATTTTGCATGACGAAGTTTAATGTTTTTACAGCTTGGTCAAGGTATTTGCGGTCGTGAGTATAGCGATAACACACTGTATACCCATAGACTGCCCAAGCTTGTCCGCGTGCCCATGCGCTATTATCTGCGTATCCTTGTGCAGTCTGTCTATGTAAAACGGCCCCGTTGTTTGGGTCATAATCTACCACATGATAACAGCTTCCGTCCTTGCGAAATTGGTTTTCTAATGTCTTGTTTGCATGCGAAACAGCCACCTTCCAATAGGTAGAGTCACCGCTAAGTCGCGTTGCTTCAAACAACAATTCGAGGTTCATCATGTTGTCAATGATAACGGGACATGTCCATCCTCTCTTTGATTGCCACCCTCTATCTACGTTCCATGACTGGATAACTCCAGCCTTTTTACGGAAGCGAGTACATAGAGATTTGGCCGTTTGTATAATGGCTTTCTTGTATGCTTTGTTAGGATTGAGACGATAGATGTTTAGATAACTGCTGCCAATCATGAAGCCGACATCGTGATGCCAGGTAAGATATTGGATGGAATCTAAGGCTTCTGTAAAGCGTTTTGATTGCAAAAGCCACGATTTATCGTTAGTTAATTGGTAGAGATAACATAGACTTCCAGGGAAGAATCCTGAGCACCAATCGTCTATCGGGATATAAACCATGCGCCCAAGTTTATCAATCGTTTTGGGAATGCGTACCTTTCCTTCACGTCCAATCTGTTGAAGCATCAGAGAATATTGGCGTGTTGAGAAGTTGATATCATTGTTAATGACGTTGCTGATGTCGTTGTTTTCAGCGTGGCAAAAGGCTGGTGTCATTAGAAAAACACCCAAGGATAGTAGTAATTTTCTTATTTTCATATCATCGTTTGTTTAATTCAAGTTCATAACTTAGTCCATCTTTACACATAAACTCAAGCGTTGTTGTTTTTGCTTTGCGTTCAACCAATCGAATATTTGCCGTTGGAGTGAAGTCCCAGTCGCCCAATAAGGTTACACGAACAGGCAGTTCCTGGCTGGCATTCTTAATCCATGACCGGCTATAAACACTGCGTTCAACACGTTTCCCATCTTGATAGATATCATCATTCGGCCCAGAATAAAGGTTCAAATCAGGCTGAGCAACTGTTAATATCAGCTTATTCTTGGCCACTTGATGTACCATTGCGAGACAAGTTGTGTCGGTGAGCAGTACAGGACCACCCGGAAGGTAAGACTTAGGCGTTTCAAAGATGACATAAGACATGGTGTGTGTGGGCTCATGTCGAACGATATGTGCGTCTTTGTCCTTTTTAATCACGGTGTAGAAAGGCTTAGAAGCTATGGTCTTTAGCCTTTCGGGATTAACCTTTGGCAATACGGCGTATTCGTATTCTGCACCTGCTGGGGCAGTGCCATGAGGGATATATAACGATACCCATTGTCCAGTATTGGGCTTGTTAGTATCATTATTGCGCGATTGTTGTTGGATAAGACCCGTAAAAGTCCATGGATTTGGAGAATAATATCCTGTGCCAAGAGCGTCTAAACACGTATTACTTTGGGGCTGATATGTTTGCCAATAGGTTTGTGTTTGTGGGTCGTTGGCAGCCAATTGAAAGACAGTTGTCTCCGTTGGATGTTGCTTATCGTTGTTCTCTATGTTGCTTCCGAGACATATAATGTCGTCATTAAAGAAGTGAAACGATTTGCGTGCGCGGAACGAACCATTATATTTATCGTGCTCATGTAGCTTTAATCCGAAGTTGCCATTAGTCTTTTGTTGAGACAATCCGCCTGCAAAAGCTTCGTCAGACAATAGCATTTCTTCAACGCCTGAAGAGGTATCGACATTCAAAATCTTGGCTTTCAGATCGTCGTATGGCAGATGAATGCTTGTCGCACCAGGTATTCGGTTCCAATCAAAGCCTTCTTCTTGCCAGCCACTTGTCTTTAAGGTTACATCAATTCCTTTGGGAGCTGTTGATAACAACAGACTGCCATAGCCCAAATAACGGCCATAGAGATTCTCGCCTGTATAGTGTTCGCTACACCATAGATAGCGACTTGTACCACGAACAACGGCAGCCCAGTTGTCTCTTCGCTGTACGGCGGCACACGAATAGCCTAAACTGAGATTCCCTTGTGGGTCAGCTTCGGGTGAAATTCCCTTCAATCTAAACTCACGATAGATTTGTTTTTCTTTGTTGTTTGTCGTGTTTTGCGTTAGACGTAGATAGGCAGCAGCCATAGAATCGTCAAGTTCGTTAACACCATTTGGTGTGCCTGCCCAAGCCATGTAAGCGTAATGCATCGGTGAGAGCTGTCCTTTTCCGTCGGGATGACGCCCAGAAAGGGATAAGGGGAAACTCAGTTTATTGCAGTAAAAGCGCATGGCCATCAATGCATTTTTAACGGTTTGATGGGCTAATTCGCCTATAGCAAACTCACTCCCACTAAGTAAATAGATCATTTGTGTAGCGCCATTGAGACCTCCAATCGCATAGGCTGGATAGTTATTACAATGATGATAGGCTGAACCATCTATCTTAAAGGAATCCATTAAGCCTGGAGCTGGGCGGCAACCCCAATCAAGCCAGCGAGAGAATGAACGAAGATATTGCACCTTTATGGGCGAATCTTCCATTAATAGGATGCTCGCCATACAACCCATTGTGGCTGTATTAAACGTATCCATATCCATTCCATTGCCTATTGGCTTTACATAAACCTGACGCAATTGGCTATACCAAACCATTGTTGCTACAGCTTCATCTAATTTTCCTTCGGCTTTCAACACCTCTTTCATGAGGAAATAGGCGATATACATGCTGCGAAGACTGTATCCGTAGTGGTGAATGTTACCCCAACAAGAGCCCCATGTGACGCCCTGATCTGTGATATTGTCATACATTAGCATGAACATCTCACGCAGTTCCTTTTTATCTTCACTCGTAGATGCATTGTTATAAGCGATTGCTATCTGTTGCATGAGCTTGAAATAATCGTTCATTTCAAAGCCCGTTCGTGTCAGAATCTCCTTATCCCATTTAGGAAGCATACGCTCATAAGCCTCTGCATGGCGCACATACCATATTGGAGTACCTATAATATAGCCTTTCTTTCTCTTGATTTTATACGTGTCAATCTTGTCCCGAATGCCTTCCATTTGCTTCGGATAAAACTTAGATGGCGTATAGATTAGATGCCGAAAGCGTTGCTCTATCACATGAATTTGCTTTGTCTGTTGTGTGGTTAGAGGAGTCAAAGTGATGTCAGACTGTAACTTTGAACGCTTCAAAACCTGCAACCATTCGTTATGCGATTCAGGATTGACAAAGGGCAACAGCTCGTCAGCGGTTTGGTAACGGGGGTCCACTTTGATAGCGGTAATCATGTGATCGATATAAAGTTTCCCAGCCACATCAGGCGCTTCGACAACAATCTCATTCATTCCTGTTTCTGGTTTGCCTTTCATGTCGCGCTCATAGCATACCCATGCTCCGCGCCATCCTTTGAAATTAAGGCTCATTGGGAATGAAGTGCAGAGCTTTCCCTGCTTTTGGAACTTGAAGACTACAGTCTTGTTGGGCAATGGACGCTCGTTGTAGAGCCACACGATAAAGGCAGATAGGTAGTTGTCCTGACTGCCCTTGAGGTGTGGTTCAAACTGTAAGTCTTTGTCAATAAACAGCTTTCCTCCGGCGTTGAAAGTCCATTCCAAAGACTTCTTGCCATTTCTGAAATGACGATCAGATAGGGAGGTTGTTCCTTTTTCGGTATGAATTTGGCGCAACTCGTTTGTTGTCTCAAATGAGAGCATACGACTATTGTCATACATCTGCGCATGAACAGATGATGAAACAGCGATAAGGCTAAGGCCAAGGATGACACATTTGAATGTGTTTAACTTCATATCGTCAATCAACAACTTGGATGTTTATTTCTTTTACGACTCTACTTTCCGACTTATAGTTGCCGTTTGTTGCAACAAACACAGCCTTGTATTGTCCCACCTTATTATATATATAGGTGTAGGAAGACAGACTTTCTGTGGTGTTCTTTATGCTTACGCCCCGATCAGGAGAGCAAGCGTTCGCCAAAATCAAGTCAGAAACCAACCACGAATATTTCAATTTAGCACCTGTTGCAGAGCTATGAATAAAGAAGTCTCCTTTTGATGAGCCTGTAAGATTCCACACTCCACTCGTATTATTCGATACCGTTCCATACTCACGATTGCCTGTCATTGTCTTCTGATCAGCCAAATTGTGGTGGCACATCATGTTCAGTGCAGTGAAGTTGAAGCCACTTGCATAGAGTGTTGAGCTTGTTCCATCTTTCATAGTGTTGACAATCTTCATGCCAACAACGTTAACTCGCGGTTGCGGAGCAGTGTTAGTATGAGGCTTATAGCATGCCGCGATGGTGATACGCTTGCCTAAATAGGGCGTGAAATCAATCTCATAGGAGCTGGCATTGGCTGCATTGCTCGGTGCAGTAGGCAGTTGTGCTGGCTCAACGAGGTTTTTCCATGAGAAGCTCTCTACCAAAGTAGAATCTTCTTTGAAGGCATTCTTTGCTAAACCAGGGAATGATTCTGAGATATAGAATCTCATAAGGTCAGCCGAAGAGGCTGCATTTCCATATTGATACCAAACAGAGAAGGTGAGCTTTGATGAGGCGATGTCGTCAAAAGCCACTTGATCGCGGTCCTTATAAGCATACTGATGGCCAGCTTCACCACTGTAAAAAGTGATGAAGTCGGGTTGGCCTGTCAGTGCAAATGTTAGGGGCGATCCTTTTTTCACAATGATATTGTCGCCAGCTTGCTGGGTGTTTTCTTGCGTAATCGCCTTTACATTTAAGGTAACTTGTTCCTTCATATCGTCTTCACACGCTGAGAGTATAAAGGCAAATAGAGGAATCCACATATATATATAGCGTTTCATGTTGTTTAATTTGTATTGAATGATTAAATGATTAGAGTCACTTTACACGACAAAGTCTATCACTTTGTCGTGTGTTCTCTATGCTTTTACTTTCTACCAACCAGGGTTATTAGCGACAATCTTTTTGTTGATTGCCATTTCATTCGAAGGAATTGGGAAATAGTTATAGGCGTCAGAGACTTGGAAATAAGTGTAAACATTGGATGGTCCAAAGTTCCAGTTCGTTCCGTTTTTAGCTCTTTCAACCAGTGCATTCATATCCTTTGTGAAGTCACCCCAGCGAATTAAGTCAAATCTTCGTGTCATTTCAAAACATAATTCCATGGCACGTTCGTCTTTAATTGCATTGCGGAAGTCTTCTTGATTGAGTCCAGTGAGCGTGGCAATTCCTGCACGTTGGCGCACCATGTTAATGCATTGATAAGCCAAAGTCGTTGGACCGCCGTGGATTTCATTCTCACATTCTGCCACCATTAGCAACACATCGGAATATCGAAGGATGGGGAAGTTGATGAGTGTGAAGTTCTTATTCTTCTTATCGGGTTCGTATTCACGGCGCCATTTGCCACACATACGGCTGTAATCTGTTGAAGCTACGGCCTTTTCTCGGTCACCTGTCTTTGCTGTTGAAGGCATATCACCATAGCTATAGGATTGATTGTAATACTGAGTCTTTACTTCTTGCAACTTACCTTTCTCGAAAACGCGTCCATCAACGCCTTTACCCACTTTGGATTGTGTGTAAGAGAAGGGGGCAATATTCCAGTTCATGCGGTCTTTATCGCCGTTCTTTTCATAGAGTTCATAAAGCTTTGGTGTGCTCCAGAAGAAGCAATAACCGAATCCTGGGTCTAATTTCCCGGTGATATCTGTTTTGCTTGACAAGTCAGGTGCCTGGATTCCGATGATATTTCCCACACGACCTTCAGTGCGAGTATCCGTGCTATAGTTGCCCGTATATTCTGCTTCCCAAATACTTTCCTTGCCTGTTGTGTTATATTTATCAGAGCATTGGTCGATGAAGAAATCCCAATAATGTGGTGCAAGCGTATGACCTTCGTTCATAACTCTTTGTGCAAATGCCCCAGCCTTAGTGAAATAGTCTTTTCTTAAGGCTTCATTTGGTGTAGTATGGTCGCGGAAACATTCGCCGGCTCTAAACATATAGACGCGTGCCAAGATGCCCCATGCAGCTGATTTTGTTATGCCTCCGGGCAAGAAACTGACTTCCGAAGCGTGCTTAAGTCCATCAACACTCTCTTCCATTTCCTTGCAAATGAAGTCATAAATCTCTTCTTTTGGCGTACGAGCAGTTTGCAGTCCATACACTGATTGCGTGGAATGAGTTCTGAAAGGCACATCTCCCCAGCATTGAACTAAGTTGAAATAGTAGAAGGCACGGAGGAAACGAGCTTCTGAAGACATGGTTTTTATCATGGATTCTGATAGTCCAGGCACTCCATTCACCTCCTCCAAGAAGATGTTTGCACGGTTAATTCCGGCGTAAAGTGTATACCAGTATGCTGCGACTGCAGGATCACTGCTGTTTGCATTGTTGCAAATCAATCCCCTCGTTGATGGCGAACGACCAGGTCCTCCATAGGCTTCGAGGTCGTCACCTCCTACGAGATAGAAGTAATCATTGCCGTAAAAGGCGGTCTCAGTAATAGGAGCATAGATGCCTTTTAGGAATAGTTCAGCTTCTGATTCGTTCTTAAAGTAACTCCCAGACGTTGTACTTGTTGGTTCCTTGTCAAGGAAGTTACAACTCGATAGCAATGAAACGATAATTCCAAGCGCTATGATATATATATTACTTACTTTCATAATGTGTTGCAGTTAATAGTTAGAAACCAAGATTAATACCGAAGCTGAAGCTGCGAGCACGTGGATATGCTGAGAAATCTAAGCCCGGAGTCAGCGCACTTTCTCTAATAGATACCTCTGGATCATAGCCACTATAGTTGCTAATGGTGAAGAGATTCTGTGCTGCAAAGTATATTCTGAGTTGGTCGATTCCTACGCGTGAGATTGCTTTTCGAGGAACGGTGTAACCCAAAGTTAAGGTCTTCAGACGCAAGAAAGAACCATCTTCAATGATGCGTGAAGAGAAGACACGATTTGAACTCGATGAGGTTGCACGAGGAATATTGCTTGTTGGGTTGTCAATCGTCCAGCGATCAGCATAGCTTGCGAATTGATTCAGCTCGCGTGTACGGTTCCATGAGCTTTCAAACATCAGTCGATTGGCATTCAAGACGTCGTTTCCATACGACCATTGGAAGAAGAAACTGAAATCGAAATCACGATAGTTGAAGTTGTTTGTAAAGCCACCTGTGTGTGTGGGAAGGCCGTTACCGATGAATGTACAGTCGTTCGTGTTGATGACACCATCGTCATTTAGGTCGCGATATTTAGGCATTCCAGGTTGTGTGTTGGCTTCAGAGGTATAGTAAGGAACATTCGATTTCAGCGTATAGCTATTTCCTGACTTGTTGAAGTCATCCAATTTATACGTTCCTTCATAAATATATCCATACATAGCTCCCATAGAATGGCCCACCTTTGCAATGTAACTGCTTTGCGAATTGAAGTTCTGATCAAATTGAGCAGAGGTGAGTAGGGCGGTCTGGTTTTCTGAAAGCGCCAATACTTTGTTGCGGTTGAAGGCAATGTTAAAGTTGCTTGTCCACGTGAAATGCTTGGTCTTGATGTTTGTTGTGTTCAAGGTGATTTCAAGACCTTGGTTTCTTACCTTTCCAACATTCTTCATTGCACTGATGAAACCTGATGATAAAGGCAGACTCGATACCAGCAGAAGGTCGCGTGTTACCTTATGATATAAATCAACTGTCAAGCCAATTCTATCGTTAAGGAAGCCCAAATCAACACCTAAGTTCCATTGCTCCGTAGTCTCCCATTTCAAGTCTTTGTTTGGTATAGAGACTGGAACCATGCCGACATTTGTATTGTCATTGTTATAAGGATAAACGCCACTGGGCACACTTCCCAATGAGATGAGGTCGCCTGTGCGGTCTTTTAAGAGTTGATAAATGCCATAGGTGTCATACTCACCCACGCGATTGTTTCCCGTGAGTCCCCAGCTTAGGCGAAGCTTTCCGCTATTGAGTACCTTGCGAACTGGCTTCATAAACTGCTCTTCGGTAAAGTTCCAAGCCAATGAACCCGATGGAAAATATCCGAAACGATTATTGCCACGGAACTTAGAACTGCCGTCGGCACGCATCGTCATCGTAGCATAATATTTCGACTTATAGTTGTAGTTGAAGCGTCCGAAATAAGACATCATCGCCCAAGATGACTTCTCTGAGCGTGTGATGGTTGGTGTTCCGTCGCTCATTCCAGCCATTCCTAAGCTCTCGTTTGGTATTTTTATCGTCTTGAAACGATAATATTCGAAGTCAGAATTCTGTAGTGAGAAACCCAATAAAGAATTGAAATAATGGCGCTTTTGAATGTTTGTTTGCCAAGTTAAAGTATTCTCATTAAGCCATGTTTGACGTTGAGCACGCGCCACTTGTGCATTTACTTTCTCTATAGATGTCGGTCCTCCATAACGTGTTTTCGAGTTGTTGAAGTTATCCGTATTCATGCGGTTATCCGTATATCCGCCCGAAACCTTCAGACGAAGTCCTTTCATGAGTTCATATTCTACGAAGCCATTAAACTGCATGTAGGTAGAGGTGCGTTTGTTATACTCATTGTTCAACGACATGATTGGATTGAAACGATAGTCGTTTGTGTTGTTCACATCCTCATCCGTTGCACGTTCAACAAGCGTATGAAGTGGAACTCCTGGCTGGGTCACTGGACGATAACCCCACACACTATAGAATAGGTTGTTCATGCCAGAATAAGAAGTCTGCGAAGGAGACTGACCCGTTTGGTTCGACTGTGCATAGTTTACGTTGAGGTTAACTTTCCACTTCTTATATTTTAAATTGGTTGCCAAGCGCCCCTGAATGCGGTTATAATTAGAATTCTGCACAATACCATCTTGATCAAAATAAGATAGTGAGGCGGTATATCTAACGTCTTCACTTCCTCCCGTCAAACTCACATTGTGATTCTGAATAGGTGCTGTTCTGAAGATCATATCCTGCCAATCATATTGCGGAATATGCTTATAATCGTCCATTGTCCATTGCTTTCCATCATAAAGCGATAGATAAGAGTTCTTAACAATCTCTGGATACATCTCATTTTGCAAGGCAACAAACTCATAGGCATTCATCATTGGGATGGTCTTTGATACGCTCTGCCAACCTACGCTGCCGTCATAATTCACCTTCGGACGGCCTGTCTTACCGCTCTTTGTAACGATAATCACCACACCATTTGCACCTCGCGCACCATAAATGGCAGCGGCAGAAGCATCTTTCAAGACATCAATCGAAGCAATATCCGAGGGATTAATTGAACTCGCGATACTTGGATCTTCAACGGGGAAACCATCAATAACATACAAAGGCGAGTTCTCTTGCGTCAAAGAGTTGTTGCCTCGAATCACAATTTTCATGCTTCCGCCAGGCATACCCTCATTAGAAGACACGTTGACTCCGGCCAAGCGACCTCCTAAAGTCTGGTCGAATGACGAAACAGGAGTACTCGTCAGCGCACTCACGTCAGCTTTAGACACCGAGCCTGTGAGGTCACGTTTCCTCACTTCTTGATAGCCAACAACGACTACCTCGTCAAGCACCTGGTGGTCTTCCTGCATCGTGACAGTCATCAGTTTCCCTGTTTGCAACTTCTGTTCTTGCGTGGTATAACCTAAGAACGAAAACGAAAGAACTGCATTCTTGCGGTCGGTTTGTAGACTAAAAAGACCATTAACATCGGTGACAACACCGACATTCGTCCCTTTTATCATCACACTTACTCCCGGCATGGGTTCACCTGCATCGTCTTTTACGACGCCCGAAACTTTGATTTGAGCACTCATCACGATTGATACAAACATCAATACGAATGACAAGACGCTTCTCCGGGTAATGATTTTTTTAAATTTACTCATGATTAACAAGAAGGTTATATATAATTGTTAGTTTGTTGCCGCAAATTTACAGACTTCGTTTTAACTGGTATAGAATTATAATACAAAATCATTCCAAATTCGTACAATCCCTCTTGAAACCCCTTTTTACACGGCTATCTTAGCCTTTCATGGCAAGGAATACATACGGCAGCAGCTTACAAGTTTATTTAGGTCTTTCCGCGCCACGCTGTAACACCTAAAACCTCTTTTTGGTCTTTCCGCGCCACGCGGAAGCATGAAAATTTTCCATTTGGTCTTTCTGCGCCACGCGGAAGCATGAAAAATCTCTTTTTGGTCTTTCCGCGCCACGCGGAAACATGAAAATTCTCCATTTGGTCTTTCTGCGCCACGCGGAAGCACGAAAATTCTCCATTTGGCCTTTCTGCGCCACGCGGAAGCATGAAAATCTTCTTTTTGGTCTTTCTGCATCGTGCAGAAGCATGAAAAATCTCTTTTTAATGCTTGATACGTCGTATCTAACTCCAAATTTCACTTTTTGGTGCTTGATACGTTGTATGTAGCATGGAAATTCCCTTTTTCATGCTTATGTCATTAGAAATTTAAACTAAAAATGAGTCCAGTATAAATACTGGAGTTACTAGAGGAATAGTTATGTTAAATAATTACAAGATAGTCCATTCTTATCCATCCTTAGAAAGAAATTATGAAATAATATATATCTTTACGGTGTGAAAATTCATTTTAACGA
This sequence comes from Segatella salivae DSM 15606, assembly GCF_000185845.1. GTDB lineage: Bacteria > Bacteroidota > Bacteroidia > Bacteroidales > Bacteroidaceae > Prevotella > Prevotella salivae. The sequence goes on from NZ_GL629647.1 coordinate 2,184,168, forward strand.
GGCACAAAGGATATAAAGTCATGCAAATGGCTTCAAAATTGTCAAACCAAAAAATTAGTAAAAAAATGAAGACTGCACAAGAAATTTTAAATGATCCTTTTATTAATAAAGGAACAGCGTTTACACTTAAAGAGAGAAAAGCTCTCAACCTTGTAGGATTACTACCTACTGCTGTTCAGACATTGGAAGGGCAAACAGAGCAGACCTATAAGGAGTATCAGAAGAAAGTTTCAGATTTGGAGAAACGAATCTATCTGATGACGTTATTCAACACGAACCGAACTTTGTTTTATGCTTTGATGTCACAACACGTGGCAGAGTTTATGCCTATTGTCTATGACCCAACTGTGGCAGATGCAATTAGAGAGTACGACGAATTATTTATGAAGCCTCAGGATGCAGCATTCCTCTCTATTCACAACCCAGATGATATTGAAGAGGCATTAAAGAATGCAGCCGGCGATCGTGACATTCGTTTGATTGTCGTAACTGATGCAGAAGAAATCTTAGGTATTGGAGACTGGGGTGTTGGAGGAGTTGCTATTTCCATTGGTAAACTTATGGTCTATACAGCGGCAGCTGGTGTCAATCCAGAACAGGTATTGCCTTTGGTATTGGATGTAGGAACCAATAATCAAAAACTGATTAATGATCCTCTCTATTTAGGCAACAGACATCCTCGTGTACGTGGAAAGGAGTATTTTGACTTCATTGACAAGTTCGTAACAACGGCAGAGAAACTATTCCCACGTCTCTACCTTCATTGGGAAGACTTCGGTAGATCGACTGCTGCTACCATTCTGGAGAAATATCAGAACCGTATTACAACATTCAACGATGATGTTCAAGGAACGGGTATCGTGGCTTTGGCAGGTATTCTTGGCGCATTGGAAATCTCTAAAGAAAAATTTACTGACCAGCGCGTAATGATCTTTGGTGCAGGTACTGCAGGAGTTGGTATTGCAACACAGATTTTCGAGGAATTCAAACAACAAGGTCTGTCTGAGGCTGAAGCACGGTCACACATCTATTTAATTGACAAGCAAGGACTTTTGTTCGAGGACACAGAAGGACTTACCGATGGTCAGAAGCGTTTTGTACGTCAGCGAGATGAGTTTGAGAATGCGGATTCGCTTAAAGACCTTTACAATTCTGTAAAAACTATACACCCATCAGTACTTGTTGGTACATCTACAACACCAGGTATGTTCAACGAACAGGTAGTAAAAGAGATGGCATCAGCGGTGAAACGTCCAATTATATTCCCATTGTCAAATCCTACAGAGTTGGCTGAAGCCACAGCAAAGGACCTTATTCATTGGACCGATGGGCAGGCACTCATCGCAACAGGTATACCGAGTGAGCCTGTTGTATATAACGGTATTACCTATAACATCGGACAAGCTAACAATGCATTGATGTATCCGGGTCTTGGTCTTGGTATCATAGCTTCGACAGTTAAATTGGTTAATCAGACATTGCTCTCTGCTGCAGCCCATGCACTTGGCGGATTTGTTGATGCTTCCAAGCCTGGCGCAGCCGTGTTGCCTCCTGTTGAGAAACTAACGGAATTCTCAGAGCATATTGCTATTGTAGTGACAGAGAACGCTATGAAGCAAGGCTTAACTCGTGAGAAGATTGAAGATGCACGCAAAGCTGTTGATGCGATGAAGTGGTACCCTAAATACAAATAGAATAAAGAACTAAAGGCTACAACTATGTTATTTCAAAGTTTACAAAGTGTATTGGTAATTATCCTGATTATAGCTTTAGGTTACATTCTTCAACAAAAGAAATGGTTTGGAGAAGACTTTCCGACGGGCATATCTCGCTTAATTACAGATATAGCTCTACCTGCTTCTGTATTTTCATCCGTGTTGAAATATCTATCAAAAAGCGAGTTACTATCATTGGGAAGCAGTTTGATATATTCAATGGGAAGCGTAGCGATAACATACGTTGTAGCCATTGCATTGGTAAAGGTATTGAAAGTGCAACGCGGACGACGTGGAACATTTATCAATACCATTGCCAATGCAAACACCATATTTATTGGTTTGCCACTCAATATTGCTCTTTTTGGTGAGAATAGTATGCCATTTTTCCTTGTCTATTATGTTACTAATACGGTATCAACCTGGCTTATAGGTATTTTCTTCATTGAGGCAGACGATCCTACAAAGACTTCAGGCACCAATAAACGACACATTCGGTTGAAGCAGCTTCTCCCTGCACCATTGATTGGTTTCATTGTTGCAATCATTTTTCTGGTAGCTGGCATCCAAGTCCCTAACTTTGTCGATCAGGCTTTTACCTACATAGGCAATATTGTCACCCCATTGGCATTAATTTATATAGGTATCATGCTTTCTAATTCAAAACTATCATCTATCCGCTTTGACCGTGATACGTCCGTTGCCCTTTTGGGTAGATTTGTTATATCACCAATTAGCATTATCTGCTTATTGATGTTAGGAGGGTATTTGGGACATAACCTTAGCATAGGCTTGAAAGAAACATTGATTATTCAGTCGGCAACACCAGCATTGGCAATCCTGCCTGTTTTAGCGGCGTCTTCACATGGAGACACCAAATATGCAACCAATGTTGTTACAACCAGTACATTGTTGTTTATTATCGTCGTACCTATTATTATGTTTTTTATGCCATATATCGTATAATAATACTGTTAGAGAATGAATTATATGTTATAACTATCACTCTTGTCTTGCTGTGTTCTCTCTTAAAACGAACTTACGAGTCTCCTTTTAAAAAGGGTTCATCCCCAAATAGCGTTGGTTTTGTCATGTATACCGAGTAAAAGCAGATTGAAGTATTGGTCATCTCTATAGCCATAGGCCTTCCTTTTCATTACCTTGATTTTGTTGTTGATTCCTTCCAGCATCACATTGGTAACAAACGCATTGTACCAGGCCAGAATACCGCCGAAAGGTCGGAAGCATGAAAAATCTCTTTTTAATGCTTGATACGTTGTATCTAACTCCAAATTTTACTTTTTAATGCTTGATACATCGTATCTACCTCCAATTTCCTCTTTTTGGTGCTTGATACGTCGTATCTAACTCCAAATTTCACTTTTTTATGCTTGATACGTTGTATCTAACTCCAAAATTCTCTTTTTAATGCTTGATACGTTGTATCTAACTCCAAATTTCCTTTTTTTGTGCTTGATACGTTGTATCTAACCCCAAAATTCCTTTTTTTGTGCTTGATACATTGTATCTAACCCCAAATTTCTCTTTTTTGTGCTTGATACGTTGTATCTAACTCCAAAATTCCTTTTTTTGTGCTTGATACGTTGTATGTAGCATGAAAATTCCCTTTTTCATGTTTATGTCGTTGTCAGAAGCACTTTTTTTCTCCATTTGGTGTTTATGTCGTTGTCAGAAGCGCTTTTTTTCTCCATTTGGTGTTTATGTCGTTGTCAGAAGCACTTTTTTTCTCCATTTGGTGTTTATGTCGTTGACAGAAGTGCTTTTTTTCTCCATTTCATGTTTATGTCGTTGTCAGAAGCGCTTTTTTTTCTCCATTTGGTGTTTATGTCGTTGTCAGAAGCACTTTTTTCTCTATTTCATGCTTATTGCATTTTGTTCTTTCAAATCATGGTTATGCGGCAACCATAATCTTTTTACCTTTATATATTATTATAACAAAAACCATTTTATCTTCTTCTTCAATAGCGTTGAGGCCACAAACAGCAAGTTTATGCGTGCTCATTCGTGCTTTCTATTGCTTCATTCAGCTTGCGATAGAATGGATGTCGGCAAAGCGTTGCCTTGTCACCTAAGATAATCAACTTCATGCGGGCACGCGTTATGGCAACATTCATGCGTCGAAGGTCGTTGAGAAAACCTATTTGTCCTTGATCATTGCTACGCACAAGAGAGATCAAAATGATGTCACGCTCTTGCCCTTGAAAGCCATCTACGGTGTTCACGCTAATGGAATGACGATATGGTTTGAAGCTTTCGCGCTTGCGAATCAGCCGTCTTAGATATTGCACTTGGGCGCGATAAGGCGAAATAACGCCTACATCGATATGCTCATCAAGTATGCGTTGCTTGCCAATCTTCTTGAAATAATCTTCTAAAGTGTCGAGCGTTAATTGGGCTTCGGCTTTGTTGATACGACCAAACGACTCACCCACAAACGACTCTCCGCTATCACCTTCTTCGTCGTCTACCTTTGAATCACGCCATTCTATCGGTTCATCGAGGTCCAAAATACCGCGATTTCGTGTCTGCGGAGCACTCTCAACTTCACCATGATAGAACCAATCGCTTGAGAACTTCATTATCTTTTCGTTCATGCGATATTGTATTTTAAGTAGGGTAACGACGTCGGGTTTGTGCTCAACGATACGCTCCATGAGAGACTTTCCCAATCCCGCTTTGAGCGCAGCTATGCTCTTTACCATCGGCGGAAGCTGGCAATGGTCGCCTGCAAGGACTACTCTTGTGACACGACGCATGGGAATCCAGCACGCCGCTTCTAAGGCTTGGGCGGCTTCATCAATGAAAAGTGTGCCGAATTTCATGCCTTCTAATACTCTGTTTGCAGACCCAACAAGCGTTGAAGCCACGACACGTGCCTCGTCAAACAGATTGCTGTTAATGCGTATTTCGAGTTCAGTGGCGCGCGCTTTCAAATGCTCAAACTTCTGATGGAAACGCTCATCGCCTCGTTTGCGGTGGCTTCTCAGCTCACGGATTGCCTTTCGAATGGCCCAAAGTTGAGGGTAATCAGGATGACTTTCGAAGCGTCTTTCATACGTAAAGCCTAACATCTTGTCGTTCACTCGCGTTGGATTGCCAACGCGAAGCACATTAATCCCGCGGTCAACCAACTGCTCTGATATCCAGTCTAAAGCCATATTGCTCTGTGCACACACAAGCACTTGGCTCTCTTTCATCAAGGTTTCGTTGATTGCTTCGACCAAGGTTGTGGTCTTTCCTGTGCCCGGTGGTCCATGCACCACAGCCACATCTTTGGCCCACAACACTTCGTTTACGGCACGTTCTTGTGTGGGATTGAGCCACGGAAAGCGTTGACTCTCAAAGGTGAATCGCTGGGCTTGCTGGCCCGAATAAAACAAATCGCGCAGGTAGGCCAATCGATTCCCCTTGGCATTGATTACGCGATCGAGCGCATCGAACATGCATTTATAGCTTGTTTCATCAAAAAACAGCTGCACACCTACCTGTCCTTGCGCGTGCTGAAGGTCGATAACACGTCCTGCATCGGGGAGAATCACAACCATGTTATCGCCATCTACATACGACACCACACACGAAAAGTTGAAATAGTGCAATCGTTCTTTGGTCTCACCATTCACCTTTTGTAGCGTGAAGAATATCGCTGGGCGTCCAAATTCAAAGTTATGTTCGATGTCTTGGTCGGCAGTTCGCCTGACCTCTAAGGCCATTTGATTCATCGAATTGTAGTAACTTCGCCCCACAGACAATGGAAACCAGGCGTCGCCACGCTTCACTTTTCGCAAGAGTCCCGTTGCTTCGGTCTGCTTGCGAAAGGCTTCTTTCTCGGTGTAATACTCCATTTGAAGAAGCATCTTTTGGCGTTGTAATTCCTGAATGGCTGTAGTTTGCATCCTCATTTCGCGTGCAAAATTAAGAAAACTATCATGAATTCTCATTATCTTTGCAGCATGGAATCAATCGTTTTGAATCATTTAACTATTGGGTATAAGCATAAGGTTGTGGCAACTGACTTGCAGGCGGTGTTGCATGCAGGCGAATTTACGTGTTTGTTAGGCCCAAATGGTGTTGGCAAATCAACGTTATTGCGCACCCTTTCGGGCTTTATTCCACCCTTGAAAGGCTGTGTTGAACTTAATGGAAAGAACATTTCGCAACTCAAACCTTATGAATGTGCGCAGCAAATAGGCGTGGTGTTGACAACAAAGTTAGACACTGCAAACATCACTGTGGCCGAACTTGTGGGCATGGGACGCTATCCTTACACGGGCTTCTTTGGCCGTTTGAAGGCCAACGACCAACAGATTGTCGATGAAGCGATGGCGATGACGGGCATCAAGCCACTGCAATCGCGACTCATCCACACGCTAAGTGATGGCGAAAGGCAAAAGACTATGATTGCAAAAGCACTCGCTCAACAAACGCCTGTGATATTCCTTGATGAGCCAACTGCCTTTCTCGATTATCCCAGTAAGGTGGCAACGATGCAGCTCTTGCATCAATTAGCCCACAAACTCAACAAAACTATTCTGCTCTCTACCCACGATATAGAACAGGCTTTGCAGGTTGCCGACCGACTATGGCTGTTAGATGACGGCAAACTTCATGTCGGAACACCGCGCGACTTGGCTGACAATGGTTCGTTGGGAAACTTTATTGAGCAAGGAAACATCACCTTTGATGCCGCTCATTTGCGCATAAACATAGGGGAGGGCAAGGCATAAGGTCATAAGGTTTCATTCATTCTGCATCACAAAAAATGCAGCATGGCAACATGCTTTAACGCCACACATCTCCTGAAACCTTACTTCATAGAACTCATTTGCCGGCATTTCTCTTCTTAGAGGGCTTGAGATTGTCTTTAAATTCCAATTCCAACTGTATCCATTCAGCCTTATTTTCATTGTCATCTATTCCCGGATTAGACACCGAAAGGCCCATTAATCGAATGGCATGTGCGTTATCATAGCTAATCATTTGTAGCAAACGCTTGGCCAAAGGCAATATTTCGTCTTTTGTTTTCAATAGCTTATGGCTCGTGATGCTACGCGTTATCTGTTTGAAATCGGCATATTTGATTTTCAGAGTCAAGGTCTTTCCTTCAAAGTTTCCTTTCTTTATGCGCGCTGAAAGTTCAACAACAAGGTGATAAAGTTCTATCAACAGGGCCGAAGGCAGACTGATATCTTCAAGAAAAGTGTGCTCACAGCCAACCGACTTTCGCGTGCGTTTGGTGATGACGGGACGCTCGTCAATGCCTCGTGCATAGTTATAGAACGAAGGACCTGCCTTTCCAAACACCATCGTTAGATGCTCCAAAGAGCATGCCCGCAGTTGAAGGGCGTTGAAGATTCCCATGCGATGCATGCGCAAAGCCGTCTTTGGACCCACTCCCCAGAGGTCTTCTACGGGCAGTTTTGCCACAAAGTCCATCGCTTTGTCAGGGTGGATGGTGCATATTCCGTCGGGTTTTCGATAGTCAGAAGCTATTTTTGCCAAGAGCTTATTATACGAAATACCAGCCGAAGCCGTAAGATTCAGTTCGTCTTTTATGCGTTGTTTGATTTCCTTTGCTATGTCTACAGCGAGTGGAATGCCTTTCTTGTTTGTGGTAACATCAAGGAAAGCCTCGTCAAGGGATATGGGTTCGATGAGTTCTGTGTAGTCATGAAAGATGCGATGTATTTGTGCCGACACCTCTTTATAATGCTGATAACTTCCTTCTACGATAATAAGTTCCTTGCATAATCGCTTGGCCATCTGCACCGACATGGCCGAATGAACGCCAAACTTGCGTGCTTCGTAGCTGGCAGTAGACACAACTCCGCGCGCACCATCATAGCCCACGGCGATTGGTTTGCCGCGAAGCTCGGGATGATCTCTTTGCTCTACGCTCGCAAAGAAAGCGTCCATGTCGATATGAATGATTTTGCGCATCAGCTAAAACCTATTATTCTTTGATTTCAAAGGAAAGAAAACATAAACTCATAACAGCCATTCCAAATGTGCATTGATATTGAAAGTCAACATCCTCCTATGGCTTTTATGCTCTCATGAATAACTTCTTTATTATTAACTACTTACAAACCTTTTTCCAATCTGCCTCATATCACGCGGCAATCTCAGTCATTTCATGCGGTAAAGTGGCACATTTCACAGCGTGTTTTGCCGTGTTTTATACGATAAAATGCCCCAAACCATTTTACCATGAATTATCAATAACGCCAATATTCCCCATTCTCCCTCAAATAACCTCTTCTATTTCAAAGGCTAACTAATCTGTTCTCTCTTTGGAAAACCAAAGGTTGCTGTTCGTTGAACCAGTGAAACGAGGAAGAAAAGGGACTGGGGATGAGGCTTTGTTTAGATGCGCTCACTCATCAAACACCTGCAAAGTGAGCCATTACAAATAGCTGCTTATCCCCGACTTAGTCCTTAACAAGGGTTGAATCTCAATCTTTTGTTTCTTTCGATGAAGCCGAGTTGAGCAGCTCTGTCAGCCGTTTCATCCCCTCGCTTGCCCCCATTTGCAACTGCTTTACATGTTGAAAGACGTTGGTGTTCACGGGATTCGGGTCTATGAGATAAATCGGAACACCAGGTCGACAGTATTGTAACAACCCTGCAGCGGGATAGACATTGAGACTTGTTCCGATAACAACGAGCAGGTCAGCCGACGTCACTTCATGCGCTGCCGGGGCTATCATTGGAACGCTTTCTTCAAAGAAAACGATGAAAGGTCGAAGCAAACTACCATCTTTAGCAAGTGTACCTGGCTCAACATCACTATGCTCTGGCGTTAATGTTTCAATGTATTCAGGGTTGTAAGGGTCGCGACTTGAGCACACCTTTGATAACTCTCCATGCAGATGAATGACGTGAGTTGAGCCGGCACGCTCATGGAGATTGTCGACATTCTGCGTCACAACAGTCACCTCATACTGCTGTTCCAGCGACTGAATGAGGCGATGTCCCTCGTTAGGTGAGGCATTCCACAACTTCTTTCTTAGCATATTATAGAAGTTTGTCACCTTAGTGGGGTTGTCTTCCCAGCCATGATGTGTGGCAATCTCATCCACAGGATAGTTTTCCCAAAGGCCATCGCTGCCGCGAAACGTCTTGAATCCACTCTCAACCGACATGCCTGCACCCGTAAGAAACACTATTTTTGAGATTTTATTGGTCATCTTTCTTTGTTGTTTTTGTATCTTTTCATCATGTGTTTACCGCTTTGTCATGGCACGTATAGCCTAACAATGTAAACGTGTTACAAATATATATAAAAATTATGTGAAGCCCTTTACATTTTAATAAAATTAAAGCATCGTTTCTTTTCTATTCAGTTTTATTCTGCTATCTTTGCATTTGATTTCGAAATATAGTATCATTTAAACCAATTGATTTAAGATTTTATGGATAAAGTAAGCTATGCTCTCGGCATAGGCATCGGCAGACAATTGTCTCAGATGGGTGCCGCAGATCTTAATATTGACGATTTTGCACAGGCAATTAAAGACGTTATTGCGGGCGATTTGAAGCTCGGCGACGCTGAAGCACAACAGATTGTGCAGGAGTTCTTTGCAAAACAAGAGGAGAAACAAAAGGCAGAGGCTGCCGAAAAGGGTAAGGCCGCAAAGCAAGATGGCGAGAAGTTCCTCGCCGAAAACGGCAAAAAGGAAGGTGTTATCACGACAGCTTCGGGGCTGCAATACCAGGTTTTGCGTGAAGGAAACGGTCAAAGTCCAAAGGCAACCGACACAGTTGAGTGTCATTATGAAGGCACTTTGATAGATGGAACGAAGTTCGATTCGTCGTATGATCGCGGACAAACCGCCACGTTCCCACTCAATCAAGTGATTGCCGGATGGATAGAAGGCTTGCAACTCATGAAAGAAGGCGGCAAGTATCGCTTCTTTATACCTTATGAACTCGGTTATGGCGAGCGCGGAGCAGGTGCATCTATCCCTCCATTCTCTACGTTGGTATTTGATGTAGAGCTTGTATCAGTGAAATAATATACATTATAATAAGATTAGAAATGAAGAAAATCGCAATCGTAGCCGCTATGGCTATCGCTGCCGCAACATTCACTGCGTGTGGCAATTCGACTCCAAAGGCCGATCTGAAAAACGATGTTGACACGATGAGTTACGCCATGGGTATGGCTCAAACCCAAGGTTTGAAGGACTTCCTCGTAGGTCGTATGCAGATCGATACTACCTATATGGACGAGTTTATCAAAGGACTTAACGATGGAGCTAATGCTGGTGACGACAAGAAGAAGGCCGCTTATTACGCTGGAATACAAATAGGTCAGCAGATATCTAACCAGATGATCAAGGGCATTAATAGCGAAGTGTTTGGTGAAGACTCTACAAAGAGCATCTCATTAAAGAACTTTATGGCTGGTTTTATTGCTGGAACAACAGGTAAAACAGGTAGCGTGAAGATGACAGCTGAGGAAGCTCAGCAGATTGCTCAAGCCAAAATGATGGCTATTAAGGGCAAGAACATGGAGAAACAATATGGTCCTAACAAGGCAGCTGGTGAGAAATGGCTCGCTGAAAACAAGAAAAAGGCCGGCGTAAAGACGCTTCCTTCTGGCGTACAATATAGGGTAATAAAAGAAGGAAAGGGTGCAATGCCTCAGGATACTTCAACAGTTGTTGTCAACTATGAAGGCAAAACAATCGATGGAAAGGTATTCGATAGCAGCTATAAGCGTGGAGAACCTATCACACTTAAAGCCAATCAGGTGATTAAAGGATGGACCGATGCGCTCGTACATATGCCTGCTGGCTCTGTATGGGAAGTCTATATTCCTCAACAACTGGCTTACGGCGACCGCGAACAAGGCCAGATTAAGCCTTTCTCTGCACTCATCTTTAAGATTGAACTCGTAAAGGTTGGCGGAAAATAAGATTGTAAACAATGAAAAAACTAATACTCTTAGCGCTCGTCTTCATGGCGGGCGTTACGCTTACTACACAGGCAAAGGATAAGAAAAAGAAGCCTGTTGCCACAACACCAGCGTCAACAGTGAAGCTCGTTTCACCGAATGATACGCTTAGTTACCTTGCCGGCATGTCGGCAACTGAAGGACTTGTGGCTTATCTTCAACAGAGTTTCCAGGTTGATACAACGAATATGGCTGACTTCCTGAAAGGATTTCGTGAGGCGCAGACACGCGTTTCAGACCCTGCTTTCAAGGCTTATGCTGCGGGAATGCAGATTGCTGAGATGGTCAACAGCCGTATTTTGCCGAATATGAAGCAGGCTTTCGTTGGAACAAAAGATTCTATTGAGCACGCAATGTTTATCAATGGATTCACTGCCGCACTGCAAAACGACACGACTTTCTTTACGCAAAACGAGGCAACTAAGCGCTATCGTCAGCGTATGGAGGATGTTGTTGAGACACGAAATGCAGCATATAAACAGGAAAATGCAGACTGGTTGAAGGCTAATGCCAAGAAAGAGGGCATGCATACTACGCCTTCTGGGCTGCAGTATAAAGTGCTTGTAGAAGGTAAAGGCCCTATGCCTAAGGAGTCAGATAAGGTAAAAGTGAAGTACGAAGGACGCTTAATAGATGGTACTGTCTTTGATAGTAGCTACAAACGCGACCCTCAAACCAACACGTTCCGATGCAATGAAGTCATCAAAGGATGGACAGAAGCGCTCACAATGATGCCAGTTGGCAGCAAATGGGAAGTCTGTATACCAGAGAATTTGGCTTATGGCGGAAGACAAGCAGGGCAGATTAAGCCTTACTCTACACTCATTTTCACCGTTGAATTGGTAGGTATAGAAAAGTAAAATCATTTATTCCTCATACTGAAAGCGCGGAGATTGAAAGATTTCCGCGCTTTTTTTTGTCGATTCAAATAATATTAATTATTTTTGTTTTCAAATGATTTTGAGGGATGTTTCCAACGTGTTGAAGCATGGATGTGTATTCTATGATAACGCAAACACCCTGAAAATAGGAAAGAATATAAATGTTTTGAACTCAATTTTTGAACTGAAAAAATGATAAAGAAATATCAACTTGGAACATATCTTGACGAGATTTATTCCTCATTTCCCGAGGCTCAACAGCGCCCAATGATTGGAATCACAGCCAATTATGCTGATGGTGATGCCATGATACGAAGCGTTTACTATCGTCAAATCGTTAAAGCGGGCGGCACACCTGTTATCATTCCGCCAGTGGCCGACCATCAAGTAATCATCAATATGCTTGATCGCATCGACGGACTTGTGTTTACTGGTGGCGCAGACTATAGCCCATTATGGAGTAATGAGGAGCCTCTTAAAGAGTTAGGTCACGTTAATCCAGAGCGTGATTTGCCTGAATTGTTGCTCACAAGATTAGCATATAACCGACAGATTCCTATTCTTGGAACGTGTCGTGGCATGCAAACCATCGCCTTAGCTTTAGGAGGTCGGCTGACACAAGATATCAAAACACCACTCAAACACGTTCAAGATGCAGTGCGAGAAGAGCCTACTCACAGCATAAACATACGTGAAAACAGTGTGTTGTTTGACCTTTATGGCGAGAAGACTTATGTCAACTCATTCCATCATCAGGCTGTAGCTGAATGTGGAGATAAGTTCCGTGTCACGGCAACCGCACCCGATGGAATCGTCGAAGCGATTGAAAGTAGTGAGCAAAAGGCTATCATTGGGGTGCAATGGCATCCTGAATGGCTCGAAGAAGAGGGACTAAAACTCTTCCAATGGCTCATCCATCGCAGTGCAGAATTTAGCAAAGCAAAAGACATTCACCGTCGAATCCTCACGTTTGATAGCCATTGTGACACGCCAATGTTCTTCCCTCAAGGCATTCATTTCGAGCAAAGGGATCCACGAATCCTATATGATCTCCACAAGATGTCAGACGGAAGACAAGATGCAGTGACGATGGTTGCCTACATTCCTCAGCACCCAAAGCCGGGCGAAATTCCTGAAAACATGACGCCGAAGCAATATGCTGACAGCATATTTGACCAGATATCGGCCATTGTTAAGCGTGAAAACGCGTATGTTTCTATCGCGAAAACACCTCACGATCTCTATATAAACAAGGCGCAAGGTCGCAAGAGTATCATGCTCGGTATAGAGAATGGACTGGCTATTGAGAATGATATTGCGAATGTAGAGCACTTTGCTCGTCGTGGAATTACTTACATCACGCTTTGCCATAACGGCGATAACGACATCTGTGACAGTGCTCGTGGCACGGGAACGCATAACGGAGTAAGTGCTTTTGGCGAGCAGGTTATTCACGAAATGAATAGACTTGGGGTTATGGTTGACCTCAGTCATGGGGCTGAAAAGAGTTTTTATGATGCATTAGAGATAAGTAAAACGCCTATCGTTTGTAGTCATAGCAACTGTAAAGCGCTTTGCGATGTGCCACGAAATCTAACCGATGACCAGCTGAAAGCACTCGCTGCAAGAGGCGGTGTGGCTCAAACCACAATGTATCATGGCTTCCTTCGGAAAGAAACTGAAGCCACTATACTCGATGCAGTGGCCCATCTTGAGCATGCAATCGACGTCATGGGAATCGACCATGTGGGTGTAGGCACCGACTTTGATGGTGATGGTGGTATCGTAGGTATGGCCGATGCATCCGAAATGATCAACTTTACCATCCAATTGTTACGCCGTAAATTCAGCGAAGAAGATATCGAAAAGATTTGGGGAGGCAATTGGCTTAGGGTAATGCAAGCCGTAAAAGACCAGGCCGAAGTAACGTTTTAAGGAGCTCAAATCAATGCAAAACTAACCTCAAATGTGTGGATTGGCGTTATCAACGCTATACAATCATTATATACATAGTAGGATAGTAGCATTGAAATCCATAGAAAAGACCAACAGGGATGCACGCTTTGTGCATCCCTGTTGACGTATTTCATGTTGTCATGTGCAACTATTTCTCTGAATATATCACTTGAACCATTGTCTGACCCACGGCTTTCAGCGTGTTCTTATCAATGTTTTCCATATTATCGGCAAGCGTATGCCACGTTGGTCCAAAGCTACTTTGCTGACAATCTGGGTAATATGGGATAATGTCTATAGTCGGAATCTTGGCAAATTGGTTAATAGGCACATGGTCATCTGTAATCATTCCTCCATCTTGTTGAGGGAAATAACTTCCAAAACCAACTGCTTTTGCAGCGCGCCAAACCTTGTTTACTATCGCCGAAGCGTATTGCATTGACATGCCTTCTCTATAGAATCGCGCGCCAACTCCACCCACCATATCGAGTAAAATGCCATAACGTGCCTCATAACCTCGCGGCAAATTCTTACTCCAATACTGTGCTCCGAGTGCCCAACTATCGGCATTATCGGGGGTATTTGCCCATTGAGGTGTCCCCCAATCTTCGGCATCAAAGCACACAAAGTCAATGCCAAGTTGAGCATTTAAGGCTTTATCGCCTTTATTGTTATGGATGATTCGCGCCAACTCGAGCATCACTGCAACGCCACTTGCGGCATCATTCGCGGCAAGAATTGGCTTGTGCCAGTTCGTACTATCAGGGTCGTTATCGGCCCAAGGACGGCTATCCCAATGCGCACAAAGCAGTATTCGGGTGGTGGCTTCAGGGTTTATACTGGCAATAATGTTGCTACTCTTGAGCTTGGTGCCGTCATATCCGGTGAGTGTTGCATCCTGGGTAGTCACCTTACAGCCATATTCCTTGAACTTCTTCACTATCCATTGCGCGCAACGTTCATGCCCACGGCTGTTCATATCGCGTGGACCGAAGTCGCATTGTGCCTTTACAAAGCTGTAAGCGCTATCGGCATTAAACGATGGACCGACGGGAGTGACTTTCTCAATCTCCTCTACTTCCTCCGTGTTTTCAACACTCTTACTTCCTTGTTTGTAATAGTGGAGTCCACCGATAGCCACTGCAGCCACGACAACTCCAAGCATTATCTTCATTGATTTCTTCATTTTCTCGGTTATAATTGGCCGGCTTCAACCATCAACACCACACGTTCGGTGAGGCGATCTACGCCATTCGGGTCATATTTCTTCGTCAAAGAGGCACCAAAAGTCCATGCAAACGCTTGCCAAAATCCCGCGCGAACAGGGCCTAACACGGCTTGAAGTGCGCCATAAGCAGAGCTTCCACACTCGCGATATACTAACTTAATGAGCAGTTTTCCCTGTTGATAGGTGAGCTTCTTCATGCGTGGTGTGTACTCTTCTTTAATGCTTTGTTCCACATATTTGAGGTGAGCGTCCTTGGCTTTCTTGTTGGGTAACGTCTGAATATAATCGTAAGTTTCGATAATTATGCGGTTAACCTCCTTGGCTATCGGTAGCACTTTCTTGACATTATAAACCAAACGGTTGTATGCTATGCGTTGTTGTGCGTTCTCAAATACGGGTTGTGGGTAGACATATACATTGTTAAGTTCTACATATTGGATTGAATCTCGCCCCTGAAGTACCTTTCCTACGCGCACCATTGGTACGAAAGTAGGGTCATCCATATCGACAGTTCGGTCCTCAGGAGCAACGCTTTCAGGGCGCTTCCCGTCTGTTTTTGTCTGCGCACTCAATGGTAACGACAGGCAAAAAAGCAACATAATCAAGTAAAACTTGTAGTACATACGCTCGCAAAAGTACGTATATTTTTGGATAAAAAGAAAGAAATCAAGGGGAAAAAGGCGAAAAATGGGCATATTCTATAAGTCATAAAGTGTGATGAGTGGGATAGCGTTAGTAGGGAAAGAAATGGGATATAGCCTGTAACATAAATGGGGTTGCAGAGTCATGTTTTTCAAATCAGTCAGGTGTTTCATGGCCAATACAAACCGCTTTGCCACAGAAGCATCATAACCCCATTTCCCTTTGTTTTATGTTCCTTTATCCCCAGCATTGTAAAATGCCACAAATCACGCAATGTTTTGCGTCATTTCATCGTGTAAAATAAGGCTAATTACGCGCTCATTTGCACCAAATCATTTTATCATAGATTATCAATAACATCAATACCATAATGTTATCATCATGAATCGCCATAGGTGTTATAACAGCATTCCAATGGATGTATCCGCCATTTTGAATGTTACAACGATGCAATGCCGTCGGTGTTATATTATTGTTCCAATGAATGTATTTGCTATTTTGAATGTTGTAACGACATAAGAATGTGGGTGTTATGCCATTATTCCAATGAACACATCGCCCATTTTGAATGTTATAACCACACAATGCCATCGGAGTTATATTAATGTTCCAATGAATGTATCACCCATTTTGAATGTTCTCACCACGCAACTCGGTACGAGTTGTTCTTTTGATAGCCCGGGGTTGGCGAGGAACGAGCCTACCCCGGGTAAACATTCGCAAGGAGATTCAACGCCGTAGGTGTTGAGCTTTTTCCGAGAAAATATGGTTTCAATGAGAGGATTAATAGGATGTTATGTCAATATCCCAATGAACACATCGCCCATTTTGAATGTTATAACCACACAATACCATCGGAGTTATATTAATGTTCCAATGAATGTATTTGCCACTATGAATACTCTCACCACGCAACTCGGTACGAGTTGTTCTTTTGATAGCCCGGGGTTGGCGAGGAACGAGCCTACCCCGGGTAAACGTTTGCAAGGGGATTCAACGCCGTAGGTGTTGAGCTTTTTCCGAGAAAGCATAGTTATTGCGAGGTATTTGATGGCGGATTAATCAAAAAAAGCGCAACACCTACGGCGTTGTTTCCCACAAACAATACGTTAACCC
>NZ_GL629647.1:2200735-2239816 GCF_000185845.1 Segatella salivae DSM 15606
CAAACAATACGTTAACCCAGGGTAGCCTGCACTGTCGTTTGGCAACCCTGGGCTATCAAAGGCGCAACACCTACGGCGTTGAAACATAATTTTCGTAACACCATTTCCATCGTTTCATGCAGTAAAATGTGGCAAATCATACACCTATTTACCATAACTCATTTTACGCTTTATTATCAATAACACCAACATTTCTGGTTACTCCTCAAACTACTCCCTCCATTTTCATAGCTAACAACTCCCCTCCCTCTTCGGGGAACCATAGGTCGCTGTTCATGAAGCCTGCGAAACGAGGAAAGCAAAGGGCAGGGGGAGAGGCTTTGTTTGCCTTACACTATTTCACCTTTTATTATCAGCCACGCCTTGCCCATAATTATTTCACCACGCAACTCGGTACGAGTTGTTCCTTTGATAGCCCGGGGTTGGCGAGGAACGAGCCTACCCCGGGTCAACGTTTGCAAGGGGATTCAACGCCATCGGTGTTGAGCTTTTTCTATGAAGTCACGCTTACAATGAAACCTTTCATGGCGGATTAATCAAAAAAAGCGCAACACCTACGGCGTTGTTCCACGCACAATATACGTTAACCCAGGGTAGCCTGCACTATCGTTTGGCAACCCTGGGCTATCAAAAGCACAACACCTACGGCGTTGAAACGTTTATTCCATAATATGAATTACGTTATCTCGCGCCAGAATACATGGCGGATTAATCAAAAAAAGCACAATACCTATGACGTTGTTCCCCATACAACATACATTAACCCAGGGTAGCCTGCACTATCGTTTGACAACCCTGGGCTATCAAAAGCGCAACACCTACGGCGTTGAAATGTTCATGTCATAGCGTGATTGACAGCAATATACGCATGAATACATGTTGGATTACGTCGAAAAAGCACAACACCTATGGCGTTGTTCCCCATACAACATACATTAACCCAGGGTAGCCTGCACTATCGTTTGGCAACCCTGGGCTATCAAAAACACAATACCTACGGCGTTAAAACATTCATATCATGGTGTGATTAACGACAATATATACCTAAACTCATGACGGATTACGCCAAAAAAACACAACGCCTACGGCGTTGAAACCTACATTCTACACTATGATTTTTATAATTTTGGCTCACACATGACCTCATATTCGTCGCTCACCTGCTTGCCATCTTTCGTACCTTTAGCCACAATGCGGTTTAATCCAGGCTGAAGTGTGACATGGAAGGTGCAGAGTGAGTTGTCGTTGGGCGTGAGAGAAGCCTGTTGTTTGCCATTAACCGAGAGCACAACCGATTTACAATTGGAGAACACCCATAGCTCGTTATTAGCCTTTTCGCGTTTTGTTATGCGCTTGCCAGCAATATATACCATTGCTTCGGGATTCCAATTAGCCTTATAAAAGTAATAGGCGTCCTTCTTGATACGGCGATCATACGTCACAAGTCCTTTGTCGTTGATGCCTGGGCGGTCACCTTCCGTGCGGTGAGCAGCACCGAAGTCGAACATGTTCCATACGAAAGAACCCCACAGATAAGGCCGATGTGAGAGGATATCCCAATTGCGAATGTGATAGAAAGTCTGCCAGTTCTCGGGATGCCACCAGCTATTTGGCTTTGGCTGTTGCAACGAATCTTGTTGATGATTGACTGAAGCGCCGGCACCATACTCACTGATTCCGATGCAGAGTTGAGGGTGTTTGGCGTGCATTTCGTCAAGGAAGGTGGCCAAAGTAGATGGTGTTGAGCCATACCATCCATCGTAACGGTTCCATGACATCACGTCAGTAATGAAGTTCATTTGCCCCATTTGGTTGCTTGCACAGGTAGTAAGTCGCGTGCTATCTTCGGCATGTGCCAGTCTGTTTAGTTCTTGAATATAGTCTAACGGGTTATCACCTTCGTACTTAAGTTCATTGAATAAGCCCCAAAAACAAATGCTTGGATGATTGAATTGCTGGCGAATGAGCTCAATAAGTTGCTGTTTTCCATTATCGCGGAAAGCCTTACTGTCTACAAATCCCTTATCAGCGTAACCGCCAGGACCTACAAATGGAATCTCAGCCCACGTCACAATGCCGGCCCGATCCATTTGTTCATAGGTGTAAGCCGCGTGAGGATAGTGGGCCAAGCGAACGGCGTTGACGCCCATTTCGCGCATGAGTTTAACATCTTCTGCAATGTTTTCGCGTGTGATGGCATTGCCAACAACGGCTCTATCCTGATGTTTGCAAACACCATGTAGGGGAAGATGTCGACCATTGAGAAAGAAACCGCGTGATGGGTTGACTTGAAAACTGCGTAAACCCAAGGGTTGTTCCACCTCATCGAGTAGTCGATTGCCTTGTCGTAGGCTCACTTTCACCTTATACATAAATGGGTCTTCGGTGGCATTCCATAGGTGTGGGCGATGCAAGGTGAAGGGAATGGTGTGGCGTTGTAGCATAGCTTGTGCCTCAAGCGCCAATGTTTTTTGTTGTTTTAAGACCGACTTTGTACCGGCAAACACCTCTATCGACACATCGACAGCTTGTTTGTTATGAGTAGGATTGTCTATAATCACATCGGTTTGCACATCAGCTTGTTGTGCATTTACCTTCGTTTGGCGCAGATAAATGCCTGGCGAGGCATAGTCAAGTGGCGAGATGCAGATGCTGTCTGTAAGCAAAAGAGCAACTTCTCTGTATATTCCGCCATAGAAATTAAAGTCACCTACGAGTGGCATTACGTCCAATTGTTCGGCATTATTGACGCGAACGAGTAGTTGGTTTTGGTCACCATAGGTTAACTTATCGGTCAATTCGAAGATGAAAGCGCCATAACCTCCGCGATGTTCTCCTATGTGTTTGCCATTCAAAAAGAGGTTAGTCACGCTGTTGGCCCCTTCAAATCGTATGAAGATGCGTTTGCCTTTCCACGATAAAGGCACGTTAAGAGTGCGACTATAATTGCCGATTCCGCGTTTATAATCAGGCTTTCCACTGAGTGCATCAACGGCATTCCATGTGTGAGGGAGCATCACTTTGCGTCCACTTTCCTTTTGAACTTCGTGAGAAAACCTGAATAACCAGTTGTCATTGAGCGGCAAAATGGAACGTTGAGCCATAGAGAACGTGGCGACACATATAAGTGATAACAGCAAAATCAGCCTTCGATTGAGACTGATTTTGTTGTGGTTTGGAGTATTAGGAGTGTACATATACATTGTGTTTTAAGTTATTCTTGGGTCAGTGTGCAGCGGTATTGGCCACGCAATGCTTGGTCGTTGGCAGTTAGTGTGATGCGATAGACACGCTCACCCCATACCTTCGAAAGCCTTGGGTCGGTGAGTTCGATAGGTGTTATCGTAGGCGTGAAGACACGAGCATCATAGTTCAACGTTGCTTTTACCTGCTTGATATGCAGTTGAATACATCCCTTTTCGCGAACTTTCACGTCGCCCCAGGTCATGAAGTTCAACTGGTTGGGAGCCTTTTTCGCACTAAGTTGGAAGTCGTCTGTAATCACCAATTGTTTGTTTTGTAGCGCATAAGCCCGTGTCCAGCGTTCAACAGCAGTCTCTTTTGGATAGGCCTGAGCGATGTCAACACTGAAACTGAATCGCTTTTTATCGACAGATGGGTTCATGGAATGATATTGAATACCATTGTGTTCTGACTGCCCATTGATGATAGGTAGATTGTGATAATCACTTTGCATCGTCCAAATCGTGTAGCGTTCGCTGCTGAATGTTTTCTTTGTATAAGTGCCAACGCCGACATCTATGAGTATAGGTAGGTTGTCAATAGCCAGAATACATGAGCCAATGTCATTGTGATTGTGGCTTTCATTGTTGTGCCCTCCCTTTGCCGCGAGAAACAGATTACCGCGTCGGATGTAACAAAACTCCGTCTGAGGGAACCATGAAAAGTGGGGTGGACGATAGCTAATCTTCTCTTGTTTCAATTGAGATTGGTAACGAATGTTTTGGAGTTCTTGGAACAGATCGAGCCAACTTGCAGGCAGTTTTGGTGGGAAAGCCTTTGCACGTTGAGCCGCCATACCTCTCATTTCGGGGCTGTTGACAGCCAAACCATAGCGATAAATGAGCATCGTATTGAGGTCGTTGGCTCGTGCAGAGGCATCAGCGAAGTTGACAACCCATTCATTTCCGATGGTCGAAGCAGCGATATATTCGCCCATTTTCTTAACTAATGGTGCGTCGAAGAGATTGACTTTATTTCCTGTAATGAGTGAAAGTGCGGAGAGATATTCAAAGAGTTTGCCTGCCGCATGGCCCCAATAAGAAGGTCCTTCCTCACAAGCGCCGTCGCTTTTCACGTAGTTTAAGTATTCATCTACAGACTGCATGGAAAGCCAAATGGCCTTAGTGAGCACCTCGGGATTATCTTCTAACAGCATGAAACATAACAAAGCATTGGCATTACACCATGGAGTCCAGTTGTTAAGTAGGCGATCTTGCTTATAGTTTCGAGCCATCCACCAAAAGTCATTGCGTTGAATGAAGGGGTCAAGTTCGCGTCGTTGCAATTCAAAACGTAAGCGATTGGCAATTATTGGGTCTACTTTGTCAAACTGATCTCTCATGAAATAATACGTCCAAGAGAGTAATTGTGCGACGTCACCTTGACGTAATTCCAAGATGCTTTCACGGTAGTCAGGGAGTGCTCTCTTGCTTTTCTGATAGGCAGAGAGGTGAGCTGATTCCGCCCATGACGTCATTTCACAGAAGTACATTGCACCATTTATCAAGTCGTTTACAAAGCGTCCGCGTCCTTCTGCGAGTTCCGCGACAAGCAGATTACACATGACATTGATGTTCCGATTGTATGGTTTCTGCATGGTGTTTCGGTTACCTGATCGTTCATAGTCTAAGTAATCAGTAGCCCGAACGACTTGCCATTGGTAGTCAAGTAAAGGCTCTGCAGCCTCTATAATGGCTTGTTTCTCTCCCCCAAACAGCGTGTCCCAACCAGCTCGATCAGCATATTTTGGGAAAGGAACCCATTGTTGTTGCATCACAAGTGAACGTCGAATGAGTGCCTCAGTAGCATGGTTTTGCAATAGGTTTCGTTGCTCATAGGCTTGCGAAGTGCAGAAAACCATGATACACATCCAAGCAATGAATATCGTTTTTTTAATCATATCATCCTTTAATTCAAAAGATTCCCGCTCAGATTCACATCTCTCGGGAATCGTCATTCATGTACATATATAACCTAAAACTACCAATCTTGGTTCTGCGTAAGGTTGCCGTTCTTTTCTATTTCGTCGGCAGGTATCGGCCAAAGATAGTCTCGTTTTGTCACAGAACGTGTGTAACGAGGCTTTCCGGTGATATCTTTTTCCTCACGTTTATTAAGAGTTTCCAACATGTTCCAACGTTTTAAGTCACTGAAACTCCAGCCTTCTCCCGCTAACTCTACAGCTCTTTCATGACGTATTCTGCTGAAAACTTCATCCTTAGTTGTAGCATTTAAATAGGTGGGGCCACTGTTGATGGCTGGCATTTCAACTCCTTTTCGTGCACGAACTTGGTTGATTAGTGCCACAGCTTCAGTCTGATTGCCCAATTCATTTTGGCATTCCGCCATCATTAATAGTACATCTGCATAGCGGATTAGAGGGAAGTTGATAGGTGTATCCGCTCTATTGTTGATGCCACCTCCCATATTTCCTTCGGGAACGAACTTGCGCCAGAGGTATGTTTCGTAGTTCTGATTGACACGAATATAGCCTTTTCCACTCATGATAGAAGGCGCAATAACGAATTCACAGTCTTCAATTGCGTTGGCATACCAGCCGGTATAGCGCGTGTAAGGCAAGATAACAGTCATATTCATGCGTGGATCTCGCTCTTGATACATTTGTAAGAGCTTTGCCTTTGCTTCTGGATAAGCCTTCACTTTGCCTTTTTCGAGGGTAGAACGGAACGTCTTTATCTTAATGTTGTTATTCGTTTTAATGCCTGGAAACCAATCATCCCAGTCGAAAGGACGCCCATCTTTGTACTCGTAAGTATCCACAAAATGAGGTGAAACCATTACATTGTTCCAACAACTTCCAAAAGATTCTCTCGTACCCATATAGAAACACATCGGCATTCCATGGTCCGTTCCGACGCCACCCATGTTTTGTATGGCGAAGATCATCTCCGAACTCTCGTCTCCTCCGGGCTTAAACAGGTCGGCATAATTGTCATATAACGCATACTTTCCTGACGAAATAACTTGCTGGAAGCAATCTTTTGCATGCTGATAGTCCTTTGCATAGAGGTAGACTTTACCCATTTGAGCCAATGCTGCGTATTTCGTTGCACGCCCATAATTAGCTTTATCCCACGCTTCGGGAAGTTTATCAGCGGCTTCTTTGAGGTCTTTGAGGATGAAAGCACGCACATTTTCAATGCTCTCTCGCTTGTTTTTCATCTCACTATAGCTTTCACTTACGATGACACTCTCGTCATATATGGGCACACCTCCAAAGAAATCCATCAGTGTAAAGTAGTATAAGGCACGCATAAACTTAGCTTCTGCCTTATATTGTACTTTCAATTCATCGCTCATTTGGCAGCGATCTACATTTTGAAGAACACCATTTGCACGTGCGATTCCTTCGTAAAGGTTTTGCCATTTCCCTAACACGCGACCATTCTTTACGTCATAAGTGCCTCTCTGTATAGTCTGATAAGACTGCGGATCATATCCCATTGCGATGCCACCTAAGCCATCCATGGCGAACTGTAGACCGAAAACGTCTTCCTTTTGCATTTGATTGTAGACGGCCATCATAGCCTCTTTAGCATGTTCTTCATTACGATAGAACTTCTCATTACTAAGCTGATCGCCTGGGAAACGATTCAAATCATAACAGCTTGACAATGATAATGTCATTGCAAATGCAACGAATGATATATATTTTAGTTTCATGTTTGCTTATATTTAGAATGATACATTCAGACCAATTACAGCTTGTTTCATTGAGGGATAAGCCATTCCACTAACTTCTGGGTCAAATCCTTTGTACTTAGTAAAGGTGAAGAAGTTCTCCAAACTGCCGTAAATGCGTACTCTTTCAATGTTAAGTTTCATCGTTAATGCCTTAGGAAGCGTGTAGCCTAATTGCACATTGCGAATCTTTAAGAAGCTTTTGTTCTCTAAATAAAAGTCACTTAACTTCGTGTTTTGCTCGTCCTGATAGTCTACAAGACGTGGATAGGTGGCGTCAGTACGGCCTTCTACCCATCTGCCATCAGCGACTTCTTTGTTGATTTGATATCCAAATCTCACGGTAGGAGTATTATATGCCGCGTGCTGCCAATAGACTTTAGCTCCGAAAGCGCCTTGAATCAGCGCCGAAAAATCAAAGCCTTTCCACGCCATATTAAGGTTTACACCCATCATAAACTTAGGATTCGGACCATCACTAACAATCTCTTTGTCGTTGTTGTTAATGATTCCGTCGTTATTTATGTCTTTATAGAGCAGGTCACCCTTCTTTGGTGTGCCGAAGGCGGCAAACGGATTAAGTTTATTTCCGTCTGCACCTGTGGGGGCATTATCAATGATTTGCTGAACGCGTTGCATGTCTTCATCTGTTTGAAGCAAGCGGTCAACGCGCAAAAGATATTGAGAATTGATGCTATATCCTTCCCAAATGAGGTTCGCTCCGCTAATAGCCATGCCACCTTTATCGGTTCCTTTGAACTTGTTTACTTTGTTCTTGATATATGTAAAGTTTGCCGTTGCGCCATAGCTAAAGCCATTCACCTGGTCTTGCCAACCCAAAGTGAACTCCAATCCATGGTTTGTCACAGTGGCACTATTTACCTTTGGTAAGCTCGTTGTACCATGAACAGCTGGTGCCGGCAGGTCAATGAGGATGTCAGTTGTACGTTTATTGAAATAATCTAAAGTTCCAGTAAGACGATTATTGAACCATCCGAAGTCCAAACCAACGTCAAATACCTTAGTGCTTTCCCATGTAAGTAGACTGTTGGCCAAGGCTATTTGCGCCATACCTGTTACCATAGTGTTGCCTAAAACATAGTTTAATGCACCCTTGTCACTCGTGTAAAGTGACTGTGAAGCATAGTTACCCACGTTATTGTTTCCAAGAGAACCATAGGAAACGCGAAGCTTAAGATTGCTCAACTTGCCATTAAACGCACCCTCCATAAACTTCTCTTGGTCCATGCGCCAAGCCGCAGAGAGTGATGGAAAGTATCCCCATCGCTTGTTTTTCAAGAAGCGTGACGATCCATCGGCCCTGAGATTGAACTCTAATAGGTAACGATCTTGCCAGTTAAGGTTTAGTCGACTGAAGACAGAACGCATGGCCCATTCTGATATTCCGCCATTAGCGCTGGCCTGACCTGTGGCACCATCAAGCACATTCATGCCCAAATCAATCATATCTTGCTTTGTAACATGAAGATTCTTTGCCCGATATAGTTCCTGGCTTGCACCGAGCATATAGTCTAAAGTGAGGCTGTTCTTGAAGAACTTATGGTGATATCTCAACACAGCATCATTGAAATAACGTTCTATTTTGTTATCTTCATTGGTGATGTTAAACTTTGTTTTGGTGGTATAAGTGACTTGATCGGTCAGGAAGTTCCAGCCTTCTAACAACACGGGTTTACGCATGATGTCTTCGTCAACCAATTCATACGAATAGCTCAAAGCAAGCGAAAGTCCTTTCAAAGGCTTAATCGTTGCAAGGAAACGAGGGTGGAAATTGTTCTTGCGATCAGTGCCATCCCATTTAAATGCGCGTATCAATGGGTTGTTGTTTGCACTTTGTGCCGCGTCTTCATCATTGTTCATAGCGCCAAATCTGCCATCGGGTGCACGGAAAACCATGCCTGGTGTCGTTGCAGAAGTATAGGTAAAGACGTTTGAAATCTCATGATATCCCGGCTGCATATCTGATACATACCCGCTCACTTGAATGCCGATGTTCAACCATTTGGCTACGTCGGCGTCGAGATTCAGGCGGCCATTATACTTCGTAAAGCCCGAATTATACATCACACCAGGATTGTTCATGAAGCCAAATGAGCCATAGAAGCGTATCTTGTCAGAGCCTCCAGAAACCGAAATGACATGATTTGTTGAGGCTGAGCTTTTGAAAGTCTCGTCAATCCAGTCGGTATTAGGATATTTTAGAGGGTCTTTTCCAGCGTCATTACGCCAGGCATCAATCATCTTTTGACTGTACAAAGGTTTCTTTCCGCTATTCGTGTAGCCCTCGTTAATTAGCTCCATGTAGTCAGCATAATTGGAAACAGGTGTCATTGTCTTGCGAATCGACTCGAAAGAAACATAACCATTGTAGTCCACTTTAATCTTTCCACTCGCTCCTGTCTTAGTAGTGATGAGCACAACTCCATTAGCTGCCCGTGAGCCATATATGGCAGCAGAGGCTGCATCCTTTAGAATTGAGATAGATTCTATGTCTTGTGGGTTCACCGTATTAATGCCAGCTTCCGATCCATCGATAATAATCAGGGGCGCAGATGAGTTTAATGTGCCCTGACCTCGCACTAAAATAGAAGCATTATCGTCTCCCGGTCGGTTGTGATTAGAGGTTACTGAGACGCCGGCGGCTAAGCCCGCAAGTGCTTGAGAGACATTGGTTAGAGGACGACTCTCGGCAAGTTTCGACACGTTTATAGACGAAACAGCGCCTGTCATGTTTACTTTCTTCTGGGTACCATAGCCTACTACGACGACCTCATTGAGCAGTTTGTTGTCTTCTGCCAATGTAATCGTTACCGATTTCCTGCCTCGTAGTTTCACCTCTTGTGTCGTATAACCAATGTTGGACACAATAAGTGTGGCATCAGCCGACTTCACTTTTAGTACAAATTGGCCGTTAAGGTCGGTCACACAGCCATTGGTTGTTCCCTTTTCCAACACAGTTGCGCCAATCATCGGCCCCATGTTGTCAGACACACTACCTGTGATAGTCACCTGATCTTGTGCTACTGACGACGGCATTCCACTCTTATCAGCGGCCCAAACCCTACCATCGTGCGCATGAACTGACATTGAAGTCAGGGCAAGCGACGTACAGAATAGGGCTTTTTTCCAAGCTACTTTGCTGCTTTTAATTCTCATAAAGTATATAATTGTTAGGTTGATTAGTCAAGGAAATCTGATAGATTATCACAGGTTTTCAGTCGCAAATATAGTGGTTTTACGATGAATAGCATAGTAAAATAGTTCAAAAAAAGTTCAATTCCGTACAGAAAGAATAGTTTTATCCCGTTTTCTCATGTCCTGATTCAATTTTTATTGCAGTTCCCTCCGAATGACTTCATTCAACGACTTTTTGTGAAGTAGATTATCATGTGATTTGCCCCATATATAAAAAAGGTGGGGATTACATGGCCTTTTACGCTATTCTAAACCATGCCCTAATGGTGATTTAAGAGGGAAAACACAATCACCATGACATTATTTCTCTGCAATCTATAATAATTTTATATTTGTCGAAGTGGCAACGCTATAAGCATTGCGTCATTATAACATTCACCATGGGCGATGTGTTCATGGGAATGTTGACATATTTTGCTATTTATTTATTCGTATTTTGGTATTAATTGTATTATGATATGAATGTTTCAACGCCGTAGGTGTTGCGCTTTTGATAGCCCAGGGTTGCCAAACGATAGTGTAGGCTACCCTGGGTTAACGTATGGTGTGTGGGGAACAACGCCGTAGGTGTTGTGCTTTTTTAAATTAATCCGCCATAAAAGGGTTCATTGTAAGCGTGCCTTCACAGAAAAAGCTCAACACCTACGGCGTTGAATCTCCTTGCGAACGTTTCCCCGGGGTAGGCTCGTTCCTCGCCAACCCCGGGCTATCAAAGGAACAACTCGTACCGAGTTGCGTGGTGAGAATATTCATGGTGGCGGATACATTCATTGGAATATTGACATAAAACTTACATTGTTGCATCGTTATAATATTTGCAATGGCAGATACATTCATTGGGATATTAACACAATACCTTTGGCATTGCGTATTAGGATATTTGTAGTCGCAAATGGGTTAATTAGGGGTGATGACATTGTTGATAATTAATGGTAAAATGGTTTGGGACATTTCATCGTGTAAAGTGAGGCATTTTACACAACAATTTGCGTCATTTCACCGGGTAATCTGCGTCATTTCATGCGGTGAACTGCCTGAGATTATATTTAAAAATGTGTCATTTGTTAAATCCGTTCATTTTGATTACAAAATCGTTCAAAAGTATATTACTTGTTGGTTACCTTGCTTTTTTTGTGTTATCTTTGTGGAGTCATAAGACAAAACGATAAAACATAAAATCAAAATCAACAGACTTTAAATCCTATACTCTTTCAAATGAAAACCTCATCTTCTACAAATCTCTGCCGCTATTCCGTTGCTTTATCTGGCGTTTTCTTTGCCTTCGGCTCATCGGTAATGGCGAAAGACGATGCTTCGGAACGTCCAAACATCATCCTTTTTATGGTAGATGACATGGGCTGGCAAGACACTTCGCTTCCCTTTTGGACGCAACGCACCATGTATAATGACCGATATGAGACCCCTAATATGGAGCGACTTGCATCGCAAGGTATGTTGTTTCGTCAGGCCTATGCATGTCCAATTAGCTCGCCAAGTCGCTGTAGTTTGATGACGGGTAGTAATGCAGCGCGCCATAAAGTGACTAACTGGACGTTGGAAAAGAACGTGTCAACAGACCTCAAAGACAGTCTTTTGACTTTGCCAGATTGGAACTATAATGGCATCAGTAGAGTGGAAGGAGAACGCAATACGTATCGCGCTACATCGTTTGTCAACCTGCTTCAGGCTGCCGGTTACCACACTATACACTGCGGAAAGGCTCATTGGGGCGCACGAAATACGCCTGGCGAGAACCCCACGCATTGGGGATTTGAGGTCAATATCGCGGGAAGTGCGATAGGAGGACCAGCTACTTACCTTAGTGAACGATGCTATGGGAATGCGGAAAACAATGGAAAGAGTCACCGAATGGCTATTCCGGGACTGGATAATTACTGGCATTCGGGCGTGTTTCTCACTGAAGCTTTGACGCGCGAAGCACTCAAATCATTAGATCAAGCCAAGCAATATCATCAGCCATTCTACCTCTATATGTCTCATTATGCGGTGCATATTCCTGTAGATAGAGACCCTCGTTATTATGCGAAATACCTCAAAAAGGGACTTAGTGAGAAGGAAGCGGCCTATGCTTCTCTTGTGGAAGGGATGGATAAAAGCCTTGGAGATATCCTCGATTGGTTAGATAACAACGATGAAACTCGACGCACTATAGTCATCTTTATGAGTGATAATGGAGGCTATGCAACAGGGAAACAGTGGCGTGATGAGCCGCTTTTTACGCAGAATTATCCGTTAAAGTCGGGCAAAGGTTCTATGTATGAAGGAGGTATTCGCGAGCCAATGATTGTGCGATGGCCTGGAGTTGTGAAGCCAAAGAGCGTGTGTTCACAATATGTTATGATAGAAGATTACTTCCCAACGCTACTCGAATTAGCCGGTGTTAAGCATTATAAGGTGCCGCAAAAGGTTGATGGTAAGAGCTTCGTTCCATTGTTGAAAGGAAGTGGAGACCCCTCACGTGGCCGACTGTTAGTGTGGAATTATCCTAATGTTTGGGGCAATACAGGCCCTGGAATCAGTCTGAACTGCGCCGCACGAGAGGGTTCTTGGAAGCTCATTTATAACTATAAGACGCATAAAAAAGAGCTTTATGATATCCCAAATGATATTGGAGAAGCCCATGATTTGGCTGAAAAGTATCCGTCGATAGTGCGGAAACTATCGTCAAAGCTTGGGCGATATCTTCGTAAAGTGAATGCACAGAGGCCATCAGTAAAGGCTACTGGTGAGCCATGTCCATGGCCAGATGAGGTTAAATAAAGGCGGATGAAGGGGTGAAATGTTTGCATATAACGCATTTTTTTAGTATCATTGCACCCTCGGAAAATATCTTTCAGCATTTAAATTGAAATCTATGGCCACTATATCTCCTTTTGCTCGTCCGCTATATGTAATGTTAAAACCCGTTGGAGCGGCTTGTAACTTGGCGTGTGATTACTGCTATTATCTTGAAAAGTCAAATCTTTATAAGCAGCAATCGCATCGAATCATGACGGATGAACTATTGGAACGCTTCATCAAAGAATACATTGAAGCGCAAACAATGAATGAAGTGCTCTTCACTTGGCATGGTGGTGAGCCGACACTTCGACCGCTTTCGTTCTATCAAAAGGCTGTAGCCTTGCAACAAAAATATGCTCGTGGTCGCCGAATTGATAATGCTTTGCAAACCAATGGCACCTTGTTGACCGATGAATGGTGCCGTTTTCTCAAGGCAAACAATTGGCTTGTAGGCATCTCTATCGATGGACCTGCTGAGTTTCATGACCGATATCGTCGTGACAAGCGTGGCGAACCATCGTTTGAAAAGGTGATGAATGGCATACGATTACTCCAAAAACATGGCGTGGAATGGAATGCAATGGCCGTTGTCAACCGCTATAATGCCGATCATCCAAAGGCATTTTACGACTTCTTTAAACGTATAAACTGCCAGTTTATTCAGTTTGCTCCCATCGTGGAACGCATCATGCCACACGACGACGGACGTCATCTTGCGGCCTTGGGTGAGGCTGCCGGTGAGATGGTTTCTGACACTTCGGTCACTCCCGAGCAATGGGGGACCTTCCTTTGTGGCATCTTTGACGAGTGGAAAAAGGCCGATATAGGTAAGGTTTTCGTTCAAATCTTCGACAGTATGCTGGCGAATTGGGTTGGTGTTATGCCCGGAACGTGTATCTTTTCAAAGGAATGTGGCCACGCAGGTGTTATGGAATACAATGGAGATGTATACTCGTGTGACCACTTTGTCTTTCCCCAATACAAGTTAGGCAATATCTATCAGCACACGTTATTAGAGATGTTGTATGGTGAAAAGCAACGACACTTCAGCCAACTCAAGTATAATCGTCTTCCACGTCAGTGCAAAGAGTGTCGTTGGGCCTTTGCCTGTCATGGCGAATGTCCTAAGAATCGTTTCCTCAAAGACCGCTATGGGAATCCTGGTTTGAATTATCTTTGTGCGGGTTATCGCCGCTTTTTCGAGCATATTGCACCGACAATGGAAGAGATGAAGAAGCCTTTTATGACACGGTAAAAGGCTCTTTCCTCTCTGAAAAGCGTAGGTTTTCGATTTAAAATAACGCTTATTCGCTTGTGTTTCGATAGGCCGAAGGTTGTTGTTGATAGCGGTCTTTGAAACATTTACAGAAATAACGCGGGCTGGAAAAGCCGTTTTTATAGCTTATTTCGGCTATACTTAGCTGGGGATTCTCGCGTAACATCTTTGCAGCTTTACGCAAACGCATCTGCATAATGAATTCGTTTGGCGTCTGACCAGTAAGTGTTTTCCACTTCGTAAATAGGCTTGTACGCGACAATCCCATTTCTCTTGCAAACACTTCTACGCTGAAATCCGAGTTCATATAATGTTTGTCTATGATGTCAATAGCCTTGTCTAACATTGCTTTGTCAAGCGGATTAGAGGCCAACATGTTTGCTTCGGTGTGAGGATGTTCACCAAATTTGTGTTGAAGTAGACGTCGGGAATTAATCAAGTTGTTGCATCTTGACACGAGAACTTCGTTATTAAATGGTTTGGTGATATAGTCGTCAGCTCCTATTTTCAGTCCTTCGAGCTCTTGATTCAAGGCAGTTTGTGCCGTCAAAAGAATCACAGGTATATGACAAATCGATAGGTCTTCCTTAATCATCTTACAGAGTTCTAAGCCTGAAAGATGAGGCATCAGCACATCACTGATAATGATATCGGGCATCACATCACGCGTAACTTCGAGTCCTTCGCGGCCGTCTACAGCGGTAACGGTGTGGAAGTAGGGGCTGAGCACAGTCACTAAGAGTTGCCGAATGTCGTCATTGTCTTCAACAATCAATATTGTTGCGTTTGCGGTTTGACGCATTTCATCGGGTGAAGTCATAGGAATTACCTCATGATTTGACGCAGATTGTGCGGTAATTTGACGCATATTGTTTGCACACGAGATAGCCTTCTCTTGAGGAGTAGCATTTACTTCGCTCTCATTAAAATGGTCTTTACCCAATGGTATGGCTACAGTGAACGTGGTTCCCTTGTTGATTTCCGATGTAACATGAATCGTTCCGTGATGTTGTTGCACAATGGTTTGCGTCAGGTTTAGGCCTATGCCCGTGCCAATTTCAGTCAAAGATTCAAACTCTTTCACCTGATAGAAGCAGTCAAACACATGTTCAAGGTCGGCCGGGGCAATGCCTTTGCCCGAGTCAGCTACTTGAAGCACGGCATCGGTAGCCGTAGTTTGGGTTGTAACCACAATCGTTCCACCTTGTGGAGTGTATTTCAAGGCGTTAGCAATCAAGTTGTTTACCACCTTCTTCATTTGCTTTTGGTCTATCCAAACCATAGTGTCGGTAGTGGCATTCACGGTGAGTGAGATGTCTTTTGCATTGGCATATTCCTTAAACAGGCTGCAAATGGTTTTGACAAAGGCCGACCATTGTGTCTCTTCTACACAGAGTTTACCTTGTGTATGCTCTTGTTTCTTGAAGTCAAGAAGTTCAGAAATGAGGTCGCGCAGTTGCTGACTGTTACGATAAATGCCTTGAAGTTTGTTGTGAATATCGGCAGCAAATCGCTGAGAATGTAGCAAAGCCTCCGACAATCCCATGATAACCGTGAGGGGAGTCCTTATCTCATGCGAGACATTTGTAAAGAAACGAAGCTTTGATTGGTTGCGTTCTTCAATGTCTTTCGCGTGTTGTTGTTCGTATTTTAACGATTCTGACAACTTGATTCGCTTGCGATAACTCCGCACCAGCCATATAATGATAAGCCCAGACAATAGGATATAGCCGATGATGGCCCAGAAAGAGCGATACCATGGCGGGAGAATCCTGATTTGAAGTCGGGCAGAAGGCGTTGTTGTTCCTATGGGGCGAAGTTCTAAAGTGTATCGTCCTGAGGGGAGATTAAAGAAGTCTATCGTTCTTTGTCGCCTGCCAATGGGGAACCAATGGTTGGAAGTGCCCGTCAAACGATATTCAAGTGGCTGCGTGTTGGCTTGGATATGGTTGGATGATGCATATTCAATGCTGATGACAGAGTGGTCATAATCGAGTTCAATCTCTTTGGTATTGTTCAATGTTTTATCGAGGATATGCGTTGCATCTTGAGGCAAAACTTCTTGTCCATTGATATAAAGTCGGGTGAAACGGAGGGCAAAAGGCTTTGTCTTTTTGTGGAGATCGCGCTCTTTAAAGGATACCATTCCGCGCACACCCCCAAGATATACCGTTCCCGATGGCGTCACATAAAGTGCATTTTCGTTGATTGTTGCGAGGGGAAAGCCATTGTCTTTGTTGTAGTTTCTAAATGTTTTATGGCGCAGATTGAATACCGAGAAGCCTTGATTTGTAATGAGTAGTAGCTCATTGTCAGACAAAGATGAGGGTGCAGTAGCATAAACGCAGTTGCCAATCAACCCTTCTTGATGTCCATAATTGATGAATTGGTTGTGTTGTTCGTCATAAAGGTCGATGCCATCATTGGCTGTTGACAGCCAGATGCGGCCTTGACGGTCCGTCATAATGTGGTTGATGTTGTTACAACTAAGGCTGCCTTTTGCCTGCGTTTGTTGGAAATGGCGGAATCTTTTAGTGGCAAAATGGTAGCAATAAACGCCACGCGACTCTGTGGCTACCCACAAACGGCCGCGTTTGTCAATGCAAAGGCCTTGCACATTGCGTAGCTTTTCTGATGCAAGTAGAGGCGTAAACGTGTCGGTTTCGGGGTCCATCATGGCGACACCTTCCTGAGTTGCCACAATCAAATGACGCCCATAAGGCTTGATATCCCTAACAATGTCTGAAGGAAGTGACTTCGGATTGGCGGGATTGTGCCTGTAAGTGCGACTTGTTTTGCCTGCAAGACTGATACGATCGAGGCCTCCTAAGTGCGCGCCTACCCACATTGTGCGTCGTGATTTGTCAAAGAAGATAGCCTTTAAGTTGTTTTGTGTGAGTTCCACTCCAGGCAAAGGATAACGTGAGAAGGCCTTAGTTTGGGGATGATAGATGTTTAATCCGCCGCCTTCTGTACATATCCAGAGGTTCCCTTTGTCGTCTTCTGTCATGCGACCCACTATCTGGCTGCTCAATCCTTGACTGCCTTTGTCGTGCAATCTGTATTGCGTGTAGATTTCATATTCAGGATTAAAGTAATTGATACCCCCAAAATAGGTTCCCAACCAGAGTGTTCCCTGCTTGTCTTTAATGATGCTCCAGATGCTGGAATTGGTCAAACTGTTTTCCCGATTGTCTGCAATGAACGTAGAAGCTTGGTCTGTTCGTGGATTATAACGCGTCAAACCAAGGTATGTTCCAATCCACATCATGCCTGAATTATCCTCACAAAACGCGCGAACAAAGTTTGAATTGAGCAACTTTCCCTTAGTGATGTTGGTGCATTTCCCTTGCCGATTGATGGTCCACAGCCCGTTATTCCAACTTCCTATCCATTGCGTTTGTGTGTGGTCTTCATAGATTTGCGTGATGTTTCCTACCTGAATGGGGTGAGAAAGCTTGCCCGATGCAAGACAATATACCCCATTTCCGCGTGTGCCTATCCACATTCTGCCCCGCGAATCAATATTGATGCTCGTTACATGAGACTTTGTTGGCAACGTGAGATAAAGCTTGTTGCGCCGTGAATGGGGTTGATAGACCATGATTTTATGCCTATCACTGAAGAACAACTGCTTGTGATAGCATAGCGCTCCGACGTTATTGTCGATGAGAAGTGTCTTGAAACTTAACGTCGTTAAATCCAGTTGGGCGATTCCTTCAGCACAAAGCAGATAGAGAAAGCGGTTGCCATCGCCCGTGACTTGTTTCACATTGTTGCAGAAAAGGCTGTTTTTGTTGCCCCTTTTATTGGCATATATGCGCAACTTATTACCGTCATAGCAGTTCAATCCCACGCGAGTTGCAATCCAAATGTTTCCATCTCGGTCGGCATATAGGCTATTTACTGAGATCTGGGAAAGCCCTTCATCGGGTGTAAGATGGTTAAACGCGATGTTTTGTGATAGACTTTCTGTCGTTGAAAGCATCAACAAAAGAAGAGAGAAAAGGAATCTTATCAGGCAGTTTTCTACAGATTTCATGTCAGGCCAATATTAGTGTTGGTCAAAAAGAGGGTAGTATCAACTATATTTCGAATGCAATATTCGGAAAAAAAAACGAGATATGCAAGAAAAAGAATAGCGAATTGTCACTTGAACTGAGGTTAATGATGATTCCGATTGTTTGTGTTAAATAAAGCATATATAAGATAAAACTTTCTGTTTTGTTGAATAAAGTGAGAAGAATATACTACTTTTGCATTGTAATCTATATTGAATTTAACACTATTACTATGCAAAAAGAAGGCAAAACAAAACAAGAACAGATTCTTTTTAACTTTGAAATTGAAGGTAATCCGGTGGAGATTGTGCCATTAGGAAACGGACTTATCAACGATACTTACAAGGTAAATATGCCCGAAGGTGCGCCACATGACTATGTGCTTCAGCGCATTAACCATCATATTTTCACGGATGTTGAGTTGCTACAACATAATATTGAGGTGGTGACGCGGCACATTCGGAAGAAGTTAGAGGCTGCCGGTGAGCAGGATATTGATAGGAAAGTGCTGCACTTTGTACAGACAAAAGATGGTAAAACCTATCATAAGACGCCCGAAGGTGAGTTCTGGCGTGTTTCAGTTTATATCCCTCGGACACAGACTTACTCTCAAGTGACGCCGCAAAATGCTTATGATTGTGGACGAACCTTTGGTCGTTTCGAATCAATGCTTAGCGATGTAGACGAAGAACTGGGTGAAACGATACCCGACTTCCATAATATGGAGCTGAGAATCAGGCAGCTTCGTGAGGCTGTTAAGGCCGATGCAGCGGGTCGTTTGAATGAAGTTCAATCCCTTGTAGACAAGATTGAGGAGCACGCGGAAGCCATGTGTCTTGGTGAAAGGCTTTATCGCGAGGGCAAACTCCCTAAACATCTCTGCCATTGTGATACGAAAGTAAACAACATGTTGTTTGATGAGAACGGACAAGTGCTTTGTGTTATCGACCTCGATACAGTCATGCCGAGCTTTGTTTTCTCTGATTATGGTGACTTCTTACGTACAGCTGCCAATGTGGTTCAAGAGGATGATCCCGACGTTTCGAAGGTAGCCTTGCACTGGGATGTTATTGAAAGCTTTACGAAGGGCTATGTTGAAGGAACAAAATCGTTTCTAACCGAGCGCGAACGTGACTTGCTTCCTTATGCAATGCGCCTCTTCCCATACATGCAATGCGTTCGTTTCTTGGCAGATTATCTAAATGGTGACACCTACTTTAAGACCACTCATGCCACTCATAACCTTGAAAGAGCGCGCAATCAATGGCGACTTTTCGAGCTAACGCTTGCCGGAAATGATCGTCTTGCGCAATATATCAAGACGCTTTAACAGGCAAAGAGAGAAGCTAAATAAGTGATTGAAAGCCACGTTACGGATGATTTCTTGAAGGAAAACGTAATGGGGCTTTCAATCATTTTTGTTTATATTGAAGAAGATTGCAGGCAAATGAAGTCTTAAAATGAAGTTCGTTTGACAGCATTGTTGGGTGAATGATTGTTTCCTTTGTATCTTCTTTTGTTGTTTCCACCTTATTATATTATAGCCTTTGATGTTTATCGATGTTATGTTTTGACATTAGGAAAGCGTTTCTTATGCAGGCATTGCGTCGTGTTTTCTTTCTTCTAATAGGCTGTTATATCATTGTTTATGTTGTAATATTCTAAGGTAGGTTTCATGCCTTCTTTTGTTTCTTCATCCCGATAGTTTGTTGTTGTTGACATGAATCGCTGTTGTCTGTTTCTAAACTGAGTCAAATCGTCTTGTAAAGTGTAACATATTGCAGGACAATTAGATGCATATTACAGTGTAAAGTCTATCATATTGCAAGATGCTTAAATTCAAACTTTTTAGTGTTAAAAGACAATTTTCTTTGCAATTAATTTGGTGTTATAATACAATTTTCATATTTTTGCATTACCTAATCAATGTATAAAAACCTATAAATAATATAAACAGTGTAACTCTCTCTTAAGAACGACGCACTAAAGAACCAGAAATAACGCTATAATATCCAAAAACATTAGTCTTGATGAACCATGTTTCATCAGTATGTAACAAACGCATTTAAATTTAATACCTATTTAATATATGTCTAATATGATGTGCAAGTTGACAATGTCAACCTTCCTTTTCCTTGCAACAGGACTTTCGATAGGATTAGTTTCCTGTTCGGATGATTATCGTTATGAGGCACCAAAGATTAAGGGTGAAGCCTTTAATCGGAGTCTTCCCGTTGTAGTTTCGAAGATACTCCCTGATTCTGGTGGGTATCTTACACAGTTTGTAATTAATGGTTCGAACTTCGGCACCGACCCATCGAAGATAGAAGTAGTCTTCAATGGCAATCGAAAGGCAACCGTTGTGAGTTCAAATGGCACCACGTTGTATGGCATTTGTCCGAAGCAAGAGAATGGTTTCAACAAGGTAACTGTGCGCGTTGACTCTGTGGGTGAGCCTGTAATGTGTCCTAACGACTTTAAGTATACCAAGGTAGAACGCGTGTCAGTATTGGCAGGAAAGACTGGAGCGGGAGGCTATGTAGATGGTAATCCCATTGATGCTCGATTCAATTATATGTATGGTGTGGGCGTTGTTACAGGCAATAATGTCATTGTTATGGAAGGTCGAAACAATCGAGTTAGGATGATATCTGAAACAGATAATAAGGTGATTACATTGTTGGCAGGCGGTCCTAACTTTGGACATCCAGCCGTAAATAGTAGTCGTAAGCGCCTATATGCAATTCAAATTCAGCAACCTCACGCTGTATATTGCTTCGATCAGACTAATAATTGGAGTGCAAAACGACTTGCAACAAGTCTTCAATATAAGGATGCTGCAGGGCAAACAAAGACAGTTGAGGGGGATATCTATGCCTGTACATTAGATGACGAGGAAAAGTTCCTTTACTTTCGAGACCATCAAGGCCGCTTCGGTAGAATGGAATTAGCCGATCCCGACCATGTAGAAATACTCAATGAGCATTGTGGTACTGTTGATAAGAATATCTCTTATCTGGTTTGGAGCAAGCTCGATAAATGCTTTTATATGACAGTTCAGAACGCGCATGGCGTGTATAAGATTTCTAAAGATGGGCAAACCATAGAGCAGTTTGCTGGTTTCAATGGCGTTGGCTCAATGGATGGACCGCGTATGAGTGCCTCTTTCAGGAATCCAACTGGTATGGCCTTTGACGTTGATGGTAACATGTATATCACCGACTCCATGGGATTCACAATACGAAAGATTGGACATGCCGACGGAATGGTAACGACTGTGGCCGGCATTTACAACAAATCAGATAATAATAAGGTGGAAGGCTTACCATCAGAAGTAACATTTACCTATCCTTATGATATCTCTGTAGACGATGACGGCAACTTCTATATTATTGAAGGGTGGGGGAGTGACGTGCGTAAATTTGCCATAGAATAAGCGAAGAACCCTTATATCGTATTCTAATTCCTAAAAACAAAAAGATGAAACAGATAAAGATTATAATGCTCTTTGCAGTCATGCTGATCGCTACTTCAGCCTTTGCGCAGGGTAAATTCATGGTGGCTGGTACCGTCATGGACGAGAGTGGAGCTCCACTTATCGGTGTAACTGTAAAGTGTAATGACAAGAGTGTGAGTGGTGTAGTGACTGATCTTGATGGCAAATTCCGTGTGAAAGATATCCCCGGCAATGCGACTTTAGATTTCACTTACTTAGGATATAAGAAGTATTCTTATAAAGTAAATTACAACAAAGAAGGCTTAAAAGTCGTTCTGAGGCAAGATATTGGCGACCTTGATGAGGTAGTTGTCGTTGCAGCTGGTACGCAAAAGAAGGTTTCTATGACGGGAGCTATCACGACAGTAAAGCCAGAGAATCTTGATGTTCCAGCCACTTCAATTACTAATATGCTTGGCGGTAACGTCCCGGGCATAATAGCTGTGACGCGAAGTGGTGAACCTGGCAATGACTTTTCAGAGTTCTGGATTCGTGGAATCAGTACTTTCGGCGCTAACTCCTCTGCACTTGTACTCATAGATGGTATTGAAGGTAACCTTAATGACCTTGATGCATCAGATATCGAAAGCTTCTCTATCCTGAAAGATGCCTCTGCAACCGCTGTATATGGTGTGCGTGGTGCGAATGGTGTGATTGTTGTCACAACGAAAAGTGGTAAGGCTGGTAAGTTAAGAATTAACTTTAAGTCGAACTTTATCATGAGTGAGAATGGACGAGAACCAAAGTATTGCGATGCCTATACTTATGCAAAGTTAGCTAATGAAGCACAGGTGGTGCGTGGAAATGATCCAAAATACACACCAACTGAACTTGAACTCTTCCGCACAGGGCTTGATCCTGACCTCTATCCTAACGTGAATTGGCGTGATGTTATCCTTAATAAACACGTATGGCAGAACCAAGAATTCCTCAGTATTGCAGGCGGAGGAACGGCTGCCCGCTATTATCTCTCGTTGAGTATCCTTAGTAAAGACGGCGTGTTTAAACAGGATAAATCCTGTCATGACTATAATACTAATGTAGGATATACTAAGTATTCGTTCCTCTCTAAGGTAGATGCTAACCTGACAAAGCGTACTACTTTGAGCCTAAAACTCAATCAAGTAATCGTGGATAATGACGGACCTGGTCTTTCCGATAACAACACATTGTGGAGTGCTCAGGCTAATCTTACGCCCGTAACGATGCCAGTTAAGTATTCAAATGGTCAGCTTTCATCTTTTGGAAAGAATGGAGATCAGATCTCACCTTATGTTCAATTGAATGAAATGGGATACAAACAAAATCGTCGTTTGAATACAGATCTCTCCATAAGTATAGACCAAAACCTTGACTTTATTACCAAAGGACTGAAAGTTCGCGGTATGTTCTCATACTCAGGTCAGTCAGAACATAACACAACGCATTTCAAAATGCCCGATGTTTACATTGCAAAAGGCCGCTATGGGGATGGTTCTTTACACACTGAAAGGACTATAGAGAAGAGGGATGAAAGCTATGGTCAGCAGGTAATCTTTAATAGAGATTACTATTGGGAGCTTAATAGTAGCTACAATCGGAAGTTTGGTGACCACTCATTGGGAGCGTTAATGATGTTCTATTTGCAAAGCAAGTCGTTCTCATTCAAGGATGGTAAGAATGTAGGATCAGTCATAGGATCTATCCCTTACCGTAATGAAGCACTGTCAGGTCGCGTTACTTATGGGTATAAAGATACTTATTTTACGGAGTTTAATCTTGGATATACGGGTTCAGAACAATTCCAAACAGGACACCGTTTCGGTTGGTTCCCGGCTATTTCTGGTGGTTGGATCCCCACACAATATAAGTGGGTACAGAAGAATTTGCCTTGGTTAGATTACTTTAAGCTACGTGCTTCTTACGGACTTGTTGGTAATGATCGCATAGGTGGAACGAGATTCCCTTATATTACGACTATAACGGGGGCAGAAGCTGGCTGGAACAGGCTTTATCGTTCTATCAGAGAAGGTCAAGTAGGCACTGATGGCTTGGTGTGGGAAAAGGCAAAGAAGCTCGATATTGGTATTGATGCACACCTCTTAAAAGGTATGCTTGAGTTCACCATTGATTACTTTAGAGACAACCGAACAGGTATTTTCCAACAGCGTGCAACTGTTCCTGACGAGATGGGATTAGAGTCTTTGCCTTGGGCAAACATTGGTTCGATGCAATCACATGGTATGGATGGTAACATCACCTTTACCAAAGACTGGAATCATGACTGGCGAACCACGATTCGAGGAAACTTCACTTATTCACGAAATAAGGTAACTAATTGGGAACAATCAGACATTCGTTATCCTTATCAGTCTTATACGGGCGTTCCTTATGGTGTTCAACGTGGTTTAATAGCACTTGGATTGTTCCGCGATTGGGATGATGTTTATAGTTCACCTAAACAGAGTTATGAAGCAAAGGTATATCCTGGAGACATCAAATACAAGGATGTTAATAACGACGGAGTTATCAACGACGACGATATTGTACCGCTTTCATATTCCAATACGCCTGAAATCCAGTATGGTTTTGCCGCAGAAGTGAAGTGGAAACGCCTTTCCGTGAGTGCATTGTTTGAGGGTACTGGCCACAGCACTTTCTTCTATGGAGGCACTGGTTTCTATCCATTTGCATGGGAAGCAACAGGAAATCTATTGACGATTGCAGCCGACCAAAATAACCGTTGGACGCCACGCGAGTTCTCTGGAACAGCATCTACCGAGAATCCCGATGCTCGTTTCCCTCGTCTTACCTATGGAGAGAATCGCAATAACAACCGAGCTTCCACGTTCTGGTTAGCCAATAATCGTTATCTTCGCTTTAAGAACTTGACGATACGGTATTCATTTATCCACCCATGGCTTAACAAAACGTTGGGTATTTCAAATATAGATGCAAGCTTTATTGTTAATAACATCTGCACTTGGGATAACATTAAACTCTGGGATCCGGGTCAGGTGGCAAGCAATGGTGCGGCATATCCTATTCAGCGCACATACACTTTGCAATTTAATATAAGCTTCTAAATGAAACAACAATCTATTAATGACGAAATAATATGAAAACCAAACATATATTATTAGGGGTTGTTGCCTCGGTAACGCTCCTTCCGGCACTCTCTTCTTGCGATGATTATCTCAACACAGATAAGTACTTTTACAACCAAACGAGCCTTGATTCTGTGTTCCAACGCAAAAGCCTTCTGATGCAATATCTTAATGCAGCATCGAGTTATCTGCCTGCAGACGATCAGTTATGGACTAATGCAAGCGTTCCGTTTAGCTTCTCTTCAGACGAAGCTTTCTGCTCATGGAAGGACGATAGGCACGCGGGAATATACTACGCAATGGGTGAGATTGATAAATACAAAGGCTATTTTGACGGCTGGGCTAACTACTATAAGGGCATCCGAAAGGCTTATATGATTCTTGAACGCATGAAGGAATGCCAGGACCTTTCAGAGACTGAACGCCGCGATATCGCTGGACAATGCCACTTCTTACTTGCACATTATTATTATTGTCTTGTCCGTCAATATGGTCCTGTGCCTTTGATTCCGAAGTCAATCCCTTCGAATGCCAGCGTAGAAGATATGACTTATCCGCGTGCAACCTATGATGAGTGCATTGCTTTCATAGCAAAAGAGTATGAAGAAGCGGCTCAAATGCTCGACACAGAACGCTCTTCTATTGAGACATATAAGGTGCCTACAGCTGGTGCTGCATTAGCTTTGGAGTCGCGAGTACTGCTTGAAGCTGCCAGTCCTTGGTTCAATGGAAACAAGTATTACGTAGACTTTAAGCGACATACTGATGGTGTTCACTACTTCAATCAGACTTATGATGCAACGAAATGGGCTAAGGCTGCCGCCGTCTGTAAACGCATAATAGACACTGGAAAGTATGCTCTTTATACCGTTCCTGCAGATAGTAAGACACCTACTTTCCCTGCAAACGTCTCAACGGCAAACTTCCCCGACGGCGTTGGGGGCATTGATCCGTTCCGCTCTTACAATGATATGTTTACCGGAGAAGAAAGTGGTTTCAATGTATCTGAATTCATGTGGGCCAAAGAAGCATCGTGGGATCTCGTGTGGATCTCGTTCCCTGCTGTTGCAGGTGGAGGCAATGGACTCTGTGTTAGCCAAAATCTTGTTGACGCATATCGTATGCAAAATGGTATGGATATCAACG
Source organism: Segatella salivae DSM 15606 (assembly GCF_000185845.1). Classification (GTDB taxonomy): domain Bacteria; phylum Bacteroidota; class Bacteroidia; order Bacteroidales; family Bacteroidaceae; genus Prevotella; species Prevotella salivae. The sequence goes on from NZ_GL629647.1 coordinate 2,226,764, forward strand.
AACCTGGTAGTGGTTACCCTGATCCTTCTGAGGCATGGAAGCCTATTGGTGGCAATGGTAAGACCTTTTCAAACTATCAATTGAGTTCACAGGTGGCCAAAATGTATGATAATCGTGAGATGCGTTTCTATGCTTCAATCGTCTTTAACTATTGTTATCGTGAGGCAAGTTCCTATACTGGTACAGCCGCAAATAACAAAAACTTCTATCAAACGTTTTATAAGGATAGCCCATTTGGTGCTTGGTCTGATTATCCTAACGACAAATCGTTCTCTGGTTACAACTGTATTAAATACTGCCACCCCTCAGATAAGCCCGGAAACGGAGGCACTGTGCGTAGTAAATACTTCCCTTTGATTCGCTATGCTGAAGTGCTTTTAAACTATGTTGAGGCTATGAACGAGATGGAAGGAAGCTATACTGACAACGAACATAACGTCACAGTGTCGCGTGATCCCGCTGAAATGGTGAAGTATTTCAACATGATTCGTTATCGTGCAGGCTTACCCGGCATTACACTTGCTGACGCTGCCAACAAGACGAAGATGCGTGAATTGATTAAGCGCGAGCGTCAAGTGGAGTTTGCACTTGAAGGCCGTCGTTTCTACGATCTACGTCGTTGGGGAGAACTTCAGCGTACCATGGCCGACCCATTCATTGTGATGAATGTCGACGCGCGAAGCAATGAACCACAGAAGTTCTATACAAGAACGGTAAGTTCTTACCAATATTCGCTCTTCAACATTACGAATAAGCAGTGTCTTTACCCAATCATGCAGAGACGAATTGACAAGAATCCTAACCTCGATCAAAACCCAGGATGGGAGAAATAAAGTCAAAGAATATCCTGTTATCATACTTTTTGTTTGCTGGCCTGCCTTCGTCTGTGGGCCAACGAACATGAAGAGGAAACATGATTTCAGGGAAAATATCTAATAATAACAAAGAATTTAAATGTAATGACAATGAAAAAGAATAATCTTTTCATATTCCTTATGCTCTCAACGGCTACCGCTTTTATCAGTTCTTGCGAACCTCAAAGCGACCCACTAACGCATGAACAGTATAAGAAAGAAGTCTATCTTGTCGGTGCAGCACAAGACATTCAAGACAAAGAAGTGGCATATAATGGCGACGGAAGCCTCTATGTGTCTGTTGCTATCGGTGGAACGCAGTTCCCAAGTGAGGATGTTCAGGTGACGATTGGACGCGCGAGTGACGACAAGATGAAGCTTTATAACTATAAAAACTTCTCGGCTGACGATGTGAAATATCAGACTTTGCCCGCCGATTGGTATGAGTTTCCGTCATGGACAGGCACAATCAAGGCTGGAGAAGCCTATTGTCGCATACCATTGAAGCTTAAAACAAACATGCTTCACCCTGATTCGCTTTATGTTATCCCACTAAAGGTGGTCTCAACCAATGCTTATTCTGCTGTGGATAAAGACACTGTGTTGCTGGTTCACCCCAAAATGGTCAACGATTACTCAGGAAGTTACACATTTGAAGGGGCAACTTGGCAGATGATTAATGGGCAGAAAGATACTAATTCGGCTTCGGTCATCACCACTTTGCGTAATGCTACGGCATTAGATGCCTCTACTATCCGACTATTTAATAAGGTGGTAGCTGAAAAAATCGGTAATGTGGCAAGCTCAACATATAATATTCGTGTGAACAGCGATAACACTTTGACGATTACTCCCTATGATCAGCTTGGCATAACTGCAGGTGGTGGTACGTATGACCCCGTGAAAAAGTCGTTTAAGTTGTGGTATACAATTGAAGAAAATGGGCGTACTTACCGGACAGAGGCTACGCTAACAAGGTCAAATAAGTCTTGAATCTTACCGCTATTCATCTGAAACAATGATTCTCATTTATGGATGTGATTGCACACAAAGGCAAAAAGTTTACAACAAAACCGATATAAGCATCTTATAAAATCTATCTTCATTTTGGATGAATGGCAATAAATAATGCGCCTGTTATTGGTGCAATATCTCTTAGAAAACAAGGAATAAGACTCCGTTTTTGTTGGTTTTATTCCTTGTTTTTCATATTTTTGTATTCTCGTTATTTAGTTGTCATGCTGCGATTCCCTTGTCTGGATATTGTTAAAATCTGCAGTTCTTACCCCCATTTGTGTTCCCTCTTCTCGCGATTAGCATCCGCCTGTGCCATGATTAACGTCAAATTGTGTTGGGTTTTGCGTCATTTCACGCGATAAAATGTGTCGAATTATCGAGTAAAATGCGTCATTTCACGCGGTGTTTTGCCGTATTTTACACGATGAAATGACGCAAACCATTTTACCTTTAATAATCAACAACATCACCACCTCAAATAACCCCCAAAATAACCTCTTTCATTTGCAAGGCTAACTACTCCCCTCCCTCTTCGGGGAACCATAGGTCGCTGTTCGTGAAGCCTGCGAAACGAGGAAAGCAAAGGGCTGGGGGAGAGGCTTTGTATGCCTAACATTATTTCCCCTTTAATTATCAACAACGTCACCCTCACAATTATTTCATCTCGCAACTGCATTGGTATTGCGCTATTATCCCAATGGATGAATTTCGCAATATAAATGCCCTCATGGTGTAACTCGGTACGAGTTGTGTTTTTGATAGCCCGGGGTTGGCGAGGAACGAGCCTACCCCGGGTAAACATTCGCATTGGGATTCAACGCCGTAGGTGTTGAGCTTTTTCTATAATGGCACGCTTACAATGAGACCTTTTATGGCGGATTAATCCGAAAAAGCGCAACACCTACGGCGTTGTTCCACGCAAACCATACATTAACCCAGGGTAGCCTGCACTATCGTTTGGCAACCCTGGGCTATCAAAAGCACAACACCTACGGCGTTGAAATATTCATTTTATAATACAATTCCCGTTAATTCTCGTCTGATTTAATGTTTAATTGCGCTGAAAAAGCGTAACACTTACGACGTTACCTCCTTCTCATGCTATGACATTTTCATGCTATTTGTTTTTCAAATGGAAACATTGTGGCATGAGATATAATAGAGATGAAAGGCTGAAGAAATGAGGAGTATGGCCTTTCTTTTGGTTAAAAATTTCAAAAACGACTTGTTCTTCATCGTAAAGTGAGTAAATTTGTACGTATAGATAATAGGGTGTAGCGAGTCTTTTGATTTATTATGCTCAGTAAGTAACAATTTGTTAAACCGAAAAACCAAAACCAAGGAATGAAAAAAGTATTTATTTCATTGTTTCTTTTCATGTCGACTATGGCCATACATGCGCAACAAGCCGACTTCAATGTGGTGCCTTTACCACAACAAGTCAAACTAACGGCAAAGCCGTCTTTCAAACTTAGTAATGCAACTCGCATCGCTTATTCCGAAGGAAGCGAAGAGATGGAGCGCAATGCCCATTTCCTTCAGGACTATGTTCAAGAGATTACAGGCATCCGTCCCGTGCTCTCTACAAATCTTTCTCAGTCAGGTAGCAATGTCATTCGCCTTGTTCTTGATGGAAAAATGAGTGGCGATGAGGGCTATACCCTGTCTTGTAATCAGAAAGGTGTAACCATTAAGGGTCGCACTCCGGCTGGTGTTTTCTATGGTATTCAGACACTTCGCAAGTCGCTTCCTGTTGTAAAGACAGCTGAGGTGACGCTACCTGCGGTTGAAATTGCCGATGCTCCTCGCTTCAGTTACCGCGGAGTGATGCTTGATTGCGGTCGACATTACTTCCCAGTAAAGTTCATCAAGGAGTTCATTGACCTGTTGGCGATGCACAATATGAATCGTTTCCACTGGCATTTAACTGAAGATCAGGGTTGGAGATTAGAGATAAAGAAGTATCCTTTGCTTACCGCCATTGGCAGTAAACGTGCAGAAACCGTCATAGGTCATAACACTCAGATTGGTGATGGCACGCCATATGAGGGCTATTATACACAGGATGAAGCTCGCGATATCGTAGAGTATGCACGCCAACGCCATATCGTTGTCGTTCCCGAAATAGACATGCCAGGTCATCAGTTGGCTGCTTTGGCTGCAATGCCTAACTTGGGTTGCACGGGCGGTCCATACAAAGTAGGAACCGTTTGGGGCGTTTATGACGATATTCTCTGTCTTGGTAACGAAGATACCTATAAGTTTTGCGAAGACGTTCTTAGCGAATTGATAGACATTTTCCCTTCAGAGGTTATCCATATTGGTGGAGATGAGGCTCCAACTGTACGCGTAGAGCATTGTCCTAAGTGTCAAGCGCTCATGCAAAGAGAGCATTTAACGCCGAAGAATATACAGGGATATTTCACTAATCGCATAGAGAAGTTCGTTAATTCTAAAGGCCGTCGCATCATGGGTTGGGACGAAATTATGGATGGCGACATTAATACGAGCGCAATGGTACATTGCTGGCGCAATCCATCTTTTGGCATTAAGGCCGCTCAAAAAGGTCATGATGTAGTGCTTTCTCCTACAAAATATTGTTACTTTGACTTCTATCAGGCTAATCCAAGGGCTGTACATGAGCCATTGGCGATAGGCGGTTATCTCCCCGTTGATAGCGTTTATAACATGGATACGATGCCAAAAGACATCTCACCAGAGAATCGTAAGCACATCATTGGTATTCAAGCAAACCTTTGGACAGAGTATGTTGCAGTTCCAAATCATGCAGAATACATGCTGCTTCCACGCATGGCAGCGCTTGCCGAGAATGCATGGGTGAAGGACAGAGGCCCATATTCAGCCTTCCTTCCACGCTTAACACGTCTCAAATCGCTTTATGATGTTTACAATCTCCATTATGCTAACCACGTGTGGAAAAAGTAATTGTATTGTCAAAGCATTAAAAACAAAAAATCGTTCAATAAGTCTTTGCTCATGAAGACTTGTTGAACGTGATAAAAGAAAGCAGCCTCGACCAAAAGATTCGGCCGAGGCTGTTGCATTTCTATAGAGACATTAGAATGAGTTTTCTAAGCCATTGACATGCGAAGACTATTCAACAATCTGAACAGTAGCACGTCGATCGTAGCTCGGATACTCCAAAATCTTCACTCCTCCGTCTGCAGCGACGCTGATATTTGAACGCTTTATGCCCATCTTAACAAGCTCATTAACAAGCGTATTAGCACGTCCTTCAGATAGTTTTTGGTTGATTGAGGGTGTACCTGTAGCCGAGTCAGCGTATCCTGTGACGAGAACGCGGTTGTTATTCTCAACAGCATACTTCGCAAGTGCACGCACATTGACTAAGTCTTTGAGTCGAGCTAACTCAGTTTTATTGATATTAAAGAATACTGAAATAGGTGTAGCAACAAGCTCTTTAATGCTCTTTGACTGAACATCTTCTTTTGGAGCTTCTGCCAATTCCTTACGAAGTCTGTCGCCTTCATCGCTTGCATTCTTAATCTTATTATTCAAATCATCAATCTGTGACTGTGTCATTGCCTTCAAAGCATCAGTATCTGGAGTCTTGTTCCAGCCTGATTTACCGAGTTTAAAGGTTAAACCAAGCTCAGCATAAAGGTGATTATCCTTATCTTCCCAGCCGTAACCATGATGCTTTGAGCGGTTGTTGTATCCGTCATAACCATCAAAGTCTTCTTCCATTCGGTTCCAACCAAGCTCAGTATAAAGGTCAACGTGACGTGAAAGCTTCCAAGATGAGTTGATACCAGCACTTAACAGCATTGCATAAAGACTGGTAGATTCGTTTCGACTGACACCACCGCCGACGAAAGTCGTTACATTCCATACGCGATTTGGATTGTAACCGCAGAGCAAATTGCTCATGTTGAAGAGGATTTGCTCGTTAATTGTCCAGAACTTTAGTGAGGAAACATCGGCAATTCCCATTTTCTTTGCATTACCGACCTGTAGCTTTGTACGCATACCGAGGCCTAGAGAAAACCACTTTCCAACTGCAATCGAACCACCGAATGTGCGGCGTTGTTTTGCAAAGAGGCTGTAGTGCTTGCCATTATCCAATCCAAGTCCGTGCTCTTGATTAGAATACCATGCGTTATAGTCACCTCCTATTTGAATAAACCAGTTACTCCAAAAAGAATTAGTCGCTACACTATACTTCTGCACGGGTACTGTTTCCTGGGCAAAAGAAGCCATAGATACGCCTAAAAAGGCTATGGCTGCCATCATTCTTTTCATCATTTGAATTAATAATTTTTTATTGTTGTTACCTAAATATTAATGATATAATAACCCTCTTTAATGTTGGTCGCTGCAAAGATAGTCTTTTTTTTCATTACGAAGTCATCTTTTACACTTTTTAAAATGTGAAATATACATATTTTATGATTATGCATTCATGAGACAGATTGAAGCCTTTTGTGTAATGAATAACATTTTTTTATAGTTTGGAGTGAAGGAAAACATACATTAAGTTAAATGTTTTCATGTTTTTCAATAGGCTGAAACACATGCTCTTCTATGCCTTTTTATATTGCAATAGTAGGGAGGAAATATAATGTTTTAGTAGTAAAAAGCAGAAAAAAAGGTTTTATAGATGTCACAAAATCCTTAACTTTGCGTAATCATTATAGAGATTTGATTACACAACGATGACTATTGAAGAATATAAAAAGGAGGTGGGACAAGTCCGACCACAAATGCTTCGCCTTGCTCGTAGCTACTTAAAGGACGATGAAGAGGCTGAAGATGCGGTGCAAGATGTGCTGCTCAGGCTTTGGCAAATGCTCGAATCTCTGCATCTTCCGATGGCTCCCATGGCCTCAGTACTTGTGAAAAATCGTTGTATTGACATCATTCGGCGACGTAGAACAACAACGTCTATCCCCGAAAATCTCGTAGACTATGAACCAACAAACGACGAACGCTATGCAAAAGTGATGCAGATAGCTGATCGGTTACCAACATTTCAGCAGACAATTCTACGCTTGCGGCACATCGAAGGGATGGAAATGCATGACATTGCAGCGCTATTAGGAAGCTCAGATGTAGCAGTTCGTAAGGCTTTAAGCCGTGCACGACAAGCCATAAGGCATCAATTTATAACACTTCAACACGATGAATAAAGACGAAAAGATAAAGCAATTGGTCGACCGTTTCATGGCGGGAGAGACCTCACTTGACGAAGAACGTGCGTTGTATCGTTATTTTTCGGCAGGCAACGTGGCGGAAGAATTGATGCCACTACGTGAATATTTCTGTTCATTTGCCAGCCTTTCACAGGATGAAGCAATAGCACAACCACCGAGATTCAAGCTTCTTCATCTTGTCACTCGCCCCAAATTTATAGCTGCAGCGGCTTCCATCGCGTTATTCTTAGCCCTTGGCAGTACGCTCTTGGTGGACAGATCACAAAATTATTGTGAGGCTTTTGTCTACAATAAGCATGTGACCAACGCTAAAGAAGTCATGAAAGTAGTGGATGAAACCATGCAAGACATCCACCAAAATGGCGATGCAGACGTAGACAATCAGTTGCGTTCGATTTTAGGAGACAGTTGAATGAAAACAATATATCATTGATTATAGGGCTATGAAACACCGTATTTTCTTAACAATTCTACTGAGTGGGTTTGCTTGTTTGCTCCATGCACAGCAAGGATTGAATGTCAACGAGCTCTTCATTGGAAAGCTTGTGCCACGCGAACAGATGGTAGAAGTTCGTGTAAAAGGGCGTGCCCTTAGTAAGTATAACCTGAATTTCTATCACAGTATACGTTTCAAGGCCAATGAAAAGCAATGTAATGAGGTTGACAAATGTGTTGAACGCGACCGCAAAATGGCTGTAGGAACAGAACAAACCAGTCGAAACAATGTGTCAACGCTCATCATGAGTCTGCCACAACAGGGTGGATTATATCGCTATCTGTGTTATCTCACACAGCGAAAAGGCCGAGATACGCTTGTCACCCTTGTCTATATGGAAGGCAATGTGGCCAGTATTGCAGAATTAAGAAAACTAATACATTAAATAAATCCTTATGAAAAAAATCCTTATTTGTGTGGCTTTGGCATGTTGTTTGACGGCAGCTGCCCATTCAAATGACAATGATACAATCGTTGTTGAGAAGCCACGTAGAGTGAGAATCATTAGTAGCGACTCGTTGCAACGGGTAGAAGTGTGGGGTAGTTCAACGAATCCGAGCTATCATTATGAAAGTAATATTCAAGTCGTTGATAGCAATTATGTGAGTACTTCTGCGTTGAATGACAACACATGGAACTTCTCTTTTATCGGTCTTTCTAAAGCACATAAGAGCCGAAAGCCAATGCGTGAGTGTGAAATGCGACTCGGTGCAGGCTTCAGTAATGCAATAGGTATGCCCGAAAGAGCTGATGTTCAGCCGTTCAAGTCATGGGAAATATGGTGGCTATTGGGCGATTGGGTTGTGCGACCATGGCGTAATGCCAATGCCTTCTCTGTGGGATTTGGCCTCGATTGGCGTAATTTCCGTATGACAGATGACTTGCGTTTTGTGATGAACAACCGCGCTGTGGCCATTGATACCTATCCAACGGGTAGCACACCTATCTTTTCCCGTATCAAGGTTTTTAGCTTAAATATGCCTATTCGCTATCATTATGAGGGCCGATGGGTAAGTTTCAGTCTCGGACCTGTAGTCAATTTGAACACCTATGGCAGTTTGAAGACACGCTATAAGCTTAATGGACAGAAGGTGAAAGATGTCGATACGAATGTTCGTGTGAATCCCATTACGATTGATTTTATGGGAACTGTGACGGTGAAAGGCGTGCCAGATATTTACTTTAAGTATAGTCCTTGCAACCTTTTGCGTGGAAATTATGGACCAAAGTTTAGAACTTTATCCTTTGGTTTGATGATGTAAGCAGGACGGAAAACAGGAAAATGTGATAGCATTAGTTTGTAAATAACGAAAAATCGTGGCTATTTCAAACCACGCATAGAGGCAAAGAGGCAAAAGTGTAAAAGGCTTTTGCCTTTTTGTTTGCATTGTTATGGGGGGTAAAGTGCCTTAGATTTGGTTGGTTTGTAGTATTGATAAGGTAGCCTTTTGGGTATAATGATAGCTTATAGTGAACTATTCTGAGAGCAAATCTGTGCTAATGCATGTCGTTTTCTTAAAAAAACAAAAATGGAATCTCTTTTATTTGGTTAAATCAAAGAATATACTTAATTTTGCAAACGCTTTACAAAAGTAAGGGCGTTTAGCTCAGCTGGTTTAGAGCATCTGCCTTACAAGCAGAGGGTCGGCGGTTCGAATCCGTCAACGCCCACAAGAGAAAGAGGTTTGATTTTAATCAAATCTCTTTTTTGTTTATTTCCTATCATGAGATGAATTGTTTGCAGTTGCGAGATAGGAAGCCATTAAACCAAAGTTTATTTTATAGAAAACGTATTTCATCCCAAAACACTTCATGATTTCAAGGATAATGATTGGCAAAATGCTTTGAGGCAAATGACCATGTAATTAGACCTATTTTACTGGGTGAAATGACGCTAATTATGATGTAAAGTGATAGAGATTATCGCGTGTTTTGATATGGATTATTTTGTGAATTGTTAGACGCTGCATCGCAAGTATTGTTTGCCTGCAAATCGTGTGCTATTAAATCATGGCGAGAAGTGGTGTGTAAGGCAAAATGATTAGCATGAATAAAAGATTCGCTTACAGCCCAACAAGGTTATGATATAAAAGAAAATCCCTGCAATCCCGAAGGACTACAGGGATACACCCCTTGTGGGCGTTGACGGATTCGAACCGCCGACCCTCTGCTTGTAAGGCAGATGCTCTAAACCAGCTGAGCTAAACGCCCTTACTTTTGTAAAGCAATTGCAAAATTAAGAAATTTATTTCACCCGTGCAAATAAATCTAATAAAAAACATCCTCAGTCAAAAGATTGACCGAGGATGTTGCTTTTTCTATATGAACTGCCTTGAAAGACAGGCTCATTACTTTCGATTAGTCTACAATTTGAACTGTAGCGCGACGATCATAGTCAGGATATTCGAGCATCTTTACACCGCCACCAGCTGCTGTTCTGATGTTAGAACGGTTAACACCCATCTTAACAAGTTCCTCAACGATAGTGTTAGCACGTTGCTCAGAGAGTCTCTGGTTGATAGCAGGTGTACCAGTTGATGAGTCAGCATAACCTGTAACAAGGATATGAGAGTTGTTCTCTATTGCATATTTTGCAAGTGCACGAACGTTAACTAAGTCCTTCAAGAGAGCTACATCAATCTTACCGATGTTGAAGAATACAGAGATTGGCGTTGCAACAAATTCCTTAAGACTCTTTGTCAAGACAGTAGTCTTTGGTTTCTCGGCAAGCTCTTTGCGGAGTTTTCCGTTCTCTGCGTTGAGGTCATTAAGCTGAGAATTGAGTGCATCTATTTGTGATTGAGACAATGCTTTGATTGCATCTACGTCAGGAGTCTTATTCCATGTGGCCTTGCCGAGTTTGAAAGTAAGACCTATTTCTGCGTATAAATGGTTGTCCTTATCTTCCCAACCACGTCCATGATGTGAATTAGAAAGCTGTGCCATCTCATTGCCATCGAAGTTATCTTCCATGCGATTCCATCCTGCTTCTGCATAGAGATCAAGGTTCCGACAGAGTCTCCATGAAGAGTTGATACCGGCACTTAACTGCATAACATAACGGTTAGCAGACATGTTACGAGCCATACCTCCGCCAATGAATGGGCTGATATTCCAAACTCGTTCAGGGTTATAACCCATGAAAAGATTACTTAAATTGAACATGATTTGCTCGTTCAAACTCCAGAAGTGCTGTGAAGTTACGCCAACAGCACCAATCTTTTTAGAGTTGAAACCCTGTAACTTTGTACGGAGACCAATGCCTGGTGTGAACCACTTTCCTATGGCAACAGACCCTCCAAAGCTACGACGTTGCTTGCTAAGGAAGTCAAAATCTCCACCATTATCAAGGCGACGGCCATGCTCTTGGTTTGAATACCAAATGTTGTAATCACCACCTACCTGAATAAACCAGTTGCTCCAAAACGAATTTGTGGCTACACTGTACTTCATTGTTGGGTCAGCTTGTTGTGCAAAAGCAGTCATAGACATGCCTAATAAAGCTGCACCGATCACGAATTTTTTCATAAATAATAATAATTAATATAAGTTATTTGCTATCTGAATATATGCTTTGTTTTTGCATTTGGTTGCAAAGTTAATGATATTTTTATTCAGATGGTATAATTTTACATATTTTAATCTAAAAGATGTTCTATTTCATTCTGTTTTAAGATACAAAGAATGTTTTTTCCATCTGGTGTATAATTGGGATTCGATGAAGAGAAAAGAGAATTAAAGATGTTCTCCATCTCCGCATTGTTCAATACCTGTCCTTGCGGGATTGCAGCTTTTCGTGCCATGGTTAAAGCCAATTCTCGGCTGATTTCTTCGCGAAGATTGGTGGGTTTTTCCTGTGCAGAGAGAATCATGTCACGCAAAAGATTAATCATGTCAAGTCCTTCAAGCCCTGAAGGAACGGCTAATATTGCATAAGTTGAACCTCCTAATGGACTGATTTCAAAGCCAAGATCTTGCAGTTCGGGTAGAATCTTCGACAAAGTAACTTCTTCTGATGCTGTACAATGAAGGTTTTCGGGAAACAATAGCTTTTGAGCGGCAGCCTCACTGCGCTTCAATTGCTCTTGATATCGATCGAAAAGGATTCTTACATGTGCCCGATGTTGATCGATAATCATTAGTCCTGACTTCACGGCTGTCATGATATAGCGTCCCTTATACTGGTAGTGAGAGGGTGATTTCTCTTCAATGACGTTCTCGGTTGGTTCTTCCTCCTCTTGAATATCAGGTAAAGTCATCTTTGAAGAGAATAATTCTGTTTCCTGACTTGGCTTTTGTAGATTCTGATAAAGCTCTTCCCATCGGTTAGAAGGACTCGAAGAACGAGGTGCTTCTGATGAATTCCGGAAAGGATTATAGTCAGGATTATATTTCACTTTAGGCACTTCAACGTTTTTTGTGGGGTTATACACAGGAATTTCAGGCCTGCCTTCTGTGTCAAAATCAATTGAAGGAATGTCGTTAAACATGCTAACAGCCTCTTTTACAGCAGCAGAAAGGATTTGCCAAATAGGCACTTCATTCTCAAATTTAATTTCAGTCTTCGTAGGATGGATGTTGACATCGATATCTTTAGGAGCCACTTCGAAATATAGAAAGTAAGGAACTTGCTCACCCGTTGGCACTAATCGTTCAAAGGCAGCCATCACTGCTTTGTTGAAGTAAGGGTGTTTCATGTAACGACCATTTACAAAGAAGTATTGGTGTGCACCTTTCTTGCGGGCTGACTCAGGTTTACCCACGTATCCATTGATGCGACACATCGTTGTATCTACCTTTACAGAAAGCAGTTCTTGATTGAGACGCTTCCCAAATATGTCTATGATTCGCTGACGAAGTACGCCTGCTTTAAGATTGAAAAGTTCTGTTCCGTTGCTTTGTAAGGTAAAGGCTATGTCAGGATAGACCAGTGCTATGCGCTCAAAAGCGGTGATAATGTTGTTTAGTTCCGTTGAATTGGACTTCAGAAACTTCCTTCGCGCGGGTACATTATAAAATAGGTTGTTGACAGAAAAACTGCTACCTACTGCACAAGAACAGGGCTCTTGTCCAACAAAACGACTTCCAGAGATGGATAAAAGAGTGCCTACTTCATCGCTTTCTTGCCGAGTTTTCAATTCAATTTGAGCCACAGCAGCGATAGAAGCTAAGGCTTCTCCGCGGAAACCCATTGTGTGAAGAGCGAATAAATCATCAGCCTTCCTAATCTTAGATGTGGCATGTCGTTCAAATGAAAGACGGGCATCTGTTGCAGACATGCCTTTACCATCGTCGGTAACTAATATCGTTGTCTTTCCGGCATCAATGACTTGAATCTGTATATTCTTTGCCCCTGCGTCAACACTATTCTCAACTAATTCTTTAATTACAGATGCGGGGCGTTGTATAACCTCGCCAGCTGCAATCTGGTTGGCAACAGAATCGGGAAGAAGTTGTATGATATCGCTCATAAATCGCTAAAAGATAAATA
>NZ_GL629647.1:2239866-2257837 GCF_000185845.1 Segatella salivae DSM 15606
TAAAATTAATAAAACAACGCCAAAAGAAATAGTAGAAGAACAACTTGAATGAGTTGGTTTGTACCATTGTAGCGCCTTTTCTTCTTTGAGAGGTGAGGCATTGCTGCACGAAATGCCTGATGAATTTGTTCTCGATCTAAGGGCTTGTGAGGGGTAAGTCCTAATTTTTCACGTGCCAGTTGCTCTATTTTTTGCAAGCGTTCTTTGCGTTCATCCACATAGATATATTTGTGGTTGAATCGTCGGGGCCGTGGTTGTTGAAAGAGATTCATCGTGAAACAGTATTGACTTTCTGCTGAGGTGACCGGCGACGTTGTATCACTTTAAGTGCTGAACCTTCGCCTTTCCCGCGCCAATGAAAAACATCCTGTGGGTCTGTTGGACGCAATTCTTCAAACCAAGCGAATTCCGGAAGCTTTAGTTTTTCGGCAGGAATCTGTGTCATTGGTAGCATAACACCCGTATTTTTGGGTGTCCATATCTTATCAAGTCTTCTTTCTGGTGAGATAAACATTTTTATTGTGTCTGTCTCTATATAGACTTGACCTTGCAAAGTGGAATCTTTGTCGTCCACAGGATAGAAGATTGCCTTTGCATTTCCTGATGCAATGACGCGCCGAATCTTACCTTTAATGAAATAACTTGAGATTTCTTTTGATGAAAGTTGATTGAAATATTTTTGTCTTGGGATGCGTTCAATGCTCAAAGCTTGGTTGATAACGTGCGCCTCACGCACCGTACTATCATTCATATAAACTTTGATTATCTCACCAAGTATTTGTCGATCTCCACTCCATGCAATCGGATCGCGATACATGGTCATGCAAGAGTCTTTGCTGTTTAATACTAATGAATCGCAGATAGCTTGCACATCTTGGCGGAATACCTTTACATGATGGAAGCAATGTACCTTTCGATACATAGAATCTGTATTCATATTGAACGTGAAAATCTTCATAGAGTCGGCGTGCATAAACAGGGTATCTTTCTGTGAATAGTCTTTAACTAAGGCACGACCTGTAGCAAACCCTCGCCCCGTTTTCTCGTTATAGAAGATTCTTTCGCCTAAAAGCTGGTTCTTGTTACGCTTGTCTACATAGATCACCTTACCCAAACCGCGAGCCATTCCTGTTCGTTTGTTGTAGAAAAGACTATCGCCTGTAATCTCTTTATCCTTGTCTATAACTGTAGAACGCCCATACATCTCAGCAAGATCAGACTTGCTATCGAAGTAACCATCTGTCGTTTGGATGACACTTCCGTTCTGAATTATCTTACTTGGTCCCACAACATGTGCCAAGGATTTCTTTGTATCATAATGCAATTCGTCTGTAGTGACCGTGCGATTACCACTGCGCATCTTCACATTATACCAAAAGGTTGCCTCGCGAGTCTTTAGGTTATAGTCGCCCCAGTCAGACACTAAGCGATCCTTTTTGTCTATTAACCTTCCGCCTTCAAAGAAGTATGCGTAATCATTAAAGCGGTCATAATCGAGACTATCGGTATAAAGTGTCTTGTCACCATGATGTAAAACCACATTCTTTCGAGCCTCCAATAATTGTCGGAAGCCATCATAAGCGGCACGATCTGCTTTGAGTGAAAGAGCCTTTCCCTGTTGATAGCGAACATGGCCAAATGCTTTTACAGAATTAGATTGCTGATAAAAGTAAGCACTATCACACCAAAGGTTTGACCCTTTGTGCATAAAGTGCACGCGACCTTTTACAATTTGGGCATCTGGAACGGGGCCATACTGGTCATAACGAAGTTCATCTGCATGTATAAGAAATACTTTGTCGTCAGACTTTTTGTTTCCAACTGCAGCATGGCTCCGCATTAAGCACAGCACAAACAAACATAGGACCATTCCAAGGAATGCCCTATGTCTATATTTAATTCGTATGATGTGATGAAGTCTCATCCGTTATTTTATCCAACCTTGGTATTCAAAATCACAATCTTTATAGCGGTCATTCATGCGCACATACGTATTCTTTATTTTGTTAACCACCCAATCATGCAGTTTCTTTTCACTCTCTTTCTGCATCACTACCTCTTGCATTGCCTGGAAATCTTCAGTGATTTTAGCTCTATGTCCATCGATTCTATTGACCAATTTAACGATAGCTGCCACTGTCTTTCCACGATGATCTATCATCTTGAATGGTACAGATATCTCTCCAACTTTCATCGTATCTACGACTCGAGCGACTTCAGTGGGGAGATCTTTCATTTGGAAGCGTGAGGTGATTTTACCTGTTTGATTGTCTGTATAGGCCATTAAGCCGTGGTTGTTACGTGTGTCTTTGTCTTCCGAAAGATAAGAGCAGGCAGCCTCAAATGTAAACTTTCCATCTTTAATATCATTGCCGATAGAGTCTAATCTGGATAAGGCTTTGTTCATATCTTCATTAGAAACCTTCGGTGTTAGCAATATATGACGCACCTTTATCTTGTCTCCTCGCTTGTCAATCAATTGGATAATGTGGTATCCAAACTCTGATTCTACAATCTTAGAAATCTTCTTTGGGTCGGTAAGATTAAAGGCAACGCTGGCAAAAGCAGGGTCAAGTGTGCCACGACCTGTATAGTCCATCTCTCCTCCTTGACGTGAAGTTCCTGGGTCTTCTGAATAGAGTCGTGCCAAGGTACTAAAGGAAGTTTCTCCTTTATTGACGCGATCCGTGAAGTTACGCAATTGGTCTTTGATGCGGTTTATCTCGCTTTGTGGGATACGAGGCTTGCGAACTAAGATCTCAACTTCAACCTCTGTAGGGATAAAAGGAATACTATCTTCGGGCAGATTCTTAAAGTATCGTCTTACATCGGCAGGCGTAACAGAGACATTTCCCATGATCTTTCGTTTCATCTGTTGAATCATCTTGCTGTTCTTTACATCATCATGCAGATCAGAACGGATTTGACTTATGCTCTTTCCTTGATACTCTTCGAGTTTCTCTTTGGAACCAACGGAGTTTATCCACAAGTTGATTTGTTGCTCAACGGTTTGCGCAATATCTGACTCTGTGACTTCAATGGAGTCGAGGATAGCCTGATGTAAGAAGAGTTTTTGAACGGCAATCTGTTCCGGAATGCGGCAGTCTGGATTGCCACCCCATTTCATTCCTTCTATCTCTCCTTGCAAACGCATTTGCTCAATGTCTGATTTCATGATAGGTTCATCACCTACTACCCATTCAACTTCATCGATAACACTATGCTCTGGGATATGCGTTGCGGCAGGTTTTGCTTGCACCGTATCATTCTCATCCGTCATATTACCGACAGTTTTATTAGCTTTAGCGCTGATACCTGCCAGTAGTAGTACGCCAATAAAGCCACCAAATAGTTTATATCCTTTGTTCATCTCGTTATTGTTTCGTTTTAATTCTCTACAATTATCTATTTTCTTTTATTGTCTTAAGCACTTCCTGATGGATTATAACAGGATATTTCTCACGCAAGGTCTTTACCCATTGGCGTTCCAACTCCTCTTGATAATCTGCAAGAACAAGTGGTCTGACCTCAGCTAATGCCTTGGGAGCTTTGAGCTTTTTCCCATAAACTCCAATAGAAGGATAGTCCTTTATAGGCTGAGGTGCCTCTCCTTGTTTGAAAATCTCATAGTCAATCCACGAATTATCGCCTGATTTGAATAGCCCTTGTGTGGCAATTATGCGAACATCTCCGCCTGCATTGAACTGTTGGTCTATTGCCTCCTTCCAGTGATTAAATTCAATATGTTTCAGTAACTTTTTCACTTTCTTCACCTCTCCAGCCTCTTTTGCATGGATGATGATACCTTTATAACGTGGTGACGACCATTTATATTTCTTTTTATTGTGGTTAAAATAGTTTGTCAGTCCTGCTTCGTCATGAGCTGCTTTGTCCCATATTGTCCGCTTGCTAACCTCAAAAATCAACAACCCATCACGATATTCTTGCATGAGATTTGCCATTTGTGGATTTTCTTTTTCAAGGTCTTTGGCTTGTTTTTTCAAAGCCATGTCTTCAGAACTACGTTGTGCAAATGACCTTTCTTGTAGTCGGGCAGCTGTCAGTTTGTTTCGAAGATTTCGCTGACTAACGAAGCGTAGCAAGTCGTTTCGAACTGAATCGTATGGAAAATAAGCGCTTTTGTCCTCTATTAATATAATGTGATAACCTGCAGGAGTGAGGAAGGGCGTGCTCATTTCTCCTTTCTTTAAGGCATAAGCCTGAGTCTCAAATTCGGGTAAAGTCTGTCCCGGTAGCAGCCAAGGTTGGTGCTCTCCAAGATTAGTTGCAGTCTTATTGTCTGAATATCGCCTTGCCATTTCTCCAAAGTCCGCACCATGTTGCAGTGCATTGTAAATGGAGTCTATTCGTTGTTTAACCTCTATTTCCGTTTGTTTTGAGGCCCTTTGTCCTAATCGAAGCAGTATTTCACGCACCTTAATCATGCCACCTGAGGCGTCAACTCGTTGTTGAGTGAAAGCATAAAGACGGCGTGCTTCTACTTCCGTTTCAGCGTCGTTGTCTAATGTTTGCGGGATTTGTTGGTTGCGATAAGCAGCAAACAGTTGCAGAAAAGAAGGCAAAGTGTCGAGTCGTTGCGATAGGGCCTCTTCGACTTTCAACTTGTCATTGGCATATTGTTCGGCATAATCGCCAACACTCTTTCGTTCGAATCCGTTTGCTGTCTGATATTTCTTATATGCAAATTCGAATGCCGAGCGCTTCACAGGCTTGCCATTTATCGTCATCAAGACAGGGTCGTCTGTCTGACCAAAAGCCATGCTTCCACAAAGAAGCATGGCCAATGATATCATAATTTTTTTTCTTTTCTGCATGAACCTCACTTATTCTGGACGAGAATAGTTAGGAGCTTCACTCGTGATGGCAATGTCATGAGGATGACTTTCCATTACACCAGCGTTAGTGATGCGTGTGAATTTCGCATCGTGCAACTTCTCAATAGAAGGTGCTCCGCAATAACCCATTCCCGAACGCAAGCCACCTGTCAACTGATAAATCACCTCTTGAACAGTTCCTTTGTAGGGAACACGGCCGGCAATACCCTCTGGTACGAGCTTCTTTACATCGCGAACATCGTTCTGGAAGTAGCGATCACGAGAACCATTCTTTTGTTCCATAGCCTCAAGTGAACCCATTCCGCGATAGCTTTTGAATTTACGTCCATTGAAGATAATGGTCTCTCCTGGACTTTCTTCTGTGCCGGCAACGAGTGAACCAATCATAACACAACTGCCACCAGCTGCCAATGCTTTAACGATGTCGCCTGAATAACGAAGTCCACCATCTGCAATTAATGGCACACCCGTACCTTGAAGTGCTGAATATACATCGAAAACAGCAGTCAATTGAGGCACACCCACACCAGCAACAACGCGAGTTGTGCAGATAGAACCAGGTCCAATGCCCACCTTTACGGCATCGGCTCCGTTGTCAACAAGGTATTTTGCTGCGGCACCTGTAGCCACATTACCAACAATAACGTCAACATTTGGGAAGGCAGCCTTTACTTGTTTGAGCTTTTCTACTACGCCTTTGGAGTGTCCATGGGCTGTATCGATGACGATAGCATCTACACCTGCCTCAACCAAAGCCTTTGCACGCTCCATCGTATCGGCTGTAACACCAACGCCGGCAGCCACGCGAAGGCGCCCTTTTTCATCTTTGCAAGCCATTGGTTTGTCTTTGGCTTTGGTGATATCCTTATAGGTAATCAAGCCCACGAGATGGTTATCTTTGTCTACAACGGGTAGTTTCTCAATCTTGTTCTCTTGTAATATCTGTGCAGCAGCACCCAAGTCAGTTTGCTGATGAGTAGTAACAAGATTGTCTTTTGTCATCACTTCGTCTATCTTTTTGTCCATATGACGCTCGAAACGCAAGTCTCTATTCGTCACGATTCCAACGAGTTTGTTGTCATCATCCACTACAGGTATGCCACCAATATGGTAATCATGCATCAAGGCGAGAGCGTCTTTAACCGAACTTCCGCGTCGAATTGTCACGGGATCATAAATCATTCCATTCTCTGCACGTTTAACAATTGCCACCTGATGTGCCTGTTCTTCTATCGACATATTCTTGTGAATAACGCCAATACCACCTTCGCGTGCAATGGCAATTGCCATTGATGCCTCGGTAACTGTATCCATTGCGGCTGTCACAAAGGGCACATTTAGGGTGATGTTACGTGTAAACTTGGTTTTCAACTCTACTTCTTTGGGAAGTACTTCGGAATAAGCAGGAATCAAAAGGACGTCATCAAAGGTAAGACCGTCCATTACAATTTTATCTGCAACAAATGATGACATATTGTAACTTTTAAAATTTATTGCGTGCAAATATAGCAATATTTTTCCACTTCTGCTACCAAATATGGCTAATTCTAAAGGTAGTTAAGTGTATTTAACGTGAATGAAGCGATACAAAAAGGCTGAAAACAAAACCTACTTGGCCTTTTGCTGTATGCTATTGGATTGGGATGGGGGAGACAAATGTACTAAAAGGCGAGGCTACTGGCATGGATTTTATGCAAAGAATCATAATGGTTTGTTTAACATTCTGATGCTGATAAACACTTATAATTGCACTATGTGATCTATAATTTATTGTTTATGAAAAATACAAACAAAGTGTTTCTGTGAATAACAAAATTTGAATCTCAAATACTTTTAGATGGAAAACAGCTCTTTTTTTTGCCTTTTTGTAATTTAATGACTTTCAAACAGTTATAAAAAACAAAAGAAATGATGTTGGAAAATAGGAAGAATTAAGCTGTAAGAAGAGGCAGATTTGGGAATGAAAAGGCTTGTTTTATCAAGTGTTCTCCTATGTTTTACCCTGTCTTATGCGTCATTTAGCAAGATGAAATGACACACTTTGCGTTGCTAATACGATGAAATGGGCAGGTAATCTTGGGTAAAATGGAGGACGATAATAGAAAAACAATGTTTTTGTTTCTTATTAACGAAGAAAAGAAGTGTTAAATATTAGCGATTAATATTTACAATATTACTCCCTCACCAAGTATATTCCATCGTCTTCAATCCTTATTTTCCGTTGCTTATATAGCTCTCCAATGGCTTTTTTTGAATACCTTTTTGCTCACCTGAAACTGATGTTTGATGTCGTCAGGACTGCTCTTGTCGCCCAATACGCAATAGCCGTTATTGTCTTGAAGATATTGAAATAGCGTGGCTGAAAAGTCTTCTGCGGCCGCCATTCCTGTGGGTTGAAGGGTTAGATCGAGTTTTCCGTCGGGCCGAACATTGTGGATATACGCCTTCATTCGGTCGCCTGTGTGCACATATTTGTAAACTTGGTTTTGATAAACAAGGCCCGGATATTGATTGTTTACAATGGCTTTGAAGCCCAAATCAGTCTTTTGCCAGATGAGAATCTCTACTTCTTGATTGCGTTTAAAGCCTGCTTTTGCAACGTCATTACTGAGAAAATGCTCCACCTTTGCACTGGCAACGATGCGATAACTCTCTTCGTCAATGTGCACATATACGATATAACTATCGCCAATCTCCATGCGTTTTTTCTGTTCACGGAATGGACAAAAGAGGTCTTTGGTTAGCCCCCAGTTCAGAAAAGCGCCGTATTCATTGACCCAAGCGCATTCCAAGTAGGCGAAATCTCCCATTTTTGCCAATGGTTTTTCAGTCGTTGCGATGGGGCGTTCGTCTTGATCTAAGTAGATGAAACATTCGATTTCGTCGCCAGGTTTAGCCCCTTCAGGAACGTATTTCTGGGGCATCAGTATCTCACCTTCACGTCCTCCGTCCATGTAAAGCCCGAAAACTTCACCAAATCCTTCGCGACGTGCCACCTCTTTTACGCGTAAAACATTATATTCTCCAAGTTTAATCTCGTTTGCCATAGCGTTTGTTTGTTTATCAATCACAAAGATAATCATTTCTGTTTGATTGTCTATCGATTTATGAAAACTTTGAAATGATGAATAGAAAAAAATGAATGTAGGATGGGTTTTCCGTCAATCAAGGTTTTAATACCTAACCAATAAGAAACGAAAAAGCCGAAACTCTAACCCGAGCTTCGACCTCATCTATTTCTAACTAAAAACCTTTCTAAACAAATGGTAACCTCACGGTCTCCATTGTTATCTACGAAACAATCTGTTAAAAATTACCTTAAACCTAATAACTAAAACCTAAAATCTATTACTACTAACCTAAACAATCTATTAACCTTTTGATGATGCAAAGGTAGAAAGATTAATTTCATGTTGCAACTTTACGTGTGATTTTCATGCAATCTGACGCGTTTTCTTGACCTAAATCAACGTGTTGTGTTCGTACACACATTCAATTTACTGGTTTCTTCGTGTTTGTTTACATTGAACATTGTATGAAAATACATCATTGAATGCCTTTTTATATCTATTTCTTGTTGGGTAATGGTATTTTGATTTCATAGGTTTTGTAGTTTTATGCTTAGTGTTTGGTGTTGTCAAAACGATTTGTTTATGATGTTGTTCAGGTGCCTATATATAATAAGGTGTAATTTTTGTATTTGAACATAGGGAAGAAGTGTGATGCGTGGACAGTCAAAGTGTCTTGTGGTTACTTTTTAAGCATTAACCTTTTTGCTTTTTTAGTTTTTACGTATCTTTGCAGAAAGTAAGTAAAAAGAGAATGAGAGTATTGATTATAAATACGAGTGAGCATACAGGCGGGGCTGCTGTTGCGGCCAATCGCCTAATGGATGCGCTCAACAACAATGGCGTAAAAGCCAAAATGTTGGTGCGCGATAAGCTCACAGATGATATTACAGTAGTTGGACTTAAGCACAAACTGCTCAACTATTGGCGTTTTCTTTGGGAGCGTTGGTGCTTGTTTTGTCACCTACATTTCAAGCGGACACATCTCTTTGAGATAGATATGGCCAACACAGGAACGGATGTTACGCGGCTGCCTGAATTCAAAGAAGCCGATGTTATTCATCTTTCATGGATTAATCAAGGGATGCTTTCTCTTAAAGATATACGCAAAATACTCGATAGCGGTAAGCCCGTGGTGTGGACGATGCACGATATTTGGCCGGCTACTGGCATTTGTCATGTTGCATTAAACTGCCGTCGTTATCAAACCTCTTGTGGCTATTGTCGCCTCCTTCCTCATGGAGGTTCTGTGCATGACCTGTCATATCAGGTTTTCAAACGCAAGAAAAGTCTGTTGAATAGACGTACAATCTCGTTTGTAACTTGTAGTAAATGGTTGGAAAAAGAGGCTAAAAAGAGTGCTATTCTGTACGGACAGCCGATTTGTTCGATACCAAATCCCATTGATACGCATGTCTTTCGACCTATTGATCGCAAGTTAGCTCGTCAGCGTGCAAGGATACCTCAAGACATGAAGGTGATTCTTTTTGCAGCCCAACGCATAATAAACGAAAACAAAGGGATATTTTATCTTATTGAAGCCTGCCACAAAATGGCGGCTGAACACCCAGAAATCGTGCATAAAACCTTTGTTGCTGTGCTCGGAGGAGGTAAGGGAAATATTGGTGATGTCTTTGATTTCTGTACGGGAAAATTAGGATATGTGAATGACACTCGACAGCTTGTAGACATCTATAACGCTGCCGATGTGTTTGTGTTACCCTCACTTTCCGAGAATCTTCCTAACACAATAATGGAAGCAATGGCTTGCGGAGTGCCCTCTGTTGGCTTTAATGTTGGTGGCATTCCCGAAGAAATAGACCATAAGAAGAATGGCTATGTGGCTGCATATCGCGATGTTGACGACCTTGCCAAAGGACTATACTGGGTGCTTTATGAGGCAGATTATGACGCTTTGAGCCGTGAAGCGGTGCACAAGGTCGTTACAAACTATTCGCAACATGCCGTGGCAATGAAGTATATTGACGTCTATAATGAGGCTATTGCACTTAAAAACTTTCACTTATGATACGCTTTTCTATTATTACTTGCACTTATCAGGCTGCATCAGAACTACCGAAAACGCTCGAAAGTGTACTGCATCAGCGCTAT
Source organism: Segatella salivae DSM 15606 (assembly GCF_000185845.1). Classification (GTDB taxonomy): domain Bacteria; phylum Bacteroidota; class Bacteroidia; order Bacteroidales; family Bacteroidaceae; genus Prevotella; species Prevotella salivae. The sequence continues at coordinate 2,249,903 of NZ_GL629647.1, forward strand.
CGTCACGTTGAACACATTATCATAGATGGTGCTTCTACGGATGGAACGAAAGACATTGTGGAGCGTTATATCCAAGCCAATGACGACAATGAAGATTGTATTCATCGTGTTGTTTTCGTTTCTGAACCAGACAAAGGGCTGTATGATGCAATGAATAAAGGCCTGGAAAAGGCCACGGGAAATTATGTTGTGTTTCTTAATGCAGGTGATACCTTTCCTTCGACAGATACCCTTGAGCATATCGCGGGATGCGTTGGAGAAGGCGAAGCGCACCCCGGTGTGCTCTATGGTGATACAGATATTGTCGATGATACAGGCGTTTTTTGCGTCGTCGCCGTCTATCCCCTCCACGAAAACTTACTTGGCGTTCGTTCCGTAACGGCATGTTAGTGTGTCATCAAGCGTTTTATGTACGCGCGGATATAGCCAAATCTATTCCTTACGACACGCATTATAAGTACTCAGCAGACGTGGATTGGTGTATTAAAGTGATGAAAAAGGCAGCCCAACAACACATGACTTTGCGCAATGTTAACGCTGTAATTGCTAACTATCTTGACGGGGGACTGAGTGTCAAAAACCACAAAGCATCACTTAAAGAGCGTTTCCATGTGATGCAATCTCATTATGGTTTACTCACAACGCTAATCTTTCATTTTTGGTTTTTAATACGAAGTGTAATTCAAAAATAGCGTTAAAATAGTGAATTTACTTATATTTTCTTTGTTATTCTGATGAATAACTGTATATTTGCAAGCGTTAAATATAAAAGAAATGAGTATGAAAAAGATTGTATTATGCGCAGTTTTAGCATTAGCTTCATTTGGTATTGCAAACGCACAGAAGGTTAAAACCGTAGAAAAAGAAGTAAAAGAACAAGTTAAGAAGGATGCAAAGCAGTTTAAGTCTGATGCAAAGAAGACCGGCGAAGAAATCGGTGATGCAGCTAAGAAGGCTTATAACGGCACAAAGAATGAAGTGAAGAAGCTTGAAAAAGATGTAAAGAAAGACTGCAAGAAGGACTGCAAAGCTAAGAAAGAAGCAAAGAAAGCTTGCTGCAAGGAAAGCAAACCTGAAGCTCAGAAGTGCTGCAAGAAGGAAGCAAAGAAGGCTTGCTGCAAGAAATAAGCTAAGTAGTAAAAAACTGAAAGCAAATAAATAATAAAGCGTTTTAGGCTTGCTTGGCAATGAGGTAAGGCTGAAACACAACAAAAGATGAGTACCGAAACGTGTCGATGTGCATGGTTCGGTACTTTGTTTTTATACACATGGTGAAATGGTGGATGTTGATAGTTGTTCGTATTAGTGTTTCTTCATCGTATAACTGCCCCTATATATATAAGGTATAGGTGAGACTTTGTTTTATTGGTCAAGGTTCGTCATGATGCAAGCCTTTGCATTTTAGTCCATAACAGTTATAGATGTAGTTTGTGACTTATTGTGGGTAGTGAGCAATAGTGCATATAGTGAGATACTCATGTGTAAGGATAGAACGTGCTTGTAGGGCAGAAGTCGTGGCAAATTCGTGGGGCGTAACTTAAGGAAATGATTCATGTGGCATTTTATTCAGCGTCATACGGGTTGTTGTTCCAGCTTCTGACAAGTTTTAAAAGATAAGCTTTTGCCTGTTTGTTCCTTACTTTTTGGATGTCGTTTTCAATCATTTCACGTGGTAATTGGCGCTTCTTGTCCTTGTAATGCATAGCCCAATAGTAATTGTCGCGTATCTTATTAGAGAGTCGTTCATGCCCGCGGTGGTCGTAAATCCACTGCCAATAAGCGCCCATGTCGTGTTGTTTGCGTAGATATTCGTAGGAAAAACGGCCACCGGGTGTTTCTAATCGGCACAACATTCCTGTTGGTAAGATTTCCTGATAGTTGTTCATGAGAGGGCAGACTTCGTAGGTTTGTGACCAGGGATAAGCGGAAATGTCGCGTGAAGGCGTAGCTACGGGATGATTGGCTGTGCGTTTGAGTAACTTGAAATGATGGTTCTTAACTACATATTTCCAGCAGATGGTGTCGTTTTTTGTAGTACAATAAACTTCAAAATGCCGTGCATCCATACGATGATATCGGCCGTATGTTGCTGTAAGACTATCAATATAGACAGATAGTTTGACAACTTTCGGTTGGAGGGTTGCAGGCTTTATGGGATCATTCCAGTAGCCGAGCTCAACACGATCGAGCCTCTTTCCTTCAGCATTATATAAATATAGCTCAACCATTCCATGATAAGCGAAAGCCAAAGCATAGTCATTCGCGAAGCGTTGGACCGATAAAATGCGATCTGGAAAGCTATCAATGGCGTTGCCTTTCAATTGCATCACCTGTGCACCCGTAAGCAAAAGGCCGCGTGAATCATCGGTTAAAGGCTGGGGAATAGAATCCATTAGCAGGCTGTCAGCATTGATATCGAGAGCTTGTAAGAAAGGAATCTTCGATTGATGACAGCCGATGAGTGTTGCGATAATAATAGAAAAAAGGACTAAATGCTTGAGTTTCATAACGTAATATATGATTAATGCAAAGATAGAAAATAATTCTTTGAATCATATTTCTTTTCGAATTTTTTGTATATCTCAAGGAGAAAAATTAACTTTGTCATCGATTTCTATGGATGATTACATTTTGGTGATGTTGGCACCCGATAGCTTTCGTAATATGAAATAATTAGAGAATCATCTTAAAATATTTATTTTTTTTCTAAGAATATGGTGGAACAATTACAACCCTACATTGCAATTGCCTTGAAACTCATTACGGGTATGATTGGCATTCTTGTGTTTTTACGCATTGCAGGCAAGGCGCAGATGGCGCAGATTACACCGCTTGACACTGTAAGTGCATTCGTTATAGGTGCCTTAGTCGGTGGTGTTCTTTACAATCCTGATATGTCTATGTGGCATATTTTGTTTGCTTTGGCCGTGTGGACTGCCTTTAATATGTTTATCAGAGTATGTATGCGCTCTGCCCGTTTGCGTCATCTGATTAAAGGAGAAAGCTCATATCTTGTGAAAGATGGCTACATAAACTTCAAAGCTTTCAAGCGAAACAGCTTGGAAATGGAGCAATTTCGCATGCTGTTACGGCAGAAAGGAATCTTCTCTATGTTTGATGTTGATGATGTTTTATTTGAGACTAATGGTGCAGTGACAGTGCTTCCGCCAGGTAGAACGGCTTATTCTCACTTGCTTGTCAATAATGGTGAGATTGTGGAAGGGACGCTTTTGCAATGTAATAAGACGCGTGAGTGGGTGTTACGCTATATCAAGAGTAATGGCTTTAAGAGTCCTTCAGAACTATTTTGTATGGAGTGGACTCCACGAAAAGGTTTTTATTTTGTCACCTTCAGTGGCAATGTGCGTCGTGGAAAGGAAGAAGTTGCTGCCGAAAATATAGAAAATGAGTCGCAAGATTAATTGATTCTGTTCGTAGATTAAGGTGCGAACTTGATGTTGAATAAAAGGCTTTTGTCTGGTGTTCAACAATAATTAAGGCATATTTTGTTATGAGGAATGCACGAAAGTGTGTTCCTCTATTTTGTTAGCTAAAGCAAATAGTTGTCCTCTTCATTAGAGTCGGTGCAGTGCAGGTTAAAGGGTGACTTCTTAATCCGTTTTATTTTATCTACTTTTATGATTCATGATGTATCTTGGGTTGTAGGGACTGATTTCATGAAATGAATAATATTAATAATTAATAATATTGTTAAATATTCGTAACCAGAATGCTTTTGTCTGCTAATGCTTTTCGGTTCTTCCTATAAAATATGTATCTTTGCAAACCGATTACTGGGAGAGCGCTTGGAATTCCCAGTAGTTTAGCAGTGTTAATAGCCTTTTCTTTGGCCAGATTAGGCGGTTAGTGAATCTGTTAAACAACAGAACGTAAAGCTGTGGATGGTCTCTTTTAGACTGGAGGCGCCGCGAGGTTTCTGTTATCATTGATTGATTTATAAGTTTTTTAGTAGTTAAATTAAGTTTTAAAAATGGACACTTTAAGTTACAAAACTATTTCCGCAAATAAGGAAACAGCTAAGAAAGAGTGGGTGGTTGTTGATGCCAGCGATCAGATTGTAGGTCGTTTTTGCTCTAAAGTAGCTAAACTTCTCCGCGGAAAGTACAAACCAAACTTCACTCCTAACGTAGATTGTGGAGACAATGTAATCATTATCAATGCCGCAAAGGTAGTCTTCTCAGGTAAGAAAGAGACTGATAAGGTTTACACACGTTATACTGGTTACCCAGGTGGACAGCGTTTTAATACACCCGCAGAGCTACGTACTCGTGCCAATGGTGTAGACAAAATGATTCGTCATGCGGTTAAAGGTATGTTGCCAAAAGGCCGTCTTGGTCGCGCATTGATGGACAACCTTTACGTATTCGAAGGCGCAGAGCACAACAAAGAGGCTCAGAAACCAAAATCAATCGATATTAACCAGTATAAATAATTAAGGATAAAGATGGAAGTAATAAATGCAATTGGTCGCCGCAAGAGCGCAGTAGCTCGTGTTTACCTTTGTGAAGGTACCGGTAAGATCATTATAAATAAGAAAGAATTAACAGAATTCTTCCCTTCAGCTATTCTGCAGTATGTGGTTAAACAGCCATTGATGTTGGTAGAAGCTGATGGTAAATATGATATAAAGGCAAACCTTGATGGTGGTGGTTTCACTGGTCAGAGCCAGGCATTACGCCTTGCTATCGCTCGCGCTCTTGTCAAAGTGAACGCTGAAGACAAGAAAGTTTTGAAGGATGCAGGCTTCCTTACTCGCGACAGTCGTGCTGTTGAGCGTAAGAAACCAGGTCAACCAAAGGCACGTCGCCGCTTCCAGTTCAGCAAGCGTTAAGCCTTGTTCTTTGGATATTGGATACAAATCATCGAATGTTTTGTTTTATATCCTGAGCGACAATGACTCACAAGAGCCTTTCGTTTGGTATGATTCAAAATTCAGAAACTACGATTCAATATTCAGGAACAATCTCGTTTAGTATCTAAACCAGGCAGACTCTGCACACTGATACACTCATTGTGTAGTACAGAAGCAGATTACTGTCGGGCTGATTCTGAGCAAAAGGGGTCTGTTATCCATAATCGTTATGCGGTATGCAGGCTGAAAGAATTAAAAAAGAAAGTAAACAATAAAAATTAAAAAGAGAAATGTCAAGAACAAATTTCGACCAATTACTCCAGGCAGGTTGCCACTTTGGTCACCTCAAACGCAAGTGGAATCCAGCTATGGCTCCTTATATCTTCATGGAGCGCAATGGTATTCATATCATCGATCTAAACAAAACTGTTGCTAAAATCGATGAAGCTGCAGAGGCATTAAAGGCAATCGCTAAGTCAGGCAAGAAGATTCTGTTTGTCGCTACTAAAAAACAAGCTAAAGATATCGTAGCTGATAAGGCCGCATCTGTTAATATGCCATACGTAAACGAGCGCTGGGCAGGTGGTATGTTGACCAACTTCCCAACAATTCGTAAGGCAGTTAAGAAAATGACAAACATCGACAAGCTGATGAACGATGGTACTTTCTCTAACCTTTCTAAGCGTGAGTTGTTGCAGATTACACGCCAACGCGCTAAATTAGAGAAGAACCTTGGCTCAATTGCTGACTTGACTCGTCTGCCAAGTGCACTTTTCATTGTTGACGTAATGAAAGAGCACATCGCAGTGAAAGAGGCTAACCGTCTTGGAATTCCAGTCTTTGGTATTGTTGATACAAACTCAGATCCTAAGAATATCGACTTCGTTATTCCTGCAAACGATGACGCTAAGGACAGCGTAGAGACTATTCTCACAGCTGTTTGTGGTGCTATTGCTGAGGGTCTTGAAGAGCGTAAGGCTGAAAAAGCAGATGAAAAGGCTTCCGCTGAACAGGCAGAAGAGGCTGCTGAAGTAAAGAAACGTACTCGCAAGGCACGTAAGGAAGAAGCAGCTCCTGCTGCAGAAGCTGAGGCTGAAAAGGCTGAGTAATCGCATAGAGGGTCTTATTTGATAGGGTAGGATGCCATAAATCCCTATGCACTATCAATGAGACCTTTTTCTTTTTTCAAACAAATTAATAAAAGAAATAATAGATTATGGGTATTTTAATAGAAGATATCAAGAAGCTTCGTGCTATGACTGGCGCTGGCTTGGCTGACGTAAAGAAGGCTCTAACAGAAGCCGCTGGTGACTTTGATAAGGCTAAGGAGCTGCTCCGTGAACGTGGTTTGGCTATCGCTGCAAAGCGTTCTGATCGCGAAACTTCAAATGGTTGTGTCCTCGTTAAGAGCGTTCCAGGCTTTGCTGCCATGGTAGCTGTTAAGTGTGAGACCGACTTTGTGGCTGCAGGTAAAGACTTTATAGAGCTCACACAGGAAATACTTGATGCAGCAGTTGCTGCAAAATGCAAGACTCTTGATGAGGTTAAGGCACTCAAGTTGGCTAATGGTGACGACGCAGCTACGGCAGTTCAGCATCGTTCTGGTATCACTGGAGAGAAGATGGAGATAGACGGTTATAACTTCCTTGAGGGAGATAACATCTCTGTTTATGACCACATGGGTCGTCATACCTTAGCAACTATGGTTCAACTCAATGCAAACAACGAGGAAGCTGGACATAAAGTTGCAATGCAGGTTGCTGCAATGAAGCCTGTTGCTCTTGATGAAGCATCTGTTCCTCAGTCTGTAAAGGATGAAGAATTCAAGGTTGCTGTTGAGAAGACTAAAGAAGAAATGGTTGAGAAAGCAGTTAATGCTGCACTCAAAAAGGCTGGTATCAACCCTGCACATGTAGACTCAGAAGATCACATTGAGAGTAATACGAAGAAGGGATGGCTTACACAAGAGGACGCTGATAAAGCTAGAGAAATCAAGAAAACCGTTGGCGAAGAGAAGGCTGCAAGCCTCAATGAGCAGATGATTCAGAACATTGCAAAGGGTCGTTTGAACAAGTTCTTCAAAGACAACTGCTTGGTTGATCAGGAGTTCCAGTTCTCTGAGGATGATAAAATCAGTGTTGGTGAGTGGTTGAAGCAGCAAGGTGATTTGAAGATTGTTGCTTACAAGCGCTTTACTCTCGCTGCAGAATAATCGCACTTCTATTTCAATTAAAAAGATAAATGGGTGGTTTGCCTCGTGCGAACCACCTTTTTTATGTCCTGAAATCTTGTGTTTGTCAGCCGCAAAACATTCAAAAGGCATCACGGTGCTTGGTGTTTTTAGTGTGCATCAAATAGGCGGCTGACGTAATTCTCTATCCGATTTCTATTTGATTTTGTTTAATTCATAGCATGAAAAAGAATGTTTTCTCTGGTAGTTAAATAATGGGTAAAACCTCATAAAATAGATTTGTTTTACCCATATAAATGCTATTCTCTTGTTGGTTGAATCCTGTTGTTTTCTCTTTCGCGTCATTTTACGTAATAATTGGACTCATATTGTCGTATGATATGCGTCATTTCACCGAATAAAATGTACCTAATTACATTGATGTTTGCCGTAAATCATTTTGCATCTTAATAGCAATAATAGCAACACTCTCGATTAACTTATTTATTTTCACATGCAATGAATCAATGCTTTCAAAATAAAATCGGTCGCAAATCAAATGAGTTTGCGACCGATATCCTATGATTTTATCTGTTGAAATTATAGTGCTGTAGGCAAGATTGTTGAGCGGATAATGAAGTAACTCAGTATACCTGCAAGATAACCTAACAGGGCTATCCAGCTAATGCGTTTCATATACCAACCGAAAGTAATCTTTTCTAATCCCATAACTACTACTCCGGCAGCGCTTCCTATGATGAGAATGCTGCCACCAACTCCGGCACAATAGGCCAACAACTGCCAGAAAACACCATCTACAGCCATGTCACCTAACGCTTCAACGGGATACATTCCCATGCATCCTGCGACAAGAGGCACGTTGTCAACGATG
>NZ_GL629647.1:2257887-2290668 GCF_000185845.1 Segatella salivae DSM 15606
ACCAATAATACCCGTAACAAGATAATGATTCTTATTAAATATAGTGTTAAGTGCACCTCCCATAGAAGTGAGTACACCAATTTCTTCGAGACAAGCCACGGCCATCAGGATGCCAAGGAAGAACAAAATGGTGCTCATATCAATGCGACTCAGTAGATTGGAAACACGCTTTTGGAATGTCATTTCTTTCTGATGGCGGTGCAGTTTGCGGTAGAATACCTCGGTAACTGTCCATAAAACACCAAGCACAAGAAGGATTCCAACGAATGGGGGCAGGTGAGTTATCGACTTGAATACTGGTACAAACATCAGTCCTCCCACGCCAATGATGAAGATAATCTTGCGTTCTGAACTCGTAAATTCATGCACTTCACCATCTCGAATGTCGTAAGGTTGTGAGCTTTCTTGCTTGAGTTCACCTTTGAGTTGCCGTTGAAGTATCAGCATAGGGATAAGGAGTGAGATGACAGATGGAATGAAAATCTCGCTGATTACGCCTAAAGCCGTGATCACACCCTTATTCCATAACATGATAGTTGTGATGTCTCCGATGGGCGAAAATGCACCTCCTGAGTTGGCAGCGATAATGACTAAAGACGCATATATGAGTCGATCTTTATGGTCATGAACAAGCTTTCGCAGAATCATAATCATCACAATGGTCGATGTTAAGTTATCAAGTATGGCCGAAAGAAAGAAAGTCATGAAGGCAATCTTCCACAAAAGAGAACGCTTACTCTTAGTACTCATGCGGGTTTGTACCCAATTGAATCCCCCATTTTGGTCGACAATCTCAACAATTGTCATTGCCCCCATGAGGAAAAACAACGTTGTTGAGGTGCTTCCTAAATGGTGTTCAATGGCGGCATTCACAGCATTTGTAAGCGCATTACCAGTCAATCCGGGGAGATAAATGCCAGGATTAACCATGAAAAGTGTCCAGCATGCCACGAACATCAGCAGTGCGATAGCAGCCTTGTTGACTTTCGTGATACTTTCAAGGGCAATAAACATGTAGCCAACTACAAATACCACGATAATAAGAACAGTTAAAGTTGTCATTTTATTATAAATATTTAATTCTGTATAAGCACTGCAAAGTTAAGAAAAAAAACATTATTAGCCACGATAATTTGAAATTAAAACATTATCTTTGTAGCATGAATTCACAGCCAGAGAACAGCATTAGAATGAGCGAGAATATAGTCGTTGCTGATGCAGATTACTTAGATTCGGTCGTATTTGACCTCATTGTGAACTTTGAACGCATGATAGGTAGGCCGCTACCGAAGGCAGATTTGAGTCAGTGGGCTGTCTGTATGGCGCTCGATGGCGGTGTGCGTGCAGGGAAGAATGATGTTCATGTGGTACTTGTTCATGATGAAAAGCATAAAGAAATGGATAATTTCAAACCGTCAAACTATGAACATGACCTCCATGCACGTGCTTTTTCAGATGACTATTTGGGCGAATTTACGATAACTTCTGTGGCATTAGGCGATGCTATCAGTAAGGAAGAATATTTTGAAAACGTGCTCCACACACTCCTTGATCATAAGGAAGTGCATCGCATAATGTTAGTTCCCGACAGCGAACATGGTAATGCTTATGACCGCATTCGTCATCTTTTGCAACGTGTAGACGATGATAATAAGCGCATAACGCTATTTGCTATGCAGCCCATGGAAGGCGGAAACTTCCGTCAAGAGATATTAGGCTATTCGTTGATGAACGCATTAGGCATCAAAGCTGAAGAAATAAAATAAAGAGATATGAGTAGAATTTTGATGATAGGTGCTGGCGGTGTAGCCACCGTTGCAGCCTTTAAGATGGCACAGAACAGTGAAATCTTCTCTGAATTGATGATTGCCAGTCACCACAAAGCTAAGTGTGATCGACTCGTTCAGGCAATACATGCGAAAGGATATAAGTTGGATATCAAGACCGCTGAAGTCGATGCAGATGATGTTGAACAACTAAAAGTGCTGTTCAATGACTATAAACCCGAGCTGGTTGTAAACCTTGCATTGCCCTATCAGGACCTAACCATCATGGAAGCATGCTTGGCTTGTGGCTGCAACTATCTTGATACAGCAAACTATGAGCCTAAGGATGAGGCACATTTTGAGTACTCTTGGCAGTGGGCTTATAAGGAAAAGTTTGAGCAAGCAGGGCTAACAGCAATCTTGGGTTGTGGATTTGACCCTGGTGTTTCAGGCATATTTACGGCTTATGCGGCTAAACATTACTTCGATGAGATACAATATCTCGACATTGTTGATTGCAATGCAGGAAACCACCACAAAGCTTTCGCGACGAATTTTAACCCAGAAATCAACATCAGAGAGATTACACAGAAGGGCCTTTACTATAAAGATGGCGAGTGGATTGAAACCGAACCATTAGCTGTTCACCAAGATATTACGTACCCAAACATAGGTCCTCGCGACAGTTATCTTATGCATCATGAAGAACTTGAGTCTTTAGTTAAGAACTATCCGACCATAAAACAAGCTCGCTTTTGGATGACTTTCGGACAGCAATATCTTAATTATCTCGACGTGATTCAGAACATAGGAATGGCTCGAATAGATGAAGTTGAGGTAGAAGCTCCATTGGTTGATGACCCAACGAAGACCGCAAAGGTGAAAATAGTGCCTTTACAATTCCTCAAAGCTGTGCTACCTAATCCCCAAGATTTAGGCGAAAACTATGATGGAGAGACTTCTATTGGTTGCCGAATCCGCGGACTTAAGGATGGAAAGGAACGCACTTATTATGTTTATAACAACTGTAAACATCAGGAAGCATATAGAGAAACCGGCATGCAGGGAGTCAGTTATACGACTGGAGTGCCTGCAATGATTGGCTCAATGATGTTCCTAAAGGGTATTTGGAAACGCCCGGGAGTGTGGAATGTAGAGGACTTCAACCCCGATCCATTTATGGATGAGCTCAACAAACAAGGGCTTCCATGGCATGAAGTGTTTGATGGTGACTTAGAACTCTAATCTATATACGGGACAGCTTGTCTCATTTAATGATATAAATCCTAACAAATATGGCAAAAGAAACAGAGGCTAACCAGCAAAGTGAGAAGCTAAAGGCTTTGCAGGCAGCAATGTCTAAGATAGAAAAAGACTTTGGAAAAGGTTCTATTATGCGTATGGGCGACGAACAAATTGAAAATGTTGACGTCATCCCTTCAGGCAGTATAGGACTCAATGTGGCACTCGGTGTGGGCGGATATCCACGTGGTCGTATCATCGAAATATATGGACCTGAGTCATCAGGAAAGACTACTTTGGCGCTACATGCAATCGCAGAAGCGCAAAAAATGGGCGGCATTGCAGCCTTCATTGATGCAGAACACGCCTTTGATCGCTTCTATGCAGAGAAACTTGGGGTTGATGTTGACAACCTTTGGATAAGCCAACCCGACAATGGGGAACAGGCGTTACAGATTGCCGATGAGCTAATTCGCTCGAGTGCAATTGATATTCTCGTTGTCGATTCAGTCGCTGCGCTGACTCCAAAGAAAGAGATTGAGGGCGACATGGGTGATAATGTCGTCGGACTTCAAGCGCGTTTGATGAGTCAAGCCTTACGAAAGCTAACGTCAACGATAAGTAAAACCAACACATGTTGTATCTTTATTAATCAACTTCGCGAGAAGATTGGCGTGATGTTTGGTAGTCCTGAGACCACAACGGGCGGCAATGCACTTAAGTTTTATAGTAGTGTTCGTCTCGACATTCGACGCGTTACAAGTCTTAAAGACGGTGATAACATCATAGGAAATCAAGTGAGAGTGAAGGTCGTAAAGAATAAAGTTGCACCTCCATTCCGCAAGGTTGAGTTTGAGATTCTATTCGGAGAAGGAATCAGTAAGGTTGGAGAAATCCTCGATCTTGGCGTTGAATATGGCATAATTCAAAAGAGTGGAAGCTGGTTTAGCTATAATAGTTCGAAGCTTGCACAAGGCCGTGACGCCACAAAGAACTTGCTTCGAGATAATCCAGAGCTTTGCGATGAGCTTGAAGGACAAATCCGTCAGGCTATCGAAGAGAAGAAAGAATAAGATAAAAGAATAGCAATAGTGGTAGCTCGGATATGAAATCATTTCATGTCCGAGCTTTTTTTGTGTCGTTGTTTCTATCTGTTAAATTTCCTTTTTGCGTAACAACCAATTAGAATTATCGTTATATTTGTTGCAAAACTCTATTACTATTAACTTTAATAACGAAAGGAATACGGCTATGAAGATTGGAATTCCACGCGAGATTAAGAACAATGAGAACCGTGTAGGCATGACTCCTACGGGTGTAAGTGAACTTTCTAAGCACGGACATGAAGTCTATGTGCAACGCAGTGCAGGGGAAAATAGTGGCTTCTCTGATGCTGACTATGAGGCGGTTGGCGCTAAAATCCTTCCTGATATCGCTGCAGTTTATGCCGAGGCAGACATGATTTTGAAGGTGAAAGAGCCTATCCCATCTGAATATTCACTTGTGCGCGAGAACCAAGTGGTATTCACTTACTTCCATTTTTCCTGTGATCGAGCACTCACCGAGGCTATGATGAAGAGCAAAGCTGTGTGTATTGCTTACGAAACGGTGCAGCTTTCTGATGGCTCTTTGCCTTTACTTGTACCGATGAGTGAGGTTGCTGGTCGCATGGCTGTACTCAATGGGGCACATTATCTGCAAACCACGAAGGGCGGAAATGGTAAACTTATCTGTGGCGTTCCTGGGGTTTTGCCGGCTCGAGTGCTTGTCCTTGGCGGTGGAACTGTGGGAGAAGCTGCCGCAAGAATGGCTGCAGGACTCGGTGCTGAGGTTACTATTGCCGATGTTTGTCTGCCCCGTTTGCGCCGGTTGGGTATTGATTTGCCTGCCAATGTGCATACACTTTATTCGACATCTTATAACATTCGTCAGCAACTTCCCGTCACAGATCTTGTCATTGGCGCTGTTCTTGTGCCCGGAGATAAGGCACCTAAGCTCATCACTCGTGACATGTTGAAACTCATGAAGCCTGGAACTGTGCTTGCAGATGTGGCTATCGACCAGGGCGGATGCTTCGAAACATCTCATCCAACATCTCATTCTGAGCCGGTATATGACGTGGATGGCATCATACATTATTGTGTGGCGAACATCCCAGGAGCGGTTCCCAACACCTCAACTTCGGCCTTAACAAACGCTACTTTGCGTTATGCTATAGCCTTGGCTGATAAGGGTTGGCAGCAGGCTTGCCGTGAAGACGAAGCGCTTCTCAAGGGAGTTAACATCGTAAATGGCTGCATTACCTATAAGGCGGTGGCCGATGTGTTTGGTCTCGACTGCCATTCGGCAATTTAATTCGGCTGTAAACGATATTTCATAAGATATAAAAACGAATAATAGTTTATTTATTTCGGCTTAAAAAACATCCCTCATTCCTCTCCAACGTGGGGAGGATAGGGATATAAAAGGCTTGTAGAGACATCGCATTTACAATCCTTCTTACCTTTGCAGCGCTGGTGATTGGCTTGCAAATTTGTAAGTTTTGTATCACGATTTCTAAACGTTTTTCATTCTATTATATAGAGAATGAAATGTGTTTTTTGTGTAGTTTTAGAATGTTTTGTAGGAAAAGCTTCCTTTATCACGATGAGCAAAAGCGTTCGTTTATAGCCATAGTAAGCATGGTTACCTCTGTTTGGCTGGGTGAAATGCGTCATATTATCGTGTAATCTCTATTGTTTTACATCACGATTTGCCTCATTTCACTTTGTAATCTGCATCTAATTGCAACATATTTATTATCAGTTTGTTACGCCGTTTGTTGTCATTGAAGGAGTGGAATCCGTAAGAATGAATAATCACACCATAGCAATTATCCACAGATCAAGAAGGCATTCGTCATCAATACCATTTGTTTTATAATGGTTTACCTATGAATGTGTTTTCCATTATGAATGTTGTAACGATGCAACGCCGTGGAATTTATGTCAATATTCCCATGGATGTATTTTGCATTATGAATGTTATAACGACGCAACGCCGTAGATTTTATGCCAATATCCCCATGGATGTATTTTGCATTATGAATGTTACAACAATGCAACGCCGTGGTTATTATGCCAATATCCCCATGGATGTATTTTGCATTATGAATGTTACAACAATGCAACGCCGTGGTTATTATGCCAATATCCCCATGGATGTATTTTGCATTATGAATGTTACAACGATGTAATGCCGTAGATTTTATGCCAATATCCCCATGAATGTATGTGCCATTATGAATGTTGTAACAACGCAACGCCGTGGAAATTATGTTAATATTTCCATGAATGTATTTGGCAATAAAAATGCCCTTATGGTGCAACGCCGTAGGTGTTGTTCTTTTGATAGCCCAGGGTTGGCGAGGAACGAGCCTACCCCGGGTAGGCATCCACAAGGGGATTCAACGCCATAGGTGTTGAGCTTTTTTTGAGAAAGTAGGCTTATAACGAGGATATTCATGGCGGATTACGCTTAGAAAGCGTAGCACTGATGGCATTGTTCCACCCACAACATATGCTAACCCAGGGTAGCCTGCACTATCGTTTGGCAACCCTGGGCTATCGAAACCGCAATATTTATGGCGTTGAAACCTTCTATTTATAACATGATTAACGTCAATATACGCCGAAATTAATGGCAAATTTCACTGAAATAATATGATGTTTATGACACAGGATTGGCCATTTCAAATGAAACGCTGTGGGTTTTTATGGGGAAAAAGAAATGGAATAGTAACGTTATAAATTGCTATATAGCACATGAACGCTACTATTCCATGATGTGATAAAAATGATTCAACCCCATTTGTTGGGGCTGTTCATTATGAGTATCTTAGGATCATGCCTGGTCGAACGCGTGAGTTTGCACTCAGATGGTTAAGACTGCAAATCTTCTCTACAGTCACACCACGCAGTTTTGCGATAGAAGCGATGGTCTCACCTGACTTAACTTTGTGATAGAGCAAATCTTCATTGTCTGACGAATGCTTTTTATTATAGGTGCCAAGTTCGCCATTTTGAACGAGATCACGAGTGTAACCACCATTTCCTATCTTACCTCTTAGGCGGGTAGCTTCGGCAGATAGTTCTTCGTATGTATTGACATTATAGACAAAGTAGTCGCCCGTTACGTCCTGATTACGGAAGTCAAACATCAAGGCGGGATTCAAAGCGACTCCACAAAGACGTGTTTCAAAGTGGAGATGTGAGCCAGTACTGCGCCCCGTATTACCTCCAAGACCGATGATTTCGCCTGCACGCACAACCTGATTTTCCGTGACAAGTTGTTCTGAAAGGTGGCCATATATCGTCTCAAGTCCATTGGGATGTCGTATAACGATATACTTTCCGTAGCCTCCTGCCTCGTATCTTACGATGCGAACTTTGCCACTAAAGGCGGCGCGGATAGTGTCTCCAATATATACTTTGATGTCTAATCCTTTGTGTTGACGACCCCATCGGCTACCAAAGTTACTTGTAACGACGCGACTATTGGTAGGCATGCTGAAATGACGGAGGTCTATTTTGAAAGTATCGGGCATTTCTGTACGACGATGTGCATAACGATTGTCCCAGTCGTTATAAAGACTTGCTGCGGGCGATTGTTCCTGTTCGCGTTCAACAATGCTACGAAGTACGAGCGTGTCTACGGCTTTCATCTTGCGATCTACAGGGGCTTGACGTGCTAAAAGGTCTTGCGCTTGCACAGAAGTTGGCAGAGATACCAATGCAAACAATAATCCTATCGTAAATATTCCAATACTTTTTCTTAAACTCATAATATGGTTTTTAGGTCCGAATAAGCTTCAGATTAACTAAAAAAGCAATCTAAATTTATCAAACAACGAATGAAAGAAGTTCATCAATTGTAGTCAAAAGCGCTACAAAGGTATGCAAAAAATCACCAGTTTGTATGCTTGTTAACGTATTTTGTTACAAATTTAACACAATCAAAAAAGCCGTTTTATCTCATAATTCGTTTGTATATAGGGGATTTCAAGAGATTGATGACCAATTAATATTAGTTTTTCTTAACTCTTTTAGATGCTCCCATAAGAGCTGATATTCCACCTTTTGGCACGTCGGATCATGCTCAATAATCTTCTGTGCCTCATCACGCGCGAGCTGAACTAACTGCCCATCGCGTGCAATATCAGCGATTTTGAGGTCAAAAGCGATTCCACTTTGCTGCGTTCCCTCAAGATCTCCCGGGCCACGGAGCTTCAAATCGGCCTCAGCTATACGGAAACCATCGTTTGTTTCGCACATAATGTCGATGCGCTTTTGTGTTTCTTCGCTCATTTTATAACTTGTAACGAGGATACAATAGGATTGTTTTGCACCCCGACCTACGCGTCCTCGCAACTGATGGAGTTGGGAAAGACCAAATCGTTGGGCGTCAAGAATGACCATTACAGAGGCATTTGGCACATTGACGCCTACCTCAATGACCGTTGTTGCAACGAGAATCTGTGTCTCACCACTAACAAATCGTCTCATCTCTTCCTCCTTTTCAGAGGGTTTCATCTTGCCATGTACCTTGCTAATTGAGAAGTCTGGGAAGATTTCGAGCAATGATTCATATCCCTTTTCAAGGTCTTTGAGGTCGTTTTTCTCATTTTCTTTGATTAAAGGGAATACGATATAAACCTGCCGACCCTGTTGAATCTGCTGACGAATGCCATTGTAAAGGCTTGTCATTTGATTGTCAAACTTGTGTATTGTCTGTATAGGTTTGCGCCCAGGAGGTAGCTCATCGATGATGCTTACATCGAGATCGCCGTATATTGTCATTGCAAGCGTGCGAGGAATTGGCGTTGCTGTCATCACTAAAATGTGTGGAGGATTCTCGCTCTTTGCCCATAATCGTGCGCGTTGGGCTACTCCAAAGCGATGTTGTTCGTCAACAACGGCAAGCCCGAGTCGGGCAAATTGCACCGTGTCTTCTATGACAGCGTGAGTTCCAACGAGGATGTTGATGTCGCCATTTGCCAATGCTTCGAGTACTTCTTGCCGCTTCTTACCTTTCACAATGCCTGTAAGCAGTTCGACACGGACGTCCATTCCTTGCAGAAACTCTTTGATTGTAGTGAGATGTTGCTCTGCCAATATCTCAGTAGGTGCCATGATACACGCCTGAAATCCATTGTCAATGGCTATCAACATCGTCATTAAAGCGACGAGAGTCTTGCCTGATCCCACGTCACCTTGAAGCAAACGATTCATTTGTTTGCCGCTCGCCATGTCGTCACGAAGCTCATGCATGACGCGCTTTTGGGCGTTTGTGAGGTCAAACGGCAGGTTGTTTTGGTAGAAAGTATTAAAGATTTGTCCCACTCTTTGAAACACATAACCTCGGTATTTGCGTCGATGGTCGCTGGCATATCGTAGGATATTGAGCTGAACATAAAAGAGTTCTTCAAACTTTAACCTTACTTGTGCGTGCTGAAGTTCATCTAATGACTTAGGATAATGAATGCCTTTGAAGGCTGCTTCGCGTGAAATGAGGTGGAGAGGACGCTGAATAAACACGGGAAGCGTCTCTGAAATAGCGTCTTTCGGAAGCCTACTGATGAGATTCTTTGTTAGCTTTTCTATGGTGCGGCTTGTGATTCCATTGGTCTTCATCCTTTCCGTTGTGGAATAATAAGGCTGCATTCCCATCTCATTGAGTTGGAGTTCGTCGGCCTTTTCGATTTCAGGATGCGCGAATTGATAGCGACTTCCGAAGACGGTTGGTTTGCCAAAGACGATATATTCAGTATTTAGTGCGTAGGTTTTATAAATATATTGCGTCCCACGGAACCACACTAAGTCAACTACTCCGTGCCCATCGGAGAAGTGAGCGACAATGCGTTTCCTCCTTGTTCCATTCGAAAACTCTTCAAAACTCAGTATCTTTCCTTTGATTTGTACAAAGGGTATCGAGCCATTTAGCTCGTCAATAGTGTATATCTTGCTTCGATCCACATATTTATATGGATAGTATTCCAACAAGTCTCGCCATGTTTGGATGTTGAGTTCCTTACTCAATATCTCCTTACGCTTAGGACCTACGCCCGGCAAATACATGATATCTTGGTCGAGAATGCTGGTCATTGCAAGAGGATTTCAGCGACTTTGAGGTCAAAAGGGGTAGTAAGTTTGATGTTTTCTCTATTTCCTTCAACCATAGAAACATGGCATCCGAGGGCCTCAACTACGGATGCATCATCGGTGAAATGAGGCTGATAAGGTTGACTATAAGCTCGTTTCAGCAAGGAAATATCAAATACTTGTGGTGTCTGTACAATGCGATAGTCAGCCCGTTGCACATTTTTTCCGCCACCATGTGCGTCAATGTAGCGGATACTATCAGTCACTGGAAGAACAGGAATGGCTGCAAATTCCTCGTGAGCTGCTTCAAAACACGCTGCAATTACCTTTGAAGAAACAAACGGACGCACGCCATCATGAATGCCCACTAAGCCCTCTTCGTCATCAGGAATGGCTGAAAGTCCATTCTTAGCTGATTCAAATCGTGTGGCACCTCCATTGACAATGGTGTGTGGAATCGTAAAATTGTGGGTCTCACACAAGCCTTTCCAATAGGCCTGTTGGCTCTCGGGGAGTACAAGAATGATTTGCAATGCAGCATCATACGTATGAAACCGCGTTATGGTGTGCATGAGAACAGGCTTTCCTCCAATAGGAATAAACTGCTTAGGAAGCTCAGAACCCATGCGCATTCCCTTGCCTCCAGCCACAATAATGATATAGTTCATGAGCTTTATCGGCCCATCAGATGGGCAAATTGCATTTTCTTTTCGAGGTCTTTTGTGGCATCTTCGCCAATGAAATAACTCAAAAGTGTATAGGAATATGGTAGAGATGCTGCCGGACCTTCACCCGTTGTAACGTTTCCATCGACTTGAACGAGCTCGCCAGTATAGGTTGTTGATGCGTTGAAATAACGCTCAAAACCTGGACTACACGTTGCTTTCTTGCCATCAAGAATACCACATGAGGCCAAAACCATAGGCGCAGCACAGATTGCTCCGACGCGTTTCCCGGCTTCAAACTGCTTCTTTAGTGCAGTCTTTACACCCTCGTGAGCATTCAGATTCGTACTCCCCGGCATGCCACCCGGCAGTAAAAGAAGGTCAGCATCATTGAAATCAGCCACATCTTCGAATTTAATGTCTGCCTTAACTGTTACTCCATGCGAAGTTTCTACAAACAAATCGCCTGTAATACTGACGGTCTTGACGTCCACACCACCCCTTCTTAGGATGTCAACAGGAGCCAAACCTTCAATCTCTTCGAATCCATTTGCTAAAAATTCATATACTTTTGGCATAGTCTTTTAATATTTTTCGTTACATTTGCAAATATAATAAGAATTGTTGAAACGGCAAAAACAAAGTATGATTGATAATCAATTGGTATTTGCAATCTATGTAAATGCGTTTAAACAACAGGAGATTCAGCCCCTCGTTGAACGTGTTGTAGCTTTTCTCGACCGTCATTCCGTCTCGTCATTGATAGAACCTGATGAGCTAACTAATGTCGATTTAGTCATCTCACTGGGTGGAGATGGCACGTTTCTTAAAGCCGCTTGTATGGTTGGAGAGCGTGAGATTCCCATCTTAGGTATCAACAAAGGGCGGCTCGGTTTCCTTGCAGATGTGTTGCCAAGTGAAATAGAAGATGTGCTCGAACATGTGCTTCGACGGGATTATATGATAGAAAACCACACCGTAATCAAGTTAGAAGCCGACGGAGAATGCGTTGATTGCTGTCCGTTTGCATTGAATGATATCGCTGTTTTGAAGCGCGACACGGCCTCGATGATTAGCATAAAGGCCTATATTAATGGCGAATTTCTTGTCAATTACCAAGCCGATGGATTGATTATTGCCACACCTACGGGCAGCACGGCATATAGTTTGTCGAATGGCGGACCCATTATCGTGCCCCAAAGTGGTAGTCTTTGTATCACACCTGTAGCCCCTCATAGTCTTAATATCCGTCCAATCGTCATCAATGATACCAGTGTTATCGAGCTCGAAGTATGCTCTCGGTCGCATAATTTCCTTGTTGCCATCGACGGACGCAGCATGAAACTGACCGAAGGTACACGCTTAACGATTCGTAAAGCGGATTATATGGTCAAGCTTGTTAAACTTAAAAACCAGCGATATTTCTCCACTTTACACCGAAAACTCATGTGGGGCGCTGACTCAAGACAATGACTTTAAAGACTTTACTCAGGATTCCTGCGTTCAAATATGACGCTCGTACGTTGATGAAATGGCTTTGGAACGCGTGGAGAGGAAATCAATTGCAAGCTATTCTCAATGCAACCATCGGATTGTTATCAGTGGGTGTTGGGCTCGGTCAAGTGTGGGCAGTCAAGCACGCCATTGATGTTGCCTCGCGAACGGTTAGTGGCAATATCTATTGGGCTGTGGGTTGGATGGCTGTTTTGATTCTTTCAGACTTTGCATTAACCATTGCCGGTACGTGGGTTCGCAACATTTTAGGAATCAAAGCGCAAAACCGCATGCAGCAACGCCTCCTTGATCGTTTGCTGAAATCGGTCTGGCGAGGACGCAATCATCATCATTCGGCTGACATTCTCAATCGATTGGAGTTCGATGTCAGCACAGTTGTCACCTTTCTTACAGAGACTATACCCAACACTTTGTCTGTTCTGGCAATGTTCCTTGGTGCATTCTTCTATCTCTTTTCAATGGATAAGGTTCTCGCTCTCATAGTGATTGCCATCTTTCCTCTATTCCTTGCAGTGAGTAAAATCTATGTAGGCAGGATGCGACACCTAACGCGTGAGGTCAGAGATAGCGACAGTAAGGTGCAAAGTGTGATGCAAGAGACGATACAACATCGCATGCTTATCAAGACATTGGAAAGCAATGAAGCCATGGTTGAGCGTTTAGAGAACATACAGAGTGAACTCCGTTATCGCGTGGTTAAGCGCACAAAGTTCAGTGTTTTCAGTAATGTTGTCATCAATTTTGGCTTTGCTTTTGGCTATTTGGTAGCCTTTTTGTGGGCTGCTTTGCGTATGTCGGCCCACACATTGAGCTTTGGTGGTATGACGGCTTTCCTGCAATTGGTCAATAAGATACAAGGACCTGCACGCAACCTGACAAAACTCGTACCGGCATTTGTTAGTGTTTTCACAGCCGCTGAACGCTTAATGGAACTTGAAGAAGACCCACTTGAAGCACAAGGTGCACCTATTTATATTAAAGCCCCATGCGGAATACGGCTGAACAACCTTTGTTATGCCTACGAAGATGGTAAAGATAAGGTGATAGATAACCTTAGTTTTGACTTCAAACCGGGCAGTTGTACGGCTATTCTCGGTGAAACGGGCGCCGGAAAGACAACGCTTGTGCGCATGATTCTTGCCTTGGTGCAGCCTCAAAGTGGGCAAATTGAAATCTATCATGGCTCAACCCATCAAACCTTATCACCGCTTCATCGGTGTAATTTCGTTTATGTGCCCCAAGGAAATACGCTGATGAGCGGCACAATTCGAGAGAATCTGCGTCTTGGAAAGCTTGATGCTACCGACGAAGAGATGCTACATGTTCTACATGTAAGCTGTGCTGATTTTGTCAAAGACCTGCCAGAAGGGCTCAATACGCTTTGTTCTGAACAGGGAGGAGGCCTTAGTGAGGGGCAAGCTCAACGCATTGCAATCGCCCGAAGCCTACTCCGCGATCGCTCAGTGATGCTCTTTGATGAGGCCACAAGTGCGCTTGATCCTGACACTGAGCGTCAACTGCTCCACAATATTCTGTCTACTCACGACAAGACGATACTCTTTATAACGCATCGTCCGGCTGTAATTGACTATTGTGACCATACATTAAAGATAACAAAAATATAGGAACTTGCTGCGAAAAATAAAGCCTTTGTGCAACTTTTTCATACAAAACGTCGTCTAAACTGTATATGATTCATCTTAAAGATATAAATAAAACCTATCAAGGGGCACAGCCTTTACACGTTCTTAAAGGTATAAACCTCGATATAGAAGCCGGAGAATTCGTCTCAATTATGGGCGCTTCAGGCTCTGGAAAGTCTACACTTTTGAACATACTCGGCATACTTGACAACTATGATACAGGCGAATATGTCCTTGATGGCAAGCTCATCAAGAACCTCTCTGAGTCGCGTGCTGCCGAATATCGTAACAAAATGATTGGCTTTATCTTTCAAAGTTTCAACCTGATTGGCTTTAAGACGGCTGTAGAAAACGTCGAATTGCCCCTGTTTTACCAAGGAGTAAGTCGGCGAAAACGCCATCAACAGGCACTCGAATATCTTGATCGATTAGGTCTTTTGCCTTGGGCCGACCACTATCCCAATGAGATGTCGGGCGGACAAAAGCAGAGAGTAGCCATTGCCCGCGCTTTGATTACACAGCCACAGATTATACTTGCCGACGAACCTACTGGGGCTTTGGATAGTAAAACGTCTGTAGAGGTGATGCAATTACTAAAGAAACTCAATGCCGAAGACCACAAAACGATTGTTGTAGTGACGCATGAAAGTGGTGTAGCTAACGAGACAAATAAGATTGTTCACATTAAAGATGGCATCATAGGAAAGATAGAAGACAACTTCGATCACCATGCGTCACCATTTGGAATCGATGGAGTGATGAAATAAACTGAAACAGATTGAGACTCAAAGGGTTATAAAAGGTGTCGTAAAGTGGGGCACTTCATGGCATGAAAAGCGTCATATTGCACCACAATCTGCATCATTTAATGCAATGAAATGGCATAGATTGCAACTGCAGATGAGGCACTTTGAGATAATAACAGACAGAACATAAGCAATAATATAAAACAAAGCATGAACGAATGAGAGATATTTTATCCGAAATATTGTCTACAGCGAGGCGCAATAAACTGCGTACTGGGCTCACGGGCTTTGCCGTTGCGTGGGGCATTTTCATGCTGATTGTTCTCCTTGGTGCAGGAAACGGCATCATCAATGCCAACCAACAGAACACTGATCACTTTATGACCAACTCGATGGTAGTGTTTGGTGGTGAGACAACGAAAGAGTATCAAGGACTCAAAGAGGGGCGTGAGATTACGCTAAATGATAAAGACAGTGCCATCACGGGGGCGTTGTTTAGTCGTCATGTCGATGAGATTGGAGGGCAAGTTACGCAACAAGCGGTCACAATTTCATTGAAAGAGAACTATCTGACCACGTCACTTTCGGGCGTGTTTCCTAACGAAATGCAAATCAATAAGATTGAAATGATGTATGGAAGATTCGTGAATCAGATAGACAATCAGCAGTCGCGTAAGGTCTTAGTCATTAGTGATGAGCAGGCGCGTCAACTCACTTCACAAGATATTCAGCAGCTCATTGGACAACATGTCAACGTGGGTTCGTTCAGCTTTAGCGTCGTTGGAATCTATAAAAAGGATGACACGGGGCGCAATGATGTGGCATATTCGGCCTTCAATACGCTTAGAACAATATATAACAAAGGGGATAAGACCGATGAATTGCATTTTACTTTTCATGGTTTGAAAACCGAAAAAGACAACGAAGACTTTGAAAAGGCCTATCGTGCAAGCCTGAATTTGAATCATAAAGCGGCTCCGGATGACGAACATTCTGTATGGTTTTGGAACAGGTTTACACAGGATATGCAGATGAATACGGCTATGGACATTATACGAACTGCCCTTTGGATAGTCGGCATCTTTACGTTGTTGAGTGGCATAGTGGGTGTTTCCAACATCATGCTCATTACAGTTAAGGAGCGAACTCATGAGTTTGGAATCCGCAAAGCCATAGGAGCTAAGCCGTGGTCTATATTGAAACTTATCATAGTTGAGAGTGTAATCATCACGACTTTCTTTGGATATGTGGGGATGGTTCTTGGCATAATAGCCAATGAGTACATGGATATGACGTTGGGACATACGCAGGTTGACGCGGGAATCTTTAAGGCAAGGATGTTTATTAACCCTACCGTTGGGTTGGATGTATGCATAGAAGCCACACTCGTTATGGTCATTGCAGGAACTCTTGCAGGGCTGATTCCAGCACGAAAAGCAGCTACAATCAAGCCTATTGAGGCGTTAAGGGCAGAATAAATGAGCCATTTCCTGCCCTAACAAAGGTGGAATTGTCAGATGAAGCATGGCTTTATAAGACATTGTTTGTAGCAAATGAGAATATGAATATAAATTAATAATGAGCCAAATAAACTCAATATATCCCACTTTTTGAGGGATAGAGTGAGGCCTTTAGTAGGATGAGAATAGACATTGACACTTATAAGGAGATCTTAGATACCTTAACTCGCAACAAAAGTAGGTCGATATTGACTGGCTTTGGGGTGTTCTGGGGCGTGTTCATGCTTGTGGGATTGTTCGGTGGAGGCAAAGGACTTGAGGAGTTACTCTCTAAGAACTTCGAAGGCTTTGCAACCAATTCGGCTATTATTTTCGCTGAAAACACGACGAAACCTTATGCGGGTTATCGCAAAGGAAGACAATGGTCTATGGAGTATAAAGACGTAGATCGTTTGAAAGCTCAAGTGCCAGAGTTAGACGTAGTGTCTCCAATGGTTGTCTTAGGAGGTAATAATGCCGTGTTCAATGATAAGAAAACAAGTTGCTATGTGAAAGGAGTCTTGCCCGAATATGCCAGAGTTGAGACCCCAAAGTTACGTTATGGTCGCTTCTTAAATGACATGGATATGCAGCAACATCGTAAGGTTTGTGTCATCGGAAAGAATGTATATAAGTCGCTTTTCCCTGGAGGTGGCGACCCATGTGGACAGCTTTTGCGTGTCGATTCCATATATTATAGTGTGGTAGGGGTTGACTATGCAAGTGGTAATATGACTGTAGGCGGGAGCACAGATGAAAGTATTGTCATTCCCATTACGCTCATACAGCAAGCTTATAACCTTGGAAATACGGTGCATTTGATTTCAGTTACAGGAAAGCCGGGCGTCAAAATGAGCAGTCTTACGACACGAATCAGAGGCGTTATTGCCCGTAGTCACCGGGTCGATCCTACTGATGAGAAGGCTATTTCCATGTTTAATAGTGAGGCAATGTTTAGCATGGTAGACAACCTTTTCAGTGGAGTTAACTTCTTAATCTGGCTTGTTGGCATCGGAACTTTACTTGCAGGAGCTATCGGAGTGTCTAATATCATGATGGTAACGGTAAGAGAACGTACCACCGAAATAGGCATTCGACGTGCTATTGGAGCGACACCTCGCAACATATTAAGCCAGATAATAAGTGAGAGTATCCTACTAACGGCGGTGTCAGGGATGAGTGGTTTGCTCTTCGCTGTAGTCATTTTACAACTTGCCGAGCTTGCAAACACAACGGATGGAATCGTGAGTTCACACTTCCAAATAGGCTTTTGTACAGCCGTAGGTGCCGTAGTTCTGCTAAGCATTTTAGGCATATTAGCCGGTCTTGCGCCTGCAGCGAGGGCCATGTCTATAAAGCCTGTCGATGCAATGAGGGACGGATGATTAATTCATGATGCATGATTCATAATGCATAATTAAGCTTCCTGGCATATTGTTGATTGGAGAATGCTCGGTTTGAAATATTAGAAAATTTTATGTTTAACAAAATATTGAAGCATAAGTAGGCAGAAAATGAAGACAAAAGAAGATAATATAATCGTCTCAAAGAGTATGATTGGAACGATTACGTGACTCTGATTATATCACAAAAGCACAAGCAGAAAGTATGCTTTCCGATTGTATTGCGTTGATAAAACTATTGACTTCCATTGTAAAGACTACCTTTGAATGTGATAAAAAGGTAAGAAGTGAGAGTTAATTATGGATTATGAATTAAGAATTATGCATTATAGAAATGAAAAAGTACATTAAGTTTATTATTGCAGCCCTTATTGCTTTGGTCTTCATTGGAACCTTTGTGTTCCTTTGGATGAAGTCGCGTCCTCAGTCAGTTGCCTATGAAGAGTTTACTCCTACAATCATGGATCTAAAGAAAACGACTGTAGTGACGGGCAAGATTGAGCCAAGAAACGAGGTAAGTGTTAAGCCACAGATCAGTGGAATCATTACAGAGATACTCAAAGAAGCAGGACAAAGCGTGCAAGCGGGTGAGATAATAGCCAAGATTAAGGTTATACCCGACATGCAACAACTTAGTTCTTCGGAGTCAAGAGTACGCTTAGCAAACGTCAATCTCAAGCAAGCAATGATTGATTATCAGCGAGAAAAGGTCTTGTTTGATAAGGGATTGGTCAGTGCAGACGAGTATGATAAGGTGAGACAAACCATGCGTCAGGCCAAAGAAGAGGTGCGTTCAGCCAACGATAACCTTGAAGTGGTGCGCGATGGAGTGTCGAAGAGCAATGCAAACACAAGTTCAACGTTGATTCGTTCAACCGTAAGCGGCTTGATTTTAGATATCCCTGTGAAGGTCGGTAACACCGTAATCCTGAGTAATACGTTTAATGATGGTACGACAATTGCCACAGTTGCCAACATGAACGATTTGATTTTCCGAGGTAATATCGATGAAACCGAGGTGGGAAGTCTCGTCACTGGGATGGCTATGAAGATAACAATCGGCGCGTTACAAAACGAGAAACTGCAGGCGAAATTAGAGTATATATCTCCTAAAGCCGTGGAAAACAATGGCGCAAATCAGTTTGAACTCAAGGCCGCTATCACGGGATTAGGTCGCACTCAGCTTCGTTCGGGCTATAGTGCCAACGCAGAAATCGTGCTCGCTCAAGCCAATCATGTACTTACTGTGCCTGAAAGTGCAATCGAGTTTGAGGGCAACAACACCTATGTTTATGTCATAAAAGGCAGTGGAGAGCAACAAACCTTCGAGCGTCGGCGCGTGGTTACGGGGATGAGTGACGGCATTCATATTGAAATTAAACAGGGGTTGACGATGAAAGATAAGGTGCGTGGACCGAAGAAAATAGGGGAGGAAGAGGCTAATTAACGGGGAAAACCTCCCTCAACTTCCCTGAAAAGGGGCATGTTTAAGTAGATTTTATGTCGTGTTTCGGCTTTATTTCCGACACAAATATAGTCTAATCATTGTTGTGAATGGTGCATTATAAATGATGCACCATTTCATTTTTTTAAAGAGCTAAGTCCTTGTTAGTCATAGAAATTAAAGAGACCATCAGCCGTTTTCAGCTACTTCCCGATGTGATTTGCATCATTTTACTGGGTGATTTGATGCATATTATCGCGTAATCTCCGTCATTTCATGCGACAATTTGCCTTACATTATTTCACCTTTAATTATCAACAACGTCACACTCACAATTGTTTCATCTCGCAACTGCGTTGGTATTGCGCTATTATACCAATGGATGAATTTCGCAATATAAATGTTCTCACCACGCAACTCGGTACGAGTTGCGTTTTTGATAGCCCGGGGTTGGCGAGGAACGAGCCTACCCCGGGTAAACGTTCGCAAGGAGATTCAACGCCATAGGTGTTGAGCTTTTTCTATGAAGGCATGGTTATAGCGAGGATATTTATGGCGGTTTGCGCTTAGAAAGCGCAACACCGATGGCGTTGCAATGTTCATATCATAGCGTGGTTTACGTCAATTTACACATGATTTAATGGCGAATAGTATAGAGAATATACTACGTTTACAGCGTTGTGCTATATAATCCTCAGTATAATTTGGTGAAATATGGTGTGGAAACATATAACACTCACGATATTGAGACATGCAAATCACATTATTCTTTATAGCAATAAAAATAATGAGAGGTGGGGAAGTGTTATTATTTTAGCCCCATAAATAGTTAGAATATAGCACAAAATTCCACGCGAAAAGGAACAGACAGAGGGCAAATGTGATTGCACGCAGTGTGTAGAGGGCTGCTCTTCGACGTTGAAATGCGCTGAAACCATAGGCCATGATGACGGGAACAGGACTGAGCCAATGCGCTCCCATGATGTAGACTTCATTCAAACCAAAGCCGAGAACGACATGAATGGCCATGTCGAAAGCCCAAAACGACAGGGCGAGCCACATCAAACGGGCACGCCGTCCAAACCATATTCCACCTATAAACAACAGCACAACCAACGCCTCAACGATGTAATTGAGGGCATATCTGTAATGAACAATGAGCGGACGGGCGCGTAATGTGTCCTGAAGTAGATGGTCTTGATGCAACTGAATGGTTTCACCGAAGAGATTTTCTATAATACTTGGCACGCGCGGTGTAGTGATATCAGTCCATTGACTGAACTCCCCTTTGGCCAAAGGCTTGCCAGTATGCATGTTCCATGGTTGCTTATGGTCGGCTATATACTTCTCTCTTGCCTTCTGTTTAATGAGTAGTTTGATGCCCTTTTCAATCGCAATAGAGTCTTTCAGCTGTGTAGTGTCGCGAAAAGCACGTGCAAGTTGGGCGTGCTCGCGTTCCACTTTAGCCGCTTTTGCCTGTTGTCTTACCACGAAATTAGGCCGTTCATAGTGGTTCCATTCCATGCGGGCAAAGCCCCAAATGACAGCCGATGGCAGGAGAATAGCCAGCAACAGATTGGCTGGACGCCAGAAACGACGACCATTTGTGAACCAGTTTGCAAGGAAAACCTTTATGCCATTGTTTAATGAAATGCCTGCCGTGAGGATGAAAAATACAATGGTTTGCCACTTTGTAAACGGCTGATTGCGCTTCATTTTCTTGCCTGCCACATAGAGAGTCAATAGTAACAGCAACATGGAAAGTGCAAAATGGTCGGGTACACTGATGGTGACCATGATATAACCAAAACTGAAGAATAAGGCCGAGAGCAGCAAGCTATCGAATCTTGGCAATGCTATGACTTCGCGAAGAATGCGATAAAGGAAGATGAAACTATAGAAACCACAGCACACAAGCAATGCCGCCATAACAAATTGGGTGCAGTTTAAGCCCGTGAGTAGCATCAAACCTTGATTGATTTGATTAGGAATGAACATGAAGAACGCCAGCAACGGATGGCGATAAATATTGTAAGCAGTGTCCCAACTCGATACAACCTCATAGCTTAGTGCATCGAAACCCGAGATGTGGAATGTGCGGACAAACACTTCATGATAGTTGGTTGCAAGCTCAGAAAACTTATTAAAGTATTTATGAATCACCAAACCATTGAGCAACAATGTATAAACGAGCATGACAAGTGCTGGCCATCGCTCTTCGGTTTTAATCTTAAAGATTCCAAAAATCCTTTTCATTTATTGAAGGTTTGTGTGTAATTGTGGAATAAAACTATGGTTCTGATGCAGGCAAATCATTGTCTTCTGCTCATTGGTGCAGTGGAATGGCATTACTATTTATTGGCGAATAAAGCAAGAAAACAGGCTAAGCAGCTCCTATTTTTCAATCAAACAGACGGCGTATGCAGACATTCC
This sequence comes from Segatella salivae DSM 15606, assembly GCF_000185845.1. Taxonomy (GTDB): domain Bacteria; phylum Bacteroidota; class Bacteroidia; order Bacteroidales; family Bacteroidaceae; genus Prevotella; species Prevotella salivae. Next base: position 2,279,383 of record NZ_GL629647.1, read on the forward strand.
TTCTTCTCTTCCCGTAAATCCGAGCCGCTCAGTTGTCGTGGCTTTGATGGATATTTGGTCTTCATCTATGCCCATAACTGAGGCCATGCATGCTTTCATTGCAGGCACATGAGGATTGATTTTGGGGCGTTCGGCACAGATAGTTGCGTCAATATTGCCCACACGATAGCCCTTTTCGCCAATCAATTCCACGACACGTTTCAAGATAATCTTACTGTCCATGTCGAGTGTTTTGTCGCTGGTGTCGGGGAAATGAAAGCCAATATCCCGCATGTTTGCAGCCCCAAGGAGAGCATCACTGACTGCATGTAGCAGCACATCTGCGTCACTATGGCCCAACAATCCCATGGAATGGTCTATTTTTATGCCACCCAACCAAAGGTCACGGCCTTCAACTAACTTGTGGACATCAAAGCCCATACCTACTCGAATCATTATTTTTTTGTCAATGTTAAAGTGGAATTAAATCATGCTTACAAGCTTTCTACTTCTTGAAAAGGTCTTTTAAGCCATCCATATCAAAGGAAAGCGTGAAGCGAAGTGTCTGATCAAGGGGGTTACTTTTGGCTGTAGCGATAACGTAACCAGCATCAAGTGAGAATGCACTCATCTTGAAACCAGCTCCTACAGTGAAGTATTTTCGGTTGCCTTTTGTTTCACTTTCATGGTGATATCCAGCCCGAATAGCAAACTTATCGTTATAAACATACTCGCCACCAAGGCTCCAACTCACCTCTTGTAGCTCTTCTTTAAAGCCTCCGGGGGCATCACCGAAGCTCTTAAATATGCCTCCTATGCTCGAAATATCATAGTAGTCTTTCTGCAAACGCACATTATAGTCCTCGTCAGTTTCGTTCTCTTTTTGAATGGGGCGCGTTGGAACAAGCAACTTATTGGCATCAACAGCGATAGTGAAGCGGTTGAATTGGTCGACAGGAATCATCAAAGCAGCTCCCAAACGCATATTCGTTGGGATGAATTCACTATTGTCATCGCTCCCAAAGTTAATCTTACTACCAATATTTGAGATGTTTAAGCCGACACCAAGTTGGCATTCTCGTTGGCCAATATTAATGTAGTTTTGGTAATAAGCGGCTATATCTGCGGCGAAAGCACTACCTGGTGTGGTCTCAGAAGAATAGTCGTAAGTGAGATCTGAGTATATCCATCTCACACCAGCAGCAATAGAAAACTTCTCACTTAGCATCAAAGAGTAGGCTGCATCGAATGACATCTCATAAGGATTAATGGTCATGTCGTTGCTGCTTCCTACCGAACTGCTCAATGGAACCTCTCCCATGTTGAAGTAACGGAGTGAAGTTGACACCGCACTATAATCCCCAATACGATAATATCCGACAAGATTTGCCATGTACATATCATTGACTATTTGACGTAACCAGGGTGTATAACTGATGGAAACTCCTGCTCTACTAATCGTAAAAGGATACTTAGCAGGATTCCAGTACTGTGAGTTTACGTCGGGATCTGTAGCTACTCCTACATCACTTAAGCCTGCTGCACGTGCATCAGGGGCAATAGTTTGTGAGGTAACCGCTGTGTAAACGGGATTGAATATGTCTTTCTTGTCCACCTGGGCTGATGCAGAAAGTGATATCATCAGTATCGGTAGGAGAATAAAAGTCAGTTTCTTCATCTTGTCTTTTTCTGTTTTTTATCTGCTAAATTAACGCTTGTGATGCCTAATTATTGCTCACAATAACGAGTTTCTGTGCTTTACTTGCTTGCTTACTTCCGTCACTCGACACTTTCACACGATAGAGATAGACGCCTGTTTGCAGTCTTCCTCCGCCGTCAGTACATAGATTCCAGTCAACAGTATAGGCATTTGACATAGAAACGCCTTGCTCTTTATGACGCCAAAGCAATCGGCCTGCAGTATCAAAGACTTCAATTTCAACATCCATCTGACTGCCAACACGGTCATGATTGATGATAAACTGCGTGTCAGTCTGTGCTGGATTCTTTGTAACGGCTACGCTAAAGAGCGTTGGAGTCAGGTTCTTCACGACCTCAAAGTCAAGCCATGTGGTCGAAGAATTATTCAAAACATCCCACGCTTTGAATTGTAATCGGTGCTTACCTGGTGCAAGTTCGGGTATATTATAATAGGTTGTACCACTTGTATAGCTACCAAAGTCGTATTGAAAGTTGTCATTCAGCACATAGGTTTTATTCATATCATCGTCGATAATGAGTTCAAGATTGTGCCCAATACTACTTCCTGAGACGTTAATCCCATCCTTATCACGAAGTTGAGCGACGAAATAGGGCGTGCTGTTCACGCTTCCTCCATTCTCAAACGAGGGCGAATTAAGATAACAAAAGACTGAAGGACCAATGGAATCACTTGCTAATGACGAGGTGCCTCCCACCAAAAAGCGGTCACACGAGCCGTTAACTGCAAGCGAACGACTATCGTTTATGGCATAGATATTAATGAGTCCATTGCCTTGTGTATAGTTAATGTCGCGTGGAACAGCAAAAGAAAAGCAGAACTTTCCAGCCTTCACACTGTCTGATCCCACATAGATGGTCGACGGATGATCATAATATTGAAATGCCGTTTCAGCCTCTTGAGGGTCATTACGCCTACAAGTGATTTGCTCACGAGAGTCTCTTACCGTCATCGTTGCTATGCCATTGTAAGGTGTTTCCACGTTGACATGGCCCACAACTCGCACGATTTCACCAGCTTTTATGACGGGTAATTGTGCTCCATTTACAGCCATTCCATTGATTGAATCGATGGTAACCATGGGTTTAGGTTGGTTTAATCGCAATGCAGGATCACCGAGAAGAGCATACTGAAGCTTATTAGATGTGAGGTCTTGACCTGTAGTTATCATCTCCACTTGCGCCAAACGAGAGGCTTCTCCAAGTGTGTTTGCACGCCCATTTGTCGTTCCCATCACATACTTTAGATAGGCCATGTTCATCGGTTTGTTGTAATATGTGTAGACAGTACGCGTAGTTCCAAAGCAAGCTACAGCCCCTCCATGAGGATTAAGCAATGCCGTCTCACCGATAGTTGTGGCAATTCCATCGAAAGGCATTATGTCACAAGAGGCTGTTATCCATAGCGGCAGGTTGCGATTTGTAAAAGATGCAAAGTCCTTGAGCTTCAAAACTCCTTCATGAGAGATTTGAATTTCAGAACCATGTCCTATATAATCCATCACGAGTGCACCCTGATTTTGTTGTCGAATGATAGCTTTCCTCACGTCAGGATAGGTATTTCCCGTTGCAGAAGTCTCTCGTTTATACGCATCCCACATCACTTTCTTGACGACATATCCTGGGAGTTGTGACGCAATCTGCTCGGCGGCATCGTTCGCATCAACCATATATACATTGTCGTTTCCGTCATCTCCCATGAACATTAGCGTGTTTTGCCAAGCTCCAGCGTTAGTGTTCACGGCATAATTTATCGTTTTATCAACCATCACTTTGGCTTCTTCGGCGGTAGAAACGGGGATGCGTCCCACCGCAATATCAGGCAGGTCGTGTGTCAAAAGGTCTGCTCCCTCGCCGTCATCTAATAGTCCAAAGAAGTTATCATCAGTGTAACATTCGACTTCATTGAATGAGTTCTCACTCTCATAGCACAACAAATAATCATCTGGATTGAGTCCTTTCGTGGCGTCGGTCAATAGGCGATTGTCCCAAATGCCATCCCCAAAGAGCAATAAATAGCGTGGCATATCATTGGAAGATGACGCCCGATCATAGAGCATCTTCAGGTAACGGCGATATGCATTGACGTCAGGCGTACCACTTGAAAACTCATTATAGAGTTCATTTGCAGGCACAAGATTAACTCGAAGACCATCATTCTTCTCATGAAATTCTTTCAAACGCATTGCTTCTGCAGTGAGTTTTCCCGATGATGGCACAATGATTACCATGTCAGCTTGGTCATCTGCGTGTCTGTTTTGATTGCGAACAACACCTACAAGCTCTGGAATGGCAAACTTATTTGCTGCTAACCATGGTGCAGGAAGGGCGTTATCCCACGTTATTGAAACGTCATCCAACCGCACGGGACCACCCGAAACAACCTTTATTTTCAGTGTGTCAAGCTCATCAACTGACGCAAAAGGATAGGCTCCTCGGCGTGAGTTCCCCTTGTCATAATCGCCCAATCGTATGGTGAGTTGCCCCAAAAGACGACTTCCTATGTAGAGTTCCACCTCACTGTTTGACCCTGCGCTCACTCCAACACAAAGCTTTCCACCACCTGAAACTTGAGGTTTTGTGAGCTTCAATGCCTTTGTTTTTCCCACCATAATGGCCTCAGAATCAAACAAATTGCGTCCGCCTTGAAACCAAGCAAAGCCATCTCGCTCATAAAGGGAATGGTAATCATCGGGTGAAGGATAGAAAGTTTGCAAGAAGTTTGTTGTGTCAACAGGCGACGAAGTGGCTTCCGTCTGCGTGAGAAAGTAGTATCCATAGTCGGAATATGGATTGCGGGTGCGCCGTAAAGCGGCTTTATCTGTCCATGAAACAGGCCCTCGTGCATAGAAAAGATGTTTGCCATTCACTATTGTTTGAGGGCTTTCGTGGAGGTCATCTCCTTGTATGAGGTCGGCCTCCACAAGCTTTTCATTTTGCAAATTGCCTCCATAGCCATAGACATGCACCTTGTTTATATCCGTAAAACCTGCCTTCCGAATCAGTGATTCGCTGAGTTCGTAAACACCAGATGATGGTACACGTATCTTCACCCAACGGCCATTGGCCAATACCGACTGCCTTGTATAGCGCTCGGCAGGGCCAGAACGCGTCACCATCTGTCGTTGAAACATCTTGGCTTTCGCCACTGCTGAGGCTTCAATTTTCAGCATAAAACTGGCTAAAAACTGATATTTCCCATTGCGATTAACTAATGGAAAGAAGGTAACGAGCAATTCGGGATGGCGTCGATTCATGACAATCGTCTGCTGAATGACTGGCATTGCAGGCAAAGTCGACTGAGAAAGTTGTTGATATCGAAGGATATCACGTTGTGGCATGGCTGCAAATTCGGGGTAAACGATGCTGACACGATAGACAGAATCACGATAATCTCCCTGTAAAGGAAGGCGGTAGGTGAAACGAGGTAATACAGAATCAATCCTCACTTGTTCGTAAGTGAGGTTAAAGAAGCGTTGCGTGGCATGAAGATGTAAGCTCAACGACAACACAAGGCCTATGATAATGTATCTGAAAGAAAGTTTCATGAAGACCGATTCTCTCTTGTTTTATGATGTAATCAGCGTTATTTGCAATTAAATTCCAATACCTTTTGTTCTTCAATATAGCCTTCAAGATGGTCGTTAATCCTTACAGGTGCGCACCCCGTTGGACAGCCAGTGTAAAGCAAATCGCCTGTACGCAGTGTGAAATACTGGCTGATATACGAGATGATTTCATCGACTTTGAAGAGCATATCGCCTGAAAAGCCCTCTTGAACCGTAGTGCCGTTGATGTCAAGTCTAAAGCGAAGGCACTGAATGGGTTTCACTTTGTCTAACGGAACGAAGGTTCCGAGCGCGGCAGCACCATCAAATCCCTTGCTAAGCTCCCACGGAAGACCTTGCTCTTGCAATCGTTTTTGCAGGTCGCGCGCCGTGAAATCCACGCCAACTGTTACGGCATCATAGTATCGTGAGGCAAATCTTGTGGGGATAGTCTTCCCTAATTTGCAGATGCGTACAACGAGTTCGGTTTCATATTCAATGTTCCCAAGCGTGTCGGGAATAAAGAAAGGTTTACCATCTTTCAGCAAAGCGGTGTCACATTTGGTAAAAATGACAGGGGCTTCTGGTTTAGAAAACGAGCTCGACAGCGTTTTATTGTGTTGCAGATAGTTCGTGTCTACGGCGAAAATCTTCATTGAGGATATTGTTAAATAATGGAATACAAAGTTCGTTATAAATTCCCAAACGTGCAAGAAAAAGGCAAGTTATGTTGTGATTGCAAGGAAAAGGGAGGCTCATCTCTAAGTCTTTTTAGAGCGGAGAGAGTGAACTTGGAATGCCTTCTCATCCGTTTGGTGTGTACATTCATTTCTCCTTAAAAGCCAAGGGGATAGAACTTGTTTTTTGAAATGACGCAAATGACCGAGTAATCTCTATGGTTTTACCGCGTGATTTGCGTCATTTCATCGAGTAATTAGCGTCAAATCACGGCATGAAATAATAGATGTGGAGTTATGGTTTGGCATGAAACATGTCATGGGTGATATGAATTAACGTTATAAGTGAAGTTCTTTTTCATCATTTTTGTTTGTATTTTTGAAATAAAAATCCTATCTTTGCAGGTAAGAGTAACTTGAAAAAGTTAGTCAAAAGGATAGAACTAATTCTTACCAATGAAGAGAAATACACGTGTTTGGCTATTATTTTGTTTCCTATGGTCATTGAGTTTGTCGACCATGGGGGTTTCGGTGCGGAGGAGTTCAGTGGTAATTTTAGACGAATTGGATGTTGATTTGTCTCATAAATCGCAATATGAGATGAAAAAACAAAAGTCGATTGACTCGCTGAAACGTGCACTAACATGGAAACACTCGGCTTTCGTTCACTTCAATTTACTACGGAAACTCTATGCGCAATATGCCTCTTATCAATATGATTCGGCGTATGTCTATGCACAAAAGATGAACCATTTGGCGCATGAACTGCATGATATCAACGCACAAATTGAGGGACAATGTAACATCGTTTTTTGCCTTTTGTCGGCTGGTTTGTTTAATGAGGCCTCCGAAACACTTGATACTATTGACATCCATCGCGCCTCATTAGCCTCTCGAAAGCTTTATTTCACAACGGCATCTCGGTGTTATTTTGACATGGCCGACTTCACTCATGCCAATCCTTACATGGATCGCTACATTGAAAAAGGCTGTGTTTACACGGACTCTCTACTTCAATATCTGACTCGGGGCAGTCGGGATTGGCTCTATGCTGTGGGGATGAAGGAGATGAAACTAAGGCATTATGATCGTTGTAGCATGTATTTCAAGCAGCTATTGGCAAGGAAAGATGTCGATAATCACATGCGGGCGATTGTTAGTTCGAGTCTTGGTTGGATGAGTTTATATAAGAAACATGATGAGGAGGCTATTGGTTATTTGGCCCAAGCGGCTATCTGTGACAACCAATCGGTTACGCGTGAGACCACGGCCCTTTGCACATTGGCTCGACTACTCTATCAAAAGGGCGACATACAACGGGCAACTGAATATGTAAGACAATCGCTTGAGAATGCCAATTTCTATGGAGCCCGTCAGCGTGTGATAGAGGTTAGTGGTATTCTTCCTATCATAGAGCAAGACCGATATAGCGTGATGGAGGGACAACGCAATGCTTTGGCTATGGCCGCGGTTGTCGCTTTGCTCTTTGTTTTGGCCCTTCTTGTGTTCACTTGGTTTGTGCGTAAGCAGATGAAAAAGCTGAAACAAGCGCGTAATGTCATTGCAAACCGCAAGGCAGAACTTGAGGAAATGAATGGTCGTTTGCGTGAAGTGAACACGATAAAAGACGAATATATCGGGCAGTCCTTTTATGCAAATGCCGAATATATCAATCATGTTGAGAAGCTATATCGCACCATTGACCAAAAGATTGTAGCCCGACAATATCATGATTTGCGGTTATCGTTGAAAGAAAGTGAATTGATTGCCGAACGAAAATCTATGTTTTCGGACTTTGATAAGACTTTCTTGAACCTCTTCCCAAACTTTATTGAGCGGTATAACAGTCTGTTTGTCGAGGGCGAAACAAAGGCAAATGACAAGCAGAAGTCATTGACAACAGAGATGAGAATCTTTGCACTCATCCGCTTGGGAATAACAGATTCGGAGCGCATTGCTAAGTTTTTGAATTATAGTATCCATACAATCAACACCTATAAGACGCGAGTTAAGAACAAATCTTGGGTCGATAATGATCAGTTTGAGGCGCGAATCATGGAAATATAGAATGCTTTTTATAACGTAGAAAGAGTGGAGGTGTGTTGAAAAAACTCCTCAATTATTGTGTTATTGATGTCAGGAAGCAAGCCTGATATAGGGATTTAACAGATGGAAACAGCTGTTGTTGAAGGCTCGTTTGGAGGATATCGTTTAGCTTTTAGTAGGATATGATGCAAAGAAATCATAGAAATGATGTTTTCAAGGCACAGGAATAACAACGACAAATAGGTCTTAGAAAAAGGGAATTTGACTGCCATGATGATGCGAAAAGTTGGATTTTGGCCAATGTTTAGCCTTAAAAGAGCGTTATATTTGTTGAGAATCATCAATATAATGATAATACATTTCACGAAAACACGATGCGATAAGTTATTGATAATCAGTTAAATTAAAATTTGTTTCCATTTTTCTTGTTATATATTTTTTATGAAACTTCATGTTGTAATGATTTTATTCTAATTTTGTTCGCATAAGAAATAGAATACAATATTAATACCATTATTACTATGAGGACAAAGAACAACCTTTTGATTTCTCTGTTATTGATTGCAATATCAGTAATGGGACTCTGTTCGTGTAGCACAGTTGATGACGGAAGCTACGTTGATCCAATCCGACTTTACGAGAAGATTGGTGGTAAATGGGTATTGAATAGTGTGACGCAGACCGATGAAACAAATGCCAAGACCATGGTACTCACCAGTCTGCTCGACTTCGATACCTTTGTGATTCATTTGGACCAAGACAGCAAAGGAGAGCCAACCACCTTCTCAGTAGAGGGGAATGCGCCCGAGTTGTTACCTGTAAAAGGTACATGGACCATGGATAATCCGTTTGTAAAATCAGACGGAATGGCATCTAAACTCTTGTTAAAGAGTGAGTCGGGAGAACAACCTCTCACCATCACTACAGTTCCAGGTGCAAATAAAACGTTAGAGTTTAAACTCATACGACAAGTGAATGGCAAACCATTTGTTTCTTATACTTATAACCTTATGCAGGCAGAATAAGCGCCAAGTGTTTGCTTTGTGGTGGAGAAACAATATCTAAATAATGATAAAACAACACAACATGAAAGATTTTAAGTATTATATATTGACGTTGATAGGCCTATTATGTCCTCTCATGACAATGGCAGAGGAGACCGATTTGGGTGTACCCAAGGTGTGGACTGTGCCTGCAGTGTTCACTTGTGATGAGGAAGTGACCTTCTATTATGACATGACTGACGTGAAGTTTCCTGCTGGAGTAGACCTTTATTTGTGGGCATGGACGCCGACAGAACCTGATGCTGGCCACGGCGATAACTCTTCTTCGTTTGCTAAATTGGAATACTTGGGAAACAACATCTATTGTAAGAAGATGGTTCCGAAACAGTATTTCAATACTAATATCAGTGCTTTTGAGTCAGATGATTGGCCTGGTTTCTGGTCAAGATTAAAGACAAAAGACGGCAGTAAATGGAGTTCGGTGTTCCAAGCTCCTGATAGTCGCTCAGAGTTTAAGGAGTTTAAAGAAAGTGGAAAGGGTGTTCAGTTCTTCTCAGGAAAGAAGAGTTCGGGCTTCACGGATAAGTTCACACTCGATGAACCCTTGACCATTGTCTTTAATCCCGACGTATATAAATTAGGTGGAAGGACGCTAACAGAGATTTCAAACGATGCAAACTTCGTTCAGTTTGGAGTGCATTCAGGACTTAATGACTGGAATGTTTTGCAGTCACTTGACGTTTGGCGTCCTGCTTGTCTAAAGAAAACGAGAGTTAGAAAGCTTTCAAATGGCCTCTATGCATGGGATGTTGGTGTGCCATCTGAATATTATTCATATACCTTAGATGACGCAGGTAGTCGTGTGCCTACAGCCTTAGCAGACCCAGATAAGAAAGCCGCTTTCGAATTGGAGAACATGAATTATCTCGTCGTTACCGTCATTCGTGATGCTGCCGGAGCTAATCAGTGGGGGGCAAATAGTGGCGATCAGATGCAAAAAGCAGGTATGGCGGTGCCCTATCCTGACCCAGTTTTCTCGCTGTTTCCTTCTCGTGTAAGTGGCAAAGACATTCTAACTTTGACGCGAGAATATAACGAACGTACAGCCGGTGACCTTAAGTTTACGATTACAGCAGGCACAAAGACCATCACAGGAACAATGCTTGGAGTGCGTGATAAACGTCAGGCTACGGTCAATTTACAAAAAGAACTCAAAGGCATTGAAGCCACAACATTGCATATTATTGTTGCAAAGGCTAATGGACAGACTGTTGTCGACACGACAATTCCTCTGATTACGCCTGATAAATAAAATGATGTTGTTTATTTCTATCATTGAAATTATATTATTCTGAAACCTTATGAAATACATTCAGTCAAACAAAATATATGGTGTTTTCATGGCACTGATGCTGTTGCTTGTGTGTAATGTAGCACACGCACAGACCATAACGGCTACAGGAAGAGTAGTCGATGCAAATCAAGATCCACTGATTGGGGCCACAATAAAAGTTGTAGGAGGCGGTGGGGGAGCAATAACAGACTTTGAAGGAAAGTTTAGTTTGCCTTGCAAACAAGGAGCGACGCTCGACGTTTCGTATGTGGGTTATGTGTCACAACATGTAAAAGCTGGTACAGGACTACGCATTACATTGAATGAAGACGCTAAAACCCTGGATGAAACCGTTGTTGTTGGCGTCGGTTATGGTACGATGCGGAAGAGTGATCTCACAGGTTCTATAGCCACGGTTAATGCCAAAGACCTGCGTAAAGGAGTAATAACGAGCACGGAACAGATGCTTCAAGGCAAGGTGGCGGGACTCTCAGTTGTGCAGAGTAGTGGTGCAGTTGAGTCTGGATCCAGTCTCAGATTACGTGGTGGAACGTCGTTATCTGCCAGCAATGGTCCATTGATTGTAGTAGATGGAGTGCCTGGAGTTGACTTCAATTCTGTACAACCTTCTGAGATTGTTAGTATGGATGTATTGAAAGATGCGTCTGCTGCGGCAATCTATGGAAGCCGTGGTGCCAATGGTGTTATTATTGTAACAACCAACCGACAAGGTGGAGAACGTGAGCAGAATAGTTTGCAATATAATGGTTATGTGGGCTTCGCTTCGGTGGCAAAGAACATGGATGTGCTCTCAGCAAACCAGTGGAGAGGATATGTTCGCAGTCAGAATGTGGCGAGTGCATTAGACTATGGTGCTTCAACTGATTGGCAAAAGGAATTAGAACGCACAGCAATTTTGCATTCACATAATATTCTTTTCTCAAGTAGTAAGAAGGAACATGGCTACCGAGCATCGGCAA
>NZ_GL629647.1:2291042-2296020 GCF_000185845.1 Segatella salivae DSM 15606
ACATGGCTACCGAGCATCGGCAACTTACAACAACAATCAAGGCATTATAAAACGTAATAACATGAATCGTCTCGCGGGATCTCTTACAGCTTACCAAACAGCTTGGCAGGGACGACTTCGCTTAGACGAAGGAATTAATGCCAATTTCGACCGCTGGCATCCCATTGATACACGTATTTTTGAGCGCATGGTCAATCTTCAGCCAACATTCCCTGTATATAATCCTGATGGAAGTTATGCCCAACTTAATGGTACAAACACAGAGAATCCTGTCGAAATTAATAATAATCGTACAGATGATCAAAAGCGTCATCGCTTTTTAGGCTATCTAAAGATGGAATTGAATATTATAGATGGTTTGAAAGCTACAGTCAATACTTCTTATGAACAGAATTCTGTTGTCGGAGGAATCTATAAGCCCAGCTACGCAAGAATGGAGGGACAAAGTGAAAAAGGATGGGGACAGCGCACCTATTCTGACTATACAAATAAGCAAATAGAACTCTATTTGACTTATGATCGCATGTTTGGAAAGGACCACCACCTTAATATATTAGGAGGCTATTCCTATCTAAATAATGTGTATGAAGGGTTTGGTTCCACGAGAAGTGGATTTGATACGAACGCCTTTGGATATAATAATCTTGGTGCAGGAACAGACTTTCGACAAGGTGATGTCTATTCTTTTAAAGGAGAATCTACGTTGGTTTCATTCTTTGGTAGAGCCAATTATAGTTATCTTAACCGTTATATGATTACAGCAACGCTAAGACAAGACGGCTCAAGTAGATTCGGAGAGAATCATAAATGGGGTACTTTTCCATCGATATCTTTGGCTTGGCGTCTTTCAGATGAGCCTTTTATGAAGCGCACTTCGTCATGGCTTGACAATTTGAAAGTAAGACTTGGCTTTGGTGTTACAGGCAATCAGAATGGTATTGGCGAGTATAAGAGTCTCTCCATTCTATCGGCTTCAGGAGCCGCTTACTATGATGCTGCAACACAAACATGGAAGAATGCCTATACACAGAGCCAGAATGTGAATCCTGATTTGAAGTGGGAGAGTACGTCACAATGGAACTTTGGTCTCGACTTTTCAATCTTTAATCGTATTAATGGAACCTTAGAGCTCTATCATAAGAAGACCTCTGACTTACTTTGGACTTATCCTGTACCGCAACCTCCCTATCTTGTTGGAACAATGTTAGCCAATGTTGGTGACTTGGTGAATAGGGGATTTGAACTTACTTTGGGTGCAAATATCCTGCGAACAAAGGATTGGACGCTCGATGCGAATATGAGTTTAGCTTATAATCACCAGGAAATCACGAAACTCTCTAACGATCAATATCAGGCCGTTGGATTGCAGGCAGGCTCTTTGCACAATCTGCGCGGTATGTCAAACACCTATTCTCAAGTCATCCTTGAAGGCTATCCTGCCGGTGCTTTTTGGGGACCTCATTGCGAAGGAATTAGTGAAGACGGCAAGTATATCTTGACAAAAGATGCTGACGGCAAAGTTGTTGAGCGTTATTTAGGTAGTGCTCAGCCGAAATGGAATATTGGTTTATCTATCAATGCCACTTGGCGCAACTTTGATTTTGTTGCTTCTGGTTATGGCATGTTTGGCCAAAAGGTTCTCAATTGTACACGAATGGCAATGTATGATCCTACGCGTTTTCCATCACAGAACGTTCTTGATGACTTTATGAAGAGTGGAATCACAGACAATCCCACCTACAGTGATTACTTCATAGAGAATGGATCATTCTTCCGTTTGCAAGCACTCACATTGGGATATAGTTTGGCTCATCCAGAGAAATTGGGGCTTTCTCGACTTCGTTTCTATGTAACGGGCGAGAATCTCTTCTGTATCACCAGATATAAAGGTATGGATCCAGAGGTTGCAGTGCCTGACAATGTACTTGAATCTCCGGGTATTGAGTTCTTTAATTCTTATCCAAGACCACGTACTTTCTCTGTAGGCGTGAATATAAGTTTCTGAAAAGGTTAACCAATAATATTGAGAAAAAATGAAAACGAAATACATTTTGTCGACAATTCTCATGGCAAGTGCTATGATGGTTTCATGCACAGATCTAAATGAAAAGCTTTATGATAAAGTGTCGATGGACGATTATGGTAAGAACGAAAGCGAGATTTCGACGATTGTTGGAGGTGCCTACGCGACGTTAAGAGGCTATGGTTCTAACACTCCTGAAGGCAATAATGTGAACTGTTATCCTACATGTGAGTATGTGTTCTTTACCTCAGAGTGTTCCAGTGACGAGGCATGCATCCCGACACGAGGCACAGATTGGTATGATGGAGGACGTTATCAACAGCTTCAATATCATACTTGGGATGCCGACAATACAGGTGTCTTATCTCTTTGGCGTTATAATTTTACAGGCGTTTCCAAGGTTAATGGCATCATCTATCAGGTTGAAAAGAGTGAACTTTCAACTGATTTGAAAAAGAAGGTAGAGGCAGAATTGCGTGGTCTTCGTGCCTACTATTATTATAATCTGATTGATAATTTCGGAAATGTACCTATCTCTACCGACTTCACTACACAGGTTTTACCAAAGAATTCGCCACGAGCTGAGGTCTTTAACTTCATTGAAAAGGAACTCAAAGAGGTGCTACCTTTATTGCCAACAGGCATACAATATGGCAGGTTTACACAGAATGTGGGTTATACTTTGCTTGCACGTCTCTACTTAAATGCCGAAGTTTACACAGGTAAACCACGTTGGCAAGACTGCTTGGATGCCTGTGATAAGGTGAAGGGTTATTCGCTTACACCTAATTATAAAGCCAACTTCGTTATCAAAAATGAAACTTCTCCAGAGATTATCTTTGCCATACCTTATGACCATAAGCAAGGAACTGTAGGCAATTACTTAGCTTCTATGACCTATCATTATAATCAAAAGTATGCTTTTGACCCTGCAGGTGTCTACCAATGGTGCGGAAATGGTATCTGTGCTCAACCTGGATTATACTCTTCTTTTGAAGCGAACGATGTCCGACGCAATAGTCTTTTGATTGGTCAGCAATACAATGCAGCAACTGGAGCTGAGGTATTGATGGACAATGGAGAGCCATTAAACTACACCGAAGATATCCAAAATTTTACGAAAGCCGCTCAAAATGAAGGCGCACGACTTGATAAATATGAGTGGAGTGCTACTGATTCATGGGAACGAGACAATGATTGGGTGCTCATGCGCTATGCAGAAGTGCTCATGATGCAAGCCGAAGCAAACTATCGTTTGGGCTATATGCAGAACGCGTTGACCTATATTAATCAGATAAGAAAACGTGCAGGACTCGCTGACTTGACTTCACTTGATGAGGATGCGTTAGACAATGAGTGGAAGCATGAATTTGTTTTTGAAGGTCTTCGCCGTACAACAAATATACGATTTGGTACGTTTTTTAAAGCGTGGTGGAATAAACCAGCAGATGTAGACAAGCATACTGGAGTCTTTCCAATACCAAAAGTGGAGACAGAAAAGAATGGAAACTTAGTGCAGAATGAGGGATATTAACCCCTATATGCTAACAAAAAGCCTCTCCACAAGCCCCTTTTCGAAGAGGGAGGGGAGTAAAAGTGCCTTATGAAGAGAATAAAAATATATACGCATTTCATTTAGGTTATTGTTTAAAAAGAATATGGTTATTATGTAGTTTAGTTGCATCCTGCTCCCCTCCCTTATCGAAATAGGGATTGGAAGAGAGGCTTTAATTCATTAATTATGAGAAAATTTATTCTTCCTTTATTGCTCCTTAGCAGCTTAATGGTGTTGAATAGTTGCGGAGAAAGCTATCCAAATGCACCTGGAAAGAAACAAAATACAAAAGAGGAGAACGCTGAAGCCAAGACCGTTAGTAAGACTAACGACATGAATGTCTATGTACATTTCATGCCATGGTTTGAGACTGACAATACCAATAACGGCAAATGGCCGTTCCATTGGACGATGAACACGCGTGATCCCAACGTTGTTGATGTAACAGGAAAGCGTCAGATTGCATCGCATTATTACCCACTTACAGGTCCTTATGCATCGGGAGATGCAGCCATACTCGACTATCAATGTCTTCTAATGAAGTACTGCGGAGTAGATGGGGTGATGGTAGACTGGTATGGAATCAATAGTGATAATGACATCGCTAAGCATAAATCAAACACTGAAGCATTGGCAAATGCCATTGCAAAAGCTGGCTTGAAAATGACTATTGTCTATGAAGACTCGCCGCTTGCTGACGTCTCTGACAAGGTAAGTCAAGCCAGACAAGACGTTCGTTACCTTGCCGAGACCTTCTTTCATAAGGACTTTTACGTGAAAGTAGAGGGTCGTCCACTGCTGATGATATTTGGACCACAGCAGCTTTTGACTGGAAAAGACTGGTATCGCGTGTTCTCTGTCCTCAAAACTAAACCCATGTTTCTCTGTCTAAACGGGCATTCTGGGCGAGCAAATGGTGATGGTTACACTAATGCTGATGGTGAGTTCTCATGGGTAAATCCTACGCCTGATTATAGCGTTGCAAGCAAATTCAAGATGTATATCGCTGGAGCAATGCCGGGATTCAAGGACTATTATAAAGAAGGTGGAGCCGGAAATGGTTACACTTCCTATGATGCTGAGAATGGAGCGCTGTTCCAACGTCAGCTTGATGCAGCCAAAAAGTCTGGTCTTAAATGGCTACAGATTAGCACATGGAACGATTATGGCGAGGGAACAACTATCGAACCAACGCTTGAATATGGCTATAAATATCTGACAATGCTACAAAAGTTCATGGGCGTTAGTTACACACAAGCTGATTTAGAGCTAATATATCGCTGGTATCAGCTGCGTGTTGCTGAGCCAAATAGCCCTCGTACACAACAAGCTTACGATGCACTTGTGCGTTTGGATGTAGCAAAAGCTAAAGAAATATTAAAATAAATAGAATATGAAAT
>NZ_GL629647.1:2296070-2354496 GCF_000185845.1 Segatella salivae DSM 15606
CCTATCCCCTGTGTGCCTTGTTGTTCACCTCTTTTGTGAACGGCAAGCAGAAACAAAAGGTAGCGTCCCCTGATGGGACGCTCACTTTGTCTGTAGGTGTTAATGAAAAGGGGCAGCCTTATTATGAGTTGTGGCGTGGCAAGCGTGCCATCTTATGTCCATCATTGCTTGGAATGAAGCTCCGGGATGGCAGTTTGGATAAGGATTTCCGTATAGTTGGTTTCTCTTCGGGTACAAAAGATGAAACGTGGCAACAGCCATGGGGTGAAGAAACGAGTGTGCGCAACCATTATAATGAACTCACCATGCGGCTGCAACAACGCGGTGCACAAGGCCGTTTGCTGACGATTGTTTTCCGATTGTTTAATGATGGACTCGGATTTCGCTATGAATTCCCGCGTCAACCGCATCTTTCTGACTTCGCTATCATGGATGAAGAGACGCAGTTTGCTTTTCCTTTTGATGCAAAAACTTGGGCTATGCCGACCGAAGGCACTAATTATTATGAGGCATTATGGACAGCCAACCCACTCAGTCGCAAGCCAGAGGTGTCTACTCCCATAACAATGGAGGTTGACAATGACCTTTATCTTGTCGTACACGAAGCCAATCTGACGGATTATTCTTCACTAAATCTTAAGCCGATTGCTGCAGCAAAGGGAACAACAACCGTTAAAGCAGAACTTGTTCCATGGTCAACGGGTGAACTGGTCTTTGCGAAAGCACCATTTGTTTCACCTTGGCGAACAATCATTGTAGGGCATAAACCTGCCGATCTTGCGGCATCTCGTTTGATGCTTAACCTCAATGAACCTTGCAAAATCAAAGATACCTCATGGTTAGAGACGGGGAAGTATGTTGGAATATGGTGGGGAATGCACATGAATGACATGACTTGGTCGCAAGGAAAGAAACACGGAGCAACGACTGAAAACACTCGACGTTACATCGACTTTGCAGCAGATCACGGCATGAAAGGAGTGCTTGTGGAAGGTTGGAACTATGGATGGGATAACGATTGGGGGCGTGAAGGCGACAAGTTTTCATTCACAAAACCTTATCCTGACTATGATTTTGAGGGACTACAAAGATACGCATTATCGAAAGGAGTGCGTATGATTGCCCACAATGAAACAGGTGGTGCCGCAGCAAACTATGAGCAACAACTCGATAGTGCCTTTGCACTTTACGAGCGATTAGGTATCCGTGTGGTTAAAACGGGATATGTAAATGCAAAATTAGATAACAAGGAACTGCAACACTCTCAATATGGAGTGCGTCATTATCGCAAGGTAATTGAGACCGCAGCAAAGTATCATCTCATGATCATTAACCACGAACCAGCGATGCCAACAGGGCTACAACGCACCTATCCGAACTTGGTTTCGGGCGAAGGAGCACGCGGACAAGAGTATAATGCATGGTCAGAAGACGGAGGAAATCCACCATATCATCTCTGCATCTTACCTTTTACACGTGTCTTAGCAGGCCCACTTGACTTCACACCGGGCATCTTCCGCATCGAAGGTAGAGTGCATCCACAAACTCATCCACAAACAACACTCGCCAAACAACTGGCTACTTATGTCACGCTTTATGCGCCTTGGCAGATGGCGGCAGACGAAATAGAGAACTATAAAGGCCAACCTGCATTCGCATTCATAGAACAAGTGCCCACAAACTGGCAGGAGTCACACGTCTTACAGGCTGAGATTGGAAAATATATCGTTACAGCTCGCAAAGATCGGGATAGTGAAAACTGGTTTGTTGGAGGCATGACAGACGCTGATGCGCGTGATTTGACGATGCGATTTGACTTCCTTGATAAGGATGTTAAATATCATGCCATCATCTATCGCGATGGACCTGACGCTACATACAAAGGCAATCCATACCCTATGGTGATAGATCAGATGACGATAGACCACACAACTGTGCTGCCAATCCATTTGGCTCCAAGTGGTGGTTTCGCTATCAGCATCATGAAGAAATAAAGACTTTGGTTTACGAGTTAGTGCATCTTGCAATACGAAAACTTTTAATGCTCTCCCCACATCTTTTAGCGTTAAGGTGTGGGGATTTGTGTTTTAAATAGCCTTATAATTGCTTTCGATAAATACACAAACTTGAAATGCTCCACCTTTTTATTGTAGATATATTTCAAATATATTCGATATGCAAACCATTGTATATCAAATGATTATACGTTTCTTATGGAAAGCCGCCTAAAATCACGTCTACCTCCGAAGTAATTTCTATCATTTTATCGCCTAATCTCCGTCATTTCACCGCCTAAAATGCGTCAAATTATCCGGTCGTTTGCGTCAACTCATTTTTCCATTTAATATAAACCATGTCGGTATTCCCAATCAACCCTTTTACCATTACAAATGTCCTAATTCGCAACTTGCTATGAGTTCCTTGAAGATTGGGTCTTGATTTAACACCATTTCGTTACCCGTGATAATCATTTGTTTCCTTGCTCGCGTGACGGCTACATTGAGTTTGCGGTCAATAATGTGGCCGTTTTCCTCAAAACAATTCGCTGTTAGGAAGTCCAACTGATAGCGATGTTGCACCGTAAAGGAATAAATGATGACATCACGTTGGCTTCCTTGATAGCGTTCTACAGTGTCAATGCTAATCTTTTCGAGTGCTTTGATGCCGAGTTTCTCTATCTCTTTACGAATCATGGCTATCTGATTGCGATAAGGAACGATTACACCGATGGTCTTGTCTGCATCAAATGAGTTGCCATAAAAACGGTAGATGCGTCCCAAGAGGATAGCAACGATGTGGGCTTCATCGGGATTTACCTTGTCAGATAGCTGCGAATGACGGCATGTTTTGGAAGGAATGAAGAGCATTCGATTGGTTTTTAATGCGTCATCGAGCGTGTCTTGAGAGGGCAGTTCATAGTGAAGTCGCGTTTCTTTTTGATGCGAAAGAGGCACTGGTTTCAGGCATTCTTTGAAATAAAACATGCGATTTGGGAATGCAGCAACAGCCGGATGCATGCGTCCTTGCACGCGTAATACCCCCACAAAGTCTGTTCGTTTAGCCGCTTCTTCCACACGGATGAGTCTTTCAAACAACGAGTTTCTACAATTTGTTAGTTTGATCTCATGCAATCTTTTGTCGTGCACTGCAGAGTCGTTAACCTCTTGTTGTACTACAGCTGGTAGCTGTTTGTGGTCTCCAATGAGAATAAATTTCGACAGTTTAGACAGCAATCCCACAAGGTTTGGCTCGAGAATCTGACTCGCTTCGTCAATAATGGCCATGGAGAATGACTTGAGTTCAAACAAATAAG
The DNA here is from genome assembly GCF_000185845.1 of Segatella salivae DSM 15606. GTDB lineage: Bacteria > Bacteroidota > Bacteroidia > Bacteroidales > Bacteroidaceae > Prevotella > Prevotella salivae. Next base: position 2,299,384 of record NZ_GL629647.1, read on the forward strand.
ACTTGCTTTGAAGCGTACTTGTCGTACCAACAATGACGTGAGTACCCATGATTCGTTCGCGAATAGCAGTGAGTTTAGGATTGTTTTCGATATATTCGCTAAGTAAATGAGAGCGATATCGCTCGTCACAACTATATTCGTTACCAATGCGAATATAGTCGATTGCATTGTCAGAAAGCATTCCACAGATCTCATCTACAGCGCGATTGGTGTAACTCATGAGTAATATTGACTCGCCTTTTGCTAATGCTTCGCGCACCATATATTGCAAAGCCATACTCGTTTTGCCTGTTCCCGGTGGACCAACCAAAAGAAAGTAGTCTTTGGCTTGAAAGGCTTTCAGCAACAATGGGTCGTAAGTGGGGTGATAACTTTGAGTCAGTTGCAGTGTGAGGTCACGCTCGGGAGCGCGTTGTGCGAGTAGCAATTGCCTGCATTTTGGGGAAGAAGTGATGAACTGATGCAGCGAACGAATGGCTGAAGTGCCTCCAATGTCGCTGCCACTATGCTCTATTGCCCACATCGTTCCCTCGTTAGGAATCGGATTTACGGTCTTTATTATGATACTGTTAGTATGTAGTTTGATGATGTTTCCTTTGAAAAGCAATGACTTTCTGACATCCGGTTCCTCTTCGGGAGCGTAAGAATAGAGATAAACTAAGTCGCCTAAACGGAAGTTTGGCAGGAATTCCTCTCCCTGATCAGGTATATTTAGCGTAATGATATCATAACCATTGATATCTTTACTCTTTGCTTTTGCACTGATGGTAAGGTCAGTATAGATGTTGCCTGCCTCCTTTTTACTTGCCAACGGCATATTCCATAGGTCGGCAGTACAGTTGTTTAAGCCCTCTTTTCCACCTACTTTGGCAGCCAACTGCTCACGAAAAACAAACGTCATCATACGTTCATAGTAGGCCTTTTCAAGTGGAGTGAGATGATGAAGTGGCTGGATGATTTCCTCAAGTCGTGGCTGAATATATTTAAAAAAGAATGGGGTGTTGAGCTGATTCTCGTTGATTGTGTCGACAGAAAGCACATCCGTTATGTTGTCAAATCCGTCAATTGCGAAGCTAAATTCATTGGCAACGATGCGGTTGCGCAGGCTAATGGCCTCATGAAAGAGCTTTTGATAGAAATTAACTACAACCAATCCGCCCGGCAATGGGTATTTAGAATAGAGCAAACGCATATCGATTTTGCTACTTGAAATGTTGAAGTTCTGCCGCAGAACTCCATAATAAAGCAACAACTGTACATAGTGTTCTTCCTTCTGAAAGCTACCATATTCGTTGGGCATTTGCCTTTGAATGTTGAAGTTACTGCCTGACTTCTGCTCAACAAGTAACTTGAAATCCGTCGTCATAAGGTCGACTCGACCTTGCAATCCTAATTGTTCGCAGACGAAAGATGGTTCAAGAATGGCTTTCTCTCGACTGAAAGTGACGTTGGTTTGCGGTTGCATGAGGTCGCAATGAAAGTCTCCGAAGAGTTCGGCAACAATCTGTTGGATGTTCTGTGTCTGTCGAATAGCCGCCACACGAAAGTCTTCTTTGCGGTTCAAGTCACTGCAAGTGCAGTATTCCAAGGCTTTATCCTTAAAATTCTTTTTAAGCGTTTCTTGCCAGTTATAATGCCCGTTGCCCTTAATTATGTCGTCCAATGCTGTGCCAGCAAAGTTTCCAAGCAAGATGGCTTGACTGTTAGCAGTCGGTGACATGGCGTTAACAAGGTAGGTAAAAGGGTGGTGACCATAGTCTGAAAAGCATCGAGCAATGCCACTGATGTCCACAAGATAGTCGGGCTCGAGCACGATAACACCAGCTTCTTTGGCTGAATCAACGTCGAGAAGGTTTACTTGTGAGCCTTTCTTGAGTAATGTTTTGAGATATGTTTGATGAGGTTTGAAGTGGAGAGTTAACTGCTTTTCGGTTGCATCTTGGTCGATATTGACAGTAAAAGTATCGTCAGAACATTCGGTGACAAGGCCTCTAATATATCGGTAGTCGATGTGTTTGAACTCCTGTTGTGGCTTATCTTCCACTGGGATTTGCCCCACAAGATAAGATGGAATGTCGACATTAAAGACCGCAGAAACAAACAAAGCAAGTGCTCTGCAAGCATACATCAGCTCGTCATGTGCCATACTTTCGGCTCTGTTACTGGCTCTTCTCATGTGTTGAATGGCTCTTATGTCATTACCATTCACACGGTTTTTCTTGCAAAGGAAGTCCACTTGAGCAAACAAGTTGCCGAAAACGAGGTTACTTCCTGCCAGTCCTTCCGTGCAAGTTAGCACCAAAGTTTCATGCAAAAGCTTGTTAACTGGGGCTGTGTTTTCAGCCTCAATGATATATGAAATGCGTTGAAAAAGGTCGTCAGCAGAGATGAAATTAGGCATGGTTGATTATTCTTTTTCCCATTCCAAGAGTTGTTTCTTGAGCTCACGGCCCCAATGATACTCACCCGTTGTACCGTCTTTATGGATAATTCTGTGGCAAGGGATGAGCATAGCAATACGATTTTCGGCCACCGCTGAAGCCACAGCACGCACTGCTTTGGGTTGACCAACGCGCTCAGCCAACTCTTGATAAGAGAGCGTTTCGCCTTTTTTAGTCTTCAATAACTCATTCCATACACGCTTTTGAAAGTCAGTTCCCTGCATGTCGAGTTTCAAATGGTGGTCGTAGTTGTCAAAGATTACGCGCTTAACTGTGTCAGCCATCACATCGTTTTGTGTCGTTGGAGTGTATACTCCCCAATAACTTGCAAGCTCATGGATAACTTCCATGCGATTCCATCCTAAGAATTGGAGGTCACAAATGCCATCAATCGTGCGTGCAACGATGATTGTTCCAAACGGAGTTTCAGCGAAACCATATACTATTTCGTTTGCCATTGTAGTGTCTGATATTTCTTTTTGTTGTCTAATCTGCCTTGTTATTTCGAAACATCCATAAGATATGCGCAATATTTATTCAGTAAAGACTGCTGTGAAAGGTCACCTTTCATATAGCGTTCTGCGTCAAGTCGGAGAAGTCTATTGCGCACTTTCTGCTTGCCTTTGTATGTAGTCAGCAGATAGAATGTGCCATTTTCCTCTTCTATTTGGGTGTCAGAAAACCATGAAGTGAGGTCTTTGGGATCGTAAACAATGGCATAACAAGGTCTTTTTGCCCCTGGAAATTCCTCACGTAGCACCCCTTTTGCCACCAAATCCTGTATATCTCGTATGGCAGTATCTTTTGAACAATTACCTAATGCGGCCCATGTCTTCGAGGTAATCTTGGCTTCATAGCCATCAAGAAACATGTTTATAATCTGTGTTTGGCGGTCTGTCATGATTACACTTGCATTTCTTTGCCAGAAGAAACTCTTGTTAAGGATGCTATTAACGCTTGTTTCTGCGTCTTCAACTGAAGCTATTAGTGTTTTGATATACCATGTTAGCCATGGTGTAATGTCACCATTTCCGTGTTGAGTTTGCTCAAGAATGCTGTAATATTGTTTCTTATTACGATTGATTTCTGCTGAAATGTTATAGAAACGAAACTCATTTTTGTCGCTTTTTGCCAAGAGAATATCAGACAATATGCGTGCTAATCGTCCGTTTCCATCTTCAAATGGATGAATAGAAACAAACCAAAGGTGTGCTATTCCCGATTGAACTATGCTGGATGTTGACGGTGGTTGATTGAACCATTGAATGAAGTTTGCCATTTCGTTCTCTACAAGTTGTGGTGCAGGTGCAATGTAGTGAATACGTTCTTTGCCGAATATTCCCGACACAATGTGCTCTTCATGCGTTCGATAACAGCCCACTTCGATAGGAAAACCATCACTAAATCCCGTTGGAAAGAAAGCACTTTGCCATCTACATAGCGTCTCTTTTGTCAGTGGTTGCATATAGTGTTCTATCGCATCAAGCATCACTTTAACTACTGATTCAACATAGTGTGAAGGTGCAGTGTACTTTAAGTTGTCGATACCTAAATGGCGTGCAATGGATGAACGGACCTCTTCTGTGTTCAAACTAATTCCTTCTATCTCTGATGATTGCACTACATCATGAGTAAGATTCTCTGCCATGGCTCGTAGTTTATTATCGAAACCAAGGTTATTTAGCCTGCCATAAAGCAATCCAATCTTACGACTTGCCAGCTCAATCAGTGCATCTATAGCACTATTTTCCCAGTGAAAATCAGTCCAGTTCTCTCTTTCGTGAATATACATGATAGCTGTTTTGAGTGTAAATAATCATAGAAGATGCGACATTATACACTGAATATCGTCGCAAAATCTGCGACAAAAATACGTATTTAATGTTGCAAAAGCAAACGTTTTCAATAATTTTTGTGCATTAATCGCATCAGATAACCGTCTCATCAGCCTTTCTTCAGCCTATTTTATCGCGTGGTAGAAGAGATGAAAAAAGTCCCTTTTTACTGTCCTCCCAATCGTTCAAAGAAGGTAATCACCTCTTCCCACGTCTTAAACTCATCGCTTCCAAAGGCTATTGTCGTACCCATGAAGTCGGGATTTGGCTGCGGATCAATGAAATAATCACCATAAAGGAGATTCTTTTGATTGGTAAAGATGAGGTGATTATAGGCAGGTGCTGAGAAGAACTCCTCTGCCCAACGTTGCACTTCGTCTGTAAAAGCGTGGTTGTTTGTAGGTGCTGGCGCAACAATATAAACCTGATAGTTCTCTAATAGTAGTTCGTATGCCTTGTGCATACTGCTTAACGGCTTACCAAAACTATCGTGTAAAGCGTCATAGTGCAGGTAAACTATCGGGCGTTCTGTGCCATTCTGCTGATCATCTATCCATCGAATGACGGGTATAAGATAATGAAGTGCCACCTTATCTATTAGTCGATGTTCGCCATGGAAATAGATAGCATTGGGATAATGCTGTTGAAACAGGTCGAAAGTATGCACTACCGGGTCATTATCTCCAAAGAGACCATAGACCCGTTTACGTTCTTCGGCGTCAACATTGGCAAAACATTGCGTTGTGATATCCTTGTATTCTTTAATCAACCCCTTTGTAACCATCAGTTCTTGAACGCCATCTTTGCGAGGGTTTTGAAACACTTGATGTCCTGTCATGCTGCTCATTGTGTCGCCCATTGCAAAGGCTGGGTTCACAAGTATACGGTCGAAACCATGTAACATCTCTGTATACATGCCCCCCATTGACGTACCTATGATGAGATTGGGTTGCTCTTCATCAGCCATTTTGTGTAACATTGTCATGGCATCTGTGGGATGTACAGGGATATCTTCAGCCAAAATAGTTGCTGAAGGCATAAGTTCTTGCAGCATTTTAACGGTTCCGCTCTGTGCCGAAGAAAGGAAACCATGCACATACATCACTTTTTTCCCCTTCATCAATGAAGGAAATTGCTTACTATAAGGGTTATCCATATCTCTCTTTTCCTTTTAAGTTTATTGCTACAAAGCTACAAAAAAATGCGAAACAAGCAAAATAAAACGCCATGTTATGCTTCTAAGTGTGACGCAATCTCCCACAAAGTGTGTCGTAAATCAACGTTGCCATTCGACTTGAAATGCACTCCTTCTTTTTCAAGGAGCAGTCGTTGTTCGGGCCAATCTGGTGTAGTTCTTCCCACACTGTTCACCACACGATGACACGGAATGGCTTTATCTTCAACCCGATGCAAGGCTTTTCCCACATGACGGGCATGCAAAGGATAGCCTGCAAGGCGTGCAATCAGTCCATAGGTAAGCACTCGTCCGCGCGGAATCTGACGCACGATGTCGATGACTTCCTGTCGAAACGTGTCGGAATCAAAGTGAGACATGCGGATAAAAAGCTTAATGACGTGCCTTCGATTCAATCCAAGTGCTCAAGATGTAAAGCAGGTTGTTGAAGGTTTTTGGGCTGATTGACTTTGTCGGGAAGTCGACTTTCACGCCCAAACTGATAGTAGAGCGCATGTTGTCTGTCTTATAATGGCACACTTGTCCCGTCATAGGAAGGTCGAGAAAGCGCATGTCTGCACGATGATGTCCCCAAAAACCGAAGCTGAGATCATAGGCAACACAGAGTGAAACCGTACTAAACAGGTGTATGTCTGCGCCAATACGTGGCTTGAAAGCTAAGGCAGGACACTGCACATCATAGTCCATTTGCACATGACTCCCTGGATATGCCGAGCTAAGCTCATGGCGTTCACTGCCTCGCATGCGTCCAAGGTTCAAACAATTGGTTTGTAACAAGGCACCAATATGCGGTTGAACAATCCACTTTTTGGGGAAGAAATACCACTTGATTCCCCCTTCAACACCCAGCATGTTGACTTTTTTTCAGGCCAATCCCCGAGGCAAGATAGGTGGCAATTCCTTCTTGTGCATAGTATAAACCGCCAGTCAGTGCAAGACGATCATTTAGAAAATAGTCGGCCGAAAGCGAGAAATAGTTTCCTTCTTCATCACCCATATAGAAGTCTTGTCCGTCTGGTGTGTTATCATAGAGCGTCGTTCCACCGAATCCTGCCTGTATAGCCCAACGCTGAACAGGTTCATCTTTATCGTCGGCGAAAGCCCGATGATTTGCACATAGCAAACAAAGTGCGAGTAAACAAAAGTTCTTTAGTTTCATGTTTTATTTGTTTTTGAAAGTTTATGAGTTTTATTTTTCGTATTGGTTCAAGTCTGTTTTGTGGTCATGTTCAGGGACTTCGTTTGCCGAATAAACAATGGTTTTCACCACACGACAAGGATTTCCCACGGCAATGGAACCCTCGGGGATGTCTCGAATGACTACCGAGCCCGCGCCAATTGTACTCCCACTCCCAATCGTTACCCCTGGAAGAATGGTCACATTGCCTCCAATCCATACATCATTCCCTATGGTTATGGGCTTAGTCCATTCTGTTCCTTTGCGTCGTTCGATGGGGTCTGTAGGATGACAAGCCGTATATAGGCTTACGTTTGGACCTATAAAGACATGGTTTCCAATGGTAACTTTGCCCTCATCAAGTATTGTTAGGTTGAAGTTTGAAAAGAAATCATCACCCACATAGGTATTACAGCCGTAGTCACAATAAAAGGGTGAGTTGACGGTTGGCCGCTTACCACAGTGTCCAAAGAGTTGTCTGATGACGGCTTCACGTGCTTCTTTGTCGATTGGTCGTAGTTGGTTATACTCCCAAATGATGTCTTTCGTCTTAAAAAGCCGGTCGATAAACTCCGTGTTTGCGGCGTCATAAGGCTCTCCATTCAGCATCTTTTCCCACTCGTTGCTCATATCTTGATGAATTGTTTGGTGCAAATATACATATTTTTTTCATAAAAGCACAAGGTGTAACGCGTGTATTGAAGTTCCTCTTTGAATGTCAATGTGGGTAGATGAAACTTGTTTCGATTACCCGGGGTAGGCTCGTTCCTCGCCAACCCCGGGCTATCAAAAGAACAACTCGTACCGAGTTGCACCATGAGGGCATTTATATTGCCAAATACATCCATTGGAATTTTGACGCAATACTTACGGCATTGCATATTAGGATATTTGTAACAGCAAATGGGTTGATAGGGGATGATGGTATAGTTTATATTAGATAAGAAAATGATTTGAGGCATTTCGCGCGGTGAAATGACGGAGATCACACGGCGATATGAACCAAATCACTACGTAAAATGAGGTGAATTGTAATGGGTTTATTATCAGATGGTTATGTTGTCTGTTGGTATTGGAGAAATGGAATCGGTGACAATGAACCGCCACAACATGGGGATGGTTTATAAATGAAAATCGTGTTAGCGGTCAATGACACTTGTGTTGTGTTATTATTGCTGTTGCATAGTTTTCTTTAATGCCTCTTTTTTGAGTTTATCCGCAATGTAACGAGCTTTTACATTCACGTCATTAATATTCTTCTTTCGGTAGTAACTGCGCGACTCAATGCCGTCACTGAGCACGAGAGAATCCTTTCCTAAATAGACGATTATACACGTGTCTTTAACCGGATTGGTTATAGTGATGGTGTTATCTGCATTATATCGTGGTGTGGCGCTTTCTATAACGAGCTTCCCATTCCATATATGCCAGCCCGTAAAGAAGCCTAATTGCGGATAAACTACAGGACTTTCTTGCTCTAAAGAAGATTGTTCGCTGACATAACCAACACTTTGTGCCGTCCATTGTCGACGCAACCAAAAGCCATATTCGCGTGGAATGAGATAGGTTTGCTTTATAGAATCGGGTATATCTCGCATCATTTTCTTCTGCAATCTTTTGCTCATTTTCTCGTAATCGCGCATTTGCGGCATGACAACATAACACCAAATGCCTTTTATTTCGTCGAGATTGATGACCTCATCTGCCGTGTGTTTATCTTGTTTGTTGGCTACAACACCAATCCAATCTCCTATCTGAATGTCTCCCACTACACGCCCGTTGCGGTGTGCATCTATGACATCATAGCGCACAGGATCACTGCCGTCCATCGGTAAAAGCACTATAGTGGAATCATTACAACCCTCACATGCCAAGCCATATACTGTGCTATCGCCCTTGAGTTTGTATGATGTTGTCTGCGATTCCTTTGGTTTCGCGTTATCTTTTGCCTTTTCTTCGCACGCCACTACAAGCCAAGTGAGACAGAAAAAAAAGAGAATTGTCTTTGCTTTCATTTGAGTTTAATTTTGTGCAAATATAAAGCAATAATTGCAAAAAATACATATTGTAATGTCGTTTTTGGGATTTTTTACCTAATTTTGCAGGCCGATAGGTTCTGATAGCATTGTAATCATAAGTAGACTACAGGCAAGGACCAGTTTTATTTTAAGGATATCAAATACAATTTATAGTTACATAATGGGAAAGAAAATTCAATTCAGTCTCGTATATCGAGACATGTGGCAGAGTTCTGGCAAGTTCCAACCACGCAAAGATCAATTGGAACGCATCGCTCCTTTATTTGTAGAGATGGGCTGTTTTGCACGAGTTGAGACCAATGGTGGTGCCTTTGAGCAAGTCAATCTCCTTGCCGGTGAGAACCCAAATGAGGCTGTTCGTGCTTTCTGTAAACCCTTAAAGGAGGCCGGAATCAAAACACACATGTTGGATCGAGGCTTAAATGCTCTCCGTATGTACCCTGTTCCAGACGATGTTCGCGCAATGATGTATCGTGTAAAACATGCGCAAGGAACAGACATTACTCGTATTTTTGACGGCTTAAATGACGTTCGAAATATCAAGCCTTCAATCAAATGGGCAAAAGAAGCAGGTATGACTGCACAGACGGCACTATGTATTACAACATCGCCTGTACACACTTTGGAATACTATACGAACCTTGCTGACGAATTGATTGAAGCTGGTGCTGAAGAGATTTGCCTCAAAGACATGGCTGGAATCGGTCAACCTGCCTTCTTAGGTAAGCTGACTAAGGCCATAAAGACTAAGCATCCTGACATATTAATTGAGTATCATGGCCACTCAGGTCCAGGCCTTTCGATGGCTTCTATCCTTGAAGTTTGTAAGAATGGTGCCGATATTATCGACACAGCTATAGAGCCTTTGTCTTGGGGAAAGGTTCATCCCGATATCATATCTGTATTGAGTATGTTGCGTAATGAGGGCTTCGATGTGCCAGAAATCAATATGAATGCCTACATGAAGGCACGTGCACTTACTCAGGAATTCATTGATGAATGGCTCGGATACTTTATCAATCCATCGAACAAAATCATGTCTTCCTTGTTGTTAGGTTGCGGACTTCCTGGTGGAATGATGGGCTCAATGATGGCCGATCTCGGTGGAATCCGTCAGACAATCAATAACCTTCGTAAGAAGAAGGGTGAGGAAGAACTCTCTATGGACGATATGCTTGTGAAGTTGTTCAATGAGGTTGAGTATGTTTGGCCACGTGTAGGTTATCCACCATTGGTAACACCTTTCAGCCAATATACTAAGAATATAGCACTCATGAACTTGCTAACAATGGAGCAAGGAAAGGGTCGTTTTGTCATGATGGACGAATCTATGTGGGGTATGATCCTTGGAAAGAGCGGAAAAGTACCAGGAAAGATTGACCCCGTTCTTGTTGAATTGGCAAAGAAACAAGGTCGAGAGTTTACGGATGTTGACCCTCGTACGCTCCTAACGGATGCCTTGGAAGACTTTAAAAAGGAAATGGACGAGAATGGATGGGACTATGGTCAGGACGATGAAGAACTCTTTGAACTGGCTATGCACCCTGAACAGTATCGCAATTATAAGAGTGGTCAGGCCAAGAAGAACTTCTTAGAAGATCTTCAAAAGGCTAAAGATGCAAAGCTTGGAGCAAAGGTTAGTCTTGAAGAAGCAACCGCATTCAAGCATGCAATGGCTGATGCTATCGTATCACCTGTTAAAGGTCAGATCTTCTGGGAGTTCCAAGGAGACGGTGAAGCAACTCCCGCTGTTGAACCATTCATTGGTAAAGAGTACAAAGAAGGCGACACTTTCTGTTATATTTGCACGTCTTGGGGCGAGTTCGAAGCTATCCCAGCAGCACTCGGAGGCAAGCTCGTTGAGATTAAAGCAAAGCAAGGTGACAAGGTAAATAAAGGCGATGTGATAGCTTATATCCAACGTCCCACGGCAGAATAAGCCATGGATTATCAGCAGATTATTGACAAATACTATCCCGAAGACAATCAACTTCGGTATATATTCATGACACACAGCACGCTTGTTACTAAGCGTGCTGTGCGCATTTGCGACCTACATCCTGAGCTTTCTCTTGATCGTCAGTTTGTCATTGAAGCGGCAATGCTCCATGATATCGGTATCTTCAAATGTGATGCACCAGGTATTTATTGCTTCGGAAGCGAGCCTTATCTCATCCACGGACGTATAGGTGCGGAGTTGTTACGGGCAGAAGGTTTCCCAAAACACGCCAGAGTATGTGAGAGACACACGGGAGCTGGCATCACAAAAGAAGAGATAATAAAACTCAATCTGCCTCTTCCTCACGAAGATTTCCTACCCGAAACCATGGAAGAGAAAGTCATTTGCTACGCTGATAAGTTTTATTCTAAAACACATCCAGAAGTAGAAAAGACCATAGAACAAGCCGAACGGAGTCTTAAACGCTTTGGAGAAGATGGCGTAGAACGATTCAAATTGTGGGAGAAGCTATTCGAATAAAAATAACTTTTAACGCTGTAAACAAGCGTGTTTCAGTGATTTATCACTATCTTTGCACACTAAATGAGAAGATATTCGTTTATAGTCATGTTGCTATGTGCCGTCCTTTTTGTGATGGCCAATGTCGACTATCAGTTCCGAAAGAGGCATAAGAGTGCTTCTAACGATAGTGTTGCTATAAACAAAACCCTGAAAACAGACTCTGCCAACCGTCAACCCATCGACACAACTCAGATGGATTCGTTGCAGTTGGCTATCTATCATCACAACAAACTCATTGACGACTCCATCCGACTTGACTCATTGAACCGGCAAAAGAAGAACGGAATAGACGCTCCTGTGAACTTTTCGGCCAATGATTCTATGGTATACGACGCACAAAATAAGACAGCTTTCCTCTATGGTACATCGAGTGTGAAGTATGAAAACATGGACCTTAAGAGCGAACGCATTAGACTAAACATGGACAGTAGCCTTGTTCATGCCACCGGAGTGCGTGATACGGCGACAAAAGGACTAACAGGTACGCCGGTCTTTACATTGGGATCAGACAACTATGAGAGTGATACTATGGCATTCAACTTTAAGACTAAGAAAGGTCTTATCGATAATGTTAAGACACAACAAGAAGAAGGTTATCTCTCAAGTGAACTCTCCAAGCGTAATGCTGACGGTGAGATTTTCTTGAAACATGGCCGATATACCACTTGCGATAAAGAGCATCCAGACTTCTATATAGCGCTTTCGAGAGCGAAAGTACGCCCAGGTAAGGATGTCGTTTTTGGTCCGGCATATCTTGTTGTGGCTGATGTTCCTCTGCCACTTGCCATTCCTTATGGCTTCTTTCCATTCTCAAAGAAGTATTCAAGCGGCTTTATCATGCCTACTTATGGTGACGAAAGTACACGTGGTTTCTACCTACGTGATGGGGGATATTACTTTGCTATCAACGACAAATGGGACTTAAAACTCCTTGGAGAGATATATACTAAAGGCTCATGGGGCTTGAGTGCGGCCACAAACTACCGCAAACGCTATCGTTATAGTGGCAGTTTCTATGGCAGTTATCAAGATACTAAGACCGGAGATAAAGGCATGCCAGACTTCAGTCGGCAGCAAAGCTTCAAGATACAATGGAGCCATCGCCAGGATCCTAAAGCCAACCCATACAGCTCTTTGGCTGCAAGCGTAAACTTTGCTACGTCAAGTTATGAGCGCAATAACCTCAATAGTCTTTATAATCCGCAAACACTCTCGCAGACAACTCGTACATCTTCGGTTAGCTGGGGCACCAATTTCTCAAGCATTGGACTATCACTCAGTGCCACAGCCAACTTGAATCAGAATATGAGTGATTCGAGTATAGCCCTCACTTTGCCTGACTTGAACATCAGTTTGAGCCGTTTTTATCCGTTCAAACGACGTCATGCTGTCGGGGCAGAACGCTGGTATGAGAAGATTGCGGTAAGCTATACAGGACAAATTAGCAATTCTATCAACACGAAAGAAGACCGACTTTTCCATTCAAATCTCATCAAAAACTGGCGCAATGGCATGCAACACCGCATCCCAATCAGCGGGAGTTTCACGCTGTTTAATTATATTAATGTAAATCCTTCGTTTAATTTCACCGACCGCATGTACACCAATAAGGTGACAAGGTCATGGAATACAACCACTCAAAAGGAGGTTGCTGACACCACATATGGCTTCCATAACATCTACAACTGGGACTTTAGCATCAGTGCAAGCACTAAACTTTATGGAATGTTTATTCCTAATCGCAAGCTCTTTGGCGACAAAATTCAAGCCATTCGCCATGTCATCACGCCGTCGGTAAGTTTTAGTTATGCCCCCGATTTCGGTGCATCACGCTATGGATACTATAGTTCCTACCAACGTACCAACCCTGATGGCAGTGTGGATCTCGTTGACTACTCGCCTTATTCGAATGGACTTTATGGCGTTCCTGGCCGTGGTAAGATGGGAAGTGTTAGCTTCTCGTTTGACAACAACGTTGAGATGAAGATTAAATCTGACAAAGATTCTACGGGCATTCGCAAGTTAAGCATCATTGATAACCTTGGTTTCAGAATGTCATATAACATGGCTGCCAAAGAGAAACCATGGAGTGACCTCAGTGTCGACTTGCGTTTGAAGTGGTGGAAAAACTATACTTTCAACCTCAATGCAGTCTTTGCATCTTATGCTTACGAGCTCGATAGTCATGGAAGGCCTTATGTTGGCAACCACACCTATTGGGGAATGGGAAAGATTGGACGTTTCCAAGGCATGTCACAAAATATCTCTTACACGCTCACCCCTGAGAAAATAAAGAAGCTTTTCGGTGGAGGCAGTGACGAGAACAACTCAAAAGGCAAGCGCAACGACCCCAATGCAGAAGGTATTGACACCAATATTGAGTCGAATGTTGACGATGATATGATTGAAGGTCAACGCAATGCACGCAGTAAACGAGGTAATAACAAGGCGAAAACCGATGATGATGGTTACATGACTTTCAACATGCCATGGTCTATTACCTTTGGTTATGGCATCACAATGCGTGAGAATACCGACATCAGAAAGTTCAATTATCACACCATGCGCTATCCATATATGTTCACACAAACCTTGAACTTCAGTGGAAACATACGCATAAGTGACGGTTGGAACATTAGTTTCTCATCTGGATATGACTTTGATCATCACGCCATGAGTATGACAACAGCCAGTTTGCAGCGTGATCTTCACTGCTTTAACATGAGTTGTCAGGTCGTATTGGCACCCTATACAAGCTATAATTTCACTTTCCGCTGTAATGCAAGCACCTTGACCGACGCGTTGAAATATGACAAACGGAGCGGTTACAGCAATGCCGTGCAGTGGTATTAAGCCTATGAACAAAACGCAATTTACCAAAGACAGCATCGAGGCAGCCTATTGTTTCTTTCATCAGAAATGGCAGGTCTATGCCTTTTCTAATAGTGAACGTCAGAAAGATGACATCGAATATGCCATCAGTGAGTATGTCAACGAGATGAGTCCTGCACTCTATGAGGCCCTTGCACAAGGCAAAGAAGGCTTTCTGTTGACGCATTCTTCTTTTGCAGATGACATGAAAAGCGCTGTGAAACAATTGGAGGAACAACTTTAATACATATCTTTCATATCATAAACTATCACAATGAAGAAATCTTTTATTATGCTTTTGTTGTTGCTTTTAACCTTAGGAGTAACAGCACAAAACGTGCAATTGCACTACGACTTGGGTCATTCGCTTTACAAAGATCTTACCAATCGTCCGTCAGTTACTACCACTGTAGAAATGTTTAAGCCTGATAAGTGGGGCTCAACCTTTATGTTTACCGACATAGACTATCAGAGAGAAGGCGTTGCTGGGGCTTATTGGGAGATATCACGCGAGTTTAATCTCACCAAAAACAAGCAGTGGGCAGCTCATATTGAGTATAATGGCGGCTTGTCTTCTGACGAAGATACCTGGCAAGCTAACCGCTTTCAGCACGCCGTTTTGTTTGGAGGTGCATGGAATTGGCATAGTGCTGATTTCTCAAAGACCTTCTCTGTGCAAGCTATGTACAAGTATTATTTCAAGAATAAACACTATGGTGCCCACCCATTTAGTGGCTTTCAGTTGACCGAAGTGTGGAGTACGACGTTTGCAAAAGGCTTATGTACCTTCAGCGGTTTTTGCGATTTGTGGTATAATCCCAATGTAAATGGCAAACTTATCCTATTGAGTGAGCCGCAGTTCTGGTTCAATCTAAACACGTTGAAAGGCATGCAAGGTGTCAACTTGAGTCTCGGAAGCGAGGTAGAACTTAGTAACAATTTTGTGTGGAACAAGCGAGGAGAGCACAATCGCTTTTATGCTTTGCCGACAGTTGCCGCAAAGTGGACCTTCTAATAAACTACTTCCGCTCAACATTTCAAAGGAAAAAATAAACCACCGATGCGCATTAGTGATGTGCATCGGTGCTTTTTATATGATGATGTGGCGTAGATAGTAAAATGATTTGAGGCAAACGACCGCGTGATTAGCGTCAAATTGTCGCATGATTTGCCGTATTTTACACGATGAAATGACGCAAATTGTTTTACCATTAATGAGCAATAACATCACCACCCCAAAATAATCCCAAAATAACTTCCTCCATTTCAAAGAGTAACTACTCCCCTCCCTCTTCGGGGAGGGGCTGGGGGAGAGGCTTTGTTTGCTTTACACTATATTACCTTTAATTATCAACAACGCTACCCTCACAATTATTTCATCTCGCAACTCGGTACGAGTTGTGTCTTTGATAGCCCGGGGGTTGGCGAGGAACGAGCCTACCCCGGGTGAGTATTCGCAAGGAGATTCAACGCCGTAGGTGTTGAGCTTTTTCTGTAAAAGCATGGTTATAGTGAGGTAATTAATATCGGATTACGCTTAGAAAGCGTAACACCTATGGTGTTGAAACATTTATTTTATATTATTGTGAACGGCAATGCACGCATGAATAAATGCCAAATCACGCTAATAAACTTTACAAAATGGTTTGTTTTGCATATCATTTTATCAACGCTTATACCCAGATATGGAAGACGGGTTGACTTGTTTCACGAGGATTATACTATTAGATGAGAGGATGTTACTTTAGCTACAATTTCACACAAAGAGCCAAATTAAATCATCATATTGTAGGCTAAATTAGAAAATTATTATGTAAATTTGCAACATAGTATATTGAATTAAATTATAAATCGTAAATGAAAGTAGCAATAGTTGGCGCAAGTGGTGCTGTGGGACAAGAGTTTTTACGCATCCTTGCAGAAAGAAACTTCCCGATGGATGACTTGGTTTTGTTTGGTTCTACACGCAGTGCAGGTCGCAAATACACCTTCAAGGGGAAGGAATATGAGGTAAAACTGCTGCAGCATAATGATGATTTCAAAGATGTTGACATAGCCTTTACCTCGGCAGGTGGTAGTACTTCGGAGGAGTTTGCAGACACAATAACGAAATATGGCGCTGTAATGATAGACAATTCGAGTGCATTTCGTATGTGCGATGATGTGCCTTTGGTCGTTCCTGAGGTGAATGCTGCGGACGCGTTAGACTGCCCCCGTCGCATCATTGCTAATCCAAATTGCACTACTATCATGATGGTTGTGGTGTTGAAACCCATAGATCAGCTCAGTCATATACGCAAAATACATATCGCCAGCTATCAAAGTGCGAGCGGAGCAGGTGCAGCTGCGATGCAAGAACTTGAGAAACAGTATAAAGAACTTATCGAAGAAGGTGCTGTTAAGACTATAGATAAGTTTCCACATCAGTTGGCTTACAACGTCATTCCACAGATAGACAAGATGACTTCGAATGACTATACAAAGGAAGAGATGAAGATGTTCAACGAAACGCGTAAGATAATGCACAGCGATGTGCGTACAAGTGCAACGTGTGTACGTGTGAGTTCGCTTCGTTCTCACTCTGAAAGTGTGTGGTTTGAGACTGAAAAGCCATTGTCGGTTGACGAGATTCGCAAAGCGTTGGCAGCCGCTCCAGGAGTTACTTTGGTAGACGATCCGCAACATTATGTATATCCTATGCCATTAGAAAGTGCTGGAAAAGATAATATTTTCGTTGGTCGTGTGCGCAAAGACTTGGCAGATGACAATGGCAACACCTTATGGTTGACAGGCGATCAGATTAGAAAAGGCGCTGCATTAAACGCTGTTCAGATTGCAGAATACCTGGTAAAATCGAAAAAATAATAGAGAAATACGACAGAAAAAGGGTAAGAATGGCAAAAGACTACACTTGAGTTATTATTCAAGGAGCGTCTTTTGACTTTCTTACCCTTTAGTTGTTATGGTATTTTTCAACCTGTTCGGTTTCTTCTCTTCTTAGCCTTTATATGCTAAAACCTCTACTTCGACGAGAGCACCCTTAGGTAAATCTTTCACAGCAACAGCCGAACGAGCTGGGAAAGGCTGCTGGAAGAAGGTGGCATATACCTCATTCATTGCAGCGAAATCAGCCATGTTTGCCAAATAAACAGTGGTTTTTACCACGTGCGCAAGGTCAGTTCCGGCCTCTTCAAGAATGTTTTTAGCATTGGTAATGGCCTGCTTTGTCTGCTCTTTAATATCGCCTTCAACGAAGTTTCCCGTCGAAGGGTCGATAGGAATCTGGCCGGATGCAAAGATAAAACCATTGACTTCGATAGCTTGGCTATATGGACCTATAGCCGCAGGAGCGTTGTTTGTGTGAATCGTTTTCATATAAATTATTTTAAGTTTGGGTTATTAAATATTGCAAATCCTTTGTCTTCTAACGCCTTTATGATTGATTCTATGTGCTGTTGGTTCTTAGTTTCCATCGTCACACGCAACAAACAAGCGTTCACTTTCTTGCGGTTGGCCGAACGATCATGGTGCACTCCCGTCACATTTGCCCCCTTCTGAGCAATCACAGTGCATACATCGAGGAGCTTACCAGGCTGATCATCCAACTCAAGATCAAGCGTACAAAGGCGTCCACTCTTAACAAGTCCACGGTTAATCACGCGATTTAAGATGGTCACATCAATGTTTCCACCACTGACAATGCATACCGTTTTCTTTCCCTTTACAGGCACTTTGTTAAACATTACGGCTGCAACACTCGTAGCACCAGCACCTTCTGCCACCATCTTTTCACTTTCGATAAGTTTTAAAATGGCTGCACAAATCTCGTCTTCTGTAACAGTTACAATCTCATCTACATAGGAAGAACAGGTGTCAAACGTTAGTTTTCCCGGCTCCTTTACAGCGATTCCATCGGCTATAGTCGATACATTCGTAAGACGTTCTATCGTGTGATCATGTATACTATTGACCATACTTGGAGCGCCTTCTGCCTGTACTCCATAGATCTTTACATGTGGATTTAGGCTCTTAATAGCAAAGGCTACGCCCGAGATTAGACCTCCTCCACCGACTGGAACGACTACAGCGTCGAGGTCAGGAAGCTGTTCCAAGAGTTCAAGTCCTATCGTTCCTTGCCCTGCAATCACGTTCTCATCATCGAAGGGATGCACGAAACTGTAACCTCGTTCATCGCGTAATTGCAACGCCATTTGATAGGCGTCATCGTATACTCCGGGTACAAGCATCACATCAGCACCAAGCTTTCGTGTCGCTTCTACTTTCGAAATAGGCGCTCCTTCGGGTAGACAAATAAGACTCTTTACACCCATTGCAGTAGCTCCTAAGGCTACACCTTGGGCGTGATTGCCTGCAGAACAGGCGATGACTCCTTTTGCTTTCTCTTCTTCTGAAAGTTGAGAAATCTTGAAATATGCACCGCGAAGTTTGAAAGAACCAGTCAGTTGAAGACATTCTGGCTTTAGATATACGTCGACATCTGGGTTGATTTTCTTGGCATGTACAAGCTCTGTCTTACGCAAAACAGTGCTTAATACGTAACGAGCCTTATAAAATTGATCTAACTGTAACATGAAATTATGAGTTAACAAACATCATATTGCAAAGTTAACACATATTTGTGAAAAGCAAAAAAGGATGAGAATAAAAAAGTAGAAAAGGTTGATTACAGCATGGAAAGCCTGAGAACATGATGAGACTACATTTAACTTATGAGCGCATAAAACTCACTTTACCCGATATCAAGTGTGGTATTTTTCTTTTTTTTGTGTAACTTTGCCCAAGAATATGATACACCTTGCCCAATACTTTCCCATTACTGACCCCACACTTACATTCTTTGTGGTGTTACTGATAATCCTTCTTGCACCGATTATCATGGGAAAACTGCGCATCCCTCATATCATTGGGATGGTACTTGCGGGGGTAGTTGTCGGCAAATATGGCTTAAACATTCTCGTAAGGGATAACTCTTTTGAGCTCTTTGGACGTGTAGGTCTCTACTACATTATGTTCCTTGCAGCCCTCGAAATGGATATGGAGAGCATCCGAAAGAATAGGAATCGTTTGCTCATTTTTGCCTTATTGACTTTCACCGTGCCTTTACTGCTGACCTACTTTATGGGGATTCATCTGCTCAATTACGGCATTACAGCTTCTCTTTTGTTAGGTTGTATCATGGCAAGTAATACACTTGTCGCTTACCCTATCGTCAGTCGGTATGGTCTTCAGCGTAAACCCAGCGTCACATTAAGTGTGGGTTCGAGCATCATTTCATTGATTTTCTCCCTTATTATGTTAGCAGCCATCGTCGCATCTAATAAAGGTGAGGGAAGCATTGGCTTTTGGTTGTTCTTTGTTTCAAAGTTCGTTATCTATTGTGCAGCTGCTATTTTCCTGCTGCCTCGCCTCACTCGATGGTTTCTTCGACGTTATAGTGACGCCGTAATGCAGTTTATTTTCGTCCTGGCTTCACTCTTTTTGTGCGCTGCTTTGAGTGCTGCCATCGGATTAGAAGGCATCTTTGGCGCCTTTCTTTCAGGCTTAATCCTCAACCGATACATCCCTTCTGTCTCACCATTAAAGAACAGATTGGAGTTTATTGGCAATGCCGTTTTCATCCCATACTTCTTGATTGGTGTCGGAATGCTTATCAACGTGCGACTCCTTTTCACTGGCGGTGGCATCCTTTGGGCCGTTATCTGTATCACGCTTTTTGGCACATTGGGAAAAGCAATCGCGGCATACGCAGCATGTTTTGGCTTTAGAATGCCAATAAGTTCAGGCCACATGATGTTTGGAATGACGTCGGCTCATGCGGCAGGAGCCATTGCTATGGTGATGGTTGGCATGAATTTGTTAGGCGAAGACGGCGCCCCTTTGGTCAGTGCACAAATGCTTAATGCCGTCATTGTTATGATTTTGTTCACTTGTATCATATCAAGTGTCATCACAGAACAGTCTGCTCAGCGCATCATTCTACGTGATAAAGAGTTGCCGGTAGAGGCACATCGTAAGGCAAACGACCAGCGAATACTCGTCCCAGTGAAGTATCCTGAGTACGCAGAACGACTCATGAACATGGCTATTCTCATGCTAAACCGAAAGCAAACACGAGGGCTTGTCGCCCTGAATGTAGTCTATGATGGAGAGCATATGCACCGAAACATGGAACAAGGAAACCGACTTCTCGAACAGATGACACAGTATTGTGCTGGTTCTGACATACAGATTCAAACGCAAACTCGCATTGCTGCCAACATCGCTAACGGCATTAAACATGCCTTTAAAGAGTTCCAAGCCACCGAGATTCTTATCGGAATGCACACTCATAAGGAAGTATCCACGAAGTTTTGGGGCGAGTTTCATCAGAGCTTATTTAACGGATTGAACCAACAAATCACGATGGCTCGTCTCGCACAACCACTCAACACGATTCGCAGAATCCAAGTAGCGGTGCCCTCACGCGCTGAATTTGAGCCCGGATTCTACCGCTGGTTAGAACGCTTGTCGCGTATAGCGGGTAACTTAGAGTGCCGCATTCAGTTCCACGGACGCACCGAAACGCTTTCCTTAGTGAATGAATATATCAAGAATCGACACCCGCAAGTGCGTGCCGATTACAGCAATATGGACCATTGGAACGAGCTTCCTAAGCTGGCAAATGATGTGGCCGACGACCATCTTTTCGTCATTGTGACTGCTCGAAAGGGTACCGTTTCTTACAAAAATGCATTAGAATATCTGCCCGATGAAGTCCAACGCTATTTCAATGGCAAGAACTTGGTCATCATTTTCCCCGATCAATACGGCGATCAAGAAGTCATGACATACTCTCAATCGCAACATACGGAGGAACGAAGTGCATGGGAATCGCTCGCAAGATGGATTGACAAGCGTCGCAAAATGTTATCTAAAAACAAATAAAACAATGATTGACATCAAAAATATCACAAAGAGTTTCGGTAATCTTCAAGTGCTAAAAGACATCAACTTGCATATTAACAAAGGCGAAGTCGTTAGTATTGTCGGACCATCGGGAGCCGGAAAAACGACTCTTCTGCAGATTATTGGCACCTTGGATAAACCGGATTCTGGTACAATCTGCCTTGATGGAATCGATGTAAACAAGCTATCAACGCGCAAACTCAGCGATTTTCGCAACCAACATATAGGCTTTGTGTTCCAATTTCACCAGCTTCTTCCTGAGTTTACTGCCTTAGAAAATATCATGATTCCAGCCTATATCGCCGGTAAAAGCAATAGTGAGGCGAAACAACGTGCCTTGGAATTGCTTGAGTTTATGGGGCTTTCAGACCGTGCAAACCATAAACCTGCCGAACTTTCTGGTGGAGAAAAGCAGCGCGTTGCTGTGGCTCGAGCTCTCGTTAACAAGCCCGCTGTCATCTTAGCTGACGAACCTTCGGGCAGTCTTGATAGCAAAAACAAGGCTGAACTGCATCAACTTTTCTTCGATTTACGTGATAAATTCGGCCAAACTTTCGTCATTGTAACCCATGATGAGGGCTTAGCGGCAATCACAGACCGCACCATTCACATGAAAGATGGTGAGATTTTAGGAGACGAATAAAAGCGATACTGCCGGTGGAATGGTTTTGTGTATGAATAGAACAGGCCATTGTCAGCTCCAAAAAAGAATGATTAGAAGGGATGTTTTTATATGGTTTGTCGCCTGCTAATCAATACTTTACAGGTCATTCTAATAGACATCAAGATACATTTCGTGCCCCATTCTCCTGCCTTTATCACGGAAGAATAAGGTGGGAGAAATCACCTCACCTCATCATTTGCATCATTTCACCCAATGATTTGACGCAAACGACCGGGTAATTTGACGCATTTCACGCGGTGAAATGACGGAGATTACGCGACGAAATGGGGCAAATCATGGAATGGTATTCTTGGGATGACAAAAGCTCTCCTCGCATTTTATGTCATTCATCCATTTTACTGACAATTGCTTATCACTCTATCTGCTTTATGATGAGGCTGCGTTTTGTCCACCTATCATGCCGAAATATGATAAATTATGCGTACATTTGCAGTTATAACAACCGCAAACGATGAGAAATCCACTATGCCTATTCAGCATCAGAAAAGACGAACGATGGCCTGCTTTGGTCGTCTTTCTCTATTTGATTGGCTTAAACGCCCTTGCTATTTCACAGCACTTTGAGGCGTTTACTCATGCACTTAAGGGCGGATATTATATGCATTTTATGAAGGATTTCGGCCTTTCGGGCTACGATCCCTTTACATATATCACGCTCTCTGAATGGCGTCCACTTTATAGTTTGGAGCGACATCCGTTGCTTTCTGCCTTCATCTATCCCCTCACACAAGTCAATCAATGGCTCATGGGGCTAACAGGCATGAACTGTGCCGTGTTTATTTGGGCAGCCGTACTCATCATTTTATCGCTTTATTCCACATTATTTCTATTCAGAATCTTACGCGAAATAGTGGGCATTGGCTATCGAGATAGCTTGTTACTCACGGCATTCTTTCTAACGTTTGCACACATTATGGTCGCTGTTGTGGCGCCCGATCACTTTGCTTTATCGTTGTTTTTCTTGCTGTTTACACTCTATGTTGCCGGTAAAGCGATGTGTGAGCGTCGACCATTAGCGGCATGGAAAACCGCCATTTTGCTCTTTTTATCCACTGGAGTGACAACAACCAACTGCGTAAAGATAGGACTTGCAGCGTGGTTTGCCAATGGAAAGCGTTTTTTTAGCCCTAAATCGTTTGCCATTTCCATAGTGTTGCCGATGTTGTTATTGGGCATTTCCTACATGGCTTTTAACGAATGGGTGCAGAAACCCGAACAACAGCGACGCACACACACGGTGAATGAGCGACTGAAAAAAGATGCAACGTTTCGTAAAACCTATGCAGAGCAGGCCGAAAAGAACAGACATCTTCAAGCCAATGCTATCACTAAGGGAGACTCTTTCCGTTGGACTGACACACAATTATCACGTGGTCACAGCATCATTGAAAACCTTTTTGGCGAGTCTTTCATGCTTCACGAAGACCATTTGCTGCAAGATGTCAATAAAGAACGCCCTATTTTCGTGACCTATCATAACAAATGGTGTTATGTTGTCAGTGTAGTGATGATGTTGTTCCTTGCAGGTGGCCTTGTCACGGCCTTTCGGTTGCGCTTCATGCAACTCTGTTTATCGTGGTTTGGGCTTGATATGGTGTTGCACTTAGTGCTTGGTTTTGGACTGAACGAAGTCTATATCATGGCTGCCCACTGGGCTTTCATCTTGCCTATTGCCGCAGCCTATCTGCTGAAACGCCTGCAATGGCCTTCTCTACAAAGGGCTTTGCGCGTTCTGCTCCTATTGATTTGCGTCTTCATGTTGGTTCATAATGGGCAGCTTTTCATTCATTTCATGTTACACTAACAGCCTATGAAAGTTTCAATTCTCGTTCCTGTTTATGCTGTTGAGGCCTATATCGCCGAATGTGCACAGTCACTTTTTGGGCAGGATTATCGTGATTTAGAGTATATTTTTGTAGATGATTGTTCGCCCGATAATAGCATTTCGGTGTTGAAAGCGGTGCTGACTGCATTCCCAGAGCGGGCAAATCAGGTGAAGATTGTACGCCACGAACAGAACAAAGGGGTAGGGGCTGCGCGGCAAACTGCATTTGAGCATGCCACAGGTGAAGCCATTATGCACGCCGATAGTGATGATATCATGCCGTCACATGCCGTGTCTGCTCTTGTCGAAACCATGCAAACAGGAAACTATGACATAGTAACTGGCGCATATACCACGTATGAAAACCATAGTGAAGGGGCTGTAAATCTTCCCCCAACTATGCCTCGTGAGCGTTATGTTAGCCTGTTGTTGTGTCAAAATAAGGTGAAAAACAACCTGTGGGCACGCCTATATCGTCGTGCTTTTTTATTGGAACAAGGCATTGATTTCAAGTCGGGCATCAACTATTGTGAGGACTATACGGTCATCGCCCGTGCCTTTTTTACAGCTCGTTTCACGACAACTGATGTCCCCGTTTATGGCTATCGGATAGACAATATCACTTCCTACACCCACCAAATCTCACGTCGTAGTCTCATCTCTATGGTCAAAGCAAATGCTGTTGTGATTGACTTCTACAGACGAAATGATGTGGAAGGACGCTATCATCAGGCCCTCGACATGGGCTTGTTAAACATGTATCGTGATGCAATGAGAAATGGAATGCGGGCCAACGAGATAGCAACCTACTGCTCTTTCAAGCCATTGAAGCGTAGAAACAGAATGTTTTTACAGGCCATGACCACATGGCTTCCCTTGAAGATTAGCGACATATTGTATCGCGTTTACAGAAAGATGTGGGAGTGGTGTTAAGGAAATGACCGATTGAAGACGATGATTTCTCATCATAGGATGATGCACATCTACTCCTGTTTTATGGCAAACGAAACTTCAATAATGTATGTTTAGCCTATCGTTTCTTTTGATTTGAAAGGCATGATAGCGGTTATTTGCGTTTCTTTTTCAGCCAGACGATAGTCTCTTCCAATATTTCCATGTGTAACATCTTAGTCACTCCTATATATAATAAGGTGGCAACGACGATGCGAGTAAGCAGTAACAAGAGTAAGGAAGAAATGAAAGCAGTGGCAAAATAGGTGAGAATCATTACGCCAGCAGCTACAAACATCGTTGGCACTACATCCTTGATGACTTCCCATAAGCGTATTCCGATGATGCGATGAGCGGCATATTGCCACACCAAAAGCCATACAATCGTGAACAATGTATAGAACATCACCATGGCATTGATTCCTAAACGATAGCAGAAAGCAATGATTGCAAGTTGCAAGATGATTTGAATCACGTTGCAACGCATATATATATCAGAGCGTCCATTGCTTAAAGCTACATTCTGATACATGGTATAAAACGGCACGAAAGCACCGCCAATGCAAAGCATTTGCAATAGAGGAATGGCGTCAATCCATTTTTCTTTGATGGTGATGAGAATGAATTCGCGTGACACAATGGCTAAGCCGAACATGGCAGGGAACGATAAAAAGGCCGTGAAACGCATCATCTTGCGAAACACTCTGACTTCTCTTCCGCGCTCTTCATTTACAGAAGCCAACACGGGTTGAGCCACTTGACCGACTGCATTGGCTACAAACGAGTTGGCCATTGTGTTCCATTTGTTGGCTTGGGAATAGTCTCCGACGACCTTTAAGGGGTAAAGTCCACCGAAAATCAAGGTTAATATGTTATTGCTTACAGTGTTAACGATGTTTGTAATGAGTACTTTCACACTGAAGTTAAACATGCGTTTGACGGGCTCGAACGTGAAATGGAAGGATGGATGCCATGAAACGAAGTAATAACGACCAAGATTCAACACCGCAATATAAATGATTTGTTGCCATGCCAAGCTCCAATAGGAGAAGCCTAAAAAGGCTAACGTGATGGAAACTCCACCCGAACAAACGAGCGCTATGGCGCCAACGATGGCGAGTTCTCTATTCATCATGTTCTTCGTCATATAGGCATTGTGGGCTATTCCGAATGAAGATATGACGAAACTCAAGAAGACAAAGCGCGCAAGCTTTGTCATATTAGGGTCATGAACGTATGTCGCGATGAGCGGAGAAGCAAAGAAAAGCACCGCGTAAATGCCGAAACTGGAGAGAATATTGAACCAAAAGACAGAATTATAATCGCTGGCTTGCGGCGACTTTAGATTCACTAAGCCTTGTGAAAAGCCACTGCTTTGCAGGTTACCTGCTATCAACGTGAAGATGTTTAGCACGCCAACAATGCCATATTCAGCTGGACCGATGAGTCGTCCGAGTGAGATTCCAATGACTAAGTTAAGTAATTGCGTCGTGCCACTATTCATTGCACCCCAGAAAAGCCCTTTAATGGTCTTCTCTTTCAAGTTCTCTGCCATTTTAATTTCGTTTTAATCGCAAAATTACGACTATTTGATTGAAGTTCAAAAGAAAAGCATTAATTTTGCAATATGCATCGAAAGATAGTCTTTCATATTATCTCTCACCTCGATGTTGGAGGCGCAGAACGGGTTGCAATCAATATCGCTGAGTCGCCAACGGAAGGCATAACGTATCATGTTGTGGAACTCATTAGGGCGCATAGTGACTTTACAGACGTGCTCATAAAGGAGCTTCGAGACCACAATATCACTTATCATAGGGGCTGGATTCCTGAGATTCATTTCCACTATCTATTCGAACGACTGGCTGCTTTGACCTTTCCGTTGTGGTTCTTATGGCTCTTTTTGAAATATAAACCACAGGTTTTACACAGTCATACCGAGATGCCCGACCTGTCAATCTATTGTTTTTTCTGTTTGTTTCCATGGGCATTAAAGCGTTGTAAGATTGTAAGAACGATTCATAACACCCGACTTTGGACGGGCATGCAACGCACAGGACGGCGCATAGAAGCCTTTTTCATTCGGCAAAATGCCAATATTGCTATTTCAGAAGCCGTCAAATCAAATTATCAAGCGCATTATCATGACAGCCCACCTATTATATATAATGGTGTGGCTCCCGTCAAACAGCAACCTTATTCCCAGCTAAAAACCGGGAAAATCAATATTCTTTTCGCCGGAAGATTTGAGGAACAAAAGGGCATTGACACGCTGATTGAGATTATAAAAAGCCAAAAAGACAGTGCCATCTATCATTTTCATGTCATTGGCGGAGGCTCATTGGCGTCATTGTTAACGGCCGAATTGGGTGGGTTTACTCATGTTTCGATTCGCGAACCCCTATTTAATTTGGCCTCATATCTGGCTTCTTTCGACTTCCTTCTTATGCCTTCGCGCCATGAAGGGTTAAGTATTCTTGCATTGGAAGCTAATTTCAACGGACTGCCCGCTATCATAAATGCGTGTCCGGGACTGCATGAAACACTGCCAAATGACTGGCCTCTGCGTGTGGAACATAACGATTTAAACACCTATTTGCACCTGTTTAACGATGTGTTGCCCGTCATCAATCGACATGAACTACAGACAATCGCACGACAATTTGCTGAAAAACATTTTTCAATGTGTAGCATGCGTGAAGGTTATGAGAGGCTTTATGCGCAAGCCTTCAAGGCATAAAAGGGAAGAATGTAATACACTTTTGCTCATAAACAATAGGGATAAGAAAGATGCTTTCATGGATAAGATAAAAAACTTTGTGTGAGAAAAGATTACAAAAAGAATGGAAAACGAAGCGCATATCGTTGTTATGATTTCATCACCAAATACGTATCATTTATGAACGAAATAGAACTCATAAAGTAAAGAAAATGAGAGCATAATGAAAAATAAGTGAAAAAAACTTTGAAGTTATGTTTTTAAACCATATCTTTGCAAACGTAATCAGGACTAAAATATTAAAAAACTCACTGCTTTTACAGTGAAAAGATTATCAAATATAAATTTAAAAAGGTAAAATTATGAAGAAGATTGTATTGGCAGCTGTTATGTTGCTCTCATCTGTTTCTATGTTTGCACAACAAGACGTTGGTTCACTGACTATCCAACCTAAGGTAGGTTTCAACATTTCTAACGTCACAAAGACGCATGGTGACACAAGAATTGGTTTGGCAGCTGGTGCAGAAGCTGAATATCAATTAGGCGATATCTACTCTATTGCAGTAGGACTTCTCTACTCAAGTCAGGGTAATAAGCAGACAGTTGACTTGCCTGTTTTAGGTAAAGCTTCTGTAACTTGGGCGCCAAGCTACTTGAACATTCCTGTAGTTGCTAACGTTTATGTAGTTAAAAACCTTGCAGTTAAGCTCGGTGTTCAGCCAGGTTTCTGCGTTGCTAAAGACAAATTAAAAGCAAATACCTTTGATCTTTCTATCCCAGTTGGTTTATCTTACGAGTACAAGGACTTCGTTCTTGATGGTCGTTACAACTTCGGTGTAACAAATATTGCCAAAGGTGTTAACACAAAGAACAGCGTATTCCAGATTACATTAGGTTATAAGTTACCTATGAGCCGGTAATTACACAAAAAAATAAAAGAGTAAAAGGAGGCCGATGCTTTGGTAAAAGCGGGCTCCTTTTACTCTTTTTCGTTTATTAGAAAGTGTGAATCTCAACATGAATCTTAGCTTCTGAAGCCTTCATCTCATAGGAAACATAACATGATGTAAGCTCCGGTGGGAAAACAGATGATATGGAAAACACTATTATTTTGTAAACTTTATATCCCGTTTTTTAACACTTCACGACCTCACCAAATAGAGAAAAGAGAGCCGTTTGTGGGAGGAAATAAGTTAAGAAAAAGCTTGTTAACACATGAAAAACAGCAGTTAATAATGCCAGATAGCACATTTTGCATCACGAAACCTATCAAAACTCAGCAGCATTTGCCCCATATCACCTTGTAATCTGCGTCATTTTAGCCTTTTGTTTGCGTCATATCACAGTGGAAAATTATGAAAAAAGGAGGCTAATGAACCCCAAAGCGTCATAAGATATTGGTAGTCATAGCACTATGAAAGATGCAAAATATGCGCGTATTTCCATCAAAGCATAAAACAATTTGATTTTATCGCCGTTATTTTTTCAGCTTTGTTGAATTATATGATAATTCATTTTTCCCCTTACTTCCTTTCATTTGGCATTATAAAACGAAAAAAGAGTTGTCTCGCGACAACCCTTTTACTTTTATACAAAAACATTATGAAATCTATGTAGCGAACAAGATTATTCTTATTGATAATGGTAATTAATATCTTGTATGACGGCCTTGTCGGGCTTTCTCAAGTTGACAAGCGCTATCGTTACTATAGTCTTTTGAAATAAACAAGGCGCTTAGGCCTTGCGTTTGCAATAGCGTTCGCACTGACTGCATAGGTCATAACCGAGCAATGTGCCGAGAATGAAGTCCTCTTCGGGCGTGAGTTTATTGAGTGGACGGCCTGCAAACGTTCGCAAAGCATCCATACATTCCTTCCTTCCGAAGAACAGATTAATGCGTCTATTGCCTACAGGCTGGATGAGATAATCAATCCCTTGGCGCTCAAGTTTACCGATTGCTTGCTGTTGATAGCGTTCAGGAAAGGTGTAAAGAACCATGTTTCTAACACCTTTCTTATATTGATAGATGTGCTCAGAAAGCACTCTTAAGTCAGTCGGTACAGCCTCAGTCTGTAGCATTTTCTGTTGAATTAAAGTTCAGGTTGAATCTCTTTAACCCATGCATCGATTCTTTCGTCGGTCTTATCATCCTCATTTACCTCATCAAGAGCGAGTCCAACGAAGTGATCATCAACAACAGCTTCAGAGTCATCATAGGTGTAACCATCTGTAGAAACCTGGCCAACGACCTTGGCACCTGCCTCTTTTACGGCATTGAAAAGCTCGTTCATACCGCTACAGAAGGTATCACTGTAGCTCTCAGAATCACCACAACCAAAGATGGCTACAGTCTTTCCACTGAGTCCTGCCTCTTTTATTGTCTTCACACCATCAAACCAATCGTCCTGCATATCACCTGCTCCCCAAGTTGAAGTGCCAAGAATGAAGTTTTGATAAGCACCAAGCTGATCAGCAGATACTTTAGAAACATCAAATACGTCAGCGCTGTCTACACCGAGTTTAGAAGCAATACGAGAAGCCAGGTCTTGGCATGTACCGGTTGATGAACCGTAAATCACACAAGTTTTATTCATTTTTAATTCCTTTCTTTGATTATGCCCGAGAGCATTTTTGAGTTTAATATGTTTCGGTTGCAAAAGTAATTGCTTTTTGAATGCCATGCAATACCTAAAAAGAATGAAAAACACGATTTGATATTTTCACTATTTTTAGGTATTGAATACACTCGTATTATTTCATAACTTTGCAGTCGAATAAGTGCAGTGGTAATTGTTTTCCCGGATTATTCATAAAGAAGAGAATTCCGTTTTTCGGCATTTTTCTGATTCTTGAGACTGGGTTCACAATTAGATAGTCTGCACTTTTCATTATAAAAGGAACAGAAACATTAATAGAAGATAAATGAAAAGTTGTAAGTTTCGACTAATGGCAGGTGTGCTTTTAGCAGGATTAACATTGCAATCCCATGCACAAGTCAACGCCATTGATTCCGTAATGAACCACGTAAAAGGTAACAAGCTAAGCGTAGGAGGCTATGGTGAGGTAGGCTATACACGCGAGTTCTTCAGTGATAACCCTTATAAATACAGCCAAGCTGCTAAATATAAGAAGGATCCGAGTCATGGAAAGTTTGATATTCCCCATGCAGTAATCTACTTAGGTTACGACTTTGGCAAGGGCTGGACTATGGGAACAGAGATTGAATTTGAGCATGGTGGCAGCGGAAGTGCCTATGAAAAGGAGTACGAAGAAAGTGGAGAATGGGAACACGAGGTAGAGAAAGGCGGAGAAGTAGAGTTAGAACAGTTTTGGATTCAAAAGAGTTTCTCTCGCATGTTCAATCTACGTGCCGGCCATATCGTTGTACCTATTGGCTTGACTAATGCTTATCATGAGCCACTTAACTTCTTTACAGTTTATCGTCCAGAGGGAGAAGCAACAATACTTCCTTGTACTTGGCACCAGACGGGTATTAGTTTGTGGGGTCATGTAGGTCGGGATTGGAAGTATCAACTACAATTCTTGGCTGGATTGAATGCCTTAAGTTTTAGTCGTGACAATTGGATTCAGAAGGGAGCAAGCTCTGCTTTCGAGTTTGAACCAGCCAATAAATATGCTGTTGCCCTACGTATTGACAACTATTCTATACCAGGTTTGCGCCTCGGTGTAAGCGGATATTATGGTCATAGCATTGATAACTCATTGGGTCGCGATGCAAATGGTAAAGCATCTAAACTCAAAGGTGCCGTTTCTATCGGCTCTATTGACTTCACATTCAATCGTTTCAATTGGATAGTTCGTGGTAGTTTTGACTATGGACACTTAGGAGATGCAGAACATGTACAGCTACTTCCAGGAAGACAAACCAAGATTTCTCCATTCAATCCAGACCCCGTTAGCAAGACAGCTATGGCTACTGGTATTGAAGCCGGTTGGGATTTGTTCTCTCAAATCGCTAAACTTCGTCAAGATCAACAGCACTTTTACCTCTTCGGTCGTTACGAATATTACAATTCTTACAAGGCAAGTGGCACACAACTGAGATATCCTTATACCGAAAAGAATCGCATAGCATTTGGTTTCAACTATTATCCAATCAAACAAATCGTAGTGAAAGGCGAATACTCTCACCGCTTCTTGAAGAGTGCTTACAATAATGAGCCATCGGTTTCTCTTGGAGTTGCCTACGAAGGTTTCTTCCTTTAAGGATGAGAAAAGATAAGAATCATAAAGTAGGTATATACCTATTTAAATAAGAATAACAAGGAATCTTAACTTAAAATAAAAACAAATGAAGAAAATTTTCAAGTATGCCATGCTATTTGCCATGGCTTGTTCACTGACTACGAGCATGACTTCATGCAGTAGTGACGATGATGTTAAACCGTCAGGAGAGCTTAGTGCGGGCGACAAGTACCTTCAACAAGTACTCAGTAGCTATGTAGACAACACCGTAAACCCTACATATAAGGCGTTAGCTGACGAGAGTGAGAAGCTCTATAAAGAGTTAGAAGCCCTTCAACCGGGTTCAATCACACAGCAACAAGTAAATGATGTGTGCAAGACTTTCCTCGAAGCACGTGGTAACTACGAGCGTAGTGAGGCCTTCTTGCTTGGTGCTGCTTCTCACTTCCTTATCGACCCACACATCGATTCATGGCCTCTCGATTTGCAATCACTTTATAACTATATCAAGGCTGATAAGAAATACAAGATCGATGACCAAAGTATTCTCGGCTTCCATGGCATAGAATTCATCCTCTTCCGCGATGGACAACCTCGTAAAGCAGCTGAATTGAATGGACATGATACCTATAATGCTGGTACAAACAACTTCACTATCTTCACTGGAGCGCAAGAACTTGAGTATGCAAAAGCCGTAGCTGAAGACCTACGTAATAGCGTTTATCGTCTTGAATGCTCATGGAATGAGGATGCAACTAAGGCACATAAGGATGTTCTTGACGAGTTGGAAACGAGCTATACTACCGATAAAGGCAACTCGTATGGCTATGAAATGAAGCATGCCGGCGACCCAGTTAACAGCCAATATGCAACAGTTAAAATCGCTGTTAGCTCAGTATTGAGTGGTGATCACAGTGCTGCTGGTATTGCAGATGAGGTTGGTAATACCAAGATTAATAACCCATTCTCTGGTAAAGACGAAAGTTATATCGAGTCACCTTATAGCTATAACTCTCTAACTGACTTCCAAAACAACATCCATAGCATTGAAAACGTATGGTATGGTGGCGTACAAGGCAAGCGCAGTGAATATAGTTTCAGCAACTATTTCAAGAAGTATGATGCAGCAACTGGTAAGCGTGTTGAAGACGCTATAACCAATGCATTGAAGCAAATCGCTGCAATCAAGGCACCATTCGTTAAGAATATCAAGGATCCTCAGTGCGCAAATGCAATCAAAGCATGTCAAGAACTGAACGATGCACTTACTGCTGCCTCTGACTTTATAGGCAAAAACAATAAGTAAACGATAGTTCTGCCGAGGCAGACGCTAAGTAATATGGACATGAAGGAGCCTTTTCTTCATGCCCGTGTTTATCGCTTTATAACGTAATATGCGTAAAACAAAAATATTTATGATAATGAAAATGAATTTCGGAAGGCTTTTTCTGCTTGGCACAATGGCTTTAGCGGTAACGGCTTGTAGCGAAGATGATAGTGCTAAGCCTTACAACCCAAATGATAATGTCGGTAAAAATATAGGCAACTTTACTTCAGCTGAGTGGTATCCTGGAGGCGAAAAGGGAACTACTTCGAATGAAGAGGGCTGTTATAGTAACCCATCTCCCGAGATAGAAGAAGCTGGATTATCCCAGACTTTCAAGCGCGGTGAAACCTTCTTTGAGCACAATTACACCTACTTTACACGTCCTTATGCGGGCTTAGGTCCTGCTTATGTGCGTTCAGGTTGTGAGTATTGTCACCCTTCTTACGGTCATGGCAAGCGCCAAAACAAGTATAATGCCGACCAAATGGGTAACGGATATCTGCTTGTTATCTATCATCCAACGGCAGGAACCGACCCTGATGGGGTGCAATATGCAGCCAATTCATACATCCGTCAGGTAACGGGTATGCCACAAACTAAGGCAATGTATCCATTCAAAGCACCTGTTGATGAGCGTGGAATCCACATGCAATGGAAGACGCTTTCAGGCACTATGCCTTCTGGTTTGTCTGCAACTCAATTCCCTGATGGCGAGAAATTTGAGTTATCTTATCCTGAAGTAACCATCGAACAGAGTGCTTTCAACACCAATCCTAAGCCTACCAACTATGAGGTACGCCTTGAATCTACGATTGGTATGTATGGTTCTGGCTTGCTTGATGCCATTGATCAAGACTCAATGAAGGTGCAGTATGCACGTGAAGCAGCCAATCCCCACGTGAAACTCAACCCTGGTATGTGGGACACTGCAGCCCAAGATTGGGCCGCTTCAGCATGGTATAAGCTGGCAGATGGCACAAAACGCATCAAGAAGTTTACCTATGCGATGACTCGTGCGGCTCTACTTGACGGCCCAGGTGTCAATGCTATTTGGAACATTACCAACGTAACACGCAGTGATCGCCGCTATCTCTACACCACACCTGCATGGGCTAAGGCCATGAGTGAAGACGAAAGTGTTATCAAAGAGATACAAGAGCAGGGCCAAAATCCGTCATCTTTGCTTCATCCTTACTATGGAGATGGCACCAAAGCAGGTATAAAGAAGTTGGTAAATGACTTGTTAAGTCTCAACACTCCTACCGAAGCAAACAAACAAAAGTATAAACAATACTTCGTAGATATGGCACCTTGGAACGGACAAGACGAGATGCAAGACGAAGATTACTATGCTTTTTCGGTATGGCATAAGGGACTTGGTGTGCCACAGGCCCGTAACCTCGACTCAAAAGAGGTGCAACGAGGAAAAGAACTGTTCTATCAAATGGGCTGTACTGCCTGCCATCGTCCTTCATGGACTATCAAAAAAGACAACAGTTGGGTAGATCCTATCAGCCGTAGATATGCTTCTATAGGCCATGGCCTACCAGATTATAGTGGCACTACTATCTGGCCATACACCGATTTGGTACAACATCGCCTCTTCATGGTTAATGATATCCGCACAGGATGGTGCAGAACAACACCTCTTTGGGGTCGCGGCTTGTCGACACAAGAGACAGGTGAGGGCTCAAGATTACACGATTGTCGCGCTCATAACGTAATAGAGGCTATCATGTGGCATGCATATAGCAAGCAGAGTGATGCCTACTTTGCCGCTGAAAAGTTCTATAAATTGAAGAAAGCCGATAGAGATGCTGTCGTAGCTTTCATCAATGCAATTTAATATTACCCACACTCGACTCCTCCCCAAGGGTGGGGAGGGCGAGTGGAGTAGAGCTAATGGTGATGCAATACATAATTCATTAGCTGTCAACTCGTTATAAACAAGATTCTGAAATGTGCCATTTTGCAGTGCTAAATGCGTCATTTTATCCTGTAATATGCACCATTTCGCGTTGTAAAGTGACACATTTTAGATTCTTATCTCATAGGTATTATACATTAATCTGTTTTTCTTCATGATTCAACTACATTTCAAACCTCTCACATTTGCATTGTTATTTCTTTCCATTATCCTCTCTTCGTGTAGCGAAAAGGGTGGAGATGATGGTCAGCAAAGCAACAAACTATCCCTCGAACAGGTAATAACGAACGATATAGATGGTGTCATTCGCGCGCAATATAAAGTGTTGGCAACGAACACTTCAACCTTTTATGAGGCTCTATCTGCACTTGAAACGTCGACAATGACGCAAGAGCAGTTGGAGAAAGTGTGCCAACTATTTCTCAAAGCTCGTGGAGATTATGAGAAGAGCGAAGCCTTCTTTTTTGGTGCCAACGCCCACTTCACGGTGGATGCTGACATTAACTCGTGGCCGTTAGACCGCGTTCGGTTCCAACAACTCATGCAAAGCAATGACCCACTTGACGATAGTGAGCGTTGGGCTTCAGGCATTGTGGGCTGGCATGGCATTGAATATGTTATCTTTAGAGACGGAAAACCACGCCCTGTTGCAGACATAACGGCTCGTGAACTCAAGTATGCCAAGACCTTATCTGCCAATCTTCGACTGCGTTGTTACCAGCTTTATTGCGGATGGAATGCCAGTGCCGGTACCGAGTTTACAGCCATTCTTGATGCTGCAAACCTATCCTATCGTGCGCCAAAAGGAGCCGATTATCGCGACTATTTCCTTGCCGTTTACACGCCACAACGGGCAGCTCAGGTCATACTTACAGGCGATAATGGCATGATGGGGCTATCGGATGAGATGGCAAGGACTAAGTTTGGCGACCCGTTTGAACATCAAGATGCCGACTATATTGAGTCACCTTATAGTCACACTTCATTGGAAGACCTTCGCGATAACTTGCAAAGCATTCGTAGTTTATGGTTTGGTAATGACAACAATGCCTTCGATGCATGGTTTAATGTGCGTAATCCGGCAATCTCAAAAGCCGTGAGAGAGGCGTTCGATAAAACGCTTCAAGCCATCAATGCTGTGCCCGAACCATTTGTAAAGCATTATAATGACCCGACCATTAAACAGGCTATAGCGGCTTTAGACAATCTAAGTAAACAGCTTGAACAAGCAAACGACTTTATACAACAACATAATGATTAAGAAAATAACATTCGTTTTCTATGTAGTTTTGATTGTAGTGATGGCAGCGGCCACCATTATTGAGCATCTTAATTCGACGCCCTTTGTTTCGCAATATATATATGGTGCGTGGTGGTTTAGCCTGCTTTGGGCTCTTCTTGTGGCTGTAGGTGTGGTCTATATTGCCAAATCTCATCTCCGGAAATGGAATCTTTTATTACTTCATTTGTCGATGATAGTCATCCTTGTTGGAGCCTTTTTAACCCATACAACAGGTTTTAAGGGGATGATACACCTAAGGGGTGACCAGCCAACTAACGTCTATACAGAAATGGTTTCCATGTCAGAATCGCGTACACATCGACTGCCTTTTTCGGTTCGTTTGGACCATTTCGACATACAATATCACGACGGAACACAAGCTGCTTCGGATTATATGACTCACTTTGTCATAACAGATGGCGAGACAATTACACGTGCAACCGTGTCGATGAATAAGGTATTTTACTACCATGGTACACGTTTCTACCAAGCGAGTTATGACACAGATAACCGCGGAAGTTACCTCAGTGTGAATAGTGATCCCTATGGACTTCCGGTCACATATACGGGTTATGGTCTGCTGTTCTTTTCGCTTTTATGGCTTCTTGTCGATGCAAAAGGAACATTTAGAAAGTTGCTTCGCAGTCCGGTGCTTAAGAAATCATTAGCCACTTTGTTGCTAATCTTTGGATTTTCAACAGCCATTCATGCGGCCGAAGAATCTATTTCAGCCCCTGTAGTGGCTCAACCCGTAGCCGAAAAGTTTGGAGATCTCTATATCAACTATAACGAACGAATCTGTCCTTTGCAGACTTTCGCCTTAGATTTTGTGAAGAAAATCTATGGCAAACGAAGCTATAAAGGCGCTGATGCCACTCAAATCTTGATGAGTTGGATATTCTTTGGCGATGCGTGGAATCGTGAACCTATCGTGCAAATCAAGAGTAAAGAGATGCGCGAAACATTCGGATTACCCGAATATACGAATGTAAAGGCATTCTTTCAAAATGGAGAATACGTCCTGGGTCAATATGCTTATGACTATCAACAAGGTCAACAGGACGCACTACACAAGGCTTGTTATGACATGGATAATAAGCTTCAAGTCATCATGTCGCTGCAAAAGGGAACGCCACTTGCCCTATTTCCGCACACGTTTCGACATGGAAAGACGCAATGGTTCTCGCCATTTGAGCAGTATCCTAAGCAGCTTCCGAAGAATGATATCCTGTTAATCAAGAGCTACTTTCCTGCACTCTACCAAGCCGTTGCAGCGAATGATGAGGCCAATGCTATTCAACTCATTGAGCAACTTCGTAGCTATCAGCAGCACAATGCAGGCGAATCGCTCCCTACTGACATGCAGTTTAAGGCAGAGAAATGCTACAATAACATTCCTTTTTCCACTCTACTTTTCATCTTAAACCTATGTCTTGGATTCTTCACTATGGGCTTAGTGATTCGCCGATTGACTTCCTCCAAGACGCAACTTCTTGGGCTTCGTCCGTCAATACTTCACGGATTGCTCATCCTTTTGCTTGTCATCTCATTCTCAGTGCTAACATTTGCGCTGGCCTTACGATGGATAATAAGCGACAATATCCCTTTAAGCAATGGCTATGAGTCCATGCTTTCCGTTGCGTGGTTTAGCATGTTGATCACTATAGTGATGGCTTTTGCTATGCGTTCTCTGCGACTTCTCATCATCACCTTTGGCTTTTTACTCAGTGGTTTCTTTCTTTTGGTGAGCCATATCGGTCAAATGGACCCCGCAATCGGCCATATTATGCCCGTGTTGAATAGCCCATTACTGAGTATTCACGTGAGTATCATCATGATGAGTTACGCACTTTTGGCCCTAACCTTTATCTGCGGACTCACTGCTTTGATTCTTTCCGCGTTACAACGCATGCGTGGTTGTCCCCAAACAGGACTGGAACAGTCTACGGCTTTAATGACTTTGAGTCGCATTTTCCTTTATCCTGCCATGACAACGCTGGGACTTGGCATCTTCATTGGTGCCATTTGGGCCAACATTAGCTGGGGAAACTACTGGTCATGGGACCCAAAAGAGACGTGGGCGCTTATCACTTTTATGGTTTATGCGGTGCTTCTTCACTTGCAAAGTGTACCTGCTTTGCGCACGCCTAAATACTATCACATCTATACAACGATAGCTTTCTTGACGATAGTCATAACATATTTCGGCGTAAACTATGTGTTGGGAGGCATGCACAGCTATGCTTAAATGAGGCCTTTTCGCCTTTTTCTTACGAAGAGATGAGGCAAAATTAAGGGTGAAAGCACTTGCGTGATAATGAGAATACAAACCAAATAGAGAATAATTAATAATAGCTTATGATACAGAAAAATACTCAAGAGGAGTATTCTAACCTCACTTCTCCACGCACTTCAAGCCTGCCTATGCTCATTTCTGAGGGTCCAAGCGAGGCCTTTCGCACCAAGATAAATGATGAAGCCTCTTTTATCATCCATGCATCCGACCCAAATGCTGCCTTCACGACACAGCTTCAAGAAGTCATTTCGCGTTATAATGAACTGAGAAATCAGTTGATGCCCGGCGCTGAAGCCGTCATGAAACGTTACTTTCTCAGTGATGCTGCCAATCAAGAAGACGAGGTTTATGCCACCGATGAATGTGATTGTGCGCTCTCTGTGATTCAACAGCCACCATTAGATGGTACAAAAGTGGCGCTATGGGTATATGTTTTAAAAGGCATAAAGAATCAAAACTGCGCCCAAGGGGTGTCTCGTGTGACGCACGGAGCATACGAATATCTTTGGATTGCAGGTGAAACCATCTCTTCATCCAACTCAAAATATCAAACAACTCGATTGCTTGAAGACTATGTGATGCGTCTGATAGAGAACGAATGTACGTTGAAAGACAACTGTGTTCGCACCTGGTTTTTCGTCAACGACATTGATAACAACTATGAAGGTGTCGTGAAAGCACGCAATGAAGTGTTTGTAACTCAAGACCTAACTGCCAATACACACTACATATCGAGTACTGGAATAGGAGGTAGAGTGGCTGATTCGAAGGTGTCAGTATGTATGGATGCCTACGCCATTAAAGGTCTTTTGCCCAACCAAATGACTTTTCTCTACGCGCTTGATCACATGAATCGCACGAGCGAATATGGCGTAAGCTTCGAAAGAGCGACGCAAATCGACTACGGAGATCGCCGACATGTCTTCGTGTCGGGCACTGCAAGTATAGACAATAAGGGACAGGTGGTCTATCCGCATGATATCAAACGTCAGGTAAAACGCATGTGGGAGAATGTTGATGCCATACTCGATGAGGCCGAAATGCACTTTGATGATATCGCCTTTGCCCTCGTTTATCTGCGTGACCCAGCTGATTATGCAGTGGTTTCTACGATGTTTCATGAGCAATTCCCTCATACTCCTTATGTCCTTCTCCATGCTCCCGTGTGCCGACCAGGCTGGCTTATTGAGATGGAATGTATGGCAGTGAAGGCTAACCACGATGAAAGATTTCCGAATTTCTAAGGCTTTTATCAGTTTTTTTGTATCTTTGCATCCGAAAAAAACAAACAAAATAATGAAAAAACTGATACGAACAACTGTCCTTTTAGCATTTACATTGCTAACCATTACTACTGCTTGTGGCAGTAATGAAATTGCACCAGAGAAGAAACCAACACAGAAACCCAACACAACGCCTATCGAAGAAGGGGTGAAATACGTAGGGGGTGACATCTCACTGCTACCGAAATATGAACAAGCGCATGCCATTTATAAAGACAAAGGAACGCCAACGAGTCCGCTTGCACTATTTAAGAAGGCTAGCTGGAACACCATGCGACTTCGTCTTTTCGTAAATCCTGCCGACTATCAAGGTGAAGATCGCGATGCAAACGCATGCCAAGATCTCGCTTATATCTTGCCTTTGGCGAAACAAATCAAGGCTGCTGGCTTCAAGATTCTACTCGATTTTCATTACTCTGACACGTGGGCTGACCCCGGAAAACAATGGACTCCGAAGGCTTGGGCAAGTCTAAATGATGCACAATTAGCTGCAAAAATCAAGACCTATACAGCGGAGGTGTTGAAGAAAATGAATGAAAACGGCGTTTCACCAGAGTTGATTCAGACGGGAAATGAAATCAGTTATGGAATGCTTTGGGGAGTAAACAAGGCATCAGCAAAGGTTTGTTACCCCACATCTCCACAGGAAAATTGGGCTCGTTTCACACAACTCTTGCGGGCAGCAACCACAGCTTGTAGAGAGGTTTGCCCCAAAGCAAAAATCATTTTGCATACCGAGCGCGTGTCAACTTCCCAACAACACGACAACGCTAATTATCAAGCATTGATGAATTTCTATCAACAGATGCAGTTAGCCAAGATAGATTACGACGTCATTGGCTTGAGTTATTATCCTTATTTCCATGGTTCAATGAACGAACTCGACGCTGCTATATCGCGCTTAGAGCAGGCTTTTGCGAACAAAAACATTATGCTTGTTGAAACGGGTTACCCTTATAAGTGGGGTGTTGGAGGTTCAACTTTCGACTATTCTAGCCAATATCCTTACTCACTTCAAGGCCAACAACGTTTCACTTCAGACCTCATCACTATGCTAAAGGGCCATAAACATGTGACAGGTTTATTCTGGTGGTGGCCTGAATTTAATGCGTTTAATACACAAATGAGCAATTGGTACAATGCACCTCTATTCGATAGTGAGAGTGGAGAGGCTACACCTGCCTTGTATGAACTAAAGAAATTCGCAGAATAACAATACATATGATTCGTTTCCTCCATACAAAACCTTGTGTGAGGAAACGAATCTTGTGCTATGTTTAACGCTCATGCATGATGTAAATGATGTGGGATATCAGCAAAAAAGTCCATACTATAGCTAATATAGCATCTTTTATTATCTTCTTTTTCCGCTTTTCTTCGTCTTCAATTTTTTTGTCTTCAATGAACAGACTGCAAAGCGTTGTGATGAGGGCCAAGGCAAAAATAATGGCTGAAATAATATAATGAGTCATTTTTTAGTTACGATTTAGATTACACTTCTTTGTTAATTGTAGTGCAAATGTAGGTAAATTTACGCATAAAACCTCATGTCTGTTGCTTTATTATGAGTTCTGTTGCACAATGACGCGCGTTACTTTTATTCATCAAAAGCCTTTCTTAGTGCGTTTTAAGCCTTGAAATGTTTAGGTAAGTGCAGGGCGAAAATGAAAGGATTTTTGGCGAAGTGCAATGATAATCCACTATGCCAACAGCACAGAATCAAATCCTTCATCAGCTATTTTGTGTAATTCCATGGCGGGATAGTGATTGGTTCACACCGCGATATGCCTCATTTTATCGTGTAATCTCCGTCATTTCATCGCCTGAAATGCGTCAAATCACCCGGTCGTTTGCGTCATATCATTTTCCAGTTTAATATCAACAGGTTTGTTATTCCCAATTAACCCTTCAACAAGGTAAATTTCATTAGTCACCAATATCATTTGTGTTGTTATGTTTTGGCAATGAATGTATTTGTTATAGTGAATGTTGCGGCCATGTAACGCCGTAGGTATTGTGTTATTATTCCAATGAACACATCTATCACTACGAATGTTCTCATCTCGCAACTCGGTACGAGTTGTTCTTTTGATAGCCTGGGGTTGGCGAGGAACGAGCCTACCCCGGGTGAGTATTCGCAAGGGGATTCAACGCCATCGGTGTTGAGCTTTTTCTATGAAGGCATGGTTATAGCGAGAGCATTCATAGCGGATTGCGCTTAGAAAGCGCAACACTTACAGCGTTGAAACGTTCTTTTTATATCATGATTGTCGTTTTTTCACGCTAAAATTTATGCTGGATTGCGTCAAAAAACTACAACACCTATGGCATTGGGAAAATCACATTAAATCATTATTTGTGGCGCGTTTCATTGGAATATCAATGATAACGTGTCATAAACAAGCCACATATATGTTATATTCTTTTATAAATCGCATGGAAAATCACAGCTTTTGATGTCATTTATCGCGTGCCGTCACGTTTCTTCCAGTCGTCTTTCTCATAGCTATTTGGGTAGGTTGTAGGATAGAGCACTTGCCCTCCACGCTCACGAATGTAGGTATCGAACTTGCGTTGGCCTTCATAAAGCACGATGATGCGTGCGCCATTACGAAGATGATTGTACTCCGTGTTACCACCAGAAAAGCGGCCATGCGCCAAGAGTACATGGTAATACATCAGTGAGTAGTCGTTATCATGGTCATGACCACAAAAGACTCCCATCACATCGCCCATTGATCTGAGGGCTGAAAACATACCACTATTGAGATTAGGTGCGTAAGCTCGTTCCATTCTTGTACCGATAAGAGTCACTTGAGTGTTGGCAACGGCATCGTTATATTCGGGTAATGGATAGTGCATAAACATCAAAGCAGGTATAGGTTTGCCTCCATTCTCACGCTTGAATGAGGCAGCCCAGTTGCGATAACGACCGATTTGATTCCACGTAAGCCATTGATATCCACCCACACCAGGCATCTTACAATACTCATGTGTATCCATTCCATAAATCACAGCGGCTGTCTTTGCGCCGTCAGACGACTTGATTGGCAACGCGAAGTCAAGTGCGTTTCCATTGCGTTTTGGCTGTACACAGTAAGTGTTTTGTTGCGCTTGGTCATACAATTGGCTTACAGGCGTGCCCTGTTCTGGGTCATGATTGCCCAAGAGATAACAGAAAGGAACCTTTAAATCAGACATGATATTGAGGATTTGTTGTAGGCACATGTCTCCCGGTTTGGAATAGATTACGTCGCCAGTAAGGACGATTAAGTCGGGCTGTTCAGCCTTTACAATCTCATAAAGGCAATCAGTTGCCTGACGAGATGCAGGATTTCCTAACTTATAATGTAAGTCCGTAAACTGTATTATCTTGAATTTTCCATCCTTAAACTTTAGGTTTTGTGCGCTCATTGCTATCGCAAAACACATGAATAACCAACCAATAATTGTTCTTTTCATCATAAATCAATACTTATTTCTCGGTAAAGTTATAGCTTTTTTCGGTGTAGTGAATCATTAATAGGCTTTTTATTACTAAATTTGCACTATTATAACAAATCGCAATCCAAAGCATGACAAACGACCAAATGATGCAAGTCTTGCAGAAATGTCCACTCTTTGCGGGCATGAGTACACTCAGTATAGACCTCGCATTGGGCAATATCAGCTACCAAATCATAAACTTTGCACCGCGCGATGTGTACACTTTGGCTGGTATGCCCTGTAGGTTTGCCGACATAGTACTTAGCGGAAGTCTCATCTGCCGTATGGTTTCACTCAGTGGAAAGCAAGTGGAGGTGACACGACTTCGGCCGGGTAACCTCATTGCACCAGCCTTTATCTTTGCTAAAAACAATAGTATGCCCGTGAGTGTAGAGACAGATTCCGAGGTGACACTACTGAGAATGACTCCCCAAACACTGAAAAAGCTTATTGATGATGACGCAGATATTCGCATGAACTATATTCGTTCGTTGTCGAATATCGATGTGTTCTTGACGCATAAGATGAAGGTTCTGAGTCTGTTTACAGTCAGAGAAAAGGTTGCTTACCTGCTACTTGAGCGTGCAGGAGAGCAAAACTCCAACACCATTCGCCTTACTCGAAGTCGTCAAGAGATAGCCGACTCGTTTGGAATACAGAAGTTTTCGCTCCTAAGAGTACTCAGTGAATTTGAGAAAGAGGGTGTTATTCGCGTAGATGGAAAGACAATTGAGATAATAGATCGAAGCCGTTTGAAATGATATTCCATCCACTTGATGCCTCAACGCATGTGCTTCCGGAACGCATGAACAATCCGTTCTACTATAAACCAGATGCGCTTTGTCGTGCAGCAGCAAGCGAAGTGCAGCGCAAAATAGTAGCATCGGCACCTGAATTCAAAGCCGAAATAGACCAAGGAAAGA
This sequence comes from Segatella salivae DSM 15606, assembly GCF_000185845.1. Taxonomy (GTDB): domain Bacteria; phylum Bacteroidota; class Bacteroidia; order Bacteroidales; family Bacteroidaceae; genus Prevotella; species Prevotella salivae. The sequence continues at coordinate 2,343,339 of NZ_GL629647.1, forward strand.
TGTTTGGCGTGCTGATTGTAAAGAAAGGGCGCGACATTGGCTATCTCTCGGGCTACAGCGGACAGATTAATGGCCGAAGCGATTGGCCCGGATTTGTGCCAGCAGTGTTTGACTATTTGCAGCCAAATGGCTATTTCAAGCAGCACGAAGCTATGATTTCAGCACTCAACGAGCGTATTAATGCCCTTGAAAATAGCCGTGAATTGGAAGTGGCAAGGCAGCAATGGCACGACGAAGTGGATGAGGCAGAAAGGGAGATTGAGGCTTTTAAGGTGGAGATTAAACGTGAAAAAGAGGGCAGACCACAAGTGTTGACACCCGAAATGATAAGGCGTTCGCAGTTCCTAAAAGCCGAATTGCATCGAAAGAAAAAGCAGTTCGCTCAACAAATTGCAGCAAAGAGCGCTATGGTTGAAGCCATAGAAGCCGATATCAACGCCCTAAAGACGGAACGACATCAACGGAGTGATGCACTGCAACGATGGCTTTTCAGTCATTTTCTGATGTTTGATGACAAAGGAAATCAAAAGAACTTACTCGATATTTTCTATCCAATGGTGCCGCCTGCAGGTAGTGGTGAATGTTGTGAACCAAAGCTTTTGCAATATGCTTTCCGTCATCAGATGCAGCCAATCAGTATGGCTATGTTCTGGTGGGGAGCCAGTCCACGGGAAGAAATACGTCATCATTTGCAATATTATCCGGCATGTAACGGCAAATGTAAACCGATATTGCGGTGGATGTTGCATGGAATTGAAGTCGAAACCAACCCATTAGAGCAAGAGACGCATCAGACTTTGGAATGGATTTACGAGGATAATGACATCGCAGTTGTGTGTAAACCCGCGGGGATGTTAAGCGTTCCAGGGAAAAATCAGCGTGAAAGTGTGCGCTCGCTTGTGTTGCATCGTCATCCCGAAGCAACGGGTCCACTGATTGTTCACCGTCTCGACATGGCCACAAGTGGGCTACTTGTTGTGGCACTTAATGTTGAATCGTATGTTAATCTGCAACAACAGTTCAAGCAACATCACGTGGAAAAACAATATGTTGCCTTGCTATCGGTGCCACACAAAGGGGCAAAGCATGGACAGATTTGTTTGCCGTTGCGTCCTGATTTGACTGACCGTCCACGGCAAATTGTCGATAAAGTGCATGGCAAAGAGGCGGTAACTGACTATCAATTTATGGATGATTGTCGTGTGAAGTTATATCCGCGAACGGGTAGGACGCATCAACTTCGCATGCATTGTGCACATGCTGAGGGGCTCAACAACCCCATTCGAGGTGATGAACTCTATGGAACTGGGGCGCAAAGGCTTTTTCTTCATGCGGAAGAACTGGCATTTGACCATCCAAAAACAGGCAAAAGATTACACTTTGAGTGTCAGGCCCCATTCTGATATCCATGGTATGATGGCGTGTTGGGCGGCATATAGCGGTGTGGTTTGCAACAACTGAAGTCATGAACTGACATTAAAATGTGGGAATATCGTCACATTTGTTACTGTAAAATCATCGGCATTATAATTGCTGAAGACATATATGAGAAAAGGAAATGACCTCAACGAGGTCATGAAAACAAAGTATTTATCTATTAAAGTAAATTTATTATGGCTACAATTGAAAAAGGAAAAGTATTTAAAGCAGCAGAAGTTATCGATTATACTAATGGTGGTGTGGTCAGTAAGGAGTTCATTCATAGTAACGCCGGCACTGTAACCTTGTTTAGTTTTGATGCTGGTCAGGGACTATCGGAACACACTGCACCCTTCGATGCGCTTATACAAGTCATTGAAGGAGTAATGCAACTGAACGTAGAAGGACAGGTTTTCAACATCAAAGCGGGTGAAACATTCATCATTCCAAGTGGTGCTCATCACTCGGTTAAAGCTGAAGAGCGCTTTAAGATGATGATAACCATGATTCGCGGATAAACGAATGATGAAGGGAGGAACGGCGTTTTGTCTTGCTTTCTGCATTGACAGACGCCGTAATATAAAGTTTTCAAGATATAAACTAAAAGGATTTTAAGATGAGAAAAGAATGGAGAGGTTTCAAAGGAAACAAGTGGTTATCTGAAGTTAACATACGAGATTTCATTCAGAATAACTATACCAGCTATGAAGGGGATGAGACTTTCTTAGCAGGACCGACCCATGCTACTGAGACATTGTGGCAGAAACTACGCGCACTTCAAAAGGAAGAGCGGGCCAAAGGCGGAGTTCTTGACATGGAAACTGAAGTAGTTTCTGGGCTCACGACTTACGGACCAGGTTACATTGACCCTGAAACGAAGGACTTAGAACGCGTAGTTGGTTTGCAAACGGATAAGCCATTGAAGCGTGCTTTCATGCCTTATGGGGGGATAAAAATGGCCGAACAAGCTTGTACTACCTATGGATATCAGCCGTCAGAAAAGCTACATCACATCTTCTCTCAATACGTAAAGACCCACAATGACGGTGTCTTTGACGCGTATACTGATGAGATGAAGCACGTGCGTCATAACCATATACTTACTGGTTTGCCTGATACGTACGGACGAGGACGCATTGTTGGCGACTATCGTCGTGTTGCTTTGTATGGTATCGACTATTTGATTGCAGAGAAAAAGCGCGACCTTCAGAACATGGGTGACCGCGAAATGATTGATGAAGTGATTCGTCTTCGCGAGGAAGTAGCCATGCAAATCCGTGCATTACAAGGCTTAAAGGAGATGGCTTCCATATATGGCTTCGATATTTCTCAGCCTGCTAATGACGCAATTCAAGCCGTTCAATGGCTCTATTTCGGTTATCTTGGCGCTGTTAAGACTCAAAACGGCGCGGCAATGTCCGTTGGTCGCATCTCAACTTTCCTTGATATATACATGGAACGAGACATTCGGGAGGGTAAACTGACTGAAGAGGAGGCACAAGAACTTATCGATCATCTCGTGATGAAGTTTAGAATGGTCAAGTTTGCACGCATTCCGTCTTATAATCAGCTGTTCTCTGGAGACCCAGTTTGGGCTACTCTCGAAGTGGCTGGTATGGGAATAGATGGTCGTTCGATGGTAACAAAGAGTGACTTCCGCTTCCTTCACACCCTCGAAAACATGGGACCATCACCTGAACCGAACCTTACGGTGTTGTATAGCAGCCGACTTCCTAAGGCATTCCGCCTTTATGCAGCGAAGATTTCGGTTAAAACCAGTTCGATACAATATGAGAATGACGATGTGATGCGACCCATTTGGGGAGACGATTACTCGATATGTTGCTGTGTAAGTGCTACGCAAACAGGTAAGGAAATGCAGTTCTTCGGTGCGCGTGCTAACCTTGCTAAGGCGCTGCTTTATGCCATAAATGGAGGCGTAGACGGTCGAACACGCGAACAAGTTGGGCCTGCTTACCGACCCATTACAAGTGACATCATCTCGTATGATGAGTTCCTTCCCCGCTTCGATGATATGTTAGACTGGCTTGCTGGCATTTATGTTAAGACGTTAAATCTTATCCATTACATGCACGATAAGTACTTCTATGAGGCTGCAGAGATGGCACTTATCGACACAGATGTACGCCGTACCTTCGCAACGGGTATCGCAGGCTTTAGTCATGTGGTTGATTCTATCAGCGCAATCAAGTATGCTAAGGTGCATGTTATACGCGATGAGTCGGGTTTTGCCAAGGACTATAAGACAGAAGGTGACTTCCCTCGTTATGGAAATGATGACGAACGAGCTGACGAAATCGCTGTATGGCTGTTGAAAACCTTTATGAACAAGATTAAGAAATACCACACTTATCGCAACTCTGAGCCTACAACCAGCATCCTAACCATTACTTCTAATGTCGTATATGGCAAGTATACTGGTAACATGCCCGATGGTCGTCGTGCCGAAACTCCATTGGCACCAGGAGCTAATCCGTCTTATGGCGCAGAACAAAATGGCTTGTTAGCTTCGCTGAACTCTGTGGCTAAGCTTCCTTATGAGTATGCTCTTGATGGTATATCTAATACACAAACCATCTCACCCGATGCCTTAGGACACGATGATGAGGAGCGTTCTCGCACGTTAGTTGGCGTGATGGACGGATATTTTGACCAGGGAGCACACCATCTAAACGTTAATGTCTTCGGCGTAGATAAGTTGAAAGACGCGATGGAACACCCCGAAAAGGAAGAATATCAGAACTTTACTATCCGCGTAAGTGGCTATGCTGTGAAGTTCATTGACCTCACAAGAGAGCAACAACTCGATGTGATTGCACGCCAGGCTCACGGCAGACTATAGACCAAAACTTCTCAATAGGGTTACTATATGCGCCCTCTGTCCTTTCTGTTCAAAGGGAGTGACGGAGGGCGTCCTTTCAAATTAGGACATAAACATTTTGAAATCATGAACAAGGATAATGCACTTCAAGGCTCGTCAACACGCTCTTCACAAGGTCATGTGGGTTATGTTCACTCCATAGAGACCTTTGGTTCTGTCGATGGTCCAGGCATTCGATATATCATTTTCCTGCAAGGCTGCCCCATGCGCTGCCTGTTTTGTCACAATCCTGATACGTGGAAACAAAACAAAGTAAAGCCCATGACGGCCGATGAACTATTGGATCAGGCCGAACGTTATCGCACTTATTGGGGCGAAAAGGGTGGAATTACGATCAGCGGAGGCGAGGCTTTGCTGCAAATAGACTTCTTAATAGAGCTTTTAGAGAAAGCCCACGCACGACAAATCAATACTTGTCTTGACACATCGGCCCAGCCATTTACACGCAATGGCTTATGGTTCACGAAGTTTGAACGCCTGATGAAGGTCACCGATACAGTGCTATTAGACATCAAACACATTCGAGATGAGGAACACCGCAAGCTAACAAAGTTCACAAACCATAACATCCTTGATTGTGCCCGCTATCTTTCTGAGATTCAAAAGCCTGTTTGGATACGTCACGTTCTTATTCCGGGAATCACTGACAACGATGAATATCTGCACGAACTTGCCGCTTTTCTCAACACGCTTCATAACATTGAGCGCATTGATATCTTGCCTTATCACACCTTAGGTACGTATAAATACGACGAACTTCACCTTGATTATCCCCTCAAAGGCGTTGAACCTCCGACACAAGAGCGCATTGATAACGCAAATAAAATTATGGAGTCGGCCCTAAAATAGAAACATATGAGGAGACGAAAACGATGTGTTCTCCTAATAATCTCAATGCATACAGCATTGAATCTCCTTGCGGATGCTTCCCCGGGGGTGCCAAACGATAGCGCAGGCTACCCAAGGTTGAGGTGTTGTGTGTGGGGAACAACGCCATAGGTGTTACGCTTTCTAAGCGTAATCCACCATTAATTCCATCACTATAGCCATGCTTTCTTGGAAAAAGCTCAACACCTATGGCGTTGAATCCCAATGCAAACGCTCACCCGGGGTAGGCTCGTTCCTCGCCAACCCCGGGCTATCAAAAGCACAACTCGTACCGAGTTGCGTCGTTACAACATTCGCAATGCCAAATACATCCATTGGGATACCGGCGCAATACCTACGGCGATATGTACCACTGTGAGTTTTGTTTGCAATCAAATTGTGTGCTATGGTATTGCGTTTCTATCTACATTATTATTTAACCCATGAGTAATGATAAAATGATTTGCGTCAAAACACGTGATAAAGTGATGCAAAGCGTGTGGTAATTTGCCTGCAATTGTGAGGTTGTTTGCATGGTTTTGATAGGCTGTTTGTAAGTGATTGTATTACAAGAAGATAGTTTTCATGGATTGATTTTATCTTAATGGAGGCACTTTCCAATATAAAAGGAGGAACGATTTATGTCTATATGGAAGTGAAAATACAGTGTGGGTTTTGGTCAAACGATTTATGTTATCATCCGCTATGAATGAAAATTTACGACAAGAGGAGTGTAATAGGTTTTTCATTCGTATGTGATTAGGCATGAAGGGAGCATAAAAAAGAGGCCCCCGGATATCACATCCAAGGGCCATCTTCATTCTTTAATTCATGAAAATCCTGTAAAACAGGTAATTCTTTCTTTTATTTACGACGCTTAGCAGGGGCAACAGGTGTGATTTCGCACTTGCCTTTACCATCAGCCCAGGCATAGAACTTGATGTTGTATGTACCTGCTGTAACGGCGATGTTAGCTCCGTTGTCTGTAGTTAACTTATTAACGGTGCCGCCCCAATTAATGTCCCAGCCGTTGTTTGCACGGAATTTTATGCTACCATTCGATAGTACTATGTTGTTAATCTCCCATGCACGGTCGGTCTTATTGTAAGTCATTGCCTGGTCACTTCCCCAACCTCCTACAGTAGCATCACCGATAACACCGATGCGAGTGATAGCAGTGAGGCTCATCGTAGAGTTGGCAAGGTCGACATCTACTTTGTAGTAGCCTTCTGGTTCGCTTATGATGATGTTGCCACCTGTAGTAGAAAGGCCTGCGCCATAGTTGTCACCATTCCATGAAGGCTGTGTACAGAACTTGAAACCTTGCTGATCCAGATACATGAAACCAGTGTATTTGCCGTCATGTTCCTTACCATAGAGGTAGTCAATATGCTTCCAACCATTTGCATTTCCAGCCATATAGAGATAGTCATCGAAGCTAAGTGGGGTGCAACTCCATGTCTGATCAAGCAAGTTGAAAGTGAGTTTATAGACCTTTGCACCAGGAACAATGTCGAAACTCAAGTTGCCGCCTGCGTTGTTTGCAGAGAGTTTGCCCTCTTCTTTGGCTGCAGCGATGCACTCAGACCAGTCGCCTGTGCCTATCTTTGACTTTGGAGTGAGTTTGAATTCCACCTTATCTAAGGTTGCAACTTGTGCCTCTGTGAGTGTAATACTGAATACAGGATCAGTGTAAACATCGGCACCGCTGTTCTTAACGGGATAGGAATCGTTATCGTTTTTCCAGTTATTGATATTACCAGTCAAGTAATATTCGGTGTCAATCTTTGGCGCTTTAGGAGTTACAACAACTTTAGTTGTGCCTGCATCAATATAAGCTGCCTGTCCGTTTTTAACGGCATTGACAAACACATGGGCATTAAGTGTGCGTGGAGTAGGGCGTAGTCCGAAAGCATCGGCAACTATTTTTTGGATAGAAGTGCTGTCAACTAAGCCTGCAACAGAGGCCTTAACGCTTGTTGTTTTGGCATCAGTTACCCCGTCGGCAGTTAGTTCTATGCGAGCGTTCTCAAGCTTATAGCCTTCGGGAAGGGTTGCTTCGTTGAGTGTAAATGCCTTTACCTGTGCCCCAGGTTGATTCAAATCGATAGCATTTGTGGCTGTAGCCTTGAAGCCAGGTAGGTTGATTGCGTCTTCCTGTGCATACGATTGAGGGTTTGCCCAGTCTGTATAATCGTCACTGCAAGACCCAAAGAAGAGGCTTGCAAGTGCGATTGTGATATATAATGAAAACTTTTTCATTGTGTTATTGTTTATCTGTTAGGTGATTATTTGATTTCTCCCGTTTCATTACCGAAGTTCAAATAGAGCTTCTGTCCAGCCGTAGCATTGATACGTTCTTGGTCACCACCAGTGCCACGATACTTGATCTTCTTGTCGAATACCATGAATTCGGTCTTCCACCAGTCGGTTCCGGGGAGCTTAACATAGGCACGTAGGCCGCCATCTCCAGTCGTATTCTTAGCGAAAGCAGGTGAAACGAACTGACCTTCTTTTGTTGTTGGGACTGTAAATAGCTGGTCGGCTTGATTCTCAGTCCAGTCTCCTGATGTCGCAGTTCCTATCAAATAAACCTGTGGTTTGTTGAAGGTGACATCATACTTAATATCGCGTCCTTCTACCTTTGCATCTACAATCATGAGATACCAACCAGGATTTGACGAAGCAATATTACCATCGTGGCTCTTGATTTCGCTACCCAATTCACTGGAAGCATTTACAGTTATGCCGGCAAAGCCTTTTTCGTTGCCATCCCATTTCTTTGTAGTGTTGAACTTGATACCGCTATCATCAATGTAAACAAGATGCCAATAAACGTGGGTAGAGCCATTAACCATAACCATATCCAATGGATTATCCCAAGACCAATTATTGAAATTACCCGTAATATAGATATGTTCGGGAAGATTTACAGGAGGTAATGAGAAAGCCAGATGAACGTGTTTGAGCGTGATAATATTTGACTCAATCGCATAACTATGTTTCAAACTGTCGATTTCTGAACCCATTGCAGTGATTGGAGTAGCCTTAGCACGGATGTAAACAGGGATGTCTATGGGGAAATCGGCTTCTGTTTTACCTTCCTTAAGAGCCTGCTCGGTCAGTGCAGCAGCCATTTCTGCCGCATCAACATCAATCTTTGCAGTCTTGAAACTCGTGCTCATCTTCGTAGCGTTCGACATATCTGCCTTGGTCGCTACCTCGATAGTATAATTTGTTGTGATAGGAAACCCGTAGTTAGGTTGCGTGCAAGTAAGTTCTACTGACGTAGAGTTTGCAAGGTCGTATGTACCATTTGTTGCCAAAGCGGGAGTGTTCAGGACGAACGAAGTAGGCTTTTGCAGCACAGGATTAGAGTCGTTGTCGTCTGCACATGAGGCCAAAATGAAGGCTCCACACATGAGTAACAAAGTAGACTTCAATATATTTTTCATTGTGATTCAATTTTATAAATTGTTCGAATAGGAAGGGAGAGCGAGTCTCCTTTCCTAAAATGCTGAATTAATAACCAGGATTCTGTTTGATGTTTGGATTGACAATGGCGTCACTTGTCGGTATAGCATAGATGTTCTTTGTAGCAGGAACTTGCGTACCTTCATGCACGCCACCCTTCCAAGGCCATGTATAATTGGTGTTACCACCAAAGCGTCCGAAGCGAATAAGGTCGCTACGACGACGTCCTTCAAAGTAGAATTCACGGCTCCATTCATCGAGAATGTCGTCTAAAGTGTAGCTACCGGTAGTACGTTCTTGGGCATGTGCACGTCTGCGTAGAGCGTTAATAGCAGCTGTTCCCTCAGTCGTTGTGTGTCCACCATTAAGGCGTGCCGTTGCTTCTGCATAGGTAAGATAAGCTTCTGCAACACGCATGAGGAACAAATCTGTATCAGAAAATTTAGCATCATGACCTGCAGTACCATCCGAATGGAAGTTAGTGAACTTGGCAACTGCAAAGCCATTTGAGAAGACGCCTATCTGATCAGCGTTTGCTTGGTCTATGTTGCGCTTGTTTCCATCGGCTTGTAAGGCATCGAAGAGTGCGCGGTCATCACCTGCAGCGGCTGCCATTTGGTTGGCATGTACGTAAGGTGCGTTGTTATTTGGGAAGAATTTATCAATTAAACTCTTGCGAGCGCGGTTACCAGCCCAGTTCTCTGATGTGTTGTTTCCAGCTACTCCGTTGGGATTTACAGTGACTCCTGCATCAAAAGTACTTGCTATCAGGAATAAAGTTGAACCCCATGAGGCTGTCTTCTTACCATCTTGGAGTATAGGGAAGACTGCTTCTACAGAGGCACCATTCTCTCCATTGTCGCCCATGAAAAGCTGTTGATAAGCTGTCCAGCCATTCTTGGTTGCGCCAGTATAAAGCTTATAGTTGGAATCCATTACCTTTTTAGCGTATTCAGCAGCCTTTTGCCACTGCGGAGTTCCTGTATAAACCTGAGCATTGAGATACAAACGAGAAAGTAACATCCATGCAGCAGCTTTGTCAACACGGCCATAACCAGCGTCGGTTGATTTCTTTGGAGTGGCTGCAGAGAGCTTAGGCTCAATCTCAAGCAACTCTTTTTCAAGGAAATCATACATCTGTTTGCGTGTATATTGAGGTGCTGCTTTGGCAGAAACTTGCTCAGTAAATGGAACGTTTCCATAGAGATCCATCAGGTGATAATAGTTCAATGCGCGCAAGAAACGCACTTCTGCAGTCTTTGTTTCATCTACATCAGCAAATGTTGCAAGGTATTGATTGCAGATAGTAACACCAAAGTACAGGCGATAATAAAAGCCTTTAGCCATAGGATGGTTAGAGTCGAAGCTGATATAATTAAACTCTGCAATGCCAGGATCACCCCAGTTACAGATTGCTTCGTCTGTAGGCAGCTCGTTGGTATTGAATAGTTGGCGCACGAAACCAGTCGTACCGCCGTCTAAACCATCGATATCACAGTCTCCATCGGGACCGCTTTGACCAGCCAATGCGAGGTCAGCGTAGCACTTAGTAAATAGCTGATCTGATTTAGGATTAGTGTTCTTGTTTGGATCTATGGGTGTAACGTCGAGGTCACCTATACATGAACTTAATCCCATTGACAGCAAAAGAGTTGCTGCCGGAAGTATAGTTTTGAAATATTTTTTCATACAATTCTTAAAGTTAGAAGTTTAGATTGACACCAAGGATGAATGACATTGGACGTGGATACATATTGTTGTCAATTCCCATGACCCATTTGCCGTCAACAAAGTTTGTAACTTCAGGGTCAATGCCGTCATATTTGGTAATCGTTAATAGGTTAGATGCGGTGCCATATATGCGTCCTGAGATGCTCGTATTAAACAGTTTATTGAAACTGTAGCCTAAAGTTACGTTGTCAAGCTTTAGGAATGAAGCATTCTGAACCCAGCGATCACTCAAGAAAGCATGTTCATCATAGGTCTGCCAATTGTCAGCTAAGAGTGCAACTGGACGGTTAGAGAGATAGTTTGAAGGTGCAACAATCTCGGAAGTACTCATGTTTGCACGACCAGCATACTTGTCATTATAAACATAGTTGCCGATGTTTGCACGGAAACTAAAGCCAAAGTCCCAGTTCTTATATTCCAAACGAGATGATAAACCCATGGTAACAGGGGGCGCAGCTTGCTTATAAATATAGCGATCTGCATCTGTTATTTGTCCATCTGCATTACGATCTACGACAGCACCTTCAATAGGTTTGCCGTTCTGATCATACACTTGTTGATATACAAGGAATGAGTTTGCAGGATAACCAACTTTATGTGCGCCTGCGTTTAGACCTATACCTGCTGATATTCCCATTCCACTTGGTGATACATAGTAGTCTGCACTACCGCCAGTTAGCTTTGTAATCTTGTTCTTGTTGTAAGTAAAGTTATAGTCAACTTTCCAGAACCAGTCTTTAGAATTCTGCTGATTGAGGATTGTCC
>NZ_GL629647.1:2354546-2360791 GCF_000185845.1 Segatella salivae DSM 15606
AGAATTCTGCTGATTGAGGATTGTCCAGCTTAAAGTTGCTTCAACACCAGTATTGGTTAAGCTACCAATATTTGATGAAACTTGATTTCGGAAGTTTGAACCTGCGGGAACATATACCGTATTTAATAGGTCGGTTGTCTTGCGGAAGTACCAGTCAATGCTACCCGTTAGGCGCTGATCTAATATACCCCAGTCAAGTCCTACATTGTAAGTGGTCGTAGTTTCCCAAGTTAAGTTCTTGTTAACTGCATCGGGACGTACCATTGTTCCATCGCCAATGATGGGATAATAATTATTGGTTCCCGTGTTAATTTGATAGATATCGAAGTATGTATAGTCACCAATTCCTTCCTGCTGTCCAGTCATTCCCCAGCCTAATCTCAGCTTTAAGTCCGAGAGCCACTTAATCTCTTTGAACTTGTTTTCATCCTTTATACGCCATGCAAAAGCAAAAGATGGGAAGGTAGCCCAATGCTTTTTGAAGCGTGAAGCGCCATCAGCGCGGACCGTAGCTGTAAGATAATAGCGCTGCATCCAATTCCAATTAGCACGTCCAAAGAATGAAACGAGGTAGTTCTCGGTCATATATTTGTAATCTTCTTTTTTGCCATCACCATCATAATCCTGTCCAGAGTCGGTGTTAATCTCACCAGGATGCATGCTGTTTGTTTTTGGATAATAAGATAGATAGCGGCTTGTTTCCTTTCTCCAGAAGTGTTGCCACTCATAACCTGCCATGATATCAAAGTGATGTTGGTATTTATCTTTGAAGTCATGATAGTATTGTGCATAAGCATTGAACAACAAATTACGTTTCAAAGACTTCTTAAAGCCAGTAGAACCATAGTAGAATGCCAATGGAGAAGTTGGCTCAACGTCAGTATTTTGCTTTCCTTCTGCAATGTCAGCACCAGCTGTTGCGTGCAAGCGGAGGTCTTCAAAACCATGTACTTGATAATCAATGTCGGCATTACCAATAAAGTCTCAGCTCGTAGCTCGGTCGTTTTTAAGCATCAAATCAGCAACAGGGTTTTTGGGAGCAAGGGTGTTTATGTTGAAAGGATAAGTCGGATCGTTGAGTGAAGCACCGGGACCACGCCATGCAAAATAACCTCCAAAGTTGTCTTTGTCAGCTGAAGTGGTGTCATAAACAGGCTGTGTTGGGTCCATTCTTGTGGCTGCACTTGTAGCGTCACCATCTGCATAACGGTTCTTCGCAATCATCCCTTTGGCATTCAAATTGAGTGTCAGATGATCGTTAAGTAGGTGTGGATTCAAGTTCAAAGCTGTTGTAAAACGTTCAAACTTAGAAGTTTTCACAATACCTTCTTGGCTTGTATATCCTGCAGAAACACGCCAAGGGAGATATTCTTTGGGGCTTCCTAAACTCTGAGAACCTGATACTGTGACGTTATGATCATGGCCCCAAGCCGTACGATAGATTTCTTTTTGCCAGTCAGTATTTGCGGTTCCCAATAAAGAAAGCGCCAAAGCTTCACGCTGATTACCTGCATAGATCTTCTTAACGAAGTCGCGGTATTCATCGCCATTCATGACATTGAGGGTCTTTCTCTTCATACTCATTGTCACATTGCCCGCATATGATACCTTAATAGGTTGGTTGGCATGTCCTCGTTTGGTAGTAATGATGATGACACCATTAGAGCCTCGCGAACCATAGATAGCAGTTGCCGACGCATCTTTCAGCACATTGAAGCTCTCTATGTCTTGAGGATTGACCATAGAAAGTGGGTTTGACAATCCCTGTACACCATTATTGTCCATTGGAACGCCATCAATCACAATCAATGGGTCGTTGGAAGCGTTCAGAGAAGAACCACCACGGATGCGGATACTAGCACCACTTCCCGGCGTACCGCCACCTGTTGTGATGTTCACACCAGCTATCTTACCTTGCATCATATCTTGTGCATTGACTACAAGACCTTTATTCTTACTGTCAGGTTGAATTTGAGTTACAGAACCAGTAAGGTCTGATTTTTTCACAGCGCCATAGCCAATAACGACTACTTCATTAAGAGTTTTGTTGTCATCTTCAAGTGTTGTTGACAGATTATCCATGGCTTTTACCTTCTTTGGGGTCATACCGACATAGGTAATCGTAATCTCTGTGCCCTGAGGTACATTCACAACATAGTTTCCATCAAGGTCGGTTACCCCCAAGGCCTTACCATTTGCCATGATTGTAGCACCGATAATAGGCTCTCCAGAAGCGTCTTTGACTTGGCCTCTCACGGAACCTGATTGCGCAAAAGCTGTTGCAGAGAGGAATAGACCACCTGCTATGGCCCAACTTCTAAGCGGCAATTTGAATTTCACCTGCTTCATCATTTACTTTGAATTTAAGTTAACGTTAGTATATTATATATTGATTTTATCGTTTAGGCAACTCGTTCTAACTACTTATTTGTTTAGTTGTCGTTTCCATGCCATGGCATTTCGCACCAAGGTTTATGTTGCAAAAGTAAATTTGTTTATTTAATTTTCGGCTTTTTTAACGTGAAAACTTTATTTAAATCAATGCAAACGATTACGCAATCTTTTGTCATTTTAGTGTTTAAGATTAAAGAAACTTTTTGTAGATTTGCATAACTTTGTTGCGTAACTGATGAGCAACCATGAAAGAATCTTCGCCCATAACAATGAAAGATATAGCCCGAGAGCTTGGTGTTTCCGTGGCTACAGTATCGCGTGCACTTAAAGATAGTCCACGCATTAGTAAGGAAACGCGAGCTGCTGTCAAGGCTTTTGCAGAAGAACATCATTTCTTTCCAAATGTCATTGCAGAGAGTTTGCGCAACAATCGCACTAAGCCTATGAAGATTATTGGCGTGATTGTTCCACAATTTACACATTTCTATTTCTCCTCAATCCTTAGTGGTATCGAAGAAGAAGCCTCTGCTCGGGGCTATAGAATCATGGTAGCGCAGAGCAATGAAAAGTATAGTCGTGAGGTCGAAATATGCAAATCGTTTTATGAAAACAAGGTATGTGGCGTCATTGTATCGCAAGCTAAGGACACCAATCAATATGAACACTTCCAACGTTTGATTGATCATGGCGTGCCATTAGTATTCTATGACCGCATCTGTACAGGTGTAAACAGCAGCCGAGTTGTGGTTGATGATTACATGGGAGCCTATACAGCGGTGAATTATCTCATTGGAACGGGGTGCCGAAGAATAGCCTTTTATGGTGCATCAATGAAGTTGGAGATTACCAAAAACCGCTTTAATGGTTATCATGATGCATTGGTAAATAACAATATTCAGCCTGAAGAAAGGTTTATAAAGTATTGTGATAACCGCGCCGATGCAGAGATAATTACTCCTGCTTTGTTGTCAGAGCCCGACCGACCTGATGCTTTTTTCGCCGTCAACGACGACACTGCAATCGGCATTCTCTATACCGCCAAGCGCATGGGACTGCGTGTTCCCGATGATGTTAGTATCTGTGGGTTCACTAATGGGCATCGTGCAATTGCGTGTGACCCTATGCTTACGACGGTTGAACAGCGCGGAATGGTTGTCGGAGAAGAAGCCGCAAACATCCTTGTTGGCCTCGTTGAGGGCTCGATTCCTAAGGATAAGATTGAGAAACGCGTAGTAAGAACGCGACTCATTGTGCGAGGAACCACCCGATAGGCATGGCTTTCTGACGCTCAAAAGCAAGGTCTTGTGTTGCCAATCTTCTGGCATTGAGTGACGGAAACGCTGCAATCCAATGGGTAGACAACCCATTTGAGCGTGCTAAACAGCAGCTATAAAGTGGCCAAACAAGCGGTTAAATGAATAAAAAGAACTGATTTTTAAAGGTGACATAAAAGGATAAAGAAAGACGATATTCATAAAATATGAGTTGAAAAAATATGTTTTATGCGAAAAAAGTCGTAAATTTAGCGCCAAAAATACGGCTTGCGGCATAACAAATAAACTTCGTATGTTGTGTGCGCCTTTCTATTCTTGACAACAAAAATAGCCTAACCATAAGCAATAAAGACTGATAGAACAAAACAACTAAATAACAATGAACACAGGATTATCACAAAAACCCGACATGAAGTTTTGGGGGTTATGGAACCTTAGCTTTGGTTTCTTTGGTGTACAGATAGCCTACGCCTTGCAAAGTGCAAACATTTCGCGAATCTTTGCCACGCTCGGTGCAGATCCGCATAATTTAAGTTACTTCTGGATTCTTCCTCCGTTAATGGGCATTCTGGTGCAACCCATCGTCGGAACACTTAGTGATCGCACGTGGTGTCGCTTCGGTCGTCGTATACCTTATTTATTTATAGGGGCTGCCATAGCTGTTTTCGTGATGTGCATGCTGCCTAATTCTGGGTCGTTTGGCTTCACCATAGGTGCTGCAATGATATTCGGCCTGATAGCATTAATGTTTCTTGACACAAGCATTAATATGGCAATGCAGCCTTTTAAGATGCTTGTTGGCGACATGGTGAACGAGAAACAAAAGGCTCTTGCCTATAGCATTCAGAGCTTTCTCTGTAATGCTGGTAGTATCATGGGCTTCATTTTCCCTTTCATTCTGACAAAAATCGGTATTCGAAATGACGCCCCCAAGGGGGTTGTTCCCGACTCCGTAATTTGGGCTTTCTATGCCGGCGCAGCCATACTCATCCTTTGTGTGCTCTATACAACACTCAAAGTGAAAGAATGGTCGCCCGAAGACTATGCACGCTATAACGGAGAACTTGTGCCGAAGACAAGCGAAACAAAAGAGAAAAGCGATTGGCTTACACTATTAAAGAAGGCTCCTTCTACCTTCTGGAGAGTTGGATTGGTTCAATTTTTCTGTTGGGCGGCGTTCATGTACATGTGGGTTTATGCCACAGGTGCTATTGCTGACACGTGTTGGGGAGTCGATATGAAGGCTGCTCACGCTACAATGTCCACGTCATATCAGGACGCTGGCAACTGGTTGGGCATTCTTTTTGCCGTTCAAGCCGTAGGAAGTGTGATATGGGCCATGGTTCTTCCTCAATTCAAAAACCGCAAAGTAGCTTACATTGTCAGCCTTCTCTTGGGCGCAGTAGGCTTTGCTCTTGTGCCGTTTATACATCATCCTTATGTGCAATTTGTGTCATTCTTGCTCATTGGTTGTGCTTGGGCAGCGATGTTGGCCATGCCGTTTACGTTTGTAACGAATGCACTTCAGGGCTATGGGCACATGGGTGCCTACCTCGGTCTATTCAATGGAACGATTTGTGTGCCTCAAATCATCGCCTCACTCTTTGGAGGTCTGCTCTTGTCTCTTGTCGGATCAAATCAAACCGACATGATGTTTGTGGCCGCAGTTTGCCTTATTCTCGGTGCATTGAGTGTGCTAAAGATTAAAGAAAAGTGATAAAACAGCGTATGGATAAAGGCGAAAAGGTTTTTAAAAACAAGGTCTTTTCGTCTTGTTTATCCGAAGTTTGCGTGGTTGGTTGGTAGTAAGAACGATGTATGTTACTATTGTTCAACGAATGCTATCATTCAGTTTGTTGTTCTCGCGTATTTGAAACAGAAGATGTTTTCGTTTCAAATACGCGTTGTTTTTCATTTGTTGGAAAGCCGATGTAAATCAATAGGTTATATGATTAAAACGGCATTGTTCGTTTGTTGATAGCCTTTGCTGATGTAATTTGCGTTAAATTGTCGTGCGAATTGCGTCATATCATCGCGTAAAATAAGGCTAATTACTTGCCCATTTGCCTCAATTCATTTTGTCAATCAGTATGGGGTAAATGATCGTTTGGATAAAGCCGAGTCACCATAGCATAGCATTTGTTTGCAAATGTAACTTGCGGTGACACATGTCGCCGTAGATTTTGTACCAGTATTCCAATGGATAAATTTTGCAATATGAATGCCCTCATGGTGCGATTAATGTCTATACACACATGAATAAATGGTGGATTGTACCGAAAAGGTACAACACTTACAGCGTTGTTCCACGCGAACCATACGTTAACCCAGGGTAGCCGGCACTATCGTTTGGCAACCCTGGGCTATCGAAAACGCAACACCGATGGCGTTGACACGTTTATTTCATAATATAATTAATGCCAATATACGAATAAATAAATAGCATAATGTGCCAATATTTTAATGGATATGTCCACCATGATAAATGCCCTCATGGTGCAACTCGGTACGAGTTGTTCTTTTGATAGCCCGGGGTTGGCGAGGAACGAGCCTACCCCGGGTGAGCATCCGCAAGGG
>NZ_GL629647.1:2360841-2361918 GCF_000185845.1 Segatella salivae DSM 15606
CTATCGTTTGGCAACCCTGGGCTACCAAAAGCACAACACCTACAGCGTTGAAACATTTACATTAATTTATTATTCGTGGCGTGTTTCATTGTAATATCATTGAAAAGGTATTATAATAGCTACATTAATATAACCCAATAAATTGTTTATTAATCATCAATGCCGTAAAAATTATGCCAATATTCTAATGAATGTGTCTGCTATTATAAATGTTGCAACGACGCAACGCCGTATGTTTTATGTCGGTATTCCAATGGATATATCCACCATGATAAATACCCTCATGGTGCAACTCGGAACGAGTTGTTCTTTTGATAGCCCGGGGTTGGCGAGGAACGAGCCTACCCTGGGTAAGCATCCGCAAGGAGATTCAACGCCATAGGTGTTGAGCTTTTTCTGTGAAGGCACGCTAACAATGAAACCTTTGATGGCGGATTAATCAAAAAAAGCGCAACACTTACGGCGTTGTTCCCCACACACAACACTTCAACCCAGGGTAGCCTGCACTATCGTTTGGCAACCATGGGCTATCAAAAGCTCAACACCTACGGCGTTGAAACGTTTATTTTATAATACAATTAATGCCAATATACGAATAAATAAATAGCAAAATGTGCCAATATTCCGATGAATGTATTCACCATTATGGATGTTGCAACGACGCAACGCCGTATGTTTTATGCCGGTATTCCAATGAATGTATTTTGTAATATGAATGCCCTCATGGTGCAACTCGGTACGAGTTGTTCTTTTGATAGCCCGGGGTTGGCGAGGAACGAGCCTACCCCGGGTAAACATTCGCAAGGAGATTCAACGCCATAGGTGTTGATCTTTTTCTATGAAGGCATGGTTATAGCGAGGAAATTAATGGAGGATTACGCTTAGAAAGCGCAACACCTATGGCGTTGTTCCCCCCACAACATACGTTAACCCAGGGTAGCCTGCACTATCGTTTGGCAACCCTGGGCTATCAAAAACGCAACACCTATGGCGTTGAAACATATTTTTCGTAATACCATTTCCACGTTACATGCGGTAAAACACGACAAATTACACGATGAAATGTCCCAATTCATT
>NZ_GL629647.1:2361968-2383912 GCF_000185845.1 Segatella salivae DSM 15606
CTATCGTTTGGCAATCTTAGGCTATCAAAAGCGAAGTCTACCCTGGGTCATTTGCCGTGAGTGGCAATAACGCTGTAGGCGTTGTACTTTTTATTTATTGGTATTTTATCACGCCATTCCACGCAGAAAACGTACAACACCTACGGCGTTGACCTTCTCACTACTCGCATAACCCAGGGTAGGCTGACGCCAACCCTGGGCTATAAAACGTACAACGCCTTCAGCGTTGATTCCCTATCGCGACGTTATTAATGATAATGTATGTAGGGTTACCTTTTATATCATATTATTTATAGCCTGTGATTGACGAGAAACGAGCCTATCCTGAGTAAGCGTTTGCAAGGAAATTCAACGCTGTAAGTGTTGACTTTTCCTTTTCAATAAACTTATTTTGTGTTGGGTATGTTAGTGAATGAGCCTGTATTCACTCTCTTTTTGTCTCTTGATAACGTTGTGTTGTAAATGGTTTTCCATTGTAACTTTATCGCTGTTAAAGGTCATGTGCAAGAGAGTTACTAATGAAAGTGCAAACGATTGCATTGCTTTTTTAATTTTTTTATATATTAATTCTGAGTAAGCTGCTATATAATTACTATCTTTACAGAAAATAACTAACCTCTGTATGAAACTAACTTTTAACATAAACTATGACACCATATTCGGCGAAGAAGTGTTGCTGAATGTCGTGGAAAACAGCAAAAAGGGAGGTAAAAAGACCTCGCAGTACAGGATGAATAACCGGGATGGCAAGCATTGGTGGGTTGAATTGAATCGCACCGAGGCAAGTTTGAATACGGCAATCGACTATTATTATAGTGTTGATTGCGACTGGTCGGACGGCCGTCACGAATGGCTCACAGAGAAACATCGCTTAGAACTCACGGTCGTGAAAGGCAAAGAGTATACTATTTACGACCATTGGAGTGACATTCCTGAAGACTCTTATCTCTATAGTTCAGCCTTTACGGAGTGTGTAAACAAGCGTCCTTTGTCTGTTATTAAGCCTTCGGCATACGATAAAACCGTTCGACTTGTGGTGCGTGCACCGCAACTTCGTTCTACGGATAGATTGTGTGTGGTGGGTAAACCAAAGGCTATGGGAGCATGGGATGTGTTTGAAGCGCTTCCAATGTATGAGCATAACTACAACGAATGGATAGTAGATTTGAATGTAGAAACGTTGGAAAGCGACGTATTGGAATTCAAGTTTGCGGCACAAGACGTTGCCGATAGACACAATGCCCTATGGGAAAGCGGCATGAATCGCGAGATTCATCTGCCTGAAATTAAAAGCGGTGAGGTGTTGGTTTATGAACTTTCACAAGCGTTTTTTGATATATATAATCGTAAGTTGGCTGGAACATTAGTGCCAGTATTTTCACTTCGTTCGAAAACCAGTTATGGAGTGGGCGACTTTGGAGACTTGAAGAATATGATAGATTGGGTCGCTGTGACTCATCAACGCGTGCTACAGGTGTTGCCAATCAATGATACTACGACGACACATACATGGACAGACTCTTATCCTTACAGTTGTATTAGCATCTTTGCACTACATCCTCAGTATGTAGATTTGACGCAGTTGCCGACATTAAAAGATGGAAAGAAGCGCAACAACTTTGAGGCTTTGCGCCAAGAACTCAATGCTTTGGAGCAGATAGATTACGAGCGTGTGAACGAGGCGAAGCTGAAATATCTTTATGAAGTCTATCTGCAAGAGGGCGAAAAGATAATGCAAGACAAAGCCTTTAAGCAGTTCTTTGCCGATAGCGAGCAATGGCTTGTGCCCTATGCGCAGTATTGTTATTTGCGTGATAAATATGGAACGGCCGACTTTTCTACATGGCCTGACCATCATGTTTGGGACGAAAAGGAGCGTAAAGTGCTATCAACACCAACATCGAAAGAATATAAAGAGGTGGCTTTCTTTTATTTTGTGCAGTTTGTTCTCAATGAACAAATGGAAGCAGTACATGCTTATGCACGCGAGAAAGGAGTCATTTTGAAGGGAGATATCCCTATCGGCGTCAATCGTAATGGATGTGACGTGTGGATGGAACCAAAGTATTTCAACCTCAACGGTCAAGCAGGTGCACCACCAGATGACTTTTCTGTGAACGGACAGAATTGGGGATTCCCCACTTATAACTGGGATGAGATGTTGAAAGATGGCTGCCAATGGTGGGTACGTCGCTTTCAAAACATGAACAAATTCTTTGATGCTTACCGCATAGATCATGTGCTGGGATTCTTCAGAATATGGGAGATTCCGGTGGAAGCAGTACATGGTTTGCTCGGACAATTTGCCCCTTCATTGGGTATGTCGCGTGAAGAAATCGAAAGTTATGGCTTAACTTTCCATGAAGAACAGTTCACTAAACCCTTTATTAGCGATTGGATTCTTGAACGAGTATTCAGAGATCGTGCAGAGGAAGTAAAGCAACGTTTCCTCAATCACACGCACGATGATATCTATGAGCTAAGACCTGAGGTTGACACACAACGCAAAGTGGAAGCTGTTTTTGCTGGGAAGATGGCAGAAAGTGATATCTGGTTGCGTGATGGTCTTTATGCTTTGATTAGTAATGTGCTTTTTGTTCGCGACAGAAAAGATGCAAACAAGTTCCATCCTCGCATCAGTGCACAGTTTGATTTCACGTATGAAGCCCTCTATGATAGCGACAAAGAAGTCTTCAATCGCATTTATAACGACTACTATTATCGGCGTAACAATCAGTTCTGGTATCGTGAAGCAATGAAGAAGTTACCACGACTTATTGAGGCAACTCGAATGCTTGTATGCGCTGAAGACTTAGGAATGGTGCCGGATTGTGTACCTTGGGTGATGAACAATCTAAAGATATTGAGTCTTGAATTGCAAAGTATGCCGAAGGATCCTCACGTGAGATTTGGTTACTTAAACAATAATCCTTACCGCTCAGTTTGTACCATTTCAAGTCATGATATGCCTACACTGCGCCAGTGGTGGGATGAAGATTACGAGCGCACTCAAGCCTATTATAACAGCATGCTCTATCGAGGTGGTGCAGCACCACACCCACTTCCCGGTTGGTTGGCACGTGATATCATCAGCCGACACCTAATGAGTCCGAGCATGCTTTGTATCCTTTCAATTCAAGATTGGTTGGCAATCGACGAGAAACTACGCCTTGCCGATCAGAACGCGGAACGCATAAATATCCCTGCAAACCCTAAACATTACTGGCGTTATCGTATGCATGTGAGCATAGAAGACCTCATGCAGAATACTGATTTCCGTGAAAACTTGACGGAACTTGTGTGTGAAGCAGGGAGAGAATGATAGTATTGAATAAATTTCTATAGGAAAAACAGCGGGGACATTGAATAAAATTGTCCCCACTGTTGCAATAAGAGAAACTGAAAAGAATAAGATATATGAAGGATGATAAGCAGGAACACATTATTCAGAGATATCGTTATGGTTTGCTTTTTTATATTTTTGCAGCCGTGATACCATGGGGATTCTGGTTCGTAGCAGGGTATGTTAGCCACCAAAATGGAGGAAATGAGTTCCTTGCTTCTATGTTGGGATTGATTGGTTTGTGTTTTCCTATGTTGCTTTCTGTTGCGTTTGTTTGTCGAGATTCAGCCTTGCGAAAGGATACTTTTTCGCGTTTTTTTAACTTCAAAGCACGCTATGTAGGGTATTATATGGGTGCTTGCACAATACTTCCGATTAGCATCTTGGCGGCAATGGCTATTTCGTTGCTGTTTGGTTATAATGCTTCGCAGTTTTGCATTACAGGACATTACACTTTCACTTCTGGTGTCTTTCCCGTTTGGTTCATGCTGATTATGGCGCCTGTTTTAGAAGAATTGGCTTGGCATAGCTATGGAACAGACTGTCTTCGTTCGCGTATGAACTTGCTTTATACTTCACTTGTCTTTGCTATTTATTGGGCATTGTGGCATTTTCCATTAGCAGGTATCAAGGGATATTATCATGCTAATGTCGTGCATGAGGGCATATTGTATAGCATTAACTTCATTGTGAGCATCATTCCGTTTGTAGTTCTGATGAATTGGCTTTATTATAAGACGGGACGTAATATTCTTGTTGCTATTGTTTTCCATATAACAGCGGGATATTTTAATGAGATATTTGCTACACATCCGGACAGTAAGTGTATTCAAACAGTGCTATTGTTAATCTTTGCAAGCATAGTTGTGGCTCGAAATCGTTCGTTCTTCTTCGATAAAACCCTACATGTTGAACCTTCAAAATATTGAATTTCAGTAATAAATAATAATAAAAGATTAAGTTAACTAATTCATAATGAAACCTCTACAAATTCTTTTTGCATTATTACTCCTACCACTTGTGGCCGTAGGACAAACCGTTAAGTCGCCTAATGGCAAGGTTGCCGTAACGTTTTCGCTATCGGCAAGCGGACAACCTACTTACGAAATGACATTCAAGAACAGGCAGGTGGTGAAGCCTTCACACCTCGGTCTGGAGTTGGCGAAAGACAAACATGCCTCCAAAGGATTACAAGAGACAGACTTGATGGATGGTTTTAAGATTGCCGATACCAAGATCTCGACGTTTGATGAGACGTGGAAGCCGGTGTGGGGACAATATAAACAGATTAGAAACCATTACAATGAATTGGCTGTTTCACTGCATCAAGCATCGTCAAATCGTACGATTATCATTCGCTTTCGCGTCTATGATGAGGGTATGGGCTTGCGTTATGAGTTCCCACAGCAGTCTTCTCTCAACTATTTTATCATCAAAGAAGAGCACACTCAGTTTGCTATGACAGGAGATCATAAGGCTTGGTGGCTGCCAGGTGATTATGATACGCAAGAGCAAGAGACACAGGAAACGAAACTTTCTGAAATCCGTGAGCGCTTCAAAAAGGCTGTAAATTGGGATAATTCGTCTGTATCAGTGTTCTCACCAACGGGCGTTCAGACCTCTTTGCAGCTGAAAACGCAAGATGGACTCTATCTCAATATCCACGAAGCAGCCTGCATCAACTATGCAACGATGCACTTAAATCTCGATGATAAGAATTTTGTTTTCGAATCATGGCTTACTCCCGACGCCACAGGATTAAAGGGTTTTATGCAGACTCCGTGTTCAACGCCATGGCGAACAGTTATGGTTAGTGACGATGCTCGCGACATATTAGCATCTAATTTGATATTAAATCTCAACGAACCTTGTAAGCTTCAAGACACCAGTTGGATTCATCCTGTGAAGTATTGTGGCGTATGGTGGGAGATGATTGTAGGCAAAAGTAGTTGGAATTACACGGATGAGTTCCCATCAATAAAGCTTGATCAAATTGATTGGAGCCAGGCAAAACCGAATGGAAGGCATGCCGCGAACACAGAACACGTCAAGAAATACATTGACTTCGCAGCCGCTAATGGACTCCAACAGGTTCTCGTTGAAGGATGGAATGTAGGTTGGGAGGACTGGGCTAACCGCTGGAAAGACTATGTTTTCGATTTTGTTACTCCTTATCCTGACTTTGGTATCAAGGCTTTGAATGACTATGCACACAGCAAAGGGGTTAAACTCATGATGCATCATGAAACATCTTCGAGCGTAGGTAACTACGAACGACATCTTAATGCAGCCTTCGATCTCATGCAAAAATATGGTTATGATGCTGTAAAGGGTGGCTATGTGGGAGACATTATTCCACGAGGTGATCACCATTTCTCACAGGAAATGAACAACCATTACCTTTACATTGTTAAAGAAGCTGCCAAGCGTCACATCATGGTTAATGCTCATGAAGCAACTCGTCCCACGGGACTTTGCCGCACTTATCCTAACCTTATAGGCAACGAAAGCGCTCGAGGCACAGAGTATGAAGCCTTTGGTGGCAGCAAGCCTGACCACACTGTAGTGCTTCCTTTCACTCGTCTTCAAGGGGGACCAATGGACTATACCCCCGGAATCTTAGAGACTCAATTGCACACTTGGAGTGAGAATACAAGCTATGTTCACACAACATTGGTAGGTCAATTGGCGCTTTATTTGGTCATGTGGGGCCCAATTCAGATGGCAGCCGACCTGCCAGAAAACTATCAAAAGTATGCCGATGCGTTCCAATTCATTAAAGATGTTGCCGTAGATTGGGACGATTCACGTTATCTTGAGGCTGAACCTGGCGATTATGTCACTGTAGCGCGCAAGGCAAAGGGCACAGATAACTGGTTTGTTGGAGGTAAATGTGATGAAAACGGACATCGAAGTGTGGTGAAACTTGATTTCCTTGATAAAGGGAAAAAGTATGAATGTACGCTCTATACCGATGCCCCTGGGGCCGATTATGAAAAGAATCCGAAGGCCTATCGTATCACAAAGCGCATCGTTAAGAAGGGAGATGTGCTGACAATTGACGAAGCTCGTGGCGGAGGATTTGCCATGTCGCTTATTAAAAAATAAAGAATCACAATCAAACAACCAATTAAATCTATGAAGATTAAATTGTTTTGCGCATTAGCAGTGACTGCTGCGATGATACAAACAGCCCAAGCTCAGGAGGTTTTTAATGAGATGTCATATCGCCCTGAGCATACTATTTTCAAGTTGAATGCTCCAACTCGCCCTGTCGTTAGACTGTATAACGATGGTTTAAAGGGTAAGGCGGTGAAGGAAGTAAAGATGAAGCGAGCCGGAAAAGACCTTTGGACAGCTTGTGTGAAGGGTAATCTCGCGGGGAAGTTTTATACTTTTGACATTGGAAACGGAGAGACTCCAGGTGTCTTTGCAAAGGCCGTTGGCGTGAATGGAAACCGTGGTGCCATCATCAACTTACGCTCAACAGACCCTGATGGCTGGCAGAACGACCAACGTCCCGCATTAAATTCGGCGGCAAATCAAGTCATTTATGAGATGCATGTGCGTGATTTTACCCATGCAGCGCCAGGCATTTCTTATCCCGATAAGTTCTTAGGTGTGGGCGAGTCTGCCTCTGTTGACTATCTGAAACGCTTAGGTGTGACGGCTGTCCACTTGCTGCCCGTGTTTGATTTTGCTTCAGTTGACGAAACAAAGCTTACGAATCCGTCTTACAATTGGGGCTATGATCCAAAGAATTATAACGTGCCAGAAGGTAGTTATTCGACTGACCCCTATCGCCCAGAAGTGCGCATTCGTGAGTTCAAACAAATGGTTCAAGCACTTCATAAGGCCGGAATCCGCGTGATACTTGACGTGGTTTATAACCATACTTTCGATATAAAACACAGTAATTTCCAGTGTACTTATCCTGACTATTACTACAGAAAGAATCCTGATGGTACTTATTCCGATGGCTCGGGATGTGGAAATGAGACAGCCTCTGAACGTCCGTTGATGCGCAAGTTCATGCTTGAGAGTGTGAAATATTGGATAGATGAGTATCACATTGATGGCTTTCGCTTCGACTTAATGGGTGTGCACGATATCGAAACCATGAGGGAAATCCGTGCGGAGGTCAACAAAATAGACCCTACTATATATATATATGGTGAAGGATGGAGTGCAGGACATTGCGCTTATCCATCGGAAAAGTTGGCTGTAAAGGTTCATGTGGCACAGCTAAATGGTACAGCTGCCTTTAGCGATGAACTGAGAGACGCCCTTCGGGGGCCTTTTAGTGACGACAAGAAAGGTGCATTCCTTGCTGGCATTCCTGGTGAAGAAGAAAGTATAAAGTTTGGAATCGCGGGCGCAATTGCCCATCCTGGTGTGGCGTTGTCACGCGTTAATTATAGCAAAGCGCCTTGGGCTACACAGCCAACTGAAATGATTAGCTATGTAAGTTGCCATGATGATATGTGCTTGACAGACCGCCTTCGTGCTTCCATTCCAGGCATAAAGGAAGACGAAATCATTCGTCTTGACTTGCTTGCACAAACAGCTGTGTTCACATCGCAAGGCGTTCCATTTATTCTAAGCGGTGAGGAGATGTTGCGAAATAAGCAAGGTGTGCACAACAGCTATAATGCTCCGATTACAATTAACGCGCTGAATTGGGCACAACTCAAGCAATATCCGCAGGTGTTTGCCTATTACCAAGGGCTTATTCAGTTGCGAAAAGAGCATCCGGCATTCCGACTTGGCGATGCAGAACTGGTCAGAAAGCATTTAAGTTTCTTGCCAGTGAAGCCCTGTGTTGTAGGCTTTATGCTCACAAACCATGCCGGAGGAGACGATTGGAACAATATCGTTGTCATTCTGAATGGCAGTCGTGAGCCTCAGGATATAGACATTCCGGCAGGTAACTACACTGTTGTGGCCTGCGATGGTACAATAAATCAGCAGGGCTTGGGACACATGCAGGGAGGCAAAATCTCTGTGAATGCCCAGTCTGCCCTTATTCTCCACGATTAAAATTCCATGAAACATGAAGAAGATAATAATTAGTTTGGCTTTAATTCTGTCGTCAATGACAATGCAAGCAGCAACAAAGATTGATCATATTGAACCCGAAAACTGGTATGTGGGCATGAAAAACAGCTCGCTCCAACTGATGGTTTATGGAAAGAATATACGTGATTCACGTGTCAGTGTGGATTATCCTGGCGTGAAAATAGATTCACTTGTGCGTCTTGATTCGCCCAATTACCTTTTTGTTTATTTGAATCTCAGTGGGGCAAAGCCAGGAAATATGGTGCTGAATATTGACGGAAAGAGAGTCAACTACCCCTTGAAAGCACGCACGATGAGTGGAGATAAGCGTATAGGATTTGACAATTCTGACGTACTTTATATGCTCATGCCCGATCGGTTTGCATCAGGTCGTAACATCACTAAACCTATGAAGGGTTTGAATCCTTATGTTGTCGACCGCTCAAAACCGAGTCTTCGCCATGGTGGAGACCTTGAAGGAGTGCGCCAACACTTAGACTATTTCAACCAATTGGGGGTTACTGCCCTTTGGTTTACACCCGTGTTGGAAAACAATTCGCCCGACATGAACAGTCAAAGCACCTATCATGGTTATGCAACGACTAATTATTATCGTGTTGATCCGCGTTTCGGTACGAACGAAGATTACGCTCGTCTTGTCGCCGAAGCACACGCTAAGGGGCTTAAAGTGGTGATGGATATGATATTTAATCATTGTGGTTATGACCATCCTTGGGTGAAAGATATGCCCTCTAAAGACTGGTTTAACACGCCCGAATGGATGAAAAAGGGAGACAGTTATTATCTACAAACAAGCTATAAGCTAACTCCTGTGCTCGATCCCTATGCCTCAAAGGTTGACAAACGCGAAACCGTTGACGGCTGGTTTGTAAGGTCTATGCCCGACTTAAACCAGAAAAATCCTCACGTTATGACTTATCTTATTCAGAATAGTGAATGGTGGATAGAGACCGTTGGCATTGATGGAATACGCATGGACACGTATCCTTATGCGGACAGAAAAGCCATGTCACAATGGATGAAGATACTAAACGAGGAGTATCCCAACTTTAATACTGTTGGAGAAACATGGGTTACAGAACCTGCTTACACGGCAGCTTGGCAGAAGGATTCAAAGCTTTCAAAGGTCAATAGCTATCTAAAAACAGTCATGGACTTTAGCTTTTATGATAAGATTAACTTGGCTAAACACGAAGAAACCGATGCTTGGTGGAAAGGATTAAACCGCATTTATAACAGCCTTTGTTATGACTATCTGTATGAAAACCCATCAAGTGTGATGGCTTTCATTGAAAATCACGACACAGATCGCTTCTTGGAGAATGGCAAAGACACGCTTGCATTGAAACAAGCCTTGGCACTTTTGCTCACCATTAACCGTATTCCACAGCTCTATTATGGTACGGAGGTGTTGATGAATGGCACAAAAGAGGTGACCGATGGCAATGTAAGATGCGACTTCCCCGGTGGTTTTGCGGGCGAAAAACATAATGCTTTCACTGCCGAAGGACGTACAAAGGCCGAAAATTCTATGTTTAATTGGCTCAGTAAACTACTGAAATGGCGTCGCAATAACATGGTTATCACAAAGGGAAAACAAATTCAATTTATTCCTTATAAGGGTGTTTATGTGATAGCTCGGCAATGGAATGACCAAACCATTCTCACGATTTTGAATGGTACAAGTCAACCTATCACCTTGCCTCTTGACCGCTATGCCGAAGTCATTGGCAATCATCAGGAAGCAAAAGACGTTATTTCTGGTCGAAAAGTAAAGCTTGGTAGCGAACTGCAACTAAAGGCGCGAGATACCAAAGTGATTGAATTATCTATGTAAGATGAAGGCAAAGGTGCCACAAAATGACGTAGGTTAATCGGTAATTTGGTGTTTACTGAGATTGCAACGCTGTAAGCGTTGTACCTTTGATAGCCCAGGGTTGACAAGCGAAAGCGAAGTCTACCCTGGGTTATTTGTCATTAGTGACAACAACGCTGTAGGCGTTGTACCTTTTATTCCTCGGTATTTTGTCGCAGCATTCCACGCAGAAAACGTACAACACCTACGGCGTTGAACTCCTTACTACATGCATAACCCAGGGTAGGCTGGCGCCAACCCTGGGCTATCAAAGGTACAACGCCTTCAGCGTTGAACTATGATTGCGTAGCAAACTATAGCTTTGTGAGCTACAAACTGCGTCATTTCAAGCAATAATTTGCATCATTTTACTCAATGGTTTGCGTCATTTTGCTCGGTAAAATATGGCAAATCGCAATGACTTTTTATGTCGTTTCAGCTTGTTTTCTGCATTGAATTTTATAACTGTTTGCTAATAAGCAAATTATAAATCCTTTAAAAAGAGACCCTATTCCGCCTGAACATATCTTGTGTTTCAAATCCGCTTGTTCTGTAAAACCTTCTGTAAACACCTTTCAAGCAAACAATTCTATTATTCCATTTCAAGGAAATGACGCCCTTGTTTGTTTCGCCTTTTTTCATTGTTGCACGTGTAATAGCATGACTGATGAGGCAGTTGAGAACGTGGTTTCTTGTTATCAAGAAGTGGACTAAATGTAAAATGCTGTATAAAGAGGTGCATTTTTTTGTTTTTTGTCCACCTTTTTATATAATTTTGTCCACCATCTTTCCTTTTACATTGTCTATCTTTGTCATTGGAAGTCTAATCCGTGGAAGAATGAACTTCATCAAACTACGTGAAATAAACAACTACTTGAAAGATAATATCATTGCGAATAACTAACCTTTTGATATGATTTGTTGCCTATTCACAGTTGAATTCCCAGTCAATTGGAGTTCAAACACGAGACAGCTTGTCTTAAAAAGTATCGGTTTGAAATACATAACATCTATTAATAATAACCTAAATAGAACTAAGAATGAAGAAACAACTACTCTCAGTAATGTTTTGTCTTACTGCTTTGGGAGGCACATTTCTTAATGTTTTGCCAACAAAAGCAACGATTTTGCAGTCAAATGTAATCAAGACAAAGGGGCAAGTGGTCGATGAACAAGGCGAACCACTTATTGGAGTTAATGTGACTTTGAAAGGTCAAAAGACGGGAACCGTAACTGATTTTGATGGCAAATTTCAGTTAGATGTGCCTGCAAACGCGACATTGTTAATTAGCTATGTGGGGTATAAAAGCCGTGAGATTGCAGTACGAGGTAGGGCAGTAATTGATGTCATTGAACTGCAACCCATTGATAATTTGATTGATCAGGTCGTGGTAGTTGGCTATGGAACACAGAAGAAAGCAGACCTAACGGGCTCGGTTTCTGTAGTGAATGCCGAGGAGTTGAAAAAGGTTTCTAATTCTAATATCTCTACAATGCTTGAGGGAAAGGTGCCTGGTGTGCAAATCACTACAGACGGACAACCCGGTGCAGACCCTATGGTGAGGATTCGAGGCATAGGTTCTTTTGGTAGTACTGCACCTCTATATGTCGTTGATGGTGTACCCGTTGGTACAACGATTCGTGACTTTTCACCGAATGATATCGCTTCAATTCAAGTGTTGAAAGATGCTGCAGCCGGTGCCGTTTATGGCTCTCGAGCAGCTAATGGCGTGATTATCATCACGACAAAGAATGGACAAAAGGACCAACCGCTTAAGGTTGATTACTCTGGTTACATGGGTATTGATAAGATATCAGGTGGTGTTTATGATGTGATGGATGCCGACCAATATAGTCAATATGTGGGACAAGCCTGTGTCAACTCAAGCACTCCACTTCCTGGCGGCTATAAGTTGAATCCACAGACAGGGCGTTATCAGTTTATGGATAATACCAATACTGCTTGGTTTAACGAGGTTTTCAAGACAGGAATTCGCCAGAATCACAATGTGAATCTTAGTGGAGGAGGGGCTCATAACACGTATAACATAGCCTTAGATTATTTCCGTCAGCAAGGAACGCTTGTGGGGGCAGGACCTAATTATAAGCGTTATACAGCACGAGTGAATAACACTATGGAGACGAAATTCATCAAGTTTCGCACAAGTTTAGTCTATTCGCACTCTGATCAGGATAATATGGGATTGTCTAATGCTTCAGAATATGTGCAAGGATTATATGGAGATGTGACCAATGTGTTGCGTGGTACGCTGTTGATGCAGCCTACTATCAAGGCGTATGATGCCTCAACATGGGTGCTTGACGACCGAGTTGGCTTGGCTAATGGCTATAGATATGATGCTTATGGATATGGAGTGTACTATGATAACATTCATGGTGATATATCAGCATCCAATCCTTTGCTCGTGAATCATCTGTTACAGCGAAACACTTTGGTTGATCGCTTTGTGGGAAGTGGGTCGGCTGATGTCGACTTATTAAAGATGTTAGGGGTAAAAAGTAAGCATCACCAGTTACATTATAACCTGAATCTCTCGTATAGTAAAACGCATGCGAAAGACTTTACATGGATTTCGGCATGGGCACAAAGCAATCGTGTCTATTTAGATAAAAGCAATGAACGACTCACTAAGGGTAGTCGTGATTACACAGATGCACTGATTGAGAATACCATTGCCTATGAAGGGCATATTGGAAAGCATAATTTCAATGCGCTTTTAGGGCAGACTTATGAAGAGGAACATACGGATTTGCTTACTGG
This sequence comes from Segatella salivae DSM 15606, assembly GCF_000185845.1. GTDB lineage: Bacteria > Bacteroidota > Bacteroidia > Bacteroidales > Bacteroidaceae > Prevotella > Prevotella salivae. Next base: position 2,375,028 of record NZ_GL629647.1, read on the forward strand.
GCAGGGTATTAATATGAATGAACCTTACTTCTTGCAGTTGCAGAACAGTAAGAAACAGTATGCTGAATCATTTGAGTTCACACATGCTTTGAGTTCTTTTATCGGACGATTGAACTATAATTATGATGAAAAATATTTGCTTTCGTTTGTCGTTCGACGTGATGGTAGTTCTCGTTTGACGCGTACTATCCGCTGGGGAACGTTCCCTTCGGTTTCAATCGGTTGGCGATTAGACAAAGAAAAGTTCTTTCCCATTAGCAAAGATGTTGTTAATCTGTTAAAGCTTCGTGCCAGTTATGGTGTGCTGGGCAATGAAAATATCGGCGAATATCAGTATATGGCGACGATGGCTCGTAACAATATGACTTATAGTTTCAATAATAAACCGGTATCAGGCTCGGCAGTTTCAACCTTCGTTAATCAGAATATAGCTTGGGAAAAGAAGAAAACAACCAATATAGGTGTTGATGTTGCCATGTTCAACAATCGTTTTGAGTTTACTGCTGAGTGGTATAAGAATAGGTCAGAAGATTTGCTTTATGGTGTTCCTGTACCCGAACAAACTGGTGTGTCGAATGGAACAGTGACCATGAATGCTGCTTCTATGAATAACAGTGGCTTTGAATTCTCAGCTACTTACCGTAATCGTGACCACGCATTAAAGTATGAAGTAGGCGCAAACTTGAGCACATTGAAGAATAAAGTAACTTCACTTGGGTTTGGAACGAAATATATAACCGGTGCTTTTGCAACATTTGTAGGACAGGAAATAGGCAAATTCTATGGTTGGGAGTATGAAGGAATCGCGCGAACACAAGCAGATCTTGACAATCATGCAACGCAACAAGGTGCCAATATCGGTGATTGCCTTTATAAAGATGTAAGTGGTGCGGATGGTGTTCCTGATGGTGTAATCGACGAACATGACCAGGTGGTATTGGGAAGTGGATTACCAAAGTTAACCTTTGGTGTCAATGTGCGTTTGGAGTATAAGCATATTGATTTGAGCATTGCCACTTATGGCGCACTGAACTACCATGTAACCGATGATATCTATAATAGTCTGAATTCATGTTATAGGTGGGGAAATAAAGATGTAGCTATGCTTCGAGCCAATGCATACACAGAAGATGGAATGAAGTATATGTCAAATGTGCCTCGCACTTATGTCACAAATAGTGCTACATTGCCATGGAATGACCTTTTCAGTTCACGTAAAATACAGAATGCAGCCTATTGGAAGATAGCTAATATAGAATTGGGTTATAATCTTCCGAATAAGTGGTTTGGGGGTGTAGTCAGTGGTGTTCGCGCCTATTGTTCGGCACAAAATCTGTTCACGCTTACGAAATACCATGGCTATAACGTAGACTTTGCGGGTGGAACCTTTACTCCTGGCTACAATTTTTGCTCGTTCCCAAGTGCCCAAAGCTTTATGTTTGGCTTGCATTTCACATTCTAAGGTTGTGGAAAGATATCGAGAATATATTGTCAAATCAATAAGAAAGTAAATCAAATGAAACAATATAAATTATCATTAGCATTGTTATTAGGGCTTGGAATGTTTGTTTCCTGCGGCGAAAAGTTAGAGTTAGTCAACCCAAATCAACAGACAACACAAACCTTTGGCTTTAATGCTGAGGACTTAGAAGAAAGTGTTATCGCGGCGTATAACCACATTCGAATGGAAGGTTCCTATGCACGCGTGGGCTATACTATCGATGTTTGTCGAGGTGATGAGGCATGGAATGCATCGCAAGTTTGGTATCTTCCATTCGATGATTTGAATGTAGCTGTAACCGAAGGGATAGCTTCTTGGCCATGGAGAGAATGGTATTATACGATCAATGTGTGTAATTTTGGAATCTCACGTTGTGGAGATGATGATACTAAATTAAGTCAACAGATGAGACGAATCAAAGGACAAATGCTCTTTCTTCGTGGCTTAGCTTATTATAATCTGGCTGGATATTATCAGAATCCTCCATTGATAACCGACTATTCGGGATATTCAACATTAGATGGTTTGTATGGAAAGAATAGCACATACGATGAAGTTCTTGATCAGGTTGAAAAGGATTTTAGTGAAGCTATGACTTTACTTCCATCGCGAAATGCTGGTGGAGAGTGGGCTGGAGGCCGTGCAACAAGTGGTGCTGCAGCAGGATATTATGCCCGAACTTTAATGCAACGACATAAATATAATGAGGCTTTGAGTGTGTTGAAAGACATCATTGATGAGAAATTTGGAACTTATCGATTGATGGAAAACTATGGAGATAATTTCAGAGAAGGGCCACAATACGAAAACAATGATGAGAGTTTGTTTGAAGTTCAGTTCTTGGATTATGCGTCACAAGGAACAGATGACGAATGGACTCCTGTTAATACGAGTGTCAACGCTACTCAAGGATCGGCTATAGAAAGTAACTTTGCTCCCGGTGTTTATGGTGGTTGGGCCGATATTTCAGCTTCTCCATGGCTTTATCAGCTGTTTAAGAAAGAACGAACGACGTCAGGTAAGCTTGATCCTCGACTCTATTGGACGATTGGAACGTATGAAACAGATTGGGAAAACTTTGAATATGGTAATCAGGGTTATGGCAAAACAATGACCCCAACAGATACTGTTGTGACGAATAATAACAATGGAGGACTTCCCATTGCCAAGTTTACTAATCTTAGAACAGGCTTATATAATAAGGTCGTTACAGGACTTCATGATGGTATAAACCTTCGAATGATGCGTTATTCTGATGTGCTCTTGCGTGCTGCGGAGTGCGAAAATGAGGTGCATGGACCTACCCAAAAGGCTATTGATTGGATTAATTTGGTACGTAACCGGGCTGGGCTGGCAAGCCTACGACTTTCAGATTACCCTACTGGAGACAAGCTTTTTGAGCAGATAGCCAATGTAGAACGTCCCAAAGAATTTGGCTGTGAGTTTGGTCGTGGCTTAGACTTGATTCGCTGGGGCTTCTTTTATAGCAATGAAAGATTACTGCAATTGAAGGAACATGGCACGTTCCGTAGGTCTGTTCATCGAGCCAAAGAGCCTGTTGATTATACTCAAGTTGGTATTGATTCTGAATTGAAGAGTTCTTATGATGGATTCGTACAAGGGCATGAATTCCTACCAATTGTCCAAACATTAAGTAATAAGAATCCAAACTTAAAGGGCAATTCAGCAAACTATAGTATTAATAATGCCACTTATTTCCAAGAAAAAGGATGGACTGTTCATCCCATTGTGAATCTTGATAACTAAGTGTTTCTTTATTTATTCATTTCAAACAATCAGACATATGAAATACATTAATCAGCTATTATCATTCTTTCTCTTGGCTTTTACAACGCTGTTGATATTGCCAAGTTGTGAAGGAGGAACCCTCTATAATATTGATTCACCCGATTGGATTAGTGAGAAGATAGATTCTATCAATAAATTAAAACAGGGAACGGATGAAGAAGTACTTGTAGGAATGAAAGAAGATGTGTATTCGTTTGGTGCACGAGACTTCTCATCGGGATGGTGGCAACAGTTCTCTAAGTATTATGTTATCCCCGAAAATGCCAAGTGGAATGCGGTGTTTAACCTCAATTTGAATCCTAATGACAATACATATTATCGAAACTTTGCATTGATAATAGCTAATGATATGGATAGAAGTGCAGCAGGATATAAGGAATATGGTGTCATTCGTTTTGATGCAACAGGAGACTCTTTGAAGTTTAACTCACAATGGGGTGACCTTTATTTTAAGTATTCTCAAAGCAATCAATTACTCGCTCCAATAGATAACAAAGACGAAAATGTGCAGAAACTCGGTGGAAAAGTAACGTTAACAGTAGATCGTTCCCGTAAAGATACTTTCCTTGTTAAGCTTACAAATGGCGTCGTGACAAAGACTTATACTCAGCCTTACAAGCTCGTTAATCATAATACAGATACAAACAATAAGAATATTCGTTGCTTTCTTTGTCCTGACGGCTCATACATCGACTTCCTTCAAACGAATATTGTGCCTGTAGAAGGCTTGACTTCAGCCAAAGATAAGGCTCCTGTTTCGATGAAACTTCTTAATGTTCCAGAAGATGTTGACGAAGGAACAACCATAGAAGAGGCTATGGCTAATGTCTCTGCTGAAGTCATTTTTGAAGAAGGAATGAAGAAGATTATTCCTGCTTCTGAACTTTATTTCTCTGCAATTCCTGATATGAACGGACTTGGAGAGCGTCAACTTGTTGTGATATATAACAAGACTTTTAAAGGTGAGAACGCTGCAACTCCTATTATAGCCCATGCTTCTTTCAAGATTGTTCCTAAACTTTTATCTATCCAAGTGACGAAACAGCCGACGCATACACATTATTATATATATAATGTTACAGGCATTTCTGGCCAAGAAGAGCGTACGCTGGCATTCGATAAGACTGGACTTGAAGTGAAAGCCACATATCCTAATGGTAGAGTTGAAGTCATAAATAATGATAAATTGACATTTTCTGTAATCCCAGCGAAGGTCGGACGGCATGTGGTAAGAGTTGAAACTACAAATGGAAAGACTGCCGAAATACCTATAACTGTATCTGCTTCAGCTGTGACAACCGCCACGCCAACTCCAAAAGTGTTAGGAGAAATAAACAATTCCAGCGCATGGTGGTCAGCACATACAGGGAATCTTGATGTTCCAATAGGTCAAACGCGTAAGGTAGTCTTTACTAATTATAGTAGCAAGGCTAACAACTGGAATAACTTTGTCATAGTGCTTCGCGCACAAAACAATACAGAATATGCCGTGCTTCGCGCTGATAATTTCGGTTGGGGAAGTGGATATGGTTCATGTACTCACGGGGGAACACAAGGTGATTGGGCTCCATGGCTTGCTTCAATGGATGGAGCTAAGGTCACAGTTTACATCACAAATGTTAGTAATGGGACTGCCGATGTGCAAATAGTAATGCGTGGTACGGATGGGAAAACTTACACACAGCATTATTTAGGAATAGACTCCATTAATCCAAATGATTTATATTTTGCATTTACGATAGATAGTTGTCACTTAGTTTTTGATTAGTTTACTTCGCATTTTCTTAAAAATATGAATATGAAAATAAACAAAATAGAAATATTTTTCAGCCTGTCGGCTTTACTTTTTGTTGGTTGTTCAAATAAGGAGGATATCGAATATGTGAATCCTGGAAGTAAGGTTGCAACACAAGTTGTCGTGAAAGAAGGTCAGAATATGGCTGATGATTATACGTCGATAGCCTCTTGGAACAATCGGTTTCAATGGAATTTAGCGAACGTACACGACCCCTCGGTCGTATTAGCTGACGATGGTTATTACTATATGTATCAGACAGATGCCAGTTATGGCAATGCTCATGCAGGAGAAGGACAAGCCCGTGGTCACTTCTATTGCCGTAGATCAAAAGATCTTATCAATTGGGAATTCATGGGACCAACAATGCATGGAGTACCTGTTTGGATTAAATCGAAGTTAAATGAGATTCGGAAAGCAATGGGACTTGGCGTTAGTTCTGTTGATTTTCTGCATCAAAACCAATTTGGTTTTTGGGCTCCTTGTGTCCGGCGTATAAGTAATAATCTTTATCGGATGTACTATGTGGTGACTATCCCCGGCACAATCAATGGTGCTGGCACATGGAGTGAGCGGTGTTTTATAGGGCTTATGGAGACTTCGAATCCTGCAGATATAGACTCATGGGAAGACAAAGGATTTGTTGTTACGAATTATTCTGATCGAGAACTTAACTTTAATGTCAGCACAACGGATTATGCCCATTGCTATTTTAAGTATAATGCTATCGACCCATCTCTAATTATTAATGAGAAGGGAGAGCATTGGTTGATTTATGGTTCATGGCATAGTGGTTTTGCTGCACTACAACTTGACCCTTCAACAGGTAAGCCTTTGCATGCTCTTGGCAATCCTTGGGGAAAAGAGAATGAAGCATCTTACGGAAAATTCATTTATTCTCGGAAGATGAATAGTCGCTGGCAAGCCAGTGAAGCACCAGAGGTGATATGGCATGATGGTTATTATTATCTCTTCGTTGCTTATGATGAACTCTCTGTTGCCTATAATACTCGTGTGTTGCGGGCATCAGATATCAATGGCCCTTATTATGATATTACGGGTAAAGACATGACTTCCAATGGTGGAGATGCCTTTCCTATTATAACACATCCTTATAAATTTGGAGATGATCATGGTTGGGTTGGTATTAGTCACTGTGCAGTTTTCGATGATGGAAAAGGTAATTGGTTCTATGTTTCACAACAACGTTTCCCCGAAAACTATAAGGGTAATGCCAATAGTAATGCTTTGATGGTTGGTGGAGTGCGTTCTATTATCTGGACAGAAAGCGGTTGGCCTCTCGTTCTTCCTGAACGTTATGCTGGTATTTCGCAAAAAACAATAGCTGAGAGTGAACTCATTGGCGATTGGCAGCATATCAATCTGTCTTATCATCACAAACGACAAGATGCATCAATCAGTATGATTCTTGGAGCAAATCATAAGGTTACTTCTGGTTGGAAAGCAGGAAAAGACTGGTCTTTTGATTCTTCTAAGAATGTATTGACAATTGATAATGAGTCTTTTTACCTACGTCGTGAACTCGATTGGGAGGCTAATCCTCGTAAAACGACCATTGTTTATGCTGGTCTAAGCAAAGATGGTAGGACGACTTATTGGGGAAAGAAAGTCAATCTATAAATGAAAGCATCACGTCGTTTATTTTATTTGATTATGTCTGTCAAGCCCAGGATGTTGTCTTGGGCTTACGGATTATTATTCTCTTTGACCATCTTTGCCCAACAATCAACACTCTTTTTCAAGGTAGATACCCCCATAGTGCATGACCCTGTATTAGCTTATGATAAAGGATTATACCACCTTTATTCTACGGGTGAGGGTATTCGGCATTATGTTTCTTCTGATTTGAAGCATTGGAAAGGATGGAAGAGTGGTGTCATTCAAGCTATTCCTTCATGGGTTTACGACTCTGTCCCCGAATTTAAGCATGACTTTTGGGCTCCCGATGTCATTAAGTTCAGAGGTCGTTGGTATCTAACTTATTCCTGTTCTACATTTGGAAAGAACACTTCGGCTATTGGATTACTCTCTAACTCATCGCTCAATTCTAATGAAACTTGGCAAGATGAAGGGTGTATCATAGCTTCTCGTAGGGGTAGAGATAATTGGAATGCCATCGATCCCAATGTTGTTGTTGATCAAAAAGGCTATCCTTGGCTTGTGTTTGGCTCGTTTTGGGATGGTATACAGCTTGTTTCTCTTGATAGTACACTGCATATTGCCCCTGGAAAGCGGCCTTCTACAATCGCCCGTCGCTATGCTCCAGATAATAGTAATGGGTCACCTCGTAATGCACTTGCAGTCGCAGGACCTAATGCAATCGAAGCCCCTTTCATTTTTTTTCATCGTGGTTGGTACTATCTTTTTGTGAGTTGGAATTATTGTTGTCAAGGTTTGAAGAGTACATATCGCATAGCTGTTGGGCGAAGTCGCCGGATTACAGGCCCATATCTCGACCGAAGTGGGCGAAATATGCTTTATGGTGGCGGAGATATACTACTTGAAGGAGATCGCAAAGAGATTGAGGCTTTAGGGCATTGTGGCGTTTATAATATCCAGAACAAATTGTTATTGGTTTGTCATGGATATAGTATTGCGAAAGCAGGAACGCCAATCCTACTCATAAAGGAACTCTTTGCAGATCGTAAAGGACTTTCAGTTAAGCGCTGAAGTCCTTCATCTCTGCGCGTATTTTAGTCAGCTGTATGTACGTGTTTGCACTTACCGCTATACTCAGAGAAGTCTACACGAATGATGTTTACACGGTGAAAGGACATCTTTGAGTATTTAGCACCCAGCTCTTTGAAGTCAGGTGATAACTTGTCTACTAACTTTAAGAGCGCTGCCATGCGTTCTTCTGGGGAGAGATGGATATGTGCTACTCCTTTCAAGACTACGCTTTCATATTCTGTAGTGAATTTACCGGGGAGCAGTTTCACGTCACCTACAATGCAGAAACTAACGTTTGGATTCTTTTCTAAGGCTTCAAGCTTATGCCCAACAGGGGCACAATGAATGAAGATTGAGTTCTTTCCGTCCCATACATAGTTCAATGGAACTCCATAAGCGGTTCCATCTTTGTCAACCATACTTAGCACACCATACTCTGATGTGCTTAATAATTCAATGGCACGTGCCTCATCCATCAGTCTGTCTTGACGACGAACGGTTTCATTAACATATCTCATGCGTTATCCTTTTAAGGCACTTGGCCTGTTGATGTTTGGCCAAAGTGCTGTGGTTTTCAGTTTGCTATATGAATCTTTTCTTCTATTTTATCTCTTTCTTAACGGCCATTCTGAACGTTTCATAATCCACAAAGATAGAATGTTCGGTAAGATTCATGAGCACACTAATTGATATTGGTTGGTCAATTCCCTTTCTACTAAATCTACAAGAGGCTTGATCTCCTTCCTTTGTCATGACATTCCATGAATCATAATTATACTTTGTATTCTTACATTCCACAGTTCCGTCGGCATTAAGTGTGATAGATCTCTTTCCATCATAAGTCATATATTTTCCTGCATTGGCTTTCATGCAAGCCGAATCAATGGCAACTTCTGGTGCTTCGGCAGTCGCCATAGTCTTCACTTTAGGTTGATTGTTGCAGGCAGCCAAACTGATTAATGCCGTCATTGCAATGAGTGTGATACCTTTTTTCATACGTTTTGAGTTAAAGTTTATGCAACAAAAGTAGGAAAAGAACCTTAAGTTTCCAAATTTTTAATCTTTTTTCTGGTCGTCTGTTATTATTCC
>NZ_GL629647.1:2383962-2397322 GCF_000185845.1 Segatella salivae DSM 15606
TTTTTCTGGTCGTCTGTTATTATTCCTTGAGCAATGAGGGCATTGCGAATACCATTATCATCCACGGAAGTTGTTACATAATCGGCCTCTTCTTTGACGTTCTCTCGACCATTACCCATGGCCACTCCTATGCCTGCTTGCTGGATAATGCTTAAGTCGTTACCTCCATCTCCGAAAGCCATTGTCTCACTAAGTCGCAGTCCTTCGTGTGCAGCCAATGCCAAAAGCCCTTGCCCTTTGTCTGCTTTGATATTCGTAATATCCGTAAAATCATCACACCAGCGCCCTGAAGTACATTGTTTTATGCCACTCATGAGCTCCTCTTCTTGTGCAGATGAGATGAAAGGTGTTAGCTGAAGAATCGGTTGTTTCAGTACTTCTTCGATGGGTTTATGGTAGTCTATATTGGTAACTCCAAGCTTTTTGCAAAACACATCATCAACTATATCTTTGTAATTAAAGATAGCGATGTCTTTCGTTCCAACGACTACAACAGGCCGATCCCATTTCTTTGCAGCGTCAAGGATTTGACAAACATCCGTTTGGGGGATGTCGTGGCAGCATATTATCTCTCGTTTCCCATTCCTATCAACAAAGCAATACGCTCCATTTGTAGTGATATATCCGTCAATTAAGTGTTGAATCTGTCCCAGATTCGTGATAATTGAGAGTGGGCGCCCTGTCGAAATATACACTTTTAAGCCTTGTTTCTTCACCTCTTCCAAGGCATTAACCGTTGACTCTGGTATCTCGTGGGTTCGAAAAGAAACTAATGTTCCGTCAATATCAAAGAATAACGCTTTTATCATATCAATCATTTTTGCTTACCACAAAGATAATAAAAATCTTCTGTTTCTTTGTCCTCATGAGGTCGAATTACTTATTTGCAATCGTGACATTGCCTGTTCGTTTCAGCACTCCCCATGATTGCAGCTCCCCTTTAATGGCTTTCATATAGCTTTTGAAGATGACATAATACATCACCCAGCGATAGAAGAACCGCTGAGGGATAATCCACAGCAACACCCATAAAGGCTCTTTCTCTACAATATAGGCCATAATTGATACGCTACCATCTACAAGTAAGAACAGTAAATAATAGATAAAGATCTGCCACCCATTACCCATGAATAAGCCAAACAACATCATTAAGTCGGCAAGAGGAGAGAAAGTAGGAATAATATACTGGAAGATGAGCATGTTAGGCATAGCCCATAAGCCGAAGCCTTTATGCTTTTTACTGAATAAAGCAGCACGATGTTTCCAGAAGGTTTGCATCACTCCGAAAGTCCAACGCGTGCGTTGCTTGACGAATTGACGTAGACTTTCGGGGGCTTCTGTCATCGCAATAGCTGCATTTTCGTTCTCAATGACATAATCTTTTTCAAGGATTCCCATTGTCAAGTCACAGTCTTCAGCCAAGGTATCAGTATTAAAGCCACCCGCATCTTCAATAGCTTTCTTTCTGAATGCACCGATTGCACCCGGTACAACCGTAATAGCATTGATGCTGGCATAAGCCATTCGGTCAAAGTTCTGACTCGTAGTATATTCTATAGCCTGCCAACGTGTGAGCATGTTACGCTGATTTCCCACCTTTACATTCCCTGCAACGGCTCCTATTTTGCCCTCCGTGTCAGTCAGATAGTGCCTCATCAAGAGCGTAACGGCATTCTTTCGCAGTTGTGTGTCGGCATCAATACAAACCACATATTCGGCTGTTGTGTGTGCAATACCATAGTTTAGAGCCGAGGCTTTACCTGCATTCTGCTTGGTGAGAATAACGATGTTGGGGTCATCGGCAAAGGCTTCTTGCACCCGTTTCAATGTGTTGTCCTTACTACCATCGTCAACAAAAACAATATCGAAGTTTGGATAGTCTTGCATTTTCAAGTTCTCCAGAGTTCTCACCACGTTTACTTCTTCGTTATATGCCGGCACAATGATAGACACTTTCGCAGCGTTTGTCTTATCAAGCAGAGGATAAGAGCGCCGTTTCTCACGTCGTTTCTCACGTATCATGAGAATATACATGAAGAGTAGTCTTGCAAATCCAAGAACCAAGAATACCAAGAAGAGCGCTGTTAAAAAGTCGCTTGCATGATAAATCAGTTCTGCCAACGACAGGTTAGCCTGCATTGCATAGTATGCTTTGTCTTTCGGTATGACGGGCATCAACTGCGAACGCGACATACCCAGATATTTTTCAAGCGAAATAAAATGGTAACCTTCACGCTGAAGTGTATTCAATATGCGTGGCAGTGCAGTGAGTGTAGGTTGCCGAGTCGAACCTCCTGCATCGTGCAACAGAATGATATGCCCATCACCGCGATGCACTCCGTCAATCACTCTCTTATAGATTTGGTCGGCAGTAACGCCAACTTCCCAGTCGTTTGGGTCGATAGATTCTCCCACAAAGATATAGTTTCTGCGACTTGCCAATATCATTGGCTCAATTTCTTCACGCTCAGTAGGGTCACTATCCGCATTATATGGCGCACGAAACAGCACAGTGCTCTGGCCCGTTATACTCTCAATGAGCATTCGAGTGAGTTTCAATTCGGCATAAGTGCGGCGTTCTGAGTTCTCCGCTACATTGTGGTGGGTGAAGGTATGATTACCAATCGTGTGGCCATCATCAAAGACTTGTTTCACAACGGGTAGGTTTTTCTCTATCTGTAAGCCTACCATGAAGAAGGCAGCAGGCACATGATACTGCTTAAGGATACGCAAAACAGTCGGTGTCCACCTACTATCTGGCCCATCATCAAACGTGATAACAAGTTCTTTTTTGCCTGCTTTCCCAAGCTTATCTACCGTGTAAGTAGAGGGTATTTTCACATAATGTTCCTCGGCGATGAGTTGCTCGTCTTTGTCCAAAGCAATACTAATCTTTCCCGGATGAGGCTCAGAAGCCACGCTGAGTACCTCGCCGTCACCGACATAATTGACGTCTTCCGTACCAGGAAGTTGCATCATCTTCTGCAACTTAAACGATGAAACACTTTCCCACGACATATCTTTGCCATAGAAATTCCACAGGCGATTGTCTTCTGTTCCCAATCTCCACACGGAGTAACCGGCCAGATGATATTCTGCGCCGAAACGCATCGTGTTAAACATTGTGGCTGCATCAGTGGAATAAATACGATGAAGTAGGCCGGTGTTTTCATCCTGATAGGCCATATCAATGTTATAGGTGTTGTCGTCAAAGTGTACCTTTGCCCCCGCATCTAAAGCCGTTGCCATCAACTGATTGAATGAAATGCTCTCGCAATCATCCTTTCCTGACCAGTCATATCCATATGCCGCCATGGCCAAAACTATCTTGTTATTGGGGATAGAATGGGCCGCCCAGTCTGTTGCTTTCTCTATCCATTGCTGCGAACTCACAGGACCTGGCGTGCTCGTTGAGTTGTGTTCATCGTATGCCATGAGGAATAAGTAGTCGCAATATTTTGCTAATGCCACAACATCATAGTCCTCATTAAAGGGTTCAATGTCTTCTGTGAGGTAGAGATTATGCGCATGACAGGCAGTCGAAAGCTCTTTAACTAAGTCTGTTAAGAGTTGGTTGTCATTGATATTTAACTCCTCAAAGTCGATGTTTACACCCGAAAAGTGATACCGTTTGCATAGTGTGATGACATCATTTATCAGCTGTTTGCGTTTCATGGGGTTGCGCATGATGCGCCCAATTGCCTCTGGTCGGAAGCTACCTTTAACGTTATTGGTCAGCATGGGCATAATAGGCACTCCCGCTTTCCGCATGAGTTGCAACGCCTTTACATTGATTCTCGACTCCACTCTGTCGGTTTTCATGTTGATAAAGAACCATTCCGGAATAATCATATTCAGGTGTTTAAGGTTCTTTTTCAATGATCTGTATGAGCGATTATCCCAATTCACATACCACGCGGCACGCACTCCAAGGCGTGGGTTGTTCCATTCGGCAATATATTTAGCAGTTAGTGCGTCGCCCTTTCCTATGAAACGATGTTTGTTAATGGTAGCCGTTGCATAGTTGTTATGCATCTTTTTTTCCGCAAAGATGTCGCGAAAGGTCTTATAAGTACGTGCTGTTTTATTGTCTTTCAGAAAGACATTGTCAGCCGAAACAACGTTACGATAGTCGTGCTTGAAAGGCACATTTGGACTCCCTTCGAGGGCAAACATTGTGACGAAAACGCCAACCAACAATATCAAAATGGTCAGAATAAAGCGGAATGACCATCTAAACCTGTTCCAACGCTTGCGAGAACTGGTCTGAAAAACTTGTTTATTCATCTGAATCAACCTTTTGTTTATGCAATGCAAAATTACGAACTTTCTCGTTTCGTTATTATTTTCAATGTATAATTTATGATAAAATGCAATTCCGAATGAGCCATGTCAATTCGTCATGTGTTGCAAACTGAAAGATAAATCGTGTTGAAAGGGGATTGGAAATAGGCTGCATCGTAAACAGCCTAACCTGATTGTGGCAGCGAATCTCTATTCATTCAGGATATTTATGGGCTAAAAGACATAAAACATCAGCGCAGAAAGCCAATGTCGTTTGCGTCAAATCATCGCGTGTTTTGCGTCAAATCATCGTGTGAAATGGGTCTAATGACAAGCTCTTTTGCCTCAAATCATTCTGCTGTTTCTTATGATATTGTCTTCTGTTTCGTATGAGTTGTCACTCTTCTTGCTTTGCATTTGCGTCATTGGAAAGGCTCTTTTTGGGTGCTTCTCCAAACCTTTTGGTGTAACAACGCGTGAAATATTTGGGGTCATTGAAGCCTACTTTGTAGGCAATCTCTGTGATGTTGCGGTCATGAGGATTGCCCATGAGGATTTTCTTCGCTACATCTAAACGATAGTTGCGTAGGAATTGACTTGTCGAACAACCTGTTTCAGCATGAATATTTCGGCTAACGAGATTGCGATTCATGCCCAATTGGTCGGCCAGTTCCATCACTCCAAAGGCTGAATCGTTATAATGTGTCTCTACAATGGCCATTACGCGGTCCATGAAGGGCTGTTGTTTTGCCTGCATTTCCGTTTGATCGGTCAGGTAACAACGTTGTTTGCTCTGGGTCATCTTCTTCTGCACATGGAGTATTCCCTCAATTCTTTGCTGCAATTCTGACGGAGCTTCACTCTCATTGAGTGCCTCTTCAATCGGTTTCATGAGTCGTTCTGCCTCACGACGACGCACCACTTTTACGCGCTGTTGATAGAGATAGCGCCCCATGAGCAGCAAAACGATGAGTGAAAGCAGGCAAAACCACCAGGTTTTCCAAAAGCGTGGACTCACCACTACATGCACTGTGGCCGTCAAGTTATTGTTGTCATCGGTTGCCGAGACGCATCTCACTTGAAATTCATAGTCTCCCGGTGGCAAGTTTGTATAGCGCATACTGTGTTCTCCGGGTTTCAACTGAATCCAATCATGTTCAAATCCTTTCATGCGGCAGCTGTAAACACACTGCTCTTCGTTGCTAAAGTTGAGAGAGGAAAATTCAAACGTGATGGATTTATCAGCCTCGCTGATGTGTATTTCCTTGGCTTGGTGGATGTCTTCACAAAGATATTGTGAGTCGGCGCCCACTTCTTCGTTGTTGACAAGCAGTCGAGTGAAGCGCAAACGACCGCGGAAAAGCTTCGTCGGCTGATGGTAAAGCAGTGCTGTCAAGCCTTTATCGCTGCCGAAATATAAGGTTCCGTTGGTAGCCTTTATGGCCGAATTCCAATAGAATTGCGAAGAAAGCAGACCATCGTTTGTCGTGTAATTGGTGAATGTTTCGCGGTGAGGATTGAAATGAGACAGGCCATTTTCGGTCGTAATCCATAACATTCCTTGAGCATCTTCAACGATACCTCTCACGGCATTGTGTGCCAAACCATCGCGTTGAGTGTAGGCCTTGAAGTGCTGATTTCCGTGTTTATCGACGATTCTTTTATAGAGACCATACCCATTACTGCCCAACCATAGTGTGCCATCTCGCCCTTGACAGAAGGCACATAGCTTGTCGATAATACCACTTTTGGGTGCATCTAACTTGTAAGTCATGTGCTGGCAACGGAATATCCGTGGGTTCTTATGGTTTGATTTCAAGTCGATTTTGATAACACCTGTGCCACATCCCATCCAAAGGAAACCTTCTTTGTCGATTGTTGCGCCTATAGCGCCACGAATATTACGGCAGTTTTTGAAGGGCTCGAATAGTTGATGACGTTGTAAATCGAAGGCAAAGACACCATCATTTGTACCAATCCACATCAATTGATTACGTTGATCCATGCACAAGGCGCCTATAAACTGCGTGAGGCGGGCATAGACTTCGGGAAGCTTTAACCGCAGAATGGTGGCATGGGTGCGTAGATTGATGAAGTTAAGTCCGCCACCCCATGTGCCAATCCATAGGTTCTGATGGTCATCCGCGGCAAGCGTTGATACAGCGTTATGGCTTAATGACGAGTTGGCAGTTGTGAAATGGGTGAAGGTTTTCGCCTCTTTTGCCTTGCGATTCAAGCCTCCTTCTACCGTTCCTACCCACAACGTGCCGTCAGGTTCGGCATACATCGCATTGACAGCATTGGCAGATAGACTCGTCGGTTCGGTTGAATGAGCGAAATTTTCGAGTTGAAGCGGGCGCGGATTTAACTTGATGATGCCTCCCGTTTCTGTGCCAATCCAGATTGAACCATGGTCAATGGCGATGCAATTCACGAAATTGCTGCTCAAAGGATGATGCTTGCTGTCGGTAGTCCACATGGAGAATTCATCACTTTTAGGCTGATAGAAGTTCACGCCGCCTAAGGTTCCGACAATCAATTGGTTGTTGGGAGACAAGGCAAGTGATGAGACATAATCGTGTGAAAGCGTGTGAATGGCGTTGGAATGTCGATAGGTTTGCAGGGTGTTTGAAGAGACATCATAACGTAAAAGGCCTTGCCATGTGCCTATCCAAATATGGTTTTGGTGGCGTAATAAGGAGGTAATGAAGGTGTTATGAAGCTTAGAAAGTGGTGCGCCGAGACTGCATTTCACTAATTTATTGCCTGAAATCACGAGACGATAAAGCCCTCCGTCAATGGCAGCCCATAGGCTTCCATCGTGGTTAATGTCGGCTATCGTGATGTCGGGAGTATTCCCTTGGTAAGCAATTTGACGAATTTGGTGCACATTTCCCATTTGATCAAAGCTAAGATGGGTTATCATCGACCGCCCAACAAGCCATATTGCACCCTTGTAATCACAATAGACTTTCACGGAGAGTTGACGCAGAAGGTGTCGCAGTTTGTCGTTCGTGCTCTTCGGAACAATGGTCTTCATGGTCTTTAAGTCAATCACTTCGGTGTATTCATCGAAACAAACCCAGAGCCGATGAAAGCGGTCTTCGGTGATGTTATGACACGTATTGCTGTGTGTTGTCATGTCACTTTTGCCTGTGCCGAAGTAGCGATAAGCATATCCATCATAACGAACAAGGCCACCACTATGGGTTGCTATCCACATGAATCCATAACTATCGGTGTAGAGATCATCAACAAAATTGCTCGGAAGTCCATTCATCATGTTCAGATAAGTGACGTTGTTTTGCATGACAAGTGCAGGTTGAGCAATCGTCGAAAGGCAGAAAAGGCAAGATAAGGTAAGTAGAATCAGGTGTTTCATGCAAAGGTTTTTAATGTTCTGTGGTAAGGGTTGGTTACATGGTTTTAATGACAAAGGTAATGAAAAGCGTGCAAAACATTATCTTTTACTTACCACTTCTTTCAGTTGTCCCTCTTTAGTTCGTACAGTGAACGTGTAAACTTGTCCGTCAACGAAAGGGTAGTGGAGGAATTCTTCAAAGCTATTGATGGGCTTATTATTAATGGAAAGCACGATATCTCCTTGTCGCATACCTGCTTTGTAGACGTCACTTTGCTCGAAGATGAGGCCCACACAAGCTCGTCCTTTGTTAGGAACGAAGGCTATACGGAAGGGCTTATTGCCCACCTCTACGCTGTCGTTGTCAACAAAAGGCCTAAAGGTTAATGTGCGACGGAAGGGATTTATCGTTATCGTTCCATAGTTGAGCAGTTGTGCTCCGATTCTACTTGAGCCTTGAGTGGTAACAGAGTGGATGTTGGTTAGGGCGAATCGATCCCATTTTAAGCGGTCAAGATGTAGGAAAGCCACCTCGTCTTGTAGTTCAATGCCATGTACTCCAATGGCTAACTGACCGCGTGTGCGACCCTCAACTTGGCTTTCTACATTCTTACTTTTATAGGCGTGGCGGTCGAAACTCTGTTTGTTCATCGTGTAGAGTGGGCGAGAACCTGTGTCGAAAAGCACCTCGTCGACATGACGAATGAAGGGACTCACGAGCACGTAAGGCACAAACCATTTGAGTTTATAGCGCAGGTCATAGCCCGGTTCGTTGTCGAAGGCATGACGATTGTCGGTTAAAATGAGTATCTTCTTCTGTGTATCTATCTTTGCGCAGATGCCTTTTTGGAAGAGATCAAAGCCAATGATGGCATCATAATGGCTTTTGGCGATGGGTTTCGGCATGATAGAAGCGACATAATCAGTAATGGTGAGATGGCCCAACTGAAAGGAAGGGAGGGTCACAACCTTCATGGTGTCAAGATGATCATTGGCATCCCGCGAGACAACATTCCCCAAATCGCGGTTCCAATTGAGTCGCGAACCTTGGAAAATCATGCCTTGACTTGAGCCTGTGTCAAGGTTAATGCGTAGCCGATGGCCCTGCATTGTGATGGGAATGTATAGTTGATTGTCTTCAAATTCAAGAGGAATCGTGTCGCAGAAATGGGCTGGTGAGAGCATGAAGTTAGTGTGATAGCCTTGTGAAAACATAGGGAGCACACTCGTTAGCGCCATGAACAAGAGGCAGAAGCGTAGGTAGATTTCGTTCCGTTTCATTCGATTCGTTTTGTGCAAAGATAGTAGTTTTTTAGAGAAAACATTTGGATTGAAAGTCATTAAATGCATATTGCCAAACGAAATGCGTCAGTTGGTGGCAGAATATGCTACAGATGGATGGCTGATTCCTATGGAATGGCATGCGGAAGGCTGCGTAAGAATGAATCGGGTATTAATGAAATGAAAGGCCTAAGCTTTGAAAAGAAACAGGATTTCAAAAATAATCCAAAGCTTAGGTCTTTCGTTTGATGCGCGGTGATGAGGTTTAATACACAAAGATTTTATAGTCTTTCATCGCTCCCGGACTTCCTTTTTCGGTGCGAGAGAGGACTTGTAGGCCAGTGAGTGTGCGCACTTCACCGAGGTCAATGACCAGCAAATGGGGGAAAGAACTGCCTTTTTGCATCTTCCAATATGTTGATTCCTGTTGGTCGAAGGCCTTATCTCCCGTGTGATTTCCATCTTCTTCCTCACTATCTGCATAGTGTGTAGACCACGAATCGCGTGAGATGCGGTAGTCTTCAGCATAGAGTGCATAGAGTTCGGCTATGGCAACGTAATCATTTGTGCCGTGAACGTTCTTACATTCTATGGCGATATAGCGGCCTTTGGCAGGGCGATTGAATTCTATAGTTTGGCAAAGATCTGTGGCAAGAAGAACTCCTTGGGCTACGGGTTGAGCCGAATTGAGGTCTGGGCGGTCGCCCGGATTGTTGTGCTTATTGGTCTTTTCCAACTGCAGTTTATTCAGTTCTGGTTGATCTTGCCCCCAAATCACGGGAGCTTTTGGGCCGACAATATCCATGACGATAATCTCATTGCGTCCTTTCTTCAGCCAGCAACCGGGGAGATAGAGCGTCTGTTGAGGCCCGATGCGCCAGAAACGACCGAGCGCATGGCCATTGACATAGACCTGACCCTTGCCCCATTGTTCAAGATTCAGGAACGTGTCGCCCACCTTTTTCAGGTTGAAGTAACCGCGATAATAGCCGATAGACGGCGAAGAAAAGTTGATAGGACTGAAGCAACGATTGGTTTCATCCAGCTTGTCGAAGGCATGTTGTGCCGTTTGATAGCTGTCGGGAATCGGTGCAATCACCCAGTTTTTGAGATGATAACTCACGTCATGGCCATTCATTTCAGTGTCGATGGTCACACTTTCGGTAATTCCCTTAAAGTCTTTCACAGCGCGTCCGAAGTTAATGCGCCCCATCGCTTCGATAAGAATGGTTAGGGTTGCCCCTTGCTTCACAGGTGGAAGTTTGATGCTTTTTTCGTTTTTCGTGCGGTCTATCGTGCCAATGAGTTTGTTATCAATAAAGATTTGTGCATAGTCGTGTGCCTCATTGAGAGACAACCGGCTTGACTTTTCAATTTGAGGAAGTTTGGTTGCGTAGAACATTGCACCCCAACCAAGATCCATTTCCTCAAAACTCTTGATGTCATGGCTCGTTGTTGGCATACTCATCCCTAAGTCAAGCGGACTGAATTCAGTAAGCGTCATCTTCGGAATCGTGATGATTGGCGCTGCGGGTTTAGGCACATCGGGCAGCCGTTTGTCTCCGTTGTACTTCTGCATTGTCTTGCGCAGTTCCCAAAACTTAGGCGTAGCATGGCCATATTCATTGATAGGTGCATCGTAATCATACGACGTTACGTCGGGCGCAAAGCCCGGACTATTGGCTCCAGCCCAATGACCGAAGGAGGTTCCTCCATGAGTCATGTAGAGCGAAAAGGAGATATTCTTGCTCAACATCTCATTAATGCCTTCCACCATAGCCTTTGCCGGTCGCGTTTCATGACGTGCTCCCCACTTGTCAAACCAGCCACTCCAGAACTCAGAACACATCAATGGCGTCTCAGGTCGAAGCTGTTTGAGACGCTTAAACTGTGCATCGATATTCGAACCCGTACCGAAATTCATGGTCCAAAGCAAGTCATCAAGGCCATTCTTCTCAAAGTTGCTGGCCCAATCGCATTGAAACAGCGTTACCTTGTCAAAGCCCGAAGCTTTCACAATATCGCGAATTTGGCTGACATATTGCTTGTTGACGCCGTAGGAACCATATTCATTTTCTACTTGCACCATGATGATTGGTCCACCATTCTGTATCGTTAGCGGAGCCAATTGGCGCCCCACTTCAGCCTCGAAAGCCTTTACACGTGCCAAGAAATAAGGATCGTCTTCGCGCAACCGAATATCTTTCTTCTTCAAAAGCCACCAGGGAAGTCCACCCATTTCCCATTCAGCACACACGTAAGGACCAGGACGCACGATGACATACATGCCGTTTTTCTGTGCTAATCGGCAGAAAGCAGCCACGTCATTGTTGCCTGTGAAGTCATATTTACTCTCTTGCTGTTCATGGATGTTCCAGAAAACATAAAGGCAAATGGTGTTCATGCCGAGTGCCTTGCACATCTTGATGCGCTGATCCCAATAGGGACGCGGGATGCGAGGATAGTGAAGTTCGGCAGCTTTGACCACAAAGGGCTGGCCATTCAGCAAAAAAGTGTTTTTGCCGGCGGTGAAATCGCCACCGCGAGCCAGTGCTGTAAGTGTGGAAAGACTGAACAACAGTGTTGTAATAATCGTTTTAAGATAAAACTTTCTGTTCATGTTTATGGTGTGATGAATGTTGTTATGGATTGCGGTTCGAGGGTGCTTTTCTGCTATTAGTCCTTCAGCGAATAGGTTACGGTGGTCACCACTCTAACCTTCTTGATGTAAGGCGTGTTTGAATCGCGGTCTTCAATGCTGAATTGGCCTTGGTCTGCACTCACAATTTTATTGAGTTTTGAATGGCTGTTCTTGGCAAACTGCTGGGCAGTCGTTTCCGCGTTGGCGATAGCTTCTTGCATCATGCGAGGCTTCATGGCCTTGAACGAAACATAGTCGTAGTCGATGAAGTCTTCGTCGTCGTCTGCAACAATCGCGATGCCTTGTTTGAGCAGCTCACCTTGACGGGCGATAATGCTTCTCACCAGGTCTACTTTGTGCGAAGTAACCGTGATGATGAGCGTTGCATAATAGCGATATTCTCTTTCGTTTGAAGAATACTGCTCGGCTTTTACATCAACCACCTTTGGTGGGTTTATACTGATTTCGTTGGGTTGAATGCCGCTTTTGATTAAGAATTGCTTAATCTTTTGTTGCTTCACGGCGATGCGGTCGTAGAGTTCAAGCAGGTTGTTGCCCTGTTCTTTCGACACGATGGGCCACGTCACTTTGTCTGCAGAGACCTCGCGTTCGGCCAATCCTTTCACACTCACCTGTCGGTCTTTGTTAGCATAATCGTCGATACCGCCTTTGATGAAAAGGCCCAAAGCCATCAAGCCTATGGCGAGAATGGCGGCTGAAATGATTCTTGTTTTCATGCGATGGTTATTTTTATAGATTGCGTTCTTGGTTTCAAAGATTTATGATTCGTATGTTATAACAACGTTCAAACGGCTCTTTTAGTATTTGATGAATTGAGATTTAAGTATAAAAATCAAATCCACATAAAAAAGGGTGCAGCGCTGTTATCTCAACAGCGCTGCACCACCACTTTAGACTTAGGAGTATTTATGATGATACCTATTGTATAACTACGCCGCTGCGCAGGTTTTCGTCGCAATAAGAGTTAATTTATGAATGCGGCTTTGCGCATTTCCCTAAGCTCGACAATTTTATGGTTGGTTTTTATGTTTAATGCCGAAGTTGGGCTGTTCGGTTGTTCCGCCGCCCGTTTTCGGCTTTTCATTCGCCTTCAGCTTCTTCTCCTCTACGAGAGACAGCGAGCCATCCTTATTCACGCCTACCCAAATGGTTTTGGGCTTGCCATCGGCTGTGGTCTTGCCTGTTATGGCCAATTCATATTTGCGCTTGGCTGCCGTGCCCTTTGTCTTGCCAGTAAACGAGAGGCTGCCATTTTCAAGTTCCATTTGCTGTTCAAGTGCTGGGAATCCTGCTTTTAGCCTGTTTTCTTCCTCTGGCGTAGGCTTAGGCGTGGGTTTCTTCTGCGCCATGCTCTGTTTGTGCGAAGTCTTGAAGTGCTCGCTTTCCTGATTCATGCGGTCAACCAAACGCTCTATCAGGGCGCGGTCGTCGTCGGTTGTGGCAAAGAGATAGCTGGCCTCAATGTAGCGACTAACTACGCCAAAGACGGCATCGGTCTGCGGACGAACCTCACTCAATGCCGGCATCTTCTGGTCCACAGCCTTTTCCTGTCGCGTGTTATACACCTTTTGAAACTCATCGTTCACCGTCTTCAACTGTGCCGTAACTGGCGCCAGTCCTAATGCCGTCACCTCAGTTGCAAAGCGCTCTAAGTCTTTCAACATTCCACGCACCTCAGCCGTTTCCGCGTCAACCGCCTTACTTTGAATGCCTGCGTAAACACCGAGCCCTTTGTCTAAAGCCTTCGCTGCCTCGCGCACCGCTGCCACGGG
>NZ_GL629647.1:2397372-2415037 GCF_000185845.1 Segatella salivae DSM 15606
AAGTTAGTGATAATTGAATTTTAATACTTTCTTTCTTATAATATTTCTTTTTGGTCTTTCTGCAGTGTGCAGAAGCATGAAAAACTCTTTTGGGTCTTTCTGCAGTGTGCAGAAGCATGAAAAACTCTTTTTGGTCTTTCTGCAGTGTGCAGAAGCGTGAAAAACTTCTTTTTGGCCTTTCTGCAGTGTGCAGAAGCGTGAAAAACTTCTTTTTGGTCTTTCTGCAGCGTGCAGAAGCATGAAAATCTTCTTTTTGGTCTTTTTGCAGTGTGCAGAAGCGCGGTTTTTATGTTTCGTCGGCCGACAACAGCTTGTTTTTATTTTCAGCTTTTAGTCGACCGACGAAGAACTTATTATATGAACTTTCTGTTATATCTTAGTTATCTTCATCCCATGGATTATTGTCAGACACCTCTTCGTCAAAGAAGGGAGTACGCTTGGCAAGGCCTTGGTCCTCACCTACGGCATGCGAACTTACGATAAACTGAGCAATATTATCTGTGGTCATTAACCGAGCAGTTGCGATGTGGGGCGTTGTATATTTCTTTTTCATTCTTGTATGCGATTATTTGATGACTTTCTTTCCGTTAATAATATAAATGCCATGTGTTGGGTTTTTCACACGACGGCCTTGGAGGTCGTAGATAACATTGTCGCGGCCCTCAGCCTCTTGTCCGATATTGCGGATGCCTGCAACATTTGCATTTTCTCGAGCAGCATCAAAATCGATGAAAAAGCTTTTTGCACGCGCAATACTTTCCGTCAATCGAAGACCAGCACGATGCGCTTTCAGCTTGATAGAAGCGCCTCCGCGAGTGCCTTGTTTGTAGAAGCCGAGGCCCTGGTCGCCGCTGTTTGAAAGAACGTAATATTTGTAGCCTGCCCCACTAATCTCTCGTTCGGTAGCCGTGCCCACAAGGAGATTGCCTGTCACATCTTCTTCGATGCCTGTAACGGCTGCGCGATATTCAATGGTGGTATTTGGTGTGCCTTGCAAGATGAAGCCCGTCTGCTTAGGAATGATTTTGCCCGCGCCGAAAGCCTTCACAATGGCTTGGTCGGGCGCAGCGGTACCACTCGGTGTAACGCCGGTGATGATGTAGGCGGTGCAGCCGGTGGGAACGAGGAAATTCTCATTCTCGAGGTAGTAGGTGGTGTAGCCGGCGGGACCGATGACAAGCTTCTCATGATAGAGCTCTTTTGTCTTTTCAAAGCACATCGCGGCCTTGTAATCTACTGATGACTCTACTGGAACTTGCACCACTTTTAGCTTTGGACAGTCGTCAAAAAGCTGGTCTCCTGTTGGGGTTCCCGAATACATAGAATGACCTTTGACAATCGTGGCTGGCGTTGGGCTTTCAAAGATAAGTTCTTCCAATTCTCCCATTCCCTGAAAAGTATATTGGGTAATCTTTTCTAAGCTGGCTGGCAGGGTGAGGGTTTTAAGAGGGACACTCGTCCATATACCATCGTCAAGTTCTTGAATACAGGGAGAAAGCTTAAAACTACTTAGTTGAGGAGTTTGGGCATATGTATTTTGCCAAAAGGCCATAAAACCGATATAGGTTACCTTTGTATTTGATAAATCTACTTCTCGCAGTTTAGACGTCTGATCACATATCTCTTGCCCTATCCATTCCAATTCTGAATTCCAAACTATTTCCTCTATATCAAAGGCACCATGAAACGAACTGTAATCTTCTATCCTCTTCAAATATTTGGGAAGGATTACTTTCTTTACACCATTATTCCCATAGAAGTTCACATTCTCCTCCGTTATTTTATAGCCATTATAGGTATCCGGAATTTTGACTACCTGTGGCGCAGGAGTAGGGAGTGAATAATTATATAAACTTGCATACTTATTTGCCTCATCTGTCACCGTTATACGATATGCTATGCCTGTTTCAGGATCGGTCCAGTTCCACTCCTGGCTAAAGCAGGCAAACGGAATTATGAGAAGCAAAAATGTGAGTAGAAATTGTTTCATTGTGTTACTATTATAAATTATTGAATTGATGATTACATAAAAGTGTTGTTATTTCCTCTTCTATATTTTAGTGAAAAGACATAAAAATTGTACAAAGGGAACTCGGTTGAGCCCTTTGTTTATAGGAGATACGTCACGCTTCACGCGCGCGTAGGAGAAAATGTTTAAGAGTGTAGTTATTGGCGTGGCGCCAATGAGAGAGAGTAGCAAATTATTTGGAACTACCAAATAATTTGATGACTTTTTTGCAGAAAAATCGTTTCTTTCTACACTGCCTCTGTACCTTGTAAATTGAAGGTTTGTTACCATGAATTATAATGAAATTCTTAGATTTCGCTCTGTCGTAGAGTGAAGTTTGGGCGCAAAGGTAAGGAAATAATTCGAATTAGAAAAAGAAAATTAAAATAAGTTTTCATTTTCCGCTATCTTTTGCGTGCAAAAACGCGTTTGCTCGGAGTAGAAATGAAAGGAATAAGGCGCGATAATCATCGTTGTGGCGCGAGGCTGCAGGCCGTTTGATAGCTTTTTTCTTGGTCGGCGTTATATTCCTTTCGCTTGATTGGCCACGTAAACACCGAGAAGAATCAAGGCGCTACCGATGTATGCCATGAGCGTCATGGGTTCGTTGAGGAAGATGGCGCTGGCAATAACCGTGGTGACGGGATTGAGATAAATGTAGTTGGAGGCTTTCATGGCTCCGATTTCTCGGATGACCCAACCCCAAAGTGCAAAGCAAACGAAGGACGCAATGAAGCCTAAGAATAAAAGGTTGAGCCAAATGGTGGGTTTGAGGAAGTTGTCAAGTGGGAAGTGCCATGGCTCAACAGCAAACAAGGGTAAGATGGTGATGATGCCATAGAAGAATACTTTTCGCGTGATGAACACGGCACTGTATCGGGCTGAGGCTCGTTTCATCAGTAAACTATAGATACCCCACGCCAAGGCCGAAAGCAAAGCCAAGAGATCGCCGAGTGGGTTGAGGTGAAGAACAAACTGGCCATTGAAGATGACTACGCCGACACCAGCCAAGGCGATCAATGAACCGAGGATGAGCCGAAAGTCGGCCTTTACGCTCTTTACAAAGGCGATGGCCAGACAAGTCGTAATCAGTGGAGCCGTACTGCCTATGAACGACACGTTTGTGGTATAGGTGAGTGCCACTGCCATGTTTTCGGCTTGGAAGAAAAGTGAGCCACCTGTCATGCCGATAAGCACCATGAGAGCTTCGTCTTTCCAGTTGTCGCAGAACAAACGGCGCGGAGATATTGTCCAGATGCAAAGGTAGCCAATCAGAAAACGCAATAAGAAAATCTCGTGAGGAGCCAATCCTCCCATGATGAGATATTTGGTGTTGATAAAGGTTCCACCCCAACATAATACGGTGATGATGCCGACAACGTGGCCTAAAATCTTCTTGTTTTCTTTCATTCTTATGGTGTTTAGCGCGTGAGCTTATTCCTTTCGCTTCCAGATGCGCACGATTTTGTTACGTATTGCAATGAGATTGCATAAGCTGACCATAACCAATAATGCACTGCCTAAGGTCAGAGCTGGAATCATTGAGCCATCTTCGATATCGGGGAATAATGTTTCAATGACATCCATATAATAGTTTCTGACAAAGTATAACACTACTAAAGCAATGACTAAGACGGCAATGTTTAACCCAATGGTCAGCAGCTGATAGGGACGAGCGACTTGTGTGGGCTTATAACCAATGAGCAATAGATTCTCTAATTTGCTGGAATTCTTTTGCACAAGCAAATAGATGCTCAGCATGAGAATATAAAAACTAAGGATAGAAATAATCAAACCGACAATCATTACCATTGTCACCATCAAACGAAGGAAGTAGGTTGTTTTCTCCGCATTCAGTTTGTCATTCTCTATTTCATAACCTTTGCGGTCGAGATATTTTGTGAATTGCTGGTCACCGGGATTGCTTAATGCCATGATTAAGCGTGTGGGCGCATGGTCGTCTCCTGGCGCATAGGTTTCGTTTGACCAGTCCATGAAGGCTTGGGGAACGAGAATTGAACTCAAACGATTGGAGAAACCTATCACCTTTCCTTTGAACTGACCTTCTTTTTTATGGCCATGAATAAAGATGCTGAAGTCAATCATACCCACAAGGCCATCGCTAATCTTCGGCAATGAATGGCTCTGGGCAAAGCCAAAGTTATACATCGTGAGATAGATGCGAGGCAGAATGATGGGCACAACCTTGTCGCCGGGGGTGTATTTCCAGTTGCTCATCTTTGTGTCTACAAACTTGTCGGGAATGCTTTCAAAGCTAATCTCGCCATTGTTCAACACCGGAGTGCCGTTGACACTCATGTTTGCATCTACCTTATAGGCGGTATTCGTGAATTTACCAACACTGCTTACAAATGGCTGTTGACTCAAATCGTCAATCTCTTCGTTGGTAAAGGTGTTGCTACGGCCATTGATTGTGTTTGCGGTTCCTATCTTCTTATTGACAATCAGAAAGTCGCTTTTCATAAAACTGTCTTCGGCAGTGAACACCGGAGCCACATCTTTATAGAACTGCCAACCCAAAAGTACAATCAACATGCCGAAGAGGTTGGCGAAAAAGAAGCCTGCAAATTGCGGAATACTAATGTGCTGACGCAATAATTTCCAAACTAAATTCATAGCTTAAACGTCTTTTCGTAGTTTAAATTCATGCGTTTGCCAATGCTTGTAACGATGACTCCTGCACCCTGGGCCTTGGCTTCGGTCATCATAATCTTGGCCATGATGTCCGAGTTTGTATCGTCTAAGTGACTGATGGGCTCGTCAACAAGAATAAAATCGAATGGTTGTACGAGTGCTCTTATCATGGCAACACGCTGTTGTTGACCAAAAGACATGTGCCCAATCTTTGCATTTAGCTTGTCGCCTATGCCCAACATGTCAAACCATTCTATGATTTTCTCCCGAGACTTAAAGCCTGTTATCGCATTTTTTATTTCTACATTCTCTAATGCTGTGAGTTCAGAAAAGAGACGAAGTTCCTGAAAAAGGTGGCTGATATGGCGCTGACGCACATTCACCCAGTCTTTAACTGTGAAAGACATCGTGTCAGTTTCGTCGAACATTACATGGCCGCTATAGTCGCGCCGATAGCCCACTACATAACTGCAAAAGGTGCTTTTGCCCTTTCCAGAGTCTGCTTCTACAAGATATAAATGGCCTTTTTGAAAAACGGCTTCTGTGTTCCAAATGTCTGATTCAAGTTGATTGGCAATCGAAGAAAACACTTGAGGAACAACAGAACAGAATCTAATGGTTTCCAATTTTCCTACTTTAATGTATATACAATCGTATTGATATTTCCAAAAACAGGACTTAACATTGCAGTCACAGCCCCCGACTTTCCTTGAGACATCGCAGCCATGTTGATAATCATCACGAGCTTTTGGCCTTTCACCATATCCTTTATATGAGCCGAAAGCTGTTGTTTGGCAGGATAAATTGCTTTTTCTGCCTCTTCTTTGCTACTTCCGCTAAAGAATTGTTTGTCGTTGCTGAAGCCAAAATAAAATGAGGTTTTGTCACTCGTATACGCCCATGCGTTAGGTTTCCAATCAATAATCTTCCCACCAGCAGGGCAACTTTTTTTCCAATCATCAATGTCTTTGGTCCAGTTTGTGTTATTCAATTGCGCCGTCATGCTCATTGATAACTTATCAGCAGCAAACGAAGGAGTGATGATCGCCATATCTCCGTCGACACTACGGATAATGTTATCCATGTCGATGGCGGTGTTAATGCCTGTCAACAGGGCTTGAATACCTTTGTTGGACTGCATGAGTGGCAGGAACTTCTTGCCGTCAACATTGAGGAACATGCCTAACATGGCATTAGCAGGCATGGCAGATACATATTTTCCTTGTATGGGACGATAGACGCCATGGGCTGATTTCAGCGCCTCATTCACACGTGGATTGAACGAGAAAGTCTCACCATTGATGTGCATCATCTGCTGTTTGATGTTCATTTCTGCAGCTATCAACACTTGTGAAGCATCTGCATCCTTTGGTGCACCGAGTGTAAACGGAGCGATAAACTGGTCGGGTAGGGCAGCCGCTTGTGCCACCATACTCATCGGGGCATCAATAGAATCAAGCTTAGTAAAGAGCTTGCTGCTCGTGATTCCTTCGTCGTCGTCTTGTTTTAAGTATTGCGCTATCTGCAGTTGCAAGGCAGCCTGTGCATCAACCGTGACAGGGCCCATGACCAAAATCGCTTTATCACTCCATCCTGCCACCCAAGCGTCTTTCAAAACCGTAAAGTGAAAGCCCTTTCTTTTCACGGGATTAGGACATAATCCCTTTCCCGACAGTTGCTTGAATGTTTCATTCAGATGGTCGGCATCATCCACTTTGGCACAAAGTCCAAGGTTGCCATCTGGCGATTCGAAAAGAAAGATGCGATGACTGGCGTCAATGCCACTCTTGTCGAAGTTCGTCATGTGGAGCAAAGTCTTTAGAACGGCCACATTGTTAATACCACTCATGCGGGCAGGATCCATAGAGATGAGCGCCGTACTCTCACCTGGAATTGCGTTGATATAGCTGTTATCGGTGCAGGATGAAAGACAAATCATCCATAAACCAATCAGTAAATATATTGTTTTTTTCATTTTCTTAAAGCGATTTGTGCCATTGTAACGGCCATCAGCCCAGCGGTTTCTGTTCGTAGCCTGCTTTTGCCAAGCGTGATACTCTCATATCCTTGTTCCATTGCCAACCTCACTTCATCAATTGAAAAGTCGCCTTCCGGGCCAACAAGCACTGTGATTGGGGTGGCAAGGTCATCGTTGGTGATGGCATCGAAGAAGTCTTTCTTCTCTATTTCTGTATAGCAATGAGCAATAAACTTTCGTCCTTCGCGTGGTGTTGTGATAAATTCTTTGAAGGATTCGAGTGCATTTACCTTTGGCATCCATGCCTTGCGACTTTGCTTTGCCGCAGAGACAACAATCTTTTCTATGCGGTCTTGGCGCAGCATCTTGCGCTCAGAGAAGGTGCAATGCAGGAAACTCAGCTCGTCAAAGCCAATTTCTGTGACCTTCTCTGCAAGCCATTCTATGCGGTCTATGTTCTTCGTTGGGGCAATAGCCAAGTGGATTTGGCTGCTCCATGTTTTCTCTTGGGGCAGTGTTTCCTGAATTTCATATAAGCATTTCTTATGAGAAGCCAAGGTCACAATGGCATGATAGAAGGTCCCTTTGCCATCCATCAGCACCATGTTGTCGCCACTTTGCAATCGCAACACACGCAGTGCATGACCTGCTTCCTCTTCGGGAAGCTGATTGTTTGTGGCAGCATTGGGCACATAGAAATATCTTTCTTCTTTCATTCTTGCTTTTTTTTGCGACGTTTCAGTTCCTCATTGAGGTATTCTGCCATCTTATAGTCCTCGTCTTTGATGCTCTTGTCGAGGGCCATTTGCAGCATCTCATCAGACAAAGCATTGATAGGGAGTGACATTCTATTGGTGGTTCCTGCCGAGAATGGCGTACTCTGACTCTGAAACAAGGCTGTGTCTATGGTGACAGGCAAGTTATTGGCCATGGCAAAGAGAATGCCGTCACTGGCTCTAATGTTGCTTACCGCCTTACTGTCATTGTCCATCAGCAGCGTGCGATATTGTCCATCGTTGAGGCTGTAGATATAAACTTCAAGTTGATGCCCTGTTTCTATGAACAGCCTTCCTGTGGCTTCGGCAAGCAGTCGGTTGGTTTCG
This sequence comes from Segatella salivae DSM 15606, assembly GCF_000185845.1. Lineage (GTDB taxonomy): Bacteria > Bacteroidota > Bacteroidia > Bacteroidales > Bacteroidaceae > Prevotella > Prevotella salivae. The sequence continues at coordinate 2,405,117 of NZ_GL629647.1, forward strand.
GGCACATGAGCCATACGTAGACTGAAAGCTCTTACCATGTCTTCGTCACAGGTAATCGAAATCTGACGCGTCTTTTCTTCGTCAGTCAACACGATAAGTCCAATGCCAGCAGCACCGACAATCTCAGAAACATTGTTGTATTTCAGTCTTGTTTTCTCCATTATGTGTTTGCAGTTTTACCGGGACGGAACATGAGTGCGAAGCTAATACATACCAAAAGGGCGTATGCAGCAAAGGTAAACCAGCAGCTTGCCCACGCTGTTGTGCCGTCTGTTGTGTGGCTGTTGACAACGGCTTGGGCAGCAAAAGAGCCTACCGTAGCGCCAATTCCGTTGGTCATGAGCATGAAAAGTCCTTGCGCACTTGAACGGATAGAGGGGTCGGTTGTCTTGTCAACGAAGAGTGAACCAGATATGTTGAAGAAGTCAAATGCCACACCATAGATAATCATTGAGGCGATAAACATCCACACTCCGCCACCGGGATTGCCGGTTCCCAATAGTCCAAAGCGTAGCACCCAGGCGAACATGGCAATCAACATCACGTTTTTGATGCCGTAACGCTTCATGAAAAATGGAATCATTAAAATGCAAAGGGTCTCGCTAATCTGTGAGATTGAATAGAGGATAACGGGATATTTCACGCCAAAAGTACCTGCATATTCTGGAATAGTCTTAAAACTTTCGATGAAAGGTGTGGCAAAACCATTTGTGATTTGAAGGCTTACACCGAGCAACATGGAGAAGATGAAGAAGATAGCCATCTTCTTTTGTTTGAACAAGGTGAAGGCTCTCAGCCCGAAAGCCTCTACAAGACTCTTCTTTTGTCCGGTCAAACAAGTAGCACATTTGGGTAGAGCGAAGGTGTATAAGAACAGCACAATGCTCAAAACACCACTCACAACAAACTGCATTTGGGTGCTTTTGAAGCCCATGATGTCTACAAACCACATCGTACAGATGAATCCAATGGTTCCGAAAACACGTATCGGTGGGAAGGCCTTTACCGTGTCAAGACCAGCTTGAGTGAGTGAAGAGTAGGCAACAGAATTGCTTAATGCCAGTGTCGGCATATAGAAAGCAACGCTCAACGAATAGAGTAAGAAGAGCGTAGAAAACGACACATTGTCGCCCGCTTGATTGCTATACCAGGCCATGCCAAACATGAACAGGCCGGCAAACAGATGGCAAATGCCCAACAAACGCTGTGCAGGAATCCAACGGTCGGCAATGATTCCCATGATGGCCGGCATGAAAATAGAAACTATTCCCTGCATAGCATAGAATGAGCCGATGTGTGTGCCTAAACCGATATTGCCTAAATAGATTCCCATACAAGTGAGATAGGCTCCCCAGACGGCAAACTCCAGGAAGTTCATCACGGTTAGTTTGATTTTAAGATCCATCTTTTTTTGTTTTATTTTGATTGCAAAGATACGTCAAACCCATTAAACAACAAAGTAAAAATCTATTTTTCTTTGGTGGTATGTCGGGCTGATGACTTTCGGTGGGTGGGTTGATGATCTAATTGTTGAGGATGAATGGATAGCCCCTCTTGTGGCTTTCATCGCCACAAGGAGAGGTGTTGGTTGTCATGCCTTTGGCTCATGGTTTTCCACGCTCATGGAAAGTTGATTGAGAAGTCCGTCAAAATAGCTCTTGAATCCTATCATTTTGTGTCGTTATTTCACTTGAATGATCGCGTGTTTTCATGTGAATTGTAACCCGCTTATGGTCAGATGTTTGCGTGGACCTTCATCGCTTAGTCGCAGCGCGGACTTATCTGCAAAGCAGGACTGTGTGGAAGCTGCACTTAATTTATGACGGAAGGAGACGGCTTTTCTATGATAAATACTTATTTATAGGTATTGTTTGAAGTTATGTTTATTTTTACCTTTGCACCCATAATTATGAAATTTATCATCCAGTAGAACTAAACGCTTCTTAGCATCATGAATCATCTCGCACTTCTTGTGTTCAATCAAATGCGGGCTTTGCTTTTGTTTTTGTTATTGTCAATATGTTCTTGTGTTGCGGTTGTACAGGCCAGCACCACCGAAGAGAGTGTTTCACTGACGATAACAGACAGTGAAGGTCAGATTTTGCCTTTTGCTTCGGTTGTAGTGGAGAGTGCCGGTCTCACCTATACTGCCGATGCGCAAGGACAGCTTCGCCTCAAATTATCATTGTTTTCTAATAAAGGTACGCGCGTTACAGTGTCGTATTTGGGAAAGGCTACACGCAGTTTGACCATAGCGCAAGATGCTATTGCAAAGAATAAGAAGATAAACATTGCTTTAGAGGATAACAATTTATATCTGAAAGGGGTGCAAGTGAATGCAACACGAACACCGATACACAGCAACTCCTCAATCTTAATACAGCGAAATACGATTGACAATATCCAGGCTTATAGTATGGCTGACATCGTCCAAACACTTCCGGGAAAGGCCATTCTCAATACAGATATGCACAATGCCAGCTTTCTTACCCTGCGTTCGGCATTGCAAGGAGACCTCCAAAACCCGCTTGATGCCTATTCACGCAATAAGCTTAACGACTATGTTCGCAATGCAGCCTTCGGTATAGCCTATGTAGTGGATGGGACACCCATATCCAACAACACCAACATGCAGCTTGATAGCTATGGTAAGTGGGGTGGGGTGAAGATGTTCGATCGACGCTTTAATACAGACAATAACGAGAATGTGGGCAGTGGAAATGACCTTCGTTTGATCCCAGCTTCATCGATAGAGAGCGTCGAAGTGATTTCAGGTGTGGCGCCTGTTAAGTATGGTGACTTGAGCAGTGGTGCTGTAATAATTAATCGACGGGCTGGACTTACTCCATTCTTTGGTAGTGTAAAGGTGCAGTATGACATCTTTAATGCGTCGTTAGGGAAGGGTTTTTCGCTTGGCGAACGTTGGGGATTGCTGAATCTTAACGTGGATTATATGCACAGTACTCGTGACCGACGCGACCGATTGAAAACCAATTCGAACATTGCTTTCAATGCAACGTGGACACATACGCTTAGTAAAGCTTTGGGCTGGGAAAACACTATATCAGCTGATTTCTCTAAAAATATTGACGGGTTGAAAAGCGATCCTGATGCAAAGCTTAACAGAACACGCACTGATAGGCAGAATTTTCGCCTTTCTTTTCGTGGGTTGTTGTCGCCTCAAGAAAATGCTTTTGTAGATGCGATAGACTATAATCTCTCGCTTTCTCTATCGCATCAATACGATATGCACGAAGAATTTATTGCCAACAATAGGCTTAATCTTATCACCGATGCCTATACGAATGGATTGCACGAAACCGATGTTGCCCCACCTTATTATAATGCACTCTTAGAGATAGATGGCAAACCCTTGGCACTCTCGGGGAATGTTGAAGCACGGCGGACGCTGAAATGGGGACAGTCTACACATACCTTAAGTTTAGGAATCTTTGCTCGTCATGAGTCTAATCATGGTAAAGGCAAGATTTTTAATGCTGAAACACCATTCTATGATGGTGGACAAGGTGGGCGTGGAGACCGATCTTATAAGTATCATAACCGTATAAAACTAAACCAATCTGGCTTCTATTTGCAGGATAAGTTTATGTTGCCAACAACCCATGGAACGCTAAGTGCAACCGCAGGTGTGCGACTTGAGTTCCAGAATCAGCGCTTTGCAGCCAGTCCACGCCTTAATACCATGTGGGCATTTGACAATGGTTTGAGCTTCAATGCAGCCTATGGTATTAGTTATAAGATTCCTGCCACAGCATATCTCTATCCTGAAAATGTGTATTTTGACCGCCTTGTATATAGTAATTACAGTAATAATGCTAACGAACGCTTGTTTTTATACAAGACAAAGGTGATTGATCCTACCAATCCCAACTTGCGTTCTCCTTACACACATAGCTTTGAATTGGGGACAACCTATGCAAAATCAAACTTTAATACATCGCTGACGGGCTATCTAAAGATAGATCAGCGAGGCATAAGTTCAGAGGCTGTGCTCGATACAATGTGGGTTCAGCGCTACGAAACGCTATCCCAACAGCCCAACCAGCGCCCTGTTTATGCACCGAAAGGCGCGCCCGAGTTGATTATCGACAGTTATTTCACACCTCGTAACCAGCTTTATAGTCGCAATGCAGGCTTGGAGTGGATAGGAGGTCTACGTAATATTCGACCTATTGGATTAGATATAAACTTCTCGGTAGTTTATAATTACAGCTTTTACTATCAGAAAGGGGAGCGCATGGGCACAAGCATTGACCTTGATAAAGAGGCTGTTGCTGGGATATATAAGCCTACAAAAAATAGTTCTAATGAACTCATCTCAACGCTAAGTCTTACCAAACAGATAGCCTCTCTTGGCTTGATATTCAATCTAAGATTGCAGAATTTCTGGTTTCGACATTTCAATCGTTATGGTTTTGACATCTACCCTATCGGCTATTATAATCAAAGTTTCCAGCGTGTATATCTTAATGAAGAGCAACGGAAAGATATTCGTTGGACCTATATAAGGCTTAAAGATAATGAACCTGTTGAAATATCTCAGCCTCTTATCATTCCAAACTGTCATCTTCGAGTATCAAAGGAGATTGGAAAGAAACTTCGATTATCATGCTATATAAATAATGTGTTCAATTATCGTCCTTGGATTGAACGCCAGAATGAACGTATATATTTTAATCAACCACCGACAGTGAGCATGGATGTCAGCTATAAATTCTAAGTGACAACATGCTTATAGAAGGTGAACTAACTTATAATTATTTTATAAAGAAATGAAAACAACAAAACATTGGGGCAGTAAGCTTGCCCTGTTCATGACGCTAATCATGACTATTTTCTTCGCCTCTTGTGGTGAAAATGACACTCCTGAAGTGTCAAGTGCTTCGGTGAAATTGAATGTTAAAATGGGAAAGACATTCGAAAACGCAAAGAATAAGAAGGTGCTGATTACTTTAACAAATACCAGTACAGGTAAAAAGACAACCTATGAGACTTCATTTAATACAGATATTGAGTTGTCTAATCTACCTGTAGACATGTATGACATCGTTGCAACCTATACGCTTTCGGCAGAAGAGTATGCAGAAATCTCTGGTACAAGTGAAACAGAAGATTTGGTGTTCTCTGCCGCGGCAACAGGAATACAGCTTCAACCTAACAAAGAACAGGAAATAAATTTAGAGTTAACAACTTCTACTACAAATGACTTTGTCATTAAAACGATTTACTATGCAGGTTCAGACAACTATAAAGCTGCAGGCGAAAATGATTGCTTTGTAGAGATTTACAACAACTCTGCAAACACACTTTATGCTGATGGATTGTGCTTTGCACTCACTACAATGAATCGATATGGGTATATGGCAGATGGTACTTGGCATAAGTCTGCTGCTTATAAGAAGTTTTATTTTACTTCAAAAGGTACCTATGATTGGAGTAAGTCCGAAGGCATGGCAGACCCTGCAGGAGCTAACGACAAGTATGTGTATGGAAATATCGTTGTTATGGTGCCAGGTTCTGGTAAAGATTATCCCGTTAAACCAGGTGAAAGCTTTATCATAGCACCTTTTGCACAGAACTATAAGCAGGCATTTAAGACGCAAAGAGGTACAGAAGTAACTCCCGAATGGCCTGATTCTACGGTTGATTTGAGTCATGCTGAGTTTGATGTAGTATATCCTGGTTATGAAGAATTGGACAATAAGAACGCTGCCAACATGGTATTGATTCAGAAAGGAAATAATAGATATATGAGATTCTCACGAAATGGTAAAGAGGGATATGTTATTTTCCGTCATTCTTCACCAGCTTCTTTACCCGCATATCAGCTTCCTTACCGAGATTTGAGATATTCAAACAAGACGCTTTACACTCAAATTCCAATTGCTTCAATTATTGATGCTGTCGAGGTTATTAACCCTAATGCTGATGGTTATGTTTCACCAAAAGCATTCCCAAAGACACTTGATGCAAGTTACACCTACTCTAAACCGGATAATAGCTTCCGTTGTGTCTCTCGTAAGATAAGTCGTAAAGATAAAGAACGCATTATTTTACAAGATCTCAATAATTCAGCAATCGACTTTGTTGAGATGATTCCTAACCCAAAAGCATTCGCTCCAAGTAAGTAATGCTCTTCTTTTTTGAATATAAACCTACCTACATCCTTGGTGTAGGTAGGCTATATAATATTCAAAATAGTCTAAGTTGTAATATTAAAATGGCAAGATGAAGATTTTGTTTTTATCACTTCAAGGTCGAGGTGATGAAAGATAATCTTATTTTCTTTAATTAAAACTTTGTTTATATGTATCTGCGCATTCCTTTCTTTATTTTTTTGTGTGGCTTCTTTTCTATGGCAAAAGCCCAAGATTCCCTTCTTCGCTTTGCTGTTCTAACCCCTCATGAATGGCAGTTACATCATCAAACTATGGCCTCGCCCTTGGGCGTTTACTTACTTCCTGCATCTAATTATGGGTATACCTCAGTCGCTTTTACGCATGAGCAAGGTGCTTTAACACGTATTCAGACACCGGAGAAAGACACAAATATTCGACTTTCATCCATGGGACTGCATACTTCTAAACGCTGGCGACTCTATGGTGAGTTTGCTTATGATAGGCAATTTGCAGATAGTGTAGGGTGGTTGCTTAGCGAAATGCCACGTAATGGGATGCCTTATTATTTTGCATCACCGCGTAAGGGCAATTGGCAGAATGAAACTTATCAACTAAAAGGAGTTGCAGCTTATAAACTTTCACATCTCTTTACCATTGCTGCGGGCCTGAAAATAAGGTATCACAAGGGAACACGCAGTAATGATCCACGCCCTTCTACTGAAAGTTTTAATTCGTATTATCACCTTAATACCGAGTTAAATCTTGCCCCATTGCACATTGCTGTTGGGGTAGGAATAAATTATGGTACGAGCGATAACAATCTCATCTATGTCAATGAAAGTAATGATCGCATAGACCGTCTTGATTATATGGCCTATGAATTGATGGGATTTGGTATGCATCGAAAAACTGGTAAGCTACAAAATCGTGAGATGCAGGCTAACACTTACGGACACGAACTGGCTGTGCAAACTTCTCTTCTCTTAGATAGTACACAGCTTTGGGCACGTGTTTCTTATCATTTGCAGCGTGATAGCATACGGCGAAGTAGAATTACCAACGTGGCAGCTAATCTTCTTTCCACCTATAATCTCCGTCAAACCGAATTTATTCTGGGCGTTGTTCATCCATTCTCACGTGACCTTCGGTTGCAGACAACGGCTTATGCAAATCTTACTAAGGGCTGGGATAGGTTAGAAAATATCCTTGGAGGACAGAAAAATTATGTTTATGTGCACCGAGATATAGGGCTAAATGCGTTGCTCTATCATTATTTCTCTACAAAACGAATAGATCTTTATGGCATAAATGGTAGCTTTGAACATGAAAAAAGGCAAGATGGGGCAACACAACACGTCTTCCTTCGTGATGCTTTCCGCATGGGTGCAGCCTATCGTTCGCAACAACCTTTGGCTCGTGACTATGCGCTCTTCTATGGAGTAAGTCAGAGTTTTTCTATCCCTTCAGCTTTATTGAAGTATCCTTCAACCCAAGAAAGTGTTTTCTCTACTCAATTAGCTTTGCCTTTACAGCGTTATGATGCAACTTCAATAGCTTGTTCTCGCATAGATATCGGAGCGATAAGAAACTTCTCTGCCTATCAATTATCCCTATCTTTAGCCTATCAATTAGGCTATGCACTTAGCTCTCAACCCTCCATTCATGGCACAAGGCAATATGTTGAGGCTTCAGTAGGTTTAACTTTTTAATTGGTTTCAAGGTCTCTATCATTTTAATGAAGAATAATAAGACAAAAGAGACTGAATCTTTCTATTATGATTCAGCCTCTTTTTGTTTTGGAGTAGATTCTTTATCTTTACTATTGATAAATTCTGGTTGTGTTATTTGAGAGCACTCTTATTAGCTTCCATTGGCCAATATGGGTTTTGATACATTGGGCTTTTACTCATGGTGCTATGATCGGGGGCTGTGAGAAGGAATTGGCGAAGAGGTAAAGGCTCTAAATAATATGCCATCTTCCATGTGAGTCCATCGTAAAAGTTATTATTTGCTTCTATGATTTCATGAGGACGGAAATATTCACTCTTATTCCGAGAAGATACGGTTGCTGAGCTAGAGCCATCTGCAATAACATCACTTGGCTTATACCAATTCTGCATTACGGTACCCCAGAAGTGGAAACCTTCAGTATGTGCAGGCTTGGTAATTAGTTGATCGTATGAACGCCAACGCTTTAGGTCCATATCACGCAAGCCTTCTGCTATAAATTCACAACGCCGTTCACGGCGTATGTTGTATAAGACTTTATCAGAAAGAAGCGTCCCTGCAGTGTAAGCTCCCCAGTCTTTACTTTCTTTGTTCATATCTGTTGCGTTAATTGTAACAACAGGATCTATCGCACTTCCTGTGAATCCTGCTGCTGTTCGGATAATGCGCCAATATTCAAGTATATTTCCTGATGTTAAACTATGGGTAAGCATATATTTTGCTTCCATATAGTTCAGTAATGCTTCACTTGCACGGAAGATGATACAAGCATTATAACTTCCACCATTTGCAGTGAGTGCACGATCGTGTGTCATTCCTTTTCGTATGGAATAGCCAGTGATATAACCATCTTCGTTATTATTTGTGAGAATATTTGGGATAGGCTCTATATGTGTCCAATGAGTTCCAGACTCGTCATTTACATTGATAAAGCAATTGATATCACCTGGTTTCTTGAGTAAAACAGCAAGACGTGGATCACGATCTTGTGCCACTTTATTTAAGGAGGTATCACAATAAGTGTAAGTAGAGGCATAGATAGGTTTACCATCTTTCATTAGATAGCTCTCTATCATGCTACGTGTGAAACCGGTTCCGATATTTCCTTTTTGTACAGAAACCTCTACATCATTTTGTACTCCGAGAGATTTACTATATTGACGCCATAATAAAACTTCCTTAGAACCAGAACAATTGACACTTCCCCAAATGTCAAGATAGGGATTATCCTGACCTTGTGCTTGTGGAACGACCCCATTGTTTATAGCTAATGTTGTTTTATATTTATCGGCAACAAGTTGTGCAGCTGTGGCAGCTTGCTCAAAAAACCATTTAGCTTCAGCTTCAATGTTGCCTGTAGGAAATTGATATCCTGCATTCTTCTCTGCACCTGGCCATCCGGTCCCATTTGGAACGAATGCAGTTCCAGCAAAGTTGGTAAGCCAACTCCCTTCAAAAAGTGCTACACGACTTTTGAAAAGTTCTACTGCATCATAATTTATGCGAGTTGTTGCAACATTATGATCTTTCATATAATTGACTGCAGTATCAAGGTTGTTTATAATGAATCGAGCAACCTCATTACGCGGCTTACGTGGACTTGCTTCAACAAGAACATCTTCCTTATCAGGCAAAGCTTCTGTAAGGATAGGCAGATCTCCAAATCTTTTCAGTAATTCAAAATACGCATATGCACGGAAGAAATAAAGTTCGCCAATATATTGACGAAGATTTGCATCATTTCCACTAATCTTTTTAGCTTCATATTTATTTTTGATAACATTGAGTTGATAGTTTACATTACGCACCGTAGACCAGTTCCAACTTCCATTGGTGTTGCTTGTTCGATAGAGTGTTGGCGAAAACTGATTCCCTGGAGTACGTGACATTTGATTGTCTGTGTTGTTATCAGTTGTATATGTTCCATAATTCCATCCTCCATGTCCTGGAAGAATATCAATATAAAACTGGTTTGCTGCAGCTTGTATCTGATCTTCGCTCGTGTAAAAACTTTCAGGTGTAAGTTGAGAGGGAGGATCTTGTTCTAAGAAAT
>NZ_GL629647.1:2415573-2419785 GCF_000185845.1 Segatella salivae DSM 15606
TTATTATTTTTTTAGTTAGAATGTTACGTTAATACCAAATGAGAATGTCTTCGACAAAGGATACCCATTACTGTGACGAGAGTCCGTTCCAATTATTTCTGGATCAAATTGTTTTGGCATTTTTGTAATAGTGAACAGATTTTCTATTGATACGAATACGCGCATATTGCTGATTCCCCATTTTGTTGTAATGTTACGAGGGATAGTATAGCCTGCTTGAAAATTTTTCAAGCGCATATATGCTGCATTCATAAGATAGCGTGTTTGGCATCTTTCATTTTTATTACTAAATGTTGCTCGTGGAAGGAAAGCATCTTGATTAGCTTTTTGATAGCCGTTAGCGACCGACCATGTATTTGCATCACGATAATAATCTTTCACAGCGGTAATACCCGTAGCCCACCATTCACCAGAATTAGTAGCTCCAAAATAATATTCCAAAGAACCCCATGAGCCTCCTAACCATGCATCGCGCTTCATTACACCTTGGAAAAAGGCTCTAATGTCGAAGCCTTTCCAGCTTGCATTAAGATCAATTCCCCACAAAAAGCGAGGTGTTGAGTTGCCAATTACTTTTAAATCTCCATGGTCTGTGATAGTTCGTGCACCATCATTGATTTGCTTATCATTATTTGTATCTTCATACATAATATCACCTGCTGCCCAGTTTGAACCGATAGTACTTTGATCTGTAGTTGAAAGATGGGCATTCATCTCTTCATTACTCTTAGCAATACCCTTTGTAGTATATCCCCATATTTCATTGATATAGCGTCCTTTAATATAAGTATCTATACTATTTGTTGGGTTATTAGGATAACGTGTGATTTTTGTTCGAGAGTCAGATAGATTGAAAGTGACACCATAATGTAAACCATTTGCTAATTGGTCGTTCCAACTTAATTGTAGTTCCCAGCCATTTGTGCGGAGGTCAGTATTATTAGTCACAGGAACACCAGTACCAAGTATAGAGGGTAGTTCTGGCGCTTTTCCTACCATATTCTTTGTGTTGCGTACAAAGTAGTCAAAGGAACCAGTAAGGCGGTTGTTGAGGAATCCAAAATCAAGTCCCACATTGTAACTTTCAACCTTTTCCCATGTGAGTAATGATGATACTAAACCTGGTGCACTGGTAGTATTGGTCTTTTGACCATTTTGTAGCCAATAACCAGTAAAAGCTCTGTAGGCGATAGTTTGGTAAGTTTGATACCAATTGTCGATATTCTGATTCCCAAGTGAACCATAGGATAGACGTAGTTTTAAATTGGATAACCAATCTTTTGTGTTTTTCATAAAGTTCTCTTCTGAAATACGCCAACCTAATGATATAGAAGGGAATAGTTTCCACATCTTATCACTGCGGAATTTTGATGTACCATCATATCTCAAATTTAATTCTGCTAAATATCGTTCTGCATAATTATAATTGATACGACCAAAAAAGCCTGCTGTCTGCCATTGATTGCGGGCTCCATTAACGTTAGGAGTAATTGCTACACCTTGATAGCTGAGCCCATTTGTAAGGTCTACTTCTGATTTTTCTGGATCAATGATACCATTGCGTTGCAGTCCAAATTCAGTTCGTCTAAGCTGTTCACACTGAAAACCGCCCATAATATGGAAATTATGTTTTTCAGCTATGGATTTATTGTATTCTGTGTAGAGTTGAAAATTGAGATAGTTATCCTTAAATTCATCCTCATGTACATTTGAATTTTGATTATAAATCACGGGTTCTCCTGCAACATTATGGTTATAAGTGCGTTGACTATCCCAATGACGAATGCTATTATCTATCTTATAGTTGAAATCTACATGCGTAATCCAATTTCTTATAGGTTCAAGAACGAAGCTTAATTGATGATAGATAATATCTGTCTCTTTACGATCCTGTCCACCTGTTTTAAGGCCGAGTGCCGGGGAAGGTGAACTAAAAAGATAACCATTACGGTCATATAATGGTAATACTGGCCAACCTTGGCGAGCCATATCACTATAAAGGCCATTCGTTAGTGCTGATGGGCGTTCATAATTAGCACGTGTAAAACGCATATTATAGTTCATTCTTATCCAACGTGCTAATTGTGCTCCAATCTTAGCAGTACCATTAAATCGCTTGTAATTGTCGCTTCCCATGTCCATAAAACCACCATTATAAAGGTAGTTTCCTGACACATAATAGTTGAATTTATCATTCCCGCCACTTACACTTGCGTTATGTTCATGCGCAAAAGCAGTCTTTTTATAAACAACATTATACCAGTCTATATCGTCAATTCCATAGGCATATCCATCTTGCCATACGCTGTTATCTGGTTTCGCAGGGATGGCATAAAGTAGTGTGCCGTCGTCTGCTTTGCGAACACCAGGAGTATAAGGGGTAGCATTATGATAGGCAATAATCTGTTTCATGCGATTATTTTCAAAGAACACACTACTGCCAGTATTGGTTCGTGCATCGTTCATCCAACTTGCAAAGTCAACAGAATTCATCATGTGCTTGCCTCGAATGAGATTACTAAATCGGAAGGAGTTATTATAGTTCACAACAACTTTACCTTCTTTATTTCCACCTTTAGTAGTAATAAGGATTACACCGAATGGTGCACGTGAACCATAAATTGAACTTGCTGCAGCATCTTTCAGAACAGATATACTTTCGATATCTTGTGAGTTGATTGTATTGATATCTCCTTCCATTCCATCTATAAGAACGAGAGGAGAGCCAGACGAACCTTCACCAATAGTTGCAGTTCCTCGTATATTTATACTTGGATTAGACTCAAGTGAACCGCCTGAAGAATTGCTAATCTGAAGACCGGGGACAATTCCTTGTAAGGCTTGTGCAGCACTTTGAACAGGGCGTTGAGTCAGTTTTTTACCATCTACAACAGCAACAGATCCTGTTAGATTAACTTTCTTTTGTGTTCCAAATCCAACAACAACAACTTCATTTAGATTCTTCGAATCTTCTTGTAATATGATGTTATTAGGCCCTTGTACAGCTTTGATTGTGCGTGTTTTATAACCAATATATGAGATTTCGAGTTGATCTCCAACTTGTGCATTTATAGTATAATAACCATCAAGATCGCTCAATGCACCATTTGTTGTACCTTTAACTTTAATCGTTGCTCCAATTACCGGTTCGCCAGTAGCATCCAGAATTCTACCTTTTATCGCATTTTTTTGTAGAACCCCATTAATCACATTAATTTTGGCAATAGATTTTTGAGGAACTATACTCAGTATAGTTGACACTCCTATCAAGGAGAATAAAATTTTCCTTGATACGTTTCTAAATAATCTCTGTTTCATAAATGAACTTAGGTTAAATGTTTGTTTTGTCATTAATATTTAATTATTATATGCTTATGGTATAAGTGCATTCTGTGTGCTTGTCGTTAACAAAAATAAGAAATAGTATTATTTTTATTTTAGTTTGCAATAAATAAATTAATAATATTTTGTATTAATAGCAATAATTAACAATTGGTAACTTAATCATTAGTTTTCTATTAAAGAGAGGCATTGCTTTGTAGTTAATTAATCTTGATATTTTATTATGAACCTTATTTAAAATAAGAGTGTTCTTCCTTCTTATATAGAAATTCTTTCCTCATGTATATGTATTGTCCTATTTGTTTAAATATCAAATAATCCCTCTACCTACAATGATAACAAATCTATCTCCATTATATATAATAATGTGTATTTTATGAATTACAGATCTTTATATATTTTGATGGATAGGTTTTACTCTTATAATTTTAGGTAATAGCAAGAAAAGTAATTTGAAATAGCCAAAGTTTTGTAAAGTCTACATGAATCAGGCTAAAAGAATTGGTATATATACATATATAAAAAGGCTTGCAGACTTTAGAGAAAAGTTTAAGATTTGGAGCAGATTCTTTTCAGCTTTTTATTTATTTTTCTCCCATTTCTCAGCGAATGTTCGATGGTTTAGATAAATTAACAATTGAAATTATTGATAATCAGGGAGTTAGGTTGCCTAAGAACTAAGAACAAGAACAAAGAACAAGAACGACGAAAAGAAAGAAAGAAAAGGTCGCCGCCGTCGTCGTTTTATTGTTGAGGATTATTTTATGGTTTTTTTTTGCCTGATATTGCAGTGTGCTTTGTGTGGAGTTGTCGCCTGAAGTCTTGCATTTGGTCATGCTTTTTGCTTTGTTTTGTCAAACAACGCGAAAA
>NZ_GL629647.1:2423666-2458423 GCF_000185845.1 Segatella salivae DSM 15606
TTGTTTTTTAAAGGATTTGGTGCTTGCGGGCCTCCCGCAAATCGCTTTTTAAAGGATTTGGCACTTGCGGGAAGCCCGCAAACGACTTTTTAGATGGTGAAGGTTGGTTTCAGAAGCAGATGGAGAAGGCCGCTCCAAGAATGGTTTGTGCGCTGCCTTTCTTTTGTGATACCGTGTAAGGGATGACATAGTCGGCGACGTGCTGAATGATTTCTCCGTTGAGTGTCATCGTTTGACTGGCATCTTTAAGGAAGAGGGTGGGTGCATAAGTTGTTCTGTAGGTGCGATGGGCGAAATTATAGTCGAGAAACACCTTCCATGCGATTCTTGATTTATAGGCGAAGGTTGCAGAAAGGCCTGTGCCAAAGAGCATCGCATCGTTGCCGTCTACTTTTAGAAAGTCCCATTTGCTGTAATAGGGCGCTCCATTGGGTTGTGGTGTTCCTTTTATTTCAAATATCGGAATCGCCTGTTTGTGTTGGCTTTCATATTTAATTTCGATATCCTGCTGATGTCCTTTTGCCTCTGCGGTGACGGATATGCCGTCCAAATAGCTTCTGCCGATAAGCAGTTTTGAGCCTAAGGTGAAACCTTTGCTGATGGGATAGTTTAGGTAAAGTCCGCCGCTCCAGCTAAATTCTGCCATGTGGTTGGATTGGATGGTTAGGGTATAGCTGTCTAAAAAGCCAAAGGTTGAGGTCTGCTTGATGTAGTCTTTAGGATATAATGCGTTTGCATCAAAGCCATTGGCATTGCGTGATGTGATCATGAGTCGCCCGCCAACGCCAAGATATTTGTTTAAGAAATATGCGCTTTCGATGCCGACTGCAATGCCTTTTGAAAGGTTTAGTTTCCGTTTCAACATGTCATCGTGCTTTTGCAACACAAGAAGATGTTCGATGATATCTAATTGCTGTTCGGTCAATCCGATTCCCATTTGGATGTTGAAGAAGCCAGGATTGGTGTAGAAGTTGGGTTTATCATCTTTTTCAGGATGCAGCAATCCTTTGTTCTTAAATAATAAATCTCCCAAGGTATAGCCCAGTTCGGTTGACAAAATGCCAATGCCTGCGCCCGAAAAGGTGTCGCTCGCCCAGTGTCTGTTGTTCAAAACGCGCATGCATCCCGTGGCTGTGGCGAGCATATAGCCAGCAACACTATACCAGGGGCTGCGTGTCATTCCGTATTCTTTGTGGAGAATTGTCGCTGCCGCGAAAGCTGTTGCGGTGTGGCCAGAGGGGAAGGAGTTGTAGGATGAGCCATCGGGACGGAGTTCTTTGGTGGAACTTTTTAGCACTTGAACTAAGGTTGCCATGATAGCAAACGAGGCAGTGCCGCTGACGAGATAGCGTTTTGTGTCGCTGCGTCCTTCAACTCCTGCTAATTTCAGCCCCGTAGTGAGTGCGAGTGGAACAAATTGTGTGTAGTTGTCTGCTGTATGATGAAAGTGGGGTTGAAACTTATTGCGTAGTTCTCTGATGTTTTTCCTTTCGTTTCTCAGTGCTATTCCAGCCATAATCCACGGCAGTCCAGTTATCGACAGCGAACTATTCGTTAGGAAGTTATGTTGTTTTGTGTTGTGATTTGTGGGAATATCTATACTATCGGTGGTGTTTTCAACGCTGTCGGTGGCATTCATTAGCTCCGTGGGCGATGGATTTGCCCAGCACGTTAATGCGGTACAAAGAAGGATGATGCTAATGAATGTGCGGTAGCTATTGAGAGATAGAATCGAATTGCCGTATTGCATTTATGGTGATTGAACATTTATGATGCGGCAAAGTTATATAAAAGGTTTGAAAGGGAAAAGGAATCTTTGTGTTATTTTCGTGAAACGAAGGTGTCATTCATGCTTCGTTTATAACTTAACGAAGGTGTGTGTTAAGCATAAAGAAATTGAGCTTAACACACACGTAAAATATAATGGTTCTCTCACTCACCGGTATAGTTGTCTAAGAGTGACTCTAATGCTGGGATAGGCGCATAGTTGCTGTCTTCAATTGCATTATTAAACTTAAATTGAAGCGAGCCATGATTGAGTCGTCCTGCCCCATAGTAGCCCGTAACTTGTGAGGGAACGTCTACAGTTGCATCAGGCGTATAGGAATACATCAGTGAGGCATTGGTGTCAAAGTTATTATAAGTGTTTCCACCTTCAAGTGACTTCACGGAAGAAGGAACCTGCTCTTCGCGCGTGGCCACTTGATAGAAGTCGAAGCTTTTGTTATCAGCCGCATACGTGATAGGGGTGTAATTACTTCCAGCCCCCTGCTCGGTAAAGAGGCTTCCAAATTCTTTTACCATACCGCCTGCCTCTCCCGAGAAAGTGCCTGTTCCCTTTCGGTCAGTTCCTTGCTTAGAGATTAAGATGGGATCTTTCGTGGCTCTAAAGTAATTTTTCTCTGAAAACACGCTTGCTCCCATGGTTGCTCCGATGCCATATTTAGCGCAACCATCATAGAAATTGTTCCAAAGATGCACACTCATTGTGCGGATGCGGGCGTGACGCGAATCGCTATGATCAAACCAGTTGTGATGATAGGTGATGTAGTTTGGGCCAGTTTCATTCTTCATTCCACACATACTTGACTTGCCTGTGTCCCAAAAATGGCAGTGATCTATGGTGATAAATCTTGAATTTGACTTCACATCAATGGCACCATCTCCTTTTGCATGGTCGCCACTTCCAGCCTTTCCGTAGAACACATCAATATGATGAACCCAAATATTTGAATTGTCTGTGTCGAGTGATATGCCATCGTCCATGGCACGCATGATGCCTAAGTTGCGAAACTCTACACTCTTGGCGTTT
The DNA here is from genome assembly GCF_000185845.1 of Segatella salivae DSM 15606. Lineage (GTDB taxonomy): Bacteria > Bacteroidota > Bacteroidia > Bacteroidales > Bacteroidaceae > Prevotella > Prevotella salivae. The sequence continues at coordinate 2,426,479 of NZ_GL629647.1, forward strand.
CTCACTAAGAAACCAAAGCCGTGGATAGTAGCGTCTTCTCCGATTCCTTCAATCGTGATATTGAGTTCACTATTGGCTTTTCTCCCTTTGATTTGGATACCTTCTGCACTACTCTCAAAAGTGTCGGTCTGTCCTGTTTTTATTAATCCAAGCACCCTTATCGCTAATGGCGTAGTGACATTTCCTTTTTGATAAGCATTCAAAATGGCTTGAAGGCCTGTAAACTTCCCACTGCCCAACTGGGCACTAACAGTCTTTGCATTATCCTTATTTACATAGATGACCACCGCGCCAGACTTCAAGGTGCCGTCATTGTTATAGGCGCCAACCCCAGAAAAGTCTTTATGAGCGAAGCCTTCACGGCTATAATTTTTTACTTGCAGGCCTGTTACTTCACTTGAAAGATATTCAACTCCATCTTTTACAGCTGCAACTTTCAAGGCATAGGTGCCCACTTTGAGTCCGGGAATGTCGGCTCTGATATAATCACTATAGGCTCGAATCAATTCCTTATCAATCTTTGTGTAGCCTTCATGCTGTCCTCCTTTCACGTAAACTTGATAGGTTTGCGCGCCATTTACAGGCTTCCATTTGGCATAGGCACTCTCCAACCAACCCTTTGCTTCTGTAATGGTCACGCCTTTATCTACGATTTCGCCACCTTTTCCTTGTTCAGCGGCCTTAGAAAAGACGATATTTGTAACCAAATGAGTATATACATCGCTGAATGATGGGCTATTAACAGAAACCTTTTCATTGTCATCGTCAATGGAAATATCACTTAGTTCTTGCGTATTATAATATTTTGTTTCGCCTTTATTCGTTGTGATGATGGCCTGATTTTGGGTGGTTGAGAAAGCTACGGAATGGTCTGCGCTGAGCGTTCCGCCTGGCTCTTCCTTTTTATTGTCACTCAATGAGCCCGTCAGCTTGAGCGAATAAATGTTGATTCCGCCATCGGTTGTGGTGAAAGTCACGCTGCCATTGGCTGTCACAGTACCTGTTCCGGTGTGTTTATTCGCTCCGTTTACCTTCTCAAAGCCTTTGATGTCGGAAAGATTGGATGGACTTAACGTGCGTGCCTCCTTCTTACTTGCCGATGCATAGACGATAGTCACTTGCTGACCAGCCTTGAGTCCGAGGATGGTTAGCACGACATCTTTTCCATTGAGCTGCAATTCCTTGCCAGCATCTATTCTAATCTTGTCGGCAGTCTTGGCTGTAAAATGTAGTCCTTGCATCATGGTGAGCACCTGTTTATTGGCCATGAGTTCACCATCGGTGATAACTTGGTTATAGGAATAACGCTTCTTTGTACTATCATACTTCCAGTTTTCGGTGTCGACTTTCAGATTTTCTTCATCTGAAGTCGGTATAGAAGTAAAGTCCCACGACTGCGCATAGCTGCCCATACTTGTCCAAGCAAGGAGCAGGGAGAGCAGAATGCTCTTATAAAAAAGTCTTTTCATTTGCTTACGTTGATTTTATTTATTTCACAACCACTTTTTTCCCATTGACGATGTAAACGCCTTTTGATAAACCATTGAGCGTTGTCCCGACATATTGTCCATTGATATTGTATACCCGAGTGTCTACCAACTTTTGGCCAGCAGTTTCAATTTTCTTAATGCCGCCATTCGTAGAATAGGTAAAAGAGAACTGAATCAGTCCCATGTTCTCGGTCTGTTTGCTACCATCGGCATAGACAATCATTGCTTTTTCGCCAGAAAACGTGATTTTCTTTGCACTTTTTCCAATGGTCAAACCATTGATAGTGATGGTTTGTTCGCCTTTTGCCCACGAGCCAACCCAACATACTGATAGGATGATGACAAGTATTAAACGGAGTTGTTTCATATTGATTAGGTTTAATGTTTTGGATATTCATTTGCTTGTCATTGACAAAAATACAAGGAAACTCATAAACTTGTTCGCCTTCGAACCTATAAAATAAACGCAAACGTTTACGAAATGACGACATGATACATAGAGATATTCTTATCAAAAGTTGCAAAAAAAAATAAAGGGAAGGCAATATGTTTCATGACTTAACGTTATTATTTATGTTTTCTAAGGATAAATATCCCTTAAAAAAGGATTGATAGAAATAGAGACGCTATAAAACGAACAATATAGCATAATAACTTTATTTAACGAAATATTAAAAATTAAACAGACGATGGAGAAGAAATATGTTACCCCTTGTACGAAAGCGATAGCTGTTAATATCGAATCAAACTTGTGTGATTTGTCATTTGACGACACACCTGCAGACCCAGGGAATGCTTTGTCAAAGCATAATACGTTTGATTTTGAGGATAATGATTCCATAGATAATACTGCTAATGCAGTTTGGGAAGAATAAATCTTGTTGATTTTTGCTCGTTTGCGGCTCGTGAGGTGTCGTAGACTGCAAACCGAAAAAAAAACAGAGTGTAATAAGAAAAGTTGGGAGGTAGGGATTGGTTGCATATTATCGATATCTACAAGGATTTGTCGTGTAGAAAAGATATTATCTATCGTGCGATAGGTTTTATCTGTTGGAACAAAATAGTTTAAGCATTATCTTTGCATCGACAAATATAATAATTCATTTAATAAGAAAATAATATGGAACCAATTATCAATCAACACGCACCCGAATTCTGCGTGCAGGCATTCCAAAATGGTGAGTTCAAAACCGTTTCAAACAAAGATATCGAAGGCAAATGGGCTTTGTTCTTCTTCTACCCAGCTGACTTTACGTTTGTTTGTCCTACTGAGTTAGAGGACCTTGCAGACAAGTATGAGCAGTTGAAAGAGATGGGTGTAGAGGTATTCTCAGTCAGCACAGATACTCATTTCGTGCACAAGGCATGGCATGATGCTTCAGAAACCATCAAGAAAATCAAGTATACGATGCTCGGTGACCCAACAGGTAGCTTGAGCCGTGGCTTTGGTGTGTATATAGAAGATGAGGGATTGGCTTATCGTGGCACTTTCCTCGTAAACCCAGAAGGACTGATTAAGGTAGCAGAGATTCAGGATAATAACATCGGACGCAATGCCGATGAGCTTGTAAGAAAGGTAGAAGCTGCTCAGTTTGTAGCCACTCACAATGGTGAAGTGTGTCCAGCAAAGTGGAAGAAGGGTGGAAAAACCTTGAAGCCAAGTATTGATTTGGTTGGAAAAATCTAATTCTTTTATCAATCTTGTGCAATAGCTTTTCTTTCGAATGATTTCGAAAACTTATTGACGTAGTGTGTCAATACAAGATTATTCATTTGTTTGTGGCTCGAATGGTGCATGTAAGGCAATCATTTTGAGCCACATTCTTTTTTGTTGTTTTATGCTCCAAATCAGGAGGTTGATTTGCCATTGTTCTTTATAGCGCATGAAAGTGGTGGCAAAACAAGTTTTATCAAAAAAGTGTTTTCCTTTCGGCTCTTTTGTAAACGCAGGCAGATGGGGGCGCAATTACTATCTTATTGCCGTGAGTTTTCATTCATTTTAGCGCATGTTTTCATAGCTTTTAAAATGCCATGTCGTAAGGTCCTCGTCATCAAAGAGATGCCGCTGCCTTGTGCTTTCCTCCAGAAGGGAAAAGGTTTTGGACAATAAAAAAGCATCAGAGCCAAGCCCTGATGCTTCTTTTGAATGAATGGTATGCTCAAATATTAGTGAGAAGTAACCATATTATAATAGTCTTGCGGATTTGCCCAGAAGAGTTTTGTGTAATAACCCGTTGGCTCTTTATACTTCTTTGCAATGACAGCCTGAACGTTTTCGGCGTTGTAGGTGAGCTCATCGCTGGTATAAGGCAGACGATATGCAGGCGTTGGATAGCTGCTTGCCTGTGCATCGGTGGCGAAAGTAACCTTTGGGAAGCCCGTGCGGCGTACCACATTCCACGCTTCTAACTCATTTGTGAAGCTGAAGTTCAACCACAATTGTGTTGCAACAACCTTCTCACTTCCATCCCAAATGCTGTTAGCATAAGCGATAGCCTGTGCTTCTGTAGGTAGTTTTGTCACACGTTTGCCACCATAACTATCGTTGAAATGTGTAGCATCAACAGCCTTGTAGAGGGTGCTCTTGGTTTTAAGATTCTTGTAATATTCGAATGATTGTGCCACACCTTGAACGAAACACTCCTTAGCCTTGGTTGCATTTGCTGCCACACCATAGCCATTCAGGTAACATTCAGCCTTGCTTAAACTAACTTCAGCAGCATTAATCCAGCTGAAGGTTAGATGCTCATTACCTTGATAAGTAGCCCAACCTTGCACAGCTTGTGAGTCAATCACGCAGTAGTAATTAGCGCTTTTGATTCCCAAACTCTGATAAACCTTGATACTGTCTGTAGCCAAATCAGAGATTTCTGTGCTGCTCTTGCTGACGTCATAAGCCACATATCGTCCCATAGGATTAGGGTCGTAGATGAGTGGCAAGCGTGGGTCGGTGTTGGCATTAGGGTAGCCATTTGCGCCAACATTCATTGCATCGAGCATGGTTTGAGAGCCAGAAGAGTTGCCATTACCGCTGAGTGCCTGAGAAACGCTCTTGCCATAATTGAATTCATCGGTTTGAGTATCGGCAGCGACGCCTTGATTTTGGCTGTTGTCGTCAATCAAAGGATAGGTTGAAGGATTCTCCAATATTTCCTTGATAGCAGCCTTTGCATCGCTGACACATTCGCCATGGGTAGCTAAGTGGAGGGCAATGCGGAGACGAAGTGAGTTTACATAGCGTTGCCAAATGTCTGCTTTTCCATCAGCAACTGTGAAGTCTTGGCGCTTCAATGAAGCCAAACCAGTGGCATTGAGATTGCCCGCTGCGAAATAATCACCTACTTCTTTCAAGTCTTTTAGAATTGTTTTGTAGGTTTCTACATCGCTATCGAATACGTCTTTTGCCTTAGCGTCTGCATAGTTACTTGTTTTCCATATTGTCGAAGCACCTGTATAGGGTACATCTCCCCATATAGAAAGCATTTCATGAAGCTGTGCTTGCATGATGGTTCGACCGAGTAAGAGGAATATTTTGTTTGAAGGCTGCTGAGCTTCTTCAAGCTTATTGTAGTTGTCTTCAAGCAAACGATACTGTGTTAGCATGTCATAAAAGTTCTGCCAACGCGTGTTATAATATCCTTCACTGGCTCCTCTGAATCGGCCACGACTATTGGCATTTCCAATAACTCCAGAGTAAAAGCCTGATGTTGTCGATTGAACATAATAGCGATAGTACGCGGGATTCATCCAATTATTGCCTTTATAGAGGATTCCAGTAAATACCTGTGGCACGCCAACGGTTGAGGTTTTACTCGGATCTTCGTATTTAGAATTGAATGAAGAATCGCTACACGACACTGCAGTCAATAGTGTAAGCCCTGCTAAGGCTAATCCAAATATCTTTTTCATATTGTTACTTTATTTACTATATTCATATTAGAAGTTTGCACGAAGCGTTAAACCGAACGAACGAGAAGTGGCAGTTGTTCCGCCAATCTGTGCCTGATAGATCCAGTTTGTACCATCCGTTGCCTCTGCATCAAACAGTTTCAAGCTGCGATAGAGATAGAATGGATTGCGTACATAGGCTGCAAGCGTGAGATTGTTGCAATGGAACTTCTTCGTAAGTAGCTTCGGAAGTGTGTATGCAAATGTTATCTCGCGGCACTTCACATAGCTGTTCTTTTGAATTGCATCGGCATAACTCTGGGTGGCACCTGTGCCCCATCCGTATTGACTATCATTCACTTCGAACTGTGTTACTACGACATCATTCGGTGTTCCGTCTTCTTTTACACCCTTCTGAATAAGTCCGTTGTCCCATACATAGTGGCCATTTATCTTGGTTTCTCCACGCTTATAGTTAGGTACATCAGATGGTTTTACAACATGGATAGAAGTCTTATCTTCTGCCTTATCAGTATCACTGTAGTAATAAATGCCACCTGTTGCAGCATCACGAACACCAACTGCATCGGTGATATTACCTGCATCCATCATATATTGCCATGGCAAGTTGAGTACATCTCCACCGATACGGAAGTCAAAGTTGAATGTAAGTGCGAAGTTCTTATAGCTTAACATGCCACCGAAACCACCTGTAGCCTTAGGCATAGCATTGCCAACTTTGTGACGTACAGACGTATCTGTGATGTAAAGACCATTGGCTCCAACAAGTTTGTTGCCTTTATCGTCTGTCTTATATGTGTATGCATACCAGTCACCCATAGCCTCTCCAACGTGTGATTCTAAGCTTGCTGCACCATTATCACATGTCATGTGTGACAATACATCAAGGCCATCAGCGAGCTTCTTCACCTTGTTTCGGTTGAAGGCGGTATTGAAATTCAAGTCTAATCTCCAGTCTTTTGTCAAGAGAGGTGTACCATAAAGGCTGATTTCTAAACCGGTATTGGTCAACTCACCCACGTTCATCAACATGCTTTTTGCACCCATTGATGAAGCCGAAGTGGTTGTAAGAATCTGGTCTTTAATGTCATTGTAGTAGTAGCTGAGCTCCATTCCAAGTCGGTTATTGAGCCATTTGTTCTCAAGACCGAGTTCATATTCATGCTTACGTTCAGGCTTAATGCTCTCATTACCGATATTGGTTGGTACGAAGTTGTAAGTGTAAGTGCTCGACCGAGTGATAGTTCCTTGGCTGAAAGCCATATTGGCTAAGTAGATAGAAGGAGCATTACCTACAACACCATAAGATAGGCGAAGCTTTCCATAAACCCATCAAGTAGGTTTCTTTTCCTTTAATAACTCTGTATAAATAACGCTACCACTGACTGAAGGATAATAGAAAGTGTTGTTTCCTTTCTTTAGGGTTGAAGTCTTTTCTTGGCGGATTGTGCCTTCAAGATAGAGCCAACTGTCATAGCCATAGCTTCCGGTGAGGAAGAGACCTGTGCGAAGTTGATCCTGTTTATCCATGTCGGCACCCTTTGTTCCCACTGAAGCGTTGAGGTTGAACCAGTTCTCTTGTGTCAAACCTTGATTCGTTCGAACAGCTGAAATGTAGTAATCTTCACGACGACCTGTCCATCCTGCACTGGCTGTTATGTTATGTTTCAGGTTGAAAGTCTTGTCATAAGTCAGCATGATATCACCGTAATAGATGCGATAACGGCTGTTAGAAAGCTTGTAAACATCATCATATTGGCCGTTGGTAGAGAATGAATGTGCATTTGAAGTATATTCTTTATTCTCTATCTTTTCAGTCGTCATGTCTGTTGCTATGCGTCCACTGAGCGTAAGACCATCCATGATTTTCCAAGTAGGATTAACGGCTCCCATGAATCGTTCGTGGTTAACGAACTCATTGTTACGGAATACTTTCCAGAAATATTCACTGATAAGTGAGGTTGATCCCATAGGACTATACAAGAAAGTCTCGTCAGGAGTCATCGTGTTTGGTGAGCCACCATTAATCTGAGCAATACCATTCAGGTAGCCAAGACTGGTGACTGTGTGGTCGCGGATATAGGCAATATCTGTAAATCCGCCAAACATTCCCGAGTAGTTATTGGTTAATCGGCTGATACGATAAGGTCTATTCTTGATGCGTTGAGGTTGATAACTTACTGAGTAGTTGAGTTTGATGTCGTTGGTAACGTCGAAAGCTCCCGTCAAGTTAAAGTTATGACGGCTGTTTTCTGAGTTATACTGCATCGAACGAGTCTGATTATACGTATAAGAGAAACGCACATTGTTACGTTCTGTGCCGTTTGTTATCGCAATGTTATAGTTCTGATTCACACCCGTACGGAAGATATCACCCCATTGGTTGTGGTCGATCGGACTATAATTACGTGTAGTTCCATCAAAATAGGTTATTGATTTACTTGAATCATAGGCTGGACCATAGTTGTAAATTGTAGGGCGTGGTGTTGTAATTGTATTGCCTGCACGGTCCTTATATATCTTGCGTAATCCCGTAACGGCTTCTTCTCCATCGCCTAATGCCCAGTTATCATAGCCGGGACCAAACTTCTTTTGGATGTCGGGCATATATGCAACCTTGTCAAAACCAATGCTTGCATTGAAGTCAATGTGAGTGCCTGTGCCTCTTGATGCGGTTTTCGTCGTGATCATAATAACACCATTTGCGGCCTCAGAACCATAGAGAGCAGACGCTGCAGCGCCTTTCAAGATAGAGATATTCTCAATGTCTTCGGGGTTGATGTCTACCAAACCATTGGCTGCAATACGTTGGTTTGACCAATAGTCATTGTTGTTTACATTACCATTGTGAATTGGAACACCATCTAATACCAATAGCGGTTGGGTGTTACCTGTGATAGATGACAAACCACGTACAGAGACAGAGATGGCTGAATTGCCTCCAGGCGCGGTCTGAATCCTTACACCTGAGGCCTTACCATATAGACCTGTGGCAATGCTTGGAGAGCCTGTACGGTTCAAATCGGCTGCTCCAATGGAGCTTACTGCGTAACCTAACTTCTTGGAATCTTTCTTAATACCAAGTGCAGTCACTACAACTTCATCAATGTTCTGGCTTCCTTCGTCCATGACAACATCAATATTCTTCCGGCCTTTCACGTCAATGGCCTTTGTAGAGAACCCGATGTAGCTGAACTCCAACGTTGATGAAGCCGCACATTTGATAGTATAGTTGCCATCAACATCAGTGACTCCGCCTGAAGAAGTGCCTAAAATCTTCACTGTAGCGCCTGCAATAGGCTCGCCGGCCTGGTCTTTTACACAGCCCTTCACCACGAAATTCTGAGCATAGGTGACGACTGTGAACAAGAGAAACAAGGCCATCAAAGATATTCTCTGAATACTTTGATAAAAACATTTCGATTGTTTCATCTGAATAATAGGTTTAGAGTTTTGCATATTGTATATAGCGTTAAAAAATTGTCTGTGGTCAATGAAACTTTATTGTCGCACGAACGATAAACTCATTTGAGTCAAATCGTGTGCTAAAGTCCTTCATTTCATAGCGTGTTTTGCGTGTAATGGTGTTGTATTATAGGTTTAATTGCAAGGCGAAAGGTTCTGCTTTCATCCCTTCTGGCAGTTTAATGGTCACCTTCCCATCGTTGGTTTTTGTCATTTTTAGCCTCTTGTTTACTCCAAGGAGCATAACACTTTTGGGAACATTGGTATGCCATGACAGGGTCGATGGCATTTCTTCGCCGTCTGAAAGGGCGTAGATGGCATAGCGTTGACGCCCATTTTTATCGGCTGTAAACCATAGCTTTCCTTCCTGATAATAGGGCGTTGGCACTGTGTTATAAATGGCTTTGCCATAGCGTTTCAGCCATTGTCCAATACTATCCAACCTACATGCTGCTTCTTTTTGAATGCGTCCGTCTGCCGTAGGCCCAACGCCAAGCACAAGGTTTCCACCTTTTGCTACAACCTCTACCAAGGTGTTGATGACCTTTGTCGCCGACTTCCAAACAGGATTCTTTACCCATCCCCAATCGTTTGACAGCGGAATACAACTTTCCCAAGGGTAGTTGAGCTGTTGTTCAGGAATAGTTCGTTCGGGGGTTTGATAGTTTTCATAAGGTCCATGAATGGTTCTGTCAACGATAATCAAGCCCGGTTGCAGTGCTCTTGCACGCGAAGCAATGCGTGGCATATTGATATCTTGCCCGTTTTCCTTGCATACCCATCCGCCATCGAGCCACAGAATATCCACCTTTCCATAGTCTCGCAGCAACTCTTCTGTCTGGGCATAGACAAAGTTCTTAAAGCGGTTCCAGCGCCAGGGCCATTGCTTGATGTCATAGTTAACATTGCGTCCGCGTTTAATGGGATAGACATCCCACCAATAATCCTGTGAATGCCAGTCGGGTTTAGAGTAATATTCGCCCACCATAAAGCCTTTGTTGCGGAAAGCTTGAAGCACATAGCGCAGTACATCGCGTTTAGGATTGTCGCGAAAAGCATGTTGGGCTATCGTGAAATCGGTTTGTTTAGAGTCATACATGCAGAAACCATCATGGTGTTTTGTTGTGAACAGCATATATTTCATCCCTGCTTTGTCGAATGTTGAGGCCCATTGTTCGGGGTCAAACTTTGTGGGATTGAACGTGTTGGATAGGCCCCAATACCATGCTTTGTATTGATCGTAGGTCTTTGTTGTGTCGCGTGTAATCCAGTTTTCATCGCAAATAGACCATGATTCCACAATACCTGGAACAGCATAAAGCCCCCAATGGATGAGCACTCCAAACTTTAAGTCTTGCCATTGCTTTAGTTTCTTCACCACAAGAGGGTCTGTTGGCCACTCATAGGTTTGCGAACGCTCATACACATCGCCTTGTGCAAAGGCACCATGTGCACTGATGAGCATTGCGATAGCACAGATTATTTTCTTCAAATTCATTATCATTCTTATTTATATGGTGGTGAAAGTGTCTCAGCTTCGGTCTGTATGACGGCATGAAGTGGTAGCTTGTTTGACGCACCTCCTATGCCGATGTCAATAGATCGGGCTTCAACAACAGACTGCATCTCGGCATTAATGAGGGAGAAGTCTTTGGGTTCAAGGTCGAAGGTGACGCATTTTGTCTGTCCTTTGGGGATAAAAATGCGCTTAAAGTGCTTCAATTGAAGCAATGGTTGCACTACACTTGCCACCTGATCATGCGTGTAAAGTTGTGCCACTTCCTCACCATCCGTGTCGCCAGTATTGGTGATTTCAAACGAGATACGATAGGCGTTTCGCCCTGTTTTCTCTGTTCTCATCTTGTCATAGCTGAAAGTTGTGTAGCTCAGTCCATAGCCAAACGGATATAAGGGAGCTGCACTCATCTCCACATAGTCATGGGGTGAGGGCATGCGTTTATTGTAGTAGCAAGGGAGTTGGCCTACACTGACGGGCACACTGATAGGCAATCGTCCCGCAGGATTAATGTCTCCGAAGAGTACATCGGCTATCGCTTGCCCACCTTCTTGGCCGGGATAGTAGGCCGTTAGCAAGGCATCAGCGTGTGTTGCCGCCCAGTTTTTCTGTAAAGGACGGCCTTCTATATAGACAACGACAAGCGGTTTGCCTGTCTTTTTGACGGCTTTCAGCAACTCTTCCTGGCGTCCTGTCAAGGTCAACGACGCACGATCATAGCCTTCTCCCGATTCCATGTCACTCACAGTTGAGGCATTTACCATTGCCGCCCCAGTCGCTTGATAATCTGTTTTGAAGTCACGTGCACTCGAACCTCCTACAACTGCAACGACAACATCGGCCCATTTTGCAGCTGCAACGGCTTCATCAATGTTGCTGTTTGCCGTGTCTCGGATGGCACATCCTTTCACATAGCGAAGTTGTGCCGCAGGAATCTTTGTCTGAAGTCCCATCAACACCGTCTTCACATGCCCTTCTTGTTGCGGTGCAGTGTAGTCACCGAGCATGTTATATACGTTGTTTGCGTTCGGTCCTACTAAGGCAATTTTGGCCTTTCTCTGTAGCGGCAGGCACTGATTTGAGTTTTTCAACAATGTGATGAGTTGTTGGGCGGCCTTCAATGCCAAGGCTTTGTCGGCCTCGTTATCAATCGTTTTTGCCTCTGCGGCATTGACATAAGGGTGTTCAAAGAGTCCCATCTCAAACTTCATGCGTAGCACTCGCGCGCAAGCTGAATCGATATCATGCTCTGTTATCCATCCTTTCTCTAAGGCTTCTGGCAGTAGTGCATAAGCGCGTCCACCCAAATCTATGTCTACTCCGGCTTTTAATGCCATCCCACCTGCCTCTGCCAAGGTGTGCGTTACATGGTGGGTGTGCCACAATCCGTCAATACTATAGAGGTCAGAAAGCACAAATCCCGAGAAGTTCCAACGTTTCCTTAGCACGTCATCATAAAGCCATCGGTTGCCCGTTGAAGGCACTCCATCCAGTGAATTATAGGAAGTCATGACCGAAGTTGCCCCAGCTTGTATAGCTTTCTCAAATGGGAGTAAGAAGTTTTGGCATACATCTCGCAGTCCACCTACTGTCTGACAGCCGTTTTGTCCGCCTTCGGTTGTGCCGTAACCCACAAAGTGTTTCAACGTGGGTATTGTCGCATGGGGTTGTGAATGCTTGCCTCCGCCGAGTCCTTTCACCATAGATGCACCGATAACGGCAGTCAAAACAGGGTCTTCTCCCATACATTCTTCCACACGAGACCAACGTGGATCACGCGTCAAATCAAGTACAGGACCGAAGCTGATATGTGCTCCTTGTTGTCTGATTTGACGCGCGATACACTGTCCTATGGCTTCAGCGAGCGTATTGTTCCATGTGGCTGCCAACCCTAATCCCGTTGGAAATACCGTTGTTCCGATAGCCATGTGCCCATGAGGTGCCTCTTCTGCCAAGAACAAGGGTATGCCAAGACGTGTGTTTTGAATGGCATATTGCTGCAGTTTGTTGGCAGTTTGCGCTGCCAGATAAGGCGTTAATCCGTTTTCTAAGCTCTTCTTTGTCCAAGGATCAGCGCGGAAAGTGGCCCATAGCATACCGATTTTACCTTCTGCAATGTCTTTCTTGAACGTGTCGGAAAGTTCAATCTGTTGTCGATTTCGAATGTAGTAGTCCCATGCCAGCATACACCTTAGCTGGCCGATTTTCTCATCTAATGTCATGCGACGAAGCAAATCAGTCACTCGTTGGGCTGTCGGCAGCTTCTCATTTTGATAGGGGAAGTGTCCTTTTGCTTTCAGGTTTAAGCATAAACCACAAGCCATAAGCAGCAGAACGGTGACGTTGCATCGCGCGATTTTCATAATGTTGATTTGTGTTTTGATAGTTCTCAGCGAATTTAAAGTGTAAACAAGAGATTTAGAGAGTGTGACTTTTGGGACTACCTACATTGCCATTGTCATGCTTTTTGTGGCATGCGATGGACTTGATATTGGTTCATGACGTCATGATTCATGCGGTCATGGATTGTTTTTTTCTTAGGTTTATAGGTCATTCAATCATGAATTGATAGTTTATTCATGGTGTGCTTCCCAATGACGGATAACGTTCTGTGTCTTCTGATAGCGTTCATGGTCAGACAAAGTGCGTTGAACATAGGTGGAAATGCACACAACTATTTCGGTGGTAAAAGTAGTAATAAGTTTTGATAAAAGCAAGTTTTTGTTTTAATTATTTAATAAATTTTGTGTTTTCACTTTTTTGTTATCGGCTGTGTTGCGTTATTTCATGGGTAAAAGAGGCGTAACAGCGATGCCGATTTTGCCTTTTCTTATCGTGATTTGAATGTCATGGGATTATGGGTTGCCCCATTTCAAATGCTTGTTGTTTTCATGTTATGGCTCATGGAATTAGCGATGAATGAAAGAAGGAAAATCCTTTGTTTCGTGCTTTGTTTTTGTTTTATGGTTATGGTTAGGTTATTTGCGGAGTCGTTTGTGGCATTTTACCGCATGATTTGCGTCATTTCATCGCGTTATTCATGCCATATTACGGCATAATTTGTGTGAGATTGTTTTTTCATTCCTTTCTATTGAAAGAGTGTTCTATATTATAAGGTAGGAATATAAAATGCAATCCGCGCCACATCTACTTTGGAGGTGCGGCGCGGATGGTTTCTTTTCAGGCGTTATCTTGCCATGACATAGCGGTGGAGAGTAGTGCGAACGCTGCCCTTTCCGGCAAAGAGCGCTTTAACAGCAGCCTCAATCTGTGGCCCAAATCCAGCCTCATAAAGGTCTAATCCAAAGACATCTTTGCGGCTGAAGAGTGCTTTCAAACAGCTGAAATCTTGGTTCTCATGACCTATTTCAAGTGGTGACACCATGGCTTGAAGTTCATTTAACAACGGATCGGGAGAGGGATTGAATGGCTTTCCCTCGTCATCTATGCCCTTCAAATAGCGTGCATAAGCAGCCAATACCAATGGAATCAAGACGAGATTTGACTTATCTAAGCCGCGCTTGATATACTTTTTGATTGTCTCACCAAAGCGGATGGCTAACTTTTGTGACGTATCCATGGCGATGCGTTGAGGCGTATCGGGCATGAACGGGTTAGGCAATCGCTTGTTGATAAATACACCTATGAACTCATAAGGATTGAGAATGCCCGGATCAACGACTACGGGCATGGCCTCGATATAGCCAATTTTCTGAATCAAACAACGGATATCAGGGTCTGTAATCTCTGCAGAGATGAGGTCATAGCCTAACAAACAGCCGAAGATAGCCATGGCAGTGTGAAGTGGGTTGAGGCAGGTGGTGACCTTCATTGTCTCTACCTTGTCGACCGTTTCACGCGAAGTGAACAGCACTCCGCCAAGTTCAAGGGGCGGACGGCCATTGGTATAGTGGTCTTCTACAATGAGATATTGAGTTTCTTCGGCATTAACGAAAGGCGCAGTAAACGTGTGTCGTGCCGTTTCTATATAGTCGTTGTCTTCAAATCTGTCAGCTTCTAACAGCGCTTTCACCTTTGCATGTGGGCGAGGAGTAATCTTATCAATCATCGACCAAGGGAAAGTGACTTTGCTTTCATCCTTTAAGTAGTTGACAAACTCCATGGAAACGAGGCCGTCTTTGGCCCAACGTTCGGCGTAAGCGAATACACCTGCCTGGAGTTTACTACCATTATGTGAGCAGTTATCCATGCTTTGGAGCGTTACAGGCAGTCTTCCGGCTTTGTAACGCGCGTGGAGTAGAGCGGTGACCTTGCCCAAAGCAAGCTGTGGGTTCAGTCCACGTGCAAGGTCGTCTTCATTGAAGTTGTAGCCTTTTTCCGTGATGGTGAACGATACTAACTGCAGGGTTGGGTTGCAGAAGATGTCAATCAGTCGTTTCCAATCAGGCAGTTGAGGGTCTGCTTTGAGGGCTTCGGTGACACTGGCGATAACCTTTTTTTCAATTTTTCCCGTGGATTTCAGACTTACCAACAATGAAAGATTGTCGTAAGGTGTATAGGCTTTGTCGATAACTTCATAGTCGAAGGTCTCAGCAACAATGACTCCGCGGTCATATTTGCCTGAGTTTAGGGCGTCGTTGAGTAGTGCTGCCGGAAAGGCTCGAAAGATATTACCGCCTCCAAAGTGTATCCACGTAGGCTCTTCAAAGGTCTTTTGGCGAACAGCTTGAATGTCAAAACGAGGTAGTTCGTAGCCTTTGTTCTCCCATTCTGCGGCATTGTAGTGACTATTTAATAGCGTTGTTAGTCTCATGATGATAGAAATTTTGAAGTTAATCGAAGAATCCCGGTTGATGATAACTTATGCCTTGTTCGTTATCTACTGTTGCAATGACGCCTTGAAGCTGTCCCATGGCAAACATACGGCCTAAGAAACTATAGCCCGCATTATAGCCTTTATCTTCATCTCCAAGCATAGTCATGCCATGATCTACACGCATCGGCAGTCTCGCAACATGGGGATTGTCTCGCCGTTGCTGTTCTTCTTGCTCGAAAATACGGCATAATTCAATGATGTTTGCCCTGCCTCCGAGGTGACTTGCCTCTGTAAAGTCGCCATTGGGGAACACATAACAGCTGCGCAAATGCACGAACCAAGTGCGATTAGCATATTTTCTTGCAAGCTCTGGTAGGTTGTTTTGTGCACCCGCTGAAAGGCTTCCGGCACAGAAAGTCAGGCCATTGTGCTTGTCGTTAACCGCATTCAAGAACCATTTTATATCGTCATCGCACGTCACAATGCGTGGAAGTCCGAGGACTTGAAAGGGTGGATCGTCGGGATGTACACACATATACATGTCACCTTCGTTGCAAACGGGCATAATGGCACTAAGGAAATAGCGCATGTTTTCACGTAGTTGGTCTTTGCTTATGCCGTCATAGAGGGCAAGAAGTTTGCGGAACAATGCGACAGGATGCTTGTCACCTTCCTTGAAATTGCCACTAACAAAGCCCTGAGTCTTAATGACTATGTTCTCAACGAGGGCGTGATCTTTCTCTGGTGTCATTGTCTTGGCCAATGCATCAACCTCTTTGAGGATGTCACGCCCATTGGGTTTGCCATCAGGACCAAGCACTTTAAAGGCTGCCCAACTCTCTTTTGCCCCCTCACGCTTAAGGATATGAATGTCGAAATAAGCAAATTCGGGGATAGAAAAGTAAAGATTGCTGCTGCCGTTTGGGTTTTCATGCAACAAGTTTGTACGTGCCCAATCGAGCACAGGCATAAAGTTATAGCAGACGATATGAATGCCTTCAGCAGACAGATTGCGTAGACTCTCCTTGTAAACTTCAATCTGTTGGTCGCGATCTGGGCCTCCATACTTGATGGTTTCAGTCACAGGAAGAGACTCTACGACGCTCCAGCGCATGCCAAAGCTTTCAATGTAGGTTTTAAGTTCATGGATTTTCTCTCGTGTCCACACTTGACCCAGTGGCACATCATGTAGGGCTGTGACAATACCTTCAATGCCAATCTCTTTCAACATGGCAAGGGTTATCTTGTCGTTTTTGCCAAACCATCTCCAGGTTCTTTCCATATTATTTTAGGTTTAACGTAATAATATCTTTATTTTTCATTGATTAAAGCACAAAGATAGCTCTTTTTGATTTAATCAAAGATTATTTCATGGATTATTTATGCTTACAAAATGGGTGTGGTTTTCAATGAGAAGGTGGTATAACAAAAATGAGTTTAAAGGTGCATGTGGTGCACCTTTAAACTCAATCTGTAGCGACAGGGCTCTCCCATCCATCGTAATCACCGCCTGCTGCCTCTGCCGTGTCTAATAGATATGAGGTGACATGGTGGATGTTATTGGGCACATCTTCGCGTGAAACGCTAATCATTACGGGATATTCTTCAGTCTTTTCATACCGCTGTGAAGTCTTTTTGAATCCTTCTTTCTCAACAACAGTGATGAAATTCTTGGCAGAATCTTCATTCTTAAAGAAGATATAATGATCTATTGGGCGTGACTTGTTGGAATTATCATGGTGTTCTTGCAGTGTCTGTAATACCTTGTTGTTCTGTATTTCCTGCATAGCATACTTGTCAGGATATAGCGTTCCAAAGTAAGTTTCCCATGCTTTGTCTTCATTTTCAGCGAGCTTGAACTCGTAATCTGGAAATAACTTTTTCAGCTTTCCAATGAGTTTGTTTCCTACATCGCCTGCTTTCTTCACATAAAAGATAAAGTTTAAGCGATTATTCCCTTTCACTAAACCTGCATCAATGGCATCAACTTGCTTCAGTAATTCAATGAAAGCATCTTCTATTTTCCAAAGCGTTGTGTTTTCTTCTTGGCTTGGTAATCCGCTTTCTGTAGTCTCTTTGCAACATACTGACAATTGAATCCGGTGATGATATCCATTGTAAGGGGCGTTGTTATAGAGTGCCAGATTGACGCGAGTAATAGCAGGTTTCTTCTCAAGATCTTGCATATACATGCCCCAGTCCTCTGGTACTTTAGAGTGGATAATGTTTTTTAGAAGTGTCATTTTATATTTGTTGTTGAGTGATTGTGTTTGTTATGTCATTGAATTTGCATCCAACACACACTAACAATTTATTTAATTTCAGATTTCGCAAAGTTAGTTGATTGCATTGTAATTTGCAAATTAAAGCGTAAGAAAAATTAAATTGAAGTATAGGATATTTGCAATTGTGTTATGTTTCATTCAAAATTATCTCTTTTTTTATACCAAAATTGGTCTGAATGGTCACCTGGTTATGAATATATTCGAATGTAAATATAATGTCTTGTGAGTCACTTGAAACAATAAATCATGTTGAATCGCGTTTTTTTTGATATGAAATGGACTTCCCATCTGCGTCAAATACGCATTTTGTTCATTATTATTGCCATGATGATAGCCTTGGCTTCTCTGGTAGTTTCGCATCTTTTGGTCAGCGATTTGGCCAAAGAAGAGACTGCGCGTATGGAGGTTTGGGCCGAAGCAATGCGCTCGTTGAATGCAGCAGATGAGCATACTGACCTCTCGTTGGTACTCAAAGTAATCAATGAAAATCATACCATTCCAGTAATAGTCATGACTCATCAGGGGAAGATTCAAACCTATCGGAATGTGGATTTGAAAGGAAAAACGCACAAAGATAGCCTTAACGACGCTATCAGTCAAGCCAAAAGGATGCGTGCCGAGGGGCATGTTATTCGTATTTTGTTAGATAAACATCGTGAATATATAGATGTTTGTTATGACGAATCATTGCTGTTGCGTCGACTTTCATGGTATCCTTATGTGCAACTGAGTGTGGTGTTGCTCTTCGTTTGCCTTGCCCTGTTTGCCCTGTTGACGCTAAAACGCGCCGAACAAAACCGTGTTTGGGTTGGGTTGAGCAAGGAAACGGCACATCAACTCGGTTCACCCATCTCAAGTTTAATGGCTTGGATGGAAATCATGAAAGAGAGTTATCCTGATGATTTGTTGCTGCCTGAGATGGAAAATGATGTGAAACGACTGCAGCTTGTGGCTGATCGTTTCTCGAAAATAGGCTCACAACCCACACTCGAAGCTACGGACTTGATGGTTGTGTTGCGCCGAGTCATGGCCTATATGCAAAGCAGAACGTCGCACACGGTAGTCATGACACTTCATGACTCGAATGAAAAGGTGATGGCAAACCTTAATGTTTCGCTCTTTGAATGGGTCATAGAAAATCTTTGTAAGAATGCCGTTGATGCCATGGAAGGCTGTAATGGGCACGTCGATATTTGCGTTTCAGCGAGTGAACGAACGATAATTATCGACTTAACAGACACGGGAAAGGGCATTCGAAAAAAGGATTTGAAGAATGTTTTTAGGCCAGGTTTTACAACAAAGAAACGCGGATGGGGACTTGGTTTGTCGCTAACTCAACGAATAGTTGAGGACTATCATCGCGGAAAAATATTCATTAAGCACTCTGAAGTGGGGCAGGGCACGACATTCCGCATCACACTTCCACGGCCTTAAACACACAAATCATTTTGTCTTTCATCACAAATCCCTTTTTGAAGTCCCTTCTCATGCTTTCTCATCTCATTCATTTTACCTTGTGATTTGATGCACTTTGTCTTGTGTTTTGACTGATTTTACGTCGTAATTTGATTCATATTATTTTGCTCTTTAATAAGGTATAAAATGCGTTTGATTGTAGATTTACGAGTAGAATCATGTTCTTTTTGATGATGAATGTGATGCATATAGTTTCAATCAAGACGAAAGGGCATGGGAGAAGCTATATTCATAGAGGATGAAAACCTATTGTTGAGGAGAAAGAATAATGTGCATCGTTGAGTATTATAAAAATAAATTATTATCTTTGCAATGCGTATGAGATAACGTTTTGTCGTTATTGCTGTGAGAAATGAAATGCCTTTATGTGATGTAATCATAGAAGATAATCTAATAGGTATAGCAAATTACATGCTGAGGCTAATTCATGTAGTGGCTGATTATAAATGATTCTATCAAAAAAATATATTAAACTTTGCGATGAAAAATATTCAAATCATAGAAAAACCAAAAGGAACATCCAGCTGTGATATAGGAATCAGTGTGGATGAATGGCAGGAAATATTGACTAATCCACAAATAACAACAGAGAATTATCGTGAGGCTTTGTTGGCTTTCTATCGTGAACCAGAACATAAAGCTAATACTATTATAGATTATGTTGAGGATATATAAAAACCAAAGGAAGTGAAAACATCGAAGTATCAAGCATATATTGATTTGTTGAAGCAAACACATAATCTCGTGCTTACAGGCGCTCCAGGTACGGGGAAGACTTATATGACTCGGAAAATTGCAAAAGAAATGGGTGCCGAAAGCATGTTTGTGCAGTTTCATCCGTCTTATGATTATACGGATTTTGTAGAGGGTTTGCGCCCAATTGATAATGGAGAAGGACATATAGTCTTTGAAAGAAAGGATGGAGTCTTTAAGGAATTTTGTCGTAAGGCAGTGCAAAACCTGATAGATTCTTCAAAGAGTGTTGAAGAACTTAGTGATGAAACGTATTGGAAGATGCTATTAGAGGAGTTTGTAAATGATGCTATTGATAATGCCACAACATTCAAAACGGTGAATGGTTCCGAATTTGTTATTACAGGAATGACAGAAAGTTATGTCTCGATTCTTAATGAACAGAATGCTAAAGCATCAATACTTAACGTTAGTATACATGAGATATTAACTCTGTTGTTCAATGAAATTACGCTTGAATATGTGCGTGATATTCGAAAATATTTCGGCAGAATGTTTGGTACACAGGCTGATTCTTATACATTTGTTATAGTAAAAAAGATAAGAGAAAAACATCAAAGTGCAAGCGCAAACAAGGTTAATCAGAAGCATAGTAGTAGGATACAAGAACGAGATTACGTGTTTATTATTGATGAAATCAATCGTGGTGAGGCTTCAAAAATATTCGGAGAATTGTTTTATGCCATTGATCCTGGTTATAGAGATGATACGGATAATCCCGTTCAGACGCAGTATCAGAATCTTATTCCAACGTCAGATGTGTTTGCAAAAGGCTTCTATGTGCCAAGAAATGTCTATATCCTTGCAACGATGAATGACATTGACCGATCTGTAGAAAGCATGGATTTTGCGATGCGAAGAAGGTTTACTTGGAAAGAAATAAAACCTGAATGTACGGAAGATATGTTAGATAATCTTGGACAATCTTTGGCTGATAGCGCAAAAGAAACAATGCATAGACTGAATAATGAAATTGTAGCTACAGATGGTTTAGGTGCTGCTTATAGTGTAGGACCAGCCTATTTCATGAAGATAAAGGATTTAAAAGGAGATTTTTCTGCGCTTTGGAATATGAATATTGAACCTCTTTTGCGGGAATATTTGCGTGGTTTCAGAGCAATAGATGATATGATGGAGAAGTTCAGAAAAGCCTTTTTCAGAGAAGGTTAGATGAGAAAGATGGCTTCAGAAGATTTGGTTTATGCAGATAGAATTGACAGATAATAACAGCGTAAGTGCGAATAACCGATTCCAAAGGGATGATATTGCGGCGCTGTTTCCATTTGGAGATAAAACAATTTCTGAATTATGTCGTGATCATGAGCACTTGCTTGTGTTCCCTGAAAGCATAGAAGAATGTGATGATGAAATAGGAAATGGAACATTATATTCTATCCAAAACACAGATAATCCTGACGAAGTACGAGTTGTTACGGGTAATATTATGGGCTTTGTTGGTATTGGGAATATCAAACTTAAAATCAAATCGCGGTTTGATTTGGGGCAGAATGACTATTTCTTACATTATATGTTACAGAAGGTTTTGGCGCTAAACATGTTTGATTTAGATTTGAATAGTGGTGAAGAAGGACTCTCAGAACTCTTAATGTTGATGTTTCCTCATCTTCTTAAATCAGCCATACAGCAAGGTGTTTTCCGTCAATATCAATGTTATAATCATAATGATTCAAACGTACATGGGAGTATAAATGTGAGCCAACACCTGCGAAATAATGTTCCATTCTCAGGGAAATTTGCTTATACAACGCATGAGTATAGCCGTGACAATGATGTTACTCAGTTGATAAGACATACCATAGAATTTATGCAGTCAACGCATTTCGGGCGATGTGTATTGTCTTCTTGTCGTGAAACTACAGAGAACATAAAGATTATAAAGCATTATACCACCTTATATAATAAAGTGGAGCGAGCAGCTGTTATCAATCGAAATCTGAGATTGAAAAGCCATCCTTATTATACGAAATATCGCTCATTGCAATTGCTTTGCATTCAAATATTGCGCATGGAAGAGGTGAAATATGGCGAAGATGATAATGAAATACATGGTGTTTTGTTTGATGGTGCATGGTTATGGGAGGAATATGTTGCCACACTTCTTAGAGATTGTCAGTTCATACACGCCGAAAATAGACTAAGAAAGAAAGGAATCGCTTTATTTACTGATGGTAGTGGGCTTCGTTATCCTGACTTTTATAATGACGAAATGGTGTTGGATGCGAAGTATAAACGTTTGGAAGAGTGTAAAAAGGTTGCCGAAGTTGATCGTAATGACATTCATCAAATCATCACATATATGACAGCTTTGCACGTTAAGAGAGGTGGTTTTGTTGCTCCTTTGACAGCAAAGACAGCAGAAAGTGTTACTGCTCACTTAAGAGATGGTATCTCAATGATCGGTATTTATGGTATTCAGATTGCGACTTCTGCATCTTCTTATATTGAGTTTGTAGTCCAAATGCAAGAGCATGAAAAGGACTTTTTGGCATCGATAGAATCATAAAAGATTATAATATGAATGATTTTAAAATAACAGATAAGGCGTTTTGAAGTTAGAGTAAGTCTTATAAATAAGATTTTTTTAACGCTTTCATTGGCAAATTTCAGAAAATATTTGTAACTTTGCAGCCCGTATGGCAAGTTCAGAAGCCTATAAAATAGACTTAAAAGCGTTGGAGGAAGGGCAGACAGTGCTTGAATTCGACTTAGATGATGCATTTTTTCAGTCACTTGAGGCTGCCGAAGTGCAACATGGTTGTTTACATACCACACTGGCAGTGAACCGCATTGGTGACTGCTTTGATTTGAATTTCCATACAGTTGGCAGCGTCGTTGTGCCCTGTGATCTTTGTCTTGACGACATGGATCAACCCATTGTGGCAGACCAACGGATGGCTGTTAAGCTCGGAGATAGCTACTCAGAAGACGATGATCTTGTGACGGTGGCCGAGGAAGAAGGAATACTCGATGTCGCATGGTACGTCTATGAATCCATTGAACTCAATATCCCCATCAAGCATGTGCATGCACCTGGAAAATGCAACCCTGCGATGATACGGATGCTCGAGGAGCATTCTGCTACCCGAAGTAGTGGGAGTGATGATGAGACTACAATGGATCCGCGTTGGGAAGCGTTATCCAATTTGAAATTAGACGAATAATAAAATTAAAGATTAAAAATTAAAAGATTATGGCACATCCTAAAAGAAGACAGTCAAAGACTCGTACACTCAAGAGAAGAACGCATGATAAGGCAGTGGCTCCAACGTTGGCAGTATGTCCAAACTGTGGCGCTTATTATGTTTATCACACTGTATGTCCAACGTGTGGATACTATAGAGGCAAGGTCGCTGTTGTTAAGGAAGTAGCTGAATAATGGGAAATATCAACGCTATCATCACGGGTGTAGCCGGCTATGTGCCTGATTATGTCCTCAATAATGAGGAACTTTCTCGCATGGTTGATACCAATGATGAATGGATAGTCACACGAACAGGCATCAAAGAACGTCGTATTCTTACCGAAGAAGGGCTTGGAACTTCGTATATGGCGCGTAAGGCTGCGAAGCTTTTGATGAAGAAAACCGGTGCAGATCCTGATAGCATTGATGCCCTTCTTGTTGCAACCACCACCCCAGATTACGTACATCCCTCAACCGCATCTATCGTTTTAGGTAAGCTTGGATTAAAGAATGCGTTTGCATTTGACTTTTCTGCTGCTTGCTGTGGATTCATGTATGCGCTTGATGTGGCTTGTAACATGATTCAGAGTGGCCGCCATAAACGTATCATCGTTATTGGAGCAGACAAGATGTCGTCAATAACCGATTATCAAGATCGTGCTACTTGTCCACTGTTTGGTGATGGAGCAGGTGCTGTTTTGGTTGAAGCTACAGAGGAAGAGAACATCGGTTTGATTGACTCTTTCCATCGAACAGATGGCAAAGGACTACCATTCTTGCATGTCAAAGCAGGCGGTTCGGTTTGTCCTTCATCTCATTATTCTGTGGATCATCGCATGCATTACACCTATCAAGAGGGTCGTTTTGTGTTCCGTTATGCCGTTACTGCCATGGGCGATGACTGCGAAGAACTCTTAAAACGCAATCATTTGACGATGGATGATGTTAACTATATCATTCCTCATCAAGCCAATTTGCGTATCATTGAGGCTGTAGCCAAGCGCATAGGTGCACCAATGGATAAGGTGTTAGTTAACATTCAACATTACGGAAACACAAGCGCTGCGTGCATGCCACTTGTGCTTTGGGACTTCGAAAAAGACTTAAAGAAAGGTGATAACATCATCTTTACCGCATTTGGAGCAGGATTTGTCAACGGAGCTTCATATTTAAGATGGGCTTATGACGGTGCTTCAGTAGCTACAGTGAAGTAGTTTTAACAGGCAATATATACAAAAGGGCGCATCTTTCTTATTCTAATAATAAGATGATGCGTCTTTTTGTTTGAAATAAACAATTAGTAAACATCGTTATGCATAAAGCAGGTTTCGTAAACATTGTAGGCAATCCGAATGTTGGAAAGAGTACGTTGATGAACCAACTTGTAGGAGAACGTATCAGTATTGCTACGTTTAAGGCTCAGACAACACGCCATCGTATCATGGGAATTGTTAACACTGAGGACTGTCAAATCGTCTTTTCCGACACGCCAGGTGTATTGAAACCCAACTACAAGATGCAGGAAATGATGCTTGCTTTCTCTGAATCTGCGCTTAAAGATGCCGATATTCTGCTCTATGTTACTGATGTTGTAGAGAATCCTGAGAAGAATATTGACTTCTTAGATAAGGTGAAACAGCTTCCGATTCCAGTGATTTTGCTTATCAATAAGATTGATGAGAGCAATCAAAAAGAACTCGGAACGATTGTCACCAAATGGCATTCATTACTTCCTAATGCAGAGATTCTCCCCATTTCTGCCAAGAATAAGTTTGGGGTTGAACTCTTGATGAAACGCATTAAGGAGCTTCTTCCCGAGTCACCCGCTTATTTTGACAAAGACCAACTTACCGATAAGCCGGCTAAATTCTTTGTAAGTGAGATGATAAGAGAGAAGATTCTGCTCTATTATGATAAGGAAATCCCTTATAGTGTGGAGGTGCGCGTAGAGCAATTCAAGGAGACTGACACTTCGATTCATATCAATGCGGTGATTTATGTGGAGCGCGATAGTCAGAAAGGAATTATCATCGGCCACAAAGGAATAGCCTTAAAGAAGGTTAGTTCCGAAGCGCGTAAAGCGTTAGAAAAGTTCTTTGATAAGAAAATCTATCTTGAAACCTTTGTCAAAGTCGATAAAGACTGGCGCTCTTCTCAGCGAGAACTCGACAGCTTTGGCTATAACCCAGAGTAAAAGGGGAGACTTATGACAAGCTAATTTGCCTTAAATCACCCGATGTTTTCATGCTAATTGCAATGCAATATGACGTGTTTCACCGACCAATTGCAGGCACTTTAATCGACAAGTGAACAGACTTGGAAAGATAAAAACAAAAAGATAATCATTTGCCCTGAATTGAAAGAGGGCACACTCTCCGTCACACGGAGGGCCGAAGAATGTATAACTTCAGTAATTAAACAAACAGTATGTCAAATTTAGTAGCTATTGTAGGTCGCCCAAATGTAGGCAAGTCTACGCTTTTTAACCGCCTCACACAGTCTCGTCGCGCTATAGTCAGCGACACAGCAGGCACAACTCGTGACCGCCAGTATGGCAAATGTTCTTGGAATTCGAAAGAGTTTTCAATCGTAGATACAGGAGGTTGGGTTGTAAATTCCGACGATATATTTGAAGATGCGATACGCCGTCAGGTGCTTGTTGCTACAGAAGAGGCTGACTTAGTACTCTTTCTTGTCGATGTTTCGACCGGTGTCACCGACTGGGATGAAGATGTAGCCATGATTCTTCGACGCGCAAAACTACCTGTTATCCTTGTAGCCAACAAGGTAGATAATAATAGTGAGTATTACGAAGCAGCCGAATTTTATAAGTTAGGCTTAGGAGAGCCGCAGTGTATCAGTGCTGCTACGGGTGGCGGTACAGGCGATTTGCTCGACCTTATCATTGATAAACTGCCCCAAGAGAACCCAGAAAGCGTTGAAGAAGAGATTCCAAGATTTGCTGTAGTGGGTCGTCCTAATGCAGGAAAAAGTAGTATCATCAATGCTTTTATAGGCGAAGACCGTAACATTGTGACCGAGATTGCGGGTACAACACGTGATAGTATTTACACCAGATACGACAAGTTTGGCTTTGATTTCTATCTTGTTGACACCGCAGGAATACGTCGTAAGAACAAGGTTAGCGAGGATTTGGAGTTCTATAGCGTAATGCGCTCTATCCGAGCAATAGAGAATAGCGACGTGTGTATCCTCATGTTAGATGCTACAAGAGGTGTAGAAGCACAAGATATGAACATCTTTCAGCTCATACAAAAGAACAAAAAGAGTCTTGTAGTCGTTGTAAACAAGTGGGATTTAGTAGAAGATAAGTCGCAGAAAGCAATCAATACATTCGAAGCTGCCATACGAAACAGGATGGCACCTTTCGTTGATTTCCCTATCATTTTCGCTTCCGCTTTGACGAAACAACGTATCTTCCGTGTGCTCGAAACAGCCAAACAAGTTTATCTTAACCGTAAAACGCACGTGGGAACCTCTAAACTTAACGAGGTGATGTTGCCGTTAATAGAAGCTTTCCCGCCTCAAAGTGTCAAGGGAAAGTATATTAAAATCAAGTATTGTACACAGCTTCCAAACACTCAAATCCCTTCGTTTGTGTTCTATGCAAACCTCCCTCAGTATGTGAAAGAAAACTATCGACGTTTCTTAGAGAATAAGATTAGGGAGAATTGGAGTATGCATGGTTGCCCAATCAACGTGTTTATACGTCAGAAATAAAAGGTGTTCTCTTTCCCCATTGCTATGGGGAAAGAGACTTTTTGTTATGGTTATGAGGAAGATTCTAATTGTTTTATGTTCTCTTAGCTTGCTTTTTAGTTGTAAAAAGCAAGAGAAAGATGCTGCAGAGATTGTCGGAAAGACGGCTAAAATCTATTATGATTATTTGCTACACGATAATTATGAGGCCTTTGTTGATGGCTCATTTCGTCCTGATAGCATTCCTCCTTCTTATCGAGAACAGTTGATTGCCAATGCAAAGATGTTCATTGGACAGCAGAAAGAGGAGCATCAAGGCATCAAAGAGATTACGATTAGCAACGCAACAATAGATACTTTGCATCACACAGGCAATGCTTTTTTGCTGTTTTCTTATGGAGATAAAACAACCGAACAGGTCATAGTACCTATGGTTGAGCGTAAAGGCGTGTGGTATATGCGATGAGTTCGTGGAAAGAAGTCTTTATTCTTTTGAACTTGTTTCATTGTTATGTTCCTCCGTTTCCACTTCTTTCACCTTCTTGAAGAGGTCACTTGCAAACACAAGGTCATTGAGTTTCTTGTTTGTTGAGTTGATAATCTCATCCTTATTCCCTTGCCATTCCTTGTGACCTTTATAGATAAAGATGATATTTTCGCCTATACCCATCACAGAGTTCATATCGTGTGTGTTGATGATTGTCGTGATATCAAACTCTTTTGTGATTCCCGATAGCAGGTCATCTATAACTAACGACGTCTTAGGATCAAGCCCTGAGTTCGGTTCATCACAGAAAAGATACTTCGGATTGAGTACAATTGCGCGCGCTATTGCTACTCGTTTCTGCATGCCTCCAGATATTTCACCGGGAAATTTCTGTTGCGCTTCAATCAGATTCACGCGATCTAAGCACTCCTGGGCACGCTTTACACGTTCCCGATAGTTCATCGTTGAGAACATATCCAAGGGAAACATCACGTTCTCTAATACCGAAAGAGAGTCAAAAAGCGCTGCATTTTGGAAGATCATACCCATTTCTCGTCGCATCATCACCTTTTCTTTTTTAGACATAGTGACGAAGTTCCGGTTGTCATATAGCACCTCTCCGCTTGTGGGTTCAAGCAAACCGACAAGGTTTTTGATTAAAACAGTCTTTCCACTACCGCTTTGTCCGATAATCAAATTCGTCTTTCCATCTTCAAAAACGGCATTGATGTCCTTCAGAACTTCCTTATCTCCGAACGATTTATATAGGTGTTTAACTTCTATCATGACAATAATTGGGTTAAGAATACATCTGAAAATAAGATCAAAACGCTGCTACTTACAACGGCATCTGTACTGGCTTTGCCCACTTCTACAGACCCTCCTTCAACAGTATAACCAAAGTATGACGACACACTTGCTATGATAAAGGCGAAGAACATGCTTTTAAGTATGCTCATCCAGATAAACCATGAGTTAAAGGAATGCTGTATACCAAGCGTCAAATCGTCTGGAGTTAGCAGGTGACCTATATAAGCTGTGCTATAAGCTCCAAGGATTCCGAGTGCCGAACTGAATATAACCAGGAAGGGCATCATCGTGACTAAACCTAATATTTTGGGTAGAATCAGGTAATTGGCTGAGTTTACTCCCATGATGTCTAAGGCGTCAATCTGTTGTGTAACGCGCATAGTTCCAAGCTCAGAAGCTATGTTTGAGCCAACCTTTCCTGCCAAAATCAAACACATAATGCTGCTGGAGAACTCCAAAAGCATGATTTCTCGCGTTGTATATCCTGACACCCAACGTGGCATCCAGGGGCTTTGGATGTTGACTTTCATTTGAATACAGATTACTGCTCCAATGAAAAAAGAAATCAACAACACAATACCAATGGAGTCAACACCAAGTTGTGACATCTCTTTTGTATAGCGTTTGAAAAACATTCTCATCCTATCGGGGATGGCAAGTGAACGCCACATCAATATGAGATAACTCCCAAAAGTGGTAAGGTAGTTGTATAACGGCTTGAAAATAAACATGATAATTATCCTAATTCTTATTCCTTGCAAAAGTAACCAAATTCTTCAGAAAATCTACTATAATTGAGATAGTTTTTCTTTTTTTATTTTGTTATCCTCACAAATTCAACTAACTTTGTATCAAATTAAATGTTTTCATAGTCATCAATGAATGTGATTTGTGAGGCATTTCTTGTTATACTAATCGTAATTTGGTTTTGTTGAGAGGTGAAACGATTACCGATGAGCAACAAACAAAACATAGATTTATGGACGAAACACATTTGACTACACTCCGAACTGAGGGACTTGTCAAGAGATATGGCAAGAGAACGGTGGCTGATGGGGTAAGTATCAGCGTCAAACAAGGTGAGATTGTTGGCCTACTTGGACCCAATGGAGCAGGTAAAACCACATCGTTTTATATGACAACGGGTAATGTTGTGCCCAACGAAGGCCATGTATATCTCGACGAAGAAGAGATTACTAACTACCCCGTTTATAAGCGGGCACGCACCGGAATAGGTTATCTTCCACAGGAAGCCAGTGTGTTTCGCAAGATGAGTGTAGAGGATAATATCATGGCTGTGCTTGAGATGACGAAACTCTCTCATGCAGAACAAGTAGAGAAATTAGAGAGTTTGATTAATGAATTCCGCTTAAACAAAGTGAGAAAGAATAAGGGTGATCAGCTCTCCGGAGGCGAAAGAAGACGCACAGAAATAGCGCGTTGTCTTGCCATTAACCCTAAATTCATTATGCTTGACGAGCCTTTTGCGGGCGTAGACCCTATTGCTGTGGAGGATATTCAGCACATAGTGTGGCGCTTGAAATATCGAAACATAGGCATCCTCATTACGGATCACAACGTGCAAGAAACGCTTTCTATCACCGATCGCGCTTATCTCTTGTTCGAAGGACGCATCCTTTTCCATGGCACTTCCGAGGAATTGGCTGCCAATCCCATTGTGCGCAAGAACTATTTGAGCGATAATTTCGTCTATCGTAGATTCAAACCAAACGAAGAAGACGAGGCTTATGAAAGGTAAGAAGATAAAAAGCTGAAAGCATCAAGCAAGAGAACGAACGATAATCCGTGTCATCACAATTTATTAATCTGTGCATGTTATGAAACTTTTCATGAAATATCAATGGCTTCTTTATGTCATAGGGTGGTTCATTTTCCAGCTGTTCCCGGCTTATTTCCGGCTTACTTCTGTGGCGGATGAGTTTATTCCGTTTCTTTTTATTGTGGGCATAATCGTGATAGCTATATGTTCTTTCAACTTTGGTGCAGCCAAAGGAAGAGTTGCCGGCTGGCTGATGTTTGTGCTTTCTGTGATTGTTGAGGTCTTCGTTGCCTTAACTACGTTCTTCCTCTTGTTAGGACAGAGCTGGCAAAATTAGTTTTTTGGGTTCGTCCTTTCTTGTTTTTCATTAGCCACTTTTCATCAAAACGTCTTGCGATTTCATCTGATGATTGCCCTATGAGCGGTGGAGTCGAGCGAGGTTCAGACCGCTTTGAGCTGATGTTTCTTAGGTGATGAAAAGGATGATAAAAGCATATCAGGTGGGCATCATGCTCACATGACCAAACAATTCAAGTCATTTCGTCTTGCAATCTGACGCAAAACAATCGGTGTTTTCAGTCAAATTATCTCATGATTTCAGTCAGTTTGTTTTCTCTTTCCATGCAAAACTTGGCTTGTTTTGTTCTTATCTCGGCAATATGTTGAGCCCCAGTGTGTTATGAAGTGATAAAGCATAATTTGTGTTTTGAAAGAAACAAGCCTTTGCTTTTAATAGCTTTCTTGTATAAATGGATTTATTAATCATTATGGTTCGCTCCAACCTATACGCTGTTCTGCATGAAGACAGAAAACTAAATAATCTTTTTTGCATTGACTTTTCTTTCTAAATAATTTGCAAGTTCGGTGGTTTCTCTCTATATTTGCACCATAAATATCTAAAAGATTGTATAATGAAAAAGTTATTAATTATCTGTATTGCAGTGTTAACTGCTTGCACCGCTTTCGCACAAACAGGGGATTCGGTAAAAGATTTGAAACAACAGAAGAAGGTTTTGATGCTTAATGCTAAGTTGAAAGAGCTGCAAATAGACTTTGAAAAGGAAAAGGCTGGCTACGATGAACTACTAAAAGAGGCTGCAGAGGCTAATGCAACAGCTAATTCTGTAACCACAGACTTCAGCACTTCTGATGCATCAAGCACCGTGAAAGATGCTAAAGCAACGATTAAGAAGCTTAAGGAGGCAAAGAAAGTAAACAAGAAGTTGGCTAAGAGTCAAAAGAAATTGAAAAAACTGCAAAAGAAGATTGACAAGACACAAGAGAGCATCAATAAGCTTGATTTGGTCGTAAAGATTCACGAGAATTAATATTTTACTAGCGATAGTGCGTCGTCTGAAGGGCTGATTGCACTTGAATCATAGAGATATAACAAAGAAAATTTGTTGTATCTCTATTTTTTTTGCATCATGATGTCACAATAACAGCATTACAACGTATAAGGAGTAGATATGAAAAAAATAAGAGGCGATGCAACTTTTTGAAGAGTTTGAACGTCTCATGATAAAGTAAATGCTAATCGAATGAAAAAGAAACTTCTCGCAATGAGCCTTCTGTGGCTTTCTGCTGTCAGTGCTTCTGCAACGCCGACAGTCGTTGGAAAGGTTGTCAATGGACAGCAACAGCCTCTGCCTTTCGTTAATGTTGTTGTGTTAAACCCTGCTGATTCAACCTTTGTTCAGGGTGCTGTTACCGATGAAAATGGGCAGTTTCACATTGATGTTCCCCAGGAACAACATTATTTGTTGAAGCTAACATCTGTGGAATATGCACCACTTTTTAAGCAGATTAATGGCGATGATGCAGGCACGTTGACCCTTACCGAGCAGGTACATGCCTTGAAAGAAGTTGTGGTGAAAGCCAATCGACCTCAGTTTAAGCCTGTTGCGGGAGGCCTTTCTGTTGACATTGCCAACACACTTTTGGCTCAAACGGGAACGGCTACCGATGTACTTCGTCAGCTGCCTCGCGTCAATGTGGAGAATGATGGCAGTGTGAATGTGTTTTCAAAAGGCACACCTGAAATCTATATTAATAACAAAAAGGTGCAAAACAAGAGTGAACTTGAACAATTGAAGTCTACAGATATTAAGACCGTTGAAGTCATTACGAGTCCCGGTGCACGTTATAATGCGACCGTGAAGAGCGTAATTCGCATTAAAACTAAACGCCCACAAGGCGATGGTTTGAGCTTCCGTGCCGACAATAATATCAAGTATAACACCTATGTTTCAGGCTTTCAAGAAGACTATCTCAA
>NZ_GL629647.1:2459403-2540188 GCF_000185845.1 Segatella salivae DSM 15606
TTTCATTTGAGAATCCGGACAAGGTGAATGGTCTGTTGACTATCACTGTTGAAGAGGCAGATTATCAGGCAAGTGTCGAGAAGACATTGAAAGA
The DNA here is from genome assembly GCF_000185845.1 of Segatella salivae DSM 15606. GTDB lineage: Bacteria > Bacteroidota > Bacteroidia > Bacteroidales > Bacteroidaceae > Prevotella > Prevotella salivae. Next base: position 2,459,498 of record NZ_GL629647.1, read on the forward strand.
TTACCGCAAGAAAGCCAACTACCCAGGCTTCCGTCCGGGTATGGTTCCAATGGGACTGATAAAGAAACAGTATGGCGCATCAGCCAAAATGGATGCTATCAACAAACTCATTGGTGAACAGATTTACAAGTATATGCAGGACAATAAAATCCAAATGTTGGGCGAACCGCTTCCTTCTGAGAAGCAAGAAGCTCAAGATTTAGAGAAACCTGCACCTTATACATTCGCTTTTGACATTGCCGTTGCACCGGAATTCAAAATAGAATTGAACGGACATAATAAGATTGATCACTATACTATCATAGTAGATGACGCGCTTATCGACCGCCAAGTAGAGATGTTTACATCTCGTAATGGCACCTATGAGAAGGCAGAAAGCTATGAAGATAACGATATGTTGAAGGGTGATTTGCGTGAGCTTGATGAGAAAGGCAATACAAAAGAAGATGGAATCACAGTTGAAGCAGCTTCTATTTTGCCTAATTATATCAAGGATGAGGCTCAAAAGGCACTCTTCAATGGCGCAAAACTCGGCGACATTATTACGTTAAATGTAAGCAAAGCCTTTGAAAACGAAGCAGAGATTGCTTCACTTCTAAAGGTTGAACGTGATCGTGTGAAGGATATTAAGTCTGATTTCAGCTATCAAATCACAGATATTCAGCGTTACAAGAAGCACCCAGTAGATCAAGAACTCTTTGATTCTTTGTTTGGAAAAGACACAGTTAAGAGTGAAAAAGAGTTCCGTGAGAAGATTGCAGAGGGTCTAAAAGAGCAGCTTGCAGTTGATGCTGACTATAAGTTTATCCTTGATGTACGCGCTTATTGCGAGAAGAAGGTGGGTAAACTTGAATTCCCTGATGCTTTGTTGAAGCGTATTATGCTGAACAACAACAAGGACAAGGGCGAAGAGTTTGTTGAGAAGAACTACGAGCAAAGCATCAAAGAACTTACTTGGCACTTAATAAAGGAACAACTTGTTGCTGATAATCAAATCAAAGTTAATGATGAAGATGTACTCAATGCAGCTAAAGAAACCGCACGAGTTCAATTCGCTCAGTATGGTATGAACAATGTACCTGATGAGTATGTAGAGAACTATGCCAAGGAGATTCTAAAGAAACGGGAGAACGTTGACGGCCTCGTTGATCGCGCTGTTGACATCAAATTGACTGACGCTTTGAAGAAAGTTGTGAAGCTAAATGAAAAGGAAATCAGCCTCGATGACTTCAATAAGATGATGAGCGAGTAATTGTTTTTTTTGAAAAAAAACTTCTTTTATAAGAGGTTATCGACTTTTTTTATTATCTTTGTCTATATGAAGACAAGCTGAGATGAATCTGCTTTTGGCATCATCTTTGCAACTATAGATAATAAATAAGGTGGATAACCTCCTTTTTTTGTCTTTAATTAAAACATAACGCTATGAATGATTTTAGAAAATATGCCACTAAGCATTTAGGAATGAGTGGGATGGTGCTTGATGATGTCATTAAGTCTCAAGCGCAATATCTTAACCCTTATATTCTCGAAGAACGCCAGTTGAACGTTACTCAGATGGATGTGTTCTCGCGATTGATGATGGATCGCATTATCTTTCTTGGTACAGAGATAGATGATTATACTGCCAACACATTGCAAGCTCAGTTGCTTTATCTTGATTCTGTAGACAGTGGGAAGGATATTTCCATATATATTAACAGCCCAGGGGGTAGCGTAACAGCCGGTCTTGGCATTTATGACACGATGCAATTCATTAGTAGTGACGTGGCAACGATATGTACAGGAATGGCCGCATCTATGGCTGCTGTGCTCCTCGTTTCAGGCCAAGAAGGTAAACGTTCGGCGCTAACCCATAGCCGAGTAATGATACATCAGCCTCTCGGTGGTGTGCAAGGACAAGCTTCCGACATAGAGATTGAGGCCAAAGAGATACAGAAATTCAAGAAAGAACTCTATACAATCATCTCTGAACACTCACATACTCCCTTTGAAAAAGTATGGAAAGACAGTGATCGAAACTATTGGATGACCTCTCAAGAAGCAAAAGAATATGGTATGATTGATGAGGTATTGGTTCGTAAGAAGTAAACTATGGCAAAAAAAACATGTAGTTTTTGTGGCAGAAGTGAAAGCGAAGTGCGGCTGCTTATCACTGGACTTAATGGATACATCTGTGAGGATTGTGCCAAGCAGGCCTATGATATTGTACGCAGTGCAGGCGTAGCTGGTTCAGATACTGCTACAAATGACCAGGATGAACCTTTTAAATTAAAGAAAGTTCCCAAGCCAAAGGAGATAAAAAAATACCTTGATGAGTATATCATTGGGCAAGATGAAGCCAAACGTTTCTTGTCCGTTTCGGTGTATAATCACTATAAACGTCTGCAGCAACCTACCGATGAGGATGGTGTTGAGATTGAAAAGAGTAACATCATCATGGTGGGTAGCACGGGAACGGGTAAGACTTTGCTCGCACGTACTATTGCAAAACTGCTTGATGTGCCTTTTACCATCGTCGATGCAACGGTATTTACCGAGGCAGGATATGTGGGAGAAGATGTTGAAAGTATACTAAGCCGCTTACTTCAAGTTGCAGATTACAATGTTGCTGCAGCCGAACGGGGTATTGTTTTCATAGATGAGATTGATAAAATTGCACGTAAGAGCGACAATCCTTCTATCACTCGAGATGTCAGCGGCGAGGGCGTTCAGCAAGGTTTACTAAAGCTTTTGGAGGGAACGATGGTCAATGTACCTCCAAAAGGCGGTCGAAAACATCCCGATCAAGACTATATTCATGTCGACACAAAGAACATTTTATTCATCTGTGGCGGTGCTTTTGATGGTATAGAACGTAAGATTGCCCAGCGAATGAATACCCATGTGGTCGGTTATAACTCTGTACAGAACGTGGCAAAGATAGATAAGAGCGACCTCATGAAATATGTTCAGCCAATGGATTTGAAGTCCTTTGGATTGATTCCCGAGATTATTGGTCGTCTGCCGGTACTCACTTATCTCAATCCTTTGGACCGTGAAGCATTGCGTCGCATACTGGTTGAGCCGAAGAACTCAATCATCAAGCAATATAAAAAGCTGTTTGAAATGGATGGCATTAAGCTAAGTTTCGAAGAGGATACACTCGATTTCATCGTGGATAAGGCTGTAGAATATAAGTTAGGTGCACGTGGTCTGCGCTCAATTGTTGAGTCAATCATGATGGATGCGATGTTCGAAGTGCCGTCAAAACGGATGAAAGATTTTGTCGTTACACTTGACTATGCGAAGAATCAATTAGACAAGTCTTACTTACAAAATCTTGATAAGACTGTATAAACAATGAATCCGGGCGATAAAAGCTATCGTCCGGATGCCCAATGAAAAACAAAACTATCACTAATGGATAGGGATGAAGTGAGCTAATGGTATGGCAAAGGACACAAATCTATTACAACAACTAAAACATTATTTCGGCTTTGACAAGTTCAAAGGCGACCAAGAGGCAATCATTCTCAGTCTAATGGAGGGGCATGACACGTTTGTTTTGATGCCCACAGGAGGTGGAAAGAGCCTGTGTTATCAGCTTCCTTCACTCATCATGGAGGGCACTGCAATCGTCATTTCGCCACTGATTGCCCTGATGAAGAACCAAGTTGACGTCATAAACGGCATGAGTGAAGACGGTACTGTGGCTCATTATTTGAACTCATCTCTCAACAAATCAGCCATCCAACAGGTGATGGATAACGTGCGAAGTGGCAAGACCAAGCTGCTCTATGTGGCTCCAGAATCGCTCAATAAGGAAGAGTATGTAGAGTTTCTCAAGTCAATTCACATTTCATTCTACGCCATTGATGAAGCTCATTGCATATCAGAATGGGGGCACGACTTCCGTCCGGAGTATCGCAATATACGTCCAACGATCAACAAAATTGGCAATGCTCCCGTCATAGCTTTGACTGCAACAGCGACCGACAAGGTGCGTACTGACATCAAGAAGAGCCTTGGAATTATGGATGCCCACGAGTTTAAGAGCTCATTTAATCGGGCAAATCTCTACTACGAAGTACGGCCAAAGACGAATGATGTGGATAAACAAATCATCAAATTCATTCGTCAACACGAGGGAAAGAGTGGCATTATCTATTGTCTTTCACGTAAAAAGGTGGAAGAACTTGCCGAAGTTCTCAAGGCCAATAATATTAAAGCGGCTCCCTATCACGCAGGTCTTGATAGCGCAACACGCTCACAAACCCAAGACGATTTCCTCATGGAACGCATCGATGTCATTGTAGCCACCATTGCGTTTGGCATGGGTATCGACAAGCCTGATGTGCGTTTTGTTATCCATTACGATATACCGAAGAGCTTAGAAGGCTATTATCAAGAGACGGGTAGAGCTGGTCGAGATGGTGGAGAGGGGCTTTGCATCGCGTTTTATGCCCAGAAAGACCTCAAGAAATTAGAGAAATTTATGGAAGGAAAGCCTGTTGCCGAGCAGGACATTGGACGTCAGTTGCTACAAGAAACGGCTGCCTATGCAGAGTCTTCTGTATGCCGTCGCAAGATGCTTCTACATTATTTCGGAGAAGAATATCCCCATGATAATTGTCACAACTGCGACAATTGTCTTCATCCAAAAGAAAAGATGGAGGCGGGAAATGCCTTGAACATTGTTCTAAAAGCAGTGCTTGCACTAAAGGAAAACTTTAGACAAGAGTATGTCATTGACTTCATAAAAGGTCGTGGAACGGATGATATCTTGTCGCATAAACACGACCAATTAGAAGACTTTGGGGCTGGAGAGGACGAGGATCCGAAGTTATGGAACCCCGTCATTCGACAGGCTTTAATAGCCGGTTACCTTAAAAAGGATGTAGAAAACTATGGACTTTTGAAGATAACTTCAGCCGGAAAGCGCTTCATAAAGCATCCAACTGAGTTTATGATTGTGCGTGATAACGAGTTCAAAGACGACGATTATGAAGAGGGAGGTGAGGCAGTTGGTATGGCTCTTGACCCCGAATTGTTTGCTATGTTGAAAGGACTTCGCAAGCAAATGGCCCAGAAACTCGGCGTTCCCGGATATGTAATCTTCCAAGATCCATCGTTAGAACAGATGGCAACAATGTATCCGATAACCTTCGAAGAGCTTCAACAGATTCAAGGAGTTGGGGCTGGTAAGGCTAAGCGTTATGGCAAAGAGTTTCTTGAACTCATTAAAAGGCATTGTGAAGACAATGGTATTGAGCGCGCCGAAGAACTTCGCGTGCGTACTGTTGCCAAGAAAAGCATCATCAAAGTAAAGATTATTCAGAGCATCGATAAGCAGTTGGCACTCGATGATATCGCTGAATCTTTGGGCCTTTCTTTCGATGAATTACTTGATGAAGTGGAGGCAATCGTTTATAGTGGCACTAAGATTAACATCAACTATTTCATTGAAGAAGTGATTGACGACGAGCATGTCGATGATATTTATGAGTATTTTCGTGAGAGTGAAACCGATAGTTTGGATGATGCTATCAATGAACTTGGCGACGAATACAGTGAAGATGAAATCCGATTGGTAAGAATTAAGTTCCTGTCGGAAATGGCAAACTAAGCCGTTTTGACATTTGTCGTCTTATTTCGCAAATGATTTTATAGGATACGCATATTTGAATCGTGGGTCGTTTCCACTTCAGGTATGCGTTATTTTTTTATCATCCACAAAGCGTTGCTCCTCAAAGGATTATCCCTTTTCAGACCTTTCGCGTTGTCATTTCATGCAAATAATCGTGTGAATAGCATCATTTCATCGTGTAAAATGAGCCTAATCACACGTCGATATGCGTCATTTCACAACATGATTAAACAGCGCGATGCACAAGAAAATACAATACCGACGGCACAGAATCAAATCTTCTATAATATGGTTTATGCAAAGATGCAAGATGATGTATATAAAATTACGGCGCACAATGATTGACATTGTACGCCGTAGCCTTTGAAATCATAGGTTCACGCTATTTTTATTATATTCTGTTTTCCATATATCATTGTTCTAAAATGACAGAAAACAACAAATTGTTTTTGCAAAAGCGTGAAACTCTTCTATTGGAAAGTCTCTATTTTATCATCTTCATGCCTTCCTCCACTGCCTGCATATTTAGTGGAATGAGGTGGTGGTGGCGTTCTGGAAGCGATTTGAATAGAGCCTTTTGTAGTCCATCCGTACTGACAACTGGGCAGACTTTAAGGAGACCTCCAAGTACAATCATGTTGAAAACCTTGGCATTTTTCATCTCCGCAGCCTTGTCCATAGCGTCTATTCTGTAGACTTTGATGTCGTCTCTCGTAGGAGGATTGACGATGCCGAAGCCGTCATAGATGAGCATTCCGCCTGGTTTTAGCTTCGGCATAAACTTATCTAACGAAGGCTGATTAAGCACAATGGCCACATCATACTTGCTAAGTATGGGCGAAGAGATGCGTTCATCGCTGATAATCACCGTCACATTAGCCGTTCCTCCGCGTTGTTCGGGGCCGTAGGCAGGCATCCAAGTGACCTCTTTTCCTTCGAGCATACCCGAATAAGCGAGTATCTTTCCCATGGAAAGTACGCCTTGTCCGCCGAAGCCTGCTATGATAATTTCTGTTTTCATACGTTTACTTGTTGTTTAAAGTGAGGTTGTATCCTTCAAATCTCCTTTGGGATACTTCTCAAACATGTGTTGCTCCATCCACTCGTTAGCCTTTAATGGAGTCATCTTCCAACCGCTGTTACACGTCGATACAATCTCAACGAGATTTGAACCAAGTCCTTTCATTGAGGCTTCGAATGCCTTTCTGATAGCTTTTTTGGCTTTATGAATGGCAGGAACAGTCTCTACACTTTGGCGTGTTACATAGCAAGTGCCCTCCAAACGGCTGGCTAAATCTGTGATGTTTAGAGGGTAACCATGCAGTTCTGCATCGCGACCATACGGGCAGGTTGCAGTCTTTTGACCTAATAAAGTGGTTGGCGCCATCTGCCCACCAGTCATGCCATAGATAGCATTATTAATGAAAATAATCGTGATATGCTCGCCTCTGTTGAGCGAATGGATGGCTTCTGCTGTTCCGATACAAGCCAAATCACCATCTCCCTGATAGGTAAACACAAGGCGATCGGGCCAAAGGCGTTTAATTCCTGTAGCCAAAGCGGGAGCACGTCCGTGTGGCGCTTCTTGCCAATCGATGTCAAGATAGCGGTAAGCGAATACCGCACAACCTACCGGGCTGACTCCAATGGCCTTGTCTTCCATGCCCATTTCGGCGATGACTTCAGCCACAAGCTTATGTACAACGCCGTGAGAACAGCCTGCACAATAGTGCATAGCAGTGTCGTTCATGAGTTTAGGTTTCTCATAAACTAAGTTTTCTGGTGATATGATGTCGTTATTCATTGTCGATAAGTTTAGTCTCTAAAGCGTCTACAATCTCTTCAGGATCAGGCACGATACCGCCTAATCGTCCGAAATGTGCTACGGGAATGTTGCTTCCTACAGCCAGTTTGACGTCTTGAATCATTTGTCCTGCATTGATTTCTGCCACAAGTATGCCTCTCTTTCCGGCCGAAGCTTCGCGCAATTTCTTTTCAGGGAAAGGCCAAAGTGTTATGGGGCGGAAGAGTCCTACTTTGATTCCGCGTTCCCGAGCAAGTTCCATGCTCTTCTCAGCAATACGAGATGCGCTACCAAATGACACGACAATATAGTCAGCATCATCGCATTTTGTCATCTCACAACGCGTTTCATTGTCTTTGATTTGCTGATATTTCTTTTGCAGATGCAAGTTCTTTTGTTCCATCACTTCAGGCATAAGTTCAAGTGAAGTGATGATATTTGGTGCACGATGTTTAGTGCGTCCTGTTGAAGCCCAAGGGCATTCGCGGATAACTTCCTCTTCTGTTCGGCGAGGTTTCATAGGGGGAAGCACTACCTTTTCCATCATCTGACCGATTACTCCATCGCTTAATATCATTGCAGGGTTACGGTATTTGAAAGCCAAAGTGAATGCTAAGTCGACGAAATCTGCCATTTCTTGCACAGAGTTTGGAGCGAGAACGATGACATTATAGTCTCCATTTCCACCACCACGAGTGGCTTGATTATAATCGCTTTGACTCGGTTGGATGGTTCCTAAGCCTGGACCTCCACGCTGAACATTCACGATAACACCGGGTAATTCGGCTCCCGCCATGTAGGAAATACCCTCTTGCATTAACGCAATTCCAGGACTTGAACTACTTGTTAGCACGCGTTTTCCGGCGCCAGCTCCGCCATATAGCATATTGATTGAAGCCACTTCGCTCTCTGCTTGCAATACAACCATGCCAGTAGTTTCCCATGGTTTGAGTTGTGCAAGGGTTTCAATGATCTCGCTTTGTGGTGTAATCGGGTAGCCAAAATAACCATCTGTGCCGCATCGAATGGCTGCATGTGCGATGGCTTCGTTACCCTTCATGAGTTTAATTTCTTTCTCTTCCATAGATTTGATCATGTTTAATCAAGTTTCTTTCGATAGACAGTGATGCAGCCATCGGGGCAAACTATGCCGCAAGCAGCGCATCCGATGCAGTCATCGGGATGGATTGCTTCGACATAAGTGTAGCCACTTACGTTGACTTTCCTGTCGGCCAGCGCGATAACGTCTTTCGGACAGGCCGCTACGCAAAGCGAACAGCCTTTACAACGGTCCTCGTTAACAACGATGGCACCTACTACTTTTCCCATAATGTGATTGATATGTGTTAGTTGTCGATGACACTCCTAAGGATTATACATGTCTTTGCAATAGAAAGCATATATGGATTCGAGCATCTTTTTGGCTTCAACGGCGGGACTGTTAGCATCAAGTGCAATGGATTCCATATAGGCTTCCATAGCACGTTTGAAGTCACCTTGCCGGCGAAAGTCATTGCCAAGGATGTAAAATTCTTCAGATGTCATGTCGTTATATGTCTTTGTTTAAACAAAATTACGATACACAAAGACTTACAACAAACATTCAATGTAATTTTAAGCTATATTAAAATAGTTTTGCTTAAAAGTGCGCACACCTTTTAATAGTGTGCAAAAAACGAAATAAAGTTACTCCAATCGTCGACCAGTTGAGTCATTTTGTGATATAATATGTTTGCACCGGCGTTAAGAAGTGAGTCGTCTGGCAGTGGACCGCTATTGATTGCGATTGTAAAGATGCCTGCAGCCACACCCGAACGAATGCCAAGTGGTGCGTTCTCTATAACGATAGCTTCGTATGGTTGGAGGTTTCCAGCCTTCTGAAGTCCTGCAAGATAAGGATCAGGAAAAGGCTTGCCACGTTTTACATCGTATGCCGTGGTGATATGATTTTCATTAAGAAAGGCTCCAAAATCATGGAGGAGGCGTGCTATCAGCGGTCGTTGTCCACTGCCGGTAACTACATTTATGCTCATGCCTGCTTGTTGAATGTTTCGCATAATGTCAAGAACGCCATCAAAGATTGGGGCTTCTGGCATCATGTGGAAACGTCGAGTTTTCTCATCATACATGCGTTGTGCCTCTGTAAGACTAATGTCTTTGCCTTGTTGTTGCTTAACAAACTGTTGGATAGTATCAATACCTCGCGCCCCTTCTGTGGCGTAAGCGTCAGCCTTTGTCATGCGAATGCCAAACTGCTTCATGCTTTCTTGCCATGCAATGGCATGGTGAGGCATGCTATCATAGAGTACACCATCCATATCAAAAAGCACGGCTTTGGGACTAAAATGCCCAAAGCCGTGTTTTTCTAAGTATTTATTTATTTCGTCTTTCATTTACAAACGTTCGCGGATGGCTTTGCTTTCAGCTTCGTAACCAGGTTTGTTGAGCAGAGCAAACATATTCTTTTTGTAAGCCTCTACACCTGGTTGGTTGAATGGGTTGACCTGAAGTAGGTTGCCACTGATACCACACGCTATCTCAAAGAAATAGATAAGTTGACCAATGTAATAAGCATTCAAGCATGGAACACTAATGCGAATGTTAGGTACTCCGCCATCAACGTGGGCAAGACGAGTGCCAAGTTCTGCCATCTTATTAACGTCGTCAATGCGCTTTCCCTCAAGGAAGTTAAGACCATCTAAGTTCTCTTCGTCGTGTGGGAAAAGCAGTTTATTTTCTGGTTCCTCTATACTGATGACTGTTTCAAAAATAGAACGTTCGCCCTCTTGAATCCACTGACCCATAGAGTGCAGGTCGGTTGTGAAGTCACAAGCTGCTGGGAAGATACCTTTATTGTCTTTACCTTCGCTCTCACCAAATAGTTGTTTCCACCATTCTGCAAAGAAATGGAGCTTTGGTTGGAAGTTAACAACAATCTCAATCTTCTTTCCTGCCTCGCTATAAAGACCGTTTCGAACAGCTGCATAGAGTGCCGCGGGGTTCTGATTAAAGGGTACTTCCTTACCACATACACGTTCCATCTCCTGCGCACCACTAACGAGTTGTTTGACATCGAAGCCTGCACAAGCTATTGGAAGCAGTCCAACGGGAGTGAGAACTGAGAAGCGTCCGCCAATGTTATCAGGGATAATAAAGCTCTTATAGCCTTCTTTGTCTGCACAAGTACGGGCAGCTCCCTTCTTCGCATCAGTCACAGCAACGATCACATCCTTAGCTTCTGCCTTACCACGCTGTGCTTCACATTGTTTCTTTAGCAAGCGGAAGGTGAGCGCAGTCTCTGTAGTTGTGCCCGATTTACTAATATTAATAACACCAAACTTTTTGCCTTTAAGATACTCTGTGAGTTCAAACAGGTAATCTTCACCTATATTATTACCGGCAAAAAGAATGATTGGATTCTTCTTTTCGGCTGTTAACCAAGCGAAACTATTACCTAATGCCTCAATAACGGCACGTGCACCGAGGTAAGAACCACCAATACCTGCAACGACGATTACTTCGCATTTGTCGCGCAAAGTGTTTGCCGTGTTCTGGATTTCACTAAGGAATTCTGGTGTGATACTTGTCGGCAGATGAAGCCAACCAAGGAAATCGTTACCTGGACAAGTACCATTTTCAAGAGCTTCTTGAGCGGCCTTGACCTGACTTTCATAGGCTTCAACAGCTCCAGGTTTTAGGAACTGTGCTGCCTTTGTAATGTCTACACTGATATTTTTCATTGTTTTTTGTTATTATCCTGACCTTATATAATGTACAAGATCATTGACTATCTAAAATTTTCTATAATTGATTGAACGACTCTTTGCGGAGAACCATGTTCATATAAGATATGATATACACCATCAAGTATAGGCATGTCAACGCCAAACTGCTTGTTGATTTCCATCATACACTTGCTACCGAAGTATCCTTCTGCTACCATTTCCATCTCGATCTGTGCGCTTTTAACAGAATATCCCTTACCAATCATTGTTCCAAACGTACGATTTCGACTGAAATTACTATAGCCTGTAACGAGTAAATCGCCTAAATATACACTATCACAAATGTTTCGTTGTGCAGGATAAACAGCCGTAAGGAAACGATTCATCTCTTGAATGGCGTTGGAAAGAAACACTGCTTGGAAGTTGTCGCCATATTTAAGACCATGACAAATGCCTGCCGCAATAGCATAAACATTCTTTAATACGCCCGCATATTCAATGCCAACGATGTCCAAAGAAGTCTTTGTATTGATAAATTCGCTTGAGATGATGTTTGAAAATGCCTGAGCTTTTTCCACATCAGCACATCCAATAGTGAGATAGGACAGTCGTTCTAAGGCTACTTCTTCCGCATGTGATGGGCCACTTACACATGCTATGTTCTCGTAGGGGACGCCCAACACTTGATGAAAGTATTCAGATACCACAAGGTTTTCATCTGGAACAATTCCTTTGATGGCACTAATGATAAACTTATTACTTAGCGGAACTGAGAGCTTTTGCAAGTGATTCTTCAAATAAGGAGATGGCGTTACGAACACTAATGTGTCATATTCGTTGACAATTTGATTGAGGTCACTCGAAAAATTAATCTTACTGACCTCGAAACTTGCCGCTTGTAGGTAGGCAGGATTATGGCCTAAGCGTTTAAATTCGGCTATCCTGTCGTCGCGACGCATGTACCATCCGATATGGTTTTCATGCTTAACGACGAGTTTTGCGATAGCCGTTGCCCACGAACCTCCGCCAATAATGGCTATGTTTCCACATTTAAACATTTGCCTTGTCAATCCAATGCTGAACCTCTTCCACAGAAGGCTTCTCGTAACCTAATTTATATTTCTTATTGATTTCACCGAGTTTCTGTTGCAATCCCTGTGCTTTCTCGTCCTTAATATCGCTAATCAGGTTGAAGCCTGCCTTGCGAAGAACGTATACCCAAGGCTCATCGACACCCAATTCTGCCCATTCTTTAACACTGCTTTGTGGCATCTTGGCTTCTGGTTTCATTTGAGGGAAGAGCAAAACTTCCTGAATGAACTCCTTACCTGTCATCAACATACAGAGTCGATCAATGCCAATTCCGATGCCAGATGTAGGAGGCATGCCATATTGTAAAGCTCTTAAGAAGTCTTGATCGATAATCATTGCCTCGTCATCTCCCTTATCTGCCAACTTCATTTGGTCCTTAAAGCGCTCCTCTTGGTCTATAGGATCATTCAATTCTGAGTAGGCATTAGCGAGTTCTTTGCCATTAACCATGAGCTCAAATCGCTCTGTAAGTCCAGCCTTTGAACGGTGCATCTTCGTCAACGGACTCATTTCTACAGGATAATCTGTAATGAAAGTCGGTTGGATGAATGTGCCTTCACAGAATTCTCCGAATATTTCGTCGATGAGTTTTCCCTTTCCAAAGCTCTCATCCAAGCCTTCTATTTTCAGTTCTTCGGTTGCAATCTTGCGGATTTCTTCTTCATTTTTGTCCGTAAGATCAAAGCCGGTCTTTTCTTTAATGGCTTCAAGTATCGGCAAACGGCGGAAAGGTGCCTTGAAAGATATCGTGTGTTCACCATTCTTTACCTCTGTACTTCCGTTGTTAACTGCCTTACATATCGTCTCAAGTAGTTGCTCTGTGAAGCTCATCATCCAGTTATAGTCCTTGTATTGCACGTATAGTTCCATGCAGGTAAACTCCGGATTATGAAACTTATCCATACCTTCGTTGCGGAAGTTCTTACCAATTTCATAAACGCCTTCAAAGCCTCCGACAATCAATCTCTTTAGATAGAGCTCTGTGGCGATACGCATATACATGTCAATGTTAAGCGCATTAAAGTGTGTTATGAATGGACGTGCACTCGCACCTCCTGCAATACTCTGCAAGGTTGGCGTCTCTACTTCCGTATATCCGTGTTCATCAAAGAAGTTACGCATAGTGCGTAAGATGGTCGCACGCTTCAAAAAGGTTTCCTTTATGCCATCGTTGACAATCAAGTCTACATAGCGTTGACGCGCGCGTAGCTCTGGATCATCAAACTTATCATAGGCAACGCCATCCTTATATTTAACGATTGGCAGTGGCTTTAGACTCTTGCTGAGCAGTGTAATCTCTTTGGCGTGCACACTAATCTCGCCAGTTTGTGTTCTAAACACATAGCCTTTAACACCGATAATGTCACCAATGTCGAGCAGTTTCTTAAACACTACATTATATAAATCCTTATTCTCTTCGGGACAAATCTCGTCACGTGAGATATAGACTTGAATGCGTCCTTTGCTGTCTTGAAGCTCTGCGAAGCTGGCTTTACCCATAATTCGGCGGCTCATCATACGTCCGGCAATCACTACTTCGCGTTTTTCGTCGTCATCTTTGAACTCATCCTTTATATCTGTTGAATATGCATTGGTAGGATATTCAGCTGCAGGATAAGGGTCGATGCCCATATTACGCAACTCCTGGAGACATTGTCTGCGAATAATCTCCTGTTCACTTAGCTCTAAAACATTCATATTTTTATTCGTATATATACTTTATTTTCTGTTGCAAAAATAATAAAATAATTCGAGAATACACCTTATTTATTGTTTTTTATGGCTCACTTCTTGTGCATGTTTGATTGCAATCATCTTCCTTTATGAATGCGGAAAAAGTATAAATGGAAACAATGTAATTCAGTGTTTCACACTTTTCATTCCACAATTTTTATTATCTTTGCACCCGAATTCAATCCATCGAGTGCTTGGTAAACCTCGTAAAAAACAAGAAATGACAACAGAAAAGAATCAGGTTAGTGTGCTGTTTATGCTTTTCAGCATACTCTTTTGCGTTTGCTTAATAGCTGCAAACGTGCTCGAAACAAAGCAAATAGCCATCGGAACGATTAGTCTTACGGGAGGTTTAATCGTGTTCCCAGTGTCTTATATCATTAATGATTGCGTCTGTGAAGTGTGGGGTTATCGCAAAGCCCGACTCTTAATATGGACTGGTTTCGCAATGAACTTCTTCTTTGTAGGCCTTGGTGCGCTCTGCGATGCTATCCCGGGAGCTCCTTATTGGACGAATCAGAAGGGGTTTCATGAAATCTTTGGGCTCGCTCCTCGCATTGCTGCAGCTTCGTTTGTGGCTTTCCTTGTAGGCAGTTTCGTGAATGCCTACGTGATGAGTAAGATGAAGATACGAGACAAAGGACGCCACTTCTCTGCGCGAGCCATATTGAGTACGGTCTTCGGAGAGTCTGCTGATTCGCTCATTTTCTTTCCTTTGGCGCTCGGAGGAATAGTTCCTAATCACGAACTTCCAAAGCTTATGTTGTGGCAAGTGGTGCTAAAGACGGCCTATGAAATTGTTGTTTTGCCTCTGACAATACGCATTGTGAACTATCTTAAGCGTCATGAAGGCGCCGATGTATATGATAACGACATCAGTTATAACGTGTTGAAAATATTTAATCTCTAAGATATGGAAAGAACAAATGAAGGACTTCAGGCCCTGGGAGCAAAGACTAAATATCGCATGGACTATGCGCCCGAAGTGTTAGAAACGTTTAACAATAAGCACACGGATAACGATTATTGGGTTAGATTCAATTGTCCCGAGTTCACATCTCTATGTCCTATCACTGGACAACCAGACTTTGCAGAGATCCGAATCAGTTATATTCCGGCCGAAAAGATGGTAGAAAGCAAGAGTCTTAAACTCTACTTGTTTAGCTTTCGCAATCATGGTGACTTCCATGAAGACTGTGTTAACATCATCATGAAAGACTTAATACGACTCATGCAGCCTAAGTTTATAGAGGTAACGGGACTCTTTACGCCTCGCGGAGGCATAAGCATCTACCCCTATGCCAACTATGGTAAGCCCGGAACAAAATATGAAAAGTTAGCCGAAAAGCGTTTAGAAACGCACGAATAATGGCGCTTCTACGGAATAAACATTAAGGAAAGTCCTTGTTTTTTGTTGCCTTTTGGGTGCAAAAACAAGGGCTTTTTTTCTTATAGCTATAAGAGGAAAGAGGGCGGAAGCACACATAATGATAAATAATTTCGTTCAAAAATTTTCATGATATCTAAGATGTTGGCGCTTGCTTCAATCTATATTTGCGAATAATGCTCATGTAGTAATCATTCAAAATCTTGTAGACGATTATTCTTATCCTCATCAATAGTGAAATGATGTGGTGCAAATGGGCGTGTAATTTGATATGTTTTACACGATGAAATGACGCAAATGGCGCGGTAATCTGACTTGAATTAGACTACTCTTTCACTCACTTTTCTTTTTGTTCTTTGTGAGAATCTTCAACCAGTTGGCTCACAATGGCTTATAATCTTCAAAATATTAGTGCAAATGTTGGCTTTATGGATTTTTACTTTCATAGGCTTTGAGAAGGCTTGTTCTGTTGATGTGTATTGCACATACAAGCAGTTTGCAAACGAAGATGATGCGCTTTCTTCAATCATAAAAATGTGATTTTGTTGTAATAAAAAATATTTGCCATGCAATATTCTATCAGATTTAGCGTTATAGTGAATAGAGCAGGGGCACCAGAGATGCTGTTTAGGACTTTCCTTTTCCATGAAAACAGTTATTGTTAGGTGTAAAATGATAAGCAATCTATGAATTTTTCAGTCCTGATGTCAGTCTATGTGCGTGAAAAACCGCATCATTTAGAACAAGCACTTGATAGTTTGTTGGCGCAGACTGTGCAGCCTTCAGAGGTTGTTATCGTTGAAGACGGCCCCCTAACCGAAGCACTTCATGCTGTGATTGCAGCGTTTAAGCAACGCTTTCCAACGACAGTTAGTGTTGTGCTTCCACGTAATTTGGGCTTGGGTTTAGCATTGAATCACGGGCTGAAACAATGTCGGTTTCCTATCATTGCACGTATGGATAGTGATGACATTGCTATGCCTTTGCGGTTTGAAAAGCAACTCGCCGTGTTGCAAAATCATGAAGAAATAGACTTTGTTGGCAGTTGGATTGACGAGTTCTTTGGCTCTACTGACAATGTTATCTCTGTGAGAAAGGTACCTCAGATGCAGCAAGATATACTGCATTTTGCCCATTATCGCAACCCCATGAACCATCCAACAGTGATGTTTCGAAAGGCAGTTGTTGAGGCCGTTCATGGCTATTGTGACGTCCAATTCTTTGAAGATTACGATCTATGGGCACGTGCTTTGCAGGCTGGATGCTGCTTTTATAACATGCAAGAGAGCCTACTATGGTTCAGACTTACTGATGAATCGTTTCGCCGACGCGGTGGAATTAGCTATATAAAAGCCGAGATAAGATTTCAAAAGCGACTCTATCGAAGTGGTTTTATCAATCTTTTCATGTTCCTCAAAAACGTTATGCTTAGGCTCATTGTAAGGCTTTTGCCCAATAGGATGCGTCGATTTATCTATGTTTTGAGCATTAGAAAATAACTAATCTACTCTATTTGCGTTCATGTAATGCAAGAAAAAATAGTTCTAAATAACACATGACAATATTAGACAATGGTTATATATTAGATGGAATGAACACATTTGAATGCGAGATTAAGCGTTTAATTGATATGTTTGTTGCCTCATTTTGTATTGTGTTTTTTGCTCCTTTGTTTGTATTTTGCTATGTAGCAATCAAGCGAGAAGATGGTGGTCCGGCTATTTTTAAGCAGGAACGAATCGGTCGTTTCGGTCGACCTTTCACTATTTATAAGTTTAGAAGCATGACGATTGGAGCTGAAACAAACGGTCCTGTGCTTTCAAATCATTCACAAGACAAGCGACTTACTAAGATTGGTAGATTCTTAAGGTTGCGCCATTTAGATGAACTTCCGCAGCTATGGAATGTGATTAAGGGCGACATGGCATTCGTTGGACCACGTCCGGAACGTCAATTCTATATCGAAAAGATTATGAAAAAAGACTCACGCTATTGCTATTTATATCAGATAAGACCTGGAGTCACAAGCTATGCAACCTTATATAATGGGTATACGGATACCATAGAAAAGATGCTTGTGCGTCTTAACATGGACTTATATTATTTAGAACACCGCAGTTTGTGGCTTGATTTTCGAATCCTTTCGCTAACTTTCTTGCGCATTTGCTTTGGTAAGAAGTTCTAAAAACAAGGGTACTTGTGTCTGAACTTCAATCATTTGGTCCTATATTGTGCCTTTTGAAGGCGCGAAAGCCTAATGTAAAGTGAGTTCTAAGTCCACCAGATTAAATCTTTCTTAGTCTTAAACGCAGTGTTTTTGAGCGTAAAACCATCTTGTCGTTAGAAAGACTTTCGACTGCAAAACCTTCGCTAAGACCATTCACTCCATAGGGACTTACCTCCCTAATATCAGTCACTTTGAGGTCATCGGAGTCTCGTTCTGAACGATAAGGCGCGTCAAGTAACAGGCTGTCTCCACGATGAATGAAGTTGAAATATACGTCAGAACATACGCCTTTTGTATCTCTCATTTCGAGTAAACGGCCTTGAAAAGCCCAGGTTCTTCCACTTGTTTTAAGGTCTAAAGTGTGTTGATTGGTGAGCGTATCTGCACTCATCAACTGCCAGAAACCATCTAATTTGCCGTTATCAGAGAATTCAATTCCACAACTTGTAAGTAGTAAACACCCTGTGATATATAATATAAATTTTTTCATTTTATTTGTGTTTGAGATGCAAAATCCCTGATTTAATGATTGTAATTTGTAGTCCTGAGTTTGTGCCATAAAGCTTTCCACAGTCAAAAGCGAAGCTACCCTTGACACTCCAGTCGGCAAATCGTGTGCCTTTGGGCCATGAATAGCACGCTTCAAGCAGCATACTGACATTGTGTTTTGGGTCAGGATAGAAATCATAATACGTGCCGAAGCCTTTTTGATAGGTAGCCAAGAGACGATAATCAAGGCCGCGTGAAAGTGTGCCTTCAGCCCCCATGTGCCATGCAATGAATCGATTGTCCTTCACTTCTATGGTCTGATCGGTGTTGTATACAGGCGACATATAAAGCGGATTGCCCATAACCATGCCCCAATGTTGCCATCCTGTGAAGAGATGATGATTGTAATAGTTGTCTCTTCCGCATATATGTTCGGTGACATTTGCCGTGTGATCATGATAGACGGGACCTCCTTGATACTTTGTATAGAGGTATTCTATCACAACTTTTCTTAGCCATGGAGTCTGCTTTAAGCGCAATTCAGCCCCTAACATCCAGTCTTTGAAGTCATAAGCAAAGTATCGTGAGCGCACCTGTCGATGTTTATCAGC
Source organism: Segatella salivae DSM 15606 (assembly GCF_000185845.1). Classification (GTDB taxonomy): domain Bacteria; phylum Bacteroidota; class Bacteroidia; order Bacteroidales; family Bacteroidaceae; genus Prevotella; species Prevotella salivae. The sequence continues at coordinate 2,478,196 of NZ_GL629647.1, forward strand.
CCCCTTTCCCCAGCCATTTTTGTTGATATGTATAAGCGAAGAGTTATCTTCAAAGTATTGATCGGCGTAGAGACTCAAGCCCCATTGTGCCTTGTCATAGTTCAAACGAGCCACCCAACTGCCTAATTGATTGCCTTCAGCATTAATGAAATTCTCGTCGGTTACATCGGTTCCACCTGGGAAAAAGGCATTTTTGAAAGAACGAAGGCTATTGCTGTTCTTGATTTCTTTCATGTGATTACCCTCTCGAATGAATGACTTTCCACCGAATTGGCACGCCATTTCAAGTCCTAATTCAACTGAAAAGGGAACATGACGCTCGGGATTTCCAATCATGAGATAGCCCGCTTTGCTGTGATATAACGTGTTTTCTGTGTAGCGATTCTGCCTTTGTGTGAAATCCTTTTGCCATCGATTGTCTGTGGAAATGCCATAAGCGATGTGACCTTTTAGGCGTAACCAGCGACCAGTGTAGGGCACAACCCAATATGAAGGCAATGAAATACGCACCTCGGGAATAGGGCGTGCATTGATACCTAATGTCTGTGAACCGGATGAAAGCTGTTGGTCTTTGAGCGCCATAGGCTGTTCTTTGGCTCCAATTGTCAGCAAACCATGATGCCATCTAAAATCAACGAAGGCCTGTTGAACAATGAATTTGTTCGTGAAACCATGGGGGAGAGCAAGGTCTATGCCATAGCCAAGGCCCCAATGTCGGGCAGAATCTTGTGTAAGAGGGCGCATAACGGAAGCTCGGAGATAGCCATTTGAAGTCTTTAATGAACCTAAACCAAAGTGGTTTGAAGCCATCCAAAGCGGTGTTTTGCCCTGAGAGAGACTCTCTTGCCATGTTAGTTGGTAGTTGAGGTCATTCATAAGGTTGCACTTTTTAATGCTATCCACGGGAGTGTTGATGGCATAAAGCGATGATGAAATCATCAAAAGAGCGCCTATAAAGAGGGCTGTTCTGTTATGTTTTCTCATTAATGGGAGTCTATGTTATATCTAAATACAAACTTTTTACTATGCTTGCGTGGCGTCAGTACTTGCTTTTAGCATCTCACGGAGCACGCTTACAGCTGCTTCAACGGTAGGAATCTCACTGATAGTTAACAGTCTTCGTGTGCCAACCTGCTTGAAATCGCAGCGTCTCGGGTGGTTACCCACATAGTTAATGACGGCAGAGAAGGTTCTACTTTGATAGTAAGCACTCTCTGGATTAGCAACAAATTGCATGTTCATCTTACCCTGTTTAAGTGATATTTTCTCACATCCGAGTCGCTTACCCAACCTTCGTAGCGGCACAACCTGCATGAGTTCAAGTCCTTCATGAGGTATTTCTCCAAAGCGATCTATTAGGCGTTGGCGGTAAGCTTCAAGGTCGTTGTCGTCATTTATGTTATCTAACTCGCGATAAAGTAACATGCGTTCACTGCTTCCCGGCACGTAGTTGTCGGGGAAATACATTTCGAGATCGCTCTCAATTGCACAGTCTTCAACGAATTCTTCGCCGCTAATATCATTGCCTTGTGCCATTTGTTCGGCGTAGATATCTTGGAATTCATCGTTCTTTAACTCTGTAACGGCTTGGTTAAGTATCTTTTGATACGTCTCATATCCTAAGTCTTCCATGAATCCACTCTGCTCTGCGCCGAGCAGATTTCCTGCACCTCGTATGTCAAGGTCTTGCATAGCAAGGTTAAATCCGCTACCAAGTTCAGAGAAATTCTCAAGTGCTTCCAGCCTGCGTCGAGCCTCGGGAGTGAGTGAACTCTTTGGAGGTGCGAGCAAATAGCAAAAGGCTTTGCGGTTACTTCGACCCACTCGGCCACGCATTTGGTGTAGATCGCTGAGCCCAAATCGGTGTGCATCGTTGATGATCATAGTGTTGGCATTGCTTATATCGATGCCATTCTCGACGATAGTTGTAGAGAGTAACACGTCATAATCATAGTTCATGAAGCCCATTAAGACCTTTTCGAGCTCCTCAGGAGGCATTTGTCCGTGTCCAATTGCAATGCGACAATCGGGTACATACTTATGAATGAGGTTGGCAATCTCCTGTAATCCGTTGATGCGGTCATGCACAAAGTAGACTTGTCCGTTACGACTCATCTCAAAGTTAATGGCATCTGCAATCACTTCATGACTGAAAGTAGCCAGTTCTGTGTGTATAGGATAGCGGTTAGGTGGCGGAGTTCGGATGATACTCATATCGCGGGCACCCATCAAAGAGAATTGAAGCGTGCGCGGAATTGGGGTTGCCGACATCGTCAATGTATCGACATTGGTCTTTAATTTGCGTAGTTTCTCTTTCGTAGAAACGCCAAATTTCTGCTCTTCATCAATGATAAGAAGACCTAAGTCGTGCCATTTCACAGCCTTACCCAATAGCTTATGTGTGCCGATTAGAATGTCAATCTTTCCATCTTCAAGGTCAGTCAGCACCTGTTTTGTTTGTTTTGCAGTCCTTGCTCGCGACAAATAATCTACTCGAACAGGCATACCTTTGAGGCGATTCTTAAAGGTTTGGTAGTGCTGATAAGCCAAAACAGTCGTCGGAACGAGTACCGCCACTTGCTTACTATCGCAAGCTGACTTGAAGGCGGCGCGCACTGCAACCTCTGTTTTGCCAAATCCCACATCGCCACAAACAAGCCGATCCATCGGTCTTTGACTCTCCATGTCGGCTTTTACGTCTTGAGTTGCTTTGCTTTGGTCAGGAGTATCCTCGTAAAGAAAGCTTGCTTCAAGTTCATGTTGCAGGTAACTGTCGCCACTAAATGCATGCCCCCGCTCATGACGGCGCTGAGCATACAACTTAATTAGGTCGCGAGCAATGTCCTTTATGCGTTTCTTGGTCTTTTCTTTCAGCCTATCCCACGCGCCAGTTCCAAGCGTACTGAGTCGTGGAGGCTCACCCGTGTCGGAGCGACGGTACTTACTTATCTTATAAAGAGAATGGATACTGACATCTACTTTGTCGTTATGTTGGTAGATGATTCGAATCATCTCTTGATAGCTATTGCCTGCAGGAACACGCACAAGTCCACCAAATTTACCGATGCCGAAGTCTACATGAACGATAAAATCGCCTGGTTCCATCTCCTGAAGTTCCTTCATTGTGAGCGCCATCTTACCTGCTCTGGCGCCATCGCTTTTGAGATTGTACTTATGATAGCGGTCAAAAATCTGATGATCAGTAAAGAAACAGCACTTCAAACCATCGTCAGCAAAGCCTTCATGCAGTGTTTTGTTGACGGGTTCAAACACGATTGACTTCGCCTTTTGCGAGTCCATATCGGCAAAAATGTCTTTCAATCGCTGATTCTGCTTGTCACTATCGGCCAAGATATAAAGCTTATAGCCTTGCAAAATGTAGTCATCAAGACTGTCAACCAATAGGTCAAAGTTCTTGTGGAATAGGGGTTGAGGCGTTATTTTGAATTTGATAATGTCATATTTTGTTTCTTTCTGTAGGGCCGAACTACTCGTTTTGCCTGCATGAATGCCAAATTCAATGGTGCGGAAAGTGGCTGCTTGTTGTGCAAATCGTGAGGGGCTGAGAAGAGTTTTCTCTTTGTTGAGCTCATCGATGATTTGTTTCTGCTCTATTTCCGTAGCCCCTTCAAGTTGTTCTGTGATTGCTTGTTTGGAGTAACCCTCGTCATATACGTGTGCAATGACATCGCGAATATAGGCAAAGTCCTTATAAACCATCGCACTGTTTGAGGGCAGAAAGTTTAAGAAAGAAACTCTTTCAGTGGTCAATGTGGCCAATTCTGGCACGATTTCTATCTCATTCAGTTTGTCCTTTGATAGCTGATCTTGCACTTCAAACGTGCGAATCGTGTCGATTTCCCGGCCAAAGAAGTCTATACGGAAAGGGTTTTCACAACTAAAAGAGTATACATCGAGGATGCTACCACGTACAGAATACTGACCAGGTTCATACACATAATCCACCTCTTGAAAGCCATATTCGCGCAGCTTATGGGCTATATCGGTGATATCTATCTGTTGTTGTCCGGTCTTTAATGAAAGCCGTCGTTCGTCCAAATGTTGCTTTGAAACAACCAATTCGGATAGCGCTTCGGGATAAGAAATAATTAAAAGTGACTCGGTTGCTTGGTTATCGCGTGCCGAAATCCTTGCCAATACCTCGGTACGGAGTATCTCATTGGCGCTATCTCGTTGCCCGTATTTGACTGATCTCTTAAAGCTTGAGGGGAAAAACAACACATTTTGCGTGCCCATTACCTGCGTAAGGTCATGATAAAAATAGCCAGCTTCGTCGGCATCTTGAAGCACAAAGAGAAACGTTTGCTTGATTTCTGTGGCCACAGCAGCAAATAACAGCGGGGTAGCCGAAGCCTGTTGACCCTGCAAAAAGATATTACTGCCACGATTTTCTTGTAGGAGTTTGCATAAAGCTACCGTCCCGGGAGCCTTTGCATAGAGTTGTTTGATGTCTTGAATGTCCAAATTTAAGCCTTGATTTTAGGGTATTTACGAAACCAACCATCCATGCGTAAGCGCATCACTCCAAAGAAAGCTTCTCCAAATATGCCGCCACTCATCTTGCTTGTTCCCTCTCTTCGGTTGACAAAGACTACGGGAACTTCTTTTATTTTGAATCCAATCTTGTGGGCAGTATACTTCATTTCAATCTGAAAACCATAGCCTTTGAAGCGTATTTCATCAAGGGGTATGGTCTCAAGTACACGCCTTTTATAACACACAAAGCCTGCAGTTGTGTCGTGAACCTTAAAGCCTGTAACGAGTCTTACGTATTTAGATGCAAAGTAACTCATCAGTACGCGTCCAATAGGCCAATTGACAACATTCACTCCACTGACATATCTTGAACCAATAGCAACGTCATTTCCTTCGCCATGTGTAGCCTCATAGAGTCGTGGAAGGTCATTAGGATCGTGACTAAAATCGGCATCCATCTCGGTGATATAATCGTAGTTATGTGCTAAAGCCCACTTAAAACCAGTAATATATGCTGTGCCCAAGCCCAATTTTCCTTGGCGTTCAATGATAAAAAGACGGTCACTGAACTCGCTTTCTATTAGCCGATGCACTATCGAAGCAGTGCCGTCAGGACTTCCATCATCAATAACAAGAATGTGAAAACACTTGTTCAAGCCGAAAACGGCACGTATAATCTTCTCGATATTCTCCTTTTCATTGTAGGTGGGGATTATCACAATAGAGTCACTTTCATGCATAATCGTGTTGTATTTGATTAGTGCAAACTTACACAAAATAATTGAATATTCGTGCGTTAAGCATGAAAAAAGAACAGAAAAGAAATGATGCGGTGATGTGAATCGCTATTAACCATGGTTTGTATTGGATGAAGAGAGCGCAATATGGACTTATATTCATGGGCTGTTTCATATGCTGCCACATGAATAAATCTATCGAAAAATGAGGATGGTTGGGTTGAACATCGGTGCGTTCGCACTATGATGATAAAGTGCAGGCTGTCAGTGTGTTACATGAAATAAAAGGAGTTGTGATATCCTTGCCGTTAGATTGTTTTGTGATGAGCGTCAAAACGTTCTGTGATTCGTGCCATTTCATCGCATGATTTGTAGTGAATCACACGGTCATTTGGCTCAAATCACATTGTCCATTCTTATGATTGGAATAAAGAGTCATGGGATAATGAATGACCATGCCATGAAAATGGTTCGCGGATACACCTTGTGTCTGTTTGCAATGCCCAAGCGGTTACGTTTTTTATAGCCTATGATTAGCGAGGCACGAGCCATTCTTGGGTAGGCTATTGTATGGAGATGCAACGCCGTATGGGGTGAGTTTTCTTTGAAGGGGCATAGCCATGGCGAGTGGATGAATGGCAAATAGCGAGCAGAATCCGCAACACTTACGGCGTTTTTCATGCGCTGTCGCAACGCAAATCAAGTCGAAATGCAGCCTGTTCTTATTGCCTTTACTCCTTTGGTTGTTGTTGTTTGCCTTACAAGAGAAGGATAGAAGAGCGTTGTTTCCTATTGATCGGGGTTCTCAACAAAGCCTTGATATTCCTTATCCAGCCCGTTCATAACGGCTTGATAGCTTTCTTCCATCTGGTTTTTAATGTTCTCTGGGCCTCGACCTATAGGCATAATAGGTTCATGAATGGTGAGTTTTAGGGGATGCCAAAACGCCCAATATAGGTCTTTTGTGCGTGGCTTTACGTCGAAACTACCATTGATTGTCAGTGGCACTACAGGCAGTTGGAGGTCATCTGCAAGCATAAACGCACCACGACGGAATACTCCCATGTGGCCCGTAAACGTGCGGGCACCTTCTGGAAACACAACTAATGACATGCCCTCTTGTAGGATATGACGCGCCTCATCATAGGTAGCGCGAATCTTAGATGGGCCACTTTTGTCGACAAAGATATGGTGGGCATACTGACAAGCAATACCAACGAGTGGAATCTTGCGCAGTCCTTTCTTCATCATCCATTTGAAATTGCGCCCAAGAAAGCCATAGATGAGGAAGATATCAAACGCCCCTTGATGGTTGGCTACAAAGACATAAGACTGTCGGGGAACAAGATGCTCGCGACCTTCCACCTTTACTGGTAAGAGCAAAAGACGTATCCAAAGCCATGACCAGCACTTGCCGGGATAGTAACCCCAAAAGTGTCCGTTGCCAAGAAGGCTGCCAACAACGGTCACTAACGATGTGATGATACTGGCAAAGAGCAGTATGGGCAAGCAAAAGAAAAGCTGATAAAGTCGGTAAAGATACTTCATGATGATGTGTTGAGTTAGTGTTGGGTGTGTAAAGTGATGACGGCAATCTCGGGTTTAACGCCAATGCGTATCGGTGCAAGGCCTCCAATGCCACATGTAACATATAGGAATCGGCCGGCCTTTTCAGCCAGTCCGTAGTCGTCTGGATAGGCAAACATCGTGGGACGGAGCCCAAAAATCGAGATTTGTCCGCCGTGCGTGTGACCACAAAGCGTGAGTTGTGCATGACTCTTCGGTAGGATTCGGCTCTCCCATGTCTTTGGATCGTGTTGTAATAAGATGATAAAGGCGTTACGATTAACTCCTTTTAGGGTCTTCTCTATATTCGAATTGTCGGGGAAATACTTGCCATCTCCACAGTTTTCTTCGCCTGCTATGACGAGTGAATCGCGTCGATCCTTGCTGTAATATATTGTGTGTTCATTGAGTAAAAGGTGCCATCCCATGTCGCGTTCTACTTGTTTTATGCCCGCCTCGCAAGCCTTTTTAGCAACACTATCGCCATAAAAGTATTTGCTATAATCATGGTTTCCGAGAACACTATACATCGGAATCCCATGGTGAGCAAGCTTGGATAGCAGGGCTTTTTGAGGCAAAAGTTCACTTGGTTGCGTGTTTTGCAGGTCACCAACAAAGCATATAATATCGGGTCGTAAGGCTAAGATGGTGTCGACATCTCGCTTGAGATAGCGTTCCATTCCATGGTTAAAGCTCCCTATATGCGCATCACTGAAGAGCACAATGCGTGTGCCTTCAAACGCCTTTGGTAGGTCTTTGAAGGATAATTCGATGTGTGTGACGCGCAATTCTCTTGTTCCGAAGATGATGCCATAAAGCATTGTGAGCATACAAATGATGCCCAGCAGAAAGCCTATGAAATCAAAATAGTGTTGTTTTATGTGCCAAAAGCGCCGACAAAACAGGCCGAACGAAGAGATGAGGGCATATATAGTTTTCGGTATAACCAATACAGAAAGCAAGATAAGATAGGTCTTTATCCAGTTAATATTGTCGGGAATGAATTTACCACAAAAGGTTAACGCCAGCGTGAAAGCTATCATTACAGCGGCTGGAAGCCACCAGATGATGTGTTTGAAACGTGTGATTTGTGGACGATGACGTAGGTAATGACAATCTATATAGAGGTCACTTAGGATAATCATCGGTAGGAGAAGGAAAATGATTCTTGCAATCATGTCGGTTGAAACGTTTGTTTATACAGTCTTAAGAAACTTGCGAATGAGCTCAACGGGTAAGCCGCGCCGTCGTGCATAGTCATGAAGTTGGTCGTCGCCAATACGTCCTAACTCAAAATATTGACTCTTTGGATGAGCGAACATGAGTCCACTCACGCTGGCATGTGGCGTCATCATACCACTTTGAGTGAGTCGAATCCCGATGCCTTTCATATTGATAAGGTCTGCCAATATGAAGTTAATGCTCGTGTCAGGCAATGAGGGATAGCCCACGGCGGGACGTATTCCTTGATACTCTTCCATGTGAGTTTGTTCTATCGTTAGTTGCTCATTAGGTGCATAACCCCAGTGCTTTCGTCTCACCTCTTCATGCATTTTCTCAGCTGTTCCCTCGGCTAATCGGTCGGCAAGTACTTGTGACATCATACGCAAATAGTCGTCATTTAAGTAAGCCTTTTGTAGCTCGTTGTCTACTGAAGTGGCAAAAACTCCGGCCTCATCCTTTATGCCACTTGAGATGGGACGCACGAAATCAGCCAGACAGAGATTAGGATATCCTGGTTGCTTTGGCTTTTGCTGACGCAACATTGGTATGCGTTTACCTCCAATAATGAGGTCATCTCCATCGCTGTTGGCTTCGAAGATATCAAAGACCGCATGCGTTTGATAACGTCCTTGCCAACTCTTGAGCATTGCTTCTGCGTCGGTTCGAAGTTGAGTTTTGGCTTCTTCTGGTTTACCATTCATGCTCCATGCATGGAAGAAATAAAGCCAATTGATATACGGAATAATATCCGAGATGTCGTAATGCAGTATCATTTGTCTTTGTTATCCATGGAAAGTGAGGGCTTCTCCGCGATAGTTCGCATCGAAATGACCATCATAGTAGAGGATATGTCCATTGCAGATGGTAGCTAAGATGCGGTTGTTGAAGACATGATTTTCCAAGGGACTCCATTTACATTTGCTTTGAATGAGGTCGTTGGTAACCTTCCATGGGCTTGCTGTTTTAACGATAGTGAGATCTGCTTTGTAGCCTTTTCGAATGAAACCACGTTCATTGATGCGGAAAAGCCGTGCGGGATTGTGGCACATTAACTCGGCAATTCGTTCGTAGGAAAGAATGCCTTTGTCGGCAAGTTCAAGCATCGTTGCAAGAGAAAACTGTATCATTGGCATGCCCGAAGCAGCCTTTGCACAACCACCTTGCTTATCTTTTAGCTCATGAGGTGCATGATCTGTACCAACGGTTGTTATCCGATTATCATTCAGTGCTTGTCGAAGTGCGTCGCGATCGGCTGCGGTTTTGACAGCGGGATTACATTTGATTAGTGAACCAAGTGTGGCATAATCTTCGTTTGAAAAAAGGAGATGAGCAATTACAGCCTCTGCCGTGATGTGGTCATCAATGCCAAAGAATGCCAATTCTCGTGCCGTTGTGAGGTGTGCAACGTGAAGTCTTGTATGATGTTTCTTTGCTAATGCCACCGCGAGTGATGTGCTTCGGTAGCATGCTTCCTCACTTCTGATGAGAGGATGTAATTCAATGTTGGGGTCATCTTGTTGGGCTTTGGCTCGTGCCATATTAGCCGTGATGAGTTCGGTGTCTTCACAATGCGTCACAAGTTGCCAGTCTTGATTCGCGCACACCTTATATATATAGTCGAGGTGCTCATGGTTTTCGACGAGCATATTCCCCGTACTGGCTCCCATAAACAATTTGATTCCTGGCACAAGTGAATGATCAAGGGTTGCAAATGAATCTGCATTATTGTTTGTTGCGCCATAGAAAAAGCTGTAGTTGACATGACTTTTATGGGCTGCGAGCGTCATCTTTTCTTGCCATGCTTCAGGCGTTGTTGTCTGAGGGGATGTATTTGGCATCTCCATATATGAGGTTATGCCACCAAAAGCAGCTGCACGGCTTTCACTTTCTATGTCTGCTTTGCGCGTAAGACCAGGTTCCCTGAAATGTACATGAGTATCAATGATGCCGGGAAAAACGAAACATCCCGAGGCATCTATTATCTTGTCATAGATTCCTCGGGGTGTTTCTGATGGATCAAATAAGGCCGCAATGGAGTTGTCTTCAATGAGAATGTCACGCCGTAGCGAGCGGCCTTCGTTGACGATTGTACCACCTTGTATGATAATTTTCATACGCTTATCGTTTATTTTAATGATGGTTTTGCCATCTGGGCAGGCGTAGGAGCTGATTGAGTGGGTTGATTCTCATTCTGAGGAGCCTCATTTTCGCTCGTCTCCGCTTGTACATCACGCATTCCATTCATGATTTGTTGGTTCTCTTGTGCCTTTTGATAGTAGTCTTTTACATAGGCATCGTTCTTGAATTTGTCTGTAGCCTTGCTCATGATATCCTCAATCCATGGCGTCAATTCAGGGTATTGATAACCTATAGTGACCATAAAGAAGATGCCAGGACCAAGCACATTGTCGAAGTTTTCGGTAACAAACGTGGTGACAAGTTCGTCTTCTTTCTGTGAGATTCGAGCCGCTTCTTTATTGAGTTTGGCATTAATCACGTCCATGTTTCGCCCATTCATGATGGCTTGATCATGTTGATGTACGAGTTCAGACTCTTGATTTTTCAACTGATTATACTTGTTGAAGAACTTAAAAAGCTTATCGTTTAGCGGCGTACCACTAACAATTTGTTGCGTGTTATCTATCTTAATAGTAATGTCTCCTCCCTCAACTACCAACGGAAGTACACTCTCTTCGTCCATAAATATGTTACCCATTCTGACGGAATCTACCGTGCCAGAGAAGTGGAATTGACCATGAACGACGTCGCAAGAGTCAAGTGTTTTGAACTCGTTATTCTTGAGAACTTTGAGATAAAGCATTCGTCCGTCAAGATTAGATACGTTAGATGTACCCACGATGTTATACGAGTTAGCACATGATGTCAGTGTCAAGAGAGCTACGATGACGTAATAGACCTTATTCATAAATTGTTTTTCTTGTTCTGATAACAAAGATAATAGGAAGTGATGAGGTGTGAAAGAAAATTCAATCAATTTAATTTATCAAGCACATCTTTTAGGTTTTTTTCGTACTCACGATTCATTTTATCTTGTAAATAAATTACTTTTCTTGTTCCTTTTTTAGCTCATGGTCGATTCGATGCATAGCATAGACTTCAACAATTGCTGCAATTAATAACAAGATAACCCATTTATTATAAAGGTAAGTGAGGTAATCAATCTGATTATCAAATAGGGAACGGAAGAAGCCATAAGCGTTATCAACCATTAGAAGGCCTGCAAAAACAAAGAGTAAATCAGCCAAATTAAGGATGTTTTTCAATCGTTTTATCGTGGGATTCAGTCCTTCATAGGTCTGCATCATTTGCATTGTAGCAAACAAAATGCTACCAACAAGTGCAATCCAACAAACGATTTGTGTAGCAAACATAAACACATAGCAACCCACTCCGACTACCATGAGGAGGCCACCAACCATGAAAAGAATACTTTGTAGACTATTCAGATGCTTCATTATTTGTTTCTATAGGTTTCTCATCGTCGCTTAATACGTAGATATCTTCATCATCTGCCTTCATGAAGTAACGCTCGCGAGCAATCTTTTCGATTGCTTTTGGGTGGCGTTTCAATTCATTTAACTGTCTTGAATCAGCCTCGTATTGCTCCGTATACTTGTTGATTTCGCTTTTAAGGTCGCCTATTTGGAGTTCTAATTGGAATCGTTTGAGGAAACTGTTCTCGTCAATGAAGCCAACAATCAGCACGCCAATAATAGTCACTATAAGGTATTTATAGTGAGAAATGAAACTCAAAACTGCATTTAAACGACCAGCCATAATTGATTAATTTGTTTGCAAAGATAATAATTTTTGCTATCTTTGCATCATCAATTCTAAAAAAATGGATGAATATATTGTATCTGCCAGGAAATATCGTCCAATGACATTCGATTCTGTTGTGGGGCAACATGCGCTCACAACTACATTGAAGAATGCTGTCAAGAGCGGCAAGCTGGCTCATGCTTACTTGTTTTGCGGTCCGCGAGGTGTAGGGAAAACCACGTGCGCTCGTATCTTTGCGAAGGCTATTAACTGTGAAAATCCAAGCCAAGATGGTGAAGCTTGCAACGTATGTGAAAGCTGTAAAGCGTTCAACGAGCAACGTTCCTATAACATATTTGAACTCGATGCAGCCAGCAATAACTCTGTAGAGAACATCAAAGCCCTTATGGAACAGACGCGGATTCCACCTCAAATAGGACGCTATAAGGTGTTTATCATCGACGAGGTGCACATGCTTTCTACGGCTGCTTTTAATGCTTTCTTGAAGACATTAGAGGAACCTCCTGCTCATGTTATCTTTATTTTAGCAACCACAGAGAAGCATAAGATTTTACCAACGATATTGTCTCGTTGTCAAATCTACGACTTTGAACGCATGACAGTGGGTAATACTATTGAGCATCTGAAGTCAGTTGCTGCGAAAGAAGGAATCACTTATGATGACGAAGCGCTTGCTGTTATCGCCGAAAAAGCCGATGGTGGTATGCGCGATGCACTCTCTATATTCGATCAAGCGGCCAGCTTTTGCCAGGGAAACATTACGTATCAGAAGGTCATTGAAGACCTAAACGTATTGGATTCAGACTATTATTTCAAGATCGTTGATTTCGCTTTGAGTAACAAAGTGAGTGAAATCATGGTGTTGGTAAACAATATATTGAGTAAAGGTTTCGATGGAGGCAACCTTATTTCTGGGCTTGCTTGTCATGTGAGAAATGTGCTTATGGCTCGTGATGAAACGACACTTCCTTTGTTGGAAACAAGCGAACAACAACGTAAAAAATATCATGAGCAGGCCAAAAAGTGCCCAGTTCAATATCTATATCAAGCGTTAAAGCTGCTCAATCAGTGTGATATCAATTACAAACAAAGTAGCAACAAACGCCTGCTTGTAGAGATTACGCTCATTCAAGTGGCTCAAATCACGCAACCAGATGACGACACTCCAGGTGCGGGGCGCAGCCCTAAACGATTAAAATCCCTGTTTAAGAATCTTATCAATGCACAGTCAAAACAAGCAACTATGCAGGTGGTTGCGACTGAGCATCATGCGGTTTCTCGCAGAGAGAGAGCCGCACAACCCGTTGTTGAGCCTGTTGTAACGGCATCTTCAACGGCAACTCCCGTGACAAAAGTTAAGGAAAGCCCTTCTCCCAAGCCTCAAACAAATATAAATCTTGATGCCATCAGTCTTACTTTTGCAGGTATTAGAGCCCGTAAAGACAAGCGTGTTGAGGCGGAAGTAGAGCAGTTTCATGTTGACACTACACAGGAAGGACGTTTCACTCAAGACCAACTTGAGACCTCATGGTATGCAATGTTGGTGAGAATGCCACAGCAATATAATGGTCTTTCCATGCGATTAAAGAACGTAACTCCACACATAACGGAGTTTCCGAAGATAGAAATTGTGGTGGATAATCAAATCCTTCTCACACAGGTTGAACCTATAAAGTCTCGTATAAAGGCAACACTTGCGAAAGAACTCAATAATGGTCAGATTGAGATTCTATGGCGTGTGGCACAAGGAAGTGAGGTTAAACCTCTCATGACTAAACGCGAAACCTTTGAAGAAATGAAGAAAGACAATCCCGCATTGGCTAAGCTTTGTCAGATGTTAAACCTCGATATGTCTTAGTCTTCCATTTATTTTATTCTATCAAGGGCATGCCCAAACGTTGGCATTCCTTGCGCATCTCTTCGGGCCAGATGCTGGCTTGTATCTCACCGATATGCGCTTTATGAAGTAATATCATGCAAAGACGACTCTGACCAATACCACCTCCGATGCTCAAAGGTAACTCATCACGCAGTAATTTCTTGTGGAAAAACAATTCCTTTCGCTCTTCCTTACCTTCTATTTTCAATTGTTTTATCAATGCTTCTGCATCGACTCTGATTCCCATCGAACTCAATTCTACGGCTCGTTCCAATACAGGATACCAAATGAGTATATCGCCGTTTAGTCCTGTTTTGCCGCTTTCGTTGGGAGTACTCCAGTCATCATAGTCGGGTGCACGGCCATCATGTTTCTCCCCATTACTTAGTGTTGCGCCTATACCTTCAATGAATACCGCACCATATTTCTTGCAAATAGCGTTCTCTCTTTGCTTAGAATTAAGTTCAGGATACATGTTAAGAAGGTCTTGACTGTGTATAAAGTGAATCTGGTTGGGTAGAAACGGGCTCAACTCCGCATAGCGTTCACAAGTCAGATACTCTGTTCTTAGCAGTGCAGCATAGATGCGTTGCACTATATTTTCAAGGAAATTAGTGGTTCGTTGCTCTTTAGTGATGACGGATTCCCAGTCCCATTGGTCAACATAAAGAGAGTGAAGATTGTCTAATTCCTCGTCAGCTCGGATGGCATTCATATCGGTATAGATGCCAAATCCGGGTTGAACATCATACTCAGCCAAGGTTAATCGTTTCCACTTTGCAAGCGAATGAACCACCTCTGCACGTGCATCTCCGAGGTCTTTTATAGGGAAACTAACTGCTCTTTCGATGCCATTGAGGTCATCGTTAATACCTAATCCTTGCATCACAAATAGTGGAGCTGTGACACGACTCAAGCGTAGTTCGGTTGCAAGATTCTGCTGGAAGAAGTCTTTTATCAGTTTAATCCCTTGCTCAGTTTGCTTTCTATTGAGCACAGGACGATAGTTCTCTGGGTGTAATAAGTTGCTCATGGTTGTTTTGTTTCAAAGCGTTTATTATCAGATACAAAGGTAATCATTTGTGTTTAATATTGAAAGTTAAATAAGAAATAAATTGTTATATCGAAACAAATGGGTCGGTTTCTGCAGCATTATGATATGTTTTTTGTGCAAAATGAAGGTTATCAAACGATAGATTGTAATGAAAGTATGAAAGTTGAAGGCCTTGTTGCATACTTGCTCGAATTTCATTATCTTTGCATAAGATAAAAATTAAATGATAAAAGATGAATACAAAGACTGCATCTCGCACGAAAATATTATTTATTTGTTTAGGAAATATCTGCCGTTCTCCTGCAGCACATGCTGTGTTTCAGCAGAAAATCAATGATAAAGGCCTTGCAGATAGGTTTGAAGTAGACTCTGCTGGTATAGGCAATTGGCATGTAGGACAACTCCCCGACAGTCGAATGCGCCGACAAGGAGAGCGTCGTGGCTACATGATTAACCACAAAGCACGACAGTTTCAAACGTCAGATTTCAAGCTGTTTGATCGTATCGTTGTGATGGATAATGACAATTATCGCATCATTGTTTCAAAGGCGTCAAGCGATGAAGAGGCTCAAAAGGTGATTCGAATGGCCGACTTTTTTACCTCACATCCACGTGCAACGAGTGTCCCAGATCCTTATTATGGTGGCCCCGAAGACTTCGATTTAGCCCTTGATTTAATAGAAGATGGTGTCGAAGGACTGCTGAAGGACATGATGAAAGCGTGAGAAGAATCGTTTGATAATTGTGTTTTACAGCTATTTTATAGGCAAAGTTGTCTTGCAATATCGTTGAGTTGCAAGCATTGTTGACGTGCTATGGTTTTTTGTTCTGTATGATGTTCCCAAGGCGAAAGAAGCAATATGCGACCTTCTTTGCATGCTTCGAACATGCGACCTGATGGCTTATAGTAGTTTGTAAAGCCGTTTTCTTTGAGGATAATCATGCGGAGTCCCGCTTTAAAAGCTTCGTGCATAATCTCTTGTTCTCCTTTACTGATAGAAGGAGATACCAGTACTGCTCCCTTTCTTCCTGCTTCAAGGAGTTGTTGTTTCAGGGTAGCGAGGGCTTCGCTTGTTATCTTTCGCGAGCATTGTACTTGCAATTTGTCTGGGCAGTCCAGCAAGAAGCGATTGCCGATCATTGAAAAAGTCAGCCCGTTGAAAGTTACATTATGTTGCACTTGGAACCAATCTGAATGTTGTCTCTTTATTAACAAGCGTCTCGGATTATCTTTAAGATAATGTTTCCAAGCTTCATATTGCTCCTGATGTCTTAGTATCTTATCATTGTATCCATGCTCAAAGAGTAATCCAAAGCGTGATTTGCGAGGCTTTTGTGCATCGTCTTTTAAAGACGACAAACTCTCTTTATTTAATGAAATGCTATCGTTGAAGGTCGGAACTAAGTAACCTTGCGCCTTAAGTTCCTCGCGATAAGCACGATTACAGCCTTGAATGAAGCCGCGAATTACGATACCTAAGGGTCGGTTTTCAGGCAGATGTTCTTCTATAGAGAGGATAAAGTGCAAATGATCAGGCATGAGTTGCCAGGCAACAATGCCTATCTGTGGGTAGTAGTTTGGGATATGTTGCAGCTCGTTGACTATGGTTTGACCTAACGTTGTGGGTGTAATGTGTGGATAATCTGGGCTTTCCGGGGTTGCATCGGCACGTCCTTCGAGATGCCCAAGTAATGGCCTTCGCCCATCAACAACTAACGTTATCAGGTATCGACCACGTTTTGTGTAGTCGTGACCAATCATGCGTCGTTTCATGGAAGGCTTTTTGTTAACGTAGAACCCAGTCTCAGATAAGCGGTAAAACTTATTGTTTTGCTTGATGTATTTCCTGTGATCTGTCATTTGTATCTTGTTAAGTGTTTCATGTTGTTATTAAGTTTGTTACCCAACCCCTAAGAGCTCAACCTCGAAAATGAGGGTGGAGCCACCGGGAATACCTGGTTGGGAGTACTTACCATAGCCCATTTCGGCTGGTATATAGAGTTCCCATTGGTCGCCGATGTGCATCTGTTGCATGGCAATTATCCATCCGTCGATAAGGTCACTCAGTCGCATTGCAAAAGGAGTAGAGCCTCGGCTGGAGTCAAACTTTTTGCCGTTGATAGTCCAACCCGTGTAATGGGCTGTGACAATGCTACGCCGTGAGGGTTGAGGACCATGCGGATTGCCTGCTTTCAACACCTTATAATATATGCCGTTTGAAAGTGGTTTTACTCCCTCTTCTTTGGCTTTGTCTTCCAACCAACGCTTATTGGCTAATACATAGTCTTTCTTTGCCATCGTTTTTCTTTTTATATGATGTGTTGATTAATCTGTGTTCTACGGCTATTCCCTATTGGTTTGTCGTAATGATAAGGCGAAAGAAACTTGTAGGAAAAGTTGAAATTGCCCCTCGTTTCCATTGGGTTGGTGAACAACCTAAACTCCCTTTCTTTGTGCCTCATATTCAATAGGAAAGCAAACTGCGTCATATTGGTTCACAAACTGCGTCAAATTATGCGGTAAACTGACGCAAATTATGGCATGATATGACGCAAATCACATCGCCTTATGCCCTGCAAATATACATACTTTATGGGATATAACTCATAATCTCCAGTGTTTCCCGATATGATAAATTAGAAATCGTGTGTTATGAATTATCAAAAGTGACTCCGTTGGGATTCAAACCCAAGACCTTCAGAACCGGAATCTGACGCTCTATTCAGCTAAGCTACGGAGCCAAAACTTGTGCAAAATTACGAATAAAAAACTTACTATGCAAATGTTATTTGCCAAATTATTTTGCAATCTATTTGAATTATCGTATCTTTGCGTTATGAATCATGTGGAATTTAGATAAAAAACATTCCACAATTAAATTTGAAATAGAAGCTATGGACCTTACAGAAAGATTTATCAACTACACAAAATTCGACACGCAGTCATGCGAAGAGTCTGACAGTGTCCCCTCTACGGAGAAACAACTTGTATTTGCCAAGTATCTGAAAAAAGAGCTTGAAGACGAAGGTTTCAGTGATGTTGAGATGGATAAGATGGGATATATCTACGCAACGCTTAAGGGAAACACGAAGAAAAAGACTCCAACCATAGGCTTTATCTCACATTATGACACGAGCCCTGACGCAAGTGGCAAGGATGTTAAAGCCAGAATTATTTCCAACTACGATGGAAAAGATATACAACTCTCACCAGGTATCTTCTCAACGTTAGAGAAATTTCCTGAATTGAAGGCGCATGTTGGCGAGGATTTAATAGTTACCGACGGCACAACTCTACTTGGTGCAGACGACAAAGCGGGTATAGCTGAGATAGTACAAGCCATGTGTTATTTGAGAGATCATGACGAAATAACGCATGGTGACATTCGAATTGGCTTCAATCCAGATGAAGAAATCGGCATGGGTGCACATCACTTTGATGTCGAAAAGTTTGGATGTGACTGGGCATATACTATTGATGGAGGCGACTTAGGCGACTTAGAATATGAGAATTTCAATGCAGCTGGCGCTAAAGTTTATATCAAAGGAGTGAGTGTTCACACTGGATATGCTAAAGGAAAGATGGTGAATGCCAACCGATTGGCATGCGAATTTAACGATATGATCCCTGAAACGGATATCCCAGAGAACACAGAAGGGTATCAAGGTTTCTATCATTTGCTTGGCATAGAAAGCCGTACTGAGGAGGCAAAACTTAACTATATCATTCGTGATCACGACCGTTCTAAGTTTGAAGATCGTAAAGATTTCATGGAAGAATGTGTCAAAAAGATGAATGATAAGTATGGAGAGGGGACCGTAAGGATTGAACTTCACGACCAATACTATAACATGAAAGAGAAGATCGACCCTAATATGCACGTGATAGATATAGTACTTCGCGCGATGCAAGATAACGGAGTAGCTCCCAAAGTGGAACCCATTCGTGGTGGAACTGACGGAGCACAGTTGAGTTTCCGTGGGCTTCCGTGTCCAAATATCTTTGCCGGTGGTGTGAACTTCCATGGTCCTCACGAGTTTGTTTCAGTTCAAGTGATGCAGAAAGCGGTTGATGTTATCGTTAGTATCTGTGAGATTACCGGTAACTTTGAAGATTAATCATCTAATCATATAAGCCCATTTCGAAAACCACGGAGTGGGCTTTATCTTATCTTTATGGCAGAAATACCCAAACTTATAGGAGATCTTGCGTTAATACTTGTTGTTGCTGGCATTGTCACGCTTGTGTTTAAGAAACTCAAGCAGCCTCTTGTCTTGGGCTATATAGTGGCGGGTTTCTTGGTCTCTCCACATATGCCTTACACTATGTCTGTAGTAGATAAGGGCGACATTCATACGTGGGCAGACATCGGAGTGATGTTTCTTTTGTTCTCACTTGGGCTTGATTTCTCGTTCAAAAAGATTCTTAAGATGGGCATGGCGCCTGTAATTGCGGCGCTAACGATAATCTTTTCCATGATGACGCTTGGCATTTTAGTCGGTCATAGCTTTGGATGGGGGCGCATGGATTGTATCTTTCTCGGCGGAATGTTAGCCATGTCATCGACTACTATCATTTATAAAGCCTTCGATGATCTGGGATTTCGTCAGCAAAGATTTGCCTCGTTAGTGATGAGTGTGCTTATACTTGAGGACGTGTTGGCTATCGTTATGATGGTTATGTTGAGTGCTATTGCGGGAGGAAATAAGCCAGATGGTGGCGAAATGCTTGGCTCAATACTGAAGATTGGCTTTTTCCTTGTGTTGTGGTTTGTTGTGGGTATCTTCCTCGTTCCCCTCTTTTTCCGCAAGACACGCAAGCTAATGAATAATGAAACGATGGTTATTGTGGCCTTGGGACTATGCTGTTTGATGGCTGTTTTGTCTACAAAGGTGGGCTTTAGTAGTGCATTCGGTGCGTTCGTTATGGGCAGTATTATTGCCGAAACGGTTGAAGCGGATAAGATCATCAAGTTGGTTGAGCCGGTGAAGAACCTTTTCGGAGCAATCTTTTTCGTGTCGGTTGGTATGCTTGTGCAGCCAGGTGTGCTCGTCGATTATGCCATTCCAATCATCATTATAGTGCTAACCATCTTACTTGGACAAGGTGTTTTTGGAACCGCGGGTTTCCTTTTAAGTGGTCAGTCGTTAAAGAATGCGATGCGATGTGGCTTTTCTATGGCGCAGATTGGAGAGTTTGCATTCATCATTGCATCGCTCGGCTTGTCGTTAGGTGTTATTGGTAACTTCCTTTATCCAGTCGTTGTAGCCGTCTCAGTGATAACAACGTTCCTCACACCTTATATGATTCGTTTCTCAGAACCATGCTATGAGCGACTCGAAAAGCATCTTCCCAAGCGGTGGGCACGTAGACTTAAACACGTGGGGAACGTGCATCAGAACTCTAATGAAGAAGAAAATACGTGGAAGATTCTGCTTAGGAAGATGGCCGTTAATACGATTATATATGGTATTCTCTCTACGGCTGTCGTGGTGTTAATGTTGACTTTCGCACTTCCTATATGCAGAACTGCACTCGGACACTGGCCCGGTAACGCCTTATGTGGTTCACTTACGGTGCTAATGATATCGCCTTTTCTTCGTTCTTTGGTAATGAAGAACGTGCATAGTGATGAATTTCGCCAGCTATGGACAGAGAGTTTGCTCAATCGTTTGCCTCTTTCCTTTACCATTATTGTGCGAGTTGTCATTGCAGCCCTATTCATTTTCTACATCGTAAACTATCTTTCTCGCTTCAAAGTAGCCTTTATGATTACGATTGTTGTTGTGGCTTTAGTGGCTATGGTGTTATCAAGAAGCTTGAAACATCGCAGTATTAAGCTCGAAAGATTATTCATAAAGAATCTTCGTTCACGTGAGATTGCTGAAGAAGTGAGTGGAGAACGTCGCCCATTATTTGAGGGACGACTGCTTGATCGCGATATACACATCGGAGAATTTGATGTTCCTGAGGATTCCATTTGGGTGGGGCGAACACTAAAGAACTTACAGTTTCGCAACCGCTTTGGTGTTCATGTGAGTAGCATTTTACGCGGTTCACAACGTATAAACATTCCAAACGGCAGTAATATTGTATTCCCTGGCGATAGAATTTCAGTCATTGGAAGTGATGAACAGCTAAAGATGTTCAGCAAAGCGATGGCAACTGAGCTTGTGCCTGAAGACCCGGAAGTCGAGAAAAGGGAAATGAAACTGCGCAAATTAATATTATCTTCCGACACACCTTTTATCGGAAAGACGCTTGCAGAGAGTGGAATCCGCGACCAATATGGCTGTATGGTGGTCGGCGTTGAAGAGGGACAAGAGAACTTAACGCTAATAGATCCATTGCGAAAGTTTAGAAAAGGCGACATCATTTGGCTTGTTGGAGAGGAAGCCGACATTGAAAGAGTGCGCCAGCAAGTGCCTGTTCGTGCCATGCTTTCAGCGTCATCAGATAGTAGTGTGAATCAGTTAACGAAACAATAAACCGATGGGAAAGGAGCAATGTGTTTCATTTCTGAGCGAGCATGGCATCAAACCGACTGCCAATCGCATTGTTATCGCCGAGACACTTGCCTCAGCTGATTGTCCTATGTCAGTGAAAGAACTTGAATATCGCATTCTTTCCATAGACAAATCAAATATCTTTCGCACGCTGATGTTATTCAAAGAACAGCACCTTGTGCATGTTATTGAAGACGGAGATGGGGGACTCAAGTATGAACTTTGCCTGAGTCATGACCACAAAGTGGATGAAGATGAGCACTTGCATTTCTTTTGTGAGCGCTGTCATAAAACCATTTGTCTGCATGAAATCCCTGTACCCATCGTCTCTCTCCCTGCTGGTTATGAGTTACGTGGCATCAGTTGTGTAGTCAAAGGATTATGTCCGAAGTGCCGAAAGCAATGATATTTCGGGATGAAAAAAGAAAAATGGTGTGATACGTTAAAACGAATCACACCATAATTTTATATCTTTGGATTATAGTTTTACAGCAGAAATGTCAACCAAATGATTCACAATGGCATATATAGTGAGTCCTGCGGGAGAGTGAATCTGCAACTTTCGGGCAATGTTTCGACGGTGGGTAATGACTGTATTGACTGATATATAAAGATGTTCTGCAATCTCTTTGTTACTCATTCCTTGTACAACACCGATTATAATGTCTTTTTCTCGCTGACTTAATTGGTCATCTCCCGTGGTAGAAGGACTGATCATCTTCGATATATTCAGTGTAACTCCCTGCTGATTCAAGCTCTTTTCCAGTCGTTTTATGGCTGGAATGAAGATTTGATCTTCAACCATTGAGTGCTGGTTTAGCCACGACTCACTATTATAAATGTCGTAAAGCGTAGCCGTAAGTAGGTTGTTATGCAGTTCGTCTGAAGGCAAATATTTGATAATAATGCTTTTCAACTCCAGCCAACGCTGCTCTACTTGTCGATGATGTTGAGAGAAAGTATTGATGTCATAGTTACTCATGACGACACCTTTCAATAGTTGTTCCACATAAGGGAACACCGTTTTCTCTTCATAACGCATATGTTTCATAATCTCGTATGCGTTTTCATCATAGAGCTTTAGAATGAATTGGGCTAAACTATCACGTTCATCTAAGGCCTCAACCAACTCTCTTCGCATGAAAGGTAGTTGGAAATCGATATAATAAGCATGTGAAGCTTTCAGATACTTCAACAGAGTTTCAACCGAGAGATTATCTGCATCATCTTTCCGATAATAACCATTGATTGTGAGATTCACTATGGCAAGGAACGTGTTTGTATCCACATGTTCACTCTCACAGACCTCTTCCACGGTCTTATCTCCAAAGCCTAAGCTAATGCCGAAGCCTCCTAAACATTGCAAAATGTCACAGTTGTCGCGGATAATGTTGATCATTTTATCATCAGCTTCATAGATCTTCTGATTCTTCATAATGCCTGTAAGTAATTACTTTGTGCAAAGTTATGAAAAAAAATGCTTATACACAATACCCAATTATTATGAAATTCTTTGATATTCAGACTTTATTCACAATCTTTTATTACTCTTTTTATACTTAAAACCCACTTACAATAGCTTTTAGGTGCCATTGATGGTTCGTATTTTCTTCGTTGGTTCAAGAGACAATCCCTTTATTTTTGTGAAGAAAATCGAATGATTTGATAACTTTCTTTCTGATTGTTCATCTTTTTATTCATATTGTGCAATCGTTTTCATAGAATTTAATCATAAAGTGTTTCAGTGCATTTTTTTTACCATTAAATAATTCGTAACTTCGCATTATAAACCAAAACAATCAATATATGAAGCGTTTTTATCTATTATTGTGTGCCTTGTCAATGGCTGTTTGCACGTTTGCGCAGGGATGGCCTGAGCGTTATGATGGTGTAATGTTGCAGGGATTCTACTGGGATAGCTATGATGACACCAACTGGAATAAGTTAACAAGTGAGGCCGATGAACTCTCTAAGTATTTCAATTTGATTTGGATTCCTAACTCAGGAAACACTGCCGACTTCTACACAAGCCACAGAAAGACGATGGGTTACGACCCATGTTTCTGGTTAAATCATAACAGTTGCTGGGGAACGGAAACGCAATTGCGAAACATGATCAATCTTTTCCATTCGAAAGGAACGGGATTTATCGAAGACGTTGTTATCAATCATAAGAATGGACTCAATAGTTGGGTGAACTTTCCACAGGAGAATGTGACGGGAACTAAAACCGGAAAGCAATATAAAGTGGAGTGGGATAACACCAATTATACCCAGATTTGTAACACCGATGAAGCCAATAGAAATGCTGATTCGGGCGTAAAGGGAAAGATAAGAGGGGCTGCTGATACGGGCGATGATTTTGATGGATTCCGTGATCTCGACCATACCAATGCCACAACCCAGGCGAATGTGAAGACCTATCTTGACTTTTTGCTCAATGAACTCGGTTATGTGGGCTTCAGATACGATATGGTTAAAGGCTTTAAAGCTTCATTTGTGGGGATATATAACCATGAAGTGCAGCCTCGTTTCTCTGTAGGCGAATACTGGGACACTGCAAAAGATAAGGTGATTGCATGGATAAATGGCACGAAAGTGAATGGAGTTGTCCAGAGTGCAGCCTTTGATTTTCCACTAAAATATGGCATTAATGATGCGTTTAACAGCGGAAAGTGGAGTCGTTTGAATGATGCCTGCCTAAGCAACGACCCAAATTATTCACGTTATGCAGTCACCTTTGTAGACAATCACGATACAGGTCGCTATACGAATGACGATGGTAATGCACCCGTTTATGGCTATGTAGAGGCTGCCAACGCTTTTATTCTCTCCATGCCCGGCACTCCTTGCGTGTTCTTTCCACATTGGCAAAAGCATAAAAAGGCTATAAAGCAGTTGATACTTGCCCGCCATATTGCTGGGATTAATAACCAAAGTCAGATTCTTTTCAGTCAGGCGAAGGACGAAGGTTACGTGCTTAACGTGCAGGGAAGCCATGGAAAGCTGCTGCTTTTGCTTGGAAAGAAGGTGAATTATCCTACAACCGACTATAACTTTGCCTTCAAAGGTGAGGGCTTTGAGCTTTATCTTAGCAAGGGACTTGACTTTAGTGAGCTTATGAATATCAACGATGCAGCATATAGTTTCACGTTGCCTGGCGGACTAAAAGCAAACAAAGATGAACGTTGTGCCTTCTTTGAAGCACCCTCAAGTTGGGGAGTTCCGTCGAAGATTTCATGCTGGAACTGGGATAAAACAGCAAATTATACGAAGGGAACTTGGCCTGGTGGCGACTGTAAATTGGTTAGATTGTTGCCTAATGGACGCCGCGTTTTCAAATGGACGATGGGGATTAACGACCGAAAAGCAGTCAGTGGAGACAATGAAGGCGTAATTTTCAGCTATAACAATGGTACAAAGACGGTGCAAACAAAAGACATGCCGTTTGTTAATGGCGGTTATTATACGATAGAAGGACTACAATCTGTTGTACCCGATGTGGTCACTTCGGTACGCAATTTGGTTGCAGATGGAGCAGGAACTGACGTTCGTTTGCACGGATGGTATACGCTTCAAGGACAAAAACTCAGTCAAAAGCCTGTACAAAACGGCGTGTATATTCACGATGGAAAGAAGGTTTTGGTGAAATAGAATGAAGAGGATCGTGTCACTAAGGAAATGCTAATGATATCATATTGTTATGCTTTGATTTTATGTTGCGAGTGGTATTGAATTAAGATACGATAATATTCTCTTCGCAAAGAATATGAAAGTGTTTTATGGAAGGCCTGAACAAGGAAACTTGTTTGGGTCTTTTTTGCGTGTTGTTTGAGGGATATTGATGGATGTTTCGTGTGGCTTTGCATGGAGAAAGTATTGTTTGTGGACTTTGTTTTAATTGATATGATTTAATTTTACAATAGCTTTCTGAAAACAAGCGTATTTGAAACACAAAGAGATTTCGGTTGGATTACGCGCTCTTTTTAGTGGTTTGGTAAGTTGTTGTCAGTCAGATAATTATGTAGAATGAGTGGAAAAATTATGCAAAATGCCATGATTTTTAGTTGTAATTCCTATCAATTCATCTTGTTATTTGAGGCATTTCGCATAGTTGTTTGTAGGATTTAGCGCGGTGAACTGCATCATTTTGCAAGCGAATAGCATCGCTTTTTGCGGTTTTTCTCCTCTTTTTTGTGCCAAAAACCAATAAATTTGGGATTTTCTTTTCTATTTGATTGCTTTCTGAAGTGTTAAATTTTGAGGAATAAATACAACAAAATAACGGGACGGGCTGGGCTGTTTTGTGGTATGCTTGCAATCGATTGCATGAATGGTGTGTTTGAGATTGTGGGATAGGTAAACATCGTTTGTCTTATGGAAAAATAGTGATGGTTTATGCAAAAAACTTCGTTTTGAAATAAAAAAGCTTGCTTTTTAATCTTATTTATCATTAACCTCCTTGATAATTCAGCTAAAACTATTAACTTTGTAGCGTTATTATAATCATTGAATTGTATCGTTATGAAACTTGATGCATTGACCGCCATCTCGCCAATTGATGGTCGTTATCGGGCAAAAACAGAACCTCTTGCCGATTATTTCTCTGAATATGCGTTGATAGCTTACCGAGTTCGTGTTGAGATTGAATACTTTATCACGCTTTGTGAGTTGCCTTTGCCACAATTGAAAGGCTTTGATCATGCGCTGTTTGAACGCTTGCGGGACATCTATCGCAACTTTGATGAAACGTCGGCTGCGCGAGTTAAGGAGATAGAACAGACCACTAACCACGATGTTAAGGCTGTAGAATATTTCATAAAAGAGGAGTTTGACAAGATTGGTGGCTTGGATGCATACAAAGAATTCATTCATTTTGGACTGACTTCTCAGGATATTAATAACACCAGTGTGCCGCTTTCATTGAAAGAAGCATTGGAGAAGGTGTATATTCCTCAGGTGGAAGAGCTCATTGATCAATTGAAACAATATGCCGAAGAATGGAAAGCGGTGCCTATGTTGGCTAAAACACATGGACAACCTGCCTCTCCTACACGTCTGGGTAAAGAGATAATGGTGTTTGTTTACCGTCTTTCGGAGCAGTTGGATGCACTGAAAGCTTGTAAATATACAGCGAAGTTTGGCGGTGCAACGGGTAATTTCAATGCACATCATGTGGCTTATCCGCAGATAGATTGGCGTGCGTTTGGCAACCAATTCGTTAGTGAAAAGCTTGGGTTGGAACGCGAACAATGGACTACTCAGATAAGCAACTACGACCATCTTGGTGGAGTTTTCGATGCAATCAGACGTATAAACACGGTGATAATTGACCTTGATCGCGACTTCTGGATGTACATTTCAATGGAATATTTCAAGCAGAAGATTAAAGCAGGTGAGGTAGGTTCAAGTGCAATGCCCCATAAAGTGAACCCTATTGACTATGAAAATAGCGAAGGAAACCTTGGTGTTGCCAATGCCATTCTGCAGTTCTTGGCACAGAAACTACCAGTAAGTCGCTTGCAACGTGACCTGACTGACAGTACTGTTTTACGTAATGTTGGTGTGCCAATCGGCCATAGTGTTATTGCCATTCAAAGCACTTTGAAGGGTTTGCGCAAGCTAATCTTGAATGAAGAAAAGTTGAAAGAGGACCTCGATAATACCTGGGCAGTAGTCGCAGAGGCTATACAAACCATCCTAAGACGTGAGGCTTATCCTCATCCTTACGAGGCTTTGAAAGCATTAACTCGTACAAACAAGAAGATGACGGAAGAGACTATTCACGAATTTATCAAGGACTTGGATGTCAAAGATAGCGTGAAAGAGGAGTTAATGGCTATCACTCCTTTGAATTATACAGGTATATAATGCAGCCCAATAAGGCTCTGTTACTACAGAGAATGGGTGAGATAAAGAAAAAATAGAGGCTTTTTCTTAAAACAGAAAGAAGTATGTTGGCATTAAAAATATGCCTGTTGCATGCACAATGAATGATGATTAATGATTTAAAATAAAAGTACTAACCCGGCCGCGAGGCTGAAAATTAAAATTAAAAAACATGGATTCAGAATTAGAAAACAAGACTCAAGATCTGTCAACAGAACAGAATGAGACCACCCGTGAGGGCTACTCACGTCAAGGAGGAAGCTATTCCAGTAGCTATCATGCCACAGGACGTCCCCAACGTCCACGTATACATAGTCAACGAGCATATAGTACTGACCACGTGAATACTAACGAAGTAGAAGGTGGTTTCCGTCCAGAGGGCTTCGGAAGTGGCTTGCAAGGCAATGAACGTCCACAGCGTTCTTATCAACCAAGACAAGGTGGTTACGGCCGCACTCAAGGCGGATATAACAACAATCGCCCAGGAAACTACGGCCGTCCTCAGGTAGGTGGTTATCATCCTCGCTACAATAACGAAGGCGATGAGATGCAAGGCGGTTACCAACCCCGTATGCAAGGCGGTTATAATCGCCCTCAACAAGGAGGTTATCGCCCCCGTTATACGAACAATCCTGACGATCAACAAGGTGGTTATCAGCCTCGTTCTCAGGGCGGATATGGCCGTCCTCAGGGTGGATATAATAACTATCGAGGAGGTTATAACAATAATCGTGGAGGCTATGGACAGCCTGGTGGCTACAACAACCGAGGCGGTTATGGAAATAATCGCGGTGGATATGGTCGCCCACAACAAGGAGGTTACAACAACAATCGAGGCTATAATAACAACCGAGGAGGCTATGATCCGAATGCAAAGTATAGTCTTAAGAAGAGAATTGAATACAAAGAGACACATATAGACCCTAATGAGCCGATACGATTAAATAAGTATTTGGCCAACGCGGGAGTTTGTTCACGTCGCGAAGCTGATGAGTTTATCTTGGCAGGTGTAGTGACTGTAAACGGAAATGTAGTCACAGAACTCGGTACAAAGGTGCTACGCGCAGATGAAGTAAAGTTCCATGATCAGCCCGTTTCATTGGAAAAGAAGGTTTATGTGTTGTTAAATAAGCCGAAGGATTACGTCACAACAAGTGATGATCCGCAACAACGTAAGACGGTAATGGACTTAGTTAAGGACGTATGTCCAGAGAGAATATACCCTGTTGGAAGGTTAGATCGCAACACAACGGGTGTGCTCTTGTTAACCAATGACGGTGACCTTGCGAGCAAACTAACCCATCCTAAGTTCTTAAAGAAGAAGGTTTATCATGTTCATCTCGATAAAAACGTCACAGAAGATGACTTGCAAAAGATTGCAAGTGGTATCGAATTAGAGGATGGAGAGATACATGCTGACGCCATAGAATATGCTGATGAGCGAGATAAAAAGCAAGTAGGCATTGAGATACATAGTGGAAAGAACCGCATTGTTCGCCGCATTTTTGAAAGCCTTGGCTATCGAGTTCTCCGATTGGATCGCGTGCAGTTTGCTGGTCTAACGAAGAAAAACTTAAGACGAGGTGACTGGCGTTTCCTCACCGAACAAGAGGTAGATATGCTTCGAAGCGGTATGTTTGAGTAACAGAAACATTGAAAATGAAAAGAACAAAGATTATCGATGCATTGCAATGCACCGAATATGGCAAGGATATTAACGTGAAAGGATGGGTTCGTTCCCATCGAAACAGCAAGGCAGTTGATTTCATTGCACTCAACGATGGTTCTACAATAAACAACATTCAGATTGTCGTTGATCCGACTTCTATGGATGCCGATACACTGAAAAGCATCACAACTGGTGCTTGTATCAGTGTAGTTGGCACATTGGTACAAAGCCAAGGTGCTGGCCAGACAGTCGAAATACAAAGTAAGGAGATTGAGATTTACGGCCTTTGTCCATCGGATTATCCGATGCAAAAGAAGGGACAAAGCTTCGAATACATGCGAAAGTATGCGCATTTACGCCTCAGAACGAATACCTTTGGGGCTGTATTCCGCATCCGACACAATATGGCTATTGCCGTACATAAGTACTTTCATGACCATGGTTTCTATTATTTCCATACGCCAATCATAACTGCAAGCGACGCAGAAGGAGCCGGAGAGATGTTCCAAGTGACTACGCTTGACCTCTCACGCACGGGTAAAGACGACACGGTTCCATATGAAAAGGACTTCTTTGGAAAGAAGACTAACCTCACGGTTTCTGGTCAATTGGAAGGTGAACTCGGTGCAACCGCACTCGGAGCGATATATACTTTCGGTCCAACTTTCCGTGCAGAGAACAGTAATACGCCTCGACATCTCGCAGAATTCTGGATGATTGAGCCTGAGGTTGCATTCTTAGAGCAGGATGAACTCATGGACTTGGAAGAGGACTTTATTAAGTATTGCGTGCAGTGGGCACTTGATAACTGCAAGGATGACCTTGAGTTCCTCAACAAGATGATTGATAAGACGTTGCTTGAGACGTTAGAATCGGTTGTAAAAGAACGCTTTGTGCGCCTCACTTACACTGAAGGTATCCACATTCTCGAAGAAGCTGTTAAGCAGGGACATCAATTTGAGTTCCCAATTACAGGCTGGGGAATGGACTTAAGCAGTGAACATGAGCGCTATCTTGTTGAAGAATACTTTAAGCGTCCAGTCATAATGACCGACTATCCGAGTGAGATTAAAGCCTTCTATATGAAGAAGAATGCCGACGGAAGAACCATGCAAGGCACTGATGTGCTATTCCCTCGCATAGGAGAGATAATCGGTGGCTCGGTAAGAGAAGAGAGTTATGACAAGTTAGTGGCTGAAATTAAGGCGCGAGGAATGGAGAAAGATAGCTATAGTTGGTATCTCGATACGCGCAAATATGGCTCATGTCCTCATGCCGGTTTTGGCTTAGGGTTCGAGCGTCTCATTCTTTTCGTGACCGGAATGCAGAATATTCGCGATGTCATTCCGTTCCCAAGAACACCTAAAACTGCTGAATTCTAATTATGGGGAAAATCATATTAACAGGTGACCGCCCTACAGGTAAGTTACATTTAGGCCACTATGTAGGCAGTCTTCGACGTCGTGTGCAGTTACAAAACGAAGGAAACTACGACCGAATGTTTGTGTTTATGGCCGATGTTCAAGCCTTAACAGACAACGCAGACAATCCCGAGAAGATACGACAGAACATCATTGAGGTGGCCCTTGATTATCTTTCGGCTGGTCTTGACCCTCAACTTTGCACCCTATATATACAGAGTCAGATTCCAGAATTGGCCGAATTGACTACTTATTTGATGAATCTTGTCTCTGTTTCGCGTGTACAACGCAACCCAACTGTAAAGACTGAGATTAAGATGCGTAACTTTGAAGCTAATCTTCCGATGGGTTTCTTCTGCTATCCTGTGTCACAAGCTGCCGACATTACGGCCTTCAAGGCGACCACAATCCCTGCAGGTGAGGACCAAGAGCCTATGATTGAGCTCACACGTGAACTCGCACGACGTTTCAATCAGGTGTATAGCGAAGTGCTTGTTGAGCCAAACATCCTGTTACCAGAGAATGCAACAGCACGCCGTTTGCCAGGAACAGATGGCAAAGAGAAGATGAGTAAGAGCCTCGGCAACTGCATTTATCTTAGTGATGACGCTGATACGGTTTGGAAAAAGGTAAAGAGTATGTATACAGATCCAACGCATGTAAACCTCAATGACCCTGGTCATGTTGAGGGTAATGCTGTGTTTACCTATCTTGATGCATTCTCAACCGATCAGGATTTCACTGATTTCTGGCCCGAATTCAAGAATCTTGACGAGCTTAAAACTGCCTATACACATGGTGGTATCGGCGATATGAAGTGCAAAAAACTATTGAATAGCGTCATTAATCGCATGCTTGATCCTATTCGCGAGCGTCGCCATACGTTTGAACAAGATATTCCTGAGATCTTCAACCTCTTGAAAAAGGGTAGTGAACAAGCTCGGGAAACCGCAGCACAAACCATGGATGAGGTTCGAAAAGCGATGCAAATAGACTACTTTAACGATGCCGCTTTGATACAACAGCAGGCAGAAAAGTATAAAAAGTAGAACAGAACACGAGCATATATCCTATATATAATAAGGTGAAAGGCTACAGCTTTTATGCTGTAGCCTTTTATTTTATGTGTAGAAGACTAATAAAATAAGCACTTAGCACATTCGGAGGATGCGCATAAACAATTTGCATGAGGCTTTCATTCACTATGATTTCTCTCTTGATTGAATTGCTTTCTCGTTTACGTTTGTATGTTGTTGATTTTCAGATACTTTGTTGTTGTGGAACAAAGTGCGTCATTTTATCTTGCAATTCCATTCATTTCATTAGACAATTTCAGTCATTTTATGTGGTAAAACACGTCAAATTACACGACAATCTGGCTTACTTTATTGCATGAGACCTGGCAGTTCACAAGTCAAATTGCGTCATTCTATATCATAATTTAATGAGGATTTATGAGGAAAAGCACAAAACCAATCGCATTATTTCCGTGCAATAGTTACACAGCTCGTATTTATTGATATGGCAACGCTGTAAGCGTTGTGCTTTTTATAGCCCTGGGTTGGCGAGCGAAAGCGAAGTCTACCCTGGGTCGTTTGCCGTGAGTAGCAACAACGCTGTAGGCGTTGTACCTTTTATTTATTAGCTTTTTATCGCGACATTCCACGCAGAAAAAGCACAACACCTACGGCGTTGGCCTCCTCCCTACATGCATAACCCAGGGTAGGCTGACGCCAACCCTGGGCTATAAAAAGCACAACGCCTTCAGCGTTGAACTGCAATGACATTGCAATCTACGTCAAATTGGTGCGCAATCAACGTCGTTTCATGTGGTTGTTTGGTGCAAATTGCGCGCAACTTAGCTGTTAATCTCATGGAGCTATGCTTTGCATCAAAATATGTTTTGATTTCTATGAACTTATGTTTTGTGTTTTCTCACAAGTTGTAGTGCATTAGTCTTCTTGTGTGTTGTATAGAGGTGGCGTAGTAGTCTGATAGCTTTCGTGGGTTCATTTTATGAAGATAGGTTATCAAAGTTAAAGATTTAACATATTCATAGGAGTTTTTCTATGAATAATTCCTATCTTTGCAATTATAAACCCGCCGTAGATGAAAGCGAGAAGAGAGTTGGTTTTTCTTTTGTTTTTGGTGCTTTTAACAGGTTGTAAGCATCAATCCACGACACAACATGCGTTAAGGAGTGCCTATTATTGGAGCACATCATGGCGCAATGACTCTCTTGTTGCAAACCGAGTAAAGGGATTAAATAAGCTATACTTACGCTTTTTTGACGTTGTTTTGAGTCGCGAAGGTAATCCAACTCCTAATGCAACGTTGCAATTCGCAGCCAAATTGCCCCATCATTTAGAAGTAATTCCTGTTGTTTTTATTACTAATGATGTGATGAAATCAGGCACTAATGGGCGTGATTTGGCACAAAATATATTGCGAAGAGTATTAAAAATGTGCGAAACTAATGATATTCTCACTCCAAAAGAGCTTCAGATTGACTGTGATTGGACCCTTAGTTCGCGTGCTCATTACTATGATTTTCTGACGCAACTTCATCATCTTGCCGTTAAGAAACATATCACTTTATCGACTACAATACGTCTACATCAGTTGTCACAACATGTTCCTCCCGTAGACAAAGGTGTGTTGATGATGTATAACACAGGTGACTTCACGGATATAAACTGCACACATCCAATCCTCGATCTAAAGGATGTAATGCCTTATTTGAAGCATTTGAAGAACTATTCTTTGCCCCTTTCTCCTGCTTATCCATTGTTTTCTTATCGCATTTTGTTTAGAAACGGTCACTATAAGGGCATACTTCATGCCGACAATGACCTTCCGGTGTTGCCCGGAGACAGCGTTGTTGTGAGAAAAGCTACCATAGAAGATGTGCTCAAAGTAAAGCGAATCATCGAAGACTTACGGCCAAGTTTGCGTGACGAAACTATCATTTATGACCTTAGTCCCAATCATATTGTAAATTATTCCCCCAAAGATTATGAAAAGATTTATCGTGCTTTTTAGCTTCCTTTTGACGCTATCCTTGCGCTCGTTTGCCTGTGGTCCTGAGCCAATCATACATAACTTCTATATGATGTGCGTTATTAATGAGAGCGAATTTAGCGACACTTCACCAGACTTTGTCACGCCGTTGTATAAGTATTGGCAGGCATATACGGGCAAGAAAGAAGGTTTCTTTGACAACGATTGTAGCCTACTCGTTGAGACAGCTCGGCGAAAACACGATGCCGAAATGCTTGCTTATGTGCGCAATATCGCTAAATATCAGCAAATATGTGTGCAAAAATATGAGCGGTGGGATTATCCTTCAAAAGCTGAAATCGCATTAGAGAAAGCACAATTACAACGTATGCGCAATGCCGCTCTTAACTATAAGGGGAGTCGTTTAACTCAACAATACACTTTATTGCTGATGCGTTGCTATTTGTTGGAAGCCAATGTCAAGGGCATTCTGAATGTGTGGAACACGCGTGCAAGCCGTTTTCCTGTTGGAATATATAAAGAAATATGTCGCAATATCTATGCTTATGCGTTGTTGAACAGCGGGCATCGTAACGAAGCGCTATCCATTTATGTGAGTCAAGGGGATGTAAACAGCATTCAATGGGCTGCTCGTAATTTCCAGAAATTGGATGGAATTAAAGTCATTTATCATGAGAATCCCAACTCTCCTGCATTGCGTTGGCTCGTTCAAAACTATGTAAATACGGTTCAAGATAATGCAGATCTCGATTGGATGTATGACTATGTAGGTGCTGATAACACACAACAGGAGACAGAAGCTAAGGCATTTATAGACTTCGCTGAACATGTAGTTGCATCGCGAAAGAGTAGTGAACCCGCGCTGTGGAAAGCCGCTTCAGCGATGGTTTCCTATACACTTGGTGATATAAAAGCAGCCGAATTGAAGAGCCGTTTGGCTATGACGATGAAGGGAACTGTACTTGAATGTGACAATGCTCGGGCCATTCATTTCCTTGCTTCAACGGCTTTGATGCGTGAAGGTGCACCATTTGATGCCGACTTTATTGTCAAAGAATTACGCTTTCTCAATAGTAAAGGAACGCCATATCCGTGGGACATGAATTACTATTCACGTGTTTTCAATCGTGTTGTGACGCAGAATATCATAGCATATTATGCTAAGCATCACAATCATAATATGGTTGCAGCCGCTCAAGGCATGTTAGAGCGTCGGCGACTTCCCAAAAATGATCATGAATATACCTATAGTCCAGGTTACTCAAGATATGCAAACTATGACGAATACTTTGGTAGTTTAGACTCGATGACGGCGAATCAGTTGCGTGATTATATTGTTTTCATGCATGAAAAACATGACAACGATGTGCTGGCTCAATTCATTTTGCAGCAAAATAAGTATCGGAATCCAAGCTATTTTAATGACCTTTTAGGAACCAAACTCATTGCCGAGGGACGCTTTTCAGAGGCATTACCTGTGTTGAAGAAAGTGCCATTATCTTATGTGAACGGCCTTGGTATCGCGCTAATTATGGCTCATCGGGATTATAAAAAGCCGCGTTGGTTCTTCAAACAGCGTGTAAAGGATATTTATGATCTTGGTGTAGACGAGGAACTTGAAAAGGTTTCGCTGAAATATAATCAGAAGATTACGTTCTGTGAAGACATGAGTCGTTTGGAACAACGTTATGAATTAGCCAACGATGCGACGCGTCCTGCGTTGGCATTACAGCTTGCTGTGCGCTATTATCAAGCTTCTTGTTATGGCGATTGCTGGTATCTGACGCATTATGATAAGCCTTGTGATGATTCAACTCGGGCCTGGGAAAAGGACTTTGCACAACAAGCAATGACATATCTTGACGTAGCTAAGAAAGATGTTAAATTGAAACAAGAAGCTCTTTACGCCCGAGCTTATGTGCAACTAAACGTTACCACGAACGGAAGTTGGTATGGATATGATTTTAAAGGGTATCAACAGCTCCTCAAACAAGCCCCTGCTTTGGATAAGGTTTATAACGAATTGCTGTTTTATGTGAATAGAAACCCCAAACAACTTGCTGAATATGTGACGAAATGTGATGTGATAAAGCAACTGCAAAAGGGTGGGTATGTGGCCTACTATAAGTAGGCCTTGAGCATATCTGAAGTCGTATTGCGGTTTAGTTTGCGTACAGCCTTGTTGCGAATCTGGCGTACTCGCTCGCGTTTTAGCCCCATTTTCTCAGCTATTTCAGCAAAGGTGAGGTGGGGTTGGCCTATTCCATAGAACGCTTCTACTACGTTTTTCTCACGTTGATTGAGGATGTTCATGGCCTGCATAAGCTCTTCTTTGACCGACGCTTCAAGCACTTCTTGGTCTGGACGCGCTGCATTGGGGTCGGAAAGTACGCTGAGCAAGCTCATGTTTTTACCATTTTCTAAGGGTGCATCAACGGAAAAAGCACGACTGTTAGCCTTCTCTTCAGGGCTATTTTCATGCTTTGGAAGTCGGAATATGCCACTCTGTTCGTTGACAGCTGCCTCAATTGCTCGGCGAACGAAAGGCTCGGCATAGCCTACAAAGCGTAGACCGCGACTGCCATCAAAGCTCATTGCTGCCTTCATTAGGCCAATATTGCCTTCACTGATGAGGTCAAGAATGGCTACACCGCGGTCAGTATACTGCTTCGCTATAGCCACAACGAAGCGTAGATTGGCTGAAGTCAGCTTGTTGATGGCACGTTCTGAGCTCGCGCCTCCTTGCTGAATCTGCTGTGAAAGTTTGTTTTCTTCGTCGTCAGAAAGAAGTTCTTCCTTTCCAATCTCATTGAGATAGAGATTCAATGACTCACTTTCGCGTTCAGAAAGTGGCTTACCTGTTTTTATCTTCTTCATCTTTTCTTGTTTTATTTTGGTTGTCATGAGTTATTGATGTGGCTGAGAACTTCTGCTGCCCAGCGTCTTTCAATGCCTCAAGTATTTGGTTATATTGTGTCGAAAGCATGTATCCGAGGTTCTTTTTCAACATCGTTTCGGCATCACCAACACTGTTTCTATAAGCTGAAATCTCTGTTTTATACTGAAGATTATGCAGAGATTGGCGGCCAATTTCTATTTCGCGTTCACGCATAAGCCTACTACACACACGCTCAAGCAATGGTAATACGACGTGATTAAATAGGTGATGACCTTGTATATAAAGGTAGGTGTTATGGGGATGAACGCCTAATCGCTCCATGTCTTGTCTTACTTCTTCATAGCTTTCACGTGCATCGGGATAGCGAAGTGTTAGTTTTTCAACCGCTTTTTCCACCTTTTTGTGCAGTTGTTCGAGTGTGACTTCGGGATAATCGATATTGATTTCGCCCATTTTTATTGCGTGATTGAAGTCTGATAAGGTAAATTCTCCATAGTGAGTAGACCTATAAAACCAGATATTCCACACGAAAAGTGGGTATATAATCTCGGAATATTGTCTCATGAAGTCATTGAAATCAAACACCGAATGGTCGTTTAACGACACAGCAACAGCAACGTTATGAAGAGATGAAGCGTAGCATTGTAGGTTCTCAATTGAGTATGCATACGTGTGAAAGACAAAGGGATTACTGAGCAATATGCGTGAATTTGGCGAGGAACCCTGCATTAAATAGTCGTAATCGGCATCCACACAAGCTATCATATCCTGTCCAACGGCTTCAAGAAGACTGCTGATTGCTGCTTTCTTTCCACGCTCTAAATGAGTTGATCGCGTAGGAAGCATGACCTCAAAAAAGCGCTCTTGCGTCTCAAATTGACTGAGAATAGTACGCCAAAAGAATACATCTTCATAGCTTTCTACATAGGCAACAATCTTTCGTTTGGCATATTTTGAAGTCAAACGATTAGCTGCTTTGAAGTAATTTGAAGTGATATTGTCTCTCAATCGGCGTCCCATTGTCTGCTGATGTCTTTTATAATGTGATGTCGGTAACCTCAGTTACGTGATCCATCCAGCCGTTCATGATGACTGCCGGACTATGTGTTGCCAAGATAAGTTGCACATTTGGGTTCAACTGTAGAATGAGATCAATAAGTTGTTTCTGCCATTCGAAGTGCAAACTAACCTCAGGTTCGTCCATGAAAAGCACGTAAGGTTTACAGTCTTCGACAAGAACGGTCAACAAAATCACTAACATTTGCTTCTCACCGCTTGACAGTTGATAAGGTGAAAGCACTTCTCCCAGTTGGGTAAAACGAATCTCATTCTCACTTCGAATGATACTTTTCCCCGTCTCTTTGAATAGATTATCGATGATGTTTTGAAACAGATTCTTCCCTTGAGAGATGCTTTGTGCTTGCTCAGTTGCGTCATTTCCTCCGCGCTGTAGCACCTCAATGATGCGGTTTCCGACGTTAACTTGATAGTCAAGATACTTCCGTTGCAATACGAATAGCTGCCAATCAAGTTCTGTTTTCAGGTTTTCCATTTGGGCAAGTGAGTCACTACTGACCATCGGTCGGTCGAAAGAACGAATCACATCGTATCGAATCCACTTGGCATCTGACGGTTGAACACGCAGTCGAACGCCTTTTAACATGTGGCTGGGGAACTCTCCTCCCTGGGCAAGTCCACGGATAACCTTCGATAATATCGTACTTTTTCCGACGCCGTTAATACCACTTAGGATGTTCACCTTGCGGTCAAGATTCCACAAAATGTGCTTTGTTCCACTCCAAAGTGACTCAATCTCTATCTGTTCTATATAGTCTGCGTATTTCATTTCCTATGATATCTATAGCGCAAATATAATAAATTAAATGCGATGTAGCATGTAGTGACGACATTTTTTAATACTTTTGTGTGCAAGAAATGATAGAAAGAAATGAATATTCGGCATAATCTTCCATTACGATCTCATGTGAGTATGTTAATGGCTGAAGTCTTTTGGGGACTTATGGCGCCTTTAGGTAAGGACGCAATGAGCCATGGTATCGATGGGATTACTATGGTATCACTGCGTGTTTTCTTTGGAATGGTGCTCTTTTGGCTAACTGCTTTGTGTTTCAAACGGGAGAAAGTACCTCTTCGTGACAAGCTTCTTTTTGGTGCAGCAGGCCTCTTTGGACTTACGTTTAATCAGTGTTTGTATACTATCGGACTAAGTATTACCTCGCCAGTCAATTCAAGTATTGTCACAACTTCAATGCCGATATTCGCTATGGTGCTCTCTTTTCTCATCCTGAAAGAGCCAATTACACTCCAAAAAGCCCTCGGAGTATTCATCGGTTGCTGTGGAGCAGTGACGCTTGTACTAACGAGTGCTGCCGCGATTAGTGATAAAATAGGAGACATTCGCGGTGACTTGATGTGCATAGGTGCCCAACTTTCCTTTGCACTTTACCTTTCTTTATTCAATAAACTCATTAAACGTTACTCGGTGTTTACCGTCAACAAATGGATGTTTCTGTGGGCAACCATATTCATTTGGCCCTTTACTTTTACGCATGTTTCAGGCGTTCAATGGAGCGATGTGCCTCGAATGAGCTTATTAGAAGCAGGTTTTGTCGTCTTCTTTGGTACGTATTTGAGTTACATTCTCACCATGGTTGGCCAGCAATATCTACGTCCTACGGTGGTCAGTATATATAATTATGTGCAACCGATTGTGGCAGTTTCCGTTAGTCTTGCAGTGGGATTATGTGTCTTTACATGGCTGCAGGCTGTGGCAGTTGTATTGGTTTTCATGGGCGTTTGGTTCGTTATCAAGAGCAAATCAAGGCGAGAACTGCAATGAAATAATGATAGATACCATCATTGTGGTATGCAAAATGCCTATAATGTGCGATATGTCGGCTCATAATTAAATCCTACCTTTGCAACATAATTACTAACATCATAAAAGAAAGGATTAGACAATGAGCAACGAAAAGAAACTCCATTTCGAGACATTACAGCTTCATGTAGGACAGGAACAAGCCGATCCAACCACTGATTCACGTGCCGTTCCAATCTATCAAACTACATCTTACGTCTTCCATAATGCCCAACATGCTGCTGATCGCTTTGCATTGAAAGATGCAGGAAATGTATATGGTCGTCTCACTAACACCACTCAAGCTGTTTTTGAGGAGCGAGTTGCTGCATTGGAAGGGGGAGTTGCTGGCTTAGCTTTAGCCTCTGGAGCTGCTGCAGTGACGTATACCATCACGAATATTGCCTTTAGTGGTGACCACGTTGTAGCCAGTAAAACCATCTATGGAGGCACATATAACCTCCTCGCTCATACCTTAAAGCGACAAGGAATCACTACAACCTTCGTCGATCCTGACGATTATGATGCGCTCGAAGCAGCCATTCA
Organism: Segatella salivae DSM 15606; assembly: GCF_000185845.1. Taxonomy (GTDB): domain Bacteria; phylum Bacteroidota; class Bacteroidia; order Bacteroidales; family Bacteroidaceae; genus Prevotella; species Prevotella salivae. The sequence goes on from NZ_GL629647.1 coordinate 2,517,787, forward strand.
GCCTAACACAAAGCTTGTATATATAGAGACGTTAGGTAATCCTAACTCTAACATTTCAGACATAGAACGATGTGCAGAGATAGCACATCGCCATGGATTACCATTGGTTATCGACAACACCTTTGGCACTCCATATCTCATTCGGCCTTTAGAGCATGGCGCAGATGTTGTTGTTCACTCTGCAACGAAGTTCATTGGTGGACACGGAACGTCTTTAGGTGGTGTCATTGTTGATGGTGGTTCCTTCGATTGGAAAGCCCAAGGAGATCGTTTTCCAGGCTTTACTGAGCCCGATTCTTCCTATCATGGCATCACGTTTGGTGACCTTCCAGCACCTTTTGTGACTCGAGTTCGCACCTTGTTACTACGTGATGAGGGCGCAGCGATATCTCCTTTTAACGCTTTTATCTTGCTACAGGGGCTTGAAACGCTTAGTCTTCGTGTTGAGCGTCATGTCTATAATACGCTCAAAGTGCTTGATTATCTGAAGCAACAACCCATGGTTAAGAAGATTAATCACCCTGCTTTGTCCGATCATCCCAATCATAATCTCTACCAACGCTACTTCCCTAATGGTGCAGGAAGCATCTTTACGTTCGAGATTAAGGGCGATCAGAAGACGGCATTCGACTTTATCGACCATCTAAAGATATTCTCTTTACTGGCTAATGTGGCTGATGTTAAGAGCTTGGTTATACATCCTTTGTCTACTACTCACTCTGAACTTAGCCGCGAAGAAGCAGCAGATCAGGGAATCTTTGAAAGCACTATACGTCTCTCAATAGGTACAGAACACTACCAAGATATTATCGATGACCTCGATCAGGCCTTCGAAGCAGTAAAGTAAATGAAAGGAAAGGGGAGGCTTTTTATAGCCTCTCTTAAGTTAAACAAATATTAAGTACAGGAAATATGACAAAGATTTATAAACAGATAACAGACCTTATAGGTCACACTCCCTTAGTAGAACTCCCGAAATATTCAAAGTTTCGTGGTGTTGATACGCCTATTATAGGAAAAGTTGAGTATTTTAACCCAGGCGGAAGTGTTAAGGATCGCATTGCCTTGGCAATGATTGAAGACGCTGAAAAGGCTGGAAAACTCAAGCCGGGAGCTACAATCATCGAGCCAACGAGTGGCAACACAGGCGTTGGTTTGGCTTTAGTGGCAGCCGTGAAAGGCTATCGTCTCATTCTCACCATGCCCGAAACGATGAGTGTAGAGCGTCGTTCTTTGGTGAAAGCTTATGGTGCTCAGGTGAAACTTACAAGCGGAAAAGATGGTATGAAGGGTGCAATCAAGGCGGCAGAAGAGCTTCGTGACAGCATCGAAGGTAGCATAATACTCGGTCAATTCACGAATATGGCCAACCCAAGAGTACACTATTTGACCACTGGTCCAGAGGTTTGGAGTGACACAAATGGCCAAGTTGACATCTTTGTTGCAGGCGTTGGAACGGGTGGAACGATTACAGGCATCGGCCAATATCTAAAAGAACAGAACCCCAATGTACGCATTGTAGCCGTTGAACCCACTGATTCTGCAGTGTTAAGTGGCGGCAATAGTGGACCTCATAAGATACAAGGTATCGGCGCAGGCTTTATCCCTGACACCTACAATAGTGCTTATATAGACGAAGTTTTCAAAGTAGAAAATGACCAAGCTATACTTACTGGTCGCCTGTTAGCACAGCAAGAAGGTCTCTTAGTGGGTATATCTTCGGGCGCAGCTGCCTTTGCTGCCACCGAGATTGCACGTCGTCCAGAGAACAAAGGCAAACAAATCGTGACGTTGTTCCCTGATACTGGAGAGCGTTATTTGTCTACCGTTCTCTACGCGTTTGACGAATATCCCCTCTAAAACTCCATGCTAAATTAACCACTAATAGTTGAGTTTGCGAGCCCTTTCGCTCTCTTTTCGGGGCGAAAGTGGCTTTAATGTGATAAGCAAGTCACACTATTTATTGTAAAATTCGGCTCGCATAGCTGCCACAACTGAATGTAAGCGCTGAATCATACAGGCTATTTGTAAAAACAACGCCACTCGCTTCTCTTTAGCTTTTTATTCAAACAATATTCTTATTGCTATTATTTTGTAATCCATTGGCATTCAAAAGGTTATAAGTAGTCAATCGAAATGTATTATAACCTCCCATGATTTGAATTGCAATGTGCGTCATTTTAGCGCATGATTTGCGTCATATTACCTACTAAAGTGTACCGAATTACACGCTCATTTGCGTCATATCGTTTTATCATCTGCTTTTATCGTTGAGGCTTTTTGCAACGAAAAAAGTTGTATAAAATAAAATATCACGCGCACAAGAACGTTATAATACAAATAGAAAGTATGAATAACATCAAGATAAACACCTTATTTGCACTGCTGATTTGTGCGTTCTTAGCTGCTTGTACGCCTAAGAATTATAACTATTTACAGGACTTAAAGAATGGCGAAACTATCAGTTTGCCTACTAATGGCACTGTGACTTTCGAACCACAAGATAAGATTTCGGTTATTGTTAAAGGCAAAATTGCGGAGTTAAATAGCCTGTTTAACCATGTCGTTAGCACGAATTTGAATGCTGGTTCGGTGCAAGGTAGCCAATATGTTGTGGGGTATACGCTCGACAATTCAGGCAATATAGACTTTCCTTTGCTTGGAACAATCCATTTGGCAGGCCTCACTCGTGCGCAGGCTGAACAGCTTATCAAAACGAAGTTGGCTGAAAGTGGCTTGTTGAAAGATGCTACTGTGACCATCGACTACATGGGATTGACTTACAATGTGCTTGGCGAAGTAAACTCTCCTGGGCGAAAATATATCACGAAAGATGCTACAACAATCTTTGATGCCTTAGGAGACGCAGGCGATATTAACCTATATGGCAAGCGCGATAGCGTCGTTGTAGTTCGTGATAATGGTCAAAGCAAGCAGGTGTTTATCGTCAATTTGAGCAATGCAAAGGATGTTTATACCTCGCCGGCATACTTTATTCATCAGAATGATCTTATCTATGTGAAGTCTAATAACATGAAGATTAGACAGTCAACCGTCAATGGTAACAACACAAGGAACTTTGCTTTTTGGAGTTCTATCGCTTCAGTCTTGGCAACAATTGCCGTGTTAATCTTTAAATAATGGCTATGGATATCAAGGAATGTGAGCGTGTTGTCGTTGGAAAAGAACGTCCGTTGAACTATCATCAGTTTGTTATCAGCTGCCGAAAACATTGGTATTGGTTTGCTGTTTCAGCCTTTCTTACCACGTTGTTCAGTTTGATTTTCGTGCTAATGGCAATGCCTAAGTACGAGCGTTCGGCTGAAGTGATGATTAAAGATGACGACACTTCACGTGGTGTTTTGAATGCAGGCAGTCTCAGTATGTTCTCATCTCTCGGCCTGATGAATGTCACTTCAAATGTCAATAACGAACTAAAGGTGTTTCAATCTGTGGCGACAATGGAGAAGGTTGTAAAGCGATTGGGACTCATGACGGGCTATTTTAGTCCGCAATGGATAGGTAGTCGTGAACTGACGAAAGACGAAATGCCTGTTATGGTGACGTTTCCTGGCCTGAAAGATGACGACAAAGCGAGTTGTATTTTGCAGCTAAAGAAAGATGGAAGTCTATCACTTTCCACCTTCAAACGTAATAAAACGAAGTTTGAAGAGACCATAACGGGGCATGTAAATGAGCTGGTTAAGACTCCACTTGGACGCATTGCTATAGTGAAAAACGCCGCTTTTGCCAAGGCTTTTCAGGGAAAAGACGAGCTGAAATTCAAGATAGTGAAATATGAACTCTATGATGTTGCTGAGCGTTTAGGAAAACATATCAAGATAAATCTTGTCGATGACCAAACCTCTGTCATTGATTTAAGCTACCAAGACATTAGTGCTAAGCGTGCAGATGAAGTGCTTCGGACGCTCATTTCGGTTTATCAGCAGTCGTGGTTAGCCGATAAAAACAGCAGCATTGATGCCTCTACATCATTCATTGACGCTCGAATTGGAAGCTTGGAAAAGCAACTTAGTGCGCTCGATGGTAATATTTCAAAGTTCAAAGAGACCCATAAGATAGTTGATTATGACGAGAATGCAAAGGCTGCTTTGAGTCAGATTGCGACGACAGATGAGGCATTACAGAAGCTCAACAATGAGCTTTATGTGATGAAACACATGCGAAACATGATGCCGAAATACGGCAAACTGCAACTCCTTCCGGCTAATCTTCTGCCACAAAACCAAAGCATCTCTTCGCAGATTCAAGACTATAACGAACTTATTCTCAAGCGAAACACCATTGAAGAGAATAGTAGTGGCAAGAATCCTATTGTCGAATCGTTAGACAATCAGATTTCATCCATGCGCTCAGCAATAGGAAATTCACTCGAGCAAGGCGTCGAACAATTGCAGATTCAAACGTCAAAACTCAGTGCGGAAAAGGGCTTTTCAACGAGTCAAATGGCTTCAGTTCCGTCGAAAATCATGCAGATTCTTCCCACGGAACGACGCCAAAAGGTGGTTGAAGAGCTTTATATCTATTTGCTTCAAAAGCGAGAAGAGAACAGCATCTCACAGATATTTGGCACGAAGAACCTGCGAATTGTCACACCACCATCGGGACTTCAGGCACCTGTTTTCCCACGAAAGGCGCGCACAACTGCGGCTGGTTTCCTTTTAGGCTTAGTGCTTCCACTGATTGTTTTGTTTGTAAAGGAGAGCCGCAACAGGCGTATTCGTGGGCTCAATGGGGTCGAAGGAGCTGATGTTAGCATGGTGGTTGCGCTGCCATGGGTAAAAGATGGCGTTGTCACGGTGAGCAAAGGAGGGCGCGATTTGAATAATGACGCCTTCCGAAATCTGCGTATGCAGGTGGTCGAAAGTGGGGCTCAAGTGGTGCTTTTGACGGCTGTCACGCCACAAGTAGGACGGAGTTATGTAGCCATTAACTTGGCAAAGGCGCTCAGTTTGATGGGAAAACGTGTGGCTTTATTTGATGGTGACTTCAGAACACAAGGCCTTCGGTCACTCCTTGGCTTGCAGAATGCGCGCCAAAAAGACTTTACTGAGGTTGGAACAACATGGAAAGAAGCTCTTTCTTCAACGTCATTGATTGAGCAAGTTGATGTCATTTCAGGAGATTGTTTGGCTCAAAACCCAGCTGATTTCCTTTCATCTGAGTCGTTCAAAAGCATCATTCAAGACCTTAAAGGCACGTATGATTATGTTGTCATTGATGGTCCTTGTCAACGTTATATGACTGATGTCGCCTTGTTGGAAGACGTGAGTGAGTTGCAATTATTTGTCTTACGAGATGGTGTTTCGACGGTAGATGATGTTGAAAAGATAGAACATCATGCAGCCGAGACACACACTTCACCTGTTGGAATCATTGTTAATGGAACGCCTTCTGCGTAAAATCAAGTCGTCGGATATTGCAAAACGTATTGCAACGGGAGCCTTTTGGTCGTTGACAGGCACTGCCATTGGAAAGTTTTGTGTGTTGATTAGCGGCATTGTTTGTGCGAGAATCCTCGGTAAAATGACTTTCGGCGAGTTCGGAATGATACGTTCTACGCTCGGAATGTTTATCGTTTTAGGAACTACCGGCATAGGCGTTACGGCGACAAGATATATCTCTCAGTATCAAAAGGAAGAGAAAGCGCATGCTGCTTCCATTTATTTCATGTCGCAACGCTTTTCATTTCTCACTGCATTATTCATTGCATTAGCCGTCTTTCTCTTTGCCGATACCATCTCTTCTGCCTTACTTCATGAGCCCAAGCTAAGTCTTTCGGTTCGCTTTGGCAGTCTGATGATCTTTCTTTCGATATTGAATGGCATGGAGAATGGGGTCTTATCAGGCATTGAAGCCTTTGATAAGATTGCACAAAACACCTTCTTTGGCAGTATCACGGAATCCATATTGATGCTTGTCGGAGCTTATTTCTGGGGCTTGAATGGGGTAGTTCTTGGCTTTGGTAGTGGCATATTGATGCTCTATTTGCTTAATCATAGGTCGGGAAAAAAGCTTCTTCGTCGCAAAGGAATAGACCTTTCACACCGCCATGTCATTCATTCCGATTGGCGATTAGTTTATCGTTACAGTGTGCCGGCTACCATTTCAGCCCTTAGTGTCACGCCAGCTTTCTTTGTGATTCGAGCCATATTTGTGCATCATGAGAGTTATTCGGCGTTGGCAATCTATGAAGCTTCCGACCAGATTAAAGTCATTTTGCTCTTTATTCCCACGGCAGTTAGTCAGATTGTTCTACCGATATTGTCAAGCATTCAGAATCAAAAGACGTTCAAAAAGACATTAAATCTAAACACGTTTCTTATCTTTGTAATCACTGCTTTGGCTGCAGGTGTAACCATCTTACTTAGTCATCAGCTGATGAACCTCTACGGATCAGATTACAAAGAGACGCTCCCGCTCGTGTTACTTGCCCTTTCTACCATCTTCTCTGCAGTCTCTAATGTCATCGAAATGTCTGCTTATAGCAAGGATTATGTGTGGAGTATGTGTGTCATCAATTTGATTTGGGCAGGCAGTATGATTGCATTTGCAGCCTTCTTTGTGGGAAAAGGTGCTGGAACAACAGGCCTTTCACTCTCTGTTTTGTTGTCATATTTGCTCAAAACTATTATCATAAGTATCTATGCCAAGTGTAAGATTTAGTCATGATTTGATGCATATCGAACGCCGATATTGGTTGTTTGGTGCAACGATTGTATTGTTCCAGTTGGCTGGTTACAATGCAATGACGTTGTCATTACTGGCATTTTCACTCATACTTTTGTTCTCTACGGAGTGCTTTTTCAATAATGTTCAGGCGTTGAAATGGTTCTTATCGTTTTGTATAGGAACGCTGTTTATTGGGCTCATCAAGTTATTTTTCAATGATGCCAGCATGAAATCACTCATGATGTGGGGGCAGTTTTATCTCCTTTGCTTTGCACTTCTCGGCTTGAAAGACCGCAAACAAGCACTCCAAGTGTTGAAAATCGTGGTCTATTTAATCTTTATCGGTGACCTGATTTCCAATCTTTTACTCATGCTTGGCTTTGATCTTCCGTGGTCATCTCTGCCTCCCAAGCGCATAGGAGAGTTCTTTCCACGCTTCACAGGCATTAAAAACAACACGTTATATTCAGGGAGTATCTCTTTTCTTGCACTCTGTTTCACTCTCCACGAGCGTCAGTTGCCCAAGTATCTCCATAGACTTTTGCTGGCGATGATGGTCTTTAATCTCGTTCTTGCAAGCTCTTTTCGTTACTACATTGCCTTGTTTTCGGTTGTCATACTCATCAAATTCCGACTTTATTCGCGCCAGAAGTTGTTAAAGATGGGCTATGTTGGCACAATCATTCTTGTGGTCTTGGCTACTTGGTTGACGCGAACCATCAGTTTGAGTAATAGTCTTCGCTGGCAATTATGGAACAACACATTGGATAGAATCACTGAAAATCCGCTGTCAGGTATAGGATTTATGTTTCAGGAACTAAGCGAACATTCGATGGTTAGCTATCATAACTTAGCCATGTCTGGCGTTACCGAGTCGACGATTCTTTTGATTATGCTCTGCTTTGGCCTACCCATGACGTTGCTGTTTCTGGCAGTTATTGCGCAAACGCTATCGAGAATGCGGCTCTTTTCGACCTATTCCGTCACGTTAGGACTATTCCTTAGTCTCTCATTAGACCTCTTTTGGGGTGGTAGTTGGGATAATATTCTCTCATTAAGTCTGTTCCTTCTGAGCCTTTATGGCATCAATCATGAGGGCTATTTTCAGCAAAAGGCAGAACAATATCTATCGAAAGAACAGCGCGAACCGCAGTGTTCAGCAGATGATTCGCATAAGTTCAACGAATAACTTCACACAGGTCATTATGTTTTTCACGATTATCATCCCCACTTATAATAACCTTTCGTTGCTGAAACTCGCTTTAAGTTCGTGCCAACGCCAGCGTTTCAGTGACTTTGAAGTTATCATTACAGACGACTCTACCAATGAGGTTATCGAGGAATATGTTTCTCATCTGCATTTACCTTGGCTGAAATATCATCGCAATCAGTCCTCGCTCGGAGCGGTAAACAACTGGAATCACGGACTGACCTTAGCCAAAGGAGACCACATTATGGTGCTACATCACGATGAAAGTATGGCATCTGACGACTTCCTTACACGTGTTTCGGCCGCCTTTTTACCTCAAGTTGATGTTGTGGTTAGTAATGTTTCAGTGGATGGAAGGCGGCAAAAGCGGTGGCTTCATCATGTGTTGTCACCTTTGCTTCTGCATTTTCCAACAACCTTGTTTGCCTGCAATTTCATTGGTCCTACGGCTTGTTTATGCTTTAAAAAGGAGCAAATGCAGTTGTTTAACCCCTCACTTTGTTGGGCCGTTGATTATGAATGGTATTACCGAATGCTTCAAAACAGCCGCGTGCGCTATCTAAGGACGAATTATATCCGGTCACATCATGGCCACAAAGGGCAGATTTCGCAGACCATTGACATTCAAAAGGTCAGGCAAAGTGACAATGAAACGTTGCGTAAAATGTATGTATCTCATTTGCGCATACGTTTATTTCTATTTATAGGAAAATCCATTCACAAATTCCTTTTGGCTTTACATCGTAAACGAACTCATTGATATTGACATGAAAATCATTAAGATAATAGGCGGACTTGGCAACCAAATGTTTCAATATGCGTTAGCCATTGCATTGCAACAACAATATAAAGACGAGGAGATTCGGCTGGACTTGAATTGCTTCCGAGGGTATAACAAGCATCAAGGATATTTGCTTGACGAGATTTTCGGCCGCAGATTTCGAGCTGCTTCGCTTCAAGAGGTGGCGCGATTGGCTTGGCCTTATCCGCATTATCAGCTTTGGCGAGTGGGCAGTAGAGTGCTTCCGAGGCGACAAACCATGGTGTGTGAGCCTGCTGATGGCAGCTTTTCACCAGACGTTTTGACGCTTGAGGGCAACCGATATTATGATGGTTATTGGCAGGATGAACGCTATTTCAAGGCCTATCGCAAAGAGATTATCGAGGCTTTTAAGTTCTCTCCGTTTGTGGGTGACGGCAATCGACACGTTGAAAACATGCTAAGAAATGAGCGCTTTGCTTCTCTTCATGTTCGGAGGGGCGACTATTTGAATGATGCTTTGTATCAAAACACGTGTGGAATAGACTATTATCAGCGGGCCATTTCACAAATGAATGCGATGGCAAACCCATCTTGTTACTTTATCTTTTCAGACGATATCGCTTGGTGTAAGACACATATTGAACCGCTATGTGAGGGACATCGCCCGTACTATATAGACTGGAATAAGGGTAAAGAGGCTTATCGTGACATGCAACTCATGGCACTTTGCAAGTATCATATCATTGCAAACTCTTCTTTTTCGTGGTGGGGTGCATGGTTGAATGACGCAGAAGATGGCATCACAATAGCCCCACAACAGTGGTATTCGCATGGAAACAAACCCTCTCCAGCGTCAGAATCGTGGATAAAAGTCTAAATGTTGCGGGATGAGATGAGTGTAAACACGGCCCCTTTTACCTGCATTTAATCTGTGATATTGTAAAGATTATATCCTTATTTTTAACACTTTATGAAGCCACCAAATAGCGTTTGGAATGTCGAAAAATAGTGTTTATTTGAAGGAAAAGTTGTAATTGTAGCATAAAGTTAGGCGTTTTGTCTCGTCATTTGATGCAGTTTGTGATGCCAAATGACTGAATCGGCCTTGTGATTTGACTACTTTTATGTTGCAATCTTAATGGAATCACCATGTGTTTTAACGTGATTTTAAGCTCTTTTTCCTGTGTTTTTATATAACTGTTTGATTGATAACGAATTGTAAAGTGTGGTTTTTTGAGCCTTATTTCGTGTGAGATGATAGTTCGTTTAGAATAAGCTCGTAATTTGAAAGCAATTGTAAAGATAAATCATAACTATCAGCTTAGTTTTTATTTTCAGTTTGTGAGTCACTTTGTTTGCTTCATTTTCGCCCCTTGTTCAGTAGGTGTGGTGCTGTTGTTTTCCATATATTTGTAACATTCTTCCAAGATTATGTAACACGATAGCTTGTTTTTTATCGTATCTTTGCATTCGAACAAAACAATTAAAACAATAAGATTATGACAACAAAGACATTTAATGTAAACGGAATGAAGTGCATGCACTGCAAAGCAAACGTAGAAAACGCAATACAATCTCTTGATGGAGTACAATGTGCTTTGGCTGATATTGAGGCCAAAAATGTTAAGGTTGATTACGACGAAAGCCGTGTAAAGGATGCTGATCTCAAGGCTGCGGTTGAGGGAGCAGGCCATTATGAACTGCAGATTTAATTCATTTGCTGATGAAAAAAACAATTCCTGTCGTTGGCATGGCATGCTCGGCATGCTCTGCTAACGTAGAAAAGAAACTCTGTTCTTTAGCAGGTGTGAACTCCGCTTCGGTCTCATTGCCGGGGCGTTCGGCGCTTGTTGACTTCAATCCTGACGTCATTTCACTTGATAAAATGAAGCAAGAGATCAACAATATAGGCTATGATCTTGTTATTGAAGCAGACAGAAGTGTGGATGAAATAGAGCGACGCGCGTATCGTTTACTGCGTCGTAAGGCTCTGCTTTCATGGGTTTTTGCCCTCCTTGTGATGGCAATCTCGATGCATTGGATTGTGATTGGAGGTCGCAATATGGCTAATCAAGTGTCGTTGTTACTGGCACTTGCCAACATGATTTATTGTGGAAAGTCGTTCTATGTCACGGCATTTAAGCAGCTGAAACATGCCACAGCGAACATGGATTCGCTTGTAGCGATGTCGACAGGGATAAGCTTTCTCTTTAGTGTTTTCAATACTTTCTGGGGCGAAAGCGTGTGGGGTAGTCGCGGAATAGAGTGGCATACCTATTATGATGCAAGTGTAATGATCATCACGTTTGTGCTTACTGGTAGGCTATTGGAAGAGAAAGCGAAAGATTCAACGGCTTCTTCCATTCGCCAACTGATGGGGCTTCAGCCCAAGACAGCACACATTGTGCAAGATGGAAAGATAGAAGAAGTGCCCATTTCAACCATAGAAAAGGGTGATATTCTTGAGGTTCGAGCTGGTGATAAGATTCCCGTTGACGGCGAAGTAGTGTCTGCTGAGAGTTTCATGAAAGCCAATGCAGCCTATGTAGACGAAAGTATGATCACGGGAGAACCTACACCTTCGGAGAAGATTCAAGGCAGTAGGGTACTTGCTGGCACGATACCTAACCAAGGAAAACTACGCATGCGAGCTCTTCAAATAGGTGAAAACACGGCGTTAGCACACATCATTCAGATGGTTCAAGAGGCACAAAACAGTAAGGCACCAGTACAGAGAATAATCGATAAACTGGCTTTAATCTTCGTGCCAGTTGTAATGGGTGTGTCGGTTGTTACCTTCTTCTTATGGTGGATTCTCGGTGGAAATGCAGCCTTGCCCCATGCCATTTTATCAGCTATAGCCGTATTAGTTATTGCCTGTCCATGCGCAATGGGGCTCGCAACGCCTACCGCTTTGATGGTCGGAATAGGTAAAGCGGCGCAGGAAAAAGTGTTGATTAAGGACGCAACGGCTTTGGAACGGATGCGTAAAGTCAATGCAATGGTAATAGATAAGACCGGTACTTTGACGATTCCTAATAAGGATATTGACTTCACAAAAGCCGATAATCTGCCGCTCGAAGCACGCGAAACATTGAAGCCTTACGCTCAAAAGGCAATGCAAGAACTACAAGATGATGGCGTGGAAATATACATGATGAGTGGTGATAAGGAAGAAGCCGCACGATATTGGGCTTCAAAAGCCGGTATAAAACATTATAAAAGTAAGGTACTTCCACAGGATAAAGAGAACCTCGTTCGTAAGCTTCAACGTCAAGGAATGACTGTAGCCATGGTGGGAGATGGCATTAATGACACACAAGCTTTGGCTCTTTCGGACGTCAGTATTGCTATTGGTCGCGGCACAGATGTAGCCATGGATGTGGCTCAAGTGACATTAATGGGCGACGACTTAAGGGCTATTCCTAAGGCCATTCAATTGAGTAGACGCACTGTTTCTATGATAAAACAGAACCTGTTTTGGGCCTTTATATACAACGTTGTGTGTATACCTATGGCCGCAGGTGCATTATATCTCTTTGGAATTAGCTTTCAAATAACGCCTATGTGGGCCAGTGCTTTGATGGCATTCTCAAGTGTTAGTGTCGTATTGAATAGCTTAAGACTGAAGTTTATGGCTTAAGTGATGACCTAAAAGGAAAAGCGTAGAAGAGTCCTTTCATGGATTTCATCTACGCTTTTCTTTTATTTTGTGGTACAAACTCTATCAATATCGTGGAGTAGGATAGTTGTATTGGTCGAAATATTGTAGGCCTTGGTTGTGATACCACACGCCTTCCACGTTGAGTTGGATACTGAATTTGGGATTAAAGTTATATTTTACAGCAGCTCCAATGACGTCCGCTCCGGGCATACCTATGCCAGATGACATCGGATAATACATGCCGAAGCGTCCTGGAAAGCCATATCCCATGTAACCATATCGGTTATAATAGCGGCCATAATTACTGGCAATACTCTTTTGTCCGTATACCCATGCCTCCCAATGTTCATTGAAACGATAGCCAAGAGCAGCGTAAAGAGCTCCATCCCGATAAGAGTCTCCGCCCCAATTCATGTTTTGTAAGTAGCCACCTGCAGCCAACCAAAGCTTCTGATCTTTGCTAATGGGGGCAAGATAAGTGGCACTTAGGCGCTGAGCAAGACCGCCGTGATGGGGTAGATTCTTACCAAATGTGGCGAAAGCAGATAGATCTACGGAGACATTTAGCCCTTTATGGAGTCCCCAACCATAATCATATAGATAAGGTGTAAGCACACTTGGTGCGACAACTTCATTTTGTTTGTCTTGCAAAAGCTCTGGTCTTATCGACTCACCTGTATAGACAACCTTTGATGTATCGGTATATATTGTGTCACCAGGAAGTAGCCATCCCTTGCGAGGAGCATCGAAACTATGAAGTGGTCCCTCATGAATCTGCGTCTGTGCCTGGGCAGATAGCACGCAGATTAGCGCGATTATAATGACATATATTCTTTTCATTGCGACAAAGATAGCAAATGAAAGCAGAATGAAAGCACTTAGTTAGTTTTTTTTATTATAACATTTTTAAAAATAACGGCTATCCTTAAATAAACTGAAATAATTTTGTTGTTATTCTGATTTGCCATAAATTTGTGATAAATAACCAAAGAAGAGAGCTTATGAAAAAGAAGAATCTTGTGCTGATGACACTGGCTTTGTTGATTGTTTCCTTGCCAATGAATGCACAAAAAAATAGAAACAAACAGCAGCAATCATTCGTAAAGAAAGTTACTTCGATATGGAATAAGGCAAAAAAGCAGGTGAGTGACACGGGAAAAGATATCGGAGAGAAGATTGGTATCAATGAAATTTCATCGAAACAAAAGGATGTTGACTTAGTGGAAGTAGACGGAAAGAAGTATATGCCGATATATAATTTCGACTTGTTTATGAGTGGTCATGCCGCCGATGATGCCGAATTGGTGCGTCTTTCGCGTGAGGCTTTCACGAAAAGATACCCAAATGCCAAAATCCTTTATGCTGTTGTACCCCAAAAAGATTGGTTAAACACGGTGTTAAAAAACGGAGATAGTGTTGTAGGATACCGCAGAGAAGCCTATTGTTTCATAGTAGCTAAGGATGGTTCTGACGGCTATCTTAATGCCCGTTTCCTTTTTTCGGCAGACCGAAAAGTGGGTGGTGAGTATATGAAAAATAACAGTTGGCCACGTTGGGAGCGTACGGATGTTCTCCCAAATCAAGTTTATGACAAGCTGATTCAACAACAATGAACTTCTTAAAAAAGCTGTTTCGAGGGAATACAACGCCTGAAGAGGAGGTACAAAAACAAGGAGATGTGCCCGATTTTGAGGCGTTAAAGCGTGATGGTTTGCGTGCGCTTAACGAACGAAATCCGTCAGAAGCCGTAGAGCTCTTGCGCCAAGCGTTACAGATTCAGAATGACTTTGAGGTGAGATTTGCCCTCTCTAATGCGCTCGTTGGTTGCAATCAGTTGGCTAAAGCCTATGAAGAATTGCAGAAACTTGCCGAGATTCAACCCGGTAATATCAATGTTTTTATTCGCATGGCTGAGGTAGCTTGCGAGATGAAAAACTACACCGCAATGGGTGAAGCATGTGAACGTGGCAAATTGTTGGATAAGGATAATGTGGAGATTAATCTGCTTTATGCCCGTGCCTGCTTAGGCGTTGACGATTCAGTCAATGCGTTAGCCATGCTGACAAAAACGATTTTGCTGAATGAAAACTATACAGAGGCATATCAACTTCGTGGAGAATTGCTCCTGAAAATGGGCGATTTAGATGGTGCTGAGGCTGATGTGGAGTGGGTGTTAAACCATAAAATCACGCTATCGGATGCCTTATTGTTGAAAGCTCGCATAGAAAACGCGCGGCAACATCATGCGAATGCCCTTGAATTTTATAATCAATTTATTGCACAAAATGCCTTAAATAGTGATGTGCTTCGGGAGCGAAGTGCCGTCAAACAGGCTTTAGGCGACCAACAAGGGGCTGCAGATGATTTGAAGCAGGCTGATGAATTAGACGCAGAAGAGCAACAAGTGGTTTAGTTGAGAAGGGCAATCTATCCTATAAAATCGTTTTGATGACACATTCATTTGCCTCATTTCATCGTGTAAAATGGGTGTAATGATTGCGTGTTTCCATAGGAATTGCGCGCCAATTTGACGCAGATTGTTTTATGAAGGCTTAGCCTTTGGTAAACACTCTGATAGTCAATGGGTTATATAATATGTTGGAACGTCTTATGTTTCCCTGTAAAAGGAAGCGCGAGAAGGTGCTTATTCTTTCGGAACAAGCCCTTCGATATAGTTGCAAAGGATATTAATTCCCTTAATATTCTCACCACCTTGAGGGATGATTAGGTCTGCATAACGCTTTGTTGGCTCAATGAATTGCTCGTGCATTGGCTTCAAAACTTCGAGATATCTGTCTACAACCATCGACACAGTACGGCCTCTATCAATGGTATCTCGTTGGATATTGCGAATCAATCGCTCATCAGGATCAGCGTCAACAAATATCTTTAAGTCCATCAAGTCACGGAGTTTCTTGTTTAAAAGCGTCATGATTCCTTCGATAATGATAACTGGTTTGGGGTCGACATGAATTGTTTCGGGGAGTCGGTTGCATTGAATATAGCTGTAAGTGGGCTGTTCAATGGCCTTGCCATTACGCAAATCATTCACTTGTTTGTGCAGAAGTTTCCAGTCAAACGCATCGGGATGGTCGAAGTTTATAGCGTGTCTTTCCTCTTCTGTCATATGAGATGTGTCGTTATAATAGGAATCTAATGGCACAACGGCTACGTAGTGAGGAGGCAAAGCCTCTACAATCTTCTTCACAACGGTAGTCTTTCCGCTTCCAGTTCCACCGGCGATGCCGATGATAGTAATCTTGTTTAATTCACAATTCATAATCAGTTATTTATAGTTATGCTTCGATTCATTCGCCTTTTCGGTGGCAATAGAAGCGGGTTTTTATAGTTCTTCGAACATCTTTTGATAGTATTCAGCTTTCTTTTCCAATTTCATGGGGTAGGCACGACTACTGCTTGGCATGCGATATAGTTTCAGTTTACGTCCTTCAAAGGTGAATTCTGTATACTCACCCATCTTTGGAATAGCCTTTATTCCATAATGTTTTGTGAAGACTTCTGTTGCAAGTTGTCCGGCAGCCAGAATGCCCCTACACTCTGGTAAGGCGCGAAGCATGTCGTCAAGATTACTTGGTTCGACAATCTCAAGGTCCTTATCAGCGGCATTATTCTTAGTTCTTCTGATTCGAAGTGCCGTGTCAAAGATGGCAACATGCTTCTCTTTGAGAAGTGCTTTGATGGCTTCGACGTGGAAAGTCTTGTGTTCCTGGTCTACAAAGTGCATCTTGTCACCAAAGAATATGTATCCAAAGATGCGCCACATATCGTTTTGAAAGTTAGGATAATACCATTCCATGCACCATCGTTTGGGTGCAGGTGGGAAGGTACCTAATATTAATAGGTGGGCATCTTTAGGCAACCAAGGCTCGAAAGGATGTGTTTCTATTTCGAGATTCTCGGTTGTTGGCGTTGCTTTTTGATGCGTATTGCTCATTGTTGTTCTTTAATTAAATAGACGCATACAGGCAAGTGGTCGGAGAATCCGTCAAGCCATGCACCACCAGCTGAGGTTCGTTTCGGGCTACCTTTATATTGTCCTTCTTGCTGAAAGAGGTAAGGCATGCGCTGAATTTGGTTCTTCCAGAACTTCAGTGTAGTGTAGTTGCGTTCACCTTTCTTATTAATGAGGTTGGGAGTCATGATGATTTGGTCGAAGAGATTCCACGAACCACGATACATTAAGGTTCCCTTTCCTTGCTTCTTGAGTATGTTATACCATGGATTATACATGTCATTAGCCTCTACTTTCTCTACAGATTCCTTTGCAGATAGCGTCGAATGCATGCTCTTATCGGTAGGATCGTCGTTCATATCTCCCATGACAAACACCTTGATTTGAGGGTTAAGAGCAAGCAATGAGTCTTTAACGGCCTTGATTTGTGAAGCTCCCCATTCCCTATAAGAAGACCCGTTGTAGCGACTTGGCAAGTGACATACAACGAAAGCTACAGGCTCATTGGCCAGTGTTCCAGTGATAGTGAGGAAACCACGAGTGGCAAACGAGGTGTCTTGTTCAGCACTATTGCGATATGGAACAAGTCTTTGCGTCTCTAAATTAAATAGAGAAGGGTTGTAGATTAATGCACAGTCAATGCCTCGTTTGTCAGGGCCTTCGATATGACAGAATTGATAATTGCGTGCTTTTAGTTCGGGTTGAGCCGTTAGGTCCGTTAAAACCTTGTTGTGTTCAACCTCACTTAATCCTATTACTGCACAGCCAACATTGGGTAGAACATCGGTTCCCATGTCGGCAAGAGCACGTGCCATGTTGTGTAATTTGTGGCTATATTTGAGCCCATCCCAATGATATGAGCCTGTAGGAAGAAAGTCCTGATCATATTTTCCAGCGTCATGACAGGTGTCAAATAAGTTTTCTTGGTTGTAAAAACCAATCGCATAAACAGAGAATTTCTTTTGTGCAATAGAGGCAATACATACAAAGAGCATTGCCAATAAAATCAGTTGTCTTTTCATTTTTATACTTAAAACAGTGTTGTCCCAATTTGATATAGAGTTCATTTCATAGGAATTACCATTTGCAAAAGTACGCAAAATAATTCAAGTCGTGTGCTTTCAATAAAAAAAACAATGGAAAATACTCTTTACTTTAGAATTAATTTTGTTACTTTGCACGTAAAATTAATGTTTATTAAATAACTCTTTATGCAAAAACATCTCCCATTAGCACTGATGGTTCTTTGCTGTTCGACGACAATGTTCGCACAGAATACGACCTCTCAGCAGCCGAATAAGCCGACCGATGAGAACGTTTTTACTTTCACTGAAGCACAGTTGGGCGAGGATGATAACATGACTCAGAACGTCACTATCCTCAATTCAGCCACCAATGCGTATGCCAGCGAGGTCGGATATCTGTTTTCTCCCATGCGATTTCGTTATCGGGCATTCAATCAGAAGTATAATGAGATCTATATTAATGGTGCACCTGTCAATGATGTTGAACGCGGACAGTTCAGCTTTTCGTCTGTAGGTGGTCTCAATCAAGTAACTCGTAATGTAGACTTCTCACTTCCTTTTGAAAGCAACAACTATGGTATGACAGGCATGGCTGGTAGTAATAACTACAATTTCCGTAGTGGAAGTATGGCTGTTGGACATCGTTTCAGCTTGGCAGCAGCCAATCGTAACTACACACTTCGTAGCATGTATACCTATAATAGCGGCTTCAATGCAAAAGGATGGGCCTTTAGTGGTAACCTCACTTACCGCTGGGCAAATCGTGGTTACGTAGAAGGCACGTTCTATAATGCTTTGTCTTATTTCGTGGGTATACAGAAACTACTTGGTAACCACAGCCTTTCCTTTGCCACATGGGGCAATCCAACAGAGCGTGGAACGCAAGGAGCTGCGACGCAAGAAAGCTTTTGGCTCGCCAACAACTACCTCTATAATCCTTATTGGGGATATCAAAATGGAAAGCGAAGAAACTCTCGTGTTGTCACAGATTTTGCCCCTTCAGCTCTCCTTACGTGGGATTGGACCATTAATAATAAGTCAAAACTGACAACAACTCTACTTGGAAAGTACAGCACTTACAAAAGCACCAAGCTCAATTATAATAATGCAGACAATCCACAACCAGATTATTATAAAGTGTTACCCAGTAACTTTTACGACGTATGGGGTAACATATCACGTTTCCAAACGCCACAAGCTTTGGCCGATTGGAAGACAGCTTACGAGTGGCTTTCAAGCAGTAAGGCTCACCGTCAGATAGATTGGGATCGCTTGTATGAAGCTAACCGTGGTGCAAGTGCACAGGGAGCAGATGCTATGTACTATGTACAAGCACGTCATAACAATAATCTTTATCTGACATTGGCTTCTACTTTAACGAAGAATCTGACAGAAAAGAGCACCTGGAATCTTGGTTTCAATGTAGCTGGAAATAAGGGTTTTCATTATCAAACCATGGATGATATGCTGGGAGCAACGTCATTCCACAACGTAAATAACTATGCAATAGGTACGTTTGCAAAGAATTCAGATGCTGTTCAGTATGATCTTAATCATCCAAATGCACTTGTTGGCAAAGGCGATAAATTCGGTTATGATTATAATATCAATGTCCTTCGTACAAATCTCTGGACAAATTACGCCGAAACCTTTGGCATTTTACATTATAGTTTGGCTGCAAAAGTGGGCTATGATGGCATGAATAGAGATGGTAAAATGCGTAATGGCTTGTTTGCAAATAACTCATTTGGCAAGAGCAAAACAGCCAATTTCCTTTCTGGAGGCTTTAAGTTTGCGGGCTCAGTTGACATGAGTAATGGTAGTGTTTTGTCTCTTGGAGTGGGCTATGAAGCTAAGGCTCCCAATGCGTATGTAGCCTTTCAAGCTCCTGAAATGAATAATGATTTCGTGAAAGACCTAAAGAATGAGTTGATCTTTAGCAGCGAATTGAGTTATCAGTTCAGTACTTCTTGGTTGCATGCTAACTTGAGTGGTTACTATAGTCGCGTCAATAATGCGACCGAATGGACTTGTTTCTACTTCGATGATATTAATTCTTTCTCTTATAACTCACTCACTAAACTGGATAAAGTCTATTATGGTGTGGAGTTAGGAATGAAGTTTAAGCTCACCTCTTTCCTTGATTTAAAGGCTCTTGGCACGATAAGTGAGGCGAAGAATATAAGCAATGCACACGTTCGTTACCTTAATTCTACACAAGGAACTTATAATGATGACGAAGCCATTGTAAAGGGAATGCGAGAGAATGGCACTCCATTGACAGCAGCAAACCTTGGACTTAGCTTCCATCAGGCAGGCTGGTTTATAGACGTAAACGGTAATTATTACGACCGCATCTACTTGGGTTACTCACCTTATTACCGCTATGCATCTGCTCTGAAGGCTATAGGTGCGACCGATGCAAAGAGTAATTATATCGTCAGTCCACAGGATAAAGGTAAAGGAGGCTTTATGCTCGATGCAAGTATTGGTAAAAGTATTCGTTTGAAGAAAGGCACCTTGTCTTTTAACCTCATGGTAACAAACCTTTTGAACAACCAAAAGATTATCACAGGTGGATATGAACAGAGCCGCAGTGACTATTCTATCAAGACGGATGGTACAACAAGTGACCGCACATATCGCTTCTCAAAGAATCCTAAATTGTACCATGTTTATGGCACAAATGGAATGTTGCAGGTAGCTTATAGATTCTAATGATATTAAAAGAAGATAGTATGAATAAGATAAGTTTTATAGTATTGGCTCTGCTTTGCAGTGTTTTTACGAGCTGTATGAATGATGATTGGGACACTCCTAATACCGAACATACACGCGGAAACGCTGCAATTAAAGAGACAAATGTATTGACTATTGCACAATTTAAAGCCAAATATGCCAGTACGTTAGCCTCTGCTTATGGTTTTGTTCAAGTCACTGATGACGAGCAAATCAAAGCCGTTGTCACAGGGAATGATATAGAAGGTAATCTGTTTAGTCAGATTTCTCTCGACGATGGCACTGGAGCTATCATTATTGCTATTAGTGAAGGCGGCATTAATGGTTATCTTCCAGTTGGTACAGAGATACTCGTTAATCTCAAAGACCTATATATTGGTAACTACGGATACCAGCCACAGATAGGTACTCTCTATGAAAGTGCGAAGGGAGAAACCTCAGTTAGTCGTATGTCTCGTATGCGTTGGGATCAACATTTCACATATACTGGCCACAATAAAACTGTAACTCCTGTAGCGTTTGACCAGAGTAAGGTGGCTGATGCCGATTACTTAGCTGACAATTGCGGTAAGTTAATGACGTTGAAAGGCGTTTATTTCAAAGAAGGTGGTAAGAAAGATTATGCCAATAAAAAGGATGTTGTCAACAATAACAGCTGTGAACGTGCGCTGAAAGGCATCAATGCTAATAATCTTGTCGTACGAACAAGCACCTATGCAGACTTTGCTGCCGACACCTTACCTGTTAGTAAGGTGAATATTACGGGTGTTTTCACGCGCTATAACAATAAGTGGCAGGTGATCATTCGGTCGGCAAAAGATGTTGAATACGTACAATAAATAAAACAATAAGACTCAAAACTATACATTTAATTATGAAAAAGATTTTATATTCTTTATTTGCTTTGGCTGTGTCAGCCATGACTTTTGTAAGTTGTTCGGATGTTCCCGAGCCTTATGATAACCCAAATAATGGTAAGCAAACTACTAAACCAGAAGTTGTTGGCACGCCATCGGGTAGTGGAACTCAGGCTGAACCTTACAATGTTGCAGCTGCAATGCAACTCATTAAGGCTGCAAAGGCTGATGAAAATACAGCTCCTATGTACGTAAAGGGTACGATTGTAGAGATTAAGGACAATGGAAATAATAAGTTTGGCAATGCTACTTACTACATTGCTGATAGCAAAGATGCCACTCAAAAGCTTATGATTTTCCAAAGTTTATACTTGGGTAACAAGAAGTTTACTACTGGAACAGAACTTAAAGAGGGTGATGAAGTTGTTGTTTATGGCCCATTTGTGAACTATAAAGGCAACACTCCAGAGACTGCCGGCAAGGGTGCCACCTATATATATTCACTCAATGGCAAGACTGCAGGCAATACAACACCAGCTGTTTCCGATAATTCTGCAAGCAATCCTTATTCTGTTGACAAGGCCTTAGAACTCATTTCTACAGGAAAAGCAACTGAAAACGAGGTTTATGTAAAGGGAGTTATCACCAAAGTTGAATATTATAATACCAAGTTTAGCAGCCTCACCTATTATATATCTGACAATGGTCAGCCTGGAAAAGAGCTCCAAATCTTTAGCGGAAAGAGCTTTAATGGCGCTAAATTCAGTGGGAAGAGCGACCTGCAAGTAGGCCAAACTGTTGTTGTTCAGGGTGTGATTAAGGCATACACCAATAGTAAGACGGGTGCGGTTACTAATGAAATGGATAAGGAAAACAAGTTGGTTTCTGTTAATGGAAAGACTGAATTGCAGCCTGGAACGACGACAACGCCAGCCACTCCAGCTACAAATGGCAGCTTAAAGATTGATGGAACAACGGTTACTTTGACTAATTCTGCAGTTACAGCAGGCACAGAAACGGTGACACTTGACTTGAATGCAGCTAATCTTTCGGATAATCAGAAGGAGATGACTGTAACATTTAGCGATGGCTCAAAAGTTATTTTTGAAGGCAATGGCGAACAAAATGTTCCTGTGTTTATGAGTAAGAGTAAGGGCGTTCGTGTCTATAAGAACAATAAGATGACTTTTGAAGGCAAGAAAGCCATTGCAAAAATTGTCTTCACTTGCGACACTTACAAAGGTGAAAAATATGTAGGTAATGCAGAAGCAACCATTACTTTCGAAGGCAAGAAAGCTGTTTATACCAATGTTTTCAATGGAACCACAGGTGGAGGTGTACAGCTTCGTGTGCAAACTATAACCATAACTTACGCTAACTAAGGCTTCTAAAAAGCTTTAAATAATTTGGCAGGCTGCGAAGTTTTCATTAACTTTGCAGCCTGTTACATAGGAAAAGAATTATAAACTATAATATTA
>NZ_GL629647.1:2540238-2566269 GCF_000185845.1 Segatella salivae DSM 15606
CAAAGATATGTCCAACGGCGATATGTTCCTTACAAAATCTACTGCGAAAACAAATGATACTGTAGAGTTTGAAGGCGAGACTTACCCAGTAGTTAAGATTGAAATCTCAAGCACTTCTCACCCATTTTATACAGGTAAGAGCAAGCTTGTTGATACTGCAGGTCGCGTTGACCGCTTCATGAACCGCTACGGTAAGTTGAAGAAGTAAATATATCCTTTTCAAAGTATATATTCAAATTGAGAGTGCGTTCAAACGTAGTTGCATATACGTTTGAACGCATTTTTTTGCACAAAAAACTAATATAATGAGATTGTATCGTTCTTTTTTTCTTCTCTTTTCAGTTGTTTTTGCTTTTACTTCGTGTGGAACTGATCATGAAAATGACATCAATAATGGTGGTGGAAAGGCATCCGAAGTAAACGAAAACCGCAATGTTCTCACTATTGGAAGGCCTGCAGAAGTCACTCGTTTGGAGTTTCCTAAGCTGAAAGGAGGTACGAGTGAAGTTATTGTTCATAGTACTTCGGCTTATGGAATGACCTATGCTTTGGAGTGGGATCATGCCAAAAGGTCGCAGCGTTGGAGTTGTTATGAGATAACAAGCGCCAATAACAAGAAAGGCTGGAACCGCAAACAATGGAATAATACGAAGTGGGGAGGCGACCCATTTCAGGTAGATCCGAAGATTCCTGCTAACGAACAATCGCCTGTTAGAGGGGAGTTTAGTGGTAGCCACTATCCTGGTTATTCCAATAGTTACTTCGATCGGGGTCACATTTGCGCTTCAGAAGACCGCATATATGCCAAAGAAGCCAACGAACAAACATTCTATATGTCAAATATGCAGCCTCAGGTTCATGTGTTTAATGCTGGTATTTGGCAGAAGATGGAAGCCTGCATACAAAACAATGCCAATCGTGGTGAGGTGGTTTATGTATGTAAAGGTGGAACGATTGATAAAGATTCACAAATTCTTATCCATACAAAGAGTGGCTTCATTGTGCCTCGTTATTTCTTCATGGCAGTGCTAATGAAAGATGAAAAAGGTTATCATGCGTTTGGTTTTTGGGTAGAACATCTCTATGAAAACCATTCAAGTGACCGGCTTTCTCAGTATGTTGTCAACATCGATGAACTGGAAAGGTTAACAGGAATCGACTTCTTCTGTAATCTACCTGACGAGCTTGAGCACAAGGTTGAACACGAAAGTGTGCAAGAAGTGCGTTCTTATTTCCGCTCATGGGGAATTAACTAAGACATAAAGCTTGCGCATTCATTTTTCAAGGTTTGTCGAATGAGTGTGCACTTTGTTTATACTTGTAACAGCATGTGTCTCAGATGGTTAAGTGAATGACGGCAAAAGAGAGATAAAAGCCTAAGGATTCGCAATGTAAAATGAGGCAGATGAGCGCATGAAATGACGCAGTTTAGTGCATGAAATGGCACAAATGACAGCATGAAATGACGCAGATAGCATTTGATAATGCTACAAAGAATAAAATAAAAGCCGTTTTCAGTCTTTATAACTTGCTGAAAACGGCTTTTCTGTTGCTATCTTATTGATTTATAAAGTGCTTTTATCTTGCCCTCCTTCTTTATAATTTTATTGCATGAAGTGAGGTTATGCTTGCTTTGGAACATGCTTCAAGTTCTCCTCAATCTCCTCATCACTCAAGCTGTAATTATGCAAATCACCATTGATATAGCTATTATAGCTTGGCATATCTATAAGTCCGTGTCCGCTCAAACAGAACAAAATGACGGGCGACTTGCCTTCTTCTTTGGCCTTGTTTGCTTCGCGTATGGTCGCCGCTATAGCGTGACAACTCTCTGGAGCGGGTATAATGCCCTCGGTTTGTGCAAAGAGTAAGCCCGCTTTGAACGACTCTAATTGCGGAATATCGACGCCATGCATGTAACCATCTTTAATGAGTTGAGAGACGATTACACCCGCTCCATGGTACCGAAGTCCGCCTGCATGGATGTTAGCGGGCTTGAAATCATGACCTAAAGTGTACATAGGAAGTAGGGGAGTATAGCCTGCTTCATCTCCAAAATCGTATTCAAACTTGCCACGAGTAAGCTTAGGACAGCTCTCAGGTTCAGCCGCAATAAACTCTGTTTCCTTGTGAGTTCCATCGAAGATATGACGCATAAAAGGGAATGCAATGCCTCCAAAGTTACTGCCACCACCAAAGCATGCGATAACCTTATCAGGGTATTCACCCGCCATTTGCATTTGTTTCTCGGCCTCAAGTCCAATGACTGTCTGGTGTAATCCGACATGATTCATCACCGAACCCAACGTATATTTGCACCCCGGTGTAGTCGTTGCAAGTTCTATTGCCTCAGAGATTGCGCTGCCTAATGAGCCTGGATCGTTTGCATTTCGCGTGATAAGGTCTTTCCCTGCGCGTGTAGACATCGAGGGAGAACCCTCAACTGTGGCACCAAACGTACGCATAAGCATAGAGCGATATGGCTTTTGTTGTAACGTGATCTTCACCTGATATACGGCCGCTTCGAGTCCATATAGCTTGGCAGCATAGCTTAATGCCGTGCCCCATTGACCCGCTCCAGTCTCTGTTGTGACGTTAGTGTCGCCCTCCTTTTTACAGTAATAACACTGCGGAATGGCTGAGTTTATCTTGTGAGAACCTAAGGGATTCGTGCTCTCATTCTTGAAATAGATGTGTGCAGTGGTGCCCAATGCCTGCTCAAGTGCGTAAGCTCGCACTAAAGGGGTAGCTCTATAATACGAATATTTCTCTCTAACCTCGTCGGGAATAGGTATCCATGGATTCACTGTATCAAGCTCTTGACGTGAACATTCCTTGCTAAAGATGTGGCTAAGGTCGTCAACTGTGAGTGGTTTTCGCGTCTGAGGATTCAGTGGCGGCATAGGTTTGGTGGGCATATCTGCCTGAATATTATACCAATGTTTAGGAATATCATGTTCCTGTAAGATAAATTTCTTCTGTTTCATAAATTCATTTTATATGATGAGTCGTCTCATATCGTTTTGTCATACAAAGGTAATAAAAAGAAACTTTTAGCGTAATTAAATAATGATTTTTTATTAATTTTGCAGTCATTATGGTTATAATCGTTACAATTTTAGCTTATTTTTGTATACTACTTGTGTTTAGTAGGTTTACAAGTAGACGTGCAACAAACAGTACTTTCTATCGCGCTGACCGCCGTTCGCCTTGGTATATGGTGGCTTTTGGTATGATAGGTGCATCGATTTCGGGGATTACATTTGTCAGTGTGCCTGGAATGGCGGTTAAAACCGATATGACCTATTTGCAGATGTGTTTTGGTTTTATCTTTGGTTACTTGATAGTGGCGTTCGTGTTACTGCCTGTTTACTTTCGATTGAATCTCACAACAATCTATACTTACCTGCAAACTCGGCTTGGACGGCGGGCATATAAGACCGGTTCTTCATTCTTTTTGTTGTCTAAACTCATTGGAGCGGCCGTGCGTTTCTATGTGGTTTGCATCATTCTTCAACGTTTCGTTCTCGACCAATTAGGCATCCCTTTCCTTGTGACGGTAGTCTTTATGGTTGGTCTGATATGGCTATATACACGCAAAGGAGGCATAAAAACGCTCGTATGGACAGACTCTTTTCAAACCCTTTGCATGTTTTTAGCGTTGATTTTAATTATCTTTCATGTCATGACAGCCCTCCATCTGAACCTTAATCAGGCGGTAACGGCGATAGCAAATGATAGTCATAGTCGTGTGTTTATATGGCAAGACTGGGCATCAAAGCAAAACTTTTGGAAGATGTTTTTAAGCGGAATATTCATTGTTATCGTAATGACGGGCTTGGATCAAGATATGATGCAGAAGAATCTTACGTGCAAATCGCTGCGTGAAGCGCAAAAAGATATGTGTTCTTATGGCTTAGCTTTCGTGCCGGCTAACCTGCTTTTTCTGTCTCTTGGCATTCTTTTGATGATGCTTTCCCATAGAGAAGGCATTGCAATTCCATGTGCAACCGATGACCTTTTACCTATGTTTGCTGCCACAGGAAGCCTTGGTTCACTCGTCATAGTGTTGTTTACTATAGGCATTGTTGCAGCCAGTTTTTCGAGTGCAGACAGTGCAATGACGGCCTTAACCACTACATGGTGTGTCGACATTATGGAGAAAAAAGACGATGAAAAACTTCGAAAGCGCACACATCTTGGCTTTGCTTTGCTTTTTGTAGTATTCATTTTGGCATTCAAAGCCCTCAATTCTACAAGTGTGATTGATGCCATTTATATCATTTGTTCCTACACTTATGGTCCGCTTCTCGGATTGTTTACCTTCGGACTTTTTACGCGTTGGCAGGTGAAAGACCGCTATGTGCCTTATATAGCAATGATAAGCCCAGTCATTTGCTTTGCTATCGAGACGATAACAAGACAAACAACCGGGTATGAATTCGGTTATGAGTTGTTGATGGTCAATGGACTTTTGACCTTCGTCGGACTCTACCTCTGTCGCAAGTAGTTTCTAAGTGTGTTTCAATTAGATACAAAACACGCCATGAAATGACGCAAATCATGCGACAATTTGACGCAAATTACATCGTAATTCGATGCACTTTGCGCCGTAATCTGCCTCAAACCGCGTTGTGAGTTCTATTCACCCAGCTCGCTTAAATAGGCTTGTGCATCCAAGGCGGCCTTTGCTCCAGTGCCTGCTGCGATAATCGCTTGCTGATAATGAGGGTCACATACATCACCGGCTGCAAACACTCCTTCGATATTTGTGGCTTGCGTTTGGCCCTCAATCTTAATGAATCCTTGTTCATCAAGCGCGATACTGTCTTTGAAAATGGCTGTTTGTGGCTTATGACCAATGGCAAGGAAGAATCCATCTATGGTCAAATCATACTGCCGTTCGTCACTTTCGCCTTTACGATATACCACATGTGCGCCCTCAACTCCATTGTCTCCATAGAGTCCAAGTGTATTGGTTTCATAGAGGATTTCAATGTTTTCAGCAGCTTCTACGCGGCGTTTCATGGCTTCAGAAGCACGCAAATAGGGCTTGCGTACTATCATATAAACCTTTGAACAGAGTCCCGATAGGTAGTGAGCTTCCTCACATGCCGTGTCACCTCCACCTACAACAGCGACCACTTTCTTGCGATAGAAGAAACCATCACACGTTGCACATGCGCTGACTCCTTGCCCCATATACTTCTGTTCGTCTGGAAGTCCAAGGAATTTTGCCGTTGCTCCTGTCGCAATAATAACGCTATCGGCAGCTATTTCCTCGTTCCGATCGGTCGTAAACACATAGGGTTTTTGAGAGAAATCGGCTTTAATGATCTCGCCATCTCGCATGTCAACACCAAATCGTTTGGCTTGTTCTCGAAGCTCAATCATCATCTGATTGCCGTCAACGCCATTGGGATAACCTGGGAAATTGTCTACAATTGTGGTCTGAGTAAGCTGTCCTCCCGCCTGCATTCCACAGTATTCTACGGGTTGAAGATTAGCTCTTCCAGCATAGATTGCTGCAGTATATCCAGCAGGTCCACTTCCAATAATTAAGCATTTTATATGTTCCATATGCTGTTCTCGTACTAATTATAATGTAAAATTACTCTTTGTATAACGTAATGTTACTCTTTATATAATGTGAAATTATTCTTTTTATAACGTAATGTTACTTCTTCTATAATGTAATCTTACTCTTTTTATAATGTAAAGTTACTTTTTATATCATGTAAAATTACTCTTTCAACAGTGCTTCTATCTCTGCTTTGATGTGCTCAAAGTCCTCCGTTGGTTCGAAACGAGCAACAACTTGTCCCTTCTTATTAATGAGAAACTTCGTAAAGTTCCATTTAATCTCGGGACTATCCTTGTAGTTTGGGTCTGCTTCTGAAAGCATTTTATCCAATATTGGGTATATAGGATGGCTCTCATTCCAGCCTGCAAAGCCCTTCTGTTCCTTTAGAAACTTGTACAAAGGTTCGGCATCTTCGCCGTTAACTTTAATCTTTTTAAAGCGTGGAAAGGCTGTATTGTAGTTGAGTTTACAGAATTGATGTATGCTCTCATCAGTGCCGGGAGCTTGTTGTCCGAATTGATTGCAAGGGAAATCTAATACTTCAAAGCCCTTAGAATGATAGTCTTCATAAAGCTTTTCAAGTTCTTCGTACTGCGGAGTAAAGCCACATTTCGTTGCTGTATTTACGATAAGAAGTACTTCATTGGCATATTCTTTCAGTGAAACATCGGCACCTTTTCTGTCTTTTACAGAAAAATCATAAACTGTTTTCATTTTAATTTTATTATTTATTGATACAAATTATAATCTAATATCTCGCATACGACAAATAATGTGCCACTTTTTTATATTGTCATTTCTGTCATACACGCTTTCACAAAGATAGTGATTATAATCGAATATCAATCAGACGGCGTTCAATGTTAACTCAATTTTAGATTCGAAGTGCGTTTCTTCGTCTCTTTTCTGCCACCTTGTCATTAGCTTTTTAGCGTCATTCAGCGCGTTTCTCCCAATCAAAGAGGGAAATCCCTACTATGGAATATGGAAATTATATTTTAAGGTTCATAAAATCATTCTACTTTTGTATCAGTGAAATTAAAATGAAGTGTAATCATTAAACTCATGTTATTATGAAACGATTTACGACAATATTCTCCGTGGTTCTTATTACAATGCTTTCTGTTGCCTTGGTTTCTTGTGACGAAGATGCCGAAGTTGCTGCCACCTTAAACGGCACATGGCAGGGCAATGTCTATGTATCTTCGCGATATAATGACCGTGAATATAAAGCATCGGAAAGCAAAGTGCAATTCAATAGCGGTTATAACTCGGGCGATGGCTATTGGGTTGACTACTACAGTAATGCTCCTTATGACTATCAAGCGAGTCACATCACGTGGCAAGTAAGGAATTCTAATATCTATATTCACTTCATAGAAGAGAATACTGACATAGTAATCTATAATTATAGTCTTAGCGATGACCGTCTGTCGGGATATATTCGAACGAACACTGGCAAAGATTTGACCATCACACTTTACCATACTTATTCGCCAAACTGGAACGATTATAATTACAACAACTATTATTCTGATGGCTATTATGGCTATGCCAAGAGTCGCAGTGCAGTCAAATCAGAAAGCCGTCCACAACGAATATTCGCTGAATAAAAGATAAATCATTTGTTTATTAAAATAGAATTAGGATATGAAAAAGCTCACTAAAATCTTATTTTTGCTGTTGATAGCATCTGTTTCCATAGCATTATCAAGCTGTAGTTCAGGCTCAACATACTATGAAGACAATCAAGACTGGTGGTCGAATAATTCAGATGGCAATACAGATAGCGATGTACAATACCTCAAAAACTTAGCCAACACCCTGCGAGGACACTGGGAAGGCGCGATGAGATATGAGTATAATGACGGCAACGGACAACGCGCCATCGCACAATTTAACGCACAATTAGAGTTCGATCAATATGATGCAACGGGACTGAAAGGCCGTGGTCGTGAGATAGATACAGCCACTTCAAATGGTAATACGCAATCACAAACCCTCTATTTTACATGGAAAATCGATAAGACTACAAACGATATCTATGTCACTTATGATGGTTCTAAGAAGAAATATCGCATCACTTTGCTCGATAAAACAAGTAACATGCAGAGCTATCTTGATGCAAACCGCTTTGAAGGTACTATGATAGGAGTGAATAACAACGAGTTTATCGACTTCAAACTTGCCCGTTATAGTTATGCAAAATCTAATGATATCGTCTTCAGTCGTGCCTCACAAACACGCGCAGCCGGCATCAAAATAGAGAATAAAATCGTTAAGAGATAGACTTCAAATGGGCGGAATGGTGTGCCAACGACATGCCTTTCGCGCCCTGTCTTACCTGAGATGTTATCGTTGATTGCACAAGATTAAAGGATGATGAAAATACAATCAACGTGTGAGCGCAAGCAAACTACAAACTTAGCCATAATATATTGAAACTTGCTTTCAATCATTCGCCCGCACAAAATGCGGGCGTTTTTTGTGTATTTATATAAAGAAGGTGTGCAAGATAAAAGCACTCTGTGAATCAATAAGATAGAACCAACAAAGCCGTTTTCAGCAAGTTGTAAGGACTGAAAACGGCCTTTATTTTATGCTTTGTAGCATTGCCTGCCGCAATCTGCGTCATTTCACGCTATCATTTGCGTCACTTTATGCGCTAATCTGCGTTATTTCGTGCACTAATCTGCCTCATTTTACCTCGCTTTAGAGAACACCTTTCCCAACTCCTCCAAAGAAGGGGCGGGCTAAGTTGTGTGGAGGTAGGGAGTGAGGGGGGATGAGGCTGTGGGACAACGATTGCTAATGATGAAACAAATTGAGGCTTATTGTTTGTGATTTAGCTTTATTTCTCTTCACAATACAAATGATTTCCGCTTAAAACGACTTTTGAAAGTTCTCGTGCGTGCAGTTTTTCGGCGTTACAAACTGGCTAAAAACAAAAAGGGGCTCCGCTGAGTCCCAATCTTTATTAACCTTAAATCTAATACTATGAAAAACACATTGCAAAGTTACTCCATTTAACTAATCTTGTCAAGTCTATTATCTATAAAAGTAATTTATAATAGTTTTAATTGATTTATGTCAACTTTGTGTACGCAAACAAACCCATTTGAACTTGCCGTTTTACGCAAAAGATATTTAAAAACTTGTTTTATTCAGATTTAATCTCTATCTTTGCAGCAGATAAAACACAAAGAGTAGAAAGAGGATTTGGAATTCCGACAGAGACAATATGTCGGAATTCTTATCTTATTGTTTACTCTTACAGCGTTCAATTTATATTAAACAAACAAGAAAGATTATGGCTTACATGTCACAAGAAGGCTACGACAAACTTGTAGCAGAGCTCAAACGGCTCGAATCAATAGAGCGTCCTAAGGCATCAGCCGCAATTGCTGAGGCCCGAGATAAAGGCGATTTAAGTGAGAATTCAGAGTATGATGCGGCCAAAGAAGCCCAAGCTCATCTTGAAAGTAAAATCAATAAGATGAAGCTTGACATTGCCGAAGCAAAGATAGTTGACGTGTCTCGTTTAAGCGCGGATGCCGTTCAGATTATGTCAAAGGTAGAGATGACGAACATGTCTAATAAGTCTAAGATGGTATATACTATTGTAAGTGAAAGTGAAGCCAATCTAAAGCAGGGCAAAATCAGTATCAAGACGCCTATTGCTCAAGGCTTGTTGAATCATAAAGTTGGTGATGTTGTTGAGGTACAGATACCGCGTGGCATCATCAAACTACGCATAGATAAGATTAGTATTGAGGCTTAAGCTTTGCAATAACATAAAGATTACCGCAATGAGTACGATATTTTCAAAGATTGCTGCAGGCGAAATACCCAGCTATAAGTGTGCAGAGAGCGACAAGTTTTATGCGTTTCTCGACATTGATCCAGTCACAAAGGGACATACTTTGGTTATTCCACGTCGTGAAGTAGACTATATCTTCGACATGGATGACGATGAATTGGCTGAGTTTCAGGTGTTCGCTAAGCGCGTAGCCAAGGCAATCAAGGCTGCCTTTCCATGTAAAAAGGTGGCTGAAGTAGTGCTTGGTTTGGAGGTAAATCATGCGCATATACATCTTCTTCCCATGAATAGTGAGGCCGATGTAGACTTCAAACATCATGTGAAACTAAGCGAAGAAGAATTTAAGGAAATAGCGGAGAAGATTCGGAATGAGTTTAAGTAGGAAACATATCTTTGCTTGTCTAAGAGTGGAGAAGGCTAACTGACAAGTTAAGGATACTGAATTTCTGAAACGAATTAATTTAGTTGACGATAAGGAAGGCGTTACTTTACACGATGTAGAGCAGCGCTTTTCTGTTTTCTTTGTAGGCTTTCATGGTCTGATTCCTTCTCTTTGAAGGGGTTGAGCAAGGCTTATCAGCTTCTCCATCAGCCTTGGTATGCCATAGTTTTCGATGTCTTTTTCATCTATCCAGATAAAATCTGTGGGCAAAGCAGGCTTTTCTTTTGGAGAGAGGAGATGGAAGTCGGCAAGTAGAATGCGGTGAGTGAGCACATGTTTCACCCCTTTTTGCAGTAGAACGGCAGCTTTCCGGAGTCGTGGAGTGAGATGTTCGGACTCGGGAACTGTCCATAACCCTTGCCATATATCACCGCTTCCACGTTTATGAATGGCTGTTTTCCCATTCCACCTTATATAATATAGGGAGAGGTTTCGCGTCAGCACCTTTAGTGTTTTTAGTTTAACGGGCAGTTGATCAACCTTGTTTTCGCGCCTCGCAACACACGTTTCAGCCAATGGACACCTTGTACATTGCGGAGCTTTTGGGGTACATAGCGTTGCACCGAAGTCCATAACAGCTTGGTTATAGTCAGCCGCTGCACCCTCAGGAAGGTGCTCTTGGGCCAAAGCGGCAAAGAGTTTAACTCCCTCGGGAGTGTTCATTGGCGTGTCAATACCAAAGTAACGCGCCAGCACTCGATAGAAGTTGCCGTCAACTGCAGCCACTTGAAGGCCAAAAGCGAAGCTTCCGATGGCAGCAGCAGTATAGTCTCCCACGCCCTTTAGACGCTTAATGTCGGATAAAGTGTTGGGAAACTGACCTAAAGTAACAATCTGTTGTGCCGCCTGATAAAGGTTTCGGGCGCGCGAATAATAGCCCAATCCTTGCCACATACGCATCACTTCGTCTTCAGTTGCAGCCGCAAGATCTTCTACATGCGGCCATTTCTCCATGAAACGCAACCAATATGATGTGCCCTGGGCTATGCGCGTTTGTTGTAAAATGACTTCACTAAGCCAGATTGCATAGGGATCTTGCGTGGTGCGCCATGGTAAATGACGTCCATGTTTGCTATACCACGTGAGTAAAGTTGATGTGAAAAGCGATGGAATTGGCTTCATATTCATGCAAAGTTACTACTTTTTTCAGATAAAATCAGTATCTTTGTGAGATAAATCCCCTTGGATTTCGTAGTGAAAGAAAGTTTGAATTGTCACGGAATATCATGCAGACGAATATAGAATTAGAGCAAGCTTGGGAGTTTGTTGAACATACAGGGACGAGTATTTTCCTAACGGGTAAGGCCGGAACGGGTAAGACTACATTCCTTAAAAGCGTAGTAGAGAAGAGTCAAAAGCGCTTGGTTGTGGTTGCGCCTACAGGCGTTGCAGCCATCAATGCACGTGGAGTGACCATTCATTCTTTCTTTCAATTGCCGTTCTCTCCCTACATTCCGAACACTATAGTCAAAGGAGAGTATGGCGTATCTAAGGAGAAACGCAACATCATTAGAACGCTTGACCTGCTTATTATCGATGAGATTAGTATGGTAAGGAGTGACCTTTTGGATGCCATTGATGCCGTGTTGCGTCGCTTTAAGAATCCAATGAAGCCGTTTGGAGGCGTACAACTGTTGATGATGGGTGACCTTCAACAACTCACTCCCGTAGTAACTGAGGAGGATTCTAACATGTTGCGACCTTATTATTCGACGCCATACTTCTTCGGAAGTCATGCACTTTCGGAGATACCTTATGTCACAATAGAACTCAAACACGTTTATCGTCAGCAGGATAATGACTTTCTTGAGCTCTTGAATCATGTGCGTTTAGGGTGTACAACTGCTGCAGATCTGGAGCTGTTGAACGGCAGATATCAACCTGATTTCCATCCAAAGACCGACCAAGGTTACATCAGATTGACGACTCATAACGCTATGGCTGACCACTATAATGATAGCCAACTTGAGCAGCTTTCATCTACTTCACATAACTTTAAGGCTGAAATTAAAGGAACATTTCCTGAATATAGTTACCCAACGAGTGAGGTTTTAACGCTCAAAGAGGGTGCACAGGTAATGTTTGTAAAGAACGATTCGTCTCCACTTCGACAGTATTATAATGGTAGAATCGGTCAAGTGAAGCGTATAGATGATGAGAATATCATCGTACATTGCCCCGAAGATAACTTTGATATCACAGTAACGATGCAGGAATGGGAGAATACTCGTTATGTGATTAATAAGGAAACAAAGGAAATAGAGCCTGAAATCCAAGGTGTGTTTCGGCAGTATCCATTGCGTTTAGCGTGGGCAATTACAATCCATAAGAGCCAGGGTTTGACCTTCGAACGAGCCATAATAGACGCTGGTTTGTCGTTCTCCTCGGGCCAAGTTTATGTGGCTTTAAGCCGTTGTAAGACGCTAAATGGCCTCGTACTTGCCTCTCGTATCGATGAGAAAGCAATCATAAATGATCAAAGAGTGAAGGAGTATATCTCACGACAAGAGGCAGAAGCGCGTCGTAGTATAGGGCTTTTAGAGCTTTATAAGCAGGACTATTATAAGCAATTACTGATGGAACTCTTCACATTTACAGACATTTTGCGGGCTGAAGAGGCGCTTTGTCGGGCGGCGATAGAATGGCTTCACGCTTATCCTAAACTCACTTTATTGCATAAGGCCACATTAAAGAGTATGCAACAACAAGTCGGAAGTGTTGCAATGAAGTGGCTTTCAGTCATCAATCAATCTAATTTCGACCAACTGAATGAGGTCGAATTCTTGGATAGAGTGAAGCGAAGTGCGGGCTATTTTAATGCAACGTTGAACACCTATTTACGCCCTTTGTTAGATCAAACGACTGATATCAAGGTGGAAAATAAGCATGGTGCTGAGCGATTGCAAGTCACTTTTGACGATCTTCAGTTAGCTTTCTTGACAAAACACTACTTACTTGATGAGGTTTATAAACGAGGTTTCAAGGCCGAACGCTATCTGAATCTTCGGCAAACAGTCTTTCTTGATGCGCTTGATGAGGTTGCTCCACGAGGCAATCAGACACGGCGCAGGCGTAAATCAAAGGCAGAAGAGCCTACTCCTAAACCCAAACGGGAAGATACAAAGCTTGTTTCGCGCTGTATGTTTGATGCAGGTAAGACGGTGGGGGATATTGCTGTAGCACGTAGTTTGACTGTTTCAACGATTGAAAATCATTTGGCTTACTATGTAGAACAAGGGGAATTGGAGGCTATTGACATTATAGGAGCAGAAAGATATAAGGTGGTTAATGCCGCCATTACTATGCTTGGGACGAGTGCCGACATGAAAACCATTAAGGAAAAGTGCTCGAATGATATCACATATGGCGACATAAAAGTCGTTATTGCAGAGAAAAACAGGCAGGCTTCTAAGGGTAAATAAGTCTTGAAATGAATGTTTTGATACAGCGACCGAGAGCAAAAGGCGAACTTTTCTAAATCATTTTAGCTTGCTTTCTCTGTGTTGTTATGGAATAAAATCATTATTTTTTGCTAAATTTGCAAGTGATATGAAGAAGATTTTTCTATTTGTTTTATGCATCGTTGCTGTCATGTTGACGTCTACTTCATGCCGATTTGCACGTGTAGATAACCCAGGTGACACTGTTGCAGCTATCGAATTTGACCCAACTATCGGTCAAAAGGTTCATCGTTCTCATACATCTCAAGATTCAACCGCAATGCAATCAGCAGTTGATAGCACGGACATTTACTTCATTGGAGGAGGCAGTTCACGGCAACTTCTGCAATTAATTTCTTATCCAAGTAAGCGTGATACCGTTACTTTTTCTAAGGCTCGGCACATCAAAGTAAAGGGAAGTGCCGACTTTGGACGTGTCGTTCGCATTGGATTCTATCGTCTTCCGTCAGGCGATTCGATTGTAAAGACCGTTGAAGAAATAAAGCTTTAAATCAGTTTGGAGCACAAAGCGCGTTGCAAACTCTATCTTGAAAGGCTCTGCCATTACGTCCGTGCATCACTCCTTGGTTAATAATTGCAAAGCAAAGTGTGTGTCCATTGGCCGCTTGGCAATAGCCGGCGAGACTACTTATGCCTGTAACCGTTCCAGTCTTTGCCTTTACATTGTCGCGTGTAAAGGTCCCTTTCATTCGCTTTTTCAGTGTTCCGTCAACGCCAGCAATTGGTAATGCCGGCATCAAATGATGGCGTATGTTATCATTTTTGTAGGCATAACGGAGCATTTTCACCTCTAATTCTGCACTAACATAATTGTAAAGGGAGAGTCCCGAGCCATCGGCGAACTTATATCTTGAGGCATCCAAGCCAATCTTATCTACCAAACGGCGTTCTACATTGCGTGCACTCTTCGCGGAAGCTGGGTGGTTTCCCGTACTCGCGGCTATCTGATAATACATCGCTTCGGCATAAAGGTTGTTGCTTTCCTTTAGCATTCGCATCAAGATTTGGTCTATAGTATGAAACCGATTGACGATACAAAAGGCATCAATTGG
The DNA here is from genome assembly GCF_000185845.1 of Segatella salivae DSM 15606. GTDB lineage: Bacteria > Bacteroidota > Bacteroidia > Bacteroidales > Bacteroidaceae > Prevotella > Prevotella salivae. The sequence continues at coordinate 2,554,598 of NZ_GL629647.1, forward strand.
TTTGCGTTTCTCGTCTATTGTGGCATCAACATAGACGCCATGTGACGTGAGTGCATCAAGGAAACGGGCCATAAAGATGTCCTTTCCCCCTACAAGTAGCGGTGTCAATACAGGGTTTTTGTCATCCCAACACCATCCTTCTCCGTATTGTTTTGTGTCTTTCATGCTCAAATCTGCATAGAGATGGCCTTGTATAGTGTCTACTCCCATCTTGCGAATAGCTTCTACAAAGGCGTTAAGATCATCGGTATTGAAGCGTGGATCAAAGCCTCCTACACAATAAATATCACCAATCAGTTTGTTGTTTTCAATCTTTCCAGTGTAACAAAGCTCTGTTCTGAACTGGTAATCTCCACCTAATTGGTCTATTGCAGTGATAGCCGTGATGAGCTTCATTGTACTTGCTGGTCGCATCAGCTGACGTTCGTTGTACGCAAAAATGGTACTATCAGCGTCAAGATCATATACCATCAATCCCAATTGTGAAGTCTTTAGAAGGTCACTTTCAAGTAAGTTTGTTAACTTATGCTGTACATTTTGCGGCCAAGGTCGAATGATAGTGTCGTTCAAAAGCGGACTAATCATGGCCGAATCTGCCACATCACTCTCATCATTATCCTCTATTGTTTCGTTCTCTATCTGTGAAAATGCAGGCAAAGCAAGCATAGATAGCAAGAGAAATAGATATTTTATGTAGTTCATTGTCTTGTTTTTAGTTCGGCCAAAAAAGCCTTAGTGTCATCAGGTTGCAAGCTGATGAGGCGGTTAGGTCCATACTTTACGAGCAGATATTGGCTTGCTCCAAAGGCTGTTTGCAGTGGAGTTATCTGAACGATATCGGCTATTCGGATGATGCGTTGACGGGAGAGGCGACCTCGTTCAATACATAACACCTCATTGCCTGCGTCATCCTGCATAAAGGTATAGGTCGTATGAAGCACTCGTTCAACCATTAAGACAACGAGAACTGCCGTCACAAAGCCCGAGAAAGCCTGCAAATGCCAAAAACACCAAAGTGAAAATAGCGTGAATGATGCTACTGCACATTTGGCAACGGGCGTTATCTTGTGATGAAAAATGCGATTCATTGCGTTAAAAAAAGCCTATACGCGTGCAAAATTAATAAAAAGAACAGAGACAAAAGTCAGTTAGCTTGTGTTTTAGATAAATTTGTTATCCATTGCAATTTGTTAGTATTCATGGCATCGTTGGCTTGGGATGTAAACGAAAGGAGACATATCCTACCTCCCTATATATAATAAGGTGGCAAAATATGTCTCTTTATTTATGTTACGCTTAAATAGCGTTCTTACTTCACAGGCACTTCAATGAGCACTTGCTTCAATAGTTTCCAGAAGGGTTCTATGGTCGAAACTTGACAACGTTCGTTTGTAGTGTGCGGACTACGGATAGTTGGTCCGAGGCTCACTACATCCATTCCTGGATATTTTCCCAAGATAATTGAGCACTCAAGTCCGGCATGGTCTACCTGAACTACAGCCTCTTCACCATTCTGTTCCTTATAGATTTTCTTCAACAAATGCAGGATTTCACTATCTGGATTGGGGTCCCAGCCACCATAACTACCAGCTGTTTCCACCTTCATTCCTGCCATGTTGAAACAGCTTTCGAGGGTTTTTACGATATAATCTTTCATGTCTTCACGTGACGAACGCGCAAGAATCTTGAAGGCAGCCTTGCCATTTTCGATGTTAATGATAGCCAAGTTGCTTGATGTTTCGACTACATCGGGGTAGGAAGGAATCATTCTTATCACGCCATTATGACATGCATAGATGGCATCAATGAGGTTATCTTGAATCTCAACTGGTACTTCAAGTTTCGGAGTTTCAATCTCTTCAGCAAAGAACTCAATACTATTTTCGATGTTCTTATATTCATCTTCAAAGTCCGTTTTCCACTCGTCAACCAGTTCTTTCACTGCTTCCACGTTCTCTTTTGGCATTGTCAACACCACTTCTGCCTTGAAAGGAATCGCATTTCTCATGTTTCCTCCGTTCCAAGTTACTAAGCGGGCTTCACATGTTTCGATAGCTTCGCGGACAAAACGCACCATGAGTTTGTTAGCGTTTCCACGTCCTTCGTGAATCTCTAAGCCTGAATGTCCGCCGCGAAGTCCCTTTAATGTCACCTTCAAAGCAGCGTCTTCTGGGTCTGTTTCCACCTCTTTGTAGTCGAGAGTTGCTGTGATATCAACACCTCCTGCGCTACCAATGACAAACTTACTCCATGTTTCTGAGTCGAGGTTTAGCAAGATATCGCCATGCAATTCGCCTTCAGGAAGGTCGTTGGCACCATACATTCCAGTCTCTTCATCGGCTGTGATGAGGGCTTCAACTGGCCCATGTTGAAGGTCGGTTGCCTCCATAATAGCCATGATTGCAGCCACACCCATGCCGTCATCTGCACCAAGTGTTGTTCCTTTTGCCCTCACCCAACCTTCTTCATCAATATAGGTTTCGATGGGATCTGTTTCAAAATTATGGTTGCTTTCAGGCGATTTCTGTGGCACCATGTCCATATGTGCCTGCAAAAGTACGGTCTTTCGGTTTTCCATTCCTGGCGTTGCAGCCTTTCGCATGACTACGTTGTTGCCCTCATCTATAAAGCCTTCAACGCCAACGCGCTTTGCGAAATCGAGTAAAAACTGCTGAACTTTCTCCAAATGTCCTGATGGACGTGGCACCTTTGTTAATGCATCGAAGTTTCGCCAGATGCAAGTTGGCTGTAGATTTGCAATTTCATTCATAATATAATGATTTAAATGATTGGATAATCAGTGTTAAGTTGTGGCACGACGCTTAGTGAATGCCAACGCAATCCAAGCGTAAAGACCAAGTAAAATGACGAGGAATGTCTGCACAGTATGCACGATAAGGACGAAGTAAAGCGCATCCGTTTCGCCAACACCATATAGGATTAACATTGTCTTTACAGCGAAATGCCAAGGTCCTGCGCCGTTAGGTGTGGGCACGATTACAGCGATACTACCGACTATAAACGTTACCAATGCGCAAGAAAGTGATAGGGATGAGGTAGCTGAAAAGCAGAAGAATGTGAGATAATAGTGTAGAAAATAGCTCACCCATATAGCCAAAGTATAGAACAAAAAGAGTGGAATGTTGCGCACATCTTTTAGTGAACTAACCCCTTGCCAGATGCCTTTCAGTGTGCCTTTTACCTTGTTTATGAAGCTCAATCGACGCAGAAGATAGTATAACAGCACAAAAACTGCAATGCCACACAAGGCTGTTACCAACCAGCCGGTAAGCGAAAAACTCATAAAAAGCGTATCAATGCGCGTACCTGTCTTGGCGAAGAAGCGTGTGAAAATAGGTATTTGGGAGAGAAAAGTGAGGAGGGCTATGAGCAAAACCAACAGAGAATCAATGGCGCGTTCAGTCACTACGGTTCCTATGGCCTTGGGAAACGAAATGCCATCATAGTGTTTTAACACGCCACATCGTGCGAATTCACCCATTCGAGGCACTACAAGACTGACAGCATAAGATAGGAATATGGAGTTAACGGCAGTCGAATTGCGTGGTGTTTCCCCAATAGGTTCGAGCGTCTGTCGCCATCTCCAACCGCGAAAAGCCTGTGCCAAGAGGCCGAAAGGAAATGATAAGAGCATCCATATCCAGTTCATTTTGTGGAACAAAACGTCGCTGATGCTGTGGAAATCGAAGCCCCGATACATCCAATAAAGAATGGCGCCACTGAGCAATAGCGGCAAAACAATCTTGACAAATTTAGCTGATATCTTTTTCACTTTATTGTTTTAATGTTACAAATTTATACAAAATCACTTAAACTATGGCAAGATAAACGATGTTTAACGAAATTAAATAAACCGCAATTCTTAATTTCTTGTGTGACGATATAAATGGTGTAATTTTCTTAACAATTAGCCTTCGAGAAATGGGGCAATTGAAAACAAAAGGTCTGTTGGCTGTAAATAGGCGAGTTTTACGTGAGGTTTGTAAAATGCTGAGAATGAAAGCGTTGTATGAATAAAGGCTAAATGTAGCCTAAAATGACATGAGCAAATGGGCTTGTTTGACGCAAATGGCATGGTGATGAGCATCAAAAAGGGTTGTAAAATGATGGAGAATGTTGCATGATTCGGTACAAAACGGGTTGTAAAATGACTTAAACAGCGAAAAAATGGGAGGTAAATCGTGCACTTATGTCAAGCAATGGAGTTTATTTCTGTATTGGAATCGTGTTTCTTTTTCTATTTCATCATGATTTAAAGCGACTTTTTTTAGCAGTATTTCTTTACAACTTCAGTTTGTAGTTTGGTGTTTACGGTTTGTTATGGACGTTTGTTTTAATCTTTAGTTTGTGGGAAATCTTCATTCATTCTCTTGCATTTTTCTGTTTTTTTCCTTACCTTTGCCACGCTGTTATATAGGTCTGTAATGGGTCAGACGTTTCTACCGGTTACCGTAAATACCCGTCTATAGCAGCTATTTATAATGTAGAAACAAATAAACACATGTTAGATTATCTCAAAAAGTATACTGCACAGTATCCTTATTTGGTGCGTATTGGCGTGCCTATAACTATTGGTCAGCTCGGTGTTATTGTGCTTGGGTTTGCTGATACATTAATGATTGGTCACCATTCTCTACAAGAATTGGCTGCGGCGAGCTTCGTAACAAACATGTTTACGCTTGCTTTGCTCTTCGGACTTGGCTTTTCTTATGGGTTGACGCCTATCATTGGGAAACTCTATGGGCAGGGAAAGAAGGGCGAAATTGGGGTTGCTTTGAAGGTGGGTTTAGCCTCGGGAGCCGTTCTTGCGTTAGTGTTGATGTTGGCGATGGGCTTACTTTATCTCAACATTGGCCGTCTTGGACAGCCTGAAGAGTTGCTTTCGCTGATGCGACCCTACTTCGTTGTGAACTTTGTTTCCATTCCTTTCGTCGTACTTTTCAATACAATGAAGCAGTTTTATGACGGCAAAACAGAGACCATAGTGCCTATGATGGTGATGATAATCGGTAATGTTCTCAACATCATTGGTAATTACTTACTCATCTATGGCAAGCTTGGTTTGCCCGAATGGGGCTTGTTTGGTGCAGGCGTTTCAACGTTTTTGTCGCGCATTTTCATGTCATTTGTGCTTGTCATCTTATTCTTTCGGCGTCGCTATTCGGCCTATCGTAAGGGCTTGTTTGAAGCAAAAGTCAGCAGGAAAGACTTTATTTACCAAAACAAACAGGGGTGGCCTTTAGCCTTACAAATGGGGATGGAGACCGCCGCTTTTAGTCTTTCGAGTGTCATGGTGGGTTGGATTGGAACGGTTTCTCTGGCTACCCATCAGGTGATGTTAACCATAAGTCAACTTGGTTACATGTTATATTATGGTATGGCGGCAGCCGTTGCGATTCGTGTTAGCTATTATCATGGTCAGAAAGATTATGCAAATTGCAACACAACCGCACGTGCAGGCATGCAGTTAATCCTATTGATGGCCGTTGTCGTTAGTATTCCGATATTTTGTTTTCGCAATGTAATTGGCGGCTTGTTCACCGACTCTCAGGAAGTTATTAGCATGGTTTCATTGACGATTATCCCATTTATCATCTATCAGTTTGGCGATGGTATGCAGGCCAACTATGCCAATGCCTTGCGTGGTTTGTCGAATGTTAAGCCGTTGATGCTTGTAGCTTTCTTGGCCTATTTCGTTATAACACTGCCTTTGGGCTATGTATTTGGCATTGTGTTCAATGGTGGTTTGGTTGGCATTTGGAGCGCTTTCCCCTTTGGTTTAACGGTAGCTGGGGTGTTATATCGGTTGTATTTCCAGAAAACACTACGCAAAGAAGAACGTTTGATGTAGGTCAATAAAACACAAGAAAATAGTAGTTATTGTGTGATTTGTTTGCGTACACATCAAAATCATATTACCTTTGCATCGTGAAAATTAAAGGATAACAATTAAAAGAAAGGTAAAGATTATGGTAACATTAATGTCATTTGCCGTTGTTGCAGTAATGGTTGCACAGGCAATTAACTTAAGCGGTAAGCTTCGCTAATAGCGAAGACCGCTCATTGAAAAGCAAATTATTAGATTAGATATTATAAAATGGCACATTGGAGCATGCTCTGATGTGCTATTTTTTTATGCTTTTATTTTGAAGGTTGAGGCTTATTGTTTAATTTTGTAGCCTATAACACATCCTATATTGCATGAAATTAGTAAGAGCAAAGAAGCATCTTGGACAGCATTTCCTTACAGATTTGAACATCGCTAAACGCATAGCAGACACTGTTGACGCTTGTCCTGCGATACCAATCCTTGAGATTGGTCCTGGAATGGGCGTGCTAACACAATACTTAGTGACGAAGAATCGAGGTGAAAGCGGTCGAAATAGACCGCGAATCAGTGGCATTTCTGCATGAGAAATACCCTGAATTAAGAGATAATATCATAGGAGAGGACTTCCTACGCATGGACCTTTGCAAGGTGTTTTCACATGAACCCTTCGTGTTAACTGGCAATTATCCCTATGACATTTCATCGCAAATATTCTTCAAAATGCTTGATAACAAAGACTTGATTCCATGTTGTACGGGCATGATTCAACGTGAAGTGGCCCTCCGAATGGCTGCCGGCCCCGGCTCAAAAGCCTATGGTATACTCTCCGTCTTAGTGCAAGCGTGGTATGATGTGGAATATCTCTTTACGGTAGATGAGTCTGTTTTCAACCCACCTCCTAAGGTAAAGAGCGCTGTTATCCGTATGATGCGTAACCAAGTGAATGAACTTGGTTGTGATGAAAGACTCTTTAAGCGATTGGTTAAGACTGTTTTTAACCAGCGAAGAAAGATGCTTCGTGTAAGCATTAAACAGATGTTTTCAAAAGAACAGCCTGCAAGTGCGGAGTTCTTTACGTTAGAAATGATGACGAAACGGCCAGAACAACTCAGTGTTCAGCAGTTTGTTGAATTGACAAACCTTGTAGAAAAGGAGCTGAATCGATGACTTCGAGTGAGAAAACACAGGCTTATGAGACGCTTTGTAAACAGATAGCGCAACTCATTTTGGGCGAAAAGAACGTGACAAGTGTACTTGCTAATGTTGCGTCTGCACTTCATTTTGCCTTTCCCGAACGCTTCTTTTGGACAGGTTTTTATTTAGTTCATGGAGAAGAATTACAGCTTGGACCATTCCAAGGCACTGTAGCGTGCATGCACATTGGGCTTGGTCGTGGGGTGTGTGGAACGGCTTGGGCGGAAAACCGCACACTGATTGTCGACGATGTTGAGGCATTTCCGGGGCACATCGCATGCTCTTCATTGTCTCGTTCAGAAATCGTTGTGCCGCTTCATCAGTCGAACGGCAACGTCTGGGGCGTCATTGATATTGATAGCAAGATGCTTTCGGCCTTTGATTCTGTTGATGCTTACTATCTCGAAAAGCTTGAAAATATTTTAAGAAAAAGGTTGGAAGAATGAAAATTAATATCTAATTTTGTCGAATAGAAACCAAAACAATTAAATATGATAGATGTAAAAGCAACATTAAGTGACGCGCAAGAGCGCATGGAAATGGCCGCAATGTACCTTGCTGACGAGCTAACTCATATACGAGCAGGCCGTGCTAACACTGCAATTCTTGACGGAGTGAAGGTTGACTCCTATGGAAGTAAGGTGCCATTAAACCAAGTAGCCAACATTTCTACACCCGATGCACGTACTATTGCCATTCGTCCTTGGGACAAAAAAGCCATTAAGGACATTGAGAAAGCTATCATGGATAGTGGTGTTGGCATTACTCCTGAGAACAATGGAGAGGTGATTCGTCTTGGAATTCCACAGCCAACAGAAGAGCGTCGCAAGGAACTTGTGAAGCAATGTAACAAGATTGGTGAGCGAACTAAAGTCGAAGTGCGCAATGTTCGCGGTGAAGTGAAAGACAAACTCAAAAAGGCGATCAAGGAAGGACTATCAGAAGATCTTGAGAAAGATGCCGAAAACGACCTTCAAAAGGTACATGATAAGTTCATAAAGAGAATAGATGACCTCCTCAATGAAAAGCAAAAGGAGATTATGACCGTATAGTTTGCACATTGAAAGGCTTAGTAATAAAGAACACTGGCAGCTGGTATTCCGTCAAAACTGATACAGGAAAGGTTGTCGAATGTAAGATTAAGGGCAATTTCCGCCTTAAAGGTATCCGCAGTACTAACCCAGTTGCTGTTGGAGATAATGTGGAAATAGCCCTTAATTCAGAGGGAACGGCGTTCATTACTCACATAGAAGAGCGTCGTAATTACATTATACGTAAATCGCAAAACCTTAGTAAACAAAGCCATATTCTTGCCGCAAATGTCGATGAAGCGTTTCTAATTGTGACAGTAAACTACCCTCAAACCAGTACAACCTTTATCGATCGGTTCCTTGCTTCGGCTGAAGCTTATAGCGTACCTGTGGTACTTGTGTTCAATAAATGTGATATTTTATCGGATGACGAGCGTCATTACCAGCAGTCGATGATTCATCTTTATGAGACGATTGGCTATGAATGTCGTGAGGTTTCGGCTGCTACTGGCGAGGGAGTCGATGGACTTCATGCGCTATTGAAAGGCAAAATAACGCTCTTAAGCGGTAATAGTGGCGTGGGAAAAAGCACACTTATCAACAAAATCTTACCCGAAGCAAACCTCAGAACGGCTGAAATCAGCGACGCACACAATACAGGTATGCACACAACGACATTCAGTGAGATGCTCGAATTGCCTGAAGGTGGCTATATTATTGACACTCCCGGTATCAAAGGTTTTGGCACTTTTAACATGGAACCCGAAGAACTTACAAGCTATTTCCCTGAGATTTTCCACTTCTCTAAAGGCTGTAAGTTCAGTAATTGCACGCATACTCATGAGCCAGGTTGTGCCGTATTGAAGGCTATAGACGACCATTATATCGCCCAAAGTCGTTATCAAAGTTATCTAAATATGCTTGAAGATAAAGACGAAAACAAGTATCGTGAGGCCTATTGAAAGCCAAGGCTCGGGCTGTTCTATAGCCACTTATCTTTCAAGAAATTGCAACATATTCTGTTTAATCCAATAAAATATCATTAAATCATGCGGTTGTTCCTGCGTAGAATAGTTATTTATGTCATACTTGTTGCTTTCATCACCATCGGCATCTGGCTGATTTCAGATGTTCAAGTGCATGAAAGATATGGTGCGATACTGCCCATTTGCATTGGCATTCTTACGCTTTTGTTCTTCGGCTTGGGTGGTTTGGTGATGCTTTATCGGAATATTCGTTCGCTTTTTACCCACGAACAATATCTTCAATTCACGGATAAGGCCTTGGTAATAGCAGGAGATAAGGTGGCATGGAACGACATACAAGGCTTTCAACTGTTGAAGATCAGCGGTTCGGATATCATCGCTGTAGTCCTGAAATCTCCCGAGACGGTTATCAATCGCTGTCAGAAACCGTGGAAACGGTGGCTGATGAAGGTGAACTATAAGTATTTCGGAATGGTTTATTCGATAGCAGTGATCAACACAAACTTTACGAAAGACGAGCTGTTTGAATATTGTTGCCGTGAGTTAGACTGGCATTCTATGACGTAATCTAACAGCGTTTCTTCTCTCTTTTCAATGCTTTTCCCAAGCAATGTGCATAAAAGTATTTAGCAATTTATTATTATTTTTTTCAAAAATCATCTTTACTTTTGAGCATTTTTTACGTCATTTATGGGGCACAGAACGAAGCGTATAGGATGATGGAGGGTCGAAAAGTTGGTAAAGTCGTTAGTTTATAAAGAGTTATGCGTAGTTTGACGGTTGAGGCTCCACAAAACGAAACGTTTACATTGGTTTAATTTTGGTTTACATCGAGGGGCTTTTCGTTTACATGAGGCTGGCGAAAGGTTTACATACATAGGGCTGCACGTTTACGCGTGTGGCCTTTTTTGTTGCTGTGCGTGGAAACCCTTTATACACGGGCATTTAGAGCGTACATGGGCTTTATATGCGCCCAAAATAGAATCGTGTAGGAATGGTATTAGAACGGCCTTAAAACACAGTTTGAGGGGGAGGGATGAAAGCGGGTAAAAATGGTGATTTTTGAGGGGTGGGGTTACTGGTGGGGTTACAAAGTGGGGTTACATTTTTGAAAAAGTGGGGTTACAAAACTCTTGCCAAGCCCCCCCCTGTGGGGAGGTAGCAACAATCCAAAAGGGGGGGGATTGATATAAGAAACTGACACTTTGCGGACAACTTTTGAAAGCTCATTTTTAGCGTAACCTACTATATATACAGGGGTTTGCCGTTATTAACGGGTATGTATTGGGGTGTTTGGGGAGGGGGGCACCCTAATATGGTCAGTCGTTAGACAACATGGGAGGCATCGGTATATACTGATAGCCCTCTTCGTCTTTTGCCTTTATACCTACACATCTTGTTACCTGCTTGTCAAAAAAGAAATAAGCAGTATCTGTTATAAGTTGCCCTTGATTTTTTCTCTTAATGATAACGGATTTCATAACCATAGTTTTGTCAAACTTAAAATGAGTGCGTGCTGTTATTAACGAATCCTCAAGGTGTCGTATCAAAGCAATTTTATCATTGACTTCTTGTAGTTCAGGCTTAATGTTTGTAACACCTGCCCATGGTTTTAAGAATTGCAGTTTCTCACTTACTTCCCCCTTAAGGTGGTCGATTGACCGTCTCATGTTTACACCTTTTGATGTCTCATCAAAGGTCAAACTTGCAGGTGTGAGTGAATCCATTTTTATTATTTCAACTTCTTCACCAGCTTTTTGCATAGCCTTGAAGCCTTTTTCCACAAGGTTATTAGCGGTTTCATTTTTGGTCTTTTGGCAAGATGACAACGCCATAATGAGAAAGAAAATAAAATAATATTTTTTCATAATTAAAAGAATTTGCTGATGCTACCTATAACTTCAAATACATTTATGATACGGTTTACTTCAAACTCCTGCTCGTCGAAATTGGGGTTTATTGGAACATATCGAAGAAATTTTTTAGAAGACCCACGACGAATAATCTTAATTGTGCGAATTGTGTCAAGTACTACGGCATACATCTCACCGTATTGAATATCGTCAATAGTGCATGGACGCAGAGCTATAATGTCACCGTGGCTGATCTGTGGCTCCATAGAATGTCCGGTAACATTACACCAAAGATGTGCCCGGTCAAAACCAGGCACAATAATATTGTGGTCTGGCAATGATACTTGTGAGTTATAAATCTCACTGAATCCTCCGAGGAAATCGACATCATAATAAGGTTGCCCCACTTTGGGATCATAACTGACTACTGGGGTAGAGACATCTTCTGTTTCCTCCTCTTTAAGCATATTACCTTTACCTGTGAGAAGCCATTCGTGGTTAACATCGGGGGCATAAGCGAGAAATCTTGATATATTTTCTTCGCTTATCCCATTATTTTGCCCTAAGATACCTCTTGTTGTGCCTGATTCTTTGTAATAGACATAATCAGACACTCCCTTTTTTGCTAAATAAAGCGAGATATTTTGCTTTATAAGCGATTTTTCTTGTTTATTTTCTTGCATAATCGAAATATCTTGTTTATCTTTGCAGCGTGTTCCATTTGGAAATGCGGCCAAATATACGAAAAAAGGCCGAG
>NZ_GL629647.1:2568201-2608576 GCF_000185845.1 Segatella salivae DSM 15606
CCAGGTGGCCAACAACGAACATCTCTGTGCCGTAGTCGGCTCTACGGTCATCGGTTCCAAACTGCGTGCGGCCATTACCGGCGGCAGCACGACGGCAAGCATGACTTGGACGGACTTTCATTATTACAGTGTTCAGCGTGGCATGCAACAGATAGATGCGCTGATGCACTCACGCATTGCCAACCTGTTCTTCGCCTGCTACGGACGTAGGAACGCTCAGGAACAGTGCGGAGCGGGACAGCACACGAACAACCGCACGACAGGCGGCACGGCTGAGCGTGGCATGCGGGACACTATCGGCTATACGGAGGCGAGCGGCGTCAGCAGTGGCGTTACGAATAGTATCGTGGACTATGGCGTGCACCAATATGCCTGGTACAGGAGCGTAGACGAGTATGGCGGTGCAGCAGTGACACAGGTGAACAACATCTGCTGTCTGGGTTACGAAGATATTTACGGCCACAAGTGGGAAATGATGGACGGCGTTGATTTGCCGAATGACAGTAACAATTATTTCAAATGGCGCATTTGGATGCCGGACGGCAGTATTCGTATGGTCAAAAGTGGCAGCAATGGCGACTGGTGGATAACTGCCGTGGCGCATGGGAAATATATGGATGTTGTCCCGGTGGGCAATGTAAACGGTTCTTCATCGACCTATTACTCTGATAAATACTGGACAAGCAGCGCACAGTCCCGTGTGGTCTATCGCGGCTACGACTACGCGAATGCGATGGTGGCGTTACGTGCTCGCATGCGATTACGATGCTTCGACTCGAGCACGACATCGGGTCGCGTCTGGCCTTCCGCGGCAGAATCGTTAGGGCGCAAAGCGTGGCCGCGTTCAAGTCGGCTGTCGAGGTGGCGTAGGCGGAAAGCGGGAGCGAAGCGACAAAGCGTCATGTCCGAGGAACGAGGACTTCGGAATACGGGCGAAGCCCGTCGATGTTCGCGATTTTTTTCGACATCCTCGCTGAAAATGAGTACCTTTGTAGCTGAAAGTAATATGGCGGAAGTTCCCATAGTCCCGTGTGGTCTATCGCGGCAACAACAACGCGAATGCGAATGGTGGCGTTACGTGCTCGCATGCGAATAACGATGCTTCGAACTCGAACACGAACATCGGGTCGCGTCTGGACAACAACCGAAAGAAACCAAATCAGCGTACAGCGACGGGGACGTGTCCCTGATGCGGTGCTGAGGGAACGGAGCCTCACCAAAAGCGGCCACAGATGCCGGAAAGGTGAAAAATAACTTTGACAGGTAGGGTTTGGTAGGACGGAAACGTCTCGAAGAAGCCGGGCCTGAGGATTGAAGGCTTAACAGCCGAAATTGGAAAAACTATGCGCAGGGAAGGATATATCATACAGGAGATAGTGGACTACGGAAACATGTCCGAGTCCTTTGATACGGTCTTGCGCGGCATGAAACGGAAACGGTGCCGCCAGGGCCGCTGGCTCCTTGCGCATAGGGAAGAGGTGATACGGGACTTGTCCCGTCAGATTGCGGACGGTACGTTCAATGTTACGGACTATCGTGAGCGGGAAATCCTCGAAAGCGGGAAGCTGCGCCGTATCCAGGTTCTCCCCATGAAAGACCGTATCGGGGTGCATGCCGTGATGAACGTTGTGGACAGGCACCTGCGGAAGCGGTTCATCCGTACTACCTCCGCAAGCATCAAGGAACGGGGTATGCATGACCTGCTGGACTATATCCGCAGGGACTTGCGGGAAGACCCTGAAGGTACGCGGTTCTGTTACAAGTTCGACATCTCCAAGTTCTATGACAGCGTGAGACCGGATTTCGTGATGTACTGCGTGAACAGGGTCTTCAAGGACAGGACGCTCATAGTCCTGCTTGACCGTTTCGTACACATGATGCCGAAGGGTATCAGTATCGGACTGAGAAGCTCGCAGGGGTTGGGCAACCTGTTGTTGTCTGTATTTTTAGACCATTACCTGAAGGACAGGTGCGGCGTGCGTCATTTCTACCGCTATTGTGATGACGGCGTGGTACTCGGTAAATCGAAAGCGGAATTGTGGATGGTGCATGACATCGTGCATGAGTGCATGGAGGAGATAGGCCTGACGGTGAAGCCCAATGAACGGGTGTTCCCCGTGAGTGAAGGTATCGACTTCCTGGGCTATGTGATATACGATGCCGGCCATGTGGAGCTGCGCAAGCGCATCAAGCAGAAGATGGCCAGGAAAATGCACGAGGTGAAGAGTAGGAAGAGGCGGCGTGAATTGATAGCGAGCTTTTACGGCATGGCAAAACACGCTGACTGTAATATGTTGTTTAATAAATTAACAGGCAAAACAATGAGATCATTCAAGGAATTGAAGGTGGCCTACAATCCACCGGACGGCAAGAGGATGTTTCCCGGAGCCGTCGTCAGTATCAGGGAACTGGTCAACCTGCCCGTCATCGTCAAGGATTTTGAGACGGGCATCAAGACCGAGCAGGGAGAAGACCGTTGCATCGTCGCCATCGAGCAGAACGGAGAACCCAAGAAGTTCTTTACCAACAGTGAGGAAATGAAGAATATCCTCGCACAAATCAAGGAAATGCCGGACGGCTTCCCGTTTGAAACAACCATCAAGACGGAGACATTCGGGAAAGGCAGGACCAAGTATGTATTCACTTAGAAAAAAAGACATGCAAAGAGTAGAAGGAGCTGCCGGTGTCAAGCTGATGGAGTGTGTCAGCCCGGCAAGGAACAAGTGGCGCGTCCGCTGGGACGTGCACGAAAAAAGCAATGGAGCCGCAGACTACATGGAAACGGAATTCGACCATAGACCAAATGACGAGGAAATCAAGGAAACCGTCATCGACTGGTACAACAACCAGACAGATCGGGCTATCCTCTCAGGATTCAGTTACGAGGGCAATACCGTGTGGCTGTCGACGGAGAACCAGTTCAACTACAAGGCGGCCTATGACCTTGCCAGACAGTCCGACGGTGCCACGCTTCCGGTGAAGTTCAAGTTCGGTTCCGACGAAAAGCCGGTGTACCGCGTATTTGAGAACATGGAAGACCTTACGGACTTCTATACGAAAGCCATGCGCTACATTCTGGAAACGCTGGATGCCGGCTGGAAGATGAAAGACGCGTTCGATTTGGAACAATACCGGATTGAATAAACTCTGAAGACTGCCCTCGGGGGTAGGGCGTTAAAAAGCCCCCGGCCTGTTAAAATAGTCGTCTCACTTACTATTAAACAACACACCCATAAGATGCTGACCGGGGGCCGATACCCTCTGCCACATCTTATGGGCTTTTTGTTGTTTAATAAGTGAGACACTGCAAAGATACAAAATTTTGTGAATATGAAGATAATAGAGGTCTTGAAATTTAACAGGGAGCTGATAAATAGGCTCAAAATGTCTGGTATAAGGCTGGAGGATGCTGAATATGTGGACTTATACGCCGATTACACCACGCTGCTGGGGCGCGGCGAGAAAGTGTCGTATATCGTAGCCCGGTTGTCTGAAAAGTATGCGATAAGCGAACGCAAGGTGTACGGACTCATCAAGCGCTTTCAAAGCGACTGCAAAACGCTTGCAGTGTGATTTGGTACGAATGTTCTTCTGGCTCACCGAATATAGCGAACTTTGCCATACCAATTTAGTGAGACAATGAGAAGACAATACCTTTCGGCACCGCTTCCTTTTCAGGGACAGAAGCGGATGTTTGCCAAGGAGTACATCAAGGTACTCCGGCAGTTCCCTGACAATACGACCTTCGTGGACCTGTTCGGTGGCAGTGGATTGTTGTCACATATCGCCAAGTGCCAAAAACCGGACTCCACCGTGGTATATAATGATTTCGACGGTTACAGGCTTCGGCTGGAGCATATTCCGCAGACGAATGAACTGTTGGCGGAACTGAGGAAAATCGTGGACGTACCACGGCACAAGCCAATATTGGGAGAGGCGCGGGAACGCGTACTGTCCTGCATACTCAGGCATGAGCGTACCCACGGATATGTCGATTATATAACGCTGTCCTCGTCGGTAATGTTCTCAATGAAGTATGCTACCGAATTCTCCGACTTTGAGAAAGAGACACTGTACAACAACATCAAGGCTGCCGACTATCCGTCTTGCAGCGACTATCTCGACGGGCTGACCATTACCTCTTGTGATTATAAAGAGGTGTTTGAGCGATACAAGGATGTGCCGGGTGTAGTTTTCCTCGTCGATCCCCCATACCTGAGTACGGATAGCAAGACCTACAAGATGTACTGGAAGCTATCTGACTACCTTGACGTGTTGACCGTCCTCTCCGGACATCGGTTCATTTACTTCACCTCGAACAAGTCTTCCATAGTGGAGCTTTGTGAATGGATAGGTAAGAACAAGCTCATCGGTAACCCCTTTGAGAACTGTCACCGCAGAGAGTTCAATGCCCACATGAATTATAATGCGTCCTATACGGACATCATGCTCTATACGGACGTTGCTTGAATTATATTCTAATACCGTTTGAACGATGAACAAATACTATCAGACACTGGGAAAGATTTTGGAACGAGGAAAGATCCAGACTAATAAGAAAGGCAATATCCGCTATTTGCTCAATGAGCAGCTGTCGTTGTCTCCAGCCGACCTGCTTGATATATTTGAGAGCCACGGCATAGCACGCAAGAAGTTGAAGAATGAACTACAGCTGTTCATGCAAGGTGAGCGGCTGGTGGAGAAATATCGCGAGGCTGGTATCAACTGGTGGGACTATTGTGGGAGCGTGCTTGTGAACAGTTATCCGACCTATTTTGAGAAGTTGCCGCCGTTGATTGTGAGGATAAACCGCGAGAAGCGCAACTCAAAGAACTATGTGCTGTTCCTCGGCGAGACAGGTGCAGAGAGCAACCAGGCACCATGCCTGAGCCTGGTGCAGTTCCAGATAGACGAGGGCGAACTGGTCTTGTCAGCCTATCAGCGAAGCAGTGACGCAAACCTTGGACTGCCGGCAGATATATACCACCTCTATCTCATGGCACGGCAGATAGACCTGCCGCTGAAGAACATAACGCTGAACCTCGGGAATGTGCACATATACGAGAATAACTTGGAGCGCACGAGGTTGCTGCTTGATGGTGATGAGAATGTAAAGTTCGACTTGAATGTCTGAAATGTAATGAAGAATAAACAGCAAAACGCCCCAGAGAAATCTGAGGCGTTTTGCATTATGGGGGGGACCTGAAAAAAGAACGTTTCGTTTTACGAGGCGGAACGCTTCGTTTTATTTTTTCGGAACGCTTCGTTTTGCGGATTATACATTTATATGAACAGACAGTAGAAAATGGACGAAAAGGCCTATGAACATATAGTACAACTTGCAAGACCTGAGATTGAAAGTATCGTCAGAAGGTTTTTTGTTTCCCTACAAATGGAAGAGGAAATTGACGATGTTGTACAGGAAGTTCTCATCTTGTTGTGGCGCTATCGTGACCGACTTGACGAGGTCGAAAGGCTTGAAGCGTGGGTTAATCGCATGTCACGTAATCATTGCGTTTCACGCTATCGACAACTCAAAAGAAAGGGAAACGTGTCGCTTTCTGACCGAGATTTCATGGCTTCTGATAGTGCTTCTGCCATGTTGGAAGATACAGAATGGGGGCAAATGGGCCTTCGGTTGTTTAATCAATTGCCTAAAGCCACACGTAAAATCCTTTATCTTCGTAATGTGGAAGGGATGACTTTAGATGATATTGCACTGCTTTTTAACCGACCGAAAACAAGCATTAAGACGTCTATTTCGGCTGCCCGCAAACAAATAACTGACCAATTAAAGCGATTGAGATGAACCAAACAACGATAGATAACAAGGCAGAACGCATGGCGTTAATACAGCGTTTTCTCAATGCAGAGACTTCTGTTGAGGAAGAAAAGGAGCTTAGCGGTTACTTCGCTACACATCAACCGGATGATGACGAACGTGAGGTGGCGCTGTTATGCAACATCATTTGCAATACTTTTGCCTTTGAAGAAGAGGACGAAAGTGACCTTTCTGAGGAATATGAAGCGATCATTCAGGGGCGAAAGTCACTGAAATCAAAGAAACTTATCGTTTATTTTTCGGGCATTGCAGCCTCAATCCTGGTGCTGTTTGCAATTAGTTTTTATCTGAAATCCAATCAAACCGCAGTTGTTTCTAAGCTTTCGACGATAGAAAAGCATACCACCGGAAAGGCTATGGCACTTGTCTCGCCTGATTCCGTGAGTCAAAAAGCGATTGAAAATGATTCTATTTTTGGGACAATAAAGGCTAAAACTCCATATAAAACGAAACAGAATGTCAGCCCTAAGCAGGTAAAAAAGTCGATAAAAGAGCGACTTTCTACTCCAGAAATGATAGGCAGAGTGCGTTATTTAGCCGATATTGCCCTTAAAAAAGATAAGGAAATAGAAATGATACCGATAGGAAATGCAGCGGTGATAGTGTCAGCTGATACTGCAACTCCTTATAAATTCTTAGCAATTCCGTGTGATAATAATGGCAATATGCAGCTGTTTGCATTAGAAGATGAGTAGGAATGGCGGGGTGTCTACTGGCAAACGGACTGGCGCTTTGATAGCAGGAGCGGGGCAATTTGGCTTTCTCCGTGTTTTAATAGAAGTTCATTTTTAAAAACATATAGTATGAAACGATTTATCATTACAATCTTTTGTGCCGCTCTCTTCATGGCTTCGAGCAGTGCACAAACGTCAGAAACCACCGAGAAATATATCATCGATGGGAGGGAAATAACCAATTTTGATGGTTCGCAACTAAAGGATAAGGTGATATTAGATTATAAAATAGAGCCTGGAACGGAGTGTTTCGTTCATCGGATAACAACGGCCGATGGTGTGAAAAAATCGAATAAAGTAGTCGATATAACGAGGATTGAAATCCCAAATCAAACTGATGAGGGGGCGAATAAAGGCAAATATAAGATTGTTATCAAGAAAGACAAGTTGCTATATATCGTAGATGGTGTTGAGAAGAAATCAGGATTGGAAAGTATTGACCCAACCAATATCGCTTCGGTGACTGTGTTTAAGCCTGGTTCTAAAGAGGCTTTGTCTTATGGAGAGGCTGGAAAGAACGGCGTAGTTATTATTAAAACGCGCAAAGAAGACCACATTGTGTATACCATTAATGGTAAGAATGCAACGAAAATAGAGGTAGATAAGCTCGCACCTAACCTGATAAAGAATATTATTGTCATGAAAAAGGGCTCGAAAGCTGCCGTGAAATTCGCCGGGAAGAAAGACGGAAATCAAAATGATTACATTTCCATAGAATTGAAATAAAATTCATGATAGCGATCATGATGACGTGTCTTGCAGGCTGTAGTCTCCCTGTAAGACACTTTTTTTGTTTCAAATAATCTCTTGTAATAATGCAAATAAGAGTATGTGTTAAATCTGATGATTTATATTTACAATTCATCTTACATCATCAGTAAATTTTAACCCCGTTGCTCTCTCTGTTCAATTTATTGCTGATTTTGGCTAAGTTGCAATGTAATGATAGTCAGAAGGTTATGAGAATTGTTGCAAATGTGCCTTAAAATAACGTTGAAACTCGATGTAATTTGCATCAAATTGATGGACAATCTGTATCATTTCATGCGGTAAAACACGGCAAATTACAAGACGATTTGCGTCATTTTATATTATGAATTTATTAAGGTTTATGAGCGAAAGCGTAGTCTACCCTGGGTCGTTTTACATGAACAGCAGTGACAAAAGAAGTTTATGATAGATAGAATGGCTTGCATGCAGAGGCTCTTTTGTATTGATGTATGATATCGTTGCAGCTGGTTATGCCAATGATTCAAAACAGGTTACGGGCGATGTGGCTTAAATTATTTTGCATTTTGATAGCAATAAATTCGTTATCAATCGTTGTTTTTTGTAAATTTGCACCATATAATAGGAGGGAAATGTGTCTTTTCGTTTTCTAATGTTGATGCTGTGATGGGATAATCGTTGGCAAAGAAGCTGAGAAGATGTGTTAGAAGGGCTTTCAATAGGTCTGTTAACTCTATTTTTTTTATTGCATAAGGAAAAATAAAATACAAGATATAGCTATGAAAAGAATTCTCTTTTGTGTGTTCTTCTCTATCATTTGCATAGGCTGTTTTGCGCAGATGAGCGATAGTCAGGTAATGCAATTCTACCAGAAAGAACACAAAGCGGGTACTTCAAACGGGCAAATCGTCACGAAACTTATGCAGCGTGGCGTGCAGATTGACCAGATTCGACGAGTCAGAGACCAATATCAGAGTCAGTTACAGACCAAGAATGGCACGCCAACAACAGTCACATCAAGTGGTGTTTTGCGTAAGGATAACGACTCACAACAGCAGACACTGACGTCGGGAAATATGAAGTTAGACCAAACATCGCAAGAACTTGCGGCTCAACAATATGCACAAGTGCAGCAAAACATAGACAATCATGTAGAAGAAGTGTTATCGCCTGGAGGCAAAAAAGTGTTTGGTCGTGACATCTTTAACAACAAACTATTGAGTTTTGAGCCCAATATGAATATCGCAACTCCTACAAATTATACCATAGGAGCAGGCGATCAAGTCGTTATTGAGATTTTCGGCGCGTCGCAAAAGACCGAGACTTTGACCGTCTCTCCAGAGGGAACAGTCACTGTTCCGGGTTATGGTCCAATCTATGTAAGTGGGATGTCTGTCGCAGCGGCTAATGCAAAGATACGTCGAACCTTAGGTTCTCGCTATAGTAGCAGCCAGATTAAGACGACAATAGGGCAGACTCGAACGATTATAGTCAATGTAATGGGTGAGGTAAAAGTGCCGGGTACTTACACGATTAGTGCCTTTGCAAGCGTCTTTCACGCCCTTTATATGGCAGGAGGAATAAATGGTTTGGGAACATTACGCAACATTAAGGTTTATAGAAGCGGTCGTTTGGCGACAGTTGTTGATGTATATGATTACATCTTAAATGGCAGATTGACCGGCAATATCCGTCTACAAGACAATGATGTTATCGTTGTTGGACCTTATGATTGCTTAGTAGATGTGAGCGGATCTGTAAAGCGTCCCATGACGTATGAAATGAGAAAGAACGAAAGTGTGGCTTCAATCATTCGCTATGCAGGTGGCTTTGCAGGGAATGCTTACCGCAAATCGGTGAGGTTGTTAAGGTCAACTGGTCGCGAGAAGTCAGTCTATAATGTAGGTGAATTCGAAATGAATAACTTCCGAGTTGCCGATGGTGATGTGATCAGTGTAGACTCAATACTCAATCGTTACGATAATATGATTGAGATAAAAGGTGCTGTTTTCCGTCCAGGATTATATCAGTTGGGTAAAGAAATCAATAGTGTTCGTTCGCTGATTCTGCACGCAGAAGGAGTTACAGAAGATGCTTACACAGAGCATGCCGTGTTACATCGTTTGAAAAAAGACCGCACATTAGAGGTTATTGCGGTTGATGTTAAGGGCATACTCGATGGGAGTGTGGCCGACATTCCATTGAAAAACGAAGACGTTCTCTTTATTCCTACCCAGAGTGATCGCACTACAGCACGCACCATTACGATTCATGGAGAGGTGCAATTCCCTGGAGTTTACCAATACGCGGATAACGAAACGATTGAAGATTTCATTATGCAAGCGGGCGGATTAACCGATGCTGCCTCGACAGCTAAAGTCGATGTGTCACGCCGAATCATTGACCCTGCGGCAACAACTGCACCAAACGAGATTGCAAAGACATATAATTTCACACTGAAAGATGGCTTTGTTATCGATGGAACGAATGGCTTTAAACTCCACCCTTACGATGAAGTTTATGTGCGAAGAAGCCCAGGTTATCAGCCACAACGAAATGTTTCAGTAAGTGGTGAGGTGATTTTCGCAGGCACATATACGCTGAATAATAAGAACACTCGACTGAGTGATCTCGTCAAAATGGCTGGAGGAGTCACACAAGAGGCTTATGTTCATGGAGCAAGAATAGAGAGAAAGATTAATGAAGACGAGCGAATCCGCATGAAAGCAGTAATGCGTGTCGTCAACAATCAAACGGGAAGAGACAGTGTTAACACGAATCTTCTCGACTCAGCAGAAACATATTACGTTGGAATTGAACTTGATAAAGCGCTCAAAAACCCTGGTTCGAACAGTGATCTTGTGCTTCGTGAGGGTGACAAACTTGTCGTTCCGACCTATAACGGAACGGTGAAGATTAGTGGAGATGTGATGTATCCCAACACGGTTGCTTATGAAGATGGACGAAACTACAGGTATTACATCAATCAAGCAGGCGGATTTGGTACGCGCGCTAAGCACTCAAAGACGTTTATTGTCTATCAAAATGGTCGTGTAAGTGAAGCTGGTAAGCACAAGATTGAACCCGGATGTGAGATTATTGTGCCCAGTAAGCCGAAGTCAAATGGTAATAGTTTCTCGCATGTTCTTAGCATAGGAACGAGTATTGCGTCGCTTGCCACGATGATAGCAACAATAGGTAACTTGATAAAATAAAAGGATTCACGAAATCACTTAAAACATTTCATCCAGTATGAACGAAGAAAATCGTCAACAAGATAATGCTCAATGGGAAGAGGAAGATGCCTCTATAGACTTTAAAGCCTTATTTTTGGCATTGAAAAAGCATTGGAAAGCCTACGCCATTTGGATTCCGGCAGCAGTTATTGTAGGTGCCATTATCACTAAATCTCTGCCCCCTTATTATGAATGTCAAGTGATGTTAGTCCCTGAACTCTCATTAAATGGAGGCTCAGGAGGCTCATTAAGCTCACTTGCTTCGAGCTTCGGTGTGAAGTTAGGAGGTAGTAACAACAAGGATATGGATGCCATTACGCCTAACCTTTACCCTGATTTGATGAACTCGGTTGACTTCAAAGGTAGTCTCTTTGATATTAAAGTGCATCGTAAAGACAGCAAGAATATGATGAGTTATTACGACTATTTGCTTTACAATCAGAAGAAACCTTGGTGGCGAACGCTATTTTCAGGGAAGGACACGATAAGGAAAGAGCGGCTTAATACGTTTCGTTTGACAAAGCAACAAACAGCAATCATGATGGCCATTCAAAAGAATGTGGTTTGTGATGTGGATGATAAGACGGGCGTAATCACTATTAGTGTGACTGATCAAGACCCCTTAATATCGGCTACTATGGCTGATTCCGTGAAGTCACGACTACAAGAATTCATCACGAAATATCGTACAAATAAGGCGCGAAATGACTTGGAAAATACGAAGAAACTATGCTTAGAAGCGAAGCGCCGCTATGAAAAGGCGCGCCAACTCTATGGCTCTTTCAGCGACAGTAATCAGGATTTGATTCTTGAAAGCGTTCGAAGTAAACAGGAAGACTTAGAGAACGACATGCAGTTACAGTTCAATACATACAACTCTTTGGCTGCAAACTTGC
Source organism: Segatella salivae DSM 15606 (assembly GCF_000185845.1). Lineage (GTDB taxonomy): Bacteria > Bacteroidota > Bacteroidia > Bacteroidales > Bacteroidaceae > Prevotella > Prevotella salivae. The sequence continues at coordinate 2,579,639 of NZ_GL629647.1, forward strand.
AGGCAGCTTACGCAAGAGTACAAGAGGTTACGCCTGCTTTTACAACGCTTCAAAGTGCAACTATGCCAATAGAAAAGGCTGGTCCACAAGGTAAAAAGATTGTCCTTGTCTTCGTGTTTCTGGCCTTTTTTGGTGTGACGGGTTATGCTTTGTGGAAAGAACACCAGTTTAAGGCGTTGCTTGGACTATAATATCAGTATATCATAAGATTCGTTTAATCAAATCAATATAATGTTTTCAACAGAAATTCTCTTTTTAATTGGCTTCATAGTCTTTATTGCTGGCATCCTCATTCTTGACATGTTGGTTATTGATCGCAAAGCACATGTCGTGTCAATCAAGGAAGCTGGTACGTGGACGCTTGTCTGGATAACACTTGCTTTGGCTTTTTCTGCGTTCCTTTGGTACTATGGTGACCTTGTACATGGCATTCATAGTTACGCCGATTTGCAAGGAGTTGCATCGCGATATGCCTCACATCTCAAGCTCAATCCTAATGATTTCGAGGCGAGTTTACAGTCATATCGTCATTACATGACTATCTCTTATCTCTCTGGTTACTTAATAGAGAAGACGTTATCTGTTGATAACCTTTTCGTGATGATGATGATTTTTACTTCTTTTGGAGTAAAAAACACCGAGTATCAACACGTACTTAACTGGGGTATTTTGGGTGCGATTGTACTGCGTTTTGTATTTATCTTTGCAGGCGCTGCTATCATCAATCGTTTCGATTGGGTATTGATAGTCTTCGGCTTTGTGTTAGTTTATAGTGCATATAAGATGTATCGGGACCGCAACAAGCAAGAATCCATCGACGTGCAGCATCATCCCATGGTGAAATTCCTATCGAAATATTTCCATGTTTACCCAAGATTTGAAGGTGATAACTTCTTTGTTCGAGCAATAAAGAAGGGAAATGATTACGAGCTGGTAGGCAAAGGAGTAAAAGGGTTGCTTTGCATCACGCCACTCTTCGTTACCGTTCTTGTGATAGAGTTTAGCGATTTAATCTTCGCTTTCGATAGTATTCCTGCGGTATTCTCCGTTAGTCTCGACCCTTATGTAGTCTTTTTCTCAAACATTTTCGCTATACTTGGCTTGCGTGCAATGTTCTTTCTCCTGGCCGCTATAGCCGATAAGTTCCGCTATTTGAAGTTAGGTGTGAGCGTCTTACTATTATTTATCGGTGTAAAACTACTCATTCATAAATTCGTTGAGATAGACGCGATGTGGTCACTTGTCATTATTTTGGCTGTCTTAGTGATTAGTATTGCAGCCTCGTTGCTGATTAAACCTGTTGCAGAACCAAACAAACAGCAGCGTGATAATCTACAAAACAACGCATAACTCCACACCTCAAATAAGATGATAGAGATGAAAAGAGCCTCTGACAACAATCAATGTCAGAGGCTCTTTCTTTGAGGTCATGCTTTCACATGCCTCTTTTTATTTTAGTTCTGTAGTCTTTAACCACACATTCATGCAGCTCGTTCCACGATGATTCCAGGCATAATAGGGGATAAGGGTAAGCTGCATATCCCTTAATTGCAGGTTGCCCTCGCTGTTGTCAGTCAATAGTTGTGCCTCAGTTTGCAAGGCATCAACCTTAAAAATCGTTCCATCGGCTTCCGTGTTCTTTATTGAATAGTCTTTTGTAAGCTTGAAAGAAGCTTTCTTATTGACATAGATTTGATTCGTATTTGCACCAAAGTTGTCTGCACTTTCGGCGCAATAAACGAGTGGACCGCGTTCAACAGCAATACAACCACGGTCATCTTTAACCTTATTATCCGCCATAATCATGCGTGGTTTCATGTCGAGTTGCAGTGTGATTACATCGCCTTTGCGCACGTTTATGACACGAAAGTAGCCCTTATCCCATGTCTCTGGATAGCGTTTTTTGCCGTTAACAATAATGCTCCAACCCTCTTCTTGTTTGTCGATAAAGCTGTAAAGACCTCCTGGAGTGACCTCACCTCGCGCCCAATTAGGTATGCGTATCATCACCGAAGCCTTTTTGTTGCCGCACTCTTTGACGCGAATTGATACCCTGCCATCCCACGGATAGTTTGTCTCTGTGACGAGTTTCATGTGCTTTCCTCCTACATTTATGTCGGCTTCTCCAGCCATAAATAGATTCACATAGACGTCATTCCCACGCACAGCATATACATATCCCGGAACAGAAGGAATGAAACGACAGAGGTTACTCGGGCAACAGGCGCAACCAAACCATGGTTGTCGTGTTGTTGTTCCATCGGCATTAAACTTATATTTGCCGTCCGAAGACAGAGGATTAGGGTAGAAGAATCGACCGCCATCAATGCTCATACCACTGATAACGCCATTATATAGCGTGCGTTCTAAGCAATCTATGTATTTAGAATCACCGTGAAGCATGAATAATCTCAGGTTAAGATAACACTGAGCAATGGCTGCACACGTCTCGTTATAAGCTGTAAGGTTAGGTAGTTCGTAATCAGCACCAAAGGCTTCTCCCTCATGTCGTGCACCAACTCCACCCGTAAGATAATATTTTTTGCTTACAATGTTGTTCCAAATCCTATCGATAGCCTTGATATAAGCACTGTCTTTAGTGAGTGCCGCGATATCCGCCATGCCGGCATACATATATCCTGCTCGCACAGCATGACCCCAAGCTTCGCGTTGTTCGACTACGGGCAGGTTGCTTTGTGTGTATGTGTTGCGTGTGTTTGTTTTGCCTCTATAGTCTAAAAAGAATTTAGCTTCATCGAGATAACGCTTATCTCCCGTTGCAAGATAAAGCTTTGCGAGTCCCATTTCGGCTATTTGATGCCCCGGAACCACGCAAGATTGGCCCGCCTTTGGCCCCACTTCACGCACTACACAATCGGCATATCGTCGTGCAATGTCAAGGAACTTGCGTGACCCTGTGGCTTGAAAGTGGGCCACAGCTGCATCGAGTAAGTGGCCAAGATTATAGAGTTCGTGGCTCAATTCCTCTGCTTTCTGCCACCTTTTTCCACCCGACCAAGGGTGTGGATGGGCTGGATTCATCGTGCGAGCTGTATAAAGATAGCCATCGTTTTCTTGTGCTTTACCTACAATAGTAAGTATACTATCAATATAGTTTACAAGCTTTTTATCGGGAAAACTCTGTAGCATGTAGCTGGCACCCTCAATGGTTTTATAGACATCGGTATCGTCAAAAGGGAACAACATGAACTTTTGCACGACGTATTTATCACTCGGATGTGCTGCCTTTTCAAAGTTTTCATATCGGTGTTCGCTTTTACATTTGCTGAAAGCCAATGGGATTGTCACCTCCTTTGCAGCCTTCAGACGTTCGCCAAAAAATGAGTTTGGCGCGAGTTTAACGCTTGTAAACGGCACCTGTTGATAGGGATAGCCTGCTATTGCAGGTTGAGCGATTGCGCCAACTGCTGTTGCTGAGGCGAGGAGTAGGGTGAGTAGACTCTTTTTCATGTTGCGGTTTAAAGGATAAAATGATTGTTATTATATGGCGAAAATAAGGGTTTCTTTTCTTGAAACCAATTAAGTGTACATTGAATAATCATTATTTTGAATAATTTAATAGATTGGCTTGCGCTGTAAAGTCAATCTCATTCCTTGTCAATCTTAGGCAATAAAGAGCGCAAAACCTATGGTGTTGAAAACAGACACAATCTCAATGAGTGAACGATTCTCATGTAGTAATGGTTTATTATCTCATAAACCATTATTCTATCCATAATAAACGATAAAATGAAATGACGCAAATCATGCGATGAAATGACGCTAATTGTTGCATAAAATGACGTTGTTTATTGTGTAAAATGATGTAGTTTGTAATGTGATTGCAGTTCAACGCTGAAGACGTTGCACCTTTGACAGTCTAAGGTTGGCATCAGTCTACCATAGGTTATGCGTGTAGTGAGGAGGTCAATGCCTTAGGTGTTGTACGTTTTCTGTGTGGAATGCCACGATAAAAAGCTAATATATTAAAGGTACAACGGCTACAGCGTTGTTACCACTCACGGCAAACGCCCCTGGGTTGACCACGCTTTCGCTTGTCAACCATAGGTTATTAAAGGTACAATGCTTATGGTGTTACCACCTCAATAACTACAAGGTATGTAACTATTGCATGGGAATAATGCGATTGATGTTATGCTTTTCGCCTCCATTTTTACGTAAACGATTACACAAAAAAACGTGATTTGTGCAATTTTTTTTTGTTATTCTCATTGAAAAACGTAACTTTGCAGCGGTTTAACTAAATACAAAATTATGGCTTATAACTTATTAAAAGGAAAACGTGGTGTTATTTTCGGTGCACTGAATGATATGTCAATTGCATGGAAAGTGGCTGAACGCTGCGCAGAAGAAGGTGCAACTCTCGTGTTGAGTAACACTGAAATGGCACTTCGTATGGGTTCACTTGATGAACTTTCCAAGAAGATTAATGCGCCAGTTATTGCGGCAGATGCGACCAATTACGATGATCTTGAGAATGTTTTTGTTAAGGCTCAAGAGCTATTGGGAGGCAAAATAGACTTCGTTCTCCATTCCATAGGGATGAGTCCTAACGTTCGTAAGCACCGTACTTACGATGATCTTGACTACAATTGGCTAAATAAAACGCTTGATATTTCAGCCATTTCATTCCACAAGATGCTGCAAGCTGCAAAGAAAGTTGACGCAATTGCAGAATATGGTTCAGTCGTTGCATTGACGTATGTGGCTTCACATCGCACATTCTTTGGCTATAACGACATGGCCGATGCAAAGAGTTTATTGGAAAGTATAGCACGTAGTTTCGGCTATATCTATGGCAGAGAGAAGAATGTTCGCATTAATACCATCTCACAATCTCCTACAGAAACAACTGCAGGTAAAGGCATTAAGGACATTGATAACATGATGGATTTTGCTGATAAGATGTCACCTCTCGGCAACGCTACAGCCGATGAGTGTGCTGATTACTGTGTAACTTTGTTCAGTGATCTAACCCGTAAGGTGACAATGCAGACCCTTTTCCACGATGGAGGCTTCTCAAACATGGGTATGAGTCTGCGTGCTATGAACCAATATAGTAAGACTTTGGATGATTATACGGATGAGAACGGCAACGTTATCTATGGATAACATCTGTTGTTAATCGTTTTATTATCACGTAAGAAATATGGAGTTGTAGTTCATACCTCGTGGAGTTGAACTGCAACTCTTTTCTTTTTTACAGCTTAAAGGAGCGTATATATATAAGGTGAAGCAGCATATTGAAGGACAATTAAACAAGCATTATGATGGCGAATAAAAGCGTTGCATTAGTGTTGTCAGGCGGAGGAGCTCGTGGTTTAGCTCATATTGGCGCTATAGAATCACTGGAACGCCATGGCTATGAAATCACTTCAGTGGCCGGTTGTTCTATGGGCGCACTCATAGGAGGGATGTTTGCTGCCGGAAAACTACCCGAAGTAAAAGACTGGATGTTTGCTCTTGACCGTCGAAAGATACTGTCTTTGGTAGACTTCTCCTTTAGTTTGAGTCATTTGGTGAAAGGAGTGAAGGTGATAGATGCCCTGAAAGAGATTGTGCCTGATGTCAATATAGAAGACCTTCCCATTCCTTATACGGCCGTAGCAACCGATTGGAATAGTGGTAAAGAGATAGTCTTTGATCGCGGAAGTCTTTATGAAGCCATCCGTGCGAGTATCTCAATACCGCTCTTTTTCAATCCCGTTAAGCTTGAAGATATGTTACTTGTTGATGGCGGATTGGTCAATTCACTTCCTTTGAATAGGGTAGTTAGGCATTCGGGAGACTTACTTTTCGGTGTAGATGTAAGCGCGCATGACTTCCGTAAGGAACTAATGATGAAACAAGATGAAGTAAAACAAAGGTTAGAAAAGTCGATACCAGAAGCGATAATGAATCGTATAGTCAAGCAAGTTAGTGGGATTAATGTCAACTATGTTACGTTGTTGTTGCGTACAATCGCTATTATGATAGCACAAAATACGCAGTATCAGATTCAGCTTACACATCCAGATTTCGTTATTAAGGTACTAACTGAAGGCTATGATACCTTTGATTTCGACCAAGCTGAAGCCATTTCGCAGCTTGGAAGGGATAAAACAGATGAGGAATTAAAGCAATTCGAGCGTACAAAGCAATCGTTTTGGCGTCGTTTGTTGCAACAATATTGGAAAAGATAAGGTTGTAATTGGCAGCTGGTTAAATTTCATCGAGGCTGCGTCGGGTATTATTTTTGAGTGCTTTGAATTGTGAAGGTGTCATGCCAGTGACGCTTTTAAACTGGCTACTTAAATGGGCAACGCTCGAATAATTCAATTGAAATGCAATCTGAGTAAGGCTCAATTCATCATAGCGTATTAGCTCCTTGGCACGTTCAATGCGTTGTTCTATAAGATATCGCTCAATGGTTTGTCCTGTAACCTCACTGAAAAGCTTACTTAAGGCGCTATAATCGCTATGGAGTTTTGATGTGAGATAATCACTCAAATTCGTATTAGTCATGCCGTCATGGTAATGAACTAATTGTATCACTGCAGTCTTTATTTGCTCAATTAACTGCTGTTTTCTATCATCAAGCAATTCAAACCCCAGTGTTTCGAGTTGCTTTTTGATTTGTGAACGCAATGGAACATCAATCGAATGAGCAACAACTACCTTGCCCAACTCAACCGAAATGGGCTGTAATCCGTTATTGCGAATCACTTGATCAACGGCCATTTTACAGCGGTCGCACACCATATTTTTAATATATAAGACTGAATCCATGATATCGCAAAGATACAAAAAGAATATGATATGAAAGATTTCATGATACGAAAAAAGAGATTTAGCGTTGCTAAATCTCTTTAATTGAGTGGGTGGTGATGGATTCGAACCACCGAAGGCATAGCCAGCAGATTTACAGTCTGCCCCATTTGGCCACTCTGGTAACCACCCTTTACGTTGGTGGGCGTTGACGGATTCGAACCGCCGACCCTCTGCTTGTAAGGCAGATGCTCTAAACCAGCTGAGCTAAACGCCCTTAACTTGTAAGGCGGATGCAAAAGTAGATAATTTATTTTAACGCTGCAAATTTAGTCGTTCTTATTTTACAAAATTTAAGAATAAAGCAAGTTATCTTGCATTTTCAAATTATTTCAAACTTGAAAGGAAGCAAAATCTATCATGGTTAGGCTTTTTCGCGTTCAATAGGTCGCGTTGCTTGTCTCAACCATTCACGTTCTTCATCGTTTAATTCGGGTGAAAGCGTTTCATAAACTTCCGCATGATAATGGTTCAACCAATTGATATCTTCATCAGAGAGCATAGAAATAATGATGGGTTTTGTATCAATAGGGCAGAGCGTTAGTGATTCCATACGCAGGAATTTGCCAAATTCAGTCTCACAATCTGCTGTGATTAACAAGGTGCTTTCAATACGAACACCGAAACGATCTGCCAGATATAAGCCTGGTTCATCCGTCACTGTCATGCCTGAATGCAATGGGGCGGGCATGTATTCCATGCGAATCTGTTGCGGACCTTCATGCACATTGAGATATGAACCGACACCATGTCCAGTGCCATGTAAGTAGTTATAGCCTTCACGCCATAGTGGTTCACGTGCTAAAACATCAAGTTGTGTGCCACTGATTCCATCGGGAAAGCGAGCCATTTCGAGTTGAATGTGCCCCTTTAATACTAAGGTATATATACGTTTTTGAAGTTCAGTGATAGGCCCAAGTGCTATAGTTCGTGTGATATCCGTTGTACCATCTTGATATTGAGCACCACTATCAATGAGCACAAGTCCATGAGGTTTGATGGCAATATCTGTGGCTTCGTTCGCCTCATAATGTACAATTGCACCATGATGTTCATAACCTACTATCGTGTCGAATGACAAACCACGATATAAAGGCTGATCTTTTCTGAGGTCTGTTAATTTCTTATCCAGCGACATTTCAGTCTCATTACCTTCTTCAACCGCAGGAATCAGCCATTTAAGGAACCTTACCATGGCCACGCCATCACGTTTCATGGCATTACGAAATCCTTCAATTTCCGTCTTGTTTTTTATGGCTTTCATTGCTGGAATGGGTGAAGTCTTCAACACAACTGAAGCTCTTCCTGCTTTCGCACAAGCCACTAAATAACTACTTGTCTCGTGAGAATCAAGCATGATATTATAGGCAAAGTAATCGCGTTTGAGGTATTTCCCGACTTCGTTATATGGAAGTAGCTTAATCGAAAGCGCTGATAGATAGACTGAAACTTCTGTTGTGAGCTTATCTTTATCAACAAATAATATCGTTTTTTCATGCTCCATAAGGAGGTAAGCCACAAAAACTGGGTTGCAATGCACGTCTGTTCCACGAAGGTTTAGCGTCCATGCAATGTCGTCTAAGGCTGATATCAGCATGCCATCACAATGATTTTGTCGCAAGCTTTCACGTATTCTTCCCAGTTTGGAAGCCGTAGTTTCCCCTGCATATTCAAGTGGATGAAGTTCTATTTTATGTTGAGGAATAGGGGGACGATTATCCCAAATACGCGCCAAAGGGTCGAGGTTAAGGCGCAATGTCATTCCTCCTTGCTGCCGAAGTTCGGCTTTTAGGACCTCCGTTTCCGCGAAACTACTCACCGTTCCATCAATTCCCACTTCACTTCCTGCTTCACATTGTTGCGCAATCCATTCAGAAACTGTCGGTGTTCCAGCAACTTTGAGCTTCATAAGTTCATATTCTGTGCCTGCAAGTTGTTGCTCGGCAGCTAAGAAATAGCGAGAGTCTGTCCACAAAGCTGCCCCAGTCAATGTCACGACTGCCGTGCCAGCAGATCCATTAAACCCTGAAATCCATTCGCGACTTTGCCAATGTGGCGCCACATATTCACTGTTGTGGGCGTCTGTACTGGGAAAGATGAATGCACTAAGATGTTCACTTCGCATGACATCGCGTAAAGCTTCAAGTCGTTGGTCAATTGTTTTCATATCCTTAGTTTTGCTAAATCGACATGACAAAGATATGTTTTTTAAGATTAAACAACAAATAATATCTTCAAAAAGTACATTATATCTTTGGATTTTTACTAACTTTGTGGTCGTAAAACCAATAGGAATTAGATTTCTAAACAAAACAATATTTATTACAATTATGAAGTATTTATCGAATGACAAGCTTGTTATCGTTGGTGCAGGCGGTATGATTGGTTCTAACATGGTACAGAGTGCGTTGATGCTTGGGCTTACTCCTAACATCTGTCTCTATGATATTTTCGAGCCAGGTGTACACGGAGTATACGACGAAATGGCACAATGTGCATTCCCTGGTGCTAACCTTTGCTACACCACTGACCCTGAAAAGGCTTTCACAGGCGCTAAGTATATCATCTCATCTGGTGGTGCTCCTCGTAAAGAAGGCATGACTCGTGAAGACCTTTTGAAAGGAAACTGCAAGATAGCTGCCGAGTTTGGTGATAACATCAAGAAGTATTGTCCTAACGTAGAGCATGTTGTTGTAATCTTCAACCCTGCAGATGTTACTGCATTGACAACGTTGATTCACTCTGGTTTGAAACCAAATCAGTTGACATCTCTTGCTGCTCTCGACTCAACTCGTTTGCAACAGGCTCTCGCTGAGGAGTTCGGTGTACAGCAAGATAAGGTTACTGGCGCACACACTTATGGTGGTCATGGTGAGCAAATGGCTGTATTCGCTTCTCAAGTAAAGGTAGATGGTAAGCCATTGGCAGAGATGAATCTTTCTGAAACACGTTGGGAAGAGATCAAACACCATACAGTTCAAGGCGGATCTAACATCATTAAGCTCCGCGGTCGTAGCTCTTTCCAGAGTCCTGCATATAATGCTGTGAAGATGATTGAGGCTGCTATGGGCGGCGAGAAGTTCACTTTGCCAGCTGGTTGCTATGTATGCAACGACAAGCTTGGCTTCAAGAACGTTATGATGGCTATGCCAACAACAATTGATAAGACTGGTGTTCACTTCACAGAGCCTACAGGTACGAAGGAAGAAATGGATGGTTTGCAGAAGTCTTACGAGCATCTTTGCAAGATGCGTGACGAGATTGTTGAACTCGGTATTGTTCCTTCTGTTGACAAATGGAATGAAATGAATCCAAATATCTAATCGAAACTTACGATTAGTAACCATAAAAGGTTGGAAGACGATGGCTGTTTAAGGCCATGTCTTTCAACCTTTTTTCATGTACTTTGATTTACCTTGTGCATTCATCTGAGGTAGTCTACACGGTGATTTGATTTATTTCACGCCACGATTTGATTCATTTCACTTGATAATTTGCCTCATTTTACACGATAAAGTGACGCAAATTGTGGTATGAAATGATGTGAATTACACCGACTTTTAATAATCTTTCATGTGTAAGTCCTGTTATTTTTCATAACAACTTGAGACTCAATGTGTTGTAAGGAGTGTAATTCTGCAGAGTGGTTTGGCAGAACTGGCAAAACTATTTAGATTTACATGCAATTTAGAACAAGCTGATAGGGGCTGCCAAAGCTAATGATGCAATCTCTTGTTCGTGGCATTTGAGCGTACTATATGGAACATCATGGCAATAAAAAAGGCTACACCATGCACATCATGATGTAGCCTTTTGTTGATTATCAGTAGCGCTTAAGCTTCTGTTTCTTCTGTTGTTTCTTCTGCAACAAAGTTCTTTAAGTCTTCAGCCTTGAATGCTTTGATGTATGCAGCCTTACCAATGACATCTTCTTCTGCCATGCGTACATAAACATTTGCACTCTTTTCGAAGAGTTCTGGCGCCTTACTTGCATCAATACAAATCAGTAATGACATGATGATTTCAGCCGTCATATCATATAAACGACGTGCAAGGAAGTCGTGTTGCTCCTGATTTTCATCACTATTTACCTTATTGAGTGCCTCTTCATACAGGTCAACTAACTCTGCAATACGCACCTTTAGAGGTTGTAGGTTGTCGCTAACGGGAGTCTCAAGCATCTCTTTCATGATGGCAAGATAAGTGCCGTTGGTGATATAACGCACTGCAGCAACGACCTGAAGTTGGGTTGTTCCCTCATAAATAGAGAAGATTCGAGCGTCTCGATAGAGGCGTTGACTCTTGTATTCCATGATGAAACCTGAACCGCCATGAATGGAAATAGCATCATAAGCGTTTTGGTTTGCATACTCAGAGTTCATACCTTTGGCAATCGGTGTAAAGGCATCAGCGAGTCGAGTGTATTGTTTCATCTCCTTACGCTCCTCAGGTGTGAGCTTGCGTTCACGCGAAATGTCTTCAAGCGCCTTATAGATGTCAACGTAACGAGCCGTCATGTAGAGCAGCGAACGACCTGCATCAAGCTTTGCTTTCATGCGAGAGAGCATGTCATATACGGCAGGGAAGGTGATAATCTTCTTGCCAAACTGAGCACGTTCCTTAGCATAGGCGAGGGCTTCATTATAAGCTTCTTGTTCAACGCCAACGCTTTGAGCGGCAATTCCGAGTCGAGCGCCGTTCATGAGTGACATGACATACTTGATCAAGCCTAACTTACGATCGCCGCAAAGCTCACATTTTGCATTCTTATATACAAGTTCACATGTTGGACTTCCATGGATTCCGAGTTTATTTTCGATATGACGCACGGTCACACCACCGTCTTTTTTGTCATAGATAAACATCGAAAGTCCGCGTCCATCGCGTGTACCTTCCTCTGAACGAGCCAAAACAAGGTGGATATCTGAGTCTCCATTGGTGATGAAACGTTTCACTCCATTAAGTCTCCACGTGCCATCTGCGTCCTGAGTAGCCTTTAACATCACGCGCTGAAGGTCTGAACCAGCGTCTGGTTCGGTAAGGTCCATAGACATAGACTCACCAGCTGAGATGCGAGGAATATACTTTTTGCGTTGTTCTTCCGTACCAAATTCGTAGAGTGTATCAATACATGACTGCAAAGACCAAATGTTTTGGAAACCAGCATCGGCTGCAGCGATGAGCTCAGAAGCCATAGAGAAGACGATGTTTGGGATGTTCAGACCGTCATATCGGCGTGGCATGGAGATGCCCCAAAGGCCAGCTTGGCGTGTTGCTTCAATGTTTTCAACAGTCTTACTGGCATAAAGCATACGGCCATTCTCCAAGTGTGGGCCTTCAAGGTCTACGCTTTCAGAATTTGGTTCGATGATATTTGCAGCGACATCTCCCGTGATATCGAGCATACGTTTGTAGTTTTCGAGAGCATCCTCGTAGTTAACGGGAGCGTCTTCAAAAGCATCTTTGTCTGCATAGTCGCGCTCTTTGAGGTCAACAATGCGTTTCATCAGAGGATGGTTCAAATGAAAACCTATCTCTGGATGGTCGGTGTAATAGTTTGACATAAGCTAAAGCCCCACCCCCAACCCCTCCCCGAAGAGGGAGGGGAGTAGCATGTCATCTCCTTGATAGACGGAAAAGGGTTGGTGATGGATTATTTTATTCATTATATAATATGTTATTAATCTCTCTTATTACTTCTTGTAGATTCTCTATAACTTGTTCATTGGTGAAGCGTATTACGTTAAATCCCAGTCTATTTAGGCATTCAGTACGTAGTATGTCATCGTGAGTTTGCTGTAACTTTTGATGATAATCACCGTCTACTTCAATAACTAAATGTAAATCTAAGCATACAAAATCAACAATAAAGTCACCAATAATGTGCTGTCGTCTGAATTTAAATGTTTTAGGTAATGCCCTTAATTCATTCCAAAGTATAGTCTCTGCAAGAGTCATTTTCTGTCTGTTCTCTCTGGCATATGCCTTCAATAGTGCATAGCGATCGGGCGAAGAACTCATATAGTCAAATGGAGTCTTTACCTTTTTCATGAGATTTTAAGAGACTATCCCTTTGTATTTATTCAATAGAAAAGCACATTACTCCCCTCCCTTTTTGGGGAGGGGCCGGGGGAGAGGCCCCTTATTTGCTGTTCTGCTTATAGTACTTAATCAGCTTTGGCACTACTTCTTCAACGGAACCGGTAATGACATAGTCGGCAATCTTATTGATAGGAGCATCAGGATCGTTATTAATTGAGATGATGATGCCACTATCTTGCATGCCGGCGATATGCTGAATTTGACCAGAAATGCCACAAGCGATATATACTTTTGGATGAACAGTGACGCCTGTTTGACCGATTTGGCGGTCGTGGTCAACCCATCCTGCATCAACAGCTGCACGACTTGCGCCCACTTCTCCATGGAGTTCTTTCGCCAATTGGAATAGAAGATCGAAACCTTCTTTGCTTCCTACGCCGTAGCCTCCAGCCACAACAATCGGTGATCCCTTAAGATTGTGCTTGGCAGCTTCTATGTGTCGGTCGATGACTTTAACCACATAATCTTCTTCTGGGACATATTTTGCAACGTCAGGATAAACTACTTCGCCCTTACTTTGACCCTCATAAAGAGCTTTTTGCATTACACCTGAGCGCACAGTTGCCATTTGTGGGCGATGATCGGGATTCACAATGGTCGCTACAATGTTACCACCGAAGGCGGGACGGATTTGATAAAGCAAGTTATCATAATGCTTTCCAGTCTTCTTTTCGTCGTAATCTCCAATCTCAAGTTGGGTACAATCGGCCGTAAGTCCAGACGTCAGAGAGGAACTTACGCGTGGACCCAGGTCACGACCAATTACTGTTGCGCCAAGCAAACATATCTGAGGTTTCTCTTCTTTGAAGAGATTCACGAGAATATCTGTGTGAGGTGCTGAGGTATAGGGAAAGAGTTTGTCTCCATCAAAGACGTATAACTTGTCCACACCATAAGGTAAAATCTGATCTTCTACCTTGCCTTTAATGCCACTTCCGGCTACAATTGCATGCAGGTCTACACCAAGTTTATTGGCAAGTTTGCGACCTTTAGTGAGCAATTCCTGTGAAACTTCCTGAACGGTTGTCTCTTCTAATTCGCAATATACAAATACGTTGTTCATAATTTGAATGAGGATTGTGGTATGAAGAAGATGTTGTTGAGATTTCGAATAAATCAAAAAGGTTGCCCGTGGCTTTGTTTTTTCCGCTCATTCAACCTTTGCTTGTCCAACAAACTGAGGTTCTTCAACCAACCATTCCTATGTTTTTAGCCAATAATCTTTTCGTTTAATAGTTCCTTTACCAAGCTTTCGACATCGTTGTCACTGCCTGTTAAGGTTTTGCTTTCCTTTGCTTGGAACACAATATTCTGTACCGTCTTCACCTTAGTAGGTGAACCTGCCAAGCCACATTGGTCGTAGTCAGCTCCACAATCGGCTATACTCCATTGACCAAGTGTCAGATAAGGGCGCGTCTCATAAAGCGAACTCCAAGGTTCATCGCCTTTACGTTCCATTGGACAAGTTGCATATTTGTATTTCATTACAAGCTTTGCATTGCATGGACGAGCTGGAGCAGCACTGCCATTTACGGTAATCAACACTGGAAGTGGAGTCTCAACAGTCTCTACACCGCCATCAATGTGACGACGAATGGTTGCTTTTCCGTCCTCAATCTTAACCACTTCTTCGGCATAAGTCACTTGGTTCAAACCGAGTTTCTGTGCTACTTGCGGACCAACTTGTGCCGTATCACCGTCTATTGCTTGGCGTCCTCCTATGACAATATCAACGTTTCCAATCTTCTCTATGCCTTTAGCGAGGAAGTAGGATGTTGCTAAAGTGTCAGCGCCTGCACTCTTTCGGTCGGTCAAAAGCCAACCTTCGTCAGCGCCGCGGTATAGCCCTTGACGGATAATCTCACCTGCACGGGGAGGTCCCATCGTTAGAATTCCAACTGTAGAACCTGGATTTTGGTCTTTGATTCGTAAGGCCTGTTCAAGTGCATTCAGGTCTTCCGGATTGAAAATTGCAGGGAGTGCTGCGCGGTTTACTGTGCCTTCAGCCGTCATAGCGTCTTTTCCTACGTTTCGTGTGTCAGGTACTTGCTTGGCAAGTACAACGATTTTCAATTTCATAGAATGTATATAATGTATGTGTATAGTTTCACTTTAGCGTACGCGCAAAGATACATTATTTTTGGTTATTGACCAAATTATATGCACAAAAAGCTTTTTGATGTGTATAAAGCCCCTTTTTAGTGGAGCTACTTTGCCTCTACCAGCGAGTGAAAAGCTGTTTGTTTTTCTTGCGTTTTGCCTCATTGTTTGTCCTTGATAAAGTGACTTTCAATGCTAAGTTGATTGTTATTAAACATCTTTACAATAGGCTTTGCATAACGTGCATATTCAAACCACAACTTCTTTTCGTTGAAAATACGCGAGTTTTGGCGTGGGTTGATAAAGTGTTGGCAGTCAGATGATTATAAAATTTATTAGATTTTAGTGTCTTCGATGGGGCAAAAAGGCCGATGATTTGTGTTGTTTCAGTGTGTAATCTGTGCCATTTCGCCTTGTCTTTTCAAGCATATTGCGTGATGAAATGATGGGTTTAGAGGCGTAAAATGACTGAGATTGAACTTTGAAAGAGGGATTTTGAGGGAGAAAAGTACTTGTAATCGAATGATGTTTTGTGTTTCCCGCTTATTTCGTTTCTATTTACTCGTTTTGTGAAGTGTTAAAAAGCGGGTTGTTTATTTTACAAAATGGTGGTGCAAAGACGATTCAAAAAGCATAGAATCGGAAAGCAATAATCCATAAAATTAACTTCCTTGAAAAAGCGATATGGCGCAAACCGAGAGCCCGTCTTATAGACCTTAGCTGTTCGGTTGCGCCATATCGTGTGCAGAGCCTTTGCGTCCTGTGAACTTATTCAGCAGGTTGTTGCTCGTCTTTTGTTTCCGTTTGTTCCTCAATAGCAGGCGTTTCAGCCTCTTGTTTGCTTATTTGTTTCTGACAAGAATATATCTTCAAGGTGTTGATACACTCCACAACGCCGTATATTAGCATGCACCATCCAATGACAAATAAAGGCGCAGAGGCGATTGCTTTGGGGTAGATGATGGCCACAAGTCCTGTTAACAAGATGATAGAAGGCATCAACCAATAGAATAAACCAATGTCAGCATACTTGCGCGCTGAAGCCAAATTGATGAATTGACTGATAGCTCCCACGATAAGAAGTGCGGCAATAATATAGGTGAGTCCATTGATAAAGGTGTCTGGCATGAGGGTTAAGATAGCACCGAGGATTACGCTTCCTATGCCAACGATAGGCAAAGCAGGGCGTGGACCGCCTGAAATCAACTCGCCATTGCTGTTGTATACCTCTGGACCTCCGGCCGATTTGCGAGCCGAATAGTAGGAAGCCAGCGACACAACGCCCGAAAGAAAGAAGATAACTCCAATGGTGATGGTTAGCCATTGCATGGTTTCTTCGCGATATTTAATGAGTAATGCGCCGACAATAATCGCACAAATGGCGCGGAAAAGTGAGGTCTTGAATACTTTCATATCTTGTTTATTATCCAACGACAAAGATAAGAAAAAACTATGAACTCACTGCTATGTGTCTGTTCTTTTTTGTATTTTTGCAGTAAAAATCAATTGGTTATGACAACATTATATTTGGTGCGGCATGGTGAAACGGTTGATAATGCAGCACAGATTCTGCAGGGGCATTTGCAAGGTGAACTCAATGAACGCGGTATTCAGCAAGCCGAGACCACGCGCGACAAGTTGAAAGACGAGCCGATAGATGTCTTTGTGTCGAGTGATTTGAAACGTTCTGTCGACACATGTAGGATTATTGCTGCGCCACATCATAAAGAAGTCGAAACAACTCCTTTGCTTCGGGAGCGTGATTGGGGGGATTTCACGGGGAAGTTTATTCCTGATTTGAAGGACAAACCATGGCCTGAGAATGTTGAAAGCCTTGAAGTCTTGAAACAACGTGCACTAAAATTCTTGGAGTTTCTTCGCACTTCATATCCCAACAAGACGGTGCTTGCCGTGGGACATGGCATCATCAATAAGGCCATTCAAAGTGTTTATTTTCATAAACCAATGGGAGAAATACAGAAAATGGATAATGCTGAGGTCAGAATTTATCAGCTATGATGTTCTAAAATGATTTCCAATGTGGACCAAGAAATATGGGATTATCGTCGGGCTGAAGCCCTCTGATAATCCCATTTGATTGAATTGTATATATTGTATAATTTAGAATGTGTTGGTCTTTGTTTCTTCTTTTATCGTCTTCCGCCAAAAACACCATGACTTCCTTGCGTAGTTCCGCCGCCACCGAATGAGCGAGAGGGAGCACTTTCGCCTCCAAACGAACGGCTTGGTGCACTATTTCCGAAAGAGCGCGAAGGCACATTGTCGCCAAATGAGCGTGTCGGTGCACTGCCACCAAATGAGCGTTCGCTGTTTGAGCGGTCGAAAATGCGGCTTGGTTCCTGGTTCATGCTGCCACGATCTGCTCCGAAAGTGCGGTTGGGAACAGCCGGAAGAGTAGACCGAGTGCTGCTTTGTCGGTTATTAAATGTGTTGTTACTGCGGCTCTCCGTTGCTGCACTACCTCCGAATATGCGTGAACGACTATTGTCAAATGAACGATTGTAGCGTGAGTTATAATTATCGTTGTTTCCAAAAGCCCTACTATCTCGGTCGTCATTACCATAGAGTCGGCTGTTGCGTGAGCCTCCAAACACACGATTATCATTGTTATAGTTGTCGAAATTGCGGCTACTGAAACCACGACCATAGTTGCCTTGGTTGAAGTTGTCACGCATTCCTACGTAACGTCTGCCTTCTCTGAAGCCGAAATCTCTACCACGATACCAACTTCTTCCGCCATTAATTCGCCAGCTATGTCCGCCTCTATACACTGCATAAAAGCTTGGTCTACCAAAGTAAAAGTAATCCCTGTGAGGGTAACGGGCATAGACTCTGAACCTCCAATAGCCGTCATCCCAATACAAAGGGCGGTAGAAATAGTTGGCAGAACAATAGGCTCTGTATTGCCAATCAAGTAGAATGTAACTTAAATCTAAGTTGCGTTGTGTCCAATAAACATTGTAAACATCGTTGTAATCATTGATGCTCATCAGATAATCGAGGTTGATTTCATAGGCAGCCTCATACTGTTCATCTGTGAGATTCAGTTCATACGCCATCTTATCTGTAAGGAACAACGCCTGCTGACGAGCCTGTTCGTAACTCATTGCGCTTGCCGACACCATTAGTGTGAACAGCATTGTGAGGGCTAATATAAACTTTTTCATATTCCGATCTTTTATTTGTTACAGAATAAATTGTGAGCATTGAAGCACTCATCGCTTAATCTTCACGATACAAAAGTAGAACAAATAAAACATCGTTTGAAAGGATTTTCCCTAAATAGGGAGGGGAAAATCCCTAATATTGGCTTTGGCTTTTTCGGGAATCATAGCCTCTTCAAGTGGCATATTGCTTGGTTTCACGGCGCAGGCTGCTTTGAATCCGGCTGTGATAAGACTATCGCGGTCTTCAATCTGACCAGACAATAATAGGGTGGGGAGGTGATGTTGGCGGGCGTGTTGCATGATGACAGCCGGTAGTTTGCCCATCAGCGTTTGACAATCACTCTTGCCTTCGCCTGTAATGACGATGTCGGCATGGGCTAACAGCTTGTCAAACTGGAGTAAATGTAAAAGCAATTCGGCACCCGATTGCATCTTCGCATTGAGAAACTGCATGAAAGCGTAGCCCAAACCACCTGCTGCTCCTGCTCCGGGCTGCATGCTTTTGTCAAACCCCATGGCTCTTTTTGTGTGCAAAGCAAACTGTTTAGCCCGTGCATCTAAGGCCTCAATCATCGATGGAGTAGCCCCTTTCTGCTTCGCAAAGACATGGGCTGCGCCATTAATTCCATAGAGAGGATTTGTCACATCGCTTGCCAAGATTACCTCACAATTGTCGAATAAGGGGCGAATGGCATTAAAATGGTCTTCTGGAGCAAAGGTATCAATCAATGCACGAAGCATCCCTATGCCAGCATCGCTTGTGGCACTACCACCTAATCCGATAATCATCTTGTGGCAATTATGGCGCAAAGCATCTGCAACAAGCAAGCCCACACCATATGAAGTGGTGCGCATGGGATTGCGTTGCTCGTGTTCTATGTGCATGAGTCCACAGGCTTGAGCCACTTCTATGATAGCGGTCCCGTCAGGAGTTATGGCATATTGTGCCTCAATCCGACGCATCAGTGCATCACGAGTAGGTACAGAAAGTCGTGTGGCATGTGTGGCTTTGCAGAATGCATCAAGCATACCTTCGCCACCATCTGAGACCGAAAGTACTTTAATTTCTGCTTCTTCATCGTGGCTTTTCAAATTATCGGCCACCGCTTTTCCTGCTTCTTCAGAGGTAAGACTCCCTTTGAAAGAGTCCATAGCAATAATATATCTCATAGCACTACGCTGATTTTTTCTTCTTTGAAAACTTCTTTTTTATGATACTTCTGTAGAGGAAAAGTCCTGTTGTTATTGCTTCACCTGACCTTTTCGCCATAGATAAACGCCCAAGACCGCAAAAGCTGTCAGGATAATCAGCATGGGGAGCGCGTATTTTTCAGGCTCGACCCAGAACTCTTTGAAGAAATTGATGCGGCCAAGTATCTCTACGGGCACCCAAAACACAATCACTGTGGCTACTGCCATACGGATATTGGCACCCCAGGAAGCAATATGCAGTTGCCTTTCTAACATGAACAGCGACCCCACAAGACAGCCTAAGCCAACCAAGAACGTAACAGGATGATGATCACCAAAGAAGTTTTTGTCGTAACAGAACATCAACAAGAGATAGGAAGCCCACAGCATCATGTTGGTTTCCATGAAGGTTACGATTGAGGTGTGACGTGTCATGGGCTGCACGACAATTGTTTTTCGCTGACTGCGGAAGCACACTTTCTGCACCCATGTGATGAAAAGACAGCCATTCTTTGTGCTGAACACATACATCACCATCGTCATCATCCACATGCCAAACGATGCAGGAAGGATGAGATATTCAGGTTGTGTGACCGTCTTCCCATATTCTATTTCAGGCTGGACTCCATAGCGGCGGGCATAATACATAAAGAGAAACTCTACCCATCCCGTCCAGAAGAGGAGCCCACCGAATAGTCCCCATAAAGTCTGTCGGGTGTCGCCTTTCACAAAGACGCCGATAATCACCATCACAAGTCCTATCAATCCAATCATGAAACCAGCCACATGCAGGCTTCCCTCATTCATGAATCTTTCCATTAACTTCATGGCTCCGTGTCCCAAAGGCATGGCAAAGAGTACTACTAAGAATGAGATGAGCGTCTGTTTGATATACCACTTCTTGTTATTTCCCATTTTTTCTATTCGTTATCTACTATTTATTTTACTTTGAAAAACTTGTTTTATTTTAATTCATCACAGTAATAACTAATCTGACCTCCTGTATCTCCGACCTCAATGTCGCCTTTATACCAACTTATAATCTGCAGCTTGAAGTAGCGTTTACCATCGGCGGTGCGCACAACATAGGTGTGGAAAGAAGGCGAATATACGGGTGGTGGCCCGGTAAACGTCATGGCTCGTGCCAGTAGTGGATTGGCATCAGTCTGTGTTGTGGCTGGTCCTCGGTTGGGATCAAACCATGGATTCTCATTAAAATCAAGGTGATTGGCAATGAGATACTTATTCCAGTCGTTGCGTGAATAGGTAATTGATACTGTGTGATCATCTACAGCCCATTGGATGGTGTTGGGAAGTTGTGAAACGGTTTGCCATTTTTCATAGTTTCCACTGCCTAAATCGGCAGCCCCACCTTGACCGTTTCCCGAAGTCCCACTATTCGTTCTGAGACGGTAGCCACAGAAAGCGAGATCCCAGTCCAAACGGTTTCTCTGTTCACCTTCTTTGATGTCGCTGCCTGGCTGATAGCTGTTGAATATCTCGCCTGTACGTAGATTGAAATAAATCCAATCATTGGTAACACCTGTAGAATAACCACTGACACGGGGAAGTGTCTTCCCCGTGAAAGGCTCGGCATCGTATTTTACACATGAGGTGAATGTAAAGAGCGCGCCTAAAAGTATATATAGTGTTGTTTTCATTATTTATGTTTCAAGGTTTTGATAATGTCATCGACTAAGAATTCCACTTGAATATAGCCTCTTGTGCCGCATGTCGCCGGTACATTGAACATCGTGATTCCCGATCCTAAGGTATGAGGAACGTAGTTGAATAGGTTGTCAACGCCCAAGGTTACTTTTACTTTATTGCAGAAAGTCTGCACGACGGCTAAATTACAAAGTACATATGTAGGCAATGTACAGCGGAAATAGGCATCGTAACTCTTGTGATGTTCGTCTACCCACACGCGGTCTTGCACATCAAATTGCTTCTGTCCCATGAGCGATGCACTGAGAATGCTTTTCAAACGATAGTTCTTTTGGTTGAGCGTATAGTCTAAACTGCCAGTTGCCGCATGTGGAGATGTGGTGTTTACCTGTATGCCTTGCTGCTTACTTACATTCACATAGCTGTAGGTTCCATTAAGGGTAAAGCCTTTCGCGAAATGCCATTTGAGAATTGCTTCAATGCCCAACATGCGCTGATTTCTTAGATTTGTATATTCAAAGTTATATTGCATGTCGTAAATATGCCATATACCTTCGATCTTCTTTCTGAAGAAGTTTCCGTATGCATTCACGTTGATGAAGAAACGATCTGTGGTGTATTCTGTGCCGAATGAAATATAATGGTTCTTCTCCGGGCGTAATTCTTCGTTACCGCGGATTTGAAACATGCCTAAATGATCCCAGTTAAAGAATAGCTCTTTGATGCTCGGTGCACGGTAGCCCATGGAGTAATTGGCACGAAAAGCCCAGTGATTGTTGAGTGAATACTTGGCGGCAAGCTTCGGCATCCACATGAAACCAAAAGCTTTTGAGAAGTTTGTACGCACACCAGTTGATAGTAACCAATGTGTATTGGGTATCCATTCATCTTGTAAGAAGTATTCAGTTTCGTGCAAAGCACGTGTTGTCATCTTGCGATTCACAAAGCGATCGCTCGTCAATTCATCGCTGGTATGCTCTATTCCGAAGATAAGACTGTGGTGATTGAAGTAATTACTCGTGACAGTCAGGCGTGGTTCGAGGATACAGCTCTTGTAAACCTTCTTGCGTTCATCAAGTCTTTCATGCCTTTTGAAGCGATCATAAAAGTCTGCATGCATACTTAAGTGGACAGAAAACCAGTCTTTTACATCGTATTTTGCTTTGAATCCCGTCATAAAGTCACGGCTCTGTGTGAATGTCATGTCTTGAATCAAGTCATAGGAATTCATGAAAAACAATGTACCATAAGTCTCAATAGACAGGTTTTTGATAGGGTCGATATAGAATTTCTGTGCAATAGAAACGTGTTCCGTACCCTCGATACCCATTGGAGAGCGCTCAGCCACGCTGTTTAAAATAATGTCATGCGGTAAGAAAGGATTGGCTTCTTTCGTGTATACCTTTTTATCATGTTTGGATTGATACATATAAAAGGCATCACTTTCACTGTACCAAATGTCTGTCTGCGAAGTAATTTTCTTGTATTTCATACCTGCAGACACCCATGCTTGTAGGTTTGGACGGTCGCTATTCTTCTCAAACATATAAAGAAAGTCATGCTTTGAAGGCTGTTTGTAATTACGTTGGTTCATCTGTCCCCAGCGAAAACCCGCTTGAATGTCTATCGGTTTCGTGGCTTTCTTGGAGATAAGGTTGATCACTGCACCTGAAGCACGACTTCCATAGAGCGTACTGCTGGCACCTTTTACAATCTCTATGCGGTCTATTGCGTGCAGATTAAAACGCTCATAGTCAAGGTTTCCCGCCATTTCTCCCGTCATTCGTTCGCCATCTTGTAGGAAAAGCACGTGTCGAGCATCTAATCCTTGCATGGATATTTCATTGCCAAAGCCCACTTTCTGGATGTTCATACCGGGCGTTTCCTGTTGAAGTGCATGCTGAAGGTCGCTGTATCCGGCATCCACTAAAGCTTTTCCACCCAGCACTTGCGTAGTAACGGCCGACAGTTTTATAGGGCGTTCAGTGCGGGAACCTGTTACAACAACATCATTCAGGTGCATAACATCCTCCCGCATCACAATATTTATTGTAGTGTTCTGCGGCAGTTGTATATCTCCAGAGACTGAAATATAGCCTACAGCTGTAGTCTGATAGTGGTAAGTACCTCGCCTTTCAATGTTGAAAACGGCTTTTCCTGTAGCATCGGTCACGGCATTAAATTCTGCTTTAGTGCTGTTTTTGGTTGTAAGCGAGATATAAACACCTACTAAAGGTTGCTGTGTTCCTTGTTCCTCTACTTTGAATTTTACTTGCTGCTGAGCCCATAAAGTCATGAAGCTGAAGCAAAAAAGCAGCGTAAGGAATAGTTTTTTTCTTCTCATGTGCACTTTTTCTATACAAAAAGAAATGTGGATAATACATGCATTACCCACATTTCTTTCATGTCATTATGTAGAGATGTGGTTACTACAGACCATGTTCCTCTTTGTATTTCTTCAAATCTTCTTCATATTTCTTAAAGTCTTCATCGTATGTTTTGATGCGATTTTTATCAATGGTTTGCAGGAAACACTCCGAACGCACATTCATCATGTTGTAGTTAACGATGAAGTTTATCTGATGAGTTTTCACGTTGAGATAACCATCAACCTTGGCGCCGCTACCCTTTGAAACAGCACCCGTACCCTTATCATCGGCAGAAACCACGCCATCAACTCCTTTAAATTTCAACCATCCGTCACCACTGTACTCGTCTTTCTCCCATGAATTAAGTTGCATAAACTTGCACAAGCTGGTGAAAGTAATCTTTAGTGGCATATTGCCTACGGTGAAGTTAAGTAACTGCAAGCGTAAAGTTTTAGCATCCTCCCACGCAAATCTGAATTTTGTGGGGCAGCCTTCGGGCAACAAAGTCTTGTCATCGCCGTTGAGTGTAGCTTTTGTAGATAGAACAATGTCACCATCAAGAATCTGATGTGCAGTCTCAATGCTACTCTCATCTACAGGCCGTTCGTCAAGATTGTGGTCACTGCTGCACCCCATTAGGGTAAAGACGGCTATGAATAGGCCGCCCCACAATAGACATTTAAATTCTCTTTTCATATCTTTATTACTTCGTTCCATCAAAAGTCACAGAAGCTGGGAACATTGGAAAAATGTCCCATCCCGCATAAGTTTCGATAACAAAATGTAATAACCCTCCTTGCAAACTTCCTGAAATATTACGCAATTTGATTTTTTGTTTCATAAAAGCAGTCTTCAGAATCCCCGCTTCTCTATTTTTAGCTGTTGGAGAAATAGTGCCATTTATGATATACACGGGAACATTGATAGAGATTGTTCCTGGCATTTTCCCTATTTTTTGGATTTCCCCTTGCAACAGATAAGTTCCATCTCCATTATCAGTCAATGAAAAAAACGTATTGGCAACATCATTAAAATGCTTACCATTCATCGTTACATTTGACAGCGTTCCTACATAATTTTCAGCATTTGCAGAAGCAATAAAACCAAATAAACATGTAAAGATAATAAGTATTGAGAAAAATTTCTGTTTCATTTCCTTAGTCTTTATTTCTTAATTTGTGAGATATATTTTTCATGTGTCCAAAAAATCCCTCGTATTTCAGGTTTGAACAAATCACCATACAAAAAGGCATCGTAATCAGAAAGGCGCTGTGGCGTGCGGTCTAAATAGAACTTCTTGATGAAACTTTTTGTTTCCTGTCGGTTGAAAACATCTTCAGTAATCACAAAAGTCGTATTCAAATCGGCATCTGGCACATAGCCTCCATAATCATACCAATGCTTCAAGGTTGTGGGATAGGTTAATTTACAAGCAGGATTTAAGCGTCCTAACTCAATGGTACTTATACCTATAAAGTTCGAAAAATCAAGGGCTCTTAGCTTTGGAGCGACTAAGACACCCAGATGCAAAGCATGTAAGTCTGTCTTATTAGGGAGCTTTAAATTTTCAACATCCGGACAGTCTATAATCTCTACAAAAGATCCTACCATGTCACTCATTTCTTTATCCTTGTCGCGTTGGCCAAACAGCGTACTTACTGAAAGGTCTATATCACGCAGACCATCAACTTTTCTCACAGCCATCTCGTACAAGTCATGTGCATCTTGTGTGTTGATGATGGATGTCTTTACATTCTGTAGAAAGAGTTTCTGTAGCTTACTGCTCACATAAAAATAAGGCAATGGCAACTTTTCTTTGAGTATAATTCTGCAATCTATGCCCTCCCAAGATGGATTGGAAACAATATATTGCATCCCTTCGACTGAAGTTGGTTGTTGCGCTATCGTAGCTCCTACAATCAAATAGAACGTTTTTGATTTGTCGGCTAAACTCAAATGCTTACTCAAGTCAACATGCTGTCCGTCAGAAGCCATAATTGATGGGAATGTTTCCTTGATATATTTTAGAACAGCTACATCAGGTATGGTGCGCAATGTGTTATAAGGCTGTACCTTTCCGTGCTCATCGACCATCTTCATTTCAACCTTTCCACTCACAATATCATTTTGGTTGTGACGATAGAAAGGTACTAAATCACGGCTGTTGAAACGTGCTGTGGCAGGTAACAAGAGCTTATTGATGGAATGTTGGGGCGTAACAGTTTCCTCTCCGTTCTCAGCCACATCCACTTTCACCAAATGATTGTAGTCATATATCTCATTACCTGTGAGGTCAATGGCCGTGATTTTCGCGGGAATAGAATCGAAATCAAACGTTGGGCCATACCCATTATTGGCGAGTTTCAACTCGTGAAGATTGGGGAACACGTCAAGCCCGGTGAGGTCTTTCAACTTTGTTCCACTTAAATCAAGCGACTGGGTGTTTTGGGCTAAGTCGTTAAGTTCCAGTTGTCCCTTCTCATTAAAGGTAAACCCTTTCGCTTTCAAAACATTTACTAACTCAGCATTTTGCAATGCCTGCGAACTAAAAGAGGGTGCATCGTTCTTGTCACTACAAGAGGACAAGGCCAATACACATAGTGCCACGAGGGACAATAAAATTGATTTCTTTTTCATGACTATAATTATATTGGTGCAAAGATAGAACTTAAAAATAGATAAAACAATACCCATTTTTTAGGATTTTTTTATAAAATAGAGTCCTATTTGACTATTCATTTCTGTAAACGTCCCCTCGTTTGAGTATAGGTTTTCCACCGATTATATATCTATACAGCCTTAAACAAATCGTATTTTCATTTTGTTTATTTCTGTTTTTTCATTATTTTTGCACAGAAGTAATCGTATTTTAAGCCGTGACAACAGGCTTTAAGAAGGAGAAGAACGTATGAAAGCATATCATTCTTTAGTTGTTTTTATCATTATTTTGGCTTGTGCAGCATTGTCGAGCATGCACAGTTATCGCAGTGCTGAACGTGAAATGGTGGCTGATATGAATCAAGCATTGAGGCAAACATTGGCAGAGAAACACGATGAGGCTATCACTTTAGACACGATTCAGGCCTATCGCAGTTATCTTCGCATAGCTGCTTTGCGCAAAAACTCTATCGTTTGTTATGCCTTAGGGGATGAAGAGAACAGACTTTCTACCCAACCTATGCGCAGGAAAGGGATGAAAGCAGACATCGAGTTTCAGGGACTTGCCAATTGTTCGATGGCTTCTGTGTTTGCCTTCTCCGACCAGCGACTACCACTTTCGTTTTCTGCAGTGGCCTTGTTGTGGGCACTTTTCTCCATTGGTTACTTCAAACGTCAGCACAAAGGCATGCAAGTCTATGGAAATTTAATGTTCTCTGAGGCCGAAAATCGCTTTTATACGCTGAGTCATCAAACGGTGAAACTCACTCCGATGCAACATGCTTTGCTTCTCATGTTCTTTCAAAACCCGCGCCATCAGCTTACGAAACAGCACATCTGCGAAGCCCTTTGGCCGAAGAAACCTGATGCAAGCGACACACTTTATACGCTTATCAAGCGCATCAAACCTGTGCTTGAAACCGAAGGAAGACTGAAAGTCACGTCGGAACGTGGGCGTGATTATCGGCTCGAAATAATGAAGTAGGGGATAGGTTTATAACACTTCATTTCTGCTGAAACTGCCTTTGTCAGCCTGTTGTCAGACAAATGTCAGCCTTGTTTTTTGTGTTTTATGATGCATTTCGCCTAACTTTGCATCATAAAATGCAAGCCAATGGAAAAACAAATCTTGTTGATTGTAGACTTATTTTGCAGTTATCGTGTTGCAAATTGGAGTTTTATATTGAGTTTTCTGCGTCCTTTTATGGCTCATTCAAAGGACTTTCATACACGTTTATGTAATGCTTTGATTCGTAAAGGCATGTGGGCTCGCAATGCCGATAATGGCAAGCTGCAGATGTTGAACATTGTATGGAGATGGCATCGGAGTATGAATTATTGTGCGATGGACGGGAAATTGCGGCATGAAAACAAACAAATGTGGATATTGAAATGAAGAAACTATTGCTTTTTATATTGTTGTTTGTCGCTGCTTGTTGTGGCGTTATGTTTCTCATTGTGCCCGATCGGCGTGCGCCACAACAACGATTTAAGGAGGGGATGGACTTCGAACAGTTTAGTGTTTACACAGACTCGGACTTTGGTTATCAGTTTGAATATCCTTCGTTTTTACGCCAAGAATTTGTTGAAAGCTATGGATGCGGCCACGTGCAGTTTGGATATCATAGTGGCGTTGATATCGTTATGGAGTGCAAAGTGGTGCCCGAGAGTGTCTACACCTATCAAGAATGCAACTTTGTTAAACGCGGACGGCTACAAGATATGCCCGATATTGCGTTTGCTTCTCATTATATTCGGAAGGATAAACGTTGGTATGTTTTGACGCTGTTCTATCCCTTTGACTATCGTAAAGCTGTGGGGCGGATTCTTTACAAGATTCAACATTGGCAGGCTGCGCAAGCGAATGGTGGGTCGCTTCAGCGTATATTGCGCTTGAAAAGCAAACAAAAACATGGCGCAACGCACGAGAATCAGTGTGCGAGATGAGAAAAGAAACATCATTGTTATTTTTCGGTTGAATGAGGTTTCCTATCGTTCTGTTTTTCTAAAAAGCTTGAGAGATGATTTGATGTAAGTCACATGGGAAAGTAAAGTGCATGATTTCATGCGGTAAAATGACGGAGATTGTGTCGTGAAATGAGGCATTTTGTGGGATGTTTTGATGCAGTTTGCAATTTGCTTTGCTGATGATGGTAAGGCGATGTGCAAAAGAGAATCACGAAAGATAGCGCATGTTCAATCAGGTTATGGCTGTTTATAATCCCCTTTCCTTTGCGATGCAGACAAAGCTTTTTAGGATAAAATCTTTCGATTTATTTTGTTTTTCTCTCAAAATCACTTACTTTTGCAGCAGAGTTTGTCTGTATGTGAGAATCATTCTCGTTCATTAAGGCGAGAAAATACTAACAGAAAAGACAAATCTTCGTAGTTGCCTGTTGTATATACTCAGGCAGTTTATCTCGGGGTTGACTGGATTTGACGGCGAGATGAAATGGTACGTAAGCACGCGGAGCCTCGATTATTCGCTCCTAAATCAGAGTAGTCAAAAAATTAATTGGCGAAAACAATTACGCTCTCGCTGCCTAATCGAAGTATAGTAGATTACTGGCTTTATCGCGTTACAAGGTGATGCGACGAGACATCGCTCCAAGGATGTTGTTCCGAATCTAAGGGTTTAGCGGTGCAGGTAAATCGGAAATAGCGCTTGAATGCCTCGTTTCATGCGTGAAACTTTAGAGGATAAGGTCATAGTTGGTGGTCCGGGTCTTGCTATGGCACGAAAAAGAAGGCCGGAATAAACGTGTAGAAAGCGTATGGTTTCCTTGTGCGGACGTGGGTTCGAATCCCACCAGCTCCACTTGATGTACTCTAAA
>NZ_GL629647.1:2609098-2612828 GCF_000185845.1 Segatella salivae DSM 15606
TCTTCAGTTATGATGCGTATTCATCTTAATGGAGAAAGAGTAGCTCTCGGTACAACGGGAGTTAGCGTTGATCCAGAAATGTGGGACAGTACATTGGGTAAAGTACGAGGACGAACTAAGGAAGCTTTAGCTACCAATGCCCAGCTGACGAGTATAAGTACTGACCTTCAAGTAATATTCCAGCGCTTGGAATTTTCTGAAGAGTTGAGTTTAGAACGGATTAAGTCTGAATATTTGGGCAAGCGTGAGGCCATGGAAACTGTACTCTCATTGTTTACCAAATACAATAATGATATGTATGCACAGATTGGCTGTGGTGTAAGTAAGGCAAACTATCGCAAGTTTGATATATGCAAGCGCCACTTTACTAACTTTCTTGAAATAAAATATGCCCGAACAGATCTTAATGCCATAGAACTTACACCTATCGTTATTCATGATTTTGATGTTTATCTTCGAACAATAGTGGGACAAAGTTTTAACACAGCTATTAAAACCTTAAAAACGTTCAAAACTGTCATCATATTTGGACGTAAGGCTGGTGTGTTCAATCATGATCCTTTTCTCAACATCCACTTCAAGACCAAGCGAGTGGATCGGGGATTTCTTACAGATGAAGAGATTGATACTATTATGCATAAAGAATTTGCTACGCAACGACTGGTCAATGTTCGAGACATATTTTTGTTTTCATGCTTTACAGGTTTAGCTTATGTTGATGTAGCCAACCTTACAGCTGACAATATAATTACAATGGATGGAAAGCAGTGGATAGTTACGGCAAGAAAAAAAACTGATACGTTAAGTCATATCCTTCTTCTTGATATTCCAAAAATGATTATAAAGAAATATGCAGGCTGTGCTAAAAATGGCAGACTTATCCCCATTCTCAGTAATCAACGAATGAACTCTTATCTAAAGGAGATTGCAGATGTTTGTGGTATCAATAAGAACCTTACTTTTCACATGGCTCGACATACTTTTGCAACAATGATGCTTACCAAAGGTGTTCCTGTTGAGTCTGTATCTAAGATGTTAGGACATTCAAGTATTACCACTACGCAACTTTATGCTCGCATAACAAACAAGAAAATAGAGAATGATATGCTTGCGGTGTCCAAAAAATTAGATAAATTCAATTTTGTAAGTTCGCCAGCAGTTAAAGTAACTAAATAATATTGCACGAAAAAGAATAGTACAATCTAATCAATAAAAATATGACAACAACAAAGAAAGAACTTTCCTACTTCTGTTTGAAGTTGGAAGCGTATCTCGGAGAGCATTTTCCCGAAATGCTGAGTGACAAACCATTCATAACGGCAAGAGCCGACGAAGCTCTTACCACCTACTGCGATGCAGTGACACAGGGTTTCTCGCATCCCGAAGCTGAGACAATGGCAAGTGAAGTCTTATACCAAGGTTTGCACTTTTCCAAGTATGACACGCTTGTGTCTGTCTTAGAGAATGAGTTCGAGAAAGAACTCCCTTCTCCTCTTCCTGAAAGACTAACACCAATGCTTCTGAAGAATAAGGCTGTGCAAAGCGTTTTCAATAAGTATGAACTGACGGACGATTTTGGTGCAAGTCCAGAGTATGAGAAACTCTACACCGAACTGACAGGGACAATCGTTCTGATCATCGAGGTTAATGGTCTGCCAACTGTCGATAGTGAGAACATGACTTGATGTAACACCATCGGGAGCTTTTGATAGTGTCAAGAGCCAAGATAAACGCTCCGCTCCACACGCCAAGAGTTTGTACAAACACTTGGCTTTGTGTAGCCAGGGCATCTTGTTATTGCTCTTGAAACTATTAAAAGCTTCGATTATGAATACAATCATCATGAATCAAGACATTCACACACCTGCCTTTATCAAGGCAGACGCATCGAACAAAACCGATAATATCAGGCAGCAATCGAATTCGCCCAAGCAAGTCCGCCGCTTCTCTTGGACACGCTTCATCGAACTCGCTATCCTGCTTTCCATCGTTATCGGTGTCATTTGGCTTATCTCGAAGATGGTAACGCCACAAGTCGTAACTGTCGTGTCAGTCATTGCAGGTTTTCTGATACTACGCTTTATAATCAAGGTAATTCTAAAAGTAACATTTGCGCTGCTGAGCATTCTATTTTGGTTGGCTATTCTCTGTGCCATCCTGCTATGCGTGCTTTGAGAAGCACGGCTCTGTAATACCTTTCATGTTATTTCATCAGGTGGTTATCTCGCATTTTGAGATAGCCACCTTTTCTATTTCCCACTACGAGCGTTGCACTTTTGCTTCTTTTCCAATGCTCCACGATATGCGAAATGAAGAAGACGGATGCTGTTCCCTTTTTATCCGCAAAGGTAGTACGGGGCTTGTGGCTTTCAAAAGGTCTAAGCCGCTTGGTTTGTCTGGAAAATCTCCACACCTACAGGTAGTATTTTCCGTCAAAACCTTGTGTAAGCCCGCCCCGCTACCTTGATTTTGCTACAAAAAGGAATCAGCATACTCCGATCTTTGGACGCATAAAAAAAATGTCGCTATGGATAAGCAAAAAGTAAATACAACATCTTCGATGAACAGAAAAGGATATAGCTCCTCCTCTCATTACCGCATTAACCCTACGGCTGAAAAAAGTGAGCAAGTGTTGGCAATTAAGTTTGTACAATGGGACGTTCCCTCTTTGGAGAGCCTTTGTAATAGCAAAATATATCTCCTACGTGTGAAACTCAATCGTGGCGAGTGTATGAGCCGTGAAGAAAAGAATTGGCTATGTGAAGCAGTGAACTCTAACACCTATTTCCGTACAGCCGTTCCCCTACAAGGCTATCGCTTTGACTTCTTTGATGTACTGAAGAAATACCTTGTGGGTCAGTACGGACAATGGACAGAATATTACGCACCCGACAGAACAAGCCTAAGAGCCTACCTATATGGACGCATCAATCAAATAGTAGAAATCCCAAAATACTAAGCAATATGAAAGGAACAGAACATTTCACACGGACAATAGCCGAGTATCTCAATCAGCGTGCTATGACAGACCCCTTGTTTGCCCCTAACTTGATGAAACCGAACAAGAATATCGAGGAGTGCATCACCTACATTCTTAATGAAGTGCAGAAAAGCGGTTGCAACGGCTTTGATGATGATGAAATCTTCTCTATGGCTGTTCACTACTACGATGAGGACGATATAGAGGTCGGCAAGGCTGTTTCTTGCCAAGTTGCCGTTAATCACATTGTGGAACTCACAGAGGAAGAAAAAGTCGAAGCAAGGCAGGAAGCCATTAAACAATATCAGCGTGAGGAACTTGCCAAGATACAGAGCCGTAACGCACGAGTGAAAAAGACCGAGAACATAGCAACCCAAGTACAACCATCACTATTCGATTTTTAAGCCTATGAAACCGAGAAACAAATTTGAAAAGGCAGTTTTGGAACAAAGCAAGCATCTTTGCCCAATAACCAAGACGCAAAGTAAGTGGGCATTCCGTGAGTGTATTGACCACTTTGCCTACCGCTTGCCAAAAGGTCGCATCACTTGTATGGATTGTGGGCATAGTTGGATAATGAACAAACATGGAGAAACTTGCACTTGCCCTCATTGCAGGGCAAAGTTGCAGGTCAAGGAAACATACGAGCGCAAGTTGCAGCAGAAGCAGTATTTCACCCTACTTACCACTTGTGGAGAGTTTCAAGTATTACGTATGTTCCTACTTATTGTGGGTATGGAGAAAGGTTAC
>NZ_GL629647.1:2615376-2620043 GCF_000185845.1 Segatella salivae DSM 15606
CCACATTATTCTAAAGTAATCTGTTTCATTATTATCTTTAGGCCCAATCAAAAGATTGAGCCTAAAGAGGCGTTGTACTAAACCAAACGGAAGAGTGGTATGATACTTAACCCGAGTTCAGGTTAATACAATATTCATCCCAAAAGATAACTTGCTGCTATATGCTCCTGTGATTGGCAACGTCGTTGAGCTTAAAGGCTACCTTTATGAGGACGAGGTTCCAGACAGTGTCTTTAAGAAAGGCAGAATTACTTACTCATTAGAGAAGAGTATTTTTTATGTCAACCAGTTCATCTTCCACGACAGCAAGGCAGCACTCACTTGGCTTATGAATAATGACAGGGATTTCCTTCATGAGTTATTCCTGAAATACGGCTATGACAAGTCTGATATTATTAACAAGATGATGATAGATGAAGTGAAAGAGGAAGGAGAACTCCCTATAGGGAAAGATTACAAGCAACTCTTTGTTTCAAAAGCTGCGGATGGGCGACTTCTCATTCATCAAGGACTGCTGCAGTATATGTTGAAACATGCTGACAGAAAGAATCTGTATTACTGTATGTTGGATCAATATTTATCATATCTGTTAGATTTAGAAAATGAACCAGAGGTTGATGGTCTCACGAAGAAAGAAAAATATAAAGCCGGTGCATACATCGGATATTATTATGGTCTGATGTATGAGAAATGTATAGGGACACCTTGTGATATTCAAGCTTTTGGATATAGACTGTACTATCAGAAAGACTTTATTTCATACATCAAGAAGAATAATTACTTCCACCTAAAGGACTTCGATAAGATAATACAAATTCAATATGACCGGTATCAGGAAGGAGTTGAGATAGAAAGTCATCGTATGTATGGTGAGTAGCATAATATTATGCTATCTTTTGACGTTATGAAGACATCGTATATGTATCAACATTCTATATTGCCGGAAGGGGGGCATTGAATGTTCAGAATCGTAGCTAATTCATCCTGTAAACAGCTGTTCATAGCATAGATAAATGTCAAGATATGAAAAGGAAGGTAGTACTGATACTAATTGCCTTGTTGTTTTTCATAGTGCACTCTGAAGCACAGAGAAAGACAGGGCGTCCTTTGCCAAAGATGCATAAAGGAGCTACAGGCTCCTTGGTGCAGCCTGTCAGCGACAAGACAGCGGCAGAATGGAATGCTATCCATCGCACGTATGCCGCAAAGAATTACCAACTGAAAGACAGTTGGGAACTTGTGTCCTACCATGATTATTCCGTCACGGGAAACGAGAATGGCTTGGAGGAACTTCAGAACATGAAGATACGGATAATTGGCGACTCTATCCTTTATCTGAATGGAAAGAAAATCAAGGTTAGCCGTTCTGACAGCGATTCGTCTATGTACGAACGGGATGCACCTTACTACGCCTATATGAAGGACTACTTTGCTCTTCGTGGCATCAATGTATCCAAGTCGGTTCCTGTTCTGATTGTAGAGTCTTCAGCAAACGAGATATACAGCGATATGCTGGAGTATATTTACACTGGTGACTACCTTGTGCTGTATCATAATAACATTGCTGGTGTTTTCAAACACGTAAGAAGATCCGGGCAGGGACTGCCTTCCCTTGATGCAAAGCTGGAATACACGCAAGCTGACATGTATAAGGATGTAAAAAAGGAGATGAGCAGCAAGCGTGCCCACGAATATAATATTCGTCCCTATAAAGGAGAGCTGAAATCATATTGGGGGGATAGAGTATCCCTGGCAAACAGCAGTGGAGGCTTCTATTTCGTGAAACTACCTAACTATAAGTCCTTCCCCATCTTTGTTGCCTATAACATCAACGATGACGATGAGTTCATTATATATACCTACAAGAATGGAATGATAGACGAAGAGAACAGTATCAACCTAGCTGCCTTCAGCTCATATAGCGACTTAAAGGAAGACTTCGCTATCTTTACGGATGGTACAATCTATGTGCGAACTGTAGAGGGTAAGAAAACCTCCATAGATGTTTATCGTATCAATGATGATGGTGACTTCTATAGATTGGAGTAAAACGGAGGATTGTATAAAGACGACCTTATGTATCTTCGGAGTAACTTAAACCCAAATCTCTAATATTGGCTTTTAACAAAAAGATTGATTAAATTTGCACTTGGTACTTGAATCTACCAACACAGACAATAGTCTGAAAAATCATGACATAATTTCGGAAAAAGACCTAAAATAAAGTGGGAAAAAAGATAGAAAAAAGAGAGTCTGCAACCAACAGGAAATCAACCCGTTATGGAGTCGTAAAAGGAAAGGTGCTTAATTGGACTCTAAAAGGGCGTTAATAAGACCTCAAAAGGGCATCTATTGCAAGTCAATTGGGCGTCTTTTCAAAGCCAGAAGACCATGTATTGGTTTTGAATTGTATGAAAATAGTTTACAAATGTTGAGTGATATGGGAATAAGTTGTTTGTAGAAGACGGAAGGACATGGTAAATATTGCCTTTTCTGCATTCTTATCTTGTGCTTTATCCCTTTATGTGAGACCGTCCGATTTTGGACAGTCATACCTTACAAGTGTATAAGCCTTTGTTCTTTTTCCAATCTACGTATTTAACGGGAGAGCCACAATGAGAACTATTTTTATATTATACTCTCTTTATAAATGTGTTCTCTACATTCTTATTCAGTAAAGGTTCCAGATGAAAAAAGAGAGGCTTGGTATTGTTTCCAGCCTCTCTTTTACTTACATTATTGTGGGAACCTATTCAAATGCCTGTACCTGCATGCCTACATGACGTTCATAGTAATTACGTACATAGACATTATTTAATCGCGTATCTATCCCAAAGCGAAGACAGTTGGCTGATATGACTTTACCATAAGGTGCACTTCTGGGACCATCGTTAACTGGATTTGGTGTACTTGCCCAGTAATAGCCTTTTTCTCCTAAACCGGTTAATTTCCCATCACTATATTGTCCAAGTGCTGGAAGATAGAAATAATCACTTCTTACTGATAATTCTGGTTTGCCAGAGATTGCTACAGTAAATTTAATATCTTTACCTGAAATCCACGTATTTGTACCTGAATAGTTTTCCTCAGAACTAAATTGTGAAATTTTGCTCTGTTTCTTTAGCCAGATGCCTCCTACATAAAGATGGTTTGCAAATACCCATAAAGTTTTGTTATCCAACTGTGGAGATCCTGCCCCAATATACCATGTAAGTGCTTCGAAGGTCGGCTCATCCTTGCATGAGTTTATAGCCTTTGTCTGGACCTTATCCGTGAATGCAGTATTGTACCATCTTGTGTCCGCTGATGATGTTGCATAGTTTGTATTTACAGCGTTATTGAGTAAAGGCTGACTGCTCTCATACCCATTCCAATAATTGCTCTTTGCATCCCACATGTAATAATTGGTCTTGCGAGAAGTATATGTCGCCATGCCAAGGTCAGTCTTGATTACCTGATTCTTTCCAGCAGTACAATTTATATCACTATATGTATATGAAATAGTGCTATTTGTACCAGTTACGGAATCATATAGAGTATAAGTAACCTTAAAGGTTGAGTAAGTTCCTGGAGCTACAACCATTATGGCTGCATTCTTAGATGCTGTAGCGGTAGTAGGAATAGGGAAACCAGTTTTTGAACTTGTTCCGTTCAAAGTCAAGGTTACGCTGTCAGAAGAACTATTTGCAGCTCCTAAACCGCTGTCGCTAAAATTGAACGTTCCAGCAAGCTTTTTACCATTAGCCGCTTCAACTTTGATTTTTGTTACTACAGCAGAAGCATCCAACGGCTCTTTTGAGTAGTATGGCATAAATGTTATGTACGAAGCCTTATGACTGAGAGTAAACTTATAGGATCCATCTGTTTGGCGTGTTGCAGTACCGACACCGCAGTCTCCAACAGTTCCTAACTGAGTTGCATTGTTGGCTTCGTCCTGATTCTGACTTGTTGCTATTGTAACAGTGTTACCTGAAGTGCTTGCGTTCCCTGTGTATCTAACAGGATAGCTCGCTGCCGTATAAGTTCCATCGAAATAGAACTTTGCAGAAGTTGTTGTTGATGTAATATTGTTGGAACTACTTGCTGTTAGTGTAGGAGATGTTGTAGAGCCACTTTTTACCCAAATATTGTCGTTTGGAGTCCAGTAGAAATCTACCCCTGAATTATAAACGCCTGAGGTACGTGTCTTAGCCTCCGAAGTAATAGAGAAAGAAGTCTTACCTGTTAAATCCTTATCCTTAGCACTATTGCTATAATCCGCGTCACTTACATTGTCATTAGAACAAGCCGTCAGCCCCATAAGCAAGCATGTAGCAAACAAACTTGTGAACTTGTTAATCTTCATAATTCTTATTGATAATTATTTTGGGTTAATCTGGTTCAACATCAAACCTGTTAGTGTTGTCATCATCTGCCTTTTTGTGATCAGACTCAAAGGGTGAGTTTGTCCCCATGATTGGTTCTGCCGATACAGGAATAACTGAAAGCTCGGGGCAACAGTATTCCTTTTTTACATAATTTTTTCTTTGCATATCTGTTTTTTTTATATGATTATATCCTCTCTAATCTACATGCGGCATCTCTGTAAATCACATTATTTATTGATAGATGTCATCGAATTAGTAGGGCAAAAGTATTTATACTTTTTAGATAAACAAGTTTACCCC
>NZ_GL629647.1:2620110-2637226 GCF_000185845.1 Segatella salivae DSM 15606
ACTTCTTATCTTTTGCTACATTTTTGGTTCTTCCGGAATTTGGAGTGATAAATACATAAAATACGAAAAGAAACCGCTGCAAATATTGTATATTTGAATATGCACCAACAAATGTACAAATATGAAGAGCAGTTTCCTATATCATGCTTGGGGTCTTTATACCCACGAGTGCACTTGTGTAGAGTACAAAGGTAATAGAATTATCTTGCATGTGCAAGCAAAAGAACGAATAAGATGTTGCCCTTCTTGTGGTGCACGCTCTATTGTAAAGAATGGGTATCGTTTGCGAGATTTTGTTGGACTTCCCATAGGTGGCAAGCGAGTAACCATTCGCATGAAGGTGCAACGCTATAAATGTAAGGAATGTGACTTCGATCAGCAGGAGAAAATTCCTTTTGCCACTGGCAGTTGCAGCTATACTCACCGCTTCGCCAAGTATGTAGTAGATTTACTTCGTGGATGACGCTTCAGGACGTATCGAATCATTTGGGCGTATCATGGGATACTGTTAAGGAAATACACTCCTCTTACCTTAAGTGTCATTATAGCCCTCCATCTTTAGATGGTGTAGAGAATATTGGTATAGATGAGTTTGCTGTTAAAAAAGGACATGTCTATAAGACAATCGTCGTGGATTTGGACAGTGGTAGGATAATCTATGTTGGCGATGGCAAGGGTAGTGAAGCTCTGAAGAAATTCTGGCGGAAAGTCAAACGTAAGAATATAAAGATAAAACATGTAGCAACAGACCTATCTGCGGCTTTCATAGCCTCTGTTATGGAGAATTGTCCCAATGTAGTACATGTGTTTGACCATTTCCATGTAGTGAAGTTAATGAACGAGAAACTTGATGATATTAGACGTAAAATTTATAGTATGGAGAAAGATATAAATAAGCGTAAAGTACTCAAAGGGACAAGGTATCTACTACTCGGCAATGGTGCGGACATCTTTGATAAACAGCACAAGACAAGGCTTGAGAATGCCTTAGCTATGAATGAGCCATTGTCAAAAGCATACTATTTGAAGGAACAACTCCGTCAGATATGGTCGCAAACCACAAAAGCTATGGCAGAAAAAGTGCTTGATGACTGGGTAAGGCAGGCTGAACAAAGTAAGGTAACCCAACTACAGAAAATGGCTGTTACTGTGAAAACCTATAAGAAAGGAATCCTTGCCTGGTACGATTGCCACCTATCAACGGGAAAAGTTGAAGGTATTAATAACAAGATAAAGGTTATGAAACGAAATGCGTATGGATTTAGGGATGAGAAATACTTTACTCTACGACTTTATGCACTGCATGACTGTCGTATCACTCGAAATGTCGGATGAACCAAAAAAAATGCTTGAATCTGCTTGAGAGAAATGATTAATTCCTCTTTAGCACTTTATTCTTTGTTGACGAATGTGTGATTATGAAATTATAGATGCCTGATTGTCATTTAGTCTTCACGTGACGATTTTTCTTGGATAGTCAGATCAATCTCCTTATTTTCACTGCACAAAACCGCGTAAATACGCACATATGTAAAGTGATATAATAGACACGAAGAGTGAATTTGCAAAACTCATTACTACCAAGCACAATGGGTTGATTAAGACTGTAATAGGGATACTTATATTCCACTCCTATTACTCTTTTAGAGAATACTTTTTCTACAAATAAAACCCTATGTTCTTTTGGTTAGATTGGAGGAATGAGATACCTTTGTGGGGAGTAGTTAAGTGTTCTTTGAGTTGTAGCAAAACGTAGAGAGAAAATGCAGTTCGCACGATTCTAAATCGTTCCCCTTGGACTAATCGACAGCCAACTAGTAACTTGTAATCAATAGGCTAAGGCTCATAAACACACTTTTATGCAGAGATTTGCGATTTCAGAACAGCCAAGGACATCGGAATTGACAGACCGGAGAAGAATGAGATACTGCATAACATTCCGCCGACACCTGAACAAGAGGAATTTATCGGCAAGTTGATGGAATTTGCCAAGAAAGGGGATGCCACAATCTTAGGACGTGCACCTCTTAGCGAGAGCGAGGAAAAGGCAAAGATGCTTATTGCCACAGACTACGCCAGAAAAAGATTCAAGAATATCGTATCTTTCAGATAATCAATAAAATAAGAATGAATAAAGTGTAAATGGGTTACGAGATGGAAACGAGCGAGTTTCTTTCCCTTTCTTTATTCTGCATTACTTCAAAGAACACTTAATCCCATTGCAAAGTTAAGATAAAAACCGGATATTACAATATCCTCGGTATTATTTTACCACAGGAAGTGTTAAATCCGTGCATTTTCGAATTTGTTTTCTTTCTTTTTTGTATTTTTGCCTCATCTTAACAATATGTAACCACAGTGTATGAGTATGATGAAGACAGTCTTGAAAGCAGCAATATTTTCAGTATTATTCCTTTCTGGGGGAAACTTGTCAGCGCAGGTTTCACCTATCCGGTTAGGTGTCCGTTTAGGTGGTGGAATGTCTGTCAACACAGGAATGGATAAGCTCCTTGTTCCAGAAGACTATTATTCCAATTACAATTTCAAAGACAAGTGGCAAATTACTCCAACAGTTGGCGTGTTTGCTCAATATCATGTCGATGGTTCCATCATTGGTATTGAAGGCGGATTTAGCTATTGGCAGAAGGCATCACAGCTTGTCTATAATGATAATAAGGAGTTAAACTATAAGGTTACACCTCGTTATAATTACATTGGCGTATCTGCTCTGTTGAAGATTTATCCTTGGCGCAAAATATTTCAATTGGAGGACGCGCGGGAGCTAACCTTAATGGCAAGGGCATATCTTACGAGAGTAATCAAGAAGACAGTAAGTTTGCAAACTATCATTTTGCCACTGTCGCTGAGACGGAACGTCTGATGAAAGAGAAGCTGACAGGACAGCCAGACATTGCTGTTGGAGGTGGCTTCGGATATGAAATAGACCATCATTGGGCTGTGGACCTACGTTATTTTTATGGTTTAAACTCTACTATCAAGACAGAGCATAATGACTATAACTGGGCAGAACACTCAACCCATGGACAGAACATAGAGCTTAGTATCAGCTATCTTTTTAAACTTTAACCCTTATGAGTTTATCTATGAAGGACAAGAGCAACAGAAAAAAACGTTATATTCTGGCAGGAATCTTTCTTGGCATAGCTGCTCTTTTGGGTATAGAACGCTGTGTTAATGACGAGCCAGAGTCTGAGCAGCGTATAGAACAAAAGACAGCAGACAAGGCACCATCACAATCTACTACACCGCATGTCTCTTCTTCTTTAGACAAGACAAAAGTGCAGAAGGATTCGGGACGTTCAGATTGTGTATATAATAAGCTGGGGAATGTGTCCCGAAACGTTACAAGTATCAATACAAGGAGAATTAAAAAATCAAGCATGACAAGGAAAACCGCTAATGGCAAACATTTTTCGTCAGAGCAGCCAATCCTTTCTCCATCATTATCAACTGACGTTTCATCTTTAAACGATAAAACAGCCAGTATAAAACACGAGACGAAAGAACCAGGCAATGAATCTACTAATCAGAAAACAGGTGAACATGTTCTTGACAACTCTATGAATAGTCAGCCCTCCATCGTACAGGAGAATCCGAAAGGATCACTATCTTTGGTAACTTATTCTTTTCCTCACTATCACCTTTTTCGGATAGGACTCAGAGCTGGAGTTGGTTATTCCAGCATTTCAGGATTAAGCAGTATTATTGAGAACTATGATATACGCCCTACTTTCACAATGAATGAACGTGGTGGTGTAAATCCTCGTATTGGAATCTTTGGCACATGGCAATATCGTAGATTAGGTGCTGAGCTGGGCATTGATTACACCCGTATTCTCAGCAAGCTGACAGAGCATAAGATACCTGAAAATGTAACCGAGACTACACGATTTCATTATAATTTCATTACTCCACAAGTCCTGCTTCGTTTCTATGCTTTCCCAAAGTTCTATATGGGAGCAGGAATTAGTGCCGCTATTCCGTTTGGTAGCCGTAATATCGACTTCACCAATGACCGCATTGGAGAGGTATACCGACAGCAGGCTGAACGTACCCAGGATCATCTGAGAGAATCTGTCAAAGCACGAGTAGTATTCATTCCTACTATAAAAATTGGCTATGTTGATATAAAGAACGGTCTTGAGGCAGGACTGGAATACGGTTTCGGATTTAATGATATGCTCCGCACCAGTGCCAATGACTATGGCTATCAGGAGCGTATGAATAATCTTCAGACTGTCAGCCTTACCATTGGTTACAGTCTTCCTATTGGCAAAGCTAAATAAGCAGCATAACTACAATCATATTAAAACGGTCTTTAAATGAAACATAAATACCTCACAGCAGTTTTTTTCTTTCTATCCACTCTTTCTGCTACTGCTCAGACCCCTGGTGGTGTAGATAAGCCAATGGTATGGTCACACGATTCTACCTCTGTCCGTGTCTCTGCTGGTGCTGGACTTACCTATATAGGCGTAAGTAAGGTATATGGCGAAAAGGAGCAGGCAATATGGTCTCTTGGAAGTGGAAAAGCTATTACCCGTATACAGACAACTGAACGTGCTGCTAACCTTGGCGATGGTACATTCATGAATTATGCCAAGGACTCGTTGCCTGAAATGCGACTTTATAGCTATACGACCTCTTCCAATATGGGTAATGGTCAGACTTTGCATATCGGTCGGAATGGGAATGCTAAGTTGCCTGTAAAGAACCTTGATGGTAGAACTGTTGAGTATACTGTCTTCGATCGCCGCCTTTCTGATACAGAACGGTGCCGTGTGGAAAGCTATCTTGCTTTGAAATATGACGTTAGCCTTCGCAGCAGTTACCTTAATTCAAGAAGTGAGGTTATTTGGAATGGTTATACCAACAAAGCCTATAGTCACCGTATAGCTGGTCTTATCTCAGACAAGGCTTCTGCCTTACATAAGACAAGAGCCAAGAGCTGTGAGGAAGACGGTTTTCTTACAATCAGTATGAGCAAGCCTCTTGAAGATGGTGAGAGTATTCTTTGGGGTGACAACAATGGTAAACTTTCTTTCCGTCAGAGTAAGGCTTACGGCAAGTGGCTCGGTAGAAGATGGATGGATACAGCAACACGGATTGACAAGCCTAATGTTGATATTGTAGCTGATAGCAAGCAGCTACGCCAGATACAGCCTCTTGCAGAAGGTGAGAGCTACTATCTTGCCGTTGACCCTACAGGAACGGGTAGTTTTCCTGTCAAAACTCTAAGCTATCATAAGGCAAATACGACAGTTGGTGATAGTATTGTCTTTAAGAATATACCGTTAGGAAGGCGTGATGTCTTCACGCTACGAGCTGCCAAAGATATGTTTACAACAATAGAAGTAGTGCAGCCAACGGAGAAGAGCGGCAGCACAGGAACACTTTCTGTCAGAGTAACAGGTGGTATCGCCCCTTACAAGATGACCCTACAGAGAGAACACATGTCTGTTTTCAATCGTACCACAAGTGATAGCATACAGTCTGCTGACGGACTCATAGAAGGGAAATACCTCCTTACAACGACAGATCATGTGGGCAATAAGTCTGAGAATGAGTTTCAGATATCTAAGACGGGTATCACAGAAATTCCTTCCATGAATCCTTCCGATGGAAATAGTGACTTCTTTGCGAATGTAAGTGTAAGTCCTAATCCAACGGCGAATGGATATGTCGGTGTTCAGGTGGAACTGAGCGAAGCTGCTCCATTGGACATGGCACTCTATACGACGGGTGGAGCTCTTGTCAGTCGTCAGACGAATATGCCAGATACATATTTCTCCACTAAAGTCTATCTTCCACAGCCAGGTGTTTACCTATTGACACTGCAAAGTGGTAGCAAAGAAAGGACATTTAAGCTGGTGAGAAAGTAATTCTCTTTTTATCCTTTATAAAATTTTCCAACGCAAGTATATATACTGAGGACCTTTAGGCCTGAAACAAAATAGCAAGAATAATGAAGTATTCTACACATTCACTCCTCCTTCCGTTCCTGTTGCTAGCAGGAATCATACTAAACTCCTGTAATGGTGGAAGTAATCGTTCTGCTAAAGAAACTGTAACCAGTGATTCTCTATCCAGTGATACAGTCTCTTCTGTACAAAAAGATAGCACTTCTCGAAAGGCTACTTCCTTACGAACACAAGTCAAGAACAGTGTACAGAACTCTTCTGTGAAGAGATTTTCCAAAGAAGTTGTAAGAAATCAAAAGTTGAATTGTGTAGCTACTCACAAGGCGAACAGGAAATCTGTAAGACTTTTTGCAGACTTAGGCAAACGTACCGTCAGCAAGTTTTTTGCCAACTCCGACAGCGATACGCTCAATGTTGGACGAGCCCAGCTTGCCGTACCACGTGAGGCTATGGAAAAGGGTAAAGTTCTCAGTATTACTCCACTTAGAAAAGGTGAATTACCA
Source organism: Segatella salivae DSM 15606 (assembly GCF_000185845.1). Classification (GTDB taxonomy): domain Bacteria; phylum Bacteroidota; class Bacteroidia; order Bacteroidales; family Bacteroidaceae; genus Prevotella; species Prevotella salivae. The sequence goes on from NZ_GL629647.1 coordinate 2,626,556, forward strand.
ACCTTGCCTACGGGTATGGTGAACGTTACAGGTGGCTGTGACACCTTAATGGCAAGAACCGATACGGTGTCAGGTTATCGTTTCTTACCTCATGGTAATCACTTTGTCCATCATCTGGCAAGTATCTCAGTACCTTACGACAGCATGTTGATACCGAAAGGCTATACTGTAGATGATATCCACACCTATTACTATGATGAACTGCACCAACGCTGGACAATGCTCCAGTCAAAAGGTATTGATACTAAACGTGAGGTGGCAATGGCAGAGACATCACACTTTACGGATGTCATCAACGGTATCATCAAGGTTCCAGAGATTCCCGAAACACAGAATTATGTCCCTACAGGTATCAGTGAGCTGAAGGCTGCTGACCCAGCAGCGGGTATTCAGCAGATTGAAGCCCCATCAGCTAATCAGAATGGTACGGCAACACTGTCCTATCCTTTCGAAGTTCCTGCAGGGCGTAATGATATTGGTGTAAGTGCCGGCTTACAGTACAGCAGTGAGGGCGGTAGTAGCTTTGTTGGCTATGGATGGAGTCTTCCTGTACAGAGCATTGACATAGAGACCCGATGGGGTGTACCACGTTTTGATGATAAGTCAGAGACTGAGAGCTATCTTCTCATGGGACAGCAGCTCAGTGACCGACTCTATCGTAGGACTGATTCTCTGGCAAGACAAGCTGACAAGCAGTTCTATCCAATGACTGAAGGTGGTTTCAGTAGGATTATTCGAAAGGGTAACAGCCCGAAGAACTATTACTGGGAAGTGACTGGTAAGGATGGTACAGTCTACAGTTATGGTGGTCATGGTGGTCATGTCAGTGATGCTACTTCTCTTACCGACACCAAAGGGAACCGTATCAAATGGGCACTTGACCGTGTTACCGATGTTCACGGAAACTTTGCCGCTTTCCATTACATGAAGTCTGGCAATAACCTTTATCCGGAACGTTATACATGGACAGGATTCGGGGAGACGGAAGGACTGTATAGCATAGAATTCGATATTGACTCTATAGCCACAGACCGAAAAGATGTAACGAGTAGCGGAAGGCTGGGCATAATGCAAAAGGACAAAGGGCTACTCCGTAAGGTCACTGTGAAGAATAATGGTCAGCAGCTCCGCAGTTATACCTTAAACTATGAAGAAGGGCCGTTCGGAAAAATACTGCTAAAGAGCATTGAACAGCACGATAGTAGGGATGGTAAGGTTGCTACACAATCATTTGACTATTACAATGACCTTAGAAATGGACTTTTCTCTTCTAAAGCAGAGGTATGGAAGGCCGAAGGAGAAGATTACGAGGCATTCCTCAGCCATTCGGTGCGTGGGTGTGATGACAATCTAAGTCTCCTTGGTGGTGGAGCTTCAAAAAGCCACACTACGGGTTATGGAACAATGGTAGGTATTGGCTTCGCTGCTGGAACAGTAAATATTGGTCCATCTATCTCTAATAGTAAGAGTTCAAATTCAGGTAAAATTGCTTTTGTAGATATTGATGGTGACGGGTTGCCAGATAAGCTCTTCAAACGAGGTGACAAACTTTACTATCGTAAGAACATGAGTGCAGATGGAAAGAATTTACTCTTCGGAAAAACAATATTGATATCAGGAGTAAACTCTTTCTCTGATGGTAATAGTACCAGTCGTTCTCTTAATGCTGATGCAGCTGTTGAAGTTGGTCTTATTGGTAAACTTAAAGCCTCTGTTGGAATTTCTTATACACATTCAAAAGATCAAGACAAGACAACCACCTATCTTTATGATTTCAACAGTGATGGTCTTACGGACATAGCTGTCAATGGTCAGGTATATTTTAATCATATTGTAGACGGGAAACCAGTATTTAGTCCAGCAAGTAGTGTAACTGCCAATCCTATTATTGGCGAAGGGGCTCCTATTGATAAACATTTTATCCCAGACTATAAGGTCATCCGTGATTCCTTGGAAAAGGAATATCCACTAAATGATGCTGTCCGTATGTGGTACGCACCCTTTAATGGTAGAGTTAATATACAAAGTACTATAAAGAAGCTTAGCAATCAAGGGGATGGTATCATTTACAGCATTCAACATGAGGGCAATGGTTTCATGGTTCGTGACTCTTTATTACAAGCTGGTAGCAAAACCAATAATCTTAACTGTGATGTAAAAGCAGGAGACAGAATCTTCTTCCGTCTTCAGTCCCGATATGATGGTGAGGATGATAAGGTCCTTTGGAATCCTATAATTACTTATATATCTTTGCCTGTTGGCAAGGATCGGTATCTGTCAGAAGACTTAAAAGCATATAATAGTAAGGCTGATTATATAGAGGGTGAAAACAATGTAGCAATCTTTAATCGTAGTGGTAAGGTTACGCTCCACGCCCCTTATAGGAAAGAAAAGACTACTGATGATGTTACACTTATCGTCACACGATTGGATCATCATGGTGAAACGATAGTAAAACGACTTAAACTTCCTGCTGACAGTATCGTCAATGGTTCCTATGACTATACCGGTAACATAGATGAGAAAGATTCTGTTTCATACTTCTTCGAAATTACGACTACATCCCCAGTTGATTGGACAAAGGTACAATGGACAGGTAACTATAATTATGAAGATGACCAAGAAAACGTACGTTTTGTAGCATCTCGTAGGATGTTCAACAAGCCTGTAAGTATAGCAGAGAGTAAAGTGTTGAAACAGGGTGTTACCGCATTGAATAGGAAATACCGTCCTAAACTTTTCATTGTTCCAGCACTTTCTGTTGTGCGCAAAGATAAAAAGAATGACACTGATACTGCCACAGTATACCTCACTTTACATGATCAAAACGGACTACCCGTATTGCATCATACCTGTCGTTTGAATACATCCAATACGCTCCAAGCAGATACTATCGTAGTTACAGACACAACACTTATTAAACGATTAAATACAGGTAAGGTAACTGCTACTTTTGCAATAAGTAATGAATTAGCTAAATCTACTTATGCTAAAGTTAGTTTCTTACGTGATAGCCTTTCTTACCAAAGTGCTACATCCACAGTTGTTACTGCTGAGCAGCGTGTTCTTGTGGATACGTTAGAGGCTTGTGTGTTCTCTGGGTATAATTCTGTTGATTATGGCAGGCTCTACCGAGGATGGGGACAATTTGCTTATAACGGCAATAAAGCTTATGCCTCCCAGCCAATAGAAGTATCAGCACTGACCATTGACAGGGATAAATATAAGGATATAGCTGAGCATTATAAATCCACGCACGATGGCAATCAACTTGCAAAGAGTCTTACTCCTGTCAATGAGCAGCGTTTCTTTGTGATGGGCTATGACACAAACAAGAGGATGTATATTGGTGGGTCTGAACATGTTTTTATCTCTTTAGATACAATTTGTAGCTCTCGTATCGGCGAGGATGCTATCATAATAGACAGTGTTCATTATGCTAAGAATGCAGGTGAATTGTCTGCCCCTGTGCTCATGAGTGAGTCAAAGAGTAATGGCTATGGTGTAAGCGGTGGAATCTCCTATGCAGGACTCAGTGGCAGCAAGAGTACACAGACTTCTTATAGCAAGGTAGCTCTAATGGATATCAATGGTAATGGTTACCCTGATTGGTTAGAGGAAGTGGATGGCAGTATTGTTACTCAATACACAAAAGCAACGGGTACACTTGGTGAAGATCGCATGAAATTAAATGTCAGTCGACCAAGATTCAAAGCAAGCTCTTCTACTGTCGGAGCAAATGGAAGTCTATCAAAACAGGCTTCGGCAAAGAACGCTTTAGCTATTAGTATCAACCCTAAACCACAAGACGATCAAACTCCAGGCGGTAGTGATACACATAATTCATCCAATGGTAATGCTATCTCCAGTGTGTCTGTGAGCGCTAGCGGAAACTTTACATCAGGAACGTCTCATACAGAGAGTGATTGGATAGATCTCAATGGTGACGGACTACCTGATATGCTCTTTGATGACAAGGTGAAGTTTGGTCTTGGATATAACTTTACAAATGAGGAGAGTAGTGGTGTAACTTCGTTGGAGTCTTCTGAAAATAGTACATGGGGTGCAGGACTTGGTACATCCATTGGGGTACTTGGTAATGCTGATATTTCTTTCGGTGTCAACGGAACAAAGACGACAACCAAATATAATGTATCTTTTATAGATGTTAATGGTGATGGCTTACCTGATAAGATAACTCGCAGTGGTGAAAAGTTCACTATAATGCTGAATACGGGTTCTGGTTTTATTCCTTATTCCGAAGAGCAACAAGGTCGTTTCAATGAGTCATTGGCAACGTCCGTTTCTCAATATGGTAATTTCTCAGTTTCCATTCCAATACACATTCTGTTTTTAAAACTAAGAATTACAGCTAAGGCTACTAAATCTTGGTCAAGTGGTGTTAGTTTCACAAGTGCAGCCTTGAGAGATATCGACGGTGACGGACGTCCCGATCTTATCATATCTGACGGGGCAAAGCAGCTTGTTGTTTATCGTAACCTTACGGGCAGAACGAACATGCTGCGCTCTGTGACGCTTCCTTTCGGTGGACATATCAATATCAACTATGAGCAGACAACTCCAAGTTACGACTTGCCGGGACGTCGCTGGGTGATGTCATCTGTTGAGACGACAGGTGGATACAAGGAGAACGGAGCGGTACGAAGCAGGAATACCTTTGAATATAGTGGTGGCTATCGTGACCGCCGTGAGCGTGACTTCTATGGTTTCAAGCAGGTACGTACTAATCAGATAGACACAGAGAATGGTGATAGACTCTATCGTTACTCCGTACAGGCCTATGGTAAGAACAGGGATTACTATGCGCATGGACTTGTTACGAGTGAGTATCTCTATACCGCTGATGGAAAGAAACTGCAGGGGTCTCTATATGACTACGACCTGAAGACACTCGCCGTTGGTCATAATACGGCTGACGCTGTTGTCTTCCCTGCCCTAAAGACGCTTGTTCAGAGTAACTTTGATGTAAATAGTGGAGACAGTCTGGCGGTTGCTGTCAATAATACTTACGATGACTATGGTAACCTACAGGGATATAAGGAGACGACAACGGGCTATAGCTTAGAGGCAAACATCAACTATCATAAGATTGCCGATAAGTATATCGTTGGTGTTCCAAGTCATATCACTGTCAGCAGTGGCGGTAAGACTTACCGTGAACGCTCAACGAAGGTGGACGGCAACGGTGAGATAACGGAGATTATACTCCATAACGGTGACAAGCCATCAGTCTATAACATGACTTACGATGGCTATGGTAACATCACACGCATGACGAAGCCGGAGAACTACAATCATCAGCGTATGTTCTATGCTTATACGTATGACGACCGCTATCATAGTCTTGTGACAAGTGTCAAGGATGCATATGGCTATAGCTCCAGCACGGCTTATGATGGTCTTTGGAATGCTCCGTCTGTAACGACCGACCTCAACGGGCAGAAGATGGAATACACCTACGATGCCTTAGGACGTCAGCAGACGATTCGTGCTCCGTATGAGATAGAAAGCGGTCAGCCGTTTACTATCCGTTTTGAGTACTTCCCTGCAGAGCGTAAGGCACATACCATCCATTACTCTAAGGAAGGAAACATTGATACCTATACCTTTGCCGACTCGCTGATGCGTGCCGTCCAGACGAAGCAGACGGGTGTGGTGTGGTCTGGTGGAAGCAATCAAAAGGTCTCTATTGTCAGTGGAAGGGCTGTCATCGATGCCTTCGGACGTAACATTACAGCTTATTACCCAATGACGGAGAGCTATGGTAACATCGGCACTTACAACCATGCTACGGGTGATCTGCAGGCAAAGACGGAGTATGATACACACGACCGTACCACGAGTGTGACGCTTGCTGATGGCAGTGTGACACGTACGGCTTACTCTATCGGCAGTCATGAGGGTGAACCGATGCTCCAGACAACTGTCACGGATGCACTGGGACGACATGCGGAGAGCTATACCGATGCCAAGGGACGCAACCGTGAGACGGTACAGCATGCCCGTAGTGAGGATATCACGGTGAAGTACAGCTATGACCCTGTCGGTCAGGTGATGATGGTTCAGCATCCTAACGGCAAGGAGACGAAATATGCCTACGACTTGCTTGGTCGGAAACTGATGGTGAATCATCCTGATGCAGGTGAGACGGATATGACTTACGATGCGGCAGGCAACCTCCTGACGAAACTCACGGCAGAACTTAGGAAGTCGATATCTGACAAGGGTTACATCTCTTACACCTACGACTTCGAACGACTCCATGAGGTGCTTTATCCTGAAAATCTCTTCAATCGTGTTACCTACACCTATGGTAAGGCTGGCGATAAGTATAACCGTGCCGGTCGTCTTGCCCTCGTGGAGGATGCTTCGGGTGGTGAAGCGTATTACTATGGCAAGCAGGGTGAGGTGACAAAGACCGTCCGTACGGTGATGGCGAGCGTGGCGGATATCCGGACTTATGTCTATGGTGCTACGTATGACAGCTGGAACCGTGTGCAGACGATGACTTATCCTGACGGTGAAGTGGTAACTTATCACTACAATGCTGCAGGACAGGTGGAGAGCATGACGAGCAATAAACAGGGACGTCAGAGCGTTATTGTTGATAGGATAGGTTACGACAAAGAGGGTCATACGGTCTATACGAAACTCGGTAACGGCACGGAGACTACCTATACCTACGACAAGCAGCGTGAACGTCTGCAGGTGATGAACCTTACAGCAGACGGTCAGACTGTGATGGAGAACAGGTACCAGTATGATGCTGTGGATAATATCCTCGGTATTACGAATGCTGCCAACCCAACGTCGCTGACGAAACTCAACAAGGCGAAGCTGGGAGGAAGGAGTTCGCATACGTATGAGTATGATGATCTGAACCGCCTTATTCATGCAAACGGTAAGGCAAAAAGTGCAAGTTACGATATGGTGATGTCGTTCGGACGGATGAGTGAGCCGCTGACGAAGGTACAAAAGGTGGACTCAACGACGACTGCTAAGTCTTATAACTTTGCTTATAAGTACGAGGACAGTAACCATCCGACGGCTCCAACGCAGATTGGTCACGATCATTACACGTATGATGCCAACGGTAATCCAACGCTGGTAACGAACGATTCGGCGAATACTACCCGTGAGATGTATTGGGATGAAGATAACCGCCTGATGGTCTTAAGCGATAACGGCAAGACGAGTCGTTATACTTACAACGCTGCTGGTGAACGTATTATGAAGAGTTATGGTACGATGGAAGGTGTGTATATCAATGGTGCACCACAGGGTATTACCTTCCACGAGACGGATAACTTCACGCTTTATCCTGCAAGTATCCTCTCTGTAAATAAGACTCGCTTTACAAAGCATTACTTCATTGGTGATAAACGAGTTGCTTCAAGAATAGGAACAGGTCTGTTCAATAATGTCTATGGGCGTAACGGCTCATATGTAACAGCTGGTCAGCAGGATTATGCTGAACGTATGAATCAGATACAGAAGCAGAAAGAGGCATACTACAAACAGCAGGGCATTGCACCTGGTGTACCTACAATGAAGGGTGCGTATGGTGATCCAGAGAACACGGGTGTTGGTTATAATGCCGTTCTCACAGAACTCGGTAACCATGATGTGCCACAGGGTTGGGTACAGACTCCGAAGCCGAACACCACACCGAATACCAACCCCGGTCCACCTGTAAGCTGGAACGACCCGAGCAATCCTGATGACCCGCAGGCTGGTTATGGCTATATTCCTAATGACACTACGAAAGAAGAAACCTTCTTCTATCACAGTGACCACCTCGGCAGCACATCTTACATCACAGATGATAAAGCCAACATCACCCAGTATGATGCTTACTTACCATATGGCGAGCTATTAGTTGATGAGCATAGCAGCAGCGAAGACCTACCGTACAAGTTCAATGGCAAACAGTTCGATGAGGAAACCGGCTTGTACTATTACGGTGCAAGGTACTTGAACCCTATGGCAAGTATTTGGTATGGAGTGGATCCGTTGGCGGAGAAGTATGTATCAACAGGGTGTTATGTATATTGTATAGATAACCCTATAAGACTAATAGACCCAGACGGGACTCATTGGGTTGAAGATAACAAAAAAAGGATTGTCTGGAGAGAAAGTATTAAAAATAAGCAACAAGCCGCTGTAGCAGGACTAATTTATAGAGGGAAATCGTATCAAAGATTCTTTGTAAATAATCAAACATATGCAGTAACACGAGAACAATATACTCCTGATCGTCGCCTCATTATTTCAAAAGCTCCAAAATATAGAATGGATTTTTCAGGAAAGGTTGTAACAGCCAAACAATTAACAGGTAGAAACTTGAATACTTCACGTAATGCACCATATGGAATCCAAGGGAAGGCCTATTTGAATGCTGTCTTTTCTGATGGCACAATACATACTGCAGCTACTTTCGAGTTTAATAGTGGTCCATACGCTAATGGACCTACACCTAACAACTCCTATGAAGCGCTTGGTGCTGTGCCAACAAATGAGTCTGGAATGTTAAACAACGGACGTACAGGATGGAAAGTTCTCTTACCGAATTATAATGGAAGATCGGGGCTTAGAGTGCATCCAGATACTAATTCACCTGGAACAAAGGGCTGCATTGGTATAGTCGGTTGTTACGAAGAATTAAAAAATCTTGGTAATTTCTTTAATAATTATATTGGTCCTAGTGGAAGACATAGGATGATTTTTAATTTTAACATAAAAGGTAACCCAAATTATGGCAATGAAGGTAGACATAATTCTCGTCTTGCTCAATAGCTTATTTAACATACAAGCTTGTACTGGACAAGGAAGAATAGAAAAGGGAAAAATAGATGTTGCAGAACATATAAAGAAGGAAGCTTCTGTACCGTTAGACACATCTATTAATGGCATAATACTAGACGATACCGTTTCTCTAAATAATATTTTAGGGAAAAGATTTCCCGTCACAGATTTTAGTAATTATGGAGAATGCACTGTGTGCAGTAATATTGATGGAACAGAATTTCTAATACTTTGCGTAAACTATGGAGGATATATAAACCAGTATGATAAATTCGTTGTCGTTCCTTCTCATTCTATAATTCAACCTAAAAGAATACGACAAACTTTATTAAAAAAATTCTGTTCTGGGCTAGGTGCATATATTGGCTGTGATATAAAAGAAATAGAAAAAAAAATGATGATGATGAATAAGGTTCAATATAAAACAGCTGAAGGTGTAGAGATTGTTTACAGCCAGTCTCTTCCCGATTGGCCATATCATTGCGAATACCATTTTATGAATAATCGTCTTATTCGATATGAATTTGATTATCGTGATCCATAAGATGTCCTCTGATACCCCAATCTCTTGGAATGATCCGAGCAACACGGACAACCCTCAGGCTGATTATAGTTATATTCCTAATGACACTACGAAGGAGGAAACCTTCTTCTATCACAGTGACCACCTCGGCTCAACGTCTTACATCACAGACGACCATACCAACATTACACAGTATGATGCCTACCTCCCGTATGGTGAACTACTTGTCGATGAGCATAGTAGTAGCGAGGACCTACCGTATAAGTTCAACGGCAAGGAGATGGATGAAGAAACTGGCTTGTACTATTACGGTGCAAGGTACTTGAATCCTATGGCAAGTATTTGGTATGGGGTGGATCCGTTGGCAGAGAAGTATAAATCTATAGGGGCTTATGTCTATTGTAGTGCTAATCCTATTAGATTGATTGATTCAGATGGGAAAAAGATTTTATTTGTAAATGGTTATTGGAATAGCTTTATAGGTGGGCTTATTGGTAGTAGCTCTGCTGGAGCAAATTATTGGGGAGACGGATTTACAGTAGCTGCTAAATCCTTTTTTAAAGATTATTCTCCTATTAATTCTACAAATTTTATTGATGGATCGTCCTTATGGGGAGGAGATATGAGTGGGAGTGATCGCTATGCTGCAGGATATAAATTTGCAAAAGATAATCTTAATAGACTTACTTCAGGAATGAAAAAAGGAGAGAGTTTTAAAATGGTAACTCATTCCGAAGGTTCCGCTTATGGTGCTGGTGTAGCTCAATATTTATTAGATGCAGGTTATAAAGTTACTACAATTTTACATCTTTCCTCGGACGAAGGTGATGAATTCTCTACACCTAAGACTCCTTACACTCTTCAATTATCTTATGAAGGTGATTGGGTGACAGGAAATAAAACTATAAAAAACGTAGATAAAGTTGGTGAGATAAAAAAAGGAAACTTATCTTGGGACACTGTGCATGGAACAACAAAAAATAAAAATATATTTAATGCTGCAAAAGATCTTAAAAAAGTGACACTACAGCTTAATATAGGAGAAATTGATGGAAAATTATCCTCATGGTATAATCAAGAAAACGCAAAGAAAACAAATTTCTATAGTGTAAATGGAATTATATTGAACAATCTAGATGGAACAAAAAAAAGATAAATGGAAGAATATAGTTTTGCTTTTAATAGAGTTACCCATTGTTTGCTTTTTAGCATTATTTACATTGGATGGCCATTCTAGTTTGCTAGCATATAAAGAGCATCCATGGTCAATTTTCATGCAGAGGTTAATATTTGCTTCTGCCCCCATATTAATTGTCGGAATT
>NZ_GL629647.1:2640902-2644948 GCF_000185845.1 Segatella salivae DSM 15606
TATTGAAGTCTCCGCCGGGCTTATAAGTACCTAAATCAGAGAAAACGAACTGCGTTCCTTTCTGTGCATCGAACTTTCGGTAATAGTCATTGAGCATCTTGGCACAGTGACTTGCCTTGTTGTCGATATGATCTGAGTACCCATTTTCATCTATCATGCGTAAATCAAGGCTCATCTTGCGGGCGTAGTCTGTTGCAATCAGCATCTTTGCTCTTTCCTCGCTCTCACTGAGCGGCGCACGTCCCAAAAGCGTGGCATCTCCACTTTTGGCAAACTCCATCAGCTTGCCGATAAAGACTTCCTGCTCGGGTGTCGGTGGTATGTTATGCAGTATCTCATTCTTCTCCGGTCTGTCGATACCGATGTCCTTGGCAGTACGAAAATCGCAAATCTCCGCATAAAACGCCGCCAGCTCAGGCACCTTGATAAATGTTCTGAAGCGTTCCTTCTGTATGATGTCATTCGTGATGGAGAACTCGTAGTCGGTCGACTTCTTGGCAAAGACCGCTGCCCAAGCATCAAAACTGTTGATGCCCTGCTTTTCCAAAGCCTGCGGGCGGAGATACTTGAACAGAAGATACAGTTCCGTCAGGCTATTGGAAATGGTCGTTCCCGAAAGGAAAGTCGCTCCCAAGTCCTTGCCAGACCTCTCCTGTATGGTGCGAATGGCAAAGAGCATGTTTAAGGCACGCTGTGAACCATCAGGATTGCCCAAGCCCGACACACGGTCATGGCGAGTGTTGAACATCAGGTTCTTAAATTGGTGACTCTCATCCACGAACAAATGGTCGATACCCATCATCTTGAAATCTACAGCATCGTCCTTACGCTCTGCGATGCTGTCCTGTATGTTCTGTAGCTTGGCTTCAAGCGTCTGCTTGCGTTTTTCCAGTCCTTTGAGCATTCCACGGGAGATGTCTCTTCCTTGTTGTCGCAACACTTCGAGATTCTCTTCCACGGAGTCCAGTTCCTTTTGCATAATCGCCTCCTGTATCTCCAAGGCCTGCGGTATCATACCGAACTGTTCATGTGTAAGTATAATACAGTCCCAATCGTTGTTCTTGATGTCGTTGAAAATACGCTGGCGGTTCTGTTTATTAAAATCGTTCTTGCCCGGATAGAGCACCTTGGCATTGGGATAAGCCTTGCGGAACGTATCGGCAATATCGAAGACGTTTGCTTTCAGTCCGATAATCATCGGCTTGTTTGCCAGCCCCAAGCGCTTCATCTCGTAAGCAGCCGTACACATGATGAGTGTCTTACCCGCTCCCACCTCGTGGTCGCAGATGCCGCCACCGTTGGTTTTGAGCATCCACACGGCATCCTTCTGACTCTTGTAGAGGTCGGCAATGCCCAACCTTCTGAGGTCAAGGTCGGGAAACGTCTGGTGCGTGCCGTCAAAGTTGGGTCGCACAAAACAGTTGAAAAGACGATTATAACGGTCAGAGAGTTGTTGCTTGAACGTGTCAGGTGTACGTCCGAGCCAATCAACAAAGCCCTGCCTGATTTCCTCAATCTTGGCATTTGCCATCTGGATAGCATGTCCGTCCCTTACTTTGATAGTTTTCGTCTCTCCCGTAACCTTATCCGTCATCTCCTTGCTCTTGTTGATGTCGGGAATGGTATTGTGCAGGGCGTGCTTGAGGAGATTGATGCCATCATAGCGGCGAAACTCACCCTGTACGGCATACTTGTGCCAGATATTGGCATTCTTTCGGTCGCAGACAATGGAATACTCGTCCATGTTGGAATGGTAGGATACGCCAATATCCGTCCCGAAAAACTCCGAAGCGAACCTGCCATAGACCTTTGAGGGTATCCAGCGTTCACCGAGATTGAAGTCAAGGTCTGCAAATGGAATGGGTGTTGGCGTGGCTGCACGCAAGGCAGCAAGGCTCTGTTTTGCCTCTTCGTGGTCGGGATGTTCCAAGAGCCACGACTCGATACGCTCCGCCTTTTCTATTACATTGCCCGAAATGAACTTGTCCGCCACCTCGTAAGCATTCTCTTCGGGGTTGAAGTAGATACGACCCTCCAAGGAAGAAATGATGTCGCTTTCCTCCATATCAGGTAAAAGTGAACTCATGTAGTCAAGTTCCACCGCGCCGTACTTGTTGAGCGATGCACCCAAGGCTTCCATCGGGTCTGTGGCAACGGTCAGTTCTGTGGTAGAAAAAGCCGTGGGATGGTCAAAGATGTCCGCCTTGATGTACCTGCCGTTTTCGGAGCGTTCCAAGAAGAGCATTTCCACGCCTGTAGCATCCATCTTGATGATGTCGGTGTTCGCCTTTTGGTTAAAGTAGCCCCAACGGGATATATAATCATCATACAGGTGGTTGAGCCTGCTGCGGTCCTCCTTGTCTTCTGCATGGTTCTCTGCCTCGTAGTCATAGAGACGATGATAGCACTCCCGTATCTCGATATAGGCTTTGAGACGTGAAAGCTGCGCATACGGCAAGTCCATCGGGTTAAAGGTTGGATGTCGCTTTAAGTCAGAAAGAAAGCCTATCTGTCCCTTCTGCACGACAATGGAGCCGTCTCTTAGGTGAGAGTCCGGCGAAGAGAGAAAAGGGCGTGGTGAAGCGTCAAATTCCTTTCTGACTTCTGCTATCGGTCTTGGCTTGCGCTCCTCGGCTTCGTTCATGAAGTCGAAAAGTGACGGCTCACGTGAAGAGGAAGAAGCTGCTTTCCTGCTACTACGGGTACGCCGTTGAGGAGAGGTCGCTGCCTTTTGCATTTTGAACTCCGATGGTTTCTGGGGAGCAGTTTGTGTTATAGGACGGCGTGCCTGTGAGGTTCCTGAATTATCCTTGATTTCATTGTTCACACGGGTAACTTCTCTTGTCCAAAGGCTGTATTCCTCCGGGGCAAACAGTGACAGCTGCTCCGGTTGTCCGATATCTTCCATATTATTGTCCACCACCGGATGATGATCGTCGTCAAAGAATATCGTCTGTCCGTTCATCTCTCTTGGGGCTTCAATATCCGTACGGATTTCCTGTGGTTCCTGCTCGTATTGATGATGAAGTGTCAAGGCGGGTACGCCTTCGGGCGCAAGTTCTATAGTCATGAAAGGCTGTTCTGATACTAATTGTTGTGGGGCAGACTCTGATGATGACGGCTGTAATGGGATTGTCTCTCCGCCAGAAATGGTATCTTCCATTATCTGCGTATCGTTCTCAGAAGCAACGGCTACAGTTTCCTTAACCTTATCGTTTATCTCTGTTTTTGTTACTACTTCTTCCTTGATTTCCTCTGCTACCACTTCTTCTTTGGTATATTGTCCCCTAACTATTTCTTCCAGTTCGGCTATCTCATGCAATTTCTTAGGAGAGAAGTACAGGTCACGTTCAATGCCCAATCCTCTTACTTTCACGCCTTCCATCTCATCGAGGGACATATTGCCAAGCTCCCAGCCGTAACCCATCGTGACGGCACCGAAACCAATACGGCTCTTGGGGTCATACTCCAAGAGGTAGGCTGTGTATGCTCCCATAGGGAAGAAATAGCGTGCATAGGCAACCTTATCGCCAATGAGTCCCTTTTCCGTCGAATAGAGTTTAGGTAACTGTTTCCTGATACTGTCGGGCATGAGGTTATAGGCATCGTTTATACCCTTGTCTTCAGTCTTTGTCTTCTCTGTTTCTTCTTCCCGACTTATGGTAATACCCAACTTGCGAAGCTGTTTCTCTGCTTCTGCCTCTCGCTCTACCTCTGTCATCGGTATACCTGTTTCATATAGTTTACGGTCGATACGTTGTCCCATTTCAAGAGAGAGTTGTGTTCGGAGACTTTCTGCCATTTCATCAATCCCTCCCGTGAACCGATACTCCCATGCAGGTCTTCCATAAGGGTCTGTACCCATTATGCGCTCTGTGGCAATGGTGCGATGAGATATGTCTTTCCAATCTCCTACAAAAAGAGAGTTATGCTTGAAGACGACAGAAGAGCCTTCCTTGGGAACGGAAACGGTTTCTACGAACTGCTGTTCAATGCCCTTGCTGATTTCTTTACCAGTCTGCTTCTGCAGGACGATGAGGTCACTA
>NZ_GL629647.1:2645403-2649069 GCF_000185845.1 Segatella salivae DSM 15606
CCTACGTCCGTACCTGCATTGTCTGAAAACAGACTTGATGGTAGTCGGAGAGCGGAGATAAGGCGGCTGTTTTGCATGAGGTAACGGCGTATGGCTTCATTGCGAGGACTGTCCAAAACGCCCTGTGAAGTGATAAATGCCAGTAAGCCACCTTCCTTGATGCAGTCCAGACCTTTCACGAAGAAGTAATTATGAATGGCACGTGTGGACTCACGTTTAAGAGTATCCTTGCCTTTGCTATACTCTCGGTCATAGACCATGAAATCACCGAAAGGAATGTTACTTGTAACAAGGTCGTATTTGTCCTTGTCTTCCAGTTCTCCAATGGCTTCAAAAGGCTCGTTTTGAACGAAGATATTGCCTTTTCCATAAGGGTGCAGGGCTTGGCTGATACGGGCAGTGAGCAGGTCCTTTTCCATTGCATCTACAACACCCGCTTGCTTTGCAAAGGTCTCGGCAAAGGCACCCATACCCATAGAAGGGTCTAAACATCGTCTTATCTGCAGGTTTGTGGAGGCAAGTGCGTCTGAGATGGCAGAAACGATACGGGTATCGGTATAGAAGGAAGTCAGTACACTTGCCTTGATGCTCTCCCAATACCGCTTGGCGGTGTTGGCATCTACGGCTTCACGATAAATCATCTGCTTGAGCTGCTGGGTAGGTTCAAAGAGATTCTGCTCAGACTTGCTCCAATAGCGTATGTCATCGGGATTGTCTGTGCGGTTGAGTACACATTTCAAGCCACCGAAGCCCTGATAGATGCGCAATATGCCTTTCTCAGCTTCGGTGGCTTCACGGCGTTCTTTTTCCAAACGCAGCACGACACGGATAGCTTCCGTGTTGGCTTGCAGGACTTCTTTCTTATTGTATGCCATAAGGTATAACGTATTCTATTATGGGAATAATCACTCTGACACCTAAGCTTGACTGTAATGTCTGACTTTAGTATCAGAAATGAAGTAATATGCTATTTCCGTTTCTTGTTTTGCTCAAACTCAAAGGTGGTGGTATAATCGTCCTTCAAAGCCAGTCGGGCATTGAATTTCTTGCCTGCCCTGCTGGTCAGTCCTTTAAGGATAGGCGTACGTTCAGAGCTTATCAAGTCACGGATATTATCTTCAGAGAGATGTATGCCGCAGACTTCACGAAACACGTGGAAACCACAGGTTTCATGCCTGCACTTGGCTACCTTGGCATAGATGCCGACACTCTGCTGTCCGCATTTTGGGCAGCGGTAGACAGGATAGGACTTCTGCTCTGAAGAAAGTGAAAGGAGTTCCTCGCAAATAGTTCCCACGTATGAGTTGATGCCTTGTGAGAACTTATCAGATGGCATCTTTCCTGCTTCAATAGCGGCAAGTGCCAGTTCCCATGCACCTGTCATCTCAGCATTGGCAATCTTCTTGTCCTTGACAATCTCATAGACAGCCAGGCCTTTCTCGGTAGGTATGATGGCTTTCTTGTCCCTTCGGATATAATCACGAAGGATCAGCGTTTCGATGATGTTGGCACGGGTGGCAGGTGTACCGATACCACACGCTGCCATTGCTTTCTTGCTTTCTGCATCTTCGATCTCTTTTCCGGCATTCTCCATAGCAGAAAGTAGTGTTGCTTCTGTGTAGAGGGGTTTAGGTTTAGTCTTATGCTCGGTTATTTCAGCAGAAACAAGTGCCAAAACCTCTCCCTCCGTCAAATCAGGCAATGAAGGTAAAACCTGTTCATTGTCGTTGTCGTTTTCCTTTTCTTTTTCTTTTTCCTTTTTCTCTGCATCAGTAACCTGCTCTTTCTGCACGACTTTCCATCCCAAGGAAATCTGCCTACACGCTTTCCAAGTAAAGATGTTGGTACCGTCAGTAAACCGTACCTGCATACGCTCTTCCTCGGAATTGGGGGAAAAGGCTTCGACAAAGCGATTGACTACCATTTGATAGATAGTTGTTTCATCTGTCGACAATCCTGATGGTGTTTCACCAGTCGGGATGATGGCGTGGTGGTCGGTAACTTTGGTATTGTCCACAGAGTGGCGGTTAAGCGGATTGGATAGTGGCATGCCTGTCTTACGCAGCAGGGTGGGTATTTCCTCGAAGACATCTTCACTGATGTATCGGCTGCCAGTTCGGGGGTAGGTCGTGATTTTCTTCTCATAGAGGCTTTGGGCTATTGAGAGGGTTTTGTCCGCTGAAAAGCCGTAGCGTCTGTTGGCATCCTTCTGTAAGGCAGTAAGGTCGTACAAGAGTGGTGGCGGTGTACCAGCCACCTTTCTTACGACCGATTCCACTGTAAGCTGGCTCTGACTGCGAAGCGTAGCGAGAGCAGTCTGTGCCGATGCTTCATTTTCATAGTCTTTACTGCCAATGGCTTTTATCGACAAACCCTCTTTTTCTGTAAGGACGGATATTTTCCAATAGGGTACGGAAGAGAAATCACGGTTCTCTATGTACCGACGGCAGACCATAGCAAGAGTTGGGGTCTGTACCCGTCCCAAAGAATAGCCTCCCTTGCGGGCGATAGACAGCGCACGACTGGCATTGATACCTACCAGCCAGTCAGCTTCGCTTCTTGCCTTGGCAGAATGATAGAGATTGTCGTAACAGTTTCCAGATTTGAGATTGGAAAGTCCCTCACGAATAGCCTTATCGGTGAGGGAGGAAATCCACAAGCGGTCGAAAGGCTTATGGCAGTTTAAGTGTTGGTGGATATATCTAAAGATAAGCTCACCCTCTCGCCCTGCATCGGTGGCGACAATGATGCGATCAGCCTTGTCAAAGCAGGAACGTATCACCTTGAGTTGCTTCAATGCTGCAGGGTCTGATATATACTCCTTGTCCTTGCGTACTTGTCGTACCACTAACTGAAATGGATTGGGACGGATGGGCAAGTCCTCACGCTTATAAGCGGAAAAACCGTAGGCTTCGGGCATGGCAAGGGCGATGAGGTGTCCCATTGCCCATGTAACAAGATAGCCGCAGCCTTCCATATATCCGTCTTGCTTGCTCGTTGCTCCTACGATGTGGGCAATATCTCTGGCTACCGAGGGTTTCTCGGCGATAATACAAGTTGTCATAGTCGATAATAGAATTAAGGGTTACATCTTACGTCCACGGGACTTCTTCTGCTTGTTCTCGTTCTGCTTCTGTTTTTGGGCAGCAGTAGGTTGTGTCTGTCCCGTTTCCAGTGGTTCTTTCACATTCTTGGTGGCTTCATTGGTCTTGCCGTGGTTGTTCACGGCTACCTGCGTTTTGTGTTCTTCGGCTACGGCAACCACCTTTTCTTTGCCAGTTTCCTGCTTCTTGTCAGGATTCCACTTGTAAAAACGTGGTCTATTCTGTTCCTTGTCCATACGAACGTATGCGTTGAAAGGTTGTCCCTGTTTGTCCACCATATTCTTTAGATATAGTGTACGACCGCTATCCAATGCTTCACGCTGTTTATCTGACAGCTCCAAGCCGCAGAGCTTATGAGGTACACCTTGCTGCTGTGTCTGCTGCTGCCGTTCCTTAAATCCACGGTTATTGTCGAAGATGAACTCAATGCCCTTTCGCTCGGCATTGACCTGCAGGGTGGCGTTGAAAGACTTGCCGCTCTTGGCAGTCATACCTTCCACCTTCACGGCTTTGCCTTCCACAAGGTCTTTGTATTGGGAATCGGAAAGAGTAACTCCCTTGA
>NZ_GL629647.1:2649992-2658818 GCF_000185845.1 Segatella salivae DSM 15606
TAAGAGATACTGNTAAAAATATTATTTTATTTGGCTAACTAACTAATTTTAGGTATTTTTGTCACGGGAAAATATTTATTAGAGCAAAAGAAAGCATGATTTTTAATCAGAATGAAATAAAAAAGTTAGCTGAGGGCGATGTACGCGTGTTCACAGCTTTACACCAAGCCTTTTTCCCGAAAATTCATCAGTTTGCACTCATGCTGCTTAAAGATAATCAGGATGCAGATGATGTTTGCCAGATTATTTTTACAAAAGTTTGGGTTAAGCGAGAAAACCTTTCAGAAGTAACAAATTTAGACGGCTACCTTTTTACACTTTCAAAGAATTCTATTATAGATTATCTTTCTTCAAAAAAGAATAAAAAATAATAATAGCAATAATATTCCACAAATAACAGACACTACAACTCCTTACGAAAATTTGGTTGCAAGTGATATGCAACTACTTATAGATATGATTGTGGGAAATATGCCAGAACAGAGACAAATTATATACCGCATGAGTAGAGAACAACTTTTAAACAACAAAGAAATAGCCACAAAGCTTAGAATACAGAAAAAAACAGTTGAGAACCACCTCAACCTCGCTCTAAAAGATATAAAAAAAGTTTTATTTTTAGTACATTTAGTTTTATTTTTTTGGGTGTAATCTACTATTTATATGTCTTTAATACTAAAAAGAATAGTTTTCCGAAAAAACATAAGAATTTCATATGACACACATTATAAAAAAAATAATAGTATATTATGCTCATAATAAAGTGAGGCCAGAAATAAAAGACAGAGTTTTAAAGAGATTGGCTACAACAAAAGATGACATAAATGCAACTGAAGTCTATCAACAATTATGGGATGAAATAGATACAAAGATTTCCGCAAAGAAAAGGCACACATTCTTACAAAAAAATATATGGACAAAGATTGCAGCTGCCATTATACCTATACTCATACTCTTCGGATTAGCTGAATTTTATATTATCAATACCTATAAACAGCCTAAAAACTTCGTTTTACAATATAGATATACTAAAGTTGGAGAAAATAAAACTTTATTATTACCTGATGGAACAAAAGTAAACATGAAAGGTGGAACAGTCATTCAATATCCTGTTTCCTTTGAAGGGAATGAACGAATTGTATATCTTAATGGAGAAGCCTTTTTCGATGTCCATCACGATAGTAGTAAGTCATTTCGTGTGATAACTTCTTACTTTGATATAACTGACATAGGAACTTCTTTTCATGTTTCATCTTACATGACAACAAACGATGTTTACGTTTATGTAAAAACAGGTTGTGTAGAACTACATTCGGAAAGAGGAAGTAAATCTTATAAGCTTTCGCAAAATGAAAATCTTTTGTATAATGTGAAAAGTGGAGAAATAAAATTAGGAAGAGGATTGCCAGAATTAGCTCAATCATGGAAGATGGCACAGATTAATATTGATAACATGACGTTAGGAGAGACAATGAAAAAATTGTCAGAAATTTATGGCATTAAAATTTTATTTAATTCAAAAAAGAATTATAACCAGTGTATCACTGCACACTTTAATCGTGGGGAAACTTTAGAAAGCGTACTTAAAGTTATAGGAAATATTTTTCCAGATTTCCATTACAAAATAAATGAAGATAAAGTCGTTATATATTAATAACTTAAAGAATAAATTGATGATGGCTACCACATAATATGGTAGCCATCATGTGTTATATATAAAACAAGATACAAACAAATCTCTGATTTATTTTGTTTTCTATTGGGTGTATTTTGTTTTTTTATAGTCTTTAAAAATATAAAAACCAAAAACAATAGAAAACCAATTATCAAAAGTTTAATGTTTATGAATACACGAAGACATTCTGTCCTATTTATAGGGGCTCTTCTTGCAGGTAGTATAACAGTTCATGCCCAATCGGTCTCGTTTGGTTCAAACAAAGTGACATTAAAACACGCGTTTGAAAAAATTGAAAAAGCTTCAAAGTATCGAATTGTCTATAATTCCTCATTAATTGACACATCTCGTATACTTCCAATTTCTAAAGCAGAAGGAGATGCATTAGAATTGCTCAAACTGGTGTTGCAAAGTGCTGATTGTGAATATGACATTAATGGAAATTATGTAACAGTCCGGCCTAACTCCACAAAAATACGCTCTAAATCTTCTAATATAAATAAGAAAAAAGTCACTGGAAATATAACGGATGATAGTGGCGAAGCAATTATTGGTGCTACAGTCATGGTAAAAGGAACAACCAATGCAACTGTTACCGATTTCGATGGGAACTTTGTTCTTTCTGATGTACCAGAAAATGCTGAAATATCAATTTCATATATAGGTTTTCAGCCTATTATACTGAAAGCTTCAGACCAAAGGCTTGCAAAAGTAGTTCTTCATGAAGATAGTAAAGCATTAAGTGAGGTCGTTGTTGTGGGGTACGGAACCCAAAAACGTGCTAACCTTACAGGTGCTGTGGCTACCATAAGTTCTGAAGATATCGGTAATCGCCCTGTAACAACCTCTGCTGGAGCATTACAAGGCGCTGATCCATCTGTGAACTTGACATTTAATTCAGGCTCGCTTGATTCAGACTACTCTGTTGATATACGTGGCGTTGCTTCTATCAATGGTGGCACACCGCTTGTCCTTGCTGATGGAATGGAAGTAAGTCTTAACCAAATTAATCCTAACGATATTGAGTCCATTTCCATACTTAAAGATGCATCAGCTTCTTCAATCTATGGAGCAAAAGCAAGTTCTGGTGTTATTCTCATTACAACCA
Organism: Segatella salivae DSM 15606; assembly: GCF_000185845.1. Taxonomy (GTDB): domain Bacteria; phylum Bacteroidota; class Bacteroidia; order Bacteroidales; family Bacteroidaceae; genus Prevotella; species Prevotella salivae. The sequence continues at coordinate 2,652,776 of NZ_GL629647.1, forward strand.
AAAAAGGCAAAGATATGCAAGGAAAAGCTACCATTACGTATAATGGGCGTATAGGTTGGAAAAGAAATACAACTTCGACAGACTTTATTGACAATGGTTATGATTATGTATCTCTTGTAAATAAATTCTACCAATCTTATAACAACAAACAATGGCTTTCTTATGACGATGAGGGTATGCAAATGTTATTGGATCGAAAGAATGATAAAACAGAAGACCCTGCTCGACCATGGGTTATGACTGATAACAGAGGGCGTTATATGTATTATGCTAATTTTGACTGGTATAACTATCTTTTCCGCCAGTCACGCCCAGAAAACGAACATAATGTTTCTATAACAGGAGGCAATGATAAAGTAAACTATTTCGTAAGCGGTCGTCTACTAAATCAAGATGGAATTTTTAAGATTTATCATGATAAATACCACAACTATTCTTTCCGCGGGAAATTGAGTGCTAAACTTAACAAATTGCTTACGTATACAGGAAATGTCAACTTTAATACGACGGAATATAAATATGCTGGCTTTAAAAATGAACAACAAACGTTGTACTTTCTTAGTTATAATTTATATCCTAACGTAGTACCACGTAATCCTGATGGAACAATAGTACAATATATTAATCAAATGACGGGTAATTCACCTCTTGGTGGTGGCCACGCTGGTTTTCTAACTGCAAATGAGGCCAGAAACAAACGTACAGACAAGGACTTCGTGCTTACTAACCAATTGGATATAGAAGTAAACAAAGATTTGATATTTACGTTCTCATATGCTTATAAAGATCGTAATCGCATACGTAATTATCGCAATATGCCTTTTGACTATTCTCGCCAGGAAGGTGTTATACAGAACTTTACATCAGGAACTATCAAGGATTATTATCAAGAAACTCATATTAATATTCGTGATCATAATCTCAACATATATGGAACGTATCAGCATACATGGAATAAACAACATAATTTCAAAGCCGTCGGTGGTATGCAATATGAAGATTATCGTAGTAACGATCTCTCTGTTACAAAAAACAATTTATTAAGTAAAGACTTAGCTTCAATGAGTATTGCCACAGGCGAGACAGTTACATCACAAGAGATTAATGCCTTCCGTACTTTAGGTTACTTTGGTCGTGTGAACTATGATTATATGGGAAAATATCTCGTTGAATTAAGTGGTCGTTGGGACGGAACCTCTCGCTTTGCAAGTAATGACAGATGGGGATTTTTTCCTTCTGCATCATTTGGATGGCGTATAAGTGATGAAAAGTTTTTCGAACCTCTCCATAGCTTTTGGGACAATGCGAAATTACGTTTCTCATTGGGAAGTCTAGGAAACCAACAAGTTGACACATATGCTTATTTTGATGAGATTTCTACAGACAATTCAATGAACTATACCTTTGATGGTTTAAATAAAGCATATTATGCAAACGTATCTAATCCAAAATCTGCAAGTTTAACTTGGGAAACAATCTCGACTTATAACATAGGTTTAGATTTAGCATTCCTTAGAAATCGATTAACAATTACTGCTGATTATTTTATTCGATACACCAAAGATATGCTTACCCACTCACTAACTTTACCTGCAGTTTTTGGTGCAGAGGCTCCAAAAGCGAATTGTGCAGACCTTCGGACAAATGGTTGGGAACTCTATGTGGGTTGGAACGATCAATTTAAAGTGGCAGGGAAGCCCTTGCATTACCATGTCTCAGCAACGATTGGCGACTATAAGTCAACAATTACTAGGTTTGATAATCCTAATAAACTCATATCAGATTATTATGAAGGGATGACATTAGGCGATATGTGGGGCTATAAAGTGGGTGGCCTATTCAAAACAGATGAAGAAGCAGCTCAATATCAAGCAAAAATAAATGATAAAGCTGTAAACAATAGAGTTTATAATTCAAAAACCGACAATCGGCTTCGTGCAGGTGATGTAAAGTTCCTTGATTTAGATGGTGATAATATTATTTCAGAAGGCTCTGGTACAGTGAGTAATCCTGGTGATAAGCGTATAATTGGTAATAATTTGCCACGATATTCTTATTCGTTCCGTCTGGGTGCAGAATATGAAGGTATTGATTTCTCTATCTTTTTCCAAGGTGTAGGTAAACAAAATTGGTATCCTACGCAATATGCTTATACTTTCTGGGGTCCCTATTCTCTGCCATCTGTTTCATTTATTCCAACAAATTTTGAAAATATGGTTTGGTCAGAGAGCAACCCGAACGCCTACTACCCAAGACCACGTGGTAATCAGGCTTATAGTGCTGGTGCACTTAATGTCTATAATAGCCGCTATTTACAAAATGCAGCTTATCTACGCTTAAAGAATCTTTCCATAGGCTACACTTTACCTATAAAGAATAACGCTGTAGTGAAGAAGGCTAGAGTCTACGTAGCTTGTGAAAATTTGTTCTATTGGTCTCCTATGAAGAAGTATACAAAGGCAGTTGATCCAGAACTTGTAAATAGTAGCTCAACCTATCAGGGCAAGTCTGGTGTTGGCTATGGATTCTCAAAATCAATTTCAGTAGGAGCAGACATAACATTTTAAATTAGCATTATCATGATTAATAATAAATTATTTACTAGTCTAACTTTAATGGGCTTATTCGTATTTTCTTCTTGTAATTTAGATTTAACACCAGAAGATACTCTTAGTCCTAAAACCTATTTTAAGAATGGTCCACAGCTTGAATTATGGGCAAATCACTTCTACAGCTTACTTCCAGATGCTGATGATCTTGCAAAACAGAATGCAGATGATAACATTAGTTCTGAATTAGGTGAAACACTTATGGGGCAACGAAGTGCTGCTAGTGAAGATGGATGGAATTGGGATCGTTTGAGAGATATTAACTATTATCTCCAGCACTCCAATCAATGCTCAGATGAAAATGCTAGAAAACATTATGATGGAGTGGCCTATTTCTTCCGTGCATATTTCTATTTTGAAAAAGTGAAACGTTATGGGGATGTGCCATGGTATGACCAAGTTTTAAATTCTAACGAAGATAAGTTGCTCGCGAAACCACGTCAAGATAGAGAACTTATTATGGATTCTGTAATGAAAGATCTTGATAGAGCAATAACTATGTTGCCAGTTAAAAAAGATCCTGTTCACGTTACAAAATGGACTGCACTTGCATTCAAAAGTCGTGCTGCTCTTTATGAAGGGACCTTCAGAAAATATCGTGGTATGAATAACTATGAGAAGTATTTGAAACAAGCTGCGGATGCTGGAGAAGAATTTATAAATAATAGTGGTTATAAACTTTACACCAAGGGAGCAGAACCTTATCGTACTCTTTTCAATAGTATAGATGCTGTAAGTGATGAAGTTATATTAACAAAAAAATATAGTAATACATCAAACGTTCGCCATAGCATACCTTTTAATATTATCATCTATCGCCAAGGTTTTACTAAGCGGTTTATGAATCATTATTTAATGTCTGATGGCTCACGTTTCGACGAACAGCCTGGCTGGCAGACTATGGGGTATGTTGCGGAAACAAAACACAGAGACCCACGACTATCACAAACTGTGCTTTGTCCAGGATATGTTCAAGTAGATGCATCAAAAGAAACCGTTAATGATCTTAGCGCTTTAACAGGCTATCGTCCAATTAAATTTGTGAATGCTTCACCATATGATGGCTCACTTAAAGCCATTACTGATTATCCTCTTTTCAGGGCTGCAGAAGTTTATCTTAATTTTGCAGAGGCTAAAGCAGAACTTGGGACTTTGTCACAGATTGATTTAGATAAATCGATTAATAAAATTAGGGATAGAGTTGGAATGCCTCATCTAAATATGTTAGCAGCGAATACAACCCCTGATAATTTGTTGTTACAATATTATCCTAATGTTACAAAGAATACAAATACAGGGGTCATATTAGAAATAAGACGTGAACGCACAGTAGAACTTGCACTAGAAGGATTCCGCTTATGGGATATCTTCCGATGGAAAGAAGGGCAACAGCTTACAAAGGAATTTGACGGATGTTACTTCCCTGGACCTGGTGAATATGATTTGAATGAAGATGGAATAGCCGATATCTTATTGTACACGACCAATAAGGGTAATTTCAAAGGTGCTTCATTTAAGATAGGAAAAGATATTATTCTTACTAATAATACATCCGGGAATATTCATGCATTAAGTAATATTACGATTTCTTGGGATGAAAATCGTGATTATCTATGGCCAATTCCTGCAAGTGAAAGAGTCTTGACTAGTGGGGCATTGACACAGAATCCTGGCTGGACTGATACTACAAACTTCAATTAATATGAATGTTCCAAGACTATTTATTATAGAAAGAATAGCCTTGGAACATATTTTATCTCTAATATAAGCTTATGAAAACAATAAAAAAAAGTTTAGTTTTACTATTATTTATAGTAATACCCTTTTCTGCACTTAGCAAAGGGAATAGAGTTGATACCCTGCTTCAATATATGCATGACGGAGGTAAATCGAAACACGTTATGATTTTTGCACACAGAGGAAATTGGCGTAATTCTGCAGAAAATTCAATTCAGGCTTTTCAAGATTGTATCAATGAGGGGTTGGATGGAATCGAAGTTGACTTACAGATGACAAAAGATAGTGTACTCGTTATAATGCATGACGAGACCTTAGATCGTACAACAACGGGCTCAGGAAAGGTTTCTGATTATACGATAGATGAGCTACGCAAACTTCGTCTTCTGAACCCTATTGGAGTCAAAACGCGACAAACGATACCAACATTTGAACAAGTTTTGCTTCTCGCAAAAGATAAGATTCTTATTCAAGTTGATAAATGGAAAGCTTATGGTCAACAAGTTGCAGATTTAGCAAAAAAATATAATTGCGAACGGCAGATAATACTAAGAACAACAGATAATAGTAAGGCCACAAAACAAAAATACGGAAATCTTTTAGACAATCTTATTGTTATGCCCGTCTTGGTATGTAAGGGTGGAAATGTAGACGAAGAAAACTTACAAGATTTTATTAAAAACTATTCTTCTCCAGTAATGAGCTTCTCCTTTATACGAGAAGACTACCCCATTCTAAGAAAAATTAAGAACTTACAGGAAATGGGGTATCGTATTTGGTTCAATTCTTTATGGGATACATTTAATGCAGGCCATGATGATGAACTTGCTGTTACTGATCCTGATAATAGTTATGGATGGTTAATTAATCATGGAGCAAACATTATTTTTAGTGACAATCCAATTTTGTTAAAGAAGTACTTAATAAAGATAAACCGGTGGTGATATGAAAAGAATCTTCCTGTTATTTTTGGTTTTGGCCTTTTTGAGAATATCTATTTATGCTCAACATTCATTTCCCCCAACACATTGGTGTAATACTACTGAAGGTTGGAAAACTAAAGGATGTCGTGCCCTTTATGGAATGAAGTTTGAGGAAAAAGAGAAAGTAATTGCAATTCCTCACAGAGGCTCATGGGGACTTCCTGGTGTCCCTGAGAATTGTATGACGGCTATTGATAGTGCCTACACTCAAGGTTATATGTTTGTTGAAGTTGACGTTATTTTGACTGCAGATAAGAAACTATTCTTGTGCCATGATCAACAGACTAACAGAATGACATCTTTGCCACCTACATTTTCGGCAGATGGAAATCTTTTTGATAATGGAACCTTTGTGAGGAATTTGTCTTGGTTTTCACCGACCTTAAACAAAGTTCCAGATATTCAAGCAGTAAATTATCCATCATTTCCTGCAATTAATACAGCTCATTATAAGGATAGATTTAATAACATTACAAACTACCTTACAAACACGTTTGAAGATGTTTGTGACTATATGAAAAGTCATGATATCATTGTAGCTCTAGATATTAAAACTGGCTCAATGAAAGACTTAGTCACTAAAAAAGAATATTTAGAAGCTATATCTATAGCTTTAAGAATAGCTGAAGAAAAGAATGTTCTTTCTAAATTGATATTAAAACCAGGATCTTCAGGTCAAGTCACCGTTGATGAGATACAAGCCTATCTTGAACC
>NZ_GL629647.1:2658868-2669456 GCF_000185845.1 Segatella salivae DSM 15606
ATAAACATTGTTGGCGGTAGTTTTCCTATGGCTACAGATAAGAAATACCTCGATGCATGGTATAATCTTCCATCTTTAATAGCTGTAGAACAGATTTATAAGAAAGCTTCTGATCCACTACTAACGCCAAATCCAAATTTTGGTAATAAAAGTATAGTTCAATACACAAAAGATAGAGGATTTAGAACTGGTGTCTTTCATCCAATACCGACAAATATATATGGAGCTCCAGGTGGACGTGGTAATTACTTTAATCCCAATAATTATGGCGAAATTCAAGACCTAAGAGGGAATTTAGAATTTCTATTTAGTCTTCCTCAAAATGCAGCACCTGGTATTATTGTGACTGATCGACCAGATGTAGATAGAAGCTTTCTAAAGCTTTTTAATTTGGAGTCAAAATATACTTTGCGAACAAACGATTTCTAGGTTATGAAAAAGTTACTTGTCTTATTTCTATTTTTATTGAGTGTTTGTTCTGTTAATGCCCGGTTCTATTCTTATAATTGCTATTCTGACAAACCTGCCTATATCTATAACAATTATGCCGTTTGGTATGCTTCAGACTTAACTATTCAACCTGGGAGTGCTATTAATGCAGGGCTACGTTTTGATTTAGATTTTTCGACGCACAAACTTCCTGTAAATGGTTTGATTCTTGCAATTGGAGTTAGTGAAAATCAAAAATTTTCTCCAGCTTTTGAATTAGTGCAAAATGGGCAGCAACTGCAACTCAAACGAAAAGTTGAGATTGGAAGTGAAGTTCATGATTTTATACAAGATTGTTGGACTCCGAATCTATTAAAACCTCTTCGAAATTACCATCTTGTTTTTGAATTTGATGAAACGCGGTGTAGAATTTTATTATGGGAAAGGGGAAGTGAAAGTAATCAACAATGTGAGTATACTTTCTATGGTATAATGTCAACGAAAACAAAAGAGATATTGGGGACAACAACAACACTGAATCATCTGCTTTCTATGGCAACTAATCGTGATTATTATCCAAATATTGTTACAGCACGTGATCTCGGTTATGGAGTCGGCGTTGAAGTTCCACCACCTCCAACACAGATTAGTTGGTTGAAGCTCGAAAATGTTAATAGTGGTATGAACTTTAGTTTGTATGAAAATGCTACACATGAAGGAATTAGTATTGTTCAAAGAGATCAGAAAACAAAAGGATGTGCTGATATCTGGGAGATGATTCCAACATATATGCCATCACGAATTCCTACGGGATATAATGCGAGATTAAAGAATATACTCACATCTTTTGATGCTTCAATTAAGGGCTGTGCATCTACAGAAAGAATACCTTTAATTAATGAAAATACATCAGATTGTAATTTGTGGCTTTTCTATAATCCCCTTGGTCGGACGAATAAATTTAACCTCCATAATCGACAGCATGGTTTATTTGCTGTTGTAAAGGATGCATCAAAATACGATGGTACCACAATCTGGACCTGGTTTACTGGGCAAAGTGAGAATTCTCAATGGAAAATCCAAAAAGTAGAATTTCCACAAGCAGAAATAGAGTCAGGCACTTACACCTTGAAAAATAAATATAGTGAACATTGCATCGTTCCTAAATATATAGATTATAATTATCATGAACTAATACAAGCCTCTCCAAAACTCCAAAATACAACATGGTATGTAAGAAAACAGCCCAATGGACTTGTGACATTACAAAATGTAGATACGAAAGAGTATATGGTCACCTACAATGCGGAATTAGAAAACAGAGTCCCCATCGTTCAATGGGAGACGGCTGTTTCTGGAAATTCTAAATGGATTATTAAAAAAGCTGGCATTTATCATACGCTGAAAAATCTGAATTCAGATGCTTACGTACAGCCAGATCTCTACTATCCTTCACAAGCAAATGTTGCGATACAACAAAATACAGCTATTGGTGAGCCCATGTACTGGTCATTAAATCAATTTTCTTATGGACCAAAAGAGTTACTTGGAGGAATGTATCGTATTCGTCACTCTGTGACAGGACAAATTTTAGGTGTTCAAAAATCTTCTACAGCAATCGGTGCTCCATTAATTGCAAAAGATAGAGCTTTAGATCCAAGCGATTGGTGGACTTTTATTTTTGAAGAAACAGGTGGTGTTGCTGTACAGAACGTGAGAAGTAATTTATTTATGGATATAGAAGGGAGTTCTACAGAATCCGATGCTTTTAGCGTGCAAAGTTCTCGAGATACAGATAAGCGAGGACATTCTTTGTGGGTAATAGAACCGCTTTCATCAGAGCATGTAGTTAGGATTAAAAATGTTCATAGTGGAAAATATTTGTGTTTAAAGAGACTTCCTCAACCTGGGGAAAATCTTAAAGTAACGCAAGTAGAGTTAACTCAAGAGACAGAGACTTCTACGGTCTGGATGTTAGAAATGATATATTAATTAATTTATAAATTAAAATCTTATGAAGAAGAATTTTTTACTTTTCATTCTTTTATTTATTACTATTTTAAGTGTGTCTGCACAGAATCGTGCCGAACTAATTCGACAAAAACTATTGAACAGAGATAGTCATTCTGTAATTGTTGCATCACACCGTGGAGATTGGCGTAATTTCTGTGAGAATTCGCTAGAGGCAATTGATAATGCAGCCAAAATGGGCGTTGATATAGTTGAGATAGATGTACAGCGCACAAAAGATGGACAACTGATTTTAATGCATGACCCCAAATTAGACAGAACAACAACTGGAAAAGGCTTTATTAAAGATACTACACTAGCTTACATTCGCACATTACACCTAAAGAATGGTTGTAACATAAGAACAATTCACCGGGTTCCAACACTTGAAGAAGCCCTAGTTCATGCTAAAGGAAAAGTGATGTTAAATCTAGATAAAGCTGATAGGTATTTTGATCAAGTATATGAATTGATGAAAAAAACAGGTACAACAAAGCAGATTATCATGAAAGGAACCAAATCAGCAGAAGAGGTTAAAAAACAGTATGGTGATTATCTTAAGGATGTGATATATATGCCTATTATTGATATAGATAAACCAAACGCAATCGAACAAATTGATAAGTTTATCAGTGATATGCATCCAGTTGCTTTTGAATTGTTATTTAAATTAGATTCAAATCCGATTCCTCCAACGTTACCCAATAAGCTAAAAGGAAAGGCTCTAATTTGGTATAACACACTATGGGATACTATGGCTGGTGGGCACGATGATGATATGTCTTTGGAAGATCCGGACAAAGGCTATGGATATTTGATTGATAAATTAGGAGCTCGTTTGTTACAAACAGACAGACCTCAATACCTTCTTACCTATCTTCGCTCTCGTAAACTGCATGACTAATGAAACTTATAAAAAAATTATATTCATATTATAAGATTCCATCTCCAGCTGAAACTCCAGAAAACGATAAGGATAGATTAAAGCGTGTCAGACTTATATCATTCCTTACCGCAACATTAGGTTATGGTATATATTACGTTTGTCGCTTGAGCATGAATGTAATTCGCAAGCCTATGGTTGAAGATGGTCTTTTTACAGAAACAGAGATTGGAGTTATAGGCTCTTGTCTGTTCTTCACTTATGCAATTGGTAAGCTTTGTAATGGTTTTATTGCAGATAGAGCTAACGTGAAAAAGTTAATGTCTACAGGACTAATGATCTCTGCAATTATCAATTTAGTGCTGGGCTTTACAAATTCATTTATACTCTTTGCTATCTTATGGGGAATAAATGGCTTTTTCCAATCAATGGGAGCGACATCGGGTGTTGTTTCATTGACAAGATGGTTTGATAGTAGCAATCGCGGAACTTATTATGGTTTTTGGAGTGCAAGCCATAATTTGGGAGAAGCAATTACATTTATTAGTATAGCAATTCTTGCAACACAGTTCGGTTGGAGATATGCCCTAATCGGTGCAGGATTAATTGGTATAGCCTATTTTTTTGTTATGCAATGGGGAATGAAAGATACCCCACAAAAATATGGTTATTTGTTAGGTCAACATGGTACGGCAAAAGAAAAGACTCCAGACTTCAATAAAAGCCAGAAAGCCGTCTTACGTAATCCTGCAATATGGATACTCGCTTTAGGTTCTGCATTTATGTACATTAGCCGATATGCTGTTAATAGCTGGGGCGTTTTCTATCTTGAAACGATGAAAGGCTATTCTACACTAGACGCAAGTTTTATTATATCTATTAGCTCTGTATGTGGTATTGTTGGAACAATTGCTTCCGGTCTAATTTCAGATAAACTCTTTAGGGGCTCAAGAAACATTCCTGCTTTAGTCTTTGGATTAGTCAATGTTGTTGCACTTTGTTTATTCCTTCTAGTTCCTGGTGTACATTTCATTATTGATGTTATCGCAATGGTACTTTTTGGCCTGGGTATTGGTGTATTGATTTGTTTTCTCGGTGGACTGATGGCTGTTGATTTGGCGCCAAAGAACGCATCGGGTGCTGCACTCGGTGTCGTTGGAGTAGCCAGTTATATTGGAGCTGGTGTTCAAGATATTATGAGTGGATGGCTGATAGAGGGTCATAAACATTTTGTAAATGGTTCTGAAGTATATGATTTTACATATATCAATTACTTTTGGATTGGGGCTGCATTGATGTCTGTCATTCTAACTCTTCTTGTTTGGAATGCAAAAGCTAATAACAATTAAGATATAAGAATTACAGATGATTTGTATGACAACAAAACTATTGAATTATTTGCATTTTTTGTTTTCATCCTAAATCAATTTTAAATCTACATTTTGTTAAATATAATTACAAACCTAATGAATAGCAAACCTTTTATTGATTATACAAGTTCGGGATAAGAATATCCTCTATAAGTTGGGTATAAATGACAATAATAGGCGTAAAAAGACTTATTCTCTTTATCCTTTAGAGGAATAAGAGACTCTCTAAACGATTTTGAACGAATATAGTCTTACATTCTTTGCTAATATTTGTATGTATTATATAGGCTATATCAAATGACTAAGATGTGGATTATTTTTTATTCGTTCTATCTCAGAACTAACAAGGGATAATATATCTTGTTTAACCCGTTTATAGTTGGCTTCGATGGTCTCTTTGAGATTGTCGGAGCCATCTTCGTTTATGAAGTCTGCGATTATGGGGATGGGTTGGTATACTTTCATCTCGGCAGAGATCTTGGCACTATCCACCACTATCTCTGCATGAAAAATCTTTTGGTCGATACGTTCATCGAAGTTGTCTGACACTGCACCCACGAACATACCTTGTGTAAGGTTACTGATTTTCGATGCTGGAATAAGGCAGTCCATCTGTGTGGAGATAGAGGTGGACTTGTCATTGCGGTTGATGGTCATAGACTGCCGTTGCTGAAGAACCTTTCCAAACCGTTCGGAAAGCGTCTTGGCTGTTTCTCCTACCACTTGCCCGGAGAATACGTTACCTACAGTGTTCTGTATTACTTTGCTCTCCTTATCTCCATAGTCTCTTGTAAGCTGTGAAAAGTCCTGAAAGCCTAAGCAGACTGCCACTTTATTACTTCGAGCAGTAGCGATAAGATTATCAAGTCCACGGAAATATATGGTAGGCAACTCGTCGATGATTACTGATGATTTGAGTTGCTTCTTCTTGTTGATGAGCTTCACGATACGACTGTTATATAGACCAAGTGCCGCAGAATAGATATTTTGACGGTCGGGGTTGTTACCCACAACAAGGACTTTCGGCTCATCAGGGTTGTTGATGTCGAGCGAGAAATCATCGCCCGTCATCACCCAATAAAGGGCAGGGCTTATCATACGAGATAGTGGTATCTTAGCACTGGCTATCTGCCCCTGTAACTGGTCCTGTGCGCCACCCTCCCATGCGTCCATAAAAGGAGAAAGGTAGTTGGCAAGTTCATCGTAGGAAGTGAGTATCGGGAATATCTGTGCGTAGGGACGGTTAAGAAATTCGATGGCATGGGGAAAGGTGCAATACTTCCCGTCCTCATAGATTTTGAGGAACCAGATGATGGCAGCCAGCAAGATAATCGGTGACTCTACAAAGAAATCTCCCTGTTTTTGTATCCACGAGCGGTTCAAGTTGAGCATGATGGTGTAGGCACTCTCATATGCGTCTGATATATCCGTCATAAAGGCAGGATTGATGGGATTGCAACGATGGCTTCTTCGAGGGTCGTCAAAGTTAATTACATAGAACTGCGGTTTTACCTTGTAGGCATCCAAATGATGAAGCAGGTGATTATAAGCAATCTCGGAAAGGTCTGGGAACTTATAATCATAGATATACATCGCAAAGCCTTTCTCTATCTGCTGCTTGATGTAGTTGTTCACGATAGCGTAGGACTTACCCGAACCCGGTGTTCCAAGTACCATTGAGGCACGAAAGGGATTGACCACGTTAATCCAACCATTGTTCCATTTCTTCTTATAGTAGAAGCGTGTAGGAAGATTGACGGAGTATTCATTTTCCATCAACCGTGTTTCCTGCATGAAGCTCTCATTCTCCGTATTGAACACATCGTCCATCAGGTTGTTTTTGAGTAGTCGGCTCATCCATACGCCACCCATCAGCAGGCAGATATAACCAATGGACAGCGTAAATATATAGAGGGAAGCTACCCCGATCTTGCCGATGGGCAATACCAATAGCCACCAGTTGAGAAAGAAAAAGACAAAGCCAGAGAAAAGCACCGTCCCAATCTTCGACCATGTGATTTTCTCCTCTTTCACGCCCTTTGTCCCCAGGCAGGAAAGAGCAAGGAATACCACACAAAAGAGTTTTGTCCAAAGGATAGACGAAAATAATCCCGTGGTGCGCTGGAAGTTCATCAGAATTTTATCAATGATGCCAAGCGTAAAACCCCAGACATGAAATGCCTCGTAACAGAACCAATAACAGTTAACGAGGAGGAATATCACAGATATGCCCCTCATAAAGTCCATGACTTTACCTAATGCCCTTAAATCATCTTCCTGTGCCATAATCGTATTGCTTAATATTTGTTGTATTATCGTTATTTGAATTGCATTTGAATGTTGTTCAAACAAAGTTTGAAATACTTTATCTATCTTTTCTTCTGTCTGAGGTTGACTTTGCTTTGCCTGCGAAGTTTACGTTGCCAAGCCGCTTCCTTCCAATCATCATTGCCCGTAGGTAGGAAAGAACCATCTGCCATATCCTCGATTAGTTCATCGATGAGATTGTCGGTGTTCTCCGTATCTGATTGCAAGGGTTGAACGGTTGGCGATGCTTCTAAACGAACAGACGGATTGCCATACAGCATTTCATCCAAGAATGGGTTGTACGTAGGATTGGAGAAATAGGTATTAAATATATTGGCGGCATATCCCTTACCTAATCGAGAACCATTGAGCGCAACACCCTGCTCATCATCAATAAAGGTAATGCCGTAAATTCTTCCATTATCATTCTTTCGGATTACTACACGCAAGCCTTGTTCCTCCAATCTTTGCCGAAATTCTTTCTCCGTATTGGGAGAGGTACGCATAGCTTGTAACACCTTGCCTCTTATAGTCGGTACTAGTGGCTTGATGGCTTGCTTTGATTTTTGCATCCTGTTCTGTACGGCAGTATAGCCCACACCACGACCGATGTCCGAGGCGTGGATAGGGGTGCCTGCCTTGTTGCCCTTTTCATCAGTTGGAACATAAACCAGTCCGTCATACTTCTTTCCCCGAAACTCCGTCTTTACTTCTTCTACGGCAAGGTTATATTTGCTCAAAATGGCATTGAGCTCGCCCAAGGAGCAGAAACGATAATGTTTCAGTACTATGCGGAGAGCACTTGCCACCTGCTTCTTGATATTTCTTTGTGTAGTATCAATTTTGGGCGTTTCTTCCACCGCTTTGTCAGCGACCTTTGAACTTGGAATGAGACCAAACCTCTTTTCCAAGGCATCGGTAATCTTCTTGCTCCGCCGTTTCTCAAACTTGTCGTTAATCTTTCGTCCCTCTCCGTCCACTCGAAGCGACACGATGTGTATATGCTCACGGGCGATGTCGTTGTGTTTGAACACAATATAGGGTTGCTTGCCATAACCAAGTGCTTCCATATACTCTCTTGCAATCTGCATAAGTGTTTCATTGGAGAGTTTCTCGTCTGGGTGCGGATTGAGCGAGCAATGAAACACCATCTTTTTTGTTCGGCATTTCTCTGGAATAACTGCTTGCATATCAGCAAATACTTCAGCCATCGTATAAGTTCCCTCTCTGTTTTGAAACAAGCCTTGGGCAAGGAGAATGCTTGCTTCCCCTTTCTCCACCTTTTTGAAGTTGTAGCCGATTGCCCCTCCAAGGTTTTCCGTTGCAGAAATCTTCGCTATCATTTTTTGCGGTAGTCTATGGTAAGACTGATAGCCTGCTCCTGCAAGGCAATGATTTGATCCGATAAATGCTCTAACTTTTCAAGCAGTATCTGTGCAGTTTTTACGCTGTGATAGCTGTTGATGGCACGCACTGTCTGGTTATAAAGCACGCCAATCTTATGGATCTGCGCCGTCAGTTCAGAGAGCTTTCTGTAGTATTCCACGGCGGATTTATCCACCGTGATGACCTTAAAACTCTCCCCAAGAATACGACCACGCACGAAATCCGACTTGGTTTCCGCTCCCGATTTATAGAACAAATCAATCGCCCTTTGCTGGTCTTTCGGGTTGGGAAGACGAGTGTCCCATCTGTCCCATCGTTCTATCTTTTCGTTCATTGTTTTTATCCTTATCTAATTACGACTTTGGAGTAATTCATCTCCCTTTCGGGGCAAGGGTCTTTATCGGCAGAAACGGAGTTTGTCGGACAAAGACACACCTTGCCAATATCAAGAGTTGATACGATTGAAGCATCCACCTTTTTGGGGTGTCTGCTTCGGGACGTTTCCTCCATGTATTATTCTCGCCTACAAAGTTACGGCAGATTTTCAAATATCTCATTATCAGAGATATTCACTCTTTTTCCTCGTATTTCCCTGCACTTCATCGCTGTAATAAAATCAGCAGAAATATCATTTATTTTGCAGTCAGAACGAGCGAACAATGGTATGATAATACAAGCAAAAGATATATCATATTATCGCCTGCTTGCACCAAAGATGACAAGAAGGAACAATACATATTCATAACAATTTATTGTCATGACAAACTATTGTCAATACAACAAATTGTAAGAACTTGAAATCGTCCTTTTGGACTATCGCCCGAACCATACGCAGTCAGAGCAAACTGTCTGCTGATGACTCTTAATAATGAGAGAATATCCAAACATCAAATAGACAAATAATATGAACTAAGAAATTATCATTATGGAGAACAAAGAACAACGCCCCCTTTTTCTGGGCTTCTCTTCCCAAAAGGGAGGAGTGGGAAAAAGTACTCTTGCCGAAATCGTAAGCAGCATATTGTACTACGAGCAAGACATCAACCTCTTCGTGATGGACTGCGACCTGTCGCAAGACTCTTTCTACAAACTGAGGGAACGTGAGAAAAGTATCGTTCAGGAGAGCGAAGAGCTTTCCAAATCCATGCAGGAGTACTTTCATCACCTCGGCAAAAAAGCATACAGAATTTACAAGTCTGCACCCAAGGAAGCCGTCAGGACTGCACGAAGTAAAATCGACGGTATCAGCAACGAGAAGTACCAGTTGGTTATATTTGATTTCCCGGGACATGCTGGAACAACCGAACTGATGGAACTGTCCCTTCAGATGGACTATATCCTTTCTCCGATTGAAGCCGATATTCAGTCGCTGGTTTCATGTCTGGCATACGCCAAGACTATCACGGAGATTGGAGTTTCGATGTCCGACTCCCGGATAAAGGACATTATCCTGTTCTGGAACAAGGTGGACAGAAGAGTAAGGAACATCATCATCGACGAATATACAAAGCTCATCGACGAATACGAACTCACGCTCCTGCCCGGCTATGTATATGCCACGCACCGCTTCTCTCACGAACTTTCCACATACGGACTGCGCGGAGTGTTCCGCTCTACCTATCAGCCCCCTGCAAGGGGATTACGAACGGGTACAGGGCTGGACGAACTCGTTAATGAGATAATTCAACGTCTCAAACTAAAAACGAAAACAGAAAATGGCAACGATTGAGGAAAGAAAGCAACAGCTGGAAAACAAGCTGAAGAAAATGGCAGAGGACAATGTCGTGGTGAAACCTGTCACGATACCAAACTCCTTCGACCCTTCCGAGGATACTGAGTCCTCCCCAGCAACATCAGGGGAGGAAGACAATAATTTAGAAGAGACGAAAGAAACGAAAACAGCAAAAGAAAAACTGGTAGATGAAATAGAAAGAGAGGAAACGGGGAACACGGAAAAGAAACGGGAAAGGAAACCGAGAATGGAAAAGCCCGGCGTGTCCTCCCTTTCCATAGAGGACTACCGTTCTCTGTACTTTCATCCCGTCCGCTCCCAAATGCGGACAGCCTTCTCCATTAATCTGGAAACGCTGCAGAACCTGCGCAACGTGTTGCAGGACTTGGGGGAGCGTGTTTCCATAGCCGCATATATAGACAACATTCTTAGGGAACACCTGCGTGAACATGTGGAATTGCTCAACAGTGG
>NZ_GL629647.1:2672679-2673538 GCF_000185845.1 Segatella salivae DSM 15606
ATTAGAGTACATCAAGTGGAGCTGTTAGTAGATGAGCACATTACAACTCTAATAGTATTATCAAAAGTGGTAAAAGTAGTACAGATAAACAACGCTACCGATGTAAGAATTGCCAGAAGCATTTTATTAGTGACTACACATACAAAGCCTATCTTCCTAACATTGATAACTGACCAAAGAAGGATTGGGCAATCACAGCACGACACTAACGTTGGACATTATGATTTATCAGCATTCATTCTTATTTACTCTCAAGGGATTTTGTTAGTTGTACTGCTTGTTGTTGCAGTCTAATAAGAAGTTGGGAATAGGTTTCGAGTTTGCTGAGCAGTTGTTGCGCAGTGGCGACAGAATGATAAGTATTGAGGGCTTTCACGGCTTCGTTGTACAGCACACCTATCTTATTAGTCATGGTAACGATTTCGGAGAGTTTCTCCAAGTGAGGCTCTTTTGCAGGGTCTTGGGTGATGACCTTAAAGGCTTCACCCAAAAGCCTTACTCGGACAAAATCACTTTTCGTTTTTGCTCCCGACTTTCGGTAGAGTCTGATAAGTTTCTGCTGGTTTTCAGAATTAGGTATCCTGATGTGCCATCTATCCCATCGTGGGCAGGTGGCACATCTGCCGTCTGGCTTCTTTTGTTTCTGCTTTTTCATTGTTTTCTAATCACGACTTTGAAGTGATTTAACCCCCTTTCGGGGCAAGGGTCTTTGTGGTACAAACGGCAGTTTGTGGTACAAAGACACACCTTGCCAGTATAAAGAAAGAGATAGTTTGTTATGTTCCATAAAGTAACCTTCCTGGGGTGCTTTTGATAGACGAGAGTTCAAAGTTCAAGAAGTAAGTCAAGAGATAAGTTT
>NZ_GL629647.1:2674883-2680321 GCF_000185845.1 Segatella salivae DSM 15606
CGATAATTCGATAGTTCGACAAATCGAGATATCGAAGTGTCGATAGATAGTTTTATCGATAGATTATTTTGACGATATATAGTTTTGACAACAGATAGTCATGACAACAAATTGTACAAACAATAGATTGTCCGAATTATCGTCAGTCCTATCTATTGTTGGTTGTTACGCCTTGCGTCCAAAGAGCCTGAGTATGCCGTATTCTTGTCGTGCCTATACCCTCTACGGCAGCCCATCCCTGCAAGGTTGGGAGAGAAGAATACGACCGCACGGATATTGAGAATTACTAAATTACTAAATCTCCTTGAAACAGAAAAATCCTGCGGTGGAGATTCTTCTCTCCATCCGCAGGACTTGACCTTGTCAGGGCCAGATTGGCTGCCGTTGTACCTTTGCACGATAAGAAACGACTTCAGGGGCTTTGCGTCTGCCTTTGCCTACAACGCCTTTGGGCTTGCTTCCTCCGTCTGTTTGACCATTGGCAGATTGTTGCTCTCGATGAGCAGCACTATCGTGCCTGTGAGTTCGGTGTAAAGACGGTCGTATTGCTCGTCAGAAGCCAATGTGTCCGTCAAATCGAACTTGTCGAATGTGGCTTGAACAGCCTTATTCGACAACAAAATGGGTGCGAGTCTCTCTGGGAGCGGTGTTGGCAGTTCCCTTTCAAACTCGTTCTCCAAGACGGATACAAGCGTGTCATACTTTGAGAAATGCAAGCCCTGATACAAGACCTCACTTGCCATGCTCTCCGCTTCGGGGTGCGTGAAACCTTGCACTACAGCATCGCAGTAGGCGGTAAGAGCCATATCAGCTCGTGCGGTGATAAACTCCGTGTCTTGCAATCTCTCGGGATGATGCTCACTCATGTAACTTCTTAACTTCAATCGAAAGTAGGAAAGTTCCTGTTTGTTGTTCTCTTTCATAACCGTTTGTTTTTCAATCGTGAATAATAAATGTTTGGTAATTACTTCCTTTTTATGCGTGTTGCAGTGGTACGTTCTGCCGTGCTATCGACTCACAATATCCTTCAAAGGCAGTATGCTCCCTGTCAGTGAGTGCTGTCATATCCTCCTGTATCTTGTGGTCGGTTATCTTTCCGTAGATTTGTGTCGTGCCGATATTGCTGTGTCCGAGCATCTTGCTGAGCGTTTCCATTGAAATACCATTGGAAAGGCAAATCGTAGTCGAGAATGTGTGGCGAGCCATGTGAAAGGTCAAACCTTTCTCTATCCGGCATATCTGCCCGATGTTCACACACGCAAAGGATGCTTTTCTTATTGTGAGATTAGGGAATATCAAGTCGTCCGCTTTCTTGTCCTTGATATAGAGCGAAAGGATTTGTTTGGCAATGGGCAGGAGCGGAATAATCGCCTCTACATCCGTTTTCTGCCTTTTGATGCGTATTTCCTCCGTGCCGTCAGCATTATGGATGATATGCTTCGGTTTGAGCCGTTGCATATCCACACGAGCCAAACCGGTGAAGGCGCAGAAAAGGAATAGTTGCCTTGCTCGCTCAAACTGCCTGTCAATGATGGGTGTTTGCAATAGTCGTTGCAATTCTTCCGTTGTAAGATATCTGCGTGTTCGGTGTGGCAGTTCTGCTTTGTAGTCTGCAAACGGATCGATGCGGATATATTTCTTCTGCTGGCCGATGCCGATGAGTTTCCTAAGGAAGATGACCGCTACCTGAATAGTGGCAAGAGATAGGTTGCGCTCTGATTTAAGGTAGAAGTCCAGCCCTTCGATGAAACCATAGTCCAACAGAGAGTAGCGAATATCCTCCAGCCCCAAGCGTTCACGCAGATAAGCCTCTATGAGTTGTGTGGCATAGATGTAGTTGGCAAAGGTCGGCTTGGCAACCGTTATTCCCATACAAGGACGCTTTTCCTCAATAAATAGTCGTGCTTCCTCCAAAAGGAAGCCTTTGGGCTTGTCTTCTTCCATGAGTTCACGTTTCAACAACTCGGCAGTGATATAGCCACGTTGCCAAACTAATTCTTGGTACTTGCCTTTGGCTTGTTCCTCTTTGGTTTGCAGATAGCGGTTGATTTCTTTTGTTTCTTCGCCTGTTCCCTTGCATCGTCCCTTATGGCTGTCCCAAAGTTCGGGAGCGATTTCCTTGCCTGTGCTGTATTGCACCTGCTCTCCGTC
Source organism: Segatella salivae DSM 15606 (assembly GCF_000185845.1). GTDB lineage: Bacteria > Bacteroidota > Bacteroidia > Bacteroidales > Bacteroidaceae > Prevotella > Prevotella salivae. The sequence continues at coordinate 2,677,035 of NZ_GL629647.1, forward strand.
TATGGTGATACGTCCCATAATCGGGCATTTGCCGTTCTTTTTCTCTTTGGAGCGATTGATATAGAAGAGTGTCTTGAATGTGCTACGTGCCATGATGTCAAAGTTTTAAAGTGAATGTATCTTGTATTCGCTGCTGCACTATCTGCATATCCCGATGTATTCTTTCGGAGGAAACCGCTGCATATATCTGTGTTGTTCTCAGGTTGGTGTGTCCGAGCATACGGCTCACTGTTTCTATAGGTACACCTGCCGAAAGCGTGATGAGCGATGCAAAGGTGTGTCTTGCCATGTGGAAGGTCAACGGAGTTTCCATACCGATGTTTCTCTGTATAAAGTGCATACCATTGAGGATGATGTCGTTAGTAGGCACATCAAAGACAAAACCTGCACGTTTTCCCCTGTACCGCTCCATTATCGCCCAAGCAGGAGGAAGTACTTGTACACGATACGGGGTCTTGGTCTTCATTCGTCTGCCCTTGATGCAGAGTTCGCCCTCTTCCAAGACGATATTTTCCTCCCGAAGATTACGGACATCGGAGATAGCCAGCCCTGAAAAGCAGGAGAACACGAACAAATCACGAACAACGCGGTAGTTCGTCCATTCAATCTCCAAGTCGATGATGCGCTCAAGTTCTTCCTTCGTGATGCTTCTCGGTTCACCCTTTGGTCGCTCGTAACTGTAGCCCAAAAAAGGATAGAAGTCCAGCACACCTTTCTTCAGTGCCATGCGGACGATGGTCTGCAAGGTGGACAAGGCACTCGATATGCTGCTGTGTTTCAGTCTGCGGTCGATGGTGAGATAGTACTCAAAGCCATCGATAAAGGCTTTATCCAACTGTGAAAGGGGAATATCGCTTACTTTATGCTTTTTCTGCACATACTCACGGAGCAGGGAGAGCTGGTAGGTACGAAGTTTGAACGTCTTTAAGGCTCGGTCGATGCCTATGCGCTCTTTAGTCTGTGTAAGATACTCCTCGAAACTCTCCAAGAGCAGGGCTTGGCAGTGGATTTGCCCCTGATAGGCATCCCTTACATCGGTGGCAGTAAAAGAATTTTCCCTTTCACGGAGTTCGTGAAAGCGTGCGTGGATGAGCGCGGTGCATTCACCGAGTTTCTGATTGACGGACACCGCAATGGCACTCTTGCCGATAAGCCGTTGCTTACGGCTGTCCCAAAGAGCGAGCGGAGTCTTGCACTTGGTGGAGAAGCCCGAATGGGTTCTGCCTACGGAGATGCGCCCGATGACAGGCACAAGTCCTTTCTTGTCGGTTCGTTTCGCCTGAACGAAGAACGATACTTTGAGTTTGTTTTCTTTCATTTTTCTGTCGTTTTTTTCTAAATTTCCTTTGCTTGCAAAGGTACAGATGAACAAGTATTCCTGAGCGATGCAGAAAAATGAAAGATGAAGAATAAAAACCTAAGACACAGTTGTTTACATTCAATTCGTAACCCCATTTTGCTTTTTCTTCGATGGGTTACGATTTGGTAACGGAACTCCTACCGTTTTCTGCTTGTTTTCGCTTACCACCCTTAAAGCGGAAAAATGATAAATGATACTATTTCAAATAGTTACATTCTTTACATTTCCTTCTATATCCCTTAATTCTTACCTACTGATTATGCCCGCAAGATGAGCCTTGATTTACGCATGATAGATGAAAATGCTTACTCAGATCATATCGACAACAAGGCAAGTCACTGTGCCAAGATACTCAATGACTATTATCAGAAGTACGATGCACAGAAAGGAACGCAGTTTGTTTTCTCAGACTTGGGTACTTACAAGCCCGGTGGAGACTTCAATGTCTATTCGGAAATCAAGCGCAAGCTGGTGGAAGACTACCATATCCCGTCCTACGAAATACGCTTTATCCAAGAGTGTAAGAACGAGAAGGCAAAAAAAGCGATGGTAGATGCGATGAACCGTGGAGATATTCGTATTATTTTCGGCTCTACATCCATGTTGGGTACTGGTGTGAATGCCCAGCAACGTGCCGTGGCGGTCCATCATTTGGACACGCCCTGGCGACCTTCAGACTTGGAGCTGCGCAATGGACGAGCCGTGCGCAAGGGAAACCTTATCGCCAAGGAATTTGCGAACAACAAAGTCGATGTGATTATCTATGCCGTGGAACGTTCCTTGGATAGCTACAAGTTTAACCTGCTGCACAACAAGCAACTCTTCATTAATCAGCTAAAGACAAATACGCTTGGTAGTCGTACCATCGATGAGGGTTCGATGGATGAGGACAGTGGCATGAACTTCTCCGAATACGTAGCAGTGCTTTCTGGCAATACCGACCTTTTGGAGAAAGCAAGATTGGATAAGAAGATTACCACCTTGGAATCAGAGCGCAAGAACTTCCTCCGTGAGCGTGATGCCGCAACGGGCAAGTTGGCAGAGATTGAGAGTTCCGTGTCCTTCCATACGGATAAAATCAAAGAGGCACAGTCTGACTTAGCTCTCTTTGAGCAGCGTGTAGAACGTGATGATGAAGGTACATCTATAAATAAACTGACAATCAAAGGTGTAGAAGACAGCACCGATATCAAGGCCATTGCTGCCCGTCTGCAGGAGATAGACGAAAAAGCACGCACCAAAGGCGAGTACAACAAAATCGGTGAAGTTTATGGTTTTTCCATAATGGTCAAGACAGAGAGTACTTCCAAGGACTTGTTCGACTGTTCGGTGAACCGCTTTTTTGTGAAAGGGCAGGAGTCTATCTACTACACTTACAATAATGGTAAGTTGGCTACTGACCCGAAACTTGCATGTCAGAACTTCGTTAATGCCTTGGAGCGTATTCCAAAGGTGATAGAGTCGCATGAGAAGGAAATGGCAAAGGTTGTAGCCAATAAAGACGTTTACATCAACATTGCCAACAGTTCTTGGAAGAAAGAGGACGAGCTTCGCTCACTTAAAAGTGAAGCTGCTGAATTGGACAGAAAGATTGCGCTTACCCTTGCTCCACCAGATGAAGAAAAGGAAGAAAAAGAGGAAATAAAACAAGGAAAAGATTTATCCAACAACTCTGCCAAAATAAAGAATGAGAACAATCCTGTCCAAGACAAAGAGGAAGATAGTCGTTTGCAGAGTTTCAGACCCAAATGGAAACGTTAAAAGAATGGTTGTTTTTCTTTCCTGCAAGTAAACTAATAGTTGACTTATGAGGAAATTTTCGAACTATTCCCAAGAGGGAAATCTGCCAATATATATCTATGCGATAGTTAGACTTTGGCAATAAAATAAATATTTTGCCAAAATCTAACTGTTAGGTTTGAAGTCC
>NZ_GL629647.1:2680787-2686152 GCF_000185845.1 Segatella salivae DSM 15606
TTTGTCATCAATCATCTCGCTTTCGTACTACCTCATCTATCTCCTCCCTTTGATATTTGCTTTAAGAATCTATAGAAGATAATCCCTATTCATTCGTGAGGTCAATTTCTCTCAAAGACTTCAGTATTTTCAGAAATGATGCTTTTATGGTATTTGAAGATGGAATATCTCGATAAGCTATAGCAGATAGGTTCTCTACGTATTTGGGAGTCAAAATCTCCCATAAATGATCAAAATCCACTACCAATGGAGACTGATTTATGTCTTTTAGGTCTTTCCAGCCCAAAGGCTCGTCAAAAGCTTGTTGGTCATGTTCCACCAAAGTCTTTATGTCTCGAACAAATTCTTTTCTACATACATAATCTTCTAATTCTTTGATATTCAATAGCGCATTCAAGTCATAGAAGTGGCGTATTTTAGATGATAATGATGCTGTTGGCTGCTCGCTCATTGAAAAGCGAATGAGAGACACTATTTTCTCGCACAAGGTTTGTTTAAGAGATAAGACATTTAGTTCAAAAGGTTCAAGATGATACATCTCTATCACATCTTCCATTTTTTGCTTTTTCAAATATGTAGTTACAAAAGGCTCTATCGTTCTTTTCTCATATGGAAAAGGATTGGCAAATGCACTAATCTCTACAATAATTCTCGCAGGAACAGGATTTACAGAAGTATCAAAGCCTGTATGGGCTGTATAGGAGAAGGCTTGCTTCCTATATTTTGAGCCCTTGGATATATCTGAAAAGGTTTTGTCCTCTGTCAAGCCCATAGTAACCTCTTTCATCAAGTTTGACAAAAGCATTTTAACCTGATTGCCACTCATATCCCCACTGATAACAGCAAAATCCACGTCCTCTGAAAACCTATCTATCATTTGATATGCCTTTGATAAAGAAGTTCCTCCCTTAAATACGATTTTTGGCGCATAAGAACTTCTTGACAATGTACGAAGTATTCTTGAAATGTGGTAGTCTTTCTCTATTAACTGTATAGGGATATTCAAATCTTCTGACGAAGTTTGTACTAATTCCATGAATAACTCATTGTCTAAATATAGAGAATCTTTTATTGTATGTTCCATTGACTAGAAACTAAAGTTGGTGAGAGTCCGACTCTAAATCGTGTAAGCGGACTTAATGTTTGAAATAATATAGCCGCAAGGGAATCATTGGTTAGCATTGAGCCCAATAAGGCTCGCGTGAGCGGAGAGTATTTTAAGGCAAGATTGACCAGTTGTGTCTGCTCATCCTTAGAGTAGTCATTGACTTTTGCCTTTAAGAGAATATATGATCTGTCAGTAGTTGTATCAGGTATCTTTTTAATCCACTTCAAGCAGTCTAATATGCGCAGCATTTCGATATTATCTCGATTGATGGGATTTTTCTGCAATACAAAACGAATCGTATACATTCCATGTTTCCCGTTCCGTTTAGGGAAATTGGAGCCTATCTCAAGAGTTGAAGACTGTTGCGTTGTCAATCCAAACAAGTTGAATGCATAGAACCCGGTCAGATAGCCTATAGGGGTATCGTTGTCATAGAGTAAGTCACGGAATCGTTCTTCCATGGACGGACCAACAACACCAAATCTTGTTCGTTTTGGTTTATAATAAGTACCTCGGCTAAGGCGCTCTATTTCACCCTCCTGAACGAGTCTTCCCAAAGTGACTACGGCAGCATTTTGCTCACTGCGAGAAAGCCCTAAGTCTTCCAATCGGAACACTTTTCCCGTCTCAAAATTTGAAATTTTATTTTTAATACTTTTGCTTGTCATACAAATTGTTCCTTTTGCAAAGGTATATATTTTGTTGTGTAAATGCAAGTATTTACACAACAAAACAACAAGAATTTAGTATAAGGAGACTTACCAACCATCTCGCTTCCGTACCATTTCATCTATTTCTTCCCGAAGAAAAAGCAATCGACCATTAGCTTTGAGGTAAGGAATTTTCCCTGCCCAAACCCAGTTATAGATAGTTTTTTGCTCAACTTTCAAGATTCTAGAAGCATCTATGATGTCCAGATATTCCGGTTTCAAAGGTGGACGGACAGTTGTATTGATGGATTGCTCTTGCAGGACAAGTAGCTGGTCGAGTTTGTTCTCGACAGTTCTTAGTTTATCAAACAATTGTTTGCACCAATCTGTTTCTGAAATATCGTTTAAGTACGGCATAATTCTCCTTTCTGATAGTTACCATTAGTATCTTGTGCCAAAATATTTTGTTCTCTCATATAGGCGATGTACTTCTTTGCTGTTCTATCCTTAATTACCATTTCTCGCATCAGAACGTCACAAAGTTCTTGATAAGTGAGTTTGAAAGAATGTCGGAAGGCTTCTTTGACGACGGCAATAAGTTCATCGGTCTTGCGCTTTTCCTTATCTTCCTTCGACTTCTCGCCACGATAGACGTGCATGTCTTCAGTTTTATCCCAACCGAAGAGCATCATTGGAACATCCAATGGGCTTCCGTCACGGACTTTCAATGCCTTTACGACTGAATATTCAGGATTCTCGTCTTTTTCTATGGAGAGAATGCCTGCTGCCTTGCGTTGAAGTTCTGAACCAATATGCCCACGTAGCTTTATACCATTAGGCACAAAATGAAGCACACAGATGATGCAAGTATTGTATATTCCTGCCAATCGGTAGAGTTCATCAACAATGGCAATACTTTCCGTTTCATCGTTGGCAGATCGTATCAAGTCAGCAATACCGTCAATTACCACCAGATGGATGCCACCATGCTTGTGATGGAATAAGTCCATACTTTCACGAATGATTTTCAGCCTGTCCTTACGTGAGAGAGGAGCAAGGTATAAAGAGTGATAAAACTTTGGAACATGTGTCAAGGACGCCCTAATTAAAGTTTTACCCAAATTCTTATGTAACTGTGCTTCTGATTGTTCCGTATCATAATGTAAGACAGCTAAACTTTTAGGATTGGCTATAACATCCAACCCTAAGGTCTTTTCTGCAGGTAGCGGCCTTGTTCCTAATGTACCTGCAAGAATGGCACCAATATAGTTACTTTTCCCAGTCCCTTCACCACCTGTGATACAAAATAAGTTATCCTGTGTTCCCAATGGAACACCATTGACAGCCACAACCGATTTAGATGCATCAGGTGGATTTTCATAGTCTATTTCGCACGATTGCAACATCATTATAGTTTGGATATATATATCTGCCAACTTCTCTGTCAATAAAGATGTGAGCTCCTCTTCCGTCCGTCCTAAAGCAAAGAAATCGGAAATATCCTTTTCTGTCTTAATACCTTGAAGTGGCAATGTTAAGTTAATAACATTATATTGCTCTAAGAGTTTTGCCTGATGTCGTGCTTCACGTAAGCCAGTATCATCAGTATCATAGAGTAGTACAATATGTCGGAAACGTAATTGTAGACTTTCGATGATACTTTCCGGAATAGATGCTGTCTCACTATTGAAGCAAATAGCATTGAAATGGTGAGAAGAAAGTGATAGTACGTCTTTTTCTCCTCCTGTAATAAATAAGACATCGCCCTTATTTGGTAGCTGCTCGAATCCGAAGATATAATCCTTCAGTTTCTCTCCTCCGTAGAGAAACCGTAATTTACTTTGTGGACGATACAGCTTTACAAAGTCTCCCATCACATAACAGAATATCGGTTCTTCTATAGTAGAAGTCAAACTATAAGTTTTTCCCTGATTATTTGTTGTTTCATAACGAACCAGAGACTTAACGTGATACTGCTGTAATATCTTATCTGTTATTCCATAATGCAACCAAAAGGATAACTCCTCTGACTTAAAGGGTTGTTCGTATAGTCTGAAAACTCTTTTTCTTTCTGCCACGTTTGTTGTAACACTCTTTGTCAAGGGTGGAACAACGCAATTTTCTTTATCTGTGTACACATTTCTTTTCGGTGAACCCTTAAACTTTATTGTGATATTCAAATTAAGGTCTTTGATGATAGTTGCTAGTACCTTTTTGAAATCTGTACGGACATCAAGTCCTAGCATACTTGCAGCAAACCAAAAACAATCACCAGAAAAAGCCTCATTACCAAAATCTTTCATACGATAACTTTGGGATTTTGCATCAAGGTAAATGTTGCATGAAGCACGCTTATCCTCATATAGAGGATTCCTGAAATTACGCTTTGGAGTAAACTCAATTGGCATATAGTAACAGAAGACTTCCAATCCTCGATTGGTCTTCTGCAGTATCTCTTCCTTTAAATTCATAATTCTTCAAATAAAGTGTTACTATTCTCACCCATATAGCCTTTTAATACGCCGTCTTTGTACGCATTTAATCTCTGTAGGGCTTCTAACCTCCGGAATCCCTTGAATGTTGCACGTCCACTCTTTATGGATATATACAGCCCTTTAAAAGGATAGACAATATGATTGCTTGATACATACCGATAAGGGATAGAGTTGGATTCTCTCCATCTAGCAAGTGATGCTTTCGAAATTCCAAGCAAATGCAGAACATCAGAAGTATTTAATTCTATTTTTTCTTCCAAGATGAAATAGTCATGCTTGAGTTCCTTGATAAAACACGAAATCTGCTTAAGTTCTTCACGAAGCATCTGAAGCTCATGCAGCAAAGAATACATTTCACAGTTTTCCATTTTCATTGAGTAGTTTATGGCAAAGTTCTTCTATTGCAGATAAAAATGGTTTCATCAAATGGTCTCGATCTTGTTTTGATAGATAACTTATGAAGAGTTTCATAAATTCTTCTATTTGTATTTTCTCATCTAACTTGAGTTCTCGAAATAATGTTACCAATTCTCTCTGCTCTATAGTTTCATATCGATTTTTAAAATGAACTTTAGGTGCTGTCAATGAATCTATGATTCCACAAGGGAGGTGAATAATAAGAACATCTTTACCTAGACCTGCTGCACATTTTTGATAAGTACTTATTCTTATGTCATTTTCCATTTTGCATGCTTTAAGGAAATTTGAGTACTCAATACCGCTTGTATATGCAGCTTCTTTTAGGTTGGTACAAGATAAAGCTAAAATTTCAAGCGTAGGACCTACAATGTATAGGTGCCCCTTTTGTTCCGATTTGTAATGTGTTGTAGTCATAATTCTTCGATTTGTAATTTATATGACTGCAAAGTTCTGACTGCGAGAACCTACTTATGGAATATTAAAATACCATTGTCTGGTGTTATAATACCAATTTATACGATACGAATTTGTTGAATATAAACAGACAACAGGGACTTCAGTGCATGGTGCAAGCTATATCTATATATAGACTTGCACCATGCACTGAAATATTGTAGCCACAATCTTTCTAAAATATTTTTAATCAAACATTTGGAAGATGTATCATCTTTTTGTAACTTTGAACCCGAAAA
>NZ_GL629647.1:2686202-2695714 GCF_000185845.1 Segatella salivae DSM 15606
TAAGAAGTACATGCGACTTCTATACGTGTTCTCAAGAATATCTGAAATGGCTACAGATTGGCTACAGTAAAAATTGAGATTCGGCTAAAATTCTGATTATCAAGGACTGATATAGGTAAGTTCACTTACCACCAGCTCCACTAAAAGCATGCTCAATGTGAGTTGATGAGCTTTTAATTACATTGGAAAATCGTTGTAACCTATTAAAGTTACAGCGATTTTCTGTTTTTGTTTAGATTGAGATCAGTATATCTTTCATGGCTTGAAAGAGGGAGGTTGCTAAGGTTTTTCTATCTTTTTTGAATCGAAAAGAGGACGCATGAAACTTATCGTCTCACGCGTCCTCTTATGAATTAGCGTTTATTTTCAAGTGTGTAGGGCTATGCCTACAGCTTGTTTCTATTTGAAAATCTTGATTTCACTCAGCGAACCAAGGTAATCTTGTACGTTAAACTCAAGCTTCAAATAACGCACCTTGACGTTCTTTGTTGCGTTGATATTATTCCATGTCTGTTCTTGGAAATTAATTTCTTCGGACAATGGCAACCACTTTTTACCATCTGTACTACCGAATATCTTAACAGATTTCGTGTAATATTCGAATCCGGTGAGGATATACATACCAATCTTTAAGCCTTTTACGGTTGTGTCACGTTTCAAATCAATAGACAAGGTGGTTGTTCCTTCAGGCATATAGCCATATTGATTGGTTACGCCATCAGTGAGATTATCAATCGAACCATATTGCAATGGATTTGAAAGTGACAGGGTGAAGTCTTCACTTGGAATCTCTGTACCAGATGGACTGGTTGAAGAATGAGCGAAAGCGATGTCAACTACATTGATAGGAATCAGTATTTCTCCGCCTGAAATGTAGTGTTTCTTACCCTCTTTATCATAGAATATGGCGCGCATAGGTAGCACATATTCACCTGCTTTGGTGAATTTCTCAGCGTGTTGCAATTCTATTGTAGCTTGAATTTCTTGCTGTCCTTTGGCATTTTCCTTTGTAGTGACAGTAATACCTTCAGGAGCTAACTCCTTATTGCCATCGCTCTTGAAGATTGAATTGTCGCGTTCCAGTCCTACTTTGCAGTCTTGATCGATTGCTTTCTCTATGGCAAAATCTACATAGAGAGTGTTGGTTGAGGAATAAGTATTGCCAGATGAAGCCATCTTTACCGAAGCTCCATCACCTTCTAAGGCTACTATCCACTGCTCCTTTGGGTTGATAAGAATGTAGGCATAGTCTTGATGAGTGCCTGTTGGGCTTTTTAACTCATCGTTTGTAGGTGTGATGCGTACTGGAACTACTGTGGGACTATCCATTTTCTTGAGACCATTCACAGTGATAGGGATGTTGAGTTGAGTCAACTCTTTGCTAATTTCAAAGATTCCTTTATTAGGGAGTGTCACCTGATCAGCTGTGGCTAACTTGTAATCCTTATAGGTAGTAGTCAACAACGGAGCATCGGCAGCAAAGGCAACCTGTACAGTTGTGGCATTCTTTAGATTGCGACTGATGTTTGCTGTGAATGTAAATGTGTGGCTATCTTGGCCCGTAGAGATACCAGCTGCAAAATCGTTATCATACTTCTGCGTAGTAGAAGCGAAGCTAACGAGGTTGTTGCGTGGGTCTGAACCATGGAAATAACCTGCTATATCGTATTCACCATCGTAGTTATAGTCGTGACTACAGCCCGTGAAGGCTGTAGCTGCGAGTGCTAATGCGATAATATATATGTTATTTTTCATATTATTTCGTTTAATAATGAGCTTATTCCGGGAACTTTTCATCATTCCAATTGATTAGGTTTTGGTTATATTCTGTATCGTTAGTACCAGCTACATAAACCTTGATAGGGTAGTGGTTTTTCGATACATCCTTAACACCAACCTTTTTGTTCAATGGAGCATAGAACAAGAGATTAGGGTTATCAGGAGTCTCTATGTATAAGTTGTCCATTACTTGGAAAGCAGAAAGTGCTTTGTCGTAAAGGCGAATCTCACGTACATAGCCTTCAAATGCACCCCAACTCATGTTTAACTTGGTGAAAGTCTCAACCTTTGGCACGTCAAACTCATTGTCTAAGACGCCATTAATATAGCACTTTACATGTTGACGGTTATATACCCATGCAATGTAGTACCATTTTCCTGGTTGCAATTTAGTCTTGGCGAAAGCCTTAGGGTCATCAGTTTCACCCACCTTCATTTGCAAAGCACCATCTGCAGTGACACGAGAGTAGAAGTCAGGTGACAATACTGCCTGGTTATCTTTATTGCGATCAAGTTTAATTGCGTATGACATTGTCCATTCTTTCAACCCCGTGTATGGTGTTGGGAAGGTTGTTTTAAGATAGAATCCTTGCTGACGCATCGAGGTAGTATAAAGTACTCGGTCGATGGCGAATATCTTTGTTGCACTTGAACTCAATAGACGCACCCCCTCAGTAGATACTAACTTCACGGGGATTGCATATTTTGTAGAAGCATCAAGGTCGCTTCCGAGGGGTTTAACATTGATGTCTATCGCACCGTTTGCCACGTTACCAGCGCCAATTGTAAGGGTTTCGGCAGACAAGCTGTAATATTTTGCCGGCAGGAGTTTATAGTTTGTACCATTAGCGGCATTGTAATCAGCGAGTGCTTGCTCATCGATTGCAAACTTTAATACAGCTTCATTGCTTAGTTTATTAGCCACACGAGCAGTGAAAGAGCCTTTGCCGCCATTGCCATCTACTGTGAGTTTACTTAGTGGAGTGACATCAGCTCCTTCAATATATGCGGCATTAGGTAACTTATTCTCATCGCCTACATTGTCATAATCGACATTGGAACACGACCAAGTAAGGCATGCTATTGAAGCGATTCCGAAGATCTTAAATATATGTTTCATGTTGTTTGTGTTTTATTATTTTACAGCTGGGTTCATCAACTGAATGCCTTTACGCAGGTATTTATATACAGGATTGGCTGCATAATCCTTCTCCATATGGTAGCTTCCGATACCTCCCTTGCGTCCTTTCAAAGGTTGCCATGTAGCCATTCCAAGGTAAGAAGGAACAGATTGACCATCACGTGTTGTGAAAGTAACGCCACCTGTACCTGAATGGGCTTCGAAATTCTCAGTTACAATAAGCTTTTTGGCAATCTCTTCTTCGGTTTGTTTAGAAGAGAATTGAAGTACAAGTTGAGAGAAACGATTATCTAAGTCTGCATAAGAACTGCAGTCGTAGGCCTGAAGAATATAGTAGTTGAAATATAAAGCCATATCAGCAGAGAACCAATAAGGCTCACCATCAACGACGAGAAGTTTCTTACGACCTTCTTCAGTCTCGGCTTTCGGGCCTATACGCTTACCCATTGTACGGATAAAGAGATTCATACGGTCATTTTTCCACATTTCTTTATTCGTGCGGAAAGGCTGAGGAATATTAGGCTCTGCATCGAGATCGAAGCCATCTAAGTTATATTTGTAGATGGTATCACAAATGGCATTGGCATACTTTACAATGGAAGCATTGATCTTTTGCTCATCACCATCAACCCAACCCCAATACTTTTTGTTGTAGGTTTCCCAAGACTCACCGGCTTTTTTCGATGATTCTGGTTGAGCAGGGGTAACGCCTTTACCAATATCAAAAAGCAAAGCGCAAGCCAAAGCGCGTATGCCTTTCTCCTCTTTTGCACGTTTCAAGTCTGCTTGTTGGGCTGCAGTCAGGTTTGAAAAGCCATCCCACAACGAAACAAAGTCTGTGCTGTCAGGCAGATTGTAGAGGCAACGTGATGCCGGACTCTCACCATTCCAGCCACCAAACCACCCGAAGGTGACTTGATGATCGGTATTCTTATATGCGCGAAGATTGATTAAATAGTCTTTATACGCACGTGATTGAGCACTATCTGCATTAGCCAATAGCTTATCAATATTCTTGTTTTCTACCTCAGTCCAGTCGCTACAACTTGTTGCAGTGAACAATAATGCGAGACAACCGAAAATAAAATATTTCTTCATTTGAATTTTCTTTTAGGTTACTTAATCTTTTTATCCCACCAAACACGTGTAGCACCATTGTCTGCACCATTGAGTAATTGAACAGCTTTCTTTACGTTCTCCAAGTTCTTTATATACTCATCGTTAGAATAAGGGATACGTGTTGGACGAAGATTACCATCAACATCACAATCGGTTGCTGTCAATACAGCTGGGAAAATGTGAGGATAGCCTGTACGACGATACTCAGACCATGCTTCTTGTCCATCAGGATAGATAGCTAAGTATTTCTGAGTGATGATACGTTCAAGGTTGCGTTCGAAGTTACTTGCACCTGTTTCCCACTTGATAGTGATAGTAGACGTTGCGGGAGTATCGTATTCTGAGTGCAGCACATCAACGAAATTAGCAGGTACATTTGTGCTATTTGCAATATATGTTGCTGCTTGTGAAGCGCTCAAATCATTTTCTTCAAACGAAGTTGTGATTCCTTTCTCATAATAAGACTGAGCTGTTCCACCTCCCATATTCCAGCCGCGAAGCGCACCTTCAGCACGAAGGAAGTAGACTTCTGAAGCCTTCATAATATAAATAGGTGTTGCATCTTCTACATTTAAGGATGAAGATTTCTCCTTACTCAAGTAATCATCTATACTTGGGATATTCGTTCGGACCGCATAATAGTCTTCAATGCCATTATTCTTTGCCTTTACAAAGTAGCTGGCAATACGTGGATCATTATATCCTTTGAGGTAAGATGAGATCTCAGCACCCATGCGAACATCGTTATAACTGCCATTGATAATCACCAAAGGGTTACGGAGTGAGACGCCAGCGCCCTTAGATAATTTTGCAGCTTCTTTTGTATTTTCAATCACACCATAAGGATTTGTGAGGGCTTTTTCTGCATATTGCTTGGCCAATGTGGGGTTGGCATAGACTATGCGCATCGCTAAACGCAGCATTAAAGAGTTCGCAAACTTACACCATTTAGTGTAGTTGCCTTCATAAATAATGTCGTATTTAGAGAAGACATCATGGCCACCATTAGCTAAAGTGTGTACGGCTTCGTCTAACTCCTTTAGCATTGCCTTGTAAACATCCTCTTGTGAATCGTATTCTGCATCAGTAGAACCTTCCTGGCCAGCCTTAGAATAAGGAATAGGACCATACGTATCAGCAGCCTTGTGCACTGCAGCTACCTTTATAATTTGGGCAACTGCGAAGCCCTCGGGGTCTGTTGTGGTGCGCTTTTTCACATCAAGCCAATTGCGGAAAGCATTACCTGCCATAACATTAAAGGTGTATTGGCTCCATGGTTTCAAAGCAAAGCTTGGGAAACCTCTACCTACCCACTTGTTTTGTGCTGGCGCCATATAGCCTATCCAGCATGCGCCGCCGAGGGTATATGGTATCTGATAGTCGTTGACATAATTCGTACCAGATGATCCCACAGGGAAGATTGTCTTCTCAAATGAGGTTACAAAGCCACCCACATTGAGGTTGTCTTGTTCCAATTGCTTCTCTGTTGGCTGACGATGATCGCGGTTAATATCAACAAAGTCTGCCTGACACGAACTTAAAAGCATAGTAGTTAGTGCCGATACATATAGAATTGAATTGATTTTTCGTTTCATAATCAAAGTTTGTTAGAAGTTAAGTTTCAAGCTGAAACCAAGGTTTCTCAAGCTTGGTGCACTAAAGTAATCGCTTCCTTGACCATAGGTTCCTGTGGAAGATGCAATTTCTGGGTCGAATGGAGCCTTGTTGTAAATCATCCAAAGGTTGTTAGCAATGAAGCCAACGGTAACACTTGGCCAGCCTTGTCCAAGCAAGGTACGAGGCAAGGTGTAGCTAAGGCTGATGTTTTGTAAGCGTACATTCGTTGCATTATAATAATAGTAGCCCATCAATTGCTGATTAGCAACAACCTCATAGTATTTCTGTGGGTCAACTTTTACGCCGCCTGCAACTTCTACATAGCCACGGTCGCGAGCATCAGCAGTAGCTTGTGAAACTCCAAACTGGTCGAGAACGGCTTGTGTAGCAGAAGTAACAATGCCGCCAAAGCGTGCGTTAATCAAGAATGAAAGGTTCAAACCTTTCCATGAAACACTATTTCTCCAGCCCATATTAAAGTCTGGGTTGGTATTACCAATCCTCAAACGTTCTCCATTTGGGAGGTCCATTGAAGACAGACTACCATCTGCACCAACAGCAATGGCACCTGTTGCATCGCGCTTCAACACTTTAGTGATGTAAACATCTCCCATGCTGTCGCCCTCGCGGATATAGCCACCACCAGCTGCAGTCTCTGTAAAGTTGATGACTTTTCCGTCAATTCCGGTGTGATAATTATGTACTAACTTCTTCACTTTATTCACATTTCGGCTGTAGATAAGACGTGATTCAAAGTCTACTCCGCCAAAGTTGTTGTTGTAAGCCAATGACATTTCTACACCCGAGTTAGCGATATCACCAGCTTGAATGTACATTCCGGTATAAGGAGATGTTGCTGAAAGTTCAGCAAGGAACGTCTGATTGTAAGTATTTGAGTGGTACCATGTGAGGTCAAAGTTAAGCTTGTTTTCAAACATTCTCAAGTCTAAACCTAACTCAAATGAACGTGTTCGTTCTGCCTTAAAGTCGTAGAAAGGTAATATTGTACGTGTAGAAGGAATACCATCTACGATAGGATAGGTAATGGTTCCACGCGTTACACCCCGATAGCGATCAGGAATTGGTGAACCAACTTCTGTGTAAGAACCTCTCACTTTCATGAAAGAGACAAACTCAGGAAGCTTTGCCATCTTTGTAACGATAGCCGAAAGACCTACTGAAGGATAGAAGAATGAGGGCTCTTTTGCATGCACAAGGAGTGAACTCCAGTCGTTTCTTCCTGTCATAGAAAGGTACAACATGTCCTTCCATGAAAGCTCTGCACTGGCAAAGATGGCTGTATTACGTTTACGGAACTCACTGTCTGTCGCTCTTGTATTAATGGGATCAAGCGCTGCAGAAGAGAATAAGTTTGGCACTTTTAATATTGGTCCGCCGAAACCTACACTGCTTGAACGATAGTCTTCAAGGCTCGCGCCGACGTTAGCTGTTAGGCGATAGTCCTTGCCGAAACTCTTATCAAGATTAAACATCACATCCAAATAGGTCTGTTGGTCGCTTCCTTGTGAATGGTTATAAATGCCATTGCCATGTGTTCCGGCATAAAGAAGGCCCTGACCACTCGCGTGAAAACGACTCTCTGACTCGCTGTTGGTGTTGTCAACACGCACACGTCCTGTCACGTTTAACCATGGAAGGATGTCATATTTCAAGCTACTCATGAACATATAACGCTTGCGTTGTACGGGAGTCATCATGTCATTGACGATGAAATAAGGGTTCTGAAGTTGCATTCCCTGGTCACCATAGGGCCAATATTGGGTTGCAAGCTTGCGAGAAGCATCGTAACGCTTGTACAATTCGACTGCCGACCAATCGTTTCCACGTGGGAAAAGATAAACAGATGTCAACGGATTATAATATTCTCCAGGGCGATACATGTTCTGAGTGTTTTGAATGATGTAGCTACCATTAATGTCTAAGTGCAGCTTATCATTGAGAAAGTCACTCGTATTGCGTACGGTGAAGTTGTAACGGTTATATTCGTTGTTGGGTAAGATACCCGTTGCATTCGTTGTTGCGACAGAGATATAGGTCTTGTTTGTCTTTGTTCCTGTCGTCAAAGTCAACGAATTGATGAAATTGTGACCTGTGTTGAAGAAGTCTTTTGGCTGGAATGCTGTTGGTGTTGCCAAGCGATCGCCCCAGCTATAGAATGAACCTGCCTTATTTCCATAGGTGTTTTGGAACTTAGGCATAATGAAAGGATTAGAAAATTCCAAGCTACTTGAAACAGCAACCTTTACCTTTCCTTCAGCACCGCGCTTGGTATTGATCATGATAACACCATTGGCTGCAGCCGAACCATATAGGGCTGCTGATGAAGGACCAGTCAAAACGTTGATACTTTCAATATCATCGGGGTTGATATCTGCTATTCCTTCTCCGCTGGGTTGACTTGAATAGCGACCTCCACCAATGTCACCTCCGTTCTTATTTAGCATAGGAACACCATCAATAACATAAAGAACGTTGTTGCCACCAGTAATAGATTTCGTACCGCGCATTACGACACGAGTCGGTCCTCCGACACCCGTTGTTGAGGCGTTAATGTTAACTCCCGCTACGGCTCCATTCAAACTATTGACAAAGTTGACGTTCTTCACGTTCGTAAGCTGGTCTGCGCCAACCTTCTGAACGTTATAACTCAAAGCCTTTTCAGAGCGTTTGATACCCAAAGCGGTAACAACCACCTGGTCAATCGTGTGAGATTCGGGCTTTAAAGCAATGTTTAGGTCACCTGTTCCCGTAACTTTCACCTCCTGAGTGGCCATACCAATGTAGCTAATTTGAAGCGTTGCACCTTTTGGTACGCTTAAAATGAACTTGCCATCAATGTCTGTAGTGGTTCCATTGACACCGGTCTTGTTGTCTTTAACGCGTATCGTTGCACCGATAACAGGCTCACCTGCGTCGTCAACAACTGTTCCGTTTACCTTTACATCACCATTAGATTGCTGTGCTTCCAGCGTCTTTGATGTTGTAGTCTTTACCATTGGAGCAATCAGATTCTTGCTAATGGTTTCAGCAGAAGAACCATGAGTTCCGGCAAAGGCTTCCAAACAACAGCAAGACAAGAGGATGCTTACTGGGAGAATCTTTCCTTTTTTCATTAGATTTTGTAAATTTAGTAACACTTAAAGCAGTGATAACCCCTCGCCAATGTAGGCAAGAGGTATCGTGTTATTTGTGTATAGTTATTATTATTTGCTTAATTTTAGGTTGCGGATGCAAATATAATACATTACTCTTAATAGCTTATCAACTATATACAACATTTAACAAACATAAACAATAAAGCGTATATATTTAGAATAAAACGTTAGTTTATAACGACAAAACATTTAAAAGTGTTAAAATACACATTGTAACAATCCGAAGAAATAAGTGCTTTTATTTCGCAAAATCAATTTATAATTCAATGAATTAACATCAAATTGAAATATGATATAAATTCAAATGTAATACTTCTGCAACTCTTTTATGTTTTGATTAAATAGAATTGGTGAATCGTTAACAACCTGTTTTTTACTTGATTCATCTATAATGTCCTCATCATCTCCTTGCATTTTTGGAAAGAGTTCAACGCATATGGCATTACTTTCGCGTGTGACGGTTTAGTTAGGGTAGGGGAGTTCTTCGCCAATTCTTGACGATTAAAAGCATAAATCATGCTGAGTTGCACATGAGTAACATTCATTATTTTGGTTAATTTCATAGAGAAAATACAATGATACCTGCTGCGTTGACAATGTTTACAATCCACTTCAGCGGATAAAATCAATGTTGTGGTTATTCATCTTTGCATAGATTATGATTTCACCCCTAACGATTG
>NZ_GL629647.1:2695764-2728959 GCF_000185845.1 Segatella salivae DSM 15606
ACCCCTAACGATTGATAAAATAAGTTGAGGCAGATTATGGTGTAAAACATGGCACTTTATCGTGTAAAATGATGCAGATTACACGGCAATTTGCATCATTTCATTTTGCCGTTCATTAGGGTTGAAAACATGAGGTGTGTGAGGATGAATCACCACAACAAAGCACTTATGGTGTTGGTGTGTATAGTTCATCATCGGATTGATGTCTATACATAATAAAAAAAATGGCTTCTGACATGCCCTCTAATAGTAGGAAGGCATGCAGAGCCATTAATATTGCGATTTATTTTCAGTTGAAAGTCGCTTTATCGGATATCCAACCGCTTAGATTTTATATTCAACAAAGGCTTCCATTGCCTCGTAACAAGCAAGTCCTAAGTCGTCATATAATTTAGCCGTTGCACGGTTTCTGTCTTCTGAACGCTGCCAGAACAGACGCTCATCATTGCCCAAGAATGGCGCACTTTCCATCTGACTTTGATGCTTTAAGATTGAGATTCGCTTAGCACGAAGCTCTTCTGGGCTCATCGGTACACACATTTCGATGTTCTCTATCTCCCATTCTGCCCAAGCACCACGATACATCCACACCTTACATTCCTTCAACCAATCAGCCTTTGCCTCCTTTTCTAAGTCGAGAGCAGCAAGTACTGCATCGGTACATTTACGGTGTGTGCCATGTGGATCGGCCAAATCGCCAGCTACATAGATTTGGTTTGGCTTGATAGTAGAGATGAGTTTGCGAACAATCTCTACGTCTTTTTCGCCCATTGGGTACTTCTCTATCTTGCCAGACTCATAGAAAGGCAAGTCAAGGAAATGCACATGATCAAGTGGAATCTGATTGAATGTGCTGGCAGTACGGGCTTCTCCGCGTCGAATTAGGCCTTTTATTGTACGCACATCAAGGCTGTCGATGTCACCTTCTTTCTTGTTTTGCAAGAAGTGTTTAATCTCTTTGTACTTAGACTTAATGACTTCGTCTTCTCCATTGCTAAAGAGTTGGTTGAAACCATTAATGAAATGCATGAAGCGTACTACCTCTTCATCACCTACTGCGATATTACCTGAAGTCTCGTATGCTACATGTACGTCGTGACCTTGTTGCACTAAGCGACGTAAAGTGCCTCCCATGGAGATGACATCATCATCAGGATGTGGTGAGAACACAATCACTTTCTTTGGGAATGGGTTTGCACGCTCTGGACGATATGTATCATCTGCGTTGGGCTTTCCACCTGGCCAACCCGTGATTGTATGCTGAAGATCATTGAATATCTTAATGTTTGCATTGTAAGCAGAGCCATATAATGCCAACAACTCACTCAATCCATTCTCATTATAATCCTTATTGGTCAGCTTAAGAATAGGCTTTTTCGTGATTTGGCAAAGCCAAACGAGGGCAGAACGAACGAGTTTATCTGTCCATTTGCATGAAGCCACAAGCCAAGGATGCTCAATTCGTGTCAACTTTGAAGCCGCAGAGAGGTCTATAATGACATGAGCGTTGTTGTGAGTTTGTAGGAATGAGGCTGGAACGGCATCCGTAACCTTGCCTTCAACAGTCTTCTTGATGATGTCAGCCTTTTCTTCTCCCCAAGCCGTTACATAGATTCTGCGTGCAGAAAGAATTGTGCTTACACCCATAGTGATAGAACATGGTGGCACAGACTCTTGTGAACCAAAGCTCATCTTCATCTCTTCACGTGATGTTTCGTCTATAAGAATAAGACGAGATGTTGTAGTTTGGCTGGAACCAGGCTCATTTGTCGCGATGTTTCCCATTCGACCGATACCCAAAAGGATAACATCTAAACCACCAAAGCTTTTGATGCGCTGTTCATAAAGATGGCAATATTCTTGTACATCGTTTTGATTGATTGTGCCATCTGGGGTATAAATGTTCTGAGAATCAATGTCGATATGGTCTAAGAACCTATCCTTCAGCTGATTGATACTGCGATTTAGGTTCTCAGGAGTCAATGGAAAATATTCATAAGCGTTAAAGATGATAACGTTCTTAAAGCTTAGTTTGCCAGCCTTATGACGCTTAATGAGTTCTTGGAAGATTGGAGTCAGCGATGAACCAGAACCAACGGCCATGACATAATACTTTCCTTCCTGCTGCTTATGCTTTATTTCAGCCTCAAGTTGATTGACAATACTGACACTTCCCTCTTCAATTGTCGGGTAAATATCGGTTGGAACCTTCTCAAAACGTGTGATTTCAGAACGTTCTACAGCTGTAGCGGGGCGATAAAATGCTTCAGGTACTTTGTTAAGTACTATCTGCGAACTTAGATTTAACTTCATTATAAGTTCTCCTTTTCTATGTTTTTAAAGTATTTGTAAGTTTCAACAGTGAGCTTGTCTGTGGCTGCTTCATCGCAAACGATAATGCCGTGTTCATGCATTTGCAATGCACTGATAGTCCATTTCTGGGTGATTCCGCCCTCAACGGCAGCGCGAAGAGCTTCTGCTTTGTGGTGACCATTGACGAGAATCAACACTTCTTTTGCATCCATTACAGTGCCGACACCCACGGTTAAAGCGTGAGCAGGAACCTTTTCGGGGTCATTCTCGAAGAAACGAGAGTTCGCTATGCGTGTGTCTGAAGTCAAAGTCTTGACGCGTGTACGTGAACGAAGTGATGAACCGGGTTCATTGAAGGCGATATGTCCGTCAGGTCCTATGCCGCCTAAAAAGAGATCAATGCCTCCTGCCTCACGAATCATGTCCTCATAATGCTGACATTCGGCCTGCAAGTCTTTGGCATTACCATTCAATATATGGATATTCTCCTTCGGACAATCAATGTGTTTAAAGAGGTTTTCAGCCATAAAAGAATGATAACTCTGTGGATGTGACTCGGGAAGTCCTACATATTCATCCATGTTGAAAGTCACAACATTTTTGAAACTCACTCTTCCTTCCTTGTAAGCCTTTATCAATTCTGCATACATTGCTTCTGGAGAAGAGCCTGTTGGCAAGCCAAGTACAAAAGGTTTTGCATTACCTGAGGCTGCATTTATACGCTCAATAACATAGTTTGCAGCCCATTTCGACAACTGTTCATAGTTGGGTTCTATGATTAATCTCATAACTTTTGGTTTTAATTTTATATGTTTGGGTTTAATATTTCTTTGTTATCATCCTATATTGTGATGCTTTTGCATGAATGCATTGACTCAAGTTGTTGCCTCATTCTTTGCTTTTTCCGTTGTTTCGGGATAGCTAAAAGGTACAAACCACGTGATTAACAATGCGGGAATTGTACATATCAACACCATGATAAAGAAGTGTTGATAGCCTATTTTGTCGCAGATATAACCACTAATCATACCTGGTAACATCACACCTAAATTCATTATGCCGCTGGCGAAAGCGTAGTGAGCCATC
The DNA here is from genome assembly GCF_000185845.1 of Segatella salivae DSM 15606. Classification (GTDB taxonomy): domain Bacteria; phylum Bacteroidota; class Bacteroidia; order Bacteroidales; family Bacteroidaceae; genus Prevotella; species Prevotella salivae. Next base: position 2,699,164 of record NZ_GL629647.1, read on the forward strand.
TGATGCTTACCCGGCGCGACCTGTTGCATCATGAACAACGTCAAGCCTACAAAGCCAAAGCCATATCCAAAGTATTCCATTACAATGCCACCCCCTATTAACCACATACTGTTAGGCTGATATAACGCCAAGAAAGTATAGGCAACGAATGGTATATTGAATACAAGCGCGAGCGAGAAAAGGCTCTTCTGGAGCCCGCGCCAAGCAATGTAATAGCCCGCGAGAATCGAACCAATGACAAAAGCGGCTGCACCGAACGTGCCATAATATACTCCTATCTCTTGCTCGCTTAGCCCTAAACCTTGTGATATGCGTGGAGCTTTGAGGAAAAGTGGTACAATTTTTATCACGAATCCCTCGGCAAAGCGATACAAAATGATAAAACAAATATAATAAACGATATGCTTTTTCGTGAAGAAGTCAAGGAAAACTTTCAGCAATTCGTCCATAGACTTGCTAAGAGATGTAGGCTTTCTCTCGCTATCTTCATTCGAATTAGGCAGTATTGCATAATGATATACACCCACAACAACCATGATTACGGCGATAATCAGCATGATAAACATCCACGCTTTAGTCACTCCATAGTGCTTAATGAATGTACCTGCGAGATAAACTAACCCACCTGTTGCGGCAATTTTAGCAATATTGTAAAATGCTCCCTGCCATCCTATCCAACGTGCTTGCTCATCTTTCGACAAAACCGATATGTAAGTACCATCTGCAGCGATATCATGTGTGGCCCCACTCAATGCAATCACCGCAAAGATAGCTATCGTTATGGCAAAGAAATTCGGCAGATTCAGTGCGAAAGCTACCAATGCAAACAAGATGCCGGTTAGGATTTGAGTCAATACAACAAAGAACTTCTTGGTCTTATATATCTCTAAGAACGGGCTCCATAATGGCTTTAAAGTCCATGGAAACATAATCAATGAAGTCCAAAATGTGATTAATCCATCCGAAACACCCATCCCTTTATACATCAAAGCGGTAACCATGTTGAGCACAACATAGGGCATTCCCATTGCAAAATATAGCGTAGGAACCCACGATATAGGGCTATGTTTCTTCTGTTTTGACGTTACTTCGGTTGCTTTATTCTTAGAGTTTAGTTGCATTTAAATGTTAGAATTATGATTAAAAGGCGCTCAAAGATACACATTAAACCGCAAACAGAACCATATTTAACTTTTATTTACCTCGCTAAACGCATGCGCTCTCCCCACCACTAAATACATTTCGTGCCTGGTCTGCTTCATTTCATTTCTCCATGCACAACTATATGGCTGCTCTTCAGCCTTGTTCAACGACATAAAGGCGTGCTTTTAAAAAGATAATTGTTTGGTAAATTCAACATAAACTCCTATATTTGCAGCATAATATATAACGAAATTAGCAAATTATTACTATCCAAATCTATGAAAACGAACCCTCGTTCACAATTTCTTAAATATGCTTTGGCAACCTCATCAATGTTGTTTGCCCTTGCAAATCCATTGACATCGCAGGCTCAAGAGCACAACTTTGTTCTTATAAATCCTACAGATTCTCCTGCCGACATTGTTAAAAAGGCGGCTCATGTGACTCCTTCTGCGCGCCAATTCAAATGGCAACGCCAGGAACTTACAGCCTTTCTACACTTCGGAATGAACACTTTTACCAACAGAGAGTGGGGAGATGGTAAAGAAAATGAAGCAATTTTCAACCCAACGGCACTTGATGCAGACCAATGGATACGTGAGTTGAAGGCTGCCGGCTTTAAGTGTGCCATCCTAACTTGTAAGCATCACGACGGCTTTTGCCTTTGGCCATCGGCTTATACGACTCATAGTGTGAAACAATCTCCATGGAAAAATGGCACGGGTGATGTCGTTCGAGCCGTGAGCGATGCCTGTCGGAAGTATGGAATGGACTTCGGCGTTTATCTTTCTCCATGGGATCGCAACTCAAAACTATACGGAACAGAGGCTTATAACGACTATTTTGTCAACCAACTCACCGAGCTTTTGACGCATTATGGCAAGGTAAGTGAGGTGTGGTTTGATGGTGCTTGTGGAGAAGGACCTAACGGAAAGAAACAAGAATACGACTTCGTTCGCTGGTATAAGCTTATCCGTCGTCTCCAACCTGAAGCCGTTATAGCTGTCATGGGGCCTGATGTGAGATGGGTAGGAACCGAGAGTGGGCGTGGACGTACAATGGAATGGAGTGTTGTTCCAAGAGAAAACCTTGACCAAAATGCCATTGCTGCCAACTCACAGAAAGAGGTTTTGGCTCAACCAACGGGTGACATGATGGGACAAGACCTTGGTAGTCGTGCAGTCATTGCTAAGGCTAAGTCGCTCGTTTGGTATCCCGCTGAGATAGATGTATCTATCCGTCCCGGCTGGTTTTACCACGAAACAGAAGACCATAAGGTTAAAACAGCAAAAGAGTTGATGGACATTTATTTCACGTCTGTAGGCATGAATGGCGTTCTTTTGCTTAATATTCCACCAAACAAAGAGGGTAAATTGAGCGAGAAAGACGTTGAAAGTCTGCGTGCTTTCCGTCGTTTATATGATGAAACCTTTACACATAACCTGCTTTCCAAGGCTAAAGTGACTTGCAATTTGACGCAGGGTAAACCTCGTTTTGTTGTAGATGGCAACTACAATACTTCGGTTTTGCCCGACACAAAGGCTGGAAAGGCTGTATTTACGTTCCAATTTAAGAAGCCAACAACATTCAATGTGCTTTCTGTTCAGGAGGATATTCGCAAGGGACAACGTGTAGAAGCCTTCACACTTGAAGTGAAAAACCAGCACGGAGCATGGCAAAAAGTCACCGAAGGAACGACAATCGGGCATAAACGTCTATTGAAATTCCCTAACGAAACGGCAAGCGAAGCGAGACTCACCATTAGTGAGATGCGCGCTGTTCCAGCCATTTCGGAAATCGGACTCTATCAACTGAAAGAATAAGGTCATTCACCTATTTATATAGGTGGCATGTCAACTGACCGCTAAATTTGGCAATTAGCGAGACCACAAGCGTGGCATGAGGTGGCACAACAACGCGTTAACGCACAAAGAGACTAACGCATTGTTGTGCCATTTTCTATTTATCATTTGTAACATTGTGTTGAATGGAGATAAGGCTCTATTCTCCTTAAAGAGGTTTATACCGCCAGTTATTAACCTATGGAATGCTAAGCATCACAAGCTTATTTATGGAGCATAGTGCAAAAGGTTATAGTTTATAACTTGCTTTCAATCAAAGTATTACATCATTAGATAGGTGTCAAGTTGTAAAACATAACAAAACACCTTGTAATCTGCATCATTTTACCTCACAATCTGCCTTATTTTACACGATAAAGTGACGTGTTTTGCGCCATGATTTAATCGCATAAATAAGGGTTCATGCCTGATATCAGCGCATGAGTTGTTAACTTTTGCTTTGCTGATTAAGGCATGAACCCCTATGATTAGAATGTTATGAAAACTGGGTTAGCTTATAAAAACGTTATTTCTCCAAAGAAATCAGGACGGTGGAAGTCGGGTTTTGCAATGTCAATTGGGTTCCATGAGAGGAAATGTGCACGCTTAGTTTTGTCTCCACACTTATAGAAGTTAGCGCGCATTGACTTGTTTGATAGTTCCGTGAGCTTGTGTTTAAAGAACGAATCAACAGGAACGACAATGGCAAGTTCCCAAGTTTGCGGTTCGTTTCTTATGCCAAAAGGCTTTCGTCCGAGTGTTGTCCAGCGGTCAATCGCTTGAAGAATAGCGGTCGGAGCAGGTGTTCTGTTCTCTCTCGACTTACCATTGCAGAGCAAAACTGTACCGATGCAGTTTGTCTCTATATTGTAATAGCCTTCTTTTTCGTCAGGACTAACGAAGAATTCACAGCAGGAATCCTCCCACACATGACCGAGATCTTCGCCCGCTTCGGCCCGCACACTGTCTTCATTCACACGATAATGAATCATGATTGCATTGCCTTTGTGCGCTATTCCAAATTCAACGTTTGGACAATAAGGGTATTCTTCGGGCCAGTCTACAGTGTCAATTTTATGATATTCAACATCAAAGGTCTTGAACAATGATGGGATTTCTTCAGCCTTTACTTGCTGAATATTCAGTCGTTTTACTTCAATCTTTTTCATTTTACAACGATTTTATATGCACGTCTCCTGCCTTTTATGCAGCAGTTGAGCATGATTCGTGAATAAAGCAATGGGCGTTGAAGATGCTATTGATATGAAAGTATCGTGTTTGTAGCCTGCAACGCCATTGCACTTATAGGCTAAACTATGGTCTGTCAGCTGGTTTTACACCAAACTTTGAAGGCTTGTTGCCCATGAAAAACTCTAAGGTTCCACCACGAACAATGTCTTTAAAGTCGATGTATGAACGCGAATAAGGCTTTCCATTGAGTTTAACACTCTGGATATACATATTCTCTTTGCTGTTGTTATGTGCGATAATGCGGAACATTTTGCCTTTACCTACGTTCATCGTTGCCTCATCAAATAGTGGCGAACCAAAGACATAACGCCCTCCAGCGGGTTCAACCTGGTAGAAACCTAAGGAAGAAAGCACATACCATGCAGACATTTGACCCACATCTTCGTTACCACTCAGGCCGTCGAAATCGTCATGATACATCGTGCTTAGCACCTCGCGAACGCGTGAAGCGGTTTTCCATGGCTGACCAGCATAGTCATAAAGGTAGATAACATGATGGCTTGGTTCGTTCCCATGAGCATATTGTCCAATCAAACCAGATATATCTGGTGAGGCATCCTTCCCCATATCACCTTGCACAATGAATAGAGAGTCGAGCTTGTTTGTAAAGGGTTTGTCGCCACCGAAAGCCGAAATGAGTCCTCGAACGTCATGAGGAACGAGCCAAATGTACTGCCATGCCGTGCCCTCTGTATAGTCGTCAGCGCGGTGAATGGCTTTAAAGGGGTTGAAAGGAGTGCGGAATTGTCCCTTCGAATCAATGGCACGCATGAACTTTGACTGCTTATCGAAGTAGTAATCTCGGTAAGCTTGGCTTCGTTTTAGAAAGTACTTATAATCCTTTTCGTCTTTTAACACCTTGGCTAATCGGGCAATGCTGCCGTCAGCTAAGGCATATTCTAAGCCCTTTGCAACCGTTTCATTGGTTGGATCAAGGTCATAAGGAAGATAACCATACTTTTTAATCAAGTCCAAACCACGGTCTCCGTTGAGTTGAGTCTTTTTAGCGGCTTCCAAAACTGCATGCTTATCCACGTCAAAACCTTTCAAAGCGATGTCTACAATGACTGGAACTCCGGGGTTACCTACCATGCAATCAGTCTCATTTCCCTCAAGAAACCACACGGGAAGTCGGCCTTGTTGTTTCGCAATATGAAGCATAGTCTGGGCTATGTCGCGTTGTTTCTCGGGATGAATCAGCGTCATCAAGGGGTGAGCGGCACGGTAAGTGTCCCACAAAGAGAATGTAGTGTAGGGGGTAAAGTCACCGTGATGAGTCTGTCCATCGGCTCCTCTGTACTCGCCATTCACGTCATTGAACACCGAAGGTGCAATCATTGTGTGATATAAACTCGTATAGAAGATGCGCTTATCTGTCGTGTTATTGGTCTCTATATCAATCTTAGCGAGCTCCTTGTTCCATGCATCTTTCGCCGCTGTTACTATGGCGTTGAAGTCCCAACTCGGTGATTCTTGCTGAAGATTCTTACGGGCATTGTCGATGCTTACACTCGAAATACCCACCTTTACCATGAGTGGTTGGCCAGTAGTTTGAAACGAAAGTACACTCAACGAGTCTCCTTCTTGCTCCTGATGGGTAATGGGTTGTGAGAACTCGGCTATGAAAAAGACGCGTTGATCCTTAGCCCAGCCCTTGGAAAAGCGTGTTCCTATGATGGTGTTTTGACCCTCTTGTTTCATCGAACAGTCTGTCATCTTGTCCCATCCAATACCTTGTGAGAGGTTGAGAACTACGTGTTCCTGACGTACATCAGCTGGAAACGTGTAACGATGGAAGGCAGTACGTGGTGTGGCGGTAAGCTCAACACGCACTCCATTGGCCATAGTTACCGCGTAATATCCTGGTGTTGCATACTCTGCACGATGTGAAAACTTCACCTCACGCGTATCAGATTTCGTCACAGGTAGAAGCCCAATGTCTCCTAAATCGCCTATACCCGTGCCGCTAAGGTGCATCTGTCCGAAGCCAACAAGAATCGAATCACTGTAATGATAGCCTGAACACCAGTCCCAACCCTGGGTCTTTTGTGTCGGACCGGCTTGGATATGACCAAACGGAACGTTAGCACCGAGGAACACATGTCCGTGTCCTCCCGTGCCAATAAAGGGGTTAACGTATTGTGTGTAGTCATGCGTTGTTGGCTGAGTTGCCGCTTGTAGGCCTGCACATACAGCGAGTGGGAGCATCAATCCCAATAGTTTTTGTTTCATATTGAATATCATTTAGTTGTTGTTTTCTATTTCTTTTTTCTGCTGTTCTTTTTGAATCGTTTTCTGAAATGCCTCATTTTGCCAAGCAAAACACATCATATTAGCGTGTGAAATGCGTCATCTTATGTTGTGAAATGCCTCACTTTGCATCGTGAAACAAGTCACTTTGATAAGTTACTGATTCCTAAGGATTTATCTATGTGATTCATTCCGTCAAGCAAACAGGACCTCTTTTCACCACCTTGTGTTTTATCTTAACTTTTGTTTCCCCTGCAACGAGGTCTTTAAGTGGGATGGCTTGGAAGGTCATCTGTGCCACACTGCTCTCATAAAGAATGCCAACCGTCTCACGATCTATCATGGTTAGGCAGCTATATCCCCAGCCGTAACCATCATCTAAGAGTACTTGATGAGCACAATCCCATGTTTTTCCATCGTCAAAGCTTAACTTAATGGTGATATTTTTGCGTTCTTTGGGGTCATTAGGATTAGCAAACAACAAGATGTTCTTACCGAGAACATTGTCTTTTGCACGTACACTGATGAGGCTTCCCATGCAGATTGGTTCCTGCAAAGCCTTGATATTAGAAGGATGTTCAATCCAAGTTTGCCCTAAATCTCGCGTGGTATACACGGCTCTTCCCCCTCCGCTTTGGTTTCGCATGTTAAGCATTAGCTCACCATTCGGTAGTTCTGCCACCTGCGCTTCAGTCGTATTATTGCATGCCGGCGAAGAGATGGCCCAACTTTCTCCATGGTCTTTGCTGTACATGATACCTGCATGAGGCACTCGATTCTTATCAATGAACTGCATGGCAAATACAAGTGTGCCGTCTTTACAAGTGATTCCGCGGCCCGGTCCTTGGAAGAAGAAGAACCATTCTGGCTGTTTCAATTTTGCCGTTAGATTGATTGGAGCCGACCAAGTGCGTCCATCGTCGGTGCTCTTTGTCATGACTAATTGGGCTGTTTTGGTGCTATCCATGCCGGGTTGTGAGCTTACCCACGCCCTCTGATTCCCCATTCCATGAGCCCAAGCGGCTACAATCCAGATGTTGTTATTGGTATTATCCACAAGGATTGCAGGGTCTCCAACGCCATTTTGGGCTGCAGGCAGACCGCCAGTCTCCCCAAAAGCCAACGGCAATCGCATGGCTTCCCACGTTGTTCCGCCGTCAGTGCTGCGACTAAGGCCTACATCTATGTGCTCTTGTAGGTCGACACTGCTGTTATATCTCACATCATATACGCCGAGAAGTGTACCTTTGTTGGTTGTCACTAAACCTGGAATGCGATATGCAGAGACGTTATCGTCGCCGGCATGTCTAACACCTATGCCCATTCTTCGATTCATATCCGAAGCCGAAGTGTTGACAATCGGTAGTGTCTTTCCATCTGCTTTGGCCTGTGAAATCATGGCATTCAACCTTGCTTTTATAGGCACATTGGGTTGCATTTCGATACTAACCCAGAAGTAGTTTACACCCGGAAAGAGAAGTTGTTGGGCTTGTAAGGTGAAGCGATGTGTGGTGGGTTGAAGTTTGCTTTTCAGCACAACATAAGACGGAATGGCTTGCAAGGTCTTGCCGGGAGTAAAGTTTGTGATATAATCTACAGGCGCAAAACGTTTCTGTTTGCTGTATTGTTGGGCCTCAGTTCCACCATAATATAACTTAACGGCTTTCACATATTGAAGCGGAAGCCTATCATCGAAGCATAGTTCGATGTCGTCTAATCGCTTCGTTTCTGTGGCATCGAGTCGCATTAACAATAGAATGTTGTCATGACGCTCTATTAATATGGGCACCTGTGGTTGCTTAATAAATAAGGTGTCGGCTGCTTTTGCATGGAAACTGCAGAGCAAGAGCAATGCAAAGAGAAGTTTTTTCATTTATAATTTATTTTCTATTAATCATGATTTCATCAATGAATAGCCAGCTATCTGGTTCATGAAGTTCAGCCTTTATATGCACATAGCGGCCCTTAGCCAGTCCTTTCCAATGATAAGGATAGATGAGATAGCCTCCTGTTGGTTGGATATCACAACGTGTTTTGTCAACTTTGGTGAAGTTTTTCCCGTCATTCGATACCTCAATTTCTACTGAAGAAGGGGTGTAAATCACGCTTGCTGGCTGTTGCATAAAATTGATTTGGACGTCTTTTATGTCTGTAATCTTCTCCATATCTATAATGACATCCACGCCCTTTGGGTCTATAAAGCCTTGCCATTTGCCTTCAGTGTATCCCCAGTTTCCACCGATACCATTCGTCAAAGTGTTATCTCCTTCGGCACGATATTGGGGTGCATAGTGGCTCAGATAAGTCACTTTCTTATGCAAGGCCTCATGATTCATGCCCGAACGAAACTCTTCTCTGTCCCCTTTTTCATGTGCTAAGTCGAAGGGATGATAGCCTTTTTGTTTCAAGAAGTCAATGGCATGGAGAGCCCGTTTGCGGAAGTTGGCATAGTCCTTTGGTCCACTTGTCCATCCAATCTCAGCCAAAGCAAGTGCTCGGGGATAAATCATGTATTCGAGATGTTCGGCAGTTGGGATGTATTCTGTCCATGCATTACCTTGCAATCCCTCTATGTTTGCCTCAGTTTCTGGTGTCTTACAGCTGTCGGGAAGAGGCTCATAACTGTATGTTTTCTCAAGCGTTACGTAGCCACCTTGTGCCCGTGGCTGTGTCATAGGTGCGTCTTGATAGTGGTCAAGATAACAAAAGGCGCCGGGAGTCATTACAACTGGGTGACCCTTTTGAGCGGCTTCGAGACCTGCTTTGAATCCTCTCCATGACATGACAGCGGCATTTGGTGCGAGCTTTCCTTCCATAATTTCATCCCATCCCATGAGTTTTCGGCCATGACGGTTAAGGAATTGCTCTATCTTCTCCGTGAAATGACCTTGTAGTTCGGCTGTTGTCTTGAGCCCATTAGCTTGCATTTCACGTATACAATCAGGGCAAGTAGCCCAGGTTTTGCGTTCGGCTTCGTCGCCACCGATATGGATATACGTTGAAGGGAATAGCGACATGACCTCTGTAAGCACATCTTCTAAGAAACGATATGTGCTATCTTTGCCCACACAAAGGTCGGACTGACCATGCACTTTGCCTTCACATGCCAGCTCAGGATAGGCCCATAACACTTCATTACTATGCCCGGGCATCTCTATTTCGGGAATAACTGTGATGTGGCGAGCAGCTGCATAGGCCACCAAATCACGCACTTCGTCTTGTGTATAATATCCTCCGTAAGCACCGGGAGTATCTTTATGGCAGAACTTTCGGTCGCCTTCGTTCCACCATTTCTGCCAATCCTCCTGCGTTCTATAGGCAGTTTCTGAGGTCAATCGAGGGTATTTCTTACTTTCTAAGCGCCATCCTCCGCCATCAACTAAGTGCCAATGGAAGCGATCGAACTTGTAATAAGCCATTGCTTCGATTTGTTTTTTGAGCACATCTATAGGGAAGAAGTGGCGAGAACAATCGATCATAATGCCTCGGTAGGCGTATTTTGGCTGGTCGGTAATATCTACATAGGGCAGCTTTCCATGGTCTTCAAGTTGTCGAAGCGTTTGAAGTCCATAGAAAAGTCCCATAGATGTTGGCGCTTTTATGGTGACTCCACGGCGTGAAACCTTAAGTGTATAGCCTTGAAGTCTTACATTGTCTGAGGCTAAACGTGCCTGTTGGGCGTTTCCTGTGCATATAAGTTGAAGGTAACCTCCTGCATCTTTGTGCGCAGAACGTAGTTTCTTTGGGTTTAATTTGAGGCTTTTCGTCTGAGGAATAAAGGCTTTTAGTTGTGCAAACTCTTTTTCGTTGAGGTTTGTCATGACGCCTTTCAACTGACTGATTGCCAATGTTCCTTCAGTTTTTACGATGCTTTGAGGCTTTGGAATGAGGTTTTGTGCATGACCGACAAAGCTGAAACATGCAGTCAATAGAGCGGTAATACCAAGGATTGTGATTTTTTTCATTTCATCAAGGGTAACAATGTGTGGCATTCTTTGATACGAATGCCACGACGAAAACATTTATTTTAATGTGAATTTCAATACACCTGCCTTCACCAAGTCACTGTGACTGATGCGATAGTTGTGCCAAGGCTTGCCATCAACTTCCATCTTTTCAATGCGAACGGCATTGGGATTGCTTCGCTTAGTCTCAATAACGAGCTTGTCTTTTCCCCATTGTTTGGAATCAAGATGTAGCGTAATCTTATCAAATACAGGTGAAGTGAGGGTGTAAGCTGGCTCTCCCGGGCAATCAGGATAAAAGCCAATCATGCTAAAAATGGCCCAAGCTGACATGGTACCTGTGTCATCATTGCCCGGAAGTCCTTCGGGATTGTTCTTAAAGTAGGCTTTAAGAAGCTTGTGAGTCAATACTTGTGTGCGCCACTCTTCACCCTTAAAGTAAGAGAAAAGATAAGGATATGCGATGTTAGGTTCGTTGGTTGGGTCATAGTTTCCACGGTCAAAAACCGATTGAAGCTGGCTAATGAAGCGCTCTTTTCCACCCATCAACTTTGCCAATCCATAGATATCATGAGGTACATAGAACGTATAGTTCCAGGCATTTCCCTCATGGAAGCCCGGAGAAGGCTCCCAATTGGCTCCTTGAAGCGGATTAAACGGCTTGTAAAACTTACCATTCGGTGTGATAGGTCGTAGCATATTGAACTCTTTACTAAAGTAGTTGCGGTATCCTAACGACCTTTTATAGAAGAGTTTTGCATCTTCTTTATGGCCCAAAGCCTTGGCAAGGCGAGACAAAGCGTTATCAGCAACATAATATTCTAAGGCATGTGACACTGAATTATCAAAGGAATCACGCAGTGAAATGTATCCTTTCGCCATGTATTCATTGTTATCTGGGCGCAAAGGATTATGCTTTTCGTCAGTAGTTGCCCCCTTTTTCATTGCTGTATAGGCTTTGTTGATGTCATAACCCCGTAGTCCTTTCAACCAACAATCAACGATAACAGGAATCGAAGGGTCTCCTTCCATCGTGTAAGTCTCACGTCCATACAACTCCCATTTAGGCAACCAACCGCATTCATCGTACATACTGATCATGGTTTTAACCATATCTCGTTGCCTGTTTGGATAGAGAAGGGTCATCAGTTGATGTAGGTTTCGGTAGGTATCCCATAGAGAAAATACTGTATATCGATTGCCTTCGTGTTGCTTTAAGACCTTATTGCTCTCCATAGCAGGGTAATCTCCGTTGACATCTTGAAGGATATTAGGGTGTATAAGCGTATGATAGAGCGCCGTATAGAATATTGTTTGCTCGTCTTTTGTACCCCCTTCAACTTCTATTTGCTTAAGATCGGTGTTCCATTTCTGGCGTGCTTCTTGTGCAATGTCATTGAAATCCTTTCCTTTTTGCTCTGCATTCAGGTTCTCACGAGCATTGGCTATGCTCACAAAAGATACGCCAATCTGCACTTCAACGACTTCATTCTCTTTAGTATTAAAGTTTAAGTATACGCCAATATCATCGCCTGCAATCTCTTTTTGATAAGCCGTGTAGAGCTTAAATGTGCCTCTATCGGGAAACCATTCAGCCTGATTGTCTGGCCTTTCGCGTTGTTTCTTCCAGTAACCCATACTTTCTGGCACCTTATTTACACGCATTACGAAATAGATTGGAAACACTGCTTGCGCATAATAGCAAAAGGCGCCTTGCAGTTTAAAGCCTTCATATTCCGTCGGACTAACCTGTTTAACCATTGCTCCCGATTCTTTCGTGAGCCCTTCTCCTAAGTTTAATAAGATGTGTGACTCTCCTTTAGGGAATGTAAAGCGTTCACAAGCGGTGCGAAGTGTGGCTGTAACCTCTGTCTTTACGCCGTGTTTCAAAAGGAAATTGCTGTAATATCCGGGGCGAGCTACTTCATCTTTATACCTACTTCCATAGTCGTGGAAGTCTACATTGAGTTTTCCGGTCGTGGGCATCAATAGTAATGAGCCCATATCGGGACAGCCAACACCACTCAAATTGACATGAGAATAGCCTGTAAAGAATATGTTATGATATTCATAAGGGGTTGACCACCAGCGTGAATCTTTATCATATTTATTCTCGTTGGAACCCATAACATTAAACGGAACGACTGACATCAGACCATTGGAGCATATCGCTCCGGGGTTGGTTGTGCCGAAATTAGACGTTCCAATGAAGGTGTTTACCAAGTCAACAGGTTCAACTTTCTGGGTCTGAGCAGCCTTCATGGTGCCCAAACTGCATGCCATACACAAGGCAAGGATGAGGTTTCTCTTCATAATGAAATTGGTTAGTAGCTGAAAGCTGTATGCTTTTCAGTTGCAAAAAAGTATTGCTCGCATGATTCGCGCATACAAATTGCCCGATCGTTCATCATCAACAATGATGCAATGTGTTTATTTCGTAGTGTTATCAAATTAGGGAATACATAACTTTTACATTCAAAGTCGCTCATCATGGACTACAGTTTAAGCCATGTATTCCCTTGTTTGCTGTTGAAAACCAAACAGAACTTGTTTTGTTCTCAGCCTTTAAGCTTTGATATTGTTATGTTTTATGTAGTCAACGATTTCTCGAATATAGCCAAATGCCAGTCCAACCACAGTATCGGCTGCACCATAATATACGGCCACACGCTTGTCATCGTGGAGTGCTGCACATGGAAATACAACGTTAGGAACGTCACCTCGCAACTCATAAGGTGCGTTTGGAGCTAATAAATAAGGTTGAGTGCGGTAGAGAACTTTATCTGGTTGTTCTCTGTCTAATATGGCGGCACCCATTGAATAGCGGTATCCGTTGCAGGTGTTAATAACTCCATGGTAGAACAATAGCCAGCCTTCATCGACTAAGAAGGGTACAGGACCGGCACCAATCTTTGTACATTGCCACGCACTTTGAGGGAAAGGAGTCGGTGACATCACGCAGCGATGCTCACCCCAATACTTTATATCAGGACTGAAACTGAGGTAGATGTCGCCAAAAGGTGTGTGTCCATTGTCGCTGGGGCGACTCAAAAGGGCATACTTTCCATTGATTTTCTCAGGGAAAAGCACACCATTTCGATTGAATGGAAGAAAGGCATTCTCACACTGATAGAAGGTCTTGAAGTCGAAAGTATAGCCAATTCCTATCGTAGGTCCATGGTAACCATTGCACCAAGTAATCCAATAACGGTCCTCAATCCATGTTACTCGCGGGTCATATTTATATTCTGACTCAATCATGTCTGTGTTTCCAGCTTCAAAAACGATAGGATCTTCGTTGATTTTCCAATGGATTCCATCATTACTGAAGCCTGCAAAAATGTTCATTTGCACAGCTTTGTTGTCACAACGGAACACTCCTGCAAAGCCGTTTTCAAACGGAACGACAGCACTATTGAATATACTGTTCGAACAAGGAATGTCATATCGGTTGATGATGGGGTTCTGACTATACCTCCACATCACATCTTTGCAGTCTTGAGGGCGGTCTTCCCAAGGCAAAATCTCATTTAAGTTTCTCATTATATAATTGTTTTCTCGTTTTTAGTTCTGTGAGTTTTATCGCATAGAATCAGTAAACAAAGATAACTCTTTTCTGGGACATATAACGTGATTTATTAAATATTAATCCGTGAAAACAATTCTTAACGCTCATTGTTCTCGTTAAACAATATCCTACGTAATTATTTTAACGTGAATTCGACGAATTCACGTTAAAATGGATGATTTCATTGTTTATATTTATCAATATTCTTTGTCCACGGCAATGCTTTCCCATTAGAAAAAGATTGCCAAATATTATTTACATCAAATGTTTTAAGATTAGATAATCGACAATCTGATGCAAATAAAAGAAAGTCTTTTTGTGTCTTAAAGCCATAAATCCTATTCTCATTAGCATTAATAATAAACCATGCTTCTTTGACTGGCTGTCCGGAAACTATCGGTTCTCCTTTACAATATAATAATATATACGGAGGATATACGCCCACTCTCTTAACATCGCTCGGTCCCTGTATGTTTTGAATAGTTGTCGGAGGAATTTTTGTATCTACAATCCACTGGACATTATCGGTGCACGTTACTTCGAAAGGTTTAATTAGAGGTATCCTCATGTAATCCCAACCTGAAGTCCTTGTATAAAAATCCTCTTTGCTATCTTTTCTGTTATTTGTATTTGTACAACAACAAAAGAGTACAAAGGAGAGATACATTATTAATTTCATTTTTTTATTTGCCATTTTGCTTCTATTGTTATTTTGTCATTACCGGTTGTGTAATTTCAACTGTGTCAAGGCTCTAATCCTTCATATTTTACCTCATTTGGATGACACGATTTTTAATCGTGCCAGTCAGATGAGGAATCTTCCTTCCGAGACAAAGTTACATAATCTCAAAACGTTCTCCAAATTTTATTGCTAATTGTTGTGATATTGTATAGCATCAGGAAAGCCTTTCAGACCGTCAACACAGCATATCAGTATATCCCGGACACCTCTGTTCTGAAGGTCGCTTAGAACCTCTAACCAGAAGTTTGCACCTTCACTCTTGGAAACAAGCCCGAACCACAAGTCATTCCACGAGTATGTCCTTACCTGCCATGCCAGCAGCCACAGGTCGGTATTGATTGCCTCCTGCTTCGTCACCACCTCGTAAAGAAGCAACCTCAAAAGATCTCTTTCAACCAAAATGTAGTACCTTTGTGTCGCAGAATCAGCATATTGCATAAAAGTTTGTCAACATAATATGAATTCAAAACAGAAAGTTTTATTTGTCCTATTAGACGAGTACACAGATTGGGAGGGCGCCTTTCTCTCTACGGCGCTCCATGTAGGAGTTATACCCGGAAGCGAGGTAAAATATAGCGTTATTCAGAGAGTCATTGAAAGGGATTTTCAATTAAATTTTCAGCTCTTTTCTAGATATTAATGACAGATAATAGGGGAAACGTTTGTATTCCTCCATTTTTTATGTGCCGGCGAATAAGGCTAACCTCAAAATTCCATTCAGCAGGTGGTGCGAAATGAGATTCTGACCTCAAAATTCCATTTTGCAAGTGGTGGAGAATGAGATTTCGACCTCAATATTCCATTTAGCAAGTGGTGCGGAATAGGATTTCGACCTCAAAATTCCATTTAGCAAGTGGTGTGGAATAGGATTTCGACCTCAAAAATCCATTTTGCAAGTAAAAATGAAGCGAAAACGCTTGGATTCTTGTAATCTTTTATTAAATTTGAGCAACTATTTTTATTAACCTCTAAACAAAAATCAAGATGGAGAAAGTTCGCATTATCAATCTACAGAAGTTGAACAACGCTGAGTATGCCTATTTTGCTCAGCAAGTGAGTAACCTCATTCACGAAGGTACAGCCGAGAAACTGCACGTCAGCGCCGCAACGCTGACCGCTTTCGATGCCAATCTGAAATTGCTGACGGACATCGTGGCGCAGAGCCGCATTTCGGATGAGACCGCCGATATTGTGGCGGTGGACAAGGAAGCCGACGACCTGATAACCTACATCCTCTCGGCCATCCGCAGCGCCAGGCAGAGTCCCGTAGCCGCACAGAAAGCCGCTGCCACCACGCTCTACAATGCCACGAAAATTTATGCCGGCATCCAGCGAATGGCGCAGCGGCAGGAGGTGCAGCAGGCACGCGGACTGCTCACCGACCTTGCCAAGCCAGAGCTCAAGGCGCATGTTCAGACGCTTGCCCTGCAGGCCGCAGTGGACCAGTTGAAGACGACCGTCGACCGCTATGCCACGCTGCTCGAAAGCCGCTCCGCGTCGCAGGTGGCTGCCGACCTCGGTGCCGCCAAGCCTGTACGCGAAAAGATGAACGACGAATACGATGAGATGACCACCGTGGCCTTCGCTTTCAGCATCGCCGCGCCGGCTGCCGAGCTCACTGCGTTTATCACCAAGCTCAACAAACTCATCGACGACACCGCCACGGCCTACAATCAGAGCCGAGCACAGATGAAAGTCACCAAAGGCACGACATCGGGCGGAAAGAAGTCCGAAGAAGTAAAGCGCGTGCAATCGCTCATCGCCGCCTATGAGCAGGAATCCCACCTCACGCCGGGCGTGATGAAGTTCACCGGCCTTGCCACCGGCACAGGCTCGGAACGTGCCTACAAGATGGTGACCGACGATGTGGACAATCCCTTCTGGGTGCGTATCGCGGACGGCAAACTCGTGGATGTGGAGTTTAAGATTCAGCCCGGAGAGCCGGGAGGTCTGACGGTGGAGAAGCTGAAGTAACACAGCTTCCTATTGAAGTTCATTAAAAGAAATCCCGACGAAAGATTTGATGTCCTTGCGTCGGGATTTGCGTTTTCAAGCCTCGTTAGTCAACGCAGTTCATGAACTCAGTGCAGCCTTATGAACTTTGTTTTTGAGGCAGGGTGATAGGGAATAACTTACTGTCTACATGCTCTTTATAAATGATGTCAATCATCTTTTGAACCACTTCAGGGTGTAAGGCAGCCACATCGTGATCTTCATGTAAATCATTTGCGAGGTTGAAAAGATGCGGAACACCCTTGATAACCACAAGTTTCCAGTCGCCCATTCGCACTGCAATTTGGTTTGTTTCGGCAAATTCCCAATAGAGATATGGGTGGTGTTGCTGTGCATTCTCATGGCCAAGAAGCGTTGGAACGATAGAGATGCCATCAAAATAATCGTCTTTTGAGCGTTTGTTTCGATAGCGTTTTGCATAGTTTTTCACGCCAGCAAGGTCGCAGAATGTAGGCATAAGATCGTAGAAAGCGAATGGAGTGGTGTTCACTTTTCCTGCTTCTATGTGGCCCTTCCAATAGGCAATGAATGGTATTCTGATTCCTCCTTCAAAACATTGTCGCTTGATTCCCCGCAACTTTCCATCGCGATTAAAGAATGAAGGGTCTGCTCCTCCCTCTTCATGTGGGCCATTATCACTCGTAAAAATGACGATAGTGTTGTCGTCAAGTCCCTTTTGTTTCAACACGTTTACAATCTCTCCAACGTATGCATCGAGTCGCGTGATCATGGCAGCAAACTGTGCATGCGTGTGCACTACAGCGTTATAACGAGATGCTTCCTGTCCTCCCCAGGTCTTATCTGTAAAGAATCGTCGTTTGTAGAAAGCCAAAAGAGAGTCGTTGGGCTGTGCAAGTTCGGCATGAGGCAACGTATATGTGAAGATGCCGAGAAAGGGTTTGTCGGCCGTTTGCTTCTTAAGCCATTGTAAAGCGTGCTGATGAATGAGATCAGCAGAGTAAGATTGGCGCTTGGAATAGTCGTCTCCAAACATCGGATAAGCGATATTGTCTTCTAAGACGACACGCTTCACGCCCTTATCTCCCAGAGATCGGCTGTAGGAATTAAGGAAATTAGGATAATAAAGATGGGCTTGGAACTGGCAAATATAGCCAAAGAATTCGTCAATTCCACGTTTGTCGGGAGTTGATTCAGAACCTTCGTAGCCGCCAGCCCATTTACCAAACATCCCCGTTTGATAGCCATTAGCCTTCAAAATTTCGGGAATGATAACATGGTTAGGGTCATAAGGATGCTGGCCTACAATGGCAAAGTCTCGGTTATTGCCATAAAGTACAGTATTCTTTGTGCTCCAATATTCTTTGTTTCCACGTACTTCGGTGTGCCCCGAATGTTGTCCCGTCATGAAACAAGCGCGTGATGGTGCGCTGACGGGTGCTCCAGCATAGGCTTGAGTGAAGCGCATGCCGTCTGAAGCAAGTCGATCGATGTTGGGAGTCAATATATATCGTTGACCATAACAGGCCAAATCGCCGTATCCCATGTCGTCACACATGATGTAAACGATGTTGGGTTTGTGTGTTTTGTGTGCCAAAGCAGGGACTGCACTGAGCCAAACCATCTGGGTAAGTGCTATTGAAGATAAAGTCTTCATGATGTATCTATCGTTAGGTATAAAGGATTTCGTGTTGTAAATGTATATATATTTTTTGAGCTATACATTCATTTTAACGAATATTATGATAAGAATCTTTGCTCGAAGGCATTGATACCCGTAACTCAGTATTTGTTCGTGTGGCAGCAAAAACTTCTGAAACATCTTATTCTAACTATTCAACATTATTGAAGTTAAAGTAATATTAGCACCAATTTTGAATTAAAAATCGTTCCGGTTGAGAATATTTTCTCAATCGGAACGTTATAGTATAAATGCTGTTTAATGCCATTCTACACAATGAGAATCTATAACCCACAAAATATTACCTATTGATGAATAAAAGAATTTTATTGTTATTGTTCATAGCTTTGTCGCTATGCGTGTCGTCATTTGCTATAAATGAAAAGCCGTTTACTATCCCCGAGGTGAAAGAATGGAAAGGACTTGATGGCTCAATTGCCCTTTCTGGCCGCATCATCTATAAGGGATTAGAAGAAAAGAAAGTGGCACAACAGTTGGCCGATGATTATCAACAACTCTTTGGAAAGCAACTAACGCTTGTACAGGATAAGGCACGTAAAGGTGACATTGTATTGAGATTAAAGGCCGAAAAGGCTTTAGGCGAAGAAGGATATACGATGTCTATACACGACGCTCCTATTCTTTCGGCCAACGATAGCAAAGGACTTTATTGGGCAACACGCACCTTGTTGCAGCTGCTTGAACAGCATCCGTCCCATGCTTTGCCACGAGGAGAAATTCGAGATACGCCTGATTATCCCTTCCGTGGCGTCATGTTGGACTGTGGTCGCAAGTATTTTCCAATGTCAATGCTACGCCAGTATGTCAAGATGTTAGCCTATTATAAGATGAATGTCTTTCATATTCATCTGAATGACAATGCCTTTCAGTGGTTCTATAACAACGATTGGAGTCGCACTCCGGCTGCTTTCCGCTTGGAAAGTGAATGGTTTCCCGGACTAACGGCACGCGATGGGCATTATACAAAGCATGATTTCATCGCGTTACAACAGCTTGCTGATAGTCTTGGAATAGAGGTAATCCCCGAGATAGATGTACCTGCTCATTGCCTCGCTTTAACGCGGTTTCGTCCTAATTTGGCCAGTAAGGACTATCCACCCGACCACCTTGATCTCATGAATCCACAGACACAAGCCTTTTGTGACTCGCTGTTTACGGAATATTTGCAAGGAGAAAATCCTGTCTTTCGTGGCAAATATGTTCATGTTGGCACGGATGAATACTCTAATAAAGACCAGAAAGTCGTTGAGAAGTTCCGCGCTTTCACCGACCATTACATTCGTTTGGTGGAGAAATATCACCGAAAAGCGGTGATATGGGGACAGCAAACACACGCTAAAGGCACGACACCTATCAAGGTGAAAGACGTGCTAATGTATGCTTGGTCGAATGATTATTCAAAGCCAGATGAAATGATTAAGCTCGGCTATGACCTTATAAGTATTCC
Organism: Segatella salivae DSM 15606; assembly: GCF_000185845.1. Classification (GTDB taxonomy): domain Bacteria; phylum Bacteroidota; class Bacteroidia; order Bacteroidales; family Bacteroidaceae; genus Prevotella; species Prevotella salivae. The sequence continues at coordinate 2,719,044 of NZ_GL629647.1, forward strand.
TGATGGACAAGTATATATCGTGCCAAAAGCTGGTTATTACTATGACTATCTTGACACAAAGCGACTCTATAACACTTGGACTCCAGCGAATATCAATGGTATGCAGTTCCCAGAACGCCACAAACAAATTAAAGGAGGGGCTTTCGCGGTGTGGAATGATATAGAAGGTAACGGCATAAGTGATAAGGATGTGCACTATCGCGTGTTACCCGCCATGAAGACTTTAGCTACAAAGATGTGGACAGGGGCTAAGCCTTCATTCGATTATGCAACTTTTGTCAGTCGCGGAAAGGCGTTGAGTGAGGCTCCAGGAATGAACTATGCAGGACACTATCCCACAGGAGTTGTCTATCAGCAGAAGGTTGTTTCTCCTGAAACGCGTTTGGAATGTCCTCAAATTGGATGGCATTATCGCGTGAGTTTCGATATTGATGCACGCTCAGAAGCACGCGGAACAACGCTTTTCTACTATGGCGATACCCGCTTTTATCTGTCAGATCCTATTTCCGGGAAACTCGGTTTCTCGCGTGACGGCTATCTCAACACGTTCGATTATCAGTTCTTTCCTGGTGAGAAAGTACGTGTATCCATTGTTGGTGACAAGGAAAAGACATCACTCTTTGTTAATAATCACCTCGTAAGTGATTTGCCTGTGCGCAAGATTAACTTCGGAAAGCGTGGTGATATGTATTATATCAGCACCTTAGTCTTTCCATTACAGCACACAGGAGCCTTTAACAGCCACATCACTAATCTCAAAGTAGAAGGCCTGGAGTGACGAATTATGGGCAGTTTTGCTTGATTTCAGTCCGCCGTTAAGTGCGATTGAATATGTCTTTTTTTATGAAACACACGACAGTTCGCTTCTCTTGATGAGAAGGGGGCTGTCGTTTCTTTTTGTGCCTGCCAATTCCTTGATTTGCAGTCAGCTATAAAAGGTCTCATGATTTGAGTCATTTCATGCGCTGATTTGCATCATTTTATCGCGCAAAACAAGTCTAATGACACGCCGCTTTGCATCAAATCATTTTGTCATTTGCTATGGAGTCCTCAAAGAAACCATAACACCTACGGCGTGGAAACATTTCTGTTGTACTATGTTTAATGTCAACCCGCTTGAAAAAGGTACAACACTTACAGCGTTGTTCCCCACACAACACGCACACTCCCAGGGTAGTCTGCACTATCGTTTGACAACCCTGGGCTATCAAAGGTACAACGCTTACAGCGTTGATTCACACATTCCATGATACAATTAATTTCATTCAATAACTTGATTTAATGGTGCATTAAATGGAAATACATAACACCTACGGCGTGGATTCATATATTTCACAACATAATTTGCTTGTTTTCTGATTTTTTTTCTTTATATTTGTCACGTTGATTTTTAATATTTCGGATATGCTTAAAAAGTCATTTCTTTTATGTTTTACATGTCTTTGTAGCCTCATGGCATGGGGACAGTCCAAAGACTATGCACATTTTCAAGCGTTGTTAAATCGAAAAGACACGGCAGCACTGCGCAAATTCATCCCCCAGTGGGAACAAAGAGCGGGACAATCAGGTGATATCTATGCTGCTTGGTGCAATCTTTTGTTGATGGAAGCACGCCATGAAGTGTTGCAACTCTCGGCAGATACGGCGGTAAATAACGGGCTTTTGCTGACAGATTCAACCGGAAATAAGGCCGGATCTATTACAGATCAGGTGTACTATGATGCGAAAACCATGCACAAACTCTACCAAAAGTTTGCTGAAGGCTTGGCAAAACATCCCGACAGACTTGATCTTTGGTTTGGTAAAATCCATGTGCAGCTGCTTGAAAACCATTCAAAAGAGGCTGTTGAAACGATGAAACAAGTGATCGATCGCTCGGTGATTAATCACCAAAAATGGCTTTGGACAAACGATAAGTCTACTCCTTCGGCTCCTGAAGAGTTCTTCTTCTCAACGCTGCAAGACTATTTTCGTCAGCTCTATGATGCGCAAGAAGATGATGTTAACATGAGTTTTGTTGACCATGTGCTAAAGAATTATCCCAAGAACATTTACTTTTTAAACAATAAAGCGGCGTTGTTGTCTGTAAAAGGAGAGAAGCAAGAGGCTTTAAAAGTATTGCTTCAACTCTACCAATTGGCGCCCGATGATGACATTGTTGTAGCTAATATTGCCACCCTTTCTAAGGAAACCGGCAACAAGAAACAAGCTGAGGAGTTCTATAAAAAGCTCTTGAAGAGCACAAACGAGGATATTCGCAATGAAGCTAAGCATGAGTTGGGCGTAAAAGATTAGTGGAATCATTGATGAAAAAGCGTTTTTAAGATGAAGAGAATCAAAGTCTTTGGTTTGTGCTTTGCGTTTACTTGCCTTTTGGTTGGCTGTCAATCTACATCTATTCGACCAGAAGTTGAGCGCATTATCCAGCGGATTGGCAGGTCGTATACGCCGGGACCGGTGGGCTACGAGGGCCGATTGACACATCAAGATAAGTTTATCGACACCTTGGAACAAGTGGCTACGGTTGATGAACTCTATCAGATAGCAGCCTCAGATAGCGTGCCAATGGCGCGTTATGCAGCCTTTATTGCGCTCTTGAGAAAGCGTCCTGACATGGCCAAAAACCTTGCTTTGTTAGATATACAGAATCAAAGCATAGTGCCAGCTCAATATGGTTGTAGTGGTTATGAAGAGCCGTTGGCTAATCTTCGCATAGAAATCCTTCAGCGAAAAGGCCGACAATATGGGCTGACCAAAGCCGATTCTGTGGCTATTGATAGTTGTATCTTGTTTGCTTCTAATGCCAAACATATAGATTATCTCAGGCATTTGTTATGGCGAATGCCGCCACATCGCGCCTATTATCAACGTGTAAAAGCGCTCTTCTTAAACGACCATTACATCGAAGCCTTAGTCACTTTAGCGCGTTATCGCAAGCCCGAAGACGTGCAATACGTATTAGATGCACTCCACGGAAGAGTGGAAAATCCTATTGATGTTGAGGCTTATAGAGTCGATTATGAACATATTTATGCACCAAGTACCACGATATGGGAGAAGATTCAGCGTTGGATTCACCCCGAAAATCAATCTGTTGAACCTTATAGATGGTTTGATATGTTAGATGATATCCATGCACGTTGGAAGTATATTCCTGAAGATGACAACTATAACAATCGTGAAAGTGTGAGGGAATATGCCTTGCAATGCGTAGTCGAAAATCCCGATGTGCCGGCTTATAAGCCTTATCTTAAAGCAGCAAAAGCCTACCGCAATAGGTAAACGGGCTATGATTCAGACTTTAATGTGTGTTGATATGAAAGAAAAGAGTACTTTTTTCATGGTGGCTTTTGTAGTTGTTGTGCTCACCGCTTGTGCCACTTCAAGGCGGCAATTAGCTTTAAGTGGCACACCTTTGGCTGTAGATAGTGTTACAACAAAAAGCGATACGGCAGTTGACCGCACACTAATTATCTATTATGATCGCAGTATTGGCAAGCAAGCGCTATTGAATTTTGTGCGTATTAAGCAGTGTAAGCTCATCTATAATTACGTTAATTTCAATGCCATTGCCATTCGTTTGGCTCCGCAACTTGACAAGAAAAAGACGATAAACGAGCTTCGGGAAATGAAAGGAGTGCTGCAAGTTGCAGAAGATCGTGTGTTACATTTAGACGAACATCGCCTCGATTGACCATTCAAAGTATAAGTAAAGATGAACTTCATGAAGCATATAGACAAAATACTTTTTGTTATAGGAGCAATTGCTTTCGGTCTTTCTTTCCTTGATTCTAACGATCGTCAGGGGCTTATTTTGGGCATATCATTCATGCTTCCACTGCTCATTAACTGGTTTTTTGAGCTCGAAATCGTGGGAAGGTGGACCTTGCGACATTGGCGACTGATAGATGTGATGCGACAAATAGGGCTCGTTTTACTCATTATCTTTTGGTTATTGTTTGTTTGGTTAATGGCTTTGGGGACAATGAATGCCCGTCCTCATGACTTAATGCCCTTTGTTGTGGTCGTACTTGCTGGGCTGTTTACCCTCTATGCCTACCGTCATTACTTTATGTTTTGGCGCTATCGGCATTGGTTTTTCCGTCAGGAGAAGACGATAACCAGCCGAATTGATGGTGGCTGGGGATGCTTTGGACAGGCTTCAAACACATGGTTTGAATATAAAATTAAAGAAAATCATGTTGTTATTGCAAAGCATTACCTTCGTTTGGAGCCTTCTTTATCTGATGAAAAGCTAAGGATGTTGCGGGCAGAAGTGGCCCAAACATTAGCAGCATGGCCTCATATTGTAACATTGAATGAGACAATAGAGAGCGACTTTTTAGTTTCGTTTGAAATGAAAATCATGCGAAGTGATTTGTCAAAAGCACTTCTTGGTGCGCTTTATGACCTTTGTTTGCGACTTGAAAAGCTGCAATATCACGGGGCATATTACTTTCATGACACGACAAGTTTTAGTGGAGAGCTTTGGGAAAAGATAGAGAATGGAAATCTGACAGCCTGGGTTTATCGGCAAGATGAGCACTGGTGGGGACAGGAACAACATGATTTTTACGAATATCCTGATGACCTTCCCGAAGAAGTTAACGACGAACTCTGTTGCTATGATGATGGCTTTATTGATTGTCTTATTACAGATCAGATAATCACGGAAGCCGAGTGGAAACAGGTTTGGGATGAAGCGAGAAAACAGATTACAATAAATTAAGTGTATGGGAATAGGGTTTACTATCGTGATTTGGGGAATAATATTCTCTGTGTTGGCTGTTGTCTTAGGAATTTTAGCAGCTCTTGGCGTTCGTATTTGCTGTAAACCAAAAGGAAGAGGGCAAAAAATGGTGTTGGCATTCCTTACTCCCGGACTGGCAATCTTTGTTTATGCAGTGTGCAGTGTGCTTTATATGGCCATGATTTCCATCGTGTTTCATGTAGATTTAGGCATTGGTGATGGCTGGTATGTGCCATTAAATAAAGTTTATTCCCTGTCTTCTGTCGACTATCCGGAGAACGGATCGATTACCAAAGGAAACGAAGTTGTGTTAGCACCTGTGACCAAAGTGCAGGTTGTTGGCCATCGGGTGATAGGTAAGGGCGAACAAAAGTATTTCATCTTTGACTTAAACACGGGGAAGGTTTCCTATGCAGCAAGTATTCAGATGCTGCAGAAACAAATGCACTTAGCTAAGATTGACTTGGTGGATAATAATACGTTCTATTGGGAAAAGCGTAAAACGGCCTATATCATCGGTGGTGTTTTATGTCTGATGATAACGTTGTTGGTGGTTGTTGGCTATTGGAAAGTAGGACTGTATAAATAGAAATAGGGGAGTTGAAAAGCGTAGTTAAAAAATAGAATGTTAGTTTTTAAGTAATAAAAGGAGAAAGAGAATGAATAAAAACAATGGAATTTCAGCGTTTAAAATTAGCCAAACGCAACATAAGAGAATGAAGATGGCACTATGGGGGATAGGTATTCTACTTGCTTTTCAAAGCATAATGGATCCCCTTTTTCATTCAAGTTCATACAATGTGGTTCTGGTGTTGCTGGTGCCTATACTCAAAAGTAAAGTCTTTTGGTTGCTGTTGAATGGGGCGATAGTGGCATGTTCGGGTTATATTCTTAATGTATTGCGCGTTGCCTTGAAGCCATTTTCCAAGTGGGCACCTTGGTTTTGTTTGGCTTTTATCTTCATGTTGGCACTGAGTTGCATTTTGAATATCATGAATACATGGTACATTATGAACTCCAATTTCAATGAGTTTACAATGGTAAGTACGTTGCAGATGATGCTCATGTGCACTTATTGGATGTTGCAAGGCATGTGGTTTGTGTTGGTATGTATCTTAATTTTCAACTTCTCGGGGCGCATAAGAGAAAATGGTTGGGTATTATTTGCACTCTTATTGATAGAGAAAGTTTGTGATCTTCTATTCATTCGTGTGATTGTAACCTTAGCTTCGATGCCTTGGTTGTTTATTAATTTGTTGACGTCGAGCCTTTATTTGCTCTTATATTACTTTATTTATAGATGCTTTGAAGTGTCAAACGACGAGGCAATCGCATAGCGATAGTGAGATCATGATTAAGATATTAAGATTTATTTTCTATTTGTTTGTAGCCTTTGTGCTATTTTTTATGTTGCTTTTTAGCTTCGATTCGCCAGCTATAATGGATAATTTGAAGCTCGCAGTACCGATAGTTCTATTGGCCGTCTTCCTTTTCTGGAGGCTGAGAATGCATCAATAGGAAACACGCTTGTGTGCTTTTGTATGAAGGTACGTATCAAAAAAATGCTGTCAGAGACTTATTTCTGACAGCATTTTTTATCAGTTTGCTTTATGATTTACTTTTCTTTAGCAATGACTTCATAAACATCGGCTTTACCAATCAGTTCGATGCGGGTAGCTTTCTTTGCTACTTCGACCGTGAAGAAAGGTTTATCGGTAGTTTGTTCTGCCATGAGATGATTGCGTTTGTCATACTGACAGATACGTATAGAACCATCTTTTGGTAGGTCGAGCATAAAGGTATAGGCTATTGTTCCTTTTGAAATATCGAATGAAAGTGTACCTGTGTTTTTGAAAGCCGTATTGGGTTGGCGATCGAAGGCACGGAGAATCATGTCTGCACTGCTATTGTCGCTGGCCGAAGCACGTAGAGATGAGGTAGTCGGCACAACCACAAATGAACGGATTGAAGCCCAATTCTTGCGGTCAGAAGTTAGTCGGCGCAATCTGATGTAACGTGCGTTTACAGGCTCGTTAGACTTCCATTGAATGTCATATTGATTGCGGAGATCAGCCAAAAGTGGTTGCCATGTCTTGCCATCTGTAGAATATTCTAACGTAGCATGGTCGAAATAATCGCTGTCATCCTTAGAGTTTCTTCCTTGAAGGATATGTACTTCCTTGATACTCTTTGTCTCGGGAAGTGCTATTCCAATCCAATCGCCATCCTTTTGTCCTTCACCTGAGGTGTAGAAGGTTGCGTCGTCGCCATCTAACATCAGGTGGCTTTGCGTTGTACGGAGGTTCTTATATGAGCCAATTCCACGCAAACTAAATGCTTTATGGCCTGATTGTTGTTCGTAGAATGCATTGCCAAGGTCTTCCATTGCATGCTCATAGAAGGGTTGAAGCTTCATGGTTCCCGACTTATGTGCCTCGTATGCCTGCTTATCTTCAAGGCTCATGCGATTTGAAAGATAGGCATTCCAGAACTTTTGTGCATCACCTGAGCGATAGATATCCATGAGTTCGATAGCTTTTTTGCCCCGTTTGCCGAGCTTACCAAACTCAATGAGCCAGGGCTTTAGCTCTTTCATCAGCAGCGAATCGGTGCAAGCGGTCTCGATTTCTGACGGAGCTTTTGCCACACGTTCAAACTCATTGTAAAGCGAGTCGCGTTTCGCTTGCGTGTAATCTGCCAGGCGGAAAGTCTTTGTTTCCCACGATTCGTCTCGTCGGTAGCCTGTTTCGGTGTCGGCAGAATGTATGGCAAACGTGCGATAAGCCTTCGTTGCATGAGGCATCATGACTGATAAGCCACGCTCCCAACTATCAATGGGGTTATAAACAGAAGGGTTCCAAGTGTAGTCTGCCACACTATAGAGGGATAGTTTTGAGGCTTCTCCATGCTCCATTGGGTTGCTAACGAGGCCGCACATGTCTTTACTTGTCAAGGAAGTATCAAGCCCATACACGGGGCCTTGTAGGATTAGATTGCGTACATAGTCTGTAACGGCATAGTTCCACCAAAAGAAAGCCGGTCTCTTTATACGGCTATCAACCCATTCCAGCGTGCTTTTTGTGACATCACTGCATACGACATCGCCTGTCCAAAACACGCGAACGGAAGGGTCAAGTGTGCGGCCATAGATGGCCAAAGGACCATTTTCGCCTGGATTTGCCCATAACTTTGAGTAGTCAGTAGGGCAGATGATGAGTGAAGAAACATCCCCTTTAGGTTTCACAAACTCTTTGGTTAAGCGATTTAATAACTCAACTTGTCGGTTAGGATTAGTTCCTTCGCCTGATATATCATCAAAGAAGATTGCAAAAGAACGTACACCATCGGCATACATAAGATTGAATTTATGAACTAAATTCTGGTAATCTTCTTCGTTCCATTGAATGTCTTTACCAGGGTGAATGGCCCAAACGAACTCCACACGATTACGTTTACATGCTTCAACGAGCTCCTTAATATTCTGTTGTTCCTTTGCAGGATAAGGTAAACGCCAGTTGGGTGAGCTGTGATAAGGGTCGTCTTTTGGTCCATAAATATAAGTGTTGAGCTTATATTTGCCATAGAATTTAATCAGCGACAAACGTACTTCGTGTGACCACGGAGTGCCATAGAAGCCTTCAACTACGCCACGATAGGGGAAAACGGGGGCGTCGTTAATCTCTAAACAAGGTAGTTTTTTACCACCTTCAGCCACAGGACTCTCCATAATCTGGCGTAAAGTCTGAATTGCATAGAATACGCCCAGGTCTTCGGAAACCTGGATAGAGATTCCCTTCTTTGTGATTTTGAGCGTATAGGCCCCATCAACAGCGGGGTTATCGCTAAGGCCTTTCGCACAAACTTCGGGTATCTTAACAAATTGAATGCTTAAAGGCACCCCTTTAACCGCAGGAGACAAGAAGTCGAGGTCTTTCCAATAGTCCCATGATGTCTTTGCTTTTGTTCGTGGTTGAATGAGTTTTATACCACCAGTAACGTCTATTGATTCTCCATTGATTAGCTTTAAATCGATAGGAGTGGGATTAATGATAAGACCATGATGGTTGATTTTCTTTCCAGGTATAGGGTTTACAAGCTGTACTTCGGAGCGTTGGCTGCCTAAATCAAACTCATTTTCCTGTGCTTGGAGCGTTGTTAGCGCGCATAAGCCTAAGGAAAAGATTGCAAGAAGTCTTTTTGGTCTCATATAGGTTTTTATTGTTTAGTGTGTTATAAAATATGTCGTTGGATGCTGTTATATATCCATGCAAGATGGAATTACAATCTGCATGACAGGTGAGAATGCTGCTTCTCTGAGAAAATTACTTGAAGATCGAAAAGTTAACACTGCCATAACTGCGATGCTCAACAAAGCGTTCGTGAGCTGAGAAATCATAGTTTTTGCCATGTTCGAAGACAAAGATGCCTCCATCTGCAAGCAAATCGCCATCTAATATGAGGTCAGGAATCTTGGGAAGTTCCTTTAATGCATAAGGTGGATCAGCGAAAATAAAGTCAAATTGCTCATGACATCGCTTGATAAAACGGAAGACATCGCCCCTGATAAGTATGTCTTTATCCTCTCCAAGCTTTGAAAAACACTGGCGAATAAAGTTAAAATGGTCACGGTCGGCCTCCACACTGACCACCTGTTTGCATCCTCTACTAACGAGCTCTAATGAGATGCTGCCTGTGCCGGCAAAGAGATCAAGCGCCGATATGCCTTCAAAGTCGATATAACCTTGCAGCACGTTGAAGATATTCTCCTTTGCAAAGTCGGTCGTTGGTCGTGCTTTGAATGTTCGGGGGATGTCGAAATGCCGTCCTTTATACGTTCCTGTGATGATTCTCATAATGTTTTTCTATCTACCTTTAATAAATAATGTCATCATGTCGAAAGGCAAATCCTTTATCTTTGTGATAGGTGCGCGGTTGAATTCTGCCATCGGATTGATGACCGAAACTTTCTGAACATACTCTTTTAAGTTCGCAGAAAGCAACTCGCGATCAGGCAAAACACCGCATAGATGCAGCTCATCTTCGTGGGCATCAAAGTTCAACTGTTTCCAAACATAAAGTATATAATAAGCGGCATCATTATAGTTGGTCACGTCATATCGGTTGCAAAAACGGAAACGATTCTTACGAAAAAGAGAACACTTCCAT
>NZ_GL629647.1:2729009-2732073 GCF_000185845.1 Segatella salivae DSM 15606
CAATTCTTCGAAAAAGAGAACACTTCCATCTGTTTTCCGCGGAAATACGCAAAGAGTTTGTTCCGCGTTCCTATGAAACTGCGCTTATGAAGATAGTTCCACACAGGTTGCATCAATGGCATAATGCGAATGTCTTTGATATGATCAGTGAGCACAAGTTTTATGTCTTTATTGATGGGATAAACCGCAACAGCGTTTTGTGTGGGCAAGATTGTGTTGAGAATTTCATCAGTCTTGTGCCCCGTAAACGTATAATGATAGAGGGTTTCGGCATCTTCGGCGACAAATTCCTCTAATGGTACGAGCATCACAGGCGTATCAATGAGCACTTGTGCACGTTGATAGTCTTGGCTAAGCAGTTCACTCTCGATAAATGCTTCGCGTAGATTGGCAGCCATCGACATGCCACTCTTTACAACATAAGGTTCATAGCGCAAACCATTCACCGCCTTGTCATCGATGACGGCGAACGACATTGTTGTGCTGCTCAACCTCAATGTGACGCGTTGAGAAGGGGGTATGATTGGATTTTCGGGCATAGTTTTGTTATTTGTTAATAGACAATTGTGTGTCACCAGCAGCAATATCACCCATGCGGATTCCTGCATAGCGCCCACGCTCGTTGGCTTTCTCGATGAGGTTGGCAATACTGTTCTCGTCAAGCCCATTCAGATAAGTGTCATAAGTCGCTCCACACTCCGCCAAAGGAAGCTGACGTCCGCTCTTGCTTACCTGCACAGTCGCAGCCAAATCAAAACGTTTCCCATCGCTGAAAGGGATATATTGCAGACTATCTGCCAAATAACCGCCTTTTATGAGCACGTTGAAATCGCCGGTGTACACTTTGTGATCACGACAATAAGAAAGTTCGGCAACGCGGATTTTCGACAGCCTATTAATGACAGCTTGCTCGCGAAACTGCTGTTCTTTCTTGAATTTTATGGGCGCACTGATGCTCATATAGCACATGACGGCTAACACAAGTACGCATAGGGCGAGCCATAAATTATGATGTTTTGCCAACTTCATTTGGAGATTTGTTTTTATCTTTGCAGCGTTATTGATAGGCAGCACACGTGAATGAACTGCTGTTGTCTGCAAAGTTACAAAAACTTTCTACGTTATCGCATTGAAAATACAGGAATTTATAGACGAAGTGGTGCGCGAATTTGGTTTTACGCCCACGTATGACCAGCAGAATGCACTCGAAATCTTTGCGCGGTTCCTGGCCGATAGAGCACAAAACTGCGTGATGATAATGCGCGGCTCGGCCGGAACGGGAAAAACATCGCTTGCCGGAGCAATGGTGCGCACGTTTTCACGCTTAGGCCAAAAGTTGTTGTTAATGGCCCCGACAGGACGTGCAGCCAAAGTGTTTGCGATGAATAGCGGCCATGCTGCTTTTACTATCCATCGCAAAATTTATCGTGAAAAAAGTTATTCAGGGCTCGGCGGGCAGTTTAGTCTGAATGAAAACATGCACAAAAATATGCTCTTCATGATTGACGAGGCTTCGATGATTGGCACTGGTGGCAACATGGCGAGCGACTTCGGTTCGGGCAACTTACTTTCCGACCTTGTGCAATATGTTTACAAAGGGCAGAATTGTCGAATGATATTGGTGGGCGATAGTGCACAGCTGCCGCCGGTGGGAGAGGCAGAAGCGCCCGCTTTAGATGGGAGCATTTTGGAAATGATGGGCCTAAAAGTCTATGAATGTGATTTGAATGAGGTTTTGAGACAGAGCCAAAATAGCGGAATTTTGGCCAACGCCACTTATATAAGAAGTCTCACTCCCAGCACTTCAACAGGGGGAGGAGAGCACAATGCTGAGGCTTTCCGTGGATTGGCGCAGGCCGAATCATCGTATGAAACCTTGTTGCAAACAGGACTCCCTCGCATTCGTTTCCATGGCTTTGCAGACATCATAATGGTGCCGGGCGACGAACTCGTTGAGCGTATCAGCAGCAGTTATGGTGAGGTGGGGATTGATGAAACGATGATTGTCACGCGGAGCAACAAACGCGCAAATGTATATAATCAAGGCATTCGGGCCACCGTCCTCGACCGAGAGGAAGAACTTTGCACGGGAGACCAGTTAATGGTGGTGCGAAATAAGTATTTAGACGATGTTCAGGATAAAAACAATGGCCTAACGTTTATTGCTAATGGAGATCGGGTGAAAACCCTGCGTGTGAGTAACATTCGAACGCTTTTTGGCTTCAGATTCGCTGATGTTTGGTTGCAATTCCCTGATTATGACAACATCGAAATGCTGCAAACTGTAATCTTAGACACACTGCTGACAGAGGCCCCGGCCTTAACCCACGAACAGCAACAGCAGCTTTATGAGGCCGTGATGGAAGATTACGCTGACATTCCCCGCAAACATGACCGCCTGTTGAAACTCAAACAAGACGTCTATTTCAACGCGCTACAAATAAAATATGCCTACGCCGTGACTTGTCATAAGGCCCAGGGCGGCCAATGGTCGCATGTTTATATTGACCAAGGATATATGACCGACGACATGCTCACACCTGATTATATCCACTGGTTGTACACGGCCTTCACGCGCGCTACTGATAAATTGTTTCTTGTAAACTGGCCGAAAACACAAACAGCGGAATAACCTGTGCTGTGGCGTGTGTTTTTATGCCCTTACATCTGCTAATCTTCATTTCTGCTGCTGTTTTTTATGCAACTTTCCTTGGATTTTATATTTTGTCAATCGTTTTGTTGCATGTTAATATTATTGTCTGCCTGTTGTTTTGTGCGTAATTGTGCGTTGATGTCATAATTTATGTTTCGCTAATCATTTTTGTTCATATGAATGCTTATGACGATTTTCCGCAATAGTAGAATTGCGGAAAATTGCTATTTTGATCATATAAAAAACAATAATCAACGCAATTTATCACTAAACTGAATAGTGACTGAGTTCAAAATGATGAATTTTTGGTGTAAAAAATATTATTATAAATTTGGAACTAAAAATTAAATTTATTATCTTTGTCATCATAAAGAAATGTTTATAACTTTCTATTAACAATCTATTGACCAT
>NZ_GL629647.1:2732123-2766463 GCF_000185845.1 Segatella salivae DSM 15606
ATTGACCATTATGAAGATGTTTGAAATGAAAAATGTTAATTTTCGGCCGTGGCCGAAATTCAGAAATTGTGAAAAACAGAGTTTCGGCCATGGCCGAAGAATAGAATTTAACGTAAATCTGCATTTCGGCCACGGCCGAAACGCTCAAATTGCATAAAACTGATTTTCGGCCGTGGCCGACGAGTGGAAATTACGAAAAACTGATTTTCGGCCATGGCCGAAACTTTATAAGATTACTAATTTAAATATTTAACCGATGATTATCAAGAATTTCAAGAAAGACAGACTCCAAAACATGGAGCATTTCCAGTTTGCATCCCACGTTGTTGCTCTTTGTGAAGCGGCTGGTATCGAAAAAATGAAAACATTGTTGAAGACCCTGAAGGATGCGTTGGCCGAAGAAGACAAGGCGCTGAATATCCCAAGGAAAAGAGAGGGAACGGCCGATTTGGAGGAGCTCGACCGCAAGCGAAACTCTGCCTATCGTGCACTGCAATTGTTGGTTGAGATGAATGCTCACGCTGATGATGAGGCCACAAAAAAAGCGGCACGCCAAATGAGTAATGTTTTGTCGCGCTACCCAAAACTTACTTTGGCAAACTACAATAAGGAAACGGGGATGATAAAAAACCTTGTATCCGACCTGCAAGATGCTAAACTTACGGATGTTGTCACACTTCTTGCTGCAGCGCCAGCCGTTACGCGTCTCTCGAAAGCTAACGAGGCCTTCGAAAAGCGCTATCTCGACGCTTTGAAGTCGGTCATTCCTACGGGAACCTATGATATCAAGGCTTTGCGCGCAGCCACCGACAAGGCATTGAGTGCAATTGCTCTTCGCATGGAAGCACTCAACGATCTTGAGCCTGAAACGCTAAAATTGCCAGAGCTTATTGTGCAATATAATGCTTTGGTTGACATACAACACGCGACATTGTCACACCGCGCCGGTACGTCGAAGGTCGCCCATGATAAACGTACAGCTGCATACAACGTACTGCTAAAATACGGCTTCCCCGCTTTAGAAACAGCTTTGAATCTGGAGATAGGCAGTCTATCTTTTACTGGAAAGACCGAAGGATCTGGCGATAAGCGGCATTATGAATTGGCCATTGAGGGTGAGACGAATGTTGACGGCAGTCCAAAGACCATTTGGGTGGGTATAAATAAAGATACTACGCTGTTTAAGGTTGAAAGAAAGCCTACTTCTAAATCAAAACAGGCAGATAAACCCAGCATAAGTTTTGGAAAGAAAAAATAATGATGCTATTGCACGTAATATGCTAAAAAGCTAAATGTCGCAATCGGCTTTTGCCATCTTTTGTTGCATTGTCGTTTCTCTGCAACATATAGGAATCAAAATCGGCGCAGGTTCTGTTATAGAACTTGCGTTTTTTATGTCTTTTATAATATTTTCTTGTGATTTGCGTTATAAGATAAATATATGTTTGTTTTGAAAACGATTTTTTCATTAATATTTTGTCTGTTTCCCGTGTGGGGCGCAGCACAAGATGCGTTGCCCGGCAAGGCAAAGACCGATGCTGTGGCTATTCCTTTGGCAAACGACAGCGTGTCGCAATATGCGGTTTTCGACGGCAGAAAATATGCGGCCGATTATCCTGATGCGGAACTTGTACCCGAGTTGGAATTGACTTTAGAGAATCTTTCTGATGTTCTCGACCAGTATGGCATCAAATTTAAGAAGATTGTTATGGCGCAGGCCTTGTTGGAGACTGGAAATTTCACGAGTAACATTTGTCAAACCATTCATAACATCTTCGGACTTCGTAGGCCGTCGGATGGCAGCTATTTTGAGTTTCCAAATTGGATGGATTGTGTGAGAGCCTATCGCGATGCAGTGCAATATAAATATGTCAGCGGAGATTACTATGATTTTCTTGACCGCATAGGCTATGCTGAAGATAAGGCCTATACTTCTAAGGTGAAACGCATTGCGAAGAGGTTATAGTCAACAGGATGTGAACAAAAAACAATAGAACTTTAAATAAAAAACAGAAAATGAAGTTAAAACGTTTATTAATTGTGGCAGTTGCTCTCATCGGAAGTGTAGTTATTGCCAATGCACAGGAGAATAACACTGACGAAGATAGCAAATATGCTGTTGAGATGGTGAAAGCCGGTACGAAAGCTCCTAATTTTCAGCTGAAGACGGTTGATGGCAAGAGTTTCAAATTGAGTAGCCTGAAAGGAAAGGTTGTTGTCCTTGATTTTTGGGCCAGCTGGTGCCCAGACTGCCGAAAAGATGCGCCCAATATTGTGCGCATGTATCGTGAGTTCAAAGATAAAGGTGTTGTTTTTGTCGGCGTCTCTTTTGACACAGAAAAAGCCAATTGGGAAAAGGCAATTGAGAAGTATGGCATGGAATATACCGCTGTCAGCGAGCTAAAAAAGATGCGTGAGTCGACAATCGCAAAGCAATATGGTGTGAAATGGATTCCAGCAATGGTTGTCATTGATAAGAAAGGCAATGTGGTGCTGAGTACTGTATTGTCGGAGAAGGTGGAGAAGAAACTCACCGAATTAACTGCAACGAAACATTAGTTTGCAGGCAAGTCAAAGCCTTTGGCTACAGATTGGCGGCATCGGAAGATGTGTCGTGCCTTCGATAGTCGGCTTTGACTTTTGTTTTTCCTTAAAAAAAACGTTATGCAAGTTGATAAGCTGTGGATGGAACATTGGTTTGCCATCTTCAACAAAGAATATTTTGATGGCGAACTTCCGCTTCCCCGATTGGCTTTGTCTCGGTCGAGGACACGCTTGGGTTCAATGGCTTGTAAGCGTGTGAAACGTTTGTTTAAGAGTGAAAAATTCACTGATTTTGCAATTCGGCTGAGTAATTTTTATGACCTTTCAGAACGTGAGTTTCAAAACGTTTTGCTCCATGAAATGATTCATCTCAAAATAGCTTTTTTGGGCGTAAAAGACACGGCGCCACATGGTGTGGTGTTTAGGAGAATGGCCGATGAGTTGAATCGGAACTATGGCTGGAATATTCGTGTGACAGGCTCCACGCGTGGGGTAAAGCCTGCTCAACCGCAGCCGTCGCGCGACTACTTAGTGTTAGCGCTGTTGCTCGACTCAGGCGAATATTTGTTTTCGGTGGTTAATCCGCGTTATGCCCGTGGTATCGACCGAGAAATTAGAAAGGTCAGTCGCGTGAAAAACTTCAATTGGTATACCACACGCGATGGTTATTTTATGAACTTCCCGAAAGTGAGAAGTCTTCGTGGGCGTCGTGTTTCGGTTGAGATTTTTCAAGAAAAGACTGCTGAGATGACGAAAATCACAGCTTTATACTGATTTGTTTAGGCTTTTCATGCCTTTGTTTTATGAAAAAAATCGCCCTTTATTCGTTTCTGCTTATCTCTTATGGGCGAAAAGCTCTTTTCATGGTCTTCTTGCTTTTCGGCCGTAGGCAAAATATAGCTTTTCATAATCGTTTTGCCTTTCGGCCATAAGAAAAATGTAGCTTTTTATGACTGGCTACATAAAAGCCTCTGTTTTTAATGTATTTTTTAAAGTGCTGCGCTTAAAAGCCACAAGAAAATAATAAAGCCTCACATCATCACGATGCGAGGCTTTGTTGATTTGTGAGATTTATATTAATCTGATTACAGATTTACAAGTTCAATAACTTTATCGACGGCTGCGCTGATGCCTTCTATATTTTTACCACCAGCCTGAGCATAATGGGGCTGTCCTCCACCACCGCCTTGAATGAGTTTTGCAGCCTCGCGGATAATTTTACCGGCGTTGAGCGCATAATCTTTCACCATGTCGTCACTAAACATCACGGTCAATAGTGGCTTGTCGCCTGCGGTGCTTCCAATGACCGCAACAAGTTTCTCATTTAAGGTCTCGCGCAGTTTAAATGCGAGGTCTTTTGCTGCGGCAGGCTCTAAAGGCAGCACAGCTTTAATCACCTGAACGCCGTTTACGTTCTGTGCGCGCTTGAGAAGCTCGTCTTTAACGCGCTCAACGGCTTGGGCTTGGAATTTCTCGATTTCTTTCCGCATCTCATCGTGCTCGCCGATGAATTTCAACAGTGTTGCTTTCAGATCCTTAGCGTTGTTGAACATTGACTTGAGGTCATTCATTGTATCTTGCAACGCGTAGATTGTATCTTCGCATGCAACACCAGTCAAGGCCTCAATGCGACGAATGCCCGCGGCCACACTGCTCTCGCTGATGATTTTGAAGAAACCAATCTGGCCGGTGCTCTTCGCGTGAATACCGCCGCAGAATTCGCAACTCGGACCGAAACGAACTACGCGGACTTTGTCTCCGTACTTCTCTCCAAAGAGTGCCACAGCACCAAGCTCCTTAGCTTCCTCAAGCGGAGTGTCGCGGTGTTCGTCAAGCGGATAATCTTCGCGAATCATTTTGTTGACGAGTCTTTCAACCTGACGAAGTTGCTCATCACTTACTTTCTGGAAGTGAGAGAAGTCAAATCTCAACGTGGTCGGATCAACATATGAGCCTTTCTGCTCAACATGATCACCTAAAATCTGTTTCAACGCATAGTCAAGCAAGTGAGTAGCGGTGTGATTTGCTGCGCTTCCGTTGCGTTTCTCCACGTCGACACATGCCATAAATTCGGCCTCGATATCTTTTGGAAGCTCTTTAACGATATGGATGCTCTGATTGTTCTCGCGCTTCGTGTCGACGATGTTAATTGTTTCATTCGCGCTAACTAATGTGCCTTGATCACCGACTTGGCCACCCATTTCACCATAGAAGGGGGTATAATCGAGTACGATTTCGTAGAACGTATTCTTCTTTTGAGTAACTTTTCGGTAGCGAAGAATATGACAAGTGTATTCGGTGTAGTCGTAACCCACAAAAACTTGTTCTCCATCTCTAACGACTTCCCAGTCACCGTTTTCCACAGCAGCAGCGTTTCTGGCTCTTGCTTTTTGCTTCGCCATTTCTTCATCAAAGCCCTTTTCGTCTACTGTGTAACCATGTTCACGACAAATCAGTTCGGTTAAGTCGAGTGGGAACCCATAAGTATCAAACAAACGGAAGGCGCTTGTGCCATCTAATTCTGTTTTCCCATGAGCTTTCAGCTCGTCCATGTCACCGTTAAGGAGATTTATTCCCTTTTCCAATGTGCGCAGGAAAGAATCTTCTTCTTCCTTCATCACACGTGAAATAAGCTCTTGTTGAGCAGAAAGTTCTGGATAAGCTTCGCCCATTTCCTGAACCAAAACAGGAACAAGTTTATATAAGAAAGCTTCTTTCTGATCAAGGAATGTGTAAGCATAACGCACCGCACGACGCAAGATACGACGAATCACATAACCCGCTTTAGCATTACTCGGCAGCTGTCCGTCGGCAATAGAAAATGCTACAGCACGCAAGTGGTCTGCAACCACACGCATGGCGATATCGATTTTCTCTTGTTCGTCTTTGCCTTCGCCATTCTCTCCCGTTGGAGTTGTGAAACCATATTTCTTTCCACTGAGTAATTCTATTTGCTTAATGACTGGTTGGAAGATATCCGTATCATAGTTGCTGTGTTTATCTTGCAGCATGCGTACAAGTCGTTCGAATCCCATTCCCGTATCAATCACGTGCATAGGAAGCGGCTCAAGACTGCCATCAGCTTTGCGATTGAACTGCATAAACACGATATTCCAAATCTCAATTACTTGAGGATTATCTTTATTTACGAGTTCACGTCCAGGCAATTTCGCTTTCTCCTCGGGAGTGCGAGAATCTACATGAATCTCTGTACAAGGGCCACATGGACCAGTATCTCCCATTTCCCAGAAGTTGTCGTGCTTGTTTCCATTGATAATATGGTCTGCAGGTACGTGCTTGGCCCAATAAGATGCAGCTTCGTCATCACGTTTAAGTCCTTCTTCGGGAGCACCCTCAAATACTGTTACATAAAGATCTTCTGGGTTTAAATGGAGTACATCTACAAGATATTCCCATGCAAAATCAATTGCACCTTCTTTGAAATAATCTCCGAAACTCCAGTTACCTAACATCTCAAACATCGTGTGATGGTAAGTATCATGTCCTACTTCTTCAAGATCATTGTGCTTTCCGCTCACACGAAGACACTTCTGAGAGTCTACTCTTCTCACGTCTTTTCCCGGGTCTTTTGTACCGAGTATAATGTCTTTCCACTGGTTCATGCCGGCATTGGTAAACATTAACGTGGGGTCATCTTTTATGACCATAGGAGCTGAAGCTACAATCTTGTGCTCCTTACTTTCAAAGAATTTCTTGAAAGATTCACGAACTTCATTCGCTGTCATCATCTTCAATATATTGTATTTTAAGTGTTCTTTACTCGTTATCCATCGTGTTCGTTTCCACGCATTGAAGGAAAACTTCTGCCTTTGCATTGTTGCAATGATGCAACAGAAACTTCGCGGCGATGAAAAATCAGTGGCAAAGATACAAAAAAGTTTAGAGATGGTGGAGTGGAGTTTATAGAAATTTGCTAACTTTGCAAAGAAATAGCGCATAGTTTCAACAAAAATCACGAATTATGGCCTTAAATACAAACAAGAATCTGAAGTTATATTACAGCATAAAGGAAGTCGCTGCACAATTCGGAATCAATGAGAGTACATTGCGATTTTGGGAGGGTGAGTTTCCACAACTACGCCCAAAAACGCAAAATGGTACAAAGATTAGGCAATATACTGATAAAGATATAGAGCAGATTAAGGTCATTTATAACCTTGTGAAAGTGCGTGGTTTCAAGATTGCCGCAGCCAGAAAAGTTATGAATGCCAATCGAGAGGGTGTGGATAAAACAGCAGATGTCATGACAATGCTTACCTCTGTGCGAGATCAATTACAGCAGCTCAAGAAGCAACTTGATGGATTGGTGTAGCGGGAGCTAATCATATTATGAAGCCAAAGGTCCTATTATTATATTGTACACATGTTGACTTGCATGGACTTAAGTCATATAATCAAAGCTGATTCGAATAACTTACATAATTTGTTGTACCTCTTTTAAATCATCTATTGCCATGAGATTCTCCATGATTTCCTTTACTTCGTCACGATCATGCACGCGCATCTCAATGCTTCCATCAAAGATTCCTTCGCTACTATTAATGGTAATCTTTCGAATATTGACGTTCATCTTGTCTGAAATAACATCGGCTAAGTCGTGTAGCATACCTTTTCGGTCAATTCCTTTGATTTCAATTGTGGCGTCAAAGAACATTTGTCGATGCATGTCCCATTTTGCATCAAGGATTCGGTTGCCGTAGCTTGATTTTAAACGGCTTGCAACCGGACATGCACGTTTATGGATTTCAATGTGATTATTGTTATCTATATAGCCGAGAATATCGTCACCTGGGATTGGATGGCAACATCCAGGGAATATATAATTGCCAATAGTCTTTTCACTGATGATAACGGGTTGACGTTTGTTGAAGTCTTTATCAACCGTGAAAAGCATAGAGGTATCAACTTTCTTAACGTTAGCTTTGGTAGTTTTCTTGTCGTGGAGGAATGGTACATAGCGTCGCCATCCAAGTGAAGTTGATTCTTTTTTTGTCTTGCCGAGTAGAGCGTCTGCATCTGAATCACCAAGAATGATAGATTTTTCACCGATAGATTTGAATAGTTCTTCATGCTTCTGTACATGATAAACTTCACAAAGTTTGTCTAAAACCGATGAAGTTAATTCCATGGAATGAAGCTTCAACCATTCTTTCAGCTGTTCTTCGCCCTTCTTTTGTGACTCTCGGTCGTCACGTCTTAGTATGGCTTGAATTTTAGCTTTGGCTTTAGCTGTTGATACAAAACTAATCCATGAGGGTTGCACATGTTGGGCTTTACTCGTTAATATCTCAACTTGGTCGCCACTGTTCAGCTTATGACTCAATGGAACAAGCTTGTGATTGACCTTTGCTCCAATGCAATGGCTGCCGAGGAAAGTGTGGATTTGGAATGCGAAATCAAGTGCAGTACAACCTGCTGGCAATGTCTTTATCTCACCTTTTGGGGTGAATACGAAAATCTCTGAAGCAAAAAGATTGAGCTTAATGCTGTCAAGAAAGTCCATAGCATCAGGCTGTGGGTCGTCAAGAATTTCTTTAATGGTACTCAACCAATCGTTAAGTTCACCCTCATCTTCACTATATTCGCCTCCATTTTTGTATTTCCAGTGAGCAGCAAATCCTTGTTCGGCCACCTCATTCATATGGTCTGAGCGAATTTGTACTTCTATCCAGCGCCCTTGTTTGCTCATTAACGTAACGTGAAGAGCTTGATAACCATTCGCCTTTGGATGGTTTAACCAATCGCGAAGTCGGTCGGGATGGCTCTTATATATACGGCTAATAGCGACATAAATGTTGAAACATTCGTTGATTTCTTCATCTCTTTTCTTCGGTTCGAATATGATTCTGACCGCTAAAATGTCGTAAATCTCCTCGAAGGTTACATGTTTATTCTGCATCTTATTCCATATAGAATAAGGGCTCTTGACACGTGCTTTGATGGTGTATTTGATACCCATTTTGTCAAGAGCTTCGCGGATTGGTCCTGTGAACTGTGCGAAAAGCTCGTCACGTTTCTCTTGAGTGAGGGCCAATTTGCTTTTAATAGCAGCGTATTCTTCAGGGTGTTCGTAACGGAAACTAAGGTCTTCAAGTTCAGTTTTGATTTTGTTTAACCCTAAACGATTGGCGAGTGGCGCATAAATATATAATGTTTCGCCTGCAATCTTATATTGTTTGTTGGCCGGTTGTGACTCCAAGGTGCGCATATTATGCAATCGGTCACATATTTTAATAAGGATAACGCGGATGTCATCGCTCATTGTCAGCAACAACTTCTTAAAGTTTTCAGCTTGTGCTGAAGCTCGTTCTCCAAAGATACCACCACTGATTTTGGTTAATCCGTCAACGATTTGAGCAATCTTTTTGCCAAAGATATTCTCAATATCTTCAACCGTGTAATCAGTATCTTCAACCACATCATGGAGTAACGCCGCACAGATACTTGTCGAACCCAGCCCCATTTCCTCACAAGCAATTTGTGCTACGGCAATAGGATGCATTATATAAGGTTCTCCTGAAAGCCTTCTTACACCCTTATGTGCTTGTCGCGCAAAGTTGAAAGCCTTCGTAATGATATCTACTTTCTTGCGATGTCGTGATGCAAGATAAGTGTCTAACAAGTGTTGAAAGGCTTCTGTGATGAGCTTGTCTTCTGCTGCCTCACGGGCCACTTCACGCATATCGTGCTCGTCCATGATGTTTCCTCCGTCTTAATTATTTAATTTTGATTTTCTTTCCAGCGCGAATATTGTTTCCTTTTATACCATTAAGGCGACGCAATTTCTTTACAGAGATTTTGTTACGTTGTGCAATTTCCGACAGCGTGTCACCTTCGCGGATAGTGACACTCTTACTTCTTTCTTTGCGTTCTTTCTTTTTTCGTCCTTTCTTACCACTATATTTAGAAGATGAAGTATAGTTTTTATGGACACGATGATAGCGTACTATGGTCGGTTCCTCATCGTTAACCTCGACTTCTGTACGTTTACTGGTTAAATCATCAGGCTTATAATTATAGATTGAATCTTCGTTGTCAATAAACTTTGTGATTAAGGCTGCTGGCAAACGAAGGGCAGATGGTTTCCAACTTCCATTTACAATATTGTGACGATATTGTGGATTTAGAGCTGCAATCTGGTCAACATCAAGTCCTAAAACGTGGGCTATCTGCTCGAAATGCAAATCGCGATTGATAACAACGGTGTCTGTTTTGGCAGGCAAATCGGTTGTCATCGGGCAGATGTTATGCTCACAATAGTAGTTCATGATATAGTTTGCAGCAATGAAAGCGGGTACATAGCCACGAGTTTCTCGGGGAAGATAGGGATAGATTTGCCAATAATCATTCTGCTTGGCACGATGGATGGCTTTGTAAACTTTATCTGGTCCACAGTTGTAAGCAGCGATAACAAGATTCCAATCACCAAAAACCTTGTAGAGATCACTTAGGTAATGTGCAGCTGCATAAGATGCTTTCACGGGGTCGCGACGTTCATCTACAAGCGTGTTGACAGTCAAACCATAACGTTTCCCCGTATTCAGCATAAACTGCCATAAGCCTGTTGCTCCAACTCTTGATACGGCTCTGGGGTTCAATGCCGATTCAATGACTGGGAGATATTTAAGTTCTAACGGCAAGCCATAACTCTCTAAAGCCTCTTCAAAGATAGGCATATAGAAGTTTTGTGCCCCTAACATATAGCTCACTGAACGTCGAAGATGACCGCTATATCGGTCAATGAATTGCTGAACTACATCGTTATAAGGCATCTCTATGATTGTAGGAAGCATGGAAAGTCGCTTCTTATAGACTGCAATGTCATATACAGGATTGACGTCAGGAAGGTTACATGACGTGTCGGGACGAAGGTAAGTCTTCGTATTATAGAGTTGCATTAGGCTGTCAAGTTCCATGGTCATAGCCTCAGGAAGGTCTATAACTTCGCGCTTGCCTTGTGCATTTGTTACCGTAATTTCTGTTTCATCGTTGTCACCTTCCTCATTGTTTACGACTTGAGCCTGTAGCTTACAGGTGCTGAAAAACAACAATGAGAGTGCAATTAAATATGTTTTCTTCATTATAAATGTTAGTTCTTTTTTTATAGGATAATTGTTATTTCCTGAGCTTATGCTTTATATAAGGTCAGAAAGTAAGACTGCAATGCATACCTATTCCGCCACCCCGTAGAGGGTTTCGTTGATTATTTGTGTTTACAACAGCTGGCTCAATACGCAAACTGAGGTCGTTTGAAATATCAAATTCTGATAGAGAGGCATCTACGTAGGCGTCAATTACCGACAAAGCATATACACCTACAAGCACAAAGAAACTCATATCACGCCACCTTCTGAATCTATCTTTACGACTCTTGAACAACGTTTGGTATCGTGATATGTTGTCATTTGTAATCCTCGCTCCTAAGTGCATGAACTGATTATAGCTTGCCGTTGTCGGATCATTGTCCATGATATCCATGTAAGCTTGGGCGTAATCATGATACATTTGATTATTCCAGTTCATGGCATAGAGGCATCCTACAATGCCACCATATATGATAGGAAGTTTCCAATACTTACGATTGTATATCTGACCTGCACCAGGAAGCACGAGTCCAAGCCACAAAGCACGTTTCGGATCAGGTCTCCAAGTGGCCCAATCTCGTTTGGCTTTCTTCTTCATTGCTACGGAATCAGCCAATAAATTGACGCTATCCTTGTGTGTTAGCAGTTCGTTTGCTTTAAGATGTGTTGTGTCAGACATCAACACACGAGGCTCGTTGTGTTGTGCCTTAGCACACTGAGGCATCACAAGTAATGCTGCCCAGGCAATGATATGAATGAGTCTTGGGAAAGACATGCTTCAAGCTTTCAGTTTATCAAAGAGGTTCATGATGCGCTCGAGTTCTGCTTCATTGGCAAAAGGAATGCAAATCTTTCCCTTACCTTTTGGAGAACAAGTCATCTGTACCTTTGTATTGAGGAATGAAGCCAATTGATTTCTAAGTTCACAGAACTCTTCTGGTAGTTGGTTTCGTGCGATAATCTTCTTCTTTCCGCTTTCAATATCATCGCCATTCTTTAGTGCTTGTACCAGTTCTTCAACCTTTCTGACGGAGTAACCATTCTTTAGTATCTCTTTAAAAAGCTTGATTTGAAGCGCCGGACTATCGAGTGCAAGCAATGCACGGGCATGGCCCATGTCGATTTCTTTCTTTTGTAATGCCATCTGAACCTGTGCAGGAAGCTTCAACAAACGCAAGTAATTGGTAATTGCCGTACGGCTTTTCCCAATACGTTCAGAAACCTTTTCTTGTGTCATTCCACTGCCTTCAAGCAGATGTTCATAGGCCAACGCAATTTCGATAGCGTTCAAATCCTCACGTTGGATATTCTCAACGAGGGCCATTTCCATGACGTTCTCGTCTTTTATCGTGCGGATATAGGCTGGGATAGCTTTCAAACCAGCTAATTGAGAGGCTCTCCATCGACGCTCACCTGCAATAATCTGAAATCTATTTTCAGCTGTCTGACGCAGTGTAATCGGCTGGATGATTCCAATTTCTCGTATGCTGTGCGCCAACTCTTGCAGTGCTTCGTCGTCAAATTCGCGACGAGGCTGATTGGGATTGGCTTCAATTTGGTCAATCGCTATTTCGTTAATGGTCGATGAACCTTGTGTACGCACGGCATCTGTAGAGATGAGTGCATCAAGTCCCCGACCCAAACTATTATATTTTTTGTGTACTGCCATGTTCTGTTTCGTTGTTTCTTCTCAAGAATAATGGGTTATGCATTCTTGTTAATCAGTTCTTTTGCCAAGGCAAGGTGATTCTTTGCTCCTGTCGAATCAGCATCGTAAAGGATGACAGGAAGCCCATGACTGGGGCTCTCGCTTAGCTTAACATTGCGTTGAATGACAGTCTTGAACACCAGTTCTTGGAAATGTCGCTTCACCTCATCATAGATTTGATTTGCCAAACGCAGTCTGCTATCATACATTGTCAACAGGAAACCTTCAATCTCTAATTGCTGATTGAGTTTGCTCTTGATAATTTTGATGGTATTGAGTAGCTTACTTATTCCTTCAAGGGCAAAGTATTCACACTGCACAGGAATAATTACTGAGTTGGCAGCTGTTAGTGCATTGACCGTGATAAGTCCCAATGAAGGACTGCAATCGATAAGGATGTAGTCATATTCACTGCTGATGGGCGCCAAAAGATTTTTCAAAACGCGTTCCCGATTGTCAAGATTCAGCATCTCAATTTCGGCACCTACGAGGTCAATATGACTGGGAATGATATCCAATCCATTGATATCTGTGGTATAAATAGCATCGCGTACATCGGCATGATCAATGATACATTCATACAAAGAACAATCGACATCTTTGATGTCTACACCCAAACCGCTTGATGCATTGGCTTGAGGATCGGCGTCAACCACGAGAACACTTTTCTCAAGGGTGGCCAAAGAAGCCGCTAAGTTAATGGTTGTGGTGGTCTTACCCACGCCACCTTTCTGATTAGCTAAAGCTATAATTTTTCCCATTTCGAAAAAAGTTTATTTGTGGGCAAAGTTACATAATTTAGCCGAGAAATACGAGAAATAAACCTTTTTTTCGTACTTTTGTCGCAAACTAACAATGTAAAAGATGAATATTAAGCGCCCTTTTATATTGATTTCGAATGATGATGGCTATCATGCCAACGGAATCAAGACCCTCGTTTCATTCTTAAAAGACCATGCCGACGTGCTTGTTTGTGCACCAGAAGCGGCTCGTTCGGGTTTCTCCTGTGCCTTTTCTGCTGCTACTCCGTTGCGTTTGAAACGCCGACATAATATGGGTGACGTCGAAGTATGGTCATGTAACGGCACTCCTGTAGACTGTGTGAAGCTTGCTTTGAGTGAACTCTGTGGCCATCGGAAACCTGATTTGGTGCTCGGAGGCATCAATCATGGAGACAATTCTACTGTAAACAACCATTATTCTGGTACGATGGGGGTTGCAAGGGAAGGCTGTATGAAATATATTCCGTCTGTAGCGTTTTCAACATGTAACTATGATGATGAAGCCGATTTAAGCTATTTGCGCGATGATGTGTGTCGGATAGTCGAGCGAGTCCTTGCAGAAGGTCTGCCAAAGGGAGTGTGTTTGAATGTGAACTTCCCCGCTCAACCTCCTTTCAAGGGCGTAAAGGTGTGCCGAATGACCTTTGGTAGTTGGATAAATGAAGTCGTTAAAGCGCGTCATCCCCATGGATATGACTACTATTGGATGGCTGGTGAGTGTCGAAATGACGAACCTGACGCTGAGAATACCGACCAATGGGCACTCAATCACGGATATATTGCCATCACACCGACGCGCATCGATATCACCGATTATGCGTTTATAGATACCATTAAGTCGTGGAGTCTCTAATCATCTGATACAGATATGAAATATTATCTCATTGTTGGTGAGGCCAGTGGCGACCTACATGCAGCCCATTTAATGGCTTCTTTGAAGAAGAATGACCACGAAGCATCGTTCCGTTTCTTTGGAGGCGACCTGATGTCTGCCGTTGGAGGTACGCGCGTTAAGCATTACCGAGAACTTGCCTACATGGGTTTCGTGCCGGTGTTACTGCATCTTCGCACGATATTTCGCAACATGTCGTTTTGTAAAAAGGATATCGTGGCATGGCAACCCGACGTTGTTATTCTCGTAGATTACCCTGGTTTTAACCTCGATATTGCCAAGTATCTCAAGCAACATACACACATTCCTGTCTATTATTACATCTCTCCGAAGATATGGGCATGGAAAGAATGGCGCATCAAAGCAATCCGAAGAGATGTCAAAGAGATGTTTTCGATTTTGCCTTTTGAAACAGCTTTCTATGAAGGAAAACATCATTATAAGATTCATTACGTAGGAAACCCAACGGCACATGAGATTCATGAGTTTCTCACGACATACCACACAGACTTCGATGGGTTCCGCTTGAAGCATCATATAGCTGATAATCGCCCGATGATTGCCTTGCTTCCAGGAAGTAGAAAGCAAGAGATTAAAGACAATCTTGTACCGATGTTGCGCGCCGTTCAGCACTTTTCAGACCGCTATCAGATAGTAATTGGCGCAGCGCCAGCCATTGAACCATCTTATTATCAAGAGGTGATTGGCAATGCAACTGACGTTACTGGTCTTACCTTTAGCCTCATTCATAATGACACTTATGGGCTGCTTTATCATGCCGTTGCTGCCTTGGTGACCAGTGGAACGGCTACGCTTGAGACGGCATTACTGCATGTTCCGCAGGTGGTTTGTTATAAAACACCGGTGCCACGACTCATTCGTTGGGCCTTCAATCATATTCTTTCGTGTCGTTATATCTCCCTTGTTAATCTCATTGTAGACCGAGAAGTCGTGCCCGAACTCTTTGCTGATCGCTTCAATGTAAGTAATATCGTGTCCGAACTCGGCCGTATTCTTCCTGAGGGCGAAGGCAGAGCGCCGATGCTTCAGGCTTATAAGGAGGTGGAAAAACGCTTGGGTGACGAGGTCGCTCCCGATAATGCTGCTCGTCTAATGGTCAATCTTCTGCGCCAGGAAGCCGCTCGTTGCCAATAGTCCATAGGGTTTATGTCTTGGAGGTAAACGCATCTTTTCTGTAAACTTAATTCATAACCGATTTGCATTTGCTTCTCAAATTCATTATCTTTGCATCGGGGAGAGTGGTCATTTGCTTTCCCCTTTTTTATGCCTTGTTACAAATGGTGGTGCAATATGTGTCAAATCGTGTTCTAATCTCAGCCGAATGGGCTTTTAATCAGCGTCAAAATACATGGTGACTTGAGGCATATTACATGGTCGTTTGATGTTCATCGTGTTGTGAAAAGATTGCAATTAGGAGTTTTGTTGATGGATAATATAAAATATGTAAATTGATTTTGTCTGCTTTTTTGAGTTTTTTTGTTAAAAAAGTTTAATGCAGAAAACGGCCAAATCAGGTGTGTTTTTAAGGATTTCAAAGGTTGAAAGCGCAGACGTCTTTGTTGGTTTCGTGTTATGATTTGAGGATAAGTGCCAAGCAAATTCTGCTGACTTATCTTGTTTTCTGATTTGTTTTGTTGCCTTTTTTCGCTTGATTTCATGGTTGTGAAAGCATCTGTCAGAGTCAGAGTCTTAAGACTGTAGAAACAGAGAAAATAGGGATGAAACGGTATGTTTGGACTTAATAGATAGGCTTTTTGTACAATATTGTAAGTTATTTGAACAATATTTCACAGTCGTTATTTAAAAAATATGTATTTTTGCAACATGGACTTTTATCTCTAAACTGTTAATCATTTTCATCAGACGACTTTGATGATTGTCTGGTCAGCTATTATTATGATATACATATTTACTGTTAAAAACCTTTATATTTAGCATAATGGAAAAACAAATCATTCGATGCAGTATGTTCATGCTGCTTTTAAGTTTTGTGCCCACTATTCCTATGTATGCTTTGAAAACAGAAAAAACAGAACAATCCGACAGGACGATTGATTTGTATGGCACTGTTTTTGACGATATGGGAGCTATTATCGGGGCATCGGTAAAGGTAGTTGGGAGTAAGACCGCTACCGTGACGGATGTGAATGGAGCGTTTCATCTGCGTGTACCTTTAGGTGCAAAGCTTGAAATCTCCAGTGTGGGTTATAAGTCGAAGACCGTAGTTTGCAAGGGTGAAGGAAGGTTGAAAGTGAAGTTGGAAGAGCAGACCGTAGCGTTAGATGATGTGCAGATTATTGCCTATGGCTCCACACGAAAGGTCACGGTGACAGGTGCTTTGTCTTCAGTCAATAGTGATGAACTGACGAAATCGCCTGTTGCGAGCATGAGCAACTCGCTGATTGGAAAGGTTTCCGGCTTGTCGGGTATTCAGTCGAGCGGTCAGCCGGGAGCTGATGGTGCGCAGTTGTTCATCCGGGGTGTCGGTTCGTTGAGCACTTCTTTGTCGCAACCGCTTATCCTTGTTGATGGAGTAGAGCGTCCTTTCTCACAGATTGACCCGAATGAAGTGGAGGATGTGACGGTGCTGAAAGATGCTTCTGCCACGGCAGTATTCGGTGTTCGAGGTGCTAATGGCGTTATCCTTGTCACGACAAAACGTGGTACAAAAGATAAGCCTCGCATTAGTTTTTCAACGTCGGTTGGCGTTCAAGTGCCTTCACGTGTGCCTGATTTTGCCAACAGTTATGAATGGGCCAGTGAGTTCAATAAGGCGCAAACACACGACGGAGTGGCTGAAGACATGCTTGCTTTCAAGCAAGATGACTTGGAGAAATTCCGTACACATAGCAGCCCTTTGACTCATCCTGATGTGGATTGGACGGGCGAAATGATTAGAAAAGCCGCTGTTCAATCGCGTCATAATGTTCATATCTCGGGCGGAACAAACCGTGTCAGATACTTTGCTTCATTGGGTGTGTTGACCCAGGAAGGTCTGTTCAAGGTTTATCAGAACCGAAATGACAAGGGTTTCAAGTATAATCGCTATAATTATCGCATCAACTTGGATGTTGATTTGACGAGCACTACAACGGCACAGATTAATTTAGGTGGCTATTTGAACAGTCGTCGTGAGCCTAACTATAACAATGGTTCGACCAAGTCGAGTGATTTCATCTTCCGTGACCTTTATTCTGCTGTGCCTTTCAGTGGTGCAGGATTGGTTGATGGAAAGCGAATACGCATGAGTTCGAACCGTTTTGGAGTTGGAAATCTGGAGGATGGTTTGAATATCTATTATGGAAAGGGATACAATACGATGGCCAATAACACGCTTAACTTTGACTTTACGCTGAAACAGAAGCTTAATTTCCTTACAAAAGGGCTTTCCTTCCACGTGAAGGCAGCTTATAACAGCGGTGTAAGTATCTATAAGCGTCGTGAAGGACGTGAGCCTTTGTATGAAGCAATCAATGCTCCTGACGGCTCTGTAGCCTTGAAATTAGTTGAAACTTATCGTAAACTTGACTTCTCGGAGTCGGATGATTTGAGCAAGAACTGGTATCTTGAAGGTGCGTTCAATTACAAACGCAATTTCGGTCAGCATCATGTTTCGGCCTTGGCAATGTATAACCAAACCATGAAATACTATCCCTCAAACAGTTATGCAGATATTCCGCGCAGCTATGTGGGCTTGGTTGGTCGTGCCACTTATGACTATATGACACGCTATCTTTTGGATCTTAGCGTGGGATACAATGGTTCTGAAAACTTCGCTAAGGGGCGCCGATTTGGAGTTTTCCCCGCAGGTTCAGTGGGTTGGATTGTTTCTGAGGAGAAATTTTTCAAGCCGTTGCGTCCTGTTGTTGACTATTTGAAGTTCAGAGTCTCTTATGGTAAGGTGGGAAATGACATCACTCGGGACAACTCCCGCTTCCTTTATCTGCCTGACACCTATAATATCAGTTCTGGAAGTTATAGCTTTGGAACGACAACGAATACAAAGATACTCGGTGCTTCAGAAGGAAAGATTGGCAATCCCAATGTGACTTGGGAGACCGCTTTCAAGCAGAATTACGGTATAGACATGAAGCTTTTCAAGAACAACTTATCCATTAACTTTGATTACTTCATTGAACATCGTCGGGATATTCTGATTTCTCGTGGTGTCATTCCTGGCTATCTCGCCGTGCAGCTGCCTACAATGAACATGGGAAAGGTGAATAATCATGGTTTTGAAGTAAGCATGCGTTGGCAGGATAAAATACGTACTGCCCGATATTATATAGGTGGAAATATTTCCTATGCCAAGAATAAGGTTGTCTTCATGGACGAAATCAAGTATCCTTATGAGTGGATGCAGCGCACAGGAAAACCTGTAGGCCAGAATTTTGGCTATGTCTTTGATGGCTATTTCACCGAAAAAGAGGTTGCTGAGTATGCACATACCAAGGGAACCGAGGGTGGCATTCCTGATCAAGGAAGTGGATATATTCCATTGCCTGGCGATGTGAAGTATAAAGATTTGAATGGAGATCACAAGATAGATGAAAAGGATATCCGTGCTATTGGTTCTCCAGCATATCCTCTTTTGACGTATGCTGTGAATATGGGAGTGTCATGGAAGGGCTTCGATCTTAGCATAACGCTTGCCGGAGCATCGAAGACTTCGCGCTTCTTGAGTGGTCCTTATCGCATACCTTTCGGCGAAATGAACAACTGGAGCCTTATGCGTTACATGATTAAAGACGCGTGGACGCCCGAAAAAGGTAATGCTGCAGCAGCTCCCGCCATATCCCTTCGCAACAAGTCTCATAACTATTTGGATTCAGACTTGTGGTTGAGAGATGCTTCTTACATACGTTTGAAGAATATAGAAGTAGGATATTCGTTTGCAAAGAACGTCACACGGGCATTGCATTTGAATAGCTTGCGTCTCGCTGTATCGGGATATAATCTGCTGACTTTCGACCATTTGAAAGTCTGCGACCCTGAAGCTAATCCAGATGGAAGGGCATATCCTCTGATTAAAGTTATTGAAGTAGGATTGAAAGTAGGTTTTTAAGCGATGAAGAATATGGAAAAAATGAATAAGATATGGAGCCTCTTTGCAGGTCTGATGCTGACAATGAGCATTATATCGTGCGAGGATCTGGCATTCGGTGAACGTTTTTTGCAGAAGCCCCCCAGTACAGATGTCACCATAGATACTATATTTGGGAAGGCTGAATATGCCAGACGAGTGCTTTGGCGCAGTTATCAGTATCTGCCATATGGTATGGAAACCAATGGATTTTGGACGCAGATGTGTATGAGTACCATTGAAGGACTTACTGATTTGAATTATGATAATATCGGATATTCGGCACTTTCGAATACGTATTACCCTGGATTGTACAATGCTTCGATAGAGGATAATACGCGAATCAATGCACATCGTACGAAAATGCAGTTCTCTCAATCGGGCATTTGGACAGGTGTGCGCCATGCTTGGCTGTTCTATGAGAACGTAGATAAGGTTCCTGATATGGATGAACAGGAGAAGTTGCGACTTAAAGCAGAAGCAAAGATGATGGTAGCTGTGTTCTATACTCACATGCTTCGGCATTATGGATCTCTTCCAATCATTGATCATGCTATCTCTGCTGAAGATGCAAGCTTTCCAGCTCGGGCCACTTTGCAGCAAACAGTGGATTTCATTGTGAAGCTGATGAACGATGCTATTGCCTGCAAAGAGTTCCCTTGGAGTGTTCCTGAAAGTGAAATGGAGAACTGGGATGGACGAATGACGAAGGCTGGTGCTATGGCATTAAAGACTCGTGTCTTGCTTTTCGTTGCCAGTCCACTGTTCAATTCCGATGCGCCTTTTGTCAAAGGAGAGGCTTCTGATAAGAAGATGACATGGTGGGGGAACTATGATAAGCAGCGTTGGAAACAAGCTGTTGATGCCTGCAAAGAGTTTTTTGATGCGCTGAATAAAAATGGATTCTTCAAGTTAGTGCAGGCTGGTGACCCTGGTATTACTACTGAACGCGAAGCCTATACAAGTGCTTATTTCGATCGTGGAAATACGGAAACGCTGATAGCATGCCGTAGAACATTCCTTTCTACGAAGAATAATGAGCAGTTTGATAAAGCACTTCGCTGGGGAGCTTATTGCCCAACAAAAGAGTTTTTCGATATGTTTGAGATGAAGGATGGCCGTCCTTTCGATTGGAATGATGCTGAAATGGCAAAAAATCCATTCAAAGATCGTGATCCACGACTATATGAAAACTTCATTTTGGACGGCGATAAGTATAATGGACGAACAGCAGAGATGACAGATGTCAATCCTAATGATAAGGGCAACTACCCTAAAGGAAAGGATTGGGAGCAAGGAAGAATGCACAAACTTAGCCTTGCAACAGGTTTGGCATGCCGCAAGTGGGGACTTGATAGAAATACAGAAGCCTACAACCGACCTGTACAATGGCCTACAATGCGACTTGCAGAAGTCTATTTGAACTATGCAGAAGCTTTGAATGAATACTATGACGGCCCTACAGCTGAAGCTTACCAAGCTATCAATACCGTTCGTGCACGTGTTGGTATGCCGGCATTAAGTGGTATGACCAAGGAGGAATTCCGCAAAGCAGTGCTGCATGAACGTGCGGTTGAATTTGCTTATGAGGAGGTGAGATTCTTTGATTTGATACGTTGGAAGATGTATGATGTCTTTGAAACACCGCTCCATGGTCTCCATGTCTATAAGCACAAAAAGACTAAGAAATATCTCATTAAGCCTTTTGAGTTGACCAAATACTATCGTGCTTGGTGGAAAACCGGTTGGGAACCACGTATGTGTTTGAGCGCATTCCCCTCAAAAGAGGTTAACAAAGGCTATGGCTTGGTGCAGAACCCAGGTTGGGAATAAGTCTATGATGTAATTTAAACATGGATAAAATGAACTATAAATTATATTTCGCAGCGCTTCTTTTCTCTCCACTCTGTATGTCAGCTCAGACTGACAGTTTGCTGACAGAGAAGAAACCTCATAGAATAACCTATGGTCGTGACATGTCTATCGACCAGAAAGAAGCTACGATTGCGGCGTCTTCAATAACGAGTGAGAAGCTCGCGCATCGTAAGGAAACAAATCCTCGCAATGCTCTTTATGGCTTGATTCCAGGCTTGGAGGTATTGCAAAACCAAGGTTCGGCTTGGGAAACTACGGGCCGTCTCTTTGTCAGAGGCAATGGAACGCTCAGTAAAAAGGCGCCTCTTATTTTGGTTGATGGCTTTGAACGTGAGCTTGGGCAACTTTCAATGGATGAAATTGAATCAATAACTGTGTTGAAAGATGCAGCTTCAACCGCTCGCTATGGTATGCGTGGAGCTAATGGAGTCATTGCTGTGAAGACGAAACGAGGGATGAATGGTGCGCCGAAAATCAAGTTCTCTTATGAGCTTAACATGGCAACTCCGTTCCGAAAGCCTAAATTTGTTGACGGACATACCTATGCCATGGCTTTGAATGAGGGTATGCAGAATGACGGACTAACACCTCGTTACGATGCTTCTGAACTTTCTGCATTCAAAGATGGAAGTCTGCCCGATGCCTATCCTAATGTAGATTGGTGGGGAGAGTCGCTTCGCAACCATAGCTTTGGCAACAATGTTACATTCTCTGTAACGGGTGGTGGCAAGTTTGTTAGATATTTCACACAGTTGAATTATCTGAATGACAGCGGTATATTGCGACCTGTTAATGATAACCAAGGCTATTCAACACAGCTCAAATATTCAAAGTTAAACATTCGTACTAACCTTGATATTGAGTTGGGACGCAACACGATGTTGCAGTTGAATATGTTTGGAACTTTCTCTGAACATAACCGCCCCAATGCTACAATCTCTGATATTTTCACTGCGCTCTATAAGGTACCTTCTGGTGCATTCCCTATAAAGAATGCTCGTGGGGTATGGGCTGGTACGACAGATATCGAGACCAATCCTGTAGCAATGATATCCGGAACAGGTTATGCACGCGCACAACAAAGAAACTTCTTTGCCGATTTAAAGTTGACACATCGATTGGATTTTCTCTTGAAAGGCCTTTCGGTTGGTTTGCAATTGGGCTTAGACAACAATGCTTCTTATTGGGATGGAAATGCTCGGAAATATGGCTATGAGCAGTCTACATATGATTGGGTAAGCAGAAGTTACACCTATAAGAACCTGAGAAATGAAACAGCATTGAGTGCCAGTCACTCTGTCGGTGCATCGAATAATCATTTCAATTTCAATGCATTTGCCAACTTCCAGCGCGATTGGGGCTTGCATTCTTTGGCTGCAACAGCACAATATCGCATGGATAAGGTGATTGCCAAGGGACAAAACACATCGTATGCTTTCATTGATATTGTCAGCCAGTTGCACTATGCTTACAAGCATCGTTACCTCTTTGATTTGTCTTTGTCAGAGTCGGCTTCAAGCATCTTGGACCCAAACAACCGTTGGGGAGTCTTCCCTGCTGCGGGTCTTGGCTGGATTGTGTCAGAGGAATCGTTTGCCAAATGTGATTGGTTAGACTTCTTGAAACTGCGTGCCAGCTATGGTATTTCAGGCGGTGCAGACTATGATAACGACCTCTTTGTCGATATGTATGGCAATGGTGGTAGTTTCTTCTTTGGTAAAAACCCTCTCAAACATAATGGTTTGCGTTTGACTCAACTGGGTATTCCCTATCTTACTTATGAGAAATCTCACAAGTTTAATATTGGTTTTGACTTCCGTGCTTTTAAGCATTTGGATATAACGGTTGATTTCTTCCACGAGCATCGCACAGATATTCTTGTGGGTGCTAATGGAAAAGTTTCTTCATTGTTTGGTCTTCCTGTGCCCAAAGAGAACTCTGGTGTTGTGGATAATCGCGGTATCGAAACCTCAATTCGTTGGGATAAATCGCTCAAAGACTTCCATTATGCATTGGGAAGCACCTTCTCTTTTATTCGCAATAAAATCGTAAACCAGAACGAGGAATATCGTCCTTATGGCTATTTGCAGCGTACAGGCAAACGCATCGGGCAGTATTTCGGCTATGTTGTAGAAGGAATTTATCAGAATCAGAATGAGATTGACCAGCGTAATGTCAAGCAGACCTTGTCACAAGTGAAGCCAGGTGACCTTAAATATAAGGACCTCAACAATGATGGCATTATCGATTCGTATGATCAGAAAGCTTTAGGCTACAGTGCATTCCCTGAAATTTACTATTCTTTCGATTTGAATGTAGACTATAAGGGCTGGGGACTTTACGCCATGTTCCAAGGCATTGGCAATGTCAGCGTAATGGCTAACACGCCCAGTGTCTATCATCCGTTGTTTGGAAATCGCACGATTTCAAAGGAATACTACGACAACCGTTGGACTCCGGAAACCCCGAATGCGCGCTATCCACGTTTGACTTCTGTCGGCTCGGTTAACAACTATGCGAATAATTCGCTCTGGATTAAGAATGGAGCCTACTTTAAGTTGCGCACATTGGAATTGTATTATCATTTCAAGAAGCATCAGTTAAAGTCATTGAAATACGTGAATGCTGCCAAAGTCTATGTTCGCGCATACGATCTTTTCAGCCTTGATCATATCAAGGTAATGGATCCGGAGAATATGGGAACAGGCCACCCAAGCATGACACGCTATGCAATTGGCTTCGATTTGAGATTCTAAAATATTCGGTTATGAAACATATTAAAATCACAACACTGCTTGTCGTTACAGTCAGTATGTTTGCCAGCTGTGACTTTCTGAATACTTCGGAGTCAACTTATTACGACCGTAGCGAACTATTATACGACCCTTCAAAGGTTACACAGTTGTGTACCGAGGTCTATAGTTACTTGCCCAACGGATTGGAAGGCATTGGTGGTGCCATGCATGATGCTGCTACCGACGATGCCATTCATATCAACAACACGGCTGCTATCCAGCGTTTTGTCAATGGAAGTTGGTCGCCCAATTATGTCGTTGATGATGTTTTTGCCCATTACTACAAGGCAATTCATGATGCAAACTTCTATTTGGAGAACTGCCTGGGCCTCACATTTGAGGATTGGAAATATACAGATGGCTTCCAAGACACTTATACAAGCTATCTCAACTACCAGTATGAAGTGAGATGCCTGCGTGCTTTCTACTACTTCGAATTGGTCAGACGCTATGGCAATATCCCATTGCTAACAAAGACAATCACCAAGGAAGAGGCACAAAAGGCAGCGCCTGTTTCGGCAGAAAATGTGCTTCGTTTCGTCATTGATGAATGTACCGATGTGGCTCAACATCTTCCTGCAAAGACAACGACACTCCCCGGAGGAGCTGCCAACATGCAGCGTGTCAGCAAGGGAGTAGCCCTGGCATTGAAATCAAGAGCAACGCTCTACCTTGCCAGTCCGCTATTCAACACTTCGGGAGATGTTGCAAAATGGGAGGCTGCTGCCACTGCAGCGTTTGACGTTATCCGTCAGGCTTCAGCCTTTGGTTATGCTCTTGACAATGATTATAAGAATCTTTTCGGTGCAACCAACAATCAAAGTTCCGAGGTTATCCTTTGTTGTCCTGAGGGAAAGACCACGCATTTTGAATCTGCCAACTATCCCATTGGCGTTGAAAAAGGTTCAGGTTACACCTGTCCGACAGAGAATCTGGTCAGCGCTTACGAGATGTCAGACGGAAGTTCGTTTGATTGGAACAATCCAGCACAGGCTACTAATCCTTATAAGAACCGCGACCCACGTCTTGAAATGACTGTAGTGTTCAACGGAATGCAATGGCCTGCCAAGATTCCAGTGGAGACTTATCATGGCGGACGTAACGGACAACCACTTCTCAATGCTACAACAACAGGTTATTATCTGAAGAAATATCTCAATAACAAGGTGATATTTGAGGCTGGAAAGAACACCAACAGCTTCGATCATAACTGGATATTGTTCAGATATGCCGAGATTTTGCTGAACTATGCTGAAGCAATGGCCGAGGCCTATGGCCCAGACCAGGTGGTAAGTCCGTTCACAATGAGTGCACGCGAGGCCGTAAACCTTGTCCGTTCCCGCAAGAATGTGAAGATGCCTGATTTTCCAACAGGAATGTCAAAGGCTGATTTTCTTGCTCGTTTGCGCAATGAACGACGCGTGGAACTGGCTTTTGAGGGACATCGTTTCTGGGATTTGCGTCGCTGGAAAGCCCTTGGTGACATGAAGGATATCTATAAAGTGAATATCGAAAGGCGGGCTGATGGCACGCTGACTTTCGCAAAAGAAAAGCTCTGCACGTATGAGATAACCGACAAGATGTATTTCTATCCCATCTCGAATGCAGAACGCTATAAGAACACTAACTTGAAACAAAATCCCGGTTGGGGTGAGTAAGCGGAGTAATCTTTCTCTTGCTGTTTGCGTTAGTGTCATCAATTGACTTTACAAGTATCTCTAAATTCTTTATCTTTGTTTCGGGGGCGAGCAACTATTTGCTTTCCCCTCTTTTGTTTTCTGTTGCAAACAACGATGCCGAATAAACTAAGATTGCATGCGATTTCACAGTTGCGTTCCTTTTGTTAAAGTCAATCATGAATGTTTACAAATGCTTTCAAATCGTTCGCGTATTTGAAACGCGTTTGCTCCTCGCTCTGAATATGCGCCGTATTCTATCATTTTGTAATTTGTTGACTATCAATAGATTATGAAGTTTGATGCAAAATGTAGGGCAAAATCGCATTGCCAGGCATTGCAATTTGTATCAAATTGCAATGTAATTTCTATCAGATGAGCTTCTCATTTCATTCAAATGGCATTGTAATCTCCGTCATGTTGCGCGCTAAAGTGACTGGAATTACCACGCAAGAAGAAAGAAGTGAGGATACCGAAGCCGTGAAATGGGTTCGCATTCGCACAAAAAGCATATTCTGATTTCTATTTGATGAACGCTCGAAGTGTTAAAAACCATGTGGTAATGTTTACAAAATCGAGAGATTTCAGAGGTCTTCTTTGAGGCGCATTTGTGGCAAGCAGATAGTCAATACAGAGGTTGTAGCCCGTCATTGTAACTGCTGGTCTGCAATCTTCTCTTGCAGATAAATACCGACTTTGCAACAAACTTTAACGCTGTTGCAGGACTAATTTGCAGAGAAAAAGCTAACTTTGAAGCATATCACCTTTGAACATGGCGTAATACCAAACGTAAAAATAGAAATCTATGTCTGCAATTCTTTCTGTCATTCCTGTTATCCTGCTGTTCGTTCTGATGCTCGGACTGAAGCTGGCAGGCCATAAAAGTGCCGTCATCACGCTGTGCGTCACGATTATTCTGGCGCTTGTGGCTGCCCCACAACTCGGCATGTTGCCTGACGCTTTCAAGGCTTCGGGCATCTTTGAAGTAGTGGGGTGAAGCATTGTTGAGGGCATGCTCAAAGCCGTTTTCCCCATTCTCATCATCATTCTGATGGCTATCTACAGCTATAATATCCTTGTGGAAAGTAGGCAGATAGAGGTCATTAAGCGGCAATTCACCGCTATCACGAGCGACAAGGGCATTCTTGTCTTGATGCTTGTCTGGGGCTTTGGCGGATTGTTGGAGGGCATGGCAGGTTTCGGAACGGCTGTAGCCATTCCTGCAGCCATATTGATTGGCCAGGGTTTCAAGCCTATGTTCTCGGCGCTTGTGGCTTTAATCGGCAACACGGTAGCCACGGGTTTCGGTGCTGTTGGTGTGCCGGTGACGACCCTGTGCAATGAGGTAGCATTGGGAGGGGCAGCTCCTGTTGAGGCCATTTGCGAAACATCGTCGTTTGCCGTCATTCAGTTGGCACCGCTTTTTATCCTGCTGCCGTTTATCATTCTGACGCTGACCGATCGCAAAGCCATTGTGAAAAACATCATACTTTCACTCTGGGTGGGTGGCATTTCAGTTGTCGTGCAGTATCTTTGTGCCCATTTCTTAGGTTCTGAAACGCCTGCAATCATCGGCTCTGTGGCAGCTATTCTCGCCATACTTCTCTATGTAAAGCTCTTCGACCGCAAGGGACGTGAGGGCTTGCCGACTGCGCGTTATTCGTTGGGTGAGACCTTCAAGGCATGGAGTGTCTATCTCTTTATCTTGCTTCTCATTTTAGTTTCGGGTGCACTCTGCCCACCGGTAAACGATTTTCTGAAGTCACATCTCGTTTCAAAAGTTGCCATTCCCGTCATCGGTTCAACGTTTAAGTTTGGTTGGATAAGCAATGCGGGACTCATGTTGTTCCTTGGAGCCACGATAGGTGGATTGATACAAGGACTCTCTTTCGGTCGGATGATGCGGATATTAGCCCGAACAACAGTCAATTTGAAGAACACTATCATCACGATTATCTGCTTGATTTCGTTGGCATCGGTCATGAACTACAGCGGTATGATCAGTGCTATCGCTTCGGGACTTGTTGCGATTACGGGTGGTTTCTATCCCTTCTTTGCTCCGCTTATCGGTGCTGTTGGTACGTTTGTCACGGGTTCTGACACTTCTTCGAATATTCTCTTTGCCAAATTGCAGGCCAATGTTGCAGGGCAGTTAGGTTTGACGGGGTACTCCACTTTCTACGGAGTGCCGGGCACGGAGACCAATTGGCTTGTGGCTGCCAATACGACTGGTGCCACAGGAGGCAAGATGATAAGTCCTCAGAGCATAGCCATTGCCACGGCAGCCTGCGATATGCAGGGCAAGGATGGTGAGATATTGCGTTCTGCTTTGCCTTATGCTATCGGGTATATAGCCTTGGGTGGACTGATGGTTTTCCTTGGATTGTAAGCCCTTAAACTCACTTTTAAAGTCCAATTTGCAGGAGTTGAGCTTTTATTTTGTAATTTTGCAGTCAAACAAAGCTACTGTTTTATGAAGCAAGTGAATAAGAAACTGGTTCGTGGTTGCTACGATTATCTCATCATTGCATTAGCAATGGTTGTGGGAAGTCTTGGTTGGATGGTCTTTCTTTTACCCCATAAGATAACTATCGGAGGTCTTCCAGGTATATCTTCTGTGGTGTTTTGGGCTACAGGAATACGCGTTCAATACACCTATTTGGCTATAAACGTCGTCTTGTTGGCAGCAGCCTTGAAAGTGTTAGGACTTAGATTCTGCATTAAAACGATTTATGCCGTGAGCATTTTCGCCGTGTTTACAACCCTTTGGCAGAGTGTAATTGGCTCGCATATCATGTTTAAGAACGAGCCGTTTTTAGCCTGTGTAGTAGGGGGATTACTATTGGGTTTGGGCACGGGTTTTAGCCTTTTAAGTAATGGAAGCACGGGTGGTTCCGACGTGATTGCAGCCATAATACATAAGTATAAAGACATATCTTTGGGGCACATTATACTCATTTGTGACCTCTGTGTCATATCATCCAGTTACTTAGTTATAGGCAGTTGGGAGAAGGTTATCTATGGATATATCGTGCTCTTTGTTATGTCTTACACCGTGGATCATGTCATAAATGGCTTTAGAAGGTCGGTACAATTCTTTGTAATCTCAGAGAAATATGAAGAGATAGGGCGTCTAATTAACAATGAAGCCAATCGTGGTTGCACGGTGATTGATGCTCATGGATTCTATACAGGCAAAAAGATGGGAATGTTATTCATTATTGCTAAGCAGAACGAAAGCTACAATATATTCCGTATTATCGATGATGTCGACCCCCAAGCCTTTGTGAGTCAGAGCGCTGTTTCAGGCGTTTATGGTTTAGGTTTCGACCGAATGAAAGTGGGAAAGAAGCATTTAAGTAAAATGAATAAAGATTGATTTGCAGGCAAATGATAAATTATGACGAGATAAAAGACAAGCGCATAGCACTTCTTCTCTCTGGAGGAGTCGATAGTAGTGTGGTGCTTTATGAAATGGTTAGCCATGGCTTGCACCCCGACTGCTTTTATATCATGATAGGACCCGAGGAGAAAGAGGAGTGGGATTGTACGAGTGAAGAAGACTTAGAGATGGCAACGGCGTTGACAAAACGCTTTGATTGTCAGCTGAAAGTCATTGATTGTCACAAAGAATACTGGTCAAAGGTGACACGATACACAATGGATAAGGTGAAGATGGGATTCACTCCAAACCCTGATGTCATGTGTAATCGTCTCATAAAGTTTGGCGCTTTTGATGAGAAGATTGGCTTTAATTACGACCTCATTGCTACCGGACATTATGCCCAAACTGAATGGAGTGATGGGCGGAAATGGCTCATAACGAGTCCCGATCCCATTAAAGATCAGACGGATTTCCTGGCACAAATCTATGATTGGCAACTGAAAAAGGCAATCTTTCCAATAGGAAACTTTGAGAAAAATGACGTGAGAAAGATTGCTGAACGCGAACATCTTATTAATGCAAAGCGCCGAGATAGTCAAGGCATTTGCTTCTTAGGAGACATTGATTACAATGAATATGTGAGACGATATCTTGGAGAATGTGTCGGTGATGTTATCGAATTGGAAACTGGAAAGAAGATAGGCGAGCACAAAGGACTTTGGTTTCACACCATAGGTCAACGCAAAGGACTTGGGTTTGGAGGCGGTCCTTGGTTCGTGGTTAAAAAGGATGTGGAGCATAATATCCTTTATGTTAGCCATGGATATGACCCAGAAACCGCTTACAAACAAAGCTTTAAGATTCATGATTTCCATGCCGTAACGTTCTGTTCTGAGGGTGTTGCTCTTCCCGATCTCCCCGAACGAATCACCTTTAAGATACGACACACGCCCGAATATCTACCTGCTAAGCTTGAGAAAACAGGCGAACAATCTTATATTATCCATGCTGATAGTAAGATACATGGTGTTGCTCCCGGTCAATTTTGCGTGATTTATGACGCTGAACACCATCGTTGTTATGGG
The DNA here is from genome assembly GCF_000185845.1 of Segatella salivae DSM 15606. GTDB lineage: Bacteria > Bacteroidota > Bacteroidia > Bacteroidales > Bacteroidaceae > Prevotella > Prevotella salivae. The sequence continues at coordinate 2,762,075 of NZ_GL629647.1, forward strand.
TCAGGAGAAATCACTTTGTAAACCAGTAAATACATTTCACGAAATGGATAAACTGAAATCAAACGAAGAACAGATACTTATTCGCATCACAGGGCAGGACCGTCCAGGCCTAACTGCAGCCGCAATGGAGATTCTTGCGTGTTATAATGCGCGCATACTCGATATTGGTCAGGCCGACATTCATAGCACTTTGTCGCTTGGAATCCTTATTCGCATCGATGAGTTACATTCTGGTCAGGTGATGAAAGAATTGCTTTTTAAGGCTGAAGAGCTAAATGTGAACATAGGATTCTCGCCAATTTCCGATGACGAATATGAGTCGTGGGTTGATCATCAGGGTAAAAACAGATATATACTAACGGTGATTGGTCGCACGCTTTCAGCCAAACAGATAGCTGCAGCAACAAAGATTATCGCAGATCAAGGCTTAAATATCGACTTCATTCGACGCATGACAGGGCGTATAAGCATAAAACATCCTGAAAAAAATGTGCGTTCTTGCATCGAATTCTCATTGAGAGGAAATCCCAAAAATCGTTCACTCATGCAGTCAAAGCTAATGCATTTGGCCTCAGAACAAGAGATAGACTTCTCTTTTCAGCGTGATGATATGTACCGACGCATGCGGCGTTTGATCTGTTTTGATATGGACTCAACGCTTATTCAGACTGAATGTATCGACGAATTAGCTATGCGTGCCGGGGTGGGCGATAAGGTAAAAGCCATTACCGAGCGTGCAATGAGAGGCGAAATTGACTTCAAAGAGAGTTTCACTCAACGTGTTTCACTGCTCAAAGGGCTTGATGTTAGCGTGATGAAAGATATCGCAGACCACCTTCCTATCACTGAAGGTGCCGACCGATTAATGTCAGTTTTGAAGCGATGTGGATATAAAATAGCCATCCTAAGCGGTGGTTTTACCTACTTTGGTGAGCAGCTTCGGCGCCGTTATGGCATTGATTATGTCTATGCAAATGAACTTGAAATCGACGAGAATGGTAAGCTTACAGGACGTTATATCGGTGATATTGTCGACGGAAAGCGTAAGGCTGAGCTGCTAAAACTCATTGCTCAAGTCGAACAAGTGAATCTCGCGCAGACGATAGCTGTAGGAGATGGCGCCAATGATTTACCCATGATATCGGAAGCCGGCTTAGGAATTGCGTTTCATGCAAAGCCTCGTGTGAAAGCCACGGCACAGCAATCAATCAATAATATAGGACTCGACGGCGTGCTTTATTTCCTTGGTTTCAAAGACAGTTATCTGGGAGAACAGGGCAAACTCTAAGTGCTTTTACCCCAAGCACTAACATTTCACCTTATTATATTAAGCAACAGACCTTGCAAGTGCTATCTAATCGCTTGCAAGGTCTATTGTTGTTACGAGATGAAGCACATGGCATCAGCCGCTTGTTCGGCGTTTGCCATGCTTTCTTTTGCCAGTTTTTTATTCCAATCCCACTAATAAACCATCTTGGATATCAATGCGTTCAGCTTGTGGATGACGTGGAAGTCCAGGCATACGCATAATATCTCCTGCGATAACTACAATCATTTCCGCGCCTGTATTAATGACAAGGTCACTTATTGTCAATGTAAAGTCCTTGGGAACTCCATATCGTTTGGAGTCATCGCTTAATGAATATTGCGTTTTTGCAATACAAATCGGGAAGTGTTCAAGCTGCCATTGCGAGATGCGTTCAATCATTTTAAGCGCTTGTTTCTTAAATACTACCTTCTTGGCACCATAGATTTGTTTAGCCACTGCTGTAATCTTATCTTGCATTGTGTCTGTATCTGCATAGCAATAAGTAATGTCTCGTGATGGATTTGCAGCGATTTCGTCGACAGCCAGACGCGCTAAGTCCATACATCCCTCACTACCTTTCATGTAAGCCTCGTTCAATGCAAAGCCAATTCCTTTTTCTTTGCAGTGTTCACTGACGATAGCAATCTCTTCATCTGTATCACTTCCAAAGCGGTTTAGCGTCACAATAACCGATTGACCCATGTGTTGCATGTTTGCAATATGCTTGTCAAGATTCTCCAATCCCTTACGAATATGTTCACAACATCCATTCTCTGGGTCGCCCACTTGCATGCCTCCGTGCATCTTTAAGCCCATGATGGTGGCCACCATAATCGTGAGTCGGGGTTGTATTCCGGCTTTACGACACTTGATATCTATAAACTTTTCTGCTCCCAAATCAGCCCCAAAGCCTGCTTCTGTGACTACAAAGTCGCCAAAAGTCATGGCCATTTTTGTCGCTAAAACACTGTTACAACCATGTGCAATGTTAGCAAACGGACCACCATGAATAAAGGCTGGCGTTCCTTCTATAGTCTGAACGAGGTTCGGATTGAGTGCATCGCGCAGCAAAACTGTTATGGCTCCGCCCACACCGAGGTCTTTTACACAGAATGGTTTGTTGTCAAGCGTGACGCCTAATAGGATATTATCGATGCGTCTTCGAAGGTCTTCTTCGTCTGTTGCAAGGCAAAGTATGGCCATAATCTCACTGGCTGGCGTGATGTCAAAGCCACTTTCACTTAACAAACCATTGGTTTTGGGCCCCAATCCTGTGGCGATAGTTCTCAAGTTTCGGTCGTTCACATCAAGCACTCTGCGCCAAAGCACCTCCTTCAATGCAAAGCCTTCGTCGTGATGTTGATAGAGATAATTATCAAGCAAGGCTGCAATCATGTTGTGAGCAGAGGTGATTGCATGGAAATCTCCCGTGAAATGAAGATTAATTTTGTCCATAGGTAGCACCTGAGCATAGCCTCCTCCCGTTGCACCGCCTTTCATACCGAAGCATGGACCCAGTGAAGGCTCGCGCAAAGCAAGCACAGATTTATACCCCAATCGATTTATTGCCATCGACAAACCGATGCTAACAGTGGTCTTTCCAATACCTGATTTCGTTGGACTTATTGCTGTAACAAGAATCAAATTGCTCTTGTTTACGCGGTCTTTATCTATGAGATGATAAGACACTTTGGCTATATATTTGCCATAGTTCTCAAGTTCTTCGTTAGGGATGTCAATCTTGTCAGCAATCTTTTCGATAGGTTGAAGCTGGCATTCGCGGGCGATTTCGAGTTCGGTTTTCATTTTTATTCAGTATGTTCTTTATGAATTCAATCTGCCAATGATAGGGTAGAATGTGACAAATCCTTTTTATAGGCGGTATAAAAAGACCGCAGCTTTGTCACACTTTCAATCTCGTCATGACTACATTTCTGGCAAAATAGCAAACAGAATGTCATGCAGTGATGATAAATTTGCTGTAAAAGTGCCTATTGATAGTGTTCGATAGTGTTTCGATAGCTATTTTTTCATTAGCCATAATGAGGTTGCAAAGATACAAATATTCTTGTGAATAAGATGATTTGTGAATTATATTTTGTTCACAAATCATGGATTTTTCTTTTGTATTTCGGTTCTTATTCTGGTCAAAGAAAATGGAACAATCATTTGATATATCCATTTCAGCGCTATAAGCATTGTATTTTCGATAGCCCAGGGTTGGCAAACGATAGTGCAGGCTACCCTGGGATAATGTATGGTTTACGTGGAACAACGCCATAGGTGTTACGCTTTCTAAGCGTAATTTGCCATTAATCCTATCGCCATAACCATGCTTTCTCAAAAAAAGCTCAACACCGATGGCGTTGAATCTCCTTGAGGATGCTTACCCAGGGTAGGCGAGGAACGAGCCTACCCTGGGCTATCAAAAGAACAACACCTACAGCGTTGCACCATGAGGGCATTGATATTGCCAAACACATGTATCGATAAATCATCATAATAAACATGGTATCGTCGATTAACAAAACTTATTTTTGCGAACAATTATTCAATTATGGTGATTCATGCTCATCCCCGTATTCTTTTCATCCATAGCGAATAACAAAATGATTTGATGCAAATGGTCTTGCAATTAGACGTATTTCATGCGATGAAATGAGGCAGATTGCGCGGTGGTTTGACGCATTTTGTTTTGTCGCTAAATGCTTTCTGTTGAATTGAATGAAACGGATTGGTTTACAGAGTGTTTCGTCTTGTGTCCTCGTTTTGACGGAAATAGGTTGTTTCGCCTATTTTATTTGTTAATTATTCAATATCTTATGCAACGTAGTTCGATTTGCATTAGAGTTTAATGTATGTAACAATATGTAATTAATATGGCTAAAAAATGAGATGTTTATATCCAAAAGTTGATTAAAAATGATTTTTTATTATAAATATTTGGTGGTTATATAGGAAATCATTACTTTTGTATTTGCAAATAAATGTTTTATTCATTTTATTTTATTAAAACTTAATATAAAACCATTAACAGTTTAGTTAAATAGAGTACAACTGGAGATGATTAATTAAATAAA
>NZ_GL629647.1:2766513-2788092 GCF_000185845.1 Segatella salivae DSM 15606
ATTTAAGAGAGAGAATTTATGGAAAAAAGACTCGTGATGTTTTTGGCTTCGCTCTTCCTAAGCATAGGTTTTGCGGTGGCACAAACACAAGTTTTCGGAACAGTTATCTCGTCAGAAGACAACGAACCCATTATCGGTGCTTCGATAATTGTGCAGGGTTCTAAGGTCGGTACAGTGACAGATGCAGACGGAAAGTTCTCACTTTCGGTGCCAAATGGTAAGAAAGTTGTCATCAGCTACATTGGAATGCAAGCTCAGACGCTTAATCCTAAGGCGAACATGAAGGTTGTTTTGACCCCGAACAATGCGACATTGAACGAGGTTGTGGTAACAGGTGTGTCGAATATGGACCGCCGTATGTTCACCGGTGCAGCCGATCAGATTAAAGCAAGCGATGCTTTGATAGGCGGTATGGCCGATGTTAGTCGCTCACTTGAAGGCCGTTCGGCTGGTGTAAGCGTGCAAAACGTGTCGGGAACCTTTGGTACTGCGCCAAAGATTCATGTGCGTGGTGCAACTTCAATCTATGGAAACTCAAAACCATTATGGGTTGTTGATGGTGTCGTTCAAGAGGATATCACCGACATTAGCGCCGATGCTTTGTCATCAGGTGATGCAGAAACATTGATTTCTTCAGCCATAGCAGGTCTGAACTCAGATGATATTGAGAGCTTCCAGATATTGAAAGATGGTTCAGCTACATCTATTTATGGTGCCCGTGCCATGAGCGGTGTCATCGTAGTCACTACAAAGAAGGGACGTTCGGGACAGGCTCATGTAAGTTATACAGGTGAGTTTACATCACGTTTGATTCCTACTTATGGTCAGTTTAACATCTTAAACTCACAAGAACAGATGGGAATCTATCAGGAGATGCAAGACAAAGGATGGCTCAATCTCTCTGATGTGTTGAACGGAAGTGACTATGGTGTGTATGGAAAGATGTATGAACTCATCAACACTTTTAATCCAAAGACAGGCCAGTTTGGCTTAGCCAATACAAAGGAAGCACGTGATTCTTATCTACATAGTGCTGAAATGCGCAACACAAACTGGTTCAAACAACTCTTCTCTTCCGCACTGATGCAGAATCATTCTGTAAGTCTTAGTGGTGGAACGGCAAAGTCAAACTATTATGTTTCTATGTCGTTTATGAATGATCCGGGTTGGTATAAAGACTCAAAAGTGAAGCGTTATACCGCAAACTTCAATGCTACTCATCATCTACTTGATAATCTTTCACTCACCTTGTTGGCTTCGGCTTCTTATCGAAAGCAGCAAGCTCCGGGAACATTGGCACAGGATGTAGACGTTGTTAGCGGTCAAGTGAAGCGTGAATTTGATATCAACCCTTACTCTTATGCCTTGAATACGTCTCGTGCTCTCGACCCAAACACATACTATCATGCTAACTATGCGCCCTTCAATATCCTTAATGAGTTGGAGAATAACAAGATAGATATGAATGTGTTGAACACGAAATTCCAGGCTGAAATGGCTTATAAGCCCGTCAAAGATCTGCGATTATCGTTGATAGGTGCAGTGCAGTATGACACTTCTTCGCAAGAACATAAGATAACAGAGCACTCAAATCAGGCACAGGCTTATCGTGCAATGGATAACTCTATCATTCGAGATGCAAACCATTATCTTTATAAAGATCCGACAAATCCTTATGCATTGCCAATCTCTGTGTTGCCAAGTGGAGGTTTTTATCATAAGACTGACCTGCAGAAAATAAGCTGGGATGTTCGTGCAACGGCTAATTATACACACACTTTCAACCAAGTTCATAGTCTGAATGTATTGGGAGGACTTGATGTTTCGAATGTAGATCGTAAGCGTACTTACTTTAATGGCGTAGGTATGCAGTATGATGGAGGTGAAATTCCGTTCTATATCTATCAGTTCTTCAAAAAGAACATTGATGATAATGCAGTCTACTATTCACTTAATAACACTCATAACCGCACGGCAGCTTTCTTTGCTACGGGCACATATTCTTATAAACAGCGTTACAACTTGACGGGTACTTACCGCTATGAAGGTACAAACCGCCTTGGAAGAAGCCGCAGTGCACGTTGGCTTCCGACTTGGAATATCTCGGGAAGTTGGAATGTAAGCGAGGAGCCTTGGTTCAAAAATACATTTAATAATGTGCTAACACATGCGTTGTTGCGTACATCTTATTCACTCACGGCAGACCCAGGACCTTCTACTTACACAAATTCAACAGTAATCTTAAAGTCATATACGCCGTACAGAATATTCGGAACAGACAAAGAAACGGGTATAGAGATTAGCGAATTAGAGAACTCTGAGCTCACGTATGAGAAGAAACATGAGTTTAATATCGGTTCAGAGTTGGGCTTCTTGAATAACCGAATCAATGTGACTTTTGACTTGTTCTGGCGTAACAACTTTGATTTGATTGGTCCGATTGCAACACAAGGTATTGGTGGACAAGTTGTTCGATATGCCAATACGGCTTCAATGAAGTCACAAGGTCAGGAACTTTCAATCCAAACGACTAATATTCGGAATCGCGACTTCACGTGGATAACTAACCTTATTTATTCACATGTGACGACAAAAGTAACGTCGTTGATGAGTCATGCGCGTACCATTGACCTCATAAGTGGTGAAGCAAGTAGTGGATTTACAATGGAAGGATATCCTCATCGCGCTATTTTCTCCATGCCATTCCAAGGACTTACCGACCATGGTATACCTACTTACCTGAACGAAAATGGTCAGTTGACCTCTACAAATATAAATTTCCAGAACCGAACGGATAATAGTTATCTTATCTATGAAGGCCCAACTGAGCCGACTGTTACAGGCTCTTTAGGAAATGAATTGAAGTGGAAGAACTGGAGACTTAATGTATTTGTGACTTACTCTTTTGGCAGTTTTGTTCGTCTTGACCCTGTTTTCAGCGCACGATATAACGACCTTACAGCCATGACTAAAGAGTTTAAGAACCGTTGGACAATGGCCGGTGAAGAGAAAAGAACCTCTGTTCCCGGAATATTACCCTATCGCGATTATCGTGACGACAGTAATTTGAGAATCGCATATAATGCTTATAACTACACCAGTAACCGCACTGCTAAAGGTGATTTCATTCGAATGAAGGAGATTTCTTTGGGATATGAGTTTCCAAGAACATTGCTTCAAGCTACTCCTTTCACGAATCTCTCATTGAAACTCCAGGCAACAAACCTCTTCCTTATCTATGCAGATAAGAAACTTAACGGTCAAGATCCTGAGTTTGTTAACGCTGGTGGTGTTGCAGCTCCTATCCCTCGCCAGTTCACAATGACGTTAAAATTAGGATTATAAACGTAGAAAAATTATGGTTATGAACATTAAGAAGATTTATATATACATCTCATTGGCTGCCGTTTCGTTGGGCTTTAGCTCATGTGATGATTATCTTGACAAGCTTCCTGATAACAGAATGGAGCTTAATAGTAAGGAGAAGGTGCAGAATTTCCTTGTTTCTGCATATCCTGAACGCAATGCCGCGTTGCTCACAGAAATGTATTCTGACAACACAGATGCTTTCAAAGTAACGAGTTGGACGAGTGCAGGTCGCTTCCAAGATCAAGCATATTCTTGGGACGATATTACCGAAGTAGACGACGATGAGACACCACAACAGTTATGGAATAGCTTTTATAAGGCTATGTCTACAGCCAATACAGCATTGAAAGCAATAGAAGATAATGGCAACACTGAAGAATATCAGGCATCGAAAGGTGAGGCTTTGCTTTGTAGAGCGTTTGCTGCCTTTCAGTTGACAAATACATTTTGTGTTGCTTATGATGCTACAACAGCTGCCAAAGCCATGGGAATTCCCTATCCAATGGCACCTGAAACAAAGGTCGGAACAAAGTATGAAAGGGGCACTTTAGCAGCTTGTTATGATCAGATGAATCGTGATATAGAAGAAGGTTTGCCTTTAGTGACAGACAATTATGCTCGTCCTAAGTACCACTTTACACGTAATGCAGCCTATGCTTTTGCGGCACTTTTCAACCTCTACTATCAGAAATATGATAAAGCAGTGGCTTATGCTACACGCGTACTCGGTACAGATGCTTCAGCAAAACTACGTGATTGGAAAGCTTTCTATAGTCTTTCCAGCAACGGACAGGTGGCACCTAACAACTATGTTAATATCTCAAGTCAGGCCAATCTCTTGATACAAACGGCATTTTCTCAGGCTGGTGCTTACCTCGGACCATACAACTTTGCTGCTAAATACGCTCATGGTCAGTTGATTTCTGAAAAAGAAGACCTGCAAGCTCAAGGCCCTTGGGGAAGTAGTTCGTCTTTCGGTTATACAGTATGGAATAATAACAGCCTATCAAAGTATTTCGTAAATAAGATTCCTTACGCTTTTGAATACACGGATATACAGGCTCGTATCGGCTATTCTCACACTGCATATCCTGTTCTTACGACTGACTTGACGTTGCTTGTACGGGCAGAAGCTAATGCCATGTTAGGCAAATATGCTGAAGCTGTGCAAGATTTGAACACAGAGGTAAAGGCTTTTTCGGGTGGAAATCTTAGTGTTACACTCACTGGAATACAAGACTTTTATCGAGGAATAAACTATTATACGCCCACAGAACCTACGCCGAAGAAGAAGTTTCACACTGCGTTCAGCATTGAATCTACAACACAAGAGCCGATTCTTCAAGCGATTTTACAACTCCGTCGCATAATGACGGTGGGCGAAGGATGGCGACTTCAGGATGTGAAGCGTTACGGAATAGTAATGTATCGCCGTACTTTGAATGACAGTCGAAAGGTTATTGCCGTCACCGATACAATGAAAGAAGACGATCCACGACGTGCAATTCAGTTGCCGCAGGATGTTATTACTGCTGGACTTCCAGCCAATCTAAGAAACAAATAACATTATTAAATGAGTAAATGATGAAGAAAATATATTTATTAGTCTTAGCAGCAATCCTGTCACTAAGCTTTGCTTCATGCTCAGAAGATAATCCTTCAGGAGACAGTATCTTTCAAAACAAGGCCGTAAAGCGTGATAATTTCGACAAATGGCTACTTGATAATTATACTTATCCGTATAATATTGACTTCAAATATAAGATGGAAGACATCTATAGTGATATGAAATACCATCTTGTTCCAGCTGATTCTGCGAAGTCAGCAAAGTTAGCTATCATCGCGAAATACCTTTGGTTTGATGCTTATGCAGAATGTGTTGGCTCAGACTTCGTTAAGGAAAACGTTCCAAGAGTTATCCATTTGATTGGTTCTGCGGCTTATAATAGTGGAGATGGAACCATGGTTCTTGGAACCGCTGAAGGCGGATTAGTCATTACTTTGTATATGGTTAACCGCTTGACTGATGCCACTTTGCGAGATTATGCTACGTTAAACGAGTATTATTTCCATACGATGCATCACGAGTTTACCCACATTTTGAATCAGAAGATACCTTATGATGAGAACTTTCAGCATATCTCTGAGGGCAATTATGTAAGTGGTGACTGGTATCAAATACAGCAAGGGGAGGCCAATCAAAGAGGCTTTGTGACGCCTTATGCTATGAGTGAGCCTATCGAAGACTTTGCAGAGATGCTTTCTGTCTATGTAACGACATCGCCAAGTGATTGGCAAGCACTCATGCGTAGAGCGGGTTCGAAAGGTGCTCCCTATATACAGGCGAAGCTTGATATTATCCGTTCCTACATGAAAGATTCGTGGAAACTTGATATCGACAAGCTACGTAGCATCGTACTCCGTAGGGCTTCTGAGATTAATCAACTTGATTTGAATAAATTAAACTAAAAGAAAAGCAGCTTATGAAAAAGATAATATTCAGTATTCAGATACTCCTTGCGACATTGATGCTGACATCTTGTTTGCACGATGACGATGTTGTATTTGACGAATCGGCTGCACAGCGAGTGGAAAAAGCTGTAAAAGCTGATATCGCTCTACTTGAATCAGCAAACAACGGATGGCAACTTCATCTGTGGACTGAAGCTGGTTATGAGGGTGGAGGCTATACATATCTGATGAAATTCAAGGATGGTAAGGTCACTGTTGCAAGCGATATAGCTCAGCCTCAAGAGACTTCTTCATCAAGTTATGATGTTATCAAGGACATGGGACCAGTGTTAACGATTAACACTTACAATAAGATCTTCCACATGCTTTCATCTCCTTCTCAGATGGATGGTGATGGACATGGCCAAGATTACGAGTTCATCATTCAGCGAACTACGAATGATTCCATCTTCCTTGAAGGCAAGAAGTTCCATAATAAGATGGTAATGACACGCCTGAAAGACGATGTTAACTGGCAAAATTATGTCACTTCAATGCAGAAAGTGGCTGAAGAGGTTAAACAAAATTACTATTATACGAACAAAAAGGATACGTTTAATGTCGAGATTTCGGCTGATCGTAGGTTTAGTTTAAGCTATAAGGGCAATGAAAAGGAAGTTCCGTTCTTCTTTACTTCGAATGGAATTGAACTGCAATCTCCCGTGACAATAGATGGTAAACAGGTACAACATTTCACGTATGATAACGACAAACTAACGTTTACTTCGACTGATCCTGGGGCATCAAGCATTGTTCTTCACGCCGACTTTATGCGCTATGAAGACTATCTTGGAACTTATAACTTCGAGTATGAAAACGCTTCTATCCCAGTGAAGTTAGTCGCTTCAGGAGACGGAAAGACGTATAAGGTCGAAGGACTTTCACCTGATTTCCACCTCACTTTCACTTATGAGGAGAAGGATGGAACGTTGAAGTGGGAGCCAGAACGCATCTATACAGCTGCTAATGGCCATGAGTTCTGGATGTGTGCAATGGCATTAGCCGATGGAGGTTTCTACTATCGAATTGATATGTTGGGTTATAACATTGCCAAAGATACGTCAAAACAGGGGGTATATCTGACGTTTACTCCAAGCTATGGCGTGTTCTTTAACACCGATTCTTTCGTCATTGTAGAGTATGACGGCAATAATGAAGTGGGCAAATCTACAACACTTAAGGTCAATGGTAGTGCCGAAATACCTTATATAAAGGGTATGAAGAAGATTCAATAACGCTTAAAACAAACGAATATGAATAAAATATTATTCCACGCTTTTTGTGTCATGGGCTGTCTTTCTCTATTGACAGCCTGTGAAAAAGGCGACATAACGAATGACATCGACACGCATTCTGTGAAAGTGTTAGAGGCTAATACTTCCTTCGATGCACTTGGAGGTACTGATAGTATCTATGTAGAAGGCAATGTAACTCACGCTTATGCAAATGCTTCTTGGGCCAAAACGCAAACCAAAGGCAATTTGGTTACTGTTACAACTGAGCCTAATCGCGACTTGCAGTCACGTCACACTACGGTGGTTATCAAGACATCTGATGTTGACTCTACAGTGGTAGCAATCGACCAACTCGGTCCTTACACTCAGTTAGATATGCCTGGAACTATCGTGATGGATGATGAGGCAGGAAGCGTTTCCTATAAGGTTGTAAGCACTTTCGGCATCAAAGTGTCATCAAGTGATAGTTGGATTACACCGAAATATGAACATGGTGCATTGACCATTACTACTGCAAAGAATGATGAAGGGCATCTACGCCGTGGTGAATTCACTATAGAGAGTGAAGCTGGTAAACAGAAAGTGAAGGTCGTTCAGGTGAACTTCGATAAGGATTTGAAGGGTAAGTATTATTTGCAGATTGACGAAACAGACAAGAATAACAAGCAGGTTACTACCTTATACAATGCTTCTTTAGAGAAAAAAGGCGATGCTTATGTGCTTAAAGTAGGTAATTCTGGAGTAGAAGTACCTGTGATTTACGACACCGATAATGTTGGTTTGTCTATTGCTTCTGGTCAAGCAGCTGGCAAGTTCAAGCAATATTACATCGGAACAGTAGTCGGAGCATCTGAAAGTAAGCTAAGTCTTTCACCGTCAAATCTAATCTCTGGTGAGTTCAACTATAGCGAAGAAGTAACTAAAAGGGTGGCAGATCTCGATGGAACGGTATTGACTTTCGGTAAGCCTGCCATGCTAATCCTTGGTGCTTTTGATTCACCTCAGTTCTCAAACGATTCGTATAAAGCCTTCTATTTGATGGGAACAAATGTCTATCTCTATAGACTTAAGCCCACAACAGCAAGTGCAAAGTCGTTTGATCAACCAACATTCAAGCTGAAATAACAGACATATCAATCTTCTTAACCAAAGCTTTGAGAGCCGAAAGAATCATTCTTCCGGCTCTCTTTTGTTTTCTGTTTGCGACTCACTACGGTCGTTTGTCATTTTAAGATGAGATGAATCATCGAAATAAATGTGGTGTCTCCTTTCACAAGTTTACGAAAATCACATCTTTAGTCCATGGTTGTTCCCATGTAATATCTCTGTAGTTCTATTATGATTCAGTTTATTTCAACGCCGAAAGAGTTTTTTTCACCACGCAAACACTTAATGATATCTCTGTAGTCTAACGTGAGTTTCATCTGTTTATTTTCATCAATCATCAGCTGTTCGATGTCTTTCAAGTCTCTGAAAGTATCTTCGTCAGCCAGTCTTTCCTTAATAATCGTTTTACATTCTGGTAGGAGTTCAAAAGCTTTTAGCGTTATTATATCATCTAAAATCAAGCCTACTAATACAGGCGGAACACTTGCTCCATGTTGTGGATCATGGATAATGAACTGCAAAAGTTCATGAAACCATGCCACGACTTCAGCCTTTCTCTCGGGTGTTTCGATAGCAATGCGTAGAACAGCTTCAGGGATTACCGACTTGGCGAAAGGATAAAGACCTGGTATTTTCATCTCTTCCATGAGTTTCTTTAACTGATTTTTGCCCGTGAAATAAAGTGATGGCATGATAGATTCGACAATAAAGTCGCCAATATACAAGTCATAGAATACCTCAGGTTGATGCAAACACTCTAACACACAGCCAAGACTTTCTTCGTTACCCACTACAGAAAGCAAGATGACGGCTGCTAAAATCACCGAATCTTCCTTTTGTTTCTTTACTGGAACGCGATGAAATTGTCCTAATTTATATAGGATAATTTGTTCTAAATCGTGTCTTAACTCGTCGTGAGGCAGGTCTAACAGTCTACTGAAGGTTTGCTCGTCAGGCAGTCCTTTGTCATACTCTTTTGCAAGTTCCTTGTATACCCACGGATGAATCAACGTCACTTGGCGTGGATAATCTGGGATTTTGAACGTGTATTCTGACTCTCTTTCTAAATATTCTTCTATTTCTTCTTCTTCTGTATCTTCATCAAGTATAATATATTCAACATCTTTTCCCAATGCCTTTTGGAGCAAGGGTAGGAACCGATTAAGTTCTTCTTTGTCCTTTGCACAAAGATAATGTTCTCCATTTCGGCCAAATTCGTATGCGATGTGAGGTATCTCTGCATTGTCTTCTGCCAAGAAATATTTCATCAACTCAAAGTTCTCATTAGGTTTAATACCACCTTTCTCGGCAAAATGCACGGCACCATAGATCATGTTATGCGCCTCTTCATAAGAACATGGCTTAAAATCAAAGTTGTAAAACATATTTAGTATGTCCTCAATTTCATCTTGTTTGAGATATAGTTTATAACCACAATCTTTCACACCCAAGCAAAACGAGTCAACAAGGAAAAAGGCAATGCTGATTTTTCCACTTTGATGTATGCGCCCAACGATGACAAGACCGAGTCCAATCTCCTGTATGTCGGTCGACATAAAGCATGGACCAATCTTCAATAACCGCATTTCTTCCGTGATAAAATGAGTGGTAGTGGAGGATAATTGGCTATCTTTTTTCTTGTTTTCTTTCTTTTTCATTTCTTTAGTTTTAAGGTCATTATTGGGTGGATGGTTAACGTATATGTTGCATATAATATCACATGCTGACATGAATTGAATGTTTCTTGTCCGTGCTGGCACGGAAATCTCCTTCTACAAAAATAGGAAAATAATAATCAAGAACAAAATATTTACGCCAAAAATAAGGTTATTTATGGTTTAAGCAGCATTCTCTTGCATAAGTTTCCTAATGAGATGTGTAGATAAAGGATGAGATTTGATTTCGTGTTTTGCATCATTTTACATCACAATTCACGTCATTTTAGCGTATAATAAGCGTCAAATCACCGCACAATCTATGTCAAATCATTTTGTCCTTTATAGCTGTTGGATTAATGTGGTTTGTGTTATTGAATCATCATAAATTAGAAATGGTATGCACCTTGAAACAGGGTTAGCTCATCAAACTATTTGTTTCATGATAATTGTCCAATGCGTTTGTTCAGAATGTTGAACGTTGTTAATGTACAATGCCATGGGTATTATGGTGATTTTCCGATGAATGTATTTAATATTGTGATTGCCCTCATGGTGCAACGCCGTGGGTTTGGTGCCAATATTTCCATGGATGTATTTGCCATTATGAATGTATTCAACCCACAATATTGTTTGTATTGTGATGATTATTTGATGAATGTGTTTAATATTGCGACTGCGCTCGTGGTGCAACGCCGTAGGTGTTGTTCTTTTGATAGCCCGGGGTTGGCGAGGAACGAGCCTACCCCGGGTAAACATTCGCAAGGAGATTCAACGCCATAGGTGTTGAGCTTTTTATGAGAAAGCATGGTTATGGCGATAGGATTAATTGCGGATTACGCTTAGAAAGCGTAACACCGATGGCGTTGACACGTTCTTTTTATAACATGATTAATGTCAATATACGAATTAATAAATAGCAAATTATGTCAATATTTCCATGAATGTATATTCCATTATGAATGCCCTCATGGTGCAACTCGGTACGAGTTGTTCTTTTGATAGCCCGAGGTTGGCGAGGAACGAGCCTACCCCGGGTCAACGTTCGCAAGGAGATTCAACGCCGTAGGTGTTGAGCTTTTTTTGAGAAAGTATGGTTATAGCGAGGAGGTTCATGGTGGGTAATGTCGAAAAAGCACAACACCTACGGCGTTGTTCCCCACAAATCATGCACTAACCCAGGGTAGCCTGCACTATCGTTTGGCAACCCTGGGCTATCAAAAGCGCAACACCTATGGCGTTGAAATGTGTGTTTCATGGTGTGATTAATGTCTATACACATGTGGATTAATTGCGGATTACGCTTAAAAACCGCAACACTTATGGCGTTGGTTCACACTTTCCACAATGCGTTCTATGGGAAAACATCACGGGATGCGTATCATTTCTACATATAATCTACATGGATGGCTGAATCTTTTTTCCGTGAAATAGAATGGATTCTCTTTGCCATTGTGCAATAGATTCATTATATTTGTGTGCTATATGTCAATTAACAATAAAAGATTTGGGCAGGAAATGAAACGTAAGATATTGATTATCGGTGGTACAGGAACTATTAGTAGCGCGGTGACGCATTTGCTTTGTGCGCGTGATGAGTGGGAAGTCACGTTGCTGAATCGTGGTAAACAGCATGATTTTTCACGTGAGGTCAACACGCTTGTAGGCGATATTCACAGTGCAGAAACCGACAAACTGTTGAGTGGAATGATGTGGGATTGTGTGGTTGATTTCATTGCTTTTCGTCCTGAACACGTAGAGAAAGATTTCCAACGCTTTGCTAATTGCACGAAACAATACGTCTTTATTAGTTCTGCTTCGTGTTATAATAAACCGCTATCAAGTCCATTTATCACCGAGTCTACAACGCTTCGGAATCCTTATTGGGCCTATTCACGGGAGAAAATTGCGT
Organism: Segatella salivae DSM 15606; assembly: GCF_000185845.1. Lineage (GTDB taxonomy): Bacteria > Bacteroidota > Bacteroidia > Bacteroidales > Bacteroidaceae > Prevotella > Prevotella salivae. Next base: position 2,778,303 of record NZ_GL629647.1, read on the forward strand.
GTGAAGACCTGTTACATCATTATCAGCGGGACTATGGCTTCCCAATAACGATAGTTAGACCGAGCCACACTTATGGTAACAAGTCGGTGCCCGTGGCTATTCATGGGCAGCGAGGTAGTTGGCAAGTTATTAAGAGAATGCTCGATGGAAAGCCTGTAATCATGCCAGGAGACGGCTCGTCTTTATGGACTGTTACACACAACACAGACTTTGCCCAGGCTTTTATTGGCTTGTTGGGCAACGTGCATGCAGTAGGCGAAACCTATCAAGTGATGAGTGAAGAGGTGTTGACTTGGAATCAAATTCATAAGACAATAGCCGACGTTTTGGGTGTAACGTTCCGCCCATGTTATGTTCCGAGCACGCTGTTGGCCTTGGCACCACAATACGATTTCAAGGGAGCGTTGTTGGGAGATAAGGCAAATTCGGTGGTCTTTGATTTGTCAAAGTTGCATCAAGCAGTTCCCGATTTCCATACTTCCATGCGTTTTGACCAAGGTGTTCGGCAGACATTAGACTATGTGATGCATCATCCTGAATGTCAACCTGCCGATGAACAGTTTGATAAGTGGTGTGATCAATTGGTTGAAATCATGGGTGAAACCGAAAGAAAAATTACATCTTTGACGCTGTAACAGGTTGTTTCGCATGGTTTAAAGTTTGACAATGGCTTGCAGTTGAATATCCGTTTGAGCAGAATGCGCAATCTTTTGCCATCCACTGCCAATGGTATTGCGATTGAAATAATCTGTAGTTGCGGCTTTGATGAGTAGTGTTAAGTGGCTGTTGAGCATTGTTCGAGCCATGAAACTATAACGAATTCCATGCCCAAAGAAGTTAGGAAAGCTGAAATCATAAAGCATTCCACGTTCATAAGTGCATACCCTGCTATTGTAATCTTGTGTGTGGAAATAGCCCAATGTGCCTGAAATGATGATGCTTTTATAGTCACGTTGTATGCTTTGGGCAAGCATATAACCAAAACTTCTCGTTTGTTGCATGGCATAAGTGAAGTCGGCCTGTGTGCGTAGATGCCACGAACCAGGAGAATAATCGACTTTCAAACGTCCGCGATGTTCATTTCGTGCAATGAGCATTGACTTCGTTTCATCGTCACGTTGACGGTGTCTGATGCGATATTGTGCGGCACATTGTAATTGTTTTTGCTGGTAATGGAGTAGCAGAAAGCCATCAAGGGCGTGTGTTCCAGCTATAGATTGTCCGTATTTAGGCCATGCAAAGTAGGCAAAATCACCATAAGCAAGCAATGAAAAGGCACGATTGATATTCCAGTTCACACCAAGATATAGACCGCTTTCATCCTTAACGGCTCCTGCATCGGCAAAACTTCGAGCAAAAAGTCCATTGTATTTGTAGGCATAGAAACGCTGAATCGCCACTAATTGCAAGGGGTTGGCCACACGATAAGTTAGTTTGTGGATGGTGGCAAGCGCCAGATGAGCGTCAGTAGCCAGTTCACCGCTCACGCAAAGTCGGCTTCCTGTGTATCCATAGTCAATGCCTGCATTGAAAAATCTCTTGCCCATGGCGGCCCAACGTTTGTAGAGTAATGTGGTGTCGGGATGCAACTCGCGGTTTAAGGTGGTATAAAGCGCCGTGATTCCAACGTGGAAACCATTACGAAAATAATGCAGATGACCTCCTGCAACGAATTGGTTGGTGTTGTGTTTGTGTGCCATTTCGGTGGCAGTGCGATGGGCTCCACTGGACGATATGGCTGAGATTGCTCCCAAACTATCATGACATAAGGTACCATCTATTTGGCGATAGGAGAGGAAAGTGGTAGCTTCTAAATGGCTGTTCAGCTTAAAAGTCGCTGCAACCCCTTGCAAATAGTTTGCTTCTGCACGTGAAGTGTGAGGACGGATTGTAGCAGAAGAGCGGTCTAAAGAGGCAATAAGCATCTGCTTTCCAAAGCCATAATCGCAGTTCATTACAAGTCCCATACCCAACCGAACGCGGTATTTCCCTATGGCAAGTGACTTTAACCAGCCTTGATTTCGAAGCATAAGATAGAGACTGTTGTAGTCATATCCCAAGCTGTTTCGACCCTTAAAGAAAGGTTCTCCAGCATCGTTTGCCCCCGTAAATCCTATTTCTAACTGATGAACATAATTGAAAGTATAGCGTAACCAGTGTTTTATAGGTCCGCCAAGGTATTGATTTTCCTTAAAGCCTCGGCGTGAATAAGTGGGAATGTTCATGGCAGTTATAATCTTATGTCGGCCATAACGCATAATTTTTTGCCATGAAAGATGATGAGTTTCATTAGGTTTTCCGATATAGATAAAATAAGAAAGCAGGCGTGCATACGTGTACCCAAGAGATGGAATCATGTGAAGCTCGCCCAAAGATTGCATAGAATGGTAACGAAAAAGATATTCCATGATGTCTTCTATCTGTTGATCGCTGAGGAAAGGAAGCTGTTCTAAGTCCTCTTTTGTAGCCTGATTGATGTTTATTGGATGGTTAGCGATATCGCAAAGCAGGTCATAATCGGGGATGTCTTCTTCGCTTTCACCTTCCATGGCGATGAGTTCTGCATAGCAATCTTCCCAGCGTTGTTCTCGTTGGGCATTGACTTTGGCTGTCGATAGCAAGCCAATGAGAAGCAAAAGAAAGCCTATTCTTAGGTTCATGGTATTTGGTTTAAGGATGATAGGTTAGGTTTTACGCAACAAACATACGGAAAAAGAAGAATAATTCCTAATAAAAAAGTAATTTTTTTGGCTTTTCATGTATTATTATCTGATTCCCATAAGAGAATTATCGGGCACACCATGGAGAATGATGTGCCCGATATGAAGATAACGATAGTTATCCTTGAAGTGATGAAGTCAAATGTTACATCCGACTGAGGATATCATTACAGAGAGTAAATGACTTTATCATCATGCGTGGAATGTGGAAAGGTCCTTTGTAAAGATTGCCTTTTGCCGGCTGCGCTACAGTGCCATCGCGGTGTAGATAGCCATACCACTCGGGATAATCAGGGTCGGGGAAGTGGGCATAAGTCCATTCACTAATCTGCTGATGACGTTCTAAGTACTTCATGTTTCCAGTCGCCATGTAAGCATAAAGCGAAGCAATGATGGTCTCACATTGTGGCCACCAGAACTTCATGTCTTGTGCATAGTCTTGTGAAGGCAAGCCTTTGCAGTCGCGAAAGTTTATGATTCCGCCGTAGTTTTCATCCCACCCCCAGTCCCAAGACCAATCAAAGATGGTGAGTGCCATGTCTAAGAGATTCTTATCCCATTGTCTATGGCGTGCTTCTTCCATAATAAACCAACTGGTTTCTATGCAATGTCCCGGGTTGATTGTACGTGTCATATTCGTATCAATGAATTCCCCTGCAGGACCAACACATTCTAACAGCGCCTTAAACTCAGGGTGCATGAAGTAGCGTTGCAGTTTATCTATCGACTCATCAATTTGCTTTGTGAGCCTCTCTTCATTCACTGCATTGCGCAAACAGCTGCAAACATTGATGAGAATCATCACGATAGAGTGACCTTGCAACTGCACGTTGGGCTCATATTTGGGTTGAAGGAAGCCTGGAGTTGATAGGAAACGCAGCGTGTCATCAAACACTTCGAGGGCTCGTTTAGCGTAATGTGAGTCGCCTGATGCTATGGAATATTCGGCCATAGCGATAGCAGCGAAGGTCTCACTAAACACATATCGCCGCTTGCGTAGAGGCGTTCCGTCGGCCGTTACAGAGAAAAACATGTGGCGGTCTGAGTCAAAGCAGTGCGCTTCTATAAAGTCAATGGTAGACTTTGAGGCTTCTAACCACTCACGATTTCTTTTAATGTGGTTGTAAGCGTAGGCACATATATAGGCAAAACGCCCTTGAAACCAAACCGATTTGGTTGTATCCATGAGTGAACCATCGCGATTTAGGCAGGTATATACACCACCATTGACGTGGTCAACGCCATGTTTCATCCAGAAAGGCATGATGTTTTCGGTGACCTCCTGTTTGTAACGGTCTGCCCATTGCCTTAGATAAGTTTTAGGATCTATGTTCATTCTTATTGACATTTAGAATTGATTACACTTGCTAAAGAAGTCAATTGCATCGAGTTCTGTCTTCATACGCATTTCTTCTTCAGTCGTCATATTCTGGAAAGGCATACGGTTTGGTCCGAGATCAAAGCCCATGAGCTTCATGATTCGTTTGCCTCCAACGATATTTCCACGATAATGACAGATGACATTAATAACTTCTTGGGCAAAGTTTTGATGCTTTCGAGCCGATTCAATGTCGCCTTTCTTCCAGTCTTCTATAATGGCAACCAACTCACGTCCATTGTAGTTGGTTGTTCCACCGATACCTCCTTGGGCACCCCCTTGGGCTAATGACGATAAGATAGTTTCGTCTTGACCATGCAACATGTCGTATTTGCCGTTGGCATAAAGCCTGCATTGGTTGTACTCATAAAGGCTTTCGTAAGTATATTTGATGCCTGCGAAGTTGGGAATACGTCCATCTACGGCCTTCAAAAGGTCGACCATAGGAAGGAAAGCGCCATTAAAAGCGGGGATGTGATAGTAATAGAAGGGGAGGTTTGGTGCCGCTTGAGCAATTTGTTCGCAATATTTTACGAGTTCTTCTATACGATCTATGCGTGGAAAAGGAGGTGCCATGGCGCCTATTCCCCATGCCCCTATCTCGGCTGCATGGTGTGCTAACTCCACACTTTCACGCAAACAGCAACTGCCAACGTGTACAATTACCTTGAAATCTGCTGGTGCTTGCTTCACCCATTCAGTCGCTAAGGCCTTCCTTTCGTCTGTTGTGAGCATGTAGCCCTCGCCAGAAGAACCATTAATAAATACGCCTTTTAGACCATTTTTCTTTAACATTGCTCCGTAAGTCGCAATGGGTTCGAGGTTGATATCACCATTTTCATGAAATGGAGTGAATGGTGCATCAATCAATCCGATAATCTTTTCCATTGTAATCTGATTTATATGATGTCTTATATGAATTTGTTTTATGTTGTTTTCAGAAAGCTCTTTTATTGGAATTTGCTTATTCCATGTTGTCAGTTTGAGGTTTGAGGAACCGCAGTTGCACAAAGAGTGCCAAGGCAACGATGGCTCCCAAGAGGGCGAAACCAAAGCCAAGCTTATTTCCATCGGTCCATTTCCCAAGCATTTGGGTTACCAATGCGCCAGCAAAAACCCCTGTCATGTTCATGATTCCATACGCTGTGGCGCGCTGTCTTGACGGAATAAATTGGCAAAGAATAGGCATGTTGTTGGCATCAAACATGCCAAAGCCTATGCCAAAGAGTAGGCCTGCGCCTACAATGGCAGGCAAGTTATGACCAAATCCTAATAATACTAAGGCTGGAATTGTTAGTCCTAAACCAATAGCACTGGTGTAAACGCGTCCTTTGAGATTACGTTTTACCCAACGGTCAGACAAATATCCGCCCATGATTACGCCCAAGAACGAAGATGCAGCGATTGTAATTGTGGATATAGGGCCTGCTTCTTGCATCGGAATTCCTAAGTTTTGAGCAAACAAAGTGGGCAGCCAGTTCTTTGTAGCCCAGCCTGGTAAGCTCGGAACGGCAAAGAAAAAGAGAATAATCCAAAACACCCAATTAGATAATACCGCACTAAATCCGTGCCATATAGTGGCTTTTGATGTTGTCGATGCTGTACTTTCGTGCTTCAAACCATTGCGAAGTGGTTTCTCATATAGCAGGATTGCCAGAACAATGGCATAGACTATACCAATGATTCCGAACCAAAAGAAGGCGGCTTTCCAAGTTAACATGGCCGCAACAACAGCGCCGAAACCTCCTATTGCCTGTCCCATATAGATACCTGTCATGTGGATTCCTATCGCCATTGAACGGCTTTTGCCTTCATGCCAGTCTGCCAATAGCGACAAAGCTGATGGAATATACAATGCCTCGCTTATGCCCATGAGACCTCGAAGATAATATAATTGGTCGAAACTTGTGGCATATCCCATGGCCAAAGTTACCGAAGACCACACAAACAAGCTACCCACCACAAGCCATTTGCGGTCAAGACGATCGGCAACCATCCCTGCAAAAGGCGACACAAGGCCATAAACCCAGAGGAAAACCGCCATCAATGCGCCGAAGGCTTCAGCCTGATTGAGTTCATGAATGTCTGCTTTCATTGATGCTTGCATGGTAGAAAGCATCTGACGATCCATGTAATTGAGGAGGGCAACAACCCATAACAGGGCTACAACTGCCCAGGGATAGTATTTCTTTTCAATGATTTTCATGTGGAATTGGTTACTTAAAGGTTAGTCGATAGATATCAGGCGTACGCACACCAGGTTTCAATTCGCCTCCAATGACATAGATGTCGTTGCCATGTTTGGCTAATGTTGTTCCTGCACGTGCAGCAATCTTTTCGGTGCCAGCTATCTTCCAAGCTCCATTTTCATATATACAAATAAAGGGATTGAAACGATACCATTCAGCCGGATGTGTCATATAGCCTGGTTTGGGGTGGTTTACGGCATCTAAAAAGATATCTTTGTTCACGCCGCCAACAGCCACAAAGGTTTGTGGAGTGAGACTGATAGCTGCAGCTCCTCCTAAGAAAATATCTTCGCCATCATTGTTTTTAGGTGGTGCAAGCGCTGTTGTTGGCTTGCCTAAGCATTGACCAGAGAGATAGAGTTCGCAGTCTTCGGTTGCTGTTTTGGCTGTACAGCCGCCCCATTGGCAATAGTTTCCTTCAACAAACACACCTACGGGCTGACTCAATTTCTTGGGTGTGAGTGGATGAAGTGTTTCCCATCCATCTTCAAGTTGATTGAGTTTGAGGGCGAACGTTTGCAAACCATTGCTTACAACAACTTGATTTCCATCGCAAGCACCAGCAAAATTATCCATTTTTACAGGCAATGACGGATATTGTTTCAGTGTGGCTTTACCATCTTTCAAGATGATCTCAAACGCAGAATCAAAGCTTTCATTAAGATTATTGCCACCAATACAAAGCAAACCACTTGGGAGAGGAATGCTCACACCATAGGCGCAAGGTTGTGGAAGCTTTCCAACAAGTGTCCATTTCAGTTGGTTCTCGCATGTGATTTCTGCAGCATAAATGCCTTGATAATAACGTTTCAGACCACCTTCTGCCGCGGGCTTCTCTGGAAAGTTACATCCCCCAGCCATTAAAAGCATATTGTCGACAGTGCCAGCAAAGCAGGCTGACACTCCTTTTTCTATTCCAGCTTCGTCTGATGGAAAGCCCTTCACATATTCAACGCGTGCTAAGTGCAACGATTGTGCATGCAGCTTAGTTTCTTTTATGAATGGATTCATCACAAGATATAAGATTAATAATATTCGAATTGACTTCATTGAGCTATCTTTTTCTTAAATGTACTGCAGGGGAGTGAGGCAGAATTGATGAGGTTTGCACGCGTAAAGGGCTGCCAACCATAGCGAACAGCTCGCGGATTTGGCACTTTATCACTGCTGACAATTACGCTTTCACCTTCTATTTCGGCCTTTGCTGCATAATAAACTCCGTCTTCTCCTGCTACTTCAAAACCTTGAACAGCACCTTCTTTGGCTTGTAACCCATGCGCATTCTCAAAATAAAGGTAGACCAGATTATCTACAGCACGGGCCTTTATGCATGTAGGTCCTTCGGAAACAAGATGATAATCGTAGACATGATGCAAGACTTGAAGCGCCAAACGCTCGCCGACAGGCTGTTTGTTTCGGTAATGTACGTCTAAAGAATCGCCGAGATCGCTGGTCACAGTGAGCCACGTTTCGGGAAGTTTTGCAGATAACCGCTGTTGAGAATCACGGAACTCAGGCCATGACGGGCGGTTAAGACTTGACAATTGTACGACAAGGAATGGAAGCTTTTGGCAGTGGAAGAAGTGTCTCCAGCTTTTCTCCAAGAGGCGAAATAAGCGTGCATGAAGTTCGATGTTGTGGGCATTAGACTCTCCTTGATACCAAGCCACGCCGCGAATGGCATAATCTTTTAATGGCAACATGGCTGCTTCAAACATATAACACGGCTCATAAGGGTGGCGTTGTAAGGCTGTTTTTGGAGCAAGGGCAATGTTCTGAAGTGCTCGTTGACGTGCCCAGGGCTGCCCAAAGTCGCCATGATACCAGTCATAAAGGATGGAAGGGTACTGCCATTCGAGGGTATTTCGGTCTATCCATGATTCAGTTGTGGTGCCACCCACGGCATTACAGATGATGCCTACGGGCACTTTGAGACTGTCTGCCAATGCTTTTCCAAAATGATATGCCACTGCAGAAAAGTTTTTAATGGTGTTTTCATTGGCCGTTTCCCATGTGTTTCCTCCCATGAGTGCCAATTTGTTGACGGCTTCGAGGGTTGTTTCATCCCATTTCTCGGCATTCGTTGGGAAGCGAGTATACATGTTAAAGAGGTGGAGTAGGGGTTGCTTGGCAGTGGTGGCAAGGTCTTCGTGGGCTGAAGTCGACTGACTGACGGGAAATTCCATATTAGATTGTCCTGAACATAACCACACCTCACCAATATAAATGTGGCGAATCGTGCGTTGTTGGGCTTTTGTTGCGATGTGAACCTCATAAGGTCCGCCTGCCTCCATCGCCGGAAAACTTACCTCCCACTGGCCGTTTGTCTTGACTTTTGTCGTTTCTTTTTTGCCCAGGAATGTCACCTTAACTTGTTCTCCGGCATTGGCGGTTCCACGAAATACGATGGGTTCGCGTCGCTGCATCACCATTTCATCGGCATAAAGCGGTGACATTTTCAGTCCACCATAGTCACCTGTGAGTGCAGAACGAATCGTTTGTGCCATGATTTCAGCACCTTCAGCATTCGGATGAAGTGCATCGGTGAAGAGGTTGGGGCGAGAATAGAGGGGTGTATGTAGGTCGATGAGTTCAACATGATTAGCCTTTGCAATGTCGCGGATATGTTGTTGGATTGCTGCATGCCAATCGCGAGTGCCACTTTCAAATTGAGGATGCGTGTGAAAGATAGGCGTCATGAGGCAAATCCAAATCTTGGCCTTGGGATTTTCCTTTCGAAAGGCATTAATAAGTAGCTGATAATCGCGGTTGAAATGTTGATTGTAGTTGGGCCAGTTGCGTGGGTCGGTGTCGTTAAGACCTAAGTGGATGACAACCCAATCAGGCTTAAATGCCAATGCTTCCTTATATTCCGTTTGTTGGATATAAGGCCTATGTCCTTCGGTTAGCAGCGTTGTACCCGAATGTCCGAAGTTCCTAACATCATAGTTCGTGCCGAGTAAACGTTGCAGTACGGCTGGATAACACGTTTGCTCGCGATTGTTGAGGCCGTAACCAAAGGTGACGCTATTGCCAACGCATGCCACTTTAACTTTGTCTTTTGCCGTACTTGCTAATGCAAGAAATAGCAAAAGAACCACGATTAATCTTTTCTCGATGCAAATATTCATTAGGTTAGTTATTGTCCTTCTAATAGTTTATGACCACAAAAATACTACAAATCTAAAAGATAAGCAAAGATTCATATCCCTTTTTATGCGATCTTATTTCGTGCAATAATTCATTCGGTCAGATAAAATCATAAAGCAGACATCTCCGTTTCCCTTGATAAATGTAAGAAACTTTAAGCCTGCTGCTCATCCTTAAAATAGATTTACCAAGTTTAATATGTTCATTAACGCGACTTACCCTTTTCTGAACGTTTCAGAAGAACCTAAAATCAGAAAATCATGCTTCTGAACATTTCAGAAGACTCAAAAAAA
>NZ_GL629647.1:2788200-2808052 GCF_000185845.1 Segatella salivae DSM 15606
GGAATTTCATGCTTCCGAACGTTTCAGAGAGCTCAAAAAATAAAAAATCATGCTTCTGAACGTTTCAGAAGGCTAAAAAAAAGGAATTTTATGCTTCTGAACGTTTCAGAAAGCTCAAAAATAAGAAATTCATGCTTCTGAACGTTTCAGAAGATTCGGAAATAATAATTTGATGGTAAGTAGTAGCTGACTTTCGTTTAATGAATACCAGTGCAGTGTTGTTGTTGGAGATAGTTGGTTGTTATCTTCAAGAGTTATAGTGTTCAAATTCCATTAAGCTTTCTTGCTTAGGTAATTAATGAAGGCACTACATGAAACAAGCATAAACAAGGCTTCATCCCCACTTGGCATATAAGTTCCATCTTGGTCCATTAATGCATGACGAATACCAGTATCTTTTTGGTTTGTGTATTCATATAGTTTCTCAAAAGCAGATTTCAGTACTTTAGGGAATAAGATACCTTTCTTTTCAAGATTATTTAATGCTTTTCCTAACGTACTCTCTCCAGTTTTGTCGCGGCAATACGCTTCTACCGCTGATATAGATTCCTTAATCGAATTAGAATAATCTCCTTCAGGTCGTTTTGCGTAGAGTTCTAATGCCTTACTAAGATGCATTCTAATGTTAGCCGTTGAGTCTTGCAAAGCATCTTCTATTGCTGTAATTTCCTCTTTCGATGTTATTTCCACTATTAGTTTATTGACAACACGATAAGCGAAATTGAGACATTCAAATTTTTTATTTAATTGTTCGATAAAGAACTTAGAAACTGGCTGATAATAATAGTATGTTTTGTCTCTCTCAAATAGATATTGTAAGATAAATTCCAGCAGATCAAGTTTTTCATACCAATGGTGGTTATTGCAATTTATAAATGCTGTTGTAACATTTGTTTTTTCATCATCAAAATCTTTCACTCGTTTGTTTAAGAAATTAATCCATAAATATCTTTCTAAAGCAATATACTCTTTACCTGTAGAAAGACGTCCTGTTTGGTCAAAGACAATGGATAGGTTATCGAGACAATTGCAAATTGCATTTTGGATATGCAAGGGCATATCTTCTCTGATCAATACTTCAGATGGTTTAACATAACCGTATCGTTCGGAAAAGCGTGTCATATCAATTATTCATTAAAAAAGCCCCAATAGCTATTATAAGCTATCAGGGCTTTAAGTTATTTGTTCTAATTTACTTCACTTCCTCAAATATATCCTATGCTGATTATCAGTGGTTTATATTCGTGTGGTACAAAAATGTTTCCTCAATTTGAGTAGTTTTGATTAGAAATCATCTTGGATGTTATCATATTTACATTCTTTATATACCCAAAGTTTTTCTATATATCTCAAATAACTGTTCCTTCTTTTGCGGAGATAATTTATATTTTTCTTGCATAAACACATTAAAATCAGCAAGTGGATCAAAAGTCCACGTAACACCATTGGCAGAATAACAAACAGCTTGTTTGAAATATTTATCAAAAACATTATGAAAGCCTTCTGCCTTGAAAATATGTGAATATAACATTAACATATCTATAGACATTACTACTATTGGGTGACACATCTGTTCAGGAAGCTCTTGTTCAATAAGTGACTGATACCAAGAATTGATAATATAGGATAAACCTGGTACAACAAAACGAGGATCTTCCAAGACAATTACAGGATAATAAGCAACTTCATCTGGTATATTATTATCCCACTTAAAAGTGTCTGCATCTATCATTTTCATTTGCTGGACTAACTGTGTTACTCCAACTTGTTCTGCTTTTTTCTTCTTTCCTCTTGATTTATCTATATTTTCTTTAGAACAATACAATTTATTTTTCAGAATGCTCAATAGCTCATCAATATCAGATTTGTCTTTGAGTTCACCATTAATACGTATAGCTTTACATTCAAATAATATCAGATTATCATTTTCACGTAAATAAAAGTCTGGCTGATTATCCTCTTCTTTGATTTTATCGCCGCAAAGAATCATCTCTCGAGAAGGATATATTTTGGATGTTATTTTTTCATTAAGACATTGCAAAACTTGTGGTTGAAACAAAACTTTTTCCACAAAATCTTTGTTATAGAAGTTAAACGCATCCTTGAAACTATCTTTTAAATCAAAAAACAAACTGTTATAGAGCCTCTCAACTAAAATAGGAAAACAATATATAATATATTTATTATCATCTATTTTAATTAAAGGGCATGATCTAAATACACGATAATCTACATTATTATCTCTAGTTTTTATCTTAGTATTATTATAGAGAATGTGTTCATTTAGATTGATGGAAAGAAAATCTAACACAGCGATGTTTAGCGTGTCATCAACATCTTGCAATCTATTTAAATCCAAAATAGGACAGCCTTTTCCTTGTTTCTTTTGATATTCAAATTCTAAAGTAAAAAGAGCCAACCATGTTTTAGCATAATCGGACATTTTAGTAATCCCCGCACTTTTATAAAAAGTTTCTTTAGCCTTGCCGCAAGCAGGATATGTCTCTATAAATTCAGACAAAATAGAATAATATTGGACTTGTCTTATAAAAACGCCTCTGGCATCTTGTCCACTAATATCATTCATGATAAAGAAATTCAAAAAACTAAAAGTAGCAAGATTTTGTTCATTTGTGCTATTGAAACTCATTAGGTTTTCATTTATTTGAAGTATGACTCGGAACAAATCATATTCAAAATCCTCTATATCTCCATCATTCTTATATTCATTTATAGGGATAGAAAAGATAATTCTCATTAATTCCAAAGAGGTTTTAGTAGTACAATAACAGAATATCTTTTGACCACTTTTTTTTGTGAGTTGCTCAAACCGATTATTTAAATCTTCAAGATGCTTTTCACTATGACTAGAAAAAAACGTATTATTCTTATCTGGTATATACGCCCTTCCATAATTATGACTTAAAACATTGCTGCTTAACACTAAATATTTTTTACTATACTTTTTTAGTACGCTGGAAATATCTATTTCTTTTTCTTCGGGAAATAGATCATGAAACTCAAGTATCTTTTCTATTGTTATATTCATCTTCGATTAATGATATTTGAAAAACATCTCAACACTCTTGCAACAGAGAACGTTTTATAAGAAAATACGTACAAAGCTGTCTGTCAACCAATACTGAATACTATCATTATCATGTCCTTCTTTTTTTAAATAATTTGCAATATAATATAAATCTTCAAAGCTATGATCTGGACGAAATTCATCCATATCTTGCCACCTGTTTTTATAAACAGATAAAAGAACTAATAGTTTTGAGTCTATTTGCATTTCCTTGAAATCCTGTTCATAGTTTCTTATTAACCATTCTATTACAGAGAGGTTTTTACTTAAAACCATTTGCTCTCCAATAATGGCTCTATCAACTATAAAATTTATTTCATTATAATATGATTTCAAACCTGAGGAACAAATTCCCTGAACAATATTATCTATTCCATTAGAAACATCTGCAGATTGTTCCGATAACATCGCCTCTATAAAAGAATCATATGAAACACTACTACTTAATAACTTCTTCGTTAGTACTCTAAGATCTTCTAAACTCTTTCTACGTTCTTTTGATAGAGTGTTTATATATTGTAAAACATCCGACAAATAAGTAATTTGAACATTCCTCATAAACGAATCATTTCTAAATTTATCGGGAAGAGTATTATATTTGCTAATATTCTTCCTTAAATTACTTGAGATAATACTAAACTCTTGATCATCCCATTCAGTAATACCATTAAAGGCTTGTAGGCGTATATAATTTGGAGTACTCCAACCATTTCCTTCAGCTAATACACCACAATGCCAAATGTCTTTCTCAAGAATCTTTTGCTTCACTTTTTTTGTTATTTCCTCATCGCCTTTAGCTAAAATGCATATATAGAAAAGAGACCCTATTTCTGAAGGGATGTCATCAAAACCGACTTCTTTTAATTTGGACATAAATAAGTTTAATAACTCATCTGGCAAACAATTGTTTTTATTTAAGGAATAAATAATTTGAGTGATGTCATTTTGAGGATATGTCCCTATCAGTTCTTTCAAAAAAATAGAGCATACGTTATTCAAATCTCCCTTTAAGTATTTAAGATTCATATGAGTGCAGATTATTCTTTGAGCAATTTCCATATTATCTTTTGCATGTTGCAAAAGAGTTTCTAAAATAAGACTAATATGATTCTTATTCTTTAAACAGGCAACTGCACTATCTACATTTTCTACAATCGCTTCATTGTAAGAATATTCTGTTATATGAGAAATCATAGAATCAAAAATATTTGCTTTAAAGTTTTCAAACCAAATTGATTCATCTACACATAAATACAGTGGAGTTATAATTCTTAATATTCCAGATAAGAATATTTCTGGAGTGTATGGGCTTCCATATGCCTTTAAAGATAATAGTAGTAACTCTTGATTTTCTTCTAATAAATCTGGATTAAAGGCATAATCTTGCCCTATACGTTCTAATACATCCTTATCATTATATTGAATTGAATAAAAGAAACAAGGATATGGGAAATACTTAAATAAATTCTTGCAAATTTTATACCAGTCCTTAATATCCACAAAATAAGTAATACCATAATTTAAGTACAATCCTGTGTCAAATATAAATTGCAAAAATCTAAGGCTTTGTTCATATCGACTATTATCTCGACCAAAACGGTGTGTAGAGCCAATCCAACCTCTCTGTTTGGGTTTATCTTCTTTACCATTTAATTTTTCAACAATATAACTGATTATCTCACCTTGACCATAAATATTATTTCGTAGAAAATAATCTAAATTATATGGTCGAGGATAATGTAAAGAAATATAGTTAGCTAAAACGCATGCATACATTTTTTCTTGTATATTGTCAAGGGTTTCAATATATGATGATATGAGATTAAACGCCTCTTCACTCCCATTAAATGCAGCTAACCTCATGGCTTTTGCTTGTAACCAATATCCCTTCGCATCCCAACCTTCTAAAAGTTGCTGAGCTGTCTTAAAATCTAAATGAAATAATTTCCTTTGAATGTTTTCATAGGTAAAATAGTCAGACGAAATAACATCATGTAACACCTCTTCACTTCCCGTAAGAGTTTCGCTTCTTTGTACAAGCTCTTGCCAAAGTGGAATTGAATCCAAAATAGGCTTATCTTGTAGCAATGAAGAGTAAAAGCAAGGTAGCTGTCCCGTTTCTTTAACAGCAAGTGCAAATAAATAGGCTTCGTCTTCTGTAAGATTTCCTTTTCTTCTAAGAGCTGTTTCTATAAAGTATTCTTGATTATCAACTATCTTACAAAATTGATAATTATACTTCGTGTTTTTTATGCGTTTTATGATATCAGATAAATCTTCTTGGTTATAGAATTTTGTACTTGCAGTATACCATAACTCTTTATATACGAAAGAAGTAGTTTTCTCTGAATTAGTTAGTTCTACTTTTGCTGTTTCGTATTCTTTCGAACTCTTAGATTTGTCTTCAGCAGTATTATTTTCTTTACCACCAGTCTCTGCCGATTTCTCATTTCCCGTTTCACAAAGAAATTTTAGAAAACTTTCAAGAATTTCTTTATAGGAATTAGGAGCAGATAATGAGATTTCAGATTGATTATACCTAAGTAAGGTAAGAACTTCATTATCCACAAGATTGATTTCTCGTATATAATGATTTTTATAATAAAGTTTCTTACCAGAACCTTCTTCATCTTTAAATGTTACAAGGTAAATTTTAGGACCTTTATCTTTCCCCTTTCCAAGAATATCACTTATCCATTTAACCCACCCCATATAATTGGGATCATTCCCAGAGAAGCCCAATAGACAAAACTTTCCTTGTAGCATGGAAATTCTCATTAAATGAGAAAAAGCTTCATGCTTGTCAATATAAGTCTCATAATCTTCTTGAGCAATTATATAGCGTAGGTGTTTGTCACCATCAAATTCAAACTCATCATTATCTTCTATTTTTAGTGACCCATGTATTTTAATTATACTACGATTTTGAAAGCCATTTGATAAACTCCATGATGATTTCACCATAGGAATTGGAGACTCTAAAAAACAATCAGATGTAAATTCTAACAGATTGTCATAATTTGTTGTATATATATTTTTAAATTTATCGCATAATAACAACTGTTTATGTGCTGAGAAATCAGATTCTATAATATCAGATTTCTTTTTATCTTTTATATAGAGAGATATAGTACCATTATCATTTTTTTTCACATAAGGTGTGCGCTCTTCTATATAATCCTCTATAACCTCCCGGTATCCTTTCTGACCTATATATTTCGAAACTATTCCTAAATATCCATACTTATTTAAAAGATTACCGATAAATTCTTCCTTCCTCTTTTTCTTTTCAACTTCAAGATTTTTACCTACAGTACAATAAGAATAGTTACTTATATACTGATTTATTTCTAATTTAAATAAGTCATCTATAAGATCTTCTAATAATGAGTTCCGGTCTAAATAAAGAGATGATACATTCTTAGAAAATCCTGCACCAATAAGAGCTGAAACCAGACCTCTATCATAATCTTTTTTAGTCATTAAGATTTACAATATTATTGTTTGCTTCCATCCATCTTCAATATGCTATGTTCTTGATAAAGTCATTAATATTTACAAGTTGTATACCGTTTCATCCCCACAGATGTTTCTAATCTTGAGGCGGAGAGGTTTGTTGTCGGAGGTTATTGTACCATCCCAAAAGCTTTTAGTATCAATACCATTCTTACGTACATAACCGAGGCGATCAATGAGGATTTCGGAGTCGCTGCGCCAAGGAGAAGAAGCATCGGCAGAAGTACAATCAAGACTGAGGAACTCTATAGTCTCCAGTCCTTCTTCGCTCAAAGTGATAGGCTTGAATATTTTACCACTCTTCAGCGTTTGTTGCTGTCCTTTAAGATTGAACTCTTCTATCTTCTTACTCACACGGTCGCTAAAGAAACGATTGATGCTTACTTGCCACACTTTGAATGCCTCACCTTCTGGCTGGACTTCCTTCACATCAAACTCGGCATCGTCTTCTACAACAACGTTGTCGAGCACGTTCTTTAAGTCTCTCAATTCAACCTCTATCAACGTGTCATTCTGCTCTTTAATAAATTGCTTTATTTCATTTATATCTGTGATATCAATATAATATACAATTACCTTTTTAGTTCCGTCAGGTAGGTCTGGCATTGCTTCTTTCAGAATGCGATTCATCAGTGCCGTATCTAACAAACGAGTACTACTATCCATTAGGTTTGGAAGATAAACAGGCAACATACCATCTTTCGTATCATAAATACTTCCTTCCCAGAACTTATCGAGTGCATCTTCATTGCGAAGTCCGGGAATAAGGCTCTTTAGCTTGTCCATCGTCTGCACAGGGTTGCGATAGAGCGAAACACCATCTTTTACCTCCATCACTTCAAACTCTGCTCCTGCCTTACGCAATCTGTCGCGTGTAGTCTCAATGCTGTTAATGCCAATATCGCAATGAATAAAATTACGCCCTAACTTACTTGCCACTGTAGCCGTTACGCCACTGCCACCAAAGAAATCTGCTACAAGCATACCTTCATTGCTACTGGCTTTGATGATGCGCTCCAATAGGGCTTCTGGCTTTTGGGTGGCATAGTCAACTAATTCCTTAGCTTGACCTGCTATTACATTAATATCTGTCCAAATTGATTGTAGAGGTTTACCAGGCATCTCATCTAAATAGATTTTCTTTTTAGGAAAGCCAGAAGATGTATAATAAAGTAGACCTTGCTTTTCCAGTTCAGACATTGTTTCAAAAGAATATCTCCACGTTCTAACAACACCATTCCACTCGTATGTGGATCCTCTTCCCCCTGGACCAAGCGTATTTTCTACTTTATATTTTCTTCCATCTCCATCATCCATAGAGTACATTTTCAGATACTTTTCTTCGTATGGTTGGTATTGTATATTCCATGTGTATTTTTCATTATCCTTTGAATAGTAAAAAATCACATCATGAATCTGCCCATACTTATTTGCATCGTTATGGGAATAAACTCTTTGCCATACTATCTCATTCCTGAAATTATCTTCACCAAATATCTCATCCATAAGAATCTTCACATAATGTCCGATGTGCCAATCCAAATGTACATAGATAGAGGCAGTATCGCTCATAACGGACTTTATTGCCATAAGGTTCTCATACATCCAATTCAGATAGCGTTCCTTATCCCACACATCACCATACATCTTTTCTTCAAAGTTACGCAGTTCTTCGCTATCAATCTCTGTCTCGGCTTGCTTAATAGCCTCTGCCACTTTTGGATTACGACGAATATAAACCTTCTTGGCATAATCGGCACCACTTGCAAAAGGTGGGTCAATATAAACAAGGTCTACTTTCATTCCCTTATCTTTAAGATAAGCGCAAGCAGAAAGGCACTCACCCCGAAGCACGAGGTTATGATTAGGATTCTTGCCCACCACTTCTTGACTTTCTACTTCGTAGAGAGGCATACCACGCAGAATTCTCTCAAACACTTTATCGTTATCACGATAAAAGAGTTTGCGTTGTGGACGGGAAATTATATCGAGTACAGCTTGTCCTGCAAGGACATTGAGGGGGTAGGAAATATATTTGATTGCCATAATGAGTTCTTTTATTTGAAAAATTGATTGATTGCTGTAATGGTCTTTTTATCTTGCTCGGCTGGTGTCATCGTGTCTTCGATATACAAGAAACTGAAACGATTGTAACCGAAACGCTCGTTATTAAGTTTCACAAACTCTTCTTCCATAAACTGTCTACGTTCGGCAAACTTGGCAGCAAAGCCTTCGCCTTTCGTCTCAATAATAAGTATTTGTTTGATTGCGTCCTGTTCATCTCTGCTAATCACTAAGAAGTCGGGCGTGTAATTACCAAGTGGGCTCCAGTACTTACCATGCTTCTTATAGCAACGTATTTTGAAATCGGTCAAGTTATCATCGCCATTGAAATAAAACTCGAGTTGCTTATCCCGTATGATAGCTTGGAGAGAAACCGAAAAATAACTAATCTCAAAACTGCTGTCGAATTTATAAGGTAGATAATGGTAGGTCTTGTCGTTGATGTTGCTATCCGTTGGGTCGTAACTATCGGGACTGTCCAATAATGCTTGTATGGTTTGCTCCTGATTGCCTAACGCCTTAAGCGTATCAATGGTTGTTTGTATTTCTGCCTTTAGAGTTTTCTCACCTTTATCTGCATCAACGATCTTCAACACCTGCTCTTGGTTTGGGAAATATTTAGAAGTGTCATTCACTTCTATTGCTGATTTGAAGTTCTTAATTTGAAGAAGTTCAGCAGTCTCTGGGATCACTTCCTCTTTCACTTCGATGGAACGATGAGGGATAAAAGCTTTGCGTACATTGGCACGTACCTGCATTTGGTTGTATTCTCCTTTAAGAATGCGTATACCATCATGAAACTCTGTGATGGTATCAAAGATAGCTTGCAGCCCCGTGGTGTACGTCTTCAATTGAGCGATATGCAAAGTGCGGAAGCTCTCTTTACAAATAAGATGTAGCCAGCTATTGAATGTAATAGCCTTGCCACTTTCGTCATCCTGCAACCGTTCTGTAGATTTATCTTCTATCTCTCCTTTTAAGTTCTGTTGGTGGATTAGTTGTAAGCCACTGATAGAATAGAAATCCTCTCTTTGCAGTTCTTTTGCAGTGTTCAACTCATCCTCTAACACTAATGTTAGATAAGACACCTTCAACTGGAAGAAGTCAATTGGAGGCACACGCAATTTCTCCATACGAGAGAAACGCTGTAAGGTGTACTGTTTGGTATTTCCACCCTTATTCAGTTCCTCAATAGACGTGTTTTGTTGCTTGTCTAATTCCCTATTCAGCGTCTTTGCGTTATCCTCGTTAAGCCAAATCAAAGCTGTTTCCTTATTATCCTTTACAACCTGACGTAAGCAACGACAAGATGTCTGCAAAACCATATTCTGTGGGCATGCATCTTTTTGTGGTAAGATAACACAGGTTAGGCTCTTACAGTCCCAACCCTCTTTACCTATTTGAGCTAACAACACTATCTTTACCTTTGAGAGATTAGTGTCCAATGAAGCAAACTCAACAGCAGCACTTTCAGGTACGGAATACTCTTTATTTCCACCATGATATTTAAGAATAGCATCAGCAGGATTCAAGCCGAACTTACTGATAAGCTCAGCAACGATGGGATAGATATTCTCCTCCAAATTGTCTATACGTCCACAATAGATGGCCATTTTTGCACATGTACCATTAGAATAAACTAAATTACCATAGGTATCAAGAAACTCTGTCACGCCTTTGCGAATAATAGTTTCATAACCACCATCTGCCACTTTTATTGTTGGAGACTTCAAGAAATTACCCACACCTTCTATCAGCGGATAATAATAAACAACATTTGAAAGGTTCTTGTTTTTCAATGACAAGTCTGCTCCCACCTTCACCGACTCGGCAGTGGAAAGATAAGGAGTTCCCGAGAAACCTAAAACCGAATTAAAGGTCTCTGTTTCTGTCCATTTATTAACAACTTGACGAAGTTTTATGTCTCCGTCTGAAGCATGGTGCACCTCGTCAATGAAAATAGAAAGATGGGGAATCTTTCCTACAATAGAACGAAGCTCATTAGATATTTCAAACTCTTTCTTTTCCTTATCATTAAGAAGTGATGGGCTTTTATCTTTATATAATTTGTCAAGAATTACTTTCTCAGCATTAGTTACTGCCACCAGACCACGAATATCATTTGACGTCAAATGGCTATTTATCTTTTGTGCATTGGGATTCTTAACAAGATTGCTTTTTTGTGCGGTTTTCTGTGCATCAAGTATTTCAAACTGAATTTCATTCTTTATTTGAGATGCAGATGGCTCTGGAAGAATCCACGTAGGGTCAAAGTCTTGTATATTCCTTATACTTGGAATAATAGAAGACTTCAAGCCTGATGGAGCCAAGATCATAAAGTTATGTGCAAAGGAGGGGTTATCTGGCTCATTTAATGAAAAATACAAGTCAAGATAGATAAACGCAGCCATCAAATACGTCTTACCAGCTCCCATTGGTAAACTAAAGATATAATCAGGATAGGCTACATCATAAAAGAGCTTCTTAAAGACTGCTACATAATCAATTGTATCGGGATTATCTTCAATGTATTTCTTTAATGTTGGTGCTGCAGCATTCCCTTTCTCATCACTGAGACAAGCATATTCATAAAGTGAAGCTGCGGCTTTATCCGTTTCCAAAACAAGCCTTGCCTTAGCGGTAAGACTCATATTATCAAGATTGAGGGACAAGAAGTCGCCCTCCGTAAAAAGCCTCCACAAAGGTTTATTGCCACATTCTATCTTCAAGAACAAGTAAGTTTTTATAGCCTCTATTTGTGCATCACGCATCATTCCTTTACCTTCAATGTATGAAAGCAAAGACTTGACAGGGCAATCTATACGACTTAACCATTCATTCCTTTTTCGTTGTATAATGCTATAGAACATTGTTTTAACTTTTAATCATTCTGCTCGTAATAGTATGAATAATCAATACCTTTCATAAACATTTCTCTGTCATCAATCTTTGTAGTGAGTGCTGGCTTTACCAAAGTCTTGATGAACGTGCTATCTGCTACACTTTCACGCATTGCAGACAAATATTCGTTTTTGTCTATTTGGCTCCAATCCACACATCGTTTGAGAGAACGTTTCAGCATGAGGTCGAGCCAAATGCGAGTGCTGCGACCATTACCCTCCATAAAAGGATGGGCTACGTTCATCTCTACATACTTATCCATAATCTCATTAAAGGTTGTTTCGGGCATTCGTTCTATTGTTTGCAGAGTTTCAGGGAAGTGCATACAATTAGCAAAGGTAAAACCTCCTTTGGATATATTCTTCGTGCGGATTTGTCCTGCAAAATCGTATAATCCTCCAAAGAGATAAGCGTGTATTTGTTGTAAACATTTGATTGTACCTGGGTCTACAGTCTTTAAGATACCACTTTCAAAAAGCTGATAAGCCTTTTTCTTGCTCTGTCCGTCAATAGTGTTATCACTATAGAGGAACCAGTCAAGAAAGCTTGTTGCCTTGGTATTGTTGATATGCTTTGCCAAAAGGGTTACACCCTCTGCATCAAATGTATCTGTCTTATAAGACTTCCCGTCAGAGGCTTTTAGCTTCAGTTGGTTAGTGCTACTAACCAACTGACTATTTTCTTTTCTTAGTTTGGTTTTGAGATACTTCCAATAGTTTCTCGTCTTTTGGTAATCATCTTGCTCGTTAATCGCAGCAATGATGTCCAGCACAGAGAACCACCACTTACTGTGTTCCTCGTCCCACACCGCCCTAACTTCACGGTCGTTAGAAAAAACGAATAGATTTTTTATGCTCTACCATAATAAAGTTACTCATCTGGGGTGTTAATCAATTCCTTTGGATTAACCTGCAAGATCTCTGCTATCTGGAATAGCAATTCTAGGCTTGGCTGTCGACGATTGCAAACGTAGGAGTTTACGATAGTGAAACTCTTACCGAGTTTCTCTGCAAGCCATGTTTGCTTAATCCCTTTCTCGATAAGCACCTCTTTAATTCTATTAGTTGGACTTTCCATAAATATCATCTGATAGTTTGCAAATATAGTAAATATTCTTGTATAAAATACTTAATAAGAGGGGATTTTTTCCCTCTTACCTTAATTCCGCAGCATAAATTCTTGTGAGAACTCCAAGTGCCTGGGAAACAAAGTTCTCAAAACACTTGGATATGTCAGTAATTTCACCTATCTTAGTGCTACCAACAAAAAAAACAAATAAAATATCTGACATGACAAAGGTAGCAACTAAAAACGAGAATATCACTTCTTTCGGTGGAATTTATCATATTATGGACGTTTTCTCAAAGTTGGGCTTTGAAAAACTTACCGAATCTGTATTGGGCAAACGTGGAAGTAGCGGCAAAGCATTCTGTTATGGAAGTATTTTTGGCTCTCTTTTCTTCAGTTACCTTTGTGGAGGGGATTGCCTTGAGGACATCAATGCGCTTACAGGACAGTTCAGGCAGAGACCTGACACGCTATTACCCGGTGCCGACACTGTGGGGCGCGGACTAAACAATGACTTCGGATGGTCGCATCTGCCCTTTTCCTTTATGGCTGAGAATATGGTTTTCATGATGGTTACCGCCATGCTGAAGAACTTCTATCTCTATCTCGTCCGTCATATCAGCGATAAGGTCGAGCCATTGAAAAAGACAAGCAGGCTGAAAGCCTTTATCCTGCATTGTGTCAGCGTGCCGGCAAAATGGGTGCGCACCGGAAGGCAGAACGTTCTGAACCTATATACAAATAAGACCTACTACTCTACGGTCTTCATTGAGTAAACATCATTTCTTTGTGGTTATCATACTTCCCCATTGGTTTGGGTGGGGGATTTCATGATTATGCAAGAACCAAGAACCCCGGAAAATCCCCATATCAATGGATAAATCCCAAAAATGTCACTTCAATATATAAAAGTACCTCACAAGGAATAATGCTGCGGAATTGAAGTGTTAAATATTTTTCGTGGACACTAGTGAAAGAATTATTATTTTATAAATGCCCACTTATATCGCGGATCATTTGGTAAGTTTATAAGATGCTCTTTCATCAATGCACCTTCTGGACTATAAAAGTGAATATTGGAACAAAAATCACGCCAGAACTTCAACGATGTTGCATAGTACTGTTCCAATTCCTCTTTTGTAAATGAAGGCTGATATTTTTTTATTTTGAACCCTTTATTCTGTAATGCTTTTATTATTTTGTTATGAGATTCATGAGGATTATCCTTATAGTTGAGTTTTAATGCCTCTGTTGAAATCAGCTTTTTTATCTTCTCATCATTCATTCTACGATGCCAGTGAGAACGAAGGATTTCTTCTGGCATAATCCTATCACCATTATCGAATTGTGCAAAGATTCTATCTGTTATAATTGGATTATGACGGAAAAAAACGTATCGCACTTCTGGATAATTATTAAAATCCTCATCTTTAGCTATATTAATTAGAAAACCTGATTGATTTCCACTACGCATAAAAGGTTGCTTTCCTATATTATTAACAATATAGTTACGCTTATCATTGTATTGAAAGGAGTCTGCTTTCAAATCAAAGTAATATAGTACTCCTAATTCATTACCCGTATATTTTTCATAACAATCCAACTTCATATTGAAGGTGGTAACCGCAAAGAACTTAGCCACCTCCATGTCGCTTGTAAGATCAAGCCAAGGAGTATTGTTATAATAGTGCTGGCTCAAACCATCATAATTAATCTTGAAATAAAAGGTATCGTGTAACAACTCAAACCCCCTTTCAAATAGTTGAACTAATGGATGCGTCTTGAGAAGGCATTGAAACTCTTTAATCTGTATTATATCATCTACGAAATAGTCTTTATTCTCCCGAAAAAGACTTGGCTTGCAAGGCGAAAAGAACCTTGACTGCCCACGATAAAGAAATTTGTGATTAGCCAACGAAGGCTTTAAGACGAACTTGTTGTGTGTAGAGAGTTGATTAACCACAAAACAGTTATCTGAAGCCCCCTCAATGGGGTAGTAAGAGACATTCGCCGAAGCCCATGGTATACGAAAAATTTGTCCATCATAGAAATATTCTTCTCTTGCAATCTCTTGACGGAATTGGTCCGTTGATAAGCACTCTTGTTCTATCTTTGCTATGTAAGCTGCTGCTTCATCAACATTTCCAAAAGGATTCGACTTGCTACCAAGGTCACCTTCTACTATGGATATTAATGAACGATTGATATTTTCTTCATGAAGTTTCTCCCAGTGCTTAGCAATTCTCACATGCTCTGATTTTGTCGGCCGTATAACGCCTAGCTTTACCTTTGCATGTGTGTCAATACCAGTAACGAGTTCACACTCTATTTTAAACTCCGACTTAAGCATTTTTAAAACTTCAGAGACTGGTGTTAAAGGATTAATCCGACAGCCTTTTAATATCATCAATGAATGGGCAAATACAATACTATCTTTGTCCATGCTGTTAAATGCACCTTCATCACCGACAGTTGTAAATCTATACCAAAAACGAGCTAACTGATAGCCCATTAAACGGTACATTGATGGTGCATCATTGCCTATCGCTCCTGAAAACAATATTCTGAACACTGGAATACAAACCAACACCTTTGAGTGCGTATAGTCTATTATCAGGGGATCAGCCTTGCCGTCTGCTTGCATAGCAACGCCTACTGCAAACTTGGGAAATTTCTCTACAGAAACCTTGAAGAATCTTAAAGCTTCATAACAAAAACCTTGAAGCATTTTAAGAGTTTCTTGGTCGCTTAGAACAGTGTTACCAAATTCAGATGTTTTCATTGACATTTTTTTATTTGACCTTAATTCCGCAGCATAAATTCTTGTGAGAACTCCAAGTGTCTGAGAAACAAAGTTCTCAAAATACTTGGATATGTCAGAAATTTCACCTATCTTGGTGCTGCAAACATAACAAGTAAGCAAAAAACTGACATGGCAAAGGTAGCAATTAAAAAACGAGAATATCACTTCTTTCGGTGGAATTTATCACATTATGGACGTTTTCTCAAAGTTGGGCTTTGAAAAACTTACTGAATCTGTATTGGGCAGATGCGGATGCAGCGGCAAAGCATTCTGTTATGGAAGTATTTTCGGCTCTCTTCTTCAGTTATCTTTGCGGTGGAGAATGTCTTGAGGATATCAATGCGCTTATAGGGCAGTTCAGACAGAGGCCTGATACGCTGTTACCCAGTGCCGACACAGTGGGGACGCGGACTGAAGGAGCTTGCCGAAGAGAACATTATCTACAAGAGCGAAACCTCAGGCAGGTCTTACAGTTTCAACACGGCAGAGAAGCTAAACATCTTACTTTTACGAATGATACGAAGAACGGGGCTTATAAAGGTGGGCAGTTATGTTGACTTAGACTTTGACCATCAGTTTATTCCAGCCCACAAGTTCGATGCAAAGTATTCTTACAAGCAGGATCATGGTTGTTTCCCAGGCTGGGCTTCCATTGGGGGAATCATAGTCGGAGGTGAGAATCGTGACGGAAACACCAATGTGAAATTCCATCAGGAGGACAGCATGTCTTTGTAGCTCTCACATTCCCCATTGGTTTGGGTGGGGGATTTTACGCCTATGCAAGCCCCCCAAAAAAAACTCGCATCAATGTATAAAGCTCCAAAAAGTCATCTCAATGTATAAAATTATATCACAAGGAATAATGCTGCGGAATTAAGGTCTTATTAAAGTTTATGTGTTCAACACTATTTGTTTTTCTTATTATGCAGGTTATTCTGCATCAAACTATCCGCCTTTTGTTTTAATTCCATGTCGTAATCATCGGCTTTTTCCTTGATTAGTTTGATAATCTTTTCATTGCGATGAATGTCAAATACATCGTTAAGCCATAGGATTTCCTTTGGACTACATCCTCTCCAAACTCTGATGATTCGGAATTTCAAGGCATCATCCTTGTATTTCTGTTTGCTTTGCCATAAGATATAATTGCCGACCAAAGAAACAAAACAGAGGACAGACATTGCTACCACAGTAGTAAAGGCTTTCGATGACTTGATGTCAAAGCTATGCCTGTGAATCTGTTCCTGTGGTTGCGGATGCTCTTTCTGTTCCTGCCATTCGTGCAACATGGTCAAGACGCTTGCCACCAATTTGTCCATGGATTTAGTCTCCTCGTCCTTGATGCGTACTTGTACTCCAATATACTTGTTAATCACGTCTTTTGTACGCTGTTCATACTGATTGAGCAATTCCTGTTCTTTCTGCTCATCACTTTGTGCTAGTGTAGATTGAACAGGGAGGGAAACAGAACCGTTCTCCTTTTCTTTCAACTCCTTTAGCTCCCTGTAAATTGTCTCCAGTTTGTTTTTGATTTCCTCAAAGAGGACAAATGTATTATTATCAGCCATAGTTATAAATGTATTTTACGTTTTTTCTTTTTCTTCTTTTTATCAAGTGTGTTGTAAACCTCCGCAGGGACAGTACCATGAGTTTGAAACAAATCGAATCCTCCTTCTATGAGGTTGTTGGTAATTTCGCTCGTAACACTTGCAACATTAGATATAAGATTTATCGTTCCTTGTATCTGCTGTTCGTGTTCCCTGTTATTTTGTTGCAGGGCAAAGTCTATCTTGGAATAACTGAAACTCCTATCCACCTTTGAACCGTTGAAATGATAACCGTTCTTTTCAAAGATGATACCCTGCACCTCCTGTGAGTTGCTTTTGAACTTAAAGCGGACATCAATATCTTGCTTTTTCAAGTGAGCAAGAAGGTCTTTCCAATTCCTGCACTGAGCAATCTCTGCTTTCAACGTCTGATAGATTTCATATTTGGTCTTATCGGGTTCTTTCAAGCGGTGTTCCTTGACATTCTCCTTGCCACCAGCAAAGTACAAACCATATTTGATTGTCAGTTCCTTGCAAATCTTCTCACTCCTGAATCGGTCGTTACGGTCAGAAATGGTCTTTCCATTATTATCTGTGCGATTGAAAGCGATATGAACGTGTGGATGTTCCTTGTCGAAATGGCGACCGATGATGTACTGTGTATCTTTTATTCCCATCTTCTCCATGTACTCACGAGCCACTTTCGCCATCCAGTCATTGCTGAGTTTGGAAGAATCCTGTGCGGAGAAACTCAAGGAGGTATGCCCCACAACCTTGCTTACTCGTGGATTCAGTTCTGTCTGGTCGATGAAACTTTGGACAATATGGTTGATGCTCTCCGTTCTCACTCCGGAACTATCAATGAGTTCCGTTCCTTTCTTCGGGTCAAGGATGTAATTGATTACACCCTTGAAGCCCGAACCCTTCATTATCTTGGCAATCATTTTCGTATCAGATTTAGAATTTCGTCAATCTTGCCAATGATGATTTTGTGGAAAGGAGCAACGATATGAAACCCCTCCGCATTGGCACGATGCGCCAACTGATTGAGATTGTTTGCCATGCCACACAGCTTGCGGATGAAGTCTGCTTGCTCTATGGTCAGTCGTTCAATGACATTTCCTTTATCAAGAACTTTTCTTACAAACTCACTCATGGTTACTCCTGCGCTTTTGGCTTTGCCTTTGAGCGTATAGTAATCCTGCGTATTCAGTTTCACCGTGATGCGGTATTTCTTCTTTTCGGCTACGCCCTTGGTTGGACGACCACCTTTTTTATATTCTGTTTTTATCATACTTGTTTCTTTAATTTGATTTGATGGAGACCAGCGGGATAATCCTCTGCAACGACTGTCAGGAGGTGGAGCAAGTGGTTTTGGTATGCCCAAAACATAAACTTGCTCCCCGAAAAACAGATTATGCAAAGCAAATCCTACAATCATAGCTTAATCCCTTTGGTCTTCTTATTTTCAGCTTTCTCTGAATGCTTGAATTCAGCACATAAATACTCATTTAGATCTTTATAATTCTGGAAGACGGAAGAGCAGTCTTGAACATCAAAATCGTCTCTCTTAAGTTGTTCTAAAGTTCGCTTTCCTCCTTCATCATTATCTAAATATGAACAGATGAGTTTGTGCTTTGAAAGAAAAAATCTTGATTTTTTGATATTATTAATCGAGTTAAGTATCAGTGCAGCTTTCTTCTCTTCATCTGGACTCATCGTAAGCAGACTAAGATAATCTATAAAACCTTCAAACAGATTGATTTGTTTCGAAGGACTGGGAACATACGAGATATCGGAAGGAGGCAAACACCCTTTGGAGTATGGATTGCGCAACGCATAACCATAAGAATTGTTTGGGAAGCCTATTGCGTAAAAACTCCTATCACCAATTCTATAATGGATTTCCCTACAATATTTTTTCGCAATGTTCAGATTGATTCCTCTATGTGTGAAATATTCTATGAGATTCGGATGACATAGGTTGGTAGAGCCGATAATCTCTATACGTGATTGGCTTGGAGAAATTGTTTTGCTATTAGCTATGGACAATTTCGGCAGGATATTTTGTTTGCCATTAAACAACTCTATAGCTTGTATTAAACTGCAATTATGTAATTTCATAACTAAATCTATAAGACTCCCACCTTCATCAAGAGCAAAGTCATACTATAGATTTTGGTTATAATCAACTTTGAAACTTGGAGTATGTTCATTTCGGAATGGACTTTTATACATTCCGTAATAGCCATAATTCTTTATAGGGTATATAGACATACTACCTAAGTAATCTTTAATTGATATTGCTTTAATTTCATCTATTGTCATACTTGTAACTTTTAAGTTTAGTACTTACTACAATGTGATATTCTTGTAAGTCATTGACAATGAAAGAAAAATATGTAGTACTAACTATCTTTGTAGTAATCATTGCACATGTATATGGTCGGTTGGTAGTAATGAGGTAGTAATACCTTATATCATTATTTACTACGGTCTAAACCGTGGGTTTGGCTTTCCCTATAAGTTTACACGCATCATCTATTCCAATAGGAATACGTTTGGGAGGGACAACAGGTGTTTGTCCTTTACATACTAAATACTTGATTTCAGCAACTTCGCTGACTAAGTGAGCAACTGCCTTTGGTAAGTTCTCAAAAGTGATTTCATTTTGTACCATAATACTTGTTATTGATTTTTACGGTGCAAATGAAAAAAGTGTTTCCTCTGTGTCCTAAGACACTGAAGAAACACTATAAAAACACAATAGGTTTGTGTGTTATTCTGTTATTTGGTGGTCTGAAAGGCTTTGTACAATAGGTATAGTGCCTTTCTTCTCATACTTAAAGTTGATTTACCAAGTTT
>NZ_GL629647.1:2808102-2830581 GCF_000185845.1 Segatella salivae DSM 15606
TAAAAATTCATGCTTCTGAACGTTTCAGAGAACTCAAAAAACAAAAAATCATGCTTCTGAACGTTTCAGAGAGCTCAAAAAACAAAAATTCACGCTTCTGAACGTTTCAGAGAACTCAAAAAACAAAATTTCATGCTTCTGAACATTTCAGAAGGTTCAAAAAATGAAAATTCACGCTTCTGAACATTTCAGAAGACTCAAAAAATGAAATTTCACGCTTCTGAACGTTTCAGAAGGCTCAAAAAATGAAATTTCATGCTTCTGAACATTTCAGAAGGCTCAAAAATAAGAAATTTACGCTTCTGAACATTTCAGAAAGCTCAAAAAATGAATATTCACGTTTCTGAACATTTCAGAAGATTCGGAAATATGAATTTGATAGTAAGTAGTGGCTGGCTTTCATTTAATGAATACCAGTGTTGTGCGCGTAGTCGTAGGATAATTGGTTATATTGTTCTTGGGGAATAGAGTTGTTTTATGTTTAACTTATGGCAACTCTTCCATATATATTAATTTAAGATTATTCTTTTGGGTAATAATCTTCGTAATCTTAAAAGATGTACCACGAATAAAATTGACTTGCTTTTCATCACCATGATTGTATATTTCATAAAGATTGTGTGCTTTAGTATTTCCATCTTTCAATGGTTCAATTATGTACACATTCTTCCTATCTTCTTGCTCCCAATTGTCTTCTGTACATGTAAGACAATGAGCTACAATAAATATATCCCCTTCACTAAAATCAGTCTTATCTTGGGGTACGCAATATCGACGTAGCGTAGAGGACTCGCTTTGAGGAGCCTTTAAAACAAGGGAATTAAGTACTTTAAAGAGTTCTCCTGCAACTTCAGGTATTTTTTCGTGATAATAATCGTCTCTAAAATAACAAGACATATCGCCATAAAACATCCTCAAGATTACACGTTCAGCCTCTGTTAGTTCATATTTCTCTTCGTTTTCAATATATCCTTTTATTCCATCATAATACCACTGTATTTTTCCGTTTTTTAAGAAGTATTCTGGATTATAAAAGTCAGCGTCTATTAGACCAGTACCTTCCTCAAATATCGTACCATCGTTTTTATGTGCTGATATATATTCTTTTTCTTTATCAATAAAATATTGAATGTTTTTTATTTCGTCTATCATAGTGTTGAATAATGAAAAAAGCCCCAATGGCATTTCTACCATTGGGGCAAGGTTATAATATTCTTTTACTTCACTTCCTCAAAGTCTGCATCTTGGATGTCATCAGCGGAGTTGCTGGTATTGTCCTGTGCTTGTTGGCCGCCTTGAGCACCTTGTGCATCGGCGCCGGGTTGTGCTCCACCTTGATACATCTGTGCACTTGCAGCCTGAACTGCGGTGTTTAGTGCATTGGTTGCATTGTCGATGGCTGCAACATCGCCTGCCTTATGCGCATCTTTCAGTTGCTGGAGGGCAGTCTCAATAGGCGCTTTCTTGTCTGCAGGAATCTTGTCTGCATTGTCCTTCAAGAAGTTTTCGGTGGTGAAAATCATTGAGTCAGCTTGATTCAGCTTGTCAATCTTCTCACGTTCTGCCTTATCTGCTGCTGCATTCTGTTCTGCTTCAGCCTTCATTTTGTCGATTTCCTCTTGGCTAAGACCACTTGAAGCTTCGATTCTAATCTTCTGCTCCTTACCCGTAGCCTTATCTTTTGCGCTTACGTTTAGAATACCGTTAGCGTCGATATCGAAGGTAACTTCAATCTGAGGAACGCCACGACGTGCTGGTGCTATACCCTCAAGGTTGAACTGGCCGATGCTCTTGTTCTGTGAAGCCATAGGGCGTTCGCCTTGCAATACATGGATTGTAACGGCAGTTTGGTTATCTGCTGCAGTAGAGAATGTTTCACTCTTCTTGCAAGGGATAGTTGTATTTGCCTCAATCAACTTGGTCATTACGCCACCCATTGTCTCAATACCCAAGGTCAATGGAGTTACATCGAGCAATACAATGTTTCCAACACCGCTCTCCTTATTAAGGATTGCACCCTGGATTGCAGCTCCAACAGCTACTACTTCATCAGGATTTACACCCTTAGAAGGCTCTTTACCAAAGTAGTTTTTAACCAAAGTCTGCACTGCAGGAATACGGCTTGAACCACCAACGAGAATCACTTCGTCAATATCTGAGGTTTGTAAGTTTGCGTCACGAACGGCATTCTGGCATGGAACTAAACATGCTTGGATGAGGTCATGAGCTAATTTTTCAAACTGAGCACGGGTCAAAGTCTTTACCAAATGCTTTGGAACACCACCCTCAGCAGAGATATATGGCAAGTTGATTTCTGTTGAAGTAGAACTTGAAAGCTCAATCTTTGCTTTCTCAGCTGCCTCTTTCAAGCGCTGCATTGCCATTGGATCTTTCGTCAAGTCGATGCCTTCTTCTGCTTTGAAATCATCTGCAAGCCATTTGATAATAACTTGGTCGAAGTCGTCACCACCAAGGTGTGTGTCACCATTTGTAGACAAAACTTCAAACACTCCGCCACCAAACTCAAGGATAGAGATATCAAATGTACCACCACCAAGGTCGAAAACGGCAATCTTCATGTCTTTGTTTGCCTTGTCAACTCCATAAGCTAACGCTGCAGCGGTAGGCTCATTAACGATACGTTGAACCTTTAAGCCTGCAATCTCTCCAGCCTCTTTAGTTGCTTGACGCTGTGAATCTGAGAAGTAAGCAGGTACAGTTATGACTGCTTCTGAAACCTCTTGTCCAAGGTAATCTTCTGCGGTTTTCTTCATCTTTTGAAGTATCATAGCAGATATTTCCTGTGGGGTATATTTGCGACCTTCTATTTCTACGCGTGGATATCCATTGTCGTTAACCACTGTATAAGGCATTGCTTCTGCCTCTTTACGGCTTTGTTCATAGGTCTCTCCCATGAAACGTTTAATTGAATAGACGGTGTTCTTCGGGTTAGTAATAGCCTGTCGTTTTGCAGGATCACCCACTTTACGCTCACCATCCTTTAAGAAACCAACAACAGAAGGCGTTGTTCTCTTACCTTCGCTGTTAGCAATTACAACTGGTTCGTTACCTTCAAATACAGCAACACAGCTGTTAGTAGTACCTAAGTCGATTCCAATAATCTTTCCCATAATTGTATATATATTATTATTTTTTATTCGTTTAATTGACTCTTCGGAACTTTTCCAAAGACAATCCATAACTAACAAACCACGTGCCAAGGTCGACACGTGGTTTGATTGTGACAAAATCGGGTGACAATATGTCACATTTTATCATCAAAAGTCTATTGCATTTCGATGCTTATCTTGTCTTTTTGTTGTGTATTCTGTATTTTTTTATAACTCAAACACATGTCAAAAATGACACAAACTAATGTCACAACAGGAAGTAATATCCATAAAACTGAAAGCTCAAATATCATTACTAACCATGTGAAAAGGGCTGTTATAATTGCAAATTCGATAACACCCCACACCCAAGCTGCCGTGAAACTACTGCGTGCAATGACTTGTTTGGTGGTGAGAAAAACGATAAACCAAAGTCCCATCCACAACTTCATGCCAATCTTTGGACCAATGATGACGTCCCAATTGAAGTTTAGTTGAAGGGCATGAAAAAGCAAAAGCCAGAGCGAAGTCAATGCCGTGAGACTGAAAAATACGAGTAGGTTTCTTATAAAAAGGTGTGTAGCCTGAGCCAACAATCTTTCCTTTGCCGTGAAAGGTGGCTGAGAAACTTCTCTGCTTAGCTTTGATTTTTCGGTAAATCTCGAATTATCTATGGTTAAAAAACAGATGGATAGGGTCAAGAGAAGCACGATAACAGGCTCTGAAAGCAAGGTCGAAATGCCGAGAATGCAAAGTGAAATCATGGTGACTGTTATGGCCAAACTTTTTAATTTAAGCTTGTTGCAGTCGTTTAATGCGATTAAATAGCGTTTGAAATCAAAGTTTTTCATCATTCTTTTTATGAATTATATTTGGGTTGAAAAAGTTAATCATGAGCACATCTGTATGCAATAAGTTTGCGTTTATTTTGTCTGCCGCATCTGTTTCTCACACATTCATTATGTAATCTGCATCAAATGGTGCTGTTGTTTGCGTCATTTCATCGTGTCATCTGCGTCATTTCGTACCACAATCTGCGTCATTTTACTCAATAATTTCATTGCAATCTACTCTTCTTTTGAGGTGTCTGTCCCTAAGGCCAGTAGCAATAATAGCGCAAAAAATGGAGTGGTGACAAAGGAAATTAAAATCCAAAGGACTGCACTTCGCTTCTTTCTCGTTGCCAAAAAGCCCACAAGAACGTAACAACCCAAAAAGAGTGCTGCGACGAGTACAGCCATACCTAAGGCTGCAATGGGCCCCCAGCGTTCAAAAAATCCGCTGTTTGAGTGATAGGGTGCAGTTGTTTTTGAACTCGCTTCAACGCTGTCTTCGTTTTCAGTCAACTTGTATGTCGTGTTATAGTCTTTTAGTTCAAATTTGACAATGAAGGTCTTTGCTTGGTCATTCTTTGTCACTGACCTATAATAGACATAGGATTCATCAGCTTTAAAGGCTGGAAGCGTAATCGTTTTTGTTTCTCCTGGTGAGAGATTTACCTCTTTATAATAGTTATCATCGTTGATGGTTTGCCCCATCATATCAATGTAAGTAAGGTTGAAACAAATATCTTTTATTAACTCCTTAGTATTGTTTTTCAGTGAGATTCGGGCATTGTCGTCGTTCAACGCCTGTTCATAGTCGAGCATAGTCACGGCATTTGTGCTGTCAACGGAGGTTGCAAAAGAGAGTGACGAAAGCAACATTACCGTGAAAAATAAAAAGATTCTTTTCATAATAATATGTATTTTAGGATGTATTATGCGGTTTGTATTGCCGGTTTTTCTTTTATTCCTTTCAACCAGTTGCCTCGGAATAGGCGATAAAGGAAGATTGAGCCGCGGAAGGTTAGTTCGATTGCCATCGCTGTCCAGACACCTCTTAGTCCATAATCTCGGGCAAGCCATGCCGCAAGCGTTAGTCGAACACACCACATTGAAACAAGATTCATGATGGCAGGACGTAGGGTATCACCGGCGCCTACACATATACTATATACCACAATTGACGCTGCAAAGAAGGGTTCGGCAAAGGCTTCGATGCGTAAAATCGTTGTGCCGAGCGTGCGGATAGATTCAACAGGACTTAGAAGTCCAATCATTTCGGGAGCAAAAATATACATAATCAGTCCCATAAAAGCCATGACAAGCATCCCTAAGCCTACGGTCATGTGAGCAAAACTCTTACAAAGGTCCTTGCGTCCAGCACCATAAGTCTGGCCCACTAAAGTCGTTGCAGCGTCGCCTATGCCATAACCTGGCATGTAACAAAGGCTTTCTGCAGTGATAGCAAAGGAGTTAGAAGCGATGGCAATGTTACCTAATGGCGCCACGATTAGCGTGCTAACAATCTGTGCTCCGCTCATTAACACCGACTGAATTGCCATGGGAAGACTGATTCGAATGGCTTTAGTTACATAGTCCCAAACCCATTTAAATGGCACGTTGTCAAGCTGAAGTGCTAATATTTTGTTACGTCTTGTGGCCATCCAAGCTATCGGAAGTGAAGTCGAAATATATGCCATTGAGGTGCCGATTGCCGCACCTACCACGCCCAAATGCAACATATAGATGAACAAGTAGTTGAAAATCACGTCAAGAACACACAACAAAACACTCATTAAACTCGGTAATTGCATGTTGCCAGAACACTTGATCATGGACGCCGAAAGATGGAAAAGTAGGATGAAAGGCATGGTTAATGAGAACACCAAATAGTATTGAGAGGCGTCGTGATTAATGTCATTTCCTCCCCCTAACCACAATGGAAGTACGGAGTGAATTGACGTGCCTATAGCGGCTATAATGAGGCTAAAGGCGAGACCACAAAGCAGTCCATGCCGAAAGACTTGACGTGCTTTGAAGAAGTCATTCGCACCAATGAAGTGGGAAACTTGTACCGAAAAGCCCATCGAAGCAGCACTCATTACACTACCCATTAGCCATGTTGTAGACTCTACTAAGCCTATACTTGCTGAGGCTTCTGCCCCAAGATGTCCCACCATAGAGGCGTCAATGAAGAACATCATGACTGTAGTGATCTGGGCTAATATAGAGGGAATACTCAAACTTACAATCAGTTTGAGTTTCTCATTCTGTGACATGGGCAGGCCATTACGGATGTTTGCTAATAGCGCTTCACTCTTTTTGTTTCCTAACATACCTTATTTTATGATGCAAAATTAATAGATTTTCGGGTAAAACACAAAAAAAACGATTCCATATTCCTATGAAACCGTCTGTCTCTCAAATCTATCAAGTTTTCTTTTACTTTCTCTTTATGTGTTATCTATTCTGAAACAATCTTTTCATTTACCTTTCAAGACTAACCTATGTCCTTTTTGTAGTGACTCTCTAAATCCTGTTTCCCTGAATCTTTTACCTTATAATACCTTTGAAGATCTTTTATTTTACCTAAAACCAAATACCTATTCTAAACTTAATCTCTTTGTCTGTCTAACCTAAAACCTTTGTCGTTATCTCAATCTTTTACCTCTTTTAGACGATGCAAAGATAGGAACGATTTCTCATTCTGCCATATTTTTGAACGCGAAATTATGGAAATAATGTCGTTTTTTGACTTAAATCAAGCGATTGTGTACGTACACACGTACTTTGTTTTAATGCAAACATGCACATAAGTCAAGTTGACTCATGTGCATGTTGATTACACCTTATATTATATATCCTATCTTTATAGCGGTGTTTTATCGTCTATTTCTCAGCCTTTATGCCTGCAAGTGTGACATCATAGATGCGCATTGAATGGCTGGGAAGGTCATATTGACCTTCAGCATTGCTTTCGCTCAGGGCATAAGGTACATATACTCGCCATCTGTCTCCTACGTGCATGTGTTGCAAAGCGGTTGCAAAACCATCGCATTGTGCATTTACTGCAATCTCAATAGGGGCGCTAACACTGGGGTTAAAGACTTCTGTTGTCCAGCTCTGACTAAAGATTTTGCCGTCAGGATAAGTTGCAGAAGGAATCAATCGCTTTTGAACATGCACATAAACACTATCATTGTAGACTGGTGTTTTTGTCCCTGTACCATTCTCTAACACCTTAACCACGATGTGATCTTCTGGCTTTTGAAGCTCATTTCCTAAGGACCAACTACGTAATATCTTGATATTTGAGTTTGTCGATGAAGCCGTTTGAGCTTCCTTATAGACTTTATTGAAGTACTCGTTATTACGAGATTGCCAATTAGAAAACTCATTGTTTGAGTCGCCTTCTTCCTTACATGACGTTACCACGCAGGTGGTAATCATGAGCAACAGGATATATAATAGGTTACGTTTCATTCTTTTACATTAAGTTTTTTCAGTAGACTTGAGATGCTAACACGCTCTTCCATGATGCCACGTAGAGCGTCAATGTCTACTCGTTCCTGCTTCATTGTGTCACGATAGCGCAGTGTTACCTTGTGATCTTTTGGCGTATCGTGGTCTACAGTGACACAGAATGGTGTACCAACTGCATCTTGTCGGCGATAACGTTTACCGATAGAATCCTTTGGATCGCCATAGTGTGTATTGAAATGGAACTTCAAGTCGTCAACAATCTGTTGAGCAAGTTCTGGCAGTCCGTCTTTCTTATCGAGTGGGAACACGGCACATTTCACTGGCGCTAAAGCCTCTGGAAGCTTCAATACCACACGAGTCTCGCCATTCTCAAGCTGCTCTTCCGTGTAACTATGACAGAGAACAGAAAGGAACATGCGGTCAACACCGATAGAAGTCTCTACATCATACGGAGTATAATTCTCGTTCTTATCGGGATCAAAGTATTTAATTGAACGACCACTAAACTTCTCATGCTGACTAAGATCAAAGTCAGTACGCGAATGAATGCCTTCAACCTCCTTGAAACCAAACGGCATATGGAACTCTATATCAGTAGCCGCGTTGGCGTAATGTGCCAGCTTTTCATGGTCATGAAAGCGGTAGTTCTCGTCGCCCATACCAAGAGCTTTGTGCCAAGCTAAACGGTGTTTCTTCCAATATTCGAACCATTTCATCTCAGTACCAGGCTGACAAAAGAACTGCATTTCCATTTGTTCGAACTCGCGCATACGGAATACAAACTGTCTCGCTACTATCTCGTTACGGAATGCTTTGCCGATTTGACAGATGCCAAAAGGAAGCTTCATGCGACCTGTTTTCTGTACGTTTAGATAATTAACAAAGATGCCTTGCGCTGTCTCTGGACGCAAATAGATTTTGTTTGTCTGGTCACTTAGAGAACCAACTTCAGTAGAAAACATCAAGTTAAATTGGCGAACATCCGTCCAGTTCTTTGTACCACTGATGGGATCTACAATTCCTTCGTCAATAATGATTTGTTTTAGAGCTTCCAAATCGGGGCCTTGCATGGCCTGAGTATAGCGTTCATGCAATGCATCGCGCTTCTTTTGGTTTTCCAAAACACGTATGTTGGTCTCGCGGAACTTGCCTTCTTCAAAGCTGTCACCAAACTTTTTAGCAGCTTTAGCAACTTCTTTCTCAATCTTTTCATCATACTTTGCTATCTGATCTTCAATGAGAACATCTGCACGATAGCGTTTCTTTGAGTCGCGGTTATCAATCAATGGGTCATTGAAAGCATCCACATGGCCACTCGCTTTCCATACCGTGGGGTGCATAAAGATGCTTGCATCGATACCAACGATATTGTTATGAAGCAGTACCATGCTTTTCCACCAGTACTCTTTAATATTGTTTTTCAGCTCAACACCATTCTGACCATAGTCATAAACGGCTGCAAGTCCGTCATAAATCTCACTGCTTGGGAAGACAAAACCATACTCTTTACAATGGCTTACTATCTTCTTGAAAACATCTTCTTGTGCCATAATAATCTTTTGTTCAATTTCTTTTCTGCAAAGATACAATAAATATCGTGAAACGGCTCGGCTTTTATTATTTTTTTATATTCGTCGAAGGGTAATGCTTTTCAGGCTAAACAGAATCGCTTTTCTGCTGGAACATTTTTATAATCACAAACAAAACGGGTGTACAACTTCTTTGAATCATGAAAAAAGGCAGCCCTTAAATGACTGCCGTTCTTGTTATTTTTCGTTGTCGATATCCTTATAGCGTATTATTTTCTGCCCTCTTTTGGTTTGCGCAGACTATCTGCAGAACTTCTTTTTACCATCATTTTATGGCGCAGTTCGATTGCTACTGGCGGGTATAAACAAAGTTGTCAAACGTCAGTTTGTTGTCCTTGATATAGCCTTCTACAACCTTATGTTTGTCTGTTCCCCGCACTTTATACGTCAAGGTCACTTTGGGTGCATTATATTTATAGGCACCATTCTCGACTCCCGACTTGTTGTTGTTGAACATTGTGCATGAAAAGTCTTTCTCTCTAAACGTTAATATCTTCACGCCATCACTCTTTTGAGGGCTTGCCCAGGCTGTTCCGTCTAACGAAGATGGGGCATTATCATCGTTGGAAAAAGCCATACAAGCATATATAATGCCCACAATTGCGAGCAATATCAGTACATGTTTTTTCATAACTCCTAATTTTTTATTCGTTCTGCAAATGTAGTTGATTTTTTCAAACAAAGCAAGTTTTTGTCTCATTCTTATCTCTTTTTTAGTTGAAAAAAGATTACTTGCGATGTTTTTACAATGAAGTTGAATGAAATGTTAATATCAATCAGTAATATTTACAAGTGGTGTGATTTTCTGAAGCTATTCAAAACAAAAGGCTTGGTGGCTTAAAATAGCAGCTGTTTTTAAGCGTTTTACAAGACGATGAAAATCAGATGGTTATGATTTTTGAATGAAAAGACCTCCGTATTTGTGGCTGATAATCTCGTGCTTTTATTGGTTTTTCAATGCCGTTTGAGGCTAATTGCAATGTAATTTAACTCATTCTTCGTTGTAAATCGGCTTCAATCATGCTGTGAAGTGGGGCAGATTGCAACGCCAAACCATTCATTTCGTGCACTAAAATCTATGTCTTTGTTCTTTAAATTCACTTTTTTACTGAAATCGGACGTTTCGATTTGCGCGTTTATCTCTATTTGAAAACTTCTTAAAGTGTTAAAAAATTAGAGCTTAATTTTACAAAAATAAAACAATAATGTGTACTGTTTCTTGTCGATATTAGTTTCAAAAACAAAAGTTTTTTCTCTTGAATTATTCCCAAATCAACAGCAAAACATAAGTCAGAAAAGCATGGTTTTTATACGCTTCCACTATGCATTAACATAGTAAAAGCATCTTTTATTGCCACATATAAATTCATTTTAAGGCGAGGGTTGCTTTTTATTGCAAGCTGCCAAGCGTCAAACTTTCTGACATCGTGAAAGGTTTTTATTTGCGTATTTCAATATTTTTCCTTACCTTTGTAGCTATTGCAATAAATACCAAGCATTAAACAATCAATTCATGGACGACGAAATAAAAGATAACGAGGCTATAAACGAGGAAGAAAACCAAGCGAGCGATGCGCACTCTGACTATAAACCGGCAGACAGATTCGATGCTTCTGCCGTGCATCACCTTAGCGGAATGTACAAGAATTGGTTTCTTGACTATGCAAGCTATGTGATATTAGAGCGTGCTGTGCCTCATATTGAAGATGGTTTAAAGCCAGTTCAGCGCCGAATTCTACACTCAATGAAGCGCATGGACGATGGAAGATATAACAAAGTGGCTAATATTGTGGGCCATACCATGCAGTTTCATCCCCATGGTGATGCCTCTATAGGTGATGCTTTGGTTCAGATGGGGCAGAAAGACCTGCTTGTTGACTGCCAGGGTAATTGGGGAAATATACTCACCGGCGACCGAGCTGCAGCGCCACGATACATAGAAGCGCGCCTCTCTAAGTTTGCTTTAGACGTAGTTTTCAATCCAAAAACCACCGATTGGCAGTTGAGTTATGACGGAAGAAACAAGGAACCAATCACTCTTCCGGTGAAGTTTCCGTTACTTCTTGCCCAAGGTGCTGAAGGAATTGCAGTCGGCTTGAGCAGTAAACTCTTGCCACATAATCTCAATGAGATATGTGATTCGGCCATCAAATACTTGAAAGGAGAAGACTTTCAGCTTTATCCCGACTTCCCAACTGGTGGTGCTATCGACGTAAGTAAATACAATGATGGCCAAAGAGGCGGTGTGTTGAAGGTGCGGGCAAAGATAGAAAAGTTAGATAACAAGACTTTAGTTATCCGCGAAATCCCATTTAGTAAGACCACAACTACCCTCATAGATAGTATATTAAAGGCTATAGATAAGGGGAAGATTAAAGCCAAACGGGTGGATGACAACACGGCAGCTGAGGTCGAGATTCAAGTGCATTTAGCTCCTGGAGTGTCTTCGGATAAGACCATGGATGCCTTATATGCCTTCAGCGATTGCGAGATAAATTTGTCTCCTAACTGCTGTGTTATTGAAGACAATAAGCCTGTTTTCCTTACCGTTAGTGATGTGTTGCGTCATGGAGTCGATCGAACGATGGGACTCTTGCGCAAGGAATTGCAGATTAGAAGAGGCGAATTGTTGGAACAACTGTTCTTTGCGAGCCTTGAACGCATATTTATTGAGCAGCGTATCTATAAGGAAAAGAAGTTTGAACAGGCTGCAAACATGGACGATGCCATAGCATTTGTTGACCAGAAATTAACGCCTTTCAAACCCGACTTCATTCGAGAGGTGACGCGAGATGATATTCTTCGGCTCATGGAAATCAAGATGCAACGTATCTTAAAGTTTAATAAAGATAAGGCAGATGAACTCATTGCACGCATCAAAGCAGAAGTAGCTGAGATTGAAAACGACTTGAATCACATGACGGATGTAACCATTAATTGGTTTACTTTCATTAAAAACAAGTATGGAAAAGACCATCCTCGTCGTACGGAAATACGCAGTTTTGATACCATTGACAGTGCAAAGGTCGTAGAAGCTAACCAAAAACTCTACATCAACCGACAGGAGGGATTCATCGGAACGGGGTTGAAGAAGGACGAATTTGTTTGCAACTGTTCTGATATTGACGACATTATACTGTTCTATAAGACTGGAAAGTATAAGATTATAAAGGTTGCCGATAAGATATTTGTAGGCAAAGGAATCATTTGGTTGCAAGTGTTTAAGCGGAATGATAAGCGTACTATCTACAACGTTGTATACAGAGATGGTCGTGATGGCTATTATTATATGAAGCGATTCAACGTGACCAGCATGACACGTGACCGCGAATATGACCTCACTTTGGGCACTCCGGGGTCGAAAGTGACTTATTTCACAGCCAACCCCAATGGAGAAGCCGAGACGATTAAAGTGGTCTTAGAACCTGATCCAAAGAAAAAACGACAGAATATCTTCTTGGAACGCGACTTCAGTAAGGTCAATATTAAGAGTCGTGGGGCTAAAGGTGTCATCCTAACCAAGCAAGTTGTGCATCGCATTGGACTGAAAAGCTTAGGCCATTCGACACTCGGCGGTAGGAAAGTGTGGTTTGATCCCGACGTGAAACGCATCAATTATGAAGAGCACGGAC
This sequence comes from Segatella salivae DSM 15606, assembly GCF_000185845.1. GTDB lineage: Bacteria > Bacteroidota > Bacteroidia > Bacteroidales > Bacteroidaceae > Prevotella > Prevotella salivae. The sequence goes on from NZ_GL629647.1 coordinate 2,820,741, forward strand.
GTTATCTTGGGGAGTTCTTTGATGAAGATCGCATCTTGGTTATACTTGATAATAACGACTTCTTCATAACAAATTTCGATGCAAATAACCATTATCCAGACAACATAATGAGGTTAGAGAAGTGGCAAGCTGACAAGGTTTGGACTGCCGTTCTCTATGATGCAGACAACAAAGGCTATCCCTATATGAAGCGGTTTACGATGGATGCCATCTCAAAACCACAGAATTTTGTAGGTGAAAACCCTAATAGTAAGCTTATTCTTCTTACAGATGAGGCCTTCCCTCGTATCAAAGTAACTTATGGAGGGCATGATGCCGCACGACCAGATGAGGAGATTGATGCCGAGAAGTTTATCGGACAGAAGAGCTTTAAGGCTAAAGGTAAGCGCATATCTACGTGGCAAATCGCGACGATTAAAGAGCTTGAACCGACTCGTTTCCCTGAACCCGAAGAACAAATCGAAGAAGATGACACTGAGGATGAACCTGAAAATCTTGATCCAGACGCAGGAAAGAGCTCGCAACAGGTGATAGATGAGATCAACGGACAATTGAGTTTATTCCCCGAAGACGATGAGAATAACACGAAATAACATGATAATAATGGGGATGCTACTATGGTTTTCCCCATTAATCTCTGTCGCCCAACCTGATGATAGCAATCAAAATGAGCGCATCATTGCCAATAGTAAGATGATAGGATGGGGCAGAACAAACCTCCTTGACACGTATCTTAGCCCCGAAGAATACGTCGGATTAGACCTTCGTTACATAAGCCATACACTGCGAAAACGTAGGAATAACCGTGTGATTCATGAGTTAATCCATCAAGGAAACATTGCTTACGTGGACAATAGAGCACGTAATGGCCGAGAGATTGCAGGCAATTATAACTTCCAATTTGGGTTGCATTATCTCTTCAAAACATGGAACTTGTCGCGCAACCAGTTACATTTCGAGGCGGGAGGGAATGCAGAAGTCAACCTCGGATTCCTTTATAATACGCGCAATAGCAATAATCCTGCACAGGCACGACTATTTATCAACGTTGTTCCTACAGCCGCATTGACTTATGATTTCCATCATCCCTTCCGACCAAGTGAATATCGTGATTTCAGATTACGTTATGAATTGGGAGTTCCTTTGGTAGGTTTGAGGTTCTCACCTAACTATGGTCAGTCTTATTATGAGATATTTTCGAAGGACAATTATGACCATAATCTTGTGCCAACTACAATCGGAAACGCTCCTTCTTTGCGTCAGATGTTGACCTTAGACTTCCCACTTTTCCATGCCGTTTTCCGCATAGGATATCAAGGAGAGTATCTACAAGCACACATAAATAAGTTGAAATTCCACGCCTATACAAACACTTTGCTGCTCGGAGTGACGAAAACCTTTAAGTTAACACGCGTAAGAAGATGAAATATTTGCATCATTATATAAGGCTGTTGTTGTTGTTTCTTAGCGTGATTCTGCTTTCGGGATGCGTCAAAGATGAGGAGTTTACCAATGATTCACGTGGTAACTTCGAGGCATTATGGCGTATTATGGATGAGCATTACTGCTTTTTTAGTGAGAAAGAAAAGCAATTTGGGCTTGACTGGAATGCTATTTATCAGCGTTATAGCAAGCAGATTAATCCACAAATGACCGAAGAACAGCTCTTCGAAGTACTTGGAAATATGCTTGGAGAGCTACGAGATGGGCATGTAAATCTAATCACCAGCTTCGACATTGCACGCAATTGGTCGTGGCATGAGGATTATCCCACGAACTTGAATGACTCATTAATCAGTTTCTATTTAGGCAAAGATTATCGCATTTCGAATGGAATGAGGTATAGATTACTTGATGATAATATAGGTTATATACGTTGTTCTACGTTTGAAAATGGCTTTGGTAGTGGTAATCTTACAGACATTTTGTCGTATTTTCTCACGGCACGCGGCCTCATTATTGATATCAGAAATAATGGTGGAGGCATGATTTCGAGCGCCGAAGAACTGGCTGCTCGCTTCACAAATAAAGACATTTGCGTGGGTTATATCCAACATAAGACGGGACGAGGACACAATGATTTCTCCGAGATGAAGGCGCAATGGCTGCGTCCAAGCCGTGGACTGAGGTGGCAAAAACCTGTTGTTGTGCTCACAAATCGAGGCGTTTATAGTGCCGCAAACGAGTTCGTTAAGTATATGAAAAGCTGTCCTAAGGTCACAATTGTAGGCGATAGAACCGGTGGAGGGGCAGGGATGCCTTTCAGTAGTGAACTCCCCAATGGCTGGAGTGTACGCTTTTCAGCTTGCCCTATCTATGATAAGGATAAACAAACAACAGAGTTTGGCATCGCACCTGATGTGCAAATAGGTCTTAATCAGTTTGATATTTTCATGGGATATGATTCAATTATCGAACAAGCACGTAAGATATTGAGATAGAGATGTTTATAAACATAAAATCTTTTCCTAAAACTTGACAGTGGTTTTGAGTTATAATGTTTATCTTTGTGATGGAGCTTAGAAGATGAAGAGCTTCATAATTTAATTTATTCCCTATTTATGGACTACCGAGAGACTATCATTACCGGAAGTGACTTCACTAAGATGGGGGCTGCAGAAACCAAAGATTACATCGCGCATGTATTGTGTTTACAAGGCTCTTGCAGCTTTGTTTACAATGGTGAACGCTATGATTTATTGGCAAACAACTTATTAATTGTTCGGCAACATCACTTGATAAAGGACTTTTCCCCACACGAAAACTTCGATGTTATGGTGCTTTTTATTCACGCTCCCTTTATGGATTCGGCCGCACCCGACGTCAATTTCGGTGTTAGAAGCACGTTATTATTGATGGAAAATCCAATCTTAAAGCTAACTAAGGAGGAAGCAATCAAGTGCAAAAAAGACTTAGATGCCATTGTTGAAAGAGCCAAAGATAGAGATCATAGCTATTATCTTGACGCGTTAGCTGTTAGTTGTTTGCAGCTCTTTTTAGATGTATTCGACTTCGAAAATCGTATATATGGTCCCACACATGTACCGCTTCGGTCGGCTCGTTTGATTCGAGACTTCATCAAACTACTACAGAATGGCGAGTATAAGTCACATAGAGAAGTAGCGTATTATGCCGGTAAACTCTTCGTAACGGCTAAGTACTTGTCTGACGTTTGCCGTACAGTTACGGGGCATCCTGCTAACTATTGGATTCACCATTTCGTTAACATTGACATACGTTTGCACTTGCGTAACCGCCGATTATCAGTGTTAGAGATTAGTGAAAAGTTTAACTTCTCATCGCCGGCACACTTTACTCGTTACGTACAGGCACAGTTAGGTGAGTCACCTTCTGCTATCCGTGAACGTTAGAAACCAAACATTTATAATCTTCTATCCATAACGAAAACTGGCTGATAACATTGTAAGAGCGTTTTGAAATAAATTTAGTTGAACAACGTATAAAGCGTAAAAAAATCATCAACCTTTTTTCGTTATCTCAAAATATTATTGTATCTTTGCACCAACAAAGCGCTTGTGGCGAAATTGGTAGACGCGCTAGACTTAGGATCTAGTGGTTTATGCCGTGTAGGTTCGAGTCCTATCAGGCGCACTTTTGTAAGAGCCAAGTAGTTGATATTCAGCTATTTGGCTCTTTCTTTATAGCATAATGTGAGCTTATTTGCCTTGTTTTTTATCGTAAAATGCTTGTAACCACGGCTTGATTTCTATGCAATTATGCGATGTTTCATTACAATTGTTTGTTTTTTTGATAGGAATGAAATGATGTTTACAGGTGAAATATTGCGTGAACAAAGGCGTATGTATGCCTTTTTACGATGAAAAAACAAATAAACTTGTTATGCTTTATTTCGTTGATTGTTTGAGAATGAAATATGATTGTCTATACTTCAGAAAACCTTTTGCATCATTTTATGCGGTAAAGTGTGGCATTTCATCGTGTAATTTGTGTCATTTCGTCGTGTGATATGAGTCATTTTACTTCATCATTTATCACTATTGGATTGATGGTGTGTGTAAAGATGAAGTACCATCATATAGGAACTACGCGAAGAGAACGCGGTGTCAATGGCGTTGAAACAAAGTTGTGAGGTTATAAAACGAAACATGCGAAGAATAAATCCTTCGCATGTCACCTTATATTTTGGTTTGATTTGTCTTGTTATCCAAACATCTGTAGCGAATAAAGATAGATGACTGATGCAGGGATAGCCATGAGAGAAGAGTCGAATCTGTCGAGCATTCCGCCATGACCAGGTAAGATTTTACCACTATCTTTAATGCCTAAGGTTCGTTTGAAAAGGCTTTCAACGAGGTCACCCCATGTGCCAAATACAACTACTATGAAGCCTAATCCGACCCAACCTGTTATAGATAGTTGTGACATTTGGCAGTTTGCATTTGAAAAATAGCCTATGATTGCGGCAACAATCATAACGAGTATGGCTCCTCCTACACTTCCTTCCCAACTCTTTGCAGGACTAATTCTCGGGAAAAGTTTATGCTTTCCGAAGAGTGATCCACTGCAATAAGCGCCTGTATCATTAAGCCAAAGGAAGACAAACACACACAAAGGGAGTTGCATATTGTATTGATAGGTGATGCCATTTGCGGCTTGTTCAAATGCAAGTACATTCAACATGGAGAACGGAAGGGCTATGTAGAGCTGAGAAAGCATGGTGTAAGCCCAGTCGTTTATAGGGTCTTCTTGCTTCAAGTAGAGTTCACCGATGAAGAGATATACTATCGACAGCAGGTAGGGAACAAAGATAACAAAGTTTGAAGTGATGCCAGTTCGTATGGCCGCTACAGCCAAAAAGAAATACACTCCGGCTATCGTTGTGATAAAACGATTAACATTTATGTTCTCTCTTTGATTCACAAGGCCAGTAAACTCCCATATCGTCAGCCCCGTAATCACGGCAAACAATGCCACCATTGTATGTGGATGCATGATGCCACCCACCATAATAATGACGAAGAGTGCACCTACTATGGCCCTCACAATCAGGTTTTTCATTTTGTCACTCATTGCTCTTTTCCTTTTCTAATGATGCTTGATGTTCGGCTTCGGCTTGCTTAACAGCGTCTGGCATGTCTTCAAGTTTAGGCGCATTAGCCTCATTTTCATTGATGATTTCCTGTGCTCTGCTCATCCATGGGCGTTTACCGAAGATATTTTCTACGTCTTCTGCATAGATGACTTCACGTGAGATGAGTAGCTCTGCTAACGCTCTATGTCCTTCCTTATGATGTTCAAGTAGCTCCTTAGCACGTGCATATTGCTCGTTAATCATCTTCAAAACTTCGTCATCAATGACTTTAGCTGTGGTCTCAGAGTAGGGGCGTTGGAACTGATATTCTTGGTTGTTGTAATAACAAATGTTAGGAAGTCGGTCGCTCATACCTGCATAAGCAATCATGCCATAAGCGCTTTTAGTGGCGCGTTCGAGGTCGTTCATCGCACCAGTAGAGATATGTCCCGTGCACAACTCTTCTGCTGCACGTCCTCCAAGCAATGCACACATCTCGTCAAGCATCTGTTCTTTTGTTGTAATCTGTCGCTCTTCGGGCAGATACCAAGCAGCTCCGAGTGCCTGACCACGTGGAACGATGCTCACCTTTACAAGTGGATTGGCGTGCTCACAGAACCAACTTACCGTGGCATGTCCTGCTTCATGGAATGCAATCGAGCGCTTTTCAGCGGCTGTTATCACCTTAGTCTTCTTCTCTAATCCGCCAATGATGCGGTCAACGGCATCGAGAAAGTCTTGCTTGCAGACTGTTTTGCTGTTATGACGAGCTGCAATCAGTGCCGCCTCATTACATACATTGGCGATGTCTGCACCCGAAAAGCCCGGTGTTTGGCGTGCCAAGAAATCAATATCTAAGTCTTTATCCACCTTCAAAGGACGCAAATGAACTTTGAAAATGGCTATACGTTCAGCCAAATCTGGTAGATCTACGTTAATCTGTCGGTCGAAACGGCCTGCTCGAAGCAATGCTTTGTCAAGCATATCTGCGCGGTTTGTTGCTGCAAGTACAATGACTCCACTGTTAGTTCCGAATCCATCCATCTCGGTAAGTAAGGCATTCAACGTGTTCTCTCGTTCGTCATTACCTCCCATTGAGGGGTTCTTGCTGCGGGCACGACCTACTGCATCAATCTCATCTATAAAGATAATACACGGTGATTTCTCTTTAGCTTGCGCGAAAACATCACGTACTCGGCTGGCACCTACGCCTACAAACATCTCAACGAAGTCCGAACCACTCATTGAAAAGAATGGAACACCGGCCTCACCTGCCACAGCTTTGGCCAACAAAGTCTTTCCAGTACCCGGTGGTCCGACTAATAATGCACCCTTAGGTATCTTTCCTCCCAGCTCAGTATACTTCTGGGGATTCTTTAAAAACTCTACAATCTCCTGCACTTCTTGCTTTGCTCCCTCTTGTCCGGCTACGTCTTTGAACGTTATTCCGAGGTCGTTTGCCTTCTCATACAGCTTTGCTTTGCTCTTTCCTACACTGAAAATGCCTCCTCCTCCGCCGACATTTCCACCGCCACTCATACGTCTTAGCAGCCAGAAACCAAATGCACAGAAGAGTAATATCTGTAGCGTGTTGACGAGAAGTCCATTAAAGAAGCTATTGCCGGAATCGTTATCATAACTATAATCGACAAGTTTCTTGGCCTTTTGTTCGGCATTTAAGAACCTTTCTACTTCGTCAACAGAGCCAAATTCCACGTTAACATAGGGATTCTTTCCTACCTGTTTAGCATTCAAATGGAATACATCTTTGACGTGTTTTGGGGCAACATACATCTTCAGTTCACCCTTATCTTTGTTGATAACGACGTTTGTTGCGTAACCTTTTGCTACATATTCCTTAAACTTTCCATATGTGGTTTCTTTATTAGTCCCACTCATTGCCGCCAAGTTTCCACCTCCAGAGAGCAGAAACACGCCTGCAACGATAGCCACTAATATGTAAATCCAGTTCATATTAAAGCGTGGCATCTTCGGCTCTTTGCCGCTTTCCTTATTATTAAAGAAGTTCTTTTGTTCGTCCATATCGCTGTATTTGTTTCTGTTGTATATGGGAATTACTTCATCAAATGGTGTGCCAAACGTTTAATCTAAGTTCGGAATATTTGTTAATTTGGCATCTTCCCAGAGCGTTTCCAAGTTATAATATTCCCTCGTTTCAGGCATAAAGATATGTACAAGCACATCAGAATAGTCGATAGCTACCCATTGATTGTTGCCAAGTCCAGCCACATTGATGGGCTTTTCGCTTAATTCCTCGCGCACCATATCGCTGATTGAGCCTGCAATAGCCTCAATCTGAGTCGGTGAATTGCCTTGACAAATGATGAAATATTTGGCAATTGCGCCATCAATATGTTTCAAATCAATGATTGTAATGTCTTGACCTTTCTTCTCTTGTATACCTTTTGTAATTGTCTTCACTAACGTTTCAGTTATTCCCATCAATTGTTTCTTTATTTAATATATGTGATACTATTGTTTCATGGGCAAAGGTACACAATTTTAAGAGATATCATCCATAAAGCAAAGTCTATTTTTTGGTTTCGCCATTTTTTTGGAAAAAAAGTGCTTAAAAGTTTTGATTGTTTTGAGAAATGTACTAACTTTGCAGACGCAAATCGGGAGTTTACCTGATGAAGCAAATGAAATAGTGGGATATGGTGTAATGGTAACACTACAGATTCTGGTCCTGTCATTCTTGGTTCGAGTCCGAGTATCCCAACGTTTTGAAGCTAAACAGCACCTGTGTTGTTTAGCTTTTTTCGTTTGTTAGAATGTAAACCCAAGATGGGTTGACCTCCATTCTTTCTGAATAAAGGTCAACCAATGCATTAATCTTCGTCTGTTTCGCCTATTGTTATCGTATATTCGCTCATGAAACTGGCTCCCGGAAGCAGCTTATTCATCAGATATTTATCTTTAAACTCACCGTCATAGTCTGCCCAATCGGCAATACCATACCAGGGTTCAATGCATACAAACGGAGCATTCTTGCCGTAAGGACTCCATATTCCAACTGCAGGCGCCTTGAATTCTACGCTAACTTCCGCTTTGTTTTCATGGTTAAGCAGACTCACTTTGTGCAGTTGTGAGTGGTCAAAGATAAGGGCATCGTCCTTAAAAAGCTCCTCATCAAACGACAATATCCCTTCTTCCGTGACAACAGCACTATGTTCGGGGGTGACACATCCTTTCACATTACCGAAAATCCGACGTGGTTCCGTGTCGTCAAGTCTTAGTCGTCCGTGCATGGGTTCGCTCGGAAGAAGTCCTGGAATGAGGAAGGCGGGGTGGCCACCAATTTGAAAATACATCTCCTTTCGCCCTGTATTCTCCACATGCCAAACCACTTTTATCTTGTTTTTTGCCAGCCGATAACTCACTGCCAGATTGAAATGATAGGGATAAACCTTAAGCGTTTCTTCGTTTTCATGCATAGCATAGACCACCTTTTCCTTGCCTTGAGCCACCAAAGTGAAGTCGGTGTCGCGTGCAAATCCATGGCGTGACATGTTAAACTCCTTGCCATCAATGCGACAAGTGTCGTTCCATAGTCCGCAAACAATAGGGAAAAGAATAGGGGAGTGACGTCCCCAAATCGATGGATTGGCCTGCCAAAGATACTCTTTTCCGTCACTATCTTTGATGCTTTGCAGTTCAGCACCATGCGCCGAAATGCCAATTGTCAGGTGTTCGTTCTTGATTTGTTCCATGATGTTCGTTGTTTTGTTGACACAACAAAGATACAAAAATTGTTTGATGAAGGGGCGTGATGTGGCGAATAAAATGTTGGAGTGATAGGGTTAAAGCATAAAAAGCTGCTCTATTGTTCTCGTTGTCCAAGTCATTTCAGTATAAACCAAAGCCGAATAGCCGTTTCCTTCGTCATGAATAAGTGGAAAATGGTATTAGTTTAGACCTAAAAATTAGAATAAAACCATACAAAACTTGCCTGAAATTGCCCTCATGTGTCTATCCTTTTCTTACAAATCACATATTATTTTGCGGCATTTTTCGATTTATAGTCTATTTTATATTACCTTTGTATGGAGCAAAACAAAGAACACTATGGTAGATTTCTCTCGTTTTAATGCGTCGGGTGATGATCGACGCGATGAGCTTATACGGGCTATTGAGCATGCCGTTGAGCACTTAACTCAAGGTGAACTCGAAGCCTTATATTATGATATGCTGACAAAAGGACTGATTGCTGATTAAGTGTTTGGCCTTTTTGGCGTGGCCCAACAATCTTATTCGTGGAGGGCTTTGTGGCATATCACAAACTAATTGATGTCAAATTGTGTTGTAATATGATGCAAATCACGCGATGTTTTGCGTCAAATGACCGCACAATTTGACGCAAGTTGCAGGATGAAATAAGGTATGCCGCGTTGTGAGTGGTATTTGCTCTCGTATAATATGGCATTCAATGGTGTAGTGTATAGATATAAATTACGTTATATAATGTGAGAATCAACGCGGTAAGCATTGTGCCTTTTAGGGGCAATGCGTCATAAATCCAGACACAAAATAACGTAATTCATGTTACGGAATAAACGTTTCAACGCCGTAGGTGTTGCGCTTTTGATAGCCCAGGGTTGCCAAACGATAGTGCAGGCTACCTTGGGTTAGCGTATGTTGTGCGTGGAACAACGCCATAGGTGTTGCGTTTTTTTTGATTAATCCGCCATGAATCACCTCGCTATAACCATGCTTTCTCGGAAAAAGCTCAACACCTACGGCGTTGAATCTCCTTGCGAACGTTTA
>NZ_GL629647.1:2830765-2907508 GCF_000185845.1 Segatella salivae DSM 15606
CCCAGGGTAGGCTTGTTCCTCGCCAACCCTGGGCTGTCAAAAGAACAACACCTACGGCGTTGCAAGTTGAGAATAATCATCTTGAGAGATTCATTCATTGAAAACTTACCGCAATATTTGTGGCATTGCGTGGCGAAGGCATTTATAATTCCGGATATATTTATCGGAAATGGGGCATGAACCCAATGGCGTTGCATTGCAATCCTATTTACAATTCCCCCAAATGCCATTAATTCCAGCTTATGCTTTGCATGCCATTGTGTGGCGAATGGCATGCAAGAATAGGGTAAAATAGGGGCAGAGATTTACCGATCTCTCCAGAAAGCTGGAGTGAAAATCACGAGAATAGTGAATATTTCGAGTCGACCAATCAGCATAAGTGCCGAGCATAGCCATTTAATCCATGCCGGAAGCATAGACCAACTCATGGTAGGACCAATCTCAAGACCTAAGGATGGGCCTACATTTCCCAACGAACTCAGTGTGATAGTGATGGCATTTGTGTTGTCAATTCCTGCAGAAATGATAGCAAATGAAGCGAAAAGGCATATCAAAAGATAGACCGAAAGGAATGAAAGTAACGTTACTCGTTTCTGATAAGGAATGTTACTACCATCTACATGAATAGGAAGTACGGCGTTAGGATGTAGGATTTGTTTGAACTCATTACGCATAATCTTCAACATCATCATGCTTCTGATGCCCTTAAATCCACCACTTGTGCTACCCGAACAAGCCCCAAGGAACATACAAGTGGCTAAAACAACCCAGGTAACATGGGGCCATTTGCCTGCATCATCATTGAAAAGACCCGTTGTTGTGATGAAAGAAACCACCTGGAAGATGCCACATCGGAATGCCTTTTCTAAGTCGTAACCATTGTGAATCATGAGTTCTGCCATGATAAACAATGAGAATGCCAACACAACAAACGTGTAAAAACGGAACTCTTCGCTCTTGAACATCATCTTGATAGAGCGGTGTTTGGCTGCCATATACATCAAAGTGAAGTTCACTCCGGAGAAGAAACAAAAGAAAGTTGCCACATATTCTACGGCCGGTGAACGGAAAAACTCCGCACTATCGGTGTGCGTTGAGAAACCACCTGTAGCAGTACTTCCCATGGCATAATTGATACTGTCAAACCATCCCATGCCGCAAGCCATGAAACTCAGCACACATCCGATGGTCAGTACAAGGTAAACTACCCATATCCACTTAGCACCTGTGCTCAAACGTGGGTGGAGGCGCGATGAAATTGGACCTGTTGATTCAGCTGCAAACACTTTAACAGAGCCGCCAACAAACGAGGGAAGCACTGCTGTTGTAAAGAAAACAATGCCCAATCCGCCTATCCACTGCGTCATACTACGCCAGAAAAGTAGGCCGTGGGGTAGCTTATCAATGTCATCAATGATAGTGGCGCCCGTGGTAGTAAAGCCAGACATTGTCTCAAAATAAGCGTCAGTGAAGCTTGGAATATATCCACTGATGATGAAAGGCAAGGTTCCGAAGAAACTAAAGATAATCCAAGAGAGCGTCACTACAAGGTAAGCATCGCGTCGACTCATGTTATTGTCTGCATTACGCCCAAGATAACGCAACACGATTCCCGTGAGTGTAGTCAGGATAATGGTAATAATAAAGGCAGGAACATCGTCTTCTTGGTAGCCGATGGCCATGAAAAGACAAGCCAACAAGAGTAGGGCTTCGATGAAAAGTAACGAGCCAATAATCTTAAATATGATGCTTTTGTCAATCATTTATTAAAGAGATTCTCTATTTTTTTCATATTCATGTCGTGGCAAAACACCATGACTGAGTCGCCAGCATTAATGCGAGTGTTACCTGAAACGAGGTAACCTTCGCCGTTTCTAACCAGTCCTCCTATCGTCACTCCATGAGGAAGACGTAGGTCTTTGACCGCTTTTTCTGTAATTTTCGAGCCCTCTTGGGGGATGAACTCAGCCACATCAGCATTTGCATTCATAAGAAAGCGCACGTTATGCACGTTGGCATCGAGCATCATCTGATAGATATGGCTGGCTGCAATAGCTTTCTTGTTGATGATAGTTCCTATATCTAAGCTCTCAGCCATATTGATATAGTCTTCATTTTCGACCATGGCCACAGTCTTTCTGACGCCCATTCGCTTAGCCGTTAAGCAGGCAAGGATGTTTGTTTCAGCATTTCCTGTGAGCGCAACAAAGGCTTGTGTGCTCATGATTCCCTCTTCTTGAAGCAACGAAACGTCTCGTCCATCGCCATGAATGATAAGTGCTCGGTCATCATCGAGAAGCTCATTGAGTCGTTCGCAGCGTTGTTCGTCGGCCTCGATAATCTTTACATTCATGTATTCGGGCATGGTTTTAACGGCTCTTACGGCTGTACGTCCGCCACCCATCATCATGACATTCTTCACATCTACATAGTGTTCTTTGCCTACAATCTTTCGAACGAACGGTATGTACTGGCGAGTTGTCATGAAATATGCCATGTCATAGAGCTTAAGTTCATCGTTTCCACCCGGTATAATCGTATCGCCATCGCGCTTGATTGCCACGACATGGTAAGGATCATCAGGCCCACTGATGTCTTTTAACGGCCTATTAAGTACCTCACATGACTCGCGAAGTTTGATGCCGAGCATCACTAAAGCGCCCCCATGCACATCCCAGCGTTGGCGAACCCAACTCATTTTTAGTCCGTTATTAATGTCTTCAGCAGCTAAAAGCTCAGGGTAGATGATAGAACTCACGCCTAAATGTTGAAAGAAATCATTCAAATTGGGCGCTACAAACTCATAATTGTCTACCTTGGTTACAGTTCTTTTGGCTCCTAATGCCTTAGCAATGATGCAGGCATTCATATTCTTATTCTCATCAGGAGTGACTGCAATGAAGAGGTCAGCTGACGCTACTCCTGCCTCTTTTAGCATTTCGATGCTTGTACAAGAGGCGTGCATTGTCATCAAATCAAAGTCAGAATCTAACTTCTCTAACCTCTCTTGACTCTCATCCATGAGGATAATGTCTTGATTGTTACGGGATAAGAACTTTGCAAGATAAGTTCCTATGGCGTATGCGCCGGCTATAATAATTTTCATTTCTTAGTCTCTTTGATAGCAGCAATGATGCTGTTTTGGTCAATATGACATATCTTTTGTAACTCCTCAACAGTGCCGTGTTCGATGAATTCATCAGGAAGTCCCATGCGATTGATAACGGGTGAGTAGCCATGATCATTCATCCATTCGAGTACAGCAGACCCCATTCCGCCGTTACGGACTCCATCTTCAATCGTGATTATACGTGAGAACTTCTTGCCAACTTCATGTAACAACTGTTCATCGAGAGGCTTTAAGAAACGTAAATCATAATGAGCTACGTTTTCACCTGATGCATTAATGGCACTCTCTACAATGTTTCCAATAGGTCCAATGCTGATAATTGCAATATGTTCTCCATCTCTAAGTTTGCGTCCTGTGCCCACTTCAATCTGTTCTAAAGGGCACTTCCAGTCTTTAAGTACGCCTCTTCCTCGTGGATAACGAATCACAAAAGGACCTTGATTGGGCAGTTGTGCCGTGTACATCAACCTTCTTAACTCGTGCTCATCCATGGGACTGGCAATTGTAAGATTAGGAATTGGGCGCAAAGCTGCCATATCAAATGCGCCGTGATGAGTCGGACCATCCTCTCCAACGAGTCCCGCGCGGTCGAGACAAAGTACAACTGGCAACTTCAGTAAAGCCACATCATGAATAATATTGTCGTAAGCTCGTTGGCTAAAAGCACTGTAAATATTGCAGTAAGGCAATAGTCCTTCCTTCGCCATTCCACCCGAAAAGGTTACTGAATGGCCTTCGGCGATGCCCACATCAAACATGCGATGAGGTAATGATTTCTGTAGAATTGTCATGGAACAACCCGTAGGCATGGCGGGTGTTACGCCTATAATACGATCGTTTTTCAAGGCTAATTCCAAAAGGGTTTGACCGAAAACGTCTTGGAATTTGGGGGGCATATCACTGCAATCTTGCACTAAGCGCTCTCCCGTTTTAGGGTCAAACTTACCTGGGGCGTGCCATATTGTGGCACTTTTCTCGGCTGGTTCGTATCCTTTTCCTTTCGTTGTATGCAGATGAAGCAGCTTAGGACCTTTCATGTTCCTAAGTTGTTGCAAGACGCGTACTATCTCTTTGACGTCATGTCCATCAAAAGGTCCGAAGTAACGGATGTTCATTCCCTCAAAGATATTCTGCTGATGACTCAGTGCACTCTTTAAGGCGTTGTTGAAACGGAGTATCCCTTTCTTGCGCTCTTCATTCAAATAACCCTTCCGATGCAGCCAGTTGCTGGCCTTAAAGCGTAGTTTATTGTAGGTCTCATTAGTGTCAAGATTCAGTAAGTACTTCTCCATTCCACCCACAGCTCGGTCAATTGACATATCATTATCATTGAGAATAATGAGTAAATCATTGGGAGTACTTGACACATTATTAAGGCCTTCAAAGGCTAATCCGCCACTCATTGCGCCGTCACCAATAACAGCTATGACGTGGCGTTCACTGCCATTAGCAGCCACAGACATACCCAAGGCCGCAGAAATTGAGTTACTTGCATGACCACAAGCAAACGTATCGTATTCACTTTCCTTTGGACTTGGAAAGGGACAGATACCATTTAACTTCCTGTTTGTATAGAATTTGTCTCGTCTTCCAGTAAGAATCTTATGACCATATGCCTGATGACCGACATCCCAAACGATGCGATCCTCGGGCGTATTAAAGACATAATGCAATGCAACGGTAATCTCTACAGTTCCTAAAGACGATGCAAAATGTCCGGGATTAACGGATACTTCGTGGATAATATCCTCGCGAAGTTCTTTACAAACCTCTGGTAATTGCTCGAGTTTAAGCTTCCGAAGGTCTGCAGGATATTTGATTTGATCTAATAATCCAAATTTATTCGTATTCATCAATACCTTGAGTATGATTCTATTTGCAAAGATACGTTAATATCATGTATTAGGCAAAGAAAACCGATAAATTCTTTTTTATCACCTACTTTCAAGCAAAAAATACGACGCTGGAGAGCGAATCTCAGCGTCGTTTCTTTTATTCCTTTCCCTAAAATATTTCTTTTGTTGACGCAATTGCAGACTCCCCTATATATTATAAGGTGGAGAAAGCAATCAAATCTCTAAAGTTTTCAATTGTGATAAGCCGTTCATGGTCGAATGTTTCAGCCAGTTCCATTTTCCAAGCAACGCTGAATGGTACATGAATGGCATATGCACCGATGCTCAAAGCGGGTGCAATATCCGACTTAAATGAATTGCCAATCATTAACAATTCTTTAGGATGAATGCCATTGTTCACGCATAAATGTCGGTATTCTTCTTCGGTTTTGTCAGACACAATGACGATATCGTCAAAGTAGTTTGCCAATCCCGACCGCTTGAGTTTATTCTCTTGGTCTTGCAATTCGCCTTTCGTGAACACCACAAGTCGATAACCTTCGTCGGTCTTTCGCTCGTTAAGTGCAATCAATGTGTCTTCAACACCCGGTAAAGGTGTTGTTGGAAAGGTCAACAAAGCCTTGCCCAACTGCAATATTTCGGCTATAATCTTACCACTTATACGGCCTTCCGATATCTTAACGGCATTCTCAATGAGTGATAATGTGAATGCTTTCGTGCCATATCCCAATGAATCCATGTTGGCTTTCTCGGTTTCAAAGAGTGCATCCGATACGTGTTTGGCTCCTGCATAGGCCGCCAAGAGCTGACAATACACGGCTTCTGCATTGTCAAAATGTGACTGGCAGTCCCACAATGTGTCATCAGCATCGATGGCAATAACCTTGAATTGTTTAAGCTGTATAGGCATTAGTCAACAAGTCGAGCATCCAACAATCGTGTGATTTCTTCTTTATCAAGATGTTGACCAATAAAAACTAACTTCTGCATGCGGTCTCCATAGGTTGCATCCCAATCCTGACGGAGTCGTTCTTCGCGTGCCATGAGTTCGTCAAGTTCCTTCTTTGGCATGGTCATATACCATTGACCTGCATTGCGAAGTCCCATTTGTTTGCCTGCTTGTTCAAACACATAACAAGTTTGTGGCTCATCTTTGAACCAGCAAATCCCCTTACATCGGATGACGGTCTTAGGCCATTGAGTTGCTATAAACTCGTCGAATCCCACGAGGTCGAAAGGCTTTCTACGATAATAAACGAATGTACCAATGCCGTATTCTTCAACTTCTCCTCCCTCATGATGATGGTGATGATGGTGGTGATGGCCTTCTTCGTGCTCGTGATCTTCGTGATGATGTTCGTCGTGTTCATCGTGATCGTGGTGATGTTCGTGTACTTCCTCCTCGTCATCTATGTGTTCATCGCCATGATGATGCTCTATTTCATCAATCCATGCCGCTGATGTTGCCACCTCATCAAAGTCAAATCGTTTTGTATTAATAATCTTTTCAAGGTCTACATCTCCATAGTTACACTCGATGATTTCAGCCTTAGGTTGCAGTGCACGAATAATCTTCTTTGTGCGTTCCAACTCTTGTGGCTCTACTTCCGAAGTCTTGTTAAGCAGTATAATGTTGCAGAACTCAATCTGTTGGATAACAAGATTCTCGATATCTTCTTCGCCGATATTCTGTTTAATGAGTTCATCTCCATTGCCAAATTCGTCTTTCATGCGCAGCGCATCAACCACTGTGACGATACAATCAAGTTTAACAATGCCGTTCTTAATATACTTTGGTCCCATCGTTGGTATTGAACAAATCGTCTGAGCGATAGGAGCTGGCTCGCAAACTCCACTGGCTTCAATGACAATATAATCGAATTTCTTCATGTTAACGATGTCATTCAATTGCTCAACAAGGTCCATTTTAAGCGTACAACAGATGCATCCATTCTGCAAAGCTACAAGGCTTTCGTCTTTCTGATTGACTATACCTCCCTTCTGAATCAAGTCCGCATCGATGTTCACTTCACCGATATCATTAACGATAACGGCGAACTTTATGCCGTGTTTGTTACTTAATATCTTGTTGACAAGCGTTGTCTTGCCACTTCCTAAATATCCTGTCAGCAGTAAAACTGGTATTTCTTTGTTATTCATTCCTATTTCCTTTCTTTAATATATATTAATGGATAAATCGCATACAAAGGTATAAAAAATAGTTGATAATGTGTAACTTTGCACTACTATGAATAAAAAAACAATCACTTTTGTCTTTTGTCTGGCTTCAGCCCCAGTGCTGATGGCACAGAATCAACCTGGAGGAATCTCTTCTGCCATGTTAAAGAAGATTGAAACCTCACAGAAGTCATCACCTGCAGAGCGTGCTTTGGCGAATGCTTTTGCCTCAAACAACATTGATGATTTGGCGAGAAACCATGCTCATCAAGGTGCATTCAACACGTATTTCAGCAATGAAACGCCCAAACAAAGCATCCAAAACCAAGAGAGTTCGGGGCGTTGTTGGATGTTTTCTGGCTTGAATGTGTTGCGTGCTAACTTCGCAAAGGCGCACAATGACACACTCGCGGTGGAGTATTCTCATGCTTATCTCTTCTTCTATGACCAGTTAGAGAAGGCTAATCTCATGCTTCAGGCTGTCATAGACAATGCAAAACTTCCCATTGAGGATGCCAAAGTGCAATTCTTTTTCAAGAATCCTATCAACGACGGAGGTACATTTTGCGGTGTCGCAGACCTTGCAGAGAAGTATGGTTTGGTTCCAAAGAGCGTGCAACCTGAAACGTATTCGAGCGAAAACACAAGGACTATGGCTAAGTTAGTGTCGCGAAAACTACGCGAAGATGGACTCGAATTGCGGAAGATGGTGGCAGAAAAGAAGAGCTCAAAGGCTATCAACGAGCGCAAGACGGAAATGCTTTCAACCATCTATCACTTGCTCACCTTGACCTTAGGAAAGCCGGTTGAGACCTTCACTTATGCCTTTACAGACAAGAATGGCAAGGTGGTTGGCGAACCAAAACAATATACTCCGCGCTCTTTCTATGACGAAACTGTCGGCAAACCGCTTAATGGCACCTTCCTCATGGTGATGAACGACCCCCGACATCCTTATTATAAGACGTATGAAGTGAAGTATGATCGCCACACTTATGACGGACATAACTGGACATATCTAAACCTTCCGATGGATGAAATCGCGCAGTTGGCCATTGCATCTATCAAGGATGGTCATAAGATGTATAGCAGTTATGACGTTGGAAAGCAACTCGATCGCAAACGAGGCTACTTAGATCTCGACAACTATGATTATGCTTCACTTACTGGAGTGACGTATAACATGGATAAAGCTGACCGCATTCGCACCTTCGATAGTGGCTCAACACACGCTATGACGCTTGCCGCTGTCGACTTAGATAAGCAGGGTAAGCCCGTGAAGTGGAAGGTAGAAAACAGTTGGGGGCCTTCTTATGGTTACCAAGGTTACTTGATTATGACCAATCGTTGGTTCAATGAATACCTTTTCCGCCTTGTCGTTGATAAGAAATATGCCTCAGAAAAAATCTTGAAGGCTGCCGAACAGAAGCCTATTATGCTGATGCAAGACGATCCGTTGTTTATGGAAGACGAATAACTACGGCTGAAATTGGCTCTTGACTAAGCACTTCTTAACGTGCCAATAGGGTGGAACGGATGGCTGAAATGCCATGCACATGACCGCAGTTTCGATGCTTTGTTGTCGTTCTACGACTGGGCTTGCGCTGCTATCGGCACGAAAGAAATAACTAACTATCAAGTTTTCATTTGACCTTTGAGGTCAAAATCATGCAGGGTTGACCATTTGTGTCAACCCTGTTTGCATGGAATAGGGCGAGGGTTAAAGGTCTTTCATCTCCTCAAATAGAAGTTGTGAGGAGATGATTTAGTAAATATTTATTATCAAAAACACCTTGTCTATTGTAGCATCAAATAGAAAATAAAACGTCGAAAAATTCATTTCTCTCGTTGTTTTTTTGTGTTTTGTTTCTTGATATAAGCCTTTGCTATGCGCAAAATGCCTTGAATTACGCGCTCAAATGCCTTATTTTGTGGCGCAAACCATAGGATATCATAACACAATATGCGTCAAAACGCAGCATAATTTCATGTGAAATCATGTTGTCTAAGCCACGTAAAAGCAAGGTGTTTTCATTTGATTCGTTTAATGAACTGATAGTGAGAGATTTAGAAACAAGGCGTTTTCTGGCCGTATTTTCATTCAATCGAAAGTTTGTTCAGAATAACTTCGTTTTGCGAAGTGGTTTGTAAAATTAAATCATAACTAATTTTTCATTCTCCTTTTTGCCTGAATCTGTTTCCTAAAAAGCTTTTTATCAGTGCAACAGGGGATGTCTTTCACTGATGATATAATAGATTCTCATGAGAGAAAACACGGCAATATAGAGGCAAATGGTTTGCGAAATACTGATTTTTCCACTATCAATTGCAGCATAAGGCAGGTGAGAAATGGTTGTGACGGCAGTGTTCATCCAGCCTGCAATCATTGTCATGAGGTTGATAATCCATGTTTGTAAGGCAGGAATTAGCATTGAAACAAAAGCTAAAAGGGCAAGATAGAGGATGGCAGTTGCGGCAGGAATGACGATGAAATTCGTCAAAAGGAAGTATGTTGCGAAGTTTCCGAAGTAGTGAAGTAACAGTGGAAACGTGAGCATTTGAGCCGAAAGTGAGATGCAAATCATGCCCCATGCCCATCGAAGCAGGCAGTTTGTGGGGTAAACAGCATAGAATAAGGGCTTATAGGCAATGAGAATACCGGCTACAGCCATAAAAGAGAGCTGGAAACTAATGTCCCACAACATCATGGGTTGAGGCAAAAGTACGACCAAAGCAGCCAAAGCAAGACTATTGAAGTCTTGATTTTCTTCGTTCGATAGGGTGGAAAGTGCATAAATTGTGAGCATAACGGCACTGCGAATAGCCGAAGATGGGAGGCCAACGAAGAGGGCAAAGGCCCACGCTGCAATGATAGAGAGGAAGATTCCCAAGGCATTTCGTCTGAAAACGAGCAAGAAAATGCTGAAGATAATGCCGATGTGCAGACCCGAAAGTGCCAGTACATGACTTGCACCTGAACGCGAATATGCTTCGCGAGTGGCTTTACTGATAGCCTCACGATGGCCTAACACCATGGCTTGTAGAATTGCTTTGTCTTGTTGTTCAATGTCAGTTGAGGTCGTGAAATGACGTAAGATGTGGTCGCGAAACTGCCTGATGTGCAGGGTGATTCGTTGCCAACGACTCAATGTAATGGGGAATTTTGCCGTGTGAAACTGGTTGTAGGGAATGAAGGTTTCTGCCTGATAGCCATGGCGTCTGAGCCAAAGCGCATAGTCGAAAGATGTGTTTTTCCAATGGTTTTGTGGTTTATTGAGCACCGAAGTGGCGATGATTCCGTTGCAAACCTGTAGTTGCATGGGCCTGTTGGGGTCGTTAAGGATAGTGGTTTTGACTTTCATGGCCTCGCGAAGCGCCTGCCCATTCAGTCGTGTCAGCATCAAGTCGCAGCGCCATGTCTTGCCTTTCAGCGTGGGAGTGCTTGTAATGATTCCCTCGAAATGACTGATTCCATGGGGCAATGGGCGGTCGGCCTTTTGGTTACTCCTGCTGATGAGTGCTGCGCCGAGCGTCAGTGTGACGAAAAGAATACAGCAGTTTTGCCATTTAGGAGGCTTGAACAGAAAGGCCGCAACAAGGCCAATACTGGCACAAATGGCCCAAAAGCCTGTGCCAAGTGTGGGATAGCAGACTTCACCGACAATGATTCCGATGGCTAAATAGAGTGCAATGCGGAGCAGAGGAAACCGTTGTAGAAAGCCGTTTACCTGCATTTCTACTTATAACCAGGATTTTGTTTGAGGTTAAGATTAAGCTTAAGTACATTCGTCGGAATAGGAAACAGCGTGGTAAATCCGCTGCTTTCTCCCTCAATGGGTTGCCGAAGGTCATACGCTTTGTGGAAAAGTCCGAAGCGAATGAGGTCATTGCGTCTCCAGCCTTCCCACATAAGTTCAAGCAAACGCTCGTCAAGCAGGGTGGAAAGTGTGGCATGTCGCGATGGCATTCCAGCGCGATGGCGCACGAGATTAAGCTCATTGTCTCCATTTCTGCCGCTTCTGACGAGTGCTTCTGACTTCATCAGCAACACATCGGCATAGCGAAAGAGCACAATATCGTTGTCTTGTAGGCGACCATCATCAAAGGCTGCGCGGTCAATCTCATACTTTGCCATGCGTGCTCCGGCTGTCTTTTCATATTTACTTGCAGTTAAACTCAACGCCACTTTAGTCGGATAATACACCAAAGGCTCTCCATCGGGCATATAAACTAACTTTCCATCCACGCGAACGGTATCGCTAAAGAAGTTTATTCTGTAGCGTTTGTCCTCCTCAGGTGTGGCATATCCGTAGGTCTTTAAGGTTGAAAGTGTAGCACAAGTGCCGTTTTCAGAGTCCTGTTTATAGGCACCTCCATGGCTGTAATGACGGCTTCGGAAGAGATAAAGGAATTTATTGGTGTAGAGAGTCTTGTCCATCGGGATGGTGAAAAGATTCTCTTTGGAGTTCTCATTGTGTACAATGAAGTTGTCAGCATAGTTATTTTCAAGGGTATAACCGGCTTGAGTTATCTTATCACAACATGCAATACATGCTTGGAAAGCAGGCAGTTGATGACCATTAATGTTGAAAGTCATCGTATCATCTCCTATATATACTTCGTGGTTTAGCAATATTTTAGCTAATAAGAAGTAGGCTATTGGCTGCGTAAATTTGCCATAATAGATGCCTTCATGATTGCTATGGACGTTTGGAAGATTAGGAATCGCCTCAAGAAGTTCGTTGATTAGCGTTATCGCTACTTGCTTTCTGGGTGACTGTTTTACCTCATTCAACGGCGTGTTTTCCTTCAAAACAAGAGGTACATTGCCCCACATGTCCATGATATAAAAGTAGAACAATGCCCTAAGTCCACGTGCTTCGGCAGTAAATTCCTTGTATTGTTGGTCGGTAAGTAAAGCCTTGTGTTGGTCTATTTCATAAAGGGCGTTGTTGCAAAGTGACACACTATTGTATAGATAAACCCATGTGTTGTAGAGCGGAATATCGGTAGATGACCACGTGTGATGATAGAGATTCTGCCAGAATCCGCCATCATACCAGTCGCCACCCCTAATGGGAAGCAACGCCTCATCAGTCGAAAAGGTGTTATAATCGTATACACCTCGGTAGGTACCTTGTAGTCCTTGGCTCTCATTATAACCTCCAATCTGGTGATAAAGGTTACCAATTGTGTTGATATATAAGTTATCTGCCGTTGTGTTTAGTTTGTCTTCACTGAGTTGATCCCTTGGATGTTCGTCAAGACAGGCATTGAATAGCAGTGTGATTCCTATGAAAAGGAAAGTCGATATGTGGGTAGATACGCTCTTCTTCATGTGGATTTGGACTAAAATTGAATGTTTATGCCGAGAGAATATGCACGGAACGGCGGATAGGTTCGCTTGTCGTCAATTCCTAAAGTGTTATTAACGATGGTGCTGTTTAACATTGGAGTTTGTCCACTATAGCCTGTAATTGTGGCCAAGTTATTTACAGAACACGACACACGTAGGGCGCTTATATAGTGTGACTTGATAGGAATGTTCCAACCAATCGTTAGATAATCGAAGTTAATATAGTCTCCGCGTTCGAGCCAATAGTCTGTAGCAATCTGGTCTTTGATATTCATCTTTGGCGCTTTGGCAAGCACATTATAGTCTGGAAAGCTTGACATGTTCATGTAAGTAAGGCTGGTTGCATTATAGATCTTATGCCCAAAGGCTCCATTTATCTGTAGAGTGACATCGAAATCTTTATATCGGAAGCCGATGTTTGAACCCAAAGTCCATTTCGGAGTGGCTTGTCCTGCAATGTAACGGTCGCCTCCATCCTCCAAGTTTACAGCCCCATTATGGTCTAAATCGGCAATCGTGTAGCTGTAACTTCCATTGTCGTTAACGTGCAATCCCGTGCAATGCGGGAGATAAAATACCCCAAGTGGCTGCCCAACTACCTGATAAACGATGTTGTTATTACCGCCATGAAAGCCCGCACCATTAAGCTGTCCGATGCCTAAAACGTCTGCAGCGGTGAGGTGATTACCATTATATTCGCCCGAGAGAGATATCAGTTTGTTCTTCTGAATGGCGACATTCATGTTGATGTTTAGTTCCATATCTTTCCGCGATATGGGTGTAATGCCAAGACCAAACTCAACTCCGCTGTTGCTCATCTTACCGAGATTGGCCAGGAATTTATTAAAGGTGAAGGGAGGAACTGGCACGTCATAGAGGTATAACATGTTGGTAATCATGCTGTAATAGTACTCGGCAGTGAAGACGATTCGATTGTTAAGTAGAGATAAATCCGTACCAATGTTAAATGTACTACGCGTTTCCCACTTTAAGTTTGGATTCGTATTGCGGAATTCTCCGAATGTAGTTGTTGGCGAATCTCTAAAGCTGATCACTCCCGTTGGACGCAAAAGAGCCATTGAATAATAGGAGTCGATGCCACCTTGGTTACCACTTTGTCCATAGCCCACACGCACTTTCCAAAGATTAACGACATTGGTGAGTGGCTTGAAAAAGGGTTCTTGGCTTACAATCCAAGCCGTTGCAACTGATGGAAAGAAGCCCCATTTGTTGTTTTTCCCAAATAAACTACTGCCATCTGCACGCAGATTGAGGTCTAAAAGATAACGATTCATCAGCGAATATCCCACACTTCCCATCACAGAAACAAGTGCGGGATCACTATATTCTGAGCCAGTTCCCCCATAAGGACGAAGCGAACCAGCGGCTAAATTGTTATATCCGATGTCATTAGTTGTAAAGCCTTTCACTGTTGTCCAAAAGCCTTTGCGCTGACTTTTCTGGTATTCCATCATACCACTTGCCTTGAGTTTGTGCACACCCCATTGTTGATTATACTCTAAAGTGGCATTACCGAGCCACTCTTCACTCTTGTGTTCACCGCGAAAAGCCTGTCCTTGTGCCCATACCCAAGTAGGGAAATACGATGCATTTTCAAGCGAATTATAACTATAACTGCCAAATAAGAGCAGATGAAGTGACGGAGAAAGTTTGAAGTTTAGACCCAAATGGGTGTTGAAAATCATGTTCTGTTCGTGGTCTTTCTTCCTCATTTCAGCCAGTGGAGAGGCTATCTGACTCGCACTACCATTGCGATCCCATCCGCCCTGTGCATTCATTCCTTCAGGGAAAGTGGGGTTTTGTGTGGCAGCACCATAAAAGAGTTTCTGTTCATCGGCAATGTATTTGTTGTGTTGTGTCGCACCAAACACGCCAAAATCAATTTCTAACAACTTGTCGAAAGCACGTTGTATGAGGTCAAATTTGGCTGTAAAGTTACGCCTTTCTGTAATCTTTACCACCATCTCATGCTGCATTACACCCACCGAAGCGCGATAGTTTCCGTCGTTTGTACCACCACTAAAGGCGATGTGATGCTTCTGAACGAAGCCTGTTCTCGTAATAGCGTCTTGAAAATTAGAATCATATCCGCCGTCAACCACACTGAAACCAAGTTGTTTTGCCGTACGAATATAGTCGTGAGCTGATAGCATTTTCAACTTATTATACTTCGTTTCAAACCCTATATTGCCGTCATAACTGATGTGAAACAGGTTGCCATAGCCCTTTTTCGTAGTCACCTGAATGACTCCCGCGGCTCCCTTTGCACCATATTTTGCCGTCTCTGTGGCATTCTTTAGAATCACAAAGCGCTCTATATCGGCTGGATATACCATGGAAAGTGTGGCTAAATCGCTATAAACTCCATCGATAATGACGAGTGGATCATTGCCTCCTGTGAGCGAAGTTGTACCTCTTACGCGCACACTATTGAGTTGAGCCATGCGGTTTTCTCCTGAAGAAATGCTCACGCCTGCAGCCTGACCATTGAGTGCATTCAATACGTTTGTGACCAAACTTTTATTGATTTGTCGGGCAGTAATGATGTCTATGGGCCCTTTTGTGGTGTTAGGCACGAGGCGTTTTATGTCGATCGAGTCTGCCAGTTTTTTCTTCTTATAAGCCCAAGTGGGTGAGGCTATTAGCAAGAACGATGCAATGAGCGGATACAGAAGTTTCATTTTAGGGCGTAATCTTATTCATGTTTATAGTGCAAATATAATAAAAAAAGGAGAAGTTCCACACTTCTCCTTTTATTTTTTTTGAGCTTTTATGGCTCAATATCATTTATTCTTGTTGTAATAGGCTAAGCCAAGAGCCACATTTTTCTTTAAGGCTTTCGATGAATATGTAGCTCCACTAACGCCGTCTACATCCATTTTGGCAGCCTTTGAAACGCTTTTCCCAGTAAATTCTGACAATAAAGCCTTCGCCTTATCAAAGAATTTAGGCGTTTCATGATTAGGAAGTGTTTCGATTTTCGCAATCTTATTCTTCACAATGAATATCTTAACAGGGGTTGTTCCCTTAAATCCTTTGACATTCTTACTTAGTAATTCTGTGTTGATTACCGTCGTATCGTTATCCTTTGTCATGATGTTTTCGCTTGGCATAGCACTCATCATGATGGCTACCATCGCACAAATGGTGATGGCTGTCAATAGCCCATTCATTCTCTTTTTCATTGTTTTTGTCCTTAAATAAACTAATAATAGGGCTGCAAAGTTAGCAAATTAAAATGAAAAGTGAAAGACTTTGCGTGAAGAATTTGTGTTTTTGGCGCTACTTCGACGGTGTAAACAGGGGCTGATTTATATGAAATTATGCGACAAAAAGATGACTTTATGGTGACGAATTCCCCCTAACTTCTATGCAAATACAGGCATAGTGCAAAGTGTGTTAAAAGTTATCGCGATTATTTACAAATGCTTTTGCACAACCAACGAATTTAGAACGCTCGATACTTTCTGTCTGAAAACACGCCGTTTTTCATCATTTCATAACCTATTATATATTAGGTAGTTGTGAGAAATCAATCGAAAGACGAGGTCATGACATGTGAGAAGATGATGCTATTTCAGTCGTTTTATGCTGTCATCTCTATCGTTTCATCGACTCATCTCAGGCAAATTGGCGTGTGATTTGCGTCATTTTGCACAACAAAGAGGCTCATTTTTTATGAAAAAGTGAGGTGGAGCGCGATTTTATCCCTGTTTTTTGTCGTTTTATTCTGTAGATGATGGGTTGGCGAAGTGTTAAATATTGGGATACAATCTTTACAGCATCAGCCTGCTAATGCTGTGAACTTCCACCTCCTTTGAAGGCTGAAAACCATGACATTTTATGCCCTTTTCAGCCCCATAAGCTTTCATGCACCTGGCGTCTTATTGCCCAATGCAGCATGGTTTGCTCGCTTAGAAGAGCACATCTTTAAGTTTTTGATAGAGGAAAGAAAGCATTAGCAACAGCAAACCGAGGCTGATGAAGACCACAATCTTGCCAAGTGCTGCCATCGACCACACGTCGATAAGGATTAATTTGCCTAAAACGATGCCGAATTCAGCCAAACTTACCATTCTCACCTCCTTGCTCTTGCTACGCATTCCAATAACCATGAGGATGAAAGCAGCCAGTCCCAACGAGAGGGAGAAGCCTGCATCGAAGCTCGGATTGTAGAAAGTGAGCAGCAGAAGTCGGGCACCTGTGAGCCACACGAGAGTTGAAAGGGCTGCAAAGACAGAGCGAGTGAGATGATTTTCCCATTGTAATGATGCCATTTTCTGAATGACATAAGCCATCAATATTACGACAGTTAGCGTTGAAATCCATTGCAAAGCCAAGACCGATGGCAGGCGGAATGCATCACCACTCCATATATTTAGCATATAGATAAAGGTGATGGCGCAGAGCAAAATGACATAGGCCAGCTTATATTTTCTAACTTTGAATCGGCGATGCAGCAACAAAGTGCCGACCAAAAGCATGGTGGTTATCGTCAGCGCACTGGCAGCATTGGCTGTAAATTCATTCAAATTGGCTGTAAATTCATCAGAGAACGCGATATAAACGAAGAAGAAACCTATCGCATAGGCAATGACATTGCATGGTGTAAAGCGTAGCAGACGGCGGCCTTTGCTAAAGAGTCGTCGGTTGCGTTGCATGATGATAGCAGCTAAGAACGAGCAAACTGCAAACGTAAATAACGATAGGAAGTGGCTGTTCAGAAACATCTTAAAAGCAAAAATCCCATGATCTGAGTCTTGAAATACTCCCAATGTCAAGCAAAGAATAAAGGAAAGAGCGGCTAATACTGCTGCAGTGCATTCATAAATGACTGATTTCTCTTTCGTAAAGAGCCATAACAGCAATACGGATTCAGTGGACCAAGTGATGAGAATGGCTGAACTATTGAACAATAATGGCACACCTATCGATGCAAAAGCTATCGTAAGGGCGAGCATAAAGTTGCGTAATGTGTCGTGACCTGATATGCGAAAGCGCAAGAAGAGATAGAAAACAAGATATACAATCGCAATGAAGAACGACAAATATCCGGTTTCTTTACTTCCAAATGCAATCTCCTCGATGAGGTAACCACCATAAAGTAGATAGGCAAAACCATTCAATGTGATGACCGACAAGAGCCCTTTTCTGATGCCTCCGCCGTAAGTTGATTGCATGATGAGGCGCACAGGAATCAAGAAAATGAAGAAGAATAGGGTGGCAAAGCCTAATAAAATGGAGAAGAGATGTGGGGGAGTAGGGAATAAATCGCTTTCTATGACCGTCTGCAGGAGGATGAAATAGGTGAAGACAAAAGCCACAATAGGCAGTAATCCCCATTTTTTATATAGGGCAAGTACAAACATTCCGAGGTTAAGAATGCTGAGATAGGTTTGTAAAACAATGATGTTTCCGGTGTCAGAACTAATGATAAAGGGTGCAATAAAGCCTCCGATGAGGGCTGTTACGGCTAATTCGAGGCGATTATAGCGTATGGAAACCGCCGCCATAAATATCGTTGTGAAGCACAAAATGACGAAAGCTGCGGTCTGAGAGAACAGCTGATAGTAGTGGAAAGCAATGGAAACCGTGAGATAGAACACTGCAAAGGCGCCACCGGCGAGCAGTGAACTCAGCGTGTAATAGCGTTTGTGAATCCATTGAGCCACGCCAAGCATGGCAATACCCACGCCAAATCCCAAGATGGTGCGAGCCACTTCATTGATCCAGTTCTGGTCAATGGCATACTTAACAAAGTAGGCTATGCCGAGAATAAAGACGAGAATACCAATCTTTCCGAATAGATTTTCGCCGATGAATCGTTCAAAATTCGTCGTCATCACCTTTGAATCATCGGATGACGGAGCCTGCGCCGTGGTGTGAGCAGGTTGGATTGGAGTCGTTTTTGCAGTCTTGTCGGTGGTTGTTTGGACAGCAATAGGGTCGGTGTGTGGCTTATTTGAAGTGGTGATTGCAATGGAAGAAGGTTTGCTTTGCGTAGTAGCTACCTCTTCGTTTGCAATGGTTTGTTTTTCTTTTGCAGGCTTCTGATTTTCAGTTTCAGTAGTTTTCACGGCAACAGCGATGGTTGGTGGCTGTTCAATGCGTTGCTCAATAGTGGCTGTTTTGACAGCTTCGTGTGGCTCGTTGCCCTTTTCTTCTGTCGCGGTTATAGGCGAAACGGATTGTGCAGAAGGTGTATTTGCATCGGTTTCTACCACCTTTGCAGTCGTTTCTTCCGCCACTTTATCATCAGTTTCAACGGATTTGAAAGCAGCGTTCTTTAGTGTAGACAACTCCGATTGAATAGCATCGAGTGACTTGTTGATATCCGAGAGTCGCTGAAGGATAATGAGTGTGAGTAGTGCAAAGCCGATTACAGCAAGCAAAGGCAATACAATGATTATGTCAAAATTCATCTATTTGTTTGTTGTTTCGTTGGTAAAGATAATCATTCTCCTATGGAATTTCCCCTCCTTCCATGTTAATGTTTATGAATTTAGTATGAAAATATCAAATGAAGTGATATAAAAAAGCCTCTCCAAACTTGTTTTTCGGAGAGGCTATTCAATGAAAAAATTATGTTATTTCTTTTTAATCATGATTGTTATAGTTGTTATTAGGTGTGTAGTTAATATGTTATGTTATTTACGTATGACCTTTTGTGTACTTCCATCTGCATATTTTATGATGTTCAATCCACGCTGCAGGGTAGGACGTTTAACCCCCTCGGTGCTATAGATTGTGGCAGTACCCATGCCTTTTTGTGAGGAATTGTATCTTATTTTATGTAGACCAAGGGTCTTTTTATCCCCAATTTGCTCTATCATTACATAGTCAAAGAAGAGGAAAGGATGCTTATCTGATGTTGTGTTTGCAGCCTTATAACCTAATGAAATCGTGATAGGAGTGGACTCGTTAATCGTGAATTCGGGGAGTAATCTCTCTGTCCATGTCCCCACGTTAAACCGATTTTGAGTGTCATAAACAAAGGGATTATCTTGTATTTTATAGCCACATCGGCTTGCAATTTCAGTCTCATCATTAGCTGCATTGTATACAGAATAGCTGATGCGATAAGTCCCTTTAGGTAGTTGAATGCTCTGTTTGTAGCAGGCTTCTGCTCCCCATCCCTGAACAATTCCTAAGCAACCGCCTGATGTTTCGCCGTAAGTGTTGTTGTCAGGGGATGTTATTTTATTGAGCTTTTTAGGGTTTTTAAAGCTAAAAACAGCACTCGAACCATAATCAGCATGGTTATCTGTTGTCCAGTTTGTAGCCATATAATGATTTGAAGCACCATTGCTGACGTCATGGTTTTGGAAATCTTGCTCAATATCGAACCCTGGATTATGCATGAATTTCTCTGTAACATCACTGTAAACTGCCTCATATCCTGCATCATCTACCTTGCTAAGATCTGCTTGTTCCACTTTAAAATAATCGTAGAAATAATAGGGATTGTTTGTTGAGGTGGTATTTCCTGCAATGAAACCTAAGGATAAAGTTACGGTTGTTTCTTTCATTAGGGTAACTGGAATAAAGTTAATCACGTTCCATTTCCCTGCTTCTAACGAAGTGTAATCACTATAAACAAAGGCATGAGAACCTATTTTATAGCCGCAAAGATTACTTGTTTCAGTCGCATTTCCTGCATTAAATACGGCATAAGAAAAGCGATATGTGCCTGCCGGAAGCTTGATTTTTTGCGTATAACAGGCTGGCGTGTTCCAACCTTGACTAATGCCTAAGGCTCCACCTACATTGGTGTTGTCGGCATTAGTCAATGGAACTTGCTTTTTGTTTAACTCTTGTCCGCTTGCAATTCCAAACACTCCACTGCATCCAAGGTTACTATTGTTCGTGGTTTTCCAGCCATTTATGGCTTGATGTTTATCCGTTCCAGTTGGCAAACTGACTGAAAATTCCTGCTCATCATCAAAGTTTGCATTCACAACATAATTGGATGTAACATCTTTCCAAATGGCTTTCTTTGAAACAATAAGTATCGTTTGAGGCTCATTTAGACATGGTTCACTCTTCCCAACAGGGTAAATTGCAATGCGATATTTGTTTGTTCCGTTAGGCGCTTCATCTATATAAGAATACGAACTGCCATAAACTGAATTTGCATCACGCAGAGAAATATTAGCGATATGACGATATTCTTCTTCTCCCGGACGCTGACACAGCACGACAACTGAATCTACCATGTCGCCATTGGGGTCGTTCCAAGTCAGTTTTACCTCATTAGTTTCATTTAAAAGTGAGGCGTTAAAGTCTGTTGCAGGACGGTAAACCACCTTTGGAATGTATTCATTCTTGCGATTAAATGCCAGGGGTTCGTCCATGTTTGCATAGTATTTACCTAACATCGACAATGTATCGGCTTCATTTCTCGACCAAAGACTCGTGCGTTTCTCGCTATCCCAATAGTAGTATCGCTCCACAATAGGATTCGAATTCAGCTTTTCCAGGATGGGACGCGTACCATCATAGAGTGCCTTTTGAGCCCGCTGAGAGAAATCATTGGCATCTTTGACAAGGTGAAATATGCCTTGTCCGCTCCACCATGCACCCCAAACCCATTCCGAAATCCATATAGGTCGCTTGCCATATCGGTTGCTTATGTTCGTGAGATTATTGAATTGGCCTTGATTCCAATAACAATGTAGGTCAATAATATCGCATCTCCACCCTCTGGCATCTATCGAATCAAGGAAGGCTTGCAAATGATTCATCGAACCATCATGTGAAGATTCTGAGCAAAGACGCAATCCCGTGCGCATCACTTCCTGCCAGTTTGCGAGTACGGTTGCTACATCTTGCGGATGATCATCAGACGGATTACCGGGTTCATTGTTGTTCTTGCTATGGCAAGCCCAGCTCACTTTGCCAATTGTTGATATGCTGGGATAGCCTTCATAGATATGATTGGGAACACATTCCATGTCAGGAAGCAAGTTATGTCCCTCGTTCCAACCAAATCCTGAGGTAGCGTTTACTAAGTCAAGATATTTATATTCCGTGCTGGCTGCATTGCCTTTCTTCGCATCTTGCCACTTAAAGAGTCGATAAGAAGAAACCTTTGAGGCCATGTTTTCAGGCAGATTCATTTCCAAATCCTCTTTATCGGCAATGAAACAACGGCTATATCCCCAACCTTCTACACCCAAAGCGAACGTCACCATATAGCCTCTTTTCAGCTTGAATGACATGATTTTGTTGTTCAAAGTGCCTTCCGTTAGCGACTTCATAAAGCCTTCTCCGTTGTGTCCTTCAGTGTAATCATTGCATGATTTACCGTTGAAATTCCGACCCGAATAACACATTAGAGGACGTATTTCCTTGTCATAAGGCAAGATGATTGAGCCTCTTCCATACATCTTAACCTGGCAGTTTTGCCCATCAGCTGCCGCACTTCCTTTTATGGTTATATGTGAAATCCAGTCCTTAAGTACGCGTGATGGCTTAATTTCTCGAAGGATAACTGCGGCATGTTCAGTGTTTTCTATGTCAACAGAACCCTCATTTGTAAATGGGATTTTATCGGTAATAACATAGTCTTGTGCCTTGTTGACGGTTATTTTTCCTTTTACTTGTGGCGTTTCAACAATCTCGTTAGCCGCTAATCCGTGGTGAGCGAGCATGAGAAATGCCGCAACAGCCATCCATTTTCGATTTTTCTTGGTAAGTGTGTTCATGGAGTCTTCGCCGTTAATTATTTTTTTTTATCATCTTGTTTGTTCCAATAGTTCTCTAAATTCAGGTATTCTTTCTTCGTAAGTGCAAGGAAAGAACCATGTTGAGGGTCTGCAACACCTTTGATATCTGTGGGAGAATGGAAATTCTGTAGCCTTTCATCGGCTTGACAAATGCGGTATTTCGTTGGCCAAGAAGAGTACTCAACATAACCTACTCTCCAGCCTTTCTCGCCCCAAATCCTAAAGGCCGACGCGCCTTCGCATTGCTTGTTGCCTTCAAAACTCACATAGTCTGTC
Organism: Segatella salivae DSM 15606; assembly: GCF_000185845.1. Taxonomy (GTDB): domain Bacteria; phylum Bacteroidota; class Bacteroidia; order Bacteroidales; family Bacteroidaceae; genus Prevotella; species Prevotella salivae. The sequence continues at coordinate 2,853,311 of NZ_GL629647.1, forward strand.
TCGTTGGGAGCAGGCCATGGTCCCGTCAGTTCTTTTGATTTGGTCGTAAAGATGCCTCGTTTTCCACCTTCTTTCTTTATCATCATGTGCCAACTTTTGTCTGCATCCACCCACACAATGTCGGCATCTATGGTTGCATATCCCCAGTCAAAGAGCACTCGTGGCTTAGTGATGTGGGTGAAAGTTCGGTCGGCATACGAGTAGAAAACACGGTCGTATTTGTCTTCTTTGCCATTAAGCAGCGAGTAATAAATAAAATATCCGCCTTTGTTTCCATTGGGCCAACGATATGATTTGTCCCAAATCACCTGGGGAGCCCACACGCGATGAATGGCTGAATAGTCTTTATATACATCGGGAGATGACTTATCTGAGAAGATGCTTTGACCCTTTCTGAAGTCAAAAGTGACGCCATCCCAGTGGATAAGATCATTCGAATGAAGGAGGTTTATGCCATAGTTCGACCATTGATGACTCTTTTGTTGGCACATGTCTGTAGTGACCATAACGAACCCTTTGCCGTCTGCCGCGCGTGCAATATAGGCATCTCGCGCGCCACCTTCTATCTGAGAAAGTTGTTTTGTGTTATAAACCTCGTTACCATTATTAAGGTCATGCCAGTTCTGTCCATCTCTACTGAGCGCAAAAGCCGTCCATTCTCCTTTACGACTCATGTGGCAATAGAGGTAGCCATAAGGGTTTTTAACTTGTTCTACCTGTGCCATGGTGGGCAAAACAAATAGTGAAAGTAACGCAAACTTTAATTTCTTGCTTAGGTTAATCATATATATTTCTATTGGTTTAGATTGTTTTCTGGATATGCTATCATAGCATTTTGCTCATCATCTTTCAGACTTTGTGAATCGTGTTCCGCGACTTTGCATATCGCTTTGTCACAGAATGAAACCCATGATGGGGAAAGTTTTGCGTTGTAAAGATAGAAAAAGTTTAGAAAAATGTTATTATTCGTGAAATCTTTTAGTGTAAATTAACAATAAAACAGCTTGAAATGAGTACGTGTTTTGATGAATAGCCCATGATGAATCAAGTTTTTTCGTCTTGTGCATTATTATTTTTAGTGTTCAGTTTTGAGTGATTTTCTACCTTATTTGCATTGTTGTTGGCTGATAAGCCGACGTTTATTCTTAGATAGAAAGAATCTGCTTATGTTATTGTTTCAACCACTGCGTATGAAATGTTAATTTCAATCATTTATCTTTACGATAGAGATAAAATAACCATTAAATTCAAAGCATGAGATGGTTGCATGTGAATTTCCTGTCATTTTCTGCTGTGTTGTATTCTCTTGACCTTCAAGTCATTACAAAAAGTGCATCTAATAATACGCAAAAATCATGTGAAAAAGTGCAGCGAAATGACTTAAATTATCACTTAATCTCATTCATTTTGTGGGCTAATTTGACTTGTTTGGCTGTGTGATTTCAATCATTTTGCATCGCGATGAGCTCTAAATGCGGTTGACTTTCGTTGCTTTTTGTAGAAAAACGGAAATAATTTATCTTACTCATGCCTAATAGAAGCATTTCTAAAGTGTTAAAAACAATCGTTTATATTTACATGGTTTGCCACGAAATGGAGAGCGCATTTTTAAGTTTATGGGTTGAAACAATAGTCTGTTTTGAGGACCGATGTGGCGTTTCCTATAGCTTGTTATCGTGGTAATGCAGACCATTGGTGTTGACTTTTCAGTCTGATGAGATTATGTTTTCAATACAATATAACGCGCGCGTACGCGTTTTTAGAATATAAATACAGGAAAATTAAACGCAATGATAGAATATATTAAGGGACAACTTGCCGAACTTACACCGGCGTTGGCAGTCGTTGAAGCGGCTGGAGTGGGCTATGCACTCAACATTTCACTAACTACTTATAGTGGCATTCAAGGCAAAAAGGAGGTGAAACTCTACGTACATGAGGCGCTGACTACAGGCGGAAGAGATGATAGTTTCACGTTGTTTGGCTTTGTGAATAAGCAGGAACGAGAACTCTATCGCTTGCTGATTACGGTGTCGGGTGTGGGTGCTAATACCGCACGTATGATGCTTTCGTCGATGAATCCGACTGAACTTTGCAACGCAATTGCCAATGGTGATGAGCGAATGATAAAGACAGTGAAGGGCATTGGGCTTAAAACGGCACAACGAATCATCGTTGATTTGCGCGATAAAATCATGGCAAGTGGTATTGCAAATGAACTGCATGTGGGCGGTGAAAAGGCTGAAAGCACGTTGAATAATGCCGTGAAAGAAGAGGCTGTTGCGGCTTTAACCATGCTTGGTTTCTCGCCAGCTCCCATTGCAAAAGTGGTCGTTTCTATCTTGCAAAAGCAGGCAAATCTCCCCGTAGAACAAGTGGTTAAAGAGGCCCTTAAACTATTAAAGTAGCACAAACTTCTTTCGTTGAGTAACAAGAAAGCATATCTGTTATTAGGCTTGCTGATGGCTTTTGCTGTCAGTTATGGGGTTAGTGTGCCTTTCTTTCAACGCGAAAATCGTGGTCAACAGCAGGCAGTGGCGCCACAAAAAGACCGCCGTGAGATGGAGACCGATTCAACAAAGCGTGTGAAAAAGCCGCTTTGGCGCGTTCAACGCACACAACCCATCACGTGGACCGACCTTGATAGCAGTGCGCTTGATTTGCAAACACCTCAGGATTTGCGCAATCAGGTTTCGTATAATGACTCGTTAAATGCCTATTTTATTGGGCGTCGGCTGAGTGGAACCTATCTTTCGGCACCTGTAATGATGCTTCCTAATGAATATTTAGACTGGAGTGGGCGTCAACAACAACATGCCTTTTTCCGTAAAAAAAATGCAGAGATATTTCAACAGAAAGGGAAAGATAAGTTTGATTTCAGCGATATGCATTTCGATTTAGGCCCAGCGGAGAAGATTTTTGGGCCTGGTGGTGTGCGGATTCGCACGCAAGGAACAGCCGAACTGAAGTTTGGTGCAACGATGAAAAACATAGATAACCCCGCATTGACTATCAATCGGCGGCATACAACCACGATGAATTTCGATGAGAAACTTAATCTAAATGTCAATGGAAAGGTGGGAGACAAGGTCAATATGAACTTGAATTACAACACCGATGCAACCTTTGACTTCGATGCCCAGAATCTAAAGTTGAAGTATGAAGGCAAGGAAGATGAGATAGTTAAACTCGTTGAGGCAGGTAATATTTCGTTTCCTTCGAACTCATCACTTATCCGTGGTGCCACATCGCTGTTTGGTTTGCGCACCGATTTGCAGTTTGGCAGACTCAAAATGCAGTTGGTTGCTTCGCAGAAGAAAAGCGCCTCAAAGAGCGTTTCAAGTCGGGGTGGGGTGCAGTTGACTCCATTTGAGTTCAGCGCGGCAGACTATGAAGAGAACCGCCACTATTTCCTTGCAAAGTATTTTCGTGAACATTATGCCGAGGGCATGCAGTCTTTACCGAATGTAAAGACAGGAATTAACATCGGACGCGTGGAGGTTTGGGTGACGAATAAGTCGGGTTCAACAGCAAATACGCGTAATATTGTGGCACTAACAGACTTGGGTGAGAATGCCAATATAAGCAATACACACCATTGGTCGACGTTAGGAATGACGGTTCCGAGCAACAATGCGAACACCGAATACACTGCAATGACGGGGTCATTTAATGCCGCACGTGATATCAATCAAACCTCGTCGGTGCTTGATGGGGCAGGGTTGACGGGCGGAAATGACTATGAGAAGCTTGAGAGTGCACGCTTGTTAACCCCTTCTGAGTATACCGTGAACAAGGCTTTAGGCTTTATCAGTCTCAATACGGGTATCAGTACAGACCAAGTAGTGGCTGTAGCCTTCGAGTATACTTATGGTGGACAGACCTATCAAGTGGGTGAGTTTGCGGCCGATAGGACGAATGTTGATGAGGCGTTGTTCGTCAAATCATTGAAGAATACGAATAATGTTCCGTCGCAAGGCAACTGGAACTTGATGATGAAGAATGTCTATCGACTTGGAGATATGGTTGAGAAGGAGCGGTTTAGACTTGATATCAAGTACCAAAGTGATACCACAGGAGTCTACTTAAACTATATCCCTGAGCCGCAAGTTAAGCAGCAATCAATCGTTAAACTCCTTGGTGCTGACCGGTTAGATAATAATAATCGTCCTTATAGTAATGGCTATTTTGATTATGTAGAGGGGTATACGGTGAGCAATGGACGCGTGTTTCTCCCCGAACCTGAACCCTTTGGAGACGACCTTTACAGGCGACTTGTGAGTAAAGGTGTGCCAGTTGCCAAGGCAAAGAAATATGTGTTTAGCGAATTATATGATAATACTCGCACTGTAGCAAAGCAGATAGCAGAGAAAGATAAGTATGAACTTGTGGGACAATTTCGTGGTTCTTCGGCTAATGTTATTGCGCTTGGAGCTTATAATATCCCTCAAGGTTCGGTCGTAGTAACGGCTGGTGGCATGAGATTAACAGAGGGATCAGACTATAGTGTGGACTATAGTGCCGGCGAAGTTACTATCTTAAATCAGAGTATTCTCGATGCGGGCACACCCGTAAATGTGTCACTTGAGAGTAACAATGATTATGGAATGCAACGCAAAACAATGTTTGGTGTGAACTGGGAATACGACATTTCACGCAGTCTTCAGCTAAGCGGTACGTTGCAACATCTATCAGAACAGGCCATGACAAATAAGGTTTCGATGGGCAGTGAGCCTCTGAACAACACGTTGTGGGGCTTGAACATTAATTGGAAAAAGGAGAGTCAATGGCTTACTGACATGTTGAATAAGTTGCCGTTTCTACATCTTACACAACCTTCTCAGATTAATTTCACGGGCGAATTTGCACAACTTGTGGCAGGAAAGAATAGCGGAACACAAGACAATGCCTCGTATCTTGATGACTTTGAAAGCACGACAAATAAGATTGATATCGCCTCTCCAACGTCATGGAGTCTATCAAGTGTGCCCTCAATGTTCCCTGAAAGTGCAGATAAAACTACGTTGACAAGCGGCTTCAATCGCTCGCAATTAGCTTGGTATACGATAGATCCTTTGTTCACACGACGTAGTAGTTCGCTGACACCTGCACATATAAAAGGAGATTTAGCACAGCTTTCTAATCACTATGTTCGTGAGGTTTCTACGCGTGAACTCTATCCAAAACGTGACATAAATAATTATAATGGTTCCTCATCTACATTGAATGTATTTAATATATCCTATTATCCCAACGAGCGAGGTCCTTATAATTTTAACCCTAATTTGCGTCAAGATGGAACGCTTACCAACCCAGAACGTCACTGGGGTGGACTCATGAGAAAGCTTGATACGAATGATTTTGAACAGGCAAATATAGAGTATGTGGAGTTCTGGTTGCTTGATCCATTCATCTATTCTAACCGAAAACCCAACGCAAACGATTATGGAGGAGACTTCTATTTGAACTTAGGTGAAGTCTCAGAAGATGTGCTTCATGATGGAAGAAAGTTCTATGAAAGCGGTATGCCGGTAGATGGTTCGCATAGTTATGTTACTACTCAGTGGGGTAAAATCCCTACATCCAATGTGGTAACTTATGCCTTTGCAACGACCAAAGGGGCTCGAGCGATGCAGGATGTAGGCTTGAATGGTCTCAATAATGAAGAGGAACGGCATTATACTTCCTATCAAAACTTCCTCTCATCTATACAGGGACATGTGAGTGCTTCGGTGTGGGATTCAATCTATAATGACCCAGCTAACGACGACTATCATTATTTCCGAGGTTCTGATTACGACCGAATGAAGGCCGACATCCTGCGGCGTTACAAGTATATTAATAACCCACAAGGTAATTCTCCCGATAGTGAATCCAGCCAAGAACGATATGATACATCGTATAAGACGACACCGGATGTGGAGGATATCAATCAGGATTATACGCTAAATGAATATGAAAAGTATTACCAATATCATGTTTCTTTGCGTCCAAATGATATGGTAGTAGGGAATAATTTCATTGTAGATAAGCGCGATGCAAGCGTGCCATTGCGAAATGGACAGACTGAAACGGTTACGTGGTATCAATTCCGTATTCCTCTGAAAGAATATGAACGACGGGTTGGTTCGATTTCCGATTTCACGAGTATTCGCTTTATGCGTATGTTCCTTACAGGCTTTAAGCATCCCATTGTGTTACGCTTTGGGAGCTTAGATCTCGTGAGAGGAGATTGGAGAATCTATGAAAATGCGTTGGATAATCATACAGGTTCGGGGACACTTGCAGTCAGTTCGGTGAGTTTAGAGGAGAATGGTGATAAGTCACCCGTTAATTATATCCTCCCACCGGGCATCAATCGGGAACAAGATCCCACACAACCTCAGTTGGTAGAAAGTAATGAACAGGCCCTTGATTTCATTGTAAATAACTTGTCACATGGTGAGAGTAAGGCTGTCTATAAGAATGCAACGGTCGACTTAAGGCAGTATAAACGTTTGCAGATGTACGTTCATGCGAATGCCTTTGAGCAAAATAACACACAGTTAAATGACAATCAATTGGCCGTGTTTATACGCTTGGGATCTGACTATAAGAATAACTTCTATGAGTATCAAGTACCATTAAAGCTTACTCCTGCAGGCAGATATAACCTTAATTCTCCGTCAGATCGTGCTGCGGTTTGGCCTCAAGAGAATATGATAGACATACCTTTGGCGTTATTGACCAACGTGAAATTGCAACGCAATAAGGCTAAGGCTGAGGGACATGCAAGCTTTGTTCAGGCCTTCACGGCATATGATAATGCTCACCCAGCAAATTTGGTTACCATCATGGGTAACCCTTCTTTGGGGGAAATAAAGACGATGATTATCGGAGTAAGAAACCTTTCTTCTGATGTAAAGAGTGGCGAAGTATGGGTTAATGAGCTGCGTCTGAAGGAGTATAATAATAAAGGTGGGTGGGCTGCAAATGGCAATTTAAATGTTCAGTTGTCTGATTTGGGCACGCTAAATGTACAGGGGCGATATGTCAGTGAAGGCTTTGGGGGCTTGGAAAGTAAGGTTGCTGACAGAACACAAGAAAGCATTTCAAGTTATAGTGTGACTACAAGCTTGGAATTAGGTAAGTTCTTTCCCGACAAGATTAAAGTCTCAGCACCTCTCTATTACTCAGTAAGTCATGAAACAAGTAAACCGAAATATAATCCTTTAGATACAGATTTATCGTTGAAAGATGCTTTAGAATCAGCCTCAAAAGCAGAGCGAGACAGTATAGAATCGATAGCAGTTACGAAACGAATTAATACAAACCTTTCTTTGTCTAATGTGAGAATAGGAATTCAAACGAAGAATTCTCCCATGCCTTATGACCCTGCTAACTTCTCATTCTCCTATAGTCATTCACATAGTTTCACAAGTGGTGAGACAACCGTTTACGAGAAAGAAGATAATTGGAGGGGTGCAATGAACTATAATTGGAGCCCAAATTATAAGACTTGGGAGCCTTTTAAAGGTATTAAAAGTAGGTCAAAGTGGTGGGACATCTTAAAGAGATTTGGATTCAATTGGTTGCCACAGAGTGTCGGATTCAACAGTGAATTAATGCGCAATTACTATGAGTTCCAGGAACGAGATATGGAGAGTTTGGAGAACAATCGGTTGCCGTTGATATTCAATGAGCAGTTTCTTTGGAACCGAGATTTCTCACTTCGTTGGGATTTGACACGCAATATACACATGAATTTCCAAAGCGCCACGCGGTCAAGAATAGAAGAACCCTACACGCCTATAAACAAATCACTCTATGCCGACCGTTATCATGCGTGGCGAGATAGCGTTTGGACGAGCATAAAACGACTTGGGACGCCGTTAGATTATCAGCAATCGTTCACTCTTTCCTATCAACTTCCGTTGAATTTAATTCCAGTTTTTGATTGGATTAGTACCGATGCGCAATATAATGCCAGCTATACATGGGTGCGAGGAACGGAGAATGAGAACCATATAAGCCTTGGAAATACGGTTACAAGTAATCGAAACCTTAATGTGAATGGTTCATTTAACTTAGAGAGATTATACAATCACATTCCTTTCTTGAAGCAAACGAATGAGCGATTCAACCGAAGACCGATTTATAATCGACAGAGTTCGGGTGGTAAAAAGAAGCAATTACCGCATCAAACTCAACTTGATTTACCGAAGAATAAAGGCAGTTTTGAACAAGAAATCACATTGAAACCTGATACGACAATTGTCATTTCGCATGCTAAGCATAGCCGAAGAATTGTGGTGAATGCACGAACTGAGGATGGACATCCTTTCAAATTGAGGTTTAAGAAGGTTGATAACGATAGGTTACGCATAACAAACCATATTGACTCTGCACTGAAAGTGAAGGTTACAGTGAATGTAAAACCACCTTTAGAAAGCCAGAACTGGTATCGAACGGCACAGAGTTTGGCTCGCGTATTGATGATGGTGAGAAACCTAAGTGTTAGCTATCGTAATCAATATGCTATGACATTGCCTGGTTTTATGCCTAATATTGGGAAAGCTTTTGGGCAGACTCGTGGCAGTGGTTTACTTTCTCCAGGACTTGATTTCGCTTTTGGTGTCATCGGAGATGGGTATGTTGATAAAGCACTTAGTCGCAATTGGCTACTCATTAACGATTCTATCGCGACCCCAGCTAACACTACTTCTACTGAGGATTTACAGCTTCGGGCTACAATTGTGCCTTTCCGTGATTTCACGATCGACTTAAATGCGACGCGCGTTTCTACCAAAGCACGCAGCATTCAGTATATGTATGCAGGCCATCCCACGATGCAAAGTGGTACGTTTGCTATGACAACGATTTCTATAGGAGGTGCTTTTGAAGGCATAGGTAATGCAAATAGCGGTTATCATAGTAAGAGTTTTGATAAGTTCTGCAGTCTTCTTGATGACTTTCGGCAGCGTGTTGAGGCGCAATACTATGGCAGTCGATATCCTGCAGGAACTCCTTTTGCAGGACAAACTTTTAATCCTTCCAACGGAACGATATCCAAATATAACGCTGATGTGATGGTTCCTGCCTTCCTTTCTGCCTATACAAGCATGAAAGGTAAAGGCCTTTCTATCTTCCCTTCATTGTCAAAACTGCTCCCAAATTGGAATATACGTTATAGTGGATTGGTTCAATTGCCATGGTTCCGAGAAGTCTTTCGCAGTTTCAATATCAATCATTCTTATCGCAGTATCTATACTGTTGGCTCGTATTTCTCCTTTAGTAGCTATCAGGAATACATGAATGGACTCGGCTTTATCATTGATGCAACTTCGGGAAATCCAATTCCTAATTCAATGTTCAATGTCTCTACAGTCAGCGTTAACGAGGCCTTCTCTCCATTATTGGGCATAGATATGACCTTTAATAGTGGCATGACAGCCAAATTGGAGTATCGAACAATTCGTAGTTTGAACCTTAGTATGACGAGCATTCAATTGAATGAGGCTATCAGTAGAGATTGGGTTGTGGGCTTAGGATATCGTATCAATGACTTCAAACTATTCGGTTTACAAACCAAACGGAAAGCAAAAAATCATAAGAAGGGGGCAAACACTGACACACAACAGTCTATTTCAACTCCTCAACGCAATGGAGTGAATCATGATTTGAATCTTAATCTCGATTTCAGTTTCCGTAGACAAGCTTCCCTTACGCGTGATATTGCTTCACAAACAAGCAATGCCAGCAGTGGAAACTCAGCACTTCGGCTGAGCTTTACAGCTGATTATACACTCTCACGCATGCTTACAATGAGCTTCTTCTATGACTTTCAGAACAATACTCCGCTGTTAAGCAGTAATAGTTATCCTACATCTACACGCGATTTTGGATTGAGTGTAAAGTTCTCTTTGACTCGTTAAACCTCTTTATAACAATGGAAAAAGAAAAAATAATCATAGCAAATGCACAGCCACATCAGGCTTCTGACATCGCAAGTTTAATTATGTTGGCCATGAATCACGATTGTTGTCGCTATTTTGCAGGCCCAAACCACACACTAAATGACTTTCATCAGCTGATGACACGACTTGTTCAGCGTAACGATTCGCAATATTCTTTTCTTCATACGCTTGTCGCTTTAGATGATAATCAAGTCATTGGGTGTTGTGTAAGCTACGAGGGTGGTCGGTTAAGGGCCTTGCGTCAAGCCTTCATAGATGAGGCTTTAAATAGCTTTGGCATTGATTATTCTGGTATGAATGACGAGACTCAAGCTGGAGAACTCTATGTAGATAGCCTCGCTGTTGATGTCCGTTACCAGGGAAAAGGCATAGCTACAGCATTGCTGAATGCTACATGTAAAAAGGCTGAGGCACTCGGATTGCCTGTTGATTTGTTGGTTGACAAAGGTAATCCAGATGCAGAGCGGCTCTATCATCGTTTGGGTTTTCATTATGTTGACGATGGAGAGTGGGGCTCACATCCCATGAAACATCTGCAAAAGAAAATCCAGTGACCTATATATATAAGGTGAAGAAAAGAGTCATTTCTCTTTTAAAAAGTCCTTAGAACTTGCATATTTAATTAAAAAGTATTAAAGAATAGAAGATTGTTGTAGTTTTATTTGGAATTAATGAAACTTACATATATCTTTGCAATGTGTTTTTCATGGTATTAGATTATTAAGGTTAAGAAGATTGGTTGTCGTGAGACAATCAATTTTTTTTGGCCTTATGTTTTCCCCTTTCATCCTAATGGTATTGGCATCTCTTTGCATAAGTCTCATGGAGTTGCTGTTTAAGCGAATCAAAGTCTATGTTGGCTTTATCCAATTATAATTAATTTAGGTTGGAATTGAACTAAAAAAAAGAGACACATCCATTTAGATGCATCTCTTTATGATGTGAAATCATTCTGTCTTATTTGTTTTCTGAGTCGATAGTTTTAATCTTTTGCTTGATTAATTCCATGTCATCTTTCAGTCTCTGTACCTTGCGATTCATCTCGTCTATGAGGCTATTTCCCTTTTTACTACTTGCATTTAAGAAACCAAGATTATTCTCATAGGTGTTGATTTCCTGCTTTAATCCTTCGTAACGTCTCATTAAACGACCTCGTTCATTGTCAAGAGCATCCTCGCCACGCTTTACTACATTCTTCAAGTTGCTCTTGAAATTATCTAATCTTCTCTTTGCTGTTGTGACATGAAGGTCATCATAAAGTTTGTCAAGAACCTCGTGATATTGTTTATAGAGCTTATCTTTCTCTTTGTAAGGAACGTGACCTATCTTTGCATATTCATCGACTAATTCTTTCACTTTCTCTTGTAAGTCATCGACACTACCCTCTACCAATTCTTTGAGTTGGCTGATAATGGCTTTCTTCTTGTCAAGATTGGTGCGCTCTTCATTACGAGTTCCTGCGTTAGCAGCATTGCGTGCTTCAAAGAATTTGTTGCAAGCCTCAAGGAATTTACTCCATAGTTCGTCACCAGCCTTCTTTGGAACAGCTCCTATAGTCTTCCATTCTTTCTGCAAAGCAATCATCTTGTCGGTTGTCACTTTCCAGTCGGTACTCTCCATTAAGGCTTCAGCCTTCTCAATGAGTGACTGCTTTTTAGCAATGTTCTCATTGTAACGCTGTTTCATTTCCTTAAAGAATGCAGCTTTCTTTGAGAAGAAATCGTCGCATGCTGCACGGAAACGTTCGAATATTTTGACGTTCATCTTCTGCGGAGCGAAGCCAATCTTCTTCCATTCTGCTTGGATATCAATGATTTCTTTCGTCAGTTTTTCCCACTCGTTCGCACCCTTATGCTCACCTTTTACAATGTCTTCAACTTTCTCACAGAGTGCAGTCTTCTTCACAAGGTTATCTTCTTCCTTGGCGCGTAGCTCGTCAAAGTGTTGTTGATGACGTTTATTGATGATCGTAGAAGCCGCTTTAAATCGTGTCCATACTTCGTCTCTGAGTTCCTTTGCGACTGGACCTACCTCACGAAATTGCTGATGTAGTTCCTGCAATTGATGAAAAGCACTGATTACATCGGGTTCTTCGGCGAGCTTTTCTGCCGCCTCACACAGATGATTCTTTATGCCGAGATTCTTTTTAAAGTCGTATTCTCTTGCCTCACGATTAAGGTTTAGCTGATCATAATATTGCTCAACATAGAGTTGATAGTTACGCCATAGCTCGTTAGCCTTGTCTGCTGGTACATTCTTTATATCCTTCCATTGCTGTTGAAGCTCTTTGAATTCATTATAATTCTTATTTGCTTCTTCGGGAGAGGAAGCCATATTCTTGATTCGTTCAATGATATTGAGCTTCTTTTCCAAGTTTTCTTGTTTCTCAGCTTCTTGCTGTAGGAAGAGTTTTGCACGTCGTTCTTTGATGACTCCCATTTCTGCTTTGAACACATCTTCTGCTTCATCAGGAACCAAAATATATTTATCGGGGTCGCCACCTGCCTCGAGATAAGCCTTCTGTTGAGCCTCTCGCTCTGCAATATGCAACTTATAGAACGATGTCTTTAGATGGTCGAGTTCCTCCTTTGTGGGGTTTTCGTCATTGCCAACTATTTCTTTCAGTCGTTCAATAATTTCTGCTTTGCTCTTATAATTCTTTGAATTTGTGAGCGTAGTCGCTGTGTTTTCAACAGGAACAGATGTTTCTTTAACTTGCTGTTCTTCACTTATTGTTCCCTCTTTTAGGGTGTTTTCTTGAGAGTCCATCATTTAACCGATTTAGTTTATGACTTGAGTTTTCCATTGCATGATGCAATAACTAACATCATGCAAACTTAAATAAAAAAACTGGAAAATCCTAATTAAATCATTGTTTTTTTCTTTTTACACGCTATAACAAACGTTTACGTCTCAAAATCCACCACGAAGCGCCTGATACAACGACTGAAAGAACGATTGCAATCGTAAATCCATACGTACTCGTTTCCATGCCATTGACGAGGTTCATGCCGAAAAGACTTGAGATAAGTGTTGGGAACATCATGATGATACTTACCGAAGTCAGGGTTCGCATGACGGTATTCATGTTGTTGTTGATGATACTTGAATAGGTATCCATCGTCGATTTGAGAATGTCTGAGTAGATATTTGTTGTCTCACGTGCCTGAGTCATCTCAATGCCTACGTCCTCAATAAGGTCTGCATCGAGTTCATCCACCTGCAATTTGAACTTTAGTTTCTGCAACAAGTTCTCGTTTCCACGTATTGAAGTGATAAAATATGTCAGCGAATCTTGTAGTCGGCTCAGTCCAATTAGACTCTCATTGTTCACATCTTGATCAAGATTATGTTTCGCCTTTTCAATGAGGTTACTGATTTGTTTGAGTCGTTTCAAATACCAAACTGCACTTGAAAGGAACAATCTAAACGTCATATCTACGAAGTCAGTAAAGCCTTCATGTCGCTTCTGTTGATAGCTAACAAAGTCTATCATCATATTCGTTTCGTAGTAACATACCGTGATTGTAACGTCTCGTTTGTGGATAATACCGAGCGGAACTGTGGTATATGGTGTGCGCGAACGTACCTCTTTTACGTATGGAATACGTAGAATGATGAGCATCCAGCCGTCATCATATTCATAGCGGGCACGCTCATCGGTATCGCTAATGTCTGAAAGAAAGTAGTCGGGGATATGAAATGTGTCTTGAAGATATTCCTGATCTTCGTCTGTTGGGCATGTAACTTGTATCCAACAATTGGGTTGCCACTCTTTAATGGCATTTAGATTCTTCTCTATGTTCCAATAGTTTCTCATTCTTGCTAACCTCCATTGATTAATAAGGTGTGGGGATTAGCATCATGCTAAACCTCACGCCTTCAAACGAAATGTTTCCGCGTGATAATCGTCCATATTTGAATTATGTTTTGATTTAACGCTGCAAAGATAAGCAATTATGTTGAAACATTACATGCTTTCAGAAAGAAAGTTTGGCAACAAAAACGAAAAAATTACTTGTGTTCGCACAGAATAAGACATGATTCAAGTGGAGATAAGTGCAACAGATAATGTGGTTGCAAGTCGTTTCGTGCTACTATATAACACGCTTAGTGTAGATTCATCATGTGATATAGGCCATTTCACACAGTAAACTGCATCAAATGGCACTGCGAAATGACGCTTTTCACGCCCTAAAAAGATAGGTTTTACTTTTCAATATGAGGCATGCTGGCACAGGAAGGAGTAGGAGGGGGAAGGACGAAGCATACAACACAAAAAGCGGACAAACTATGTTAGTCCGCTTTTTTTAGTATTTTCATCAATAAATATTATGGTTTTTGCAACCCCTTTACATTGATTTTGCTTTATACAAGAGTAGCAACAATCTCCTCACGCGTGCCTGGAAGCATGTCGATAACTGGGATTTCGGGCATTGTGTAGCAACCGGGCTGAAGACGCATTGATGCGCGTGCCACGTTGACTAATACCTGAGCGGTGAGTGCCGGATTGTTGATGCTCATATTAAACTCTAAGCGTTGGTTTTGTGTTTTGCCTGAAACGCCTTTGCGAACTAAGTTCACCCCATGTCCCATGTCACGCACATCGTCTACAGAAGCCACTGCAAACACGTGGGTTTCATCATGAGAAAAATAAGGATCGGCTTTGATTTCAGCGGTCACTTCTTCAAGTTTTGCGCCGTCTTCCAATTCTACATAGACCATGCGGCGATGGATTCCTTCTCCCAATGGGATAGTAACTGAGAGCGCATTCTTTACACCTTTCTTGCTACGCACACACACAGAGTGACCCATTGACATACCCGGTCCGAAGTTGGTATAGGTTAAACCCTTCGGCGCGAGACTCTCCATGAGTACTCGAACAATAGAGTCTGAGCCCGGATCCCAGCCTGCTGAGATGACACTTACAGTATTAGTTTTCTTGTTGTTTGCCATCTGTTGTGTCCTATAATCAAGGATAGAAGTGTGTATGTCGAAGCTATCCACGGTGTTAATGCCTAAAGAAGTAATCCTTTCGGCATACTCGGGACAACTACGAGTAGGTGTTGCTAAGATGGCAACATCAACGTTTTTGAGTTTTGAAATGTCGTCAACCACTTCATAGTTTGCCAGTGCTTGTGGTTTGTCTTGACTTCCTTGGCGGCGCACAACGCCTGCAATCTCGAAGTCGGGTGAGGCTTCAAGTGCCTCAATAGTGTAGTGACCGATGTTTCCATAGCCTACAACTGCTGCTCTGATCTTCTTCATTTTGGTTTTCTTTTTCGTTAGATTTCTCCTGATTTAATCAGTGTTCACAAATTTACATGATTTTAATGAATAATTCAATCTTTTCTTTTTGTTTTGTCATTTTTTAATAGTTGTGGCATAGTTCGGTGTGTTTGATGCGTTTGAAAGGGTGCTATCCATGACTCGTTTTTAGTTTTTTATGAATAAATAGCAGGGACAAAAGCATGTATAACCATTTATTTTATTTATATTTGCATAGTAAACAAATGAATAAAAAGCGCAATGTCAACACCTGAAAACCAACAAGAGAATACGAAATATCGTAATGATTTCTTGATATTAGCATTGCTGGTAGGCCTTGTTATGCTTGCCGCGCACGTCTATGATCTGGCACCTCAGACAATACCTACACACTATGAATGGAATCTTTCAACTCCAACAGCGTATGGACCGAAGTCAACTTTGATGGTGCTTGCAGTCATAGGAGTGTGTTTAGGCCTGCTCGGCATCTTGGCTGCACATGGTAAAGTGTCTTTGATTCATGTTGACCGACTCTCTTATAGCAAGATGAATGAGGCGCAAAAGGCTTTGACCCGCAAGTTCATGTATCGGTTAACGTTTCATTTTATCTTTTTAATGGCGTGCGTAATCATGTTGCTTGTACCCGTAGTTTTGCCTAAAATGGTGGTGTTGATAGCCTTTATCCTGTTACTTTGTTCACTCGTTTATGGGTCTGTAAGCATTTCGTTTAAGATTAGAAAGTTAGGATAATACGCTAACTTTTCAGTCGTTATGCGTGATGTTTAATTAAGATGTATACGGCTGCAACAATCATCATAAAGCCTGCAACGACATACCATGTCATGGGTTCCCCAAAGACTAATATGCCAATCAGCATGGCAGTGAGCGGTTCAAAGGCACCAAGTGTCGCAACACTCGTACTGTCTATGTGCTTCATTGCCATGACTAAGGTCACGTTACTGATAGTTGTTGGGATGCAACCTAATAATAATAGGTAGAAAAACACATGCACATCGCCAATGGGTTGGATGTGTCCCATGGTGAAAAATGAATATAAAGCCAGGATTATCATAGCCATAAAGAACATAAAGAAGTTTGTCTTTAAGCTGCCCATTCGCTTTATTTTCATGTTCGGATAAGCCACCATATAGATTGCATAGAGTAATCCTGAGGAGAGTTCTAACAGCAAACCGATGGATGAATTGACGTCAAAGCCGTTCACAATAATGCCAGATAACATCGCAACGCCAGCCACAGCGAGTGCTATGGAGAATGCAACGGGAAACGTAAGTCGGTGGTGTGAGAAGATGATTTCAAGGATTACGGTAAATACGGGATAGGAAAACAGCAAGGTTGTAGCCACTCCACTCGGCAGATAATGATAGCCATTGATTAAACAAATGGCCGAAACGGCATAGAGTAGTGACATGAAAGTGAGTCGTAATCCCTCTCCAAAGGTGATGCGAAGTGACTTTCCATTATAGATGAGTACAGCCATCATCATCAAACAAGCGAATCCAAACCTATAAACAAGTAATGAGGATATCTGCATGCCTGCAGCCAAAACGGGGATGCTGAAAAGGGGAATTGTGCCAAAAGTAGCCGAAGAAATAATGGCTTCTACATAGCCTTTCAGTCGTGATTTGTCTGTCATGGATGGCTAAAGTCGTTGATATCGTGAATTAATATAATAAAAGTAGGCCTGCAAAGGCTGAATAACCAATCATTCGTAAGGGGTTAATGCCAACGACTTTCACACCTACAAATGTCGCAATGAAAAGGCCAATGCTAATCCAAAACGCCCAAGGATTGGCGGGAGTAGAGAAGTTTTCGGGGGTCATTAATAGTAAAGTAGATGCCAATAACAAGCCAACAATCATAGGACGCAAGCCAAGTAATATGCTCTGTACAGTCGTAGTGTTCATATATTTGATGAACATCTTGCAAACAAATAGCATTAACAGGAACGAAGGGAGGACCAAAGCAAGGGTTGAAGTGATAGAACCAACCACGGCAAGCAAGTCAGAATAACCGGCTTGTTGTATGGCTGTATAGCCACAATAGGTAGCCGTGTTGAGACTGATTGGGCCAGGTGTCATCTGACTTACAGCGATAACATTCGTGAATTCGCCTACACTGAGCCAGTGAAAGCGGTTGACAAGGATGTTCTGGAGTAACGAAACCATGGCATATTCGCCACCAAAGCCGAACAAACCAATTGCAAAAAACGCGATGAAAAGCTGTAGAAATACCATTTATCGATGTTGTTTATTCTGTTGGTTTGATATAGTTTCCATAGATATATCCACCAAAAGCCGCCGCAAGTATAACCCAAATAGGATTCATTCCGAGTAGCCAAATGGCCAAAGCTCCTGCAATTGGTATCCAACAATTTGTCAGATTGATGTGTGTTTCCTTAGCCAAGGTGAACGTAGGAACGGCAATTAAGGCCACAATAGCAGGTCGAATACCCGCAAAGATTGACGCAATAATCGGATTGTTTTGAAGCTTATGGAAGAACGTTGCGATAAGAAGTATGATGAGAAATGACGGCAAAACAGCTCCTAAAGTGGTGCAAATAGCGCCGCGAGTCTTCTTTATCTTATAGCCAATAAATGTGCTCATATTGATAAAAAAGACACCAGGACAGGTCTGAACCAAGGCAAGTAGGTCGGTAAACTCTTGCTGACTCATCCATTGATGGCGTCGAACCACATCATCTTCTATCTTGGAAAGCATGGTATAGCCACCCCAAAAGGTGGCTATACCCAGCTTAAAGAATGTCTTGAATAATGTTAGATACATTCTTTTTTGTTTGTTATTATTCTTCTGTTCCTGTCTTCTCTTCTATCCATTTGCGTGCATTGACGAAGGCTTCTATCCATGGTGACACCTCATCTTGCTTGCGATTGAGTGGATAATAGGCATTCTGCCATGGGAAGATTGCACGTTCTGGGTGAGGCATCATAGCCAAATGGCGTCCGTCTTCCGAACAAATTGCAGCAACATTATAGTCAGAACCATTCGGATTTCCTGGGTATTCGGCATAATTATACTTAGCAACAACGTTATAATGGTCCTCAGATTCGGGCAGATAGAAACGGCCTTCACCATGTGCAACCCATATACCGAGCTTACTTCCACTAAGACTTTGCATCATGATACTATTGTTCTTAGGGATAGTTAAGCCAAGGAATGTGCTCTCAAACTTCTTTGAAGTGTTGTGACATAAGTGGCTTCTGTGCTCGTGATTTGGGTTGATTAAGTTCAACTCTACCATGAGTTGACACCCATTACAAATGCCAAGACTCATCGTGTTTTGACGCGAATAGAACTTCTCAAGGGCTTGTTTTGCTTTCTCGTTATATAGGAATGCGCCTGCCCATCCTTTCGCACTACCGAGTACATCGCTATTAGAGAAGCCACCACAGAACACAATGAAGTTTACATCTTCAAGCGTTTCGCGTCCACTAATGAGGTCGGTCATCGTGACATCTTTAACATCAAAGTCTGCCAAATAAAGCGTATAAGCCATCTCTCGCTCTCCATTGGTTCCCTTTTCACGTATGATTGCGGCCTTGATTCCTGATGGTTCGCGTCTGTCGGCAGTCAAACCATAGCTTTCTAAGGTACCTTTGAAGTTGCTATTAAACTTTAACTCAATCGCTTGTTTCTTGTAGTTGGTGAATCGTTTCTTTGCCATTCCATTGAAACTTTGGTCGCGATCCAACAAATATGAAGTCTTAAACCAAGTATCTCTCAGTGCATCGATGTCGAAATCATGTACATATTCATCCTTCTTTACAGTGATTTTGCGTTCATTTGGCACTGGATAACCAATCTTAGCATAGCCAATTCCCGACTCATCGAGATACTCCATGAGTGCTTCTTTGTGTGTATCGCTCACCTGAATTACAACTCCTGGGTTCTCAGCGAATAGTATTTTAATGATGTCTTTGCCTGCAATCGCGTGTAGATTAATGTTCAATCCTCCCGTCTTATTAGCGAAAGTCATCTCCAATAACGTTGTAATTAAGCCACCTGCACTAATATCATGGCCCGCCATTACCCATCCACGATGAATCAATTCCTGTATAGCGTTGAAGCAATCTACAAAGTATTCGGGGTTCTTTACAGTCGGAACATCGCTGCCTACTTTGCCAAGACTCTGTGCAAAGGCACTACCACCGAGATGTTGTTCGTCAAAACTGAAGTCAATGTGATAGAGACTGGAGTTCTTATCGTTAACAATCACAGGACTAACTGTCTTCTTTACGTCGCTAACTTCACCTCCGGCGCTGACAATTACAGTGCCTGGAGCAATGATTTTCTCTCCGTTTGGATACTGTTGTGATAGAGAAAGCGAATCTTTTCCAGTCGGAACATTCACATGAATGGCGCAACAGAAGTCGCTTAATGCCTCAACTGCTTCATAAAGTCGGGCATCTTCGCCCTTCTGTGAACGGCAAGGCCACATCCAATTGGCGCTTAAGCTGACGCTATCTAAGCCTTCTGCCAACGGCGCCCAAACGAGATTGGTTAATGATTCGGCTACAGAGAGCACGCTACCTGCCTTTGGATCAGCCAAGCCGGCTTGCGGAGCATGGCCCATTGCGGTAGCAATTCCCTTCTCACCACGATAATCTAAGGCCACAACGCCACAGTCGGAGAGAGGTAATTGGATTTCACCTTGTCCCTGTTGACGGGCAATCTTTCCCGTAACTGAACGGTCAACCTTGTTTGTTAACCAGTCTTTGCAGGCCACAGCTTCAAGTTGTAACATGCGGTTTAGATAGTCATCAAGTTGTGTTTCGTTATAAGTGACGTCCTCATATCGGCGTTCTACGGTCTCATCTACCATGATTGTCTGCGGTGTATGGCCAAACATCTGTGCCACATCTAAGTCGAATGGCTTCACACCATCAGCCTGTTTGAAACTGAAATGCGCATCACCTGTCGTCTCACCCACTACATACATCGGCGCACGTTCACGCTCGGCAATCTGTTGAACGTGGTCTAAATACTTCTCATCAATGAGTAATCCCATGCGCTCTTGACTCTCGTTAGCAATGATTTCCTTTGCAGAGAGCGTCTTGTCTCCTATAGGAAGTTTGCTCATGTCAATCTCTCCACCGCACTCTTCGACTAATTCTGAAAGACAATTCAAGTGCCCTGCGCTGCCATGATCATGTATACTTACAACGGGATTCTCGTCTTCTTCCACCAAGGCACGAACGAGATTGTAAGCTCGTTTCTGCATTTCGGGGTTGGCACGCTGTATGGCATTCAGCTCAATTCCATTGCTATAGCGACCTGTGTCGACTGAAGATACACTGCCACCACCTAAGCCTATGCGATAGTTATCACCGCCAACAACGACCACTTTGTTGCCTTTTTGGGGCTCTTTCTTTAGACAATCGCGCTTCTTTCCATAGCCCACACCTCCTGCAAGCATGATAACCTTGTCATAAGCATACTTCTCTTGGTTCTCCTGATGCTCGAAAGTGAGCACTGAACCGCAAATTAATGGCTGACCAAACTTGTTTCCAAAGTCGCTCGCACCATTCGAAGCTTTGATTAATATCTGTTCAGGATTCTGATAAAGCCACTGGCGCACGGGGACAATATCTTCCCAATCGCGGTCTACATCGACTTTACCATTGTCGTCTTTCAGGCGAGGATAGGCTGTCATATAGCAGGCTGTACCAGCTATTGGCCATGAACCAACACCGCCACCCATGCGATCTCGTATCTCACCTCCTGTGCCGGTAGCGGCTCCATTGAATGGTTCTACCGTCGTAGGAAAGTTATGTGTCTCTGCCTTTAGAGAGATAACACTCTCTATTTCCTTTACTTTGAAATAGTCACTTGTGCTTTGATTCTCCGGCGCAAACTGCTCAATGACTGGTCCTTGGGCAAAAGCGACGTTGTCTTTATAGGCAGAAAGTATCTTGTTTGGATTCTCTTGCGTTGTCTTTTTGATTAAGTTGAAGAGCGAAGATTCCTTTTCTTGCCCATCAATTACAAACTTTCCACCGAATATTTTGTGGCGACAATGCTCTGAGTTTATTTGCGCAAAACCGAATATTTCAGAATCCGTTAGCGGACGACCATTGTCTTTTTCAAGCGTATGTAGATAGGAAATCTCGTCTTTACTCAATGCAAGTCCTTCTTCTTCATTATACTTTTCCAAGTCATTTACGTATTTAATTGGCTCGGGTTTATGGTCTACTTTGAAGACGTCTTGACCGATACCATGATACATACGCTGTAACATTGGGTCATGTTCTGCCTCTTCTGAGTCTACGGGGAAATACTCTTCAATACGCGAAACGCCGTTAAGACTCATGTTTTGAGTAATCTCAACGGCATTCGTACTCCATGGAGTAATCATTTCTTTACGTGGACCGACGAAGAAACCCGAAAGTTGTTGAGCCTCCTCTGGCTTTGCATCACCAAACAACCAGCTTAATTTGTTAATCTCATCAGCTTGGGGTTGATGGTCAATCTCTGTTGCAATCACGCTCTTTGAAGGCGTTCTGAAGAAAAGAATCATACTTTTATATAGTTATAAATAGGTGATATATTCTGTTGTGCAAAGTTAATGTAAATCACTCATAAATCAAAATAAATGGGTAGTTTTTATTTCGTTGAAGTCTCATGTGTTGCCATCACGGGTGTTGTTGGCGGTGAAACACAGCGCATATTTGAACATTTGATGTGGTCTTGGCATAGATAACCATAGCGCACAAGCGTCAGGTCGTTACATGATTTGATGCAAATCATGCGATAAAATGACGCAAATTGTGGCGTAAAATGACGCTGTTTATCGTGTAAAATGCCGGAGATTGCAAAGCAATTGCAGTTCAACGTTGTAGGCATTGTAAGGCTTATAGCCCAAGGTTGGTGTCAACCTACCATAGGTTATGCGTGTAGTGGAGTGGTCAACGCCGTAGATGTTGAAAAGGTTTTAGCCCATTTAATGCTCTGCAATGCACGTTATTGTTTGTCGCTTTCAGCATTAATCTCTTTTAATACGCCTTTCAGCAGATAGGTTGCATTTTGATTTCGTGCCACGCCCGGCGTGATTTTATAAGAATAGGTGACATCCGTTCCGAGTTCAATCTCAAAGCAATAGTTGCTGAATCGCTGTGGATTGGTGTCTTGAAGCTTTGAAAGTTTGAGGTCGTGTGTGGCGATGAGGCCAGTAACGGGTAGGCAACAGATGTTCTCTAAGAATAATCTTGAACCATTAAGTTTGTCGAGTGAGTTCGTGCCTTTTAGTATTTCATCGAGAATAATGAGTGTCGACGCACTCTCTGTTGGCTTTCCTTCGGTGTAGAAAGGGTGCTTACAAAAGCGTATTAGCTGTTGAAGTCGGCGGAGTTCGGCATTGAAATAAGAGATTCCTCTATCCAAATCATCCGTTGTTCGCATGCTACTGAAGAGGTTAAATGTTGAAGTTCGCATGCGTTTTGCAAACACAGGACCGCCATTTCTGGCTAAGATATAGTTGATACCAATGGTCCTTAGGAAGGTGCTTTTACCCGCCATGTTGGCTCCAGTCACGATAGTATAGCTTCCGTTTACTATCGAAAAGTTGTTCTTTATGGCTTTCGTTCCCAAGAAAGGATGGTAGATTTCCTCAGCCTCTACACTGACATTGGTGTCTGAAGTGACTTCGGCTGTGGTAGCTTCTGGGTGATTATAGGCGAAGCGTCCCCACGAAACGAGGGCATCAATGTGGCTTAATGCGACAACTTCTGCTTCGATTTGATTCTTGAAGTCAGCCTCCCAACGCAGGTATTCGCGGATAAGGAAGTAGTCGTTCAGTCCAAAAGTGTCGATAAGCATCAGCCCAAGGATGTTTCCTCTGCGGTCAAGTCGGTTGATAATACTATTTAATAATGTGGCCTGTTGTTGTGCATTGCGAAGTGTTTCGACTTCTTTTTGCAGGGAAGAAGGCAGCTGTTGCAGGGTAATCGCTTGTTTTATGAGCAACAAAAAGTTTTCGGCTGCATCGTGAATTACGGCCGTTTGTTTGGCAATCTGCCGTGCGGGGCTATTACAAAGCAGGTAAACGATGAAGAATTGCAACGTAGCATAGAACACCGGTACATTGCCGTCAACGAGTTTGAAGACGGAAAGAATGATGAGTAATGGCAGCAGACAGAGGGTCAGTGAAGCCACAATGAGCGACCATCGGGTAGAAAACCATCGAGGAATTGATGCTGTTGTGAGGCTATCTCGAATCGAAAGCAATTGTAAAGTGTCAACTTTTGTTCCTTCTCCCAAGGCTTGAAAGCGGTCCATGAAATTGACTTCATGACTCATATAGCGTATTTCTTCATGCTGAAACCGCACATCTTTGAATGAAAGATTACGTGATAGTTGCACTCGTCCCCCTGTGGTCACTGTGCGGTTAAGGCGTGCAAAGAGTGAGTTTTGCCCAAAAACATCGAGATCATAGGTAAAGGGATGTTGATAATCTATAAAGTCTTGTCCGCTGTCGAAAGCCGAATAGTCTCCGCTAATGGCTTCAAGTTCGTGGGTATATACGGCAATGAGTTGCTCGGTTTGCTTTATATTGTGTGTGTTTTTGTTGTCAAAGGAGCGTGTAAACACGTAGGCAATGAAGCTGATAACAGCCAAAATGCTTCCCAATAGCGTCCATGTGGTCATGAAAGCTATGGCCAATGAGCCTATGATGAGTGCGAAAAGTGCAATCTCTGCAATGATAAAGAGTCGGCTGAATCGTTTCAGTCGTGTTGCAATGGCAGTTGCTTTTGCCTTTTGTTCAAGGTAGTACGTTTGATTGTTCATTATCTTTTTGTTTTGGATTTGGGTCGGGTGTATAGTTCTTTACAGCCTCGTGAGCCTTTCGCATGACCTTTCCCGGCACCTTACTACCCCTTTCTAAGAACCAAAGAAAGTTGTAGCCAGTAGGTGAAGAAGGTTTCAAGAGTGGGTCCTTACTAATTACTGTTGAGGCGTTTATAGGCGCACTCTTCATTATTGTGGGTGCTTTTGCGGTGATAACAACCGTGTTTATCGTGATGTCTTTAGGCAAAAGCAACACCGTATCCTTATAGTTTGTGAGGTTAAGTGTGCGCTTTACATAACTACTATGCGAGAAAGTGACACTCCGTGTGGTTCGATCTGTGATTGAAAAGTGGCCTTGTCGGTCAGTCATATACATCTTGTTGGTGTTTGTGTAGACTTTAACACCAGCCAAAGGTTGGCGAGTTTCCATGTCAAGAACAATGCCTTCGTGTTGTGCCCAGGCGTGGGGCATTGTTCCGAAAAGCAATAACGTTGAAAAGATTAGCTTCTTTTTCATTTTTCGTTCCTGTTTAAGAATGGTCTGATATGACTTTTGTCGCAAAGTTAAACATAAAAAAGTAAAGTGCAATAAAGCTTCTTTGCGTTTATGTTTTCTTATCTTTTTTTGAATATTTCTTGTATGTTAAAGAAACCCTCTGAATCAAACGGCCTCAGAAAATCAATGTAAAGAGCGAGTAAAAGCAGCTTAGGAGGTTGACGTTCGTTAAATAACACAAAACAAAGTAAACTTTTTTCTTGTTTCAATTTGTAAGGCGTATATTTGCAATACCTAATGAATGAACTATAAATTATAAAGAGAGTAATATGAAAAAACATGTATTGTTGCTCACGATGGCAGCTGGAATGTTGCTCGTTAGCAGTTGCGCAAGCAAGAAAGACTTAGAGAATTGTCAGTCAGAAAATAGAGAACTGACCGCAAACTATCAGAATACGAAAGAAGAACTGGCTGCAAGTAAGGCGCGAGTTGCCAGTCTTGAGGAGCAGTTGGCACAGCAAAAGAAGGACTTTGCAGCGTTACAAGGTTCGCTCGATAAAAGCCTTTTGAACGCCAATGCCAATAATATCAATATCTCAAAGCTGGTAGATCAGATTAACGAAAGTAATCAATATATCCGCCATTTGGTTGAAGTGAAGAGCAAGAGCGACTCACTCAACTTAGTGTTGACTAACAATCTGACACGTTCTTTGAGTCGTGAGGAGATGAAAGAAGTAGATGTTCGCGTGCTGAAAGGCGTCGTTTATATCTCTCTTGCGGATAATATGCTTTACAGAAGTGGTAGTTATGAAATCAATGATCGGGCTGAAGAGACGCTTGGAAAGATTGCAAAGATTATCATGGATTATAAAGATTATGACGTACTTATTGAGGGAAACACCGATAATGTGCCTGTAAACACAAAGTCGGCTGCAATGAAGAATATCCGAAACAACTGGGATCTTTCTGCACTTCGCGCTTCATCGGTGGTACAATATCTGCAAGATCATTTCGGTGTTTCACCAAAACGACTCACTGCAGGAGGCCGAGGCGAGTATAATCCTGTGGCTACTAACGACACGGAATTGGGCAAACAGCGCAACCGCCGTACGCAGATTATTATTACACCGAAGTTAGATCAGTTTATGGATCTTATTGACAAAGCTCCCGAAGAGAAGAAATAGTCACCACCTTGTGGCTTAAATCATAAAGAGGGTAGGGTTGATTCGTTGACCTTACCCTTTTCGTTTGTCTTGGCGTTAAAGGAAAAGGGTGGGGTAATCTCTATCAAATTGTCGTGTGATTTGACGGACTTTACCGCATGATTTGTAGCGAATTGCAGCCTGATTACTATGCTTTTAGTTTTAAGAAGAATAGGAGATACGGGCTGTTTACTTTCTTTTCAGGAGCGTAGAGGATAGTGTTTGTTGCTTATAATAGCGGACTAAGCAGTCTGACAATACTCTCCCAAAGTCGTGTAGCGAATGATCTGTGCGTGTAATCGCGTATTTCTTCGATGTCGACACAATCCTTTTCGTCATTCAAATAGATTTCTTTGATGCGCAAAGCTAAGTCTTTATCATAGAAGAATATATTGCATTCAAAGTTATTTTCGAAGCTTCTGAAGTCAATGTTTGTGCTTCCACACGTACAGAAATAATCATCACTGACCAAGAGTTTTGAGTGATTAAAGCCCGCCTTATAAAGCAAAACCTTGGCTCCTGCCTCTACAATCTCGCCAAGATATGACTTGCATGCCCACTCAACAAGCTTCGCATCACCATACATAGGAATCATTAATCGTACGTCAACTCCCGACAAAGCGGCCGTGCGAATGGCGAAAAGTATCGGCTCGGTAGGTAGGAAATAGGGCGTCTCCATATAGACATAACGCTTTGCTTCGACTAAGATTCGGACATAACCTTGCATGATATCAGGCCATGGTTGTATGGGACTACTCGTCACAATTTGAGCCAAACAACCGGATGTTTCCACGTGAGAAGTCTCAGGATAATAACGGTGATCAGACAATAATGTGCGTGAAACAAAGTACCAATCTATTAGGAAAGCACGTTGAAGGGAATAGACTATACCTCCTGTTATGGCCATATGTGTGTCGCGCCAAGGCCGTCCTTTTCTCCCTTTTACATAGCGCATAGCGATATTCATGCCTCCAATGAAGCCGACTTCTCCGTCAATCACGCAAATCTTTCGATGGTTTCGATAATTAACTTTGCTTGTTAATGCGGGGAAACGAACAGGAATGAAGGGTTTAATCTCTATCCCTTCATGTCTCATTTTCACGAAGAATCGGTCGCTAACATTCCAGCAACCAACGTCATCATAGATAATCCTTACCTCGACACCTTGCCTTACTTTATCAATCAAAGCGTCTGCAATGAGCATGCCAAGTGGGTCATCATCAAAGATGTAAGTATCGATATGGATGTGATCTTGAGCCCTTCCTATGGCACGAAGTAAGGCAAGGAAGTAGTCGCTTCCATTGGTATATATCTCTACATTGTTATCTTTGAATGGCAAAGCCATGCTTTGATTGGCAAAGAGATGAATCAATTGGCGCGCATTTTCGGGCAGTTGTAGGTTGCGTTGCTCGGCAAATTCAAGCATACTTCGCTTCGTTAGTTCGTCTAAACTGTGCTGACTTATGAAGTGTTGCCTACGATAATTCTGTCCAAAAAAGATATAGATTACAATGCCAATCAACGGGATAAAGGAGAGTAACATGAGCCAAGCGACAGTCTTTGCAGGCTGTCTATTGTCCATGAGTACAGCCAAACTGGCTAACAAAATGGATAGAATGTAGATGGGAATGATTACCCAATACACATAGAACATTTATTGAATACCAATCATTTTGTGTGTTTGCAGACTCAGACGCCACTTTGGATGTGATAGAATATAACTGATACAAGCTTGCAAGATAACTTGATTCTTGGCCTTATCTCCTACATCACAGGGCTGAAGATAATAGTAATCGGCTTGTATTCCGGCATCATCTACCATACTTTCTCCGTCGAAAATGCACTTTAATTCGTTACACTTTGTCACAACAACCGAGCCTTTTGGCGACACCGTTAGCCAGTCAAGATTTTGTGGGGGAACTCTTGTTCCGTTGGATTCCATAGCAACATAGAAGCCCGAAGCATGCAAAGCATCAATCAATTTGTCGTCAACTTGCAGGGTAGGTTCACCTCCAGTGAGAACCACAAAGCCTGCTTTCTTCCACTTACTAATGGCAGAAATAATGTCATCGATAGTCATTTCACGATATGATTTGAAGTCCGTGTCACAGAAACTACACTTCAAATTGCAACCGCTGAAACGTATAAACACTGCACAACGACCTGTATTTCGGCCCTCACCTTGCAGTGAAAAGAAGATCTCATTAACGTTATAAGTCTTCCTCATATATAGCTACATTCCCCTCACTTTCTTGCACTTCAGCCTTATAACACGTAGGAATTTGCTCGGTAATCCAGTGTGCTATGTTCTCAGCTGTAGGGTTAAAAGGCAATACTTTGTTGAGATCGGCGTGATCAAGTCGGTCATGTATGAGGCGTTTTACTTCTGAAAAGTCGGCCACCATGCCGTCTTTGTTGAGCTCACGCGACTTACAATATATCGTGATATGCCAGTTGTGGCCATGCACATTGCAGCATTTGCTCTGATAAGAGAGCTTTAAATGGTGTGAAGCTGATATTTCAAAACTCTTTTTTATGTAATACATATCCCTCCTGTTTAATTCTGTTTACACAATGATGTTATTGCCTAATTGCTTTGCAAGGATATTCCTCATCTCGGTCATCTCCTTATATTCTGCCATAAGTGAAAGGAGTTCATCTGACGAAGCCTTTGCTATTTTCTGCTTTAATTCACGTAAATGTTTCTCAATGTATTCCATTCTAAAGTCTAACATCAAGTGAATGGCTCGATTTTTCAAGCTATCATCATCGTTCTTCTCTTGTTGACTTTCAGACAATTTGAATCGTTCTTCCGTCATGTTGATAGCCAATTGGCTGATGTTTATATCGTGATGATGCACAAAATAAGGCTCGGTCTTGAATGAACGATCGCTAACTTTCTCCACAACTTCCTGTAAAATGCGGTTGTAAAGCTCGTTTTCAAACGATAATCCATCTGCAGATAGATTGTAATGAATGTATTCTCCAATCGAAAATTCAATCAGATTGCCATCAGCATCCTTAATGTTTTTGAAGACAAGTCGGTCACCATATTTTATAATCAGTTGCAACATGAGTTGCTCAACCTTTGATTCGGTGTGCATTTGGCTTTGTGCCAATGCGGCGGCTTGATTCTTTTCATAAGGCTGTTGGCCTGTTGGTGCCGACTGAACTCCGGTTGGTGACATTGAGCCCGTAGCCTTTCTGTCGCGTATCATGTTGTTCATCTGCGTGATAAGTGTGGCTTCATTGATGCCAATACGATGCGAACAATCCTGCAAATAGGTATCACGCAGGATAGGATTCTGCACCATCGAGATGCTCGTTACAATGGAGTTGATGGCTTCCGAACGTTTCAAGGGGTCGTTTTCATTGTCAAGTAACAACGCCGTCTTAAAGCGAATGAAGTCTGTTGCGTGTGATTCTATATAGTCTTTGAACTCATCTGACGAATGTTTTCGAGCGAAACTATCTGGGTCTTCACTATCTGGTAACAACAAGACTTTTAGGTTCATACCCTCTTGAAGCAGCATATCCGTACCACGAAGTGCCGCATGTATGCCTGCCGAATCGCCGTCATAGAGCAGCGTTATGTTAGCCGTGAAGCGATGAAGCATGTGAATTTGGTGGATGCTTAGTGCCGTTCCAGAGTTTGCAACGACGTTTTCTATACCACACTGATGCATCGAAATAACGTCTGTATAGCCTTCAACCATGTAGACACGGTCCTCTTTTGCTATCGCCTTTTTAGCCTGATAGATGCCATAAAGCTCATGATCTTTGTGGTAAATATCACTATCTGGCGAGTTCACATACTTCTGATTGACTCCTTTAGTGCGTGAATCGAGCACGCGACCACCAAAGCCTACCACCTTACCGCTTATGCCAATCCACGGGAATATGACGCGACCTGAGTAGCGATCAATGAGTTCTCCGCGGTCGTTTCGATAGCAAACGCCTGTCTTCAGCAGGTATTCGTCTTGATAACCCTTTTGCTTTGCCGCCCGCGCAAGTGCCAAACGGTCTGCTAAATCATAGCCCAAATTAAACTTACGGATAACATCATCGCGGAAACCTCGAGTGCGAAAATACTGCATTCCAATAGCAACGCCGTCAACATTATTATGGAGTATGTCCTCAAAATAATTGGAAACCCACTCATTTATGATAAACATGCTCTCGCGTTCACTTTGCTCTCGTTTCTCATCATCAGTGAGTTCGCGTTCCTTTATCTCTATGTTGTACTTGTGAGCCAACCATCTTAATGCCTCAGGATAGGTCATTTGTTCGTGCTCCATGATGAAGCTTACGGCGTTACCTCCCTTTCCACAGCCGAAACAATGACATGTTCCGCGCGCTGGAGACACATAAAATGATGGGGTCTTTTCATTGTGAAAAGGACACAATCCCTTATAGTTACTGCCACTCTTTCGCAGCGTAACAAACTCTGAAACGACATCAACAATGTTTGATGCGTCCTTAATTCGTTCTACAGTTTGTGAGTCAATCATCGATAAGGCAAAGTTAATAAAAAACGATGAAACTGCAAAACATGACGCTATTCAAAAGAGATTTTTATTTCTTCGCATAGTGTAGGGAGGATGTTTTGGCGCTACATTTATCTTGATTGATTTCTTTTTATGCCGTGTTTTAGTGGCACTAAAGGCGCAACTCGCATCAAGCGGCATGATGAAATGAGTTATAGTATGGGCTTTATTTATTGGGAAAGCAGGATAAATCAGATGACTTTGCGGGCTGATATGATTTTCTCTTGCCTGTTGTTTTTATATCGTGAATAGACTTTCTTGCGTCTCTTGTCATTTTAACGCTGATAAATGATAAAATAACTACGTATCGACAACGCCGTAATTAGACGCTAATTACTCGATGAAATGACGCAAATGATGCAGTGAAATAACGCATTTCATAACCTGTTTTCAGTCATTTTGCTCTGTCGTCTGCCATTGCTGTTCCGCTACTTTCATCTTGTCAAAGGGGGCACTAATGTGTCATTGACTACTGAAAGTTTGGCATAGATGGGACGATATGAAAAAAAATATATCGGAAACGCTTTGTTTTTATGAGTTCGGCACTATTTTTGATGGGTATAATTTGTTATTAATTGAATTGGGATAATAATTTTATGAGAGCTAATATTAAGCGAAATGAACAACGAAGAGTGGTTGTTGTAGGAGGTGGTTTGGGTGGTTTGAAACTCGTTTCAAGCCTTCGTGACACCGATTTTCAAGTGGTTTTGGTGGATAAGAACAATTATAATCAGTTTCCACCACTAATTTATCAGGTTGCTTCTGCAGGTCTTGAACCGAGTAATATCTCTTTTCCCTTTCGTCGATTATTCCAGGGTTGGAAGAACTTCTTCTTCAGAATGGCCGAAGTTCAGCATATAGATACTGAAGAGAAAGCTATCAAAACATCCATTGGAACGATTCATTATGACGACTTGGTGCTGGCAGCTGGCGCGACAACCAACTTCTTTGGAAACAAGAATATCGAGGCTTCTGCACTGCCGATGAAGTCGGTTAGTGAGTCAATGCGACTGAGAAATACGATTCTTCAGAATCTGGAGCGCGCGGAAACTGAGGATAACGAGGCGCGAAAACAAGCCTTAATGAACATTGCTATCGTAGGCGGTGGTCCCTCAGGTGTAGAGATTGCTGGGGTGTTGGCAGAGATGAAACAAACTATTCTGCCTCGCGATTATCCCGATTTAGATACATCTTGCATGCACATCTACCTCATTAATGCCACTCCGCGCCTATTAGGTGCAATGTCAGAACGTTCATCTCGTGAGGCCGAAAAGGCGTTGAAAGAACTTGGTGTGGAGGTGATGACCAACTGCATGGTTACAGATTATGTTGACAAAGAATTAGTATTGAAAGATGGTCAGCGTATTTCTGCAGAGACAGTAATATGGGTTAGTGGCATCAAAGCCAACAATATCGATGGTATTCCGACTGAAAGTATCGGTCACGCTGGCCGCATTTTAGTGGATCGTTTCAATCGAGTTAAGGGCTTGAAAGATGTATATGCCATCGGCGATCAATGCATTGTAGAGGGTGATGAGGCTTATCCTTATGGCCATCCTCAGTTGGCTCAGGTTGCCATTCAGCAGGCTAAGACACTTGCAAAGAATCTAATCAGGCAAGAAAAAGGCGACACTGAGCAGCCTTTTAGCTATCATAATCTTGGTACTATGGCTACAATCGGCCGCAAGAAGGCTGTAGTTGAAATAGGAAAGCTTAAGTTTGGCGGCTTCTTTGCATGGCTTTTATGGCTTATAGTGCATTTACGTTCAATCTTGGGAGTAAAGAATAAGACGATTGTTTTCCTGAATTGGATGTGGAGTTACATGAATTATAAGCAGAGTCTTCGCTTGATTTTGAAAGCAAAGCGATAAGCCTTCGGGCTTGTTTTGGCCTTAGAGGTCTGGAGTTTCACCCTGATGTGTCACGCTTGAACAGTGTTGTTTGGATTTGATTCATAGGGATGCAGCTCCAGACCTCATTCGTTATAACACGAAAAACGGGAACTCTCGTGAGAGAATTCCCGTTTAAGGGTGGAGGGTGGGACTCGAACCCACGACATTCAGAACCACAATCTGACGCTCTAACCAACTGAACTACATCCACCATTTAATGCGTTTGCTATTGTTGTTTAGCGGGTGCAAAGGTATAAGAAAAGTTTGGAAACACCAAACTTTTCCTTATATTTTTTACTAATTTTTTATTTAGCAGGTGATTGAGGAGCTTGAGGCACTTGCTGACTTGCCCCAAAACCCTGTGTGTTTATGGGGTTAGTAGTCTGTGTTTCAGTAGCATTCTTCTCCATAACACTTTGATCTGTTGGTGCACTTGGTGCCACACGAGCACAAAGAACGCTAAGAACAACCATTGAAATGGCGAGTCCCCAGGTTAGTTTTTCAATCATATTGGTAGTCTTCCTCACGCCCATGATGGCATTGGAAGATGAGAAGTTTGATGCCAAACCGCCACCTTTTGACTCTTGAATCAATACAACAAAGACCATAAGAATGGCTGCAAGTACGATCAATACGACTAATAATGTGTAAATCATTGCTTTATTTTTTGTTTTTATTATTTATGATCAATTTCTCTAAGAAACGCATTTGGTCTGCAAAGTAAGCATTTTTTTTTGGATTATTCAAATTTAAACGCTTAATAATTTCCAAAGCCTTCTCATATCTTCTCTGTTTAATGTAGATGCGAGCAAGGGTTTCTGTGAAATAATTTTCATCTACATCGTCTACTTCTTCATTATCAATAGGCTGTTGAGGAGCTTCATTTTGCGTAGCATCTCCATGCGGCAGGTCTTCTAAACGATAATTGGGTGTGTAGTATTTTGACAGTTCATCCTCAGTGTTCTCTTCGGTACTGAGGTTGAATCCGCCATCCTCGATGAAATTATCAATAAGTGTTGACGTGCGGTCTTGTGCCTTATGACGATGTTGTTCCTGCTCTTCTTCCTCTTCAAGATTAAGCAAGTAGGCCACATAGTCCACGGTAGCATCGGCTGGAGTGGGGCGCTTGGTCTTGTCATTTGTCTTATCTTCGGTGTCTTCGGGGATAGAATCGAGGAACGTATCGATAAGTTTTGTAGTGCGGTCTCCATTCTCTGCCGTCGTTTCATGAAGCTTTTTCTGCGTCAAAGTGGATTTTCCTGCGTGCACTTTATAGTGAGCTGCCTCAATCATGTCAAAGAGAATGCGACGGTCTGTGATGCAGATTGCGGCCTTACGCAACTCTTCATCAAACGACGAATCATGTAGAATATAGAGGTTTTGCAGCATTAACAGTCTTGCTGTTTGGCAGTAAGGATGGAGCGCAATGAAGCTGCGGAGATCGTAAAGGGTCTCTCGGTCCATAGTTTCGGGATGTAGAATAAGGCGCTTAATATCCATATTTACTTACCAATTTGCTACTGTTGCATTGAAAATCTGGTCCACTAAGTCTTTTGTCATCTGTGTAACGAGTTCTTCTTGAACGGCATTTAAGCTCTTTGTTGTCTCGTAACTGGCAGTTGATGTGAATTGTTTTTCAAAGTCTTCTGCGTGATTCTTCGAGTTCGTAAACCTCACATTAACGGTCATTGCAAGTTCTGTTTGTGCAGATCTTCCGTCACTTGTCACCGACTTATTACGCTGAGTGTATTGTGTTATCTCCCCTTCCAGCTTCAAATCTCCGTTCCTTTTCACTTGGATTAGCTTCGTATGATCGGCAAATTGGTCTTTTAACCGGTTGTTGAATAACGGCCCCATAGGTCCCCAAACATAGCTGGAGCGAACGGGAAACTCGGCAATTTGTATCGTCTTTGTTTTGCTATAATCAATACTTGCGCCGTTAAACTTGTAGCCTTTAAAGGCACATGAGGCCATAAAAACAAGCAAACAAAGCGCTAAGATGTATTTTAGTTTCTTCATTTTCGTGAGCTTTAGTAAGGCCATAAGCCTTAATCGAGTCCGTATTGTTTGATGCGTCGGTAGAGCGTTCGGTCTGAAATACCTAACTCTTGCGCTGCCTTTTTGCGGTTTCCTCCATTGCGTTCCAAAGCTTTTACTACCATTTGGCGTCCTAAATCATTAAGATTTAGGCTCTCAGGCTTATTGATTTCTTCGGCGACGGCATCGTAAGTGTCGGGCTGAACCTCTTGTGTCGGGGTGCTGATAATGCCATAAGGGTGAGCGCTTTCATTGCGAATGAGTGATGAACTCTGTGCAGGGACGATGGCATTCCCTTGGAAACTTGGCACGTTGGCAATCATATTGTTGTCATTAATCTGCTTTTTCAGCAAATTTATGTCGCGTTTTAAGTCGTTGACATTACCGCGAAGTTCATACAATATCTTATATAGTATCTCGCGTTCTGTTTCATAAGAGTGCTCACCAGGCTTTGAAATCGTAGCTAATTGCGTGCTTTCTTCATCGTGAGGGATAAAGTGTAATAGCGTGTCTGCATCGATTTCGCGTTGTTTACTGAGGATAGACATCTGCTCAGTAATGTTCTTTAACTGCCTAATATTACCCGGCCACTTGTATTGCATGAGTAATTTCTTGGCCTCGTCTGTTAGTGTTATCTTTGGAATCTGATACTTTTCAGCCATCTGCATGGCAAAAAGTCGGAACAAAAGGATAATATCTTCGCCCCTATCTCGTAGGGGAGGAATCTGTATTGGGATAGTATTTAGACGATAAAACAAGTCTTCTCTGAACTTACCTTCACTGACTGCATTGTGCATATTGACATTCGTTGCGGCTACAATACGCACATCTGTCTTCATAATCTTTTGGCCTCCAACGCGTATATACTCACCCGTTTCGAGCACACGAAGCAGTCTTGCCTGCGTGGCGAGAGGCAGTTCAGCGACTTCATCCAAGAAGATTGTCCCCTTGTTTGCCGTTCCAAAGTAGCCTTCGCTTTCCCCAATAGCTCCTGTAAACGAGCCTTTCTCATGACCAAATAGTTCACTATCTATCGTGCCTTCAGGGATAGAGCCACAGTTTATGGCAAAGTATTTCTCACGACGACGTGGAGAATTGTCGTGAATTACACGCGGAATGATTTCCTTTCCGGCTCCACTTTCACCAATAATCAATACAGATAGGTCCGTCGGAGCTACCTGAAGGGCAATATCTAAGGCTCGATTCAGGCCGTCACTATTGCCTACTATGTTATAGCGTTGCTTTATTCTTTGCAGTTCTGATGTATTCATTAGGTGACAAATTTACATATTTTATTCCATAATCCTGCTATAATGGCAGACTTTTTATATGTTTTTAGGGCTGCAAAGACTTTCAGATGATGAGCCCAAATCACTTTTTTTGTTTATCAAACTTAATGAGAAGGAGGCCTAATCCCGTCCAAATCAGCTCACGAAGTCTTACAATCAATGCCACAAAGATACCTGCACTGGTCGATATTCCCAATGCCGTTGTCGACATTAGGAAGCCTCCTTCTCGTCCACCAAGCTGCAAAGGAATAAAGAAAAGCAGGTTTGCGAAGAGACTGGTAAAGGCTAAAATAAGCACACATTGCAGGAAATTAGCCTGTGGCATGAGTACCAACAGGATGAAATATATCTCTAATGCCGAGGTGAAACGACATGACAACTCCAAGAGAACTGCCGAGATAAACGTCTTAGGATTCTGCTTATGAAGGGATGCTATCTGTTGATCTATCGTGTCAAGTTGCTCGCGATGGCTCTCAACGAAAGGCAAAGCCCATCGCTTTAACAATGGAATGTGGCCGAGAAACTTCATCACTCGGTTGGCCAATCCTTTGCGATAGCCCGATATAAAGAACCAAATGCCCAGCAAACAAAACGCTCCTGTGAGTGCTAAAAGACCTGCCATCAGCACATTAAGTGGCTGAGTTAAGAGGAAGATAAATATGGAAAGCAGCCAAAACCAGAAGTGACTGAAGATGTGAGTCATGGCATAAAGGATGACCGATGAAGACGCTCTTTCTGGTCCTATGTAGGGAGATAGCGCCATAATACGGTAGGGTTCGCCGCCCATTAGACCGCCGGGAGTCGCATAATTGAGTGCAAACCCCGACACAGTAACCTTATATAGCCATGCAAACGAAATCTTTTTCTGTCCTGCTTCGCGTTGTTGTGAGTTGATAATGATATACCATGCCGATGTATTAAATAGGTAAAGGAAACCCCAAAGCATTACAACTGCAATGAACCAGTAGCCTGCATGGCTCAGCCCTTCCCACACTTGGCGGAAGTTTAGCTGAGTAATCATGATGACAAGAACAACAATTCCGAAGATGAAAAAGCCGTTCTGATATTTCTTATTCATGCTTCTTCTTAGGTATAGTGAACCGAACCTTCTCTCCATCATCATGCTTTTCGTGATAGAGTTTAGGCAAAGGATTTTGTAAAGGCTCATCAAAGTTCATGCGATTACGATAGATATCTATCGCCGTATAAATGGCATGACGCAATGAATTGGCATCAACGAGACACTTCCCCGTAGTATTGAAGCGCACATGACAATCGGGTTCAGTAGAGATGATTGGCAGATTAGCGTTAAATTTGACTACACTCTCTGTGGCAAGTGTCTTTAACAATGGAACGCCTTGGTCGTAATGCATCGCTAAAATACCATCAAACTCATCATAATATCTGTTTTCAAAGAAGGTCTCTGCGGTGTAAGGACCGAAGGCTTGAACGCCCTTCTCTGCCAAATTACTGATGGCTGGTGCAATAATCTCTTTTTCTTCATTTCCCTGTTCCGTAGGGTTGAGTGCCAAGATTGCCACACGTGGGTTTGAAATGTTAAAGTCGCGACGAATCGTATTGAATAAGATTGTGGCCTTTTCTTCAATTAATTCCTTTGTCAACAGACTTGAAACATCCTTCAAAGAGGCCTCTTCTGCAACAACCATCATACGCATATTGTCGCTCAAATAGAGTGTTGCGGCTTTGTTTCCCTCACCCAAACAGGTTTCAATATATTTGCTGATACCTCCAAAGGTATAGCCTTCGATGTGAATGTTACTATTGTCTACGGGGCAGTTTACCAGCACATCATACGCATCATCGCGGTAATCTGTCATGGCTTTATCCAATGCTTTCAGTGCAGCGGCACCGCTTTCAGCAGTCGGAGTGCCTAAATCCACCTTCACTTCTTCATCAAAGCAGGTCAACAAATTCAATCGGTTGTCTGCCGCTTCGCCTATAGTGTTGATGATACTAAAGTTCCCTTGGATATCCAAAGCCTTGCAATGATACGCTGCTATCTTAGGAGATCCATAGATAACGGGCGTGCAAAACTCGAACATTTCGGGTTCAGCGAAGGCCTTAAAGATTAGTTCATATCCGATACCATTAGTATCGCCATGGGTCAAAGCCACACGAATTTTCTTATTTTCCATTATTGTTTTTTATATTTATTGAGCCCAGTATGGTTTTAAGTTGACTGAGCAGCGTTTGCTTATTGTTTGTTTCGGGCGCATAAAGGAAGCCTTCTGCAATGATAAGTCCTTGTCCTTTGGGTTGCTGATAGACATTACTTACAAACTGTCCTCCCATGGCATCACCATGCATTTCCCATAGGCCTGCATAACGACAAAGCTTTTCTTTGGCGTTGAAACGACCTTCGACAGAAGCTTTCAGCGTAGTAACAAACATGGAATCTGACGCTCCTTTGAGGTTGATTTGCATCACGCTGTCACGCAAACTGCAAAAGCGCTCCACACTTAGTGGCAGAGTTTCTGAGGTCTTTACTTTGTAAATGACGACATTTTTCATGCCCGTTGCAGCGTTGTTTGATATCCAAAGAAAGTCTTTTCCCTGTTTGCTTGCTTGCATATCTGCCGGGAGTTCCATCGTGATTCCCATGAGTTTGCGCACGCGTTCTTGCATCGTTGGGTTGTCTTCATACGGCTGATTGAGTCGTTGCATCATGCTCTTATGCCGATGACTACAGCCCGACAACATGAGCAACACAGCCAAAACGAGCGGCCAAACCTTATTGTTCATGGCGTATTTCACCGATTTTCTTCGATGTAGACAATAGTCCACACGCTGCAAAGATATCCTGTCCACGGCTTGCTCTGATAGTAGTGAACACGTCATGTGACGTGAGATAATCTCGCAATTCCTCCATTCTCTTCTCGTCAGCACCATGCAATGGCACACCGGGGATTTGGTGAAAGCGAATCAAATTGACGCGACAATCAAGCCCATTCAATAGCTTTACAATCTCGCGGGCATGCGTTGTAGAGTCATTTATGCCTCCAAACACAATGTATTCAAACGACAAACGACGTTGATGAGAGAAGTCATAGTTGCGCAAAAGTGAAACAATTTCCGAGATGCTCATACCCTTTTGGGCTGGCATTAAGGCTGCTCTTTGCTCGGCGATTGGCGAGTGTAAGCTGATGGCTACATGGCAATTGCTCTCTTCAAGAAAGCGTTTCAGCTTGTTTTTCACGCCAACACTGCTCACGGTGATACGCTTCGGACTCCATGCCCAGCCATAATCGGCGGTGAGAATCTCTGTCGTTCGCAGTATGTTGTCAAGGTTATCCATGGGCTCTCCCTGTCCCATGAACACAATGTTTGTTAGCTTATCCACCTCGGGGAGGGAGTAAACCTGATTCAATATGTCTGTAGTTGTCAGACTTCCTTCAAAGCCTTGCTTTCCCGTTTGACAGAAAAGGCAGTTCATTTTGCATCCAACCTGACACGAAACGCATAGGGTTGCACGGTCGTTTTCGGGGATATACACCGTCTCTACAAACTTTCCATCATGTGTTGGGAATAGATATTTGATGGTTCCATCCTTAGAATGTTGTGCATCTATGGCCTCATTGCATCCTATAGTGTAAGCTTCTGCTAACTTGGCACGATTGTTTTTGGATATATTTGTCATCTCGTCAATCTGTTTAACGTGGTGCGTATACATCCATTTTGCTATCTGTCCGCCCGTAAAGGCAGGCATACCTAATGCTCGACACGCCTCTTTGAGTTCGTATAAGGTCATGCCTAAAAGTGCTTTCTTAGGAGAATTCATAGTGCAAAGGTAATAAATAATGTTGAATGTTTCGTGATTTGCCTCCTTTTTTTGAACGCGCGTGTCCTCTCATAAGCCTGCCCATATATCATGGCTTGACTTCTCTGTTCAGCCAATGTCATGAAAATCATGATTTAATTCATGTCATTTCATGTCCCAATCTCCGTCATTTTATGCGGTGAAATGGCACGAATGACGCTGTAATCTGCCTGAGATTGCAAGACCGATAAGGCGGTGGATGAAAACAAACAAACTCTGTAGAGTAGCTTTACGCACATTCATCTTCGCATGGAAAAATTGTAATTGGAGCGATGTTGATTCAATTTTATTTCTTATCTTTGCATCATCTATAGGCCCAATGCCAACCTTTTGCATCGCCGTTTGTTTGAAAGCTGGTTGTAATTGTGTTTGCCTTGGAGGCTCAAAGCAATCATGAAGAAAAATCACGTCACACAAAGCAGATGGAAATGACGCCCAAAACGCCAAAACATTCAGGGGATAGTAGCGAGGAAGAACGTTTAGACGATTTCTTCTTTTGGCAGCTATCGCAGTGGGATGAGGTGCGAATGCGCTATGAAAGTCTGAAACATGTGAGGACAAAGCGGCTTGGATGGCTCACACTTCAGCATAATCCGGCGAGAATCATCAGTACAGCTGCAAAGCTTGATAGCGTCAGTTTGGCCCGTCGGCTGTGCCCACTTTGTGAGGAAAATCGCCCGAAACAGCAGATGAAACGACGCATAAACGACGATTTTTGCATGCTCGTTAATCCGTTTCCGATATTGCCTAAGCACTTCACGATTGTGGCTTCGCATCATGAACCGCAGGCTGTTTTGGCGCATTATGAGGTGATTCCAGAGTTACTTCGCCTGTATAAAGACCTTGTAGTCTTTTATAACGGACCGAAAAGTGGGGCGAGTGTGCCCGATCATCTGCATCTGCAAGCGGGTGAAAGTGGGCAGTTGCCGCTGCAACATGAGTGGCATCGGTTGCAATCGAAACTCAAACCTTTGGTGGTTTTGGAGGATAAGAGCACGTTAAGTGTGCTGACCGATGAAATCGTTCCCATGTTTGTGGTGCGCAGTGTGAGTGGAAGGAGCAGTCAAGTGCTCTTTCGCCGTGTTTACAAACAGCTGCCTTTACACCATGATGAGGCTGAACCCAGGTTGAACATTGTGGCATGGCGCGATGGCGAAGCCTATGTTTCGGTCATCATTCCGCGTGGAAAGCATCGGCCAGCTTGCTATTATGACGAAGGCGAGGCACAGCTATTGGTGAGTCCCGGGGCTTTAGATATGGCGGGATTAGTGATTGTTCCGCGTGAGAAAGACTTCAATAAACTCTCTGAAAAGCAGGCTGTTGCCCTTTTGAAGACGTGTGGTGTCAGTGAAAAGACCATGGATGAAGTGAGCGAAAAAATAAGAAACGATATTTGAAACCAGACTTTAAATATAATAAGATGAAAATAACAACACAGCCAAATGTATCTGTTGGCATTGTTAGTGGCCGTGAAATTAAGTTCTGTCTCAATGCAACTTACGTTGCGGAAGGCATGCCGTCAGCAGGTAAACAGACGGTAAGTTTCTCGGAAAATGGCGTGTTATGGAACGGAAAGACATACAGGCAGTTGGAATTTCTGCCTCAAAGTGATGAGGCATCTTTTTCACTTTATGATGTCACTATAGGCGTAAACTTCCATTGGGAACGTAAGGAAACCCAAACGTTTCTTGGCAAATTGAAGTTCATTGTCAATGGAAATAGCGTGTGTGCAGTTAATGAATTGCCTGTGGAACGCTATTTAGAGAGTGTTATTTCGAGTGAGATGAGTGCCACATCGAGCCTTGAATTGCTCAAGGCCCATGCCGTAATATCTCGCAGTTGGCTATTGGTGCAGATGCAAAACCGCAGGAAAGGCGAGACAACGGCACACGTTGCAGCTTCGGAAATCCAAGGAAATGGCGAGCTGATTCGTTGGTATGACCGCGAAGATCATACGCTTTTTGACGTTTGTGCAGATGATCATTGTCAGCGATATCAAGGCATTACGAAAGAAACGAGTGCGCAGGTGGCCGAAGCAATCAGGCAAACTGCGGGCCAGGTGCTGACAGATGAGGATGAGATTTGTGATGCACGATTCTCTAAATGCTGTGGAGGAGAGACCGAAGAGTTCCAATATTGTTGGGAGAATCTACGCAAACCTTATCTTGTTGCCTTGCGGGATGCGCCGCAACAAGAGGCACTTGATTTGACGGTTGAAGCCAATGCAGACCGTTGGATACGCTCTTCGCCCGAGAGTTTCTGTAATACTCGTGATGCGAAAGTGCTTTCCCAAGTGCTCAATAACTATGATCAGGAGACGTCAGACTTCTATCGTTGGCGCGTGGAATATACGCAACAGCAGGTTCAACAGCTGCTAACGGAGAAGTTAGGCATAGACTTTGGTGCCGTTGTTGACCTCATTCCAGTGGAAAGAGGCACAAGTGGAAGGCTCTCAAAGCTAAGGATTGTGGGAGAGAAACTGACGCTTGTTATCGGCAAAGAACTTGAGATTCGCCGCGCACTTAGCAAGAGTCACCTTTATAGTTCGGCTTTTGTCGTCGATGCTTTTGACCGCAACGAGCAGGGCATTCCTAAGCGTTTTGCCCTCATTGGGGCTGGATGGGGCCATGGAGTAGGGCTTTGTCAGATAGGCGCGGCAGTCATGGGAGAACGTGGTTACAGTTATAAAGAGATATTGTTGCATTATTATCCTGGCGCAATCATCAAACAAATCTATCGCCAATCATGAGAAATTCAAGCCCATGGACATGGATTCCATCGCTCTATTTCGCTGAAGGACTGCCGTATATTGCCGTTACCGTGCTGGCCATTGAAATCTATATGCAGCTCGGTTTGACTGATGCTGAGGTGACATTCTATACCTCTTGGCTCTATTTGCCATGGGTAATAAAGCCTTTTTGGAGTCCTTTTCTCGAACTCTATCAAACGAAACGTTGGTGGATTACAGCCATGGAGTTGTTTCTTGGCGCTGCTTTTGCAGGTGTAGCCTTTACGATTCATGCCTCATGGTGGCTGCAAGGAACGATTTGTTTCTTTTGGATGATTGCGTTTTCAAGTGCTACTCATGACGTGGCTGCTGATGGTTTGTATATGATGGGACTTGAACAACACGACCAAGCGTTCTTTGTTGGCATACGAAGTCTGTTTTATCGGCTCTCAATGGTACTCGGAAAAGGAGTCTTAATCATGCTTGCGGGAGTGTTTCAAGTGATGTTTCGCTATCAGATTCGATACTCGTGGAGTCTTATTTTCTATGGAATGACGGGATTGTTCATTGCCTTTTACCTTTATCATAGCTATGTTCTTCCGCGTCCAAAAGAGGATACTGATCGGGCAATAAGGCGCAATGCACAAGACATTCTGAGGGAGTTTGTGATGACTTTTGTTTCATTCTTTGCGAAGAAACAAATCATTATCGCCGTACTTTTCTTGCTTCTTTTCAGACTTCCAGAGGCATTACTGACCCCCGTTTCACAGCTTTTCTTGCAAGCTTTGCCGAGTAAGGGCGGCTTAGGACTATCT
Source organism: Segatella salivae DSM 15606 (assembly GCF_000185845.1). GTDB lineage: Bacteria > Bacteroidota > Bacteroidia > Bacteroidales > Bacteroidaceae > Prevotella > Prevotella salivae. Next base: position 2,896,202 of record NZ_GL629647.1, read on the forward strand.
CCTCAAGAGTTTGGTTTAGTCAATGGAACCGTCGGAGTGATTGGTTTCTTAGTGGGAGGGGTTATTGGTGGCATGCTCATTAGCCGTGATGGATTGAAGAAGTGGCTATGGCCAATGACGCTTGCCATAACAATTCCCAACCTCACTTATGTGTATTTGGCTTATGTTATGCCTGAAAACTTGATGTTGATTAACGTGTGTGTAGCCATTGAAAACTTAGGATATGGCTTTGGATTCAGTGCATATATGCTCTTCATGATATACTTTTCACAAGGTGAACACAAGACATCTCATTATGCACTTTGTACGGGATTGATGGCTCTTTCGATGATGTTGCCGGGCTTGTTTGCCGGTGCTTTGGCCCAGGCGGCAGGCTATCGGCTGTTCTTTATCATTGTGATGATAAGCTGTTTGCTGCCGTTTTGCGTCGCATCTTTCCTGAAAATAGACGCTAATTTCGGTAAGAAAGAAAGAGAAGAAGAATGATATCACACGAAAAGGGCTTGCAAACGATGGTGTCTGCAAGCCTTATGTATTTGATGTTTTCAATCTAATAGTTCGGGAAGAGCAATCATTCCTTTCATTTCTAAAGGCCTTTTCATGCGCTTATATGTGGTCTTTTTCCGCCCCTTTTCAGGCTCATAAAGTTGCGTAATGATGCTATCGAGGAAGAAAGACGCTTGTCGATAGCAGACAATATATTTCAAAGTATAGAGATATTTGCCTCCTCCCCAAGTGACAAGTAACATGAAACCACGTTTGGTTTGCATGAGACTATCCACTGAGAAGTTCTTACATTCGTCGTCAGTAAGTGGTAGTTTGAGGCTCGCAAAGCTTGTTTTACCATCTAAAAAGAGGATATATCCACGACGAAACGCATCATAATTGTCTCTGACATACCTTATTTGATAACATCTTTTGCCATATAATTGTCCCTTTAATGCCAGAGTTTGCCATACATCCCAACGTTTGTTATCGGCCGACAAGCTTGGATTGCCTATGTTTATGCATTGTCCTTGCAGTGCAAAACAAAACATAACGAGCAACAATAACAAAGCTTTCTTCATGCCGTTGAACTTTATTTAAATATCGGATAGTAATAGCTTACGCCGAGACAACCCTCATATTGCTCTATTGTTACAGGCTCTCCGATTTGTAATTTGTTATAGAGTTTACGAGGAATATATGTCCTTTCATCCTCTTTTAAGCCTTTCCATGGCGCGAGTTTCACGTAATATCGCCGACCCTTTCCACTTGTATAAGACTTATCTTTGATGCTCGAATCATAATACTTTGGCTTAGATTGGTCGAAAGTTATATTGCAAAAGACGAGTGTACTATAGCTATAGACAAAGCAACCGATTAGCGTTGCTCCGATGACAAGCAGCAAATCGCGCTGCCCATACGTTGGCGTTATGCGCTCATTTCGTGTGCAAAGGTAAGTCAGGATGAGTGTAACCACGAGGACAATCAACCAGAATTGCGATGAAATATGAAGGAGATTCTCTCGCCAAGCGTTATATAACAGGCCAACAGAAGCTACTCCTCCTATTCCCATTAACGATGGATGAGGGTCTGTTTTACTAATAAGAAACTTTGCTAATCCATGGCTTTTGTTGTAGAGAAAGATTGCAACGAGGGGCAAAAGTGCAGCAATTGAGACGATAAAGTCAGGTATAAACGAGGAGAGAAACACAATGAACAAGACTACGATTATAGTGAGAACATTGAGTGGATAGATTATTTTCTTGAGCTTGTTTGCCTTATTTTGAATGTCTTCTTCACTTGCTCCATAGTGCAAATCTGATAGCATTTCCTCTGTCTCTTGCTGCTTATCAATGTCTTCTTTGTTTTGAAATTGCGAGTGAGCCCATGCTACTATGCTCTCAAAACCATTGTAATCTTCCGATATACTAATGAACTTTGACAACCTAGTTGCATACAAAGTGATGTCCTTTTTGCCGTCTTCATAGCAGTCAATCTCAGTCATTGGAAGGATGGTTTTGCCGAAAATATTAATGCGAATCACGACTTCTGGTGTGATGAACAGCCTCGAAACTACTTGGTTTATCACAAATCCTATGCTACCAATAATAAAGGCTAAGGCCAACAACCCCAAGTAAATGCGTGCAGATAAGCTATAATCGTCAAACGCTCTCATGGTATAAAAGGTCATGAGACCAAGGAAAATGAAGAGTAAAGCGACTATCCACGCACCGATGATTGACGATTTTTTTGGGCGATGTTCACCGAGAATGCGATGATGTTTCAATGGTTTGTACATAACTTTACAGCTATTTTATTCGTCGATATAACGCTTAGTGATATCTTGATAGCATTCAATGCGGCGGTCACGGAGGAAGGGCCACCACCTGCGCACTTGCTCACTGTGGTGTATATCGACTTCAATGATGTGAACTTCTTCGTCACTTTTGCTTGCTCTATAAAGCATTTCGCCTTGTGGACCAGCTGCAAAACTGCTGCCCCAGAACTCAATTCCTCGTGTCATTCCACTCGGATCGTCTTCATGTCCCACGCGATTCACTGCGATAACGGGTAGGCCGTTAGCTACTGCATGCCCACGCATTACGGTTGTCCAAGCCTCGCGTTGTCGCTCCTGTTCTTCTGAAGTGTCACTACTTTCATAGCCAATGGCAGTGGGATATATAAGGATTTCGGCGCCCTGTAAAGCCATTAAACGGGCTGCTTCTGGGTACCATTGGTCCCAACATACTAACACTCCGAGTCGTCCTATGCTTGTGTTGATGGGATGAAAGCCCAGATCTCCCGGCGTAAAATAAAACTTTTCATAGTATGCAGGGTCATCAGGAATGTGCATTTTCCTATACTTTCCCGCGATGGTTCCATCCTTTTCTATCACCACAGCAGTGTTATGATAGAGGCCCGGTGCACGCTTTTCAAACAATGAACTGACAATAACAACGCCATGTTCTTTTGCCAACTTGCCATAAAAATCGGTCGAAGGGCCTGGTATTGGCTCTGCAAGGTCAAAGTTGTTCACGTCTTCTACCTGGCAGAAATAAAGTGAATTGTGAAGTTCTTGCAATACAATCAGTTCGGCACCACGGCTTGCCAAGTGGGCAATTCCATGCGAAAGACGTTGCATGTTGACGGAAGAATCAGCGATGTTATGTTGCTGAAGAATACCTATTTTAAGCTTTTTCATATTTTGGATATTGCATAGTGAGACAATGGAGTGAACCATGTTGGCGGATAACAGTACGGGCATCAATGCCTATAACCTTGCGGTCGGGAAAGGCTTTCTGCAGTTGTTGCATGGCCAAATGGTCTCTTTCGGGTTGCGCATACGTAGGACAGAGCACGTGATGATTAAGGATTACGAAGTTCGCATAAGTCGCAGGAAGCCGCTCTTCGCCTTCATATATCGCCTTGGGGAAGGGTAAACGCAACAGCTGATAAGGCTTTCCATCGCATGTGCGCAAAGACTTTAGCTGGTCTTCCATGGCTTTAAAGTCGGCAAAATGCTCGTCGTCTTCGTCACTATATATATATAATAAGGTGTCATTGGGTGCCAATCTCACGATTGTATCAATATGACCATCGGTGTCATCTCCTTTGAGTTGGCCGTGTTCTATCCATATAATGCGTTGCGCATGAAGTGATTTCAGCAGCCGTTCTTCAATCTCTTTGCGCGTCATTGGCTGGTTTCTGTGAGGTGCCAAGAGGCAACATGCGGTGGTAAAGATAGTACCTTTGCCATCGCTTTCAATGCTTCCACCTTCTAAAACAAAGTCAGTGTGGTCTTCAATCATGCCTTCAAAGGCCCCCATTTGTGCCATATTAGCCGTGATAGCATTGTCTTTTTGCCAATCAAACTTCTCGCCCCAACCATTAAATTTGAAGTCAAGCATGCGCAGTTCTGCCCCATTTGACAAAGTGATAGCACCATGATCGCGTGCCCAAGTGTCGTTGGTTGGCATCTCAAAATAACGTATATTGGCACGCTGTTCATCGTTAAGATGCTCTGCAAGCAGCCGTTTTACATGGGCTGCTTCGGGCGTAACGATGAAGAGTTTTTCGTCGAGTGTGATGACCTTTGCCATGTCGATGAACGTCTTTGTGATATCATCGAGGTAAGGTTTCCAGTCAGTTTGTGCATGTGGCCATGTGAGTTGAATGCCCTGTTGAGGCTCCCATTCTGCCGGAAGCACGAAGTTTTTGTTTGCCATATCGTTGATTCTTAGATACTGTTTCAATCTGTTTGTCGGATACAAAATTAGTTATTTTTTTCTGAAAGTCATGGTTTTGTGAAAAGGAGAAATCGTGTTTTTCGCGAAAATCGTTGGGAGTTATGGTGTTTTTCTCCAGATAACACATCTAACATAAGGCCGTTATATATGCTCATTCAGGGCAATATCTAATTAGGGTTACACGAAAACGTTTTGCAATTCAAGTCATATTAGCGTGTAATCGGCCTCAAATGATGCGGTGAAATCAGGCAGATTGTGCGATAAAATGATGCGAGTTACTGAGTGCTTTCTCCATAAAGGTAGTATGAGAAAAGTTTCTCTACAGCATGAGTTGCTGTGAACAAAGATTTGATTGCAATGAAAATTGTGATACTTCATATTGTCTTTTAGAGAAAAAAACGTAACTTTGCCTTATAAAATACAACACAAATGTTGGAAATTAAAAACGGAACCTTACGTGGGGTGACACATACGGAAATGTACACCGATATCAATTTTGTGATTGAAGAAGGTGAAATGTTCTGTATTTATGGTTGGAAAGCCAACGCACGAAAGGCACTTCTTTACACACTTTTGGCCTTACAGCCATTAAAGTCGGGCTTTCTTTCAACCGATGGTGACGTGGTTGACGAACGTTCGGCAGCCTATTATCGTGCCCATACGGCCTATGTGCCACGCGAAGTAGACTTGTCTTTGAAGACCGTTGGCGATGTTATGCAAGCCCTAATGACGATAGATGACGACCTGACGAAAGGCAATATGGAGAGCGAATGGCGCAAGGTGGGCATCGAAACCGGCTTATGGGATAAGCCTGTTACAGCCATTCCACGCGACGTGATGCAACAAATGATGATAGTGGTTGGCGTCATGCAAGGCCGTGAACGCATGGTGATTGATCAGTGTCCAGGTTCGATTACACCGACCATGATAGACTATTTGCGGCGTTATACGGCTTCGGGTGGCTTGGTAATCATTGCTACTGATGATGAAGAAGTAAAGGGGCAGTGCGACAAATCGCTGCTCGAATCTCAATAATAAAATAACAAAGACGATGAATATTGGTTTTATCAGCATCTTTATCCTTGTGATATTGCTTTGCATTCCCGTATATTTGATTTACTTTTTTAAGCTCAATTTGCAGCATAAAGTGGCGTTGGCTATAGGAAAAGCAGTTGGCTTTCTTGCACTGACAGGCATTATTTATAAACTTGAATTGAGTTGGAATAGCATTACATTCAACTTACTTCTTGTGGTATTGTTGGCCTTATTGACCGCCTTTGTGACGATAAGTAAGGCACGTTTCAACATGAAAAAATATTTTGTTCCGGCTTTTCTCTCAACGCTGATAGTAACATTTTGCCTCGGCATCTTTGTCTTGTTGCTCATTGGTTCGTTGGTAGATGCGCTGGAAATAGGCTATCTTCTTCCTGTCGCCGGCTTCATGGCAGGGAGCATTATCGAAAGTAACTATAAGGCACTCGATGCCTATTACGCCGGATTGAAACATCATCGTGCGCTGTATTACTATCTTTTGGGCAATGGAGCAAGCCATAATCAAGCCGTGAAATACTTCGTTAAGCGTGCTTTAGAGGTGAGTATGATTCCAACATTAAAGCGTATGAGCTATGTTGTTATTGGGATTTCGCCGATAGTAATGTGGGCAATGCTCATGTTAGGATGGGATATTTATGTGGCTGTTTTGACGCAGTTGATAGGCTTAGCGATGATGCTTTCGGCCTCGTCTTTAAGCTTGTTGCTTACCTTAATCATAGCAAAGCGTTATGTTTTTGACGCTTATGGCAATTTGAAATCAAACGAAAAGGAAGAGCAAACAGAAGCATGAAGAAGACATTGCTAATAGGATTAGCCTTACTTTCGTTGCTTTTTAGTGCCTCGGGGTGTAAGTTTAATCACGAAAACCGCAAGGCTTTGGCGAGTGGTTTGCGGCACGCGGTTGAAGCGTATGCCGCGAACGACACGGGGAATGCGGTCAAAGCAGAGGTTGAATATAAGGCCCCTGCAGGGGATGAAGCGTTGTTAATGCAGCAGGTTTCAAAGGAATGTGCGCAACAAATCCTGAGAAGAGTGGGGTATGTGGTTTCATATAACCCAGATACACGAATCCCTAATTGGGTTGCTTGGCAATTAACAGAATCGCATACCACAGGACCTTACAAGCGCACGGGAATAGGATTTCAATCTGATAGCGAAGCAAAGGGCGTGCAGGTGACTACATTTGACTATAGCAGAAGCGGCTATGATCGTGGTCATATGTGTCCTTCGGGCGACAATAAGTGGGATAAGACGGCACAAGAACAATCATTTCTCATGACGAATATATGCCCACAAGACCACAATCTGAATGTAGGCGACTGGAATGAAATGGAGAATCAATGCCGCAAGTGGGCCAAACAATATGGTCAAATCTATATTGTGGCAGGCCCAATCTTATATCGTCAGAAGCATAAAACCATTGGAACAGCGCGTGTAGTCGTGCCAGAAGCCTTCTTTAAGGTAGTGCTTTGTATGGCAGGTACACCGAAAGCGATAGGTTTTATCTATAAGAATATTGGTGGAAACAGGCCGAAAGACTACTATGTTAACACCATAGATGAGGTTGAACGCATTACGGGAATCGACTTTTTCTCGGCACTTCCTGATGACATTGAAAAGAAAGTGGAAGCCGAAAGCAACCTAAGTGATTGGTAAAAAACGTTAAACAATACGCAATACCCTTTACATCACGTGATAAAATGGCTATCTTTGTAGTCTAATTTTATGCATAGCATGCAAATAAAGGAAGTAATTCGTGCCCTTGAACGATTCGCGCCTCTGCCTCTGCAGGCTGATTTTGATAATGCCGGCCTACAGATTGGATTAACAGAAGCAGATGTATCAGGGGCTTTATTGTGCCTTGACGTGACACCAAAGATAGTAGACGAGGCTGTTGCAAAAGGCTGTAACCTCATCGTTTCGCATCATCCGTTGATCTTTCGCAAGTTAAATCGGATTGCAGATGAAAACGAAGTGCAAGTCATTGTGCGTAAAGCCATCGAACAACGGGTGGCGATTGTGTCTATGCATACAAATATAGATAGTGCGCAAGGAGGCGTGAATTACAAGATAGCGGAGAAGATAGGACTGCATGATTTGCGTTTCTTTGGTAAGCAAACTGTTGTTGATGGAGTTGCAGGGGGCGATGGAGTGATAGGTGAAGTCACGGAAGAACTGGCCGCCGATGACCTGATATTGCTGTTGAAAAAGCGTTTCGATGTGGAATGTGTGCAGTGCAATCAGTTGCTAAGAAGACCCATTCGGACGATTGCAGTGTGTGGAGGAGCGGGCTCGTTTCTATTGGATAATGCCATTGTTTCAGGCGCAGATGCCTTTATTACGGGTGAGATGCACTATCATGAATACTTTGGTCACGACCAAGAAATACAGATAGCAGTCATCGGACACTATCAAAGTGAGCAGTATACGAGTGAAATTTTTAAATCAATCATAGAGGAACAGTGTGCAGGAGTGAGGTGTTTCATCACAGAACTCAACACGAATCCCATTATTTATTTATAAGTATTATGGCAAAGAAAGACCCTACAGATCTGTCTGTTGAAGAGAAATTGAAGACTCTTTACCAACTACAGATGACATTGAGTAGCATTGATGAGAAGAAAGCTTTACGCGGAGAACTACCTTTGGAGGTTCAAGATTTGGAGGATGAACTAGAGGGTTTGCACATACGTGTAGAGAAAATCCAAAGAGAAATCAATGAGTTTCAGAACGCAGTTGGCCAAAAACAGCACGAGATTGCTGATGCAGAAGCCAGTGTGGAACGTTATAAGGCGCAATTGAATGATGTAAAGAATAACCGCGAATATGACACTTTGACAAAGGAAATAGAGTTCCAGGAGTTGGAAATTGAACTTTGTAACAAGAAGATTAAAGAGGCGGTAGTCAAGATTGAGGAGTGTAAGCGCGACTTAGAAAAGACAGAACAGAGCATCAGTGAACGCGAAGAAGACCTCAATGAGAAGCGAGATGAGTTGGATGAGATAATGCAAGAGACGCGCGAAGAAGAGGAAAAGCTGAAAGCAAAGGCTAAAGATCTTGAGACAAAGATAGAGTCTCGCTTGCTGACAAGCTTCAAACGTATTCGTAAAAACGCTCGCAATGGCTTGGGTATTGTTTATGTTCAGCGTGACGCTTGTGGCGGTTGCTTTAATAAAATCCCTCCACAGCGCCAGTTAGATATTAAGATACACAAGAAGATTATCGTCTGTGAATACTGTGGTCGCATTATGATTGACCCTGAATTGGCTGGAGTGAAGACCGAAAAAGCCGTAACTGACGAGAAGCCTAAACGCGCAAAACGTTCTGTTCGCAAAAAGAAAGAAGAATCAGAGGCAGCAGAATAAATTATAAGGAATAATGAAACAAAAAGCTGAAAGATTGACAATCTTTCAGCTTTTTTTATGTTTTGTCTTGCGTTCTTTCCTTTTTTCTTATTAAATTTGCAACTAATAATGGTATTTTAACCCATAAAACAATCTGCGGATTGTATATCAGAATAACTTAATATAATAAATATTAGCGAGAAGATGCCTAAGTATAACATTACGGAAAAACGGGAACGGTCTGCCGTTTATCGTGTTCTGATGAGCTCAGAGGTAAAAGATGATCTGCAAGAAAGAATCAATCAAAAGATTATTATCGAGCAGAAGTATAAGGACAAAGACTATAGCGCTAAGCAGTTGGCAGACGATTTAGGAACCAATGTGCGTTATATCTCAGCAGTTTGTGCCGAGCGTTTCCATACGAACTATTGTGGTTTGGTTAATGCTCAGCGCGTAAACGAAGCCATGTCAATGCTTGTTGACCCACGATATCTAAAATATCGCATTGAAGATATAGGCGAAAAGGTCGGCTTTGCGAATCGACAGAGCTTTTATGGAGCCTTCTTTCGTTTCAAGAACATGACTCCTCGACAGTATCGTCAGAATTATATTGAAAGCCATCCAGAGTTGGCTAAGCCCAAGGGTACACGTGGAAGATCACGTAAAAGCGCTTGAAAATTTGCTTAAATGCTTTTTTTAGCTTAACTTTGTAGTTTAATTCTACACAACGAAACAAATGAAAGAGATCAAGAGAATCGTTCTCACAGGTGGACCTTGTGCCGGGAAAACGACGGCCTTAGTTAAGATAATAGAACATTTTTCAAGTCTTGGTTATAAGGTATTCACAATACCTGAGGTGCCAACCATGTTCAGTCAGTCGGGTATGGACTATCTAACGACGAACAAAAATCTCTTTTATGAGGGTGAGAAAGCTACGCTTGAGATTCAGCTTTCGCTTGAAGATAAGTTCCTACACATGGCAGAACAGTGTGAGGAACCTGCCTTAATCGTTTGTGATCGTGGTGCAATGGACATCTCAGCATATATGAAACCCGAGATGTGGAATGCCATAACAGCTGCTGTTGGGACTAATACCAACGAGCTTCGTGACGCTCGTTATGATGCTGTTTTGCATTTAGTTTCGGCCGCAGATGGGGCAGAACAATTCTATATCACAAGCAATAATAAGGAAAGAACGGAAGGTTTGGAGCTGGCTCGAGAGGTTGATAAGAGGGTGATTGAAGCCTGGACAGGACATCCTCACCTAAGGGTTATCAACAATCATGAGGACTTTAACAACAAGCTTCATCGTGTTTTAAAGGAGATTTCGAGTGTACTTAGCATCCCACAACCTATTGTTGAGGAACGTAAATACATTGTAGAATTGACGGGAAAAATACCGAATTGCATCGAAAGTGAAATCACTCAGACGTATCTTGTGGCTGAACCTGGCTGCGAAGTAAGGCTTCGTTGTCGTGCTTGGCAAGGCAAAAATGTCTATGTGCACACGACAAAGAAGAATATTTCTGATACAGAACAGCTTGAAACCGAACGCCAAATCAGTAAGAATCTCTATTCATCATTGTTACAACAGGCCGACCCTTATCGCCAAATGATACAGAAAACACGCAAGAGTTTTATTTGGAAGGGGCAATATTTTGAATTAGATAAGTTTCAAAAACCAGTCAAAGGACTGATGATTTTGGAAACAAAAGGCATAGCAGAAAAGGAATCTGTGAACTTCCCTCCATTCATAAAGGTCCTTCAAGACATTACAGGCATGCAGAAATATTATAATTATAATATCGCCTTGAAAGGGTAAACATCTCCTTTTCAAAGCGATATTATGACGCCTATTCCATCTTAAAGGGTTATCTGTTTTAGCAGTTCACCGTTAAGATGGAATATTTTTATCACCCCATCTTCATAAGTTCCGAGTGTAGGAGGGTTGCCTCCTTTAGGAAAAGTGACTGACCCCGTGTTGCAAATCACGCTGTTTTCTTCTCTTTCGAGTTCCCAAAGATGCGTATGTCCGTAGATGATTGCGTCGAAATTTCCCTTGGGGCGGTTCTCCTTATTATATATATGACCATGGGTTAGCAATAGTTTCTTGCCATTATCTACGAGTAACATGTAGTCTTGGAGTATCGGAAAAGAAAGCAACATCTGGTCAACTTCTGAGTCACAATTGCCTCTCACGGCCACAATCTCATCGGCTATAGCATTCAGTTTTTCAGCAATAGCCTTGGGATTTAGGCCTTCTGGCAAGCCATTTCGTGGTCCATAATTCAGTATGTCGCCCATAATGCACATCATATCACAATGCTGTTGATGATAAAAATCTATCACTTTTTCCAATGCTGGCAGTGATCCGTGGATGTCGGATACCAATAAATATTTCATATTTTCTATTTATATAGCTAATGTTTTGTTGGAGATAAACTCCTGTGCAATATTCGGAAATTTCTCTGAAATACACAAATTTTGGCATCGAATAATGCGCCAAATTGTGTTATAACGTCCGATTCAGAGGCTATTTGAAAGTTTTTTATAACGTTAGTTGTGGCTTGTTGTGTGATAACCTTTGTTCCGTAGGGTTTCATGTCATATCTTAGTTTGAGATAAGCCATAGGACTTTATAAGCTAAGATTAATCCCAAGCAGATATCGCCTCTATCA
>NZ_GL629647.1:2907558-2912820 GCF_000185845.1 Segatella salivae DSM 15606
TTAATCCCAAGCAGATATCGCCTCTATCAGCTTGCTTTGCAATTTGGCATAGTTTGCCTTGCTTTTTGACTCAAATCACATGGTGAAATGACTCAAATTGTCGAGTGATTCCATAGAAATTACAACCCAGGTCATGGAACCTTATTTTGTTTTATCCCGAATCTTTTGGCGCGTAATACATCATGCCATGTGATAAAGTGTATTACATTTTGCGTAAAATGTAGGGTGTTTTAATGCCGTTTTTAGTGAGGTAAGGCCTTGAAGTACATGGAATTCCTATAGTTTCCCTTTGATTTTTCGTTTATGTTTCAGCTTGCTTAAAATGTAATATCCATAACTTTGTTTTGTAATCTTTTGTTTTCCATTTTGAAAACTAATTTAATTGATGAAATAAACAAAGTTTTCCAAAACTTTTTGTAACGTGTTGTTAATTAATGACTTGACATTTATTAACACGCGAAAAGTTGTCCAAAATGATAAACTTAATATTTAATGTGCTATCTTTGCAATGGAAATCAAAACATATTCACCTTTATACAAATGATACAAACAGTAGTAAAGAGAGACGGACGAATAGTCGGTTTCAACGAGCAGAAAATCATGGCAGCCATCAGAAAGGCCATGATGCACACAGAAAAGGGCGAGGATGACGCGCTGGTTCAGAAGATAACAGACCATATTTCCATTCATGGCAAGAGCCAAATGACCGTGGAAAAGATTCAGGATTCCGTAGAAATGGAACTCATGAAGAGTGCAAGAAAGGACGTGGCGCAACGCTATATAGCTTACCGAAACCAACGAAGTATTGCACGAAAGGCCAAGACACGCGACGTGTTTATGGAGATTGTGAACATCAAAAACAATGATGTTACGCGTGAAAATGCCAATATGAATGCAGATACGCCTGCTGGTATGATGATGAAATTCGCATCAGAAACAACGAAACCTTTCGTTGATGACTACCTGTTGGCAGATGAAGTGCGCGATGCAGTGACTCATAACTATATTCACATTCATGATAAGGACTACTATCCCACAAAGAGTTTGACTTGTGTTCAGCATCCGCTTGACCATATTCTTGAGCATGGTTTTGTTGCCGGACATGGCTCTTCACGCCCTGCAAAGCGTATAGAGACGGCGGCAGTCTTGGCATGTATCTCTTTGGAAACATGCCAAAATGAGATGCACGGAGGGCAAGCTATCCCAGCTTTTGACTTCTATCTTGCGCCCTACGTACGCAGTTCTTATATAGAAGAGGTGAAAAACTTGGAGAAACTCACTGGGCGTGACCTTTCATCGCTTTATGATATAGCTTTTGATGACTTCCTGTTGAAGGAACTTGATGGCTTAGAAGGTGACGCGCGTCTTAGCCAACATGCAATGAATAAGACTGTAAACCGCGTGCATCAGGCTATGGAAGCCTTCATTCATAACATGAATACTATCCATAGTAGAGGTGGAAATCAGGTGGTTTTCTCATCTATAAACTATGGAACAGATACTTCTGCAGAAGGTCGTTGCATTATGCGCGAGTTGTTGAAATCTACATATGAGGGTGTAGGTAATGGTGAAACAGCCATCTTCCCCATACAGATTTGGAAGAAGAAACGTGGGGTAAACTACCTTCCCGAAGACCGAAACTACGACCTTTATCAGTTAGCTTGCAAGGTAACTGCACGCAGATTCTTCCCTAATTTCTTGAATCTTGATGCCACTTTCAACCAGAATAGTAATTGGAAAGCAGACGATCCGAAGCGTTATTTGTGGGAGATTGCTACGATGGGATGCCGCACTCGAGTGTTTGAAAACCGCTTCGGCGCGAAGACAAGTGTAGCTCGTGGCAACCTAAGTTTTACCACAATAAACATCGTTAAGCTTGCCATTGAGTGCATGCAAATAGGGGATAAGGAGGAAAGAATCAATGCTTTCTTTGCCAAACTTGACCGTATGCTTGAGATAACGGCAAAGCAACTTGACGATCGTTTCCAATTCCAGAAGACCGCGTTTGCCAAGCAATTCCCGCTGTTAATGACCAAATTATGGATTGATTGCGATAAGTTACAGCCCTCAGACACGATAGAAAGTGTTATCAATCAGGGCACCTTAGGAATTGGTTTCATTGGTTTAGCTGAATGTTTGAAGGCTTTGGTAGGCAAACATCATGGAGAAAGTGATGAAGCGCAAGCCTTAGGACTGAAGATTGTGACCTATATGCGCGACCGTGTCAATGAATTCTCTGAGCGTTATCAGCATAACTATAGTGTGTTGGCTACGCCTGCAGAAGGTCTTTCTGGTCGTTTCACAAAGTTTGATCGTAAGCGTTATGGTGCAATAGAAGGCATTACAGACCGCGATTACTATACAAATTCCAATCACGTTCCAGTCTATTATAAGTGTTCTGCCTTGCATAAAGCAGAGATAGAAGCACCATATCACGACCTAACTCGAGGTGGACATATCTTCTATGTAGAGATAGATGGCGACGCAACGCATAACCCGGAAGTCATCTCAAATGTAGTAGATATGATGGACAAACTAAACATTGGATACGGCAGTGTGAATCATAACCGCAACCGATGTATGGATTGTGGCTATGAGAATGCAGACGCAAAGCTCGATGTTTGCCCTAAATGTGGTAGCCAACATATCGATAAATTGCAACGCATTACAGGCTATTTGGTGGGTACAACCGACCGTTGGAACCAGGGAAAATTGGCCGAACTCAACGACCGCGTGACGCATGTCGATGGCAAATGTGAATAATATTGTTCCCCTCCCGATAAGAAGGGAGGGGATTTTTTTTGATGTTTTGTGTTGAAAATAACAAATGATTAGCATATTGAGTATAGTGCACGACACGATGGTTGATGGGCCAGGATTCCGTACTTCCATTTATTGTGCTGGATGTCCGAATGCTTGTCCCGGCTGTCATAACCCGCAATCGTGGGATATTCATCATGGAACGATGATGGAAACAGAAGAGATTCTGCGTGAAATCAAGAAAGACCCATTTGCCAATGTGACCTTTACGGGCGGCGATCCAATGTTCCAACCCGAAGGCTTTTTGGCTTTGGCAAAGGCTATTAAGGCTGAAACGAAGAAGACAATCTGGTGTTATAGCGGCTTCGTTTTTGAGAATTTGTTGCAGAATGAGCGTCAAAAAGCATTGTTACAATATATAGATGTGCTCGTTGATGGCCCTTATATTGAGGCACAACGTGACACAGATTTAATCTTCAGAGGGAGCAGAAATCAGCGACTTATAGATGTAAAGCGCTCGTTAGAAGAGGGTGTTGCCGTGCTATTTGATTATCATCCGATGGACCTTGGCATTTGATGCACTTCGCTGCAAATGCCAAGTCGTTTTGCTTTTCCTTTCTTTCTTTATTGTGATGTATAGGGCGTTATTTTTAATCCCATGCAGTATGCATCGCGAAATGCGTTATTTTAGGCGCCAAAATGCGTCATAATGTGCGATGAAAAGGCGTAGATTGTGCGATGATTTGGTGCTGTTTGTTTTTATTTCCTTAAATCAGCATGAAATAAAAACGTTTATTTTGAATCGATTTCTACTTCATTCTGTAAAATAATATCGTAGTTAGGGATGTCCTCTAAATATAAATATTTTTGATTGTTATAATCAATTTTACAGCAGTAGTGTTTTATCCCATTAGACACAATGAGATAGTCTACGTGGAGCAGCATATTATAAACCATTATCTGATCAAACACTTTCTGTGTGATTTCAATTTGAGGCGCCTTGTATTCGATAATGACCTGCGGTTTGAGTTGACGTGAATAGAGAACCGTATCTGCACGAAGTTTTTTATCGCCAACATTGAGTTTGACCTCGTTTGCCAAAAGGGTTGCGGGGTAACCTTTATGATTTATCAAAAAGTGGACAAAGTGTTGACGTACCCATTCTTCAGGAGTGAGGGCGACATATTTGCCACGAAGAATATCGAAAATCATTGGTTTTGTCGGTGAGCCCGATAACTTTATTTCATAATCAGGTAGGTTTAATGGAATCATTTTATTATTTTTGCAAAAATAGAAACGGCTGAAGAGCTTGCTTTTCGTTTTTGATGAAGCTTTTGTTTTCAGTCTGTTGCAAAGATAAACAATTAAAATAATATAGCGAGATGCCTGAAAAGAAAAATACAGGACCATCGTATGAAACGATTATGCGCGACTTGGAAGCGCGCCGTTTTTCACCTATTTATATATTAATGGGTGAGGAATCCTATTATATTGATAAGATTTCAGATTATATTGCGACGCATGTGTTGAAACCAGAAGAGCGTGATTTCAACCAGAATATCGTTTTTGGAGCTGATGTTACGGCTTCGCAAATCGTAGATTCTGCCAAGGCTTATCCGATGATGGCCGAAAAACGAGTCGTTATTGTGAAAGAATCGCAAAATCTTAAAGGTACAGAAGCGTTGGAGAAATATTTCAAAAATCCAGTCGCTTCTACGATACTTGTGCTCTGTCATAAGAACGGAAGTATTGATAAAAGAAAGAAGATTATCCCTTCAGCACAGGCTGGTGGTGGCGTCATCTTTGAGAGTAAGAAACTCTATGAGCGTGAGTTGCCTGGATTTATCGAAACTTATTTGCGCCAACATCAAGTCACCATCGAACCGAAAGCGGCACAGATGATAGCCGATCATGTAGGAGCTGATCTCAATAGATTAACCTCGGAACTCGATAAGTTGTTGTTGTCTCGTTTGACAACGAATGGGAGAGTGACTCCTGAAGTGGTTGAAAAGGAGATAGGAGTAAGTAAAGATTTCAATGCTTTCGAACTACGAAACGCAATCATATATCGTGACATTTACAAGGCGAATTTAATTATAAAATATTTTGACAACAATCCAAAGGCTGGATCATTGTTTTCATTTCTCCCAATGATCTTTACTTACTTCGAAAATCTGATGATAGCATATTATGCGCCAAACAGAAACAATGAAAATGCTGTTGCGAATTACTTGGAATTGAGAAATGCATGGGCTGCCAAAGAGTATATTATCGGAATGCGAAATTACTCGGGAATGAAAACCATGCAGATAATTTCTAAGATTAGGGAAATAGATGCCAAAAGTAAGGGGTTAGACAACCCAAATACGGGTCCAGGTGAGCTGATGAAGGAGCTAATTTTCTTCATTTTGCACTAAAAATGCCCTATTTTTACCTTATTTTTTCGTAGAATGAGTGCTCCAAAGGGGCACTTTTTTTAGGGTTAAATCACTAAAAATAAGC
>NZ_GL629647.1:2913312-2920053 GCF_000185845.1 Segatella salivae DSM 15606
TCAAAATAGTGTATACAATTGTTGCACGTCTCGTTTTTTTGTTTTACTTTTGTAAAATCAATGAAATTAGGGGTAAATCTCCCTTTTTACGTCTTACAAGCTTATGAAAGATAGAATAAAAATGATAATGGAGAGTCAGCACATGACTCAACAAACGTTTGCTCAGTTCATACAAATCTCACCGGCTTCTCTTAGTAGCATCTTTACTGGGAGGACCAAACCGACCTTGGCTATAGCTGAAGCAATCAAGTCGAAGCTTCCTACTTTGTCAACCGATTGGCTTTTGTTTGGTTCTGGTCCGATGTATATGACTGGCAAATCTGATTCAGAGTCAACCACGGAAAAAACCCCTTCCACTCCACAAGAGTTAATGGTTGACTTTGAAGAAGCCTCAAATGTTGTTACAACTCCACCTGCCAACCAAAGTAATTCGCAGGGTGTTGATTCGACACGCAATAATAACCATAATATAATTACCAAAATAATTGACAATAAGCAACGTAAGATTGTCGAAATTCGGGTCTTTTATGATGACAGTACTTGGGAGACTTTTGTCCCTCAAAAGAGTTAACTATTGTTCTATTTAGTTTTTTTTCTTATCTTTGCATTAACCTATTACAAAAGCAAAGATGAAGAAATTCGTTCAAGACCTGACGGTAACATCGGTAGAGATGCTTAGCCCTAAGCATGTGCTTTTAAAAGCTTATGGCAGACAAACCTCTACCCGAGATAACGCCGGGGCAGTTTGTTGAAGTACGAGTTGACCATTCTCCGTCAACTTATCTTCGGCGCCCCATTTCAATAAACTTCGTAGATGACCAGAAAAACGAGTTGTGGTTACTTATCGCAATGGTTGGAAATGGTACCCGACAATTAGGGAAACTCAAGCCTAGCTCACAGCTAAATTGTCTTTATCCTTTGGGGAATGGCTTTACACTTCCAGCCGATTCAAATGAAAAAATGCTGTTAGTTGGAGGCGGAGTTGGTATTGCTCCCTTGCTCCATTTAGGCTATGAGATCAAGAAAAGAGGTGGAACTCCAACCTTCTTATTAGGCGCACGTACGCGCGAGGACCTTTTGGAACTTGACCAATTCAATCAACTTGGACGCGTTTTTATTACGACTGAAGACGCAAGTTTGGGCGAAAAAGGATTTGTTACCAATCATTCGGTGCTCCAAAAAGAAAAGTTTTCGCGCATCGCTACATGCGGACCAAAGCCTATGATGATGAGTGTTGCGCGCTATGCAAAGGCTAATGGCATCACTTGTGAAGTCTCTTTGGAGAATAAAATGGCGTGTGGTCTCGGTGCGTGTTTATGTTGTGTTGAGAAGACAAATGAAGGGAATCGCTGTGTGTGTACAGACGGACCAGTGTTAAATATTAATCAGTTGTTATGGCAGATCTAAGTGTAAAGATAAATCAATTAGCATTGAAGAATCCCGTGATGACAGCTTCGGGAACTTTTGGTTATGGTTTAGAGTTTGCCGACTTGGTGCCACTTGACGAGATTGGGGGCATCATTGTGAAGGGTACAACGCTTCATTCGCGTCAAGGAAATGACTATCCTCGTATGGCCGAAACAGCCAGTGGAATGCTTAATTGCGTTGGACTTCAGAACAAAGGTGTAGACTATTTTGCCACGCATATCTATCCTTTGATTAAGGATATTGACACAAATATGATTGTCAATGTAAGCGGAAACAGTGCTGAAACCTATGCAGAATGTGCACAAATAATAGATACTCTTGAGGCTATTCCAGCCATAGAACTTAACATCAGCTGTCCAAACGTCAAAGAAGGTGGCATGGCTTTTGGTGTAACTTGCGAGGGAGCAGCAAGCATTGTAAAGGCCGTTAGGGCTGTTTATCACAAGACTTTGATTGTCAAACTCTCGCCAAACGTTACAGACATTGCCTCAATTGCGCGTGCCTGTGAGGCTGAAGGAGCTGATGCTGTGTCGTTGATTAACACACTCATGGGTATGGCTATAGACATTGAAAAGCGTCAACCTTTGCTGAGTATTCGTACTGGTGGGTTGAGCGGTCCAGCCGTTAAACCTGTTGCTTTGCGTATGGTTTATGATGTTGCACATGCAGTTAAGATTCCTGTTATAGGCTTAGGAGGAATCAGCAGCACAGAAGATGCCATCGAATTCCTAATGTGTGGTGCCACGGCTATAGAGATTGGGACGGCTAATTTCGTTGATCCTACCATCACAAAGAAGGTGAAAGATGGACTGAATACTTGGCTTGATGCCCATGGTTGCAGCAGTGTTAGCGAAATTATCGGTGTGATTTAATTGCAAATCTCGCACGAGGCATGTGCCTATTTGATAGCGTTTAATCGCCTAAGACAATGTATGTATACAACTATTTGGGGGGATAGATGTCGCTATCGAAGTGTGAACACGTGGCAGATAAGGTCTGAATGCGCTTCAAATGAGCAATAATCACGTGATAAGTTCACTAAAATGAGTTGTAAAACGGAAGTAAACATCAATCAAACAGAAATAAAATAAATAATAATAAATAAAATGGAACAGAATAATAATAAGTACATCGCAGCCTCTTATGCACTCTATGATGTGACAGATGGCAAGAAAGAATTGGTAGAAGAGACGATAGAAGGTCGCCCATTCGAGTTTATCAGTGGTTTTGGTATTACGATTCCAGCTTTTGAACAGGCTTTGGTTGACCTGAAAAAGGGTGATCATTTCGACTTCACGCTTACGTCAGAACAAGCTTATGGGACGCATCATCCCGAGCATGTACTTGAACTTGACAAGGCAATCTTTAGCGTAAATGGTAAGTTTGACGAGGAACATATCGTGGTAGATGCCATTATTCCATTGCAAAATGAAGATGGAAACCGCTTTAATGCCCGTGTTTTGGCCATTACAGACGACAAGGTAAAGGTTGATCTTAATCATCCATTGGCAGGCAAATCATTGAATTTCGTTGGCGAAATCTTAGAGAGTCGCGAGGCAACGAATGAGGAAATCTCTAAATATATGAGTATGCTCAACGGCGAAGGTGGCTGTTCTGGCTGTGGAGGCGGCTGCAGTGAAGGCGGTTGTGAAGGTGGATGTGGTGGCGGTTGCCATTAATATAAGGTGAAGAAATGGGGCTAATGAAGAACAGTTTCGGCAATATATTCACGCTGACCACTTTTGGTGAGAGTCACGGAGTGGCTGTAGGGGGAGTGGTAGATGGTATGCCTGCCGGAGTAGAAATCGACGAAGCGTTCGTTCAACACGAACTAAACCGACGACGTCCCGGCCAGAGTAAGCTCACCACGAGCCGCACAGAACCCGATCATGTGGAGTTTTTGAGTGGTGTGTTTGAAGGAAAATCAACTGGTGCGCCTATTGGTTTTGCTGTTTATAACACTAATCAACATTCGAAAGACTATGATAATCTGCGCGACATTTTCCGTCCGTCACATGCCGATTTCACGCTCCAAATGAAGTATGGCCTACGTGATCATCGCGGAGGTGGACGTTCTTCAGCCCGTATTACAATAGCGCGTTGCGTGGCAGGTGCCTTGGCTAAGCTCGCACTTCGCAAGTTGAAAATCAATATCAAGGCCTATACTTCTCAGGTAGGTGACATTGTTCTCGAGCGCAACTACCAGGATTATGACCTCAATACCATTGATAACAACGATGTGAGGTGCCCAGATCAGCCCACCGCTTCACGCATGGCAGCGCTCATTGAGCAGGTAAAAGCCGAAGGAGATACCATCGGTGGGGTTATCACTTGTGTTATTCAAGGCTGTCCGGTGGGGCTTGGTGAACCCGAATTTGGCAAGCTTCACGCCCAATTGGGGGCTGCAATGTTGAGTATCAATGCGGCAAAAGGTTTTGAATATGGTATGGGTTTCGCTGGAGTGGGGCATAGAGGAAGTGAGATGAATGATGTGTTTGTGAACAAAAATGACCAAATCTCAGTCCTGACTAATAATAGTGGAGGCATTCAAGGAGGAATCAGTAACGGACAAGATATTGTCTTTCGTGTTGCATTCAAGCCTGTTGCCACCCTCCTCATGCCACAGAATACCGTAGATATCCATGGGCATGAAACGACAATCAATGTGCGTGGACGTCATGATCCATGTGTGTTGCCAAGAGCAGTTCCCATTGTTGAAGCAATGGCAGCTATGGTAATATTAGACAATTATCTTCTAAATTTGACCATAAAAATATAGAAATAGCGTTTTTTTTGCTGTTTTTTATTCAATTTTTTCGATTTAATGGTAGAAGATATTACATTTGCATCAACGATTAAGAGGTTCGAGAGAATCGGTAATCGTTTTAGTTAAGTCTAGTTTAGTTTTTGTGTTGGTTGAGGGTGGTCAGTTGACTACCCTCATTTATTTTGTCATCATGCGAGCTGCATACTATTAAAACGCAGTGTGGAGGCCTACTTTCAATGATTTCGTTAGTGGCATAAAATGACGCAAGGCTATAGTCTTGCTCCAACTTCTTTGCTTATTTAATGGTCATTTCCCTGTTATTGTGTGCAATGATTATATAATAAGGAGTAAATCATGAAGCAGAATTCAACTTAAAAATACAATTTATTTTATTTGCAATACTTTTGCTTTTAATTCGTAATATGTATTGTTGATTTATATCAATAAAAGTATCTGTTTACGCAAACAATCTTATAAATTCTTGCAAGTAAAGTGATTTTGGTCTACCTTTGCAATGTCTTTAAGAGATAAAGAGTTTTTAGGAACAAAATAATATGTATAATTCGAACTCTGAAACAAGGTAGGAGTTCTAAACGAAATGAAAGGTAAAGAGATTATGAAGAAGATGATTTTGACACTTGTAGCATTGATGAGTATGACAATGGCGTTTGCCGAAGGTGAGAACACAAAGGCAACTAACACTGTAGCAGCTTACGATATGAGCGTTAATTACAGCAAACTTGCAGAGGCTCTTGGCTTGTCAATGGATCAATTGGAAAGCATTGAAGACGTACATAAGACTTTCTGCATCGAGATGATGAATGCAGCTAATGCTCCAAAAGATGAGCGTAAAGGTATGGTTGACAAAGCCATTGAGAAGAATCTCAAGTATATGCACTATATCTTGAACAACAGTCAGTACAGCAAATATCTTTTGTTGCTCAACACAACGATGAATAATCGTGGTTTGAATAAGTAGTCGAGGTTTAAGAGAGAGAAATATAACAGGCTGGATATCTGGTGAAACAGATATCTGGCCTTCTTTGTTTTATAGTGTCGATTAAAAATAGTTGTCCTTAAAAACGCTTAATAATAGGCAGCGTGATACCTTATTTCTTATCTACCATGGATTGATTTTATCCACTATTTTCACCTTATTTCTGATGCCTTGTGTGTCATGCTATCCTTTGCCCATGAACAAACCAACTCTCTTTCAATTTCATTAGAGGATATTCTCTTGTGCATAACGTAATTCAATCTCACCTGTTTTACGCGGTAAAAAGCCATAGTTTGTTCGGTAAAAAGTGGCAAATTAGAATGCAACTAATCCTTGAAAATGAAGAAAAATAGAAGTTTGTGCAAACTGACTGATAATGAATAGGATATGAAACGATTTGCATAAAACTGCTCTATTTGTAAAAGGCAGGAAAGTGCGGATTTAAGCAGAAGTTCAGTTACTAAATCATTACCAAGATTGGGAATAGGTAACGAAATGCAGATATAGGTAACTGAAATTATTTGGTTCGTGTGTTTGTTGCTTTGGTCGGCAGTTTTCTGCATAAGTAAAGAACGCTTTAATTCGGGTAACTTTGCCCATAAAGATTAAAGCGTATGCAAACAGAAAAGATGAAGGTGTTGCTCTACCTCAAAAAGAGCGGTATGGACAAGTCGGGTAAGGCTCCCATCATGGGACGTATAACACTTGGTAGGAGTATTGCGCAGTTCAGTTGCAAACTGTCTTGCAACCCCGATTTGTGGAGTCCTCGTGAGAGTAGAATGAGTGGCAAGAGCCGTGAGGCAGTGGAAGTGAACGGCAGGCTGGAAAGTCTGCTGCTATCCGTCCAAACAGCCTATCAATCTCTGCTATCCAAAGGTTGCCCATTTGATGCAACTGATGTAAAGGAAGTATTTCAAGGAAGCGTTCAATCTAAATGTATGCTTATTGAAAGAATGGATAGGCTCATCAAAGAGAAAGAAAACCATATCGGCATTGACATCAAGGAGGGAAGTATATTTGGCTACTATTCCACTCGTACCCATTTGCAGAACTTTATACAAAAGAGGTATAATGTTTCTGATTTGGCATTTTCACAGCTTACTGAGCAATTCATATACGACTTCCAACAATACTTTATGGATACTTGTGGGTTTCAGGAAAGTACGTTCTATAATGCCGCTACCCATCTGAAAACGGTGTGTAGATTGGCTTATCGTGAAGGATTAGCCGATATTTTGTTGTTTGACAAAATCAAGGTAAGCAAAGGCGACAAGAAACTTCCCAAAGCACTTGACAGGTGTTCGCTTGACAGACTAATGAATATAGAGTTTGAAGAGCTGGAGGAGGAAATGGGAACCGCAAGGGACTTGTTTGTCTTTGCTTGCCATACGGGTGCTGCCTATTGCGATTTGATGGAGTTAAGCAGATTGTATCTTGTCCGTGATGATGAGGGAAGTCTTTGGCTGAAGTTCAACAGGCAGAAGACAGGCGTACTTTGCCGTATCAAGTTGTTGCCCGAAGCCATCAGAATAATAGAGAAGTACAAGAG
>NZ_GL629647.1:2921491-2933472 GCF_000185845.1 Segatella salivae DSM 15606
AATAGCCTTTTCCAATTCAGAGGGACAAAAATAATGATTTAGCTTAATCACATTTTTCATCGATCTGTGATATCGTTCTATCTTTCTCTGCGTCTGCAAGGGTTTGCCATGGATATGCTTGATATTATATTCCTTACAGAGATACTGTTTGAGAGAGGAAGCAATATAACATGGTCCATTATCTGATAACAGACAAGGAGGATTCTGGAATGTAACTCCTGCCTTCTCAATTGCTTTATCTATAGTTCTGGATACATCATCAGAAGTCATACTCGGACATAACTCCCAATGGATAATATACCTGCTGTAGTCATCAATTACCGTAGAGAGATAATACCAGCCCCAATCCTTGACTTTGAAATAGGTAAAATCGGTCTGCCACATCTCATTAGCGAATTTAGTCTTATGATGGAACTCATCAGCTGCAAAGATAAAATCATGCTCCATACGTTCCAATAGATCTCTTTCGTGTAATATACGATAAAAGCTTGACTCTGAAACAAATATCTGACTCTCTTCCAATAAAAGAACTGACAATTCCCTAGGGGTGAGCTCCGGGTGCTCTAAAGAAAGTTCAACCACTATTTGTCGAATATTATCAGGTATGCGGGTTTCACGTTGTCGGTGCTCTACAATGTGTTGCTCTGAGAGCATTCAAACCTCCTATAGCATATTTCTTATACCAATTATAAAAGGTACGCCTTGGGATTCCTAAACGCTTAAGTGCCTGAACAATACTTAACTCTGAACGCTTTATTGGTGAAAAATTCCACCAAAAGAGGTTATTTTGTCAGATTTTATTGCTACCTCTGTCATGTCAGTTGGTTTATTGTTTTACATGTTTGGTAGCACTAAGATAAGTGAATTTTCTGACATACGCAAGTGTTTGAATACTTCTATGTATCAGGCACTTGCATTTCTTGCAAGCAAAAACGCTGCGGAAGTAAGGAATATCAAAAATCCGATTCACGTATATAAGTGCATAGAGGAGAATGTTGACGATGTAGCAAATATCAAATGGTACCCTTATTCCTCATTGGTGAAGAATGGCAAGCCAGATATGGGTAAGATAGGCCAAATAGGATTCGAATGTTATGAAGCAAACTTTCACTATGATGGCTCAACGAAGCTGCCATCACTTGAAAAAATGATGATGGTATTACGCAAATCACCAGATTGTCAGATTGATATATCGGAAGTAACCGAAAAGGAGATAATCAACGAGTATAAGTTCATTGTGAGCTTAAAAAAGCAAGCTGATTAGGGTTAAATATCAAAAATCTGTAGGAAAATAAACAATAAATGAGTATTTTTGCCGTTTTAATAGAAGAAATTCAGCTGAGATTATGAGCGTTAAACAAATACCCAATAGATTAAAAGCCGCATTAGCAGATAATCACAAGACAAGCAAATGGCTTGCTGATCAATTAGGAAAATCAGACATGACGGTTTCCAGATGGTGTACTAACCGCTCACAACCTTCTGTCCACCAATTGATAGAGATAGCTAATCTCTTAGATGTTGATGTATCAGAACTGCTTAATAAAACAAAATAATTAACGTATGAAGTACAGATTTATAGATTTGTTTGCAGGTGCTGGTGGGCTATCAGAAGGTTTTATCAGAGCTGGTTATGAACCCATAGCACATATTGAGATGGATCACTATGCTTGTGATTCATTGAAAACTCGTGCAGCATTTCATTATTTAAAGGAGAACGGAAAACTTGAAATATACGAAGAATACCTCAAAAATAAGAAGGAAAAGACAGATGGAAGTTGGCTTTGGAATAAAGTTCCTAAATCTGTGATTGACTCTGTAATTCAAGAAGCTATAGGGAAAGAAACATTGCCAAGCCTTTTTGAAAGAGTTGACAAGCTTTGTAATGGGACGCCCGTTGATATGATAATTGGAGGTCCACCGTGCCAAGCATATTCTGTCGCTGGCCGTGCCAGATTAGGAAAGAAAATAGAAGAAGACCCTCGTAATGACTTATATAAATTCTATGTAGCGTTCCTTAAGCGCTATAAGCCCAAAATGTTTGTATTTGAAAATGTTTTGGGAATTCTTACTGCTAAAGGTGGAGAGCCATTTAGGGATCTTATTCGATTGGTGCGTGAGTTGGATTACAATATAGATTTTCGTGAACAGATAGCATCACAGCATGGCGTTTTACAAAAACGTCATAGGGTCATTATTGTTGGTTGGCAAAATAAAAGAGACACACAAGAAGATACCTCGTATCACTATCCGTACCTTCTTGAAGAGCAAATACCATACAAAATAATGAGGGATTTGTTTTGTGATTTGCCTATAATCAAAGCTGGTGAAGGTACACTTTGTGGAATTGTTCATTACACAAAGCCTTTAAACGATATGGAATACCTTAAAAAATCAGGAATTAGAGGAGTCTTGAGCTTTACCACTCAGCACATTGCACGTCCTAACAATCCTACAGACAGAGAAATCTATAAGCAAGCGGTTGAACAATGGAATGAAGGGAAACGTTTACGGTATGATAAGCTTGACCCTTCACTACAAAAACATAAAAATACGCAGACATTCTTAAATAGGTTTTGTGTGGTAGATCCTAACGGGGTATGTCACACCGTTGTAGCGCATATCGCTATGGATGGACATTATTACATATATCCAACTCCTAATCCAACTACGGATAATGTACGCTCTATTACAATACGTGAAGCTGCAAGAATACAATCATTCCCAGATGACTACTTTTTTGAAGGAAGTCGCTCTGCCGCATTTAAACAAATTGGTAACGCTGTCCCTGTAGTACTTGCAGAGAAGATTGCTTTAGAGATAAAAAAGATATTAGCTCATGAAGATGAATTACGAAGAACTCAAAACCGCTAATGCTACACCTGCTGCTGCGTCTATGGTTGAGACTTTTCGAGCTATGGGCTATAGTTTGGAAACAGCAATGGCTGATATATTAGATAACTCTATATCAGCTGGAGCGAATAATATCTGGATTTCAAGAATCTGGAAAGGTGGCCAATCCATTATAACTATTAAAGATGACGGTATTGGAATGAACCACCAAGAACTGATTGAAGCTATGAGACCGGGTTCTCAAAATCCTTTGGAAGAACGTTCAAAAAGTGATTTAGGTCGATTTGGTTTGGGACTGAAAACCGCCTCATTCTCTCAATGTAGAAGACTTACCGTATATAGCAAAAAGGCTGATTACAAGCCCGTTTATTGGACTTGGGACTTAGACTATGTTGCAAAAACAAACCAATGGGAACTTCTTCAATGGATTCCTGATGAATATATAAATGCTCTTGATGATGTTTCTCATGGCACTTTGGTTGTATGGTCAGGTTTAGACCGAATCATTAACCCAGAAACAAGTGAGATTGATATTAACTCAAAGGCTAAATTTTCTTCACAATTAGATAAGGTGAAACGACACATTTCAATGACTTTTCACCGTTTTATTGAAGAAAAAGTTGTGAAGATTTTCTGGTGTGAACATGAGATAGAGCCTTGGAATCCATTCTGTGAAGATGAACCAAAGACGCAGATAAGACCCACCGAGAATATTATTGGTGGAATATCTGTCAAGGGGTATGTTTTGCCTCATAAAAGTGCTTTCTCTAGCGAAGTAGCCTATACTAAAGCCGAAGGTATAAATGGATGGGCAGCTCAGCAGGGATTCTATGTGTATAGAGGAAAAAGATTACTTTTAGCAGGTGATTGGCTTGGACTATTTAGAAAGGAAGAACACTATAAATTAGTGCGAATTAAGATAGATTTACCTAATACATTGGACACTGAATGGCAGATTGATATTAAAAAATCAAGAGCCTATCCTCCAATGCAAAATAGAAGTCAACTTGAATCTTACGCTAAAGCTGTAAGATCAATTGGCTGTGAAGTCTATCGACATAGAGGAAAGATTCTGAAGCAGAAAGCTGGTACATCTTTCCAACCTCTATGGTGCGAGAAGAAAAAAGATAACAAATGGTCTTTTGTGGTTAATCGTGAACATGATATGATTCAGCAAATTAAAAGTATGGCTCATGATAACCCAGAGAAGGCTATTAACACTCTCCTTAGTTTTATTGAGGAAACGTTACCAACTAAGACTATTTATATCAATGAAGCAAAAGGTGAAGAGTCTCAACTTGAACCTTTTACAGGTATCAATCCTTCAATCATAACAGATATGATGCGGATGGTGTATGATAACCAAATTAAAATGGGAAAGACATCTGAACAAGCCAAAGCATATCTAAAAACAGTAGAACCATTTAATCTCTTTGAGGATTTAATCGAAAATTTATAGCTATGCAGAATCAAATTATTAATATGTGCCGAGTCCTAATCGGACCAAATGCTGTTGTAACAGACGATCAGATTAATGATGCTATAGCAAGGGTATCACTAATCTTTCCCAATATGGATATTGCGCAAGTAAAAAACGAATTATTATCCTTGTATGGAGTAAGAATTCAGGATTTTCAAATTCTAGAAGGAAATGAAAGAAGACAACCTTGGCTTAGAGATTTCAAAGCTGAACGCAAATCTACTTGGGACTTTTGGGTGAGATATAAACAATATCTGTCTGAACAAAAAGGATTTGCTCCACTTGTCATTCAAAAATTAGATGATATGAGTGACCGCATTTTAGATAATTTGTTTAATCCACAGCTGACCAATATCACAATTGATAAAAAAGGGTTAGTTGTAGGTCAAGTTCAATCTGGTAAAACAGCTAATTACACAGGCTTAATTTGCAAAGCTGCTGATGCTGGCTTCAATTTTATCGTTGTACTAGCTGGCATATTGAATAATCTGAGAAGCCAAACTCAAAGTAGAATAGATGAGGGCTTTTTAGGATTTGATACCCAATACGAACGAGCATATAATATCAATAATACTACCAAAATCGGTGTGGGACTGATTCCTGGTTTTGATTCCGCTATAGCTAATTCCTATACCACAAGTTTGGATTCTGGCGATTTCAATAGTAGGGCAGCAAATACAGCTGGCTTCAACTTCAATGCACCGCAACCTATAATTTTGGTTGTAAAAAAGAACGCATCAGTATTAAAGCGCTTGAACACTTGGCTAAAAGCTCAAGCTGGGGGTCACAAGATTGCCAATAAATCGTTGCTACTGGTTGATGATGAAGCGGATAATGCTTCAATCAATACAAAGAAAGATAAGGATTTAGACCCAACAGCAATTAATAAAGCTATTAGAACGCTGATTGGACAATTCAATAGGTCTGCCTATGTTGGATATACAGCCACCCCTTTTGCTAATATATTTATAGCACAAGACGAATCAGATCTGTTTCCACGTGACTTCATTATCAATCTACCTGCACCAACTAATTATATTGGTCCTGAAAAAGTATTTGGGACAAGTATGTATGTTGAGGATGAAGAAGACTTGTTGCCAATTGTGGTTCCTATTAGCGATTATCTGACTTTCATACCAGAGGGGCACAAAAAGAATGATCCCAAGCCAACATTTACAGATATACCAGAGTCATTAAAGACGGCTATTAAGAGCTTTATATTGACATGCGCTATACGTATAGCAAGAGGCCAAGAAAACAAGCATAACTCTATGCTTATCCACGTTTCTCGCTATCAGCTATGGCAAAATAAGATTAAAGAATTGGTCGCTCAGCAGTTTTCTTATTATAAGCAAGAGATAGAAGCAAACGATTCATCTGTGCTCAGTGAATTTCAAGATTTGCTAGAGAATGACTATACTGAAACAACCAATAAAATTAAAAATTCGTCGCTTTCCAATATTGATCATTGCTTGCAAGTCCACCAGTGGGAAGATATTAAGCCTTTGCTTTTCAAAGTTGTTCAGAAAATTGAAGTGAAATCCATTAACGGATCTTCAGGTGATATTCTTGATTATCAACTGAGTTCTAAAAATGGGGTTTCTGTAATTGCTATAGGCGGAGACAAACTATCTCGAGGTCTAACTTTGGAAGGTCTTTCAATAAGCTATTTCCTACGTGCATCTAAAATGTATGACACATTAATGCAGATGGGCAGATGGTTTGGTTATCGTCCTGGATATGTTGATTTATGCAGATTATTTACAAGTGCGGAACTTAATGAATGGTATCGACACATAGCTGTTGCTAGTGCTGAGTTGCGTGATGAGTTCAACTACCTTGCAGAATCGAGAAGTACTCCTGATAAGTATGCCCTTAAGGTGCGTACGCATCCTGGATGCCTGCAGATTACAGCTCTTAATAAAATGAGAAATACCAAAGAAATTCAAGTATCATGGGCTTCTCGCCTCATTGAAACGTATCAATTGCCAATTGACAAGGGATTAAAGAATAGAAACCTTGTTGCAACCGAAGAGCTTCTATCTGGTTTAGGTGAGCCGCTAATCAAAGACGGAGACTATCTTTGGAAGAACGTTCCAGCAAACCAAATCTCTGATTATTTCAATGAATTTACTGTTGCAGAATCTCTCAAAAAGGTAAATCTTGAGTTGATAGTTAAGTATATTAATGAGTTACAAGGATATGGCGAATTAACGAATTGGAGCGTAGTTCTAATGAACAAAACGGCTGGTAGTGGACCGAATAAGGAATATTGTTTCTGTAACAAATATAAAGTTAATTGTTTCTATCGTAATAGAGCTATTGATACCGATTACAAAACTTACTTTATTCGAAAGAATCATATAGTAGGTAATCAAGCCGATGAATTTGTGGATTTAGATAAGAATGTGCTAAATGAAGCTCTTGAAGCAACAAAGCAAGAGGCTATTAAAAGTGGTAAAACTTGGGCAAAGGCATATCCCAAGCCATTAGTTGTACGTAGTAATTTCAGACCCAAAGCTCAACCACTTCTAATTATATATCCATTAAATCCTATTGGTGCCAACGTTATGAAGAATAATGTGCCCGTTGAAGGTTCAATCGTGTTTACAGTAGGTGATGATCCTTTTGTAGGGTTTGCTATTTCGTTTCCTGCAACAGATACATCTATAGCTGTAAATTATAAAGTGAATATGGTAGGAGAATATGCCGATATTGAAGACAATTTCGATAATGAAAACGACAATGAGTATGGAGAATAAATATCATATTATAGAGTTGTGGAGCTCATTAAAAAGCCTTGCAACTATAGGGGTTGTGAAGAAACTGTATGACGCATCATTACCAATACAAGTATATGCCACATATAGCTATCCCGATGATATAGTTGGGATAGCGGTCTCTTTCTCGAAAGAATTCAAGATTGATATTTCGTCTTTAAGCAATTTGAGCGAATTAAGAATTAGGCAGCTTTTGGATGCTTCAATGCCAGGACAAAAGATGCTCCATGTTCAACTGATGAGAAATGAAAACCAAAGAGTTTTCGCCGCATTGTGTGAAGATTTAATAACTACTTTAAAACCACTATCTTCTACAAAAGAAATGGCTCAAGAAGTTGTAAATCAACTACATAGATGGAAGGATTTGTTCGGAAAAATTAAATTCGAAGGATTATCAAAAGAAGAACAGCAAGGTTTATACGGAGAATTGGTTTTCCTTAGAAAATTGTTAAATAGAAGTTCAAATGATACCTATGTTTCTACTTTACAATTGTGGACTGGAGTTGAGAAAACAAATAAGGACTTTCAAGGCGATAATTGGGCAGTTGAAGTAAAAACAACATCTACCAATAATGCTCAATTCATAACTATAAACGGAGAACGACAACTTGATAATTCACTTGTCGCTCATTTATTTGTTTATCATTTAGTTTTAGAAGTATCCAAAACTAATGGAGAAAGTTTGCCTATGATTGTGTCAGAAATAAAGGCCCTTCTCAGTGGCAATGTACCTGCACTATGTATCTTCGAAGAAAAGCTCATTGAAGCGAAGTACATATCTTGTCATGAATTCTTATATGCTGAGCGTTTTTATAAAAAAAGGAGCGAAAAGTACTATAAAGTATTAGCTGATTTTCCAAGAATCATGGAGAATGATCTTAGAAACGGAGTTAGTAATGTCGTTTATGTTATTTCTATCGGCATGTGCGATGAACATTTAGTTCCTGAAGGTGTTTTATTTAATACCATAAAGTGACATGAATACTGACATAAATAAATATTATCTATCTCTCATTCAAGAGATTGCAACCCGCCAACTATCTAATGAAGATGGCGATAATCAAGAGCAAACATTTACTAGATATGTTCTTGATGTATTGTCAGAAGCTGGAGAAACTGAAAATGCAACAGTAGCTTTTGATGAAAAAGACTTAGGAACAAAAAAGCAACATAAAATTAATGGCTATGCAATAGCTGATAATTATGAAACTGTTGACTTATTTATTTCTATTTTTGGGTGTGAAGAAAGCATATATTCAACTCCTAAAGCTGAAATTGATAGAGCTGCTACCAGAATTATTAATTTCTTCAGAAAGGCTGTATATGGTGATTATGCAAATGAAGTTGCAGAATCATCTGAAATATTTGAGTTCGCAAATACTCTATCTTCATATGAAGAATTAAAAGAGAATTTGGTGAGAGTTAATGCCTTTATCCTAACTAATGGAGAATATAAAGGGGAAATTCCTGCTAATATAGAAATCTGTGGATATAAAGTATTCTTCCGGGTGATTGACCTTCGCTATCTTTACCAAGTTACAGTAGAGTCACGCGTGCCTATTGAGATTAATTTTATGGAGGAAGGCTATACTGTCCCATGTTTATCAGCAGCTTCTGAAAACCCAGACTATCAAGCATATGTAGCTATTATACCTGGAATATGTTTGGCCAATTTATATGAAAGGTTTGGTGCCAGATTATTGGAACAAAATGTTCGTTCTTTCCTCCAATTTACGGGAAAAATTAACAAAGGTATCAGAGATACAATTAAAAAAGAGTCACATATGTTCTTGGCCTTCAATAATGGATTAGCGGCTACTGCTAATCACATCGAATTAGATTCTATAGGCAGAAACATTGTCAAGATTTCTAATTTACAGATTGTAAATGGCGGTCAAACAACTGCATCTATCTACCATACATGGAAAAAGGATAAGGCTGACATCTCTGGAATTTTTGTTCAAGCTAAAATCTCGGTGATCAAAAGAGCAGAAGAATTTGCCGATATTGTATCACGCATTTCTCGATATGCAAATACACAAAACAAGGTGAATGAGGCTGATTTTACAGCCAATAATGCCCATCTTATTGCGTTTGAGAAGTTATCACGATACATCATGACACCAATAACAGAAGATTCAAACATCCAGACATATTGGTTCTTTGAAAGAGCAAGAGGCCAATATAAAAATCTTCGTCAAAAGGAGGGGTTTACCAAATCTCGCCAAACTGCCTTTGACTTGAAATATCCCAAGAAGCAGGTTATTACGAAGGTAGAACTTGCCAAATATATAAACGCATACGAAGAAGTGTATGATGGGAAAAAGATTGCAATCGGTCCGTTTATCGTGGTACGTGGTAACGAAAAGAACTACAGTAAGTTCATAAATAATAACTTACCTGAAAGTATTAAAAACTTCAATAGCATCTATTATGAAGATGCCATTGCCAAAACGATATTATTCAGAACTGCCGATAAAAGATATGGTACCAAAGTATCTGGAAATAATATTGGTGAGTTGAAACAAGTAGTTGTTCCTTATGCTATTTCTTTATTAACTACCATAACGAAGGGAAAGCTAAACCTCTATAAGATTTGGAAGAACCAATGCCTTTCTAACGCACTTTCTGATTTCATTTATGAGCTAATGAAACAGATTAATGAATTCATTCTCAATGAATCACCTGTTTCACATTATATCGAGTGGTCAAAAAAAGAAGAATGCTGGGAGAAGGTTAAGGCATACACTTGGTCTTATGATTTGAATGATATAAAGTCTGATCTCATAAATTCTTCAACTCCAGTCAGAAAAGGTTTTTCGCTGAATCCTGATAAGAACGATGAAGATGTAGCTCATGATATGGAAATTATAGAATCTATTCCATTTTCATTGTGGAGAAAAATTGCTGAATGGGGAAAAGAAACTGATTGTTTGTCTATCAATTATCAGTCTGCTGCTCAAGAAACGGCTCATAAGTTGAAGTTTAATCATAAGTTTACTGATTCAGATAGAAGAAAAGCCATAAATATTTATAATATCGTTTGTGAGAAGAATATCGAATTGTTGTTTGAGGCAGATAAGCTTACTTCCGAAGACGATAAAGCACATAGTGCAAGTCATGCTTCCTCAACTGATTATGATAACGATAATATCACAATTGAGTTGGTTCAAAAAATGGTTGAGTGGGATCGCAGACGTCGTGTCCTCAAAGATTGGCAATGGAAAGTTATGGATGAGATAGCCAATGGGAAACGTCCATTGGGTGAAAGAATGAAAAGAGGAATGTATATGAACTATATAACTCTCAAAAAAAGAGGGTTTACAGAATAAGGACTATATGCTTAATAATAAACGAACATTAACAAATAACCTTATTTCCGCAAACAATTTCCTTGTTTGTTTCAAAACTTGCTTGCGTCTCATTTAACCCTACGAGAAAGGTCGATTTGTCATTTTTTGCTCAACTTACCTCAAATAGGTTGGGTTATTGGACACAAGTTCCCTTACCCATAGGGAATAGGGAAGATAAAATTCAGCAAAGAGTTTGAAGCTATTCTTTAAAAATCTTGATATAATACTTTTTGGGTGTGTATAGGTTTAAGACGTATCTCCTTCCTGTCTTAATCCATTTGGCAGGTACGTTGATAAAGTGTAATATGAACTTCTTCAAACGACTGCTTTTCTTTAGAGGTTCTATTTGTTGAGACAATTTATCAATGAGAAAAAGGTAGAAGTTCTTCAACATTGCTGTAACGAGCATAAAGAAGGTGTTCTGCTCAAGAAAGGAGAAAGGCAGGTGTACCCAGCCAGGAAAGTAACCGTAATCACTTTTATAAGAATATGTTGCATCGTATTTGTGCGCAGGAATAAACTGGTGGTCAAAGTCTAAATCAACGCTGCTTCCTTAGTGTGTCAAACCAAGATGCTTAACCATCGTCAGAAGAAGTTGGTTTAATTTCTCAGCCTTATTGTACTTATAAGCGTGCTTGAATTTATCACAAGCGTAAACCACATTTGCTTCCTTAAGTTCTTTTAAACCACGACCAACAGTGTCTGCCCCAGGAAGTGTACATTTGGGAGATAATGAAAACTGAGCAACGAGCGTGTTAATATCTTCCAAGCAATCAGCACCACATAAATAGCTATAAAACAGCGATGAAATAATATCACTATATTGGAATGCCGTACTTGTACTGCCACGCTGACCAAGCGAGGAGTCAATAATTTGATTGAGTCCAAGTTTGGAAAAAACATCCATTACGTGAAAAATTCCACCCAAAGAGGTTATTTTGTCAGATTTTATTGCTACTTTTGTCATGTCAGTTGGTTGATTATTTTATATGTTTAGTAGCACTAAGATAAGTGAATTTTCTGACATACGCAAGTGTTTGAATACTTTTATGTATCATGCACTTGCTTTTCTTGCAAGCAAAAACGCTGCGGAAATAAGGGATTTTATCAAAGACAAAAGGAGTTTCGTCCTTAAAATCTAAAGCATTGATAGCAACATTGTGATTGGCAATCAATGCTTCGATATTATCTGACGTTAAGAACTCGGTATGTACGGTTATATGTGCATTAGGGTTTATACTTAACAATCGTTCTGCCAAGCACTCAGCTTTATACCTACCGATGTCATTTCCCGTGTAGTTTTGTCTATTTAAGTTAGTCTTTTCTACCTTATCACCATCAACAATGGTGATATGTTCAAAACCTAATCTTAAAGCACATTCTGCCACGATACTACCGATACCAGCACCACCAAGGAATATCTTATAATCCTTGATGATGCTTTGTTCGTTTTCACTCACATAGAGTCTGTTTCTACTATATCTTTCTTCCATAACTGATAATTTATTTTTTGCG
>NZ_GL629647.1:2933791-2936970 GCF_000185845.1 Segatella salivae DSM 15606
CCCTTTGTCCCTATAATCCTGTAATGTTCGAGGACTGATATATAGCCGTTCACACACCTCCTTACCTGTGAGGAAATGCTCACCGCCAAAGAGAGGCTTGTATGTCTCTGCTACATCCTTTATCCGTTTGCTCACACTTCTTATGGCGGACAGCACCACCTGCATCTCGTCCGAATCCATGTTCAAATCTCTTACTGTTTCCATCTTTATTTATTGTTCTTGGTTTTCTCTGATTTTGTCTGCAACAACCGCTCCACGTCCTCACGCCTATAATAGCACTTGTGTTCGATTTGTGTAAACGGCAGCACGCCCGTATCACGGTAGTGCTGCAAGGTGCGCTTGCTGATGTTAAGTAACCTGCACACATCACCATTGTGCAGCCAATCTGTGTGCTTACACTTCTCTCCAAATGCCTTGTGGCAGCAGTCGGCAAGACTTAATATCTCGTCCCTTAGTTTCTGCCAGTTCTGGTCTGTAATTATTAAATACCCCATACTTCTATTGTTTTGTTTGTTGTTACTGTTTTCTTGTGTTGCAGCGTTCTGCGCCCCAGCACGATGCAAAAGTAGGGATAGTATCCTTATGCTCAAAGCACTAAGGAACAGCAGGGAAAACAAAGGAAACACGATGAAAATTTCTTCCTCATTTCTTGTCGTTATCAACACTGAAACACCCACTTTTCTTCTTTCACTGCCAATAGAATTAAAGATACAACCTACCATTTGACATAAGTATTCTGCCTTGTTCTAAGATTTCTGAGAACATAGAGATAAGCTCTTAATTTTTGCTTACATCTTTTTGTGGATTGCTTTTTGTTTAAATAGGTAGTTATTTTTGCCTTATCCGTTCTTTGTTATTCCTTTACTTATAGCTCACTACCCAAATGTGCAGAATACCGCATTTGAATGTGGTTTGTTACAAAGCCAATCAATTATTGGTACTTGTATCATTTCCTTTTACCCTTTGATTTCTCCATTTAATCCACTAAAAACTAAGATGTTTGATGATTTCCTACAAGGAAATTTATAGCAAGTCTGTGCAACATTATGCAAGCACACCGAGAATGCTTGGCTATCAAAATTATCTTCCTTAACTTCACTTTCAGAAATCATTTTAGGACGATTATGAAGAAATGCGCAGACAATAGCAATATACGCACAGAAGATAAGCCGAAGCATAGTAGGCAAACTTCCAAAAACAAGGAGATAGAAAGCTACTTCTCCACCCATTATGACTTCAGGTTCAACACTGTACTTGGCAGAACAGAGTTTTCTCCCCAATATGCCAATGTGTATAGTAAGGTCAGCCGTTATGACATCAATACCTTTCGCAGGGAACTTGATAGCGAGAAAGGTATTATTACTTCCGCTGATAATCTCTATTCCATCATTGAAAGCAGCTTTTCTCCCCGTATCAATCCCATACAGGAGTATTTCAAGACTTTGCCAACGGTTGATGCTTCAGAAGTGCTGTACAAGATAGAGATAAACCAATGCGCCATCGCCAATCTTGCATCGTGCGTTATCGTCCGCAACTCTGAAAAGTGGCTGCCATACCTTATCAAATGGCTTGTTGCAGTAGTTGCCAACGCTATAGACGACCGTGAGTGCCGTAACCATACTTGTCTTGTACTGACAGGAGAACAAGGAAAGTTCAAGACTACCTTTCTTGATTTGCTTTGTCCGCCCGCGCTTAAAGGTTACAGCTACACAGGCAAGATATATCCGCAGGAGAAGGACACACTCACCTATATCGGTCAGAACCTTATCGTGAACATCGACGATCAGCTCAAAGCCCTTAACAAACGTGACGAGAACGAGCTGAAGAACCTCATCACCTGCCCGATGGTCAAATACCGTATGCCCTACGACAAGTATGTGGAGGAACACCCACACTTGGCGAGTTTTGTAGCATCGGTAAACGGCAATGATTTTTTGACAGACCCGACAGGAAGCAGACGATTTCTGCCCTTTGAGGTGCTTGCCATTGATATTGAACGAGCAAAGGAAATTTCTATGGATGCCGTCTATACCGAAGCGAAAGCCTTGCTAAACGCAGGCTTTCGATATTGGTTTAACGATGAAGAAATCACGGAACTCTACAAGGAGAGTGAGGACTTCCAAGTACAGACCGCAGAAATGGAATTACTATTACGCTGTTTTGAAAAGCCAACAGAGGACAATCCTCATTGTACTTACATGACCACTACCGAAATACTCGCTTATTTAGGTGTTTATACGCATCAACCTTTGACACTCAAACGTATGGGCGAAGCACTCAAAAGGGCTGGCTTTGAAAAGGTAAGCAAGAGGCGTGAAGGCAGTAGTCCTGTCTATGTGTATAAGATTAGGAAAATTCTGCCATGTCCCCTGCTTAACAGTTGTAGTAGCCTGATGTAGTAGTATGAGTAGTATTGTTATATACTACAATTAGATACTGATAATCAACCACTTATTACAAAATAGTATGTAGTAAGAAAAAGTTTGCTGTGGAAAAACTTTAGGAAACGAAAAAGCATCAATGAAGTTTGCCCTATCAGTATAATCAAAATATAATCCGATATAAAAATCAGAATGGAAAAATGTTTAACCAATAAAACAATACGACAATGAAAGAAGAAGATTTATCACGCATCAAGAGATACCCCATAGTGGAGTATCTTGAGAGGAAAGGTATCAAACCAGTGCGCAGCACACCTGCCTATGCTCTCTACCGTTCACCATTTCGTGAAGACACGCATCCGAGCTTCAAGGTGGACACAGAGAAGAACCTCTGGATAGACTATGCCGAAAGCAAGGGCGGAAGTATTATTGACCTTTGTATGAGGTTGGAAGGCTGCACGCTACTGGAAGCCATCCGACACTTAGGACGGAACACTCCCGATTATACTGCGTGTAGTCCTCAAAGAGAGTGTGTACAAGAAACTTCCAAGCTGGAAAGTATCAGACAAGCAGCATCTGCAAAAGGAGCAAGGAGATTGACAGGTATATCAGACACCTTGCCGTCCCATTTGCAGAAATACCTCATGGAGGAACGCTGCATCAACATGGAAAAGGCGATGCCCTTTCTGCGTTGTATCAGCTATGAGGTAAGAGGGCTGCACTATCAAGCCATCGGCTTTGCCAATCAATCGGGAGGCTATGAGCTTCGGGACAATGGTTCCTTCAAGGGAACGATTG
>NZ_GL629647.1:2937486-2940301 GCF_000185845.1 Segatella salivae DSM 15606
TATCACAGGTGATGCAGCAAATGCAAAGCAACTCTATAAAGGTAAAACAAGTTAAACATAAAATGAGATAGAAAAATGGAAAAGAAGAAAACAACAGAGGTAGAGTATGACCTTTCATATTATTTAGGTGGTAACGAAGAAGAACTGCTCGGAAGAAGTAGCCAGCAGCACACAAAGATGACAAGGAGTGGTAAGCCATCAGAGGATGTCGAGCCATTACAGAACACAGAGGTATCACGGTGTACCGAGTTTTCACACGAAACTGAACAAGCAAGGCTGCCAGAGAATGCACCCGTTAAGAAACGCATCAGTGCCAAAATGAGAAAGGAAACGCTTGAAGCCTACAAGCAAGCCTATCTTTTACCTGCCAAACTCAGTAATAGAAAGGCTGTCTATCTGAGTAAGGAAACACAGGAACGTGCAGACCTCATCGTGCGAAGATTGGGTGACAGGGGCAGCAACCTTTCAAGTTTCGTGGAGAACCTCGTCCGCAGTCATTTGGAGGAATACCACGAGGATATAGAGAAGTGGAGAAAGCTATAAGCACGAAAAAGGAGCGAGGGCTTTTCTTGGAAAGGTCCTCCCTTTTCCTTGAAACCCTCGACTCTTCCCCAAAAGAAATAAAACCATAATTATTAGTCCAATGCCTGAACGGTGGGAATACCACGAACGCAGTTAAACACGGAATGTCGTGCATTCACTTTCGGTAGGGGCAACACCCTTAGGTGTTATCGGCATTTTAACTGATATTGCAAGACGTCAGTTTGTACCCACAAACTGCACTTGCTCCCCTCGTCAGACTATCGGGGAGATAAGACCGTAATCACTACGTTCTCATCGGTCAGCATTCAGAAATTAAGCAACAACAAATTATCTATAATGATTAACTTTCAAAGGAAACTTATATGAATAGATACAAAGGAAAAGCTGCCCGATGGCAGCCAAAGGATAAGGAAGAACAGCGGATGAATAAGACAGAGTTCATTAAGGTAAGATGCACCTTAGAAGAAAAGCAGCGTATTAAGTCAAAGGCAGAAAGTACGGGACGTAAGTTTTCCGATTACTGCCGTGAGATACTCCTAAATGGAGAGGTGGCAGCCGTTCCCAAGATGACCGAAAATGAAAGGGAAGCCATTGCCATACTTCAGCATACAGGAAGGTTCTACGGGCAGATTTCTAACCTCATCAAGGTCAAGAACGAGGATTGGTTACATATCACAAAGAACCTCTCGCTATGTGCCAAAGAGGCATTTAAGCGATTTTACGACCCCCATTTTCATGTGAACGATGAGATATATAAGGTCTTAAATCTAACAAGAGATGATAGGAAAATGTAAGGCGATAGCGCATGGCAGCACGGCTTTAGACTATATTTTCAGAGAGGGTAAACTTGGCAGTCGGCTTGCCTTCCACAACCTTTGCAGCAGGGAGCCAAAGACTATCTATGAGGAAATGAAAGTGGTCAGTGACTATAACAGCCGTTGCAGGAACAAGTTCCTGCGTATTGAAATCGGTATCGCACCACAAGACGAGAAAAGACTGCCTGTATCCGAGCTTATGGGAATAGCCCATCTGTTTGCCAAGCGAATGGGACTTGACAACCACCAATGGGTGGCGGTAACGCACAAGGACACCGACAACAGACATATTCACATCATCGCCAACCGCATCAGCCTGTTTGGTGAGGTCTATGATACTACTTTTGTGAGCAACAGGGCAGCGAGAGTGGCGGAGGAAATAAGTAGAGAGAAAGGCTTGACCATCGCAAAGGAGATTAAGGCAGAAAGGAAACACCAAAAGACAAAGGCTAATCCCACGAGAGAGCAAATAAAGCATCAAGTACAGAATGTTTGTTATGCCCTGCTTGACAAGTACAAAGGAACAGGTATCACGGGACACTCCATGTTCCTTTATGAATTGAACAAAAACGGCATTATTATAGAGCGTATGAAGAACAAGCAAGGTAATGTCTATGGCTTGAAGTTCTCCTACTGTGGACAGACATTCAAAGCTTCCGAAATCGGCAGGGAGTTCGGCTACCGTTCCCTGCAGAAGAACTTTGAACCAACCAACAGGGAAGAGCCAAGGAAACCACATCTAACAGTACAAGAGCCGACAGAAAGGAAAGAACGCCCTGATACAGGTTATCAACTCGTACCTCCAAGCCGTTCCTCAATTTCACGAGACAATGACACCCCACGAGTGCAAGATTCCATTGGTGCAGTGGCAGACACCATTGTTGGCGCAGCTGATGAAGTTGTGGAAGGCTTGGGCGATTTAATTACACCATCCACACAGGGCAATGACTATGCTGAAACAGCGTGGCAGCGCAA
Organism: Segatella salivae DSM 15606; assembly: GCF_000185845.1. GTDB lineage: Bacteria > Bacteroidota > Bacteroidia > Bacteroidales > Bacteroidaceae > Prevotella > Prevotella salivae. Next base: position 2,939,820 of record NZ_GL629647.1, read on the forward strand.
ACTCAGAAACCAAGCTAACAGAAAGAGGAAACGTGGAAGAGGAATATAAACATAGCAGCATACAAAAAGTGCAGAATAAAGAATATCTCATCAAAAACGCTTGTTATTCGTTAATAAAGTATTATCTTTGCAGACAGAATAACAAGTGTTCTTTATTAGGCAGAAAACAGCTTTTCTAATCTAACTTATGAATGCAGAATGTTCTTGAATAAAACAAAGATTTATAAGGATTTGAGGACTTATTAGATTAAAAATTAGCTATAGACCTCTTAGGAAACTATATTATAAAAACAGGAATATAGTATTCATATGTCTTACTTACAGATATGTGATCTTCTTAATGAAATAAAAGAGAATAGATGTATGGCAGTAAAATTTTCAAAAATATTATTTACAATTACTGTAACTGCACCAACTTTCTTCTCATTGGCATTAACTGGCATTGTGAAAAATTATGAAAGTTATTGTAATGTATGGAGGAA
>NZ_GL629647.1:2941266-2944044 GCF_000185845.1 Segatella salivae DSM 15606
CCAATAACAGATTTACAATAAGTTATAGTTAGGCTCTTTATTATGAAGATGTGCTAAAAAGTAAATCTATAACTTTGTACTTATCAAACTATAAGTAGAATTCTTCTGAAATCAAATAAAGACCATTTCTTTTTCTCAAAAGCGGTTATTGAAATGGTCTTTTCATATTGGTTTGTTTTAAGCTATAAGAATATCAAAAAGATATTTACATTTTGGCATACCTGCTTGCTTTTTATCCTTAAAAACGCTTGTTATTCGGAAACAAAGTATTATCTTTGTAAACAGAATAACAAGCGTTCTTTGTTAGGCAGAAAACAGCGAAGCCGAGTAGCCCGCTCGTTTCCAAATCGTTACCTGTTTGGCTTATGCGATAAGGTAACTTCTTTATTTTCAACAAGTTGTATTTTAGATATTATCTTAGGCGGCAATATATGTCATTTTATAACGATAAATCAATGAATTTCACATATAGAACAATTTTTCTGACATATAAGCGAATAATTTTTGCGTATAAATATGAATGTTATTAAAATATTGTTATATTTGCATCGTATGTGAACATATAGCTATCATGTAGTGGATACATGGGCACGAGATGAAAAGTGATTTTGATCGGTGTTGTGATGAAAGTTGTTCGTATGGGTCATCACATGGAAATATGCTCAGAAATGAACAAATTAAATCATTTGGTTAAAACTATGAGAACAAACAAAAGGTGCTACTTTAAACCTGAAAGTATTTTTTATCAATGTTTGGATGAGTGTTCTCTTCTTGCTGGCTCAGATGGAATTGGAGCTGAAAAAGGTGATCCTCATCATGGCGGGGAGGATAATTTGGCAAAGAAAAACTTTGTTTGGGACGATGAGTTTGAAGATAGTTGGAAAGGAAACTAAAGAGAAGTCGTAGACAAATACGATAATATTGTAGTTTGTAATTACAATTATGAAATAGAGATTGGTCTGGAAAAGGTGTCCAATCGCGTTTGATTGTCATCGAAAAACTCGATTAAACGAAATGGTATACCGAGAAGAAGTAAAGTTGAGTTTAGTCATATTATAAATAGATTGAATTTATATACATGACTAAGCATAGTTTATGAACTCATATATCTGGTTTCAAACGAAATATATTTTGCGCTTCTTTTAAAAATGAACTATTATATCTTTCTGCATTCTTTGATGTTTTTAGGGCTGTGTTTTATGGAATGTCGTGGTGTTGGATGTGTCGTATTGCATCCGAGTTATAGCAAGAATGTGAAAAAAACAAGGACAATAATTGGTTTATTGAATGGATTTTGTTAACTTTGTCTGCAAAATCTAACAATAAAAAACAAAGAAATGGAAGAGAGTTTAGTATCTAAACATGTTTTAGAGGCAAGTAATTATGAAGGTTTTGAAAAGTGGAAAGGTGTCGTTCAAGGCTGGGCTGTGTTCCTTGTAATCTTAATTGTGACACGCATTCCGGCAGTACAAGCGGCAATGCTTAACTTTGCTGATGCTTTGAAGAATGTTGATTGGGTTACTTCTGGAGTGAAGTTTCTCATCAATGGATTTTGGCTTATTGCCATTCCGCTGGTTATTGGCACGCTGTTAAAGTTGAAAGAGAAACGTCCTTTTGAAGAAATTTGCATCTTTAATGATGGTATTGGTTTTGTAACGATGGGTGGAAAACTTCAGAAAGAGGATTTTGATCAAGTGTATGTACATTATGGTGAATTTCAGAATAGTATCTTTATTGAGTGTGCAGTCTTGAAAATTTCAGCAAAAGCTATACCTTGGGAGTATTTCTCTCAACCTGATGTGTTGCACAAGAACTTGCAACGTTATGCCAACTGGAATCTTAATAAGTATCGTAAATTATAAGAACAAGAGGAGTATAAGCTATGGAAGAAAGTACTTATTATTGGTTGGCAGCCTTTGTTATCATTTTCGGCATTGCTATAATTGTTGTTGGTGTTTGGTATCATATCAACTATGGAAAGTTTAAACCCAAAATAGAAGTTTTTTCAGATGGGTCGGCACGCATGATATTTTTTGGTGTATCAGAACGTTGTAAAAAGCAAATGGTGCGTTTTAATGCTGAATATCAGGTTGGCCATACAGTTACATTTAATGGAAATAATTATGTAATTGAAGAGATAAAGCCCATTGATGCTTTTGATGCCAAGTATTTAGGACAGCGTCATGGTCTTGCTTGCTATCTAAAACAACTTTGATATTGCATTGGGATGAGGCGAAAAGAGTGTGCCAGACTCAAAGAATTTAAAACATTGTAGAATATAATGGTTGGCCTTCTCTCGCGTACCTTATTATATATAGAGGATGATGTGTGGTGGTGACTTGAAAGCAATCAAGATAAATCCACATAGACAACGTTATACATATTAGAAGAGATAGGGTGGGGCGATGTGTTGATTGAATCAGCATGTCGCCCCACTTTTTATGAAGGTTGATTGTTTGGGAGTGGGCATAAGTAAGCTTTTTGTGGTTGACTCATTGTAGGGTTGGCTCTTATTTTGTTATGTATACCTTAATATTATATAGCTTCGTGAGGAAAGTTTGATTCTATAATGAAGCATTCTTCCACATGATAAAGTTAGATGAAAGTTGTTGTTTTAGTAATTTTTCAATTCATTTTCTCCTATTGTATAGGGCTTTATACTTCATGATATCCCCAATTCTGAAGTTTTTTCAAACTTTTCTTTAAAAACATTTGGAGGGAAAAGAAAATAGTATTACCTTTGCACTCGCTTTTGAGAACAAACGTTCTTGATAAGCT
>NZ_GL629647.1:2947744-2954892 GCF_000185845.1 Segatella salivae DSM 15606
CTGCTTGCGGGCTTCCCGCAAATCGCTTTTTAAAGGTTTTGACGCTTGCGGGCCTCCCGCAAATCATTTTTTAAAGGATTTTGCGCTTGCGGACTTCCCGCAAATCATTCCGCAAAGGGTTTGATATTTCCGCGCTTGGCGAAAGTCATTTCCCGAGTGGTTTGGCGTTTTTGCGTACGCCGAATTGATTTGTTCTACTTTTAGATTGATAATTTATTCGTGTGTTTGGAGTGCTTGACGTGTAATAGTTTGTTTTTTATTAATTTTAGTTCTATATCTGCTTAGAAAATGCACGTAATTGAAACTCCTTGTTGAAATACTTACAAAAAGATGTGGATTAATTTTGATATTATTTACAAAAACCGTATCTTAGAGGTCGAAAATATCACGTAAAACGAGTAACCTTCGAATACATGAAATTTAAGATTATTTTTCGAATAGACCGCAGTCTGGGTGATTGTTTGCCAATCAACTATCAGTATGAACAATCTGCGGTTATATATAAGATTTTGTCGAATGCTGATAAAGCTTATTCGGCATGGTTGCATGATAATGGCTTTCAGCTTGATAATGGAAAGCATTTCAAGTTGTTTTGCTATTCGCGTTTTCAATTTGAGAAATATCGTATTTTGCGAGATGCTCAGTGTATTAATATAATAGGAGATAGGATTGAATGGTATGTCAGTTTCCTGCCCGAGAAGAGTACGGCAGAGTTTGTGCATGGCTTGTTTGCCAATCAGCATGTGGTGATTGGAAATAGGGTGTATCGGGTAGCTATGGATGTGGTTGGCGTTGAAGCTTTGTCTTCTGTGACGTTAGAAGAAACGATGACTTTTCGTGTAAACTCTTCTATCTGTATTCGGGAGAAGAGAGATCATGGGGTGCAATATCTCTCTCCTTTAGACAATCATTATAAGGAGGGCTTGTTGAAGGGGCTTCTTGCACGTTATGAATCGTTTTATGGTCATCCTTTTACGGGAGATGTTTCTTCATTTGGGTTTGAGTTGCTGACTCATAAGCCAAAGTCTGTCCTTATTACCATCAAGGCTGATACTCCCGAGCAAACTCGCGTTCGTGGCTATCGCTATGATTTCCGCTTGAAGGCTCCGATAGAATTGATGAAGATAGCTTATGAGGGTGGTTTGGGCGAATTGTGTTCTCAAGGTTTTGGATTTATAGAAATGATGTAAATGTGTATGCAAGTAAATTTAGATTTATCTGTTTTAAGTGAACTTCCTAAGTTAACAGAGAAAGTAACTTTGGGAATTCAACCATTGGCACCTTTATCAATGGTGAGTGAGATGCCTGGATCATATTATAAGAGTATGAGGTTTCCTAATCAAAAAATGATTTGTGGCTTATTTGAAAATATTTTAGGTTGGCATATAGATCTTCCTTTGAGGATATCTATTTTCAAAGCTTATAAATCGATCAGAGAAACGCAAGGACTTGAAACAGTTAATTACGTGTCAGGTTCAACATATCTTCCTCTTCTTATGGATTATTTTTCAATAGTTGAAAAACCAAGAATCAAGTTGCAGCGCTATTGTATTTATAAGGATCTGTGGAGTAGAAATTATAGACGGGAAAATGCTTTTGTTCATTTGGATGGCAGTCGGAATTTAGATATTAATATTATAACGGAGAAAAATAATTTGTATGAAGATTTGCTGTATAAAATTAAGAATAAGGAGTTGGATAAGTTGGGAGCAAATAGTAAAAAGGAAGCCTGGATAAAAAAGCATATGGGCGGAATCCCTTTTTTCTATACAACTCCCACTTCTCGTGAATTCATAGTCATGGAGGGTTCCTTTGAATTTTCGTTATTGATTGATAATCGTTTGCTTGGACTATTGCATGACCATCTGAGTTGTAATAATATTGGATATCTTGGTACAAGTGAAGGTTGGGTAAATATAACATTAGAATGAATATGAAACATCCATACATTAAATATGCACAAGCACTTCTTATTGAAGAGAATAACCTTGAAAGCATAGAGGATATTACGCATAATCATATCAAGCAAGAATTGGCAAAAGGTTTGGATACTTTTAGCTTGAAACCGATTAAAGATTTTGTCGGTAAGGAAAAGGTAAAGTACTCTTTCGTCAGTGAAAAGAATGATGCAAAACACTTTGTCTACTTGTCTCCAAATATCATCTCAACAGAGATGAAAGCCTCGAATATATATAAATTTCTTAGAAAGGATATAGATGAAGACTTACAAAAATCTTGTAAAGTTTCACAATCTGTTATGCCTATAGTAGGAGAGTACTGTACTTTTTCTAATAAAGGAATAGTAGGACGGGGAAAACCAACTTCAACGATTTATGAAGAATGTCTTGCTGCAATAACAACTGTAACTACTTTGAAACCATGCTTACAATCTGGGAAAGAGAATATATGCATCATTCCTGATTTGGAAGTAGAAAATCTGATAGATTTTATCAAGCTTTTCAAAAGGATTTCTTTGGTGAATTCTGAATCAGACTTAATGGAAGGAGTTGTTGTTAAAACATCTAAAAGGGGGAAAGGAAAAGATATTTATATTCCTAAGCGTCCAAAAATCTTTAGGGGAAATTTTCCTAATGCTCCTCGAAGTCCTGCTTTATGTAGCGTAGCTCTTTTAGGAACTATAGGGGAGATGGTAAAAAATAGCGATACCTCTTTGTTGGCAAAGCGAGTTATTAAATGCTTGGAGAATACTGATATCTATACTGTGAGCTATGGTAATGCTTCTGTATTCACCTATAATCATTATATAATACAGTTGGCAAGTAAAGGAAGTCTACGAAAGATTGTAGATAGTATTTATTGGTGTAATCTGTATAAGTATGTTGATAGAGAGAAGTATAATCCTAATGAAGTCGTAGAAAAAACGAAAGACTATGAAGTGTTCGATTTATTTGCAGGAAGATTTCTTCAGTTATTTAATAGACCAGCCTTCAAGGATTTTCTCTCTTTTAGAGCAGAGTATCCAGCGGATTTAAAGTTATTATTAACGACATATTTTGAAAATATGGAAAAGATAGATGCTAAAGTTGTAGTTTCAGCGAAGGAATTAGGTTCCTGGTTGAATGGTGTAGCGTATAGAGCTGCAAAAAAAATGTTGAGAGAAGAAGGGAAATCTAGTGATGAAGAGTTGCGAAAGACAAAAGCTAAATTCCTTGTAGAGCTGGAAAGTTCTGCTTTTGCAGCTAAAAGCGGAGATGCTTTGATTGCTCAAGTAATAACGCGAGCGGGGCGCTTGTCTGGTTCTGATGCACCTTCTGAAGCCTCTTTATTTATGGAACAGGCAATAAGTGGAGAACTTGAGTTGAGTAAGGCTAAAAACTTATTGATTTCTTTTTCAAGGTTGCGGAAAGAGCAAGATATACAGCGAATTGTAGAAGATACTGAGCAGAATAATGAGTCTATAGAAAATGATTATTCAAATATTTAAGTTAATATAATTGTTATGGTTATAAAAGGAATTTTAGTGTCATCTTTGGCTCCATTTGAGAACCATATGGCAAACAATGGTGAAAAGTTATTGGGGAATGCTTCTTCTATAAAGAGAAGGCCCGATGGATGTGTTTATATTTCGGGGCAAATGCAACGCCATGTACTATTTACAGCTATGGCTCGTCTTAATGAAGCTGATCCTAATAAAGGTAAAACTTTTGTGTCTAATGGAGACGGAGTTACAAATAAGATAGAAAGCGATTTAAGAGCAGATATGGGTGGATTTATGCATCCATCTAAAGGAGATTATTCAGGCCGTAGGACGGCTCCTCTTTCTGTTACGCCAGCAATTGCAATGTCTGAAAGTGAGGTTGGAAGGGATTTATTGGTTAGATTAAAAATTGATACTAATAGTGAATCAAAAGAGCAGGCATTGGCTACGAAAGAATTTAGCCAATATGATTTAATGAAGATGAATTTTTTCTTAGATGTAACATCTTTGAGTATTCATAAGGGCTTTGTTTACGAAAATGGATTTAATGTTGCAGCTGCCTATTCTAAACATGCTTCAGAGGTAGAAAGGAAACGTAGGGCAAAATTATTTAAGGGGCATAAAACGAAATGTAACAAAATGGAAGATGATAGAAAATGACTATATACGTTGATATTCAATCAGTTAGGACGAAATTAGAGAAAGGCGACTTGCAAAACGAAATGTTACATTGCGTTACATTCGTGTTACATTTAGGGGCTTATTTGAACAGTGTTTGAAGCATAAATGTTACATGGGTGAAAAATAGGGCTACATGAGACGGCGTTTTGATTGAAGACGGGTAATTTATAACATGAAGGCGATAGAGGACGGCACAGGCGAAGGAAAAGGCTTTGTCGGGTGATTTGAGAATGTTTGAAGTATGGCAGAAGCAGTTGCATCCTGCCTTTTATTTTGTCGCAAAGAATAAAATATAAGTCATTGAAATATCGTATATAATTATTATTTTGTATATTTGCAGCAAAAAGAAGTAAATATGACTAAGGTAATACATGTGCAATTGATGCAGGGACGAAAGAACTATTATTTCGGTTCTATTCCTGCGATTTACAGCGTTTTAACGGCTGAGGAGATAGGGATAAAGCAGTGTTCATTAGAACGCGTAGGGTTGAGCAAGGGAGGCGTTGTACTGAATAAAAAGGCATGTATCAGGGCAGGCGAACTTATACGCTCTAAGGCAACAAAATAAGGATGCGTTTGAACAGCTAAAACGCTGATTGAACGACACTTGAACGGTTTTCGACACGTATTTGAACGGTCGGAAGCCGTTTTTCCATTTTATAGGGTCTTTAAACGGGTGATTTTAGGGCAAAAAATGGGATTGGAGTGACACTTGGGGTGACGATTGGGGTGACAGTGCAAAACGAAATGTATCGATTGGGGTGACATTAGGGGTGACACTTTTAACATAAATAGAATTGAATTAGCCCCCCTCACATTAACCGAATATTGTTGATTACGTTCGTTTTTGTCGTTTTTACCCCCTCCCATATTCCAAAGGTATAGGGTTTATTACCATCTATTTGTAAGTGGAAAATTTGTAAGACGCCCTGTTTATCGAGTTTTTTAGCTATATTTGCGGTGTTAAATCATAAAAAAGCGTGCGCGTGGCGCATAAGGAGGGCAATATGGAACAGACATTTAAGATTAGTGATGAGCAGTGGGAGCGTTTGAATGATACAACGTTTAGAATTGTACTGGAGCGTTCAGATAAGCTGGTTGCAAGTTCACTTGAACAGCTGCGCAAGTCTACAGATCGCGCCTATACCCTTTTTGGTTTCCTACTTACTGTTTTCTCAGGAATAACCGCTTACTTGATTAGGTGTGTGGATATAACTGTTCTGCTTCCGTGTGTTGTATTGTGGTTGGGGTGTGGTATAGCTACTGCATTGATGTTTTCCAAGTCGATATTGGTACACCCTTTTATCCATCAGGGAAACCAGCCACGTTATTTAATCACCAAAGAGCTTATAGATGCTTATAAATCGAATGGTGCATACCAGCACACGCTCTTGGTGTCTGCTATAGAAGAAAATCAATATTGCTACGACTACAATTCAAACATATTGGAGAAGCGTGCAAAAGTAATTAAATGTGTGATGAAAGTTATAAAGGCAACCTTTTTAATGGTTGCCGTTATAACCATACTCGTTAAACTGGCTGAATATCTGAACTGCCCTTGGGTAACAATTATTTTGTGTAATTCTGTACATTAATGATATTCCCGAGGCTATCCATGGAAAATACTTGGTCGCAGACTATTAGTGCATTAAAAGCATTTTTAGCACGATATCTGTGTCTTACAGAATATTCACCTTTGTCAGTTTCAATGATTCTGCTCCACTCTATCGACTGATAACTATTAGGGTCATTCAGAGTATTTTTTAGATAGTTTGCAACTGGGACAACAGTTCCATTGGATTTTACTTCAATCTTTGTATGAGGAAGCATATCTTCTTCTGAAGGAGCACTACACTTTTTAAATCCCCACACTAAAATGTTTATCGCGATAATAGCAAAGATTATCAAAGTAATACACCCTGTAAATTTTTCCTTGAGAGTCATCTCTTCCCATTTTTTGTTTTCTTTCATATCTATATAATATTAAGATAAATAATATGTGTTCACACAATGCAGTTAATCTGCACGGAAGCCTTGACAATAGCAAGAGCTGAGATGCGATGAAAGTCAATGTCTGTGTACGTCTATTTCGGAGTGCTATTCGAGGTTTACGTGCCCTATAACGAGTGCAATGCCTGTAATTTCATCCTTGGGGATATCGAAAGGAGGATATTGTATATTCTCGCTCACTGCAGAGAGCGAGTTTGCGGTAGTGCCTGGCATAAGTCGTTTGATGAGCAGTCCTTGTTCACGTGTTGCGATGACGTGCGGTCGATTCCACTGTATGAAACCGGAGTTGTGAATGATGGTACATCCAACGATATCACCTGCATTATATTTAGGTTGCATAGAGTCGCCTGTTACTTCAATCATAAAGTCGACATGCTGTCTTCTCCATTTTGGAATAACATAATACTCTTTTACATCGCTTTCGGTTATTGCAAAGTCGGCGTTGCCGAATCCTGCAGCAGCCTTTTGTGATACTAAAGGTATCAACTCATGTGTGAAATGTAGCGCATCAAGACATCGGAAAGCCTCAGGGATTCTATCTTTTGCTGTTGGTGTGCTCAGTTGCGCTGTAACTTGTGACTCTTGAGTAGCAGCTTTAAGCATGGGGCCATTACCTGTGAGGAGCCATTCTGTAGAATACATGGGATAATTTTCAACAAGAGACTCTATCCATTTGGCTTGTATGTCTGTCCCTTTCGCTATAGCACGTGATAAAACGCCTTTACTGGCGCCTATTTTCTTCTCCAGCGCGCCGATAGTTATCCCCTCTTGCTTGGATAATTCCTCTATTCTTGATAAAATTTTGCACATAAATTGAAAATTATCTCCTAAAAAATTTGGATAGTTGAAAATTATCACTATCTTTGCAACATGTTTAATACATAAACATCGCGTCAAAAATACAAAAAAGGGGCGAGAAACAAGAATGTTTAATTAAAAAATATAGGAATATGAAAACTTACTTCTACGCATCTTACAAGTTAAATGTGAACAAAGCAGACGTTTGTACGATTATTGG
>NZ_GL629647.1:2956747-2960662 GCF_000185845.1 Segatella salivae DSM 15606
GTGTATGAGAAAAACGGTTTTGCATGAAGTGTAAAGTTGCAGTTTTGACTTTAATGGTGTTATGCTGTGGTTCTGTTCAGAGCCATACAAATAAGGTATATACATCTCGTCCCTTGCGGATTTGGTTTGATTCTCCCTGTAGTCTGAAAGGAAAGGCCGTGTGGTATGGGGGGAATCCCATGGCATGGAAGGATGGAAAAAAGCCTGAAATGGCCGGCAATTCGTCGAAAAACGCCGATCAAGAGTGGGAGTCGGCTTCGCTTCCCATTGGTAATGGCAGTGTGGGGGCCAATATTTTTGGTTCGATTTCGGCTGAACGCATCACGTTAAACGAAAAGAGTTTGTGGCGCGGAGGCCCCGGAGTGAGTCATGATGCAAGCTATTATTGGAATGTAAATGATAATAATGTTTTTCCAGTAAATATAGATGATGGTCATGATGCAAGCTATTATTGGAATGTAAATAAGCGTAGTGTCTCGGTGTTGAAAGACATTCGGGCAGCCTTTTTGGCTGGCGACAAAGCCAAAGCCGATAGCCTTACACGCAAAAACTTCAATGGTTGGGCCTCTTATGAGCAAAGGGATGAGAAGCCTTTCCGCTTTGGCAATTTCACCACGATGGGCGAGTTATTCATCGAAACAGGACTAACGGAAGAGGGCATCAGCCACTATCGTCGCGAACTTTCTTTAGATTCGGCGCGCACCTTGGTGCAGTTCAACCAAAATGGGGTGTGCTATCAGCGCACAGCCTTTGTCTCTTATCCCGATAATGTCTTGGTGTTGCGGTTCAAAGCTAATGCCGAAGGCAGGCAAAACCTTAACTTTTCTTATGCTCCCAACCCTGTTTCTACAGGACAAATGCAGGCAGATGGCGCTAATGGTTTAGTCTATCGAGGTGCTTTAGACGATAATGGCATGCAATATGTCGTGCGTATTCAGGCCGTGACAAAAGGCGGAAGTGTGACAAACGAGCATGATACGCTGAAAATACGCCATGCCGATGAGGTGATGTTTCTTATCACGGCAGACACCGATTACCGCATTAACTTCAATCCAGATTTTACGAATCCTAAGACCTATGTTGGCGTTCAACCCGAGGTAACGACTCAAGCGTGGATGCAACAAGCTGAAAAGAAAGACTATAATCAGCTTTTCTCACGCCATTATCGCGACTATTCGGCACTCTTTCAGCGTGTGAAACTGCGCCTGAATCCGTCTAACCATGCCGCTGACGACAAGCCCACTGCACAACGTTTAGAGGCCTATCGCAACGGCACTACCGACAATGCGTTGGAAGAACTCTATTATCAATTTGGCCGATATCTGCTCATTGCCAGTTCGCGTCCAGGCACTTTGCCTGCCAATCTGCAAGGACTCTGGCACAACAATGTCGATGGACCATGGCATGTGGACTATCATAACAATATCAATTTGCAAATGAACTATTGGCCCGTTCATACCACTCATTTGGATGAATGTGCCCTGCCGCTGATTGATTTTGTACGCTCTTTGGTGAAGCCCGGTGCCGAAACAGCCAAAGCCTACTATGGGGCGAGAGGCTGGACAACGTCGGTTTCGAGCAACATCTTTGGCTTTACAGCTCCTCTTTCGAGTGAAGATATGTCGTGGAATCTATGCCCTATGGGTGGTCCTTGGCTTGCAACACACTTGTGGGAGTACTATGATTTCACACGCGATAAACAGCTGTTGCGCTCCACACTCTATGACCTCATTAAGCAAAGTGCCGACTTTGCCGTTGACTATCTGTGGCGAAAACCCGATGGAACCTATACCGCTGCACCCTCAACTTCCCCCGAACATGGGCCTATTGATGAGGGAGTGACCTTCGTTCACGCTGTGATTCGCGAGATATTACTTGATGCTATCGCCGCAAGTAAAGTGCTTGGGGTAGACGTTGAGGCTCGAAAGCAGTGGCAACAGGTGCTTAATCATCTTGCGCCTTACCGCATAGGACGCTATGGACAGCTGCAAGAGTGGTCGGAAGATATCGATGATCCAAACGACCATCACCGCCATGTCAACCACCTCTTTGGCTTGCATCCCGGCCACACGATTACGCCATCGGCAACTCCCGACTTGGCAAAGGCGTCACGAGTGGTGCTTGAACATCGTGGAGATGGAGCCACAGGATGGAGCATGGGATGGAAGATTAACCAGTGGGCACGCCTGCAAGACGGCAATCATGCTTATCTGTTAGTGCGCAATCTGTTGAAAAACGGAACCTTAAATAACCTTTGGGACACTCATCCTCCTTTCCAAATTGATGGCAACTTTGGCGGAACAGCCGGCATCACCGAAATGCTTTTGCAGAGTCATGCAGGCTTCATTCAGTTCTTACCTGCCTTGCCTGACAGCTGGAAACAAGGCGAAGTGAGCGGTCTCAGGGCACGCGGTGGCTTTGAAGTGAGCCTGAAGTGGAACGAGGGAACATTGCAATCGGCCACAATCAAGTCGTTGGCTGGTGAGCCATGTAAACTCAACTATCGTGGTAATTCCATTCATTTTGCCACGCAAAAAGGCAGAAATTACGAGGTGAAATGGGTCAAAGGACGGCTTGAAATGCGTCAAATCGTGAGCCGTTCTCATTAGAACAGATTCCCCATGGTGAATGTTGCGACCATGCACGCCGTAGGTTTTATGCCAGCGTTTCCATGAATGAATCCACCATGGTGAATGTTGCGACCATGCAACATCGTAGGTTTTATGGCAGCGTTTCCATGAATGAATCCGCCATGGTGAATGTTGCGACCATGCAACATCGTAGGTTTTATGCCAGCATTTCCATGAATGAATACGCCATTGCGAATATTATAATGTTGTAGCGCCGTAGGTTTTATGCCGGTATTCCAATGAATGTATTTGACATTATAAATGCGCTCATGGTGCAACGCCGTAGGTGTTGTTCTTTTGATAGCCCGGGGTTGGCGAGGAACGAGCCTACCCTGGGTAAGCATTCACAAGGAGATTCAACGCTGTAAGTGTTGAGCTTTTTTTGAGAAGGCATGGTTATGGCGAGGGGATTAATAGGATGTTATGCCAATATCCCCATGAATATATTTTGCAATATAAATACCCTCATGGTGCAACGCCGTAGGTGTTGTTCTTTTGATAGCCCAGGGTTGGCGAGGAACGAGCCTACCCCGGGTAGGCATTCGCAAGGGGATTCAACGCCATCGGTGTTGCGCTTTTTCTGAGAAGGCTTGGTTATAACGAGGGTATTCATGGCGGATTACGCTTAGAAAGCGCAACACCTATGGCGTTGTTCCCCACACAATATACCCTAACCCAGGGTAGCCTGCACTATCGTTTGGCAACCCTGGGCTATCGAAAGCGCAACACCTATGGCGTTGACATGGTTATTCCATAAAATGATTGATATTTACACACAAATTAATAAATGGCAGGTTGCGCCGAAAAGGTACAACACTTACAGCGTTGTTCCCCACGCTACATACACTACCCCAGGGTAGCCTGCACTATCGTTTGGCAACCCTGGGCTATCAAAAGTACAACGCTTACAGCGTTGAGAAATGCGTGTTGATTTATTATTTGTAGCATGATTCATTGGAATATTATTGACAACGTATTTTAATAGCTACATTAATATAACCCCATAAATTGTTTGTTAATCACCAACGCTGTTGGTGTTATGTCAATATTTCAATGAATACATCACCCATTGCGAATGTTACAACCATGCAACGCTGTGGGTGTTATGCCAATATTCCCATGAATATATTCACCATAATGAATGTCCTCACCACGCAACTCGGTACGAGTTGTTCTTTTGATAGCCCAGGGTTGGCGAGGAACGAGCCTACCCCGGGTAAACGTTCGCAAGGAGATTCAACGCCATAGGTGTTGAGTCTTTTTTTGAGAAGGCATGGTTATAGCG
>NZ_GL629647.1:2960712-2992752 GCF_000185845.1 Segatella salivae DSM 15606
CATAGGTGTTGAGCTTTTTTTGAGAAGGCATGGTTATAGCGAGGGGATTCATGGTGGAATAATCAAAAAAAGCGCAACAACGACGGCATTGGTCCACGCAAACCATACGCTGCTCCAGGGTAGTCTGCACAATCGTTTGGCAACGCTTGGCAATCTAACCCATGGCACCAATGGCGTTATTCCATTCTGCACGCGGCGGGTTTCGTAAATAATTGCGTTGCAAAAATATGCTATCTCTTTTTGAAAATCAGGTGTTTGGGGATTTTAACCCACTTTCGATTCACTGCAATTTTCAGCGTACTGCCGCCATCTTGCTGCAATTCGAAGGTGCCGTCAGGTAGCCTTTTTAGTGTGGCTTCAAGGTCTTCGCTGCCATAGTCGTTGGTGATGGCGAGCTTAGCTGTCGTGGAATCTTTGAGTTCTACATTGGTAAAGAGCCACTTACGCACATCTCTTTTTGCCCCAAAATAGCCCGGAAGGTCTCCAAAAATCTCTTGTCCTGGCACCTTAATCGTATTATGATAGAAGTCCATTTCTATGTAAACTTGATATTCATCGTTATATAAATATCCCTTGAAAACATTGTCTTTCTGTGCGTGTAGCGTCAAAACAGCAAAGAAAGCGCATAAAACGAGTAATACTTTCTTTATCATTTATCTTTCAGTTTTAGTTACAAAGATATATTGTTTCATCAAGAAAACGGCATGATTATTAAAAATATAGGTGGTAAAACTTGTTTTTTTAGAATTTTATATTATCTTTGCGACACATTATTAGTCTTTGTAATGGGTAAGAAGATGAGTATTCCCGATTATATTTTTGAATCAAGTTGGGAGGTATGTAATAAGGTAGGCGGCATCTATACCGTGCTATCTACACGAGCAAAAACTTTGCAGGACGAGATGAAGGACCATATAATATTCATTGGTCCCGATTGTTGGAAGGAGAGTTCCAGTCCTTATTTCATAGAAGATGAAAGCTTATTCTCGGCATGGCGACTGAAAGCGCAGGCTGAAGAGGGGCTAAAGATGAAAATAGGTCGGTGGGATGTTCCCGGAAAACCTATTGCAGTGTTGGTAGATTTCCAGCCTTTTTATGCTGAAAAAGACCAGATTTATGGTCAACTTTGGGCAGATTTCAAGGTTGATAGCCTTCATGCATATGGTGATTACGATGAAGCCAACATGTTTTCTTATGCAGCTGCAAAGGTTGTTGAAAGCTTTTATCATTATTATCTTAGTCGGGATGCGCGTGTTATCTATCATGGTAATGAATGGATGACGTGTCTTGGCTTGCTGTATATCAAGAAACAGGTTCCTGAAATCGCTACAATCTTCACGACACATGCCACGAGTATTGGTCGAAGTATAGCCGGAAATAACAAGCCTCTCTATGAATATCTGTGGGCTTATAATGGTGATCAGATGGCCGCGGAACTCAATATGCAAAGCAAACACTCAATAGAGAAACAGACAGCACATTTTGTTGACTGCTTCACTACAGTGAGTGATATCACTGCTTTGGAGTGTAAAGAGTTGTTGGATAAGCCAGTAGATTTCGTACTTCCTAATGGATTTGAAAATGATTTCGTTCCCAAGGGGGCGACTTTTACAGCCAAACGCAAGCAGGCACGCAAGAGATTACTTCGTGTGGCGAATGCACTGACGGGCGATTGCTTTGATGATGACACGCTGATTGTATCGACCAGTGGACGCTATGAGTTTAGAAATAAAGGCATAGATGTGTTTGTTGAGGCTATAAATCGGTTGCGTTTCTCCGAGAAACTCAATAAAAAGGTAGTTGCTTTCATTGAAGTGCCGGGGTGGGTAGGTGGTCCTCGTGAAGACTTGCAAGCCCGTTTGCGTCATGAAGAGACTTTCGACAGTCCGCTATCTCATCCTGTTTACACGCATTGGCTACACAATCAGGACAATGATAGCGTGTTAGGAATGATGAATTCGCTTGGAATGAACAATGAAAAAGATAGTCGTGTGAAGCTGATTTTCGTGCCGTGTTATCTCACTGGGCATGATGGCATCTTCGATTTATCCTATTATGATATCGTGTTGGGTAACGATTTGTGCGTTTATCCGTCTTATTATGAGCCGTGGGGTTATACTCCTTTGGAGGCCGTTGCTTTCAAAGTGCCTTGCATCACCACCGATTTGGCTGGGTTTGGACTATGGGCCAATCAGGTGAAAGGCAGTGATAGTGAGATTGAAGACGGTGTGAAAGTTGTTCATCGCACAGATTATAATTATGCCGATGTGGCCGAATCAATTAAGAAAACGATAGAAACTTTTGCCTCATTCTCGGCTACCGAGGTGAAGACTTGCCGTGCAAATGCCGAGAAACTCTCTCGAAAAGCTTTGTGGAGTAAGTTCATTGTTTACTATCATGAGGCCTATAATGCTGCCCTTAACAAAGCAGAAGCAAGAAAAACAAATAGTTATTGAGATTAATATAAATTGAGATTTATGAAAATTAAAGCTGATTACGTTAACACTCCTCAATGGAAGGAGTTGACAGTCAAATCTCGTCTGCCAGAACAATTGAAGTGTCTTGACGAACTGGCACATAATCTTTGGTGGGCATGGGATTATGAAGCACGAGACCTTTTCAAGAGCCTTGACGAGGCTTTATATGAAGAAGTGCAACACAATCCAGTCGTTTTACTTGAGCGTTTAAGCTATGAACGCAAAGAAGCCATAGTAAAAGACAAGTCACTCATGAAGAAAGTGAAAGACGTTTACGCCAAGTTCCGCGCTTATATGGATGTAAAGCCAAACAAGGAGCGTGCATCGGTGGCATACTTCTGTATGGAATTCGGTATAACTCAAGTGCTAAAGATCTATTCCGGAGGTCTCGGCATCCTTGCAGGAGACTATCTTAAGGAGGCATCTGATAGTAATGTTGACATGTGTGGCGTGGGATTCCTCTATCGTTACGGCTACTTCACACAGAGCCTGAGCATGGATGGTCAGCAGATTGCTAAGTATGAAGCTCAGAATTTCAATTCACTGCCAATCGAACGCGTATTGGATGAGAATGGAAATCCACTTGTTATAGATGTTCCTTACACCAATTATATGGTGCATGCATACGTTTGGCGTGCTAACGTTGGACGCATAAGTCTCTATCTTTTGGATACCGACAACGACTTGAACTCTGAATTTGACAAGCCTATCACCCACAGCTTGTATGGTGGGGACTGGGAAAACCGACTCAAACAAGAGATACTTCTCGGTATTGGTGGTATCTTAACATTGAAGCGTTTGGGTATAAAGAAAGATATTTATCATTGCAACGAGGGCCACGCTGCACTCTGTAATCTGCAACGTTTGTGTGATTATGTTGAGAGTGGACTAACATTTAATCAGGCAATGGAACTCGTTCGGGCCTCTTCTCTCTATACAGTTCATACGCCAGTTCCTGCTGGACACGACTACTTTGACGAGGCACTCTTCGGCAAATATATGGGTAGTTATCCCGCAAGATTAGGCATTTCATGGGATGAACTCATTGGAATGGGCCGACAAAATCCCGATGATCATAACGAACGTTTCTGTATGAGTACCTTCGCATGCAATACATGTCAGGACGTGAACGGCGTTAGTAAGCTTCATGGTTGGGTAAGCCAGAAGATGTTCTCTCCATTGTGGAAGGGTTACTTCCCAGAGGAAAATCATGTTGGTTACGTAACAAATGGTGTGCACTTCCCTACATGGGCGGCTACCGAATGGCGTAAAATCTATGATAAGTACTTTGACAAGAACTTCATGAACGACCAGAGTAATGAAGAGATTTGGCACGCTATCAACAATGTTCCCGATGAAGAGGTTTGGTCAACTCGTATGGCTTTGAAGCAGAAGTTAGTTGATTATATCCGTGAAAAGTTCACCGAGAACTGGCTTCGCAACCAAGGTGACCCTGCACGCGTAGTCTCTTTGTTGCAGCGTATCAACCCCAATGCGTTGATGATTGGCTTCTGTCGTCGTTTCGCTACATACAAACGAGCTCACCTTCTCTTTACAGATGTTGACCGTTTGGCTAAGATTGTCAACGACCCAGAGCATCCTGTCTTGTTCTTCTTCTCTGGTAAGGCTCATCCTGCAGACGGAGCAGGCCAAGGTTTGATTAAGAAGATCTACGAAATCAGTCAACGTCCAGAGTTCTTAGGTAAGATTATCTTCCTCGAAGACTACGACATGCAACTTGCTCGCCGTTTAGTTTCTGGCGTAGATATATGGATGAACACACCAACTCGCCCGCTTGAAGCTTCTGGAACATCAGGAGAGAAGGCCGAAATGAATGGTGTTGTCAACCTATCCGTACTTGATGGATGGTGGGTTGAGGGTTATCGTGAGGGCGCAGGTTGGGCACTTCCCGAGAAACGTACTTACGAAAACCAGGCTTATCAGGACCAACTCGACGCCGCAACTATCTATGGTTTGTTAGAGAACGACATCATACCAATGTATTATAACCGTAATAAGAAGGGTTATAGTGCCGATTGGGTGAAGGTCATTAAGAACTCTATTTCTACCATCGCACCTCATTACACGATGAAACGTCAGTTGGATGACTACTTCGATCGATTCTATAATCGTGAAGCTTTGCGTTTCAAGAAGCTCCAAGAGCATGATTATCGTCTTGCAAAGGACATCGCTTTGTGGAAAGAAACTGTTGCAGAGCGCTGGGATGGGATTCATGTTGTCAGCAAAGATACGTCATTGTTGGACACAGGGGGCGAGACAGGAAAGAAATATACGATGCGTTATGTCATCGATGAACAAGGACTTGACGACGCAGTTGGCTTGGAACTTGTGAGCTTAAAGAGCAATACTTCAAACGATGATCACGAAGTTTATAGCGTTCGTCCATTCAAAGTGAAAGGTCACGAAGGCAATCTCTATACGTTTGAAGCTGTAATCGAACCCGATGTTGCAGGCGCGTTTAGAAGTTGTGTGCGTATGTATCCGAAGAATGTCAACCTTCCTCACCGCCAGGACTTCTGCTATGTGAAGTGGCTTGACTAATAGATAACGATTTAGTTCAAATAAATTCTAAAGGAAACTGACCTTGCGTCGGTTTCCTTTTTTTGTATTTTCCGGTCGTGAAATGATGGGAATGAGTCGACGTTTCAAGTCATTTCGTCCCATGTTTTCAGTCACTTTGCGTGGTGATTTGACGTGAATTAGAAAATGGTTGTTCAAAAATATTCACGAAATTAAATTTATTTAACGCGATATTGTGACTTTGAAAAGAAAATAAAGTTAATTTCGCAGTATCAACCTTAGAAATTCTAAATACTTAGTTTGTTATTAAGTTGACCAACACTTACATACTATGTGAATTTCTTATTGCTTGTAATCTATCTGTTAAAAAATACACATAATGGGATTTATGAGATGTAATCTTTTATTAGGCACAATGTTGTGTTTCTCTTTGATGGGGCATGCGCAGTCAAAAACTACGCTGAGTGCAGAAGTGTTTGGTTATCAACGTGACATGGTTTACTTTGATTGCGTGCAGTCACCCTTTATTGCTGCCGAGTTTCATACTAACCCGGGAGAGGAACATCACTATTCGTTTAAGACCTCACAGCTGCAATGTATGTTAATCAATGGGCAGACTAATGTTCTGCTTATGCCAGGAGACAGCGTGCATGTGGTTGTGAAATATGACGAGAAGCGCGTTTCTTCGGTTGCTTTTAGCGGTACGGAGAAGGCCGTAGAAGCTAACCGTTTGCTGAGAAAGATTGCTGATTTGCGTCGCCAAATGCGCTATAAGAGCCAGTTGTTGGCGTGTGCCGTTGTCGATATAAAGCCCAAACAACGCCTTGATGACTCGCGTATTTTGCTTACGAAAGTACAGGAATTGGTGAAAGAAAACAATAAAAAGCTTCAGCCAACAACAGCAGAATATCTCCTTGCTGAAACCGAAGCAGCTGCCTATACCTCGTTCATGGAGTATCCACAAATGTATGCTGACATGCGAAAGACTCCCATTTCAGACCAAGAAATAGGTGATTATTGGAAGCTGATGGATGGCGTTTCACTGCGCAAAGGGCCTGGAGCTATGCGCTGCCCTGAATATATTAGTTTCTTGATGCGCTATTGTTTTTATGAAAATGAGAAGCAGGCGGTGAAACAAGGAAAGAAATATGAGGCGCCACAAACATTGGAAACCATGTTCCAAGCCTTAGCCTCTTATTATAAAGGTGTGCAGCGTGACGCCGTGCTTTACCAATTGTTGGTGAACTTTATCCGTAATGGAAAGGAACTTGAACGCGTTAAACCTCTCTTGAATGCGTACAAATCTAAATACAATCTTGATAAAACCAACATTGAAACGCTTGAAAAACTGTTGCAATGATCAATCTCTCATGTGCTGAATAAGTTATTTTCGGTAGTTAATCTAATAGTCATTAAAGTCCATAAACACGTTAATTTTTATGGAGAAGCTAAAGTTTAGTATTCTATCCCCTAATGCATGGCTCGCCTTGCTGTGCTTCCTTTTCTTGTGTCAACTTCCACTTCTTGCGCAAAGGTCAGCCGAAGACGAGTGGAAGGACACGCCCATCACGTTGCGAATCAGTAATGAACCTCTCGGAGTTGTCATTGAAAAGGCTGTGAAACAAGCCGGAGCAACGTTAGAATTCCAAGATGTTACGCTGGTAGGAATAACAAATCCCACGTCGTTAAACGTGAAAGATCTCTCGTTGGATAAGGTGTTGGGTCGCCTTATCGGTGATCAGAACGTATGGATAAGGTATGAAAGCGGTCGGCATGTAGTCATTTCACCCCAGCGCAACGCTGTTCCTGCAAAGAATATGTACGCTGTTGAAGGTGTTGTTACTGATGCAAAGACGGGTGAAGCGCTTATCGGCGCAACGGTAGTGGTTACAGATGGCACCGCAAGTGGTGGCATCAATGGTTGTGTTACCGATGTAAATGGAAAGTTTTCTTTGCAGGTTCCGCCAAAGGCCTCTATCAAAGTAACCTATATGGGCTATGAAACCTACTCCATACAGATTACTCGTAAGTCGGTAGACCTAAAGATAAAGCTTAAAGAAGACGGGCAAACCATCGACGAAGTTGTTGTAACTGGTTTGAGCAAACGCAAGAAATCGAGCTTTACTGGCAATTATGTTTCGGTGAAAGGAGCCGATTTGCGCAAGCTCAATCCTACCAATATTCTCAAGAGTTTGCAGTTCTATGACCCGAGTTTCAAGGTGTTAGAGAGCAACACTCAAGGCTCTGACCCCAATGCTCAGCCTGAATTTCTTATTCGAGGTGACCAGAATCTCGGCACAACTTCATCGCTTAACAGCATGGATTTGTTGTTGGATAATGTGTCAAGTCGCCCAAATACGCCCTTGTTTGTACTCGATGGCTTTATTGTTTCGATGAGCCGTGTGTTGCAACTTGACCCAGAACTCATTGAAAATGTAACGATATTGAAAGATGCAGCGGCTACAGCCATCTATGGTTCTCGCGCATCTAATGGCGTGGTTGTCATCGAAACGAAGGTTGCTCCCGATGGAGTGCTCTCCGTAAACTATAATGGTGGCCTCACGGTTCAAGTGCCCGACTTGACCGATTACAAGTTGATGAATGCCAAAGAGAAACTACAGATGGAGTGGGATGCAGGAGTTTATGACCCCACTTCAGCGCAAAGTATGAATGTTTACAATCGTTTGTTGCGCAATGTCTTGGCAGGTGTCGACACTTATTGGCTTAGTAAGCCGCTACGTACAGCCATAGCACATCGTCATACGCTTACCGCTGCAGGTGGAACTGAGGTGTTCCGTTACAGCTTGAGCGTCAATGCAACCTCTACACCGGGTGTGATGAAGGGCTCAAGTCAAGGGTTGAAGAGTCTGAACTTCAGCATGTCTTACCGCAAAGAGGAACTCTCCGTAGGGGCAAACATTAATCTTGCCGGCAGCAATGGCTACAATTCACCTTATGGTTCGTTCTCAGAGTACACGCGTGTCAACCCATATTATCGTCCAACGAATGACTATGGAGAGTATCTTCGCCAGTTAGATAACCACACAGGTTCAGGCAGTGTACCTATCAGTAACCCCTTATATAACGCGCATGTTGGTATAAAAGACTTCTCATCTAACACCAATATATCGGCTGGATTGAACTTAGAATATCGGTTGTGGAAGAACCTTCGCATGACAGGTAACTTCTCCTTCGTACGTGGAATGGCACGCACGGAACGATTCTTGCCAGCTGATCATACCTCGTTCTTAACCGAGTTAGACCCCACTTTGCGTGGAAGTTACTCGAAAAACACGGGTGATATGCAGTCGTGGTCAAGCAATATAGGCTTCAATTGGAATGGAACTTTCAAGAAACATCTGTTGAGTGTATTCGGCAACTGGACCGTTTCAGAAGATAAAAGCAATTATGTTAACCTCTTTGCTGTAGGCTATCCAGACAATCATATGGATGATTTCATCTTTGGAAATAAGCTTACTACGACGCCAAGTGGTTCTGAAGCAATCTCCCGTTCTATGGGATTCATCACGCAGTTGTCTTATAGTTACGACAATAAATACTCGGTAGACTTCAATGTCAGCAGTGAAATCACATCACGTTATGCCGACCATCATCTCACTCCTTTCTGGAGTTTAGGTGCCCGTTGGAATGCACATCGCGAGAAATGGCTGGCAGGTCGCATCTCAAACTTAGTCTTCCGAGCTACTTATGGCATAACAGGCTCACAGAATTCCAGCCAAGCTGATGCCATCGAATACTACACTTTCAGTCGCACAATGCGTCCTTACACCTCGTTCTCTACGCTGGGTGCTGTGCTGTCTCGCCTGAATAATCCAGATATTAAATGGACAAAGACCGACAATTTAGGCCTTGGTGTTGATGTCGGTGTATGGAAAAACCGAGTTAATTTGTCGTTCAACTATTACAATAATATTAGTCGTCAGCTGCTAACTAATTACGATTTAGCTCCTTCAACGGGCTTCGAGTCGCAGTATATTAACGCTGGAGAACTACAAAACAAGGGTTTCGATGCAACGTTAAGTGTTATTGCTTTGCAGAACATTCGAAAGCAATTCTATTGGACAGTGGCTGTAGGCATGAACCATAATCGCAATAAGATCCGCAAGATCTCAGACTACTTACGCAAGATGAACGAGGAACAATTGAAGTCAAAGTCGGCACCTTTGCCCATCTATCAAGAGGGAAAGTCTACTACAACGTATTATGCTGTGCGCTCTTTGGGTATAGATCCGATGACGGGTAGAGAGGTATTCTTGACCAAAGATGGTGAAAAGACCTTCGTTTGGAACCCTGCTGATAAGGTTCCTGTGGGCGAAACTACACCGAAAGTCAATGGAACCATTAGCTCATCTGTTAACTGGCGCGACTTCTCTTGTACGTTAGGATTCATCTTTAAGTGGGGAGGCATCGTGTATAATCAAACATTAGTCGACAAGATTGAAAACAGTAATATCGCTTATAACTTAGATCGTCGCGCAGCTTTTGACCGTTGGCACAAGCCAATGGATATCGCAAAATACAAGAGAATCGATGTAAATGGCTCGGAAACTCCTGCTTCTGACCGCTTCATTATGAAAGATAATGAACTCAAACTGGCCAGTATCAACTTAGGTTATCGCTTCAAACAGACGCAATATAAATTGTTACGTCGCCTGAGTATTGATGTCTTTACGCTTAATTTCACTACAAACGACCTGTTAAGGCTCTCTACTGTGAAGATGGAACGTGGTCTTTCTTATCCTTTCTCACGTTCTTATACGATGTCGTTCTCTATCATCTTTAAATAAATTCAACGCTATGAAAAGACTAAAGTCTCAATATATCTTTCGCCATGTGCGTCGTGTTGCCGCAGGTCTCATAGGATGTTGTCTGCTCACGGCATGTTCTGATTGGTTTGATGTCGCACCAAAGACCGACCTAACCGCCGAGAAACTCTATTCCACGGAATCGGGATTTGAAAGCGCTTTGACGGGAATCTATCTGTCGATGGTTACCACTGAGGCCTACGGAGGTAACATGTCATTTGGCCTTCTCGACCAGTTGGCACAAGAATATGACTATCTTCCTGATGGAGCGGTAGACCAAACAGCCATCTATAACTATGCTACGACGACGTCAGCAGGCTTTGCCACCAAGCAGAAGTTAGCCCAGTCATGGCTTAAACTCTATAATGTGATTTCCAATTGCAATAACTTTTTGAAGTGGCTTAATAGCAAAGGAGATCAGGTTATCCGTAATGAGAACACGCGAAATAGCTATCGTGCCGAGGCGCTTGCTATCCGCGCATATTGTCATTTCGATTTATTGCGTGCCTGGGGACCATGGAAATATGGCATTGATGCAGCCGCAGCGTCGACTAAGTCAATCCCTTATCGCGTGGAAACCAATAAGGAAAAGATGCCATTATTACCCGCAAAAGACGTCATTGAGAAGGTGTTGAAGGACCTAACGCAGGCAAAAGAACTGCTCGCAGCCGAGAAAACACTCCGTCTTGAGGATAGCAACAGGCGGTTCCGCTTTAACTATCACGCGGTGAATGCCTTGTTGGCACGCGTCTATTGCTATGTAGGCGACGCCCCACATGCCATCGCTTGCGCACAGGATGTTATTGATCATTGCGGACTTCTTTTGAGTTCATCCAATCAAGACGACCCCATCTTGTTCTCAGAGTGCTTAGTTGCCTTGAACATGTACCACATGCAAGAGACTACTTCGCGTCTTTGGGCCGACGGAGATAAGTTCTCTACGCAGTATTTTATACGCCAAGAACGCTTCGATAAGTATTTCGAGGTGTCGGGATCTACGCGTGAAGACATGCGCACAAAGAGCGCAGCATTCTATGAACACTCGTCAACGAAGACAGCAATCTCACGAAAATATAACACGAACCCCCATGAGGCAGTGCCTCTAATCAGGCTTCCTGAGATGTATTTCATTCTTTGTGAGATGACAAACGATATGACGGCATCGGCAAAATACCTGAATCTCGTGCGCAACAAACGTGGATATTCCAAGTCGGTTAATGTCTCTTATACGAATGCTGAAGGACGTTTGACCGCGTTGAACAAGGAGTTCCGCAAGGAGTTTTATGCCGAAGGACAATATTGGTTCTTCTTAAAACGCCACGGAATCACCCAACTTCCTTATGCACAGAATGTGGAGTTGTCGAAAGAACGCTTTGTATTCCCATTGCCTGATGCCGAAAAAGAGTATGGCTGGACAGCCGCTTCTGAACAATAATGCAGGCACATCGAAGTTTCAATTCATTCAAAATGACAAGCATCATGATAAAAACTCAATATCAACTCATCATCGCCCTCTTCTTCGGCAGTCTGCTTTTGCAGTCGTGTTCAGAAGAAGTGGTGAAGACTTATTCGGCAGATGGCGATGGTGTTTATTTCAATTATGCCGACGAAGACGCACTAACGGCAACCGTAAACTTTGGAGATTCCATCCTAACCCAACCGAAAGAAATTGCTGTTCCGTTGCAGTTGAAGGTCATGGGACGGGCATCTGACGAGCCACGCAAGGTGATTTTGAAGGCGAAGGCCATGGAAGAACGCGGCGAAGCAAAGGTGGTGTTGCCCGAAGTAGTGTTCAATCCTAAGGAAATCACAAAGACAGTGAAGGTTAAACTCCAGCGTCCCACGATGCGAGACTCCGTGTTTGGTGTCGAGGTTTATATCGACAGTGAGGATGCTGGCTCACAGATTGGCGCCGGAATAAAGGGCTTTCAGTCGTTCAAACTCTATGCAAAAGAAAGCTATACCAAGCCCGCGCAGTGGGATAACATGTCACTTATCTATCTCGGTCCATGGTCGGCAGACAAGCAAATCATGTTAGTGAAGCTCACAAAGCAAGATAAATTCTATGCCTCTTACGACTATTATGCGTTCGTTCGCTGGAATTTGGCCGCCATAGATAGCTTGAGAACCTATCAAAAGGCACATCCACAAGAGGCTGTTACGATAGATATTCCGTTTACAAACGACAATACTTATGAGAAGCCATGGTATTGGACACCACTCCACGACCGCTATCTTGGAACCTATAACAGTAATGCTTTTGTTGGTCTTTGCAATGCTTTAGACATCACAACAGCTAATGAGCGCGCACAATTAACCGGAGATGAGGCCAAGATGAAAGCCTTGAATAAGAGTGCTGTAGAACAGATGATGACAAAATACAACACCTATTATTTAGACGGATGGCGCCCGGGATCTTCTTATAAGGATAATTTCTATGTGCCAATGCTATCGGATGTCGATTACAACGTAGTCAAACCGCAGGCATGGGATGACGAACAAGGAGGTAAAACCATGATAGAGAAATACTATGGAAGCTATTCTCCCGAGAAATATCGACTGATGATAAAGGTTTGGATGGCTCATCAGGGCGAAAACTTTGTGCTCAACCAGATGTTCCCTGTTAAGAATGAGTGGGGCAATGTGTCATGGGATGAGTCGATAGGAGGGGAAGATGCCATCAAGCAATGCAACCAACTCTTCCGCGATGCGGTGGCCCACGGCAGCTATTCATTTAGTTTTCCTGTCGTGCCCTAAGCGGAGTTGAATTTCTCTTCATCGGAAAATAGGATTCCATTCACATGAGTATGAGAAATGAAAGCACTCGTTTGGCGTTGCAATCTCAGTCGTTTCATGCACCGAAATGAATCAAAAGGCAGCGCAACGAGGCCGATTTCACAACACACATCGAAAAATAACGAAATATATGAACATACGAACGGTTTTATTAATGACAGGTATTGTGGCCTTATCTTCATGTTATGAGGACCAAGGTAACTATAGTTATCGTTTCGATAGCATGAATTCCATCGACACGTTAATCTTCACTCCAGGGACTGTCGAGGCGCTATCGGGCAAGTTAATTGAGTTTACTCAGCCACTGACTGCTGCCGAAACCCATAAGAAAATACAGGTAGAGGTGAAGCAATCCAAGCAAACTGGACTTGAAAAGTTAGACTTTACGTGGATTGAAGGCCATAAGAAGAATGGCAAAACGGTCTATGATACGCTGACCACGCGAGGCTACTTGGATGTTGATTTGCCATTAGGGCGCGACACAAGTTTTACAGTTTTGCTGCGTGTTCATGACCAATCGACGAAGCTTTCGCGTTATGCTAACTTCCAGGTTGCTACTCGTCCCATCTTCAAAAACAGCCTTTTCTTCCTCCACGGCAGTCAAGGTAATGTGCGTTTAGGTAATGTTGAGGTGGTGGGCGCATCGACAAAGGTCAGAAGCGATGCCTATAAGTTGGTGCATCCCGATGCAGTTAATCCCTTCACAAAGGCCTATAAGCTGATGTTCCAATATGGTTTGGTTTCTGAAAGGCGTGATTTCGTGAAACGTTATAACCTTATTGCCTTCGAAACCGATGGCAAAGTGAAGACCTACGACCCCTTTGGCTTGAAGCCATGCTTTACGAATTATCGCGACTTTGTTGTCCCACAAAGTGATCAAGGCGCTTTCTTGCCGTCGAAAATCGGTATGGTAGGCGATCCTTCTAACCAGTCAGACTTCTATTATATGCTTGGTCGCGATGGCCGATTTATCACAGCTCGCACCATTCCTTCATTCAAATTCCCTGCTACTGCCTCTTCAGTGACGAATTATAATGTGACCGCTGCAGCGATAACGGCAGCCGATTTTGTGTTCTGGGACAGTAGAGGTAATCGCTTCTTGCATGTGAATAAGGAGGATAGTTATGGCATTTGGGCCGAGCGACAGGCTTATGAGGCGCAACTGAATAACCCTGTTTTAGATGCGCATGTAGACTTTTCGTCACTTGCAGCAGGGCTTTCTCCCGTTGGAAAGAAGGGCATTTATGGCTTCATTCAGTTCCGTGAGAACTATAACAAGGCTCAACCTTATTTCATTTTCAGTGATGCTGCCGGAACGAAGTATTATCTTTATCAGCTCACTTCCACAGCAACAGATGAGGACGGAGGCGGTAATGCCAATAGCAACGAGCCTGCTTATACGATTAAAGGCAAGCAGTTGACAGGCTTCACCCCGTCATCTGCTGCCACAATCTGTTACAACACGTGGTTCACAACAAACTATGTGTTCTATGCAGATGGGTCAGATGTGGTGAGGTTTGATTTGAATAATGGCGACAAAACCGTGCTTTATAGTGCACCAACAGGCTATACTATCTCTTGCATGAAGTTCTGTTCAGACGACAATTTCTTGTATTCTGGCGACTTAGGACGCTATATGGTCATCGGCATGAACCGCGGAACAGAGGGTGGAGTAGCGCAAATCAAGTTGAATACCGCCTCAGATATCGATGAAACTTATGCCCCACGATTCTATGACCAGGATGAAAATGGTCAGCGATTAGGCAATATCCTCGATGTACAATTCGTGCGTGAATACTCTTATCAAATACCTATTCGAAAATAAACAATGAAGAAAATTATTGCAATTGCAGGCTTTCTCATGGCTTCAGCCACGCTATCGGCGCAGTCAAATGCGTCGTTGGCGGGTACCATTGAAGGCATCTCCTCAGGCAAACTCTGCCTCACGGCACGAACTTCTGAAACCCATTGGGACACCCTTTCGGTTGTTCCGTTCTCTACCTCAGGCTTTTCTATGCAGAAAGTGAGCGTGAATGAGCCCGTGCCGGCACGCCTTTCAGTGGTTGGATACGATGGAGGCTTCTCGTTTATCCTTGAACCTGGTGGCACATATCGCGTGCATTTGAAGAATGGAGACGATTGGTCGATTGCGGGAAGTGTGTTGCAAGATCGCATGAGTAGCTACGAACAGCACAATCGTCAAACGTTATTGCGCATTGCAAAGATGCAGCAAACGTGCGATAGTTTGCGTCGAAACTCGCGCTATGGCAGTGCAAGTAAGCTCAATGATAGCATTCAACAGCTGAAAGAAGGCATGGAAACGGCGCGCAAATCCTTTCTTGCTGACAACGATAATCTACTTGCTGCACAGCTAATGTTAATGCTTGTAGAGCAAAACGACATGGCTTTGACCGAAGCAAAAGCGATATATGACGCGCTGGGAGAAGGCGCAAAGCAAAGCCGTAGTGGGCAGATTCTTAAAGAACGCGTAGCAAGACTCACGCGAACGAGTGCCGGAAAACTGGCTCCCGACTTTACTCTTCCGATGCCAGATGGCAAACTTTTCACGCTCAGTAAGATGAAAGGGAAGATTAAAATCGTTGATTTCTGGGCGTCTTGGTGTGGGCCTTGTCGTCTGAATAACCCCATTTTAAGGCAACTTTACACTCAGTTTCATGCGCAAGGCTTAGAGATTGTCAACGTCTCTTTAGACGAAAAGCGTGACCGTTGGTTGGCTGCTGTCGAGAAAGACGGCCTCACTTGGACGCAGGTTTCATCGCTAAAGGGATGGAAAGACGAGGTAGCGAGACTCTATAGTGTGTCGGCTATCCCCGCAATCTTTATCTTGGATAGCGACAACCACATCTTGGCTTCGGGCCTACATGGTGAGGCTTTGCGTGCATTCATAGTCAAACAGTTTGAAAAATAACGTGAAGATGTTGGCTGAAATAGCATCAATAATGATACCTTTTGCCTGAAAAGATACCCTTAGAAAGGTGTTGTAACAGGCAGAAATACGGCCAACGGCGTCAAGGATAGAATTAAAAGGAAAGATATTTTCAAGCACTAAATCAAATAAAACGATGAAAATAAAATTAATATTGTTATTATTATGTTCAACCAGTGGGGTGTTTGCGCAGTCCAATCAGTCCTATCTCATTCAGGGAACAATGCAGATTGATTCGCTTCGCAACTCACCCCGCACCGTGAAAAAAGTCTATTTAAGCCATGAAGTGAATGGCGAAGAGGTGGTGGTTGACTCTGCTGTTGTCACAAACAAGGCGTTCTCGTTCCGTGGAAAGGCACCGAAGTATATGTCACCTTATCACATTACTGGCTTTGATAATGGCACTATACAGGTGTTTTTGGAGCCCGGAACAATAACAATTCAGCCTTTTGACGCGCGTTATCCTGTTGGAGCACACGTAAAAGGCACGCCATCGAATGATGTTTTTGATGAATATAAGGAGTTTGGTGAGGCAGGAATACAACGTGCACGCGTGCGAATGGATAAGGCTTTTGCGGCACTTCCGGCTGACAAACGTAACGATGAGAAGGCCTTTTACCCTTATCAGCGCTCTACTTATTACGTGAATAGCCTCATGCATCGTGCCGAAGCAATGAAGTTTGCATCACAACATCTCAACTCACCCGTTGTACTTTATATTATCAAATACGATCTTTTCCGCTTCTTTCCCCCTAAAGTGTTGGAAGAAACCTTTATGAAAGCCATGCCAACGGCTATGCGACAACATCCTATGTACGCTGAGTTGGAGAATCAATTACGGGCAGCAAACTTGGCAGAAGGAAGGCTTGCACCCGATATCGAGGGGCAAACACCCGAAGGAAAGACGTTGCGTTTGTCGGATTTCCGAGGCAAATATGTGCTTGTTGACTTTTGGGCTTCGTGGTGCGGACCATGCCGTCGCGAGTTCCCTGTAGTCAAACAAGCTCTTCAAGAGGCTGAAGGCGCAGTGCCATTTGAGGTGTTGAGTTATTCAATTGACAGCAAAAAGCCTGAATGGACGGCCTGTATTGCAAAGAACGGACTATCACAACCTCACTGGACGCATATCTCTGTACTGAAAGGTTGGGGTTCTCCTGCAGCGAAACTCTATCATGTTGAGGCTGTGCCTCGTACGGTGTTGATCAGTCCAGAGGGTTATATCATGAGCTTTGACCTACGTGGTGAGCAGCTCATTAACACCATTCGGAAGCTCAAGAGTGGTGAGTTGAAGCCCAAAATGGCTGGCGCAGCAGAGGGAAATAGTGCTATGTTTGCCGTGAAAGATAACGGAATGCTGGATCATGATGCACAAAGTGCGTCCTACCGAGAGCTTTCTGTGGCCCACGATAAGCAGATTTCAGACGGAATTGCAGCGCTTAAACGCGAAAAAGGCGCCCAATATGTGGCGTCAGCTGAAGGGAAAGCGGCTGTAGAACGCCTTCGCGCGGTGGCTGATATCGACTTGATGACAGCGCAGTTGCAATGGTTGTTAGAGCATAATGATGCGGTGGTGTATCCTGTTTTGGTGCAGCGCGACATGTTACCACGCTTTAATAAGGAGTATGGTCGCTTGTTTGTGAATGCTATGGCGCCTGAAATTCAGTCGTCAAAAGAGGCACGCGACTTAGACAATTGTGTGAAAGCCATGAGTTTGATGCAGGGAAATGATGTGCCCAATGCAACGTTATATCTTGCTGATGGCACGCAAAAGCAACTCAATCAGTATGCAGGACAATATGTGTTATTGACCTTCTGGGATGCACAAAGTATGGGTTGCCGAGAAGAAATGGAACGTTTGCAAACCCTGTATGATGCAGCTCAGCAAGGCAAAGAAAAGCTCACACTCATCAGTGTGTCTGTAGATAAAGACGAAACGGCATGGAAGAACACACTGAAAGCATGGCATTTAGAGCGTCCTAACTGGGTGCAAGCGCGCAATAATGAGGCAGATGCTCACTCAGCGGCAAAGCTTTTCGGCGTAAATCATGTGCCCACGAACTTCCTCATCACCCCTGACGGCAAACTCATCTCCATGACCTTGCAGGGCGAAGAGTTGGTGGCGCGCGTGAAACAAATCCTCTCTGGCGACCTGTATTACCAGGATGAGACGCCAAAGAAGTAACGGCTCAGCGATTGCAATCGTTGGTGTTTGGCCGTGTTGCGACTTGACCGAATGAACAAATGGTTTGAAATAAAAACTCCATGATAATTTGATTAATACCCCATCTCCGCCTGACGACCTAAGTTTGTCGGGCGGGTGGGGTAGAATCAGGGCGCAGTCTCTCCATCAAAATATGCCTCGCGCAGAAGTGAAAGCAGGTGAATGACTCGCCAAGGTGGCTCAAACAGTAGTGTAAAACGTGCTGATTTGCACGGCGAAATGACATAGATTGTTTACAGCATTAAGCTGCCGTGTCGTGTGGATTCAGCCTGCCCACGTGGTTTGCTCAACAGATTTGTTCATCAAAAGAAATAGAAATACAATCTGAAAACATATACAACCATAGGTAAAACTTTTTTATTAAGATTGTAATTTTTGCTCCTTTTTGTGCTCTTATGAACACATTAAGGAGCATTTCTTTTTTATTTCCTCCCCCGTTTCCTGTTATATGACGTGCCACCTATGGGGAAATCCACATTAAAATCCCATACTCTTTCGCATCTTTCCTGTTATACGGCCCACTTGATGCAGCCCGATGTCGTCCCCCCTCTTTATCTTCCACCTTCGTATGTCCATGCAATGATGCCGAAATGGAATAAGCCAGGCATGCAGCAACGTGTTCACCGCGTTGATTCCCACCTACAAACGAGAATCCCAGCACTGGCTCGTTGTTGGCCAGCGTTGGGATATTAGCAAATAAACTCATGTTTGTTCGTCTATATAAAACATGTAAAACAAAGGCTGAAACGTAAGGAACCTTGATAGGAATGCAAAATAAAAGATCACAGCAGGCTATGACCTGCCGTGATCAATTCATGTTAAGGTAATTGTAACTAAAAGCTATATAAAGTACTTCTGTTAGTGATTTATCTTATTTATGGTCATCAATCAGAACATCGATAGCCTTTTGATTTACCATCCAGGGTTTTGTTTTAGCGATGGACACACGTTTAATTCTGTATTCAGAATTGGAAAATAATAGTGTTTTGGGGCTTCAAACACTCTTTCTTCTTTACAGAATCGTTCCATGCGATACTTCTTTCCATCAATTTCAATCTTGCCATTTGGGTCTTCAACAGGGTGCATTCCATTGATCATGCGTTGGCATTTAGGATATGCTCCATGATGTTGTTTCCAGTAATTCACAGAGCGTTCTGTATTATCATGACCTGAAGCTTTGAATATTTTCTCTTTATCTAATTCCTCTTTTGACGAAGGTTCAAGATACAATCGGCAGTCCCAAGGACGTTTATTCTCATAGAACAGCTCCACTCTGCGTTCACGTCGGATATATTCTCGCATTAGTTGCTTATTCGTTAAAGTCGAAGGAGGCATCGGATTCATGAAAGAGCGTGCTCGAACCTTATTAATCATATCATAGATTTCTTGATTTGGTCCTGCGGTTTCATTCACAGCTTCTGCATAGATATAAATAAATTCGGGCAAACGCCATATTGCTGGTGAATGAATGTCAAAGCCACCGCTCTTGTTATAGCCGTCTTTCATGAACTTTCTAAGATAATAACCCGTTGTTGTTGCATTGTTGGCATTAATCTTATCAGGGCCTTCTGCGGTGTTCATCTGCCGTGGATTGTTGTTGTTATCACGGTAAGGGGCACCATGATAGATAATATCTCTGTAGAAACGAGGGTCGCGATTGACATAAGGATTACTATCATCATAACCTGCATCGCGTGCTTCCTTGCTGTAAACTGGATAGCCATAGCCGTCGGGAGCCATATATTCATACTCATCTACTTGCTCTTGAACCGGTTGTTGGCGTGATCCTCCGCCACGACTTGGTGCATATTGGTCTCCCTGCCACCAGTTATCTTTGTCAAGAGTCACGAAAAAGACGCCCTCATCCTGTATACTTTCGAAGTCATAGAACATATCCCACAAGCGTCTATAAAGCAAAGAACCATTCAAATTGCGGTTACCATCGTCCTGAAAGTTATGATTATCGTATTTATCGAATAGCTTATAACGCGGTGACCCATTGACAGTCATGTCGAGAACTCGCTTGGCTGCATCCCTTGCTGCAATCCATCTTTCAGCTTTATAGCCATATTCTTTCTCAAAGATTCGTTCACCTTGATAGCCAAATTGTGTGGCGCCATTATATAAAGGAGTAGCTGCCACCCATCTAACTTTTGCAATCAATCCTAAACAAGCACCTTTATCAACTCGTCCAAAGTGCTCATCGCTGCGGTTATACATCTCAGCTACCTTCTTATAAGCAGTCTCTGCATCAGCCACAATCTTATCAACGACGGCGTGAATGCTTTCGCGTTCGAACTTCATTGCATCATTTGTTGCGATACTATGGTCTATATAAGGAATCTCACCATATAACATCATAAGACGATAGTGCATATATCCTCTTAAGAAATAAAGCTCACCGATGCGCCTTTCCAAATCACCTGGGCTCAAAGGATTATCAGGTGTTTTATATTTTTCAATGCCTTCAAGTGTTAGATTGATGTGACGAATGGCAGAATACATGCTATTCCAGAACTGTCTATTATTGCCTGGGAAGTCTGAATTGGGGCTCCAGTCACCTTGATTATACCTGTTTCCGATGTTGCCTTCTACGTTTGAAGACTCACATTCGTCGGTAATGACCGAGGAAGAGAAGTGCTCCAACCACACCAAAGGCCTCATTGCATAACGCGCATTCCAGTATGCTGTTGCGACGTTTTTATTCACTTCTTCATATCGACTGTACACTTCTTCTTCCGACTTCTTATCATCTTTCTCCTTGTCTAAGAAGCTTTCACTGCATGCAGTGAGGCAGAAAAGTATTCCAAATAAAAGGAATAGTTTATATATCTTTTTCATATTCTATCGTGTTTATTAGGTTTAGAATGTAATATTTACGCCAAAATTAAATACCTTTTGAATGGGATACCATGTGCCATTGCTATTGGTTTCGGGGTCAACATCAACGTCTCCGAGTTTATCCCAAGTCAATAAGTTTTGCCCTTGGATATAGAAGCGAACCTGTTGTAGGTTTGCAACCTTAATCAACTGATAGGGAAGAGAATATCCTATCTCTATATTCTTCAAACGAACATAGCTTGCATCATACAAGAAAAGACTGCTATGGATGTTCTTGTTGTTGTTATGTGTTCCCAAATGGAGGGCTGGATATTTTGCATTTTCAGCTGTTTCGGGTGTCCATCTCTTTAAGTGCATCGGCTTAACCTTGCCCATTTTGTCGTTATGGAAATTGGGAAAATCATATACTGCAGCACCATTTAAGAGGATAGAAGAGTTGGTTGCGCCTTGGAAAAGTATGCTAAAGTCAAACCCTTTGCAAGAGAAGCCCATCGGAATGCCAAACATTATTTCCGGACAACGAGGATATCCTTGAGCCGCACGGTCCTTATCATCAATAACTTTGTCGCCGTTCATGTCTTTATAAACCACATCCCCAGGGATTAACTTACCGAATGAGCCTTGTATTCCTGAGGCGTTTAGGGCATCAGCTTCGGCTTGGTTTGCGACAAAGTGGTCGAAAACATACGTGAAGTTGCTGTTCATGGGTTTGCCTGTTGCCTGCCTCCATGTATTCTTTCCCCAGTCAATCTCGTTTGTATACTCTATTTTGTTGCGAGCAAAGGTAAAGTTTGGTTTAATAAAATATCTGAAGTCACGACCGATTTTGTCCTGCCACGTCACTTCAAAGTCAACACCATAGTTCTTGATTTTACTTGAATTAATCCATGGGGCAGATGCACCAACCACGCCAGGGAAGTTCATTCGCTGAATGTCTGCACCTGCACTGGTGTTCAAGTTCGTCAAGATATCAAATCGTTTCTCTGTAAACACATCGCAACTAATGCTTAATCGTTGTCTAAACAGCGTCATATCGATGCCTAAATTGACCTTCTTTGCTTTCTCCCAAGTCAGTGCTGTGCTCGCCAAACGAGCTTCGCCGTTTCCGTCTATCCATGAGTTGAGATTGGGACCAAAATGATAACCATTGTCACCTCCATAGTAAGCTAAGTATGCAAAACGGTCACTGGGCAGCATATCACTACCTACCAAACCATAAGAAGCCCTTATCTTTAAGTAGTCTAACCATGATTGTGTGGCGCGCATAAACTTCTCATTACTAATCACCCAGCCTAAAGAACCAGAAGGAAAGAAGCCATAACGTTTGCCACGGGCAAAGTTTTCAGAGCCATTATAGCCGAAGTTGAATTCTGCCAGATACTTCCTTTGATAATAATATGAAGCATGGCCGGTCATTCCTTGATAGCGATAATAAGGGTCATTGTTGTAATTGCGCTCACTACGGTTGATGAGAAACAACGCACCGACCTCGTGATCGTGGCCGAAAGTGTGGTTATATTCTAACTTCACCTGCGCATAATAGCGAGAGTCTTGTGGGTTGTTTCTGGCTTCATTGTTACGATTTTGGTCGATATTATACCTGTTTCCGCCCCCGTATGCACCTTTATAAGGCACTGTTGGGTCATTGTATACATCAACTCCAGCTACAGGTTCGAACGTAGCATAACCCGGAAAACGCTTATATCCCTCATTATAATAGGGGATATCACGAACAATCCAGCGGCTGCCTTGAAAGTCATAAGAAATCATTCCCTCAATCTTCAGTCCTTTAGTAATGAAGTCTAAGTTGTGGCCTAACGTCAAAGCACCCTCAAAATAAGTATTCTTTTCATTCTGATATCCTGTGCGACTCAGTTCTCCGAGAATGTTATAACGATAAAGTTGCGTACCAAAGAGCACGCCGTTAGGGTTTTGTGCAAATATCTTCCGATTTGCTTCGTTCCCATTATCCTCTAATGTTATTGGCAAATAAGGGGGCTGTGTATTGGCAATAGTTACGATTGTGGCCGCCGAAGTGCCAGGACTTGTACGGTCAGTGATTCGTCCTCCCAAATCAAACTTAGCCCAGAAGTTCTTTGTAATGTTAATATCAATGTTCGAACGGATGTTATATCGTCTGAATCTACTTTCAGATCCATTCGTCTTTTCAGAGTTATGTCTGAGATTTGTGCCTTGATTGAAATAGTTGGCCATAACAAAATACTTCACACGTTCATTGCCGCCTCGTATAGATAAGGTGTAATCTTGTTGTGGAGCAGTCTTGAAAGCATAGTCAAAATAATCCCAATTATATCCTATTCCCGCTCGATGTGCGTCAATAGCCTTTTGAGTAAAGAGATTCAATCGGGATATTTCATCATCAGATAAGCCGTTCATTCGGGCATCATTAATCATTGCTTCGTTATGCAACACCATGTAATCAGCCGATCCTAAATAGCTTGGGAACTTCACAGCCTTATTGAATCCATAAGAAGCCTTAAAGTTAACACTTGCCTTATCGCTGTTCTGTCCACGCTTAGTAGTAATGACAACAACGCCATTTGCACCGCGAATACCATATTGAGCCGTAGCCGACGCATCTTTAAGAATGGTGAATGTCTCAATCTCATCAGCCGAAAGATAAGTCATATCGCGTTCAATGCCATCAATAATCACAATGGGATTCTGTGCATTAAAAGTCGCTTTGCCTCGTATAAACACTTCAGCTCTGTCTACTCCAGGCTCACCTCCTGCGTATTGGTTGGCAATTAAGCCCGGCAAACGACCTGCTAAAGCATTGTTTAGATTAGCCGTTGGACTTTGGGCCAAGTCTTTTGTCGTTATTGTTGCAACAGCTCCAGTCATCGTTTCTTTGCGTTGTTTGATGTGACCAACGGCAACCACTTCTTCCAAAGCCTTTGCATCTTCAGTCAATTCAATTGTAAGTGTAGAGCGTCCGCATAATTTTACTTCTACAGGTTGATAGCCAATAAACGAAACAACAAGCGTAGCATCGGCATAAGGGACTGAAATCGTGAAGTCGCCATGGGCATCTGTCACTGCGCCTGTTGAGAGTCCTTTTACTGCAATGGATGCCCCAATCAACTCTTCTTTGTTCTGTTGATCTACAACTTTTCCTTTTACAATAAGCTGTTCTTTAGATTTCGTTTGACTCAACTTGGTTAGTTGGCTTGCCTGAACCCCCAAAGCAGGTGATAAAGCAAGTGCCGAAACGACTGCAACCCCAATGCTTAAGCGGTGCAATCTGAATGGAGATTTGTTTTTCATAAAAGTTAATGGATATGTAATTACACAAGATTTAATCTCTTTTTCTTATCATTATATAAGATAAGGTGTTAGTTATGTTGTCTCCTTCTCTGTGGATTGCAGAGGAAAGGAAAGCCGCTATTCATAATAATTCTTTAAGATTCACGATTTGAAATACAAGGTTGTGTTGACTGCTTTCATATAATATTCCAATGCGATTCTCGTCTACTGAGGTGATGCAAGAATATCCTAAGCCACTTAATTCATCTAATAATATCTTTTTAGAAGACCAAGTTTCTCCTTCGTCGAAGCTTACTTTTAGCGTGATATGCGTTCGCGTGAGTTTATTATCAGGGTTTGAAAATAGCAAAACAGCTTTCTTTTTATGGTCATAGATGTGGCGATATAGACTGGCCATACATACTGGTTCAATCAGTGCATGATGGGATGTAGGATGTTCTTTCCATGTCTCTCCTATGTCATTTGTGACACATATCTTCCTCCCATTATGCTCAGAATAGTCTCTATAGTTTCTATTGTCGCGCATATTGAGCATAATACTGCCATCATTTCGCTGCACAACAGTACATTCTGTAGTATTGATTCCCGCAGGTTTACTTGCTTTCCAGGTGTTTCCTCCATCCTTACTATACATAAGATTCGAAAAAGGCATCCCCGTTTCTGTTCTACCCTGGGCTGGGAAAACAATCGTCCCATTGGTTAAGACGATTCCATTTCCAGGTGCAACTGTTTGTAACCAATCTTGGGGGCGTTTAACTTGCGAGGTGATATTTATTGGTTTCGACCATGTTTTACCTTGGTCAATGCTATTACTCAAGATGATTTGACTGCTTTGTCTTATTCCCCATCCTGGCTGAGAGCCATAAGAAGCCCATTGATGATT
This sequence comes from Segatella salivae DSM 15606, assembly GCF_000185845.1. Taxonomy (GTDB): domain Bacteria; phylum Bacteroidota; class Bacteroidia; order Bacteroidales; family Bacteroidaceae; genus Prevotella; species Prevotella salivae. The sequence goes on from NZ_GL629647.1 coordinate 2,985,533, forward strand.
CCAAACTGTGCTATCTTCAATTAGGTTTTCTATCCATTTTCCTGTATTCTTGTCTAACACACCATGCATCCATGTTGCTGCAACCCACACTTTCCCCGTATAATTATCATACAAAATGGCAGCATCACTTACACCATTATATTTCTCAGGTAGGTTCCCATAGGTTCCCATGTCTAAAACCTTTTGGATTTTGCCCCATGTCTTTCCTCCGTCAGTGCTACGTTGACAGCATATATCTATATTCCCTTGTAAATCTCGACTGCTATCATAACGAGCATCATAAACAGCAATCAATTGTTCATTACCTAAGGAAATCAAACCTGGAATCCTTAATGTGTGTATGCCTTCTTTGTTTCGTCCATTCAAGGCTACACCCACTCGAAGTCCATTAGTATATTTCTTGGGAACAGAATAGAACTTTCCGTCTATTTTTATCTTATGGCAATTGAGATTGAATCTGTGGGAAAGGTTCACACAATCTTTCAATCTTAAAGACACCCATAGACAAAGAGAATCTTTGCCTTCTATACTCATCTCTAATGGAATAATAGTTGTTTTCTTAATTTTTGATGTGGAGGCGAGTTTTTTAGACAAGGCGATGATTCCCTCTTTAAATCCTTCATATATTGTAATTTCTACAATATCATTCAGACTCGTGGTTCCATTTAGGTTTAAGCTTATATTTTCAATTCGTTTTTCACTTGTTGTTTTAATTCCAATTTTGAGTACAGGATTTGTATCTTTTAGTACCAATACTGGTATTGTATATCGCATTTGACAAATGTCTACACAAGAGGTAGCAGCGTTTATGCTACCTCTTGTGTTTGCAAATCCCACTATAAGGGATATATTTAAGAATAAAAATAGAAATAGTCTAAGGTTATTCATTGAGATTCTCTATTTATTAAATCCTTCTGTTTGCTTTAACTCTGGATTTTTATTAATTGAATTTTGAGATACAGGCCATAACAAAACATTTGTTTCATGCTGTCGTCCTGCCAAGTATGGATTCTCTTCAAACACAACTCCTAAGCGGATAAAGTCCCACCAAAGCTTTCCTTCTGCAGCGAATTCTTTTTTTCTTTCATTTACAATGGCTTTCTTTACATCTTCAAAGGTTGTTAGATTTGAATAGAAATTATCTATTCCATATGCTCTATTTGCAATTTGATTTAGTGCGTTTATAGCTCCTTGTATATTGTTTTTTGCTAATTTTATCTCTGCATCAAATAGCACAGCATCTGCATACCGATAAACCAAGATATTAGAATCGAATACACGTGTATTGTTTATCCAATGACCCTTGAATTTGTTAATCCATTGAAAAGTTTGTTCTTTATCAGGATCATAGAAAGTCGAAAAGGTCATTTTAGCTCGTTGATCGGCTTGAATTGCTGTCAGAAATGACTTGAATGATGGAGTAAAGAAGCACCATTGTTGATGACTTCCAGTTTGAATCGGATTGTTGATATATTTAGTTGTTACATATTGTGAAGGAACTAAATAGTTCTCTGTCTCGCTTGATGTGAATTCTCCTTGCACAAAAGTCCATTCAAAGATAACCTCTTTGTTGGGTTGGTCGTTAAAAATATCTGCATAATTGTTTTCTAATCCATAGGCAGGATTGGCAAGAACGCTTTGTATCTTTTCATTCGCATCCTGTAGATAATTATCTCCTGATTTCCTAACTTTATACATCCATAAGTCATAATCAGCTTTCAGCATTGCAATACTTGTTTTAGAAGCTCTATTCTTTACTATTCCATCAGGGATTAGCTTGTAGGCTTTGTCAATATCATTACCAATTTGTTCGAAGATTCTTTCAGCTGATGTTCTTTGTGGGTAGAGTCCTTCTTGCGAGTCAGATTCATATCCTTCTAATAGTAAGGGGGCATCTCCCCAGATTCTTCCTATCCAGTAATAACAGAAAGCTCTGACAAAATAGGCATTAGATAGAACTTCATTCTTAGTATTCTCTGAATTAAAATGAATTATAGGAACCTTTTTTATGATGAGATTTGCATCATTAATAGTTGTATATAGCTCAGTCCAATCACTAAAATAATGGTTTGTTGGAATTTGATTTTGATAGACTTGGTCTCTTGAAGTTTGTCCTGTTAGGCCGTCCCCCCATAGTCCTGTCCTGTATTCTCCCCATGTAAAATATCCATAGGAGAATGTACTTCTGAACTGATTGTATAGGCCATACATGGCAGCCTTAGCATCTCCTTCTTCTTTCCACATGGATTTAGATGACACTGCACTTTTATTGGTTACGTCTAAGTCTCCAATACAACTCATAAAAGACAATGCTACTATAATAAAAATAAGTTTGGTTTTCATAATACTACAAATATTAATGATTAAAATGTTGCTTTAACTCCGAGACAAACTTTTTTAATTGGTGGATAGTTATAATAGGAGTTAGAATATGTTGTATTTGTTCCTATTTCTGGAGACACGCCACGTACTGCTGTGAAATAGTGCAAATTATTTCCGGAAATACTTATGGTAAGATCTTGCATCCCTAATTTAGAAGATATAGACTTTGGGAAAGAGTAGGATAATGAAATTTCGCGTAGACATAAATAGTCACCTTTATAATTAAAGATATTAGAAGTCCTACTGAAGTTTGCATTTCCATCATCAGGATCATTTGCCGTAAATCTTGCATATTTTGTATTGTCTCCTTCTTGCTTCCAGCATTTTTTCACTTCATCGATAATCGTATAATTGTTTGCAAAAGTATTCATGAAGTATCTCATTTCAGAATTATGGTTAATAGAATGACCTAAAGCCCAATCAAGGTAAAGATTGAAAGTGAGGTTTTTCCACCTCAAAGTGTTACCTAAACCACCAGTTGATGTGGGAACTGTTGTTCCTAAATAAAACAAATCTTGACTGTCAATAATTTCCTTTCCGTCTTTCGTTCTACTTCCTTTTCGATTTTTCCATTCGTAGTCTCCTACTTCTTTTCTTCCGACAATACGTTGATGATCAGAGTCTCTGTAGCCCTTAGCATAGACATCATACATGGCCCCATCGGCTGCAGCTTTATTTTGAAGGATATGATCGACAATAAAACCATAATAACGATACATAGGTTCTCCTTCTGCTATACCACCAAATGCAGTACCATCTGCTAAAGTAATACCACCAATTCGATTTTTGTCACGTCCATTGAAGGGTAGTTTGAGAACCTTATTTTTGACATAACTCCAGGTCATCCTTGTTGTCCATTCCCAATCTTTGTTTCGAATGTTGACACTTGAAACTTCAATATCGAAACCATAAAATTTTACTTTACCAACGTTTGTATTTATATCTTTGAAACCAGATGTATTTGGAAGTTCTTTCTTAAATAGTAAATTGTTAGTTCTTTTGTCGAAATAATCGAAGATAACGGATAACCGATTATCTAATAAATTGAAATCAAATCCAAGGTCTAATTGCGTTGTAGTTTCCCATGTTAGATTGGGGTTTGGCATTACATTTGGTACAATACCTGCATTTCCATCATAGCGAGCATCCGTAGAATAGCGTCCTAATGCATCATAAATACCTATACTATTATTGCCTGTTTGGCCATAGCTTGCTCTTAGTTTTAAGGTATTAATGGACTTAATATTCTTCATAAAAGGTTCATCAGACATAATCCAACCTGCGGAAATTCCAGGGAAAAATCCCCACCGATGATGTTCTGCAAATAGCGAAGATGCATCATTTCTGAATGTAGCTGTTAAGAAATAGCGCTTTAAGTAGTCATAAGATAATCTTCCAAAATATCCAATTGTAACAACTTTATATTTGTCACTATACGCATCTTCTTTATTAGGTCCTGCACTTAGTGTAGGCACTTTATCAGTACTAGCACCACTCACAATTGCACCAAATGAGTTGAACTTAGATTGTTGATAGGAGTAACCTGCTAACAAAGAGAATGAATGTTTCTTAAAATTTTGCTTGAATGTACTATACAATTCGAGTTTATTTCTTTCATCTTCATTATAATCTTCTTCGGTTGGTCTACGTCCGTTAAAAACATTAGCCTTTTGAAAACTGCTAAATCTTGAATTTTGATTGAAGGTTGAAACTTGAGATTCTATCTTCCATTCTGGTAGAAAATAATATGTTATTTTACCGAATCCAGAGTATCTCCTGTATGATTTGTTGTTATTGTTATTATATTGATAGAAAAGAGGTGTTGGTGAAGTAGCATTATATCCTTTGGTAGGCGTACCATCACTATTATATTTCTTTTGTGTGGGAGGAGTTGATAAGCCTCTTGAGATGATATTCATTTGGTTGGCAAATTCTTCTGATTTAGTTTTTGAATAATCGAGCCCAATATTAAAACGAAGTTTATCTGAAGCCTTGATATTCAGATTTGTTCTCATATTCAAACGATTATAACCTGTACATAAAGCTACACCTTTATCATCCATATAGCCAAGACTTGCGTTATAGCTTACGTTTTTACTACCTCCATTGATTCCGGCATAATACTTTTGCCATAGACTTGTTTTGTAAATTTCAGACTGCCAGTCTGTATCTTGATATATCAATGTCCTGTTAGGGTCTAAGGGGTCTGGCATAGACTGGTAGCCTTCAGGAACTTCTTCTCCATGATTTAAGTATCGTGTAGAGTAAATAGAGGATTCTGAATTGCCAGAACTAGCTGAAAATCCATCCATAGTGTTGAAGCGACTATTAGGTCCCACCGCTACAGCAGGGCGCACAGTATTGATATAATCACGTGCATTCATAAAATTATATTTGGTTTCTGGGCTTTGCATAGCTATCGAAGCTTCAAACGTAATTGAGGGTGGTTGGTTTGCTATACCATCTTTTGTAGTTACTAAAATAACTCCATTTGAAGCTCTGGAGCCATAGATAGCAGTGGAGGCAGCATCTTTTAATACTTCTATAGATTTTATATCATTGCTATTTATACCAGAGAACGAGCGTTCAACTCCATCTACAAGAATCAGAGGGTCATTGCTTTTATTGATAGAAGACCCTCCACGTATACGAATCGATACTTCTTCTCCTGGAGAATTATTTGTAGAATAGAATCGTGTTCCAGCGAGTTTGCCTTTAAGACCTTCGCCAAGTGTTGATATAGATAAGCCTTCTAATCTGTCACCATTAAGCTTAGCTATGGCTGTTGTTAAGCTTTTGCGTGATTGAGCACCATATCCAATGACAACCGTTTCTTGTAAACTTACTTGTGTAGGATATAAGGTTACATTTACAATGCTGTTTTTTGGTGTTATTTCCTTACCTGTAAAGCCTAAAAAAGTAAATATAAGCTTTCCTTCTTTTGGGATGTTAATTTTATATTTCCCATCGATATCTGTTATCACACCATTTTTAGTTCCCTTTTGAATGATAGAAACTCCAGGCAAAACCTCACCTTGTTCGTCTGTGACCGTACCAGTAACTGTGATTGTTTGTGCAAGTCCTGGTGACGCTATTGTTGTTATAAAAAACAACATCATCAGTTTTTTTAATAAGACATTCATGTGTATATTGTTTAAGGTAAATAAAGCAGAAATAAAAAAATAAATTTATGAGATAAGGTGTAATGACACAAGTTCACGTTCAATTTCCTCATACTCGGATTTTGAAAAAGGTGAAAGAGGTAACCGACAATCACCACAATTAATTCCGATGAACTTCATAATGGCTTTTCCACCCCTAACTCCGCCTCCATGTTTAATAATAATATTGATTACAGCGATAGACTTTAATTGCATTTCTCTCGCTTGAGTAATTTTGTTTTTTTTGAAATATTCCATCATCTTTTGATATATGTGAGGAATATAGTTGTAGGTACTTCCCACGGCACCTTCTACTCCCATAGCTAAGCCGCAAAGCAAATTTTCGTCATAACCATTAAGAATTTCAAATCGATGACAATCATAATCTATACATTCTGCCATTTCCATAAAGTTATTACTCGTAAATTTTACACCGACAAGCGTTTCTATTTCTTGACCTGCTACTTTAAGAATATCTTTTACTGGCAAATGAACGCCTGTAATTGTTGGCATGTTATAATAATAAAATGGAGTGTGGGGAGCGCTCAAAGCAACAGTTTTTAAATAGGTAACTAACTCATTCACATTTACCGGCTTAAAGAATGTAGGAGACATCATGGCAATACCATCAGCTCCAATCTCCTCAGCATGTTGGGCAAGCGACTTGGATTCAATTATAGAATTAGAACCAACATGAATAATAACTCTAAATCTTTTTTGAGCAGCTTTAATCCATGCGCAGGCCAACTCTTTTCGCTCTTGCTCAGTAAGAGATAAAGATTCTCCTGAAGTGCCACAAATAAATACACCTTGAATGGATGATTTAGCTAAATAATCTGCATACATTGGGATTACTTCTAAATTGAGATTCCCTTCTTGATTAAAAGGAGTAAAGGTCGCAGCAATCAATCCTTTGATCCTATTATAATGTTTCATACTCATAGATTATAGTGTTAAGTGATTACTATTCTTCTTTATTTTTTTTGTTATGAGCCTTCATAAACATTCGATAAGCCTCGAAATGCATCTCTATTCCACGCTTATATGCTTCCAAATCTCGCTTCTTTATGAGCGCTAACAAGTCTGCATGTGTCACAAGTTTCCCTTGTGATTTCAATCTGATGTTAATGGGTTCGATACAATCTTTGAATTTATCTTTGACAAAATCCATGATTGGATGCATGATTTGTTGAAAATCTACGATGAAATTATTGTTTGTGATTTGGTATAGTTTAGAATGAAATGAGTATTCACTAATTGGTGAATAGCTATTATTTTCGAATACAGAACTAAGCTTGACTATTTCTTCTAACTGTCGAATATCTGTTGGAGTGATTCGCTCAAAGATAGTCGAAGAAATGCCAATCTCTAAGGCTATTCTTAGTTCTAATAGGTTAATAAGAGACGATTCGCTCATAAAATGTGGATTAACACTTAGCTGAAAGCCCTTAAAAAAGGAAGGTTCACGCAGATACATGCCTCGTCTTGTCCTACCTTCAACAAGACCTATCATCTTTAACGGACTTAATGCTTCTCTCAATACGCTACGAGCTACGCCAAGCTCTGAGGCCAGTTGGATTTCATTGGGAATCGAATCTCCAATTTTGTAGCCATGTTCGATGAAATAAGATATAATTTCTATTTCAACTTTATCTACAAGATTCAATGAATTTGAGA
>NZ_GL629647.1:2992802-3088319 GCF_000185845.1 Segatella salivae DSM 15606
TATATTAATTCTATTAAAATTAACAATTATTTACTTATATTTTATTTTTCATACAGTTAGATAAGGCTGTTCTTTAAGAACCATTTGATATTGAGCATTCTATTCGAATGGAAATTAAATGATGATTTGATGTGTTGTGTTTTGGTTTAGATTGTAACGTAAAATGGTCTAAATTGCAGTGTGAAATGGTTTAGATTGCAGGCTAACCACTTACAAACAAGAATCCCAGCGCTGGCTCGTTGTTAGCCAACGCTGGGATACTGAAGGGGAGTGGAGGATTATTTTGCGATGCAAAAATGGGATGTTTTCGCCCTCTTTTGTCACCCCCTGGCGTATTGAGGGAGCGCAACGGGTGAAGAAAAGCTATTTGCCGATTCGCTCGAAATAAGGCAAACGGGAGAGGGGAACTTGCTGTTTGATGACACGATTGCCACGCCAGACGCGGCCTTGGTCGTCACGCCAGCGGCCGGGAGGAAGGATAATCGTGCGTGAGGTGCCTGATGTTGTCATCGGAGCCACCATGAGTTCGTGGCCAAGCATGAATTGGTCTTTCACGTTGGCATAGCCGTGGTGAGGAAATTCATATTCCAAGTTGCGCACAATTGGCTCACCTGTGCGCGCAGATTCAAGTGCACAAAGTGTGATATACGGCGATTTCATGACATGAAGACGGGCCATGTTGCGCACAATCTCTAAGTTTTCTGCACTTAGAATGCGCCATGGAGCCACCGAAAATTGCATCATCGGCATGAGGGTATGCACCTGGGTAGAGCGCACAATGAGTTCTTGGTCGAACTTATCGGCATCGATGTTGAGGAAGGAGGCAAACGAACCGCCGCCTATCATGTCTGGACACGCAAAGCCATAGCCCAGCAAACCTGCCGAAATCATATCGGGAATGAGTTGTTGAACGGCTTTCCACGAATATTCTTTATCGCCTAAACGCTGCACAAGTGGTTGGTTTCCCATTTGCCAACAGGCACGATATTCGTTGAAATCAAAGCGACATCCCAACTCAGCCCAGCCTTTTGTCTGGTCAACCGAACGCGCGCCATGAACAAACGGACGCAGATCGGCGCGGTCATAAAACGTGTTATCGCCTCCATCGAATTTGAAACCATCGATTCCATAGTCGTGCATCATCTTGCGAAGTGTCTTTTCCAAATAGTCAAGGGCTGCCGGATTGGTGAGGTCAAAGCATGCACTCTGCCCATTCCACCACTGAATGATGGCTGGGTTTCCGGTGGCATCGCGCAGCAACAGTCCCTCTTTTGCCAGCGCGCGATATTCAGGACTGTCGGCAGATACAAACGGACTAATCCACAACATCACCTTAAAGCCCATGTCATGTAGGCTGTCGACCATGGCGCGTGGATTGGAGAAGCGTTCCTCTTTGAAGTCGAAGTTGCCATAATAGCGCTGCCAGTTGTCGTCAATCATCAAGATACCGGGAGGAAATCCGTTGTCGACGATGTGGCGAGCATAGTTTAAGATGTCGGTCTGGTTTTGGTTATACATCAGTTCTATCCACGTGTTGTATTGCGGATTTGAAAAGAAGAGCCCGTCGGGCAGTTTGCCATTGGGAGGAAAATGCTTTCTCATCACACCAAGATAGGCATCGCGCAAGGTCTTTCCTTGCTGCTTAACGCCCACTTTTTCATAGCGTGAATCAAGGTGAATGCTGTTGTTGTTGACCGAGAAGATAAAGGGATTATCGCTCCAAATGAAGCGTCCTTGGTCAGAAATGAGCATCCCCGACACCTGGTTGTTGGCATTTTGGTTGGAAAGATCAAAGGGGGCAAGCGATGAAAAGGGCATCGCCGAGCCAAGCGCTGTTGCTCCTCCCCACCACGCTTCATTGGGCAGCATGGGAATATCGGTGCGCTGTTGGGCCTGCAATGACGAGCAGAGTAGTCCCATGAGCAGTAAAAAAGAATAACGTAGGTGCATGAATATGAAATAAAATGTTTTTTCTTTGAGCATTATAAGTTTCCGTCGGCATGACGATTCGGATGTTCTTGCAGTGGCAGTCAAGCCTCCTTGTCCGAGCCGTTGAATGCCTTTATTTTGAAAATGGCAGTTCATCTGAAGGCTCGGAAAGTCAGCTTTTGCGACAAACAGGTTTTCCAAGATGTGGGAAATGCACTTTTTGTTGTCGGCAAGTCATCCGCGTGATGGGATAAGTTGTTTTCGTTGCTGGCAGACTTTCCGCGGGGTTGGAAAGGCGTTTTTTGCTTTTGGCAAGCCATCCAACCCCTGGGACGCGTCTGTTTTGTGTCGTTTTACCGCCTATTCTGCCACGAAATCCATGGTGAAATGACTGTTTCCTTTCGGTGAAACCACGCCATCTGCAGCCACGTTTATGCCGTCTTTCAAGTCGATGACAACCTTATATTTTCCTGCTGACGTAGGAATGAGGAAACCATCGGTGCCCGTGCGTACGGGAGCGGGGAAGAAACTATTGGGCAAACGATATTTATGTCCGGTAGAAGGATGCACAACATAGAAGGCCACATCACCTCCCCAACCAAAGTTATAGAAGGTACCTTCGTAGCGATTGCCCGTTGTGTGTACCACCGGCAGCACGTTTTCGTCAGACCATACCACAGCCGTTGAGTTCTTTGTAGGTGCCCAACTCCAGCCATCCATATACAAAACATCGGGATAACCGCCTACGGGGCAGGCATAGAAGGCACCGCTAAAGATGTCCATGCGAACATAATATGCACCGCTGTTGCCCTTTAATGTCCACGTAGAGTTACCGCCTCCGTTAAACAAATCAGGGTTGCAGGTGTAGCCAGACAAGTCAAAGTCTGACGTGATTTTCTGTCCCTTTTGCAGTGTCATCGTACCTTCGTAGATGTAAGATTCACCTGCTTTGAGATGTAATTGCTGTCCACAGAAGCCGATAGAAGGCGTTGCTACCATGCCATTTACCGTCACTTTATCGTTTGCAAAGACTAAGGATTTGCCACTACCCGTAATTTCTACGCTCGTGCAAGTGCCCGAAGTGAGATTTGCTTTAATGGTAAACGCACCGCCGGCAGTGAGGTGGAAGCTCTTCGATGCATCGTCAGTAGCCGACTGAACAAGCTTATGTCCGTCCCAAAGGATGTAACCATTGTGGCCACCTTGTTTCAAACGGAAGTTGCCTGCAGCCGTTTGGCCCCACATTCCCACTTCAGGATTGTCGCCTTCAGGGGCAGTCCAGGTGTAGTATGTGTCGTTTTTGCTTTCATATCCGTGCATGCGCATCTTTGTTTTCTCTGTTGTTATCTCGCCATCTTGCCAGTGTCCTGAGATAGTTCCTAAGATATAGTAGCAATCTGTCGTGGGAAGCGGTTTCCAAACATGGCGCTCACCAAAGGAGAGTTCAAACGTTTTAGGATTGAAAGACACCGTAAACGAAGACTCAACGTCGCCACCTATCGTGATAGAATCATTGGCCATTGACGCAATTTCGCCATTCTGCGTTCCCCAATAAATGCCGTTTTTGCTCGTCGTTGTCGAGATAATGCCTTTCACCTTGGCAGGAAACAGCTGCTCGTTGGGCGTAGTGAAGACATCGCCTTGCTTGGTTAGTTCGATAACATTGCCGTTGCCGAGAATGAGATTCAGCGTTTCAAACGTAGGCGTTGATACGGAAGGAATCGTGAAAGTCTCTACCGCCTCGCCATTGCGTGTGTTGTCTAACTTCGCCACCAACAGCAAATCGTCGGTCGAAGCATTCTTAGGCAGTGGTATTTGGATGTTGTCATCCATGCTAAACTGCTTGCCGAGCAACATCTGATACTTTGTAGTCAGGGTGTCACCCTTGCTGTTTAACAACAACAGTTCATAGTGTTCCAGGTTGCGTTCATCGGTTAAGAGGCCCGTGATATCAATCTTGTCACCATATTTATAATTATCAGGCACCACCATAAGGTCCATTTCTGGCTTTGGTCCTGTTTTGTCTTTAGAAACAAATTTATCGTCATTGTCGCTGCAACCCATTACACACAGCATTGCTGTTGCAAGGACAAGATAGCTTATTTTTTTGAACATAATCAATCGGTTTTATGCTTTTATGAAATAGTTTAATTTGAACATCAGCTTCAAAATGAGCAATACCCACACCCCTTGCAGGGTAACCAGCAACACACGATGATAGTCGCCGAGCCATTGGTGGAAGCCAAAGAAGATAGAGTCGGTGATAGAATTGAAGTCAATGTGGTCGCCAATGTAATACGCAGCCAGTGAGTTCATGCCATAGTATCGCAGCCACATCCAGCCTTTTCTGCATCCTTTCACGTCGATAATGTAATAGAACAAGCCCATCAGGATAAAGCAAATGCCTCCTGAAAAGAGGGTCATGGAGCTTGACCAGATGTGTTTGATGATGGGAATCCAAGGGTGCATGCAAAGCGATACGGCAATCATGGCCACACCACCAGCAATGAGCCAGTAGAACTTTTGCATCGCTGTGCGCTCACTTTTCAGCAGATAGCCTGCCAAAGTACCCAGATAAACCGTCACGATGAAGTTCAGAGAACTCATAATCCACGTATAATGATAGGTGGGATCCCAATGCCATTGGTTGCCCTGCCAAATCACTCCATCGCGGAAACGCCCTAACACTGCGCGGTCGATGGCCTCGCAAATGTTGCTGTCGATGGTGAAATCGAAGTTTCCCCAAATGGCAAAGATGGCGATATAGGCCAAGAACGAGAGGCTCACTGCAATGATTTGCGTGCGCAAAGAGCAGAAAACATAGAGGAAAGCCACGGCAACATAGCCCACAGCAATGCTTTGAAGGGTGTTGGAATAGAGGTGTAGTTGTTGCAAGTCAAACGCCAAAAGGTTGCCTTGACAAACCATGCCTAAGATCCAAAGCACCACAAAGCGTTTCAAGATTCGGCGGTAAAAGCTGCCATCAATGCGCTCTCCACGCTTGTAACGTGCCATGGCAAACGGAATCGTTATGCCCGACATGAACATGAACAAGGGCATGATGATGTCCCAAAAGCAGAAGCCTTCCCACGGCAGATGCAACAGTTGACCCATGATGAAGTGGCCAACTGTTCCTTCGGCAGGCTGCATTGTCTCGAGTGCTTTGAGCAAAATGGGCTGCACCAACACGAGCATTGCCAAGTCTGCTCCACGCAAAATGTCGAGCGAAAGCAGTCTGTTTGGCTTTTGAAGTGTAGTGTTTGACTCCATCGTTAGTGCTTAATGAATTTCACAGCTGCCGTACTTTGTGGTGCTGTGCCCGTCTTTTCAACCTTGATAGTAACACCCAGATTGTTGTAACCTGTGGTTGCTTCCCACATCTCTTTATTGGCTAAGCGCACCGCATAGTCGGCTCTTGCAGCGATAGAAGGCTCGGCGTCGGGCAAGAAGAGCAACAACTGGTAGTCGCCTGCAGGGATATCCGCCGGCAGTTGCACCTTGGCCATGAGATTGGTCAGGTGGCGTGGCTTCCAGGTTCGTGGGTCATCAGGCAGCGTTGCAATGTAAGTAGCATCCTTTGAACGCAGGATGAGCTGCACTTTACGTGGATTATACATTGCTGCAAAACCGATATTATAGATAGAAAGGATAGCGTTGAGGTCGCTTCCCGGTGTGAGTTGGGTTGAATATTTACCGCGCATGAGCACCAAGCGATAGCCTAAGTTCATGCGAATCTCATCCATCACGCCGTCTTTCTCCCATTGTTTCAACACCACGCGGTCGTAACCATCGTGCAAGAACGACCAATGCAGCGTCTTCAACTCGTCTAAAGCTGCCTTGCCGCGACTTGGAGGAGTGGTTGACGAGGGGCGAGCCGTCTCACCGCCAATAGGAGTATAGAGGCCTTCTTGTGCCAAATAGGCTTTGTCTTTCGCTACATCCTCATAGGTACCCATGTTGGTTTCATCGGCCATGAAGGCGTCGTTGTGGTGCGCAATGCGTGCCTGTGGACTATTTTTATAGGCAAATGAGGCATCAAGCGGCGTCTGAATGGCCGTGAAGTTACGCTTATAAGCCGGTGTACGCACTTGAACAAAGCGGTCGGTAGGCAGCACCTCCAACCATTTTGCCAACACTTCGTTGCGTGAGGCATTGTTGTTCAGGCCATTGGAAGAATAATACCATTCGCCCCAAGCACCGATAAAACCAGCCTGTACGCAGGCAATGACGTCCTTGTCTTTGGCCAACAGCGGTTTCAGTTGGTCTAAATGTTGCTTGATTGTCACCATAGGTGCATCGGCTTCATCCTTAGATGAGGTGTAGGCGAAACGCAAAATCGCCTTCATTCCAACCTTACGCACGGTGGCTAAATCGTTATCTATCTTTGCCAAATCGGCTGTTGTGAGGGCTTGATTGCGTCGGTCTTTCAGATAATAAACAATCTGAACGAGCGACTCCTGCTCGCTTTTAGCCGTTTTAAGCCGTGATTCAGAGAGGGGAGTAGCCATGTTGCTCTCCACCATAACATACATACCACGTTCAGGATTGAAGAAGTTTTCCTTTGAAGGCGTGTATTTCACTGTTTCCAACTCAACCTTTTCCTTGTCAGGAGTGGGGGTAGGTGTAGGCTTATCGTCGTCACTACTGCCACAAGCCATCATCGAAAGCGACAGCAACAGCACCGATATGTTTAAGAATTTATTCATTTTTTCGTGTTTACTATGATTCATTTTATGTGTATATGTTTTGCGTTTGTCTTGACGTTTACGCTTTGTTACTAAGCGCATGAGATAGCTTTTCATCGCCTGTTGCAAAGGCATAAACGCCAAGATTCGCCGTTTTGATTAATAGCCGGGATTCTGTTTCACCAAGCCTTTGCCATCGGTAATCACCTCAAGTGGCAGCGGATAAATCTCTTTATATTCCTCTGCATAAGGCGATTGGTTAATGGTTTTCACCAAAGGCACAAGGCGATGATAGCGAATCAAATCCGAACGATATTGTCCATTCTCACACCAGAACTCGTGCCAACGCTCTTTCAAGATGGCATTGAGCACGTCTTCGGCGGTTGGATAGTCGGCATAGCTGAGGTTGGGCAAGCCTGCACGGTTGCGAACAACATTCACATTGTCGATAGCCTCATGCAAATCGGCTGTCGAAGCCCCTTGATGCATGCACAACCCTTCAGCCAATGAGAGATAAACATCGGCAAAACGGAACAACACGATATCGATATCGGTGTATCCTCCCGAGCCTTTCACGCCTGTGTCATAGCCAATCTTCAAAGGAATTGGGCCAGCTGCCAATGGCGATTGAGGCGTATTGCGGTCGATAATCGTGCCATCCGAACTCTTATATGAGGTGACCAGTCCTTGACGGCGAGTGTCACCAGGTTCAAAAGAGTTGTAGAAATACCACGTACTTGTAACGGTTCCCCAGCCAGAGCCCATGCCATGGTCGGCATAGTTGGTGGGAAGCACCATCATGTGCCACTGGTTTTGGGTTGGTCCTTCATAGGTACAAGGCAGTGCAAAGATGATTTCCTTGTTGCCAGCACCTTGACCTCCGCGTGCAAACATGGCGTTGTAATCGCTTTGTAGGGCATAGCCATACTGCGATTCCTTTAGTTCTCGTGCCAACTTGATAACCTTGTCATAGTTTGATTTGTCGCCATGTGTGAGGCCTTCAGGATATTTATAGTTGCCCGTTTCATGCAAATAGAGGCGAATCAAGAGCATCTTTGCCAAGCCACGGCTAAAGCGTCCATACTCGGTATTGCCCGGAAGAGGAAGGTGTTCGCCAGCAAAGAGCAAGTCGTCTTCAATGAATTTCACCATCTCTGCGCGCGAAAGTCGGGGCAGCGGCTTTTCGGCCAAGGGGTTTTTCAATACTTCCAATGGCGCAACGACCAACGGACCATACATGTCATAAAGCATATAAGAGAGGAAAGCACGTGCACAGCGCACCTCAGCTTCATACTTTTGTTTTGTGGCTTCATCGAGATTGCTGTTTGCAATGTCGTCAAGCACAAGCGTACAGCGGCTAATCTTCTGCGAATATCCCCCAGAATATTGCTTGTTTCGTGTGTAATAGAACCACGTAATGCCTGTAGTCTCAGGGAAATAGTTTAGTTCTGAGCACTTCTTTTGTTCTCCAAACGTTCCCGTTAATATCCCAGTGGTGGCATCATTGAGGAATTGTATGCCGCGTTCTGAGGTAGAGAACATGCCATCCCACCAGCTTCCGCGCAGAGGATAATAGCAAGAGTAGACTAACGACTCTATATCGCTCTCGGTTTTAGGGAAGTTTGAGGGGTTGATTTCAGCGTAGTCGACCGGCTCTAAGTCTGAACAACTGTTGAAAGTCATTGTCGCACAAGCCAGTAACAGTGCAAATATATAGTTATTCTTTTTCATTGTTGAATGCGTTTAGGGTTTTAGAATGTGATATTTACTCCTATACTATAGGTGCGTGCGTTAGGATAAGCCGCCGTATAATAGTCTGTTTCTGGGTCTAAACCCTTGTAGGGAGTGAGGCAGAAGAGGTTACTTGCACTCAAAGAAAGGTGTACACGTGAGATGTATTTCGTCTTTGCAACCCACGCTTTAGGCATGTTCCAGCCGAGTGTGATATTAGAAAGGCGCACAAACCATGCATTCTGATAATACCAGTCGCCGTGGGTGTAGGTGGTGTTCCAGCCATTGAAGGAGCAAGGATACTTCGTTGAAGGGTTATCCCAGGTCCAACGTTTCTTGATAATCGTTAGTGCATTGTAGCCATATTGCGCTAATTCGCCTCCACCAAGGCCATAAGTCATCTCCGTGGGGTCCTCCATTCGTCGGTCAAACATACCGTTAAGTTGGAAACTTAGGTCAAAATCCTTATAGTTAAAGGTGTTGACCATGCCGGCCATCCAACCCGGATCTTGAGACCCAATGAGTTCAACGTCGGCGTCATCAATCTTTCCATCGGGGCCACCTGTAAGGATAAAGCGTCCGTTAGCGTCTACTTCGGGCTGACCATTTGCATCACGTTTATAGCCGTTGAGGTCTTTGATGACCAACTCTCCCGGGCGAAGATCGGGCTGAGCTGCCGGTACTGTCTCGCCAATCTGCAAGATGTGGTCGGCACGACGCGAATAGATGGGGCGTATAGGGTCGTCAACTTTCTCATAGACAGCAGGCTTCCAATCGGGTGTACGCTCTTTCCAGCGGTCCTTATATGTAGTGAAAGTGAGGTTGGTTGTCCATTTGAAATCACGTGTTTTGACGTTCGTGGTGTTGATAGTGATTTCTAAACCCGTGCTCTGTGTCTTGCCAATGTTCGCCATTACGCTTGAAATGTCGTGGTAATAGTTCAGTGGTTTGTAGTTGAGCAAATCTGAAATCACACGATGATAGAACTCTACACTTGCCAAGATTCGATTGTTCAGGAAACCAAAATCGAGTCCAAAGTTCCATTCAGTTGTGGTTTCCCACTTCAAGTTTGGATTCTCAAGTTTGCCTTGGAAAACACCAATGAGTTGCGTGTTATCACCGCGGTTGTAGGCGGGTTGAGCATAATAGCTTGCAAAGGCATTAGAACCAATGTCCGAGTTACCCGTCTGTCCCCAGCTGAGGCGCATCTTACCCATGGTCAACCACGAGGCAAGCGGCTTCATGAATGGCTCTTCTGAGAAGGTCCAGCCAAGTGCAGCAGAAGGGAAGTAGCCCCATTTGTGGTTCTTGGCAAACACAGAAGCGCCGTCAGCACGGAAGGTTCCAGTGAGATAGTAGCGGTCTTTGAGGATATAGTTTACACGGAAGAAGTAGGACTCCATCTTGTTTTTAGAACACCCTGAGCCTACCGACTTCGTACCAACACCGGCATTCAGGTTGTTGTAGATAAAGCCGTCGGTCAGGAAGTTGTTGTTCCCTGCGTTTGAAGACTCTACATTAAACTGTTCAAAAGATGTTCCGGCAAGCAGATTTAGCTTGTGCATCTCCTTGAAAGTCTTGCTATATGTGGCAGTCGCCTCAAGCAAATACTGGTTATTGTCGGTGGTATAGATGTTGGCGTTACCTTGAAGATTCTTTCCCGACAAAGTTGTTTTAGGCTCATAAGTCTTACGACTGATGTTGGCTCTATCAAGGCCTGCGTTGAGTTTTAGCATCAAACCATCGAGTGGGCGGGCTTCAACATAGATGTTACCGAGCAATCGGTCAGTGCGTCCTTGGTCTACATTGTTGAGCAGAGAGTAGGGGTTAGGCTGCGTTCCTAATAGGGGATTGACAGGATAAATCTTTCTCACGGGGTCGTAAGCCAAGATATTTGGTCCCATCTGTACAGCCGAACGGATGATGCCCGACTTCTCATATTGCTTTGATCCCAATTGAGTGTTGTCGTTATCAATGCGTGTGAGCGTCAGGTTTACACCGGTTTTGAAGATATTTAAGAAGCGTTGATCAATGTTACTCTTCACGGTATAGCGCGTCATTCCAGAGTTTTTGATGATACCTTCATTGTCATAGTAGTTCAAAGAAATCATATATTGTGTGTCTTTTGAACCGCCCTGAATGCTAAGGTTGTGCTCTTGAATGCGGCCGTTGCGCGTAATCAGGCCCACCCAGTCGGTGCCCTTGCCAGCAGCTTCGATTTGAGCGTCGGTGTAAGGACGTGTATATGCCAAGCCACTCTTTGGTGCGGCAAGCGCCTCTTCGAGTGTTCTTGAACCCCAAGGACCAACATTGTTTTCCCAAATCCAATATTCCCAACTTGCTTTGTTCTTCTCAATCATCCAGTCATGTAGCGACAACATGTCATATTTATCGCTGTAACGCTGGTAACTATAGTTGTATGAATAGTTCACAATCGCCTTGCCTTCGCGTCCGCGTTTGGTGGTAACAATAACCACACCATTGGCTGCTCGTGAACCATAAATGGCTGTAGCCGAAGCGTCTTTCAACACTTCTATGCTCTCCACATCATTCGGATTGAGGAAGTTGAGCACGCCCTGCGTTCCAGGATCCATACGGTCGTTGTTGCCCTTTTGCTGGTCGAGTTTCGCAATAGGAAAGCCATCGACAATATAGAGTGGGTCGTTGCTGGCGTTCACCGAACCTGCACCACGGATGAGAATGTCAAGACCGCCACCAGGTTGTGCCGAGTTTTGGCGCACATACAAACCTGCTGCCTTTCCTGCAAGCATATGGGCTGCCGAGGCAACACCGGCTACTGCAAGGTCGGTTCCCTTGACACTGGAGACTGCTCCCGTAAGATCGCGCTTCTTCATTGTGCCATAACCAACCACAACCACCTCGTCAAGTCCCTGCGCATCCTCTGTCATGGTGACACGCATCGCATCACGTGCCTTCACGGTTTGGGTCGCAAAACCTACATAAGAGATAGTAAGGGTGTTGCCGGGGGTAACAGTGAGCGTGAACTTTCCGTCGCCATTGGTGATTGTTCCCGACTTTTTGCCGTGCTCAACTACGGTCGCTCCCACGATGGGTTCGCCGTTGGCATCGGTCACAGTGCCTGTAATTGTGCGTTGAATTACTTTCGATGACTGCTGCTGTGCCATCATTGCTTCGTTGATGTCAGCCACTCGATGACCCTCCAAGGGGGAGGCCATGAGACTTAAGGGTGCCATCAACAACAAGGTGGATAAAGAGAGATGCATTATAGGCATACGTCTCTTACCATGTTTAGAGTTTTGTAGCATATTGTTTTAAGTTAATATAGATATGTCTTAGTTGATTTTTAGTTACAATTCCGTCGCACCTTTATGTGGCTTCTACTCTGCTTTGCGTTAGTTTTAGGCCATGGTCAATCATAGTTGCTTGTTTAGGTATCGATGAAAATAGCAGACGCAAATTTAATAAAAATATTCAACCACACCAAAAAACGCCCCATTTTTTCTCCCGAAATCTTAGACTCTTCTCTCCGAATTGTGGGCGCTTTGCGGTTGCGAGCATGTGTGTATAGAGGGCAACGCTGTAGGCATTGTACGTGTTCTCGCTCTGTAACTATGCAAGAGAACGAACCAAGTATCAAGCAACGCTGTAGGCGTTGTACCTTTGATAGCCCAGGGTTGCCGAGCGATAGCGTAGGCTACCCTGGGTTGTGAGAGTGCGTGGGGGTGTCAACGCTGTAGGCGTTGTACCTCTTCTGAACTTCTTCATTTAATAGGATTCATGAAAGGCCACGCTAATTGTAAAAGGTACAACACCTACGGCGTTGAACTTCGTCTGTGAATCACCTCCCCTGGATAGGCTCGTTCCTCGCCAAACCTATACTATAAAATGGTTATGGCTGTTTACCTTACATTGCCTCCTTGCATCACATCTCATAATATTGTCACGCACTTCGCCTCATACGCTACCCACATTGCGACCCACTTGTCGTGTGGGCGCATGGTCGCAGCCTTGTTCCGCCTGATGGTTTTGCTCGTAAAAGTGGTTTTGATAGGCCATGAAGCGGGCGCGTGTGTTGCTGCCGGGACGCATGAGGTTGGCCAAATAGTCTTTGGCATCGGCCGCACTACGCATGGCTTTCCCGTGCATCTGACAATAGTGCCAGAACCAGTAGAGGAGGTTGCGGCGCAAGGTGGGATTCTTGTGCACGGCAAGATTGGCCATGTGTTCGAGGCTGGCCATGTAGTCCTCGTCGTGATAGAGTAGGGTGAGCAACTCACGATTGATGCTTAGTGGGGCCGAAGTGGCTGTAGCTGAAGGCTCGGCAGTGGGTTGCTGAGTCTTGGTGGCAGGCGGAGTGGGTACTTGGATGGCTGCTTGTTCCCGTTTGGCAGCGGCAGCCGAAGCCTGCCGAATCTTTTTGCGCAAGGTGTTCACGAAAGCATTTGACGATAGCGTAGCCGCTGTTGAGCCATGGACTATTGGCGATGGGGCAATCGAAATGGCTGGCGAAGCCTTTGAATCAGCGTCGGCATCGGCGTGGTTTCTTGCATTTCTCGCGACAGAAGCACTTGATTTAGGCTGCAATTCAGCCTGTTTTGCATGGTCATCTGTAGCTTTTTCTATTCTTGAAGCGGCCATTTTTGCCCCTTTGACAGCCGACTTTTTCTCGCTGCAACAGCGCCTTTGTGTTGTCTTTGCCGTTGATGGTTGAGCCATGGCTGAACAAGTCTTCTTGGCATCAGCTTCCAACGACTTATTCTTTTCAAAAACATCGGCGGCGACGTCGAACTTTTCTACTTCTTTTTCTTCGTCTTTTATTTGTTCTTGTTCTTTGTTCTTGTTCTTAGAAGGGTTAAGTTGCTGATTATCAGATGTCTCATTTGTTAATTTATCTAAATTTGTTTTTATTTTCTCTTTTTTTGTAGAATTTTCGCGGAAAAATTGAGTTAAATACGGACTTGAAAACACCTGGTTTCCGGGTTCGATAGTGAAGAGCGAAGGAAAGTCGCCAATGAGCTGCAAGATGAAACTCTTGTGGCGGTGGCAGGCGCGTGCAATGTCGCTCACAGCATATATCGGTGCGCGGCAATCGGTACGGCGTTCGACAAGAAATTTCATGATATAAATCACGATACCCCAGCCTTCAAGACCATATTTTTCTTTGACAACAGTCATGTCAAAGTTATTAAGCATTTCAAGATCTAAGCGCACAAATACGTTTGTTCGCTTGCAGTTGCGGAGCATTGGGGATGCCGCAGTCCCTTGTTGGTTTGTATGCTTTACCATGATGAACGGGTTAAAGATTGATTATCCTGAATAATTTATTTGCAATCGCTATGTTGCCACGGAGTGTGCCGAATGATTTCAGGCGGTCTTGCGTGGGGGGATAGCTTCTGCAAAGATACAAAATCTCACCCTGCGTTTGCAAGTTTTTGAGGAGGAAAAATGGTGGTCAGGCGGCGTGTATCATACGATTGTATCACATAGGCCTTGATTTTAAGACAATTTTTGCAAGCGTGCGAGGCATGAGAAATGATTTTTTAGGTCGGAAATTTGGATGTTTTCAAAGAAAGTCTTACCTTAGTGCCGCTTTTTAATATTTGATAAAAGTTATTCACTCAACGCATGACAAAGAAGATAAAACCTATAAAGTGCCCGCAGTGTGGCAGTGAAAAGTATGATGAAATAGGCGAAGAGAAGTTTCGTTGCAGGAATTGTGGCACCGAATTCTTCCTTGACAACGACGATATCAACATCAATGTGAATCATCATTACAACTTCGACTCGGGGCAAGCAGATAATTATAACCCATTTGGTGCAGAGAGAAAAAAGTTTATAGCGATAGCTGTTGTCCTTTCTTTTCTGTTCTTGTTTGTGATTATCAAACAGCTACTCTTCTCTTCTTCAAATAGTTATGACTACCTTGGAAGCAAGGCTGATTCAATCACTGTGGATGAAAACTATGAACAATATGCGTTGTTGAGTCATAAGAATAAAGCCTATATTGTCTATTTTTCGCATCGAAATTATCTCTCCTATAAGTATGAGGACAATCCAAAATACGTCAATGGCTATTACATTGGTTTGCGCGATGTGAAGACAGGTGAAATCGTTAACGAGAAGTTTCTGGTTTCAAATGAAAATGCTGACAAGCAAGGTTACAGGGAAAATAAAACAGATTTGCAATATTTCTATCAGGCAAAGAAGTTTTATCTCATTGTGGGTGGCCACTATGTATATAGTATCGACCCCGCAAACTTAGAGATAAAGAACATCACAAAGTCTATGTTTGAGGGCAAAAAGGTAATGGAATCGGGGTTCTCTAAAATTGATTTTATCGATAAAGACAATGGAGAGGGCTTCTTGGTGAACGACACTAAGGCCGTACCTTATTATTATTTCCCTGCCACCAACAGGCTTTATGACGACGCAGCCTTTTCTTATGCGTGCATGCTTCCACCGAGTGAGTTGAATGGAGAGATGCGAGATTCGACAACATATTTCTTGAAGTTGTATAAGTCTAACGCCAATTCAAACGAAGATGGGTTGCTACAGCTGTGGCATCTAAGCTTTGTTTTCCACAATGGTGACCCGCAAGAATTAGACGATTACCTTTATAGGAGTCGGATATTCCCTGAAAACATGGGATATCGTGCACTCAGTTTTGGTCCTTCTACGGATAAGATTGAGGGCTTCAATGGTGCACTTCCTTTTGCCGACAACCAGTATATCTTGCTTTCTTTCAATCCAAATGTCACGGCAAATTCCAATACTATCTATCAGTTGCGTAGCACTCGCGACGGTGTTTTGTGGACAAAGGCAGTGCCAGCAAATGTGAAATGCAACGAATGTGCAGTGCGCAGTGGAAACAAAATATGGGTGATGTGCAGGACTGATGCTTCAAATGGTTATCATAAAACACTCTATGGGTTTGATATTAAGACTGGGCAGGTGGAACGAGGTAAGGATGTTATAGACCGATATTCATTCAAACCAGAATAAAAAATGTTGCCCTCAACGCGGTTACAACAATAAAAATATAAAGCAACAATGAAGAAAATATTGTCAGTATTAGTGCTTTTGCTTGGGTTTACCACCCTTCAAGCGCAAGAGAAATACATGGAACACGATGCCGATGGCAAGCTACGCGTGTCAGGATTTATTGATAAAAAGACCAAAAAGCAGGTGGGACATTGGGTCACCTACGGGCAAAACGGCCTGAAAACCAGTGAGGCCGACTATGTGAATGGCGAGAAAGATGGCCGTGCTTACGAGTATGATAGCTTCGGACATGTTACTCTTGTCGAGACCTATCGCAACGGAATATTGGATGGTTTGTTTCTACAATATTATGATTCTGAAAGTAAGAACGCGCAACCTAAATTGTATGTGCGCTCCTTCTATCGCGATGGGCAGAAAGAAGGCTCGGAGATTGTCTATGAAGTCAATGGGGCTATCCTCCACAAACGCCGCTATAAAGCCGGTTTAATGATGACCGACACGAGCTATGTGGGCAATAAAGTCTATTACACCTCACTGAGAAAGGTGTCTGATCCCGATAGTCCTGATGGCTATCGCTATAAAGAGGTGGTGGAATCTGCCCCTTATGGTATTGCCTCTTCGGCTCCCACGCATTATGGAAACGTGGCCCCGAGACGCACACCACGCACAAACAAGCCGGTAAAGGCAGCTCTCAAGCGGTCTGCAGCGCCTAAAAAGGCTACTCCGGCAAAGGCAGAACCGACGCCGAAACCAACGAAAAAAGATAAGTTGCAGGTAGGCGCTGATGGCTCAATCAAGTTGGGTTAAGGGCAAGGGGTATTGAGCTCTTACCCAAAAATGATTTTAGTGGGGTTGCGCTTTAGTGTGAATGATACCAAGAAAGCAAAATGAGTGGCGAGTTGTTTCCCTCATTCAAAATATTAACCCGAGGTAGCCTATACTGTTGTTTGGCAACCTCGGGTTTTCAAAACCTCAACGCGTAGTGAGTTGTTTCTTATAATTCTCAAAGTGGGATGTGTCAACTTTCATCGTGAGCACATCAATTTTTGCCCATGCTTTTGGTGAAGAGGAACGCTCTTCTTAGGCTTTCCAAAAGCTAAAAGCTATTATTCAAAGCTGTGGAAGAAGCTTGGATTGCCTTGAGTTTGAATCACAGGGCCAGCCACTTCTTTTGTTTTGGGGTTGTAAGTGTAGAAACCTGTTGCCTTCTTATTGGCACTTCCAAACACAATCAGGTCTTTATATTTGGCTACAGCGATACCTTGTGGGTTAGAAATCTCCGTGTTTTTGATGACACTTAGTGTTCTTTGTTTCAAGTCTATGACTACAGGAAGGTTGGAAAGTGTAAGGTATGGATTGTCCAAGGCATGAGGATCTAAGCCAAACGAGCTGATATAGGTATAGACTTTTCCGTCTCCTGCATACATCACTGTACAGATATAGTCGGCATGTTTCGTAGAAAGGCCACTCACTTCTGTTTGATCAAGGCGTATAGAATAGTTTGGATCAATGTCGGTTGAGCCATTCTTGATACGTGCAATGCCACCATGTAATTGAGGAAGCATGCCAAATGATCCCATACAATTGAAGTATATGTCTTTGTTTTCGTCCATAAAGATAGAGCCAGCATCAATGGGGCGTGTGGCAAAACACATGCCTAAGCTTTCATTTACGATATGTTTCTCTACCTTATCTGTCTTGGTATCAATCATGGCAAACTCTAATTTGTTGACCGTAGGCATGAATTGGGCATTCATTTGGCTAAGTCCTACAAAGAGTTTTCCGTCGCGTATAATCATGGCGGCAGGCGAAACTCGCGCTCCTTGTTGGGCATAGCTGTTGAGATCAATGTCTGCAATCTTCTTCATTGTCGTTGGATTGAACACCATCACAATGCCTATACCTTGTAAACTCACATAGGCCTTTTCCTTATTCAATTCAACAATGTTGCAAGCTGCGGCATTTGCTGGAATCTGAAGTGCTCCTTTCTTCAGCCATTCACCTTTTTCGTTGAGATTATAGCATTTGATTTCAGCTTTCGTATTGCCCATGTAGTCGGGAAAAGCATAGATGTTGTTTGACTCAGTTACGATAGGTGTTGAGCCAAATCCAACGGGAATAGCGTTTGTATTGCCGTAAGTGCCTGGCAGAAAACCGGGTAACGCTTGCATATAGACATTGCCACCATTGCCTTCGGGATTAGTAATGCCGGCAGCAAAAACTACACCTTTGAAACTGCCCTCACCGCCTTTGGGTGCAGGAGGATTGTCATTGCCCTTGTCACATGAAATAAAGAGTGACGCCAAAAGGAGGGCTGAAAGAGATAATTTGAAAATTTTCATCATTAAAATGATTATTAGTAATATAATATAAAGTTTCTATTTTAGCAGGTATCTCACCTTGAATGCAAAGTATCTTCCGGGTAGTGGACGATTAAACTCGGACACAATGTGGCGATTAGCCAGGTTTTTTATCTTGAACGTAAATACCCATTGGTCATCGTTTAGACTGTGTTCTATGGCGGCATCCATTGTAAATGAAGACGGAATCTTCTTATCCTGATAGCGACTCACTTCAAAATCATAGTAGAATTGATGCACATAAGAGGCATCGAAGAACAAACGAGTGTTTTGATTCTTGCCTCCGAAGAGGTTTTCTTTATGATATTCAGCTCCAAAGTTACCCATTAGATAAGGTATATTGGGTATTCGCTTCATATAAGTGGGGTTTTCTACTGCCGTGCCTGGAATCATTTTGCGCACATCGCGTAGGTCTTGATACGTTCCATTGGCATAAAGATAGACCGAAGAACATACATCTGCTTTCACATCTAACTCTATACCACGTGTGCGAACGCTTCCAAAATTGCGATAACGTGCCATTGTTGGAATCAAGTCGGGGGTGAATCGAATCATGTCTTTGAGTTGATTGTAAAAGCCATTAAATTCAATTTCTACCAATCCTCCATTCTGTTTGATATGCCGATACATCATGCCCACATTCACTCCCGACGTGCGTTCGGGTTTCAAGGCAGGCGAAGCGAGGATAGAATAGCCATTACCTATGAGCTCTTCATTGGTTGGAATGCGCACTTCTGAATTGAAAGAAGCCTTCACCATCCAGTCATTTGTCAACTTATATCGCATGGCATCATTGAATCCAAAATAAGATTTCGACACGCTTACTGGTTCAGGTGCGCTGACAGAATAAACGTTTATGGAGCGCGAATGAGAAGAAAACTTATAGTTTTTCAGCGTAAACGCATTTTGAAAACGGCCTTCGAAGAGCGTTAAATCATAGGATAAGGCTAAGGTTAATGTGTTCATGCGGCTTGGGAAGTTAGATTGAAAGCCCAATGCTTTGTCCATTAACGGGTCTTTGGGACGTAGTGAATTTCGGTCGAAATAAACGTTTAGATTTACACCATGGTGCTTGTCTATCGTGTATTCTAAATTGAGTTTAGACGTCAATTCTTTTGAATGGTTGTTTCCATCCGAGGGATAGTTGTTTTGTTCTCCACCATAAGGAGAGACCGGAGGTAGCTTGTTGCCATCCCAATCATAGCGGTTCATGGCCTTATCACATAGGCCATACCTGCCAATTGCATATCCGATGTTGAAGTCAAAGTCAAGTCCGTCTAAGAAAAAGTTCTTTCGTTTCAGCGTGAGTGCAGTCACTCCAATAATAGAATGGTTATAAGCTTCGCGCACATCAAGGTCGATTCCTTGTATCTCTTGACGTGTTTTGAGAAAGATAAGCTCCCATTTCATTTCGTCAAACCACCATTTCGTGGCCTTGAGTGACATTCCTGTCATGATTTTCTTAAAGGTGTCATGGTCTCTTTCAACCATTCGGTTGCCTACATTGGATAGCAACATCTTGTAGTTGTTCTTTGAAAACGAGAAAGCGCCACCTATTCCAAATTGTAATCCGCTTTTTTTATCCGTACGCTTAAACACTGTTGACACCTGATGGGTATTGAAAGAACCCAGTTCATAGGAGAAATCGAAGTACACAGGGGGGTATTCTTTCGTCACCACATTTACGGCTCCACCTAATGCCGCACCACCAAACTTATAAGGAACAATGCCTTTATACACCTCAATGCGTTCTATCATGTTGGTAGGAATGTCGTTGAGTGTTACAAAGTTATTGAGTTGTGACATTGGGGTTTCATCGACAAACATTCCCATTCGCTTTCCTTCCAAGCCGCGAAGAGAAATGCGCGAGGCGCTCCCTAAGCCTCCGGTGTTGCGGATAGTGACGCCAACGGTGCGTGCAAGGGCGTCATTGATGTTGGATGCTGTGCCTTGTAACTGGCGCTGACCAATGACAGATATGGGCATAGCCGACTCTTTTAGTTTCCTAATTTCACTACGAGCGGTCACCGTAACCTCCTTGATTACTACCGTCGTGTCTAACGTTACAGGCTGTTGTGCAAAGGTGTTAACCCCAAGAAACAGGCCTAAGGCAATCAAACAACTTCTTCTTTTGGAGCGCGAAAGCGGTGAATGTACATGGTTGAAGGGTTGTTTTTTTCTTGTATTGTCCATTAAACTTTTCGTTGATATGGTTTTTAATGATTTGTAGTATATGTCTCTAACATTAGTTGTACATGATGTGGACAATGCAAAAGTAAATAAAAATGCAATGTAAACCAATACCTATTTCTCGGTAAATTGTTATGAAAAAGGAGGTCATCTCTACTGATTCATTGCGTGAATTGGTAGAGATTGCGTGAGGAAAAGAGGGGCAAAATAGCGTTGAAAAAGATTAGGTGAGTTGTGGTTTACGGAGGGATAGAATTAAAAAAGCGGAGAGATGCATGGTGCATTTCTCCGCTTGATGTCATATCGGAATTTTAATCTTATACCAAATATTGTGATGAGATGCTCTCGTTGTCTACCACACGGCGAATGGTTTCGGCAAACATGTCGGCAACAGAGAGTTGCTTTACCTTTGCACTGCGGTGAGAGTAGGGGATGGAGTCGGTGAAGATAATCTCTTCGAGGGCTGAATTCTGCACACGTTCTGAGGCCGGACCGCTCATGACGCAGTGGGACGCACAGGCGCGTACAGTCTTTGCACCGGCTTCTTTCATGATGTCGGCAGCCTTAGTAATGGTGCCTGCTGTGTCAACCATATCGTCGACGATGACAACATTCTTGTCTTTCACGTCACCGATAATCTGCATTGTGGCCACGACATTGGCGCGGGCGCGGGTCTTGTTGCATAGAACGAGTGGGCAACCTAAGTATTTTGCATAGGTGTTGGCACGCTTTGAGCCACCTACGTCAGGTGAAGCGATGACGAGATCTTTTAGATGTAGGCTTTGCAAATAGGGCAAAAGGACGCCTGATGCATAGAGGTGATCTACGGGAACATCAAAGAATCCCTGAATCTGGTCAGCGTGTAGATCCATCGTGATGACGCGGTCGATGCCGGCAACACTCAGTAAGTCGGCCACAAGTTTTGCGCCGATGCTGACACGAGGCTTGTCTTTTCTGTCTTGACGTGCCCAACCAAAGTAGGGGATTACAGCGATGATGTGACGGGCAGAAGCGCGTTTGGCTGCATCAATCATCAGCAACAGTTCCATGAGGTTGTCTGAATTGGGGAAGGTACTCTGTACCAAGAATACGTCACGGCCACGGATTGACTCCTCATAAGACACTGCAAACTCACCATCAGAGAACTTTGTTACCACCAAGTTTCCAAGTGGACAACCTAAGCTGGCACAAATCTTTTCTGCAAGGTAGCGTGTGTTTGTACCCGAGAAAACCAAAAAAGAGTTATTTTCACTCATTTCTATTAGTGTTTATATTAATAAGTTTATTTGCTGTTTCGTTAAGAATCGGTGTGTGGGAGAATCGTTTTCGGGGTTGGATATAGCCCATTTCAAACGATTATCCCCTTGTGTTGTAGGGTTCAAATAAGTTGTTTGGAAGAAGCAAAGAGCCTTTACGCCCTTGTGGAGCATCGGCAAGCGTCGCGCTCTTTTTATGTTTGTTGTGGGGCTTTCCAACCAAGTGGGCTTCATTGCGTTTCTTCTTTGATGATGCAAATGTATGAAAATTCTATCAAACAAGCAATTATATCCGCGTAAAAAGTTACCTTTGCATCACGAACTTTTATTTTTAGGAATGATGAAATTAAACCTCGATACATTTTCAGGGATTAGTAAACCGATATATATTCTTGAGGAAGCACGGTTGCGTCGCAATCTAAACCTTATTAAAGATGTGGCGCGTGAGGCTGATGTTGAAGTGATTTTGGCGTTCAAGGCCTATGCGCTTTGGAAGACCTTTCCCATTTTTCGGGAGTATATTCGTGCCACAACAGCGAGTTCTTTGTCAGAAGCTCGGTTGGCTTTTGAGGAGTTTGGCAGTAAGGCGCACACCTTTTCTCCGGCATATACCGACTATGAGATTGACGAAATTGCCCGCTTGTCGAGTCATCTTCAGTTCAATTCGCTGACTCAGTATGCGCGTTATCATGAGCGGGTGCGCAAAGAAAATGCCACCATTAGTCTTGGATTGCGCATCAATCCGGAGTATTCAGAGGTGGGAACCGACCTTTATAATCCTTGTGCTCCAGGCACTCGGTTTGGTATTACGGCTGATAAGTTGCCCGAAACGCTGCCTGCTGACATTGAAGGTTTCCATTGTCATTGCCATTGTGAGAGTGGGGCGGAGACCTTTGAACGCACTCTTCAGCATATAGAAGCAAAGTTTTCGCGGTGGTTTTCACAATTGAAGTGGATTAATTTTGGTGGTGGTCATCTCATGACACGCAATGATTATGACACGATGTTGCTGGTAGATGTGCTGCAAAAATTCCGTCAACGATATCCTTGGTTGAAGGTAATCTTGGAACCAGGAAGTGCATTTGCCTGGCAGACGGGCCCCTTGGTGAGTCAGGTTGTGGATGTGGTTGAAGACCGAGGGATAAAGACTGTCATCCTGAATGTTAGCTTTACATGCCACATGCCCGATTGTTTGGAGATGCCTTATTTTCCAGTTGTGCGTGGCGCAAAACACATAGCTCAAGACAATCACCATTCACCTTATATATATAGGCTTGGTGGAAACTCATGTCTTAGTGGTGATTTTATGGGTTATTGGGAGTTTGATCATGCACCGCAAGTGGGAGAAAATGTGATATTTGAAGACATGCTGCATTATACAACGGTGAAAACCAATATGTTTAATGGCATCTCTCATCCCGCCATTGGTATCGCTCGTCTTGATGGAACGCTTGAAATCTTGCGCGAATATGGTTATGAAGATTATCATGAGCGAATGGATTGAGGTCTATTTGTGATATTTTCTTCAAAAAAACGCAGTAAAAGTTTGCTGATTAAAAAAAAAGTCTTACCTTTGCACCGCATTTAGAGAAATGCTCCTGCAAAGGATAATTGCGGAAATAGCTCAGTTGGTAGAGCACGACCTTGCCAAGGTCGGGGTCGCGGGTTCGAGTCCCGTTTTCCGCTCATACATTCTGAATAAAACATTAAGAAGAATGTTTCTTCGATGCCTGCCCAGGTGGCGGAATTGGTAGACGCGCACGTTTCAGGTGCGTGTGTTTCACGACGTGCAGGTTCGAGTCCTGTTCTGGGCACATTATTCAGAATGCATTTACATGTCGGAGAGGTGGCGGAATTGGTAGACGCGCTACTTTGAGGGGGTAGTGTCAATTGTGACGTGGGAGTTCGAGTCTCCTCCTCTTCACACGTAAATAAGGCTTTTTTATTTCTCTGCGGAAATAGCTCAGTTGGTAGAGCACGACCTTGCCAAGGTCGGGGTCGCGGGTTCGAGTCCCGTTTTCCGCTCTTTTTCTAAGGGAAACATACACATCAATGAATTTATATTTAAGATATTTTGATCGCGAAACGCTTGTTCCAAATGTGGAAGAGGCGCTTGATTTTTTAAGCTCTATACCCGAAATAGGAATGAATCCGGATTTAGAGGCAGACATACGCGACTATGTTGCCAGTGATGTTTGCTATCCGAAACGTTATAAAGTGCGTCAACGTGTCTACTTCATCATTATTAAAACAATGGCTGCTACGATGGCTGATTTCAAAGAGAAGAAGGCTGTTCGCCCCGTTGCTCCTGTCATTGATAAGCATGAATTGGCTGCATCGGCCATGACACGACTCACTGAAATGCAGCCGGGATGGTATGAAGGTACACTCGATTTCAAGCGTGTTGTCATGGTTCCTACCACAGGCAAGCACGAATATCGCGACACTCACTTCGTTGCTCAGTGCAAAGCTAACTCAGGACAAGATTGTTATGCTCGCATTGTTGACTATCTGCGCAGCCGTGTAGACAGTCGTTCGCAATTCCCTTCTGCCAAAGGAAAGAACTTTCATTTCAAGTATCTTGGCATGTGGAAGTAGGCTTTTGCCGCATGATTTCCGTCATTTCAACCCTTAAACTCATAGACAACGATGAATAAAGTGATGCTCATTGGAAACGTTGGAAAAGAACCCGACGTGCGTTATTACGACCAAGACCAGGCGGTGGCTACGTTTTCATTGGCCACAACAGAGCGAGGCTACACGCTACAAAATGGTACTAAGGTGCCCGATCACACCGATTGGCACACTGTTATGGCGTGGCGTGGCTTGGCAAAAATCGTTGAAAAGTATGTGCATAAAGGGGATAAACTCTATATAGAAGGCCGAATCCGTTACCGCAGTTATGACGATCAGAAAGGTCAGCGACGCTTTGTTACGGAGATTCTTGCCGAGAATATGGAGCTGCTTACCCCCAGACCGGTCGCTAATGAAACGTCTGCAGGACAATCAACTGCAGCCGATCAAACGCAACAAACCAACCAACGGGAGGCTGAAAACACGCCCGATGACGGAGGTTTACCATTTTAGTAGTTAAAAAAACAACTTTTGGATATTACCACTTTTATTGAATCTTTTGCAGATGTGACGTTCCAATCACCTTCGATTGGAGTCGTTTTCTGTATGCTGCTGACAGTAGTTTTATTGTTAGCCTCGGGATTTGCCAGTGGTTCTGAAATCGCTTTCTTCAGTCTTTCGCCATCCGATATTTCAGAACTTTCACCCGAACACAATGTGAAAGACCGCAACATCGACATCCTTTGCGAGGATAGTGAGCGCACACTTGCTGCTATTCTGATTACAAACAACTTCGTCAATGTGACGATTATCATGCTTTGTAATCTGATTTTCAACTCAATTGTGCACTTCGGACCTAAGGCGCAGTGGCTTGAATTCATTGTGTTGACAGTGCTGTTAACGTTTCTGTTGCTGCTCTTTGGCGAGATAATGCCCAAGGTTTACAGCCGACAGAACGCACTGAAATTCTGCCGTTTTGCCGTTGGAGGCGTGCTCTTCATTCGCAAACTCTTTTGGCCTTTAGAGACGATTCTCATCAAAAGTGGCGTCTATGCCGAAAAGATTATGCAGCAAAAGAACCGCCAACTCAGTGTGGATGACCTTGAACAGGCGCTTGAACTCACCGACAAAGACGATATAAAAGACGAACAAAGCATGCTGCAAGGCATCATTCGCTTTGGCGACGAGACGGCCAAAGAGGTCATGACCTCAAGACAAGACATTGTGAATCTTGACATTCGAAGCAGCTTTTCGGATGTCTTGAAGTGTATTGTTGAGAATAATTACAGCCGCATCCCTGTCTATCAGGACAACAGCGACAATATTCGAGGCGTACTTTACATTAAAGACTTGCTGCCTCATTTGTCAAAAACCGACGCCTTCCGCTGGCAAAGTCTCATCCGGCCGCCTTATTTCGTGCCCGAAACGAAAAAGATTGACGACCTGCTTCGCGAGTTCCAAGAGAATAAAGTGCATATCGCCATCGTCGTAGATGAATATGGTGGCACGAGCGGTTTGGTCACTTTAGAGGATATTTTGGAGGAGATTGTCGGCGAAATCAACGACGAATTTGACGAAGAAGAGAAGTTCTATACGAAACTAAACTATAATACATATATCTTCAAAGGCAAGGTTTTGCTGGCTGATTTCTGTAGGATTCTGAATCTTGATGACGACGAATTTGATGAGGTTGAGGGCGATGCTGACTCGCTTGCTGGCTTACTTTTAGAGTTGAAAGGCGACTTCCCAAGCGCTCATGAGAAGATAGAATATGAGAATTTCACGTTCGAAATCCTCGCGATTGAAGAGCGTAGAATCGCAAAAGTGAAGGTTACGATTCACCAAAAAAACTAAACCATGCCATTGCTTTTCGTGAAAAGTCTGGACAAAGACGTGCGATTGGGCGTGTGGAAGATAGAAGAAGACGTTGATGTTTTTCTTACTTCGCAGGCCGAAATGCACACCATCTTTCAGCAAGAGATTGCTGCATACAAGAGCCTGGCACGGCGTTTAGAGAAACTTGCGGTCTATTCGCTGCTGTGGAACATGGTCAACGATTGTCCAATCATCACGCATAATGCCGATGGAAAGCCCTTTGTTCAAGGATGGAACATCAGCATCAGTCACACCAAAGGCTACGCTGCCATCATGGTTTCGCCTCATTCTGAGGTGGCCGTTGACATAGAATATCGCAGCAATCGCGTCAGTCGCATAGCCCATCGCTTTATGCGCGACGACGAAATGCAGGCAGAGGTCACGGCACAATTGGTGAATTGGTGTGCCAAAGAAACGCTTTATAAATACTATTCCGCTCAAAATCTTCAGTATTTTGATATGAGGGTAACGCTCGATAACAGTGCGATGACGCATTGTTTCATTGAGAATTTGAAGGTAAACACACGTCATCAGGTGGAAATAAACGTAACCGATGACTATGTGTTGACCTATGTGGTGGGGAATGAAAAATAGGTTAGGATAACCCAAAAGGCGTGTTTATATGCGAAGAAAAAGCCTGTTTTTCATTCCCTGTGTGCAGGAATGAGGCACAAACCCCTTCTGTTTTGTTTTGTCGTTCAGCCTTTTTTTAATATCTTTGTCCGACATAACACGAAACATTACAACATGAAACTTCTTGGAAATATCATTTGGTTGGTCTTTGGCGGATTTGGAATTGCCGTCGAATATTTTGTGTCTTCGTTGCTGATGATGGTCACAATCATCGGCATTCCGTTTGGTTTTGCCACCCTGAAACTTGGTATTCTTGCCCTGTGGCCCTTTGGTTCACACGTGGTCAGCAAGCCTCAGGACAGCGGTTGTCTTAGCATGATTATGAATATGCTGTGGTTTTTCGTCGGTGGTTTTTGGATTGCACTGACTCATCTCGGCTTCGGCCTGTTGCTGTGCATCACAATCGTGGGGATTCCTTGGGGCAAGATGCATTTCCGCTTGATGGGCTTGGCTTTGGCTCCGTTTGGTAAAGAAATCGTAGACAACGCCTAAGCCTCATGCTAAGGCGGTCATTTCATGCGCTAAAAGCTATCAAAAGGGGAGATGAAATGGCCTCCGTCAGTGCGTGAAAGCTTAGCTTTCGCGGTGAAGTTTGCGCCTGATTCGTAGGTTCATTCGGCGTGAAAAAAGTATGGCGAAACGCCTGGTGCATCATGAAAAAATGCCAAGAATGACTTAAAAACAAGCCGGCAGACTCATGAAAAAACGCTTAGTGCATCATGAAAAACCGCCTGTCGCAGTATGGGAAAACGCTTGGTGCATCATGAAATAGCGAAAGATGCGAATAAAGATAAAGGAAAAGGCCTGCTGACGCTATAAATTTTCCTGTATAAACTGCTCTCCGAGTGCGAATCCTTCCTCATAGAGGCGCTCAAGTTTCATCACATCATTTTCGATTCTTCCCACCTCCATAGGGCGCAACGGGCGAATACACGTGATGCGACCTTCGGCTTCCAAGCGGTCGATGAGATCCATTTGAGCATTATAAACCTTAAGACGATGGCTCAAAGCCACGCGCAATCGTGGATAGTTTTTATAGATAAAAGCCGGAACTTTGCGGTCTTTTCCAGTGTCGCGCCAGCCCTTGTTGCGCGTCAGGATAACCACATTGTGCTCGTGTCCGGTTTCAATTGCTCGGTGAATAGGGATGCTATCGACGATGCCTCCATCGAGCATGGGAAGCCCATCAACGTTGACAATCTTACTCACGAAAGGCAAACTGCTCGATGCCTTGACAATATCGAGCGAACGTTGGCGGTCGTGTGCCTCGCTGAGATACATCGCTTGACCGGTCAAACAATTTGTTGTGACCATTTCAAAACTTTGAGAATGTTTGAAATATTCATCGAAATCAAATGGTAAAAGCTCATTGGGAAACTTGTCGTAGAGCAACTCTTGGTCGAAGATGCAACCCTGAGTGACGAGGTGACGCAGTCCAATGTAACGGTAACGGGCCAGATAATCAATGTTCGAAACACGCGCACGGCGGGGTTGACGGCTCACATAACTCATGCCGTTACAAGCTCCTGCCGAAACCGCCACAATGTATTTGAAGTATAGATTGTGTTTCATGAATGCGTCGAGCACACCACTTGTGAACACTCCTCGCATGCCGCCGCCCTCGAGAACAAGTCCTGTTTTGCCGTTAATCTTCATGATTTACTGATAAATTTTCACTATTTCGCTTAATTTTCTTGCAAAGATAGCATTTTAATCTCAAAATTGTGTAACTTTGTAGGCAAATTAAATAATAAAAGATATGTTTGATACAGCCACATATAAAAGACGCCGCGACGAGCTGAAAAAGCTTGTTAAGGAAGGCATCATCATTCTATTTGGAAACAATGAGTCACCGGCTAACTTCCCAAACAATGGGTATTTTCCTTTCCGTCAGGACTCTTCTTTCCTTTATTATTATGGACTTCAGCGCGATGGACTTGTTGGAGTAATCGACATCGACAATGATAAAGACCTCTTGATAGGCAATGATATCGACATCGAAGACATCGTTTGGTATGGTTCTGTGGATAGCATGGAAGAGATGAGACAGCGTTGTGGTGCTTCAGAAACCTTGCCGATGCGGGCATTGAAGACCGTATGCAACGAGGCA
This sequence comes from Segatella salivae DSM 15606, assembly GCF_000185845.1. Taxonomy (GTDB): domain Bacteria; phylum Bacteroidota; class Bacteroidia; order Bacteroidales; family Bacteroidaceae; genus Prevotella; species Prevotella salivae. The sequence goes on from NZ_GL629647.1 coordinate 3,021,130, forward strand.
TTAAGCAAACATCGCAAGATACATTTCCTGCCTCCATATCGTCATGACATAAAGATTCAAATCTTTGACCTATTGGGTGTGCATCCGATTCAGCAGAAAGAGGCTGCCAGTATGACGCTAATCAAGGCAGTGGTTAAGATGCGTTCGGTGAAAGAACCGCAAGAAATTGAGGAGTTAGAACGTGCAGCTGTCATAGGATATAAGATGCATACCACGGCCATGCGACTAACAAAACCTGGGGTAACCGAGAAGTTTGTAAGCGGACAAGTGGATGGTATTGCCCACTCTTATGGCGCAATGGTTAGTTTTCCAACCATTTATACGCAGCATGGAGAGATACTTCATGGGGCACCATCAATGAAAGAACTCGAAGCCGGACGCCTCGTTTTGTGCGATGCAGGCGCAGAAACCATCAACAACTATTGTAGCGACAACACACGAACAATGCCTGTTGACGGCAAGTTTACACAGCGTCAGTTGGATATCTACAGCATTGTTGAGGCCTGCCATGACCATACTTTAGACGTGGCTAAGCCTGGTGTGAAGTATGCCGACGTGCATTTCAACGTATGCCGCCTGATGTTTGACCGCCTGAAAGAACTCGGCTTGACCAAAGGCGACACCGAAGAGGCCGTGCGTGCTGGTGCACATGCGCTGTTCATGCCCCACGGATTGGGCCACATGATGGGTATGGATGTGCACGATATGGAAAGCTTTGACCAAGTCAATGTAGGCTTTGATGAAGAAACAAGGCCTAATCTTGAGCAGTTTGGAACCAATAATCTGCGCATGGGTAGACGTTTGGAAGAAGGCTTTGTCGTTACAGACGAGCCGGGAATCTACTTCATTCCAGCCCTCATCGACGATTGGAAGGCAAAGAAACATTGTGCAGAATTCCTCAACTTTGATAAGCTCGAAGCTTATAAAGACTTTGGAGGCATCCGTATAGAAGACGACGTGTTGATCACGAAAGACGGCTGCCGCTTTATTGGAAAAGACCGCATTCCTTATCATCCCAAGGATGTTGAGGAGTTTATGGCCGACAATTAAGCGCGTGAAGCGATTCAAAACAGCGCATGAAGTGATTCAAAACGGCGCGAGAAATGAATCAAATCGGCGGATGAAGTGATTCAAAACAGCATGAGAAAAATTAAAAAACAACGTGAGAGAAAATTCATAATAACAACATTTCAACTGGATTAAATGAGAAAATTATTAGTGATGGCGCTCCTTGCCGTGGTGGCATTGAACGTTAATGCAGAAGAGAAGAAAGCAGAAAAGAGTAATGCGAACAAACCTGTTTTCACTGTTATCAAGGAAAACAAGATTACAAGCATTAAGAACCAAAGCCGTAGTGGCACATGTTGGGACTATTCAACACTGAGCTTTTTGGAGGCCGAGATTCTGAAAAAAACGGGAAAAACGTATGACTTATGTGAGGCTTTTGTAGCCAATAAGACTTATTTCGACCGTGCAGTACAAGTGGTTCGCATGCATGGCGACTGCCAGTTTGCACAGGGAGGTAGTGCATACGACCCCATCTATTGTTTGAAACACTATGGCATTTGCCCTGAAGACGCTATGCCATTGCCTGGTACGCTCTATGGAGATTCACTCAATAACTTCAACGAATTCTTTGATGTGATGACTCCTTATGTGTTGTCTGTAGCTAAATCTAAGACTGATAAACTCTCTTCTCAGTGGAAGGTTGCGTTGCATGGAATCATCGATGCCTACCTCGGTAAATGCCCAGAGAAGTTCACTTATCAGGGAAAGAGCTACACACCGATGTCATTTGCACAGAGCTTGGAAATCAATCCAGACGATTATGAAAGCTTCACAAGCTACACACACCACCCATTCTGGACCGCTTTTGCTGTTGAGGTGCAAGACAATTGGCGCAACCCATTGTCATGGAACCTACCTCTTGACGACATGATGCGCATCATTGACAATGCCGTAATGAATGGTTACACCGTTGCTTGGGGTGGAGATGTTTCGGAACCAGGCTTTACTCGTGATGGCTTGGCATACTCTATTGACGCTAAAAAGGCACAAAGCCTGAGCGGAAGTGATATGGCACACTGGCTGAAACTCACGAAAACAGAAAAGAAAAACGTGCTCGACTCATTAGGATGCAAGGTTCCTGAGGTTACACCTACACAGAAACTGCGTCAAGAGCGCTTTGATAACTGGGAGCTAACTGACGACCATGGTATGCTGATTTATGGTATTGCTAAGGACCAAAATGGCAAAGAATACTACATGGTGAAGAACTCTTGGGGCGAAACAGGAGATTATAAAGGCATCTGGTATATGACAAAGAACTACATCGCTAATAACACAATGGATTTTATTGTCAATAAAAATGCAGTGCCAAAAGACATTCGTAAGAAGCTCGGTATCTAAGCTTTGAATCATAAAGAATTAGAAAGCACAATTGGAAAAAAAACTTCCGGTTGTGCTTTTTTATTGTTTTTATTTCGTATCTTTGGGCACGGATTGGTGTAATGAAACATGAAAAATCCGCTGGTATGCCTCTTGGTATACCCTCATTCAGAAGAAAATAAAAACGATATAAATGCATTTTAAATGGAATTACGAACCACCAACACCACAAGAAAAGCAGGCATCAGATGAGCTTTCGGGCAAGTTGGGCATTCATCCCATACTTGCACAGCTGCTGATAAGGCGCGGAATAACGACAGAATCGGCTGCAAAACGATTCTTCCGACCGCAATTAGCCGACCTGATTAATCCGTTCTTGATGAAAGATATGGATGTCGCGGTGGATCGACTCAATGATGCTATGGGCCGAAAGGAACGTATTTTGGTCTATGGAGACTATGATGTCGATGGATGTACTGCCGTGGCTTTGGTGTATAAGTTTCTGCAACAGTTCTATTCAAACATTGATTATTACATCCCCGATCGCTATGATGAGGGCTATGGGGTGAGTGAAAAGGGAATAGCTTATGCAAAGGAAACGGGTGTAAAACTCATCATTATATTAGATTGTGGCATTAAAGCAATTCAGGAAATTGCCTTAGCAAAGTCGCTCGGTATAGACTTTATCATCTGTGACCACCATGTCCCGGATGAGGAAATGCCGCCGGCTGTTGCCATCCTTAACCCTAAACGGCCTGATGACAGCTATCCTTTCAAGTCGCTTTGTGGCTGTGGAGTAGGCTTCAAGTTTATGCAAGGATGGGCTAAGAACAACGGAATTCCGTTCTCACGGCTTATTCCTTTGCTCGACTTTTGTGCCGTTTCGATTGCTGCAGACCTTGTTCCTGTCACCGATGAAAACCGCATTTTGGCCTTCCACGGGCTTAAACAACTCAACCAAAACCCAAGTATCGGCTTGAAAGCTATTATCGATATATGCGGTCTAAACGGCCGAGAGTTGTCGATGAGTGACATCATTTTCAGGATTGGTCCACGCATAAATGCCTCTGGACGCATGGAGAATGGAAAGGAAAGTGTTGACCTTTTGGTTGAAAAAGACTATAATATAGCGCTCAAAAAGGCTAAGCACATCGATGAATACAACGAGCAACGCAAGGACATTGATAAGCAGATGACCGAAGAAGCCAATGTGATTGTCTCAAAACTTGAAAGCCAAAAACATCACTCCAGCATCGTTTTATATGATGAAAACTGGAAAAAAGGCGTCATAGGGATTGTTGCTTCGCGACTAACGGAAATCTATTTCCGCCCTACAGTGGTGCTAACACGCGACGGAGATCTGGCTACTGGCTCGGCACGCAGCGTTACGGGATTCGATGTTTACGCGGCTATCAAGCACTGCCGAGACTTGTTGATGAACTTCGGTGGACATACTTATGCGGCTGGTTTGACGCTACGTTGGGATGATATTCCGTTGTTCCGCAAGAAGTTTCAGCAGTATGTAGAAGACCATATCGCCCCCGAACTGACGGAAGCAACCATTAATCTCGATGCAAAACTTGACTTTAAAGACATCACAAAGAAGCTATTCAACGACTTAAAACGCTTTGCTCCCTTCGGACCTGAATGCACTAAACCGCTCTTTTTCACGCAAGGCGTCTATGATTATGGTACGAGTAAGGTCGTGGGACGCGAGCAAGAACACATCAAACTCGAACTCGTTGACTCTAAATCAAGCACGGTTGTCAATGGCATTGCCTTTGGACAAAGTGGTTCTGTGCGTTATATCAAGAGCAAACGCGCCTTTGATATTGCCTACACTATTGAGGCAAATGTGTTTAAACGCAATCAAGTGCAGTTGCAGATTGAAGATATTCGTCCTGAAGAAGAACACCCACAAGCGGCTCTTCCGACTGAGGAGTAGTGACAACACATGGAATATCGGCAGCTGTTGCAGCAGTACTGGGGGTATAATGACTTTCGAGGCATTCAGAAAGACATTATCCATAGCATAGGCGAAGGACGCGACACCTTGGGACTTATGCCTACGGGCGGAGGTAAATCTATCACGTTTCAGGTGCCAGCCTTAGCCAAAGAGGGAGTTTGTATCGTTGTAACTCCCCTCATAGCCCTGATGAAAGACCAGGTGGATCATCTGCTTCAACGGGGCATAAAGGCTGCCGCCATCTACTCAGGCATGACGCGTCAGGAGATCATCAAGACGCTTGAGAACGCTGTTTTCGGTGGATTGAAGTTGCTTTATGTGTCTCCTGAACGGCTCTTTTCCGAACTTTTCCTGTCTAAATTCCGCCACATGCACGTCAGCTTCATCACGGTTGATGAGGCACATTGCATCAGTCAGTGGGGTTACGACTTTCGACCTTCCTATCTACACATTGCAGAACTGCGCAAGATTAAGCCCGAAGTGCCCATCCTTGCGCTTACCGCTACGGCGACAACTGACGTTGTTGACGACATCCAGGAACGTTTAAACTTCAGGGCGAAGAATGTCTTTCGCATGAGTTTTCAACGCGAAAACCTCTGTTATGTTGTTAGAATTGCATCAGACAAAGAGGCGGAACTCATCCACATCTTGCAGGCGGTGCAGGGCAGTGCCATTGTATATGTGCGCAGTAGAAAGCGTACAAAGGAGATTGCTCAACTGCTCAAAGACAATGATATCAAAGCAACCTTCTATCATGCTGGCTTAGAACATTTCACGAAAGACATCCGACAGCAAGACTGGCAGCGTGATAACACTCGCGTAATGGTAGCTACCAATGCCTTCGGTATGGGCATTGATAAGCCCGATGTGAGGGTGGTTATCCACATGGATAGCCCAGATTCGCTCGAAGCTTATTTCCAAGAGGCAGGTCGTGCGGGGCGAGATGGCAAGAAAGCCTATGCTGTTTTGCTCTATAACTCGGCCGATGCGCGCAAACTTCATAAGCGTATTGGAGATAATTTCCCTGAAAAAGACGAGATTCGTAAGGTCTATGATTCGCTCGCTTACTATTATCAGATTGGTGTAGGAAGCGGGGGTGGGCACACGTTTTCATTCAACATTGCGGAGTTTTGCAGTGCCTATCATCTCTCACTGACGCTGACCGATGCTTCGCTTCGCATCATTGAGCGACTGGGTTACATTCTTTATGAGAATGATCCCAATAATAGTGCGCGACTCATGTTCCTGTTATCGCGCAATCAACTCTATCTGTTGGACAACCTTAGTCAGAGAGAAGACCTCGTCATTGATGCCTTAATGCGCCTTTATGGAGGGCTTTTCAACGACTATGTCTATATTGATGAGCAGCTCATTGCACAAAGAACAGGGCTCACTCCACAGCAGCTTTATCTCATCTTAAAGAACCTTAATGCGCGTCATATCCTGCATTTTATTCCACAGCGCAAGATGCCTTACATCAATTTTCTACGCAGTAGGGTAGACGGCGAGCAATTGGTGATAGGGAAAGCTGTGTATGAAGACCGCAAAAAGGAGTTTGAAAAACGTATCCAAGCCGTTATTGCCTATGCCGAAAATGACAAGATTTGTCGCAGCAGACAATTGCTTCGATACTTTGGAGAGACTGACTCGGAGGATTGCGGACGATGTGATGTGTGTCTTGATAGGGGCCAAAAGTCGGCGAGTGAGCAAAAGATTGAGACTTGCAGGCAGGCCATTCTTGATTTTCTTTCAGACCATCAGCGTCATCATCTCACTGACCTCGATACCTTGCAGCTGCCAGAACGCCATTTGGATGAAGCCTTGGAATACCTTGTTCACGAGGAGTTGATTCAGTTGGAAGGTAGCTATCTTTGGGTGGAATAGAGGCGCTGGCGGCAGCTTTGATTTCCTTTTTCTGAACGCCCCACGCCCTTGTGCCTTGCAATCGTTATTGCGCTGATAATCAATACCATAAACTTCTCAATCAACATTGTTGTATAGGAGGTTGTGATTCTTGTCATTTTGAGCCTCCATTTGGGTGATTTTACACGGCGATATGAGCGATTTCACGCGATGATTTCAGCCATATCAAAAGGTGGATTGGTGGGATAGGGGATAAGAAAATCGTTTATCCATGCCACGCTACACTAAAAATTATCCTGCAAACAACTTTGAAACTGGGGAAAACAAAAAGCAGTGTGCCAAATGATGGATGAACCATTGGCACACTGCTTGCGATGAAATTATGCGTTTGCACAGTCACCTGTGCCTCTTTTTACTTCTTTTTGGCAGCCTTATCTACCTTTTCCCAGTATTTCTTGCCTTGCTCCTTGAGCTTCAAAGTGAAGGCAGCAGCCTCGTCGGCAGCCTTCTTTTCGTCGGCAGCACTGGCGTAAGCATGGTGGAAACCATGTATCTTGTTCCACTCACCACGGGTGAAATCGGGCACCTCTACAGGGATATTACCATTATTCATGGATATAGAACCAAGCTCAGCTAAGCAACACCACTCAGCCAAGTCATAGACGTCAATGTCTAAAGGCAAGCCATTTTGCAGACAATATACCAAGCGTGAATCCATGATGAAGTCCATTCCGCCGTGTCCACCAACTTCTTTTGCCTCCTTTTCATACTTGGCTACAATCGGACTTTCATACTTCTGAACCAGTGCATCAGCATCTTTTTGAGGAAGATATGAGTGTCCCGAGAGGTCATCTGCAGATGGAGTTACACCGGCTTTTGATAGTTCTTTTGAGGACAAAGCAAAGCCTTCGATAGGATATTTGTTAGCAAAGCCTTTGGTACCTGTTAGTTGATACATTCTGTTATAAGGCTGAGGAGTCATCACATTGTGGATAATCTCAATAACTTTTCCGTTCTCTGTGCTGATGAGTGTAGTCGTTTGGTCACCATTTTTGAAGTCATTGCACTTCTCACCAGACATCTGTTCAACGTGCATTTTGCCGTTAACCGATTTAGTATCCATGGCGATAAGCGTCTTCATTCGGTCGCCTCTGTGGATATCCAAGACTTGAGCGATAGGGCCTAAGCCGTGAGTTGCATAGACGTCTCCACGGTGTTTCATGTTATAATCAAGTCTCCAGCCGAGCTTATCTTGTGGACCTTGTTTCCAATATGCATTCCAGAAGGGAGTCAAATCGTGGCGGTATGCACCCTGAGCATAAAGGATTTCGCCGAAGACTCCTTTCTGTGCCATGTTCAAAGCGTTAAGTTCGAAGAAGTCATAACAGCAGTTTTCCAACATCATGCAATGTAATCTCTTCTTCTCAGAAAGGTTGATAAGTTCCCAGATTTCAGCCATATTCATCGCTGCTGGCACTTCAATGGCCACGTGTTTTCCATTCAACAGGGCTTCACGGGCAACGAGAAAGTGATGCTTCCAATCGGGAGCTATGTAGACAAGATCAATGTCTTTACGTTTGCAAAGCGCTTTATAGCCGTCCTCACCTGAATAGATTGTTGCAGCAGGCATACTTGCTTTGCGAAGGAAATCCTGGCATCTTTCGGCGCGGTTTTGTTCATAATCGCACAAAGCCATTATCTGAATGCCAGGTATGTGGGTCCATCTTTCAACGGCACCAGGGCCTCTCATGCCCAAACCTACAAAGGCAACGCGCACTACTTTCAGCTTAGGTGTGACCAAGTTGAGTGCACTTTGTTGGCCAGCCTCACGTGTTGGCACTCCTGTTACAGCCTTTCCATTCATTATTTTGTAGGGCCATTTGAACTGGGCCGACACAGTTGAGGGATAGATTGCACTGCCAAGTAGACAGACAGTAGCTAATAATGTTTTTAGTTTCATGTTTTTTTGATATATGCTTTATTGTTAACAATTTGGTATTCTCAATTCCTTTTGATTACCATAGGTCGGGTGTTGCGCAATGACTCCTTATTAAAGGTGGTCGCTCATGATGACTTTCGTCCATAGGTTGAGCTTCGTTATGCATTGCGTGTGATTGAAATGGAAATGAAAAGAACAATTTTCCATACAATGAATTGCTGCGGAAGATGTTCTTTTCACTTCGTTATTAAGCATTCAAAACAACTTTTTGGTTGCCCGAATGCTCAGTAATAATGTTAAATTCAGCGTTGTATTACTCACCTTGGATAGCTGCTACACCTGGTAAAACCTTGCCTTCGATAGCCTCAAGCAGGGCACCACCGCCGGTAGAGATATAGGAAACTTGGTCTGCTAAGCCAAACTTGTTGACGCAAGCAACGGAGTCTCCACCGCCAATGAGAGAGAAAGCACCCTCTTTTGTGGCTTCAGCAACGGCCTCAGCAATAGCGCGTGAGCCGCCAGAGAAGTTGTCAAACTCGAACACTCCGGCTGGACCATTCCACAGAATTGTCTTAGATCCCTTGATTGCTGCAGCGAAAGCTTTGCGTGTTTCAGGACCAGCGTCCATGCCTTCCCAGCCATCTGGAATGTCGTTTGATGGGCAAACCTTCTGGTTAGCGTCGTTCTTGAAGTCGTCAGCAATAACAGAATCAGTGCCAAGTACCAAGTTTACATGGTTTTCTTTGGCTTTCTTGATAACGTCTAATGCAACATCAAGTTTGTCATCTTCACAGATACTCTTACCAATTTTGCCACCCTGTGCCTTGGCAAATGTATAGGTCATGCCACCACAAAGAATGAGGTTGTCAACCTTTCCGAGTAAGTTCTCGATGATACCAATCTTTGTTGATACCTTCGAACCACCCATAATAGCTGTAAATGGACGTTGAATGTTGTTGAGAACTGCGTCAACTGCCTTTACTTCTTTCTCCATAAGATAGCCTAACATCTTGTGATCTTTGTCGAAGAAGTCAGCGATAACAGCCGTCGAAGCGTGTTTACGATGCGCGGTACCAAAGGCATCCATCACGTAACAATCAGCGTAAGAAGCGAGCTTTTTGGCAAATTCCTTCTGACGAACCTTCATGTCTTTCTTAGCTTCTTCGTATTCAGGAGTACCCTTTTCTACGCCTACTGGCTTGCCCTCTTCCTCTGGATAGAAGCGCAAATTCTCTAATAACAGCGCCTCACCTGGCTTTAATGCTGCCACCTCTGCATCTGCATTAGCGCAGTCTTTGGCAAACTTTACGTCAATATTTAAGGCTTTAGAGACATTCTTTACAATCTGAGAAAGTGAGAGTTCTGGCTTTACTTTGCCCTTAGGTTTACCCATATGACTCATCATAATGAGTGCACCTCCATCGGCTAATACCTTCTTTAATGTAGGCAGAGCGCCACGAATGCGGGTGTCATCTGTTACATTTCCGTTCTCATCCAATGGGACATTGAAGTCCACACGAACGATTGCCTTCTTGCCGGCAAAGTTGAATTGTTCGATTGTCATTTTTGTTTTATGTTTTAAGTTAATATTGTTTCTCTATTACTTTACAAAGATACACTTTTCCAACCATATCAAAAAATCATTCATTAAGAATTAAGAGTTTTTCGTAGTTGAGGCCGCTCAACTGCTATATAGACTTTACAAATTCCTTTGTTTTAGTCAGGTTTTTTCATCGCTTGCCTTTCTTCTAAATGTGATTTGCGTCAAAACAGCGCGTCATTTGCATGAAATGACAGCGCCTTTTGCGTCAAAAGGTGAGGCGATTTGCGGCACATTGAAAGGCCACTTGCGGTCATGGCATGGCTGGCTTGGCATCAGCTGGTTGGCAAGAGGCTTATTCCTCATACTCCGTTGCATCGTGGATGCCTGCTTCTTGCAAGGCTTCCTTGCGCTCAATGCATGTGCCGCATTTGCCACAATGCTTTTCTCCGCCTTTATAGCAGCTCCAAGTTTCGGTATAGTCAAGGCCGAGTCGTTTGCCAATGCGTGCAATATCACCCTTCGTAATGTTTGTATAGGGCGCTTCAACACGCACATTTACAAACGTGCCTGCATTGGCGGCAGCGTCTATTGCCTGAATAAACTGGGGACGACAGTCGGGATATATCGTGTGGTCTCCACCGTGATTGGCAATCAAAACCTTTTTAAGCTGGTTGCTTTCTGCAATGCCAATCGCTATCGATAGCATGATACCATTGCGGAAAGGCACTACCGTCGACTTCATGTTCTCGTCGGCATAGTGGCCTTCGGGAATGGCTTCAGCCCCTTGAAGCAGTGAACTCTTGAAATACTGATGCATGAAATCAAGATTGATTGTAATGTGTTTGATTCCCAATCGCTTGCAATGCATCTCAGCAAATGGTATCTCTTTGGCGTTGTGATTACTGCCATAGTCGAAGCTAATGCCAAGAGCAATCTCGTCTTTTTTGTCATATAGCAGGGTGATGCTGTCCATTCCACCGCTGACAATGATAACTGAATCTTTCATTTCTCTGTGTGTTTATATTATCCAAATAATGTTCTTAGTGCCTCTTCAACCTTTCTTACGGGGTGAAGTTCAATCTTATATTTGCGCTTATCGAAGCCTTTGAGGTTGTGCGCCGGTATGATGATGTGTTCAAAACCTAACTTTTCAGCCTCTGCAATGCGTTGTTCAATGCGGTTAACAGGGCGCACCTCGCCACTCAGTCCCACCTCTCCAGCCATACACCAGCCTGCTTCGATGGCTGTGTCTACGTTACTTGACAACACGGCGGCAATCACACTAAGGTCCATTGCCAAATCAGTGACGCGCAAACCACCTGCAATATTGATGAAAACATCCTTCTGCATGAGTTTAAATCCCACGCGTTTCTCCAATACAGCGAGCAACATATTGAGACGTCGTTGGTCAAAACCTGTGGCCGAACGCTGCGGAGTTCCATAGGCAGCCGAAGACACTAAAGCTTGGGTTTCGACTAAAAACGGGCGCACACCTTCTATGACTGACGAGATGGCTACACCTGAAAGTCCCTCATGATCTTGGCTTAACAGCAGTTCGGAAGGGTTGGAAACTTGGCGCAATCCGTTTTGTTGCATCTCATAAATACCTAATTCTGACGTGCTGCCAAAGCGGTTTTTAATCGACCGAAGAATGCGATACATGTAGTGTTGGTCGCCTTCAAACTGGATGACGGTATCGACAATGTGTTCCAAAAGCTTAGGACCGGCGAGCGTTCCCTCCTTATTTATATGACCAATTAGAATGACAGGGATGCCACTTGTCTTAGCAAACCTGAGCAAGGCTGCCGCACATTCGCGCACCTGTGTAATGCTTCCGGGTGAACTTTCGACGTCACTTGTCGAGATAGTCTGTATAGAATCAATGACAACGAGTTCGGGTTTCACCTCTTTTATATTGTCAAAGATGTCTTCGAGTGACGTTTCACAGAGTATCATTACCTCACTATTGCCTCCAATTCTCTCGGCTCTCATCTTGATTTGATGCGTACTTTCCTCGCCGCTTACATAGAGCACACGGCGATCATCCATGTGAAGTATCGTCTGCAATGTTAGTGTGCTCTTGCCAATTCCAGGCTCTCCACCGAGTAAAACGATGCTCCCCGGCACCAAACCTCCACCGAGAACACGGTTCAATTCGGCATCATGCATGTCGATACGAGGCTCATCTTGCGCCGAAATCTCCCGCAAATGAAGGGGCTTGTTCTTGCCCGTGAGTGCGTGTCTCACGGCATGTGCTGCCGTCTTTGCAGCCATTGTGCCCGTGTCATTGGCTATACGTATCTCCTTGAATGTATTCCATTGACCGCAATTTGGACATTTTCCAATCCATTTAGTGGATTCCTGTCCGCAGTTACTACATACATAAGCGATTTTATCTTTAGCCATTTCTCCGTCTGATTTTAATTGAAAACACTACAAAAGTAGTAATAAATTCTATAGTTACAAAATTATTTGTTACTTTTGCAAGGCTTAGAACTCGATAAAAAATGCATTGAAACAATGAGATTTCTGAATTATAAAATCGTGCTTTTCGCTTTCCTTTTGCTCGTCACGGCCTGCGGTCAATCTTATGATGAGCAACAACGTCTGTCGCGGGCAGAGCGTTATCGTCTCTTCCGTGAAGACTCTTTGGCACTGAAAATCGCGGTAATGCCAACATTAGATTGCCTTCCTTTGTACATCATGAAAGACCATCAATGTTATGATACGGCTCAATTGGACTTGCGTTTGAAGTTCTTTAATGCACAAATGGATTGTGACACGGCACTGCAAAATAAGCGTGTTGAGGGTGCGATTAGCGACCTTGTGCGCACTGAACGCTTAAAGAAGAGGGGCTTACAACTTGATTATCTCACGGCAACGAATGCCTATTGGCAACTCTTTTCCAATCGAAAAGCCCGACTGAAACGACTCAATCAACTTGGTGATAAGATGGTTGCCATGACGCGATTTTCGGCTACCGACTACCTCACGAATCTCACTTTAGACACTGTTAAGACTCAAGCGCGCGTCTATCGCGTACAGATTAACAACGTGTTTATACGCTTAGATATGCTGCTTAACAATGAGATTGATGCCCTTTGGCTAACAGAACCGCAGGCCACGAAAGCCCGAATAATGGATAATCCGATGCTACGCGACAGCCGAGACTTTAGACTTTCGCTCGGTGTTATAGCCTTGCGACATGCCGGAGTGACGGGAAAACATCGCCAAAAGCAGTTGCGTGCGTTCACAAAAGCCTATAATGCGGTGTGTGATTCGATTAATGAGATGGGCATTCAGCATTATAGTGACCTGATAAAGAAATACTGTAAAGCCGACGATAAGACGATTAAGGCTTTGCCAAAACTACGTTTTCAACACCTCACTGCACCGAAATCAAAAGATATTTCGGCTGCAAAGTCATTCCAATAACTTTTTAATATGCAAGCCGAACAACAAGCAATATATCAGCTATTGTCGCAAATCATCGATGAACAATACCTGCCTTATGCAGTGAAATCGATTGAACATTTGCTTCAAACAAAGGGAATCACGAAGTTTGATGCCCGACTTGATGAAATCAAGTCAAGCTATCAACTGATGAAAGACTATATGTTGAGGGGCTATCAAGACCCGATGCGCCCTCAACTCTACGACACAATGTTGCATCAACTCTATGCACTTGTGTTTGATTTGCGCCTACATCTTGCCATCACTAAAGGCGGTTATCATGGTTATGCCGAGCTTAGCGCACGACAAATTGAGCTCAGTGGCGAGGAGGTTTTACAGCAGTTTGCACGCTATGTGCAAGACTTGGCGATGCTTTCTCTTGAACCTCAGGCCACAACAAAGGCCAAAGCGCATGAACTTCGGCGTCAACATCAGCGCTATCTCTCATCGGTTTTCGATGCGATTGTAGTCTCTCCATTTTGGAATGAGGCGGTTTACGAGGCGATGTTAAAGTTGCTTTGTAGTCCAATGATAGACTCTTTTGATGCCCAAACATTGGTATCTGCCGTGACACTTAGCGGCATAAATCTCTTTGATCCGTTGCGTTTCAAACTGCTGTTAGAGGTGTGGCGCACCACCGATAACGATGAAGAATTGCGTCAACGCGCCTTCGTGGGCTGGACGTTAGTGGCATCTTCTAAGCCGTTTGAATTCTTTCCAGCCAGTGTTGCTTTGTTAAAGACAACGATAGAAGACGCTGATGCCACTGCTTTGCGAAGCGATTTATATGCCTTGCAGTGTCAAATCTTCTATTGCAGTAATGCTCGTCGTGACAACGAAAAGATGCAAAAAGACATTATTCCGACACTGATGAAGGGGCAACAGATGCGTTTCAATCGTTTCGGAGTAGAGGAAAAAGAAGACGATTCGTTAGAAGACATCTTGCATCCCGATAAGGCCGAGCAGGAAATGGAACGCGCAGAAGAGAGTATGCAGCGCATGATGGAGATGCAGAAACAAGGGGCCGACATCTACTTTGGAGGCTTCTCGCAGATGAAACGCTTTCCTTTCTTCTCGTCAGTAAGCAATTGGTTCTTGCCATTCTCTAAGCAAAATCCCGATATGGAGGAGGCTTTGGATAAGTTAGGTGACACAAAACTTGTCGACACAATGCTTGGAGCAGGACCTTTTTGCAGTTCAGATAAATACTCGTTTGGCTTTGCACTCAAGATGGTTTACGACCAGTTGCCCGCCAATGTGCGTGAGATGATGAATGGTTCTGACAACATGTTTGTGCGCCCTTCGAGTGTAGATGCCAATCAATTAGGCTTTAAGCGTCTGCAATATCTACAGGATTTATATCGCTTCTTTGAGTTAAACACTTACCGAAGTGAGTTCAGAAATCCGTTCTGGACGGGGCAAGATACAACACTAACGACCCAATTTTTCATGCACAGTGCAATCTCTTTGCGTGTATTTTACAAGGAGATTGTCGCGTTGATGAACTTTGCTTTGAAGCGGAAAGAATGGGAATTGTTGCATCGTTTGATACGGCGTTATCAGCCCTCTGAAGCCGAGGTGCAACATCTTTTGCATGCCGACGGCGAGCGATTGCAGCGTTATTATCGGCTGTGTTATGCGTTGTATAATCATGAACACGATGATGCTCAAGCCTATGAAGCCAGCCGTTCGATGGTGGTGGTAGCCATTTTGCGGCATGAAGAGGGGCAGGGAACTGTCAGCCAACTAAGCTTTGACAAAGCAACCCAACAGCCGTTGTTGCCCGAAAACATGCTCGATATGTCACTTGTTGACGATAAAACATTGCGTTGTTACGCGGCTTCGGCATTGCGTTCTGGCCATGATGACGAAGCACTTCGTGCCTATCAGCTGCTCTATGTCAGGGGAGGTGACAAGCAATTGCTGTGGTATCAGTCGCTTGCTTTGATGCACATGAAACGCTATGACGAGGCACTTCAGCTGCTCTATCCACTCGATTTGGAAACCGAAAACCTATCCGTGAAGCGCACAATTGCCTGGATTTTGCTGCTGAAATGCAAGCCCCAACAGGCCGAACGCTACTATGATGACCTCATCGGAACAGACGGAATGATAGACGAAGACTATCTCAATGCCGGCTACAGCAAATGGTTTCAGAACAAGAACAATGAGGCTGTGATTCTCTTTAAGAGTTGGTTGGGGCGGTGTTCTCGTGGGAATATTGCTCAAGCTTTTATGCAAGATTATGAACTTTTGGCCGATAATGGCATCACATATATTGACCGTATGCTCATGGAAGACTTGGTTGAAACTTCATGATGCGTAGACTTCGTTTCCCTTGTTATCGCTTTTTATCGTGCTTTCCGCTTGATTTTTCAATAAGGATTCGCTGTAAAAAGTAATCGCAACGCATCCTATTCATGCATGAAAAGACGCACGGACCATCATCATAGTCTGGTTATTGTAAGGGATAACAAGGGATACGGGAATACTTCGCCAGCCTACTTCAACTTAGAAGGAAGGCAGTATAGGATAGTCTTAGATAGGCGTTCGGTGCAACCGCTTATGGCGTTGCAAGCTCAACTCAAAACTATTGGAAAAGTCTTTGTAATTTGTTGAATGACAAAGGCTTGGAACTGAGTTTCTGATTTGCGTCAGCTGAGCGCGTGATGTGCGTCAAAATGCGGGGTCATCTGCGTCAAGTCATGCGCTCATTTGGCGCAAATGAAAAGCCGATTTGCAACCTATTGAGAAACAAGAAACATCACGTGAGGCTTTCTTCCTTATTCGAGCGGCGTTTCGGTTGTGGCTGTTCGGCTTTACAGTAAAAAGGAAAAGCGTCAATGTTAATCTATATAAAAAAACTATTTACAACGTGTTTTGTTTGTTCTTTTATGTATCTTTGCACGACAAACCTGTGGAACGTCATTGTAAAAGAAAGAATGCTGATTAACACTATAAGATTTATTGTTGCTTATTTTCTATGGACACTCTTGTTCATTCTACAGAAACCTTGTTTCATGTTGGTGCATCATGAGTTATATAAACATTGCCGTTTGTCGGATGTTTTGCAGGTGATGATGCATGGATTACCGCTTGATTTCTCTGTGGCGGGTTATTTTTCGGCGTTCACTGGACTATTGATTTTGATTGAGATTTGGGCGAAAGGACGTTTCACTTTGTGGCTGAATAGGGGCTATACAGCCTTGATTTCGTTATTGTTTTCAGTGACTTTCATGCTCAACCTCGTGCTTTATAGCTACTGGGGCTTTCCACTTGACACCACACCTATATATTATTTCATCTCCTCACCCACAAGTGCTTTGGCGAGCATTAGCCTTTGGTGGGTGGCTGCAGGGATGTTGGTTGCGGTGTTACTTGCCGTGGGAGTCTATCTGTTGCAGCGCTGGTTGGATAATAAATGGTGTGCAAAAGCTAAGATAAACAGGCGCAAAATAGGGAGTAGTTTGTTGCAGTTGGCCTTGCTTGGACTATTGATTCTGCCCATCAGGGGAGGCATAAAGACCTCGACAATGAATGTCGGTGAGGCCTATTTCAGTAAGGATATGCGCTTGAATCATGCGGCGGTGAACCCCGTGTTCAGTTTGTTGGAGAGCTATTCTAAGCAAGAAGACTTTGCCCATCAATATCGTTTCATGAGCGAAAAAGAGGCAGCTGAGGTGGTTCGCCCAATGCTTTATACGAAGAGCGACAGTGTAATGGCGCTGCTGAATGTCAAGCGTCCTGACGTCTATATCGTCATTTTAGAGAGCTTTTCGCGTGAACTCATGAAGACAAAAGCCACGCCCGAGTTGAATAAATTGGCCAAAGAGGGCGTGTTTTTCAATCATTTCTATGCCAATAGTTTCCGTACTGACCGCGGAACACTCTCCATATTGAGTGGCTATCCGGCCCAACCCACGATGAGTTTGATGAAGTTAACGCGCAAGACCAATCATCTTCCGTCCATTGCCGGCACGCTTTCGAAGCACGGATATGGGTTGAAATATTACTACGGGGGCGACATAGACTTCACCAATCTGCGTGGATATTTGATGGGAATGGGAATTACTGACCATGTCTCTGACGTTGATTTCCCTTTGAAAGAGCGTCTAAGTAAGTGGGGAGTACCCGATCATTTGCTGTTTGAAAAGGTTGAAAACGAATTGCAACAAAAGCCAAGTGGGCCCATGATGCGCATCATTCAAACCAGTAGTTCTCACGAACCTTTCGACGTTCCTACACATCGTTTACACGACAAAGTGCTGAATGCTTTCGCCTATACTGACGCTTGTGTGGGTCACTTTATCCATGAGTTGAAGCGCAGTGGACGCTGGAATCGTTCGCTGGTTATCCTCATTCCAGACCATTTAGGCTGTTATCCTGCAGACATAAGTGAGTTTAACATCGCGCGTTATCAAATCCCAATGATTTGGGTTGGCGGTGTAATCAAGTCGCCACGCATTGTGGAAAGTTATGGTTCGCAACAGGATTTAGCGGCTACTTTGTTAGGACAGTTAGGGTTTGAGCATAGTCGTTTCATGTTCAGTAAAGACATGCTTGATGCTCGTGCGCCCCATTTTGCCTTCTTTACCTTCCCAGATCTCTGGGGCCTCGCTACCGAATCGCAACAGATTATCTATGATAATGTGAGCAAGAAGGTGGTGTATTATCATGGAAAGCAGGGCAGGGCGGCGATAGAAAAGCAAGGCAAGGCCTATCTACAAGAGTTATATAATGACATAGCACGGCGATGATGGGTGAACTTACAGATATACTTCTTTGGCTAAAAGCCATGGACACGTTTGTGTTTTTGATGGTCAATGGTCATCACAATGCCTATTTTGACAGTGTGATGTGGCTCATCAGCGACAAATGGGTGTGGCTTCCGATGTATGTTTCTCTGCTTTATGTGCTCCTGAAAAACTACTCGTATAAGGCTGTTTTCTCTATTCTTATTGCCATAGGACTAATCATTCTGTTTACGGATTGTTTCACATCGCAGATAGTTCGCCCGTGGATTGGTCGTCTCAGACCAAGCAATTTAGACAATCCAGTGTCTAAGATTGTGCACATTGTTGATGGATATCGTGGCGGCGCTTATGGCTTTCCATCGAATCATGCCAGTAATACTTGGGGGTTAGCCTTCTTTATTACCTTCTTGTTTAGACGTTGGCGATTGGCTTTTTTCTTTTGTTTTTGGGCCTTACTCACATGTTATAGCCGCATGTATCTTGGCGTTCACTACTTTGGTGACATCCTGATTGGTGGTTTGTTTGCCTTGGTTGGCGCCTCAGTGAGCTATGTGTTGTTTAGAAAATTCAGTGGAAATCCGCATGTAGAGAAGTTGAAAGGCATCTATATCCCTATGTGGACAGGGGGGATAACGATATTGATTATCATGATCGTCTCAATCTTTTATCGTGTGTAAAGCCATGAATTGCGGTTAAACGAATAGCATTTTAGTAGATTAAAAACAAGGAAGCATCGCCTATGAACATTGAACCTATCGCCGTATTTCACTCACCTTTTCGCTCGAAGTTTGGCATTCCAAAGCAAAGCGGCTTAGTGGCAACGTTGAAAGGGGAGATTGTTTTCATGCCCGAGTATCGTCATGCACACGCACTTCGCGGTCTTGAAGCCTTTGATTATCTATGGCTTATTTGGGGATTTAGTGCCAATCGGCATGCTGCCAGCCGTCTGATGGTGCGCCCTCCACGCTTAGGTGGCAATGAGAAAGTAGGCGTTTTTGCCAGTAGAAGTCCGTTTCGTCCCAATGCACTTGGACTCTCTTCAGTGAGAATAGAGACGATAGATTGGGAGACGAAACGAGGCCCAGTGATTCATGTTTTGGGTGCCGATCTCATGGATGGAACGCCAATTTATGACATCAAACCCTATATTACTTATGCTGATTCGCATGCCGATGCGCGTAGTGGCTTTGTAGATGAGCATCAATGGACACGCTTAGAGGTCATCATTAGCCAGGAAGCACTCGACTTTTTGTTGTCAAAGGGCTTGGATGCAGCGCGAATAGACGAACTCAGACAAGTGTTGGAAGAAGATCCACGCCCGCAATATCAAGACAATCCCGATAAGATTTATGGAATGCCTTTTGCGGGAATAGACGTTCATTTCTATGTAAATGGCAAGCGATTGACCGTTTTAGCGCAGTAAACGGCAGGGTAATTTTGGCTTGATTTCCATTTTTACTTATTGTTGCGGCACGATAGTTGGTGCGCCAAACTTTATATTCTTCAATGTAATTTTACAGGAAGAGTCTATGTCTGTGGCTTTATCGGTGTAGTAGAATGTAGAGTTTTCGATGCTGATATCGTGCACCATACCCGGTGCTCCATGGGCCGCAATGGCAGTTTTTGCACCTCGGCAGGTTACGTTTGTTATGTGAATGTCTTGGAAATTGGGCACAAACTCTGCATCTTTTGCCGGTTTCTGGGGTTGAGTTGCCCCCACATGATTGTCCCAATATGTAGTTTCAAAGGTGATAGCTTCATTGAGAATGTTGTTCATGTAGCAGTTGTTGATGAAGATATCTTCAGTCTTTCCGCCCCTTCCAACAGCGCTTTTGAATCGTAATCCCGTATCCGTTCCACTGAAAAAGTTATTGTTTACATAGATATTTTTCATGCCTCCAATGACCTCACTGCCTATAACAAAGCCGCCATGTCCATGGTAAACGGTGTTGTTTTGGATATTAATGTTGACGCAAGAACGGTTCGTTTGGTCGGCCTTTTCAGCACCACTCTTCATGCAAATTGCGTCATCTCCAACGTCAAAGGTACTGTTAACGATGAGCACATTGCTGCAATTGCCTACGTCAATGCCGTCGCCATTTTGAGCATTCCAAGGGCAACGCACGGTTATTCCATCAACAATTACGTTGTTACAACGCTGGGGTACGATGTGGAAACGAGGCGAATTTTGAATGGTTACCCCTTGAATGAGCACATTGTTACATTCTGTAATGCGGATGAGATGAGCACGCATCTTCTCCTGTTCAGAGGCATTTGGGGCTATGTTTTCTTGCGTTTTGAGGTTGAAAGGATACCATAAGTCGCCTTTAGGAGTGATAGTTCCGCCCATAGCCTTATATTGATTCCATTCTACATCGCTCATTTTTACACGTTTAACAGGTCGCCACCATTGGCCGTTTCCATCGATAGTGCCTTCACCAGTGATGCTGATGTTGGTGCGTTTGCTGGCAGTGATGCCCGAAACTACTTTGGGTTGAGGTTCGTTGTCGGTAGCTTTTAGAAAGTCTTTCTTGTTGGGAGAGAACAAAATAAGAGCGTTTCTTTCAAGATGAATGTCTATATTATCTTTCAAAGAGATAGGCCCTGTGAGATATATTCCAGCGGGAACAATCAGATGTCCGCCTCCAAGTTTTGTCAGTTTACTAATGGCTTTGCGAAATGCTTCAGTGTTAAGTGTAATGCCATCTGGTACAGCTCCGAAGTCAGTAAGACTCACTTGATTGTTGGGAATGGTAGGCATTGTGGGCTGAGGCATGGCTTTCGGTAAGTTCAGATAATATTTACCATAGTCTTTTTCAGCGGCAGTTGCTGTGAGTGTCAACAGAAACGACAGGCAGAAGAGTAGGATTTTTTTCATTTGTTTTAAGTTATTTGTTTTCCTTACAAACTTACATATATTTTTTGAATATAGCATCTTTTGCATAGAAAAGTTGCAAAATAAAATCTATTTTCATCCTTATTATATCATTTCTTCAGTCCTTTTTCTATAAAAAGCCTTAGGATAAACAAAATAAAGACATTTGAAGAGGCTGTAAATACGGAAAGAACGCCGAGATTGTTGTTTTTTGTTCTGATTGTCTATCATTTCAAAAAGTTTTTTTATCTTTGCATCATCATAAAGATACCAAACTTTAATTTAAGCATTTAAACTAACTAATACTTCAGTTAAATATGAAATATGCATTAATAACAGGAGCCTCGCGAGGGATAGGAAGAGCTGTAGCTTTACGTTTAGCAAAGTGCTATT
The DNA here is from genome assembly GCF_000185845.1 of Segatella salivae DSM 15606. Taxonomy (GTDB): domain Bacteria; phylum Bacteroidota; class Bacteroidia; order Bacteroidales; family Bacteroidaceae; genus Prevotella; species Prevotella salivae. The sequence goes on from NZ_GL629647.1 coordinate 3,042,304, forward strand.
CTGTTATTATTAATTACCACTCAAATGATGCTTGCGCACAGGAAGTGAAGCAAGAGATTGAAGCTCATGGAGGACATGCAGAGCTTTTACCCTTTGATGTCGCTGATCCCAAAGCAATAGAAGCAGCGATTGACCAGTGGGAAGCAGCTCATCCAGAAGAATATATCTCTGTATTAGTGAACAATGCAGGTATTCGTCGGGACAATGTTATGTTCATGATGTCGAATGAAGACTGGCATAGTGTGCTTGATATCAATATGAATGGTTTCTTTTATATTACGCGTCGACTGCTTAAACACATGATGCCGCGTAAGCATGGAGGCCGAATTATCAATATCAGTTCACTCTCAGGGTTGAAAGGAATGCCTGGACAGGTGAACTATAGTGCGGCAAAAGCGGCGTTGATTGGGGCGACAAAGGCGCTTGCTCAAGAGGTTGCGCCACGTAAAATAACAGTAAATGCGGTTGCACCTGGCTTCATCCAGACCGACATGACAAAGGAATTGCCAGAAGACGAACTGAAAAAGCTTGTGCCTGTTGGGCGTTTTGGTAAGCCCGAAGAGGTGGCAGCGGTTGTCGGTTTCCTTGCTTCTGATGAGGCAGCCTATATCACAGGCGAGGTCATTAGTGTGAATGGAGGACTTTATACTTAGTTAGTTTTGAATTATAAGCAACCATATTATAGGTTAAAGAAACAATATATACGATAATGAATAGAAGAGTTGTCATCACGGGTATGGGCATTTGGTCATGTCTTGGCACTGATTTAGAAACCGTAAAGCAGTCATTATATGAAGGTAAATCGGGTATAGGCATGCAGCCAGAGCGCTTAGAATATGGCTATCGTTCAGCCTTAACAGGAATTGTTGAGGAACCTGTTATCACGAAAAAGATGCTTGATCGTCATACGCGTGCAGGCATGCCAGAGGAAGCAAGATATGCTTATATGTCGAGTTTGCAGGCATTTGAGCAGGCAAACATCTCCGATGAATATCTTCGTGAGAATGAAATTGGCTGTATCTTTGGTAACGATTCTTCTGCAAAACCAGTTATTGAGGCTTCAAAGATAATGGATGAGAAGCATGATTCTGCTATGCTTGGTTATGGACTTATCTTTCAATCGATGAATTCTACGGTTAATATGAACCTCAGTACTATCTTCCATTTGCGAGGTGTTAACTTCACAATAAGTGCTGCTTGCGCCAGTGGTAGTCATTCTATAGGCTTAGGTTATATGCTGATAAAGCAAGGAATGCAAGACGTAGTGTTGTGCGGTGGGGCGCAAGAAACAAACTTTTATTCGATGGCTTCATTCGATGCGTTGGGCGCTTTCTCTGTTCGGATGGATGAACCGACTAAAGCCAGCAGACCATTTGATAGAGATCGTGACGGCTTAGTACCGAGTGGTGGTGCAGCTTCTTTGGTATTAGAAGATTATGAGCATGCAAAGGCGCGCGGGGCCAATATTCTTGCTGAGGTTATTGGATATGGATTCTCAAGCAATGGCGGGGGAATCAGTCAACCATCAGACGAGGGTAGTGTTGTTGCTATGACGCGTGCATTGGATATGTCGGGTGTAAAAGCGGAGGATATCGACTATATCAACGCCCATGCTACAAGCACTCATCAAGGTGATATGTATGAAGCTATGGCATTAAATCGGATGTTTGGTGGCAAGCATGCACTCATCTCTTCAACTAAAAGCATGACAGGGCATGAGTGTTGGATGGCAGGTGCTTCGGAAGCTGTATACAGTATACTGATGATGCAGAATGATTTTGTTGCTCCAAATATAAACTTTGAGCATCCAGATGAATATTCAGAGAAGATGAATCTTGCGATAACAACTGTTGAAACTGAATTGAATTTGGTTTTGAGTAATAGCTTTGGATTTGGTGGAACGAATTCAGCTTTGGTCTTGAAGAAGTTTAAGGAGTAGAAAAGAGAGTGCCCTATATAAATATAGGTGGTGCTCCTGGTGCTGGCGTTGCTAATGAAAAGCGTTGCATAATAGCATATAGAGAGTGAACAGAATAGGTTATTAACCGAATAAAGAAAGCCAAGTAAGGGTAAACTTATACAGGCTAAAGGAAGATAGTAAAGACATATATAAGATGAATTTGTTTCAATCGGAAAGCGATAAATATACAAAGGAGCAGCTGTCTGCTCGGGAAGCACAACGTCTTGCCGAGTATATTGCGTGGGGACCTGTTATCTTTCAGGTGTCACGTCTCATGGTAAAGTGGGGAGTGTTAGAGGCTTTGCGGGATAGCACTGATGGGCTTACGTTGAATGAATTGAAAGCAAAGACGTCGCTATCTGAGTATGCTTTGAAGATATTATTAGAGGCTTCACTTAGTGCTGGCACTATATTGATAGACAAAGACACTGATCGTTATACGATATCTAAAGCCGGATGGTTTCTACTTAACGACCCAGCTACGCGTGTAAACATTGATTTTAACCACGATGTAAACTATAGAGGGATGTTCTTTCTCGATGAAGCACTCAAAGAAGGAAAGCCAGCCGGACTGAAAACTCTTGGTGATTGGCCTACAATCTATGAGGGCTTGTCAAAACTTGATAAGCAAGTTCAAGAGAGTTGGTTTGCGTTTGACCACTTCTATAGTGACCATTCGTTTGATAAAGCTTTGGAAATCGTTTTCAGTAAGCGGCCAAAGCATCTCATGGATGTTGGTGGAAATACGGGCCGTTTTGCTTTACGTTGTGTGGAATATGACGCAAATGTCAATGTAACGATAGTCGATTTACCCGGTCAAATAGGTCTAATGACGAAGCAAATTGACGGGAATGAGGGCGCAAAACGCATCATTGGATGCCCCACAAATATACTTGATGAGCATTCAAAGTTACCTCAAGGAGAGTGGGATGCTATATGGATGAGCCAATTCTTAGATTGCTTTTCTGAAGAAGAAATCTACAGTATACTCTCTCGTACAGCTCAAGTGATGAATACAGATACAACACTTTATATCATGGAAACATTCTGGGATCGCCAGAAATATGAGCCAGCTTCCCTTTGTTTAACTATGACAAGTGTTTATTTTACGGCTATAGCTAATGGCAATAGTAAGATGTATCACTCTGATGATATGGTGAAACAAATTAATCGTTCGGGCTTAAAGGTGGTTGCTGTTCATGATAGTATTGGGCAGGGACATACGATATTAGAAGTAAAATTAAAATAAATCATTAAAAAATATGATGGAAAGAAAAGAAATAGAAGAGAAAGTTAAGGCTTTCCTTATTGAGGATTTGGAAATTGAAGAAGAAAATATTGCTCCAGAAGCAAAGTTAAAAGATGACCTCGGTATAGACAGTCTCGACTTTGTCGACATTGTGGTTATCGTAGAAAAGAACTTCGGTTTTAAGATTAAGCCAGAGGAAATGCAAGGTATTGTGACCTTATCGCAGTTCTGTGATTATATCGAAAGCAAGGTTGGCTAATACTACTTATGGCAATAGTTGGATGCATCGATCCTTAGTTTGGTCTTTGCAATGGATGGATGTACGATTACTTTATGTGCTCACTTCACTTATTGTAATGCCCGTATGTCTGTTGTTGAACACCAACCACAGCCGAACGTATGCTTATCGTTATTTTCGTTATAGGCTAAGATATGGAAAATTGCGTGCTGCATGGAGTACATATATTAATCATTGCCTATTCAGTCAAATCGTTATCGACCGCTTTGCAGTCTTTGCAGGAAAGCGTTTTAAGGTGGAGATTGAAGGATATGAGCAGTTTCTTCGTTTGGAAAAACAGGAAAAAGGCTTTTTAATCTTTAGCTCTCATGTAGGCTGTTATGAGGTTGCGGGCTATACTTTAACTTCAAAACTCAAGCGTTTCAATGCTTTAGTATATGGGGGAGAGAAAGCCTTTATCATGGAAGGGCGTCAAGAAGTATTAGGACTTCACAATATACGTATGGTCCCAGTAAGAGACGATATGACTCATCTCTTTTTGATAAACGAAGCGATTGATAATAATGAAATAGTCAGTATGCCTGCAGATCGTATTGTAGGCTCTGCAAAATCTGTAGCATCTTGTTTCATGGGTGCTACTGCACGCTTTCCCCTTGGACCGCTTTCTATTGCGACAATAAAGGGTTTAGACGCTTTAGCTGTTAATGTTGTGAAGGTCGCTTCAAAGCATTATAAGGTGTTTGTTGCACCACTTGCTTATGATAAAAAAGCTCCACGACGAGAACAAATGCAACAGTTGTTGAATAGTTATGTAGCAGAACTTGAAACAGTTGTGCGTCAATACCCCTTACAATGGTTTAATTTCTATGACTTTTGGTCTTAGATTAATCCTATAATATGATGATTAAATTCGATGTAGAACATCCTTCTGAGCTTGAACTTCGTTCCATTGATGTTCATGAACTGTTACCACAGCAAGAGCCTTTTGTTATGATTGGTTCTCTTGTTCATTTTGATAGAGCACTTACAATAACCGAAACAAAGGTCCAAGCTGATAATATCTTCGTAGATGAAAACCATTTCTCGGCATCTGGTTTAATGGAGAACATTGCGCAAACCTGTGCTGCCCGTATTGGATATGTTAATAAGTTTATCTTAAAGAAGGCTATCCAGTTGGGCTTTATTGGTGGGATTCGCAACTTTGAAGTCATTGAGTTACCCGTTGTCGGCGATGTAATTACCACTCGAGTGGAGGTTAAAGAAGAGGTGTTTGGCATGACTTTGGCAGAAGCAACCATAGTATGCGGCGACAAACTTCTGGCAAAATCAGAAATGAAGATAGCTATTAAGGAACGTAATGAGTAAAGAAGTTGAATAAAGAAGCATAAGATTTAGCATTAAGATGATAGAATTAAAAGCATCAAAAGAGGTTGAAATCCGTTTCAGTGAGGTTGATTCCATGAACGTAGTATGGCATGGTTCCTATCCTCTTTATTTCGAAGATGCACGTGAAGCCTTTGGAAAGAAATTCGGATTAGCGTATATGTGCTTTTTCGATCATGGCTATTTTGCTCCTTTAGTCGAACTAACTTTTCATTATAAGAAGCCTATTAAATATGGAATGACGCCGCGAATAGACATCATTTATCGGCCAACAGCAGCGGCAAAGATAGTTTTTGATTATGAGATTCACGATACCAAAGACGATAGTTTGATTGCAACAGGCCACTCGGTACAGGTATTTATGAATCTCGATTATCAGTTAGTGTGGGACAATCCCCCTTTCTATCAGGCGTGGAAAGAGCGTTGGAAGCAGGTGGAGGCTAAGAGATGAGCGCAAAGATGAATCAAAACACCATGGTAAATGTATTGGCTGATAATATCATTTCGCCTTTAGGTGAGACCTCAGAAGAGACTTATCTGGCTGTAAAGCGTGGGGAGTCTGCTCTCCATACCTATGCTCCTATGACGGAACATATCCCTCATGGCTTTGTGGCTTCCTTGTTGTCTTCTGATTTTGAGGAACTATTGTTGCGCTCAACACAAAGCGCTGTGAACGCGTCTGGGGTTGATGTGAAGAACACACGCACTGTTTTCATACTGAGTTCTACGAAAGGAGAGATTGAAAAGTTGGGCAAAACAGCTGATGAAACGCTTTATCTCGGCAATGTTGCGCAACGAATTGCTACACGTTTAGGCATAAAGCAAACGCCAATTGTAGTGTGTAATGCCTGTATATCGGGCTTGGCTGCCATCGTTTTGGCCTCACGCTTGTTGTCATCTAATACATATGATTATGCCGTTGTTTGCGGAGCAGATCGTCCAAGACGCTTTATCATCTCGGGTTTTCAGTCATTAAACGCGATGTCTGCCTTTTCTTGTCAGCCTTTTGATATCGAACGACAAGGTCTTAACTTAGGAGAGGCGTATGCAACAATAGTCTTGGCGCGTGAAACTAAGGCAAGCTTGCACACCAATAGCCACGTATGGCAGATAGGTCATGGCTATGTAAAGAACGATGCCTATCATATCAGCGCACCATCTAAGACCGCGGAGGGGCTGGTTGAGGCTTTACAAGCGACAATGGAGGGTGTAGATACGGAGGAACTGGCCTTTATCAATGCCCACGGCACAGCCACTTTGTTTAATGACCAAATGGAGGCTATTGCAATTCAACGCACTGGATTACAGCACATTCCGGTGAATGCATTAAAAGGTTACATTGGACATACGTTGGGAGCTGCCGGTATTATAGAGACGATTCTTTGCATGAAGTCGGTTGACGACCATCTTATTCTTGGCACACGAGGCTTTGAAGAAGTTGGAGTTTCTGGTAAAGTGAAGCTCTCTTCAACGCATCAAACAACACAAAAGAAGGCATTTCTTAAGCTGTTATCGGGCTTTGGTGGCTGCAATGCAACGCTTTTTGCTCGCTCAGTGGAGTCAGATGAGGCCTCAAATGTGTGTGTTGACGAAACAACCAAACTTCCTTCGCATGTAGAAATGAAGCATCATGTTCGCCTTTCTCCTCAAGGCGTTTGGCTTAATGATAAGGTTTTTGCTGTTGATGAGCGCGAAACTCAGCACAATCTGCTTACGGCAATTTATAAACAGCAGATAGGAAACTATCCGAAATATTACAAAATGGACGGTCTTTGCCGTTTAGGTTTTGTGGCATCTGAACTATTGTTGCAGGCCGAAAGAGAGGAAGGACCTTGCAAAGAAGATGTAAATAAGGCGAGAGCAATAGTCTTTTTTAATCGTTCTTCATCGATAGTGTCTGATAAGAAATATCTAACGTCAATCGCAGATAAGGATAACTATTTTCCCAGTCCTTCTGTTTTTGTGTATACACTGCCAAATATTGTTACCGGAGAAATCGCTATTCGCAACGGATATCATGGCGAAACTTCTTTTTATATCCTACCGAAGAAGAACGAATTGCTCATGCAGCATATCATAGAATCGGCTTTTATGGACGACCAAACCACGTCCATGATAACGGGATGGCTTGATTATGAAGACGACAAACATTTTGAAGCAGACCTATATATAGCTTATAAATAATATGTTTAAGACTGAAATAAGATTAAAAAATAGTATCGTATAAAATAATAGTAATGATGGAAGAGTTAATAAAAGAACTGAAAGAAGAGATTATCAAGGCTTTGAATCTCGAAGAGATGACACCAGAAGATATCGACGAAAATGAGGCTCTTTTTGGTGACGGCTTAGGTTTGGATTCTATTGATGCCTTAGAACTAATCGTGCTTATGGAGAAAAAATACGGTATAAAGTTAGCTAATCCTTCAGAAGGAAAGGCAATTTTTACAAGTGTTGCATCGATAGCAGACTATGTAAGCAAACATAGAAAGAAATAAACTCCCTTTTTAAAGAAAGGAGAATGAACGAGATGAACATAGCAATCACAGGAGAAGGCATTGTTTCTGCAATTGGTTTGAACAAGCAAGAGGTGTTACAATCATTGCTTGAGAGGCGAAGTGGGATAGGAGAAATGAGGTTTCTCCAGTCAACTCATCATGAATTGCCGGTTGGAGAAGTTGATTTGTCAAACGAACAAATGAAGAAACTTCTTGGCATTCCATTGTCTCAACCGATGAGTCGCACTGCACTGATGGGCATCATTGCCATACAACAGGCACTAAAAGATGCCAAATTAGAGATTGCTGACATCTTAAAGAAGAAAGAAAAGGGCTCTCCTTTGCGCATAACGCTTGTCTCTGGAACGACCGTTGGAGGCATGGATTTGACAGAACTATGTTTTAATGACCTCGAAAACGCAAACTTAGCGTTCCTCAAACAGCATGACTGCGGAAGCTGTACCAATGTAATGGCGGCTCACTTTGGTATCTTTGCTGAGGTAACGACCTTGTCAACTGCGTGCTCATCGGCTGCAAATGCAATCATGTTTGGTGCTCGTCTCCTTGAAACAGGGGCTGCTGATATCGTTATTGCAGGCGGAACGGAAGCCTTATCTCGCTTTCATCTCAATGGGTTTAATTCGTTGATGATTCTTGATCACCATCGTTGTCGTCCGTTTGATGATACCCGCGAGGGACTGAATTTAGGCGAAGGAGCAGCCTTTGTGGTATTAGAATCTCAGGAGATGGCTGCACATCGCGGCGTGGTTCCACATGCTTTTCTAACAGGGTATGGGAATGCCTGCGATGCTTTCCATCAAACGGCCTCGTCAAATGACGGAGAAGGCGCGGTAATCTCTATGAGATTAGCCATCGAAATGGCCCATTTGACTTCCCAAGATATCCAATATGTAAACGCGCATGGCACCGGAACACCTAACAATGACGAGAGTGAGAGCGTAGCATTAAAGCGAGTTTTCGGCGAGAATATGCCGTTAGTGTCCAGCACTAAGGCTTTTACGGGGCATACAACAAGTGCATCTGGCAGCATAGAAGCTGTTATTTGTATCTTAGCAATGCAACATCATTTCGTGCCGGCGAACTTGGGTTGGCGCTGTCAGATGGCAAATGGCATCACACCTACACTTGGAGTAGAGAACATTCACTTAGAACATATCCTCTGCAATGCGTTTGGTTTTGGAGGCAATGACACCTCTTTGGTGATTTCTGCACATCCAGTTGAGGCAACTTCTGAACGAGAAAGCAACGAAAAAGAGATTAAAATACTCGCTCAAGTAGAAATAACTTCGGAGTCAGAACTTGAGAACATTCGCAAGTATGTTAAGCCTTTGGAGGCCCGTCGCTTAGGAAAGCTCATGAAAAGTGCGTTGCTTGCTTCTTTGGAAGCATTGAATCAAGCCGGTATTGAAAAGCCCGATGCGATTATAACTGCCACGGAGTATGGGTGTTTGGAGAACAGTGAACGGCTGTTAGAGCAGTTAAAAGATGAGGGAGAAGTAATGCTAAAGCCTACTTATTTCATGCAAAGTACTCACAACACGATAGGAGGTAACATCGCCATTAAAACCCATTGTCATGGTTATAACGTTACATATACGCAGGGAGAACAGTCATTGGATTGGGCGATGCGTGATGCAAAATTGCTCTTACAGCATGGAATGGTAAAGACAGTTCTTGTAGGTTGTCACGAAGAAAGCACGCCTTTGTTTAATTCTTTGTTGCAACGCATGAAGTTAAAAGCGCGTCCTGCCATCCATTCTTTAGCCATAGTATTGTCATGTGGAGAGTAATTCTATTGGCCGTTATTCAGAGTTCGCTGTTAGCAGGCGGGCAAGTCTTTTTGAAGTTTGCACTTCAAAAGATGCTTCCTTTTGGCTGGACACGAACCTTTTGGTTAAGTTTGTTGCTCAATTGGCAGTTTGCTTGCAGTGGTGTTTTATTCGGATTGAGTTCCATTCTGTGGTTGTATATCGTGAAACATTACCCATTGAGTGTTGCTTATCCGATGATAAGTTTGAGTTATGTGTTTGGTCTCATCGCAGCAATGCTCTTTTTCCATGAGTCAGTATCAATGATGAAGTGGGTGGGAGTAGGCTTAATCATCTTAGGTTGCTGTGTTATTGCAAAATAAAAGATATAAAATGAAGAAGTTATTGCTATTATTTATGGCTTTATGTATAGCCAAAACAGCCGGCTTTGCCCAAGGTTTTAATGAGGCAAATGTTAGGCAGCAGATAGAAGTTGCAGCTACAAACATGAAAACAATGCATTGTGATTTCGTGCAGACAAAGACAGTTCGTATGCTCAATGATAAGATGATATCTCAAGGAAAGATGTATTATCAGCAGAGTGATAAGTTGCGTTGGGAATACACTACACCTTATTTATATACCTTTATCCTAAATGGTTCGAAGGTTTTCATTAGTAAGGGCAAGCATAATGATGTGATAAATGTGAACCAAAGCAAATTCTTTAAAGAGATAGCACGCATCATGATGAACAGTGTTGTAGGCAAATGCTTGAATGATAAGAAAGATTTTAAGGTGAGTTTCTCTGCAAACTCATCGGAATATATAGCGACCTTGCTTCCACAACGGAAGCAGATGCAACAAATGTTCCAAAAGATTGTTCTTCATTTTAATAGGCAACACGCCATTGTTTCGAAGGTAGAACTTGTAGAAAAGCGTGGCGATTGCACGGTTATTGAGATGAAAAACGTGAAAGTTAATAGTCCAATTAATGCAAAGGTATTTACGATTAATTAGTATTTTTCTGCTCCTTCTCTCCTCAATGACAGGCAGAGCACAGGGACAAGTCGTTGCAGATCAGCAACCCTTACAGGACAGTATAGGTTGTAAAATGAAATATGCCACTACCATAGAGATGCCAAAGAGCTATCTCAGTGGTATCACTTTGATTGTTAGAGAGGCTAAAGAATATCGGGGAGTGATGTTTAATGAGTTTGGGATTACAGCCTTAGCGTTTTCTTATAAGCCTGAAACAAAGCGCATAAAGCTAATACATCTCATTGAGATGTTAGACAATTGGTTGATACGTCGAGTGCTTAAACAAGATTTACAGCGTGTAATGGAGAACTTGTTAAAAGGAGTTTCGACCTATAAAAATGAGAGATTACACATAGAATACACTTTCTCTGTAATGTGTGATGATAGTAAACCTAAAGCGAAGGAGGGCGATGCAGATGCAAATGAATAATGAAATATATAAGATTATTCGTAGAATGGAAGAAGGTGGGATAATGAATTACACGATAGAACTTATCCCTTCTTGTTTTATTTACAAGGCTCATTTCCCAGAAGAACCTATTACTCCTGGCGTTTGTATAGTGCAAATAGGAAAAGAACTCATTGAAAACCTGTTGTCAGAACAAACGCTTCGCACGCAAAGGTTGGCCATTGAGAAGATAAAGAACGTGAAATTCTTGTCTGTAATAGCTCCTAATGAGACGAAAACACTAACTTATCAAATTAAGAAATTAGAAAGATGTGAGTGCAATACCATGGTTGAAGCGCAATTAGTAGTGCTTTCTGAGGATAAGGCAATGGCCAAAATATCTTTAGTAATGAATGCGTATGACAGAGGTTGAATTGAAAACACAGTTGAGAAGTAGGTCTATCTGTGTTGTTATTCCTACTTACAATAATGATAAAACAATAAAAACAGTGGTGGAGAAAACGCTTTGCTACTGTACTGATGTTATTGTAGTAGCAGATGGTTGCACGGATAATACGCTGAAAATCTTGCGTGGTATTCCTCAAATTACAATTATTTCATATCCTAAAAACAAAGGAAAAGGCTATGCTTTAAAGGCTGGTTTTAAGGCCGCTTTAGCGAAAGGGTTCTCTTATGCCATAACACTTGATGGGGATGGACAGCATTATCCAGAGGATATTCAGCTTTTTCTTAGGGCCAATCAACAATATCCTCATTCACTGATTATAGGCAGTAGACAATTAGAAGGGGTAGAGCGCTCAAGCGGAAGTAAGTTTGCTAACCACTTCTCTAATTTCTGGTTTTACATTCAAACAGGTCGAGCCTTAAAAGATACACAAACAGGTTATCGACTATATCCTTTGAAAAGGTTACACGGATTGTCGTTGTTGACTTCACGTTATGAGGCAGAATTAGAGTTGCTTGTCTTTGCTTCGTGGCATGGTGTGAAGTTAGTTTCGATTCCTATCAAGGTTTATTATCCTCCACGTACAGAGAGAGTGAGTCACTTTAGACCTGGAATGGACTTTGCAAGGATTAGCTTGCTCAATACAATTCTATGCTTTTTAGCTGTAGTTTATGGCTTACCTTTACGATTAGGTAGGTTGTTCATGCAGGTAATACGAACTGTTTATTCCTTACTTTTCTTTTTGTTCTTTACCTTATTTGTCTTTACTCCTTTCGTTTGGATATATACAAGACTGGGTAAGATGACTGAAAAGAAACGCTATCGGCTTCATTTACTGATATATCATGCCTCTCGTTTCGTGATGATTCATCATGGTATACCAGGTACAAAGTTTCAATATAAGATAGCAAAAGGTATAGATTTCAATCAACCTCGTATTATTATATGTAATCATCAGTCCCATCTTGACTTGATGTGTCAATTGGTTTTCACTCCAAAGATAGTCTTCTTAACTAACGCTTGGGTTTGGAATAACCCATTTTATGGCTCTCTTATTCGCAACGCCGAATACTTACCAGTTAGAGAAGGGATTGAAGAGATAATGCCACATCTACGTTCTCTCATAGCACGTGGATATAGTGTTGCGGTCTATCCAGAGGGAACTCGTTCCAAAGATTGTAGGATAGGACGCTTCCATCAAGGTGCTTTTTATTTGGCACAAGAGTTTAATTTGGAGATTCTTCCTATGTATCTTTATGGTCCCGGCAAGATACTTCCTAAGACAAGTCACCATTTACATAAAGGAATCTTTTACATAGAAGTAGATAAACCCTTAACACAGACGGAACTTTCTGCAATGGGTGATTTGAGGAAACAAGCCTCAACGATGTGCAGACGATATGTCGAGAAGTATGAAGAAATAGCTAACAGCTTGGAACAATGAAAGGAAAGACTAAGCTTTTTATTATAGATAGTGGACTTGGAGGCTTATAGTCAGACGATATATCGAAAGGAATGAAGAAATAGCTAATAGGTTGGAACAATGAAAGAAAATACTAAGGTTATTATTATAGGTAGCGGTCTTGGAGGCCTTTCGTCAGGAGTTATCTTGGCAAAGAACGGCTATGATGTAACCATATTAGAGAAAGGAGCCCAGATAGGAGGCTGTTTACAATGCTTTACACGTCATGGTGCAAAGTTTGAAACAGGTATGCATTTCATTGGGAGTGCCGCACAAGGGCAAACATTGAACCAACTGATGAGATACTTGGAAATAGATCAGGCGGTAAAGTTATCTCAATTAGATCCTCAAGGGTATGACGTTGTGTCGTTGAGTGGAAAGCGTTATCAGTTTGCTAATGGGAAAGAAGCCTTTATAAAGAGGATGACGGAGTATTTTCCAGACCAATATGACAACATCGTTAACTATTATAACTTGGTTGAAGAGATTGCAAATGCCTCATCATTACATTCCCTTAAGTATGCCGAATCAGACGCTGCGCTGAATATGGAATATCAGTTGCGGTCGGTTAATGAGGTGATAGACGAGGTGATTACTAATCCCACATTAGCTAAAGTACTTGTAGGAAACCTCCCTCTTTATGCTGCTGAGAAAGACAAAACACCCTTTTCAACGCATGCTTTCATTATGGATTTTTATAATCAAAGTGCTTTTCGTGTAAAGGGGGGTAGCGATCGAATCGCTTTTGCTTTAGAGAACACGCTAAAACGCTATGGTGGTGAGGTGTTGACGAGGAAGAAAGTAACTAAGATTCTATGTGATAATACGCATGCAATTGGGGTGGAAGTGAATGATAAGGAGGTCATCCCTTGTGACATTGTCATTTCAGACACGCACCCGATGCGCACATTAGAAATGCTTGATACAAAGCTTATTCGGCCCGCTTTCCGTAAAAGAATTAATCAGATTCCCCAAACTGTTGGAGGCTTTTCTGTTTATTTGCACTTCAAAGAGAATGCAGTTCCTTACCTAAATTATAATTATTATGGGTATCAGAACGCGACTCCGTGGGATTGTGAGAACTATTCGGAGGCCAGTTGGCCTAAGGGTTTCCTCTATATGCATTTCTGTCCAGACAACGATTCGCAATATGCTTCGACGGGAGTCATTCTTTCTTACATGCAAATGTCTGATGTAGAGGAGTGGAAAGGCACTGCAATTGGGAAACGTGGTAAAGCGTATGAAGAGTTCAAGAAAGCCAAAGCAGAGAAACTAATCAGTGTGTTGGAACAGCATTTCCCTGGAATTCGTTCGCAAATCCAAACCTATTATACCTCAACGCCACTCACTTATCTTGATTATACAGGCACAGAAGCCGGGTCAATGTATGGGAATGCTAAGGATATAAGCTTGGGAAGTGCTTGTAGAGTGCCTCAACGAACAAGGATTCCTAATGTCTTTCTTACAGGGCAGAATGTCAATTCTCATGGTATGTTGGGTGTTTTGGTCGGTGCAATTGTTACTTGTAGTGAAATGTTATCCGCCAAAACCATCTACGAACAGATAAAGGAGGCCAACAAATGAGAACTGCTCTTGTTATTGGTGGAGGCTTAGGCGGCTTGTTTACTGGGGCTATTCTTTCCAAAGAAGGCTTTAAGGTAACTGTTGTAGAGAAGAACTTTATAATAGGAGGAGGCTTGCAAAACTTTATGCGTTTTGGCTTAAAGTTTGACACCGGAATGCATATCGTCGGAGGAATGCAGCCTGGAGGCAACATCTATCGCATCTGTCAGTATTTAGATATCATAGATAAGGTGGCACTGAAAGACGTGGATGATGATTGTACTGATAGCTTATATTTTGCAGAAGATAAGTATACTTACCACATAAAAAAGGGAAGAGTGGGCTTTATTGAGTCTTTAGCAGCCTACTTTCCTCATGAAAAAGAGAACCTTAAGGCTTATGTTGACGCCGTGTTTAAGATTGTTGACGAGCTCGATTTATTCTATCTTCGTCCTTCTTCGGCTGCCCTGAAGACGCATTCTGATGAGTTTCTGATGGCCGCAGATGCCTTTATTGCAAAGTATATCAATGATTCTAAACTCCGAAGTGTTGTCGCTTATATGAATCCTCTCTATGGAGGCAGGGGAGATGAAAGCCCTGCTTTCGTCCATGCTATCATCAGTTCGCTTTATATGCAGGGTGCAAGTAGATTCGTGGGAGGCAGTGATAAGTTTGCAAATCTATTGGCTTCTGTCATCGAAATGGCTGGGGGCACAATTATACGAAATGAAAGTGTTGAATGGATTGAAGTGAATCAGCGCCACATTGACTTCATAAGAACGAACAAGGGCCGTCAGTTTCAAGCTGATTACTATATTTCGGCAATACATCCATGCACCTTACTTCAGCTCATGGATGCGAAAGCACTCCCTAAAGCCTATCGAACGAGGCTCGATGCTATTCCAAATGCCTATTCAGCCTTTTCTGTTTATATCAAGTTGAAGCCCGAAAGCTTTCCTTATATCAATCATTCTGAGTTTTATATGACAAGATATGATGAAATATGGAATTTCGGAAAGGCGGATAAACCCTGGCCTTTGGGCTTCCTTTTCATGACACCTCCCGAAGAGAATCAAGGGCCTTATAGCACCAAAGCCTTAATAACTGTTCCGATGTTATATGCAGATGTGGCTCAATGGGAGGGCACTAAAGTTGGTAAACGGGGCGCTGATTATGAGGCTTGGAAAGAGAAACGAACGCAACAATTGCTGGAATTGGTTGAGGAACTTCATCCAAATTTCAGTGCTTGTATAGATAAAATAAACACCGCTTCTCCGCTAACCATCCGTGATTTCTATGGAGCAAAAGAGGGAACGATGTGTGGGTTTAGCAAGGATTACAAAAATATGATGCTGTCACAGCTTCCTGTTGTTACAAAGATTGATAATCTATTGTTGACCGGACAGAATAATAATCTCCCAGGTTTTTGTGGAGTTCCGCTCACGGCTATTAACACTGTTGAGGCTATTTTGGGCAGAAACTACATTATAAATAAAATAAATAAAGTTGTCAATGAATAGAAAACGCTATATCGTTTTATGCTTCCTTTGTCTTCATCTTTTCCTTGTTTGTGCACAAAATCATGCAGAGCGTGTTAACATTTGGCAGGGAACAGACGTCAAGAAAAGGGTTTCACTGACCCCTTACTTGGCAAATGGAAAGCATAATGTGGCAGTTATCGTTTGTCCTGGAGGGAGTTACTTCTGGCATGACATGAAAGCTGAGGGCGAAAGTGTTGGAAAGTGGTTGCAGGAAAATGGCATATCAGCCTTTGTTTTGCGTTATCGTACGGCCGGTTTCTGGGCTTTTCTCACCCGTTTCCGATATCTATTCAGAGGCAATCGATATCCTGATGCTTTCAACGACCTACAAATGGCGATGCAATATATAAGGAATCATGCGGTGAAATATGGCATTTCACCGAGTAAAGTGGGTGTAATGGGTTTCTCTGCCGGCGGACATCTGGTGATGTCTGCTGCCGAGTTGTTGCCTCCTTCAGAGCGTCCAGCCTTCATTGCACCTATTTATCCCGTTGTAACCATGGTCGACAAATGCGTTCATAAGCGTTCGCGTAGGGCATTGTTAGGGGATAACAAGAAGAACAATCAACAATTAAGAGCGTTGCTTTCTCTTGAACTTCATGTGCCAAAAGATTGCCCCCCGGTGTTCTTAGTGAATTGTATTGACGACCCAATCGTAAAATATCATAACTCAGAACTACTTGATTCGGCGCTAACAAGCCTTAATATACCTCATCGTTATATACAATATAAAACGGGAGGACATGGCTTTGGCGCTACCGAAAACAAGGGAACAGCCGAGAGTAGACAGTGGAAAGCCGAATTTTTGAATTGGCTTAAAGCACTTAATCTAAAGAACTAAAACCATATTAGCAATGAACAAGGACCAATTTGAGGACATCCGACCTTATAAGGCCGAAGAGATTCCCGCAGCAATGGAGCGTATTGCCAACAGCTCTTCATTCCCGCTTTTAGCTTCTTACGTTTATCCGAATGAGCCGATAGAGGCAGTTAAGGAACGGATTAGAAACTACAAGACCGTTAAAGCGTTTCAAACCGAGACGATGCGCATGGTCAATCAGCGTGTGATAGAACATAGTATATCAGCGTTTTCCTGTTCAGGCTTGGATAAATTGAACCCTAATGAGCATTATCTTTTTGTGTCTAACCATCGTGATATCATGCTGGATTCGAGCTTGTTACAATATTATTTGGTAACAAAAGGTTTTGATACGACGGAGATTACATTCGGTGCGAACCTAATGATGAATCAGTTGGTGGTGGATATTGGCAAGAGTAACAAGATGTTTAAGGTCGAACGTCCCAGTAACAACATTAAAGACTTCTATCGAAGTTCAAAGCATTTGTCGGAATATATACGATATGTGATTACCGAAAAAGGGCAATCGGTTTGGATTGCCCAACGAAATGGGCGGACAAAAGATGGTAATGATGCGACCGATCAAGGCATCATAAAGATGTTTTGCATGTCGTGTCCTGAAGATAAGATAAAGGCTATCGATCAGTTACATATAGTTCCTGTTGCGGTTTCCTATGAGTGGGAACCTTGTGACATATTAAAGACACTTGAAGTCTATGAATCTCAGTTCTCAAAATATACCAAAAAACCTGGAGAAGACCTTAATAGTATTCTCACAGGGATAACACAAGAGAAGGGAAGAGTACACTTTGAACTTTGTGATCCGATAGCTTATGCAGAGTTATCTAAATTTGAAAACTTGACAAACAACGAATATCATAAAGCTGTAGCAAGGCTTTTAGATAGCCGAATCAATAAAGCTTATCGACTTTATCCCAACAATTATGTTGCTTATGACCTAAGATATGGGACAACAAAATATAGAGATTGTTATACCGATGAACAGAAAACTATGTTTATAAATAAGCTTAAACGTTTGAAAAAATATGACACTTGTGATATTGAAAAGCTAATAGATATCTTCTTAGGTATCTATTCCAACCCTGTAAACAATAAGTAGGATGACAGCAACAATACTGAGATTATACGATTATATGAAAGCACATAGAATGCTATGTGTGCTTTCTTTCGTGGTCGTAACTTTACTCTTGGTCGTATCGGTGCTTCGTTTGAGTTATAAAGAAGATATATCTGACTTCCTGCCTGTAGACAGTCAACATCATAATGCCTTAAAGATTTATCAGGATATTTCAGGAGCTAATAAGATCTTTGCAGTCTTTCAATATCGTGATACGACGAAAACAGACCCTGAAATGATGGTGACTTCAGTAGATGCTTTCGTTGAAAATATACAGCGAGTTGACACTGCCCATCGGATAGCTAATGTCATGTCGCAGATAGATTTGGAGAAATTGTCAGCAGTAACCGACTTTGTTTATAACAATATTCCTTACTTTCTTACGGAGAAAGACTATGCAAGGATGGACAGTTTGCTTGAAACGACGGATTACATTCATAGACAATTGCAACAAGATAAGCAGATGTTGCTGTTCCCTGCAGGGGGATTGCTTTCTGATAACATACAACGTGACCCGCTAAACCTATTTACTCCTGTGGTGCAGAAACTGCAACGAGCAGATACAAGCCTTAAGTTTGAGTTATATGATGGGCATATCTTTTCTCCGGATATGCAGAAAGCATTTGTAATAATAGGTTCACCTTACGGCGCAAGTGAAACAGAAAACAACGCAAAACTCATCTCTTTATTGCAAACATGCAGTAAAAAGGTGATGGCTCACCATAGGAATCTCGATATACATATTATCGGTGGACCCGTGATTGCAGTGGGAAATGCTTCTCAAATCAAGTCCGATAGCATCTTATCTGTTACAATTGCAGTGGTCTTTATTATGGCGTTGCTGCTCTTTACGCTTCGCAATCTACGCAATATCTTTTTAATTGCGCTATCTATTGCATGGGGTTGGCTCTTCGCTATGGGCGGATTGGCTCTAATTCACAACAGTGTATCGATTATTGTCATAGGAATAAGTTCAGTAATCCTTGGGATTGCGGTCAATTATCCATTGCATTTCATCGCTCATCTGACGCATACGCCTCAAAAAAAGCAGGCATTGCGTGAGCTAATCATGCCTCTATTCGTGGGTAATATCACCACCGTGGGGGCATTCTTGGCATTGGTTCCTTTGCAATCGGTAGCCTTAAAAGACTTAGGTTTGTTTAGTTCTTTCTTGTTAATAGGAACAATTGTCTTCGTCTTGATTTATCTTCCACACCTTTCTAAGGTATCCAAGGAAGTGAAACACACGTTCTTAGATAAGATAAGTGAGGTCTCATTAGAGAATAATCCCATTGTTGTTACGATAGTAGTTGTCATGACTTTGGTCTTTGGTTACTATAGTTTTCAAACAAAGTTTGATGCTAACATGGCTAATATTAACTACATGACAGACGACCAAAAGGCTGATATGGCTTACTTCCAACACACAATGATGGTCAATGGAGAGTATCAAAAGGTCTATGCAGTGACTGCAGATTCAACCATGAATGGGGCATTGGATAAGAACCTTCGCTTGCAACCAGCTCTTGATAAGTTAGTAAAGACGAAGTTAGTTCACGATTATAGTTCTTGCAATCAGTTTGTAGTTTCAACTTCAGAGCAAAGGCGTAGGTTGGCGTTATGGCGTGATTTCTTGTATCGTAACAAGGAAAAGCTGACGACTTCTTTGCGTTCTTCAATGCAGACGGAAGGCTTTTCGGTAGAGAGTTTTGACGACTTTTATACGTTATTGAATAAGAGTTATCAACCTCAACCCTTTTCTTTTTTCTCTCCATTAACAACATCTCTCTTTGCAGGTAACTTCAGTTCAGACCATGTTGACAAGCGATATAATGTTGTAAATGTACTTTCTGTGAAGGGCAAAGATGTCAATCGAGTGAAAGACGCTTTGCAAAACACGGATAGTTTCAGCTTTGATATTCAGAGCATGAATAGCGCTATAGCCAATCATTTGTCTAATGACTTTAACTACATTGGCTTAGCTTGCGGTCTCATAGTGTTCTTTTTCTTATGGTTATCCTTTGGAAACTTTGAGTTAGCAGTGCTTTCTTTTGTTCCAATGGCAGTGAGTTGGCTGTGGATATTGGGTATAATGGCCTTGTTAGGGATGCAGTTTAATATTGTCAATGTTATTCTTGCAACGTTTATTTTCGGTCAAGGTGACGACTATACTATATTTATGACCGAAGGATCTATGTATGAATATGCTTATCGTCGCAAGCTACTTGCCTCCTATAAACATTCAATTATCATCTCAGCTTCAATCATGTTTATTGGTATTGGCACACTGATTGTGGCACGACATCCGGCACTTCATTCGCTGGCAGAGGTGACAATAGCCGGTATGTTGTCGGTAGTTTTGATGGCATATATATTCCCTCCGCTCCTCTTTAAGCTTCTTGTGAGGACATCAGGGACGTATAGATTGCGCCCAATCTCTATCAAAAACCTCTTGATAATGGCTTTCTGTACTATGGTGTTCTTTGGTCAGTTAATCACTGTTTACTTATTAGGAGTGATGCTGTTTGGCTTATTTCCCTTTTCAGAGAAACGGCGTTTGTGGTTCAGAAGCTATCAACAGCGCCTATTCTTATTTGATTTTCACCATATTCCTTGTGTGAGATTTTCTGTAGAAGGCATTACAAATGAAACATTCTCTCCATCTATCGTCATCAGCAATCACCAGTCTATGCTCGATGCTGCCTTGTTTATGGCGTTGAGTCCAAAGGCAATCCTTGTCTCAAATAAAAAGGTTAGCAGTAATCTTATTATCAAAAAGATATTTAAATGGAATGGTTTTATAACCTTGAATGACATGAACTCCATAGACGATAGCCTCATTCGGTATTATGTTGAGCATGGTTATAGTCTTGTAATCTTCCCAGAAGGCGTCCGCAATGCACATTCTTCGATACGCCGTTTCCATAAAGGTGCGTTCTTGTTAGCTGAAAAATATCAGCTTGATATTCAGCCTTTCATCATTCATGGATTGAATATGGTCCTTCCAAGGAATAGCATCCAGGTCTTTCCTGGGCAGATAACGGTGAAAGCTTATCAGCGAATCAAGAATGAAGCCCAATTATCTTATGCCGAACTTACAAGCCAAACGTGCGACTTTTATAGGCAGGAGTATGCTCGGATAGCACGTAAAATAGAGACGGCTGCTTATTATTCACCTCTTGTTCTCGACCGTTATCGCTACAAAGGTGAAGAGATTTTCCGTGCGGTTCGCAAGAATTTAAAGAACAATAATAACTATACGAAAGCCGTTGACACTATAGATGAGCACGCTGTTGTACTTGTTAAGCATGGTGGATATGGTGAGTTTGCCTTGCTTTATGCGTTAGTCCACAGACAAACTAAGGTACTTGTCTATGAAACGGATGAGAATAAAAAGGCTCTTTTGACTTATTGTGCGCAGGACTTGGTTGATAATCTGGAGGTAATTGATAGCTTAACTATTGAACAAGAAGGGCATAATGACTTGAAAGTCTTTTCATTATAGGTTTGTTTTACATGTAATTGAATGAATAAAATATAGCTATGAAAGAAGAAATTCGTAAGAGATTGGAAGAGATTTTGCCTATCGTTGACTTCGATTCTGATTTCCTTTTCCAAGAACTTGACTCTTTAGGAATAACGACAATCCTGATGGTTCTCTCTGAGATGTATAACATAGAATTGGGCCATTCGGATGTAACACCAAAGAACTTTAAGTCGCTTGACAGCATTGTTGAACTGGTTAAACGGAAACAAAACAAGCATGAGCATTGAAGATAAGCTACGCGAGAACGCCAAACTTCATCCCAATAAGCTTGCACTTCTATGCAATGGGGAGTCTTATACCTATGGCCGCTTGTATCAATCGGTTGTGGACAAGGCTGCTTCTATGCCCGAAGTGCGTGGCCGACTCATTCCTATTATCGCCACTTCAACAGCTGATTTCCTCATTTCCTACTTCGCAATTCATCTCAATGGAGGTGTTGTTGTGCCGTTACATAAGGATATTCCCATGCAAAAATATGAGGAGTATTCTCGTTTTTTTGGCACAGGGTACGGCTCCAAATGGTGTAGCTGACATCCTCTATACTACGGGAACTACCGGCAATGCAAAGGCTGTCATGATCAGTCATGACGCCATTTGGGCAAATACGGAGAATCTTGTATGCGCCCAAGGCTTTCAATCCGACCTGACTTTTATTATCAATGGGCCCCTCAATCATATTGGAAGTCTCTCAAAAGTCTATCCCACCATTTATGCTGGGGCTACGATTTGCCTGATTGATGGAATGAAAGATATTCGCACTTTCTTTCATGCGATTGAGCAAGCACCTACAAAAGTGGCTACGTTCTTAGTCCCTGCTGCAATCCGAATGCTGATAACGTTGTGGAGAAATGAACTGAAAGACTGCGCCGATAAAATTGATTTTATAGAGACTGGGGCTGCACCTATGACGGCTTCTGACATGGAATTGTTTTGCAAACTGCTGCCTCATAGCCGACTATACAATACTTATGCTTCGACCGAAACAGGCATCATTTCAACCTATAACTATAATGATGGCGAATGTATTGCCGGTTGTCTGGGCCTGCCCATGAGGCATTCATCCTTCTTTATCACTGCAGATGGGCACGTAGCTTGCACTGGTGATACGCTGATGACGGGCTATTGGCACGATGATGTGGCCACAAAGGCAGTGATGATTGACGGAGTTATCAAGACGGCCGACATCGGAAGGATTGATGAACAGGGACGCTTGAGGCTGCAGGGTAGGGGCGATGACATTATCAATGTGGGCGGATATAAGATTGATCCCACAGAGATTGAGGCGGCAGCACTGGCATTTCCTACAGTGAAAGACTGCATTTGTGTCTGTGGTTCCCATCCCGTTGCGGGCAATGTCTTGAAACTCATCGTCGTTTGTCATGAAGATTACAAGCAAAAAGCATTGATAGCACATCTGAAAACGCGTCTCGAAAGCTATAAACTCCCTATGATGGTTGAAGTCGCCGACCATATTCAACGCACGTTTAATGGCAAACTCAACCGCAAAGCCTATCGAAAGTAGACTGCAAAGCACGGAGGTTAAAGTCTGTTTTGCCTGATGACAAAAGCGAAAGGCTATGGAGGCACGTTATATTTTAAAGCCTAAATGATTGTAAAATCAGAATAAAAATCTTACTTTTGCAAGCAAAGCAATCGTTCATTGCATTTTAATTGCGCTGCGAAAGCAAGGAAGGTGGGATTGAGAAGGCAATGATTCAACGAAAAAACAAGTCTAATAGTAAAATAATCCATGATGATTGCGAATTTATTTTGTAAGAAAAAGACTCCCATTGTCTATAAGAATGCAGCCTATTTAGTGGCAGTTCGATTCATTAAACTCTATCTGTTGGTAGGCTTTCTCCTACGCATTGTGTTGATGTTTTGCACTCCAACAGAAGTTCATTTCACGACACTTGATGTTGTCAGAAGCCTCGGAATAGGACTCATTTCAGATTTAGGAGTCGGCATCTTACTAACCATTCCCCTCTTCATTTTATATCTTGGACTGAACGAATGGAAATATAAAAGGCCCTCAGGTTATGTCATTGAGCTGCTGTTGGCCTTGGCTTTTGCTTATAGTTTGTGGCCAAAGTCAATCTTTCATGAGTATGGTGGTGGCGCACCCCTTATCGCTCGACTCTTCCTTGGGTGGAAGTTTGTGAGCTTTTCGCTTAGGTTTTTCATTCCCAAACTACGCATTTCATGGCGCCGAGTGACCATGTATGGCACGTGGAGTGTCTATGTTTTACTGCTCATTTTCATCTCTGCGGGTGAATATTTCTTTTGGGAAGAGTTTGGTGTTCGCTACAATTTCATCGCTGTTGACTATTTAGTTTATACGCATGAAGTATTGGGTAACATCATGGAATCATATGCCATCACACCGCTGATTGTGTTGTCTGTTATTGCCACGGCTTTGATTATCTACAACGATTCATGTCATAGACGGTTTAAGTTAGAAAAGATTTACACGCCAAAACTGCTGATTGTGCATAGTCTTCTCTATGCTGTGCTCTGCGGAATAGGCTTTGGTATGGCTTCGTTTACACGCCAGTTGGACAGTGCTAACCAATATGTGGGCCAGTTAGAACAGAATGGTTCGTGCAACTTTATCGTCGCTTTCTTCAATAATAAACTTGAATATGACAAGTTCTATCCGATGATGAGCAAGCGCGATTGTATCACAATGTATCGTAAGCTGGCAGGTTTGGATGCACAAGGCGTAAAGACGCTTGCGCCAAAAACAGCCGAAGCGCGCCCCCGAAACATTGTGTTGATTACGGTAGAAAGCCTTAGTGCCAGCTTCATTGGCCATTATGGAAACACTGAAAAGCTTACCCCCAACCTCGATCAGCTGATTAACAAGAGCATGGTTTTCGATAGTTTATATGCAAATGGCAATCGCACGGTGCGCGGACTTGAGGCACTTTCGCTTTGTATTCCACCGAGTGCAGGAGAAAGTATCATTAAACAAAAGCGCAATCGCATGGGTAATCTCTCGGTCGGTGCAGTCTTAAAGCAACATGGTTACACGGTACAATACCTCTACGGGGGCGACAGTTATTTCGATAATATGGGCGATTTCTTCTCGCATAATGGCTATGAAGTCATCGACCGTTCAGCCATAAAGCCGGCTGATGTGACTTTTGCCAACATCTGGGGCGTGTGTGATGAGGATATGTTTAACAAGAGTTTGGAAGTGTTTGACGCTGATGCGAAGCGCGGAAAACCCTTCTTTGGCCAAATCATGACTACGAGTAATCATCGCCCTTACACTTATCCTGAGGGACGAATCAAGGTAGATGGTAACCCACATACACGTGATGCAGCCGTGAAATACACGGATTATGCCATTGGAAAATTTATCGAACAAGCCGCTAAAAAGCCATGGTTTGACAATACTGTCTTTGTGATTATTGCCGACCATTGTGCCTCAAGTGCGGGCAAAACAACACTTCCTGTTGATCGTTATCACATTCCTTGTCTCATCTATAGCCCCAAACACATCGCTCCACAGGCAGTAAAGACGGTATGTTCGCAAATAGATGTCATG
Source organism: Segatella salivae DSM 15606 (assembly GCF_000185845.1). Classification (GTDB taxonomy): domain Bacteria; phylum Bacteroidota; class Bacteroidia; order Bacteroidales; family Bacteroidaceae; genus Prevotella; species Prevotella salivae. The sequence continues at coordinate 3,066,956 of NZ_GL629647.1, forward strand.
CCAACGCTACTCTCTATGCTTGGTCTTCCTTATCAGGTGAGGTTCACAGGGCAGGATATCTTTGCACCAAACTATCATCCACGGGCCTTCATGGCGACTTATCAGAACTTGGGATATTTTGAGAACAACTGCCTGACGATATTCTCTCCGGTGCGCAAGATTGAGCAGTTTGGGGTGACGTTTGACAAAGAAGGTGAGGCTGTTGAAACGCCATTGAAGAAAAACAAGCAGGAACTTGTGCGCAAGGCACAGGCATATTATCAATACACAAACATGTATCTCAAACGATAACTGCCCATATTTGTGCCTGAGGCAAAGTGAAAGCATGGAAAAATTAAGCCTGTTTTGCAGGGGCACAAGTGTTGGGGCAAGCTTTGATGATGGTGGTTATAGCCCATGTTTTGTGGAGCATGACAGAGCCAAATAATTTCCTTTGGCGCAACGACTCTTTGCCAACAGAATGCAGGCTGGCATAAAGCGTTTTGAAAAGTGGGTCAAATCAGCGTGTAATCAGATAGAGATTGCACGCTGATTTGCCTTTTATCACACGGCCATTTGTGCCACTTTGAAATCTCCTTTGCGCTGTGCCGTGCAATGAAGGAAACCACCTTTGAACTTAGCTTGCATAAACACACCTCACTTTTACATTCGTTCACAATGCAGACGACCCTGATTTCTAATCATGTGGAATAGGCTTTTATTTTATAAAAGACTTTCATTTTTGCCATGAATAAAGTGAAAAATCAATATCAATAAATATTAAATTCGATTTTTTTTGTATAATTAAATTAAATGTCTTACTTTTGTACATTCACGAAAATGACTTTGTGAACATCGTTTGGATTAGGCTTTTACGAAATAGGTGAATTGATTTTTAGGTTAACATAGAAACAAATCGAACAATTATTTTATACAAAGATGGAGAAGAATTGTAAGCATAAAAGATATATTCTTAGTGGAATGCTGTTGTTGATGGCTTCGGGTTTGTCTGCCCAGACATCCGAATACGACCGTTATGCAGGTTGGTATAAACAATGGAATGACAGTCTTAGAGGCGCAAACATCATTGGAGCACAGCGCGTTTTGCAAGCCCACAAGGCGAAAAAGAAGCAAAAAGTTGTTGTGGGCATTATTGATTCTGGGGCAGATACCACTTGTGTTGCGTTGCGACCAGTGCTTTGGACCAATCCGAAAGAGAAGTTTAATGGTCGCGATGATGACCATAACGGATATGTAGATGACGTGCATGGTTGGAACTTTCTTGGCACAAAAGATGGTAAATTTAATATGACGAGTGCGGGAACTGAGGAATATCGCCAGTTCAAACGCCTTTATCCGAAATATAAAAACATTAAATCGGCTGTCGAAGTGGCTGATGCTGACAAGCAAGAGTATGCTTATTATGTGGAGATGAGGCGCAAAGCGAAGATCAATTCCTATCTCATGTTCTATGAAATTGCAGGAAAGAAAGAGAAGCTTATTGGCGAAATGGACAACCTGTTGAGGCAAACAAAGGTGAATGTAGATACACTTTCGTTGGCAGGAATGCTCAATACAGAGGTGAAAGACACGTTGGTCAGGAACACGTTTATACAGGCAATAATGACCGATTTGTATCGAACGCCGTTGACAACAAAGTGGAATGCCTATGTGGAAAAGCAGCGTTCGGCCTATGCGCTCATGGAGAAACGCATCTATGGCATTGCTCATGACAAGGACAAACGTTTGCTGATGGGCGACAATATGGATGATGCTACCGACCGATTCTATGGCAACAATACGCTAAATGTAGACGGAATGGAGCATGGAAACTTTGTAGCGAGCGTGGTAGCAGGCATCGTTGACGAGGATTCCCGCTACTCGGGAGTGTGCAACGACGCACGCGTTATGCCCGTAAGAGTTAGTCCTGATGGCGACGAATACGACAAAGATGTTGCTACAGGCATTCGATATGCGGTAGACAATGGGGCAAAAGTCATCAATCTTAGCCTTGGAAAATACACTTCTCCCCATCCCGAGATGGTCAATGAAGCCATTGCCTATGCCGGAAAACATAATGTTTTGGTGGTTGCTGCAGCCGGAAACAGTCACTTAAACATTGATTCTATTGGCTATTTCCCTGCTGGTGTTGATGCAAAGGGAGCGCCTTTGAGTAACTTTATCCGTGTAGGTGGGACGGCTATAGACGGCAGTCGTTCGTCAATCTCTAACTATGGAGTCCACAAAGTGGATTTATATGCACCGGGAGAATACATCTCTGGAGTCTATCCCGGCAATCAAAAAGACTTCGCAAATGGTACAAGTGTCGCCGCACCTATCGTCAGTGGAATCGCTGCAATGCTTCGAATCTACTTCCCAAAGGTTAGTGCTGTGCAGTTGAAACGTGTGCTAATAGAAACCGCACGCAATGAAAAAGGGTTGAAATTAGTTGATGCTGAGGCCGCAGTTAAACGTTTGATGAAGTAAGCTATGAGGAGAAAAACGTTATTCATTCTGTGTCTTCAACTGCCGTTGTGGCTTTCTGCGCAGACGGTGGATTGGAAATTGGTGGCTCAACAAGAGGAAGACACCTTGCAACCAATATATAATAAGAGCAGTGTTTCAACCTCATGGCTGAACGGGGCAACCTATTTTGTTTATGAACAATATGGAAAGCGTTATCTTGTTGATGCCCGAACGGGACATCAAGAGCCACTGCTCAAGGACCAAAAGCATTTTGTTGAGCAATATAAAAGGCTGACCGGAGACTCTACTAAGACGCATAATATTCCGCGTTTATATGAGATTACGCTGAAAAACAATGACAGTAAACGCTTCTATTGGACGCATAATAAGGTGCACATGATTTATAATCGTGCGACCGGTGTATTGTCGTTGGACAACACTTATGCAGAAAAGGCGGAAAAGAAACGTCGTAATCAGGACATGGGGAGCCGTTCGACAACGCGTGATTCCCTTTATACGATGCTTGGAGACAAGTATAATCTGTATGTGAGAAATAACAAGACAGGCGAGAAACGACAGCTAACCTTTGACGGAAAGGAGGGCGCTTCTTACTGTTTTACAACAAACAAGGACACCATTCGTGAGGGAAATGCGGCTGGAAGCTGGCATAATCATGTGTATTTACATTTGATGAGCGACGATTCTAAGGTTGGAAACCTGTATCTTGTTGATGTTTTGAGAGGTGATCGGCCACGTTTGAAGACCAAACACATGCCACTTCCCAACGAGAAGAATGTGCGTCAGTATCGCCTTTACTGGTATAATGCAGACACAGGCGAGGGAAAAGTGTTGCCGATAGATAAGTATAAGGACCAGGAAGTGAAGCTGAACTATGAAAACTATGACGGAAACTTGTATTTCACTCGACGCAATCGTGGGGTTGATACGCTTGAACTTTGCAAACTAAATCTGCCAACAGGCAAGGTGTCGGTGGTCATTCAAGAAGTTTGTAAGCCCCATTTGAACGTAAACTTATGGTCTTATCGCCTCATCAATCATGGCAAAGAAATCATTTGGTGGAGTGAACGTACGGGGCGTGGAAACTATTATCTCTATGACAATCAAGGCAAATTGAAAGGTAGAATCACGCGTGGTGACAACTTAGTTGCAGGCAGAATAGAGTATGTTGACACGCTGAAGCGCCGACTAATCTTTATGGGTTATGGTGACAAACAAGCCTATGATCCCGAATATGCCTATTATTATGTAGCAGATTTCAATGGGAAACGTCAGCAAACGCTTACCTATGGTGATGGTACACATGAGTTAGATTTCTCGCCCGATCATCGCTTTGCAATCGACAGTTACTCACGGATGAACTTGCCAACTGTGTATAATGTGGTTGATGTTGATAACCCATTGAAGCATTATGAGTTTGCCCGCCGCACGGATAATGCCTTGAAAGAGGCGGGCTGGAAGGCTCCTTGGTTGGTTGATGTGCCTGCAGCGGATGGGAAAACACGTTTATATGGCGTGATGTATGTGCCGACTTTCCTTGATAAAACGAAGAAATATCCGATTATTTCCTTTGTATATCCTGGGCCACAAGATGATCAAATACCGCGTAGTTTCACCTTGGATGACGCGGGAAATCAAAGTCTTGCCGAGATGGGCTTTATCGTTATCAATGTTCAACCGCGTGGTTCTTCACCGCTAAGAGGGCGTGATTTTTATTGTTTTGGTTATGGAAATCTTCGCGATTACCCTGTAGCCGACGATAAACATACCATAGAAGAGCTTGCAAAACGATACCCGTTTATAGATCTTAACCGTGTGGGCATCTGCGGACATAGTGGGGGTGGCTTCATGGCGCTTACCGCAATGCTGACTTATCCCGACTTTTATAAGGTATGTTTCAGTGCATCTGGCAACCACGATAATAACCAATATATCCAATGGTGGGGTGAAACTTATCATGGATTAGGTAAGTTTGGCAGCATTCCTACAAACATACAACTTGCCGATAGGCTTAAAGGGAAGTTGATGTTGGTAACAGGTGACGTTGATGATAATGTGCCTCCAGCCTCTACTTTGCGTATGGCTGATGCCTTGATTAAAAAGGGAAAGCGTTTTGAATTGATGGTACTTCCAGGCAAAGATCATGGAGTTTGGAGTCCATATTATCAGAATTTGATGCGTTATTACTTTATGGAGAACTTGATGACTCCAACAAATCGTGACGTCAATATTATTAAACATGAATGAGAACAATAAGATATTGAATTTTAATATATAACATAGCATAAGCAAATCAATTAAAAAAGCGAAGATGAAGACAAAGATTAAAATGATGATTCTGATGTCTCTCTGTCTGTTATTTACTATCCAGTTGCAGGCACAGACACAGCATAGTGATGCTGATGTCCTTGTGAATATAACGGTAGTAGATGAGAATGGAGAGCCTTTGCCTGGTGCTTCAGTGGCTGTAGCAGGGAAACCTGTCGGCGTAATTGCCAATACTGATGGTACTGTTTCATTGTGGGTTGCTCGAAATACGAGTATCACGGTGAGCTATCTCGGCTTGAAATCGCGTGTGGTTAAAGTGACAAAACCCCTGTCAGGGAACTTTGTTTTGCAGAACGATGACAAGACTTTAGGCCAAGTTGTGGTAACAGGTTATACACAAACTGACGTGCGTAAGTCTACGGGCTCAGTGAGTATGATTTCTGGAAAGGAACTAAACGATGCACCACTAAAGAATGTTGATATGCTGCTTCAAGGCAAATTGACGGGTGTTAACGTGCAAGCTGTCTCAGGAAGACCAGGAGAATCGGCCAAGATTCGTGTGCGTGGAGTATCAAGTATCACGGGAAGTAGCGAGCCATTATGGGTTGTTGATGGTGTGCCTATTCAGAAAAATATCCCCTCAGCAGGCTCAAGTTACATCCGAAGTGGTGACTTTAGTACGCTTTATGCCAATGGAGTTGCGGGCATAAATCCCCAAGATATTGAGAGCATTACAGTCTTAAAGGATGCTTCTGCGGCTGCTATCTATGGCTCACAAGCGCAAGCTGGTGTTATTGTTATCACGACAAAGCGTGGTAAACAAGGAAAGTTGAGTATCAATTATAGTGGTAGTCTTGGTATACAGAGCGCTCCAATACGCGATAATAACTTGATGAACTCGCGTGAAAAGTTAGCATATGAGCAAAGTATTTGGGACGAATTCTCTGCTGATGGCTTTGCAAATGACACCTATTATCCCGTCATTGGACTTGTTGGTCAGATTCGATCGGGCTACGGACGCTTTAGTGGTTGGTCGAAAGAACAACAGGATTCATATATCAAACAATTAGGAGAATCTACGACAGATTGGTTCAAAGCATTGTTTAGAACGACTGTATCGACCTCGCATAATATATCATTAAGCGGTGGAACGGATAAGCAAACCTATTATATAAGTGGTGGATATTCGACGAACAATGGTATCGTAAAGCGAACCAATGCGGATTCATATACGATGAATGCAAAGTTCAACGGCAGTCCAACTTCAACCTTTTCGTATGGTCTTTCCATGGACTTCTCCTACCTAAAGAGCCAGTCTCCAAGTGAGTCTTTCAATATATATAAGTATGCATACTTTGCTAATCCGTATGGTACTCTCTATAATGATGATGGCTCATATAGGGCAGATGAGACCTATTTCTCAATGAGAAATGCGAATGGAGACCCGTTATATTATTTGCCAAAGAATGGCATTAATGTCATGAGAGAGATTGATAATACAACGCAAAAGTCGGCAAGTTCCACTACAACTTTACGTGGAGATGCAACATGGAGACCCTTTGAAGGTTTTAGACTTTATGGCTTATTATCGGCTACTTTCAGTAATGATCATTCAGAAAATGAGATAGGTGCCGACACATACAGTGCGTGGTTGGATCGTCCTTTCGAAGGATCTAATCTTGCTTCTTATCGTACTTACGGCTCGTTTACACAGGCAGAGAGTCGCAATACGAGTTGGCTTGCACGTTTACAAGCTAATTATGGCTTCACACTTAAAGAGAAACATCGCTTCAATGCCATTGCAGGAACAGAGGTTCGCTATAATAAAGCGTCGTCACTCGGTAGTAAAATGTATGGCTATGACCCCTTAACAGGTCAACATGTGACTCCTCTTTATCTTGGATCTGCCAGTGATGGTACGTTGACGGCAAGCGAAGAAGAGTCTTATCGCAATATCATCAACGGACTAAATACCTATTCTAAGCTTGAAAGTGCATTCGCTTCATTCTATGGAGCCTTAGACTATGTCTATAATAATAAGTATGTTTGGAATGCAACTTTGCGCTCGGATGGTTCTAATAACTTTGGAAGTAAGGAACAATTTAATCTTACTTGGTCTACGGGTTTGGCTTGGAATATTGATGAAGAGCCTTTCTTCCAAGCTATAAAACCAATCATGAATCGTGCAACCATACGCGTTTCGACTGGTCTTACAGGTGGAGTGAACAAGAGTGTATACCCACAAATCATCATGCAATACAGCAATTATTATCGTACAGTCGATGATGTTAACTATCGGATTGCCTCGATTGGAAAGGCGCCTAATCCGAAATTGCGTTGGGAACACACTCATGACATGAACTTATCTCTTGACCTTGGCTTCCTGCATGACCGCATTGGACTTTATGCTTCGGCTTATAGAAGACGCGGATATGACATGATTACAGCTGTTAGAACGGTATCAACAACGGGCTTTACTGAGCAAAGTTACAACACAACGGAACAGATAAATCAAGGTTTTGAGCTTTCTTTGAATGCCACACCAGTAAAGAATAAGAAGCTGACATGGGGCATTTCTGGAAACATTTCCTATAATCAGAACTTCATTTCTAAGTATTCTGCGCCCAACAATGGATTCAGTACGTTCGGTTCTATCATTCTCGACTACCCGCAAGCTTCAGTGATTTCGGGTTACAATACAGGCATAGATCCGTTCACTGGCTATTATACTTTCAAGTTAAGACCTGATGTTAGCATCCAACAATCACGTGATTGGCGATATTACAAGAATTATCTTTTCTATCTTGGAACAGCTAATGCGCCTTGGACGGGAGGTCTTTCAACGCATGTTTCTTATCAAAACTTCTCGTTGAGTGTTAGTTCTTCGTTCTCACTTGGCTCGAAAATAAGCACTGCAATGCGTTCTCCGGTGTCATATAACAGCTTGGGTTCGTCTACAAAGACCAACTATCCGCAAACTGAACGCAGTGATTTGTACACAGCATATCTAAATAAACCCAAAGAGGCGGCTCATCGTTGGACGGTTGCCAACCCTGTAACCGATGGCTATCCACGCCTTGTTGATGCGCGCGGAAGACAGTTAAATATTGATCTTGGCTTGCCAAACGAGTCTTCATCTATTACAGATGCCATCTATTATGAGAATGGATCATACTTCAAATTGGGTTCAATCACGTTGAGTTATAATGTTCCTGACAAGTTTATCAGACACTACGGACTGACCAGTCTCGGTGCTTCTGTAACAGGATCAAACCTCTTTATGATAACAAAGTATTCGGGATTGAATCCTGAAGCGCCTGGTGCTGTTTACCCCATCAGCCGTTCTTTCTCGTTTACTATTAATGTTGGACTTTAACACGAAAATCGAATGAATAAGTTTTCTTATAGCAAACAAAAGGGGCTTCAAGCTCTCTTGTTGGGACTGTTGCTCATGATGACTTCGTGCAGTGACTTCCTTGACATCAAGCCTTATGGCAAAGCGATTCCTAAAACCACAGAGGAATATCAGGCACTTGTTATGGAAATGCTCAGTGGTATTGATGGAAATAGCGTCGGAGGATATGGAGCGAACGAACTCTTCATGAATAACTCCAGTGCAATAAACTTCGAAGACTATTGTGATAACGTAGAAAGTAGTCTTGCACAATCCTCAAATCTCACCTATTATATAAGCAGTATGCTCGGCACTTCAACTGCTTATAGCTACTATGAACATCTCTATAAGGTGATAGGAAGATGCAATATTATTCTCGATAACTATGAAGATGGCCGCGATAGTGAAAAGGGTCAGCAGCTCATTGCTACCTGTTATGCTTTGAGAGGCTTGGCTTATTATCAGTTGTTGAGAATGTATTGTGAGCCAGCCGGAACGTCTCAAGACCAACTTGGCATGCCACTTGTTACCGACTTTGACATGGAAGCCAAGCCTAATCGTAGTTCGTATGAGGCTACTTTCAAGCAGATTGAAAGCGACTTTAAGACAGCTTTGGACAAAAACATTAAGGATAAGGCTTATATGTTTACTCCAATCGTTGTCAAAGGACTATTGGCTCGTCTCTACTTCTGGACCGGACACTTCAAAGAAGCCAAGCAGTATGCCGACGAAGTTGTTGCTGCTTATCCTTTGATTCAAGGCGAAGAATACAAGAAAATGATAACAGCTGAAGATGGTCTTCAAGGCAATATGTTGGTTAGAAGCGACCGAACACCCTCGTCATCCAATATGTTTAAGTATCTCAATACATCCATTCAGCGTTGTCCTTTGAGTGCGCGTTATGTGAAACTTTTTGCCGAAAAAGACAGCGATATCCGTTATAAGCTCTTCTTTAATAAGCGCAGACTCAACACAAAATGTATTTTCACAGGACTTCGTTCGGCTGAGTTTGCATTGATATCTATGGAGTCTGCCTATCATCTTGGCGACAAAGAAGGAGCACTTCGCATGCTGAACGACTTCCGAGCACACCGCATCAGTTCTTACACTGCCTACACAATGGCAACTTTGCCGGCTGTAGATGCAAACGAATATATCAAGACTGATTGCACGGGAGCAGCCTTAACACCACTCATGCAGGCTATACTCAACGAGCGACGCAAGGAACTTTATTTGGAAGGCGACCGCTTTTTTTGAACTCAAACGCAATGGACGTCCAGCGATATGGAGCGTATATCAGGGACTGAAATACACCACAGAGAAGTTCATGTACACGTTCCCTCTGCCTCCAGCTGACCTGCAAGTGAACCCTGGACTCATTCAAAACCCAGGATATACTGAAGTTATTTACAATTAAAATGAGAACAATGAAAAAGATACTTTTATCCTTTCTTATTGCACAGACGCTATTGGTTTTCACCTCATGTCAGCATACAGACGATGTTCCTCCAGTCACAGAGAAGTATGGAACGAAATATAAGATGCCCGAACCCAAGCGTCTTTCCAGTTCGGAACGTGATGCTTTAGACAGCATTGCAAGTGAATATAATAAGAGTATAAACCAATAAGACCTCAGAATGATGAATCGAATTGTTTATTTTCTGTTGGGACTTCTGACGGTACTCGTGTCTGCTTGTGCGGATAAAGAAACCGAAGTGCCCAATATGCGCTTTGAACGTAGGATCTATGCACTGACAAATCAGCCCGTGGAAGTAACGCTTTATGTGGCTCATAAGCCTGAACAGGCAAAGACACTCGACGTTGTTTTCGACGGAACGGCTGTCAAAGGGCAAGATTATAGTGTGTCTTCTGAACAATATGTTGTAGGTGGAAACGCTGAAAAACTCACGATAACGATTACTCCTTTGCATGCAGCTAATGAGCAAAAGAATATTGTGATGCGACTGAAAAGCGACCCTTCGGTGACAACAGTGCTTGATATGACGCCGCGTCCTGACCTACTTTATTCGTTCCAGAACGGCAAAGAAGAGATTGGAGCCACTGCCGATGTTTCGTTAGAACTATTCTCTGCCGAGACGGGTTCACGTTATTATGTAGAAGAAGACACACCGATTGAGCTTGAGGTTGACCCGAGTTCGACGGCTCAAGAGGGTACAGACTTTGAGTTTGTCAACAAGAAAGACACTGTAAAGATTGGCAAATACACTGCTAATTTCAAAATAAAGGTCTTGCAACGTGACGCACATCGCAATGTCATTATACTTCGTCCTAAACTCTCAGAAGCCGATCGTTATTATGCAGGTAGATATTCAAAGACTCAACTAAACATTATAACGAGCTATGCTTATGACGTAGAAGGCGAGTGGGTTATGAACAAATTTATCTGCGATAAGAAGTATATCAAAGACATGTATGATGGCATGATACCAGATGCCGAGTTTGAGAATATCCCCGAGTTCAATAAGAATGACACCTTCACCTTTACGCGTTTGGCTGCTGGAAAGTATCAACTCACGACCTCACTTGAGTCTAATCTTAAGTATTATTTCCAACCTTCTGCAGTGGGAGTCTTTGATGGTGAGTTCACCATTAGAGCCATGAGAAGCCGCACAAAGCTTCAGATTATGAAGGTGAAGGATGTGAATCGTTTCTTCAGTGCAACCAAACAGAGCACCGATCGCGAGGGATATGTGGGACTGCGCAACTATGTTGACCCTGATACGCACGAGTTGTTGCTCGATGTTTACGTCTTCGATTATGAACCAACCGACTTCCTGCAGTCGCTTAATGATTATGGAATGGTGGGTACAACGAAGCCAAAGATGACCGATAATGGCAATTATCTGCGGTTCACACTAAAGAAAAAGCATTAATTATTCATATGAACTAAATCGCCTTTGGGCGGGAAACATAACGGCAGCCATAACATTTTAATCGTGTTGTGGCTGCTTTTTATTTTTTGTTTATTGATTCTTTTGTGTTTATTCGTGTATGAATCGTCGTGCAATCTGGTGCTTTTTACGAGGTGAAATGGTGCAGATTGTCGAGTGAAATGATATCTATTGTCGTGTCAATCGGCATATTTCATTTGGTGAGATGAATTTCCCTTTGTGCAAAAGCCTTTTTACTGGGTGTGTGATAGGCGCATAACCATGATGAAAATCAAGGGGGCTCATCTGGCGAATAGGGTAGAACGGGGGAGAGTTAAGAATGAAAAAAGAGGCCTTAAACATTGAAGTTTAGGGCCCCTTACTAAGATTATTTTACGCCGTTTGCGGTATTTCGGATGGGATCATCATATTTTACTTGCAGGTTTTGCAGTTGTTTTTTCAAGTTACCTGTAAGCTTTTCAGTCCCCGGTTGGCCGTAGATGTTGTGCATTTGAGCGGGATCTTTCTGCAAATCATATAGTTCCCAGCTGTCAATATCATTGTAGAAATGCATCAACGAGTAACGTTTCGTGCGGATACCATAATGGCGACACACAGAATGTTCAGCTGGATACTCATAATAATGATAGTAAAGAGAAGACCGCCAGTCTTTAGGATGCTTGCCTTTCAATAGTGGAAGCAGCGAAACGCCTTGGATATCTTTCGGAATATTGGCACCAGCCAGGTCGAGGAAAGTGGGGGCATAGTCTATGTTTTGCACCATTTCATTGCATGTTTGCCGTTTACCTCCGGGGAAATAGATAAGTAATGGGGTGCGGAAAGACTCCTCATACATGAATCGTTTGTCAAACCAGCCGTGCTCACCCATATAGAAACCCTGGTCAGAAGTATAGACAATGAGCGTATTTTCCAATAAACCTTTCTCACGAAGATAGTCAATCACTCGCCCAACATTGCGGTCAACAGAGTGTATAACGCGCATATAGTCGTGCATATATCGCTGATATTTCCATTCGGCGAGCGCCTTTCCAGAGAGTTTATCCTCCTTAAACTTGCGGATGATTGGGTCATAATGGCGATCCCATTGTGCGCGTTGAGAAGGTGTCATGCGTTGATAGTTGGCGCGTCCCCATGGTTCCAATCCCGTGTTTGTATGGATTTCGTTCTCGTGATCGACCATTTTGTTGTCGTAAACGAGGTCCATATCTTTGATGATACTCATCTTTTGCTTTTGTGCAGCGAGCCTACCTTTATAGTCATCATAGAAAGTTTTGGGCAGCGGATAAACCACATCATTGTATAAATCAAGGTCGCATGTGTCGGGATTCCATACGCGATGTGGCGCCTTATTATGCATTAAGAGACAGAAAGGCTTGCTTTTGTCGCGCTTATTCTCCATCCAGTCGATGGCCAAGTCGGCAATAATGTTAGTCACATAGCCTGGTCTTTGGAGCTTCTTCCCATTGCATAGGAAGTCGGGATTATAGTAATCGCCTTGTCCAATGAGGATATCCCAGTAGTTAAAGCCCGTAGGAAGTGACGTGAGATGCCACTTTCCAATCATTGCAGTCTGGTATCCTGCCTTCTGAAGTAGCTTTGGAAACGTCTGCTGTCCACCGTCAAAGGTCTTTGAATTGTCTGTAAACCCGTTGGCATGACTATGCTTTCCCGTGAGCATACAAGCGCGAGAAGGACCACTTAAGGAGTTAGCTACGAAGCTTTCTTGGAACTTTGTGCCGTGGTTTGCAATCCAATCAATGTTCGGAGTGCTAATAAACCTGTTGTCATATGCACTTATCGTTTGATAAGAATGGTCGTCACTCATGATATAAACGATGTTCATCGGCTTCTTTTGTGCCTGAGCCGGGATGAAAGCGCCTATGGAAAGAGTGCCTATAAGATAATAAAATAGCTTGGTTTGCATATATAATTTTTAGTTATTTTGTTCGTTTTAAGGTGTGAGATTGTTTTCTTTTAGCTCACCATCTGTATGTTGTTTCGCTTAGAAAGCAAATCTTTTCTATGAAGTTTAGGTTCATCTTGGGCTATGAGGTTACTGAAAATAGATTGTTGTTGCATGGTAGTGCCTTTCTTTATCATCATATATTTGTTGTTTTTGTTGATGAAAACGACACTACAAAAGTAGGCAATTATTAGCTATAATCAAACTTTTGTTTAAAAAAAAATTAATAGCTTGTGGCATTTTGGCCAATGAATGGTGGGTTAACTCCTTATGAAAGGAGGAGTAAATCGAGATTGATGGGTTGCTAATTCATATGAGAACCATGAAGGCTTCCTTATTGTTCAGGCGAACATCAGGCTGTAATCGTTGAGCCTAAAAAATCTCTTTGGTTTCTCCTTCGTGCTTAATGCACCAAAAATCTACGCTTTTTTCTTGTGCAAATTCATTCATACGCCAGGCACTTTCAAAGCTACTGCCAGCGAAATGCATGGGGATAAGTGTGCCAACATCAAAGTGGTCGAGAAATTGTCTTGCCCCTTTGGTATAACCATTCCCTATGCGTCCATCAACAGGAAACATGACAACATCGAATTGTTTGGTGATTTTCTCAATGTCGTTTAACTCTTCAAGAAACCTGTTTTCTTCTTGTTGAGGATTCACATACTCAAATTCCTCCGTGAGAATGTCTTTATTTTGGTAAGTTTCATTCAGGAAACGGGCATACCAGTTGTTGAGGTCTCCCGCATGAAAGATTCGTTTTCCGGCTGTTTCTACAATCCAAGAAACACCACTATCGTTGCTTCCTGTGGCATAAATGCTAAGCCGCCGGTCACTCCAATGCATGCCTTTCTCCAACCAAATGTCTGCATCTGTGGCATCAGCACAATGGTGTTCTAAGATATCTTTAGATAGAATTATGGTGAAAGGAGTATGGGGAAATAGGCTTTTCCAACTTAAAATCTCTCGTGAAAAATGGTCTTCGTGGTGATGAGATGCAAAGACATATGTCGGCTTTTGCTTCAAAAGGGCCTTTGAAACCACGTGCGCAGGGTCTATCCAGGCATCGAAAATAAGAATACATTCGCTTGTTTCGACGATGAATCCGCTATGAAAAATATAGGTGAATGTCATTGATTTGCGGGCTGAGAAATGAGTTTACAGAGCACATCTTCTCTGATAATTTTCGGTGAAGTCTTGCCCGCCAATACCAGAATCTTCTTTCCATTGCGATAGATATGCAGTTGACGAGCACGTGCTACGGCTGTTATCGTGGTGTCGTTTTGGATAGTTTCCCAAATCGCATGATAGCAACCATCGGCATCAAAAAGCTTGTTGCGCAGATGAGAGCAAAGGGCTGAGGGGTTGATTGAAGTTGACATAAGATTAACGTTGAATCATATCATAAAATGATGTGCATCAAACCATCGTGTAATTGCAGTGAGATGATGCGGTAATTCCATAGCTTTTACGCAGTAATTTGACTGAAAAAAGAGAAGCGTGTTCCACAAATCTCGTTGTTTCATACGTCTTCTCTTTCTTATTTTTCATTTGAAACGCAGACCATTAACTTGTGCGTTTCTGTTTTATTTGTTGCGATTGCCTTCTGTTTTGAAGGCAGATTCTTACCGTTTCAGTAGCCTTTTGCGTTAGAAAAGGCATGAAAGCATCATGAGTTCATAGACAACAGGAACTCTTCATTGTCGCGCGTGTGAACCATTCTATCATGAATTGAGTTCATGGCTTCAATCGGATTCATGTCGCTAATGTATTTACGTAGAATCCACATACGGTCGAGTGTGGTCTTGTCTTGCAGCAAGTCATCACGACGTGTGCTTGAAGATACGAGATTAACTGCCGGGAAGATTCTCTTGTTGCTAAGCGAACGATCGAGCTGAAGCTCCATGTTACCCGTGCCTTTGAACTCTTCAAAGATTACTTCGTCCATCTTACTACCCGTATCAATGAGTGCCGTTGCAATGATAGTCAATGAACCTCCGCCCTCAATGTTACGTGCTGCACCAAAGAAACGCTTAGGCTTTTGCAATGCGTTTGCATCGACACCACCCGTCAAAACCTTACCACTTGCAGGACTAACAGTGTTGTATGCACGTGCAAGACGTGTGATTGAGTCGAGGAAAATGACTACATCGTGTCCACATTCTACCATGCGTTTAGCCTTCTCAAGTACGATTCCGGCAATCTTTACGTGTCGTTCGGCAGGCTCATCAAAGGTAGATGCAATCACTTCTGCATTGACTGTGCGGGCCATATCGGTAACTTCTTCAGGACGTTCGTCAATTAACAACATCATCAAGTAAGCCTCAGGATGATTTGCTGCAATAGCATTTGCGATGTCTTTCATCAAGATAGTCTTACCTGTTTTGGGTTGAGCTACGATGAGAGCACGCTGTCCTTTGCCGATGGGAGAGAAGAGATCAACGATTCGAGTGGATAGATTTGTCGTGGAAGGATTGCCACATAGTGTGAACTTTTCCTCTGGAAAGAGCGGTGTTAAGTGCTCAAATGGGATGCGATCACGAACTTCTGTTGGTTGTCTTCCATTGATTTTGTCTATCGTTGTCAGCGGAAAATATTTCTCACCATCATGAGGTGGGCGCACATGACACTGGATAACGTCTCCTGTTTTCAGCCCATATTTCTTGATAGTATTGGTTGCTACATAGATATCATCAGGCGAAGAGAGATAATTATAGTCGCTGGAACGCAAGAAACCATAGCCATCTGGCATCACTTCGAGTACGCCGTTACCCGTAATAAGGTCTGTAAAATCGAAACGTTCTGTATTTTGTTGTATCGGCGTCTGACGCTGATAGTCCATTTGTGAAGGCATAACACCCATTGTTGGATTATCAAACATATCATAGTTTGGCACAGCTCCTTGATCTTCTATAGGCAAATCGACCACTGTAATGAAGTCGGTGCCGTCGCCAGGGTCACCAGACCATACGCCGTCTATAGGCGCTTTGGCTTCTTCAACCTCTTTATTATGGTCATTGATTTTGGCTTGTAGCTTTTCAAGTAGATTGCTTTTCTCTTCATCTTCCGTGTTAGGCGTGTTTTCAGCAAAGGCAGCTTCGGGAATCAACTCTTCCTGTTTATCCTCTGCTTGAGCGTCTTTTTCTGGCTGTTCTGTTTGCTCTTCAACGGTTTCGGCTTTGTTTTCTTGAGCTTCATTGGTGCGTGCGGCCTCTGCAGCAGCTATTAATTCGAGCTCTTTCTTTGACTTTCTTCCGCGGTGTTTAGGCATTTCAGCCAGCAATTCCTCTGGAGTTTTCTCCTCTTCAGGTGCATTCTCCTCGTCTTTGAACAGAGATTTCTGTTCAGGAGCAGTTGTTTTATTCTTCTTTGTATCGAGATTCTCGCCGTCTTTTCCTTTTACTGTGTAGACGCGATCAGTGTCTTTTTTCACTATTCGTGTGCGTTTTCTCTTGGCACCTAATGGGTTTCGATTGCCTTCTTCTATGGCTTGTTTGTCCAAAATGGCATAAATGATATCTTCTTGACTATCTTTTTGGTTGTAGGTGACACCCAAATCCGAGGCTATTTTGGCCAATTCGGTGACGTCCTTAGATAATAATTCGTCCTTACTATACATATTAGTATAAAAAATAATGATTGAATAGAAGTGCGTTTCTCAAATGGAAACACAGTCGTATTGAATTTCTTTGCAAAGATAAACAAATTTTCTTTATATACAAAAAAAGAGCCTGTTTTTTTCAAAACAGACTCTTTATATGAGGTGAAATGTTTGATTTATTCGCCTTTTTCCATTTTAGCCTTCAAGTCAGCAAGTACGTTGAGGTCTCCAAGTGAAGTTCCTGCAGTGACATTATTGATTTGAGCTGCGCTGTCAGCCTTGTGTGCTGTGTGCTTACGTGCAGGCTTAGCAGCTGGAGTTTCGTCTTTACCTTCTTCGAAAGTACGGCTGTGTGAGAGGATGATACGTTTTGTATCTTTCACGAACTCAATAACTTTGAATGGGAGTTCCTCACCAAGTTGAGCCTGTGTTCCATCCTCTTTAACAAGGTGTTTCGGTGTAGCGAAGCCTTCACCACCCTCGTTTAAGGTGATTACAGCGCCCTTATCCATCATCTGAGTAATCTTTCCTTCATGAACAGATCCAGGTGTATAGATAGTCTCATAGGTATCCCATGGGTTGTCTTCAAGCTGCTTGTGGCCGAGACTTAGACGGCGATTCTCTTTGTCTATGTCAAGAACAACAACCTCAATCTCAGCACCTACTGAAGTGAACTCTGATGGATGCTTAACCTTCTTGGTCCAAGAAAGGTCACTGATGTGGATTAATCCGTCAACGCCTTCTTCGAGTTCAACGAAGATTCCGAAGTTAGTGAAGTTGCGAACCTTAGCAGTATGTTTGCTACCAATAGGATATTTGGTTTCTATTGACTCCCAAGGATCTTCCTTAAGTTGCTTGATACCCAAGCTCATCTTACGCTCATCACGGTCAAGAGTCAATATAACTGCCTCGACTTCATCGCCTACATGCAAGAACTCTTGAGCTGAACGGAGGTGCTGACTCCATGACATCTCACTAACGTGGATTAAGCCTTCAACACCTGGTTGGATTTCAACGAATGCACCATAGTCGGCAATAACGACAACCTTACCCTTCACATGATCGCCTACTTTGAGGTCTGGGCTGAGGGCATCCCATGGATGAGGAGTGAGTTGTTTCAAACCAAGAGCGATGCGTTTCTTGTCTTCATCGAAGTCAAGGATAACCACATTAATCTTCTGATCGAGTGAAACAACCTCATGAGGATCGCTTACACGGCCCCAAGAAAGGTCTGTTATGTGGATCAATCCGTCTACACCGCCGAGGTCAACGAATACACCATAAGAGGTAATGTTCTTGACTGTACCTTCAAGAACCTGTCCTTTCTCAAGGTGAGAAATAATTTCTTTCTTCTGTGCTTCTAACTCAGCTTCGATCAAAGCCTTGTGAGAAACAACGACATTACGGAACTCTTGGTTGATCTTTACAACCTTGAACTCCATTGTTTTGCCTACGAATACATCGTAGTCACGTATAGGATGAACGTCAATCTGACTGCCTGGAAGGAATGCTTCAATGCCAAATACATCAACAATCATACCGCCTTTCGTGCGACACTTGATGTAACCCTGAATGATTTCTCCATTGTCAAGCGCTTCGTTAACCTTATCCCAGCTCTTGTTCAAGCGAGCTTTGCGGTGAGAAAGAACCAACTGACCTTTCTTGTCTTCTTGGTTTTCTACATAAACCTCAACTTTGTCGCCAACCTTTAGGTCGGGATTGTAACGGAATTCAGAAGCAGGGATGATACCATCGCTCTTATAACCGATGTTCACTACTACTTCTTTTTTGTCGAGAGCAATAACTGTTCCCTCTACAACCTGGTGTTCCTGAATCTTGTTCAGGGTCTCGTCATAAGCTTTTTCAAGGTCTTGCTTGCTGACGCTTGCGCTTGAACCATTCTCAAACTCGTCCCAATTGAAGTCTGATAATGGCTGAACGTTCTTTAAATCTGACATAAAATAATAAAAAAATTAAATTTAATAAAGTTAGACTTTATGTGAATGTGGCGCACCTCTAATATAGAATGTACGCTCGAAACGGGTGCAAAGGTACGGGTTTTCATAGGAATGAGCAATTCATTGCAAGGATATTTGTAAGATGGTTAAAGTTATTTAACATTATGATTTATCGTCAAACATTCCGTGTTTTGTGCTGCCTCGTTTTTATCGTCAATAGTCTTGGTTTTCAATTCATGGCAAATCACGCGGTCATTTAGTGCAAATCGTGCGGTCATTTCATAGAGATTGCAGCATGATTTGATAGCCTTTAGTGAGCCCTTTGCAAAGTCTTTATGAGCGTAACCAATACTTTGCTTTGGTGATTGATAGGAATGTTTCGGTGCATATCACCTTTTTTATATAGTTTTAAGCATCATTAAATATCACTATTATTGAGTATTGCAGAACCAGTTGATTCTTTATAATTTTGCATTCCCAAACGAATCTTATTGTTTTTTCTGATTAAACTACCACTATATTTTGGACCGTGAGTGTAGCCAATATCATCTTTTAGATGGAAAAAAGCATTGGAATAATGTGTATTCATTGCTGAAAAGAGAGTGGAGTAGTAGTCACAAAGAGAAACATTTCTTTCGTTTTGCATGAAGATCTTAGGTCTTATTGTCATCACTCTCTTGTAGTGTATGTTGTGAGTGTTATGAAAAGTCATAACAGAAGTCATGAAAACACAAGGAGAAAGCATGAAAAATAAAGTATAATTTAACAAACAATAGAAATGAAACTTATGAGAACAATCTTCTCGTTGCTTGTTGTTTCTGTCTTGGTTGCAGCCTGTAGAAACGATAACGAGGATGATGTGCAGATGTCAAATGGCATTGCGCTTTCTGTGGTTGGCAATGCCTTTATGGCTGAAGACGATGCCGAGGGTGTTACACTCAATGTGTTGATGGCCTTTGCTCCCACAAAAGATGAAACCATAACGCTGACTTTGGAGGGCAACGAAGGCGACATTGTGCACTTAGACCATAGTGTTTTGCATTTTAAGGCAAAGCAAAAAGAGGCTACTGTGAAGGTGATATCCAATGCTAAGCATGCACTTTCTGTACCAAAAACGATGAGTATAGCCATCGGAAAGACGTCTAATCCGCGAATGAAAGCCGCAGATGAAGGCGTGAAAATCATGGTTACGCCCGATGCCGACATTCCTGTTCTGACGCCAGAACAGCTGAAACTCATTGCGGGATATAAAGAAAAGTTTGGTTTTGACCTCACTTCTGTCTTAGGAAAGGTGCCTGTTGAAGCCACCGTTTTATTTAATACCAAAGACAAAGAAGAATTTTTCAAGGGTCAGGCTCAGGCTTCTTTTAAGGGATTCAGCATCATCACGCTCAGTGAAAAGGCTACAGCCGATGCGCCAATACTAAAGATTGTGGACAATCCTATGGGCCTAACGTCATTCTTTTACGATGTGTTGAAAGCCAAAACCGTGGAAGATCACGAGTTCTTTTTGCAGCAACCTTATGGCAGTGCGGTGGTGCAGGCCATTCATTACGATGCAACAAAGGAACAATTCAGTATGAGTCTCGACGGCATTAAACTCATTCCGGCGTCGGGTGGGGTAGAGTTTGTGGTTCAACGGCCTAATGCCTATGAAGAGACAATATCCACTTTGCCCTTTGTTTATCGTTTTTCTGCATGGGAAAGAGTGAAAGAACTGCGCGACAAAGGCACTCTGATATATGTGAAAGAGAATGGAAAGACCGTGGGTTATCAGATTACTGACGAGTTTCTTTTAGCCGGAGGGTCGATAGATCCCCAGCGTTGGCTTGGCATAAGTGACATCAGTCGTGACACGTATGATAACGCTCCTTCTGATTGGGTGACGCCAAAAGGTCATATAGATTTTACGAAAGGAACGATGACTTTTGTGTTTCCATGGGACTTTGAGGCTGCAAACGGCTATGAACAAGTGCGGGTTACCTATACGATGCACAAGTAAATAAACAATAAAAACAATCATAAAATTCAATCAACAATGAAAAGTAATCTTATCAAATTATTTCTATTCGGATGCTTACTCATGCCTTTGGGAGCGAAAGCAGCAGGGCCTGTGAAGTACTTCTGCATAGAACTTCGTAATGGAACGAAGACAGAGTTTGCGCTTTCTGACACACCTAAAATCACTTTTGCTAACGGAAGCATGAGTGCTTCGACAGCAAAAGAAAGCATAACTGTGGCATTATCGGACATCGTTCATTATAATTTCAGTGAAAAACCCCAAACCGCAGGCATCTCAACCCCCTTGCAACATCGTGTGGGTAAACCGCAAGCAGACTATACAGAGGGGCATCTTCGCTTGCGAGGACTCCTTGCCGGTGCGCCGGTTAGTGTGGTAACCATTGGTGGGCGCTTGGTGTTTAAGGCAAAAGCGCCGTCAGATGGTTTGCTCGAACTCAATCTTTCGTCTTATCCAGCAGGTGTATACGTGGTATGCACACCAAGTGGTAACCTTAAAATAGCCGTTACTAAATAATGAAATAATTAATATATTACCCAGAATAACAACTTAAAACAACAATAAAAATGAAGAAGTATTTACTCTCAATTGTTTTCGCTTTCACCTTTGTTACCTTGTCTGCACAAACTTATCAAATGAAAATAGTCAAAAAAGGAGGTGAAATCGTGAAACTATCTGCTGATGATATCCAAGAGATTTCTTTTGAAGCAGATGAAAGTGCGCAGCAAACTCCAAAGTATGTAACGCTATTTGGAGTGAAATGGGCAACGGGAAACCTACAATATGAC
>NZ_GL629647.1:3088673-3089764 GCF_000185845.1 Segatella salivae DSM 15606
CGAGCATCAGTGGGATTATTTTAATCCCCGTTATGGATTTCATAGAAGCTCATCAGAGGCTTATAACTTTGAGTTGATGCAGGCTGATGACCAGATAGACCACTTCAACTTTGGTGTTTGTGGTAAGAATGCACTCACTTATTCGAAAGATGTGTATGGAAACACAACGAAAACAGATATTTCAGGAAAGATGTATACAGACGATAAGTTCTTAAATGAGACTACCGATTTCAACCAGGCAGCCTTTGGTGATATCGCTTATTGGGCCACAAAAGGGAAGTATCGCTTGCCAAAATATGACGAGATTTATAACTTAGCACAGAACGGAAAGTGGCAACTTGGCTATATAGTTGTGGAAGATAATAAGAGAATATATGGCTATTTAGTGACTGAACCTGGCGAAGGTGACATTGCAAGAGTTATGACTTTTGGTAAAGAACTGACGCAAGAAGAGCTCTCAAAAGGCTTGTTTTTACCCTTCGCGGGCTCTCGATATGATAATACCAAGGCTGTAAAATATGCCGGTTATGGTGGATATTACTCGTCATCTATTCTCTTTGAAGACGATAAAGACTTTGCACGCTTGTTGGGTATAGATTGTGATGGCGTTAATCCCGATAATGGAGATAACTGCCGATATGGTCAGTCGATTCGGCCGGTTGTAGTAGAATAATTGCTTGATAATAGGAAAAGACCACTCAAGAAAGCCAAATTGGCCCTTTTGAGTGGTCTTTTTATTATTTAACCTTGTGCTAAAATAACAGCAATACATATCGTCTCTCTTTATAATTTCCATCTCTTTACACGATAGTTTTGGGGGCTTTGGGCTATCGTAGAGTTGTTATTAGCTAAAATATAAGCCCTTTATGCGATAGTCTTTTTAGCTACATGAAAAATCCTTTGTCGTGTTAGACTCCCTTCTCCATTCTTAATTCAGTTGCAAGGAGAATCTATGAGGAAAAGAAAAATATAAGAAAGAAGGGCAAAAGAAAGTGTAAAATCCCTTGCAATGTAAGGACATTATATCTATTTTTGCAAAATAAATAATAGTAATAACCGGCAAAAGATGATACGATTGAGAAGCTCCAAAA
>NZ_GL629647.1:3090507-3096771 GCF_000185845.1 Segatella salivae DSM 15606
AAACTCATTTTCCGAATGGTTTGGCATTTCCGCGCTCGGCGAAACTCATTTCCCGAAAGGTTTGACATTTCCGCGCTCGGCGAAAGTCATTTCCCGAAAGGTTTGTTATTTCCGCGCATGGCGAAAGTCATTTCCCGAAAGGTTTGGCATTTCCGCGCTCGGCGAAACTCATTTCCCGAAAGGTTTGACATTTCCGCGCATGGCGAAAGTCGTTTCCCGAATGGTTTGGAGTTTCCGCGCTTGGCGAAAGTTATTTCCCGAATGGTTTGGAATTAGTTGTTGCAAAGATATGGAAATTAACGGTTCAGCGTAATGGGCATGTACGTCTGCTGGGACATTATTATAACGTACCCCACACTTATATGGGAAAGAAAGAATCTATGAGGAAAAGAAAAACAAAAGAAAGTGAGAAATCATTTGCAATGTAAAAATATTATATCTATTTTTGCAAAATAAATAATAGTAATAACCGGTAAAAGATGATACGATTGAAAAGCAAAAAAGATGAACGCTAACAACAAAAGTTATAAAATAACTACATATGGTCAGTTTCGAAGATTACATGGGAAAGTTTCAATGATTTTTTCCAGTACAAGTAATCTAATCTTAGCATGCATGGGGGTGCTGCTGCAGCCCCTGCTACGTAACTGTAAGAAGCATTCTATGAGAACCTGTAAGAATCTCGGAGTGTCTCTCCTGCTGAGTCTGTTTTTCCTGACTGCATCCGGTCAGAGTCAACCGCATACTGCACAAGACTTGGAGGTAATCCGTGCGGCACTGCCTCAGGACCAGCCGTACATGCTCTTCAGCAAGGAGACCTATGAGACGGGGGAAGACATGTGGTTCAAAGCATGGCTGTTCGACCGCTCCTTATTAACAGTGTCGAACAGGAGCCGGACTCTCTTTCTGAGAATCTATGATCCCGCCGACAGTCTTGTGTGGAATGAGAAATATCCGATTTCCGGTGGGCGGGCTGAGGGACACGTCTTCATCGGGGAGAAATGGAATACCGGGGAATACCGGGTGGAAGGATATACTCTGTCTTCGTTCTATGCCGACAGTACGGAGGCCATCTTTCCTCAAAAAATAAGGGTCGTTGACCGAATCGACAAACAGAAACCACAAGACACGAAAGCTAGACAGCAGAGAGATAACATTAGACTTGGCTTGTATCCGGAGGGGGGCTATCTGGTTCAGGGTATAAAAAACTATGTTGCATTTAAGACAACAGACAACCAAGGTATGCCTGCCCCCTTGAATGGCTGGCTATGTGAAAATGGAGCGAGGATATTGGACATAGAAAGCTATCATGACGGAATGGGGCTCTTTTCGTTCGTCCCTCAAGAAGGAATCCGCTACACGGTACGACTAACCAATGGGCAAGAGTTTCCTCTTCCCACATCTCTCCGTTCGGGCATGGTAATGCATTTGGAACACACAGACAGAAAAAATGTCGTGTTCTCGGTGAGACAGTCTAAGGAAAGCATGCCTCGCCGCATATCTCTGTTTGTGCAGATGCGTGGTGTTCCCTGCTATCAGGCCGGCGGGGTACTTCGGGACAGCCTCATCATCACTTTGCCTACGAGCGAGTTTATCGGACAGGGAATTGCCGAGGCAACCCTTTACGATGAGCAGCAGCGTCCGGTAGCTGAAAGGTTGTTCTATGTCTTGCCTGATAAACAGCTGGCGATAACAGCTCGTCCGTCGAAAGAAGTCTATTCACGCCGTGATAAAGGTAAAGTAAGGATACATGTGACCGATTCCGAGGGAAAACCGGTACAGGCAGAAATATGCGTGAGTATCTTTGACAAAGCTTACATGAAACCATCTTATCGGGAAACGATGCTGTCTTATAATTTTCTCTCGACCCAAATACGTGGTAACATTCATCACCCTGCCTACTACTTCGACCGTAAGAATCCGGACAGGCTGCAAGCCTTGGACCTGCTACTTCTTACGCAAGGGTGGCGGCGGTATACTTGGCAGGCAAGTCGGAAAGACTATCATGGGAAACCATTCCTATGTGACAGCATCATCGGAAGAGAAACCGTGGGAAGTCGTAAGATGAAAAGAAATACCACCAACGGAGGTGAGCAGGTGATTCAGGTGTTCGGACCTTCCGGGGATAGTCAGTTCCTATGGACCGATTCCGTGGGCAACTTCTCTGTTCCCGTGTCTGTCATGAATACACTTCGGGGTGGATATGTCTATATCAAGCCACTTCTGGGAAAAGAGTTCAAGCCACATCTGACGCTCTCGGATGGTACGGTACTGATAGACTCCATAAGGAAGTCGAAAAAATCATACCAATCTTATTTGAACAATGTCGAGAAAGAAAAGAAAGACGCGGAGCTTGTCACAACCCAGACAGGGACAGTGCTGCTGAACGAGGTACTTGTCACCAGGAAGCGCAGGATTCCCTTCAGGGATAAGTTCATGGGGAGGCTGGATAGCCTGGTAAATATAAATTTAGGCCCATGGGTCTGCAAACACGGCTTTTTAGAAAACTACAAAGAGGGATATTCCCACTTAATGGGAGATGAAAGAGCACCTGTCCAATGTGCTCAACATAGTAGAGATACTTTAAATGTTCGGAGGAAACCCGTTATCGGAAAGGTGTATCGGATTATAAAATACGAACCTAATACACAGGGAATATCGATCGTCAAAGATGTCGAGGACATAAAGTATGAGGGTCCTATCTACACCGATGAGGAATTGCTCCGTATGAATAACATCACGCGTGTCAAGGGCTACTATGGCCAACGCGAGTTCTATACGCCCGATTCCGTGGAGATGCTGTCCCCACTCCCCGATGCACGGAATACACTGCTATGGAGTCCCTCTGTCCAGACTGACAAGAACGGAGATGCCACCGTGCCATTCTGGACTTCCGACATCAATACACAATTTATAGGAGTCGTGGAAGGTACCGATGGTCTGGGACTGTTAGGCAGTAACACTTTTGAGTTTCATGTATCAAAAACCGTGGAAGAATGAAGACGAGAATAGCTGAAAGCCGGACAGTAGGGCTGATATTCATGCTGCTGTACATAGCCAGTACGGGGGGAGTCTCTGCACAGACTCGCAATGACACCCTCAGTCAGAAGAGAGACTCTATCGTACATCTGAAGGAGGTGCAGGTCAGTGCCTCACGCCCGCTGATAAAGGCAGAGCTCGACAGGATAACCTATCATGCAGCCGATGATCCCGACAGCAGGAGCATGACGCTGTTGGAAATGCTGCGGAAGGTGCCTATGGTTACGGTAGAGGGGAATGATGTCGTGAAAGTAAAGGGCAGTACTGATTTTAAGGTATATGTGAACGGCAAGCCAAACACCATGATGAGCAACAAGCCCACGGAGATGATGAGGACCATCCCCGCTTCGACCGTCAGGAAGATAGAAGTCATTACGAATCCCGGTGCCAAATATGATGCGGAGGGCGTGGCAGGGATACTCAACATCATTACGTTAGGCAGTTCGAAGCTGGAAGGCTACAACGTCAGTCTGGGCGTGGGAGTAATGAATATAGCACAAAGCGCAAACGTGTCAGGCCTGGCCAAGGTCGGGAAATTAACCCTGTCAGTCACGGACGGAGTAAGCTATTCAAGACCACCCAAGGCATGGCAGGAGACGGAACGCACAGGTAAAACGCTGTCGGCAGCAGGACAGATGCACTCCTACTCTGATTATCAGGTCAAGGCACCCGCCCATTTCATGGAATTGGGCGGCAGCTATGAGTTTGACAGCCGCCACTTGATCAGTATGACGGCAGGAGTAGAGAACTACACAGGGAAAAGCCGGACGGACATGCACACTGATATGTACGACGGCAATGGTGGGCATAGATACAGCTTCGATAATGAGCATGCGTCACGCAATCGAATTAATAGCCTGTACGCAGGAATCGATTACCAGCACACGTTTGGCAGACATGGCGGTGTCATAACGCTGTCGTATCGCTTTTCAGCAGTACCTTCCACCGTTATGTCCTCCAGCCTTTATTACTGGCAAAAAGGCCAGACACCGGATTTAAGTTTCAGGAACCTGTGTACCACGTCCGACCTGCGTACGGACGAACATACCGGTCAGATAGACTATACCGTAACCAGAGGTGGAAAGCATACATGGAGTGTGGGGGCTAAATACATCCATCGCAGCCATAAGAGTGACAATGTCGAAGCTACAAGAACGGCAGGTACGGAAGACCCTTTTGAGGAAGATCAGAGTCAGTTTCTTTCTTACAGACAGAGGACTGATATTTCATCCGCATATGCGGAATATGCCATACGGCACAAGCAAATATCAGGAAAGATGGGATTGCGTTATGAGCATTCTTCGCAGAAAGTAAGCTATCCTGAAGATAAGCTCCTGACGCGTCATGAAAGTTTCGGTGCGCAATTCGATAACGTGGTCCCTTCCTTGTCAATCGGCTACCGTATAGGGGAGACACGGATGCTCACGTTCTCTTATGCCATGCGCATATCACGCCCCAACATCTGGAATCTGAATCCCTATGTAGACCGGACGAATCCTACTGTCATCAAGATGGGAAACCCTAATCTGACTACATCATCCTCGCATAACCTGAGCCTCTCGTTCAACTCATTTGCCCGACGCTTTGGAATAAACATGACGGCAGGACTCGACTTACAGGATCGTGGCATCATCGGCTACTCCTATTGGGGTAATCCTGTCTCCCTGACCGACAATATGGTAACAGGGGAAAATGCCACCCTTATCTCCACGTATGGCAATCTGCTCAAGAGAAGTAATGCTTATCTGAACCTTTACATCCGGTGGGCCCTCTCTGGGAGCACCATCTTGAATGTCAATGCAAACGGAGCATATACCAATCTTAAAAGTTCACAGCTGGGACAGCATAATAATGGATATTCAAGCAGTCTTTCGGTCAATTTACAGAAGAACCTACCATGGAGGTTGAGAATGGTAGCCGGTTGTTCGCTGAACAGCCGAAGCTTAGATTTGCAAGGGTATACCGAAGGCTCCATGATGTACCGTCTTATGTTGATTCGTTCTTTCTTGAAAGACGACAGGCTGACGGTGACCGTCTATGGAAATAATCTGTTCCAAAATGATTTGCGTATAGAACAGCTTACCGAAACTGCCGACTTTACAAATCGCTTTACGAATGTAAGACGTGACTATCGCAGCTTCGGTATAAACGTCAGCCTGCGTATAGGAAAGCTGCATGACAGAGTGAAACGCACATCGAAGAGCATATCAAATGATGACGTCATCACAGATGGAAATCCAAGAAACCAGAAATAGTAAATAACAAATGAAGAGAAAGTTAGTTTTCCTGATTTTTACATACTTGGTTTTAGCATCATGTACTAATGGCCAAGTAAATACTAGGGAGCGCCAAATCCGCTTCCCGAAATATGAGAAATTCATTGAAACTGTCCCCATGTAATCTTCAAAACTGACCCTATGTAGTTATTTTATAACTTTTGTTATTAGCGTTCATCTTTTTTGGCTTCTCAATCGTAGCTTCTTTTGCCGGTTATTACTATTATTTATTTTGCAAAATAGATATAATATCTTTACATTGCAAGTGATTTCTCACTTTCTTTTATTTTCCTATTCTTTCATATATTTTTTCTTTTCCTCATAGATTCTCCTTTCATTTGAATTTTAATTGCCCCATGCTTTGAGATTATCGAAGACAATTATCGTTGATACACCGCCAAAGAACTTCTTTATAAGGATGGCGCTACACTTTTTGATTTCTTTGGACTTGCTCCAACAACTTATCATAGTCCCCGATTAGATGCGCTCTACTTCCCGACTATGCCAAACGCCTTAAGAAAGCGTGGTGTAACAAGAAAAACACTCTACTCGGAGTATATTAAACGTTATCCACAAGGGTATTTCTATTGTAGTTTCAATCGTTTCTTGCGCGCCTTTATAGCCTCCCGCAAATCGCTTTTTAAAGGTTTTGAAGTTTGCGGGCCTCCCGTAAATCATTCCGCAAAAGGTTTGGCATTTCCGCGCTCGGCGAAACTCATTTTCCGAAAGGTTTGGCATTTCCGCGCTCGGCGAAACTCATTTCCCGAAAGGTTTGGCATTTCCGCGCTCGGCGAAACTCATTTCCCGAAAGGTTTGACATTTCCGCGCTCGGCGAAAGTCATTTCCCGAGTGGTTTGGAGTTTCCGCGCTCGGCGAAAGTCATTTCCCAAAAGGTTTGGAATTAGTTGTTGCAAAGATATGGAGATACTCATCTAAAGTGGTAATGCCT
>NZ_GL629647.1:3096821-3102866 GCF_000185845.1 Segatella salivae DSM 15606
GTAAGAAAGACCAAAAGACAAAGCCTTGGTGGAAGATGCTGTAAAACTGACCTATGCACGTATTGTACGTTATAGAAAGCAGGAACTTGTGCTTCAATGTCATATAAGACATGAGCCTTCACTCCACCTTTCTTGCTTCGGAACTTTGCCCATGGGAACGTTGCAAGACATAACGGAATTGTTATTGAATCAAAAGCATATTTCTTTCCGGAAATGTCAAGAATGTTGGTCGTCCGCTTCTCGCAAGCTTCTTTCATCATATAGAATGCAAAGTCTTCGAAAATTCTGTAATCACGGTTTTGGTTGGCTGTGGCAAGAGTTGTCTTGGCTATCGGTTCACGACCTAATCCAAGATAATATTGCTTAGCCCTATGTGCCTCAAAAGCAACTTTTAAGTCACGTAGGCTCTCACGGTTACCGAGTTGCCCAAACATCATTGCAAGCATCTGATTCCTGTAGGTAAAATATTTCACATATAGGTTTCCATCATACTTGCGAACATAGTTGTTAAACTGAGTCCTGTTCAGAAAAGCGATTAGTTGGGAGAATATGTATTTGTCTTGAAACATAGCAGCCATTTGTATTAGACTGAAAAGTTGCAAAATCAAGTCCGTTTCATTCCCCAAAAAAAATACATAATTGATTATGTTTTAACAATTTAAAAGAATCATTTATCCACTTTAGGGGACAATAGTGTCTCTATTCATAACAACAATAACTTTCGTAGAACGATAGACTTTAATTGTCTGACTATGATCTATAAATCCTTTTTTGGAAAAACTAAATTTTGTGTCTATACCTCGGCTTGTTGTAGGTAGCATTATCATATACCTAAATCTTCCTAACGAATCTGTACGCATACGAAAATTCATCAGATCGTCTGAAATTAAAACACTATCTAAAGGAACATTATGAACATCCACCACAAGCCCTTCCAAACTTTGTACACGCTCACATGAGAACAAACCAAGAATGAATACAATACTGATTAATTTGCAATATATTTTCATAAAGATAATTTTGACTACTCTACATTGATATCATTTTTGAGTCAACCTCAAACAACTCAAACATATTCACTTTCTGAGTTAAGCACTTGGAGACCCTATAAAATATTGTACTAACAAGACCACTTTTTTATAAATATATACTATTTGTATTGACATGCGGTTATGCTAACAGGTTACGAATTTTAACTTTATTGAGAAAACTGCCTAAGAATGAGCTGCTAGAAGTTGACTGACTGTTAGAATTCAGCAGTTCACTAAACTCCAAATTCACACTTTTCAACACTATTAAAAACGGACACAAACAGAAAACCTGTTGTTAATAAATTAATCCAAGTCTATCTGCTGCATACATTTCGGCCCAATTTTCTAATGTCCCTGGAGTAACATATGATTTGTGGAATCCATATTTGAAATATTCACTGAGTATTTTACTATAAAAGTTTAACAAACCCATTTTTTGGATTTGAAGAAAATGGGCGTTTTCATGTTGAATAGCAATTTGCAGTTGTGCACTTTTATTTGACAACGTACACTTTATAAGTTATATAGGCACACCTTACTGATATACATTTTATAAAGCGCGTCTGATTCTACTTTTATGTATATAACCTACTGTTCCATCTTTAATTTCTACTTTCCACCAGTTTCCCTTATTGTCCAAGATAGTTATCATTTCATTGGTAGGAACACGTTTAAGAACCTTTGATGACAACATACCTTTCTCACGTAGATTGGTATACCCATCGGGATCGTCAACAAAATAAGTATCATTGGGATTGATATCATTTTCCGTTACTAAAACAATGTCCACTAATTCTTTCAATCGCGTGACTCCATAATAATCTTGCTTTTTAAGACGGTCTGCCAAATGCTTATCTTTAGACATGAAATTACTTAAATGCTGGTATGATTTTTCGTCTTCAATCCCCATTATTGCATCTTTATGATTCCTATCATACTCAATTAGGCATTTTAACAAATGCACCAAGCACTTATCTTTCACATCCTGCGGATAGTTTAATTGATTGAATTGTTTAAAATAGGCATAAACTAAATCATCAAATGGGGTCATGGTTTCTTGTGTCTTATTACAAGACAAGTATATCTCGTTTAGGAGATTGCTGCGAAAGCCTCTTTTCCTGTTATTATAGAACAACACTTTTTCAGTATTATCCCTATAAACAGAATAATCAGTTGTCTTCTTTGAGAAATCAATACTTCTTGCGGTGAGTATCTTATTTCTTTCATAATCATGATTAAAGACAACATCTATCGCATATTCAGGGTTTCTTATAAAAAAGGAGAGGGTTGTTATGTTATCATTGAATAACAACTTATTATATGCCAGAAATTTATCGGCAATGCCGTTTTCTTTATCATAGAGCATTTTCCTTGCATCTTCTTTGGTTGGTTCTCCATCTATTTCCGGCTGATAAAAAAGATTCTCTGCTTCTGTATACAAGAACCGCCCCCATTCATTGATTGTATACTCTGTGTATCCTCCTATGCTGAGAACATAATCTTTGGGCTCTTTATGCAGGGAGAGTCCCCAATATTCCATACATCTATTTTGAAAATCTTGATATGAAAGGGGATTATAACCATTATCCTTTCCATACTTTGACAAAATAGAAGTCTGCATTAGTTCTTGTTGATCCAACATTTTGCTATTTACATAAATACTATCTTTTAACACATTACTACTTTTACTCTGACCTTGACAGGAAAGTAAAAGTATATGGAAAAGACAAAATAATATATATCTGTTCATTTTCATTGCTTTTTACTTCTTGCACTCCTTTTTCTATCTTTTTTGTCTCTTTATTTTCAAAATCCATTTTGATGTGATAATTATAACGTTTCTTATAGTTATCTCAAATCGCTTCAGAACAGCCATATTTCTTTAGGATTTCATCAGAATGGAAGTTGTCCTTCATTGCAAGGAAAGAAGTCTTTTCCAAGTTTTCAAAAGGATTGATAGGATCTTCTGCGAATCTGGTTCTTTCATGACTCTGTCATCAAGCCTTCGTGAAAACCAAAAAGAGAAAACCTCAACAACTTCTTGAAGTCTCCTCTGTCGGCTGAAAGACAGTCTTGCTCTGGGGAAGAAGAGGAAGAATTGCAGTCTGTTGTCTTTGAAAGCAAATGTAGAAAAATGGAATCTAAAGTCAAAGGAATACAGATTAAAAGACTTACAGATTATGGATATTTAACGGTTCTTTCCTGTCTGCTGGCTTTCATCATTCAGACTGTCTTGCAATCTCATTCATATTACCTCGCAAAGTGACTCATTTTACCGCGTGATTAGAGTCACTTTACAAGGTGATATAAGGCATATTGCAAGGCTATAAGAAGAGATTTGTTATCTGTTTGATACTCAGTTTTATTAACAGTGATAGACTGATGCGCGTTTGGCGAAGTCAAGATGTAGAGAGCGGAGTATCAATGAAGATTATCAAGAATCTATTTTATTTTTCTACATTCTATTTTTACATTTTCCTTGCCTTCAGAATTGCTGATATAAGGACTTTCCAAATAGTATTTTCCTTTCTTGTGATATAAATTCACAGTGGGTGAAACGCTTCTGTCAATATTGGGCATCGGTGTGTCTTCCGAGAGCGATTTGACAAAATCAAGGGAGAGTTTGTCTTCCGTTTCGTTTTTTACACTGCATTGGATTTCAAAGGCAGTCATTTGCCCATTACCGCTGAATACACACCGGTCAGCCGCGATGCTCAATGTGTACTCTATGAAAGGCGAGGGAACAACGGTGGTATCTGAAATGAAATATTCATAGTCACCGAACCATTTGGGATTTTGGACGGCTACGATAGGTGTGGGGCTTTCTTCGATTTCTTGATCATCACACTTTTCCTTTATTTCTTTGAAATATCCTTTCTTGTTGGTAAAGTAATTGTGGTATACTTCGCCATCTTCCATATACTTATATGTCCATAAAGCTTTATTCTGGTCAATTATCTTACATCTGAAGGGTATGAAAATGTTATTGACAAAAGATATGATGAACTCATTATCTTCTAAATGTACTGTGTCTATGGGATAATGTGCGTCTTCCATATCATACTGCACAAAGAGTTCTTTTTTTATTGTATCGACATATATTTTATGTGCTACATCAAAGCAAGCATGGTATATTACGGTATCCCCATGGTCTGTAATTGTCAATTGCTCCCAATTTCCAACAAAGGAATGGTTGTTGCTGTCTTTTATGTCATACCATTTTTGTGCATTGCTGCATGAGTAGAAGAATAAAAGGAAAAATAAGACATTTAATAATTTCATAATTAATTCCTCCTAATTTGTGTTACTACATATTTTTTTGTTGTATTATATTTTGTTGTACCTCGTAAAGAGTAGTCAACTTGATTGAGAGTTAAAATTGTACGTTGTCAAACAAAAGTGCACAACTGCAAATATAGTTATTTACTCTGATATTTCATTGTTTTATTATCAGAAATTCTTTTGTTGATTGAATTTTGCTTTATTATTTCTCTTATCTTTTTGATTCTCTCCCCTTGTCCTAAATATACGTCTTTGGGTGTAAGATTATCCAACGATTCATGAAATCTTCTCTCATTATAATATTTCATCCATCCATCGATAGCCTTTTCCAATTCAGAGGGACAAAAATAATGATTTAGCTTAATTACATTTTTCATCGATCTGTGATATCGTTCTATCTTTCCTTGTGTCTGCGGATGCAAGGGTTTGCCATGAATATGCTTGATGTTATATACCTTACCGAGATACTCCTTGAGCGAGGAAGCAATATAACATGGCCCATTGTCCGATAGTAAGCAAGGAGGGTTCTTGAATGTAACTCCAGCCTTTTCAACTGCCTTGTCTTTTGTTCTGGATACATTGGAAAAGCCACTCTACTTTAACCCCTTTGGGCAAACAGGATTGCTCACTTTGGCCATAAAATGATTGATCCTTTTGGTCAAAATAATATTAACCACTTAGTACAAGTGTCGTTAGAGTTTTTTTGTGTAGATTTGAGACCCCGAGTCCTGGTGTAAGGGGTAATAATAAAAATCTATTCAAATGAATAAAAGAATCAAGAATATTTTAAGATGTTATGCGGCAGGAATGGGTATCAAGGAAACGGCATCCACGTTCCATACTTCCCGTAACACTGTTCGCAAGTATGTCCGCCTGTTCCTTTCAAATGGGAAAAGCATCGATCAGCTTCTCTCCCTTTCCGAGGAGCAGTTGCATGAGATGTTTGGCGGGACGGAATCCCGACGTCGGGAGCCTTCCTCCAAAAGGATTGAATTGGAGGCTTTGCTTCCCGGATATGTATCTCGCCTGACACGCAAGGGGATGAGTGTCAGGAAACTTTTCAAGGAGTATCATTCCGAGTATCCTGATGGTCTTCAGCTGTCTTCCTTCAAGCGGGCTGTCCGCCAGTACAAGTTCCACATCAAGGTCGTCGGCCATGTCGAACACTATGCCGCAGACCAGATGTATGTTGATTTTGCCGGTGACAGGCTTGAAGTTGTCGATGAGATGACTGGCGAGACGAAGAAGGTAGAAGTCTTTGTTGCCATCCTTCCGTTCAGTCATTACACCTACTGTGAGGCCGTATGGTCGCAGCGCAAGGAAGACCTGATCAAGGGATGCGAGAATGCCATGCTGTATTTCGAAGGGGCTCCGGCGGCAATAGTTCCCGACAATCTGAAGGCAACCGTCACACGAAGTGACCGCAACGAGCCTGTCATCAATGACGATTTTGCCGCTTTTGCTGAGTATTACGGCTGTGCGGTCTATCCCGCCCGTGTACGCCACCCCAAGGACAAGGCCCTTGTTGAAAACGCTGTGAAGCTTCTCTACCATTCTGTTTACCCGGACATAGAGGGAATGACTTTCTCCAGTCTGAACAATCTCAATGCCGCCATCCATGTTTCCCTGAACGATTTCAATGAAAAGGTGATGGCCGGCCGGGAGGCGCCACGCAAGGAGATGTTCCTGCGTGGTGAGAAGGGCTACCTCCGCCCGCTTCCACTGAAACGCT
>NZ_GL629647.1:3106323-3112572 GCF_000185845.1 Segatella salivae DSM 15606
CCATTGGGCAACACGGCAACAAATAACGCATAATGTTAAAAATGCAAAATGGCAATATAATGCCAATATTGGCAATTTAATATTCTTTCTAAAGCCCTATTTGTTAAGAACTTTGCAGCATTATTTCTAACAAAAAGACGGATACATATGAATACAAAGAAACAAAACTCCGGAAGTAATGCAAAATTCTACGTTGTACTTCCGACACTTGAAATCATGCTCTCCGCCAGCAAAAACTGCAAGCTAAGGGCAGGCTATGCCAATATGGAATATTCCAACTTTATGAAACACTGCAAGATGCAGACCGACCTTCGTATCAACACTTATGCAAGATGTGCGGCAGCCTTCGATATGGACGTGCTCTTGATACATCTCCCCAAGGGTATGATTGAGTCCATGATAGCAACCACGCCCCATAAAAGCCTTCGCTTCTCCACAATGGAGCAGGAAGATCTCATCGTCATTCTCAATCGGCTGTGCAAGCTGGACAGTAGAAGATTTAAGCAGCATCTTATGCAGTTATTGCACCAATTGGGGAAGGACTCTGAATTTCCAGACGGATGATAATCCACGGAGAGCAACTATTCAATCCTAAACTGAAAAGAGAAGTGGCATATGACAGAAGAAGACAATTTACAAAAGACGGTAATTGCAGAGTTACGCTCACTAAGGAACGACATGGAGCGGATAGCCGGCTTTATCGTGGAAATGAGACGCGATTATTCCGTTTTGGAGGATAAGATGGAACTCAGTTCCTCCGACGTCATCAGACTCTTGGGCATTTCGCGGGCATCCCTTGCCCGATGGAGGGACACCAACGCAATCCCGTTCAGGTATATATCATGCAACCACGTTGCCTATCCGTTCAAGGGACTTTACGTCGCCATCAAGAGCGGACGTGCCTCCTTCAAGGGTTTCAGACGAGTGGAAGCCCTACAACGGCTCAACGCCTACAAGGATGGTGTCCTTAAAGGATATATGGGTGATGGTCAAACTTTATTTGAGGAGCTATGAACATCAAAGAAGAAATACTGAGCCGAACCAACAAAGGACTGGATGTGTTCTGCTTCTATATGCCTATCGACTTTGTGCCAAAGCGCAATTTCCGAAATCCTATGTATGACGACAGGCGTGCATCGTGCAATATCTATCTCGACAACAAGTCCGGCTGCTACCGAATGAAGGACTTTGGCAACGATGCCTACTCCGGCGACTGCTTTTGGTTTGCAGCCACAATGCTCGGACTGGACGTGAGGAAAGACTTTGTTAAGGTGCTTGAAACCATAAATCGGGACTTGCAGCTGAATATTTGCATTGAAAGGAAAGAACATAGTAATCCCCACACAATGATGATGAAGCCTTGCAAACCACCCTTAGTACAACCACCTAACCAGCTCAAGAAGATGGAAGGTAAAAAATGGTACAAGCTAATTGAGCAATCTTTCAATGTCAAAGAACTAGACTATTGGGAGCAATACGGCATTGATGCTAAGACTCTGCAACGTTTTCATGTAAAGTCGCTTGCTCGCTATGAGTCTGTCTCCAATCAGGGAAAGCCGTTTACTCTTGGTTCTACACATGATGAGCCTATGTTTGGATATAGCATGGGGAAGTTTGTAAAAGTCTATCGCCCTAAGAGTAAGCTGCGCTTTCTTTATGGGGGTGAGAAAGTGAACGACTATGTCTTTGGCTTCCAGCAGCTGCCCAGCAAAGGGGATGTTGTTTTCATCACAGGTGGGGAGAAAGACGTGCTTTCACTTTCGGCTCATGGTTTCAACGCCATCTGTTTCAACAGTGAGACGGCACAGATTCCTGAGAATATCATCGAAGGATTGCAGCTTCGCTTTCAACACATTATTATATTGTACGATACGGACGAGACAGGTGTAAGGGAAGCTAAACGGCAGACAGATGCATTTGCTCAATACAAGGTATTGAGTCTAACCTTACCATTGCAAGGGGGTAAGTCGGAGAAGGATATATCGGACTTCTTTGCCTTGGGCAATGAAGCAAAGGACTTGAAAGTGCTTCTTAATGATATGTTCACCAATATGTATGCACAGACGATGATGATATTGCAATCTTGTGAGATAGACTACGATAATCCGCCAGACGCTTCAAAGTCGGTGGTGGCAGTAAATGGTGTTCCGCTTGGAACGCAGGACAATCTGTTTTGTATCACAGGTGGAGAAGGAACAGGCAAAAGCAACTACATTGCCGCCATCCTTGCTGGCACTCTTGGGAGAGAACGATTAAAGGCAGAGCAAACCTTGGGATTGGAAGTAACTGCCAACCCCAAAGGATTGGCTGTACTTCACTACGATACAGAGCAATCGGAGGCACAACTCTATAAGAACTTGGAGAAGACACTTCGCAGGGCTGGTATCAAGTCCGTGCCAGAGTTTTATCATTCCCTCTATCTAGCATCGCTATCACGCAAGGACAGACTGAAAATCATTCGTGAGAGTATGGACTTGTTTCATCACAAACACAGTGGAATTCATCTTGTGGTCATTGACGGTATAGCAGACCTGATACGCTCCGCCAACGACGAAACAGAGAGTATAGCCATCGTGGACGAACTCTATCGATTGGCAGGAATTTACAATACTTGTATCATTTGCGTACTCCATTTTGTACCCAACGGCATCAAACTCAGAGGACATATAGGGTCTGAACTGCAACGCAAGGCTGCGGGCATTCTCTCCATCGAGAAAGATGACAATCCCGAATACTCGGTCGTCAAGGCATTGAAAGTGCGTGATGGAAGCCCGCTAGATGTGCCGATAATGCTTTTTGGATGGGACAAGGAAGCCGATATGCACGTTTATCGTGGAGAAAAGTCGAAAGAGGATAAGGAAAAACGCAAGACCGATGAACTGTTGGCTGTTGTAAAGTCTGCATTCCGTGCCAAACTAAAGCTATCATATCAAGAGTTGTGCGATGTGTTGATGCGTGAAATGGAAATCAAGGATCGAACGGCAAAGAAGTACATTGCCTATATGAAAGAGCAGCGTATCTTGTCGCAAGACACAAGTGGTAACTATCAAAAAGGAGAATTATGTCATACATAGACCAAAGAACCGAAGATACATGGCAGAAACGCTTGTTTGACAAGCTGATGACTGTTGAGAGTAAACTTGACCATCTGCTGTTTTTGCAAGAGCAATCTGTCGATACGACCATTCACCCTCCATTGAAACCCGAATACTTGGACATCATCGACGTTTCCAAGATACTCAAAGTGGAGCAGAAGACCATCTATAACTGGGTTTGGGCAGGGAAAATCCCCTTTCTCAAGGCTAACGGTCGATTGCTTTTCCTTCGGGAAGAGATAGATGAAATGGTACGGAAGCGAGATGGCTGGTAATTGATTTCCTGATTAGATTATTTTTGTTGTGTAAATGCAAGTGTTTACACAACAAAATAATTACCTTTACAAGTAAAAAGTTAGTTGCGGATTTACCGCTCACAAAGATAACAGTACTCGCTTATTTCTTTGATAAGGAATTTACCATATATTGTTTGAAACTATTGAACCGATAAAGATAGGGTTGCAGACAAAAAATATTTGTAATTTCTACATTTGATGCTACTTTTAATGGAAAATTCATCGCTTGCAATGATTTTTTCGGCATTTTCCTTGCGCATTCAAAAAAAAGTGTAACTTTGCAGTCAATATGACCTCCCACGCTTCTCATCAGAACAGCGCACCCGGGGAGGTCTTCGAGTTTATATACGGTTATGAGGTACGAAAAGAAGCCCATAGACACATCTGAGCAGGTTAAAAAGTTATGCGATCGAGGACTTAATATTGGAGACGAAAAACTTGCGTCCCAATATCTTTATAATATAAGTTATTATAGATTACGAGCATACACATACCCTTTTCAAAATAACGGGGAAGGTGCTAATCACGAATTTCTGAGAAAGGACATTTCTTTTCAAGATGTGATAGACCTTTATTGTTTTGATAGGCGTTTACGCTCTTTAATCTTCAATGCCATTGAAAAAATCGAGGTGGCATTAAGAACAAGAATCGCCTTAACTTATTCCGTTGATGAAAATGACGCCTTTTGGTTTCTCAATCATAAGTTATACTTTCAGCACGATAAGTTTATCGCATTGACACGCAACGAGATTATAGATGATAAACCTGTTGTAGGGGATTTAATGAAAGAGGTCAAGCGAAGTAATGAGGAATTTATAGCTCATTATTATCAAAAGTATAGCGAACCTGCTTTTCCGCCAGCGTGGATGACCTTAGAGGTTGTTTCTATGGGAACATTGAGTAAGTTGTTTTTTGCTTTGGACAAGAATAATCCTTCTAGTAAAACAATCTGCAGAGATTTGGGACTATACAATGTCGATATTTTGAAGAATTGGATGCACGGTTTATCGTCTTTACGCAATACTTGTGCCCATCATAGTCGTGTATGGAATCGCCGCTTTACAATAGCCTTGAAGTTTCCTTATAGAACGAATTATCCTTTCTTGTCAAAGCAAGAAGCTGCAACGATAAGGGACAATAAGTTGTTTGCCTACTTATCTGTAATTTTGTATTTGCAGCAAATAATCAGTCCTGATAGCTCATTTAGAAAGAGTTTGCTCACCCTATTGGACAAATCTCCCAAATTGGTAGTTTTGAAAGATATGGGCTTTCCTGAAAAATGGAGAGAATACTCTTTGTGGAAATAATATAATACGATGGTGTATCAATTATGATACACCATCGCTATTTATCTCAGTCTGGATTTTACAATATATCCCTTACTTTCTTCTTGTTTGTTTCTATTATTCATAGAACTTGAATAAATTACCCCCTCCTCTTCCTTTTTAGTATTTGGGCTATTACTACTATTTTGTCTTAAATACTCGGGTTGGTCATTTTCGTTTGATTTTTCATTTTCTTCATTTGGTTCGTTCAATGTAAGTGCAATTTTTCTGTCAAGTTCTGCTGCCTCACCTTTGAGTGAGCGAAGCTCGTCCTCTTTCTTCCAAGAACTGTTGGCAATGTTGGTGTAAACGTCTTTGTTGGTCACGACCTTTGCCATTTCCTTCTCATGCGACTCTATCACCTTAGGGATACGCTCCAAGGCATTTACGAAGTTCTCGCAGGCAAGTTTCGGGTCTGCCGCTAACTTACCGTTATTATAAGTATAGTAGATGCTCTCCTGTCCCTTGACAAAGAAGCGGTTTATCGAGCAATCAAACAGATCCTTTGAACTGCTCTCCGTCTTGACCATGATGGAAAAGCCGTAAACCTCGCCAATCTTGTTGTACTCGCTCTTGGTACGAGCCTTTTCCTCTATCTCATGCAGACGGGCGGCGATGACCTTTATGTCGGTACTGTCCTCCACACCTTTAATGACAAGTTTATTGATAGGATTACCTTCTTTGTCACGCTCCACACGCTTCTCAAAGCACGCCAAGTCTGCCTTGGCTTCCTTGATCTTGTCTGAATGGAAAGACACGGAGCTGTCAATCTCCGCCAACTTGCCCGTTGCGGCATCACGCTCACGGAGGAAATTCTTACGCTCTGATTCCAGCGTGGCAATCTTCTTGTCGAGTTTGGCTTTCTCTAACAAGTCCGTATTACCAGATAGCACGGCAACATACTCTGAAAAGTTCATACCGCTATCCTCGTCCATCGATCCCTCGTCAATGGTACGACTACCGAGCGTGTTGGTCTTCAACTGATTGATAAACAATTGCTTGTTATGTAGTAGGTTGAACTTATAACTGTCCAACGACCGCTCCACGGCATAGATAATCACATCGACCTTGTTGTCAGCAAATTCTTTGGCAACCATATTACCTTTACGAATTGCCCGACCATTTCGCTGCTCCAAATCTGAGGGTCGCCAGGGTGTATCAAGTTGATGCACCGCCACCGCACGCTGCTGGGCGTTGACACCCGTTCCAAGCATAGAAGTAGAACCGAAAATGATGCGGATGTCTCCACGATTCATCGCTTCTACCATCGCTTTTTTGGCTTTCTCGTTCTTGCACTCCTGAATAAAGCGTATCTCGTAAGACGGGATATGATAATCTTCTACCAATTTACGCTTCACCTCAGAATAGATATTAAAGTCTCCGCCGGGCTTGTAAGTACCCAAGTCAGAGAACACAAACTGCGTACCCTTCTGTGCATCATACTTCTGATAGTAGTCATTAAGTAGCTTTGCACAATGGCTTGCCTTGTTGTCAATATGATCCGAGTACCCGTTTTCGTCTATCATGCGTAGA
>NZ_GL629647.1:3113627-3115571 GCF_000185845.1 Segatella salivae DSM 15606
ATGGCTTGCCTTGTTGTCAATATGATCCGAGTACCCGTTTTCGTCTATCATGCGTAGATCCAGGCTCATTTTGCGGGCATAATCAGTCATTAAGAATTAAGGGAAACAGAGGGAAATGTAAGGAATGTAACTATTTGAAATAATATCATTTAGCATTTTCTTACTATTTTGAGGGTAAGCGAAAACGAGCATTAAACGGCAGGAGTTCCGTTACCAAATCGTAACCCATCAGGGAAAAAGCAAAAAGGGGTTACGAATTGAAGGTAAACAACTGTGTCTTAGATTTTTATTCTTCATCTTTCATTTTTCTGCATCGCTCAGGAATACTTGTTCATCTGTACCTTTGCAAACAAAGGAAATTTAGAAAAAACGACAGAAAATGAAGGAAAACAAGCTGAAAGTATCGTTCTTCGTTCAGGCGAAACGAACCGACAAGAAAGGACTTGTGCCTGTTATCGGGCGCATCTCAGTAGGCAGAACCCATTCAGGATTCTCCACCAAGTGCAAGACTCCGCTCGCTCTTTGGGACAGCCGTAAGCAACGGCTCATCGGTAAGAGTGCAATGGCGGTGTCCGTCAATCAGAAACTCGGTGAATGCACCGCACTCATCCACGCACGCTTTCACGAATTCAGTGAAAGGGAAGAGACTTTTTCCGCCACAGACGTGAGGGATGCCTATCAGGGGCAAATCCACCGTCAGGCCTTGCTCTTGGAGAGTTTTGGGGAGTATCTTACACAGACAAAGGAACGTATCGGCATTGATCGAGCCTTAAAGACGTTCAAACTCCGTACCTACCAACTATCCCTGCTTCGTGAGTATGTGCAGAAGAAGCACAAGGTAAGCGACATTCCCCTTTCACAGTTGGACAATACCTTTATCGAGGGTTTTGAGTATTATCTTACCATCGACCGCAGACTGAAACGCAGCAGCATATCGAGTACCGTGTCTACTTTGCAGACCATCGTCCGCATGGCGGTAAAGAAAGGTGTGCTGGACTTCTATCCTTTCTTGGGCTACAGTTACGAGCGACCAAAGGGCGAGCCGAGAAGCATTACGAAGGAAGAACTTGAGCGCATCATCGAGTTGAAGATTGAATGGGAGAACTACCGCATTGTCCGTGATCTTTTTGTCTTTTCCTGCTTCACAGGTCTGGCAATCTCCGACGTCCGTAATCTTCGGGAGGAAAACATCGTCTTGGAAGAAGGCGAACTCTGCATCAAGGGCAGGCGAATGAAAACCAAGACTCCGTATCGTGTACAAGTACTTCCTCCTGCCTGGGCGATAATGGAGCGGTACAGAGGAAAGCGTGCAGGCTTTGTCTTTGACGTGCCGACCACCGACATTATCCTCAATGGCATGCACCACATACAGAGAAACATCGGCATGGAAAGCCCACTGACCTTCCACATGGCAAGACACACCTTTGCTTCGCTTATCACGCTCTCGGCAGGTGTACCTATCGAAACGGTGAGCCGTATGCTCGGACACACCAACCTGAGAACAACACAGGTATATGCGGCGGTTTCCTCCGAGAGAATCCATCGGGATATGCAGGCGATACAGCAACGAATACAAGATACATTCACCTTAAAACTTTGACCTCATGACACGTAGTACATTCAAGACACTCTTTTATATCAATCGCTCCAAAGAGAAGAAGAACGGCAAATGCCCGATTATGGGGCGCATTACCATAGACGGTGAGCAGGTGCAATACAGCACGGGAAAGGAAACTGCTCCTGAACTTTGGGACAGTCGTAAGGGACGGTGCAAAGGAACAGGCGAAGAGATAAAGGAAATTAACCGCTATTTGCAAACCAAAGAGGAACAAGCCAAAGGCAAATACCAAGAATTAGTTTGGCAGCGTGGCTATATCACCGCTGAACTCCTCAAGCGTGAACTCATGGAAGAGGACAAGCCCAAAGGTTTTCTTTTGGAGGAAG
>NZ_GL629647.1:3115621-3117508 GCF_000185845.1 Segatella salivae DSM 15606
CCCGACTATTTATTGAGGAAAAGCGTCCTTGTGTGGGAATAACGGTTGCCAAGCCGACCTTTGCCAACTACATCTATGCCACACAACTCATAGAGGCTTATCTGCGTGAACGCTTAGGGCTGGAGGATATCCGCTACTCCCTGTTGGACTACGACTTTATCGGGGGGATGGACTTCTATCTCAAATCAGAGCGCAACCTTTCCCTTGCCACTATTCAGATTGCGGTCATTTTCCTGCGGAAACTCATCGGCATCGGTCAGCAGAAGAAGTATATCCGCATTGATCCCTTTGCGGACTACAAGGCAGAACTTCCACACCGTACAAGGCGTTATCTCACAACGGAGGAACTGCAGCGGGTACTGCAAACACCCATCATTGACAGACAGTTTGAGCGTGCAAGACAACTCTTCCTTTTCTGTGCCTTTACAGGACTGGCTCGTGTGGACATGCAACGGCTCAAGCCGAAGCACATCATCCATAATGCTGACGGCACGGCGGAAATCCGCATTAAAAGGCAGAAAACAGACGTGGAAGCCATCATTCCGCTTCTGCCCATTGCCAAACAAATACTTTCGCTCTATGTCAAGGACAAGAAAGCAGACGAATTGATATTCCCCAATCTTACAATAAGGAAAGCATCCTTTGCGTGTGTGAACATCGGGCAGATATGCCGGATAGAGAAAGGCTTGACCTTTCACATGGCTCGCCACACATTCTCAACCACGATATGTCTTTCCAATGGTATTTCGATGGAAACGCTCAGCAAGATGCTCGGACACAGCAATATCGGTACGACACAAATCTACGGAAAGATAACCGACCATAAGATACAAGAGGATATGACTGCACTCACCGATAGGGAGCATATTGCCTTTGAAGGTTATTGTGAGTCGATAGCACGGCAGAACGTTCCATTACAACAAGCATAAAAAGGAAGTAATTACCAAACATTTATTATTCACGATTGAAAACCAAACGATTATGAAAGAGAACAACAAACAGGAACTTTCTTACTTTCGATT
Organism: Segatella salivae DSM 15606; assembly: GCF_000185845.1. Lineage (GTDB taxonomy): Bacteria > Bacteroidota > Bacteroidia > Bacteroidales > Bacteroidaceae > Prevotella > Prevotella salivae. The sequence goes on from NZ_GL629647.1 coordinate 3,116,644, forward strand.
GAAGTTAAGAAGTTACATGAGTGAGCATCACCCCGAAAAGTTGCAAGATACGGAGTTTATCACTGCACGGGCAGATATGGCTCTCACAGTTTACTGCGATGCTGTAGCACAAGGCCTTACACACATTGAAGCGGAGAGCATGGCAAGCGAGGCATTGTATCAAGGCTTGCACTTTTCCAAGTACGATACGCTTATATCCGTGTTGGAAAACGAGTTTGAAAGGGAACTTCCTGCACCGCTCCCAGAGAAACTCGTACCTATACTGTTGTCGAACAAGGCTGTTCAAGCCACATTCGACAAATTCGGTTTGACGGACACATTTGCCGCAAGCGGACAATACGACCGTCTTTACACCGAACTCACAGGCACGATAGTGCAGCTCATCGAGAGCAACAATCTGCCAACGGTCAGACTGACGGAGGAAGCAAGCCCGAAGGCGTTGTAAGCAAAGGCGCACGCAAAGTCCCTGATGCCGTTTCTTATCGTGCAAAGGTACAACGGCAGCCTGTCTGCCCTGACAAGGTCGAGTCCTGCGGATGGAGAGAAGAATCTCCACCGCAGGATTTTTCTTTTTCAAGGTGGTATTGCCATTTTCAATATTCGTGCGGTCGTATTCATCTCTCCCAACCTTGCAGGGCAGGGCTACCGTAGAGAGCATAGGCACGACAAGAATACGGCATACTCAGGCTCTTTAGACGCAAGGCGTAACAACCAACAACAGATAGGACTGACGATAATACGGACAATCTGTTGTTTGTACAATTTGTTGTCATGACTATCTGTTGTCAAAACTATATATCGTCAAAATAATCTATCGATAAAACTATCTATCGACACTTCGACTTCTCGATTTGTCGAACTATCG
>NZ_GL629647.1:3118684-3130117 GCF_000185845.1 Segatella salivae DSM 15606
AAACTTATCTCTTGACTTACTTCTTGAACTTTGAACTCTCGTCTATCAAAAGCACTCCAGGAAGGTTACTTTATGGGACATAACAAACTATCTCTTTCTTTATACTGGCAAGGTGTGTCTTTGTACCACAAATTGCCATTTGTCCCACAAAGCCCCTTGCCCCGAAAGGGGAGATAAATCACTCCAAAGTCGTGATTAGAAAACATAGAAACGATGAAAAGAAAGAAAACAAACAAGCCAGACGGCAGATGTACCACCTGCCCCAAATGGGACAGATGGCACATCAGATTATCCAACTACGAAGACCAACAAAAAGTCATCAATCTTTATCGAAAGTCGGGAGCAAAAACCAAGAGTGATTATCTAAGGGCAAGATTACTTGGAGAGTCATTCAAGGTTATCACAGAAGACAAGTCAGATGAGAAATACTTGCGTGAACTCTCTAACATAATATCTCAAATTCACAAGATTGGTGTTCTCTATAACGAAGCAGTCAAGACACTCAACTGTTATCATTCTGCCGCTACTGCTCAAAGAATGCTCCACAAACTTGAAGCCTTTTCTAAAGCCATCGTCAGATTACAAGAACAGGCTATTGTTCTAACGATAAAATATCAGATAAAGGAAGCTACCAAGTAATTACTTTATCGACAATAGCCTGTTGTTCACTGGCTGTGCGACGTAGATAAATACGGGTGGTTTCAATGCTTTCATGTCCCATAAGGTCGGCAAGCAAAGAAATATCGTTGAACTTTTCAAGGAAATTCTTGGCAAAACGATGACGGAACGAATGAGGGTAAACTACTTTTTCATTCAATCCATATTTCGCAGCATAATTCTTTAACTGTTGTGCGATTCCTCTTGTTGTAATACGTTCGCCAAAGCGATTGAGAAAAAGATAACCTGTCATGCGATTGACTTTACCAAGCCATTCGTTGGCTTCTATGCTTAAAGACTTTGGAATATAGATACGGCGTATTTTACCACCTTTGGTGTAAATGTCAAAATAGCCTATTTGCACATGCTCTACCTTTATTTGTATTAGTTCGCTGACCCTTGCTCCCGTGGCAGCAAGGAAACGAACAACAAAATACCACTCTTGGTTCTCCTCCTTTCTTAGCTTATTTTTCAGGAAAATGTAGTCTGCATTACTGATTACATTTTCCAAATAACTACGCTGCTGCACTTTGACGGATTTAAGCCTCAAGCGAGATTTGCCCATATAATCAAGATACTTATTTATTGCCTGAATACGGAGATTTACTGTTTTAGGCTTGAATTTCTCAATAAGATAGGTTTTATAAACGAGCAAATTACGCTTATTCAACTCTTTGTTTCGAGAATAATACTCTTTTACAGCATAAAGATAAGCTGCAATCGTATTCTCCGACATATTCCCTCGGCGCAAATACATTTCAAAATTTTCAATGTTCATTTTAATATATTATTAGTAAAAAAGATTGCTATCACTAATAATATATAGCACTGACAAATTCATAGAATTCCTATTATGAGAAGATACTTGCCACAGGGGAGATGAAGTGTATTGACGAGGAGATACCTTTTGAGGTGCCGTCTTCATGGGGCTGGTGCAGGCTCGGTACTATTTGCAACTATCTTCACAGAGGAAAATCTCCGAGATATGGTAACGATAAGATTCTTCCTATAATGGCTCAGAAATGTAACCAATGGGATAGAATCTACACAGATAGATGTTTGTTCTCAGATAAAGCCTTTATTGAAAAATATAAAGAAGAACAATATCTACAAGTCGGAGATGTTATCGTTAATTCAACTGGTGGCGGTACAGTAGGAAGAACGGGATATATTGAGAAATATGTATTTGAGAAATACACCAAGTTTGTCGCAGACTCTCATGTTACCGTTGTACGAACTAACAAACTTGTCTCTTCAAGGTACATTTATTATTATCTTATTTCTCCATTCATACAGATTGGGTTGGAAGAACGATGTTCAGGAAGCACAAATCAGATAGAACTTGGTACCGCAAGTATCTATAACAATATCATTCCCCTACCACCTTATGCCGAGCAGAAAAGAATAATTGAGAAAATTGCCGAGGTTATCCCCGTTGTTAACAGATTTGGAGAAAAACAAGATTTTCTCGAAAAACTTAATCAAGGACTGAAGCCTTCACTACACAAGTCAATTCTTCAAGAGGCAATTCAAGGGAGGCTTGTTCCACAAGACCCAAATGATGAGCCTGCATCAGCATTGCTCGACAAGATACAAGCAGAAAAGGTGAGGCTCGTAAAGAAAGGCATCTTGAAGAAAAAAGATTTGCAAACAAGTATCATCTATAAAGGTGAGAATAACAAGTATTATGAGCAAGTCGGTGGAACTTCTCAACAAATAGAAACAGATTATGATTTTCCTAACCATTGGGAAGTAGTCAGACTTGCCCATATATGTAGGCTTATAGATGGTGAGAAGCGTGAAGGGAACTTCGTTTGCTTAGATGCCAAATACCTCCGAGGCAAATCTACAGGAAATTTACTATGCAAAGGCAAGTTCGTAAGAACAGGTGATAATATAATCCTTGTAGATGGTGAAAACTCTGGTGAGGTATTTCCTGTTCCATGCGATGGATATATGGGTAGTACTTTCAAACAACTATGGGTTAGTGAAGCAATGCATCTCCCATACGTTCTCTATTTTATCCAGTTCTATAAAGATTTGCTTCGCAACTCAAAGAAAGGTGCTGCCGTTCCTCATCTTAACAAAGAAATTTTCTACTCTTTGGTCATTGGCATTCCTCCATGCAAGGAACAAATGAGAATAGCCAAGCAAGTTAAGTTACTAACCGACAAGATAAAGGGCTAATTATACCTTTATCTTGTCGAATGTTTGCGACACTTTTTCTACTATACGCTCTTGCTCGGCGAGTGGAGGAATTGGCAGCAATGCCTGTCCAAGACGCTCCTTCCCAATGTTGTAGAATGCTTGCCCAGACTTATTGGTTATGGTCTTCATATACTCTATCAGTATAGGAGAACTCAGAAGGTTGAGCAAGTATTGTGATAAGGTATCCACACTAAAGAACGGACGAATAATAAAAACAAAGCCGCCAACAGTCGTATGAGGCATATCATATTCTGTCCTTGCCATTTTACCGATATTCTCAAGACTTGTTACGGCAGGTGTAACTATGTCATTCTTTTTTAGTAATATATTATCTTTGACCTTTTCATTTGGCAGATACAAATCATCTGGCTTATTTATTAGTGCAAAAGGAAGAATGTTTCCTCCACGCCAAACTCTAATTCCAATGCCATTCATTGTAGCGTCCTCTTTCTTGAAAGTCGCACCTGTGAAAATGCTACATATATCCTTTAGACGGCACCACCTCCAGCCATTAGGCTCTTCAAATGGAATTACCTCTGAGATGTCAAGTCTTGTAGAGCCGACTTGCTCATAATACTTGTTATCCTCACCTTTGAATATGGTGCTCGACACCAAGACCTTTTCCTTCAAGACGCCATCCTCCACAAGTCTCACCTTTTCTGCTTTTATCCTTTCAAGTAGGATTGAGGCTGGCTCATCTGTCGGATCTTGTGAAACAAGCCGACCCTGTATGGCTTCTTGAAGTATGGATTTTTTTAACTTATCATTTATTGTAATATTCAGCTTATCCAAACTGTTCTGAACATCGCTATATTTTGCTATTAGGGGTAAAAGTACTCCTAATTGAGCAACAATTCTCTTTTGAGCAGAAAGAGGAGGGAATGGTAATAGCAATCCTTTTAAACGATTCGCTGAAAGTCCAGGCATTGCAGTTCCTACCGAGGTTAAGTTATTGCTTTCTTTTAATAGGTAGATAAAGTAATATACATATTCACAGATGCCATTTATATATGGGCGTAATCTATGAACATGATTTTGAAGACAAATATCATAGTCAAAGTGCCAAATTGCAGAACGACCGTAGCCTGCACCACCTTCACAAACAAGTAAATCACCTTTGGTTGCAGAACATCTTTTTATTTCTTCCTCTGTAAAATTCATAATTTTTACATTATCAAGGATGAAATACCCCCAATATAAATTGGATGTTGTAATAAATTTCTGTGGGGTTCCAATATTCTTATTACTACTTTGTTGTTTTCCACTAGCATGATTAAACACACTACCAATGCGTGTCCACTCCCAACCGTTAGGAATCTCAAATGGAATCTCGTCATCAATACATTTCACTTTCCCTGTGGCAAGTATCTTCTCATAATAGGAATTGTCCTCACCGCGATAAATGATAGATTCTTTCTTGTCACGTTTGATTTTCCCCTCTTTGATAAGACGCTCTTTCTCTACTCGAATCTTTTCGAGAAGTACTGACGCAGGCTCATCATTTGGATCTTGGGGAATCAGTTTGCCTTGTATGGCCCACTGGAGTATGCTGTTTTTTAATTGCTTGCCATTCATAACTAATTACTTTTAGAAATCATCATCTTGCGATTTTACCTTCAAGAAGAACTGATACAGTTTCTTCCCAATTTTATCTTTCTTGAAAGTCCGCTCATGATTCATCGGTGTCATAGACAGACGAATCTTTGCCACGCCATCATTTATCTTCTCAAAATCAGATGGATCCACTTTGAATTGAGCAGTAGAGCTTGTCTCCGTAACGGGTATGACCATATTACCAGACACTATACCAGCTGATTCACTACCATTTCCAATAACCACGCCTTTAAATTCAAGTACATCATCATTGAATGTGCGCATTTTCATTGTTGGTTGACTAAGAAAATTCATCCTGTCAGACCGAACTGTTGCAATGATATAATAAGAGGAGTCCTGTTTTGCAACACTATACTTTATATAACACCCTTCGGCTGCAAGGGCTTTGTATGTGTACGCAACAGTCTGCGCATTGATTGAATTTCCCACAATCAAGAACATGAGGACTAATATATATCGAAATATATCTTTCATTTTTGTTTATTTCTTATCGTATTTAACCTTCCTTGTAATAGTCTTCACCTTCTATGCCTAATGAATCTCCACTAATAGCATTAGCGATGTCTATTTTTAGTTCTTCATCATAGTCCCTGCCATTTACAAAGCAAGTCATTATTCGGAGAAGTAAATCTTGGTCTATATGGGATGCTGCCACGTGGAAAACGATGAACTCTAAATGGCGCATAAAGATACATGCTTCCCAAGGATGATTGTTCTTGTGTAAGAAATAAGCCCCAAGGGTCAGAGCTATGCGCTTGTTTCCATCGTTAAAATAATGACCAGAACAGAATTTGAATACTAAATACGATAACTTATCTGCAAAGGTCGGGTAATATGAGTCGTTCTGAATAAATTCCAATGTGGCTAATATACCTCCTTCATCGCGGATACCTTCAAATCCGCCGTCGCTCGCATCTATCATTTTACGATAGACAGACAGAGCTTCGTCGTAAGTGATATATTTTATATCTTCATTCATCTTCTGCTTGCTTTAGTCTTTTGAGAACGTCTTTGTTGCCTTCTAATATATGGTCGAAGTCAATGGATTGATCTCCAATGAAACGCTCAAATTCTTCTGGTGTAACAGCTTTTAGATATTCTGCTATATTTCCGTGATAAGCATCTCTAAAGCTGAAGTCTCTTGATGCCATCTTTGTTCTGGCATCATTAAGGTATGGCTTCTGCATAGGATGCTCTGCCAACTCGTTGACGATTTGGGCTACTTCTTCTACAGAGAGCTTTTTATCTCCTTTTTGCTTAAATCTCTCTTGTATAGTTGCACCAACACCATTCTCAAATGAAGATATAACGAGAAGAACCTCTGCATATAACGTGTGCCGCACCTTGTCCTTAATATCCAAACGTAGAATTTCTCTGTATTCTTTTGCATTCTCCTTAAATACAGCTTGATAAATAAAATCTGTTATTTGTGCATACTTGTAAGTTGTATGTCCATCTACATATTGACTAATAGCTGAAGTTAGATTCTTACGATAGTTTTCCTCTGTTATTGCCGCAGGAATGTAGTTTACATCCCTACGATTGATAAACTTCGTGCCACCTCCTGTTTTCTCATTAATCGTTGCAATAACTAAATCCAAAATCAGACTTCTCAATCTCTTCGCTTTTTCACTTTCAGTGAGAAGCATACCAATGTTGAGGAATGCTCTGAAATTGAACAATCCAAGCTGGGTAGTTTTGCTCGCCTCATTTATAAGGTGAGCAAATTGTAACTTAAAGTCTTTCAAGTGCTTACCTCTACATAAAAAATATCCATTGTGCTTTAATTCGTCCGCATTTGCAGACAAATACCGGTCTATTGTAGATGTATCAACTTCGTAGAAGTCTGCTACCATTTTTTTGGTCAACCAATACTCTCCGTCAAAAAGCATTCCAGAGATGTCTAATTGATTCTGTATCTCGCCTACGGCAAAACGGTTATTGAGTATATTCTGACGCTCAATATTTGATACTGTCAAATCCTTCATTTTAATAAGATTGAAGAGTGCTTATTCTTTTTCTATCTTTATGCCAAGTATTTCTTGTATCTCTACCAATGTACAGTCAATCTCATGGTCGAGAGCAGCACGTTTCTTAAAGTAATCTGCAAGGAGTTCTGCGGGAGGCAAAATTTCCTCTTCGTCCTTTGGAAATTTACACTGGTCAAAGTTGCAGTCCAAGTCAAGAAGTTGCTGAGCAGTGAAACATCGGGATTTTTCATCGCCATCTTCACTAATAATCTCCTTGCGATCGTTCCACCAATCAATTATAGGCTGGCAATGTTCTAACTTCATTGACCTTGTCTTCGAAAAATGCTTGTAACCTTCAGGCATATCCATACGATAGAACCAAATATCTTTGGTAGATAAACCTTCCTCTGCTCCATCCGCTTTCTCATTGTTGAAGAAAAGAATGTTGGTGGCTATACTTGTGTATGGAGCAAAGATGCTCCCTGGCAGGCGAATGATAGTATGCAAGTTGAACTTTTTCAACAGTTCTGACTTGATAGCCAATTTTGCGCCATCAGCACCGAATAGGAATCCATCGGGGACAATAACTGCTGCTCTACCGTCTTTCTTCAGACGATACATGATAAGAACCATAAAGAGGTCAGCGGTCTCACTGGAACGGAATGCCATAGGGAAGTTTGACTTCACAGAAGCATCTGTACTACCTCCATATGGTGGATTCATAGCAATGACATCAACTTTGTCTGACTCTTTGAAATCCGACATTTTTGTGCTAAGTGAATCACAATGGCGGATGTTGGGAGATTCAACATCGTGAAGCAAAAGGTTTGTAATAGAAAGAAGATACGGTAGAGGCTTCCATTCTTGACCTACAGCAGCATTCTGGAATAAACGACCATCATTGGTTGTCTTTATCTGTTTGTTTAGATAGTTGAGTGCTGATGTAAGGAAGCCACCAGTGCCAGAAGTGAAGTCACCAACAGTTTCTCCCAACTTTGGGTTGAGTTGTTGAATGATAAAGTCTGTTAATGCACGAGGCGTATAAAATTCACCTGCATTTCCAGCAGATTGGAGGTCTTTGAGGATGCCTTCATATATGTCGCCGAACATATGGCGATCATCGGCATCATCAAACTCAATTTCGTTGATGATATTGATAACCTGACGCAACAAGATACCATTCTTCATATATTGGTTTAAATCTTCAAAGACTTCCTTAACAATAGATTTTGAACGAGGTGTCTCATGAGTTACGGCAAGATTCTTTAGCGTAGGGAATAGTTTGTCATTAATAAAATTCAACAACAAATCTCCTGTAAGTGCAGAACCATCCTTTTCATCAATTGCCCAGTTGCGCCAACGCAATTCTTCTGGAATGATTGACTTGAATTCTTTTTTCTCTTTTGCTGCCTTATATTCCCATGTTTCTTCCTGTGTATCATACACCTTTAGAAAAAACATCCACGTCATTTGCTCAATACGCTGTGCATCACCATTGATGCCTGCATCTTGGCGCATGATATTTTGTAATCGCTTGACGATATTGTTTACTGCCATTATGCTGTTGATTTATATATTTCTGATTCAAGTTCTTTTAATGCCTGTTCAAATTTTGCAAAACCACCAAATAATTTTACTATTTTCTGTGGTTTACCAATCAGACTGAATGGGGCATAATCAAGTATGTTCTCATCCTCCAAATTGAGTATGCCATAATTTGCATACTTTTCAAGCAAAGCTTCAAGAACTTCACGAGCCTTGCCTTCGTATTTTGCAAAGTAGTTACGTTTCTTCACGTTGTTTGCACGTTCTCTACGTGTTAAAGGCGGTTGGTCATACGCTACATGGCAAATAATGTCGAATATATCTGCATGAGCGAGGGCAGGATTCTTTTCACGTACTGCATCTATAAGCACGTTATATTCTTTCAGTTCATCCACGATAGCCCTTTTACGTTCGGCTTCACTCCAATTTTTGATGAATTCTTGAAGGGTTGCAAATCGTTTGCAGATTTGCTTTTTCGTAAAATCCGTGACGCTTTCTGTGCGCATAGTCTTACCGTCTTCGCCCAATACAGAAACTATCTCTGTGTTAATACGGATATTCTCACCATTGACAAGGTATTTGTCGTGTGGAGATGGTTCACCAACACTTCCACCTTTACCATCTTCCTCTCCTTGATTAGGATATGGCTTACTATTACCTCCAGAAGGAGGCTCTGGATCACCATCAAACTTCGAGTCTTTGAACTTGGCTGTTGCATTTCTAAAGTCAAGGATCTCCAAATGCCACTTGCCTTTGTCAGTTCGCAATCGGGTTCCTCGACCAATAATCTGCTTAAATTCCGTCATAGAACCAATCTCCTTGTCAATTACAATTAATCCGCAGGTCTTACAATCCACACCAGTAGCAAGCAATTCCGAAGTGGTTACAACAGTTGGATAAGGTTCATCCACATCTATGAAATTATCGAGTTGCTTCTTTCCCACATTGTCATCACCAGTGATACGCATGACATAGCGTGAATCTTTCTTGCACATATCAGCATTCATGTTCACCAAAAGGCTACGCATAGCTTCGGCTTCTTCAATGTCAGAGCAAAAGACAATAGTCTTAGTCATGCGTCCTAATTGATGCAGCATCTTGGTTATGCGATGTGCAACTATTTCACGACGTTTTACAAAGGCTATATCTCGTCCAAAGTTCTTTCTTTCATAGAACTTTTGATCGATTAGCTTGTCATACAAGTCTTTTTCTCCCTCTTCTGGAGTAAAACCTTGTAAGTCGATATTGATAAAACTGTTTGTCACACGATATGGAGCAAGGAATCCATCTTGTATGCCTTGCAACAAGGAGTATGTATAAATAGGCTCTCCAAAATAATCAAGATTGTTGGCTCCTGTTTCTGCCTTTGGGGTCGCAGTCATACCAATCTGAGTAGCCGTATTGAAATACTCAAGAACCTTGCGCCATGCACTATCATCTTTTGCGCTACCGCGATGACACTCATCAACAATGATAAGGTCAAAGAAAGTTGGTTGAACCTGCCTGAATGGATCTTCCGCTCCTTCTTCATTAGAAACCAGTTGATGATATAAAGCCATATAGACCTCGTATGCAGGATCGATACTTGCACCTTGAATTTTGGTCATAACTTTCTTGAATGGTTTGAAGTCCTGTACCATCGTTTGGTCTATCAGAATATTTCGGTCAGCAAGGTAAAGTATTTTTTTCTTTGCGCCAGAGGCTTTCAAGCGATGAATTATTTGAAAGGCGGTAATAGTCTTTCCCGTACCTGTTGCCATAACTATTAGCACTCTATTTTGTCCTTTGGCAATAGCTTCCACAGTACGCTCAACAGCAATGCGTTGATAATATCTTGGCTCATAAGTGTACGGAGAAGAATAGAATGGTTGTTCTATTATTTCCAAAGTTTCATTACCCAACTGTTTCGATTCAAGAAGTCGTTTATACAAAGAGTCAGGCGTTGGAAATTGTTTCAACGAAAGTTCTGTTTCTTTCCCTGTAAGAAAGTCATGTTCCAAAAAACCATCTCCATTAGAACTATATGCAAAGGGTATATCAAGAATCTGAGCATACTCCATAGCCTGCTGCATACCTCCTCCAAGAGGCTTGTTATTATCTTTTGCTTCTATAATAGCAATAGGCTTATTAGGAGCATAAAATAAAAGATAGTCCGCTTTCTTGCCAGCTTGTCGTGCATGCACTTTACCTTGGAATATTACTCTACCATCTGTAAAATAGTATTCCATTCGAATATATTCGTTTTTCCATCCAGCATCGTTTATGGATGGTGTAATGAAACGCAACTTTATATCTTCTTCGGTCAAATCATTCTTGTTCATGTCTCTTAACAGTCTTATCTTAACATAATCTTGTATTATGAGAAGTTCTATGATTAGAAAAACTTATAAAGGGAATTATAGTATTAATCTTGCGAGGATCTAAGCAGTTCCCTTATATCAACTTTCAATACTTCTGCGATTTCAAGTAGATTTTCAAGAGAAGGTTGTACTTTGTTGGCACACCATCGAGAAACCGTATTCTCGGTGCGACCGATTTCATTAGCAAGCCATTTTCCAGACAGCTGCTTCTCCGCTAATACAACTTTAATTCTATTTATCGCCTTCATATGTTGATTTAGTTTTCTGCTTTGTAGAATATTAGATACAAAGATACGCTTTACAAGGCATTCTTCCAAATAAAATTAAGAATAATGAATAACAATGATTAAAAATCTTTTATTTCATCATTCTTTCACGAGAAAATAGTGTATCTTTGCAATATCAAATAAGTGGTCTTTGAAGCATTGCAGAATAAAGAAAGGGAAAGAAACTCGCTCGTTTCCAAATCGTAACCCTTTTATCCTTTATTCTTTCTTATTTTACTGATTATCTGAAAGATACGAAATTATAAAATATTTTTCTGGCGTAATCAGTTGCAATCAGCATCTTTGCCTTTTCCTCACTCTCGCTCAACGGCGCACGCCCCAAAAGCGTGGCATCACCGTTTTTGGCAAACTCCATCAACTTGCCGATAAACTCCTCCTGTTCAGGTGTCGGCGGAATGTTATGGAGTATCTCGTTTTTTTCGGGACGATCGATGCCTATATCCTTTGCTGTGCGGAAATCGCAAATCTCCGCATAAAAGTAATGGGGGTGAATGTAATCGACTGATTACTAATAAAAAGCAGAATATATAATCTGATAAGGTGAACGACTAAGAAACGAGCGAGTTTCTTTCCCTTTCTTTATTCTGCAAAGTCTCAAAGAACTCTCTGTTTGATGTTGCAAAGATAGCGATATAATTCATATAAGCAAAGTATTTACGTTGTTTTTTCAATGAAAATCAACCTTAGACATTTCTAATTCTATAAAATCGCCATTTTAAGGTATTGCATATATCTATGAACAATGGTAATTTTGCAAAATGATAATCAAAAGAATTCTTTTAATCTTCATCA
>NZ_GL629647.1:3132112-3153177 GCF_000185845.1 Segatella salivae DSM 15606
CCAATATGCGACTGCTATGAAGAATGGAAGAAAACGGCTTGCAATAAAGAAATTCTAAAGCATTATGAGAAAGTGGTGAATACAATAAACCAGCAACTCGCAACGCTTAACGGCAAGAATCCTGACATTAAATTGTTCAACGACATCTTGATTACGGCATTTCTCGGGGCATATGTATCGGTGAAGGTTCTTGAGAAATTGCCGATAGAGATATTCGGATGGTTCAGCGACCGTGACAAAGTTATCTCAGGCAAGGATAATATAATTGTGCCGATATTCAGATTCTATCAGCACAACATGCTTGGTGGTAAACAGTTTCAGTTCTGTACCTCCACTCCTGACGACAAGGTGAAGCCTTTCTTTGATGATTTTAACCGTATCGCAGATGTGGTTACTGGAGCGCTAGCTGACTACAATATAGAAGAGAACTACATCACTGCTGACAAGTTCGACACAGTGCTTATCAACTTCCTTGCTGACAATAAGCGAGTCTTCATTTTCCGTATCCACAAGATAGACGAAAACTATCGTGTGGGGCAGATTGAGATGCATCCCAAATAGGAAGGGACTCCATCTAAAATCTAATTTGGTTCATCTTTTATTTTGTGTGATATATAATATTGGCAAAATAACTCTTGCGACTTTCTTTTGCTTCTTTTCTTTGGTCGCCTGCTTGTTCAAAGAGAAAGAAAAGAAGCCACGCAATTTTTGAGGTTGCGTGGCTCATTGTGTTAGGACTTTTCAATAGTTTCAATTATCCGTTCTTCGGGGTGGGTTTCAAAAGCCCAGTTGATTTGTTCATCGGACAGGATGGTATGTACTCCTCTGCCCATCACCATACCACAATCTTCAAGGATTTTGCGCTCGGCTTCCTCTCGGTTTGTGGCTACTACCTCAAACACACCTTCAAAAACGTATTGGGTGCGTACTCTGTAAACTTTTCTTTCCATATTTTCAAAATTCAGCAATGAGTAATCTGTGTTCCATCGGCTCGCCATTCGATAACCTGCGATGAGTGAGCCAAAAGTGATGCGCTCCGTAACCATAGACAAAGAACTTGTCAAGTTCCGTTTCTTGGGAGATTTGGAGGAGTGCGGTCTGCAACTCCTCCTTGTTCTCGGCTATGCTTATGGCATTGATAACTCTCACGATGACGTTGGGTATCTCATCTGCCCAATTACAAATAATGCCTTCTACCTGTACTTTCATATTCCCTTGTTTAATGGATTGTTATGCGGTTGCTCTCTGCTCTATCATCCTCATATTCTTCTGCATCAAGGCGAGTATCTGCTCGTGGTACTCAGTGTTCTTGTTGTACACTCCACGACTTTGCACCACTTTCATTGTTTCCAATGATACCTCGATGGTCTCGATGCGCTCGCCGTCCTTTGTTGCAGAGAAGATAAGCGACTGCGGTTTGCTGTAATAGTGTGCGTCATATACGCAATGATGCATTGCCGTGCCTTCCTCCAAATGCTCCTGCACACTCTCCAAAACGTGGATGCGGATAATGCCGTCCGTAAACTCTATGCCAAAGAATTTTGCTTTGAGTTGCTTGTATGCTTGTTCGGCTTCCATCGCTTCCTTGCGCTTCTTGATAATGTTCTCACGCTCCTGCCTTGCCCTGCGCTTGGTTTGGTAATGGTCGTGCGCTGCTCTTAGGTCGGTGGGGCAAACATACTTGGCATTGTGAATATCCTTGCCTAATTGATTGAGCATATCCACCATATCACACCATAGACTTCCGTCCTCTATATGGTAGCCGTTTCGCAAACAGATGCGGATAGATGCCCAATAGCTATCAATGCTTCTTCGACCATTGTGCATGAAGAATTTGAGTAGCGGGATTTGTCCCGACTTCAACAAGGTTTCTACACGGCTATCGGAAAGCAATGCTGGTATGAGTTCAGTAGGCACTATATTGTGGAAGTTGTCCTCAAAACCATTCCTGCGGAGTGTGTCCGTAACCTTGAACTTGGGATATATCGGTGAGTACGATATATGGCGGTAGGCTTCGTTGTCGTTGCGTACTGCCATTGGCGAACAGAAAGAAAAGGTGTCAATGTATCTGCCTAATGTTCGTTGAACGGCAATAATCGTTTTTCTTCCTTGTGCGTTCCACCAATACTGACCGATTTCAAAGGTATATGAAGATGCCTTGCAACCTTTCTCCATTTCCACGGAAAGAAGAAACATTCTTAGTACTTGGTACTCTCCGCAAGCGGTAAGTATCGTAAAGTACTGCTTCTGCCTAATCTTGCGTTGAAAGGTTCCCTTGACCTGCAACCTTGCCCCGCAATGGGGGCAGGTGCAAGTGTCCGTAGGCTTTTCTATTGTCCAACTATGCCCACAATCCATACACGTTGTGCGACCTTTGGGCAGTCGGTAGGCGAAATGGTCTATACATTCACGGAATGCCCATTTGCTCTGTGTCTTGGTTATCGGGCGAAGGTGCTTACTCTCGGCAAGGACTGCCTTCTCATATTTATTTCTTGGTTTCATTTTCTGTCCTCCTTGTTTTACTCGTCGCGGAATACATATCCACTCTCAAACCAATACCCCTCGTCAAAGAGTTCGTCCGCATACTTGTCATAATCGAAATATCGTTCTGCAAACTCGGATAGTTCGTGTTCCATACTTACTATTTCCCTTGCAAACTCTTCTTTGTTCACATATCTGCCTACAAAAGCGGAATTGAATTGTCTCATTAGGTAATAGACGGACTCGGTTAAATCCTTGCCGGTATTCTCTACCCATATCCAAAAGGCACTCACATTCATACCGTCCAAATTCTCCACCTCGTCCCTCAGTTCAAAGAAGTTGCTATCCAAATGCCCCTCGTCAATGAGTTCTTCGGGTATGTTCTCCCAATCTTGGAACATCAATTCGGGTTCTTCCTCGTCTTGGTGGAGTTCGTGGCATACCTCCATAAACTCGTCTTGGTCGTAACAATCAGAAAGGTCTATCCACTTACCTCTTAGTGAGCCTTCGTTGTACTTGGCATAAGTGCCTACATAGATGCGTGCTTCGCTTAAATCGTATCGTTCCATAGTCTTTGCTTTTTAGAAGTCAAACAATGAAGGTTGTGCAACCTCTGCCGTTTCTTTCTTTTGTGGTCTTGCGTTACGGCTCTGTATCTTGGCGAGTTCCTCACGTTGGTACTGCTTGATGGCTTCTTGCCTTGCTTCGGCTTTCTCCTCCTCTGTGAGTTCTACAAGATGATTTACTGCCACTCTGCAAGTGATTTCCTTTCCTACTTCAATTTCATCCTCGTCATAGTAGTGTACCGCCATTGAGTAGATTTCATCGTCCTCAAATCCATTGCAGCCACTCGCCTGCACTTGGTTCAAGATGTAGGTTACACACTCCTCGATGCTCTTGTTAGGCTTCATCAAGTTGGGCGCAAACAAAGGGTCTGTCGCTGCACGCTGATTGAGATACTCGGCTATTGCTCTCGTAAAATGTTCTGTTCCTTTCATAGTCGTTTAATATTTGGGAATTTCTACTATTTGATTGATGCGTCCATATAGGTAGGCTCTTAGGCTTGTTCTGTCGGGTGCGTAATACTCTGCCCAATGTCCGTATTGATTGACCAAATACTTCTTCAATACGTCCATAAAGTCAAACCGATAACCCATAAGGGGTACGGCTGTACGGAAGTAGGTGTTAGTGTTCACCGCTTCGGCAAGCCAATTCTTTTCCTCACGGCTCATTCGCTCCCCACGATTGAGTTTCACACGCAATAAATAAACCTTGCTGTGGCTCAAAGTTTCCAAAGGCTCAACATCCCACTGCACAAACTTAGTTGCCACCAAACGCTCACTTTCATCAACCACCGAACTTATGCGGTAATGAGAGGAGGAGCTATATCCTTTTTTCTTCATCGAAGATGTGATATTTACTTTCTGCTGTTCCATAATGACATTTTTTTTATGCGTCCAAAGATCGGAGTATGCTGATTCCTTTTTGTAGCAAGAACAAGGTAGGGGGCGCAGCCGGCACAAGGTTTTGTAGGAAAATACTACCCGAAATGAAATGTAGGTGTGGAGATTTTCCGTACAAACCAAAGGCACTGACCTTGTGCAAGCCGTAGCCCCTTACTACCTTTGCGAATAAAAAGAAATCAGCACCGACTTATGGCATATCAAAGTGGAATATGTGGACGTGAGAAGCGAAAGTGCAACGCCAGTATGGAAAATGAAAAAGGTGGCTACCTCAATCGAGATAACCACCCATAAAGAAGAATGAATCGAAGAATATCTTTCCTTGTGCCTTAGAGCACACAGAGCAGGATTGCCAAGATGACGGCAAGTCAGAACAGCCAACGCAGGATTGTAAAGGTTACTTGCAGTATCACTCTGACAATGAAGCGTAGTATCAGGAAACCGAGAATAACCGAAACGGCGGTTACGACTTGCGGCGTAACTATCTTCGAGATGAGGTAAACCGCACCGATAACGATGGAAAGCAGAACAGCGAGTTCGATGAAGCGTGTCCAACCGAAGCGGCGGACTTGCTTGGGAGAACTCGGTGGCTGCCTGTTCTTCTCGGTTTTATACGATGCGTCTGCCTTGATGAAGGCGGGCTGATGAATGTCTTGATTCATGATGATTATATTATTCATAATCGAGGCTTTTAATAGTTTCAAGAGCGATAACAAGATGCGCACACGACACAAAGACAAGTGTTTGCAAAACTCTTGACGTGTGGAGTGGAGCGTTTATCTTGGCTCTTGATACTACAAAAGCCCCCGATGGTGAAGTATCAAGCCATGTTCTCACCGCCTATCGTCGGCAGACCATTGACCTCAATGAGCAGCACGATTGTACCAGTCAGTTCGGTGTACAGTTTGTCGTATTCTGTACCTGCCGCAAAGTTGTCTGTGAGTTCGTACTTAGCAAATACCGCTTGAATTGCCTTGTTTTTCAGCAGGATTAGTGCTAACCTTTCGGGAAGCGGACTTGGCAGTTCCTTCTCAAACTCCTGCTCCAGTACGGAAACAATGGTATCATACTTTGAGAAGTGTAGGTCGTGGTACAGCACCTCGCTTGCCATCGTCTCTGCTTCGGGGTAGGAGAACCCTTGCGCCACGGCATCGCAGTAAGCCGTCAATGCCTCGTCTGCGCGAGCGGTTACAAACGCATTGTCATTCTCTCTCTCAGGGAAATGCTCTCCGAGATACGCTTCCAACTTCAGACGGAAGTAGGAAAGTTCTTTCTTTGTTGTTGTCATAAATTCAAAATTTTAGAATTATATACATTATTTTGAGGAAATGCCTAATGCCGTATTGAAAGTACCCAACTTGTCAGCCAGTTCATCCATATCGTGTTCTATCTTCTTATTGGTAATACGGGCGTAAATTTGCGTTGTCTTGATGTTGGTGTGTCCTAACATCTTACTTACGGATTCGATGGGAACTCCCTTGGATAGGGACATCGTGGCAAATGTGTGCCGGGCGAGGTGGAAGGTCAGGTTCTTTTTGATACCGCAAATATCGGCAATTTCTTTCAGATAACTGTTCAGTTTTTGATTCGTCAGCATGGGGAAAAGTTTGCCGTCACGATAGGTCTTGCCACTATATTTTGCAATGATGCTCTTGGGTATATCGAGTAAAAGGACGTTGGTCTCCACGCTCGTCTTCTGCCGCTTGGTCATTATCCACTGCTTGCCGTTGAGCGTGACGATGTTTTCTGGAGCGAGGTTGTACACGTCTATGTACGCAAGTCCCGTGAAGCACGAGAATACGAACACGTCCCTTACAAGTTCCAAACGACCGATGCCGAAATCCTTGTTGGCAATTTTAAGGATTTCCTCGTCTGTGAGAAATCCACGATTGACCGGTTCCATGTGAAAACGGATGTTGAGGAACGGATCATGGTGCAGGACACCAAGTTTCCTGCCCAGAATGGTGATTGTCTTGAAGGTTTTCATCATCCTCGTGGCGGTGTTGGGATTCTGCCCGACAACCGTTCTAAGATAAATGTCGAAGTCGTGTATCACGATATAGCCGAGTTCGGACAGGCGGATGTCAGATCGACCGTATTTGTCACGAAGGAAATTTGAGAAGTGTTTCTTGCAGACGTTGTATTTCTGTAAGGTTGCTGCTTCGACCGACACGCCTACCTGCCGTGCAACGTCACTGTTGTGTTTGTTGAAGAGGCTCATTAGGGTGTCCACATCCTCCTTCTTACCAAGATACTCCGACTTGATACGCTCCAAGGACACCTCGTCCGTCATCTCGACTTTCTTGAAGATGGTCTGGAGTCCGCTCTGAATGTTGTCAAGTTCGAGGTTGGTGGAAAGTGCTTCAGTTGTCCTTCCCTTCAACCGTTCCTTCTCCCTGTCCCATTGGGACTGTTGGACAGCAATGCCCGTCGAGCCGATGGAAAGGCGTTCGTTGTTGAGATAGATTCTCAGCATGACGGGGGTCTTGCCCTCCTTGTTCACATAATTGCTTCTGAGATAGAAGACTGCTCTGAAAATAGCTTTCATACATTTTACTGCTTTTAGTTGTAGCCTGAACAGAAGTCTTGTCCTAACACCTGCCATCTGTAGCCGTGGCTTGTCGGACACATTGTTGCCCGAAGTGGTGTATGGTAACAAAAACACCTCTGTAATCACGCTGCAAAGTTCAACATATTTGTTTGAATAGCAGTAATTTACGCATACTCCTTATGTACTCTGTATGTACTCTTGGCTACATTTTTATTTTGCCTTGAAAATGTGTAGCCTGATTGTAGCCTTTTTAGAGCATTTTGGGAGTTTCTGCCCCCTCCGTGCATACTCTGAAATTTGGGATGGGTATAAAAGAAAAGTATCATAACTACTTGTAGCTATGATACTTACGATTTTCTTAGATTTCTCTCTGATGTTCATTTCAGAGTACCTAAAGCGGAGAGAGAGGGAAGTGGACTTCTATACAAAATCATTAAAGATTTATATCAAATCATATCAAAATTATCAGAACGTCAAGTAGTTACTGATATAATTTGAAATGATATTTTATTTATTGATAACTTAGGTTCTAATACTTCGTAAAATAAAGTGGGGCAAAAAGTGGGGCAAAAACAAGGGGTTCAAGAAATCGGTTATTTTACTTTTCAAATTAACTCTGTAGTGAATTTATTTTACATCAGTAAAAAGTGGGGTAAAAAGTGGGGCAAAACTTTATATTTGATTAACTTTGAAATAAAGGTTATCAAATAAATATAAGAAAAACAAATAAAGTATTATAAACTAAACTTTTTTTCGTATCTTTGTACTATAAAAGATACATTATGACGAAATTCACCAAAGCCAACTGGATGACTAGGGCACTTCAAGAGAAACTGAATGTAGTGGGAGAACAAATTCGCCTCGCCAGATTACGAAGAGACCTGACCATGGATCAGGTCGCACAACGTGCGCAATGTACCAGGCTCACTCTCTCACGTTTGGAGAAAGGTGAACCTACAGTGTCAATTGGCGTGGTAATGAGAGTACTCAATGCCCTGCAACTCGAAGATGATATTCTTTACTTGGCAAAAGATGATGAATTGGGACACATGGTACAGGACTTAGGCATTAAGAATAAGAAACGAGCTTCAAAAAGATAACATATGGAAAAATTAGATGTGATAGCCAGTTTCGACTGGATGGATAAGGAAGAGAAGGTAGGTACTCTTGGGCATGAATACCTAAGAGGCTCTGATGTGTTTTCTTTTGAGTTTGATAAAAACTGGCTCAGAACCTTTCCTAAAATTGACTTTGGGCAAGACCTCCGCCCATATACTGGGGTACAATATAGCCGAGATAACCATATCTTCGGTTGTTTTTCTGATGCTCTCCCTGACAGATGGGGGCGACGACTGATTGACTTGCGTACTTCACTTGAGACAGAAGGGAAATCAAGCCATACCTTATCTGATTGGGACTATCTTAAAGGTGTGGAAGACGAGCTGCGTATGGGTGGTTTTCGCTTTAAGGATCCAGATAGCGGAGTATTTATCAGCTCTACGCCTGGTTATAGCGTTCCGCCTGCTATACACATTGCCGAACTTTTACAAGCTGCTAAAGAGATTGAGAAAAGCGAGTATAAGCATTTGGAACCAGAACAGAAGTGGGTACAGAGGCTTTTCCAGCCTGGTTCTTCGATGGGTGGCGCACGACCAAAGGCTTGTGTGCAAAGTGACGGTCATCTTTATCTTGCCAAATTCCCTTCTATCAATGACGACATTAACATGTCACGCTGGGAACATTTCGCTCATCTGATGGCTAAGGAATGTGGTATCAATGTTGCCGAAACACAGATAATTAGGGCAGGGAATGATCAAGATATACTTCTCTCTAAGAGATTTGATAGAACAGAAGACAACAAGAGAATCCACATGGCTTCTTCTCTCACCGTCCTTGGCTTCACTGATGGCGACGGACAAAGAACAGGAAAAGGCTATTTGGATATTGTGGATTTTATCATTTCAAGAGGTGGCAACCATATAGAGGCTAATTTAGAAGAACTATACAAGCGAGTTGCCTTCAATATCTGTATTGGTAATACAGACGATCACTTTAGAAATCATTCGTTCCTGCTTGGAAGGGAGGGTTGGGAATTATCTCCTGCATACGACATGAACCCTACAAATGGTATATTTCAAGCATTGCTTATCGATACCAACACAAACGATAGTTCTCTCAACAGCCTTTACAATGCCCATGAGCTTTATATGCTGGATGAAATAACCGCAAGAGGGATTATAATGGATGTAACAAGAAACATGAAGTATTGGGAGAATATGGCAGAAAATATAGGACTTCCCCGACGAGAAATCAAATACTTCACGGAAAGATTTGAAAAAGGTATGGAATTTCAATATGGATTAGGACTTCATCGATGAGGTCAAACCAATAGGTCTGTTACTTCTTGCAAAGCTTAAAGAAAACAATTACAGTATTGTGGAAAGAAATGAGCTACAGACAGAAGAAGACCTTAATACTGAAGGAGTTAGCTTTAAAAGATAGTAGAAATTACAATCACCATCAAGTCATAAACAATTATAATATGCGTTGATGATGTTATAATAATATGACAGTATAATAGAATAATTATAAAAACATTTTAGCTAAACAAAATACAGATTATTAACCAGTTGCGTTATCACTAAAAACAAGATAAATATGTGTGAATTGAAAGATAAAACATATTATAAGTTCCAAAGACTTGATAAGTTTGAACGTATCATCGAAATTATTCTCAACAAAAAACTTTACGGTGCTGTATACAAAGAGTTGAATGATCCAATGGAGGGTAAGTTTAATCGTGAAGGTTTGGTTAAAGACGATTTCAAAGAGATATATGGACAACTTGAAGCTACAAGAATCTGCTCTTTAATGACAAAACAGGAAGGCAAGCAGGATTTTCCTGATAATTTCTTAATGTGGTCACACTATGCAGACAGCCATAAAGGATGCTGTTTTGAATTACAAATAACAGGGGATTATAATAAAGACTGGAAATTGACAAAAATTGATTATCAAAATCAACTTCCTATAGTAAAAGGTAGTGTTGACGAAAAGATCATGCATATACTATCTGTCAAAGACCCTATATGGAAAGATGAACATGAGGTTAGGGCAATTAGAATATATAATAAAAGCAATTTTAAAGATCTTTCAGCATTTTATCATATAAAAATTAAAGCTATATACTTTGGTAAACGAGTGAATAAGGAGAAGTGTCAATTCTATAAAAAACTCATTTCTAAAATTGATAGTAATATAGAACTTTATAAGATTATTGAGGAGAAAAAGAATACTGGATTCTTTCCCAAACTGACATACAAAGAATTGTAAGTAAGGTAAAGGAAAATAGGAAAAGGCAACTATCATAATTCTTACTAACAAAACAATATTTTATTGTAAAAGCAAAGCCTTAAGATTTTGCTGTCCACATAAATTCAAACTGTCAGAGGTTTATCTGCAATGCGAGTAAATAGAAACTGCGAATATAGATGCCAGAAAAGAACAAAGGAATCAGTTATTAAACAGATTCCTTTGTTTTCTTAATATTATAATACGCTTAACCATTAACTGGCACAAACTTTCCGTTGATATAGTTTAAAGTATAGGTCTTTCGCTTGTTCGTCTTTAATACAAACTTGTCATCTTTGTATCTTAACTCACAGTTGCCTCCATCTTTTGAAAGAACAGTAACGGAAGACAAACTACCGTTCTTCCAGCGGATGTCTAACTCAAAGTTACCCTTAGCACAAAGACCCCTCACTTCTCCATCTTTCCAAGCATCTGGCAATGCTGGCAGTAAATGGATAAAGCCCATGTGACTTTGCATCAGCATTTCGGTTACACCAGCCGTGCCACCAAAGTTACCATCAATCTGGAAAGGAGGATGAGTGTCCCACAGGTTATCTAATGTACCATTCTTTAGCAAGTTTCCAAAGAGTTTATATGCACGGTTTCCATCATGCAGGCGTGCCCACTGGTTGAGCTTCCATCCCATACTCCATCCTGTAGCTCCGTCACCACGATGATTCAGCACCACCTTTGATGCCTCTGCCAATGCTGGCGTTGTGATAGGTGAAACAGTATGTCCAGGATGTAAGCCGAACAAGTGGTTCACATGGCGATGCTGATCGTTTGGATCGTCAATATCCTTCGACCATTCCAACAACTGACCATAGCGTCCTACCTTATAGGGTGCGATTTTTCTCAATACTTCTTCCCATTGCTTACGCTCCTTTTTATCTACATTCAAGACTTTCGAAGCATCTATGGCATTCATCAATATCTCACGGATTACCGCATGTACGAAAGTCGTACCTTCATCTATCGGTCCATGCTCAGGAGAGGTTGAAGGTGCTGCTGTATAAGTACCATCTGGCTTCTTCCATAGATAATCAACGGCGAAGATAGCACTACTCTTGATGAGGTCATATCCCACCTCCTTCAAGAACTTCTTATCTCGTGTATAGTCGTAGTAATCCCACACGTGAGTAGCAAGCCACGGACCCGCCATAGGATTGAAATTCCATGACATATCTTCACTTTCCAATGGTGCAGTGAACCCGAAGATGTTTCCAGAGATAGAAGCCGTCCAACCTCTTGCACCGAAATAAGCTTTCGCTGTCTTCTCACCCGGCTTAACTAACGTACGGATGAAGTCTATCAGCGGAAGCGTACATTCTGATAAGTTTGTAGAGCCTGCTGGCCAATAGTTCATCTGTATATTAATATTGTTGTGATAGTCTACTCGCCATGGTCCGTCTACATTATTGTGCCAGATACCTTGCAGGTTAGCTGGTAGGTTGCCTGGACGTGAACTGGCAATCAGCAGATAGCGGCCAAACTGGTAGTATAGTTCCTCTAAGTAATAATCTTCCTTACCCTTGCGATAGTTTATCAAACGCTGTGGGGTTGGGATGTCTTGAGTTTTTTGTCCATCATTCAACGTCAAAGAAACGCGGTTGAACAAAGAGGCATAATCCTTGTAATGTACTTGAAGTAAAGCATCATAACCTTGTGCCACAGCCTTTTTCATCCATGCAGCAGTTGTCTCTGATGGGTTCACACCTACGTATGCTCGAGGGTTCTTAAAGTCTGGATTGAAGTTGACTTTATAGTCTGTGTCCGCTGTAATCAAGAAAACAACTTCGTTAGCACCATTGATACTCAACTTCCCATTGTCATTACTGATGGTACCACCTTGGTTTAGAGCTTGGATGCGGACTACATATTCCATCTGGTTATTGTCAAGATGTGCCTTGAATACCAAACCATTGCTTCCATCTGCTTCCATCTTACCCGTCGAGACTGGGTTTGATTCGTAGCTGAATACTAAGTTCTGCTTGCCCGGTTGGTCTGCCTTGAAACGTACAACCATGACATTATTCGGGTAGGAGATGAAATAGTTACGCTCATATCTCACACCATCCTTCTTAAACTGTACTGTTGCCAACGCCGAATCCAAAGAAAGAGCACGCTTATACTCGCTCATACCGATAGAACTCAACCCCGTCTCTATATAAAACTCACCCATAGTGGTGAAATTACCAAAGCGGAAAGGGTTTTCTTTCCAAGATTCATAAGGAACAGTACTATTAAAGTTCTTGCGTGTCAGTAACGCAGCCTTCTTTTCGTCACCCTCGATGAATGCCTGACGGATTTCATTCAGATAATGTGCCGACTGCTTGTTCACATTCCAATATGCATCGGCACCAGCTGACGTATTTGGACCGCCTCGCCACAAGGTTTTCTCGTTGAATGTGATGCGCTCAGCTTCTATAGAGCCCATAATATTGGCACCTAAGCTACCATTTCCAAGCGGGAGAGATTGAGATTCCCAATCAGAATCAGGATTCTGAGCTGTATCTCCTGCTGATTCCGGCTTGTTCTCACCTTTCCACATTTCGGGTGTATTCCCCCACCAAATCGCTTTGTTTGCTAACGTAATAGGCTTATTAAACCAGATGGTAAGCCCATCCTTTACGTCGGTAGCATTTGCTGGGAGTGCGGTGCAAATTATGAATGCTAAATGAAATATTCTCTTCATTATAATAGATTAGAGCTTCTTTTTCAGAATCTTTTCAATTTGAATATTAAGACCATCAGCAGCTTTTTTATACTTCTTTTCAGCTGCAAATTTATCCTTACCCTTTGCGCTTTTTGCTGCATCGTAAAGTTCCCACAGCTTCAATTTAGCTGTAGCTTCTTTCTGTGCATCCGTGTATGCTGCTGAGTAGGTTTCTTGTGCCTTTTCCTGTTCTGGAGTTGCATATGCATGTGTATAACCTTTTACGTCATTCCAGTGACCACGTGTAAAGTCTGGGAAGGTGACTGCAGCACAGTTATTGTTCATAGAAAGCGCACCGAGTTCTGCCAATGCACACCATTCTGCCATATCATATACATCCATATCAAGTGGCAAACCATGTTGCAAGCAGTAAACCAAGCGAGAATCCATTACATAGTCCATGCCACCATGCCCCAAGTGGCGTCCTTTTTCAGCGTACTTTTCCAATATAGGGTGGCGATACTTTTCCATGAGTGCTTTCTTCTGTTCAGCGTTCAAGAATCCATGGGCGTTAATATCGTCCATTTTTGGAGCATCAGTACCCTCTAACGCTTGACCTCCAATAGCAAATTCTTCTGTTGGGTACTTTGTTGCATACCCCTTTGTACCTGTTAACTTGAATAAGCGGTTATATGGTTGTGGAGTCATAACATTGTGCTGGATTTCTACAACCTTACCCTTAGCAGTACGCATCAACGTTGTAGTATGATCACCATTTAAGAACATTTTCGGCTCCTTTCCTGTATGATTTTTTACCCACTCTTTACCAGCAAAACTTTCTGTATCCATAGCAACTAAGGTTGTAAAACGATCACCTCGATGAATGTTCATACACTGAGCTACAGGTCCAAGACCATGAGTAGCATATATGTCACCACGATTTTCTAGGTTATACTTCATACGCCAGTGAAGATTGTCTTTATCATTGTCATTTGGGTCCTTCCAGTAGTGAGTCCAGAACTCAGACAACTCATGTATGTAAGCTCCTTCAGCACGGATTATTTCACCAAAAACACCATCTTTAGCCATTAATAATGATTTCATCTCGAAATCATCATAACAGCAGTTCTCTAGAATAAAACAATGCTTACGTGTCTTTTCAGACAAGTTTATCAGATCCCAACATTGTTCCAAATTCATAGCTGAAGGTACTTCTACAGCAACATGCTTATTGTTTTCCATTGCGCATTTGGCTATAGGAAAATGATGATTCCAGTCTGTAGCAATGTAAATTAGATCTACGTCTGAACGTTTGCAAAGTTCTTCATATCCCTTTTCTCCAAAATATATAGTAGCAGGAGCCAAACCTGCCTTACGCAGGTGAGTTTGTTGTGCTTCAGCTCGTTCTTTCTCATAGTCACAAAGACCTACAATTTCTACACCTGGAATCTGACAGAAACGTATAACAGCTGATGGACCACGCATACCCAATCCGACAAAAGCCACACGTACTTTTTTAATAGGTTTAGCAGTTAGTCCCAATACTGGTTCCTGCCCTGCAGGACGCTCTGGAGTTTCAACTACTATAGTTCCTTTATCCCAATGCCATTTGGTGGAAGGTGACGAGGACTGAGCTTCTGCAGTTTGAATACCCATAACTGAAAATACCATCAAAGCAATGGTAATAATTTTGTTCATTTTCATGTTGTATGTGAGTTTATTGATTGTTTGATTACAGTTATTTCTGTATGCTGATTTAGGGATAATAACAAAAAAGAATGTTATATTGGTGAGAACAAAGATACTGAAATATTTTGTATTGTAAATGATCTCACCTTAATTTTTGATTAATTGATGTAAAAATCAACACTTAAACTTTTCTATAAATGCATATCGGCCTTTTGTAATGTCATAAAAATAGAAGTAAAATCCTAATATATTTATAGGAGGAAAAGGACGATAGATTTTCAACTGAAATATTTTGCCATAATAGTATTTTTGTTTATTACTTATATTTATCAAGAAAGGAGCGTTTCACAACGCCCCTATCTTCTCTTTTGCCTATGTTTTAAAAAAGTAAGTTTGCTTATTTACATCCAATAAAGATGTTAATAATTTATTATTGATATGGTTCTACCACAACGGTCCAAATCTTCTTTGTTCCATCCGCAGCAGTCACTTCGTACTGATTATCCTTAGTCCAGTCACCAGGAACTCCGAGATTTGGTGCACCATTGATGGGCTTAATGGTAGCAGCTGTTGATATCGTTAAAGCAACGACAGCCTTTGCTTCTGTAAAGTTAGCCCTTTCTGCTTCTGGGATATTTTTAGTTGTGTAGCGTATAGTGTAAATACGATTCTCAACATCCTGACTGCGACTAGCAGCCAAATATACTTGTTTTACCACAGGTTCTCCACTTGCAGGATTCTTTTCAGTACCATAGTAACGCCAATAAACATTACCATTAGTGATGTCACAGCCAGAGAATTCATCCAAATGTTCCAAGCCACTTTGTAGGCAGGAAGTAGGTATGATCGCCATAAATATGGCAGCAATGATATATAAGAACTTTTTCATATCTTTTACTATTTAGTATATTAAAATATTACCAACCTTCATTCTGAGCATCCATGATACCATATGCTTCACGAGTATTCAAGAAGTCTTGACTGATAGGAAGTAAATAACGTCTAGTTGTAAATACGCGCTGTGCACTGTTCAGCAATGTTACTTGACTAACGATTAGCTTGCTACGATCACGGCTAATTTCAATCTTGTATGCAGGGCGATCGAGGTCAGCAACAACTTCACCAGCAGCTCGTCCGTGATTAGCGTAGCCACCGTATTTACCCCAGCGTAAATAGCTGTAGTAAATATCTCCTGTCTCATTAGCCATTTCACAGTTACGTTCACGGATGTAATCTGCCCACGCCTGCTCTTCTGTAGATGCTGTAGAAGGAGCTAAACCACCATGCTTTGTACGAGTCTCATTCAAAGCTGCAACAGCTGCAGGAATGTTCTTTTTAAGTAATTGTGCTTCTGCCAAGTTCAAATAAGCTTCACCTAAACGCGTAATGTTAAAGTGAAGAGCTACTTTTGAGTTGTAGTATGCACGTGGTTCTGGTTTTTCGATATTACTTTTTCTCCAGTAGTAGCCAGTAGTAGTGTTATACCATCCACCATCTTCCTTATCACGTACGCCCATTGAGATATTACCACCAAGATTTAAGCCCACATTTTCATTCATCCAAGTACACTTGTCATAAACCATTGTAGTATAGAAACGCTTGTCACGGCCTTTGTACATCAGATCACTGAGGTCACGTCCTACGCCAGCCTTCAATTTATGGTAGCGTTGGAATACAGGATAACCATTCTTGGTCTGATTGAAGTCTTGAGGTGTAGGGATACGTCGCAAGTCACCATTCAATTGGCTGTATTGATCAACCTGACCAGCTGTTGTAATAGTTGTTGGGTCAAGAATGTCAACGTTATTAGTATACTGCGAAGTTTCATACCATGGTAATGCTTGCCCAGTGGCTTCGTCTGTAACTAAGAACTGATCAGCTAAATCTTGTGTAGGGAAATAAATTGCCCAACCTTCGAAAGTTTGACCATTTGCCTGCTTTAAAGCAACTGGACTCAGTGAGTTCTTAACATTATCGGTAGAAATGTTAGGATATGTACGCATTAATTCTTCAAAACTCTGTACATTGGTATTTTCCTTCTCACGATAATACGCCCATAGAATTTCACGATTATACAAATCTGTCTCATTCCACAAGCTATTGCTTGGAGTTAAGTTTGTTGCCAGAGTAGAACCGCTGTTATTGATTACATCTGTTGCATATCTTATAGCTATATCCAAATATTTGCTATCCTTGGTATATGCGTATGCCTGAAGAGCTGCTCTTGAAAGTAAAACTCCTGCAGCATAACGTGTAGGAAGACCCGGCATATTGGTAGTAGGCAAGTAATCTGCTGCTTTGGTTAAGTCATTGATGATGATATCATAACTTTCAGCAACAGTCTTAGTCATCTGAATTTTTACCTCATCTGGTTTATCTATACTAAAGACCTGAGTTACTGGAACGAAGCGTCCCATCTTTCGAGCTTGATCAAAGAAAATCATTCCACGCATTAAATAACCATGAGCTGAAAGTTCTTTCTTTTCTGCTTCGCTCAGGGCTGTGCTTGCCTCTACATTGTGGATAATCTTATTTGCTTTTCTTAGTAAGCCAAAACGGTTACAACCAAAATCATTGGCAGAGCTTACACCAAGTTCGGTAGCTACTCCATCGATACCTTCCCCGACCTGTGAGCATCTCACGGAATTAGGAGTACGTGCCTCCCAACCAACGCTCTGGCCAGAACCTGCATAACCATTATTAATCACACTGCTGTAAGCGGCATATACAAAACCTTCTACGGTTGCCTTACTGTTCCAAACAGCCTCGTCATTAAAAACTGTAGTTGGGTGTGTATCCATAGTGTCCATGCACGAAGAAATGGAAACAAATCCCAAGCTTAAAATGCCATATTTTATTATCTTTTTCATAATTGCCTACAAGTTAAAATCCTAAATTAAGTGTAAACGCTAAAGTTCTTTCTACAGGGTAACCATAATAGCCTGTATCCTTTGGCTCTGGGTCAAGACCGTACTTGGTAGCCTTAGAAATAGTAAAGATGTTCTGTCCAGAGATACCAACTTTACATCTGTTCAGCCAAGTAACCTTTTTCAACAAGCTATACTTTAAATCGTAACCAAACTGGAAGTCCTTCATACGAATGTAGGAGCCATCAATCAACCAGAAATCACTATAAGCATAGTTGTTGTTAGAGTTCAAACCTGTATTTGACATTAAGCGTGGATACTGAGCATTGCGGTTGTTAGGTGTCCAGAAATCTGTCTGGTAGTCGTATGCTATAGGCATATCGCCTGTTTGTCCAGTCTGCATTGCTAATGAGCCTGATGTGTACAGGTCAAAAGCTAAAGAACCCTGGAACAAAGTGCTGAAATAGAAACCTTTGTAGCTCATATTGATGTTTAAACCAAACTGATTGTGAGGAGTACTTGATCTACCTAAGCGACGATAGTCCTCAGAGTTAATCTGACCATCACCGTTTGTATCTTCGTACTTGATGTCACCAGCAGTTAAATAACCAGAGTTATAGGCGTTAATGATACCAGGTGAATTGTATACATCTTCTGCACTAGTATAGTATCCTAGATTCTTATACATAGCACCATAGTAGTTCTGCTTTACTTGTTGTGTACGGTGGTATGGATTTAAGCGTGAAGATTCTGCTTCGCTTTCGTCCAATGCCCAGATAGTGTTATAAATGGTAAAGTTACCAGTAACATCATACTTCAAATTACCAATATTATCTCTCCATCCCAATGAAAGTTCTATACCTGCACGGCGATGCTGAGAGTTTGATGCGACACGTGGCAAACCTATACCGAGGGCTGTGTTCAAGTAGGTTTCACCGATAGGTGCAACCAAGTAACCCTTTGTAGAGTAATAGAAATAGTCGAACGAACCATAAAGGCGACTATTCAAAGATGAAAAATCAAAACCCATATCAAACTGCTTAGTAGTATACCAAGTCAAGTCTGGAGAAGCCAAGTTACCTTCAGTAAAGCCAGGATAGTACTGTCCATTCATTACGTAAGCATGTGGGTCGTAAGAATAAGTAGACATATATTGGAAGCGACCAGCACTTTGATCCAAACCTGTTTCACCATATGAAGCACGTAACTTCAATGAATTCAAGATGTTCTTTTCTACTAATTTCTGCATAAACTTCTCGGCAGTCACAACCCAACCTAAAGAACCACTGAAGAATGTACCCCAACGCTTACCTGGAGCGAAACGGTCTGAGCCGTCATGACGAATACTACCTTCCACATAGTACTTGTTGTCGTAGTTATATTTTACCTGGCCAATCCATGCAGCACGTCCCATCTCAGCCTCTTCGCCACCATTGGTCTGTGTGTTAGCATCACCAACACTTATCTGATCGATGTTAAATGCATAATTTTCACGTTGAGATGAGTACCATTCAGTCTTTTCGTAATACTGCTCAAAACCACCCAATGCAGAAACATAGTGTTTATTGAACTGTTTTGCATATTCTAAGAAGCCCTGATTCGTGAACGAATAACCTGTAGATGATTGGTGAGCCAATACTGGTTTATTAGCATAGATAGGTGAATCTGATTCCCAGTCATACTGAGCAGCGTCTTTACGCCAAGACTTCTGAGTTTCTCCATAATAGCGATAGTTGCTTGCTGCACGAACTTTTAAGCCTTCTACCCATGGTACTGCCCAGATTAATTCTCCCTTTCCATTAATAACATTTTCTATATTGCGGATATAACCAGCATCATTAGCAGTTTCAGCTACAGGGTTGTCTGTAATATTATATGGTAAGCCGAATTTATTAAGACCTGGATAACGACTAGGCTTATCGTTAATATGAGAGAACACACCATAATAATTACTTGCGGTAGAAGTGTAAGGGTGCGTTCTGTGTTGACGATAACCATCAATAGCAGTATTGATAGTTAAGCCAAGTTGTTTAATAATAGCAGAGTTAGAGATACGGAAGTTAGTTCTCTTCATCCAGTGGTTATTATTCTTATACAACGAGTTCTGGTTAATGTGTCCCAGTGATATATAATATCTGTTCGTTTCACTTCCACCAGTCAAGCGAATGGAGTGCTTCTGCATCGGAGCCCAATCATTCAAAACTAAACTACGCCAATCTGTATTAGCAAAGTTCAGAGGATCTGTACCATTCTTGAAATGTTCTAAACCTTCCTTAGAATAAGCAGGGTCAAGGCCGTCGTTCTCACGAGCAATATTTGCATATATTGCACGATCGTAAGAACTCATTTTCTTTGGCCAAATGCTTGGCTGAGCAAAGCTTTGGTTAAAATCGTATTCGAAACTTATCTTACCTTCCTTACCTTGTTTGGTTACAATCTGTATAATACCGTTAGTTGCACGAGAACCATACACTGCAGTTGCTGACGCATCTTTCAAGATAGACATACTCTGAATGTCATCTGGAGAAAGGTTTGCAAAATCTACAGAAGAACGAATTACACCATCGATTACGTAAATTGGTTCGCCGCCACCACGGATAGAGATAGAAGGTGTGGAGTTGATACCACCACCAGATGCTTTAACAATCAAACCTGGAGAGCGACCTGCTAAACCTTGAGCAATATTAGCTACAGGCATATTGGAAATTTGGTCTGCTTTAACAGTCGAAACAGACGCTATCAAGTCACGTTTACTGGTGCTTGAGTAACCCACCACTATCACTTCTTCCAGAGCTTTTGAGTCTTCAACCATAGTGATGTTCATAGGCTCTGCAGTTGCTGCAATAGTGATAGGCTTGTGACCAACATAAGTGATTTCAAGAATATCTCCCACCTTAGCATCTAACTCAAAATTTCCGTCAATGTCTGTTACAGTTCGATTGTTTGTACCCTTCACGCCAACAGCTGCTCCTATAACAGCAAGTCCTGTTTTATCGACAACTTTTCCTTTAATCTTTGACGTCTGCTGGGCAGTTTCTGTTGCATTAGTATGATTTACATCTGCAAAAACATACTGCGGAGATGAACATAACAGCAAGGAACAGAGTCCTATTCCTGCCATCTTCGAACAAGTTAGACCATAAGGTTTACCCAACTTGTGTAGTGAATAATAGTTTTTAGGCATAATTATTTATTTAAATAAAGTAAACTCTTCTTGTTTCTATAGATTTAGGATATTATTTCAGACTTTGTAAACATAACTAACTATATCATGTTTCATACATAATAACTGATGCGCTCATATCTATTTCACATTTACAATTAGCTAAAGGAGTTTAGGTTAAAACATATATTCTTCATATGGTAAATAGGATGTGTCGTAATTAATATATTGCTCAAAAGCATTAAAAACAAACAATATTCGCTATAAATACCAGTGACAAATTTACATATTTATTTTTTATTAGCAATAGAATTATTAAAAAAATTAATACTTAGTCGATAAAATGGGTGTTTATTTGTCGTTTAATAGTACTAACAACAGTTTTCATTATTGTAAAAGTAAATACTTGACTATAAAATAAAGAGAACTACTACATACTCTCTTTTCAGACATACCGACTCATAAAATTTATGGTTGGTACTTTATCTTCTAAAGCAGTCAAAATATGGTGATAAGATTTATCATCTAAACACTAACGTGATGAAAGCTGTGCCTAATATGCTATGTTTGCAAACGAATACAATAAGATAATTGCTATCTATTAATTCTCAAGCCACAGACCATTGTTAGATTTCTATGGTCAATAGCTCATCTAAATTAGTTAAATAATTAGGAGTACGTCTTTCACATTTTGAAGCCCAAATCTGTTTCCCAATCTCTTCTACTCCCAACTGTACAGTTTTAGTTCCATAACGCTGATTAATATTATCAATTGCTCGCATTAAATTACGACGTTCAAGTCTATTTATAACTGGATCAAATAGAGTTTGCTCTAAAACTCTGT
>NZ_GL629647.1:3153227-3156875 GCF_000185845.1 Segatella salivae DSM 15606
TAATATTACTCAGTATAACGCCTGATTTTTTATACTTAATGCCTGGGATATATATGTCCTTTAGAATTGTAATAGCCATATTGGTAATTTCCAATGTATCTGCAGTCGGCGTAGGCAAGGTATAAGTTAGAATATTACTATATTGAGGTAAGTCTTCACGGAATCTATTACTAGTAATAAATACTGTCACACTTTGACAGAAAGATCGTTGTCCACGCAGTTTGTTGGCACTAGCTGATGCAAAATGGGCAACTGACGCTTTGAGCTCTTGAAACTCAGAAATCATATTTCCAAAACTTCGGCTTGTGCAGATACTTTTTTTAGCAATTATCTCAGTAGTATCAATACAATCGATGCCATTTAACTCACGCCATGTTTGTACAACAGGCAAAATAAAGTGACTTTTAACCCACCCTTCACTTTTATCTGCAAATTCTAATGGAGTATGAATGCCATAGTATTCTAATTTCGCCAAAGTTTTTCTACCTATTCCCCATACATCGGAAAGGCTAAAAAGTTCTAAAGCCTTACGTCGTTTTTCTTCAGTGTCAATCATACAGACTGAGTGGTATCCTTTGTGCTGCTTAGCAAACTTACTACCCATTTTCGCTAAAGTTTTGGAGGGAGCAATACCCACACTCACAGGCACATCGACCCAAAGATTAATCTTTTCAGCTAGTTCACGCATATAATTTTCCAGATTGTACATCTTTTCATACCCCTTTAAATTACAAAAGCTTTCATCAATACTGTAATTTTCTACATGCTGTATACTTTTACGTAGGATAGAAATGATACGGCGTGACATTGCTGCATAGAGCATCATATTAGTAGAGAACAGTTTTACATCGTTTTGTTTTATAATGTTTTGAACCTTAAAAACAGGATCACCTCGACGTAAGCCAAGTTTCTTTGCTTCGGGTGTAAGTGCAACGATATTACCATCGTTACTTGAAAGAACGCATACAGGCTTGCCAGACAAACCTGGATGGAATGCCTTTTCTACAGAACAAAAGAAACTATTGCAATCTACAAGTGCCCACATAATCGTTTTAAACTCTCGGCTTATGAATTGTATAGGTGACAACTCCCCATACAGAAAAATCATCACACTCTTTTACTTCAATAGGTTGATAGTCAGGATTTGCAGGATATAGCCACACCCTACCATCCTTTTGCAATACATGTTTAATAGTATATTCACCATTCAACTCACAGACGGCTACTTCATGATTGCTGGGAGAACGATTGCTTTTATCAACTATAATGATGTCCCCATCGTAGATCTTCGCATCAATCATAGAGTTTCCTTTCACCCTAATCAAGAAGGATGCTTCAGGATTAGGACAAAGCATCCGTAAGATATCTACATCTTGAGCTTGTTCATCGGTATCAAGTGCTAAGGGAAATCCTGCAACGAGCCGTGCATTGTCAAACATTGGTAAGACCATAGGCTGAATATTGGATACAGGACAAACACTACCAAGGGCTTGTAATGCTTTCATCTCAAGTTCTTCATTACTGTCGCACAATCTATTTTGCCTACAACTATTTATTGTGTTCATGTAGTAATCATGACTACATTTGACATTTGAAAGTTCTGTGTTACCTTTTAAGCCCCTTTTTTGTTCTATTTTATTTCTACCGTGTATCATCTTATTATTATAGTTTGTTGTGCAAAGATACAATCTTTATTAGAAGTAGGACTAATGGTAATATAATAAAATGAATTATAATTGGATTCATCCGCTAAATTTGGTTCTTTGAATGTACAAAAGATTGCGTTTTATGGGGCAAAAAGTGGGGCAAAATTGGATATTTGATTAACTTTGAAATAAAAGTTATCAAACATGATTATAAAGCGTACCATAAAATTTTCAATAAGATATTATAGGAAATCAGACTATAGGGTTCGAATGAGAGTTTCTTATGTTGGCAATAGGCTTGACTTTCAAACAGGGATTTTCATTAAGAAAGAAAGTTGGGACAATGTGCGGCAACGAGTATTACCTATAAATTCAAGTATAGCAATAGCTAATGACTTAAATGATCATCTTTTTAAAATGCTTTCAGATATGGTTATTGTTTTCCGTGAATTTGAATTGAGACAGATAATCCCATCACCTAAAGAACTCAGAGAAAAGTTTCAAAAGCAATCTGCCCCGCAAGGGCGACCTATGGCAGAATCTACAGAAAATGGTGGAACTATAAATGTTCAACAAATAGACAATTATCCTCCAAAGCTGAAGAAGAATGAGTTCTGGAAGAATTTTGAAGAGTTTGTAAAAGTGAATGGAAAACTCAATGATTGGACTCCTGCAACATTTGAAAAGTTTGCTGCTCTTCGCAATCATTTATCAGAGTTTAATAAGAAACTCAACTTTGATAAGTTCGATGAGAATGGAATAGCTGACTTTATCGACTACTTAGGTAAAAAGGGGATGAGGAATAGTACTATTAACAAGCAGCTGGGTTTCTTACGTTGGTTTCTCCGATGGTGTTACGAGAAAGGATATCATACGAATCATACCTTTGAATATTTCAAGCCAAAATTGAAAAATGCAAGTAAACGTGTTATATTCTTAACACAGGAAGAACTTGAAAAGGTTGAGAACTTGACTATTCCAAAGCAATACACTTCGCTTGAATCTGTCCGTGATGTCTTCCTATTTTGTTGCTATACAGGTCTGAGATACTCTGATGTATACAACCTTACGTGGGATGACATTCATAATGGAAAAATTGAGATTGTAACTGTAAAAACTGCCGACCGAATTATGATAGAACTTAATAGTAAATCACAGGCTATTCTGAATAAATACTCTGAAATATCTTTTCCAGGGAAAAAGGTTTTACCAGTTATCAGTAATCAAAAGATGAATACAAGGCTTCATACGCTTTGTAAGTTAGCAGGAATTAATGAACCCATTAAGACTACCCATTATGAAGGAAATAAACGAGTTGATGAGGTTAAGCCTAAATATGAACTTGTAGGGACCCATTGTGGTCGACGTACATTTATATGTACTGCGCTTTCTAAGGGTATACCACCAAGTGTTGTAATGAAATGGACTGGGCATAGTGATTATAAAGCAATGAAGCCATATATCGATATTGCAGACGAAGTTAAGTCTTCATACATGAAGCAGTTTGATGAATAGCATTACTATTTTTGTCTATCTGGAATAAAATTTATTATCTTTGTAGCGTCGTTTCTAAGCACTTTAATACAATTACTGGTTAAATTACTGCTGTATACCCAGTACACTTTAATATATTCTCTAAAACGGCAACATGCTGGCATCTTGCCACTAGTAAGTATTAATATGTTAAAGTGGAAACAATGGAAATATCGGAAACATTATTAAGCACTCCTCTGGCTCAATTGTCAGTGAAGGATTTTGTCACTCTTTTGGAAGCATACAGAGAAAACTCTAAATTTACGAAAGAACAACTTTTCGATGAAGAAGTATGGGTGTCTGGCTATAAATCTCTTGCAAAGTTTTTGAACTGTAGTGTTCCAACTGTGTGTCGAATTGTAAAGAGTGGCAAGATCGACTCAGCTACCAAAAAAGTCGGTGGAACATATTGGTTCAATAAAGTTCTCATTAATAACTTGATAGGTGCAAAGTGAAACACAAGAAGAAC
>NZ_GL629647.1:3158638-3161357 GCF_000185845.1 Segatella salivae DSM 15606
TAAAATAATTACAAAAATCTTGTGTAGTTACGTAATTATTGCTATTTTTGCAATATCATATTTCATTGCTGACCCCTGTTGTTTGGGTGTAAAGGCAGACTTGTACTGTTGTCAGCGAATTACATGTTATGGGGTCCCTCTCCAATGGGCTATAGCTCAAGTGACCTTCCAAACTATGGAGATTGTTGTTTTAGCAGGTTTTCTTTAAAACCGCAACAATCATGTCCTTCAGGGACACATAGAAAATGTAACGTGTATTTAAAATATGGTAAAATGAAGAAGTTTTATTTTGTAATTGCAGCTATGACAAGATACTTGTCTATATCTGCGTCACAGGCTTTGTATCGCTCTATCTCTTGTAATAAGGTTGTGGTTGTATTTTCTAAATTAGGAGGTGAGGTATGAAAAAACAATCAAAGCAAACAATTCCAGATAGTGTAAAAGATAATAAGATTATTCTCTTTGCTAATCAGAAAGGTGGTGTTGGAAAGACTACTCTTTGCGGTTTGTTTTCTAATTATCTATCTGTTATTCGTGAAGTACCACTACTTGTAGTAGATGCTGATCCTCAACAAACCTATTCTAATCGTAGAAAAGATGACCTTCGGAGAGAAAAGAATGTACCATATAAAGTACAATCAGTAACTATTAAGAGTCCTACAAGCACACGACTTATAATGCAGGAACTGAAGACATTGCCTGGTACAACTATTATTGACACTCCTGGCAGTTTAACTCAAGAAGGAATGTTAGAGTTATTAATGAATGCAGATTACATTATCTGTCCATATTACTACGACCTTAACACTCTTGACTCTACACGTGCTTTCACCCTTGCTGTTCTTCGCCTAAGATTAGCAAATCCTCAGATTAAAGCAAAATTCATATTTATCTGTAATAAGTTTGATGTACGTGTTGGTATAGGGAACGAGAAGAAAGCATGGAAGCTGGTAGATGAGTACTTGATGAAGTTTGGTATTCTTGCACCTCGTATTGGCAATTATGTAGATTTACAACGCTATAATACGATAAATAATAGTGATAATGCCAATAAACTTACAAAGCAATGCTTTGATTTCATTTATAGAACCATATATAATATTGAAGACAATGACAAAGTATAAATCAGATATAGCAGAATCAGCATCATCTATGATGCAACTACCAGACACCCTTGAAGGGATGTTACGAGATATTCATGGACAAACAGAAGTCACTAATAAGCAGGGAGAAAATAAAGAAGGAAACTTATCTATTACGAATGCAGTTCCTTCGCAAACAAAGAAAAAAGACAAATTGAATGTAAAGAATCAAAACATTAATGATTCTACAATTGTTGGTGATGAATTATGGACTTCATTTTGTAAACAATGTGTTTACGAAGAACAACTTCCTAAAACTGTAGGGAAAGATGGAGTCACAAGCTTTTGCAAGATTGACAAAGATATTCTAGCAACATTCAAACGATATATTGTTGAAGGGTATTCCACTCAGACTGTAGTCAATGCTATTCTTCGTAGTTTCATCTTACACTATAAGAAGGAATTTAATCAATATAGGAAAGTTGAGAAACCATTGTTATAGGGTCTTAGAATGTCTATATACAATTTCAACCATATAAGCAAACTACTTCTGTCATTTATTGTGAGATGGGGTTTAGTGATATCAGTCGCTGTAGTTACATGGGCAACTATGCTATCAACCTCACGTAACGAAGTGGAACATCTATATGAACAAGGAAAGCAATTGTATCAGCAAAACGTAGAATCAACTTATAACGTTAATTCTCAAGCTACAACAGATAGCTTGATTACGACTATAATAGAAAGAAAAGAATATGAGTAGAACTGCAACTATCTGGAATAATGAGAATGAACAATTCCTAATAGAAAATTTTGCCTTTATTACTAATCGTAGGTTGTCAGAACAACTTGACATTTCGATATCTTCTATCAAGAAGAAAGCTCACGAATTGGGATTAAATAAAGGTTGCGTCAAAAGGAAAATCATACCATCTTTAGAGAAGGACGTACTAAAGATGTCAAAAACAAACTCCTATCGGTTTGTTGCCGAAATGCTGAGTATTTCCTTATCATCTGTTAGCAATATTATTAATAATGCAGCTAGCAAGGGGTATAAAAAAAGAAGTAAACAAGATACAGGTAAGATTATGTCAGAAACACGTAAGCGTATAATAAAGAAAGAGCGTGCTCGTGCTGTTTTTGGATTGGCCCCAAGAACAAAGATAAAAGTCTATCCCAATAAACAGAAGTATCACATGAGGGATAGACTCAAACGATGCAGATATATTGTGGAACGTAATGGTATAGATGTTTTTATAGATGAAGAAACAAGACGTCATAACACTATAGAAGATGATGCACGAAGGTTGGGTTTCAATATTCAAAAAACGGTAATTGCTTTTTACCCTATAGATTTTGTTTTTGAAAACGGATCAGCAGAAGAACAGATAGCTGAAGAGCTTTTACATAATAAATACAAGTAATCATTAAAATCAAGAATTTATGTCACAATGCATTGGAAAGGTTATTGCCATTGGCGAAACCAGAACAGGAGAGAGTCAACGAGGTAAATGGGCTTCACAGCAGTGGGTCGTTGAGGAACAGAGTCAACAATACCCAGAAGTTTGGGTGTTAGAAACTTTTGGACAAGATAATATAGACAAGTTTGACGTCCATGTCGGCGATGTCGTTTCTGT
>NZ_GL629647.1:3163094-3167107 GCF_000185845.1 Segatella salivae DSM 15606
AGGCTAAACGTCATGATTCTATAGCCTGATCCTAGTAATAAAATTGCTAAGGCGGATATCGACCGCGTTCTTGACTTGCTTGCTAAAGAAAGCAAGTTACTCGTCTATTGCAACTTTAATATTATCGCATCTTGTCCTCTAATAAAAGTAAATGAGGTCGGATCGTTCATAGAAACAAAACTATATGACTGTGGTATTATGCCCTCTAAGGCTTGTTATAACCAATTAGAGCTATTTTCCAACTCATTTCCAGGAATGTCATATTCCTTTAATAAGGATTACGACTTATTCCTAACTCTAGGCGATGCTGCTCTCTGCCTTTTCTATAAAGAACACATGAAGCATAGTGAGGAATCACGACTTAATGTATTCTATACTGACCGTCAGGGTATTCCTGTGTCTATTGATATTACAGGTAAGGAAGGAAAAATAAAGATGACCGACAATGCAAACTTTTTTTGTCTTGGTCCAAGTGGAAGCGGAAAAAGTTTCCACATGAATTCTGTTGTAGCTCAGCTTTTGATGCAGGATACTGACGTTGTAATGATTGATACAGGAGATAGTTATGAGGGTATCAGTCATTATTTTCAAGGTACATATATCACCTACAGTAAGGATAAACCTATTTCTATGAACCCTTTCTGTATTACTTCTGACGAGTACAATCTGAATTTTGGAGAGAAGAAACAGTTTCTCAAGTCCCTTATCTTCCTTATCTTTAAGGGTAATGAAGAGCCAACTAAAATAGAAGACAAGATAATTAACCAGACTTTGGTTGAGTATTATGATGAATATTATCATCCATTTGAAAAGTTCTCAGAAAGAGAGAGGGAACGACTTCGTGAAAGATTACTTCTTGAAGAAAAAAAGAATGGAGAATATGAACGTTATGAGGAGAAGTTAGAGGAAAAGTATGGCGGCGACTATACTATAAGTGAGTTGGAAGGTATTTCATCTGATGATATAGTGGATTCATATAGTAAAATTAAAGAAAGAAAGGAAACTGATGACTTGGAGTTTACTGATGAGGAAAAAGACCATCATGCAAAAATAGAACGTCAAGTTAACAAGCTGCGTAACATTGTCTATGATAAGGCAGCAACAGATGGAGAGAAGCAAAATGCTAATCGCCAACTTATAAGACTTATGCCTGAGCTTATAGAAGGTAAGTATCTCATGCGTATAGAAAAGAAGATAGATAAGATGGAAAAGAAACGCAGAAAACTTCACGTCTCAAATCTATCATTCAACACATACTATGAGTTTGCGTTAGAGCGTATACCGCAAATTATGAAAGAAAAGAAAATCGAATTTGACATCGATGATTTTGCAGCTATATTGGAACAGTTCTACAAAGGCGGCGAGTTAGAACACACTTTGAACAATGAATTCGACAGCTCTCTCTTTGATGAGAAATTTATAGTTTTTGAGATAGATAAAATCAAGGATGATCCAATTCTTTTCCCAATTGTAGTCCTTATCATTATGGATGTGTTTTTGCAAAAAATGCGCTTGAAAAAAGGAAGAAAGGCTCTTATAATTGAAGAGGCGTGGAAGGCTATATCATCGCCAACGATGGCAGGATATATAAAGTACCTCTACAAAACTGTTCGTAAATTCAATGGAATTGCTGGAGTTGTTACACAGGAACTCAACGATGTGATAGATTCTCCTATTGTAAAAGAAGCTATTATTAATAATTCAGATGTAAAGATCCTTTTAGATCAGAGTAAATTCAAGGATAGATATGAAGATATATCTTCTATATTAGGCTTAACTGAAGTACAGAAGCAGCAGATTTTCACAGTTAATGCTTTACCCTCAAAAGAAGGAATCCCTTATCACAAGGAAGTGTGGATAAGCCGAGGTCAAAACTCCGATGTCTATTCAGTAGAGGTCCCTCCAGAGTGGTACTGGGCATTTACAACAGAGCGTGTTGAGAAAGAAGCCTTAAAAATATACGAGTGTGCTTATAATAATAACATAGAACAGGCTATTGCGCACATAGAAGAGGATAGAAAAAGGATAAATCTTAGTAGATACTTCGATTTTGCTGTGCTCATCAATAAACATCAAAATATTATGGACCTATGGGACAAATAAGAAGATATACATTAGTTGTAATGGTGTTATTTTCAACATTACATATTAAAGCTTGGGTTAGAGTCGTCTATGACTGGAAAAGTACAGCAGCAGTAATGGGTAATACTACTTTTCAAACAGCAATTGAAGGTAGTCATAATGCTATATTGGACAATATTCGTAAAAAGCAAGATAAGATAATGTCTTATACGGCTTCTATGGAGTCTATTAAAGAACTGTATAGAATGTCTATGCAGAACATAGATGGATTTGGAGAAGAGTCTGTTTACTATAAACAAATGGTTGAGAACTTTGCTCAGATACCAGGGAATACTGCCAATGCTGTTAAAGCTATAAATCGATGTCCTGGCATTAATTACATTAATAGCTTGAATGAGATTGTCAATATCCAAACAGAAGTTGTAGGGTTAATAGAAAAGTTTATAGACATTGTGAATAATGGCAAGGTTGATTTTACTGAGTTTACAAGTGGTAAGACCAATGATAAACTTACATTACTACTTAAAAATGCACATTTGGGAAAAGGAGATGGTTATAATTTTCTTGATCGTTATCAGCGTCTGACCTTGGCTAATGAACTTTTAGCTCATATTATAGATATAAATACACGTCTACAGCAAATCATGTACATCTGTGAGTATTGTAGGACGTTTAGTAATTTCATATATAATATTGATCCACTCACATGGGCTACTTTCTTTCAAGGTAAGAATATGGTTGAGTCTGTTGTAAATGATTGGAAATATGAAATGAAAAATAGCATATGAAAAAGATAATATTAATCTTGCTGTTGTTTCTGTCCACTTATAATAGTTGGGCAGGCATCGTTGGACCAGATGACCTTCCTACAATCTCAGCTTTGATAGAGCTTCATAAGCAGATGGCTAAAGCTGAAGAGTTATCTGTACATCAGGTTTCTGCAAGCTATTTGGAACAAGGGGTTGCAACCGAGAATACAACAAAGTTTCACGAGGTTCGTAAAACGCTGAACTCAAAGCTCAACAATGCACATCAATGGATTATCCTTGCTGCAGCAATGTCTAAAACTACTCTTGATGTGGGTAATGCAACGAAGGAATATATTCAGTTTACGAAGCTAATGAGTAATAATCTGTTCCGCAAGCCACAGATTGCCTGGTATTTTGCTGAAACAAATTATAATGTGGCTAAGAGGATATCGCTATTGAAAAATTCAATTACCCTGTTGGTTGCTTCTGAAACTAATATTCTTAAAGCGTCATTAGATGAACGTATTGAGGTTATTTATAATATTCAAGAGCAGATAGCAGTAATCCGTAGTCTAATAAATCAAGCCCTCTTCTGGAGTAAATGTGTTAGTCTTGGCGGCTTTAGATATGACTATATCTGGGATATCCTTAATAGTGACGTCTATGATGGTATTGCAAAAGATATAATAAATAATTGGACAAGTAATATTTCATAAATATGAGAAAAGTTTTCTTTATCCTAATAACATTATTGGGTTCATTAAAATGCTTTGCACAATATCCTGTTCATGATAAACAAAAAGAGAATCAAATTCGCTCTATGGAACAAGGACATTGGGATTTTTCTCCAGATTGGTGGTACTATCTTTTTCATAAAAAATATAGTGGTGCCTCCCAA
Source organism: Segatella salivae DSM 15606 (assembly GCF_000185845.1). Classification (GTDB taxonomy): domain Bacteria; phylum Bacteroidota; class Bacteroidia; order Bacteroidales; family Bacteroidaceae; genus Prevotella; species Prevotella salivae. Next base: position 3,166,824 of record NZ_GL629647.1, read on the forward strand.
CGCTGGGAATGGCATGGTTTTAAGTCTGGCTGGCGAGTACATTTTGATGAAAGTCGCTCTAATGTAAAAACAATAGGACCACGACGTGAGAAACAGATTGCTACACAATTATTAAAAGAAAAAATTGTAGAGAAGGAACGAGAAAAGATAGATGAACTCAATAAAGAAGAGATTGCACGTGCTGCAGATCGCAATGCAGACCTCGTATATGGCAAATATCAAGCTCTCTTCACAGACATGCAGTCGTCAATTACTGAAGGTCTCACTTATTGTATGATAAATGG
>NZ_GL629647.1:3169192-3173544 GCF_000185845.1 Segatella salivae DSM 15606
TGTGTTATTGGATATCTTAAAGCATGAATTTCGATAGAAATTCGTTTCGCTGTTAATTCATCAATAGTTGTTACTTGTGGAAAATCTTTTTTCCATGTATAAGCCTTGTGAGGTAATTTCTTTAAGGTTTCATTAATAGACTTAATAATATTCTCTCTTGACATATCTTATTGGTTTGTGGAGAGGTGGTTAGCCTCTCCGTTGCTTAATATTACTCAACATATTGGAATTCATGAACATATATGTAAGAGTCGTCATCTTCATGTTCTTCATTCCAAGCCTCAATGTCTTCGTCAGTGAAGTCTTCTTTACCAATCAGAGAAGAGACAAAATCCTTCATCTGTTCTTTTGTTTCAAAGTATTCATAGAAGTCTACATCCTTCACATAAGCATCAACTAAATATCGCTCTGGAAAGTATTTACCATCAATGTCATTTGTTGCGAACACGTCACACCCTGCTTCCTCAACGATATAGTAAATGGTGAGTTCTGGCATAAGTTTTCCTAAGATGTGTCTGAAATCTGTTGCTCCCCAAGCTTCTTCTGCATTGATGCGAATAACATCTCCATCTAACTCATACTCTTCGATAAATCCACGAAGATAGCACTCTTTCAACTGCTCGTCTGATGCACCCAAAGCCTTAACGATATTGCCTTCCCATTCTGTAGAAGCATCTTCAAGAACAGGCTTAGACTTGCCTGAAACAAAGTTATCAATTACATCATAAACTTTCTTTAAATCACTCTCACTACCTTCAATTCGATAGCTTGTACTTGCCCAGTTTGCCATATTTTTAAGAATTTAATTTGTGATACATTTCCCTTTCGTTCAGCTGCTTTTGCAGCATCATTGTCGGGTTTCAAATTTTACGTGCAAGTGGGTAGTAAGGTCATCAGGCAGATAAACAAAGGAATTTCATTATATTCTTATGGAATACCCAAATCTCTGATTTGTGGAAGGCTGTCATTAGAAAATAACGAAATAGCTAAGCGGTCCTTTGAGTTCTGACGACCTTACTAACTTTGCAAAGGAAAAGTAAAACCAGACAGTGAATGCAAGGAGTAAAAACGATAACATCGAATACAGGGCTTTTATAAGACAAAAGGGTAAAGAATAGCAATCCTGCTGTAAGCTTATTATTTAGACTCTGTTACAACCGCTCTCCCAAAGTCCATTGAAAAGCTCTGTTGATGATCCGTAGGAGAAGATACTGTGCTTTGAAAGGGATTAAAACAGCATAGACTGTTTTAAGGGTTTCCTGCGTAGCCTGTTTTCTGTAAGGCACGAGGCAGGACACTGCCATACAAATGAAGTGAAAGTCTGCATAGTTGGCTTTCTGCGGAGTTTGATTGAGAAGTGCTGCCGAATGCCTGGAAGGAAACTGGCGGAGCAATAGGCATAGATAACTTAAAAAGGGTTAGAACAATCTTCTAAAGTTTTATTTATTAGTAGGAAACTATGAGCCTTGTTATAAGCAAGTATTAAATTACAGGGCTTCAGTATTAGTGAAAAGGGTATCAGTTTTATGTGCTGCGATTAAAAAAAGCAGCACAGCTCGAAAAATATCCGTGGCAACAAACCACGGATATTTTGTTTCATAGATGAAAAGTCTTAAAATCAATCAACATAGAGTTGTAAACAGCTTTTTCGTAGCCTTCGCTTTTTAGAACAGCCAACTCTTGTCTTGCAAATGAGTTTGCTTGTGACTTACTCAATCCGAATTTAGTTCGCCTTGGTCTGTTTGGGCGCATAGTATCTACTTGATAAAGTTCTTGGTAAGTAGGGATATACTTGATGCGCTTTATAATTAATACTCTTGGATATCTTATCATAGTTCTATATTTTAAGAATTCATGGATAGTTTATCAATGTAAACATTAAAGATATTTGATTCAATCTATATATGAAATAATCGGTGCAAGCATTTTGTACATTCCATTACGTTTGTGCTCTGCATATCTATATCTTATTTCACCGATAACAACTCCATTCATTGTAATAGTATCTTTATACTCTAGCTTTTTAGTTATGTGTATGTTATTACTCTTACAAATATCCAAAGAAGAAGTACAGACAAAATACTTTGAACACATTCCGTAGTTAGCTCTGTCTATTCTTCCTTTTACAATGTCAAGGATTACTTTCTTAATTTTTGTCTCCATTGCGTTTATTTTAATGACTTATTGATGTTTTATGTATTTCAATGGTAAGGTTTTTCCGCCTTACCATTGTATTGTTAGAGATAAGCAAGTCGCTCAGTTGCTTTTATTATTAAGTCCTTTAATTGCTCTTTATTCAGTTCGGGCAATAGGTCTATCACCATAAAGTTTTCTGTATCTTCAATATCAATACCCTTATTAGCAAAGATTGTTTTTATGTCTAAACGGCTGAACTCATTGTACACCTTACTTCTTGTTTGGGTTTCATTTTCAAAAGAAATAGTATGGTCTATCTCTATCGGTTCGCCTATACCAATAAAAGCATCTATGCGAAATTTACGTTCCTCTTGCTTGTCAATATCGAAATAAACAAAGTATTGCCCTGTAATGTCTATATTATCCGAAAGAATGCCGTGTGCGTGTCTTATAGAGCCATCTGTTTTACGATAAGCGAAAGCGGTAACACCCTCTTTCTTCATCTTCTCTTTTAGTTTGACAACAAGTGCAAGACAAATTTCATGATGCTCTTCTATTGTTCCTTTACGGAGTTCACCTACCTCGACAAGATTATCTATGACAAACGACCTCCAACCCTTACAATCAACATCATAGTAAGCAAGTGTATATTTGCATTGTTGGTGCTTTTTGTTGCCTTTTATTGTGTGTCCTATACCATACAATGTTCCGCAAGCATGACGCTCTGTTCCATCTTTCTTTCTATAGACAAAAGAAACAATTCCTTTGCGAAGTCTATCTACCAATGTTTCAAAAAGATTTTCCATAATTATTGTATTATAGTTGATTACTCATTATCAATAAGTTCTTTAATATCTTCTTCAGAGTTAACCTCTGTTCCGTTGAAATAAAAGTGTGTATCAAGTGAGCCATTAATATAGCTATCAAATTGCTCTCTATCACATCCTTTGCTATCGACATATTCGTAAACTACTTTCAGCCAAAGGATTTCCATTAGGTAATTTCTTACATTATGAGAATTAAGAGCAGCACACTCTAAAGCCTCTTCTAAATCTTCTTTCGTCCAATCGTAACCAAAGTTAGATTTAAAGTTCTCAAACTTATAGTCTTCCTTACTAAATCCTAAACTTACCAAAATTGCATAATTGTTTGTCATATCCAATTGTTCTTAAATGATACATTTCCCTTTCGTTCAACTGCTTTTGCAGCATCACTGTCGGGTTTCAAATTTTACGTGCAGATAAGTTGCAAGGTTATTACGTAGATAAACAAAGTAATTTCACAAGATTCTAATGGAAAACCCAAATCTGCGATTTGCGGAAGGCTGCTATTAGAATCTTGTGAAATAATGAAGAGGTACTTTGTGTTCTATCAACCTTGCTAACTTTGCAAAGGAAAATAGAAACAAGACAAGTGAATGCATGAAGTGAAACGATACTTCTATTAGGGCGTATCACACGATAAGAGGAAAAATACGGCAAGTAGGGGACAATGTGTTTATGTTATAGCTATCTTGTCTTGCTGGTCCATAAAATGCAAAACAACTCTTACCTATAACTCAAAATTAGGGGTTGAGTCACTTTTTCTGAAAGAATTGATATGATTTGATATAAAAGGTTCGAATCCCATTTCTTGATTTTTATATTAGTTGTTCATCTTCAAGCACTTATACGTTATGAAAATAATTTACAAGAAATAGTTGTTTCATTGATATTTTAGAGTCTTCGGAGTAAAAAGTGGGGCAAAAAGTGGGGCGAATTTGGGGCAAAAAATGGGGCAACAAAAATTAGAATACAAAGAAAAAGTCCCTAAGTTGTTGTAACTTAGGGACTTAAGTCGCTATGCGAAGCGGAGAGAGAGGTTTATGAACCAAACTCTTCTAACTCGTTGTAATTAAATGTTCTATCAATTTTGACAAATCAGTAGTGTAGCATTTTTGTAGCAGTATTTTGACCGCTTGATGACTACCATTCTGACTACCTTTTGAAAGCACAACTGCTCTCTTTGCTTCGGTACAAAGGTATATAAAATTGTACTAACCTCCAAATCTTTGTACCATAAATATTTAGAGATTTTACTGCTACACATTCCAGTGCAAGGTGCAAGCCCTTATATATAAGGGGTCTTGCACCTTGCACTGGAGGACTTGTGTGTGACAGCTTGATATTGGTGATCTTTTATAGCTTTATCACTATAAAAGGTAAATTATGTTATTA
>NZ_GL629647.1:3173970-3180194 GCF_000185845.1 Segatella salivae DSM 15606
TATTTCTATATAAGTTTACTATATTTATCTTATGAGTGATATAGATACCCTTTGCATCCGCCACCAAACAAAAAATTGCATCTGGTGCATGACGACTTGCAGAGGGTACATAAACTTGCGTGTGACGGGTTGCTCATGCCAAGATGTTTCTATAACTTTATGTTTATGAAAGAGTTACTGGAATTTCTTCGAAATGAGAGATTGAACAAACATCTAAAACAGGCGTATATAGCTGAGAAATTGGGAGTTGATGAAAGTACAATATCCCGATGGGAGTCTGGTCAGATTACAATGGATTTTCTCCAAATAGTAAACTATGCGACTGTTTTGGAGATAAATGTTTATGAGATGTTTGCATATCTCGCAAGTAATGGACAAGATCTTCCCAGATCTATTGCAGAAGTACACGTTGAGGTGTATACAAAAGAAGCCTACAACTCTCTTATGCAATACCTTGCAAATTCTGGGATGGATATAACAATTAAAAGCACCAAGTTGAAAAGATGGAAATAATCGCAGTAGAAAGCCAAGCCTATCAGGAACTGATAGACAAGCTCAATCGTATTGAGCAGTATGTTGAGCGCACCTCCCGTCTTATTCAAGACATTGATGACGAGCTGGAGATGACAACCAAAGATCTTATCGGGACTCTGAATGTTTCAGAGTCCACCCTTTATCGCTGGCGCAAAAAACAGTTGGTACGGTATCGCTACACGGAGGGTGGCGATGTACGCTACTTCTTCAAGTCTATCGTGATAGCCACGAAATGTAACCGACTCCGTGTCTCAGGCATGAGAAACGACGAGGTTCTTGGTCGGCTCAACCGTTTCAAGGACAATCTCATCATGAGTTCATGTCTTAATCCTAAAAACCGACAACTATGATAGAAAAGGAACAGATTCTTTTGCTTACACAGGGAGGTCTGAATGTGTTTTCCCATTTCCTCGGCTTTGAGGTAAACCTTCATCGCAACTTCCGAAGCCCCTTTTATGACGATAGACGGGCTTCCTGCCATATCTACTACGACAGGAAAACTTCTTCTTACAAATTCTATGATCATGGCGATACCACCTATTCAGGGGATTGCTTCTGGTTTGTGGCAACCCTCCGTAACTTGAACTTGAAAACAAGTTTTCCCGAAGTCTTGGAAACTATAGTACAAGAACTTGGATTGTATTCTTTATGTGATGGTGAAAAGCATAGCAACCATAACACTTTATCATATAAAAAAACTATCGTCCCCACTCCTAAGGCTGATATAACCAAGTGTACGGAAGAACGTCCATACAGTTTTGAGATACAGCCTTTTGACGATGGACTGATGAACTATTGGGCGCATTATGGTATCCATGAAGATACACTTCGGCTTTTTCGGGTACGGAGTCTTAAACGGTATGAGAGCGTATCTGCTGAAGGTAAGAAGTTTGAGCTTCACAGTTCGCCGACAGAACCGATATTCGCCTATATTGGAAATGGCTATGTCAAGATATATCGCCCTCACAGTCCGAAAATCCGCTTTCTCTATGGTGGGCGGATGCCTATGACCTATTGTTTCGGCATGGAGCAGATTCCCACCAAAGGAGATATGCTCTTCATTACAGGTGGGGAAAAAGATGTGCTCTCGTTGTATGCGCACGGGTTCAATGCAATCTGCTTCAACAGTGAAACGGCACAAATACCGGAAAGCATCATAGAGAGCCTTCGACTTCGCTTTCGGCATATCATACTCTTGTATGATGCAGATGAGACGGGTGTACGGGAAGCGCATAGACAAGCTGAACATTTAGCAGAATACAAGGTTTTGAATCTTACACTCCCACTTAGTGGAACCAAGACGGAAAAGGACATTTCTGATTTCTTTGCCTTAGGCAACGGGGCGAAGGAACTGAAAGAACTGCTTGCCAAGATGTTTACAGACCTATATAGCCAAACCATGATGATGCTTCGCTCCTGTGAAATTGACTACGACAATCCACCAGATATTTCTAAGTCTGTGGTGGCAGTGAATGGTGTCCCTTTGGGAACGCAGGATAATCTGTTCTGCATTACCGGAGGTGAGGGTACAGGCAAGAGCAACTATGTAGGAGCCATCCTTGCCGGAGCTTTGGGGAATGAACGGCTGCCTATAGAGAAAACCTTGGGATTGGAGATTACTGCCAATCCCAAAGGCTTGGCTGTCTTGCACTATGACACAGAACAGTCTGAGGCACAGCTCCACAAGAATCTGGGCAAGACTTTGCACCGGGCTTCATTGACGGCAGTACCGAAGTTCTACCATTCACTCTACCTTGCCTCACTCTCTCGTAAGGACCGCTTGAAACTTATCCGTGAAAGTATGGACCTGTTCCATCACAAGCATGGTGGAATACACCTCGTTGTCATTGATGGTATTGCTGATCTGATACGTTCTGCGAACGATGAAACGGAAAGTATAGCCATTGTTGACGAACTTTACCGCTTGGCTGGGATATACAATACTTGTATTATCTGCGTATTGCACTTCGTGCCGAACGGTATCAAACTTCGGGGACATATCGGCTCGGAACTTCAACGTAAGGCGGCGGGTATCCTTTCCATAGAGAAAGACGACAATCCTGAATACTCGGTCGTAAAGGCGTTGAAAGTGCGTGACGGAAGTCCGTTGGACGTACCGATGATGCTTTTCGGCTGGGACAAGAAAGAAGACATGCACGTTTATCGTGGTGAGAAGTCCAAGGAAGACAAGGAAAAGCGCAAGACCGATGAACTTATCGGCGTTGTAAAAGAAGCTTTCAGAAATTCCCTCAAGCTCACTTATCAGGAACTTTGTGAGATTCTGATGCGGGAGATGGAAATCAAGGACAGAACTGCGAAGAAATACATCGCCTACATGAAAGAACAACGTATCTTAGCACAAGATACCAATGGCAACTATCAAAAAGGAGAACTATGTCGTACTTAGAACATCATACAGAAGATACATGGCAGAAACGATTGTTTGATAAGCTGATGAGTGTCGAGGACAAACTCAACCTCCTGCTTGTCCTGCAAGAGCAATCCGTTGACACGACTGTCCATCCGCCCTTGAAACCAGAATACTTGGACATCATTGATGTATCCAAGATTCTGAAAGTGGAACAGAAGACGATTTACAATTGGGTCTGGGCTGGGAAAATCCCCTATCTCAAGGCTAATGGTCGGTTGCTGTTTCTTCGGAAAGAGATAGATGAAATGGTACAAAAGCGTGAAGAATGGTAGTATATTCCCATCAACTGGAAGATTAAATATAGATTTTTCTTCCCGGATTTTTTGGTTTATGCAGAAAATGCATTATCTTTGCCGTTGGAATTTTTTGAAGAATTTCCAACATGCGTATGAATGAGCAGACCCTTAGACAACAAATTCTATCTTCTGAGAACGACACCATCTTCTTCAGAAATGATTTTCCGCAGTATCATCCCGAGTCAGTTGGTCGTATTTTGACGGACTTAACTGAAAAAGGAGAACTCGTGCGAATTTCCTCGGGCATTTATGTGAAGCCTAGAATAAGCAGGTTCGGCCCCATTATGCCATCAATAGAACATATTGTCAAGGCTATTTCCATACGAGATAAAGCCCAGATACTCCCATCTGGCGAGACAGCATTGAATGCTTTGGGACTTTCTACTCAGGTGCCAATGTCGTATTCGTTCCTGACTACAGGAAGTGCGCGGAAACTGGCTATCGGGAAGCGACAAGTTATATTAAAGCGTGGAGTTCCTCGCAATTTTGCGTATAAGACACAGCTTATAGCCTTAATTGTTCAAGCCCTTAGATGTCTGGGAGAGCCTAATGTCAGTCCAAAAGAACTGGAGCAAATACAAAGATTGGTAATCAAAGAATCCGATAGACAGGCTCTAATCAGTGATGTGCAGATAATGCCGGAATGGATGAAAAGGATTATCAAGCCTATGATTAAATAAAATATGAAACTTTGGATAAACAATACGTTGGAGGATCGGCTGGCAATGCTCCAACAGACAGAGGAAACTCACTCTGGGGTCAATCAATCAGCAATAGAAAAAGATTGGTGGGTAACAGTAACCCTGCATGCACTGTTCCAATGCTCTTGTGCTCCCGCACTTATTTTTAAAGGAGGCACTTCACTGTCAAAAGGGTTCAACCTCATTGAACGGTTCTCAGAGGACATAGACTTGGCTATTCACCGTTCATTCTTTGGAATTGACAAGACAAGCAAGAGCCAGCGTGAGAAACTCCGTAAATTATCAAGGTCTTTTATACATGAAAGTTTGTCGAAGCAATTAGACAAGCAGCTTCAGAATATGGGAGTTACCGGTTATCGAATTGAGAATGTAACTTACCGGCAAAGTCAAGAAGGAAAGTTGATTCCTATTGATAGTGATAAAGATCCTACGGTGATATTTTTGCATTATGACAGTATTATCAAGGATATGATAGATTATATCCCTGCCCGTGTGAAGATTGAAATAAGTTGTCTCTCCATGGATGAGCCTACAGAGAAATGTAACATACAATCATTGATAAGCGAAAGCTTCCCCGATGAAGATAAGATGTCATCTGTCATAAGAACCGTACTGCCTACTCGCACATTTCTTGAAAAAATCTTTCTACTGGCAGAAGAATTCCAAAAAGAGCATCCAAGACATGTACGTATGAGTCGACATTTATACGACCTTGAGCGAATTATGGATACCATATATGGACAAGATGCTATTGCCGATCGTCAGCTATATGATGCCATCGTTAAACATCGCCGTACATTTTATGCGTTAAAGTATGTGGACTACGACAAACATTCTCCGAGTACCATTTCGTTTGTCCCTCCAACTGAAACTATTGTAGAGTGGGAGAAAGATTATGACAATATGTGCAAGCACTTCTTTTATGGTTCCACGCTTCCTTTTGATAAGTTGTTAAAGCGTATAGCAGAACTGCAGGATAGGATTAGAAAAACTGCGTATGTATAATTATTCGGTAGTTAGCAAAAGCGTCGAGCAGGTCTTCTTGCTCGACGCTTTTTTATCGCCATTTCGGTTTAGAGATAATCATCCGACTCATCACATCATCATGACTTTCAAACCTTTCCTTTGGAGCATGTGTGGGAGATTGAGTCTTTACCTTTTGTGTGGGAGACTCTTCTATTGAATCTTGCTTAATTTCTTGTGATAAACCGCTTTGTTCATTTTCCTTTTCCTCTTCTTCTTGTTCTTCTGGCGGTGCAAGCGTAAGCGCAATCTTTCTATCCAACTCGGCAGCTTCACTTTTAAGTGAGCGGAGCTCGTCCTCTTTCTTCCAAGAACTGTTAGCAATATTAGTATAAACATCTTTATTTGCAACAACCTTTGCCATTTCTTTTTCATGCGACTCTATCACCTTTGGAATACGCTCCAAGGCGTTAATGAAGTTCTGACACGCAAGTTTCGGGTCTGTTGCCAACTTACCGTTATTATAGGTATAGTAGATACTCTCCTGCCCTTTCACAAAAAAGCGGTTCAATGAACAGTCAAACAAATCCTTGGAAGTACTCTCTGTCTTGACCATTATGGAAAAACCATAAATCTCACCGATTTTGTTGTATTCACCCTTGGTGCGAGCTTTCTCGTCTATTTCTTGCAGACGTGCAGCAATGATCTTGATGTCAGTGCTGTCTTCCACACCTTTGATTGTCAGTTTATTGACGGGCAGTCCCTCCGTATCATGCTCTACACGCTGCTCAAAGAGAGCCAGGTCTGACTGTGCCTCTTTGATTTTATCCGTATGGAAGGATACAGAACTCTCAATCTCTGCCAACTTGCCCGTTGCTGCATCACGTTCCCGGAGGAAGTTCTTGCGCTCTGATTCCAAGGTGGCAATCTTCTTATCCAATCTTGCTTTCTCTAAAAGGTCGGTATTACCTGAAAGCACCGCTACATATTCGGAGAAGTTCATGCCGCTGTCCTCATCCATCGAGCCCTCGTCAATGGTACGACTACCGAGCGTATTGGTCTTCAACTGATTGATAAACAATTGCTTGTTATGCAGCAGATTGAACTTGTAGCTGTCCAGTGACCGCTCTACGGCATAGATAATCACATCAACCTTGTTGTCCGCAAACTCCTTGGCGATAAGGTTTCCCTTGCGCACAGCTCGTCCGTTACGCTGCTCTAAGTCCGAAGGTCGCCAAGGCGTGTCCAAATGATGGACCGCAACGGCACGTTGTTGAGCATTCACACCAGTACCCAACA
>NZ_GL629648.1:0-6084 GCF_000185845.1 Segatella salivae DSM 15606
AAATGAATAATAGAGTAAATCATGTATTATAATGAAATAGGGTAAGGCAAACAAGCATTAGTTTAAACAGAAAATAAGGTATAAATAGATGTCATTTTGACAGAAGAAAAAGCCATTTTGACACATAATAGGGTAGGGTACATCATTTGAAATAGAGGTAACAAATAAATAATTGGAGGACATTTAATGAATTTCGACAAATATACAATAAGAGCACAAGAGGCAGTTCAGACTGCAGTGCAAAGCGCACAATTAGGTCGTCAGCAAAGCGTTGAGCCATTACACCTATTAAAAGGTATCATGGAGAAAGGCAAAGATACGCTCAATTTCATTTTCCAGAAACTGGGAGCTAATGCACATGGCGTTGAGATGGCACTACAAAACGAGCTGCAACATCTACCTAAAGTAGACGGCGGTCAGCCTTACTTTAGTAATGAAACAACACAAGTGTTTAACCAAGCTGAATCAATTTCTCAGCAATGGGGAGACGAATTTGTGTCTATTGAGCCACTACTGATGGCAATAATGAAGGGAAACAACACTGCAGGAAGAATCTTAAAAGACGCAGGTTGCACGGAAGATGGCATGCGAAAAGCCATCGAAGAATTACGTCAAGGCCAACAAGTTCAGACACAAAGTGGCGATGAAAACTATCAGTCTCTCGGCAAATATGCCATCAATCTCGTTGAACGCGCAAGACAAGGAAAGCTTGATCCCGTCATCGGTAGAGACGAAGAGATTCGCAGAGTGCTTCAAATCCTGAGCCGAAGAACCAAGAACAACCCTATATTAGTGGGTGAACCTGGTACGGGAAAAACGGCAATTGTAGAGGGTTTAGCAGAGCGAATTATGAAGGGAGATGTACCAGAAAACCTCAAGAATAAGCAGCTTTATTCTCTCGATATGGGTCAACTCGTGGCCGGAGCAAAGTATAAAGGTGAGTTCGAGGAACGTTTAAAAGGAGTGATAAAAGAGGTTACTAACGCCCAAGGTAACATCATCTTGTTCATTGATGAGATTCATACGCTTGTCGGAGCAGGTGGTGGTGAGGGCGCAATGGATGCCGCAAATATACTTAAACCAGCGTTGGCACGTGGTGAACTTCGCGCCATTGGAGCTACTACTTTGAATGAATACCAGAAGTATTTCGAAAAAGATAAGGCGCTCGAACGACGTTTCCAGATGGTTATGGTGACAGAACCTGATGAGTTAGATGCCATCAGTATCTTAAGAGGATTAAAGGAACGATATGAGAACCACCATAAAGTCAGAATACAAGATGACGCTTGTATCGCAGCCGTTAAGCTTTCAGAGCGTTACATAACAGACCGATTCTTGCCAGACAAGGCTATCGATTTGATGGATGAAGCAGCTGCAAAGTTACGCATGGAGCGTGATTCTGTGCCCGAAGAACTCGACGAAATGGAGCGCACTCTGAAGCAAAAGGAGATTGAACGGCAAGCAATTCTTCGCGAGAACAACCAGCAAAAGATTGATCAACTCGAAAAAGAGATTGCCGAACTCAAGGATAAAGTAAATGCATTCCGTGCGCGTTGGGAAGCTCAAAAAGGTGAAGTCGACCACATCCAGCAAATCAAACAGCAGATGGAAGGTCTGAAATTGGAAGCTGAAAGAGCTGAACGCGAAGGCAATTATCAGCGAGTTGCTGAAATAAGATATGGTGAATTAAAACAGCTTCAGGACCAAATCGACACGCTAAGAAAGCATGTTGACGAGGAGCAGGGAGGCGAAGCACTCATCAGAGAAGAAGTAACCGCCGACGATATTGCCGAAGTTGTGAGCCGCTGGACAGGCATTCCAGTAAGTAGAATGCTACAAAGTGAGCGAGAGAAATTACTGCACTTAGAAGATGAACTGCATAAACGTGTCATCGGACAAGACGAAGCTATTGACGCCGTTTGTAATGCAGTAAGACGCAGTAGGGCAGGACTTCAAGACCCAAAGCGGCCGATTGCTTCCTTTATCTTCTTAGGAACAACGGGCGTTGGAAAGACAGAATTGGCGAAGGCTTTAGCCGAATATCTCTTCAACGACGAGAATATGTTGACCCGAATTGATATGAGTGAGTATCAAGAGAAGTTCAGTGTAACGCGTCTTATCGGTGCACCTCCAGGGTATGTAGGCTATGATGAGGGCGGACAACTTACCGAAGCAGTTCGTCGTAAGCCTTATAGCGTCGTACTCTTTGACGAGATTGAGAAGGCACATCCAGATGTTTTCAACACCTTGTTGCAAGTACTTGACGACGGAAGACTTACCGATAACAAAGGTCGTTTGGTTGACTTTAAGAACACAATCATCATCATGACGAGCAATGCTACACGCGAACAGCTCACCAAATTGATGCGTCCTGAGTTCTTGAATCGTATTGACGACATCATCACCTTCCATCCTTTGACGAAAGAAGAGATTAAGAAGGTTGTTGAACTACAAATGAAACGCGTTCAAAAGATGCTTGAACAACAAGGTTTTTCATTGCATTGGACACAGGAAACTATCGACGATTTGGCCGACCTTGGCTATGATCCTGACTTCGGAGCACGTCCTGTTAAGCGCGCCATTCAAGACTATGTACTCAATGACTTGAGTCGAAAGATTCTTGAAGGAAAGATTGGTAAGGAGGTAACCTTAGGTAAAATTAAAGCGTAAGAAAGCCCTTTTAACCTCTCTTTTCTGAGGGAAAACACTGCCTATTGAACGTTTATAAACGACAATAGACAGCTGTTTAGAGCTTAAAATAACAAGAAGGTAAAAGTGAGTAGAAACAGACTAACCGCTGTTTTCAATCGCTTTTACCTTCTTTTTTTATTGCATTAATGTACTGTCTTATTCCGTTTGCCTAAGTTCTACAACTATTTTCTGACTTCTGCAAACTTATTTCTTTAGGTATTCCCGTGCACATTGCATGACGCTTTGATTCCCCTCACCATCTGATATGAGATCATCAATCAGCCAACGACCATCTTCTTTCTTCATCATTATCATGAAAGTAGAAATCTTTTTTCCATTTTTCAACTTCAAAAAGACTTGTGCCGATGAAGCAAAATTCATGGAGATTGCTTCTATTTGGTAAGAAAGCATATCCCAATCTTGGGCACCTATCCAATAATCATAATCAAAACAACCCATCTGTTCGTGCCGCTTCATGCGCTCACGCTCACAATCTTCCATCGTCTTATTCCATGCTTTGGTGCAAAATCTGCGGTCCAATGACTTCTCACCCTGCATGGCTTCGTCCAATGCTCCATTGTAAGTATTGCAGAGTGTGGTATAAATGGTGTCAACAGAAGCCTTGACTGCCGATGTATCTTTAAGGAAAGGTGAATTCAATGAAACGCTGTTCTCCACCTTATTGCTTTGTTTTATAGCATTCTGACGAAGTAAATGACGAGCTAAAATAAAACAACCTACAATACAAACAATCACTAATAATTTTGTTTTCATACGCGATGTATAAGTATATATATAAATAGGTGTAATCTAAACTATCCCATATTATATTTCAACAGCACAAGGCTTATCCGCTACTTAAATGGATTTTCTGTTGGATAGGGTAGGGAAGCTGGCTGATTATAGGCTATATCCTGAATGCCAAGATACTTGAATACCTCAAACAACACTTTGCCCACATGGTCAAAAGCCACTGCACCATGGTGGGGATATCCCTTTTGTATGAGCACATGACGATAGAAACGACCCATCTCCGGAATAGCAAACACACCGATACCACCAAAAGAACGCGTCGGAACATCAAGCACTTCTCCCTCTGCAATATAGGCTTTCAACTCGCCTTCTGCATTACACTGCAAACGATAGAAGGTCACCTTGCTTGCTGCAATGTCTCCTTCGAGCGTGCCACGAGTAAAGTCTGGCTCGCCACCTTGTTCCAAAAGGCGGTTCTGAATGAGCTGATACTTAATGGCACGAGTGCTGCACATCTTACATTCGGGAGTGTTTCCACAATGGAATCCCATAAAAGTGTCGGTGAGTTTATAGTCATATTTGCCTTTAATATCATCGTCATAAATGTATCGAGGAACGGAGTTATTGATGTCAAGTAACGTCACTGTGTCTCCCGATGCGCACATACCGATATACTCAGATAAGGCTCCATAGACATCAACCTCACATGCAACCGGGATGCCACGACTTACTAATCGCGAATTAACATAACAGGGTTCAAAACCAAACTGGCTTGGAAACGCGGGCCAACACTTGTCTGCAAAGGCCACAAACTCACGTGAACCTTTGTGGTCTTCTGCCCAATCTAACAACGTGATTTCAAATTGAGCCATGCGACGACTCAAGTCTGGATAATACTTACCGCAGCCCATTTCACGAGCCATATCCTCACAAACGGCGTCAATACGAGGGTCATTTTCATGCGCCTTATAAGCCACAAGTAGGTCTAATTCTGAGTTTTCTTCTATCTCAACTCCTAATTCATAGAGTCCTTTTATGGGTGCATTGCAGGCAAAAAAGTCTTGGGGACGCGGACCAAAGGTAATGATTTTCAATCCCTTTAAGCCTATAATCGTGCGTGCAATAGGCACAAAGTCGGCCATCATCTGTGCCACATCTTCTGCCGTTCCCACGGGATATTCAGGGATATATGCCTTGAGGTGGCGCATACCAAGATTGTAAGAGCAGTTCAACATACCACAATAGGCATCGCCACGGCCGTTGATCATGTCGCCATCTCCCTCTGCTGCAGCCACAAACATGCATGGACCTTCAAAGTGTTTTGCTATTAAGGTCTCTGGTGTTTCAGGGCCAAAATTACCCAAGAACACTACAAGTGCATTACAACCTGCAGCCTTTACCTCGGCAACGGCTTTGAGCATATCTTGCTCATTCTCTACGGTTGTCTTACAATTAAACAGCTCTCCTTGATAAGCTGCTACGATGTTTTCGCGTCTTTTCGTGGATAAGGCGATAGGAAAGCAGTCACGACTCACGGCAATAATACCGAGTTTGACTGTTGGAATGTTTTTAGTTACCATATCAATTGTGTTATTCAATCTTGTTGTTTCGCTATGTTTTCACAAAGATAGATAAAAATATAAATAGTGAAATGGCTTTAATTACAAAAAGTGATGATGCTAACGAAAATTAACTTTTTAGTGTATCATCACACGAATTGTGTGCAACGCTGTTCTGTAATCTCATCATTCGTGGTGGGTTTCTAAACTGATTATCCTATCTACAAACCTTAGAAATCTTTGTTTTCTAAAGAAAAAGGGGCATAAAAATAGACTAAACATTGGTTATTTTTGTTGTGTTTATTCGCTAAAAAAATGGACTTTAAAAAGGAAGCAAATAGAATAATAAACGCAAGAAAACAGCGATGATATCAGCTTTTGATGGTGTTGATAGGATAGAAAAGTGCATTTCGCGTTGTGATTTGCATCATTTTACATTGCTTAATCATGCATTTATGCTCGTAAAATAGTCCATTTCTTCGGGTAAAATGACTGAGATTGGGCCACTATTTCATGCAAATAATGGCGTTTATTTTGTGATTTTAAGTAACGCTCTGAGTCTCAATGCAATATAAACTCTTGTTTTTTGGCCCTAATTCTGACAAGAATGATTGTGCGTTTCAAATACGCGAGTTGTGCAAAGGCATTTGTAAAGTTTATTATCCACTATTTAAGAATAAGATAACAACAGTCCAAGGGATGGCTGTTTAAGTGGGGTGGGTGGGCGGGGTAGGCTGTAATGACCTCACTTCTTGACTTATTTTGCAATGAAATCTGTTAGACTTAGCAGCACATTCTTAGTCAAAAAGTGATGTTTTCAGATGTGAGTTTAGTTTTTAAACCATTGCATTTTAAGCTGTTTATACGCAGAACTGGATAGGTAGGATGATAGGTATTATTAGTCAAAAAGGTATTTTTCTCAGCAAAAAGTGAAGCATAAAAGTATAAAAAGTGAAAGAAAACAAACTGCAATTCAAAACGAATGATTGTCAAGTTTGCATCCTTATGTAATATGATGTAACAGCTTAAGAATGAAGAAATTATCTATTTTGAAAGTTGGTTTCTGTCATATTTCAAGTTC
>NZ_GL629648.1:6492-37252 GCF_000185845.1 Segatella salivae DSM 15606
TAAACATATTCGAAGATGAGCAAACAAAAATGACTTTTACCGATAAATTTAGTCATTTTGGGTTGTTTGTGCACTTATTTCAGTGGAGCATATAGGTTAGAAAGTGGTTTATTTCCAATTTAATGATGATTCATCAAAAGTCTTTACACCTCGTAAGGTCATTGAAACGATGAGTAAAGAAAAGTCACTTTTTGACTAAAAGAAAGCTATCAAAAAATGTGATGTATAAGATAAAACATTGAAATAAAGTAAGATAGGTGAAATAAAAAGAATAAAAAAATACCTTTTTGACTAAAGGATGACCAAATTAGTAGGTATATTTTATAAGCAAAGAAAAATGCTTTTTTGACTAAGGATAAGTTTAGTTTGGATGAGATTAGATGCCTTTATTGTCAATAAATAAAGCAGATGAGCGGGAAAAAGCATTTTAGAAACATCTCTTTTTGACTAAAAGGGCCCGTTTTTCTGAATAGAATGGGAATTTTGTTTGAATCAAATGATAGAAACATCCCTTTTTGACTAATAAACGAATATAAAGAGATGGTTGTTCCATGAATGGTTCATTCTGATTTAAAAGCAATCTCAAGTAGATGTTGTTAGATAGAAAACATCCCTTTTTGACTAACAAACGATGATTTGATTTGTTATTTTTGAGTATATAAAAAGCTATGATTTAATTCATAAATTAATTTACATAATTAGCCTGTTTATGTCAAATATAAACATGAAAAGAAGGGTTTTTTAGAGAAATATGACCAAAAGTAAATTATGTTTACACGCACAAAAGGATGTTTTCTTGTAGTTTTTCTCTTTTCTTCTCACACAAACAATTTTATGCTTTATTTGAATTGAAAACATAACTAAAAAGTAAAGAATCACCCTTCTAAAAGCCTCTATTGTCTATTTATTATGTAAGAATCTCTATTATAGAATGCTTTTAATTCATTGATAATCAATAACTATGAGGTAAGATAAATCACTTTTTGACTAAATTTTAGTCGAGAAACCTCCCGAAATGACTAAATCTGTCTGCCAAAATGACTAAAAGCACAAAAGAAACCTCCCTTTTTGACTAAATGGTTTCTTGGCTTTAAAAAGGCGTTTGCTTTGTTTTGATTTTAGGAAGTGAATGAACATGGAGGCTGAAGGGGCGCAGATAGAGTGGGGGAGCGCGTGGTTTTTTAGCGATTCTCCCCTTTAACTATGTTAAAGGTAGCATATTGTATCTTAGTAATCATATAGGGGAAAGCTGCTCTTTACATGGAAACTCGTCTTTGTTTTCATTCATTTTATCGAGCGATTTACATGGATAGAAGGAATTTACTCCTTGAAATGGTCATGTTTCTCCCTTTTTGTTCTCTTATATTTACATATTGTTGGCGTTTCAAAGATTATGGGGTGATTTTGTTGTTTGCTTCAGAAAATAATCGTATCTTTGTCGTTAAATTCAATAATTAAGACAAAACGATGGACGAAAAGAGTGAGTTAATGACCATACAGTCCAACAATGTGACCTTCGGAAAGTATGATATCTCTTCGATACAAGAGAACATTCTCACCACGATTGGAGGCGCATTGCAAAACCATATGACGAATAAGGCGAGCATGTCTCACGACTTATTTAACGTTCCTTACATAGAAGTTAACTGCGATGAGATAGGGGGAAAGAACAACAAACGACGTGTACTTAAGGAGGCAAAAGACTTAATGAAGCGCGACTTTTCATTCCGTTGGTCTTATCCTAACAATGGACAGGCGGTGGAAACTACAGGAGTTATCATCACGACCATACATGATCTTAAGGGCACAAATATATTGAGAATCAACCTCAATGAATGGGCAATACCGTTCCTTATCTATTATGGTAAGGGCGTAGGAGGAACACTTTTCTCGAAGGAAATAGCCTTGGGACTGCGTGGAAAGTATGCAAAGCGCATCTATAAGATAATCTGTAGTCAGCGAAACCGCACGAGATTTGAATATGATATCAAGCAGTTTCGCCGGGATTTTGAGGTTCCTGCCAACTACGATAATGCTCATTTGCGGTCTAAAATCCTTGAACCTGCACGCAAAGCAATCAATGAATCACACTCTGATGTGACGTTTGAATATGAGCTGATTGCAAAGAAACGGAATCATAAAACAAAGCCCGTTGCCGACACGATTGTTTTACATATAACGCCGAAGTATATCGCTTTGCCGACGACAGACGCTGTAAAGGTGGAACGACAAAAGGACTATCAGTATGCGTATAATTGGATAAAGTTGGTCAGTGGGATTCAAGATGACCCAGCAATCATTAGTGGTGTCGACCAACTTCAACAGGAAGGCGGACTTAAAGCGTTTGTAAAGAAGTGCCAATATTACGATGATCAGCTTGTATCGGGTAAGTGTACAAAGCTTTATGTGCGTAATACCTTGGCCAAGATACTACGGGAAGACCATGGCATTCTTGTCACAGTGCATAAAGTTTAAGGTCTAATTATAAGATAAAAAGCATGCAAAAAGAGGATAACTACACATTTCTTACTCAGGAACCAATACCGAAAGTCATCGGAACAATGGCCGTTCCGACGATTATTGCGATGCTCATCACAAACCTTTATAATATCGTTGACACCTACTTTGTAGGCAAAATAAACACTCAAGCAACGGCAGCTGTGGGCATAGTCTTTTCGGTTATGTTCTTCATTCAAGCCTTTTCTTTCTTCTTTGGGAATGGTTCTGGCAACTATATTTCACGCGAATTAGGAAGTAAAAATAGGCGGAATGCGGAACAAATGGCCTCTACTGCACTCGGCTATGCCTTCATTTCATCGATTATTATCGTTGTTTTCGGCCTTATATTCTTAGATAAAATTTGTATATTCTTAGGCAGTACATCAACCATTTTGCCCTATACACGCCAATACCTTGGCATCTCTTTGCTCGGAATTCCATTCATTATGTGTACCCTTTGCATGAATAATCAAATGCGCTTTCAAGGCTATGCGCGATACTCTATGTATGGAATTGTGGTGGGAGCACTATTGAACTGCGTGCTCGATCCACTCTTTATATTCACCTTTAATATGGGAATTCGCGGTGCAGCTATAGCCACAGTGACGGGTCAAGCGGTTGGATTTGTCGTCATGTATGCCATGAGTCGACATAAAGATATCATTCATTATACACCGCGAAACTTCTCACATCGGGGGATGTTTATTAAGGAGATTATCGCTGGAGGCACCCCTTCCTTGTCACGACAAGGCTTGGCCAGTATCGCAACGATAGCCTTAAATGTCAGTGCTTCGCATTATGGTGACGCAGCAATTGCCGCAATGAGCATCGTCAATCGCATCACAATGTTTATCTTTAGCATGATAATTGGGCTCGGACATGGCTATCAACCGATGTGTGGTTTCTGCTATGGTGCGAAGCGATATGAACGTGTTAAGGCCGGCTTTTGGTTCTGTGTGAAGCTTGGAACAAGTTTTCTTTTCTTCTGGGCGGTTATACTTTTCATCTTCAGTGCAGAGGCAATAGAACTCTTTCGCAATGATTTCGACGTAATATCCATAGGTACTCGTGCGTTGAGATATCAGTTATTGACCTTCCCTTTGTGGTCTTTTATCCTGATGTCTAACATGATAATGCAGACCTGTCGAAAGACTTTCCGAGCCAATCTCCTTGCAGCTTCACGGCAAGGACTATTTTTTATCCCCCTGATTTTTATTCTTCCGCATTATTTAGGGCTTACAGGCGTGGAGATTTGTCAGGCATGTGGTGACTTTATTACTTTATTATTAACGGCTCCAATCATGTTTTTCGCTTTCCGAGAGATGCGTGTTTAAGGGGCATTTTGTTCGCAATTGAATATTAAGTACAATGAAAGAAAATACAGAAATGAAGGTAAAGATAGCCGTAGCCGGTACAGGTTATGTCGGTTTGAGTATTGCTACACTGCTCAGTCAGCATCATCAGGTGACGGCGGTAGATGTTGTTCCCGAGAAAGTTGAACTGATTAATCAACGCAAGTCGCCTATTCAAGATGAATATATCGAAAAGTATTTGCGTGAGAAACCACTCCAACTTCACGCTACAACCGATGCCGACAGCGCCTATCGAGATGCAGATTTCGTTGTGATTGCAACCCCAACAAACTATGATCCCGTGCGAAACTACTTCGATACTGTGCATGTTGAAGAGGTCATTGAACGCGTATTGCAAGTCAATCCCAATGCAATTATGGTCATCAAGAGCACGGTTCCAGTGGGTTATACCGAAGGAGTCAGACGGCGTTATGACAGCAACAACTTCCTTTTTGCACCCGAATTTTTGCGCGAAAGTAAGGCGCTTTACGATAACTTATATCCAAGTCGCATCATCGTTGGCCGTCCTGAAGACGAAGTTCTCAAGGAAAAGGCCCACCAGTTTGCGGCACTTCTGCAAGAAGGGGCTATCAAAGAGAACATCGATACGCTTTATATGGGGCTTACAGAGGCTGAAGCCGTGAAACTCTTTGCCAATACCTATCTTGCTCTTCGCGTGAGCTTCTTCAACGAACTCGATACTTATGCTGAGTCAAAAGGCTTAGATACAAAGTCAATTATTAGTGGAGTAGGGCTTGATCCGCGTATAGGTGCCTTCTATAATAACCCTTCTTTCGGCTACGGGGGCTATTGTTTACCGAAAGATACGAAGCAACTTTTGGCCAATTATGCCGATGTTCCAGAGAACCTTATCCAAGCTATTGTCGACAGTAATCGCACTCGTAAGGACTTCATTGCAGACAGAGTGTTGCGCAAAGCGGGTTATTATGATTACTATAATCATGGAGATTACGATGCAAAAGAGGAGAAAACATGTTGCATTGGAGTGTTCCGTTTGACGATGAAGTCACATTCAGACAACTTCCGACAAAGTAGTATTCAAGGCGTGATGAAACGCATAAAAGCTAAAGGAGCGAAAGTAATCATCTATGAACCTACGTTAGAAGACGGCTCAACTTTCTTTGGAAGTCTTGTTGTTAACAGCCTTGACAGCTTCAAAAGTCAGTCAGATGCCATCATCGCTAATCGTTATGATAGCTGCTTGGATGACGTAGAAGATAAGGTATATACACGCGATATTTTCCGCAGAGACTAAGTAATAATATTAAGAAATAACAAATGTCAAAAGCTCAATCTACACAGTTAAAGGGCATAGCTATATTAATGATGCTCTTCCTTCACCTCTTTAATCATTGGACTCCGGGTGAATATACTCCTTGGTTTTTTATTGGTGAAAGGCCATTGGTTTATATTTTATCTCGTGCTTGTAATCCCGTTGGTATTTTTTTAATGTTAAGTGGTTACGGCTTACATTATAGTTATACACATCATTCGCTGACAACAAAGGGACAAATCAAGCGTTTATTAAGGATTTATATATATTATTGGCTTATCCTTTTGATATTTGTTTCCATAGGACATTTTGTGGATAAAGAGAAATATCCAGGGAGTTTATGGGATATTTTGCTGAATTTTTTGAGTTTAAGCAACTCCTATAATAGTGAAACTTGGTTTTTATTTCCCTACGCCTTGTTGTCATTGACCTCACCTTTCATCTTTAGGTTGATAGATAAATGTGGTGTAAAATGGACTCTTTTCGCCTCAATTGTACTCTACTTCATTAGTGCTTACACTATTAGTAGATATATTGCACCAGCCAAAGCCTATCATACTTGGTATAATTTTGTGTTGACTTATTTTGATGTTCAAGTCTCTTTTGTTATAGGAGGAGCCTTCCATTATTATGCAAACAAAGGCAAAGGAAGTTGTACTTTCTTAGAAAATAAGCCATGGATAGCCGTGACTTTATTGCTTTTAACCTTTGCAATTAACTGCTCAATCACGTCATCTGCTCTCTCACCTCTATTCGAATTTATCTATGTTTTCATGTTACTTCACCTTTCATATAGTAGGGTAGTGACTTATATTTTAGAACATCTTGGGAAACAGTCTATGGTAATGTGGCTCACACATTCATTCTTTTGTTATCATCTTTTTCATGATTCAATCTATGGATTTAAGTACCCGTTATTGATATTTCTCGTTTTATTAGCTGTCAGTTATTCTGTTTCTTATCCAATAACTGCTATAGCTAATCAAGTAATATGTCGTATTCCTTTCTTACAAAAGAATAAATAATGAGGTTTCTTTCCCTACAACCACCTCAGGGAAAGAAACTAAATATTGTGCAATTACGTTGTATCAAAAGCGTGAGGTATCTGCTTCCTTGCGCTGTTTTTCCTTATAACCACCAAACTTATATGTGAAAGCGAGGCCGAAAGTGCGATAACAGGAGTAGTCTACACTAAGATTTTGACCCTTAAAACGCACGTAAGGGTCAATCATTGCCGTTTGGAATAGGTCGTTACAGAATAGGCGCAACGAAGCCTTTCTTTTCATAAAGGTCCATTGTGCACTAAGGTTCACGCTGCCTGATGACGGCAAATCATACGTAGCTTGAATGCTTTTAGAGCGTATCCAGGCATTTACTGAAAGGTTGATGTCAGGCTTTGTCGATATGGTTAGCGTGTTGTTTAATGTAACAGCACCCCATATTCTATGGCGATTGAATGGAATATCATAGAAGTTTTCAGCCTTTTGGTGTTGCCAAACACCTAATAATGTGAGGCGAGAGGACAACACTTTACCAAATTGTTGGGGGATAACCAGCTGCACACCTGCCTGTTGTGAGAAGTTAAAGTTAAGGTTCTTATAACTTAATGACAGCCTATCGGGTCGCTGATATACCGTTTGGATGAAGTAATTATCGGTATGAGTGAACCAGGAAACCAATTGATATTTGTTCTTCAAAAGATAGAGTAATTGCAGATTATACTCACTCAAAGGCTTCAAATATGGGTTACCTGTAATCTCACTATAGCCTCCATCATTGTATGTAGTGAATGGAGTCATTGTCCAATAATCTGGATATTTGCGTTCACTTCTTAATCCCAACTGCAGCAGGTGTCCTTCTATTGGGCGGTAAGTAAGGTTTAGTGTGGGATAGAAATGCCACTCATGCCATAACAAAGTGTGATAATATTCAGCGGCCAAAGAAGCCTCGGCAGAAAGCTTTTTGCCCCAAACCTTATTGCCTCCCACATAGAAATTCACGCTCTCTTCACGCAATCGGGTGAACGAAGACAATGGACTATAGCCTGTTGTAGAGTGTACTTGCGCATAGTTTTGACTGCCGTGGTTGATACTTGTGTTATAGATTGCCCCATAGTTTAGTCCCCATCCGTCTTTCAATTGATGCTCTTTTGCAAGATAAAATCTCCATCGGTTAACGCGTTGTTCATTATCGACAGCAACCTGCATTGCACCTGTTGGAATCGTACTTTGAAAGTTCTCATGTGATGGATTGTGATAGTATGTAAGCTCAGCACCTGCTTTTAGTCCAAAAGGGGCTATGTAATCAAGGCGCAAATTGTGTAGCCATTTGTGTTTCTTAAAGTCTACAATACTCATAATATCGCCTGTTGTTGTTTGCCGACTTGAACCACTTGTGTTGGCCAACTGATAGACTAAACTGAGCAAATGATTCTTGCTGAAGTTATAGTCCATGCCCAATCTCACGTTGTGACTATAGCCTTTATATCGGTTTTGCATAAGCGATGCGATGTGATGTGTTGTCCCATCGTTGAGCAAATGATGCGAATCAAACCCCGATGTGGTATAATTCTTTTGGTCAACATGCTGATAAAACAGGTCCAAGGCAAACTTCTTACTATTCAAAAGCAAGGTTCCGTGCTCGTCAAATGTTGGTTCATGGCTCTGCGACCATACTCCACCAAGCTCTCCTTGCAATGGAGTTGCATCGTCACCCCCATGTTTCAGTCTTATGTTTACTACTGCTCCACACGCTTGAAGCTTAGCCGGGGCGTTGTAATATACCTCTACTTTGTCTATCTTACTTGGTGGTAAGGCCTTTAAAAGAGCCGTAATCTCGTCGACGGAAAGCGTGGAAACCCTACCATCAATGATAAAAGTTGTGGCCAATCCCGCTAAGGAAAGTGTTCCATCTTGCTCCATAATGCCGGGTAATTCCTTTAAGGCTTCATAGACATTTGATGCACCTTTCTTCTCGATTAGCCTTGGAAGATCATAAATAATGGCACTCCCTTGTACTGTTGCAAGAGGTCTTTCACCTTTTATCATCACATCAGGAAGTGTGTGAATAACGCTGTCTATGCGCAGCGAATCAGTCTTTTGAGCACATAACTCAAGGCTGGAACATAAACAAATAACAATAAACAAAAGTCTCATAATTATGGTATTTAAACATGATTCACAACACAAAGCTATATAAAAATCTTTAATTTTACCCCCCCCTTGTTAAATTTAATATTATTTACACTTTGCTTTTAGGAGTTAAATAGCAACAATCAGTGTCTTAAAAGGAAACTAACCTCATGGCTCTTAGCAGGATAAGACAAGGTAAATGGTATTCAACACTATTATAAAAAGCCCCGTCTTATAGCATAAAAAAGGCGTCGAAAGTCATCCATATCTTTGACATTAAAAGCTGCCTGCCATGCTTCTGTTTTCTCATAAAAGCCAGGTTGTGTGCTCTTTTCCCTCACTCCATTTTGCAATATGCATCAAATGGTGTTGTGATTTGCGTCAAATCATCGCGTCTTTTGCGTCAAATTGCGCGGTCATTTGATGCAGTTTACAACGTGATATCTTTTATCTTGTTTCATGTTTTAACAGCTTCTTCAAAAATGTTAACGCCATTTAAAATCCTATAAATAAACAAATAGCGAAGTATAACACGTTATTTTTTTGCTTACTTTTACACAAAATATCATTCGAGGGTTATGCTTTCTTTTATCAGCATGCCTCATTTGGACACCTATGAAGCCAGAAAAGACGATAAAAATCCTTTATGCTTGGGCACTAATTTTAGTGTTCGCATCGTCTGTTGTGCTTAAAGGCTTCCACTATCACGACTCATCTTATCACGGCAAAGCAAAGGTTTCGGCAAGTCATGAAGCCTCCGTGAAACAGATATGTAGTGTTTGTGACTTTACAATGCACAAGGCAACAGAGGCCAAACCGCTTGTGTTTGTGCCCGTGGTAACCATGCATTGGATAGCCATCCACCTTTTCTCTCCGCAAACTGTCTATCGGGTTGTTGCCTCCATCAATAGCCATTCGCCTCCGACAGTAGGCTAATCTTCACCTTATAGCATAGGGGATAGGTGTGCGCGGACGTCAATTCGTGCAGCTTTTAGGTACCCCTTTCAATCGCTTCTCACGCTATTGAAGGGTTGAGAAGCCATTTATTGACACTTAATTTTTATTTTATGATGCTCAAAACTTACTTTGGGAAGCATCTGTTTACAGGCATTTTTCTTGCTTGTTTAAGCTGGTGTGTACCAATGCGGGCGCAAAACAATCAAGCAGATAAAGCCATTCATGACTCTATTTGCTTGCATGAAGTTGTGGTTTCTTCACGTCGTCAGGTCATGGGGGCTAATCAAGTGGGCAACCAAATCAATCAGACCACCATCACTAATGCCTTGGGACGTTCCTTAGGTTCATTGCTTGAAGGCGTCAGTGGCATGAGTTCCATCCAGACAGGAACCATCGTTTCGAAGCCCGTTATACACGGAATGTATGGCAATCGCATTCTAATGGTTAGCAATGGTGCCCGACTTACGGGCCAACAATGGGGCGATGATCACGCTCCCGAGATAGATAAGAACAACTATAGTGACATAGAAGTAGTCAAAGGAGCGGATGCAGTGAAGTATGGTTCTGAGGCACTTGGTGGAATCATTCTTATGCAACCATCGCCACTTCCCTATGGAATCAAGGGCTTACATGGCATGGTTTCGGGTCTATTTGGCACCAATGGAAGACGCTTTGGAACGTCAGGTTATGTTGAGAACAGCTTCAAATGGCGAGGTAATTGGGCGTGGCGTTTGCATGTAAATCATGAGAATGGAGGAGATAGAAGCACTGCAAAGTATTTGTTAAACAATACGGGTATGCGCGAGAACGACTTCTCTTTAACGCTGGGTTATAGTCATAATGCGTGGCGATTTGAAACCGGTTATAGTCTGTTTGCACAGAAAATAGGCGTTATGCAGAGTGCACAGATGGGCAATGAACAGCTACTTCAGGAGCGAATTAGACTTGGTCGACCTGTTGATTTCTCACCCTTTAGCCGATATATTGGCTATCCTCACCAGAAGATTAACCATCATACAGCGTGGGTAAAGGCTTTCTTCGACAACCAACGACTTGGAAATTTCACCTTCCAGTCAACGTTTCAACAAGACAATCGGCGTGAAAATCGCATCCGACGCATGAACCATTCCGACATCCCTACAGTGAGTTTGCACCTTAAATCGCTGCAAAACTCGCTCATTTGGAATAAGGGTTACGGCCAATGGAAGTCTGAAGCAGGAGGTCAACTCCTACTAACGGATAACCATAATGAACGTGGAACGGGTGTGGTTCCTATCATTCCAAACTATACCGAGGTAGCCTTTGGCGTCTATGCACTGCAGAAACTTACCGCCAATCGATGGGGAATGGAAGCCGGAGTGCGTCTCGATGGACAACAAACAAAGGCCGACGGCTATGACTGGACAGGCAATCGATACGGCGGAACGCGTGACTTCACGAACTTTACTTATAGTCTTGGCGCCCACTTTCACGTCAATCGGCGACTTAAACTCACGTCACATTTCGGCGTAGCTTGGCGCGCTCCACACGTTTATGAGCTTTATAGTAACGGCAATGAACTAAGTTCTGGCATCTTCGTTAAAGGCGATTCATCGCTTCGTTCAGAGCAAAGTTATAAGTGGATTACGTCAGTTAAGTATGCTGATTCGCATCTAAACATTCAATTAGATGGTTATCTTCAGTGGGTGAACAACTACATTTTTGACCAACCAACGGGTCGAAACATCACCGTAGTATCAGGAGCTTACCCCGTGTTTCAATACAGACAAACGCGCGCTTTCTTTCAAGGTGTTGACTTAGATGCCCACATCCGACCGATAAGCGCACTCGACTATCATCTTGTTTCGGCCATGATCTGGGCACGAGAGCTACCTTCTCACACTTATCTTCCCTACATTCCGAGTTTCCGTTTGACGCAATCGCTGACCTGGAAACTGCCAGTGTGGAAGGCGCTTCAACCCAAAATAAGTTTGAATCACCGCTTTGTTGCTAAACAAACGCGCTTCAATCCTGCCACAGATCTCATTCCGTTCACACCTGCTGCCTATCATCTCATGGGCTTCGAAGCCTCACTTTCCGTGCCCATGCGCGAGGGAATGTCACTCCGAATGAGTTTGATGGGCGACAATATCCTTAATCATGAGTACAAGGAATACACCAATCGAAGCCGCTATTACGCCCATGACATGGGACGAGATGTGCGCTTTATCATTACATGGAACTTCTAATTAAAACATAAAACAATGAAAACAATAAATTTATTCAAAAGTATTTTGGCAGTCGTTGCTATTGCTTTGACAACGATTATGATAGGATGTAGCCCCGAAAAACCTGAAAACGAGAAGGAACACAAACTGCATGAAGACCCTGTTCGCGCAGTTTTCACGCTCCAAGAGGGTACACTCGATAATGCCGCTACCTTTGACAAACAACCCAAGAAGGCTGATTTCAAGGCATCTTCAGTACCAGCTCAGGTGATAGAATGGCAGACTACAGCCGGCGAAGGATGGCACAGAACCAGCCAAATAGAGGCCTTCAACGTGAAAAACTGCATCGATAATCCCAACGTTGTCTATCTGTTGACGATGCAATATTATAATGCTAAGGGAGAAATGATGAACAGTCAGTTCTATAATCTCGGTCAGGATAAGATACATCAACACTTCTTTTCTACCTACAAACGCGTGCAATATAATGGTCAAACAAGTTCCGTTCGTGTCACAAACAAGGCAGATTTGCCCTACGATTACCGCTATATAGACGAACTTAACGGCACTTTCATCGGCGAAACTAACCCAATGGGCTTCGATGGTTTAATCAAATTTGTCAAGCCCGGCAGGCATTTTGAACTCTCGGTCGACTTACTTCATGCCGCAGAAAGCAAGTTTGGAGCCGATGGAAAGCCTTCACCTTTCTACAATCCAGCACCAAAACTCCTTAGCACTGGCCTCTGGGATATCAATGTTAAGTTGCCTATTATCGTCGATGGAGAGTCAAATGAGGAAGCAACGCTTGACCCTTCACTCTTTCAACCGGCTAAAATGACAATCGAAATCTATAATGGTCACCTGCACGGAACATACGCTTTTCACCAAAATTCAGTACCAAAGGAACTCCAATACATTGGTAAGAACTATAAACTTACCTACACTTTGAAAAATGGAAAGTGGGTGGCTGATGCACAAAATCCGTCAAGTGTAAACCTCATGGGTAGCGATGAAGGACATTATGTGTCTGCCTTTGTCTTGCGATATTACGACAAAGCGGGTCACGATATCACTTCAAAGATTATAGATAATGGCGAAGATCAGCATTATCAACACTTCTTTTTAGCCGACAATATCCGTCCTTCGTATGGCGGAAAGAAGGAGAATGGCGACACAAACTCACCCGACTTCTTCTCTTATTACTATTGCGATACAACGCCATGGGATAAGACTAACAAGTTCGATGGAGCCAAATTTACGGGTGAAAAGAATCCCATTGGACTGAAAGGTTACTTTATTTTCAAGCATACCCACAAGCAATTTACACTTAAAATTAACTTGATGCGTGCCCGAAATTCTAAGTTCTCAGATGGTAAAGCGAGTCCTTTCTATCAGCCATCTGCTACACAACTGAAAGAAGAAGCATGGATGCCATCAATCAATGTGCCGTTAAACATCTACATGAATAGTGATGAACGGGAACTCGATGAGCATGTATATGACTTGAGTTTAGACCAGATAAGTGGGGAGCCAAGCGCCTATTCTGCCGAAGATTTGACTTCAATCTACTCGCTCATGAAGGCATTTGGACTGACCGATATCAAGGAAGCAGTCCGCGATTTCTGGTGGAATCTCAAGGGAGATGCCAATCCCGAGGCAGGAAGTTTCTGGTTTTAATAAGCTTAAAAGCCCTTACCCACAACCCCTCTCCAAAGAGAGAGGGGAATAAGATGCTTGTAATGAACACACGATTCGATTGTCGTTTAAAGCACAATCGCTCTATTTTCTAAGCATCTTATTTTCCCTTTATCTTATAGAGTGTTTGTGGGTGAGCGCTTATTCTATTTGCTTCATTTTACGGCTTGCCGCAGGTCATGGCCTAAAATGACGCAAATCATCGTGTCATTAGACGCATTTCACACGATGAAATGACGCAGATTGCACGGTAAAATGACGCAAATCATTTCGCGTTTTCATTCTTGTTGGTCAGTGATTTGACGCTATTTATATAATAAGTATTATGATAAATCATATTTATCATAACCAAATTAAGTCATCAAAAGAGTGCGTTCATCGTGCCCTTTTCGTTATCTTTGCGAGTAATATGAAGATAATTCGCAACCGATTCATTCCATTTAAGGGCTTCGAAGCCATGAATTTTATGGGTATTTTGTTTTGCCGCAGCACGTCAACGCTAACACCTGAGCTGCTGTTGCATGAGCAAATACACACTCATCAGATGCGCGAAATGTTGTTTGTCGGCTTTTATCTATGGTATGTTTTGGAGTGGTTTGTCCGCCTTTTCAAGCCTGGTAATGCCTATCTTAACATCAGTTTTGAGCGTGAAGCCTATGCCCACATGAATGAAGCTGACTATCTTCAGCGAAGAAAACCATACAGTTGGTGGCGTTATCTCTAAACTTACACCTTATTATATATAGGTAGAGATAATGTTCCTGAAGTTCAAACATCGTGCTTATGGTAGGAAAGTGCGTGCCGTTTTCCGTGAATTGATAGCGCGTTGATACACGTTTTATAAAGAAATGAAGGGGAAACAAGATGGAGAAAGATAACAAAAAGTTGCACAAAAAGGCCGAAGTGTGAAATTATTCCCTATCCCGTTAAACCGTCTAAAAAGTTTTTAAGACTTGTGGGATGACCTTAATGAACTCTTAACAAATGTAATTTCAGGTTTTCAGATACGGCATTTTTTTATTAATTTTGTGTCAATCCTAAAACCAAAATAATGAATTTCAAGAGAATACTAACATTATCTTTCCTTTTGATAGCAGCCTTTTCGTTTGCCTATGCAGGTCAACCGACAACCTCAGATGCTGCTCCTGACAATACAGAAGATTATTGCGACCACGCTGAATTCGAGGCCCTTTTCAACGTAAGAGGCTCAGATCTCATCACGAAAGCTAAGGACTTTATCGGTACTCCCTATCGTTATGGTCACTCGAGTCCATCGGGTTTCGACTGTTCGGGCTTCACAAGTTATATCTATAAATGTCTAAACATCTCGTTAGGTCGGTCAAGTCGCGACCAATGGAAACAGGGATTATCGGTCAATAAGGCTGAAATTCAGGTGGGAGACCTCGTGTTTTTCGGTTCAAACAAGCACAATATTGGTCATGTAGGCATTGTATGTGAGGTGTCAGATGACGGAACTTTCAAGTTCATTCATTCCAGTTGCAGTCATGGAGTGACAATAAGCGATAGCGAAGATGGCTATTATTCTCACCGTTATCGAGGCGCAAGACGAATCTTAGAAGGTAGTTTTGTGTCGTAATGACATGCACATTGCAAAATAAAACGAAGATCTCGACGAAACGAAATAAAATAAAATATACGGAAAAAGCACTTGACAGCCAACGCTTGTCAAGTGCTTTCATCGTTAAATAAGAGTTTAGTTATTGTGCAAACTCCCCCTTTCCGTCTTTTATTTCCTTATTCGTTTAGCGCTCAAAGTGCTTTTTTGCAAACTCCATGTCTTGCACTACTTCAACCGTTCCGACATAGTTCCCGTCGCTATCACGCACAGCCATGTAGTTGACTAACGTCGCATGACCATTCTTTTCTAACCACATTGGGACCTGATCTCGCCGTCCTGAGCGCAAATCTTCAATGATACTACGCACCATTGGCTCAATCTTTGGCGGGTGACAAGTAAAGACTTCGCGATCAATGGCCATGGAAGGACGCTTGAAAACCTTTGGACCTTCGTTGAAATATCTATTGATATTATCTGCATCTACAAAGGTAATTTCAAGTGGAAGCGTGTTAAGCATTGCGGTTAATTGGGCTAATGTGAGGTGACCTCCAGGCATAACAATCTCTCCTTCGTGTGACTTTGTCTCGGGTTTTGCCTCTGCTTCTGCCCAAATCTTAGGCACTACATCGAAGCAAACGGCGTAATCCTTGCTGTCACGATAGAGGTGTTGCCACTCGTCTTGCGTGAAATTGGCTGCACAAATCGGTAGAAGAATGTTGTTTTCTTTATAGATCATCTCCTTCATTCGCGTCAACACAGCCGACACTCTGCCCCACCATGGCTCGTCACGACTTTCACTTCGCGTCAGGATTCCAAGCTCGTTACGTATCTCATCGTCTATAGTCCACATGACTTTTGACGGCCCATTGATGTCATATTTGACGTTAAGATGCGGATAAATCAAGTCGCCTTTCTTTGCATAATGAATCGAAACCTCGTGTATTTTTGCAAGTAATTGGTCGATGTTTCCACGTGATTTTACAACGTCAAATGCCTGATTTAACAAAGTTTCTAAAGCCTCGTTTTCGCGCAAGAAGGTTTGAATGGGGTGACCATCAACATGAGAAAGGTCGGCCGCGCGTTGCGTATAGGCTTCTGCCATGGCGTGAATGGCTTCATGACGGCTAACAGATTCGGCCACCGCTTGCTCTGCATTGGCAATTCGTTCCTCACGCGTTGCCCCATGAAAGAGTGCAGAGTGGATGTCACAAAGCTGCTGAACTTCGCGCAAAGGCGTTCCTTCGGCGAGCAGTTCTTGCTCAGCTTGCATAATCTCTGAAGCCTCTACGTCTCCAAATTCCTTTGTAAAGTCTGCACGAACTGCATCAAGACTCTCCCCTTTTCCCAATCGTTTGAGGTAACCTTTCAACTGTTCTGTGCGCGTGTTTCCCGTTACTGGGCGCAATGATTCCACATTAATAGTGGGCTGATTTGGCTCTTCTACCTCAAAGCCATGCCGCTTTAAAGTAGATAAAAGCGTATTCATGTCGATGCCATGCATGCCTGCTCCCTTTGGGATTGTAATGAGTTTACCGACTGAATTCCTTATAAACTTCTTCTTAATATCATTTAATCCCAAGCTCGCGAGCACCTCAATAAGCTCTGGATACTGCGTTGTTAGTTCATAAACTGAACGTTTTAGATCTATCTTTTTACTCATGTGATCTCGTGTTTCCTATCATTAGTGCTGGCACATCATGCCTAAATTGACCGTAAATCCACCGTCGTCAGTGTCCATAAACTTACCCCTGTCGTCGAGAAAGTTAACAAGTTGGCGTGCATCTAAGCCCTCTTCAGAGCATGTATAGAAGCGTTCTTCAGCGCCAAAGCGTTCAATAATTGCGTCGATGAGTGCCTGTTTGTTAGCATAACTATTTCCTTCCATCATGTGAAGTACTTCATGTCCGTGTGTCATATCTATTGCGTTTTAATTTATTTTGTGTTTACAAAGATAAAGAAGTGAAGGCCGTTATAAGAGTAACAAATGTTACAAATGAGATAGTTTTTATCTTCTTTTAACGTTAAATTACAGAAATCATGCAAAAGAATGCCTAAATTCGTATCATGTTTCAAATTAAATCATCGATCATGAACATTAAAATGCTCTTTACTTTTCCATTGACTTTGGCTGCCACTTGTGCCACTGCACAGACCTTTCACTATCCAAAGGCGCCGCAAAATAATACCATTGATACCTATTTCGGCACTCAGATTGCAGACCCATATCGGCCACTTGAGGACGACAATAGCATCGAAACACAACGTTGGGTCACGGCAGAAAACGAGCTAACTCGCCACTATTTAGACCGCCTTCCCATGCGACCTAAGCTCTTAAAGAGGCTCAAAGAGGTGGCTAACTACGAAAAGATTGGCACGCCATTCAAGCGTAACAACACTTGGTATGTATACAAAAATAATGGTCTTCAGAATCAAAGTGTGCTCTATAAGATGGATAAACTCGGTGGAACGCTTTACGAAGTACTCGATCCTAACAAGCTAAGCACCGACGGAACTGTGGCATTAAAGGGGATAAGTTTCTCGCATAATGGCCGCTATTTGGCTTATGTCATTGCACGAAATGGAAGTGATTGGCAGGAGATTTATGTCAAAGACCTAACCACAGGCAAGGACTTGGCCGACCATATTGAATGGGCTAAGTTTGGAAATGCAGCCTGGTGTGGAGATGGTTTCTATTATAGTGCCTATGATGCACCATCAAATCACGCCTTCACCAGCAAGAATGAAGTGCATAAAATATACTATCATCACCTTGGAACGGCACAGAAAGAAGACCGCCTTTTCTATCAAAACCCAGCCTATCCGCTTCGCTTTTACGCCGTAACGGTAAACAAAGAGGAAACCATTATGTATCTAACGGAATCGGGAGAAGGTAGTGGTAACAATCTCTATGTACGCGATTTGCGTAACAAAGACAGCCAGTTTATCCAGATGACTAACAACATGAATTGTCAATATGAGCCTGTAGAGACCATAGGAAATGACATATATATCTTCACAAACTCAGGCGCTCCAAAGAACCGTTTGATGTTAGCAAACCTCGCCAAACCAGGCATAAAGGATTGGAAAGTGCTTGTTCCCGAGTCACAAAATGTATTGAATGACGTTACCTTTACACATGGAAAGATGGTGTTAAACTATAGTAAAGACGCCAGCTCTCATTGTTATCTTTACTCGCTTGATGGCCGAAACGAGGGTGAGATTAAGCTGCCATCATTAGGTAATGCAAGCTTTTCGGGCGATAGAAATGACGTTGAATGTTTTTACTCTTTCAGTTCTTTTACAACACCAGGAACAGTATATCAGTTTGACACTAACACGAAAACATCTTGCATTTACAGCCAACCTAAGTCAACATTCAAGCAGAATCAGTTTATCACTAAACAAGTGTTCTATACGAGTAAAGACGGTACTCGCGTGCCAATGTTCCTCACTTATCGCCGCGATTTGAAGCTAAACGGAAAGAATCCTGTATACCTTTATGGGTATGGAGGGTTTAATATTGCACTGCAACCTTACTTCTCTTCCATGAGGATTCCATTCTTAGAACAAGGTGGAATCTATGTACAAGCAAACTTAAGAGGCGGTAGTGAGTACGGAGAAGCATGGCATCAAGCTGGTACTAAGATGCAAAAACAGAACGTGTTTGACGACTTTATAGCGGCTGCCGAGTGGCTAATTGCAAACAAATATACGGATAAACATCACCTCGCTATAGTCGGAGGAAGCAATGGAGGCTTATTAGTTGGCGCATGTTTAACGCAGCGTCCCGACCTGTTTCAAGTCTGCATACCTCAAGTTGGGGTGTTAGATATGTTGCGATATCATAGGTTTACCATAGGTTGGAACTGGGCTCCTGACTATGGAACCTCGGCAGATAGCAAGGCAATGTTTGACTACTTGCGAGGCTATTCGCCTTTACATAACTTAAAGAAAGGCGTTAGTTATCCCGCAACGCTCATCACAACAGCCGACCACGACGACCGAGTTGTTCCCGCACATAGCTTCAAGTTTGCTGCAACTTTACAGGCTTGCCAAGGCGGAAAGGCTCCCGTGTTGATTCGCATCGACTCAAAAGCCGGCCACGGCGCAGGCAAACCACTGAGCAAACAGATTGAAGAACAGGCCGACATCTATAGCTTTATCCTCGCAAACATGGGCAAATAAGAGGGTAAAACGCCTGAAACAGACGCATAAAATCTACTATAAATTAATCCCTATGGAGGCATATCATCTGCCAACCATAGGGATTTTTCTTATCCAATCCTAAGCCCCTGAATCAACAAACGAACTGATTAATAACATGCTGGCAATCAGATGATTATACCTTTTCAATGAAAAGGAAAGATGATTTGAGTCAAATGAGCCTTCAATTTGCGTCACTTTATTGCGTGATTTGAGCCATTTTACCGCGTAATCTGCATCATTTCATCGCATGAAATGCACCAAATTGCACGACAAACAGGCACGCTGCATGCCTGGCTTTGAAGCCTTAGATTTCACCATTTCATTAATTTTTGTTACTTTTGCAGGCGAAACAGAAACATATTTCACATGAAAATACTTTTTAGATTCAGTTTAATGGCCTTGCTATGCATGGCTCTTAGCGCATGTTTTAAGGACGAAGCACCCAACGCCGAGTGCGATATTGAGGCGGCATTTGTTAGTGTCGACCATGCAACAGACGTGTTTAACAACCTCTCCGACACCTTAGTTGCGGTGCCTTCTACGTCTACCGACATCGTTTTTGCCGTCAAACGCAAAAGTCAGCGCACGCAGTTTGCACCACAATTCAAGCTCACTCCGGGGGCAACCATTGTTCCGGCAAATGGTTCAGTGCACGACTTCAGCAATCAACCCGTTGTTTATACGGTCACGTCTGAAGACAAAAGTTATCATCGCATCTATCGGGTGAGCTTTAAAAAAAGACACCGTTATGGTCGGCGATACCGTCAAATTTGACTTTGAAAACGTTGTAAAAGACAACCTCCCAGACCTTCCCCAATTCTATAAATGGCAGGAAAAAGGTCCTGATGGCATGTTAGATGTGTGGGGATCAGGCAATGCCGGTTTCTCACTTTCAGCCTGGGATAAACCCGCAGAGGCTGATCCTACCATCCCAATTCAAGGATTTGAGGGCAAGGGAGTACAGCTAACAACGCGCAGTACGGGTGATTTGGGCAAGATGATGAACATGCCTATCGCTGCAGGTAACCTCTTTTATGGAAGTTTCGACTTGCAAAGTGCACTCACAAATGCCTTAAAAGCCACGAAGTTTGGACAGCCATTTAATCGCAAACCCATTAAGTTCACAGGATATTATAAGTATCGTCCCGAGACAAAGGTAACCGATAAATATCTCAATGTGTTGCCCAACGTGAAGGATAGTGCGGCAGTTTATGCCGTGTTCTACCGCAATCACGATGTCAACGGGCAAAAGATTGTGCTCGATGGCAGCACAATCAAGACGAGCAAAGCTATCATTGCACGCGCCGATATGGAATTTGTGAAACCACAAAACGATTGGACCCCGTTTGAATTGACCTTCACTTTTGTGAGTGAACCCGATTTAGATGTGATGGAACAAAACGGATATAGTCTTGCACTTGTCTTCTCTTCGAGTAAGCAAGGCGATGCGTTTATTGGAGCGATAGGCTCAACCTTGTGTATTGATAAAGTAAGAATCATTTGTGAAAAAGAACAGAAATAAAGATGAAAAAACTCATTATAGCCCTTTTCATGTTACTCTCCATGTCGTCGGTAAAGGCAGAAGGTCTCGCCGGTGATAGCCTTTCGGTCACTCTTCGCTTTGGATATCATCTCGGAGGAACGTCACCTGTCGGCCTGCCAAGCAGCATTCGGAGCATGAACAACTATACCTTGATGCCAAATTTCCAATGGGGTGGTGACATCGAACGCCGTCTTTCACCGCTCATGGGCATAGCCGTGGGGTTGCGGTTTGAAAATAAAGGCATGCAGGTTGATGCGAGAGTAAAGAATTATCACATAGCCATTGTCCAGGGAAGTCAGCACCTTGAAGGGCAGTTTACAGGCGATGTGCGCACAAAAGTAAACGAATGGATGTTTACTTTGCCTGTAATGGCGGCGTTTCATGTAAGTGATTGCGTCAGATTAAGAGCCGGAATGTATGGTTCTTGGGTTGTATCAAGGCAATTTAAAGGCTTTGCACACGATGGATATCTACGCATAGGAGACCCTACCGGACCAAAGATTAACGTAGGAAATAAGGCTGGTGAGCGCGGAGACTATGACTTTAGTCACGATATGCGGCGTCTACAAGCGGGATTGGTTGCAGGCTGTGACTGGATGATTTATCGCAAATGGGGAGGTTATCTCGACCTAAACTGGGGCTTGACCGGCATTCATCGCCGTGGGTTTAAGACCATAGAACAGCGTCTCTACCCTATTTTTGGCACGATAGGCGTGGCTTATCAGTTATAGAAATGATAAAAACGGCAGACCCATGCAGTGCAAAGTGAGCACACAAATGAGGTCTGCCGTTTTTAGTTTTCTTTCCTTTTATCTAATATATAGACTTTCGTTATCTCTTCTTTTCCTTTTGATTGCCGTCTGTTACGAGGATTTCGCAAAGCTTCTTTTGTAGTACTCGCGCGTCGAGTACAGACATATCATGATCCATTATGGCAAAAGCCAGCAGATGACCATTGGCACCTTGGCAATAGCCTGCTAACGAACTGATGCCATAAGGATGTGAAAGTGTACCGGTCTTTGCACGCACTTTACCACGTAAAATGGGGCTCGCCATCTCACGACGCAAGGTTCCATCCACGCCCGAAACAGAGAGATTGTTATACAAAAGGCGGTAAATGGCCTTATCTCTATAGCCATAATGCAAGATGGTTGTAAGCGTTTGGGGCGCGATTTGATTGTGTGTACAGAGTCCACAGCCATCATGTATCACGAGAGATGAGTCGCGTAGTTTAAGTTCTTGACGCATAAAGCGACGCAAATAGGCCATACCTGCCTTGACAGGAGCTTCATGTGGGTTTGCCTTATGCCCAATAGTATAGAGTAAAGCGGTAGCCTGCGTGTTGGAACTATTCTTCCACATGCGCCTAATTACACGGTCTATAGAACGATAAAAGCGGAAGATGCAATGAGAACCACGTGGAGTTTGTCCGATGACAAACTGCTTTTCATCTATCGAAATGCCAGCCGTTTGCAAGGCTTGGCGTAGTGCTTTCGTCACCTTTTCAGCCCCTTTATAGAGTATTCCGTATTGAGAGAACGACAAATCCCATGGATACCAGTGGGTTTCGCTTTGCACTGCATCAGTAAAAGCAAGGTCAACAACAAAGCGACCCTCAAGCTTCCGTATGCCCTTTCGACGCAAAGCCTTGGCAAACATGACTAATCCCGTTGGGTCAAGATGGGGATCAAAGCCCGCCTTAAAACTGATATCGCCTTTAAAAGTGCCATCACTGACAGCACCTTTTGTATAGAGTGACGTGGCATAAAGGTATTTTGTACCCAATAAATGCAAGCCAGCAACACCACTCAACAGCTTTAAACACGAGGCAGAAGGCTGCACTTGATGAGCCTGAAAGCCATAAACGGGCTTGTCAGCAGTAAGGTCATAGACATCAAAACCAAAGGCTCCACGTGGTCGTGGCTTATGCGCGAAGTCATCAAGTCGGGCTTTTAATTGAGCATCGACAGTGACTTTAGCCGTTTGTTGCTGTGGCGTTATCTGCTTATTTTCCTCAGATTTATTGCCACAACCATAGAGAACAGCAGCCGAAAAGCCTATTGTCAGCGTATATGTAAATATAGATTTGAACTTCATCCGATTCATTTTATTGCCTTGCAAAGGTAATTAAAAATTGAAAAATGAATCCGTCTACAATGTGAATAAGCCTAAAAAACAAGATAACAAAAAACAAAATAGAAGCTGATTAGAAAGAACTTAGAAAACAAGATAATAGCATGAAGCGCATGTTTTTTAAGAAAAAACAACTAACTTTGCATCCATATTCAATGCAATAAAATGGAAGATAAGATTGTATTACAAGACAATGCGGAGATAATTAACCGCAAGTTAGGACTCCTTTTGGATACAGGTTGTTTGTTAATGGAGTGTTCTGCCGACACAACTCGCATCATGCGAACGCTTAAAAGAACTATAGTTTACTTGGGTTTACGGGATGAAAACCTCCATCTTTGCGTCAATTATGATATCCTTATGGTTAATTATAACGACGATATCCATTCATTTACGAAGTTCAAACACTGCAAACGACACATCATTGACATGGCAGTTATCTCCGAACTTAGCCATCTTTCATGGGATAGTATCGAACAAAACATGCCGTTAGATGTTTATGATGAGAAACTAACGGAACTCGGAAAGAAACGCAATCGCTATACACCTTGGCAGGTAGCTATAGGGAGTGGCTTCGCCTGTGGTGGCTTTTGTATTCAGTTTGGATGTGATTGGACGGCGTTCTTCTATGCATCTCTTGCCGCAATTCTTGGCTTCCGACTTAAAATGTACATGGGTTCTAAGGGCATGAATGTATATGCTGGCATCGGAATCTCAGCCTTTGTATCGACTATGTTGGCGTGGCTTCTCACCTTCATTTCAGTTGGTCCATACGCCGATTACTTTCCAACCTTCATGCATACTGCCACACCTTGGCATCCGTTTTTAGCCTGTGCACTTTACATAGTGCCTGGAGTTCCACTGATAAACTTTGTGAGTGACGCGTTAGATGGCCACATTCAGACTGGGATTATACGCGCTTTGAATACGCTTTTGATGGTAGGCGCGATGTCTTTCGGCATTGCTTGTGCCATAAAGATATGCGGAATAAGCAACTTTGTGACTACACTCTCGATGATACCCCACCATAATTATTTCGAATTTGCAGTCGCTGCAGCCATTTCAGCAATGGGTTTCTCAATGATATACAACACACCTAAACGCCTACTTCCAGCCATAGCAGTGGGTGGAATCATTGCCGTTTGCTTCAGAAACTTTGTGAATCTCGGACCAAGTAACCACAATATAGGTCTTGACCAGGGGCTTATCATCGGTTCATTAGCAGGCTCTACGCTTGTAAGTTTAATCATTACACGCGCTCAACACTGGTTCCACACTCCGCAACAATGCCTATCTATACCGAGCGTTATACCCATGGTGCCCGGTGTTTTGATGTATCGTGCCCTCTTCGCTTTTATCGAAATGAGCGGCGTAGTGGGTGAAGTTACGGTGGCAATGAATAATCTTATCAAGGCCTCTTTAGTCATTTTCGGAATCGCTTTGGGTGTAACCCTGCCGCATATCTTCGTGAGAGGACTGCTCGATTCAAAGCAAAAGAAAAGACTCTTCAATGCACTTGCCGAGCGCGATCGACACATGTTGGAGCAAAGAGCATAAAAGAAGCCAACACGGGGAACATCTATACATAAGACGAAATAATATCAAGGGCGCTGCACATTGCTTCATTTCTCTTTGCAAAATGACTGAGTTTACTTCGTAAAGTGACTGAGTTTACTCGGTAAAATGGCTCAAATCACAGGGTGAAATGACTGAGATTGTAAAACCATAAAAATGGGATTAAAACATGGGGAGCAAAGAATGTGACCCTATCCTAAATGAGAATACAATCTTAGATGCAACAAACTGCAACGAAAATCATAAGATAAGACGATAAATTTACAACGCCTTGTTGATATAATTCCCTTGTGAAACACAGATGTATCCTTGCATATTTTCTCGAAATATCTTATATTTGCAGTCATAATGAAAGACTTTGCAGCGATTGATTTCGAAACAGCGAACGGCAAAAGAACCAGTGTTTGCTCTGTGGGTGTAGTGATTGTGCGAAACGGAATGATTGTAGACCGGTTCTATTCTCTTATCCATCCCGAGCCCGATTATTACACTTATTGGAATACAAAGATGCATGGCTTGACACAAGCCGACACAAACAACGCCCCCATTTTCCCTGAAGTGTGGCGCAAAATCATGCCCCTCATCGATCAACTCCCCTTAGTTGCTCACAACAAAGCCTTTGATGAAAGTTGTTTAAAGGCTGTTTTCAAGTGCTATCAGATGACATATCCCGACTATATCTTCCATTGCACACTGCTCAAATCGCGTAGCGTTTGGCCGCAAGGACGCCACAACCTCGGCATCATTGCAGCCCGTTGTGGTTATAATTTGACTCAACATCATCATGCACTTGCCGATGCTGAAGCCTGCGCGGCTATCGCATTGCAGATATTATAAGCCGTTTTCTTGCAGTGTTGAGCGTTTAGTTCTTTGCCAAATGTGGCATAAATAGACTATGGAGCACATGGAATTCGCCTCGCTTTTGAACGCTGTTTCTAAACAAACAGAACTCATTTTCAACATAAAATAAGGTAAAAATATGATTAAGATGTATGTAATGAAGACCTGTCCTTATTGCGCTCACGTGATGAAACAGGTTGTTGGGAATCCTCATTTCAAAGTGATTGATATCGGAGAAGATGTGCATGACATGAAAGAATTTCTCAAACTGCGCGATAACAACCCAGCCTTTGACGAAGAAAAAGCCACGGGTGACGTTTGTATTCCATGCTATGTGCGCGAAGATGGCAGTGTAACGCTCTCGTCAAAAGACGTGGGGTTGGAGCCATTGGCATAAAGAACAGCAAGTATGAAAAGTAGATTTTAAGTATCAACAATTAAAGATGGGAAGGCAAAGTCATGCTTTTCATCATGAAGCATCATAAGATATGGAATATAAACTAATAGCCCTTGACCTCGATGGAACGTTAACCAACAGCGAGAAACGAATCACCCCACGTACCAAAGCGGCTTTAATGGAGGCCCAAAAGCGTGGAGTTAGACTCATATTAGCGTCTGGTAGGCCAACGTTTGGCATCATGCCATTGGCCGAAGAGCTTGAGTTGGCACGATATGGTGGGTTTATTCTGGCCTTCAATGGAGGTAAAATTGTAGACTGCAAGACGGGAAAAACCGTATTTGAAAAGACACTCGACCCCGCGCTTGTACCCACTTTATACCACGAAGCCATGCAAGCCGGCATGCAAATCCTAACGTATAAGGGAGAAGGTATCATCGCAACGAGCGATAAAGACCCTTATGTGATGGAGGAAGCGCACATCAATCAGATGCCTGTTTTGCAGGCAAATGCCTTCTTAAATGACATTGTTTATCCCATCAATAAATGCTTGATTGTTGGCTCACCTGCCCCACTCCACGACTTGGAATTAAAGCTTTCGCAACGTCTAAAGCATGAAATGGAACTCTATCGCTCTGCAGATTATTTTCTCGAATGTGTGCCTTTAGGCATCGATAAGGCTGAATCTATCGGCAAACTCATCGACATTTTGGGCATCAAACGCCAAGAGATTATCGCCTGTGGTGACGGATATAACGATGTGAGTATGCTGAAATTTGCAGGTTTAGGCGTAGCAATGGCCAATGCATCTGAGGATATTCGTCAGCTGGCTGATGTCGTTACACTCTCTAACGACAATGATGGTGTGGGGCAGATTGTAGAAGATTATGTATTGAGTCCCTTGTCCTAACCTCATAGAGCGCCTGATTAAAAGCGCCTAAAAATAATTAATCAACACAAGATATAAGGTAAAGTATGAGGTAATTGCATAGGAAATATAGCCCAATGCCCAGCATATAACGGCCTGTCTTGTGCTTTTTCAACGCTTAAGAAGGGTCATTTTCTCCCCCTTCGAGCGTGCAAGAATGGGTTGGACTCAAGCTATCGACAATGCATTCCATAAACCGCGAGAGGGCAATGGGCCGCCGTTGGCCACGATAATCAATGCGCGAACTACTCTGCATAACCATTAACCGCTTCTTGGCTCGCGTCATTGCAACATAGAGTTTGCGTGCATCCTCAGCCACTTGTGAGGGATTTTCACGGCTGTAATAATTCGGATAACGACCTTCAATCACGTCAAAGATGATGACATTATCAAACTCTAAACCCTTCGCTTTGTGTACCGTTGTCACGAAAATCTTATCATCTATCGTAGCACTTCCACAGAGATCTGCCTCTTTTAACGTGTTTAATTCAAGAATATGTCGCCCAATCTGCAACGCCAAGGCTGGCGGTTCATCACGCTGTAACAGGTCGGAAGCCACATAACGGAAGATATATTCCACCATTGGTAAAGGCTCGATGAGATGCTCTTCTACCCAAATGGAATAGAGATAACGCATTTCTTCCACGAGAAGATCTTTGTTATCATCGTTTGTCCAAAGGCAATCGGCGGTGTGATAAAAATGAGAAAGATAGTTGTTTCGTAGTGTTACAACACGTTCTTGCACACGTTTATGGGTGATAAATGATTGCTGTTCGGCCACCATTTCACGTGCGTGATCATAACAAAAGATAGTAAGAGCGCGCGTTGCATTAACATCTGCATCGGCCAAATGACTGTTTTCACCTTCCAAATGCAAGACTTCTAACAAATATTTGAGCTTATATTGGCGTAGTCCTGGACGTAAAAGACGAATCAAAAGCAAACTATCCAAATAGTTGTTTAAGTTTTCAGGCAACGGACATTCAGGCAATTCGCGCAGCAAGTTGTTGGTAAGAATGTGGATATCGAAGTCGGCATTATGCCCCAAAAGCACTGTACCCTGGGCATAATCTACAAAGCGTTGCAAGGCATCTTGACGTGAGATGAGCTGATGATGTCGGCGTTCTTCGATGATGGGATTAACGATATCGCCAAGCATTTCGGGGATTTCCTTGTCGCTTTCTAAATAGATTGACATCGCAGAACCAAGCACAACAGCTCCATTTTTGAGTTGAACGGCAGCAATTTGCAATATGTCATCACTAAACACATCAAGTCCCGTTGTCTCAGTATCAAAGATAGTTATCACCTCGTTTTCATAGGCATTAACAAACCGACTGATGTAAGTTTGGCCATCATCACGCAGGAAATCACTCGGAAGGAGTGCCCGATCACTGCATGCTCGCACAAATCTTCGCGCGGCATTTGACGTACGAAACACCTGCATTCCCTCTAAAATACGCGCCCAAGCGATGAAGTTGTGCGGATTATTCATAATGGTGAGATGAGCAAAAAGCAACTTAATTTGGGGCGAAGAGAATAGATCCTCGCCAGAAACCTTAAAGTGTGGTGCCTTCAACTGCTTCAAACC
This sequence comes from Segatella salivae DSM 15606, assembly GCF_000185845.1. Classification (GTDB taxonomy): domain Bacteria; phylum Bacteroidota; class Bacteroidia; order Bacteroidales; family Bacteroidaceae; genus Prevotella; species Prevotella salivae. The sequence goes on from NZ_GL629648.1 coordinate 34,420, forward strand.
ATCGCTTACTCCGTCAGCATCACGATTAGAATTCACAATGATTGCCGTTGTGTCTTCAGGGAAATCATGCAACATTCTGACTGCTTGTTGGGCTGCATCAAGGTATTCTGTTTCGATGGTATCCGACTGAAACCATTGCAATTCGTTGCCCATTGTGGTGGGTTGAAACGAAGTTGATGGAAGCAAGTCAGGCGAAATGCCCATTTGTTTGACGGCATACGTATTGAAAATATCAAGTAAATATTTCGGTGAACGATGGTTTTTGCTTAATGAATGAATGTTTCCAGCGCAACGATTACGCAGAAAATCGAGGGTAGAACACTTCGCTCCCATAAATGAAAAGATGCTCTGCTGGGGGTCACCCAAGTAGATTACACAAGGAGTTTGTCCCTCTTCACGTGCTGTCATCGCATCAATGAGTGCGAGTTGTAAGGGATTCAGGTCTTGCACTTCATCTACTTGAATCCACGAAAAGCGTGGTAACTGTTCACGATGTTCATAGGATAACAACAAAATGTCTTCGAAATCCATCAGTCGGTTGTCGTCTTTATAACGCTCATATTGGTGGGCCAACTGCATCTTTCGTAACAAACGATAGATGAGTTGTTGTGCATCGAGCCCGCTACAAACGTCACGATAGGTGTCAATGTGTTTGTAGATATCAACCATCATGGCTGCATCGAAGGGTTTATGTTGTGATAAACATATCTTTTTCAGGGCGAGAATATCGTCAGAAGAGAGGCAAGAAGGATGTAAACGCAAGTCGCGTGGATGATTGTTCTCTATCTGGAACATCAGATGAGAGAGTTGCATGGCCTCCATATATAGGCCGCGTTGCCGATAGTTTGCCCCAACTTGTGACTCGTCTTCACCTGAAAAATTACATAAAATGCTTAAAATATCATCATCATCAATAATAGATGTGGATGCGGCAACAATGCCGGCATCAAACAAGAAGCGTGAACAGAAACGGTGAACATTACCGACAAAGAGTTCATCGGCAGGCACTTCAAGTCGCATTGCAATACGTTCTTGCATGCCACGTGCAGCACGATTGGTGAACGTTAGGCAGAGCATGTTGGAAAAAGACACACCCATGGCATAGGCTTTTGCCACCCGTTCGGCCAAAATCTGTGTCTTTCCGCAACCAGGAGAGGCTAATACAAGGTGATAACCACGTTGTAAATTAATCACCAAAGCTTGTGATTCGTCAGGAATAAAGGTGTTGTTCATGCTTGCAAATATAATGATTAAGATGATAAATGGGTAGAAGATGTGAAATAAAGAGGAAGGTAAAAGGCTATGATTTTATAGATGTGATTTACAAAAGAGTGGGATGTCGCGTTATGTAGAGAATTAAACCATGGGTTCGCACACCTATTATTATATAGTGAAGGCAAAGAGGGCGAGACACAATGAAGTCTCCCCTACCCTGCTCTTTGATTCGTTTGAGACGCCAAGACTATTGAAATCAGCTAATGAAATCAAAGCTTAAAATCTCAAAATCAGGTCTCTGATCTCCTGCTTATGCGTTTCAAAATATTCTTTGATGATAGCACTCAGAAGATATTTGAATGGAGTTTTCACCGGAAGAGAAGTCTTTAATTTATCTAATACCTGCTTCATGTCTTCGGATAACACCACAGTTGCCATATCAATCTCAGATGCTTTATAATCTTGAGCATAGGAAATAATGCGGTCGATTGAACTTTCTTCGCTCGCTGTTTTAGGCTTTGTATCTACAGAAGTGGGCTTTTCAGCCTTTATTTTCTTTGCTTCCGGTTGCTTCGTAACCGTCTTCTTTGTATCTTTTTCTACAGGATTCATATCATTGAGCAGGTCTTTCAACTCGCCCGGCATAGTTGGTTTCTTTGCCATATTGAATAATTTTATCGTTTGATTCTTATACTTAATAATGTTCGTTTATGGGTTTTCGCTGTATAAAAAGTAAACTTTCATACCCCAGAACGCAGCAGATAACGAGAAGATTAAAGCGTTTTAAGCTCCTTAATAATGCGATTGAAGGCGCCCTTTACACTCTCGGCATCTTCTATACTGATAGAAAAGGTGTTGTAACGTGTAAAGTTATAACGCTTGAATATCTTTGGAGTTAAGACGCCGATGCGGTCAAAAAGCCGATCGTATTCAGCCCATAAGTCGCGCTCTTCCTTATATCCGGCACCTTTTTCTATACGATTTGGTACGAAAACAAGACATGCATGAGACTTATATTTGTCGGCCAACTCTTGGAAAACTTTTATAAATGTAGCCGTAGACTTAAGGATAATATTACTGTAATCGAAAGGAACAATAATCATATCAGCCTTGGTCAACAATGGAATAAGACCATCGTCAGTCAATGCTCCGGGGGAATCAATGAGCACATATCCTTCAATTTTCTTCATCTCATCCATGAGTTTATCCGACTTTTCCTTTGAATCAAGGTTGAATTGATAGATATTATACGGCTCTTCTAAAGTCTTATAATCTTCCATTTCGCTTTCATCCTGACGCTGAGAAGACAGAGAGCGCTGATAATCTGCATCAACAACTAAGACGCTTTTACCTTTTCTGGTAAGATAATTGGCAAAAAGTGCGCAGAGAGTTGTCTTCCCTACCCCACCCTTTTGATTGGCAAATACTACTGTTTTATAGTTCGACATTTTCCTTTTTATTTTGAATTACCAAACAATCTCAATCTAAGCTGCAAATCACAAGATTGAAACTGATATATCATCTATCAATAATAAATTGATAAAACTACTTTTGCAAAGATACATAAAAGATTTAATCTAATTATAATTTTAATCATAAAACTACATAATTACCTATA
>NZ_GL629649.1 GCF_000185845.1 Segatella salivae DSM 15606
TATTCTTGCTTTATCCTTTTAAGAAGAAAGTAAGAAAGGGCGTATGGTGGATGCCTAGGCTCACAGAGGCGATGAAGGACGTGATAAGCTGCGATAAGCTTCGGGTAGGTGCAAATAACCTTTGATCCGAAGATTTCCGAATGGGACAACCCGGCCGTCTGAAGGACGGTCACTCACGCTAAGCGTGAGAGCTAACGCAGGGAACTGAAACATCTTAGTACCTGTAGGAAGAGAAAATAAATAATGATTCCCTTAGTAGTGGCGAGCGAACGGGGAACAGCCCAAACCGTGACTGTGGCAACGCAGCCGCGGGGTAGTAGGACCGCGACATTGTATGCATGCAGTGAGCAGAATCTTCTGGAAAGAAGAACCGTAGATGGTGAAAGTCCAGTATGCGAAGCTAATTGCAACATAGCGGTATCCTGAGTAACGCGGAACACGAGGAATTCTGCGCGAATCCGCCGGGACCATCCGGTAAGGCTAAATACTCCTGTGAGACCGATAGTGAACCAGTACCGTGAGGGAAAGGTGAAAAGCACTTCGATAAGAAGAGTGAAATAGTTCCTGAAACCATACGCCTACAAGCGGTCGGAGCTGCTTTTTGCAGTGACGGCGTGCCTTTTGCATAATGAACCTACGAGTTACCATCACCAGCAAGGTTAAGGGCCATAAGTCCCCAAGCCGCAGTGAAAGCGAGCCTGAATAGGGCGTATAGTTGGTGGGGGTAGACGCGAAACCAAGTGATCTACACTTGACCAGGTTGAAGTTCCGGTAACACGGAATGGAGGACCGCACCAATAAGCGTTGAAAAGCTTCTGGATGAGTTGAGTGTAGGAGTGAAAGGCCAATCAAACTTGGAGATAGCTCGTACTCCCCGAAAGGCATTTAGGTGCCGCGTGTGGTGATCTCCGTAAGAGGTAGAGCGACCGATAGGTCAAGAGGGCTTCACCGCCTATCGAGACCTGACGAACTCCGAATGCTTACGGATAGCAGCCATGCAGTAAGGGGGCGGGTGCTAAGGTCCGTCCCCGAGAGGAGAAGAATCCAGACCGCCGTCTAAGGCCCCGAAATTCTGTCTGAGTTAGTCTAACGAAGTCTGGTCCCTATGACAGCTAGGATGTTGGCTTGGAAGCAGCCATTCATTCAAAGAGTGCGTAACAGCTCACTAGTCGAGGGTCCGGGCATGGATAATAATCGGGTATAAGGCAGATGCCGAAGGCGCGGGATAGTAATCATAAAAGTATCGGTAGGGGAGCATACCATGTGCGTAGAATGGTGAAGATAACTGATCCTGGAGCGCATGGTAAAGCAAATGTAGGTATAAGTAACGATAAGAGGGGTGAGATTCCCCTCCGCCATAAGTCTAAGGTTTCCCGGGCAATGCCAATCAGCCCGGGGTAAGTCGGGTCCTAAGTCTCAGCCGAAGGGCGAGGGCGATGGCAGAAACGGTTAATATTCCGTTACTACCTTCAGGAGCGATGTGGAGACGGAGCAGTGACACTGCCGCGGGGCGACGGAAGTCCCCGTTAAAGAGTGTAGGCGTAGATTGGAGCAGGCAAATCCACTCCAAGAGCCGACCTTGAAAGTACGACCTCCCCTTCGGGGGAAGTTGATAGCGCAGGTAAACAAACTCCCGAGAAAATCCGCTAAGCATATCCTGAAGGTACCCGTACCGCAATCCGACACAGGTAGACGGGTAGAACATACTAAGGCGTTGAGAGATTCATGGTTAAGGAACTAGGCAAATTGACCCCGTAACTTCGGGATAAGGGGTCCTCATAGCAATATGAGGCGCAGAGAATAGGTCTAGGCAACTGTTTAACAAAAACACAGGGCTGTGCAAACTCGAAAGATGACGTATACAGCCTGACACCTGCCCGGTGCTGGAAGGTTAAGAGGAGATGTCACTAGTAATAGGAAGCATTGAATTGAAGCCCCAGTAAACGGCGGCCGTAACTATAACGGTCCTAAGGTAGCGAAATTCCTTGTCGGGTAAGTTCCGACCTGCACGAATGGTGTAATGATCCGGACGCTGTCTCAACCATGAGCTCAGTGAAATTGTAGTATCGGTGAAGATGCCGATTACCCGCGATGGGACGAAAAGACCCCGTGAACCTTTACTATAGCTTAGCACTGACCTTGGTCATCCGATGTGTAGGATAGGCCGGAGGCTTCGAAGCATGGGCGCCAGCCAATGTGGAGCCATCCTTGAAATACGGCCCTTTGGCTGTCTGAGGTCTAACCCGCTTGATGTGGGGACACTGCTTGGTGGGTAGTTTGACTGGGGTGGTCGCCTCCAAAAGCGTAACGGAGGCTTCCAAAGGTGCCCTCGGGCCGATTGGTAACCGGCCTTATAGAGTGCAATGGCATAAGGGCGCTTGACTGGGAGGCAGACATGCCGAGCAGGCAGGAAACTGGGGCATAGTGATCCGGCGGATGTGTATGGAAACTCCGTCGCTCAAAGGATAAAAGGTACTCCGGGGATAACAGGCTGATCCCCCCCAAGAGCTCATATCGACGGGGTGGTTTGGCACCTCGATGTCGGCTCGTCACATCCTGGGGCTGGAGAAGGTCCCAAGGGTTGGGCTGTTCGCCCATTAAAGTGGCACGCGAGCTGGGTTCAGAACGTCGTGAGACAGTTCGGTCTCTATCTATCGTGGGCGCGGGAGTTTTGCGTGGTGCCGTCACTAGTACGAGAGGACCGTGATGGACAGACCTCCGGTTTACCAGTTGTGCCGCCAGGTGCACCGCTGGGTATCTGAGTCTGGAATGGATAAGCGCTGAAAGCATCTAAGTGCGAAGCCAGCCGCAAGATGAGAACTCCATTGAGGGTCGTTGTAGACGACGACGTTGATAGGGTGCAGGTGTAAAGACAGCGATGTCAAAGCCGAGCACTACTAATTGCCCGAAACTTTCTTCTTTTCGGGCTCACACTTTGAGTTGTTCAAGACA
>NZ_GL629650.1 GCF_000185845.1 Segatella salivae DSM 15606
CATGTTCTCAAAAGATGTATTATAACAGAAACTTGAAAAAGCCTCTAACATTCTTCGCATAATATTGCCAATACTCATTTCCTGCATTTCGTCTAAATCTTTTGGGCATGCGTTATTTGCATACTCAAATATATGCGTTATTAATTTTTTGTATTCGTTTCTCTCTGTTTGCTCTTCTATACACTTATTTTTTAACTCAAGAAACTTCTTACATTTATCATTTAGTTCTCTTCTAATTTTAACTAAGTCAAATACAGACTGCAAATCATGAGACATAACAAGTAGCCTACTATTTGCATTGCCTTTTGTTATGTTACCAAATTGGTATCTCAATAATGACATTACGCCCAACCTGTTTCCATAGTCAAAACTTGATATAGGATCATCTATTACTATTAAGTATTCTGATGTATATTTGTCTTCATCTTTCTTTCCACTAAAGAGCATAGCAAAGAAATAACAAAGGCCTAATATATTTCGTTCGCCTACGCTAATTTTCTTGGGCTTTACCCTTTTCCCCTTAACCAAAAGCTTATAACAATCCTCTCCTGCAACAAGCTGTATTTTTCGGTTACTATAGAATACGTACTGCAGTTCTTTGTTAATATACTTTAACGCTATGTCAGTACGTTCTTTCTTTATTTTCAGTTCCTTGATATCTGCTTCTATTTTATCCTTTTCCTCTTTCAGTTTCTGGAATTTCTTTAGAATTTGCTCTTGGTTAGTCAAGGCCTTTTTGTATTCGTTTAATGCTGAAGAAAATTGTTTTCTTGCCATAAGGTCATTTTCAAGCCGAGCTTTATCAAGCAACTTCTTCCGCTTGTTAACAGTATCATTAAAGATTTCTACACATTTTTCTATCTGCTCTATACTTGTTTTCCAAGTAGAAAGAGCTTTAATATAATCATTGATTATCTCATTAGTAAATGGTCTCTCTAAAGGTTTATAAATCTCACGTCTTCGTTGTTCTATGATATTCCAAATGATAGTTAATACTTTGTTTAGATTCCCCTTGGCTGTGGTAGCATTATGGAGCTCTTTTGCATTCAAGTCGCCTGGAAAATTCGGTAAATCCATTTCTATTGCTGAAAAAAGTTCTTGTTCTGAATTTATCCTTGAGATAAATTCTTTTGCTTCTTCCATTAGAAGATGTGACAACACTTCTGATATAGAAGTTCTATCCTCTGTTGTAATTTCTCTTAAACACAGTGGACAAAAGTTCCAACCTTCTTCTAATATGTGTTGTGTATGATTTACTTCAAAATGTTGAGGTTCTTGGCTTATTTTATTTAAAAGCTCCATTAGGCGACGCTCTCTTTTCGTCAATTCTGGTGAGTCTAAGGGTTTCTTGAGTAACTCTATTAGGTCATCCAAATTGTTAGGTAAATTTAGTTCTCCTGCATCCCAAACGATCGGTTGAGAATCCTCTGATTGTAAATATAAGTTTTTATCAGCCATTACTCGTTCTCGCAATTCTGAGTATGACTCCGTTGGCTCATCTAATTTCATCAATTTATCAACCAATTCTTCTGTAACACGACTTTTAACAGAATTACCTTTCAAATCACGGTCTATATCTGCCCATCCTCCTTCCTCACGCAGCCCATTCCGTAGCTGTTCCCAATAAAATAATGGTGAGATATTATCCCATTTATTTTCACACTTCTTTATTAGCTCTTCTTGTTGGCTAACTTCTTCAACCTTTTTGCTTAGTTTTTCGTTATTTGCATTAATTTGTTCATCTAATTCGATTTGCTCACCTAACATAACGATAGCATTAAGTCCGTCATCTTTAATCTTTACATTATTCTGTAGAAAATCTTCATCAAACACAAAGACATTAGATTTATACTCGTCTGTTATAGGAACATCACTACTCACAATATAGTTTGTTTCCGTACCTTGTATTACATTCTCTTCACGTTTTATTCGTTCCTCTTCACTTTCGCATAATTGTTTCAGACATCGCGCTATGGTACTTTTACCACTACCATTTCGCCCATAGAGAACACTTAATGGATATTTATAGAAGAGTTGCAACTCGGTTTCTTTGTCAAAATATCCTCCTTTTATTTTTATCTTCTTGAAATTCTCAAACACAAGGCTATAAGGTTATTTTTTGCAAATATACATTATTTTATTCAA
>NZ_GL629651.1 GCF_000185845.1 Segatella salivae DSM 15606
GAAATATTGGATATAAATAGCTATATTTGTAGTTGTATATATATATGGTTTTGATAACGTAGAGGTTATAATTACGTAAACAAATACTTAGGTTAGAGAATAGAACGTGATTTAGGTTTTAACAGTTCCTCTACTATTGAATGGGATAAGAATTTTTCTTATCCCATTCCGCTTTTATTATAATATTGAAAAGTAATATGTAATTAAAGTGAGTTCAATATAATCCCCTTACGATTCACCTCCCTTTATCAATTATAATAGTATCCTATAAATGGGTTACAGCTTTTATAAGGTAGTGGCGATTTTACCTAGCGATTCAAATAAACTACCAAATAGATAAGATATTTCAGCTTTCGTTTTTTGTTGACCATGATAAAGTGTTCTAATAAAATGATAGAATGATGGCTTAAATCTCATCTCTGGCTTCTCCAAATACATAGACTGATACTTATCTAGAAGTTCATTAAATTTAATATTTCCATTATGTAAGTTATTCATTAAGCTAATAAAACAGTCCATATTAATAATAATTGGTAGTTTTAGTTTACCCCTAAGTGAGCTATATCTATTTTTAGCAATTTCTATAAATCTACACATAATTAGTTGATTAACACCATATGCATCAAACACACTATTGGTTGTTACAATTATAGGATAGACATTGTCACCGTCGTTATATGGCCTATCAAATTTAGAAAGACTATTTTCATTAATGTACTTGTTAATACTGTAGAGTAATTGAGCACCGCCTTTGCGTTCGGAAGTGCTATCCTTACATATTTTATCTAAAAGTTCTTTCTTTACTGTTTCTATTTCTGTTGAGTATCTTTTGTCATTATTGATTAACACGTCTTTGCACTCAAGAAAAAAATGTTGTTGCCTTCTCTAAGGTAGTAGTCTGGAGGTGCTTCAACACCAGAGAGTTCTGACCCTCTTACTTTGATTTGAGAAGTGGAAGTGAAACACTTGTCCATAATCGTATAGAAAAGATGTTCCTCTGAAAATGAACTTCCTAACATAGATTTTAGAACAGTAAAGTCTTTTATTTTATCTGCTAAAGTATTAGTCCCTTTATGGTTTTCTATACTTTTCCATAAATCAAAGACAATTCCTTCATAAAATTTATCTGTCAAGAAAGTTGGGTTCAAAAGGAGAAATGAATCATCATCTATTTTAACAAAGAAATGATTTCTTAAAAACCTTATACCTTTATTTTTATTTTCGCATAGTTGCTCTTGATTTAATTTGCCAATACAGTAATTGTCTAGAACCCAATGAACTGCATTAGGAAGCTTACTTTTCTTGAAAATGTAATCACTTGTAGTATGTCTAAATAGCTCAAATATATCAAGAAGATACTCTTGAAAATTATTTTTCCCTTTATCACAAATTAACCATTTTGAAATAGTATCATAGGGGCTTCTGCTCTCACAAAAAACAAAGAATTCGTTTGCTTTATATAATTGAGCATAAAAATCTGAAGGAAATTTAAATTCTGTGACAGGTACATCTACTTTTAAATTGAGATCTATAACATTTAAGTTTTCAATATTATATTGTTGATCTCTAAGCCATAAACTAGAACAATAAAGGTATAACTTATATACAAGTATCCTTTGTTCTGGAGTTAATTCTATAGTTTTACTTTTTTTGTTAGAGTATTGTAGAATATACATCTCAAAGTAAATCGTACTAAGGTTATCTATCAAATATGGATAATCTTGCCCCACAATAAATTCATCTAACCGTGATAGAATCTTTTTTTCTTCAAAAAAAGAACACCTAAGTTCATATAATTCTTTTTTTTGTCCTTCTAAGTCGGATAAACAGTAATAGAAATCATGATGCTTTGCAACAATAAAACTCAAAGCTGCAAGATATGGAATATCTTGCGCTATGCTAGCTATATCTACAGACGAGAAATCGTCGAATAAAGTATCGTATGCCAGACATGTCATTATAAGCTCTTCTCTATTAGCCATAAATGCAATTCCAATTGTATTGA
>NZ_GL629652.1 GCF_000185845.1 Segatella salivae DSM 15606
CCCAACATAGAGGTAGAACCGAAGATAATGCGGATATCCCCACGGTTCATAGCATCTACCATCGCCTTCTTTGCCTTCTCGTTCTTGCACTCCTGAATGAAGCGTATCTCGTAGGACGGGATGTGATAGTCTTCTACCAGCTTACGCTTAATTTCCGAATAGACATTAAAGTCTCCACCGGGCTTATAAGTACCTAAATCAGAGAAAACGAACTGCGTACCTTTCTGTGCGTCGAACTTTTGGTAATAGTCATTGAGCATCTTGGCACAATGGCTTGCCTTGTTGTCTATATGGTCTGAGTACCCTTTTTCATCAATCATGCGTAAATCAAGGCTCATCTTGCGCGCGTAGTCTGTTGCGATAAGCATCTTTGCCCTTTCCTCACTCTCACTCAGAGGTGCACGTCCCAGGATTGTGGCATCGCCACTCTTGGCAAACTCCATCAGTTTGCCGATAAAAACTTCCTGCTCGGGTGTCGGTGGTATGTTGTGCAGTATCTCATTCTTCTCTGGTCTGTCAATGCCAATGTCTTTGGCAGTGCGAAAATCGCAAATCTCCGCATAGAACGCAGCCAGCTCAGGTACCTTAATGAATGTTCTGAACCGTTCCTTCTGAATGATGTCATTCGTGATGGAGAACTCGTAGTCGGTCGATTTCTTGGCAAAAACCGCTGCCCAAGCATCAAAGCTGTTGATTCCCTGCTTCTCCAAAGCCTGCGGACGGAGATACTTAAAGAGCAGATACAACTCTGTCAGCGAATTACTGATAGTCGTTCCTGAAAGGAAAGTGGCTCCCAAATCCTTGCCCGACCGCTCCTGTATGGTGCGTATGGCAAAGAGCATATTCAAGGCTCGCTGTGAGCCGTCCGGATTGCCCAAGCCCGACACACGGTCGTGGCGGGTATTGAACATCAGGTTCTTGAACTGGTGTGATTCATCTACAAAGAGGTGGTCGATACCCATCATCTTGAAATCTACGGCATCGTCTTTTCTTTCGGCGATGCTGTCCTGTATGTTCTGCAGCTTTGCTTCCAGCGTCTGCTTGCGCTTCTCCAAGCCTTTGAGCATCCCACGGGAGATGTCTCTTCCTTGTTGTCGCAACACTTCGAGATTCTCTTCCACTGAGTCCAGTTCCTTCTGCATAATCGCTTCCTGTATCTCCAAGGCCTGCGGTATCATGCCGAACTGTTCGTGCGTCAAGATAATACAGTCCCAGTCGTTGTTTTTGATGTCGTTAAAAATACGCTGGCGGTTCTGCTTGTTGAAATCATTCTTGCCTGGATAGAGTACCTTAGCATTAGGATAAGCTTTCCTAAAAGTATCGGCAATGTCGAATACGTTTGCCTTCAGACCGATAATCATCGGCTTGTTTGCCAGTCCCAATCGCTTCATCTCGTAGGCAGCCGTACACATGATGAGTGTCTTTCCCGCACCCACCTCGTGGTCACAGATGCCGCCACCGTTGGTTTTGAGCATCCACACGGCATCCTTCTGACTCTTGTAGAGGTCTGCAATACCCAATCGTCTGAGGTCAAGGTAGGGAAACGTCTGGTGCGTGCCGTCAAAATTAGGTCGCACAAAACAGTTGAAAAGGCGGTTGTAACGGTCGGATAACTGCTGCTTGAACGTGTCAGGTGTCCGTCCGAGCCAATCGACAAAGCCCTGTCTGATTTCTTCAATCTTGGCATTTGCCATCTGTATGGCATGTCCGTCCCTTACTTTGATGGTCTTGGTCTCTCCCGTAACCTTATCTGTCACCTCCTTGCTCTTGTTGATGTCGGGAATGGTGTTGTGCAGGGCGTGCTTGAGGAGATTGATGCCGTCATAGCGGCGGAACTCACCTTGTACGGCATACTTGTGCCAGATATTGGCATTCTTATGGTCGCAGATAATGCTGTACTCGTCCATGTTGGAATGGTAGGATACACCAATATCCGTCCCGAAAAACTCTGAGGCAAACCTGCCATAGACTTTGGCAGGTATCCAGCGTTCACCGAGATTGAAGTCAAGGTCCGCAAAAGGAATGGGTGTTGGCGTGGCTGCACGCAGGGCAGCAAGGCTCTGCTTTGCTTCTTCGTGTTCGGGATGGTCCAAGAGCCACGACTCGATACGCTCCGCCTTTTCTATTACATTGCCCGAAATGAACTTGTCCGCCACCTCGTAAGCATTCTCTTCGGGATTGAAATATATACGACCTTCCAAGGAAGAAATAATGTCGCTTTCCTCCATATCAGGTAAAAGTGAACTCATGTAGTCAAGTTCCACCGTACCGTACTTGTTGAGCGATGCACCCAGTGCCTCCATCGGGTCGGTAGCAATGGAAAGTTCGGTAGTAGAAAATGCCGTAGGATGGTCAAAGATGTCCGCCTTGACGTACTTGCCGTTTTCGGAGCGTTCCAAGAAGAGCATTTCCACGCCTGTAGCATCCATCTTGATAATGTCAGTGTTCGCCTTCTGATTAAAGTAGCCCCAGCGTGCAACATAGTCATCATACAAGTGATTGAGTCTGCTACGGTCTTCTCTATCTTCTGCATGGTTCTCTGCCTCGTAGTCATAGAGACGATGATAGCACTCCCGTATCTCGATATAGGCTTTGAGTCGGGAAAGCTGCGCATACGGCAAGTCCATCGGGTTGAAGGTTGGATGTCGCTTTAAGTCAGAAAGAAACCCCACCTGCCCTTTTTGCACGACAATGGAGCCGTCTCTTATGTGGGAGTCCGGCGAAGAGAGAAAAGGGCGCGGGGAAGCGTCAAACTCCTTTCTGACTTCCGCTATAGGTTTTGGCTTGCGCTCCTCGGCTGG
>NZ_GL629653.1 GCF_000185845.1 Segatella salivae DSM 15606
TTTGCTGCAAACTAACAATTAGAATATGGCAAAGGTTATACATGTGCATTTACTGCACGGAATAGAGGGAACGGAACAGAAGGATTGGTATTTCAGCAGCATATCGGCTGTATATACGGTATTCACGTCGAAACATGTGGGTGCTACACGTAATTATTTGCTCCATGCAGGGCTTTCTGGAAACGGAACAATCATAACGAAACAGGCTATAATAAAGCAATCTACGCTCATTTCCGGCGGTTCTGGAGCAACGTATAAAAACTGAGAGAAAAGGGGCTTAGAACGGCTTTAAAACGTCGTTTGAGAGGGTGGTAAAATCGGACTGGTTTTATCACCCTCTTTTCGTGCTTTTATGGCTGATTTTAGGTACTGGGGTTACAGGTGGGGTTACAAAGTGGGGTTACATTTTTGGAAAAGTGGGGTTACAAAAGTAGGTTTTTTGGGGGTACGACACGAGGGGGGGAAGATACCACTTTTTCAAAGATAGGTGTGTTTTTAGTGTCGATACCCTCCCCCTAAATGCCACCCGTTTTTTAAACTTCACCTTATTAAATAGCGCAATATCAGGCAGTTTGCTGTGTTTTGGAGATGTAAATGGGGGGGAGAGATAAAACGGGAGAGAACGAGGGGGTAGAGGGGATACGCTTGGATGGTCTGGGAGGTACTATCAGACGAGGCGGACGGGTCCGATGATGGTGCTTGGTGACAGAGTAATACCTTCATTCTTTTTTGGTTATTTCAATAGTGATATGATTAGTATCAACCGGCATACCATGTTTGTCGTAGAAAAGTGATTCCGTCTGCGAGACGGAGTTGGCAAACCCGTCACCGTTATTTTCCAATAAAGCAGCAACAATTATTTTGGCAGTGTCAGCAACTTGATTTATCCTTTTTTGTTTTGCTGTTTTTGTTTTCAGTTTTAATATTTGGCTTTCGACATCAAGACAATATCTTTTGAAAAAATCCACGTAACAAATCATCAAACTATTTTTAGTAATACTTTTAGGATTACCTATAGCCTCTATTTGACGTTGAGACAGATGCCTATCTGGATACCTGCCCTTGTATTCCAGCTTTGCCTGATTTGCATATTCGGTATAATTTTTATCTGTTGCAGGTAATAGTTCTGGCAACAACTTTATTAGGAAATTGAGTCGGCTTTTGAACGTCTCAAGCTTTGCCGTATTATGCAGAATGTAAACGGTCTCAAGCAATTGAATCAACTTCCCAATATATAGTTTTCTCTTATGTTCTCTCTTGGCGGAATTGTTCCCTGACGAAATGAGAAAGACTAAAAGGATAAATGTTATTATTATTATTATATATTTTATAGCCATAACAATATAAATATAAAGAAGAATACTAAACCAGGCGGACGAGTCCGACGATGGTGCTAAGGGAGCGGATATCAGATTTTGGGAGCCGGAATGGCTTGAAGCGTGGATTTTCGGAAATACAGAGGATGGATTCTTTATCGTCTTCTGCTTCCTCCACTCGTTTGACGAGGGCACCCTGACTGGTGTCGAGGACGTAGATGCCACCCCATTGGAAGAAGAGTATGTCGGAAATTTTACGGCAAGCGATGATGTCGCCATTCTCATAGAGGGGGTGCATGGAGTCGCCTGAAACCCGGATGAGAAAGTTTGCCCCCTTCGCCTCAAACTCCGGGATTGAGTAGTGTTCGCAGTCTTCCATATATACGCCATCATTGTCGTCGGATGGGAAACCTGCCACGGCATCTATGGGAATAAGAGGAATACCTTTTTGTTTATTGGAGGATTTTGCAGATCCACCGAAAGTTTTATGTGCTTCAATCAGTTTTTCATTGTCCGATTTAAGCATATCTCCCTTCCCTGTGAGAAGCCATTCGGAAGAGAGGTCAGTGTACACAGATAGGATATTTTCTATTTTATCAGAACCTATTGCTCCTCTGTTTTTCAAAGATTTTCCGAACGAGGCATTAGACATACCTATACTCCGCTCAAAGGCAGCTACTGTAATGCCCTTGCAATCGATATATTCCTTTATTCTTTCTAAAATCATAGCTTGGTTTCTATTAAACTTTACAGAAAATAGAAAATAATCTCACATTTGCTTGGTTTGTATTAGAAAATATTCTATCTTTGCAACGTGTTCCAATGGAACACGCGGCCAAAAATACGAAAAATAGCCGAGATTAGCAAATGG
>NZ_GL629654.1 GCF_000185845.1 Segatella salivae DSM 15606
CAATTCCGCATTATTTTTGAAAACCAAGCCTCTAATCCAGTAAGGAACTCCCGTAAACTTCCACACGGAAACGCGAAAAAAGGATTTTTAGCCATAGAGCGTCGCGCGGAAGCATGAAAAAGAGAATTTTAGCCATAGAGCGTCGCGCGGAAGCATGAAAAAGAGAATTTTAGCCCTAGAGCGTCGCGCAGAAGCATGAAAAAGAGATTTTTAGCCCTAGAACGTCGCGCGCGAGCATGAAAAAGAGATTTTTTGCCCTAGAACGTCGCGCGCAAGCATGAAAAAGAGATTTTTAGCCCTAGAGCGTCGCGCGCAAGCATGGAATTCTGACTTCAACTTTTATATGACAATAATGTTTACCGGACTTCAATATTTGAAAATCAACAATCCGAAACTGCTCAACAAGAAAAACTACTCAGATGCGGGTGTAAATCATCGATTTTCGCGAAAAATCACTCAGATACGGGGTACAATTGATAAAAAACGGCAAAAAGAAGCTTTTGTACGGGGTACGATGAACGGAAAAAGGAAAAAGGAGGCTTTCTACCACGGGGGAAAATCAAAATTCAGCGAAAAACGGCTTTCCCAATATTGGGAAGAATAAAAAATGCCATTGGCTGCATTTCCCAACTCTTGGAAAGACGAAAAACCCCGAAAGTCTTTTATCTGACTTTCGGGGTTCGGTTCATTTTAACACATCCTCTTTTAAGTTTTCAAATGCCTATTGACAGCTTTATTTTATCTCTACACCATTTGGTGCTTCTCTTCCAAAGAAAACGAGGTCAATAGTATAAGGATAGGTTTTGGCGCCCAATCCTTTGATGAGATAGGCCTTTTTATGTTTTCCAGATTCGTCCTTTGTGATAGTACACCAATCATTCATTGTTATCTTGTAGACTTCTCCGTCTTTATATTCTATGATTCCTATAACGTTGTTTTCAGCTTTTATTTCTGTGTTTTTATTATCTGTGTAGGAGGTAGCTATATTGGTATTTCCTTTCTTTATGTGTATTTGGGTAATACGAAAGTAAGGAGTATACTTCATATAAAGCGTATCTTCTTTATCAGATGCAGTAACAATAAACGTGCGTTTGTTTGGAGTTGGTATTTCTTGTGAGATATATCCATTGTCTTTGTTACAAGAAGAAAAACTGAAAGTTGCAACTATGATTATAGCTGTTGCAACAAATACTTTAAATAATAATTTCATATTTTGCTAATTTATATTTACCAATTTTTTTCACTTTCGTACGCGTATGAATAATAATAAATCTTATGTCTAAAGATATAATCATCCGAATTTGACATTGACTTATCTTCTTTCCAATTCTTTTTTGAAGTTAATAGATATGCGTTACCAGGCTTTCCAAACCAACCATAATTCAAATGAAGATAATATGGGTCATCTGAATTTTTATATTTTATGTAACCATCTGCTAAGAATGCGTGTCCTATATAATAACGATTTAACCAACCAAGTCTAAATTTATATCCAGAAACTACAACAACACCATGTTCTGTATTTAAAACATCAATAGCATGTTCTGCATCATAATCTTTGATGCCATATTTATTAAAGATTGGAGTAAGTTTTTTAGTGTGTGCTCCTGAAGATTCTGTACCATAATCCATATCTACTTTATCACCAATATAAGCAATCATTCTTGCTATTTCGTCAGTTGCTTTGGCAGTTGGATACGATTTTATAATTTCATCCCATGAAGAAATTATATAGAACTTTGGGCGTAAGACAGTGGCAGCTTGTGCACCTGCTATTGCTACGCAACCAGCTTTTGCTTGTTTACCATTAGAAGTGAAGCAATATGTATTATAAGGATAACCTTGATGCCAGTAAACTTTACACTTAGGCTCAACTTTCTCCTCTATGGTGAAATCATTTTCTTGAGAACTTCTTGTCTCTAAAGTAGGTTCTAAATTATCTTCAATTGCACTTTTAATGATAAAAGCTAAATCACTTATAGTATCTTGCATTATTTTATTAACATCAATATTATTGGTATTCATAAAATAAGCTAATGGCTTAATATTATTATTATTTTCAGAAAGAATAACAGTACCTTGGTCATTATTCATGCTTATAGCATAAAACTTGGGAAAGTTTTCTGCACTGCGCGTAGTACAGATTTCTTTTGATAAAGGAAATTCAGAGATTGATTTAACACCAATAGACTGTGAAGTAGATCGTGTTATTTCATTTTTGTTAATGCTTTTAACAAATTTGATAGCTGTTTCACTTAGTGGGCTTTGTGATTGTGAATTTGTTTGTGAACCCTCTAAAAAATCATTGCTGTTACAGGATATTATTAATCCAGTAAACAGAACGGCCATAATAGCTTTGACCTTATATGTACATTTTTGTTTATTCATAATAATATTAAATTGTTAATCATTACAAAAGTAATATATTTTTTTATGTAGTATATATCATATGATGTAATTTATA
>NZ_GL629655.1 GCF_000185845.1 Segatella salivae DSM 15606
TTCTAATCGACCTTGGGAAGTAGAAAAACAATAATTACCTACTCTACTTTGTTATCATAATACGGACAGCTTCTATATAGCGGTCCGTATTTATTTTGTACTTGTAAGTAGATACTAAACTAAAAAATAAATTGTAAAACGTTATTAGTCCAGTAGTTTTCTTCTCTGTATTTCATATCTATCATCAAAGAGTTTTCGTTAGTGACTAAAATTGTACTTTTGTTGAAGTTTCTGCAAAGACCTTTTATTTGAACTTTATAATGTTGCAGAAAGTAATGAAATCAAAAAACTTATATTTATGTTTGGAATGTTCATGACCATAATTATCATTGGCTATGTTGGATATTATGGCTATAATATTATTCACGATCTCTATTTTGATAAGACAGGAGAAATCGTATCGACAGCTTCTATTGACGAGAAAGAAGTTGATATTAAAGAGGAACTTGGAAATTTCACCCTATACGAGGCAGATGAAGATCAAAGTAAGAAAGAGGACACAAAAGTAAGTTCTAATATTACTATAGAGGAAACTAATACTCCACAAAATAATTCTCTTGATACAACAGATAGTAATGATTCCCTTCCTGTTATGTCTGGTGGAATTAAAGTCGAAGAATTGCAGGAGATGCTAACCTCACTGGAAAATGATGAGGTAGGCTCCGATTACTATATTGTTGCCAGAACATTACAAAAAGGTGAAAGATAACACTTCATTTTTAAATACACTATAGGTTCAAAGCCAACCATCTTGCTACTGTTGTTTTGTAGTTGGTAAAAGGCTTCTTTTGTCGGTACTTTAATTCGAAATACTTAAAATTTACTTCAATGTTTCAATTAAAGCGTTATCTAGTACTTGCAAACTACAAAGCAAGTAAGTTTAAAACTACTCTCAATCGTGCTTTTACCCTATTTATGCTTGGGTTCATAGGCGGCGTACAGGCATTTGCACAGAGTCGTGGAGCAGGTGGCTTCACTTCTGCTACGACAGAAATTAACAGTTATGCGGAACCAGTCAAGAAGCTTATGTATGCAATCGCAGCAGTCATAGCTCTGATTGGTGCATTCAATGTCTATTTTAAGATGCAAAATGGTGATCAGGATGTTAAGAAAACCATTATGATGACAATTGGAGGATGTGTAGCTATGGTTGCTATGGCAACAGCCCTCCCTATGTTCTTTAAGTAGGTTAGAAGTAGGATATACCCGATATAGTCTCCAGCTTTAGGAGTCTTTATCGGTGTATATCATTGTTGTATCACGAATAGACTTTTCTCTAATATAATGGATGAGTTCAATAACTATCCTGTCTACAAAGGATTACAGAAGCCCTTAGAGTTTATGGGGATACGTGGTAAATTCATATACTATGCTGCAGGAACGTTCCTACTTGGATTTATAGGATTTCTCATTTTCAACATTTTACTAGGATTCTTTTCAGGAGCTATTGCCTTAGTTGCCATTTCAGGTACAGGAATCATCATTATTTTTATTAAGCAAAAGCTAGGACTACATGCAAAGAAACGTTACAAAGGTATAGTCCATTATGCAGGTTTATTTGAATATTAAGTATGGCAAAAAAGAAAGAAAGACCATTTGATAAGTTATATGCAGAACTAGAGGATATTAGAGATGCACGTGGGAATCTTATAAATACTGTTCTTTTTTCCAAGAACGGCAATTGGTCTGTTATCTTAGAAATAGAGAATCCTATCCAACAATACAGTACAGATGCAACTCTCTACTATACTTATACTGATATTCTCAATAATATCATTCAGACCCTTGGTGAAGGCTATTGTATACAGAAACAGGATATCTTTTGTAAACAAGGATATAATCGTGAAATTAACGATGATATGAACTTTCTCTATAAGTCATATTTCAAGTACTTTAGAGGTCGTGAATATACTAATATACGTACTTTTTTTATTATCACTCAGGAATTTAAGCAAAGTTCCTT
Organism: Segatella salivae DSM 15606; assembly: GCF_000185845.1. Taxonomy (GTDB): domain Bacteria; phylum Bacteroidota; class Bacteroidia; order Bacteroidales; family Bacteroidaceae; genus Prevotella; species Prevotella salivae. The sequence goes on from NZ_GL629655.1 coordinate 1,964, forward strand.
TATTAAGTATGATCCCAAAGCATGGTTAGATTTTCATTCAAAGGTCAGTAAAGTAATCAACATATTGGCAGAGAAAAATATTTCTAGTCATAAATTAAATAAGAAAGAGGTTGCAAGATATGTACAC
>NZ_GL629656.1 GCF_000185845.1 Segatella salivae DSM 15606
GCTATGCGCGGAAACTCCAAACCATTCGGGGAACGACTTTCGCCATGCGCGGAAACTCCAAACCTTTCGGGAAACGACTTTCTCCAAGCGCAGAAACACCAAACCATTCGGGAAACGACTTTCTCCAAGCGCAGAAACACCAAACCTTTCGGGAAACAACTTTCGCCAAGCGCGGAAACGTCAAACCATTCGGGAAACGACTTTTGCCATGCGCGGAAATGCCAAACCATTCGGGAAATGACTTTCGCCATGCGCGGAAACATCAAACCTTTCGGGAAACGACTTTTGCCATGCGCGGAAATGCCAAACCATTCGGGAAATGACTTTCGCCATGCGCGGAAATCACAAACCTTTCGGGAAGGGAGTTGCGGGAGGCCCGCAAATCATTTTATTTTTCCTAAAATAGACGAAAGCAATAATAACTCAAAGCCTCTTATGGAACACATCCCATAAGAGGCTATAAGAATTAACAAATCAAGAATTAAAATAAACTTCTTAGCCTTACCTATCTGCTACAGGGCAAATATTGTAGCCGAAAGATCTAGCTTGATTAAATGTCGTTGCCCCTCCATATTGCGCACCAAAATAATAATTTTCATCTACTTTCACAGGCATGGCAGTCCAATAGGCTATACCATTATAAACTGGAAAGGCCACTCAGCTTTGCCCAAAGGGGTCAAAGCTGAGTGGCCTTTCCAGGGTGAAACAACTCTTTGTTACAGTGAAAAAAGGATAGAATAAGAATCATAGTCTCCATTTCCACTATATTTACCACTTGATAGTTTAGAGATTAAGAGACTCAATTCAATCTCCACCCATAGTAAAATCCAATCGTAAATAAAATGTCGAGTGGTAAACTATTGCTCTGTTGTTTAATCTTGCTGGAATAAAGTGAATCCTTTTTATAATTCTTTTAGTTTCTGTCCAAGCTATCATATTATTCTCGAAGCTACCTTTATTTAGTAAACGTATATACTTTACCTTACCCCTTTTACTTATTTCGATAAAAATAAGAAAACGAAAAGAACTTGAATCATATCTCATTATTGATAATTGTTGTTCAACATATTTACTTAAAACCACATCTATACTATATCCATTTTGAGACGAGGATAAAATATGGTATTTTCCATTTAGAATGCAAGCTGGCATTTGTAAACTATCACATTTATTTATGGCAGCTACAATTGCCGTACTATTACAAAAGAATATAAGCATAAGTGCAACTTTAATAGCTAAAATTCTTATCCGTTTCATCAACCCTATTTATTATCCAGTTTTCTAATCTTCTATTATCAGTTTCTCGATGTTCTCCATGACTGGAATCCCATCCTTTGAGCATAAATAGGATATGCCCATAAAGCTCATGTGTTGTAGCGGTTGCAGCATTTTTTAATGTTTCTTTTTGGTTAAACATAGATTTATTTATTTGTACTTGATAATTTTCATTAGGTGAGAATTGCATTTGTTCGGTGGTTAATTTTGATCTTTGTTGTAAATCCCACTTAGTCCATTTATGATTTTTAGGGGCTAAACTGATACTTGTAGCACCTTGGGTAATCCACTCTGCTTTGTTTCCAAAAACATCTTCTGGGAAGAATTCTGTCGGTCCAAAAACTACTAAATCTTTAGAAAGTTTTCCACTTGAATTAACTGCATTAGGTTTCTCTGTAATAGAAAATTCTACAGTCCTTTTGTCTGCAACAACTTCGTATAATGCTTTAAAATTGCCACTTGGATTATCTGCCATGGCACTAATTCCTTTTTCCATAACGTTCACATCAATAAAGTTGTTTTTAAGTGCTACAAATTCCCGCAAATTTTGCGGTTCTTCGTCACAGTGATCATTGGGGCGGGATAAATGGTGTAAGCCGAATGCAAAGCAAGCTCGCTTGTTTTGCTGAGACATAGACTTGAAGTCAGTGATACCACTTGGCATCGAGACTGTCATTCTCCACCAATGTGCGATTATCTTAGCACCGTATATATGTTTGTGTATAGTTACTTTTTCTGAACATTCTTCCTCCAATCCTCTATTTTGATTATAGAATCTGTCATTGTATCATAAAAAAAAACGCTACCATTTTTCGGTGAAACATAAAAATTATATATTGGTTCAAACCGATATGAAGTAGAAAAACCTACTTGAATCCAAAAATAAGGAGTCTCCTTATTGGGGGATTGCATTAATACAATAGCTTTTCTTCCTTTTACCTTGTAATAATGTTCTAGCTCTATTACTTCTTTTAATTTGCTAACAATATTCATAGCCTCATCTGCTCCCAAACAATCTACTACGATAGAAGCTGAGTCGTATTCCCTGTCTGTATCATTATTCTTTTTGTAGTGTGTTTGTAATCGTATACCTTTCCCATAACAAGTAAATAATATACAAAATGTGCCTATATACACAAATATGAACTTTTTCATAAATATAATACATTTAAATGTACGTTGTCAAACAAAAGTGCACGACTGCAAATGTAGTTATTTATGCTGATACTTCTTTCTTTTATTCTCAGAAATTCTTTTGTTGATTGAATTTTGCTTTATAGCGCGTAGTGTCAAAACCTTTAAAAAGGGAGTTGCAGGAGGCCCACAAGGTATATAAACGAAAAAAGCACTCTGAAGAAATGAATCTTCAAAGTGCTTTGTAAAAAGAGGCGGCTACCTACTCTCCCA
>NZ_GL629657.1 GCF_000185845.1 Segatella salivae DSM 15606
TTGCGGTCTTTTATGGCGAGTTCATATTGGCGTTTCATGCCTGCGCCCTTGCCTTTACCCGTATAGGTGAGCACGCCCTCGTCATAGCCAGCCTTTTCTGCGAAGGCCGGGATGGCTGCTTTGAGTTTTTCTTCTCGTTCTTTCACAGCCGGCGACGGCTTTTTCTGTGCCGCACTTTGTTTATAGGCCGTTTTAAAATGGTCTACCTCCTGATTGATTTGGTCCACCAAACGCTCAATCGGCGGTCGGTCGTCTTCGGTCGCTGCGAGCAGATAACTGGCCTCAATATAGTGGCACACGGCATTGAAAACGGCGTCGGTTTGAGTGCGAACCTCAGCCAGAGGGGGCAATTTTGCATCAACAACCTTCACTTGGCGCTCGTTGTAGACGGTTTGAAACTTTTCGTTCACGGCCTTTAACTCTGCCGTGACAGGTGCAAGACCCAAGGCGGTCATCTCTGCTGAGAAACGCTCCAAATCTTTCAACAATCCACGCACTTCTGCCGTTTCGGCATCAGCCGCCTTGCTTTGAATGCCTGCGTAAACTCCGAGCGCCTTGTCGAGCTTTTGGGCAGCCTCTTTAACGGCTTGCACAGGCGATTTCAGTTGCACACGCACGATGCCAAAGAGGTTGGTCAGCAGCGTGTCGCGCTGTCGGTCGAGTGCTGCCATCTGTTCAGTGTGCACCGTGGCCGTAGCCTGCTTGTTTAGCTCCGTTTCTAATTCTATGCAATCGTTCCAAGTTTTGAGCAGTTCGTCGGTGAGGTGCAACTTCACTTTGTCGCCAGCTTTTACCAATGCATAGACGTTGAACATAAATTGCAGGTGATGAGAATTGGAGTAATGAACACATTGGCTGGCTTTCACCATAACCATTTTTGGAATTTTAATGTTTAATCTTTCCATAATAATTAGATTAATTTATAATTAATATATAAGTGGCTATATGTCACTCACTTTTTGTTATTTTTGCCTTTTTGCAACTTATAATTGCTTGGTAAAATCTCTTTTTTGGTGCTTCATACGTTGTATGTAGCAAGAAAATTCTCTTTTTGGTGTTACATACGTTGTATGTAGCGTGAAAATTCTCTTTTTGGTGTTACATACGTTGTATGTAGCGTGAAAATTCTCTTTTTGGTGTTACATACGTTGTATGTAGCGTGAAAATCTTCTTTTTGGTGTTACATACGTTGTATGTAGCATGAAAATCTTCTTTTTGGTGTTACATACGTTGTATGTAGCATGAAAATTCTCTTTTTGGTGTTTCATACGTTGTATGTAGCATAAAAAATCACTATGTGATTTATTTTTCTTCCAAGGCTTAGATCTTTCCTTGTCTCTCATCCTTTATCCCGTTAGGAACTCCCTCCCCTTTACTTCCCTTCGGTCAGTGACCGTTGGTTCGGGGAGGGATTTCTTAGAGGGCGACACCCGTAGAGGGCAAGCGCAAGGACTACTTGAACGTTGGCTCGACCCTGTATCCGGCGTCGCGGCCGAGGCGGCCCACGTTGACGACACCACTGCTGAAGAGCAGGCAGTACGCTTCTTCACTGCTCGATGGGATAGCACTTGACGACCAATAGTAGCCGTAGCCGCTAAGATCGTACATCCAATAAGAGCTGTATATACCCAAGGCGGGCAGGTAGAAGTAATTACCTACATTGGCTACAGATGGGACACCTGAGTTGCTGATGCTACTATTAAGGGTGTAATAACTCTTGTATGTTGTACGCAAGTCGGTTATATTATCGGCAGATATCTCGGTATTGTAATGATTCTCTGCTTGCAGAACGGACTTCTTCTTAAACCACATGCCACCTTTATATAAATGCCCCATTGTAGTCCATAACTCGTCACCATCCCAACGTGGATCACCATACATGCAATACCAAGACATCTCGTTGGCGTTAGCGAGGTCTTTACATGAGCTGCGGGTAGCATCAAATCTACCAGAACCACCGCCCTCGTGGTAGAAACGTGGGTCTGTGTTGCTCTGGGGGTAACCGTTAGATGTTTCTGCGCCTGTTTTTGGCTGACTACCACCTTTATTCCATTCGTCCCCCTTCCAGAATTGTTCCTGTGCGTCCCACATATAGTATTTGTCGCCATCATAATCATGCGGATTAAGATTAGCAGTTATATCTTGAATTGAGCCAGCTGTACAATTAAGTGTAACAATCTTCGATACCGTTCCCTCTATCGGTCCATTAGGGTTATCTGTAGTATTGCTAAGCCAGTAACGAATACGGAAAGTATGTATGCCTGGAGCAACGACAGCATAGGTTGCATTCTTGCTCATATCATCAGCAGCATTGTCTATATCAAAGCCCGAACCAGTTGTTACAGTAATCGTCTTTGAACCACCTGAAGCAAGCGTAAGTGTGCCATCAGCAGCCATATTGTAAGTTCCAGCAATCTCATCATCGCTCATAATCTCGATTTTAATCAACTTGCTGCGCTTTACATATTCGTTACTTGTGCGAGGAATGAAACAGAGATAAGAAGCTTTATGGTCAAGGGTGAATGCATAATCATTACCAGATTTGTTACCTGTGGCGATTCCACAATCTCCAGATTCGCCTGCATGATCAAAGTTGTTTGGTGCAGACTGTGTTTGGTAATTCTTTATCTCTACTTGCGGTTGCGTCCCTGTCACAGCCATGTTTGTATATAGAATGTCGTGTGAAGCACCGGTATATGTGCCAGAGAGGGCAAACTTAGCAAATGATGGGTTTGCAGCGGAAGGAATAATCGTTGTTGTGCTCTGCTGCCAATTTCCTCCATCGTCCTTTACCCATATCTTGTCCGTGCTACTCCAATTTACGGAAGCACCTGCGCCCTTTGTGTGGTTAAGGATGGTTGTACGTGTTGTTGCCTCTGGCTGGGATGTGCCTGTAAATACGGTTGCACCCGCTGGGATGTTATCTTTATTCTGCTTTTCGTCCTGTGTAACGTTATCATTCGCACAGCTGGCAGCAAACAATAAGGCTGTGAAACCATAACACATACCTCGCATTACTGAACCAATAGGCATTCTATTCATAAACTTATTCATTTTCGTTTTCCTTTCTGATAATCTTTAGTTCTTTTCTGTATCGTCCCAAGAAAAGCCATCCTGGTCTTCATCGTTAAAGAAGTTACGTTTGGCATCGCCCACTATTGTACCAGGTTGAATCTTTCCTGCATTACCACTGGCCTGAACCAATAGGGATTCTGCCTCCGTGTGAACAATGTTGCACTGAGGCTTTTGATAAATCTTTCTTTTAAGTACTATCATTTCATTTCATTTTTAGGGGAAACGCTGTTAACGCATCCTGTTTGTTG
>NZ_GL629658.1 GCF_000185845.1 Segatella salivae DSM 15606
CATTGAAGTCTCCACCGGGCTTATAAGTACCTAAATCAGAGAAAACAAACTGCGTACCTTTCTGTGCGCCGAACTTTTGGTAATATTCATTGAGCATCTTGGCACAATGGCTTGCCTTGTTGTCGATATGGTCTGAGTACCCATTTTCATCAATCATGCGTAAATCAAGGCTCATCTTGCGGGCATAATCAGTCATTAAGAATTAAGGGAAATAGGGGGAAACGCAAGGAATGTAACTATTTGGAATATCATCATTTAGCATTTTCTTACTATTTTGAGGCTAAGCAAGAACGAGCATTAAACGGCAGGAGTTCCGTTACCAAATCGTAACCCATCAGGGAAAAAGCAAAAAGGGGTTACGAATTGAAGGTAAACAACTGTGTCATAGGTTTTTATTCTTCATCTTTCATTTTTCTGCATCGCTCAGGAATACTTGTTCATCTGTACCTTTGCAAGCAAAGGAAATTTAGAAAAAACGACAGAAAAATGAAAGAAAACAAACTCAAAGTATCGTTCTTCGTTCAGGCGAAACGAACCGACAAGAGAGGACTTGTGCCTGTCATCGGGCGAATCTCCGTTGGCAGAACCCATTCGGGCTTCTCCACCAAGTGTAAGACTCCGATTGCTCTTTGGGACAGCCGCAAGCAACGGCTCATCGGTAAGAGCAGCATGGCTGTGTCCGTCAATCAGAAACTCGGTGAATGCACCGCACTCATCCACGCACGCTTTCATGAACTCTGTGAAAGAGAAGAATCTTTTACCGCCACAGACGTGAGGGATGCCTATCAGGGGCAAATCCACCGTCAGGCCTTGCTCTTGGAGAGTTTTGGGGAGTATCTCACACAGACAAAGGAACGTGTCGGTATCGACCGAGCCTTAAAGACGTTCAAACTCCGTACCTACCAACTCTCCCTGCTTCGTGAGTATGTGCAGAAGAAGCACAGGGTAAGCGACGTTCCCCTTTCACAGTTGGACAAAGCCTTTATCGAGGGCTTCGAGTATTATCTCACTATTGACCGCAAACTGAAACGCAGCAGCATATCGAGTACCGTGTCTACTTTGCAGACCATCGTCCGCATGGCGGTGAAGAAAGGTGTGCTGGACTTCTATCCGTTCTTGGGCTACAGTTACGAGCGACCAAAAGGCGAACCGAGAAGCATTACGCAGGAAGAACTTGAGCACATCATCGACTTGGAGATTAAATGGGAGAACTACCGCATTGTCCGTGATTTGTTCGTCTTCTCCTGCTTTTCAGGACTGGCTATCTCTGACGTGCGCAATCTCAGAGAGGAAAACATCGTCCTTGAAGAGGGTGAACTCTGCATCAAGGGCAGACGCATGAAGACAAAGACTCCGTATCGTGTACAGGTACTTCCTCCTGCTCTGGAAATTATGAATCGCTATAGAGGCATAAGGGCAGGTTTTGTTTTTGACGTGCCGACTACCGACATTTTCCTCAATGGCATGCACCACATACAGAGAAACATCGGGATGAAAACTCCGCTGACCTTTCACATGGCTCGCCACACCTTTGCATCGCTCATCACACTCTCGGCAGGTGTACCTATAGAAACGGTGAGCCGTATGCTCGGACACACAAATTTGAGAACAACACAAATCTATGCAGTTGTTTCCTCCGAGAGAATCCATCGGGATATGCAGAAAGTACAACAACGCATACAAGATACATTCACCTTAAAACTTTGAAATCATGGCACGAAGCACATTCAAGACACTCTTTTATATCAACCGTTCCAAAGAAAAAAAGAACGGCAAATGCCCGATTATGGGACGCATCACCATAGACGGTGAGCAGGTGCAATACAGCACGGGCAAGGAAATCGCTCCCGAACTTTGGGACAGTCGTAAGGGGCGGTGCAAGGGAACGAGCGAAGAAACAAAAGAAATCAACCACTACTTGCAAAGCAAAGAGGAACAAGCCAAAGCAAAGTATCAAGAATTAGTTTGGCAACGTGGCTATATCACCGCCGAGCTGCTGAAACGTGAACTTATGGAA
>NZ_GL629659.1 GCF_000185845.1 Segatella salivae DSM 15606
GATTAAGCTAAATCATTATTTTTGTCCCTCTGAATTGGAAAATGCTATTGATGGGTGGGTGAAATATTATAATGAGAGAAGGTTTCATGAATCGTTAGATAATCTTACACCCAAAGACGTATATTTAGGGTAAGGGGAGAAAATCAAAAAGATAAGAGAAATAATAAAGCAAAATTCAATCAACAAAAGAATTTTTAATAATATAACAATGAAATATAAGAGTAAATAACTACATTTGCAGTTGTGCACTTTTGTTTGACAACGTATAGTACGTAGTCGTGTCGTAGTAATATGCACAAGTAACCATCAGCTACAACGTATTCCTTTCTCTTTCACCGTATTATCTTGTGTTGTAGTGATGTAGTAAGACAACAGTGAAAGAAAAAGGATTGATACATTATTCAGTTATTGACATCCTTGCCATATATGATGATTGGGGTAAGTGCGTTCCTTGGACGCATCAACTCACTGCACACATGCCTTCTGAATAGGTGGGCTTCTACGCAGTCAAGTTGAAAGGAAAGGGCGATGATTGTCGGTAGTGGGTAAAGCGGTGCGTAGCCCCTTACCTTCTTATCTGTGACAATCTTCCTTTCACCTGCATCCCTTTCATCTGGAGACAAGACGGAATCTTCGGTTATCGCCCGAAGTCTGCCATTGACTTTTCTCCATGTAACTCCGAAGAACCTTGCAAGCTCGCCCTCGGTCATGGCTACTTCGCCTTTTCCCCTGCGGATAACCTGCATACCATTTCCCCACTCGAAGTAGCTGCGCCCCGTGTTCAGACGGATTGCAGTCTTGGTCTTTATTCCATCTTCCGTATTCATGCCGTTTTCTCCATGCTTTTGTTTCTGCTTGTGTTGGCAATAGCCATTGTCCCTATGGTAATAGTTTCCTTTACCGTTACCTTATCATCCTCTTTGTTCTTTTCCTAGTGTTTGGCGATGAGTCTGTCCATATCCTCCGAGATCTTGCAGTCCGTTACCTGCGCATAAATCTGCGTACTTGCAATTGATGCGTGTCCCATCATCTTGGCGATGCTCTCAATGGGAATACCTGCACTTAGACACATCGTTCCGAAGGTATGTCTTCCCATATGATAGGACAGACGTTGTTTGATACCACAAGCCTTGCCTACAATGCTTAACTTCGCTGCTAACACACTTCTACTGCAACAAGGTTGAAAGATAAGACGGTTATCCATATCCGTATTATTGCCTTCTTCTTTCACCGCTTGTAGCTGCCTTTGTTGCGCGATAATCGTCTTGGCAATGGGGTGTAACGGCACAATGGACTCCACCTTGGTCTTCTGACGCTCCTTTCTTATATACATCTGCCCGTCCGCTGCGCTCTTGATATGTCCAGATGTCAAGTGTTCCATATCTGCAATAGCTAAACCTGTGAAACAGGAGAAGATGAACATCCGCCTTGCAAGTTCGGCATCGCTATCACACATCTTCATTGCCATTAGGTTTGCTACATAACTCTTGCTAAGAAAACGAATTGTCTTTTCCACCTTTTCATATTCTGCATGCTCAAATGGATTATAACGAATGATGCGCTGGCTTACCGCACGGAACATCAAACGGCTCAGCCAACAAAGATAATTGTTGATAGAAGAACCTTTCAACCCTTTCTTTTTAAGAAAGAAGCGGTATTCTTCAAACAGTTCCTCCGTTATACTTCGGATTTCTATATCCGTACTACCTAAGTCCTTTATAAACTCGCACAGCATCCTGTTAGCATAGCAAAGGTTAGTGTATGTACCTTCTGCCTTTGATTTTCCCACACCTTCCTTTACCGATTGTAGTTCTGCATTGCTAAGCTCCAACAAAGTGGTGGGAGAAGTTGCAATGCCCTGCAATCTGTTTTTAAGCAGTTCAGCACTTATCACTCCGTCTTTTAAAAGCAGTTCCTGATAGGTCTTTTCTACAAGTTCTCTGAATGATTGCAGGCGAAGGTTTGTTTTCTT
>NZ_GL629660.1 GCF_000185845.1 Segatella salivae DSM 15606
CACGACTATTTATTGAAGAAAAGCGTCCTTGTGTAGGAATAACGGTAGCCAAGCCGACCTTTGCCAACTACATCTATGCCACACAACTCATTGAGGCTTATTTGCGTGAACGCTTGGGGCTGGAGGATATTCGCTACTCATCGCTTGACTATGGTTTCATCGAAGGGATGGACTTCTACCTTAAATCAGAGCGCAAACTTTCTCTTGCCACTATTCAGGTAGTGGTCATCTTCCTTAAAAAACTCATCGGCATCGGTCAGCAGAAGAAGTATATCCGCATCGACCCCTTTGCAGACTACAAAGCAGAACTTCCACACCGCACACGCAGGTATCTCACAACCGAAGAACTGCAACGAGTACTACAAACGCCCATTATTGACAAGCAGTTCGAGCGTGCAAGGCAGCTATTTCTTTTCTGTGCCTTCACCGGTTTGGCTCGTGTGGATATGCAACGGCTCAAACCGAAGCATATCATCCGTAATGCAGATGGTACAGAGGAAATCCGCATCAAGCGGCAGAAAACGGATGTGGAAGCCATAATCCCACTCTTGCCCATTGCAGGGCAAATCCTTTCGCTCTATATCAAGAACAAGAAAGCAGACGAATTGATATTCCCCAATCTCACAATTAGGAAAGCATCTTTTGCGTGTGTGAACATCGGTCAGATATGCCGGATAGAGAAAGGCTTGACCTTTCACATGGCTCGCCATACATTCTCAACCACGATTTGCCTTTCCAATGGTATTTCGATGGAAACGCTCAGCAAGATGCTCGGACACAGCAATATAGGTACGACACAAATCTACGGAAAGATAACCGACCACAAGATACAGGAAGATATGACTGCACTTGCTGATAGGGAGCATTCAGCCTTTGAAGGTTATTGCAAGTCGATTGCACGGCAGAACGTGCCACTGCAACAAGCATAAAAAGGAAGTAATTACCAAACATTTATTATTCACGATTAAAGACCAAATGATAATGAAACAGAACAACAAACAGGAACTTTCCTACTTTCGGTTGAAATTAAGAAGTTATATGAGTGAGCATCACCCCGAAAAATTGCACGACACGGAGTTTATCACCACACGAGCAGATATGGCTCTAACCACCTACTGCGATGCTGTAGTGCAGGGATTCACGCACCCCGAAGCGGAGAGCATAGCAAGTGAGGTGTTGTATCAAGGTTTGCACTTTTCCAAGTACGACACACTTGTTTCTGTCTTAGAGAACGAGTTTGAGAGGGAACTGCCTGCTCCGCTCCCCGATAAGCTTGCACCCATATTGTTGTCGAACAAGGCTATTCAAGCCACATTCGACAAGTTCGGTTTGACGGACACATTTGCCGCAAGCGGACAATACGACCGTCTTTACACCGAACTCACAGGCACAATAGTGCTACTCATCGAGAGCAACAACCAGCCAACGATCAGACTGACGGAGGAAGCAAGCCCAAAGGTGTTGTAAGCAAAGGCACACGCAAAGCCCCTGATGCCGTTTCTTATCGTGCAAAGGTACAACGGCAGCCTATCTGCCCTGACAAGGTCGAGTCCTGCGGATGGAGAGAAGAATCTCCTCCGCAGGATTTTTCTTTTTCAAGGCGGTATTGCCATTTTCATTAGCCATGCGGTCGTATTCATCTCTCCCAACCTTGCAGGGCAGGGCTGCCATAAGAGAGTATAGGCACGACAAGAATACGGCATACTCAGGCTCTTTGGACGCAAGGCGTAACAGCCAACAATAGATAGGACTGACGATAATACGGACAATCTGTTGTTTGTACAATTTGTTGTCATGACTATCTGTTGTCAAAACTATATATCGTCAAAACTATATATCGTCAAAATAATCTATCGATAAAACTATATATCGACACTTCGATATCTCGATTTGTCGAACTATCGAATTATCGATAAAATGG
>NZ_GL629661.1 GCF_000185845.1 Segatella salivae DSM 15606
ATTATTCGCACAAATTACGGAACGCAAAATTACTCATAATTAATGAATATACCTAATATATAATAGAAAAATTTGTTTTTTTAACCATAAAGATGAACCATTTCAAGCCTATTTTTCAAGCTTTCTGCCTTACTGATACTTGCAGCTCATTGGCCAACAAAACCCATTACATACGGCCTTTCTCCCCTGCTCCGGCACCTTTTCCTTTATATTTGCTTTGTGAAGCGTTAAAGTTATAGGTCACAGTGAGGCTTAAACGACGCGAAAATTCATAGCCTGATATATATAGATTGATATGATTTCCGTAGGTGTATGTATGTGAGGAATTAGTCTTCAACAAGTCGTTGACATACAAGTTGACGGTCCACGTCTTATGACAGAACTGCTTTATCAGTTGCAAACTAAGGTTAGTGTTCGGTTTTACTAAGTTAACGCCGTAATAACTACTAAAGTTATGATTCAAATTTACATACACATTGAAGTCATGAGGCAATGAAAAACGATTGCGAAGAGAGAAAGAAACCGTCGGCTTATTCATGTTTTTATCTAATGAATAATCTTTTGTTTCAAAATGCTGACAGCCAAAGTTCAACTCATACGTAGGCTGATACCACCCAAATTTGGGCGAAGCGGTGAGCGAAGCATAAAGATATTGATGGCTATCGAAATTGGAATTACTACTTACTCCAATATCCTGTCCGTTGTAAAGTGTAGCTGTCCAGAGCATCTTATCCTTGGTATATTCATATCCAACCTCGGCATTCAGCCACGAATAACTACCAGAAAGGCTTACGCTTTGCACTCTTTCAGGACGCAAATAAGGGTTTCCTCCTTCATAAAAATAACGGTTATCATACTGCATTTCATTACGAAGCCAGTTATAACTTGGGCGAGCTATCTTACAAACATAACTGCCTTGAACTCCCCATTTGCCTTTCTGCCAGGCCAAAGATAACGAAGGAAACCAATCGGCATAACGCCTACTGGGACCTGATTGATAGATACCAGCTTCATAATAATTAGACTTTACGTGCTCATAACGCAAGCCGGCATTGGCTGAAAAGTTACCAAAAGCAAACTCATATTCGGCAAATCCCGCCGTGTTTCGCTCTTTCACTTCGGTCAAACTATTGCTAACCACCCCACCATCATTGCTATATTGGCCGAACGAATAAGTGCTTGTAAACTCTGTTCCCACGTTTAATGTGCCCTTCCATAAAGGGTAAGAGAGGATTAGTTTGCCTGCCCAAAGATGATTCTTTTGCTCATTATGTGTTGTGACGGTTTGGCTTTGTAGCTGTGAACTGACCTCTTTGCTCTGCTTTCTTCCAGCATCTTTTTTCCACAACGCCGTCAAGTTGAGGTCTATTTTCATGTTACCCAACTTTCCCAAATAATAGGCATTGGCTTCATGATTGGGTCCTTCGAGCCCATGAGATGTATAGTCTTGGTCGATATGGCCTATCAGATTACCGTTCTTTATGACGTCTTGTGTGGCCCCAAGCGAATAGCCTTTGTCATAGAATTCACGTGTCAACGTGTAACTGCCACCTATAGAATTGTCGCTGTCAAAGTCGTAACTGGCCCCCCATTTTCCATAAAGTCCGTTGGTACGTTCTTTAATTCGTATGTTCTGTTCAAGCAAAATATGGTCTGTTCCATTGATTTCATCTCCGAGATATGCGTCTTTTGCGTAGACCGAAGAGTACACATAAGCATCTAAAAAGGTTTCAAACCCATCATGACGATACTTGAGATAG
>NZ_GL629662.1 GCF_000185845.1 Segatella salivae DSM 15606
ATTGAAGGGCAAATTTTCCATAATCTAGAATCACTTAATGTTGCTATACGCACATCTTTAGAAGCATTTAACAGCCGTAGATTGAGTGGGCGTAAGGAATCCCGTCAAGAACTATTTGAGGAAATGGAAAAAGATTTTCTTCGTCCTCTTCCTACCGCTCGCTATCAGATGAAGTCTAGAAAGTCTGCTACTGTCATGGCTAATAGCTTCGTTATGCTAAGAAAGCATAGTTATAGTGTTCCAACAGAGTATATCGGCAAACGTATGGAGCTTATTTACGATAATGACAATGTTCAAATCTACTATGGGTTAAAGTTAGTTACCATCCATCAGCGAGATGATACTCCCTATACCTACTCACAGAAAGATGCACATAATCTTCCTGGTCATCATGGTAGCTTTGAAAAGGATTTGGAGGAAATATATCAACGGGCAGGGCAAATAGACAACATCCTTCTGCTTTATCTCAAGGAAGTCGCTACGCAGATGAAATATCCACCAAAAGCCTTCCGCTCTTGCCGTGGTATCATGTCGCTGGAGAAGAAGTATGGCATGGCTCGTCTAGTAGCAGCTTGTAACTGTGCCTCGGAAGGACGACGCTATGGCTATAATGAGATAAAGGATATACTACAGAAGGGTGATGATGCTCCCTATATATCTATGGATGAAGATAATATGGAGCTATCTCCTGAATATAAACCAAAAACTCATAAGAACATACGAGGCAAGGATTATTTCTCAAAGCAATTATCCAATAATAGCAAACAATTAAAGTAAACAACTATGGAACTAAATAATAATAAGACAGCACCTATTGTGCAAGAAATGGATAAGAATCAGTTATCTCTTGATTTAATGCATAGAATGAGGCTTACGGGTATGGCAACTGCCTTTGAAGAAAGTCTAACAACTACAATTGCAGATACGATGACACCAGATGCCTTTTTATCTTGGCTCTTATCTCGAGAATGGGACTATCGTTCTGCAGCAGCCATTGAAAGACTCATAAAATCAGCAGGGTTTAGATATAAAACCTATCCTGAGCAAATAGATTATAATATCAATCGCAACCTTAGCCAAAACAAAATGGAGAGAATACTCTCACTTGATTTTATCAAGCAAGGACGCAATATATTTATTACTGGTTCATCAGGAACTGGTAAAAGTTTTATCGCTACAGCTATAGGCTATCATGCTTGTAAAAATGGTATTAGAACGATGTATGCTAACATGTCAAAGCTGCTGGGGACACTTAAGGTTGCCAAGAACAAAGGAACGTTAGAAACAGAGCTAAAGAAGATAGAGCGATGTCGCTTGTTAATCCTCGATGATGCCTTCCTTGTACCTGTAGATGCAAAAGAGCGTCCTATATTACTTGATATTATAGAAGATAGGCATGAAAGGAAGTCGATTATCATATCTTCTCAACTTCCTGTAGACAACTGGTATGATGCAATAGGCGACCCTACCGTGGCAGATGCTGTACTAGATAGAATTGTGCATACCTCATATCAAATAGAACTAACTGGAGAGAGTCTTAGAAAGATAAAAGCAAAGAATATTACCAAGTAATAGCGAAATAAAATGACCCACCCGACCAGGGCATTTAGTGGGTCAATAATAAATCGTTTTACTGGGTCTAAAATACTTTGACAGGGTGGGTCAAATTAGTGTGGCTTTTCCA
>NZ_GL629663.1 GCF_000185845.1 Segatella salivae DSM 15606
GTTTGTATATCCGTTTATAGGAGGGATTTTTATGTTGGGTTTTAATTTGTAAGTATGCAAGGTGCGGGTGGAGGTGGAATTGAGCAAACGTTACATGTAATATTGTAATATGTAATATTTTGGGGTTGACGTGTGTTCGTGTGCTTCATTGTGCATCATGTAAATGGGTGGTTTAGGGGTTCTAAATGGGCGCTGTGATGTGTTAAACATTTATTAACATGTCGTGAATGGGCATTTTCTTTGTGTTATGCGATAATTTTATTATCTTTGTAAGCGTGAGCCGTGCAAAACATAAGTTAGAAGATTTTGGGGAATGAGTGGCAAAAGGTGTGTGTCATTTGTGCAATGGATAGAGGGTTGGCGATGCGAATCGTTAAAAAAAGTCTCCCTCATGCCCGAGAGGGTAAAGCACAGGGGAGACGGAGTGTGTGAAGATGTGGAGGGTTATTTTAGTATAGCACTGATGTCGTTGAAGTTGCCGTCGTTGGGGGCAGGTGTGACGCCGATGAGATGGCATAGGAGAGCATAGACATCAACATTGGGAAAATGAGGATAGTCGATGTGTCGGAAACTTGGTCCCATGGCTCTGAAAATGGCTTGCATGTCGCTGTATGTGGGGTCGTAGCCATGCATGCCTCCTGCCTTTACTTTGCCGTCTGTGACGAGCCATCCCTCTTGCGGGTCGGCAATGACATCACCGATGTTTTCGTGTGTGCCGTAGTGGAGATAGGCTGGAACATCTTTTTTTCGCCATACGCGCATGTGTGGGATAGCCTTCAGTGCATTGTATACCGAGTCGGCATATCCTTTGTGGCAATAGATTTGTGCGGGCAGATTGCCTTCTATGCGTTCAACCCACTTGGGATTCAAATAGCGTTTGCATTCAATTTTCCGTTCGGGAGTCACGAAGGTCATGCCATGGTCTGAAACGACAATGAGGTTGACACTATCTTTGCGTGGTCCTTGTTGAATGTTGTCCCATAGGTCGTGAAGCTGCGCATCCATGTTTCGGAAAGCCTCTCTTGTGCGCTTGTCTTGCGGTCCGAAGCTGTGTCCAGAGTGGTCGGGCTCTTCAAAATAAACCATGATGAGGTCGGGTGCCTGCTTGGCGTTGATAGCCTGTGAGACCAAAGAGATTCGTTCGCTGACAGAGAGATGGTTCTTTTCGTAGTTGAACCACACATCGGGGTATTGGCCTTTCACGCGTACGTCGCTTCCCGGCCAATGATAGGTAAACACTTTCTTGCCCTGTTTCTTGGCCGTAATCCATATGGGTTCTCCGCCATAGAATCGGCTGTCGGTCTTGGTCTTTGGATTACTGAGCGAAAATATCAGTCCGTCTTTTCTGTTCGCAAACGAATTGGCGATGATACCATGGTGATCAGGATAGAGTCCTGTGGCCAAGGTGTAGTGATTGGGAAAGGTCTTGGACGGATAGGAGGGGATGAGCCCTGATTTTACGCCCTGTTCGGCCATGTAATTGAAAAGGGGTGCATCGTACCATTGCGGGTAATCCCATCTGCATCCATCGAGTGAGACCACGATTGTGTAAAAATCTTTTCGTGCCGTGCAAGTCAATGTAAAGAT
>NZ_GL629664.1 GCF_000185845.1 Segatella salivae DSM 15606
CAGTGACCTCATCGTCCTGCAGAAGCAGACTGGTAAAGAAATCAGCAAGGGCATTGAACAGCAGTTCGTAGAAACTGTTTCCGTTCCCAAGGAAGAAGGCTCTACTGTCGTCTTCAAGCATAACTCACTTTTTGTAGGAGATTGGAAAGACATATCTCATCGCACCATTGCCACAGAGCGCATAATGGGTACAGACCCTTATGGAAGACCTGCATGGGAGTATCGGTTCACGGGAGGGGTTGAGGAAATGGCAGAAAGTCTCCGAACACGGCTCTCTCTTGAAATGGGACAACGTATCGACCGTAAACTATATGAAACAGGTATACCGATGACAGAAGCAGAGCGAGAGGCAGAAGCAGAGAAACAGCTTCGCAAGTTGGGTATTACCATAAGTCGGGAAGAAGAAACAGAGAAAACAAAGACTGAAGACAAGGGTATAAACGATGCCTATAACCTCATGCCCGACAGTATCAGGAAGCAACTACCAAAACTTTACAGCACGGAAAAGGAACTCATAGGCGATAAGGTTGCATACGCACGCTATTTCTTCCCGATGGGAGCATATACAGCCTACCTTTTGGAATATGACCCTAAGAGCCGTATTGGCTTCGGTGCTGTCACGATGGGTTATGGCTGGGAGCTTGGCAATATGTCCCTCGACGAGATGGAAGGCGTGAAGGTAAGAGGACTGGGCATTGAACGTGACCTGTACTTCTCTCCTAAGAAATTGCACGAGATAGCCGAACTGGAAGAAATCGTAAGGGGACAATATACCAAAGAAGAAGTGGTGGCAGAGGAAATCAAGGAAGAAGCAATAATAAAGACAGAGAATAAGGTCAAGGAGCCAGTGAACGGTACTTCTGAAATCAAAATGCCCAAGGAAGAATTAGAAACTGAAACAGGAATTAATGTCGAACAAGTCATAGAACCGGACGATTTTACCATTACCAAGGCACAGGCAACAGAAAATACCGTTTCCAATGGAGAGACTACTCCATTGCAACCACCATCATCGGAGTCTGTACCACAGCAATCTGTGTCAGAGCAACCATCCATAAACGTTGAACCTGCACCCGAAGGCGTACCCGCCTTGACACTTCATCATCAATACGAGCAGGAACCACAGGAAATCCGTACGGATATTGAAGCCCCAAGAGAAATGAACGGGCAGACAATATTCTTTGACGACGATCATCATCCGGTGGTGGACAATAACATGGAAGACATCGGACAACCAGAGCAGCTGTCACTATTTGCCCCAGAGGAATACAGCCTTTGGACAAGAGAAGTTACCCGTGTGAACAATGAAATTAAGGATAATTCAGGAACTTCACAGGCACGCCGTCCTATAACACAAACTGCTCCCCAGAAACCATCGGAATTCAAAATGCAAAAGGCAGCGACCATTCCTCAACGGCGTACCCGTGGTAGCAGGAAAGCAGCTTCTTCCTCTTCACGTGAGCCATCCCTTTTCGACTTCATGAACGAAGCCGA
>NZ_GL629665.1 GCF_000185845.1 Segatella salivae DSM 15606
GTCAACTTTGAAATCCGTCTCCAGAAAGGAGGTGTTCCAGCCGCACCTTCCGGTACGGCTACCTTGTTACGACTTAGCCCCAATCACCAGTTTTGCCCTAGGCCGTTCCTTGCGGTCACAGACTTCAGGCACCCCCGGCTTTCATGGCTTGACGGGCGGTGTGTACAAGGCCCGGGAACGTATTCACCGCGCCATGGCTGATGCGCGATTACTAGCGAATCCAGCTTCGTGGGGTCGGGTTGCAGACCCCAGTCCGAACTGGGACCGGCTTTAAGGATTAGATCGTATTTGCACACGACCAACGCTCTGTACCGGCCATTGTAACACGTGTGTAGCCCCGGACGTAAGGGCCGTGCTGATTTGACGTCATCCCCACCTTCCTCACACCTTACGGTGGCAGTATCTCCAGAGTGCCCAGCATTACCTGATGGCAACTGAAAAAAGGGGTTGCGCTCGTTATGGCACTTAAGCCGACACCTCACGGCACGAGCTGACGACAACCATGCAGCACCTTCACAGACGCCCCGAAGGGCCTCATCATCTCTGAATCGTTCGTCTGCAATTCAAGCCCGGGTAAGGTTCCTCGCGTATCATCGAATTAAACCACATGTTCCTCCGCTTGTGCGGGCCCCCGTCAATTCCTTTGAGTTTCACCGTTGCCGGCGTACTCCCCAGGTGGGATGCTTAATGCTTTCGCTTGGTCGCTAATTCATAAGTGAACTAACAACGGGCATCCATCGTTTACTGTGCGGACTACCAGGGTATCTAATCCTGTTTGATACCCGCACCTTCGAGCTTCAGCGTCAGTTGTGCTCCCGTAAGCTGCCTTCGCAATCGGAGTTCTTCGTCATATCTAAGCATTTCACCGCTACACGACGAATTCCGCCTACGTTGTGCATACTCAAGTGAACCAGTTCGCGCTGCAATTCAGACGTTGAGCGTCTACATTTCACAACACGCTTAATCCACGGCCTACGCTCCCTTTAAACCCAATAAATCCGGATAACGCCTGGACCTTCCGTATTACCGCGGCTGCTGGCACGGAATTAGCCGGTCCTTATTCATGTGGTACCTGCAATAAACTACACGTAGCTCACTTTATCCCCACATAAAAGCAGTTTACAACCCATAGGGCCGTCATCCTGCACGCTACTTGGCTGGTTCAGGCTCTCGCCCATTGACCAATATTCCTCACTGCTGCCTCCCGTAGGAGTTTGGACCGTGTCTCAGTTCCAATGTGGGGGACCTTCCTCTCAGAACCCCTACTGATCGTTGCCTTGGTGGGCCGTTACCCCGCCAACAAGCTAATCAGACGCATCCCCATCACTGACCGATAAATCTTTCGTTTTCGTTAGATGTCTGCTGAAAACCTCATAAGGTATTAGTCCGACTTTCGCCGGGTTATCCCTTAGTCAGAGGCAGGTTGGATACGCGTTACTCACCCGTGCGCCGGTCGACG
>NZ_GL629666.1 GCF_000185845.1 Segatella salivae DSM 15606
GCAACGCCGTAGGTGTTGTTCTTTTGATAGCCCAGGGTTGGCGAGGAACGAGCCTACCCTGGGTAAGCGTTCGCAAGGAGATTCAACGCCATAGGTGTTGAGCTTTTTCCGAGAAAACATGGGGATAGCGAGGGGATTCATGGCGGATTAATTAAAAAAGCGCAACACCGATGGCGTTGTTCTCCACAAACCATACCCTAACCCAGGGTAGCCTGCACTATCGTTTGGCAACCCTGGGCTATCAAAAACGGAACCCCGATGAGGTTCGTCAATCTGCAAACATCCTTTGCGCCGCTCTTCCTTTTGACAAGAGATGAAATTAAAAAAGCGCAACACCGTAGAAATTATGCCAGCATTTCCATGAGTGAATCCATCATTACGAATATTGCAACGATGCAACGCCGTAGATATTATGTCGGCGTTTCCATGAATGAATCCACCATGGTGAATGTTACAACCACGCAACGCCGTAGGTGTTGTTCTTTTGATAGCCCAGGGTTGGCGAGGAACGAGCCTACCCCGGGTAAGCATTCGCAAGGAGATTCAACGCCATAGGTGTTGAGCTTTTTCCGAGAAAGCATGGTTATAGTGAGGAAATTCATGGCGGATTAATCAAAAAAGCGCAACACCGATGGCGTTGTTCTCCACGCTACGTATTAACCCAGGGTAGCCTGCACTATCGTTTGGCAACCCTGGGCTATCAAAAGCAGAACCCCTATGGGGTTCGTCGTCCTCATGAACTTCCTCTGCGTCCCACTTCCTTTTGAAATGGCTATCAAAAGCGGAAGGCAATGGGGTTCGTCTATTCTGCAAACATCCTCTGCGCCGCTCTTCCTTTTGACAAGAGATGAAATTAAAAAAGCGCAACACCTATGGCGTTGTTCTCCACTTAACGCATTAACCCAGGGTAGCTCGCTACGCTCGCCAACCCTGGGCTATCAAAAGCAGAACCCCGATGGGGTTCGTCAATTTGCAAACATCCTCTGCGCCCACTCTTCCTTTCGAAATAGCTATCAAAAACAGAAGGCGATGGGGTTCGTCAATTTGCAAACATCCTTTGCGCCACTCCTCGTTTTGAAAGAGATGAAATTAAAAAAGCGCAACACCTACGGCGTTGTGTTCCATGCTACGTATTAACCCAGGGTAGCTCGCTATGCTCGCCAACCCTGGGCTATCAAAAGCAGAACCCCTATGGGGTTCGTCAATTTGCAAACATCCTTTGCGCCGCTCCTCGTTTTGAAAGAGATGAAATTAAAAAAGCGCAACACCTACGGCGTTGTGTCCCACTCAACGTATTAACCCAGGGTAGCTCGCTACACTCGCCAACCCTGGACTATCAAAAGCATACCCCAATGGGGGGCATCTTCTTCACAAATTCTGCAAACATCCTCTGCCTGCAT
>NZ_GL629667.1 GCF_000185845.1 Segatella salivae DSM 15606
TACCCGTTGTTAATACCCTTATAAGAGTGTTCGTCAATACCCTTGTATGGGTGTTCACTGATACCCTTATATGACTTATATCACGAAGCTTTATATTACCTTTTAATTGGGGTAGTATAAAGGTCTTCATCTATTTTTCTTCCCCTCTCATCAAACAGTGAGTATATCCTCTTTAACTCTGATATAAGCATTTGCTCGAACGTTTCCCATTGGAATAGGGAGGTTGCATCGTCTCTATCACAATAGTGCACGATGCTTGTTCTGTTATCTATATAAAGATAAGAACCGTCCCAGTCATAACCGCCTATAAAGAAATAGTCGTCTGCGGCATTTCGAGGTCTTTCCCGAATGTTTGCCGTAATAATCGAAAACGGTTGGCGGCTTTCATCAGTGCTTCTTTTATAGTTTCTTCTTAACCCGTCTAAACAAAAGGTTCCAACCAATATGTCTAACCCATTGCTTACATCTAACAAGAATTTTTTATAATCGGTGGGAATTTCCATGCCCAATTCTTTCTCCAATGCTTGGACATCGTTCTTACTTAGCGGAGGATACAGGGTGTTTAGCCAAGCCTCGGGGGCTATATGGGGGGCTTTTCCTATAAGGATTGCACCGGTGGATTGGGATTCTTCAATACCCTGGTTCTGAAATCTATAAATTAAATCCCTATATGTTTTATTCATATTCTATTTTTCTATATACGCTATACCATTTATGGTAAAGGCTCATCATTAAAAATGAAGAATTTGACAATAGTTGATTTAATCTCTATTGATTTTCTTCCCACTTGATGGATTCCTGTAAATACCATTATGCCTACTAAGATGTTCTCCACCTTTCTTCACAAATTCAATTGTACGTTGTCAAACAAAAGTGCACAAGTGCAAATATAGTTCTTTACTCTGATATTTCATTGTTTTATTATCATAAATTCTTTTGTTGATTGATTTTTGCTTTATAGCGCGTAGTGTCAAAACCTTTAAAAACTGATTTGCGGGACTCCCGCAAGGGATATAAACAAAAAAAGCACTCTGAAGAAATGAATCTTCAAAGTGCTTTGTAAAAGGAGGCGGCTACCTACTCTCCCGCATTGCATTGCAGTACCATCGGCGCAAGTGGGCTTAACTTCTCTGTTCGGAATGGGAAGAGGTGGAACCCCACCGCAATAACCACCTGATGTATTTCTTTTAGTTTACAAGTTCTAAGTTGACAGGTTGACAAGAATCTCATATGGTTGACGAGTTTTGAGTTGACTGGTTGACAAGTTATTTGTTTTTTAGTTTATTAATCTCCTAAACTATTAACTTGTCTACTCGTTAACTATTAACTTGTTTACTATAAACTCGTTTACTTGTCTACTATAGACTTGTCTACTATA
>NZ_GL629668.1 GCF_000185845.1 Segatella salivae DSM 15606
CGCACAGCAACGTGCTGTGGCGGTCCACCATTTGGACACGCCCTGGCGACCTTCAGACTTGGAGCAACGCAACGGACGAGCCGTGCGCAAGGGAAATCTTATCGCCAAGGAATTTGCGGACAACAAGGTTGATGTGATTATCTATGCCGTGGAACGTTCCTTGGATAGCTACAAGTTTAACCTGCTGCATAATAAGCAGCTTTTCATCAACCAGCTGAAGACAAACACGCTCGGCAGTCGTACCATTGATGAAGGGTCGATGGATGAGGACAGCGGCATGAACTTCTCAGAATACGTAGCAGTGCTTTCGGGTAATACCGACCTTTTAGAGAAAGCAAGATTGGATAAGAAGATTACCACCTTGGAATCAGAACGTAAGAACTTCCTTCGTGAGCGTGATGCCGCAACGGGCAAGTTGGCTGAGATTGAGAGTTCCGTGTCCTTCCATACGGATAAAATAAAGGAGGCACAGTCTGACTTAGCTCTCTTTGAGAAGCGTGTGGAGCGTGATGATGAAGGTACACCTATAAATAAACTCACCATCAAAGGCGTGGAGGACAGTACGGACCTCAAAGTCATTGCTGCACGTTTACAGGAGATTGACGAGAAGGCACGCACCAAAGGAGAGTACAACAAAATCGGTGAAGTTTATGGCTTTTCCATTATGGTCAAGACAGAGAGTACTTCCAAGGACTTGTTCGACTGCTCGGTGAACCGCTTCTTTGTGAAAGGGCAGGAGTCTATCTACTACACTTACAATAACGGTAAGTTGGCTACGGACCCGAAACTTGCGTGTCAGAACTTCGTTAATGCTTTGGAACGTATTCCAAAGGTAATAGAGTCGCATGAGAAGGAAATGGCAAAGGTTGTGGCTAACAAAGACGTTTACACCAACATTGCCAACAGTTCTTGGAAGAAAGAGGACGAGCTTCGCTCACTCAAAAGTGAAGCTGCTGAATTGGACAGAAAGATTGCGCTTACCCTTGCTCCACCAGATGAAGAAAAGGAAGAAAAAGAGGAAATAAAGCAAAGAAAAGATTTATCCAACAACTACTCTGCCAAAATAAAGAATGAGAACAATCCTGTCCAAGACAAAGAGGAAGATAGTCGTTTGCAGACTTTTAGACCCAAGTGGAGACGTTAAAAGAATGGTTGTTTTTCTTTCCTGCAAGTAAACTAATAGTTGACTTATGAGGAAATTTTCGAACTATTCCCAAGAGGAAAATCAGCCAATATATATCTATGCGATAGTTAGACTTTGGCAATAAAATAAATATTTTGCCAAAATCTAACTGTTAGGTTTGATGCCC
>NZ_GL629669.1 GCF_000185845.1 Segatella salivae DSM 15606
GTCTTCATTGAGAAATTCTAATGTTCTATTAAGTTCTGATACATTATGAGTAGGAAGGATAAGTTTTCCCTCATTATTAATCTGGGCTTTTATACCATATTTCTTTAAGAGACTTTTTTTTGTCCGAAGGGATTTACCTATAAATGTTGAGACATTTGTTGTAGATGATAATACTTTGATTAGTCTTCTGGTCTTAACATTTGCAATATCTTTAATACGGACAGCATTAGCTTCTAAGTTTTCATTTTCTCCAAAAGAATCAATTTCTCCATTAGTTGCTTCAGTCACAAAATCTAGTAAAGGAAAAATCTGATTGGCACTTGTGTAACTCTGAAAATAAAACTTTCCATCTTCATATATGGCATTAACCTTTTCTTCAATTACAAACGCCTTTTCTTGCATTTTTGCAAAAGAATTCCCGTATTCAACTTTCAAGACAGTTTTACGCTTTAATATGTTTCTTTTGTTAAATACTTGAAAAAGGTATCTCCCTTCTTCATACCAGAAAATACTTTTAGGAATATCTTCCTCTATATTATATTCAGACATATCTGCTTGATTGTCAGGTATTCTACTGAAGTCGTCTGGCAAGAAGAAATTTACATAAGTAATGTTTTCTCCTTTTCTTGCCATTATATCTCCATTAAATTCATCTTCTTCCATTTCCGCAGTTTTCAACCTCGCTGCACCACTGATAAAAATATTTCTAATATCATTAACCACATCCTCATTGAGTGAAATATACTTCACTGTGTTGTCTGACATTAAAGCGTAAAATTGGCTCATATTTATTCTTTGTCTTTAATGATTAATCCCATATAATCTGTTATATCTGTATATGACTTTATCTCTTTTCTATTTCTAATACATTTTTTTGAAAGTAGTATATATGTATTCTCTTTAGTATGCACCTCATAATAGCGATAGCCTAATATTGAACAAATTATATTATAGTTACTGTTATTGTAACTAGTTATTGCTATAAGACAGCCTTGTAGTACAATGCTAAAAAATAAAATTTTAAAATCTAAATTATCAGCAAAAACCGTGAGCCATGGAATTACTGATGACAGAACTTGTTCCACTCCATTTTGCGACATATTTGTATAAGAAGTAACTGTTATAGTCTTTCCCTCTTTTGGACGCTTACCTTTATGTTTAAGATAGAGTGATACTCCTATTATGCAGAACAACATAAATAGTAGGCTACCATTAATAGCCAACCATTCAAAGCTATTAAGATACGTTTTGTCTGAGAAAAAATTCCTCCATACATTAC
>NZ_GL629670.1 GCF_000185845.1 Segatella salivae DSM 15606
GGTATGGTTTGCGTGGAACAACGCCATAGGTGTTGCGCTTTTTTTGATTAATTCGTCATCAAAGGTTTCATTGTAAATGTGCCTTCACTGAAAAAGCTCAACACCTACGGCGTTGAATCTCCTTGTGAACATTTACCCGGGGTAGGCTCGTTCCTCGCCAACCCCGGGCTATCAAAAGAACAACTCGTACCGAGTTGCGTGGTGAGAACATTTATATTACAAAATTCATTCATTGGAATAATGGCGCAATACCAACGCAGTTGCGAGATGAAATAATTGTGAGTGTGGCGTTGCTGATAATTAAAGGTTAAATGAAGTAGTGAAAATAAAGCCTCACCCCCAGCCCCTCCCCGAAGAGGGAGGGGAGTGGTTAGTCGTAGAAATGGAGGAGGTTATTTTAGGGTTAATTGGGGGTGGTAATATTATTGATTATAAAGGGTAAAATGATTTGATGCAAATCAGCGCGTAATTTGCCGTGTTTTATGCTATGAAATAATGCAAATTGTATGGCCTTTCGACGCATTTTGCAATGTCATTGATAATCAACGCTGTAGGCGTTGTGCTTTTGATAGCCATGGGTTGGCGTCAGCCTACCCAGGGTTACGCGTGTAGTGAGAAGGTCAACGCCGTAGGTGTTGTGCTTTTTCTGCGTGGAATGCTGCAATAAAATGCCTATAAATAAAAGGTACAACGCCTACAGCGTTGTTGCCACTAACGGCAAATGACCCAGGGTAGACGTCGCTTTCGCTCGTCAACCCTGGGCTATCAAAAGTACAACGCTTACGGCATTGCGTGGTGAGCACATTTGTAATGAGGGGAAATTTCATTGGAAATTTACTATAATACCCACGGCGTTGCATCGTTACAACATTCGTAATGGTGGATGTATTCATTGGAATGTTTCCACATTTTGCCATTTATTTATTCGTATATTATCCTTAATTATATTAGAAAATGAATATTTCAACGCCATCGGTGTTACGCTTTCTAAGCGTAATCCGCCATGAATCCCCTCGCTATAACTATACCTTCACAGAAAAAGCTCAACACTTACAGCGTTGAATCTCCTTGCGAACGTTTACCTGGGGTAGGCTCGTCCCTCGCCAACCCCGGGCTATCAAAAGAACAACTCGTACCGAGTTGCATGGTGAAACAATTGTGAGGGTTATATAATTGATAATTAAAGGTGAAATAATGTAAGGCAAACAAAGCCTCTCCCCCAGCCCCTCTCCGAAGAGAGAGGGGAGTAGT
>NZ_GL629671.1 GCF_000185845.1 Segatella salivae DSM 15606
AAAAGCCACTCTACTTTGACCCCTTTGGGCAAATAGAATTTGCTCACTTTGGTCACAATATTATTACCCCTTGTAAAGTCCTGGTGTAGGGGTCAATTTTATTTTACCCTTTTAGAGACTCTGGCTTTTCTTAGCCCTTAACTTACGCATGCTTTCGCCATATAATTCTATGGTATGCGCCGTATGAATAATTCGGTCAAGGATGGCGTCGGCTATTGTCGGATCGCCAACCATGTCATACCAGTTGGACGATGGGTACTGCGAGGTTATGATAGTGGATTTCCTTTCATGCCTGTCCTCAATAATTTCGAGCAGGATAGGACGTTCCTTGGCATCAAGAGGTACAATGAACAGGTCATCAAGGATGAGTAACTGGCAACGCTCAATCTTCTTGAGCTCAGTTTCAAGTGTACCTTTGACTTTGGCAACCTTCAGTGCGCCAAGCAGTTTGGGTGCATTGGCATAGAAAGTACGGAATCCCCTTTTACATGCCTCGTGGCCAAGGGCACATGCTATATAGCTTTTCCCCGTACCTGAAGAGCCGGTAATGAAGAGGTTCTGCCCCTTATGTACAAAGTCAAGGGTGGCGAGGCGTTCCATCTGATTGCGCTCAAGGCCCCGGTTTGTGGCATAGTCAATCTGTTCGAGATAGGCCTTGTATCGGAACGCCGCATTCCTGGTAAGCCGCACTATGGCAGCCTGGGCACGGTAATCCCATTCACGTGCAAGAAGCATGGAAAGGAAGGTGTCCGCGGTCATGGACTGTGGAGTGGTGCCGGCAAGGCTTTCCCTGAAAGCCTCCGCCATACCGTGTAATTTCATACGGCTCATCAAATCCAGTGATATGGTGTTCTGGTCCTGTTGTCCCGTTACGGGAGCTGTCTTATTATTTATTTCCATAATTTTAGCTTTATTGTTCCTGTTTGTCTTTTCTGTAATAGTCACGTCCACGTATATTCTTGTGGGTCAGTGGTATCGGGGATGTCATGTCAGGCTGTATCTTCCCATCCTCATCAGGGAGGAAATCCGCGTCTTCTCCCAGTTCAAGCACCTCTCGTAAGGCCTGATACCCGTATTGTAGCTTCTGTTCCGCGCAGGCGCAGGCAGCGACCAGACGGTCACGGCCGTATTTTTTCTCCAGCGTCAGTATGCCCCGACAGGATCT
>NZ_GL629672.1 GCF_000185845.1 Segatella salivae DSM 15606
CTACCTTATGGCGTTAAGATGACTCTCGAAGCTCTTTATTCTCGTCAGTTGAACGCTGTTTGGTTCAACAACATTGCACTTCAGCCAAATGGCGATATCTATGCAGTTGATGGCGTTGAAGCTTCAAAGACCACCTATTATAAGAGTAATCAAAACGATACTTACACTCTTAATGGCACAACAGGAAAGTACTATGCTAATTCAGTTATTAACTTGAAGAACATTAATCGTGGTCATAGTTATAGTTTGAGTGCTAAGTTTGAAAAGAGCTTTGATTTCGGTCTCGACCTTATGGCAAGCTATACTTTCGGCCATTCCTATTCTGTTAATGATGGAACTTCATCTGTTGCGATGTCAAACTGGAAGTATTATTATTGTGTAGATCCTAATAAGGCAGAAGTTTCTTATTCAATGTTCGACATGCCTCACCGACTAATGTTCCAAGCTGCCTACAACACTAAGCGTTATGGCAATGGTCGTTGGCAGAGCCATGTAACACTTACCTACAATGGAAACAGCGGACAGCGTTACAGTCTCACAATGAATGATAATGCAAGTGCTTCATTCAATGGCGAATATGCAAAAGGAAACACTCTTCTTTATATCCCAACGAAAGAAGAATTGCAGAATATGAACTTCGTTGATAATGTTGATCGCACAACACATCACATCAAAATGACAGCTGCAGAAAGTCGTAAGAACTTCGAAGAGTGGATTGAAAACGACAAATATGCAAAGAATCATCGTGGTCAATATGCAAAGAGAAACAGCAATATAGCACCTTGGGAGAATCATTTTGACTTCCATTTTGCACAGGACTTCTTCTATGACAGAACACGTGGAAGCAAAGTCAGCCTCGTATTCGATATTCTCAATGTAGGAAATCTTATCAACAAGCACTGGGGTGAATACTACGCAAGCACTTACAACGTGCCAGTTATCACCGTACAGGATGTGAAGAAGGTTGCAGGAAAGATGACTCCATCATTTATCTATGGTGCACCTCGCCTTGACCTCAGTGACTTCACAAGTCGTTGGCACATGCAATTAGGTCTACGTGTAACTTTCTAAAGGAACGAGAATAAACTGATTCACATATAAAAAAAGGTAATTCTTTCAGAGATTACCTTTTTTTTATTAACTTTGCGCAATTC
>NZ_GL629673.1 GCF_000185845.1 Segatella salivae DSM 15606
CGCAGGTTTTCGTCGCAATAAGAGTTAATTTATGAATGCGGCCTTGCGCATTTCCCTAAGCTCGACAATTTTATGGTTGGTTTTTATGTTTAATGCCAAAGTCGGGCTTTTCGGTTGTTCCGCCGCCCGTTTTCGGCTTTTCATTCGTTTTATCTACGAGAAACAGCGTTCCATCCTTATTCACGCCCACCCAAATAGTTTTGGGCTTGCCATCGGCTGTGGTCTTGCCTGCTATGGCCAATTCATATTTGCGCTTGGCAGCCGTGCCCTTGGTCTTGCCTGTAAACGAGAGGCTGCCACGCTCAAGCTCCATTTGCTGTTCAAGCGCTGGAAATCCAGCTTTTAGCCTGTTTTCTTCCTCTGGCGTAGGCTTGGGCGTGGGTTTCTTCTGCGCCATGCTCTGTTTGTGCGAAGTCTTGAAGTGGTCGCTTTCCTGATTCATGCGGTCAACCAAACGCTCTATCAGGGCACGGTCTTCGTCGGTCGTGGCGAAGAGATAGCTGGCTTCAATGTAGCGACAAACTACGCCAAAGACGGCATCGGTCTGCGGACGAACCTCGCTCAATGCCGGCATTTTCTGGTCCACCGCCTTTTCCTGTCGCGTGTTATATACCTTTTGAAACTCATCGTTCACGGTCTTCAACTGTGCCGTAACTGGCGCCAGTCCTAAGGCCGTCACCTCAGTGGCAAACCGCTCTAAGTCTTTCAACATTCCACGCACCTCAGCCGTTTCCGCGTCAATCGCCTTACTTTGAATGCCCGCGTAAACGCCGAGCCCTTTGTCTAACGCTTTCGCTGCCTCGCGCACCGCTGCCACGGGTGATTTCAGTTGCGCCCGCACCACACCAAAGAGGTTGGTCAGCAGGTCGTCGCGCTGTTGGTCGAACGCTTTCATCTGTTCGGTGTAGACTGTTGCCGTGGCCTGCTTGTTCAGTTCTGTTTCCAATTCTAAGCAGTCGGCCCAAGTCTTCAGCAACTCATCCGTCAGGTGCAACTTCAGTTTGTCTACGGCTTTCACCAATTCATACATGTTGAACTGAAA
>NZ_GL629674.1 GCF_000185845.1 Segatella salivae DSM 15606
TTGTTCTGGGTGAAGACTACACTACTTCTTTTGAATTTGA
Organism: Segatella salivae DSM 15606; assembly: GCF_000185845.1. GTDB lineage: Bacteria > Bacteroidota > Bacteroidia > Bacteroidales > Bacteroidaceae > Prevotella > Prevotella salivae. The sequence continues at coordinate 41 of NZ_GL629674.1, forward strand.
AAGCAGGAAAGGAAAACAAAGGGGGAAATAATCCTGGCAGACACGGAGAGTAAAAGATAAGGTCGGGAGGTAATATTTTTTTATCTTCCGACTTTTTCCTCCTTAATTAAAAAGAAAAACTATGGCATACAATAAGAAAAACGTCCTTGAAGCCAACACTGAAGCCATCCGTATGGTCTTGCGCTTGGAAAAAGAACGCCGCGAAGCCACCGAAGCCGAGAAAGACATATTGCGCAACTATCAGGGCTTCGGTGGCTTGAAATGCGTGCTGAACCGATGTGACAGCCCCGATGACCTCCGCTATTGGAGCCAATCGGAGCAACAACTTTTCGAGCCAACCCAAAGGCTCAAACAGATGATTTACCGTGAAGCCGTCGATGCCAACACCGCCAAACGCTATTGGGAGAGCATCAAGGCAAGCGTGCTCACGTCTTTCTATACCGATACCCGCATCGTTTCTGCGATTGCAGAAGCACTCACCATTACCGATGTGGAGATAAGGCAATGCTTAGACCCTTCAGCAGGTATGGGAGCTTTTGCCGAGATATTTGCTAAAAGGGTTGGTATGGTCGATGCAATGGAAAAAGATTTGCTCACTGCCCGTATCTCACAATCCATTCATCCTTATGGGCAAGGTAATATCATTGTCCGCCAAGCCCCCTTTGAATCCATTGGAGAGTTGGAGGATAAGGACAAGTACGACCTTGTAACAAGTAACATTCCTTTTGGCGATTTCATGGTCTATGACCGAGAATACAGCAAAGGCAAGGACACTCTTAAACGGGAGTCCACACGTGCCATTCACAATTACTTCTTCGTGAAAGGTCTAGACTGCATCAAGGAAGGTGGCTTACTGGCATTCATCACCTCACAGGGTGTTTTGGACAGCCCTCGCAATGAAGCCATACGCCGTTACCTCATGCAGAACAGCCGCCTTATCTCCGCTCTCCGACTACCATCAAGTCTGTTTTCAGACAATGCAGGTACGGAC
>NZ_GL629675.1 GCF_000185845.1 Segatella salivae DSM 15606
ATCTACATATACCGACCGATACATTAGCTTTACAGCATTCTCAACCAGTGCCTTGTCCTTGGGACGGCGCACCCTAGCTGGATAAACAGCCATGTCATAAAATTCAGCCATAGCAGCGAAGTCGTCATTGATAACAGGCTCATTACGATCACTGCGGATAACGGCTGATTTTAAGTTGTCAGGCACAACAGCCTTGGGTACACCACCAAAGAAATGAAGAGCATTCTCGCAAGCAACGATAAGGTCTTCCTTCTTCTGCGACCACACTGCCTCGCAATAGGTGTAATGACTGCATGGAAGGGTAGCCACAAAAACCTCTACCTTCCGCACCTCACCCGTCTGTTCTTCGACTATCTCTAGCTTATCACCTGCATAATCAATATACATCTGATCGCCAGCAAGGTGCTCTACATGTCCTACGGCTCGTGTTTGACATCTGTAGGCATGGATTGCGTGTTTGAAAGTAGAATACTGGTAACCATTAGGATGAGTTTTGAGATACTCCGTGTGAAGAGATAAGATAGAAACACCCTTCTTGCTAAGCCGTTTCACATAATCAGGAACAAGTGCCTCTAACTCCAACTTGCGAGCAGAAGGCGGACGGTTACGAGAATGCCCATCTGAAAACAAGTCCGCCAGCTTATCATCTGAAAGCGACAGAATTTGCTCCATGGACAAGCCACTTTCTTGGAATTTACGGACATACTTGCGGAGGGTGTTACGAGATATATGGAAAGTACTAGAAATACTTCTTATTCCCATACCAGATGCGTAACAGCGCAATAAATTCTTTAATTTTGTCATATAAATAATAGTTTTATGTTTTTAATGCCGGCCAGGGCAGTAACACAAAACTACAAAATGACCCTAAAAAACTAGCGTTTCAAAGGGTCATTCTTATTTTGGTGAGGTGGGTCTCATTATTTTAACCTTACTGGGTCTAAAATACTTGCCAGGGTGGGTCAAATTAGTGTGGCTTTT
>NZ_GL629676.1 GCF_000185845.1 Segatella salivae DSM 15606
GAAAAAACTGTTGCTATACATTTTAGTGTTGCTTTCCTTGCCTGTTGCAGCACAAAACGATAAAGACCATAACTTCAATGTGGCCAAAAATCTTGAGGTGTTCAATGCCATTTACAAGAATCTCGACTTACTTTATGTCGACAAATTACCTGCTGATACCGTTATTGGGACTGCAATTGAGTCGATGCTTGACGCCCTTGACCCTTACACAGAATATTATCCACAGGCGAAAGGCAATGACCTTAAGATGATGATGACTGGTAAATATGCCGGTGTTGGAGCCTTAATACGTTATAGTCCGAAATATAAGAATGTGTTCATTGATGAGCCTTATGAGAACATGCCGGCTGCAAACGCGGGATTAAGAAAGGGAGATTTCATACTTGCAATCGATGATTTGTCGATGGAAGGCAAGTCAACTCAGTTTGTAAGTGACCATCTTCGAGGAGATGCCGGCACGACATTTGTCATTAAGATTCGACGCCCTTCATCGGGTAAAATCATGAAGATGAAGATTACACGCGGTGCAATTAAGATGCCTGCAGTGCCTTATTTTGGGTTGTTAAATCATGGCGTTGGGTATATCAATTTGAATCAATTCACCGAGGGATGTGCCAAAGATTTCCGCCGCGCTTTTGTCGAAATGAAGAAAGACGGCATGCAAAAGCTCATCATAGACCTAAGGAATAATGGTGGAGGATTAGAGAGTGAAGCCGTTAATATCGTGAATCTTTTTGTACCAAAAGATGTGACTGTTGTTTCCAATAGAGGCAAAGTGAAACGACTTGACCATGATTTTAAGACGACATCAGAACCTATCGACACCGTGATGCCTATTGTTGTGCTCGTCAATGGCAATACAGCGAGCTCGAGTGAGATAACTGCTGGCGCACTGCAAGACCTTGACCGGGCGGTTGTAATGGGTACGCGTACCTATGGGAAAGGCCTTGTTCAGACAACGATTGAC
>NZ_GL629677.1 GCF_000185845.1 Segatella salivae DSM 15606
TCGGCACGCAAAGCAATGATTTCATTCGTTTGTGGGTCAATAGAAACGTATGCAGAGAAAGGTTCAGCGTTCTTGGGAGTCACTTCGATGGTTTTACCCAGATTGCCCGTAGTGAGAAGTGCCTCCTTTTCTTCAGGAGAGAACTTGTAACCCATATAGGGAAAGTCAAGCTGTGGCTCTTTTCTCAAAGGATGAATTGCCAAACCGACATTGCCGCTATCGTCCGTACGGAACGCAAGGCGGGCTTCGGTGTAGATGGTCGTGTCGCCAATGGGAACGGCAATCGTTACGAGGTTGGTCTTTTGCCAGTTAAGCATTTTTTCCAGTTCTCCGCCCTGTTCCAATCTCTCACGGGACAGTCCAAGGTTGTCGAGCATCTTCCAGTCCACTTTCTCGGGGTCGATGGCAGTGGTATTCTTCTTTTGCGGCAGATAATCATCAAAGGACACCCCAATCTCTGCCAGCTGCTGCTTGCTTTCGAGCCTCTCGCGGTTTTGCAGCATGGTACGCAGGTTGTCCACGCCCTGTTCCACATTGTCTGCTACGACCTTGTACAACCCGAAATGAGTCGGATTATTAAACTGTTTGAGGAAGTTGGCCATGAAATTCTTCAGAAGTCCATCCTTGTTGTTGAACTTCAAGAATGCCGCTTGGTTGGCAGCGACAGCCTCTGTTGTTTTAAGGTTTCCCTTGTCGTCAATACCAGAAACTACGGAGAGTTTTCCTGTTTCCTTTTCGTTCTTTACTTCCGTGCGGTCTTCCAAGACCAGCACATAATTGTCATTGCTGTTTGATTCCATTGCTTGATAATTTTAATGGTGAATACTGTTATCAAGCAGCTAAATTATAGGTATATAAAGAGATTGGAACACTTTTGGGAAAAGCGGGAAATAAAAGGAAAGAATATGAAGTTAACCATTATAAAGATTGATAAATAAAACATTATATATACGTGTTAAACG
>NZ_GL629678.1 GCF_000185845.1 Segatella salivae DSM 15606
CGTTCCTCGCCAACCCTGGGCTATCAAAAGAACAACACCTACGGCGTTGCATCGTTGCAATATTCGTAATGATGGATTCACTCATGGAAATGCTGGCATAATTTCTACGGCGTTGCGCTTTTTTAATTTCATCTCTTTCAAAAGGAGGGGGGCGCAAAGAAAGAATTTCCATTAGCGCAATGATTATTTGACAGCCTTAATCAAATGCCTTTCTTGTTTATTTTGTGATGCAAAGTTGTAGATAAATTTGGAACATTTGCAGAAATGATTTATCTTTGCAAAGTAATTAGTACATGTTTGTTCTACCACGATTCGTATTCATGGATGTTTTAACACTATGTGGTGGCCACTGCGAGCTTGTTAGTTTTTAGATAAGTCAAATGCGGTTAGCTGCGTGATATCGTGGATATACTCTCTGATAGAATGTTAGTGAGGAGGAAATTTAATATGATTTTGTGCCGATTATAAACGAGAATGAAATCTGTTACTAAGGTAGATTCCGCGAATATTGCAATTACTATCGTTATGGTAATGTTGAGAGGCGGTACCTTTATACGCAGTCGATGGCAGACGATGTGAAAGCGTTATTTATGGAGTATGGCTATAACGAACCTAAATACGAACGGACATTCAAGTCAATAGTCTTTTACGAGTAGGTATTCACTCTGTCTTAATTTAATGTTCTATTCATTTAAGCTTGAAAAAATGCTCTTATAGTTTTGTCCGGCAGCTCCGGACAGTTTTTCCGACATCCCTGGACAATCGTTCCGCCTATTCCGGACATGTTGTCCGGAGGTCTCGGACAACATGTTCACAAATCTCGGATTTATCTTTAGACTACTTTCTGATAGTTAAAATACAGGTGCTTATTATTAATGCAGAAAAAGTCCTAATTTGTAGACTTGTCT
>NZ_GL629679.1 GCF_000185845.1 Segatella salivae DSM 15606
ATTCATTATTAGCAAACTTCAAAAAAAATCGGCTTTTCTACGTCCAGTCTTACCAATAGGGTACACCCCTTTCTCTCTAAATATTTTAATATCATTTTTTATATCTTCAATAGAATATTCTATAGGAAAAAGACTATATAGATACCCTGCTGCAGAAAAATTTAGCCATTTTTTGTAAGTTTCAGCATAAGACAGAGTCTCTACACTATAAATCAAGGATTTAAATTTACATATAGTTTCTCGTGAATCAATAACATTTCTTCTCGTATTATCAACATGTGTTCCTCGCATAATAGAATTGACATTATCATCACAATAAACATATGCTTGTAGTGATATCTGCTTAATGTTTTTCAGCAGAGGATAAATTTGCATAAGGAATAACCAATCCTCTTGAGAATATCTTTTGGAATCAAACCGTATATGAGCATTATCTATAACACCTCGTCTTATTATTTTAGTCCATAGATAGCCATTGATATATCCTCTTTTTATATAATCTACACCAGAACCCTCAAAATATAAAAGATTAACGTTATTATAAGAAACTCCAACCATGTCAAGAGTCCCATTCAGTTCTGGCAAAATAAACGACAAACAATCTTTTACAATGTAATCGTCAGAATCAATAAACCAAATGTAGTCACCAATAGCTTTCTCTAACAAGAAATTACGAGCGGCTCCAACACCATTATTTTCCTTACGAAATACACGCAAATTAGCATACTTTTCTGCATAGGATTTTGCAACATCGAAAGTTTTGTCGGGAGAGCCATCATCAACTATAATAATCTCTACTTTAGATGTATCTTGACAAAAGATTGAATCAAGACAACGGGAAAGTAAGGTTTCAACCTTATAAGCTGGGATTAGGATAGAAAGCAACATTATTA
>NZ_GL629680.1 GCF_000185845.1 Segatella salivae DSM 15606
GTTTCCAAGGTTATATGGGGACAGTTTCAATGATTTTTCCATTATGAGAAAAGTATTTCTAATTATTTACATGATAGTATTTGCCAATTACGCTAATAATATATTAGCGGGCAATGGTGATAAAGCATGGATTTCGGAGCGGTTTGCACTTCAAATCATAAATAAGAAGAGCCTACAAAGCAAGTATATCTTCCCTATTGAAGGTTTTGAAATACATAAAGGATGCTTATATATCCTTACTTATGGTGGAGAGATGCAACCTGTCATGACAAAAGCGACTAAAGAAGGGATGCTTATATCTAACTTCCAATATACAATCAATTTATATTCTTGGCCAAAATATCAAATTGAAAAATACAGTAAGTCCAAAGTATATTATCAATATGTAGGAGATAAGATTAAAGTAGAAATAAGAACAGGGGAATATACAGAGCATTTATTTTTTACAAGTAATGTGTGTGGAAGCAGGTTTGGGAACTTACTTGAATTCAAAGGATGGCTATTGGATTTTTTATTGCCAACAAAAAAATGACCAGCAGGACAATCGATTAGCGGGACTCTTTGATTCATGCCCACAAGGGGGTATTCCTATTGTAGTTTCAATCGTTTCTTGTGCGCCTATATGGCCTCCCACAACTCACTTTTTAAAGTTTTTGTTGCTTGCGGGCCTCCCGCAAATCACTTTTTAAAGGTTTTGACGCTTGCGGGCCTCCCGCAAATCACTTTTTAAAGGTTTTGAGCTTGCGGGGCTCCCGCAACTCACTTTTTAAAGGTTTTGGTGCTTGCGGGCCTCCCGCAAATCACTTTTTAAAGGTTTGAGGCTTGCGGGCCTCCCGCAAA
>NZ_GL629681.1 GCF_000185845.1 Segatella salivae DSM 15606
AATAATTTTAAAGAGAAGAGTTATGAAGAAGTTTTTAATGACTTTAGTAGCAGCTTTCGGGCTTGCAGTTAGTGCAAACGCACAGACTTATGTAGGTGGTGGTTTTAGTATCTTCGGTCAGGATAATGGTAACACCACTGTAACTACTTACAAATTTATTCCTGAAATTGGTTACAACTTCAACAAAGATTGGGCAGCTGGTGTTGCTTTCGGTTGGGAAGGTGCCAATAAAGGCAATGAAAAGAGCATTGAAGTAAACCCATATGCTCGTTACACTTTCCTTCATACGAAGTTCGTTAACGTATTCGTTGATGGTGGTTTTGGCTACAAACACACCTACGATGCAGGCAATGATAACGACCTTTGGACTGTAGGTGTTCGCCCAGGTGTTTCAGTTAACCTCACAAAGAAGCTTTCATTTGTTTCTCATGTAGGTTTCCTCGGCTGGCAACAAGCTAAGAACAACAACTTAAACGCAAAGGTTAGTAAGTATGGACTTGACCTTGATGGCAACAACATCTCATTCAGTCTTTACTACAACTTCTAAGTAGAAGTTTCTTAAAAACTAAAGAATAAGGCAGCCGACTCCCTCAAGGAGCCGGCTGTTTTCTTTTCAACTAAAACACAATAGCCCCTCATTCTCATTATCATCTGACGAAAACATATCGCCCTTTTCACCTTAATTATCTTCCACTTTGCATACAACCCACGAATCTATCAATTCATTCGATTAATCTTTACAAAAGCCTTTAGAAAACTCTTCCTATTTTAAAATAAAATCCTTTCGGTCGAAAATACGCGAG
>NZ_GL629682.1 GCF_000185845.1 Segatella salivae DSM 15606
CCATGGAATTCAGGCTTCAACTTTTATATGACAATAATGTTTACCGGACAGCAATAATTGGAAATGATTTACCCCGATGAGGAGAAAGTAACCTATGACTATAACCTCGGCGGACAGGTAGACCATGTGCGTGGCTATAAGTCTTACGGCTATGATTATGTGAACTCCGAGTTCTCGGGTGGTAATACTGGTACGGCACGCTTCTCGCTCTATGTCAGTCCATACTTAGTTGCAGGGCAAGGTAGCAAGCACACCAAGCATATTCTACATTTCCGCGCCGGGCGAAAGTCGTTTTCCGAGTGGTTTGGCATTTCCGCGCATGGCGAAAGTCGTTTCCCGAGTAGTTTGGCATTTCCGCGCCGGGCGAAAGTCGTTTCCCGAGTAGTTTGGCATTTCCGCGCATGGCGAAAGTCGTTTCCCGAGTAGTTTGGCATTTCCGCGCATGGCGAAAGTCGTTTCCCGAATGGTTTGGCATTTCCGCGCCGGGCGAAAGTCGTTTCCCGAGTAGTTTGGCATTTCCGCGCATGGCGAAAGTCATTTTCCGAGTAGTTTGGCATTTCCGCGCATGGCGAAAGTCATTCCCGAGTGGTTTGGCATTTCCGCGCCGGGCGAAAGTCGTTTCCCAAGTGGTTTGGCATTTCCGCGCCGGGCGAAAGTCGTTTCCCAAGTGGTTTGGCATTTCCGCGCTGGGCGAAAGTCATTTCCCGAGTGGTTTGGCGCGTGCGCGAATCGTTTATTTATAAATATTGCTGT
>NZ_GL629683.1 GCF_000185845.1 Segatella salivae DSM 15606
TGCCCAGCAACGTGCCGTGGCGGTCCATCATTTGGACACGCCTTGGCGACCTTCGGACTTAGAGCAACGCAACGGACGAGCCGTGCGCAAGGGAAACCTTATCGCCAAAGAGTTTGCGGACAACAAGGTCGATGTGATTATCTACGCTGTAGAGCGTTCTTTGGACAGTTATAAGTTCAATTTGCTGCATAACAAGCAGCTCTTCATCAATCAGCTAAAGACAAACACGCTTGGCAGTCGTACCATTGACGAGGGTTCAATGGATGAGGACAGCGGTATGAACTTCTCCGAATACGTAGCAGTGCTTTCTGGTAATACCGACCTTTTAGAGAAAGCAAGATTGGATAAGAAGATTGCCACCTTGGAATCCGAGCGCAAGAACTTCCTCCGTGAGCGTGATGCCGCAACAGGAAAGCTAGCAGAGATTGAGAGTTCTGTGTCCTTCCATACGGATAAAATCAAGGAGGCACAGTCTGACTTAGCTCTATTTGAGCAGTGTGTAGAACGTGATGCCGATGGACAGCCCATCAATAAGCTGACTATCAAAGGTGTGGAAGACTATACAGACATCAAGACCATTGCTGCCCGTCTGCAGGAGATAGACGAAAAAGCACGCACCAAAGGAGAGTATAATAAAATCGGTGAAGTTTATGGTTTCTCCATTATGGTCAAGACAGAGAGTACTTCCAAGGATTTGTTTGACTGTTCGGTGAACCGCTTTTTTGTGAAAGGGCAGGAG
>NZ_GL629684.1 GCF_000185845.1 Segatella salivae DSM 15606
AATAAATTGAATTTTCGACTTTCTTTCCTTCTTTTCTTTGGTCGCCTACTCGTTCAAAGAGAAAGAAAAGAAGCCACGCAAATTTTCGATTTGCATGGCTCTTAGTTTTATTAAAGGTACTATTTCTACACTTTCGTTATTCTGTCTATCCTTTTATTGGGATGTCTGTCAAATGCCCAGTTTATTTCATCATCGGGCAAAGTGCTGTGAATGCTGCCACCCATAACCAACCCACAATTTTGCAGGACTTTTTGCCGTGCGTCTTCTTTGCTCTCCGCAACCACATCAAACACTCCATCGAAGATGTATTGCGTCCGAACTCTGTAAACTTTCTTCTTCATAATCTTAAAATTCAACCTTTAATAATCTGTATTCCTTTGGCTCTCCATTGGATAATCTGCGGTGTTTGAGCCAAAAGTGGTGCGCACCATAGCCGTATGCAAAGAACTTGTTAAGTTCTGTTTCTTCAGCTATTTTGTTGATAGCTGACCTTAACTCCTTTTTGTTTTCGGATAGAGTTATTGCATTGATAACCCTAATGAGAATATGCGGTATTTGGCTTTCACTTTGTCCGCCGATTTTCAATTCATCCGCATAGTTATAGATGATGTTTTCAATCTCTG
>NZ_GL629685.1 GCF_000185845.1 Segatella salivae DSM 15606
CAAAGGTCAACAACATACAGATAGACGGCATATCATTCATAGAACACCACAGCTTTGAGGCATTCAACGAGGGTGTCCGCCTTAAGCAATGCATTGAATATCAGGAATCTTTGACGGGAATCAAAGTCAAGCGTGTCGGTGCCGATTCCATATACGCCAACAATGCCAACCGCACTATGTGTACTGAAAAAGGCATAACGACCTATTTCACTAGAAAAGGTCCAAGACCTAAAGAAGAAGCTGAATGTCTCAAGACAGCGAGAAAGATTATTGGAAACCTAGAGCTACGGTAATGGAGGGTAGCTTTGGAAATCAAAAACAACACTATAGCCTTGGACGCATCAAGGCACGCAATATGTTTAGTGAGAGGCTACTACTCTTCTTCGGAATCCATACAGCAAATACTGCCATTCTTGCCGCAAGAGAGATGGCTCGGAGTGTGAAGAAGGCTGCCTAATAAGACTTAAGGATAATTTTACAAATCCATAGATAGTATGGAAAGGGCAGGTGTGCCCATATGACTCAGTATTTGAGATTTTTGAACAAATAACACAGCATATCCTTTTTCTGGGAACTTCTCCAAGGAAAAAATGCAGTTTTTG
>NZ_GL629686.1 GCF_000185845.1 Segatella salivae DSM 15606
AACTATTGCCGCCGGAGCCCCTTCGAAATACTGCATGGCATTCTCGCATCCCTTGATCAGGTCTTCCTTGCGCTGCGACCATACGGCTTCACAGTAGGTGTAATGACTGAACGGAAGGATGGCAACAAAGACTTCTGCCTTCTTCGTCTCGCCTGTCATCTCATCGACAACTTCAAGCCTGTCACCGGCAAAATCAACATACATCTGGTCTGCGGCATAGTGTTCGACATGGCCGACGACCTTGATGTGGAACTTGTACTGGCGGACTGCCCGCTTGAAGGAAGACAGCTGAAGACCGTCAGGATACTCGGAATGATACTCCTTGAAAAGTTTCCTGACACTCATCCCCTTGCGTGTCAGGCGAGATACATATCCGGGAAGCAAAGCCTCCAATTCAATCCTTTTGGAGGAAGGCTCCCGACGTCGGGATTCCGTACCGCCAAACATCTCATGCAACTGCTCCTCGGAAAGGGAGAGAAGCTGATTGATGCTTTTCCCACTTGAAAGGAAC